>NZ_JBBOBS010000001.1:0-52500 GCF_038000305.1 Paenibacillus sp. FSL H8-0034
AGCGGACGCGTCCCCACTACCCGCTACTCATGCTCGAACTATCCCCGTCGAATCCAAGAACGTCCCCGCATAAGTGGACTTCCGTTTAGAAAGTCACAAAGATGAATCACATCACTGAAGATGCTTACTTAGTATAACACAATTCCAAACAAAAAGCAGTCCGTCTTTCTGGAAGCACAGAGATATGCTGCCACACTACTTGTATATCGTATTCCGTTCAAACAAATATTACTAACGAGCAACCTTCTGCTTCTCGCGTAGCACTCTTTGAATATCACGTTGTGCATCGCGTTTCGCAGCAGTATCCCGCTTGTCGTATTGTTTTTTACCTTTACCCAAACCAATGAGCAGCTTGGCAAAACCGTTGCGCACATATATTTTCAAAGGTACAAGCGCATATCCGTCCTGCTTGGCCAATCCGAACAGCTTGCGAATTTCCACTTTTTTGAGCAGCAGCTTTCGTGCTCTTGTCGGGTCCGAAGGATTATGGCGATTCCCCTGTTCGAACGGACTGATATGAATGTTGTGTATGAAAGCTTCGCCATTACGAATGGTAGCAAAAGCATCTCCGATATTGGCTCGTCCCAGACGAAGTGATTTGATCTCCGTTCCGGTCAACACAATACCGCATTCATAGGTGTCCTCAATAAAATAGTCGTGGGAAGCCTTTTTGTTTTGTGCAAGCACCTTGCCATCCGCTCTATTCCCCATCGCAAATCTTCACTCCTTCCCACATTGCACCTTCAATAAAACGAAGCCCTTAAAAAGGGATTAGAATTCATTTTACCAAACTCCAATCCCCAGAAGCAAGCGAACAAGCTACTTTTTCGTTTGCTTACTCCGCTTACGTGGCTGTCCGCCTCCATCACCCTTCGCTGCCGCATCCAGTGCACGTGCCTTTGCAGCATCTACACCAGTACCTTTGCCTGCGGCAACAACACTACCCTTACTCGCACGCTTTCTGCTGCTCGCTTCACCTGAACCACCTACATCGGTTCCAGTTGGCCCCTCACCGCTCAATGAAATGCCATTTACGCCCTTGGTGCTGCGCTTTCTACCGCTCGCTGCACTTGCGCCACCTAATGACGCCCCTGTTGATCCCTTGCCGCTGCGTTTACCAAAGGCTACACCTTCACCACCTGCAGCTGCGCCAGTTTTGCCTTTACTCTTGCGTTTTCTGCTGCTTCGATCTCCAGCTAATCCCGCTAACGCCTTGGCTCCTCGCTTACTGCTGCTCCACCCATCGTTTGTTATGCCTTCATCGCCAACGCTCGCACCGTCTTGGACACCAGATCTTCTCAGGCTCGCCGAGCTGGTCGCACCTTCACCTGCTGCGCTCGCATCAACTGCTTTCGCTCGAGCACCGCGCCAGCCGCTTGCACCTTCCAAGCCAGTTCCTTGGCTGCTGTCCACTTTTGCACTTGCGCGTGAGCCATCCTTCCTTGCTCCCAGGCTATCCGCTTTCGTCTTACCTTTGCCGGTGCCCTTGCCGCTGCCGCTCGCTACAGTTCCACCCTTGCCACGCTTGTCACCACGAGCGCCCTTAGCTGCTCCCGCACCACCACGTCCGCCTGCTCCGCTGCCTGCTTCGCCACGACGCCCTCCGCGTTTATCCCCGCGTCGAACCGCCTTCAATGCATCGATCAAGCCGATCTTCTTCTGACGCGGCTGCATATCCACCATCTCGAAGTCGATCGTATGCTCCTCCGTACTTACACGTGCAACCCGCACCTTAACCTCATCACCAAGACGGTAGACCTTGGAGGTTCGCTCCCCAATTAAAGCCAGCTGAGCTTCATGATAATGATAATAATCATCATGCATATCGCTCAAGCGGATAAGACCCTCTACCGTGTTATCCAGCTCCACAAAGATGCCGAAGCTCGTTACACTGCTGATCATACCCTCGAATTCCTCGCCAACCTTATCCATCATGAATTCGGCTTTCTTCAGCGCCTCCGTCTCACGCTCCGCATCTACAGCGACACGCTCACGCTCTGAGGACTGCTTGGCGATATCCTCCATCCGGCTCGATAAATATTCATGCCGCTTCGCTTGCATATCCCCTTGTTCCAAAACCTCGCGAATAACTCGGTGGATAATGAGATCCGGGTAACGCCTGATCGGGGAGGTAAAATGGGAATAAAATTCCGCTGCCAGACCAAAATGTCCTGTGCTCAGGGCATCATATTTGGCCTGCTTCATCGAACGCAGCATAACCGTGCTGATAACCCGCTCTTCTTTGGTGCCTTTAATCTCATTAAGCAGCGATTGCAGAGCCTGAGGATGTACCGTATTGCCTCTACCACGCACCGTATAGCCGAAGTTCGTAATGAATTCCATAAAATGCTGCAGCTTCTCATTATCCGGGTCTTCATGAATCCGGTAAAGGAAAGGTACCTTCAACCAATGAAAATGCTCAGCTACCGTCTCGTTCGCCGCTAGCATAAATTCCTCGATAATTTGCTCGGCAACCGAGCGTTCTCTTTTCACAATGTCCGTAGGCTTACCACTCGCATCGACCAGAATCTTCGATTCTTCGAAGTCAAAATCGATCGCACCGCGCTTCATCCGACGATTGCGCAGCTTGCCAGCCAACTCCTGCATCAAACGGAAATCATCCATCAAATACGCGTAACGTTCAAGCAGCTCGGCTTCCGGCTCGTCAGACAACAGCTTGCGCACATTCGTATACGTCATCCGCTCACTCGTCTTGATCACACTCGTAAACACATCATGGCGTACTACCTTCGCGTGCTCATCAAATTCCATCTCACAGGACATCGTCAGCCTGTCCACCTGCGGATTCAATGAACAAATCCCATTCGACAGCCGATGAGGCAGCATCGGAATAACACGGTCCACCAAGTACACACTACAGCCCCGATTATAGGCTTCCCGATCCAGCGGTGAGCCTTCACGTACATAATAGCTAACATCTGCAATATGCACACCTAATACGTAATTTCCGTTATCCAGCCGCTCCACATTAACCGCATCATCCAGATCCTTGGCATCTTCACCATCAATTGTAACAATACGTTTGCCGCGCAAATCACGTCGTCCGACCAGATCGGATTCGGCAATCACCTCGGGAACCGAAGTCGCTTCCTCCAATACCTCATCAGGGAATGATTCCGGCAGGCGATGCTTGCGAATAATCGAAATAATATCGACACCCGGATCATTTTTGTGTCCGAGAATTTCGATCACTTCGCCTTCAGCAGCCGCACGACCTTCGGGATACGATAAAATGTTAACAACTACCTTATGCCCATCCATCGCTCCATGGAATGCTTCCTTAGGAATAAAAATATCTCGCCCTATCCGCTTATCATCCGGCAGCACAAAAGCATATCCTTCATTCATCTGAAACAACCCAACGACCTGCGTGTTGGCCCGGGTAACGACTTTGGCTACCTCACCCTCCAGCTTGCCACCCGCCGCTCCTCTGGTTGTAATACGAACCAGAATGGTATCTCCATTCATTGCGCCGCCCATATCGTTTGCATGAATATAGACATCCGGGTGATCACGATCCTCAGGAATAAGGAACCCGAACCCTTTGGCATGCGCCTGCAGCCTGCCACGCAGTAAATTCATCCGTTCCGGTATTCCATAACGCTCCGTTCTGGACCTTACGATATGGCCCTCATTTTCCAATTCATTCAATAGCTTGAGAAAGCTTTTAAAATCCTGAGCACCTGTAATCTGGAACTGCTTTTCCAGCTCCTGATATGTCATCGGCTTATAATCCGTATCATGCATATATTCCAATACTTGTTCACGTTGTATCAAGCTTCATCAACCTCCTTCTTTTCTATATGTAAACTATAAATAGTCCTTCTTCTTAGTTTTACCCAATTTTCAATTATGAATCATCCCAACCCATGCCGGGCACTATAGTTTACGTAAATTAACAGTAGCCGGTAACGGCGGTTTGGAGTCATTCGTACTTGGCAGAGGCCCGATTTCCAACAAAAAAACAGCAGGAGTAAAGGTCCCCTGCTGTGTTGCTTGTTATTTAAATATGCTTAACGAAATAAGCTACAACCACCGATAGAATGAAAAACGTTGCAGCCAAGCCCATAGTTAAACGAGATAAAAAGAGCTCCATGCCACGAGCCTTTTGTTTACCAAATAAATGCTCTGCACCTCCGGAGATGGCACCGGATAAACCCGCGCTTTTCCCTTGCTGTAGCAATACCGCAGCGATCAAACCCAAGGATGCAATGACCAATATTATTTTCAAAGCAATTTCCATATTCCCACCTCGATCCTAAATTACACAGTACTATTATAATAACATAGCCTTGTCCGACTGGCAAACCTAATCTCCTTACAAGCAGCGAAACTGGCTGTACAGGCCATCTCATAAACATCTTATCTGGTGTGTCTCCCCATGCTCACATAAATCAATAGCAAAACCGACTGCCCATGTTGCCACATGCAGTCGGTTATGATTACTGTACGTTATCTGCGATATTATCTTTCCATGTTTCGCTGCCATCCTCATTACGAACGGATTCATGCGAGAAGGTGGACTCCAACACATCTCCAAAGCCCCAATGGCTTGCTGGAACATCCGGGAACAATGGTTCTACACCCTGCAGAGGACCGCGATACAACATGCGATTAATCATTGTCACCGCTTCAACTCTGTTGATCTTATCTTGTGGTTTGAAAGTTCCATCCGAATAGCCGGATAGGAAATGGGCTCGATACAGCTCCTCTATTGCATCAGCCGCCCAGTGACCTTCAACATCCGAGAAGTGATTCTCTCCCGGCTTGCTTACGTTCAGCTTCAAGAAACGCGCCATAATGGCAGCTAACTCTCCTCTTGTTACAGGAGCTTCCGGCTTGAAGCTTCCATCTTCAAATCCACTGAAGTACCCGTGCTTCGTTGCAATCTTGACATAATTAGCTGCCCAATGACCATCTTCAATATCTGAGTAAGAGAGCGCATCTGTTATATTTACATTTTCTGTAAGTCTAGCTACGATTGCAGCAACCTCAGCACGTGTCAACGAATTATTCGGTTTAAACTGTCCATCAGGATAACCGAGAATATAACGTTGATGCATGAGTGTTCCAAAACGATCCGAAAATACTTTGATCTTCACCGTTGAGTTGGCCTTCACAGGATTAGTAGTACTGCCATCTGCTGTAAATTGACCTGGGAATTCAAATTCTGCATCTGCGGCTGTCAATAAAGGCCATTTGACCTCGAAGGTGAAACTTCCCGTTTGTCCAGAAGCGAGGTTGCTGACTTTCCACGTAATCACATCTCCGCTTACTGTACCTCCATTCGCATTGACCAGTTCCGCTCCCTTAGGAATCGTAACCGAGATCTCGCCTGATCCCAATGTAGTTAACGCTTGATTCTTGTAATCAACTGTAACTGTCGATTGGTCGCCCTCTTTCACGAGGTTTTTATCTACCGAGATATTCAATGTCACATCCGGTTGGATCGAAACGGATCCTCCTCCAGATGAACCACTGGACGAATTCTGGTTGCGCAGCAGTGCAAAATCTTTTTTGACAATATCAAATTCGACACTAATCGTTTCGCTTGTTTGCGTACGGTAGCCAGCTTTCGTTACAACCAAATAATAATCGGTCTGCGGGTATACCATGTATGCATAGAAGCCAGCGGCATCACTTAGCTGGTCCGGACTTTTGTTATCATTCGGTGCAAATCCGGCAACAGTAGGAAGTGTTACTGTCGTATTAGGCGTAATGCCTTTGTTCTTGTTTCTCTCCGTATCCGCATAATACAGAACGACCTGAGCGCCTTCGATCACATTATGAGTACCCGCATCTGTAATGGTACCGTAAGGATCGACTAACTCTTGAACAATGTTCATTTCGCCATCTGCATTCACGGTGACCGTATTACGCTTCATGACAATTTCTTTGCCTGGCTCCAGCTCATAGCTGATTTCCATGCTGTAAGTGATGCCTTTAGTCAGACCTTTCGCTTGGAACAGCCCTTGGCCTTGCAGTTCAAATCCCTTAGGCTTGCCTTCTTCCATGATATAGTTGCCTGCAGGATCCTTCAGATATACTTTGATTTTACTAACTAAATCAGGGCTAAAGAAGCTTGAATTACCGTCTGGCTTCTTGAAAAGGACGACACCCGTTACGGTTTTTTCCGAATCAAATGTCTCATTCCCTGTACCCGTTACAGATCCTACTATAGCCTTCTGTGTGTAAGTAACCGGTGTCTCCACTCCGCCTACAATCACGGTTTGGGTAACCTCCAGGTTATATTCTTTATCTCCTTCAGGAACAGGAATCGAATACGATCCATCTGCCTTCGTCGTAATCGTTTTATCAAAATCAACACCTGGCTCGATCTTGCCGTCTCCATTCATATCCAAGGTTACTCGGATAGAAGCTCCTGCAACAGCTTCATGTGTGCCACCTTTTGTAATCACACCACTAATTGTAGGAGGCAAAAACGTCACTGTAATTTGACCTTGCCCGGACAAGCCTTTTTCCGTATCATGTACAACGGCCTTGATCGGAATCTGTTTCTCGTCTGTACCAACGATTTTCTCCGACTGATAGATCACAGTAGCAATCCCTTGACTGTTCGTGCGGGCACGGTCCGGTCCGACAAATGATCCTGCTCCTGTCGGTGTGCTGAACACGACCTCTGTATCCGCCATCGGGTTACCATCTGCATCCGTAACCAAAGCGCTCAAATTCGTTGTTGCCTTGCCATTGCCGAGAATCTTTTCAGGGTCCGCTTTCAGCTTAATTATCGCGTACTCTGCAATTTTAAATTTGTTATCCCCAAGCTTGGATACGGGTTCCGCTGGCAATAACGCTTGATCTGTTCCCTTCGCCGTAAAATTAACTGTATATTCGCCTGGAGTCGTTCCCTCAGGGAGCGTATACGTAGAAGTTTCCCACCTCTTGAAGCCCTCAGTTAAATAAGTCGTCGGATTCGCAAGTGTCAACGGGACAAGAACACCATTAACCGAGGCGGTAACCTCTGCGGCTTGCAGCGAGCTTACAGCAGACAATTTCAACAGTTGTCCAGCTATTAGCTTAACCACGGTTGTATCTCCTTGAGCCTTGTTGCCTACCCAGCCATCAAGCAATTTGTTCACTTCAATTTGCACTGTTGCGGGTTGACTCTTCTGAGTATCTGCATCCGTTACAGTGTAAGTGAAGCTGTCTTTGCCGGTAGCGCCAGCATTCGGAGTATACATCCATTGATCGCCATTAACCTGAACCAGTGTACCTTTTGTTGGTTGGGTTGCAATACCATATACCAATCCTGTAACGGACTCCATATCTGAGCCCTTTAGGATAATCGTAATCGGAGAAGTACCCTCTTCCACATTGAACTCCAACGGTTGAGCAACCGGTTTGCCATTATAGGCAATCTTCACAAGTGCCGGTGCTATAGAATCTGCCTTACCATCGTTTGCTGTCCAGTTAAATGTCACAGTACTACCGTTAGGTAAATTCGATGACGGCTGAAACTTCAAGCTGTTCAACTGCGCCTTAGTAAGTGTTACAGATGAACCTTGATTGATATAAACTGCTGTCGATACGTTTGTATACCACAGCTTACCTTTGGTATCAAAGTCGCTCGGTAATGTGAGCTTCACATTTACCAAAGCATCGCCATCTGAATCCGTATAGGCAGGTGCTAGTGCAAAATCATCATCCATAAAATGGATTACGGCCCCTGCAAGTCCTGTTTTCGTTATATCTGCAATAATCGGTGGATCATTGATCAGCATGGTAACGACTTTAGGCTCTTGAGCATACTGAATGCCATCAGAACCGTTCCAGCCAAACGTAACGACCCCAGTTGTTCCACTTGCCGGGATGAATTTCAATTGATTCAAATTCGCCTCAGGAATTTTAGTATACACAGCTACACTTACTGGCGTACCACCGCCATTATCGAGTACCAGTGTTCCTTTTGCAGGATCGGGCAAAGTCACAAAAATAACATCGTTAAGAGCATCCGGCTCTGGATCAACAAATTTAGTCCCTGTAAAATCGCTTGAATTAAAATTGACGTTTGAACCTTTATTTACAGACTTGGTGATATTGTCTACTGTCGGCGCTTTATTCGGTGTTATTGTCACAACAGCATTGAATAAAGCGTAGTCCGTATCAAATCCAGTCCATGTAAAGGTCACTGGTGTCGTAAATTCCCCAGTTAAAGAAACGAATTGAAATCTGGACAGATCGGCAACATCAATCTCATCATTGACGGCAATAATTGTTGGCGGATTATTTACACCATTATCTAACACTAATTGCCCCTTTGTCGGGTCTGGCAATGTCTTAATTTGCACTTTCGTCAATCCGTCTCCGTTGGGAGATCCATTCAACTTGTAGAATTTACTTTTGAAGTCCTCTGCAGTAAACACGGTTGGTGTATACTGAGGGCCGATCTTAGCCATAGCCGAATCGGTCGATACGGAATACACATGCTGTGCTTTACCTGGATTAATATCAGTCCCGGCACCACCCCGATCGTCAAATAAAATAATATTCACAATGTACTCGTCGTTAGGATCTAGACCGCTTCCAAGCTCAATACCTGTCCACGACTGTCCATTATTTGCTGTAGAATTTAAATATCGCTTGGTCGTAGTAGCCACATTATCATCGGATACAGTCCCGTCAGCTTCTTTCACTTTTTTGATCAGACTGACTTCCATCGCAAAGTCGCCATTTGTTTTCGGGAGAAAACCTGTATCCACTTGCATGACACCGTTTACGATCTTATATTCTCCCTTGGTAATTTCACCTGTTACTCGTTCTCCACCATCAATAACAAGCTGGCCCCAGTCGACTTTAACAACCCAAGAATTGATAGTGGAGGTGCTGGCCTTGGGATTATGGTGAACCGAAATACCGGCAAAGTACTCTTGTTTGTCTGCCGTTATTTTTGCCGGGTCCACACTGAACACCGAAGTGTTCCAGGTTTCATTATTCCCAGACAATGCGCCCAGATATGTTTCTTTTTTGAACTCCTTTTTGTATTCCGCAGATTTGGCATTCCACATGCTGGAAGTAGGCCATACTGTGTAGGGCGCGCCTAATTGGATATCAGCAGGATTAGAGGAAAGATATACACGATCCCATTCCCCTGTGTTGCTGCTCCCGTCATATTCATCCACATCATAAGCTCTGACAAGGAACTGCGCGCTTTTCTGCGGCACCTTGTCCACGTTGGTGATTTTGAATTCAATAGGATATTTGGCATCGCCGTTTCCATAAGTAGCGGAATCAAAATCCCCATCAGCAGCACCGGTGCCTGCTAAATCTCCATTCCAATTGTCAAAATCGGTGAAGTAAGTTCCCCGTGCATCTACTGCGGCAGATACAAATGCAGGTGTAATGAGGTTAAACATGATAAATAAAACTAATAATAATGACATACATCCTTTGTTCTTCCATTTTGCTCTCAATGAATACTCGCTCCTTATAATCATTTGGCTCGTTTTTACAAATCTATGTAAGCTCACAGTTGTCCGTCTTTACTTCCCCTCCATGGTTACAGATTAGGTTTCTTCTCCCGTCAAAGCTAACTATATAACCAGCATCTGAATATTTTCTGAACAAATATGCCAAAAAACGCTAAAATTTGCCCGCACAAGATAAATCAAACAAACCAGATTTATACCCAATCGTGGGCACAAATCCAGTTGTTTAGCCGCAAGACAAATAACCAGAATCGTAATAATCACTGAACTTTAACTCCGATATCATGACACAACAAAACAAGCTAACCAAACATCATGTCTGGTTAGCTTGTTTCTTGTTTTATTTCAATTTCAGTACACGCATGGCATTTAATACCGCAATCAGGGTTACACCCACATCTGAGAAAACAGCCTCCCACATCGTCGCGATTCCAAAAGCACCAAGTAAAAGGAAAACACCCTTGACCGCTAAAGCAAAAATGATATTTTGCCAAACAATCCGTCGAGTACGCTTCGCGATATCGATTGCAGCCGCTATTTTAGAAGGTTCATCCGTCATAATTACAATGTCTGCTGCTTCTATCGCAGCGTCCGATCCTAAACCACCCATCGCGATTCCCACATCTGCACGAGCCAGTACCGGGGTATCGTTAATCCCGTCTCCCACAAAAATGATTTTCTCATTTTTTGTTTTCAGCTTATCTAATTTTTCGATTTCTTCCACCTTGTTCTGTGGAAGCAGCTCCGCATGGACCTCATCAATAGCCAGTTTACGGCCTACAGCCTCAGCAACAGCTCTCGCGTCCCCTGTCAGCATGATCGTCTTTTTGATCCCTAGACCTTTTAGCAAACGGATCGCCTCTGCTGAATCTTCTTTCACTTCATCAGCTATGACGATGTATCCAAGATATCGTTTCTCAACGGCAATATGAACAACCGTTCCCACTTCTTCAGGTGATTCAAATGTAATCTGTTCCTTGTTCATCAGCTTGGCATTCCCTGCAAAAACTTCTTTTCCCTGAACCATGACCTGAATCCCGTGACCGGAAATTTCATTATAGTCTTGAATATCCGCTTGGTTGATCTCTTTTCCAAAGGCGGCTCGGATCGATTCAGCGATCGGATGCGTGGAATGTGCCTCCGCATATGCGGCAACCTGCAATAGCTCATCCTTGGATGTGCCATCTACCGAATTGATTTCCGTTACTTTAAAAGCTCCCTTGGTCAAGGTGCCTGTTTTATCGAACACCACATATTTCACATCATTTAGAGCTTCCAGGTAATTGCTTCCTTTAATCAGAATACCTGATTTGGATGCCGCACCGATTCCACCAAAGAATCCAAGGGGAATCGAGACCACCAAGGCACACGGGCAAGAAATAACCAGGAATATCAACGCACGGTAAATCCAATCTGAGAAGGTTGCCCCATTTATAAGCAAAGGAGGTACCACAGCTAACAATAAAGCTACAATGACGACAACAGGCGTATAATAACGAGCGAATTTAGTAATAAACTTTTCAGTTGGCGCTTTTTTGCTGCTCGCATTTTGGACCAATTCCAAAATCTTCGAAACGGTTGATTCTCCGAAGCTTTTCGTAACCTCCACGGTTAATACACCATTTTTGTTAATAAATCCGCTTAATACATCATGACCGGCTTCAACCTCCCGCGGCACTGATTCCCCAGTCAGAGCAGAAGTATCCACCATGGAGCTGCCTTCTAGAACCTTACCGTCCAAAGGCACCTTCTCACCGGGTTTTACAACAATATAATCACCAATATTTATTTCTTCCGGGGAGACCCTCTTCGTATCGCTGCCGATTTTAAGGTTGGCATAATCCGGGCGTATGTCCATCAGCGAGCTAATCGATTTACGTGAGCGATTGACGGCGATACCCTGAAACAATTCCCCGACCTGGTAAAATAACATAACAGCTACACCTTCGGGGTACTGGTTAACGGCAAACGCTCCAATCGTAGCAATGGCCATTAAAAAATTTTCGTCAAATACTTGGCCTCGAACCACATTTTTGGCAGCCTGAAGGACAATGTCCCCACCGACAATCACATAGGCCAGGAGAAATATCCCAAGCTCCCATAATCCTGAAACCGGCGCAAACATCCCAATCGCGGTTAAAACGACACCGATTCCTAAACGAATCGACATTTTTTGGGTACTGCCGCTGCCATGATCATGGGTGTGGTCCTCTGCTCCATGATCGTGTGCATGTTCCTCTGCTCCATATGCGTGAACGTGTTCCTCAGTTCCATGATCATGAGTATGGCCACCCAATCCATGGTTGTGGGTGTGACTATCTGTTCCATGATCGTGAGAATGTCCCTCGGTTCCATGGTCATGAGCATGTGTGTTAGAATCCATACTGTTAGCTTGACCTTCTGCACCATGGTCCTGATGCGCTGATTGTCTCGAAGTGCTCCCTATTGAGGTTGCTTTTACTTTTTCCATCACTTGAATGTGAGGCTCTAACCTATTCACCTTTTTCTTCGCTTCTGCTATTATCGCTTCATCCTGGCCTTTTTCAGTTTCCACAGTTAATGTCTTGGTAACAAAATTAACGGAGCACGAGGAAACACCTGGTATTTTTTGTACACCATTCTCAATTTTCATAGCACAGTTGGCACAATCCAAACCCTCTAATATCAGCTCACGCTTCACATGTTCTTTGGTTTCCATTGCGATCAGTCCTCTTTTCAACAATCATATGAGCACATATTCATATATAAGTGTATAAGTCATTATATTCACTCTATCACTGGAATGTCAATCCCTTTTCACGTTGTTTATTATGCGGAGTTATATCGATAATTAAATCATTTTGCTCCTTGTAGGCTCTTATTGTATTCAATAATTACGTTTCAAAAAATGTGAATGCAAAAAAGACTGCCTTATGGCAGCCCTTAACTCGATTATAAGGTTAAACGGATTCCAGACCTACTTGTAAGACGAATAAGCCGGAGATACAGCCTTAGGTCTTCTCCGATTCAAAAATGCCCCTATGGCGCTCTTAGCGCACCATAGCGAGAAAAGCGTAAATAAGATCGCCCATACGATTGTCGGAATCCAGGTGAGCTTTGCCAAGTTGGCTGCATCTCCTGCCGCCGCAGGATTATTGACCGCATAGATGATCAATGTAATCGGCCCCATTACAGACTCCTCCAGCGTCAGGAATGCCAACAGCAAGTAATAACCGTCCCGCAGCCACCGCGGCACTACGAATAACATCACAGCATTAAGTGCAATAAACCCAATCGACCATATCATACCGTATCCATTACGGACAAAGAGTATTAAGGAAATGAGGGCCAGCAGCGTCATAATTTGAAGTCCGAGCTGCTGCTTGCCGTAAGACTGCAATTTAAACAATAAAACAGCAAATAAGGATGCAGCTGTATACCCTGCCAACGCGATCGGCAGCAAGCTCCAGCTATTAGTGACAAAGGAATACGTTACCCCGCTGTGGTCAGCATTCAACTCGATAAACATCACCCGACCCGACAACGCCAAAGTGACAACAGCATGACCGAACTCGTGGATCATCGTATCCAGACTGCGAAAGTACGAAGAAAAGGGAATCCACCGTGTAAGCAAGGCAGACCCTATAAGAAAACATATAGTCTTTAACCAGTTGCTCATCGTGGATTCCCCCTGAGAAGCTGCATACGTAAAGCGCGTAACACTATTCATATGCAGCTATTATTTAATTATTTAAAGTTTTTAAGGTTGTAGAATGCTTTTTTACCAGCGTAAATAGCAGTGTCACGCAATTGGTCCTCGATACGAAGCAATTGGTTGTACTTCGCCACACGGTCTGTACGTGATGGTGCGCCCGTCTTGATTTGGCCTGCATTGGTAGCAACCGCAATATCAGCGATTGTGCTATCTTCGCTTTCACCGGAACGGTGAGAGATAACAGCTGTATAGCCAGCGCGTTTAGCCATTTCAATTGCATCAAATGTTTCAGTCAAAGTACCGATTTGGTTAACCTTAACCAGGATCGAGTTACCGATATTTTCGTCTATACCTCTGCCCAAACGTTCTGTGTTAGTAACGAACAAATCGTCACCAACCAATTGAATTTTGCTGCCAAGCTTCTCAGTCAACAGCTTCCAGCCTTCCCAATCATCCTCGGAGCAGCCATCTTCAATAGTGATGATCGGATATCTGTCAGCCCAATCAGCCAGGAAGTCTACGAACTCAGCGGAAGTATAGGATTTGCCTTCGCCTTCCAGATGGTATTTACCGTCCTTGTAGAACTCAGTGGAGGCAACGTCCATACCCAGGAACACATCAACACCTGGTTTGTAGCCAGCAAGCTCAATTGCCGTCAAGATTGTAGTGATAGCTTCTTCGTTGGAAGCAAAGTTAGGAGCAAAGCCGCCTTCGTCGCCAACTGCAGTGTTCAAGCCTTTTTCTTTCAAAACTGTTTTCAGAGCATGGAAAATTTCCGCGCCTGTACGCAATGCTTCCTTGAAGGAAGGAGCGCCAACCGGGATTACCATGAACTCTTGAACGTCAACATTATTATCAGCGTGTGCGCCACCGTTGATGATATTCATCATCGGAACTGGAAGCTGCTTCGCGTTAAATCCACCTAAGTATACGTACAAAGGAATATCCAGAGCATCGGAGCTTGCACGAGCAACTGCCATAGAAACGGCAAGAATAGCGTTAGCGCCCAATTTGGCTTTATTCGGTGTACCATCAAGCTCGATCATTTTTTGGTCGATGCCGACTTGATCCAAAGCATCCATACCGATCAGCTCAGGAGCGATGATGTCATTAACGTTGTCAACCGCTTTGATAACGCCTTTGCCCAGGTAACGGGATTTGTCGCCGTCACGAAGCTCAACCGCTTCATAAGCACCAGTGGAAGCACCGGATGGAACGATAGCGCGGCCTCTTGCGCCGGACTCCAAATATACTTCTACTTCTACAGTCGGGTTACCGCGGGAATCCAATACTTCACGTGCATATACATTACCAATCGTTGTCATAACTACGTAACACTCCCTCAATATTTTATTTTAGGGATGAATATCCCCTTTTAAGTCAAGGCTCTGCATGAACACTGCAGCTCTCAAACTTAAATTAATGTCGTACCCGTCATTTCAACCGGCTTTTTTACATCGAGCAGACTGAGAATCGTTGGGGCAATATCTGCCAATATGCCATCGTTTCTTAGTGTAACATGTTTGGACGTCACAATAAAAGGCACCGGATTTGTCGTATGGGCCGTATTACGGGTTCCATCTCCATTCGTAACCAGATCCGCGTTTCCATGGTCAGCTGTAATCAGCGCAACCCCGCCTTTGGCAAGCACAGCTTCAACAACTCGCCCCATGCAGGTATCCGTAGCTTCAACTGCCTTGATCGTCGGCTCCAGCAAACCGGAATGCCCAACCATATCAGGATTGGCAAAGTTCATGATGATGACATCCTGACGCTCCGCTTCAATCTCCTTAACTGCTGCTTCCGCGAGCTCATACGCGCTCATTTCCGGCTGCAGATCATAAGTAGCTACTTTAGGTGAATTAATTAAAATCCGTGTTTCCCCAGGCAGCTCATGATCACGTCCGCCGCTGAAAAAGAAGGTTACATGCGGATACTTCTCAGTCTCGGCAATACGCAGCTGGGTCAGGTTATTTTGAACCAGAACCTCACCGAGTGTGTTGTCGAGGTTCTTGGGACTATACGCTACATAACCGCCAACCGTTTCACTAAAAAGTGTCAAGCATACAAAATACAGGTCGTGCGGCCACTTGTTTCCGCGGTCGAAGCTTTGAAAATCTGTATTCGTAAACACATTCGATAATTGAATCGCACGGTCCGGACGGAAGTTGAAGAAGATTACGGAATCCTCGGATTCAACCAAGCCCACAGGCTGTCCATCAGCCTTGACGATAACCGTTGGCAATACAAACTCATCGAATACGGATGCCGTGTAAGAGTCAATAATCGCTTGCAGCGGATCAGTATTGTGCGGACCCTCGCCATAAACCATCGCACGGTACGACTTCTCTACACGATCCCAGCGCTTGTCGCGGTCCATCGCATAATAACGGCCTTGAACGGTCGCAATCTTGCCTACACCGACCTCTGTAATTTTGGCCAGCAACTGCTCCATATACATCTTCGCACTGTCTGGGGCTACATCGCGGCCATCGAGGAATGCGTGTATGTAGACGTCCTCAAACTGCTGCTTCTTGCAGGCTTCCAGTAAAGCGAACAAATGAGCGATATGACTGTGAACGCCGCCATCCGATAATAATCCGTATAGGTGCAGCTTCTTGCCGTTCTGCTTGGCATGGTTGATCGCACCCAGAATCGTTTCGTTATCAAAAAATTCTCCATCGCGAATCGATTTCGAGATCCGAGTCAAATCCTGATATACGATACGTCCCGCTCCGATGTTCAAATGACCCACCTCGGAGTTGCCCATTTGTCCTTCGGGAAGGCCAACCGCTTCGCCACAAGCCGTTAAGGTCGTATGCGGATATTCAGCCATGTACCGGTCATAGTTCGGTTTATTTGCTTGTGCAACTGCGTTGCCCATGACTTCACCGCGCAGGCCGAAGCCATCCATGATAATTAAAGCTACCGGTTTAGGTCTGGACATCTTACTTAGCCCCCTGAACAAGCTGCGTATAGGATGCTGGCTCCAGGCTCGCTCCGCCTACCAAAGCTCCATCGATATCCGCTTCCTGCATATATTCGCCGATATTGTTCGGTTTCACGCTGCCGCCGTATTGAATACGAACTGCGTCTGCCACGGATTGGCTGTACAAGCCAGCAACCAGCTCACGAATGTAGCTGATGACTTCATTGGCATCAGCCGCTGTGGAAGATTTACCTGTGCCAATAGCCCAGATCGGCTCATAAGCTACAACTACTTGAGCTGCCTGCTCTGCGCTAATTCCGGCAAAAGCAGCTTCCGTTTGCACTTTGCATACGGATTTGGTATCGCCTGCTTCACGCTCTTCCAGCTTTTCGCCTACGCAAACAATTGGAGTCAAGCCATGCTTGAACGCTGCATGCACTTTTTTATTAACGGTTTCGTCAGTCTCAGCAAAGTAAGCACGACGCTCGGAATGACCGATAATAACGTAGTCCACGCCCAGATCCTTCAGCATCACACCGCTGATTTCACCTGTGTAAGCTCCGTTGTCTTCCCAGTGCAGGTTTTGTGCACCGATCTTCAAGGTTGTGCCTTTAACCGCTTCTACAAGCGCAGGCAAGCTGATATAAGGTGCGCAGATTACGCTGTCGACACCGTCAACCTCAGCCTGTCCTTTAATTTCATTAATGAAAGCCGTTGCTTCGCTTACGGTTTTGAACATTTTCCAGTTACCTGCAATGATAGGTTTACGCATATGTGTCACTCCCTATATTTATTTATCGTTTAATGCGACAACGCCCGGTAGAGCCTTGCCTTCCATAAATTCAAGAGAAGCGCCGCCGCCAGTGGAAATATGGTTCATTTGGTCGGCCAGATGGAATTTCTCAACCGCTGCTGCGGAATCGCCGCCGCCAATAATGGTATAACCTTCAGTAGTCGCGCATGCTTGTGCAACGGCACGTGTACCATGGGAGAAAGGCTCGATTTCGAATACGCCCATCGGTCCGTTCCAAACGACCAGCTTGGATTCAGCAATCGTTTTGGCATAAAGCTCACGTGTCTTGGGACCGATATCAATGCCTTCCCAATCAGCAGGAATTTCGTTGACAGCAACTACACGGGTATTAGCCTTCGCGCTAAAATCGTCAGCTACAATAATATCAACTGGAATCAGGAAGTTCACGCCTTTTTCCTTTGCTGTTTCAAGGAAGCTGAGTGCAAGCTCCAACTTGCTGTTGTCTACCAGGGATTTACCGATTTCGTTTCCTTGAGCTTTCAGGAATGTATAGGACAACCCACCGCCAATGATGATATTGTCAGCAATGTTCAGCAGGTTCGTAATCACATTGATTTTATCCTTAACCTTGGAGCCACCAACAATCGCAGTGAACGGACGCTCAGGATTGTGCAAAGCTTTACCCAACACTTCCAGTTCCTTCTCCATCAATAGTCCGGATACAGCAGGCAGATGATGCGCGATGCCTTCAGTCGAAGCATGCGCACGGTGAGCCGCGCCAAACGCATCATTGACATACAAATCAGCCAATCCAGCAAAAGACTTCGCCAGCTCTGCATCATTCGCTTCTTCACCTGGATAAAAACGCACGTTTTCGAGCAGCAGTACATCGCCGTCTTTCAGTGCAGCGACTTGTGCCTGAACCGCATCGCCAATCGCCTCATCCGCTTTGACAACCGATTTGCCCAACAGCTCGGACAAACGTGCTGCAACCGGCGTCAAACGCAGCTCTTCAACTACTGCGCCATTCGGACGGCCCAAGTGACTTGCCAAAATAACTTTAGCGCCTCTTTCAGTTAAATATTGAATCGTCGGAAGTGTTTCACGAATCCGTGTATCATCAGTAATGGCGCCGTTCTCCAAAGGTACATTGAAATCGACCCGCACAAACACTCTTTTGCCGCTTACTTCTACGTTACGCACGCTTTGTTTATTCATCCAGGAACGCCTCCTTGTGAGTATCTATTTATCTGCATACAAAAATTGTGGGTATGACTTTTGTGAAAAGCATCCTGCGGCAACCACAATGAGAAAAGCTCCGGAAGCCGGGGCATCTTCCCATTGTCTGTTAGCACAAGATAGTTCGTTCACAAGCTAATTGTCATAACCACAATGTGAATTACAGGCCTTTTTTCGCAATAAAAGCAGCCAAGTCTACAACACGGTTGGAGTAGCCCCACTCGTTGTCATACCAGGAAACAACTTTTACCATGTTGTCGCCAACAACCATTGTGCTAAGTGCATCAATTGTGGAGGAAGCTGGGTCGCCATTGTAGTCGCTTGATACAAGCGGCTCGTCGGAGTAGTTCAAGATGCCTTTCAAAGTGCTGTTAGCTGCTTCTTTCAAAGCTGCGTTCACTTCGTCTACAGTTACATTCACTTTCAATTCAGCAACCAGATCCGTAACGGATACGTTAGGCGTAGGTACACGGAAGGACATACCGTTCAGCAAGCCTTTCAGCTCAGGCAATACCAGGGAAACTGCTTTGGCTGCGCCTGTTGTGGAAGGAATGATGTTCTCAGCGGCTGCACGAGCACGACGAAGGTCTTTGTGCGGCAGATCCAATACGGATTGGTCATTGGTATAGGAATGGATTGTTGTCATCATACCTTTAACGATACCGAATTTATCATTCAATACTTTTGCAAAAGGTGCCAGACAGTTTGTTGTGCAAGAAGCATTGGAAATGATGTTGTGTGCTGCTGCATCGTATTTATCTTCGTTAACGCCCAAAACGATTGTGATATCCTCGTCAGTAGCTGGAGCGGAGATGATTACTTTTTTAGCTCCGCCTTTAATATGCAAGGAAGCTTTTTCTTTGGAAGTGAAAATACCAGTGGATTCAACAACGATTTCTACGCCGTTAGCTCCCCAAGGCAGGTTTTCCGGGTTACGCTCAGCAAATACTTTAATGGATTTACCGTTAACGATTAGTGCGCCTTCAGCAGCTTCAACAGTTGCATTGATTCTGCCATGAGTCGTGTCATACTTCAACAAATGTGCCAATGTGTTTACATCTGTCAAATCGTTGATAGCTATGATTTCTACATCAGGATTACCCAAAGCTGCCCGAAACACGTTACGACCGATACGTCCAAAACCGTTAATACCTACTTTTACCATTGAAAAAGCCTCCTAATAATGTGTATTGGATTTATGTCAAGACGGGCGATGCCCATCAAGATGTAGCATTTGCACAATCTCCATAGCAGCGGCTTCATCTGTCACAAGAATATCCTCATGTCCGAATTTCAGCACAGCAGCAATAGCCTCACCTTTACTTTTACCCCCAGCCACACCGATGACACAGTCCATTTCCTGAATGTCTTCAATGCGCAAGCCGACTGTAGGCATCTTATGCAGTATCTTCCCATCACGGTCAAAATAATACCCGAACGCTTCTGCCAAAGCCCCGTCCTGCTGTAAAATCGCTGTAGTCGACTCATCAACCTTACGCCGTCTTGCCATCAGCATAGCTTCTCCTATGCCATGAATAACGATTCGAGCGCCTCTGATGAAGGCAATGCTCTCCAATATGGAGCTGTCCTGCATCAAGGATTGATAAGCTTCCTCACCAAGCTGGTCAGGAACATGCAGCAATCGGTAACGAGCTCCGGTTTTCTTCGCCATTGTTGAAGCAATCGTATTCGCCTGGAAATCCATGCTTTCTCCCAGTCCGCCGCGTGCTGGTACGAATACGCAGCGCTTGAGCGATGTGGAGGAAGACAGGTGATTCGCGACTTCAGCCATTGTGGACCCACCGGTTACCGCAACGACCTCATCCTGGGTTACGTACTTGCGCAGAATGGCCGCGCCTACGAGTCCCAGTTCCTTTTTGGTGTGGGGTGAAAGTTCTGAATCGCCTGGAACAATAACAACCTGCTTCAGGTTAAAATGCAATCGAATCTGCTCCTGAAGATCAGTCAGTCCGAACAGCTCCTTGACTAACGGTTCGATTTGCTCAAGCAGTTGCCGACCCGTTTCACTGATCCGGATACCGGAAGCCTCGATTTCAAGCAGTCCCTGCGATTTCAAAAAATCGACCTCGCTGCGCATGATACGCTCCGTGGTGTTCAGTGAACCTGCCAGTGTCCTGCGGCCTACAATGCCGGATACACGAATGAAGTGCAGAATCGTATACCTTTTTTTCATCGTATCCAATAGATCGGGCAAAAGCTGTTTTTGAATATCGAGAATTTCTCTCATACTTTACACTCCCGCTATGCTATGGACTTTTTTTGTCCCGCCACTACATTTTTCGTCCCACATCTTCCAAAAAAAAGCACTAAGACTTTCTTAGTAATCTTATTATAACGAATTGACTTGTTAATTTCAACAGCAATTCACAATTTGGTCAAAAATCACGCACCGTCAAAACAAGGTTGCAATTTACTCCCGCATATCATATAATAACCCTTGCTCGTTCATTTTAAACTATATATTTAAATGTGCGCCCGTGGTCCAATGGATATGACGTAGGCCTCCGAAGCCTGAGATCAAGGTTCGATTCCTTGCGGGCGCGCCATTACCTTCAACGAATTCGTGTTATCCATACAAACATTCATAGCCTTTACGATACGGTCATCAGCTTCCAGACTGCGTTGTGAAGGTTTTTTAATGCCGATCGTTTGACCTTTCTTGACCTTTGTTTATATTTCCGTTATGATGGTTATAGTGTTATCAAACATTCATGTACTTTTAGGAGGCTGCAGCTTATGAGTTTTATACCCATGGTAGTTGAACCCGATGCCAGAGGAGAGCGGGCGTATGACATATACTCCCGTTTGCTGAAGGATCGCATTATTTTTCTCGGTACGGCCATTAACGACCAAGTAGCGAACGCCATTATTGCCCAGTTGCTTTTCTTGGCCGCGCAGGATCCTGACAAAGACATTAATATTTATATCAACAGTCCAGGCGGTTCGATTACTTCAGGCATGGCGATCTTCGATACCATGCAGTTCATCAAGCCCGACGTTTCTACCATTTGCGTAGGTATGGCAGCTTCAATGGGTGCATTCCTGCTCGCTGCTGGTGCCAAAGGCAAACGTTTTGCGCTTCCGAACAGTGAGGTTATGATCCATCAACCACTTGGTGGTGCCGAAGGTCAAGCCAGTGATATTGCTATTCGTGCCGCTCGTATTATTAAAATGCGTGATAAATTGAATACCATTTTGGCAGAACGCACAGGACAAACCTTTGAACAAATCGAAAAAGATACGGATCGCGACAATTTCATGTATGCGGAAGACGCGCGGATCTATGGTCTGATCGATAAAGTCATAACCAAACTATAAGTTTACCCTATTTACATTGAGGGCCGTCTATTCAGTAGCACAAGCTGCTGATGGACGGTTCTTTGTTTATTAAAAATAAAAGCCCTCCCCTTAGTACGACAAGGGAGAGCCTTCAGCTATCGATTTGATTTATTATTTATCATCCAATGGAAAGAAGATCAGGTCAATCGGGAACGCAGACCCTGCTGGTGGTGTGAATTCAATATCCAAGGCTGCTTCATCACCCGTCGTTCGGGCCAGAATCTGCATCCCGTCAAACGCGGTAATCACCCCTGATTGCGGTATCAGACTGATCTCGCCATTGATTTTGATCGGTCCTTTAAATATACCGCCATACGCCAACAGCATGATCGCCATTTTTCTTGGCTTGTCCGCATGGATTTTGTAAACTACTCCATAATTGCCTTCGTTTAATACATTCTGCTTGCGCATCGGATCGTAACCCGGCTGGAACGGATCCGTCGTGCCATCACCGATAATCAAGCGGTTCGGCTTGGTGAACGAACTCGCATCTATATTCCATTTGACCTCTGACACCGGGAACGTCCCTCTGACATGACCTGTAAAAGGAAGCAGCGGCAGCTGACTGAGTGTCGTTTGCGATACCTGGCTAGTAGCGACAAAAGAAAATTCAATTTCGCCATTCGTTTCTACGTCATAGAACAGGTTGACACCTTGGCCTGGATAAAATTCCGGCATTTGCGAATAAATAAAAGTCTGATTGGCCGGAATCTCCATCGAATCGCTCCGCGGGTCATTCATCAGAAAGTCCACAGAGGCTTCATTACCGATCAGGTTGGCATACACAGAAGGCCACACTTCGCCCTTGTTCGTTGTTTTGATCGTAACCGGTTTGTTGGTCGTATTCTTGGCCAAAATCGCCAGAGTAACCTTTTCCTTCGTTCCATTGATGTGATCCGCGTATAGGCGACCTTTTCCGTTGACCTTATCCTGATACAGAATGCCTTTTTCCGTAAATTCCTCCGGACTGTCACTCACCAGCAGCTTGCGAGAGCTGTCATTGGTAACCTGCTTGGGCAGCTGTGGCAAATTCCAAAAGTTCCCCCACAGCGTACTCCAATCCGTTTTAATAAAGCTGCCAACCGGCTTCATGTAAATCGGATATTCTATCTCACTCAGATACACCTTATCTTCAATCGTCAGGTTGCGCAGATAGGTTTCGCTTTTATTGCCATGTGCGTCCCATACCGTCAACGTGATCGGATACGTACCCGGTGAGAAAAACACCGATTCGTTGCCTTGCCACTCATACTTCACTAAACCCTCGGAATCCGGGTCATAGCTCAGATCGACATATTTGACCGGTTCACCCAACTTATAGGTCTGCTTGGCAAAATTGAATTTGGCCACTGGATTGGAATTACCTGTATTCGGTATGTAAATCCCCGTTGGCGTTTTGGTATGAATAATCTCAACCCGGCGCAGCTCATCATTATAGGTATAACGCGCTCCCATATAATCAGCCAGCCAAGTCAGCTTGATCAACAGCTTGCCTTCCTTACTGATTGCAGCTACGGAATCGAATGGGTTCAATACCCCGTTAATCCAAACTGCTTTGCGGTCACTGTCGAGCACAATATTAAAGCCCGGCGTGGTCATTTCGATCTGACGTGTTGCCTCATTCCATTCTACCTTTAATCCCATCGCATCAGCCAAAGCTTTGGCAGGCACGAACATTTTGTCTTTGATAATGGTCGCAGGTGATTCCAGCATAATCTGCGTACCATTTATAAAAGCTTCTGCCTTATCTACATAAAGCAGCATGTAAGTCGTTGAAGTCGATTGCGCCGCAGATGCGGTGGACGAAATCAGAAGACTGAACAACAGGCTCATAACGACCAGCAGCGATAATTCTCTTTTCATCGGTTTCATTTCTCTACTCCTTCAATTGGGTAAAATAGCACGGGTCTACGCAGCAAAAAACCTTTCCACAGAAGAACTCGTCATAATAGACGCTCAGCTTCAGAAAAGGTTGCGCTTTTCTTGTTATGTTATAGGTCTTGGCTGTGTCACTGACAAGCTTCCTTAGAGGAAGCCAGTGACAATGGTTATTGGTTCTCCAGCTCTTCTTTGCTTACCAATGTGACTAAAGCGTTTACAGCCTGTTCTGCGTCCGAACCTTCGGCACTAATATAAACCTCAGTACCCGTACTGATAGCCAAACTCATAATGCCCATAATACTTTTGGCGTTTACTTTCTTCTCGTCCTTCTCAACAAAGATCTCGGAAGAAAACTTATTTGCTTCCTGAACAAAAAGCGCTGCTGGTCTGGCATGAAGGCCTGTTTTCAACTTCACAACTACTGGGCGTTTCGACATTCCAACCAATACCCCCTAAATCTTAAATTGCAAATGACCATTTAATTCAATGATCATGAAAAAGCGATTTTTCAACCATTATATCATTTTTAAACCCTTTACACTAGAACTATTGAAAATTTACATAAAATATCTGCATGAAGCACGTTCGCTCAAGCTTTTCGAATTTTCTCAGCCATCTCGTCAATTTTACGAAGCCTGTGGTTGACACCGGATTTGCTTACAGTGCCCTTTAGCAGTTCCCCGACCTCGGTTAAGTTAATATCAGGGTTTTGCATCCGCACCTCAGCGACCTCGCGCAATTTTTCCGGCAGGTTTTCCAACCCGATCTCTTTTTGAATCAGGCGGATATTTTCGATCTGGCGTACGGCAGCACCGATGGTTTTATTCAAATTGGCCGTATCGCAATTGACCAAACGATTCACTGAATTGCGCATATCCTTCATGATCCTGACATCTTCAAAACGCAATAAAGCTTGATGGGCACCAATAAGACTTAACAATTCAATGATCTTCTCGCCTTCCTTGATGTACAGTACAAAGCCTTTTTTACGTTCGATACACCGTGCATTCAGTTCAAAACGATTGGCAAGATCACATAAAGCATGGCAATGCTCTTCGTACATCGATGAAATTTCCAGGTGGTAGGACGAACCCTCCGGATTATTAACAGAACCGCCTGCCAGAAAAGCTCCCCGCAAGTAAGCACGCTGACAGCATTCATCCGGAATTAATGCCTCATCAATATCCGTGGTAAACATAAAGCCTTCGGATACGATTCGCAGCTCGGACAGTATATCCTGGACCTGATTCGGAATCCGGACCATGTACACATTGTTTTTTTTCAGCCGCATCTTTTTACGGACCAGCAATTCGATGTGTACGTTGAATTTCTTTTTGAGCAAAGAATAGATACGACGGGCAATAGCTGCGTTTTCAGTGCTGATGTCAAGGACGACTCGTTGATTCGTCAGCTGTACGGAACCGTTCATACGAATGAGGGCAGATAGTTCAGCCTTTTCACAACATTCATCAGACTGAATTAAGGTTAGTTCTTTTTTCGTTTGTGCGGCGAAAGACACGGGGAATCACCTCTTCTTGTGCATCCAGCTCTCCACCAGCTGATAAATATGCTGACTGAGCTTTTCCGCATCGTGGCGCAGGTAAGTTCGGAATAAAATTAATTGATCTGCGATGACTTTATACCCTTGTAAAGTTACCGCATCGAGATCAAGATGAACAACCTTGGCACCCTTTTCTGCATATCGATCTTGGACCTGAGGAGGAATCTCCCCGTTATTAACAATAACATAATCGAACAGATCTTGCTCAACATGATCGTGAAGCGCCTTAATATGATCACTGACACTGTAGCCGTCCGTCTCACCTGGCTGCGTCATCACGTTGCAAATAAAAATTTTCAGTGCTTTCGACTGAACTATCGTACGAGCAATTTCTGGAACGAGCAGGTTCGGTAAAATACTAGTATACAAGCTGCCAGGGCCGAGCACAATCGCATCCGCCTGCTTCAACGCTTCAATCGCTTCAGGCAGCGGGGATACATCGGCAGGCTCGATAAACACGCGCTTGATAGTTTTTCCTGCCTTTGGAATTTTGGACTCTCCGACAACGATGCTGCCATCGGTCATTTCCGCCTTCAACACGATAGCGTGGTTCGCTGCAGGCAGCACCCTTCCCCGAACGGCGAATACACGGCTCAGCTCACGGACACCCGTGACAAAATCACCTGTAATATCTTGCATCGCAGCCAAAATTAGATTACCCAAACTATGGCCAGCCAATCCTTGGCCTTTCTGAAAACGATACTCCAGCATTTTGCCAAGCAGCGGTTCTACGTCTGCGAGTGCAGTCAGCACGTTGCGAATATCACCCGGGGGAACCATTGCAAGCTCTGAGCGCAGAATGCCTGAGCTGCCTCCGTCATCCGCTACAGTCACAATTGCTGTAATATCCAACGGCTTTTCCTTGAGTCCGCGCAGCATGACGGATAGACCGGTTCCGCCTCCGATGACAACGATACGAGGTCGATCATTTCCCCCGTAAACATAGGTCATATTTTCACCTCAACTCGGTCTCGTTCAGCGTCTCGGTGATTGACTCGCACGATCTCCGTTTCACTATTCCCCATCACTTTACCCAAATATTCAGCGATAGCCACGGATCGGTGCTTGCCGCCTGTACAGCCAATGCCGAGCACGACCTGGCTTTTGCCTTCCTTCTTATACTGCGGAATCAGAAAGTGAAGCATATCAAGCAGTTTGACCAGGAATTCCTGAGTTTCACCCCACTTCATCACATAGTCATACACTTCGGAATCCTGACCCGTATTGGGCCGCAATGCGTCCACATAGTGGGGATTAGGCAAAAATCTCACATCAAATATTAAATCGGCATCGATCGGTATCCCATATTTAAAACCGAACGAAATCACATTAATCGAAATTCCGTCCTTTTCGGTATGGGTAAACCGGGATACGATCTTTTCCTTTAACTGGGCCGGCTTCAAACTGCTGGTATCAATGGCTTGCGTCGCCATACCCTTCAGCTCCTCCAGCAGCTTGCGTTCCTGCAGAATTCCTTCCAGCGGCGCACCCGCAGGAGCCAAGGGATGCTTACGTCGGCTTTCCTTGTAACGTTGGACAAGCACCGAATCGGTAGCGTCCAGAAACACAATTTCGTACTTTAAGGCCTGATTTTCCCTTAAAAAACGCAGAGATTCCGACAAGGAAGTGAAGAATTCCCGACCGCGCAAATCAATGACCAGAGCCACCTTGCCTATCCGGCCCTTTGACTGCTCAATCAATTCTGCGAATTTGGGAATCAGAACCGGGGGCAGGTTATCTACACAGAAAAAACCGAGATCCTCCAGGCTCTGCACCGCAATCGTTTTGCCCGCTCCGGACATACCGGTAATGATGACCAGCTTGCCAAGGGAATGCAATTCTTCCATGCGAGTTTCCTCCTCATTCAAGAATGCAGGTTCAAGCCTGCAGCTCCGACTACACCAGCATCGTTTCCAAGGGTAGCTGGAACAATATCTACGCCCTCTCTGGCTGTTTCCTGCGTGTACTCATGATAATACTTACGTATGGCATCGAATAAAAATTCGCCAGCCTTGGATACGCCACCACCAATAATAAAACGTTGTGGATTTAATACAACAGAGACAGCTGCCATCGATTTACCTAAATACATCGCAGCGCGGTTCACAATCCGCAAAGATACCTCATCACCGGATTTGGCTGCATCCAGCACATCTTTGGCTGTCAGCACTTCAACTAAAGCCAGCGACGTATGCTCGCCACGTTCGACCGCTTCCTTACCCATACGAATAATTCCTGTAGCCGAAGAGACCGTCTCCAAACAACCATACATGCCACAGCCGCATCGAATGGCTTCAACATCCGGTACTACCTTTATATGACCCAACTCGCCAGCCATTCCTTTAAAACCTTGATAAATTTTTCCGTTTATGATAATTCCGCCGCCAACACCTGTACCTAAAGTATAGCATACCACATTCGGGATACCTGCTCCCGCACCGCTCCATGCCTCGCCAAGTGCAGCTACGTTGGCGTCGTTGTCGATTTTCACCGTTTTGCCGAGCTTTTCTTCCAGGATCTTCTTCACAGGCACATTACGCCAGCCCAGGTTAGGAGACAGCTTGATGAAGCCTTCAGGAATATCCATAAATCCGGCAATACCCGCTCCGATTCCAGCTACCTGCTCCCAATCATGTGACGAATCCACAACGAGCTTACGTACATATTGCGCAATATTTTCCAAAACTACGTCCGAACCGTGCTCCGTTCCAGTCGGTCCTTCATACGTATGCAGCAGCTTGCCTGACTCGTCGCAAAGGCCTACCTTGATCGTAGTTCCTCCCAAGTCGACTCCAACATAAACGTTCTTTCCCATTACCAGGTCACCTCATAAGCTATGATTGCATAAATCTTCATACCAACTATAAGCCAAGCCTAACTACAGGTCAAGGCAAAGGAAATTAAAAAAAGACTAAAAAACGTGGGTCCTGAACGCCCACGTTTTGTAGAAATTATAGGGACTGGCTCCAATCATGAACCATATGACCATCCAAAAACTTCTCACAATCAAGAGCTGCCATACAACCACTGCCGGCTGCTGTAATGGCTTGACGGTATTTGCTGTCCTGCACATCGCCACAGGCGAATACACCCTCAACGTTGGTAAGGGAAGTTCCAGGTTTTACGATAATATAGCCGGTTTCATCTGTAGTAATTTGCCCTGCAAGGAACCCGGTATTCGGTCTGTGTCCGATCGCAACGAAGATACCGTCAGTTTCGATCACTTCTTCTGTGCCCGTTTCGTTGTCCAGCACCTTTAAGCCCGTTACTCCACGATCACCAGAAATAACAGCTATTGGCGTTTTGTTAAGTCCCCAAGAAACCTTGGCATTCTCACGAGCGCGATCCTGCATAATTTTGGAGGCCCGCAGCTCGCTGCGGCGATGTACAAGCTTCACATCCGTAGCAAAACGTGTCAGGAAGTTGGCTTCCTCCATCGCAGAGTCACCGCCACCCACTACAATAATTTTCTTGCCGCGGAAGAAGAAGCCATCACAGGTTGCACAGGTGCTGACACCGTGACCGATACTTTCCTTCTCATTCTCAATACCCAACAGCTTGGCAGAAGCTCCTGTCGAAATGATGATGCTTTCCGCTTCAATATCGCCCAGACCTTCAACCGAAAGCTTGAATGGACGGTTCGACAAATCGATTGAATTTACCCAACCCGTCTTGAACTCGGCTCCAAAGCGCTCGGCCTGCTTACGCATGTTGTCCATGAGTTCGGGTCCCATAATACCTTCAGGGAATCCGGGAAAATTCTCAACCTCGGTTGTTGTTGTTAACTGACCTCCTGGCTCCGGTCCTTCAATAACCAGAGGATTCAGGTTCGCACGAGCCAAATAAATGGCTGCAGTCAACCCCGCAGGACCTGTTCCGATTACGATTGTTCTGTACATGCTGGTATCCTCCTTTATATTTTGCTAACAGCATCATCAGCATATTGTTAAACCTAAAATCTTTTTAAACAAAATAAAATTTTATTTAGCTTTATTGTCGAAGCTGGAAAACTTGGAAAAAATAGTTTCCATTTTCTCTCGCAGGCCGCAGGCATCATCAATGATCTTCACATTTTTGCTGATGGTTGTGACCGATACACTGTAGCGATGCGACAGTTCTTGGTACGAAATAGCGCGGCGATGCATTTTGGCCGTTAAATATTCAAGAGCCGCTGCCCAGCCTTCAACCTTTGATATTTTGGGCGTATGATCCGGTGATACACGAGACAAAAATTCCACCCACAGCGTCTGCAAATCATACTGCTGCACCATATCATAGCGGCGATCCATTTGCTCCAGCGCCATATCCATAATTTGCTGCCATTTGGGTTCCCAGACGGGCAAATTCGGAGAGAAAGGAGATGCGGGCACAATCAGTTTCCGTCCCTCCAGCACCGCTTCCACAGGCTCCTGAATACCGATACTGCGAAGCACGAAAATAGCTACCTTTTTCAAATAATCGTCTTCGCCAGGCTCCTGTACGAACTCCAGCAAAGCTTCCTTCACTTCATTGTCAGCTATCAAACCAAACGCCTGAATAACCTGAAGCTTTGTTTCCGTGTCTCCATGACGCAGTGCCCAGAAGAATGAGGATCTGACCAAAGGGTCGCGCTTTAAATGATCCGGCAAGCCTTCCGTCGACTTTTCCAAACCACGGAACTGCTCTTCGAACGGAAGATGGTAATGATAGCTCACCGAAGGTTTTTCTTCTTCGTGACGTGACTTTTCAAGCATACTCAAATAGAACTTCGGTATGTCTGATCCGGGATCAAACTTATCCGCTTGCCGCCATTGACGCTCAGCCTCGCCATACCGCTTCGTATGATAGGCCGCAACAGCCGTATAGTGAAATAAACAAGGGTCGAGTCCAGCCTCACCCGTCTTCAACAATCGTTTGAACAGCCGATATGCCGTCTCATGCTCACTTAAGATACCCATTGTAGTAGCTAGTTTAAACACATGATCCTGATGAAACGGATATGTCTTGCGCAGCACATCCAGCAGCTCGCCAAGCTTATCCAAATCACCGAAATGCTGGTAAAAAATAGCAAGGTTACACAAAGCATGCAAATTGCCATGATCCAGCTCCAATACCTGGCGAATCATGTCAATCGACTTGTCGAAATAACCCATGTAATAATAAGCCAAGGCCAAATTGTTGCGCGCAGCCATAAAATCGCTATGTTTTTCTACAATATTCTCCAATATCCGGACCGCTTCCGTAAACTTGCCTTCTTCAAGCATTGCCCGTGCGCGATCATGCTCGAACATGCCCTCACGGCTTTTGATTCCGGTCAATTGGGTCGGACGATCCAGCTCATAGGTAAGCAGCTCGATCATCTCTTCGGACTCCTCCAGAAATTGCCCGGATTCATCGTGCTCCAAATAATGTATAATCGCTTTTTCAGCCGATTCATAATTTTCCATATTGGCAAAATTGTTAGCCATATAAAAATAGCATTCCGTCATGGTCGGATCGACTTGATCCAGCACCTGCTGCAAAATAACATTCGATTCCTCGTAATTCCCCATCTCCGAGAGAAGCCCCGCCAAGTTGCAATGATTAACCGGGTTCTCCGGTTCATATTCAGCGGCACGACGAAAATACTTCAATGCCTTATCGTAATGATATCGGTCCAAAGACTGAACGGCTCGTTCGAAAAAGAATGTTGCATCCATTTTTATCGGTATCACTTTGTTAGGTTGGGTTTGGGCAGCACGTTTTTTCTTCTCCACTCGGCAAGGCACCTCCGGTTCCGTCTGGAATACGCAAAGAAATCAGCGTTAATCTACAAAAATTATAGCATACTAGCGAACGAATACATACGGATTAAAGCAATTTTAAATACCGCCATATTTAAACAGCGAGCTGATCGAACCGCCGTCTTTAATAATCCGAATCGCATTGGACAATAGTCCTGCTACAGACAGCACCTTAAAGCGCGATGAGTGATCCTGTGGTATCGCAATCGAATCGGTTATAATCACTTCCCTGATATTCGGGTGGTCCAGACGCTGCAAGGCAGGTCCCGAGAATACAGGGTGGGTGGCACAGATGAATACATCGTTGGCACCCCGCTCCTTCAAGCCCTCCACTACGTTAACAATCGTTTTGCCTGTATCAATCAAGTCCTCCATAATAATCGGAGTTTTGCCTTCAACATCACCGACTACATGAGTAACCGTAGCTTCATTGTGCGCATAACGCTTTTTGAACATCATAGCAATAGGTGCTTCCAGTACATTAGCCAAATTCTCGGCTCTTGTCACACCACCGGCATCCGGAGATACTACGATCAAATCTTTAATATTTTGGCTCTTGATGTGACTGCTTAACAAGTCCAGCGCCGTTAAATGGTCGACCGGTATATTGAAAAAACCTTGAATAGCCGGAGCATGCAGATCGATCGTGATCACACGATGAGCTCCTGCGGAATTTAGTAAATCCGCTACCAACTTGGCCGTAATCGGTTCACGCGGGGCAGCCTTACGTTCCTGCCGGGAATAACCGTAGTATGGAATGACCAGATTGATCGTTCTGGCCGACGCACGTTTGGCCGCGTCCATCATCACCAACAATTCCATGAAGTGCTCGTTGATCGGATGGGAAAACGTCTGCACCAGAAACACATCACAGTTACGAATGGTTTCCTCATAATGACAGTAGATTTCTCCGCATTTGAACCGGGACAGCTTGATTTTGCCAAGTGGAACATCCAATTCCTTACAGATGCGTTCGGCAAGCAGTGGATTGGATGATCCTGAAAATATTTTCAATTGGTCGCTAAACATGGTAACCTCCATCAACGGATTGTTTACATTTACAAAGATAAAATAAAAATCAACAAAAACTGCATAACCCTATTATACATGAAACCCATTGATTAAGAAAAAGTCATTTAGGTGAAATTGTGAAAATATACTTGACCATTTTATGGATTCAGCTTAATTTCCCCATAATAAACCAATTACATCCGAAGCATCGTCCGCTGTCTCTGACGAAAAGTCGCGAGTTCAGTAAATCCAATGTCTTGTAGCAAATCAACAGCTTGGTCCAAATACTGGGTGAGTCGATCCGGCTGGTGGGCATCAGAGCCTATTGTAAGTGGAATTCCTTGCTGATAGCAGTATTCCAGCATGCGACGGCTCGGGAACATTTCCTTAACCGGCATCCGCAGTCCGGATGCATTAAGTTCGATGGCCATTCCAGCAGCACGTACGGCATCCAATGCTTGATTCTCCAGATGCTCAACATTTTGCTCAGGCTTGAATCCAAAACGCTTGATCACATCAATATGACCGATATAATCATAGAAACCGGTGCGAACTGCTTTGCCTACCGCGTCATAATACTGTACATATACGTCATAGGGGTCACGACCGTTCCATTTATCGAGCTGGCGATAATCGGAAATATCCCATTCCCCCAAAAAATGGACAGAACCAATCACGTAGTCCCACGGATACGCACGGATAATGCGCTCAATGTCCTGCTCATAACCTTCGATGTAGTCGCCTTCGAGGCCGACACGTATATCAATCTGGCCCTTATATTGCTGCTGCAGCCGGAAGGCTTCCTCCACATAACGCGGCAATTCGTCCGTCGCCATCGCCATTCCCGGCAAATAGGTAGCGGGGTCTACATGGAGCAAGGGCATGTGATCGGATAGCCCCAGTTGGGTCAGTCCGAGCTCAACGCCCTTTTGTACATATTCCTCCAGCTCTCCAGATGCATGTCCACAGCGGACGTGATGAGTATGGTAATCAATGAGCATCGGAATCTCTCCTGTTATTTTTTTGAATGATGGCGACGATCCAATTCCATCATAAGCTCATCCAAAGGCAGCTTCGCTTCACGCAGCAATACCAGCAGATGGAAAATCAGATCACTCGCTTCATAGCGAATTTCGTCGTTATCGCGATTTTTGGCGGCAATAATAACCTCTGACGTTTCTTCGCCGACTTTTTTCAATATTTTGTCGATACCTTGTTCAAACAGGTAGGTCGTATAGGATCCAACTGGGCGTTCGGCATCACGTTTGGCGATAAGAGCTTCCAATGAGGCTAAAATAGCAAAGCGATCCTTATTAGCAGAAGCGTCCGCAGCACCTGCAGTTTGTCCCTTGATCGGTACATTGTTAAAGAAACAGCTGTAAGCGCCGGTATGACAAGCTGGGCCTGTTTGATCTACCAATACAAGCAGGGTATCACCGTCACAATCGTATTTTAACGCCTTGACCTTCTGGATATGACCAGAGGTCGCTCCTTTGTGCCACAGCTCATTACGTGAACGACTCCAAAACCACGTTTCTCCCGATTCCACAGTCAGCTTCAAAGATTCCTGATTCATATAAGCCATCATCAATACTTCTTTGCTTGCAGCATCCTGGACAATCGCAGGAACCAGGCCCTGTGCGTCCCATTTAATGGCTGCGTTTAATTGATCCGCGGATAACGGAGGCTGAACGTTCTCTTGCGCTTGCTGCTTACTATTACTCATCTGACTTCCACTCCCCTATGCTTCAATTGCTGCTTAACCTCTTCAATCGTCAGCTCTTTATAATGAAAAATCGTTGCAGCCAATCCTGCATCCGCTTTACCCTCAGCAAATACATCATAAAAATGATCTTTTGTTCCCGCACCGCCCGAAGCAATCACAGGGATGCCCACACTCTCAGACACGGCACGCGTCAAGGGGAGATCGAAACCATCCTTGGTTCCGTCCGCATCCATGCTTGTCAGCAATAGCTCACCTGCACCCAACTGCTCGACACGCTTGACCCATTCCAGCGCTCTAATGCCTGTGCTGTTGCGTCCGCCGTGCGTGAATACTTCCCATTCTTCCCATTCCTTGTTATAGCGGGCATCGACAGCCACAACGATACATTGGGAACCGAAACGTCTGGCCCCATCCGATACCAGCTGCGGATTGCGGACAGCTGCCGTATTGATCCCGATCTTATCCGCGCCCGCGCGCAGCAATCGCTTCATATCGTCAACACTGGATATGCCGCCGCCAACCGTAAAAGGAATCGTGATTTCGCCTGCCGTCTTTTTGACGACCTCGATCATGGTCGAACGTCCTTCTACAGAAGCTGATATATCGAGAAATACGAGCTCGTCTGCGCCTTCCTGATCGTAGATCGCCGCCAGCTCAACCGGATCTCCGGCATCCCGCAGATTCACGAAATTAACGCCTTTGACAACGCGACCGTCTTTTACATCCAGACAAGGAATAATACGTTTTGCAAGCATCATTGATCTCCTCCAATCTTTAATAATCAAGCTAACGTTACTACAATGAATTACAGCTTGCTTAGGCCAAGAAAGTTACTCAAAAGCTGCATGCCGATACTGCCGCTTTTCTCCGGGTGAAACTGCATGCCATATACATTGCCACGCCCCACAATAGCAGTGACCTGTTGATAGTAGTCCGTTACTGCCAATAAATCCGATGCTTGCTCTGGCAGTGCGTGAAAGGAATGAACGAAGTATACATGGCCTTCTTCGATGCCTGCAAACAGTGGACTCTTTTGCTGAAACTGAAGTCGATTCCAGCCCATATGCGGAATTTTGTAGCTGCCCTGGAATCGGACCACCTTGCCTGGCAGCAGGTTCAATCCCTCGTAAGAGCCATGCTCCTCACTGCTGGTGAACAGCAGCTGCATACCGAGGCAAATACCGAGCAGCGGCTTGCCGGACTGTGCATAACGCACAGCTACTGCATCGAGGCGGGACTCACGAAGATGCTCCATCGCATCGCCAAAAGCGCCTACACCGGGTAGGATAGCACCGTCTGCGGCCATAATTTCATTTTCATCCGATGTCACCAGCGCTTTATAACCTAACCGCTCGACAGCTTTACTGACGCTGTGCAAATTACCCATTCCATAGTCGATGATTGCGATCATGCTACAGGACCCCTTTCGTCGATGGCACGCCTTTCACGCGCGGGTCAATGCTCGTCGCTTCGTCCAATGCACGCCCTAATGCCTTGAAAATAGCTTCGATCATATGATGCGTATTTTGGCCGTAATGCACGATCACATGCAGTGTAATCCGCGCTTCAAGAGCAAATTTCCACAAAAATTCATGCACCAGCTCGGTTGTAAAGCTGCCCACCTGTGCTGACGGATATTCGGCACGATATTCAAAATGCGGACGGTTGCTGACATCAATCACGACCTGAGCAAGCGCCTCATCCATCGGAATAAATACATTGGCATACCGTTTAATGCCTCTTTTGTCTCCTAAGGCTTCGCGCAAAGCAGTTCCAAGACAAATCCCGATATCCTCAACGGTGTGGTGGTCATCAATATCGATATCGCCATTTGCCGTTACATTCAGGTCAAATTGTCCGTGCTTCGTGAATAAATCCAGCATATGATTCAAGAAGGGTACATCGGTTTCAAGCTGTGTCATCCCTGTTCCATCTACGTTAAAGGATAGTTGTATATTCGTCTCATTCGTTTTACGATCAATATTTGCCGAACGTACGGCCTGCTGTTGGTCAGTCAATGGAAATCCCTTCTTTCTCAAGTCTGATTTGGATGGCTCTGGCATGCGCTTCGAGCCCTTCATGCTGGGCCAAACTAATGATTTTTGCACCATCACGCAGCAGTGCTTCCTTACTATAATAGATAACACTCGATTTTTTCATAAAATCATCGATGTTGAGCGGCGAGGAGAACCTTGCGGTGCCATTGGTAGGCAGCACATGATTCGGACCGGCAAAATAGTCGCCTACCGGCTCTGAGCTGTATGGTCCAAGGAAAATCGCGCCTGCGTTTTCAATTTTGCTCAAATACTGGAATGGATCTGCTGTAATGATTTCGAGATGCTCGGGCGCAAGCTCGTTAACGGCTTTTACGCCTTCTTCCAAGGTTGCAACAGTCAGAATAGCACCATTATCGCGAATCGACTGAGCAGCTATATCACGCTTCGGCAAGGTGTCCAGCTGTCGGGCAACCTCTGCCTGCACGGCCTCAGCAAGTTCTTTCGAAGGCGTAACCAGTATGGCAGATGCCATCTCGTCATGCTCAGCCTGAGACAACAAATCTGCCGCTACATAAGAGGCATCGGCCGTATCGTCAGCTAACACGACAATTTCACTTGGTCCGGCGATACTGTCGATATCCACAACACCGAACACGTAACGTTTGGCCAGAGCAACGTAAATATTACCGGGACCCACGATTTTATCAACTGCTGGAATCGTGTCCGTTCCGTATGCCAGAGCCGCTACCGCTTGCGCACCACCGACACGGTAAATTTCGCTAACACCAGCTTCTGCAGCCGCCACGAGGATATGAGGATCAATACCGTCAACCCCGGCTGTTGCAGGGGGGGTGACCATTACAATTTCTGGAACGCCTGCTACCGTGGCAGGGATCGCATTCATCAGCACCGATGATGGATAGGCTGCTTTCCCTCCTGGTACGTATAGGCCCACACGCCGCAGCGGTCGGACAACCTGCCCGAGAATGCTGCCATCCGGCTGCAAATCCATCCAGGAAGTACGCTTCTGCTTCTCATGAAAGCTGCGGATCCGAACCGCGGCCTCACGCAGTGCAGTGAGAAAGCTCTCATCCACTGACGCATAGGCAGCTTCAATTTCCTCCTTGCTCACTCGCAGTTCCTGTACATTCACCCCATCGAACTGCTGTGAGAAGCGACGCAGCGCTGTATCGCCCTCGTTTCGCACAGCCTCGATAATAAGCTTAACCCGATCATTTTGCTCCTCTGAGCCATATTCAAGCTCGCGTCGCAGCGAGAATTCGCTTGCCGGCACAATTTTCATGGCAGACTCCCCTTTCTCATCCCATCCTGATTCTGCAAATTTTCCTGTAATTTTAGCGTACAGACGCAAGCATCTGCTGCAGCTTGTCACAAAGCGCTTGAATGGTTGCATTTTTCATCCGGTAGCTGACACGATTGGCAATCAAACGGGTCGTAATCGCAAAAATCTCTTCCTGCTCCACGAGTCCATTATCCCTCAGCGTTTGTCCGGTCTCAACCATATCCACAATACGATCTGCAAGACCGATTAAAGGAGCCAGCTCAATGGAACCGTTCAGCTTAATGACCTCTACCTGCTGACCACGCTCACGAAAAAATTGGGAAGCCACATTGGGATATTTCGTCGCTACTCTTGGGTTCAATACCGGCTGCCAATCGGGCAAGCCAATAACGGACATCCGGCAGCGTGCGATACCCAAATCCAATAGCTCATATACATCACGGTCTTCTTCCATTAATACATCCTTGCCCACAACCCCGATATCAGCTACGCCATACTCCACATATGTGGGTACATCGACCGGTTTAGCCATAATGAATTCCATATTAGCCTCAGGCACTGGAATGATCAGCTTTCGTGAATCATCCATATCCTCAGGAATCAAAAGCCCCGCCTCGCGAAATAACCTGGAAGCCTGTTTATAGATACGCCCTTTGGGCATCGCCACTTTCAATACATCCTGCATAGGTCCCGCTCCTTTATTCAAACTCTATGACATCCCCATAAGAAACGCCGTTCACTACAAATGTATCATCGTCCAGCCGAACGGCAGCTAATTGACCATCTTGTTCAGAGAGCAGTCTGGTCTCGACCTTCGTGCCTTCCCGTGCACGCAGCTCCTTGGCTGTCCGAAAGGCAGCCTCTCGCCCACTAGCTTTATAGGCTATCAATACCCGAAAGCTGGATTCGATAGGCTGTTTGCTGACCACTTCCAAAATCCGGTTTGTTTTAAGCGCAAATCCCGTAGCGGGAGCTGGTCGTCCGAATTGCGTAAGCAAATTGTCATACCGACCGCCGCTGCATACCGGAAAACCCAAATCAGCTGCATATCCCTCAAATGTCATACCCGTATAATAGGAAAAGTCACCGATCATCGTTAAATCAATCAACACATGCCCACTAACACCATAAGCCTTTAACACATCCCATACCTGACACAAATGTGCTATCGATTGCTGAGCTACCGGATCCTTTGTAACCTGTCGAGCCTGGGCGCAGATTTCCTCGCCGCCACGCAATCTCAGAATACCTTCCAGCTCTGATTGCAGCGCTTCGCTTAAACCAAGTGCCTTGATATGTTCCCGATAGCCTACATAATCCCGATTCAACAAACATTCCTTCAGGCTCTGCTGCTCATCCTTACGCTCCTGAAGTGTTTCATTAAAGAGCCCTGTCAGAAAACCTACGTGGCCAAGCGCAATCTTGAAATCCTTGACCCCGGCCGCTTGCAGACTCGCTATCGCCAAGGCAATCACTTCCGCATCGGATTCTGAGGATGCATCCCCTACCAGCTCCACACCAGTTTGAAAAAATTCTGCATCCCGTCCTGCTTCCGCTTCAATCGCACGAAATATATTCGCATGATACGAAAGTCGTATTGGAAAAGCCTGCTGCTTCAACAGGGAGGATACGACCCGTGCAATCGGCGCTGTCATATCAGAACGCATCACAAGCGTAGTTCCCTTGCGGTCCAACAATTTAAACAGCTTCCGATCCTCCGTAGAGCTAGCTACCCCCACCGTATCATAAAACTCTAATGTTGGCGTAATAATCTCCGAATATCCCCAACGCTCCATACAGTTCAATACATTCGTTTCAATGGTCCGCAATTTAGCTACGGCCTCCGGAAGATAATCCTTGACTCCGGTTGGCTTTTCAAATACCTTTGGTTTGGACACCGCTCTTCACCCACCTATATCCTGCTTAATTATTTTTACGTTTACTTTAGCGCGATAATGTGCTACCATACTACCAAGTTAAAGAATATAATCGTTAGTGTACCATCGAAAGTGTCTAACGTCAATACAGAATTGACCGTACATGTACGGCAAAATGTATTCATGCAGAGCTTATGAAATAATTCCCAATTGGGAATCCTATATATACGTAAAGCATCTATCATACTGGCATATCGTACATATCCATATCTCCTAACATGTTTGAAATATTACCTGATTGAGTAATGATTAATAAGGAAAATTCTCGTTCTAATCTATTTGTGGAGGCAAGAACATGCAGCTACCTGAAATCAGGCCGGATCGGTTCAAAAGATTGTTTTTAAATAATAAGTTTGTTTTATTCTTGCTAACCCTGCTGTTGATCGGTCTTAACATCTTTGTACTGAACAAAATTCCTTTTGTATTTAAACCATTCATTGTACTTGTCAAAACTGTCCTGCTGCCGCTGATCTTGACAGGAGTCGTATATTATTTATTAAATCCAATTGTCGATCTGCTCGAACGTAAACACATGAAGCGGATTTACTCGATTATCTCACTTTACATCTTGATTCTTGCCGTCATTACGCTTTTGATTCTTGCTGTTATCCCCGTCATCCATACGCAAATTATGGAGCTCGTTCACAATTTTCCAGCCTACAGCGAGCAGGTTCAGCTTAATTTTGAATCGTGGATAGGGAATGACATCTTCAATCAAATTCAGCAAACAACCGGCTTCAATCCGAGCGATTGGACCCAAACCATAACCCAGCGACTGAGTTCCATTGTAAGTCTCGCAGGAGCCAGCATCGGAAGCTTTATTGGATTTATTACCGAAACCTTGCTCGCAATTGCCGTAGTCCCTTTTATTTTGTTCTACTTGCTTAAAGGAGGTAAACGATTACCCGATTACATATTAAGCTTCCTGCCTAATTCGTTTCGCAATCAGACCTTCGAGGTCATGTCCGAAATGAACCATCAAATCAGCACCTACATTCGTGGCCAAATTATTGTCAGCTTTTGCATCGGATTTCTGCTCTATATCGGTTATCTGATTATCGGTCTGAAATATTCGCTGATTCTCGCCATCATCGCTGCTTTTACCAGTGTTGTTCCTTATTTGGGACCCGCCATTGCGATTACACCGGCTCTAATCGTTGCAGCTGTCACCTCTCCCGTCATGCTGCTCAAAATGATTGTTATCTGGACCATCGTACAGTTAATAGAGGGTAAATTTATTTCCCCGCAAATTATGGGCAAAACATTAAAAATCCATCCGATTACGATCATTTTTGTTATTTTGACGGCAGGCAACCTGTTCGGACTCGTGGGAATTATTCTTGCTGTTCCTGGCTACGCTGTGCTGAAGGTCATCGCTTCCCATCTGTTCGACTGGTTTAAAAGACGATCAGGGCTTTATCGAACTTTTGAGTAAATTGTCTACTATAAAGTTATGGGTTTACTAGAAATACATAACAAAGAGCAGTACCCAGCTATTTAGTCTGGACACTGCTTTTTTATTATTTTTGATGATCCGCAAGATTTGCTCTTACATCTTGACGTATCACCTGCAGCGGATTACCAGCCACAAAGCTATAAGGCGCCACATTCTTATGCACGACAGAGCCTGCGCCTATCACCGCATGGTCTCCAATCGTCACTCCTGGAAGAATCGTTGTATTCGCCCCAATCATTACATGAGAGCCAATACGCACCGTTCCTATGCGGTATTCTTTAATTAAATATTCATGAGTGAGGATTGTCGAATTATAGCCTATGATCGTATTATCCCCAACCTCAATGCGCTCTGGAAAAAATACATCGACCATCACCATTAAAGCAAAGGAGGTTTGATGCCCTACCTTCATCCCCAGCATATGACGATAAATCCAGCGCTTCATGGGAAGTGACGGTGTATATCTCGAAATTTGAATGCATACAAAATTACGAACCGCCTTCCAGCGGCTAACCGTCCGATACATTTGCCAAAGCGAATTAGGTCCATCTACCGGAAATTTATCCGTTTGTCTCAAGCGACTTCTCCTCGACTCCTGTGATCTTAAGTAATTCCTTAATGTCTTGTATGATGTACGTAGGACTGTACTGTTGCAAATACGGAATTCCCTTGAGTGACCAGGCAACAGCTACCGCAGGAATACCGGCATTATGGGCTGCCTCTATATCGTAATGACTATCTCCAACCATGACAGCACCCTCTGCGTCAGAGCCTAGCCCTTTCAAAGCTTTACGTATGCCTTCCGGATCAGGCTTTGGCCATTTGACATCCTCAACCGTAACGATCGTATCAAAATAATCGTAGAGCCCGCACAACCTTAAACCCATTTCTGAAGTAATTCTAACCTTGCTTGTGACAATTCCCATTTTGATGCCAGCCACATGCAGCTTACCCAGCGTTTCACGAACACCTGTAAACTCTGTCACCAGTTCATCATGCTTTTCAATGTTAAATGTCCGGTACTTATGTACCAGATCGCCCACACTGTCTCTACCCGAAAAAAACTTCATTTGTTCGATTAACGGCCGACCCATGTTAGGAATAATATGCTCCCTGGTGACTGGCTGTTCGGTAATGCCTTCAAATGTATGCAAAAACGACTGTATAATCAGCTCGTTCGTATCGATAATCGTTCCATCAAGGTCAAATAATACGGTATGAATCATGTGACTGAATTGTCCTCCCTAATTTTCTTTACCCTCCCAAACCCTCCCTATAGGGAGGGCCCCAAAGGGCACTGCCCTCTGGACTCCCTTGGAGCGTATGCAGACTTTATGTGTTCTCGGGCCGCTTTCGTCCCTGCGGGACACGCTTGACTTGGGTGGTGTTATATCGTTTGCTGACTGACGTGTATTCGGGACGCTTTCGTCCTTCGGACACGCTTGGCTTTGAGTGACGTTGCTTTTTCACGGGACGCATCGTCCCTGCGGGACACGCTCTAGCTGGGCCTACTTATTTCATTCAGAAGGTTTGTTTGGCTTATTTTCTTCCTTCTCAAGTTGAACGCTCTGAACTTCCGTAGATTCTTTATTTTTATCAGAAGCATGTTCAGCATGCTCGGCCACAATCTGATCTGCAGAAGGTGGGCTAACCACCGGGATACCTGTTAGAACAGGTACTGCAGAATGTTCAGAAGGGTCAGATGACGCTTCCTCCACATATCCGATAGGTCGGATAGGTCGGATAGGATCGTAATAACGTTCCACTGAAGCACCGCTTTTTCTGCGGTACATCATGAACACTACAGCGAAGATGATGATCAATATCGCAAGCAGCTGCGAAATCCGGACATTGCCACCATAGGTCATAAAGCCCGATTCGAAGCCTAACGCCCGCATAGGCGCCCATAAACCGTTCATCAGGGAAGCCAGCCAAGCAGGTCCAGTGAAATCCAGGCTATCTGTTCTTAAGCCCTCGACGAAAAACCGGACAATCGAATACCCTATGAAGTAACTTAAAAACAGCTCTCCCGCGCGTAAAAACGGACGTCTGCGCAGCACTAGCAACAGCAATAAAACTATAAAGTTAAATACCGATTCATATAAAAAGGTTGGATGATAATATTGGCCATTGATCAGCATCTGATTCACAATAAAATCCGGCAAATGCAGTGAGTTTCTTAAAAACGCCTCACTCACAGGCCCCCCATGGGCCTCCTGATTAATAAAATTCCCCCAGCGCCCGATAGCCTGGCCGATAATCAAACCCGGTGCACACACATCAGCAATACGCCAAAAGCTGTAGCCCTTGCGACGCGTATAAATCACTGCACAGATAACAGCTCCGATCAGTGCGCCATAGATAGCGATCCCGCCATGCCAGACCATGAATACCTCGGATAAATTATCCCTGTAATCCTCCCACTTGAAAGCGACATAATAAATACGCGCGCCAATAATAGCTGAAGGGACTCCAAGCAGCACCAAATCCATATAAAAATCCGGATTCATCCCAAAACGCTTACCTTCTCGAATAGCTAATAATAAGCCCATTAAAGCTGCCGTTCCCAAAATAATACCGTACCAATGCACCTGTAGTGCCCCGATCCCGAATGCAATCGGATTCATTGCCAACCACATGTTGTTCTCCCTTCTGAATGCCGAAGCCTTCTCTTATTCCATATCATCCATATCCTCGGCCAATGTTTCCGTAAGCTTGTTTGTAAACTGCAGCGCAGCATTATAACCCATCCGTTTTAACCGATAGTTCATGGCTGCTACCTCGATAATAACCGCCAGATTTCGTCCTGGGCGAACCGGAATCGTGACCAATGGAATATCCGTTTCTATAATACGTGTTGTCTCTTCGTCCAAACCTAACCGATCGTACTGCTTGTCCTGCTGCCACGTTTCCAGCTTAATCACGACAGAAATTTTCTTCAAGTTGCGGATCGCGCCAGCACCGAATAAAGTCATCATATTAATGATACCCACACCACGGATTTCTAACAAATGACGGATCAGCTCCGGCGCATTACCCACCAGCACATGATCAGCCGTTTGACGAATTTCAACGGCATCATCCGCAATCAACCGATGTCCACGTTTCACCAGCTCCAGTGCAGTCTCGCTTTTACCAATACCACTGGAACCGGATATCAAGATCCCAATCCCATATACATCAACTAGAACGCCATGAATCGTTGTGGATGGCGCAAGCTTGTTTTCCAAAAAGCCTGTAATTCGGCTTGCCAAAATCGTAGTGGACTGAGGCGTACGCAGCACCGGAATCTGTTTTTCATTTGCAGCGGCCAACAGCTCAATCGGCACATCCAAACCGCGGCTGACCAAAATACACGGTGTCTCCTCCGGAGCGCATAGACGGGTCATCCGATCCATTCGTTCCTCCGCAGACAGACCGTGAAAGAACGTCAGCTCGGTCTTGCCCAAAATTTGCACTCGTTCCATAGGATGAAACTCATAATAGCCTGCCATCTCTAATCCAGGGCGGTACAAATCTGCTACGGTTATCGGTCTTTTCAGTCCTCCCTCACCGCAAATGACTTCCAAATGAAATTCCGCCACAAGATCGGACACTTTTACTTTTTTTGGCATCTCTCTTCCGTCTCCTTCATTTTCCCGATAATTCCATCGTATATAAAATACCGTCATAAATCAACTCATGCTGAGAATTCCAGCTCAATTTCCATCAATTTTCAATAAAAAGCCCGGCTGAAATAAACTCAACCGGACTTGAATAATATTTTTTACCACAGGGCAGCTTGTTTTACACTTTGCTCTCTTGCATGGTCTTTACATCCATTCTCTTATACAAAACTGCTATTGCCGCTGCTATAAGAATCATACCCATAAAAGCGGGTGCTGCATGACCAAGTGATATATAGATTTGACCTCCAATGATAGGTCCAATCATTCTTGCTAAAGCCTGAATAGATTGGCTACCTCCTTGAATCCTTCCTTGTTCACTGGAATCGACAGACTTGGAGAGCATACCATTGAATGAAGGCCCAAAGATCGAATCACCAAAACCAAATATAAACATTCCAGCGATAAAAAGCGGATAGAATGAGAGCAAAGCCGATGCTGCAATAAAGCTGTAGCCTATAATTTCCGCAACCATTCCAAGAATTGCTATCTGTTTATCACTAAGTTTTTTCAAAAGCTTTGGCATTATGAAACCTTGTGAAAGGATGTCCTGTAATCCCATAATTGAAAACATAAGTCCAATTCGTGCAGGATCCCAACTGAAAGTATCCAGTGTAAATTGCGAAAAAACGGCCTGTAAAGATCCGTTGGGTATCCAAAGTAAGAACGCTGAGACAAGTAGCCGATTTAAGTTTTTCATGGAAAGTATGCTTGTCAGCTGTGTAAATGGATTTAACCTCATGAGAGTAATCTCTTTAAGTCTATTGTTCTTGTTAAGGCTCTCAGGCATAAAAAAGTATCCATAAACAACGTTCAGCAAAGTGATTATGGCTCCAAAATACATGGGGGCAGCATAACCAAAGTTGGCAAGTAATCCGCCTAGAGTCGGGCCAATGACCGCACCTACACCTACAACCGCACTCACCCATCCAAAGTATTTGGTTCTCTGTTCAGGAGGAATGATATCTGCAAAATATGCGAAGATCGTGCTTACGCTCCCGCCTGTTATACCTTCTATTATGCGTCCAGCAAATAGTATCCAGAGAGCTCCTCCTATGCCAAAAACGAAGTAGCCGATTGCGGAACCCAGAAGGCATACTAAGAGCAATGGACGACGGCCATATCTGTCGCTCAAAGCCCCAAGTGCGGGGGCCGCAAAAAACACGCAGACTGCATAAACAGAGGTCAGCAGCGTAACGACTATAACTTGTTCTCCGGGATTGCTTATATAAGGCTGCACTAAGAATGGGACGACAGGTGCTATGATACTGAAGCCTATTCCGCAAAGAAATACAGAGATAAGACCGAATATTAAAGCGTGTTTATCTACGGTTTGTTCTGTGTTTTGTTCATTGTGTGATCTAAATATGGGCATTTAAAGTTTCTCCTCGATAGTTATTGTTTTGATTCCTCGGAAACAAATTCATCGTATTACATTTTTGTTTCCCTGTCAACAAAATAATAGTAATAAAAAGACAGCCTGTTCTCAATAGAGTCCGGCTGCCTGTGGTTTCATTTCATTATTCATCTTTACTCAGACTCAATATCTATACCCAGCTTCTTTATTTCTGCATCCAAATGCCTACTATACTTTTCCAAGAAGCTAAGCATACTGTCGAACTGTTCCTCGGTTACCTGCTCAAATACGGCTTTATCCCGCTCTTGAAACTCTTTGTGTAGGTCCTCATGAATTTTATAAATTACTTTCCCTTGCTCAGTAAGCCTAAAATAGATTTCTTTCTTGTTGTCCGACTTCTGGTAGCTTTCGATGAGGCCTTTTTTTATAAGCTTCTTAGTCATTTTACTTATGGCACCGCGAGTCATATAAAAGGACTCCGCAAGTTTTGTCACGTTGGAATCTACATTTTTTTCAATGTATTCGATACAATGTACTTCAGAAGACTTATAACCCTTAAGACTGTCTTCCATCTTATCCTTATTAAGCCAAACCATCTTATTATATAAGTCCCTGAAACCCATTATGACCTGATCTTCTTTGTTCATAGCCCGTCCTCCCACCCGTTGGTGCATTAACAATATTAAAATAATTATTTTTAAAATGGAATTGACCTTGTTCCCCGGTATCTTCTACTCATAGGAATAAAAAAAGACCAGTCGCTAAGACTGGCCTTCCTCGTTATACGCAAATTATGAAGTGAAAATGGATAATGTCGATTCTTTATCGAAGAAATGAACCTTATTCATGTCTACAGCTAATTTTACGTTTGTATTTTCTTTGAAGCCTGCACGGCCGTCAACACGAGCAACAACGCTGTTTTTGCCAATACCAGTCAAGTAAAGGAACATTTCGTGACCGAGGTTCTCAGCAACTTCGATGTGCGCATTAACAACGGAGTTAGGGGAAGCTTCCAGGAATACTGGCTCTTCGTGAAGATCCTCAGGACGGATACCCATAACTACTTCTTTACCCAGGTAACCTTTTTCACGTAAGAATTTCGCTTTACCTTCTGGTACTTCAACGTTTACGCCATCAGCTTTGAAATATACGCTATTGTTAGCATCTGTAAAGTTTCCAGTAATGAAGTTCATTGAAGGCGATCCGATAAAGCTTGCAACGAACATATTTTTCGGGAAGTTGTAGATTTCTTCTGGTGTATCAGCTTGTTGAATAATTCCTTTTTCCATAACAACAATACGATCGCCCATTGTCATAGCTTCGGTTTGGTCATGCGTTACATAGATAGTTGTAACTTCCAAACGTTTGGACAATTTACTGATCTCAGCACGCATCTGTACGCGAAGCTTGGCATCCAAGTTGGAAAGCGGCTCATCCATTAAGAAAACTTGTGGCTCACGTACAATCGCACGACCCAAGGCAACACGTTGACGTTGACCCCCGGAAAGAGCTTTTGGTTTACGATCAAGCAAATGTGTAATATCTAGAATTTTGGCTGCATCACGAACGCGAGCGTCGATATCAGCTTTTTTGAATTTACGAAGTTTAAGTCCGAACGCCATATTTTGATAAACACTCATATGTGGATACAAGGCATAGGATTGGAAAACCATCGCGATATCGCGGTCCTTAGGTGCCACGTCGTTAACCAAACGGTCGCCGATGTAAAGTTCACCCTCAGTGATTTCTTCCAAACCTGCAATCATACGAAGAGTTGTGGACTTACCGCAACCGGAAGCGCCTACAAGAACGACAAACTCTTTATCTTTGACTTCAAGGTGGAAATCTTTAACTGTTGCTTCTTCTGCACCCGCGTATTTTTTTACGATATGGTTTAAGCGTACACCTGCCATGGTTCAATTCCCCCTACATATTTATGATCAATTTATATCCTTATCTTACCCTACCAATCCGCTTGTGACTATGCACAATCCTCACAAAAAAATCACTTTCTTTTCGTTACTTTGTACAATAGCAGTGCAATCTTGACCAATACCGCATCATTAAATGTTCGAACATCCAAACCTGTCTCTTGTTTGAACTTGTCCAGTCGATACAAAAGCGTATTTCTGTGAATATATAGCTTCTTGGCAGTTTCGCTCACATTGCAATCAATTCGGAAAAAATGCTCCAGTGTCGTCATCGTTTCCGAATCCAGGGCAACGTCAAGCCGCTTCAATACACGTTCCAGGAAGCTTGTCTTGTCTGCCTCGGGTATCTGATGAATGAGCTTTTCCAACTGCAAGGACCATGGCAAATGCATATTGCTTCCTACATGGTAGGTACGACCGAGCATAATGGTCTCACGCAGCTGCAGAACACTTGCATACAGTGACTTAGCCGGCAAAATAGGATAGTGAATAGCCAGATGACATTCTCCGATCCATTCATTCTCAAGCATCGCGTGCAAGCCAAATCCGATCGCCGCAAGCGTATCCTCCAGACTCTCTTCATCTCCATTATCACGCTCATCAGCCGCATCGATCGATAGCATTTTCTCGGAGCCAAGAATGAGCCATTCCTTATCCATCAACGGAATCAAAATCATCTCCGTATCAAAAAACGACTCCAGCAGCTTTTTCAGCTCCTGATAACTGACTCGCTGTGATTGTGAATAATCACCATAGAGCAATAAAGGAATTTTGGTGGAATACAAGGAAAGCTGCGATACCAGGGTGTCAGGCATTTCTGCATGAACAAGCCCAAGCTCCTGCTGCTGTTTGAACCAGTCTTTTACCATGGCTGCCTTACGCTCTTCCTCACTGGTCGATGAGGTGTTTTTCTTCTCCTGTAAGCGCCGTGTTTCGAGCATAAGCTCTACGAGCTGCCGTTCTGCCAATGTCACACCTTCTGCCGATACCGATAAAACAAGTGCATCCTGAGCGTCCTTGTGAACAAAAAAGACCAGTTGATCCTCTACAACAATGCTTTTCGTTGGAGTTCCCTTGTCTTTATTTTCGGACTCAACCCGATTCAGCCAATACTCCCAAGTCCATTTGGATAAACGTACAGACCCTTTGAAAATCTGCTCCAGCTGCTGCCTTAATGGCTCCCAGTCCATACTTGAGCCCCCAACCTATTTTAGTTTAACAAAGTTAGATAAATAATGATGTTGTTCTGGCAAGTAGCCTTGTCCTAATATCCCAACCCTTGCTACTGAGCAGAGCTTGTGATCCTATCTTTATCATAGCAAAATAGCAATAAACAACCAAGTATTCAACAAACAAAATCACCCTGCGCAGCTTGCACAAGGTGATTTCTCCGATTCACAGCCTATTTTAATCAATCACCCTACGGGCTGTTACATAATGATCCTTCCACCAGCCGCTGTCAATCGTACTGTATTTAACCCCGCCTTCTCCATAAGTATGTACCATCATGCCATCACCGATATACATGCCAACATGACCAATCTTGCCATTGGAATCCTTTGTTGTAAAAAACACAAGGTCACCCGTATCCAAATTACTTTTGCTGATGAATTTGCCTTCCAATGCCTGATCCCGAGAAACGCGCGGCAGTGAGATATCGTACTTGGCAAAAATCCATTTCATAAAAGAGGAGCAATCAAATGTCTGGGTTTGTCCATATTTGGAACCAAAAACGTAAGGAGTTCCCAGATACTTTTGGGCTTCAAGCACCAGCTTGGCTCGTACCTGATCGTTGGCTGACAGAATTCGGCGTGCTCCAATAAATTCGCTGCGAAACGTATTAACAGAGTAAGTGACCACTTCGTCCTTGGATTTTGATGCCATTACGAGCTTATCGTTACCAATATATATCCCCGATGAGCTTGGTGTATTATCTTTCCCGAAAAATAAAACATCCCCTTCAATCACACTCGATAACGATTTAATCAACGGTTTATTCATATTAAATTGGTCGTTCAAAGTCCTCGGCATCTTATAATCAAGCATTTTATATACGTAATAGTTCAGTCCCGATGCATCAAAGCCTTTAGCTATCGTTTCCTGACCTGCGGCATAATCTTTACCAACCAGCTTTTTACTCAATGACACCGCATCCATATCATCATAAGCGGCATAAGCTGATCCTGTCATAACCCCACTTAACGTCACTGCCATAACTACGGTGATACTTGCAGCTCGAAGCATACTGCCTTTCGTCATCATGAATTCCCTCCAATTTCACATATGTTATCCATATTTGGGCGATTTCTATTCCCGTATCAACACATTACCATGGAAAATATGTGAGATTCATTGAGCAAAATGTACCTCAACTCTGAAAAGGCTGGGCCCCGGTCCACAATCAGGAAAGTTTGCTTGCATCAACAACTACAATTCATATAATTTTCCAAATACTGATGGCTAAACTGAAGAGATCTGGATAGAATAAAGGCCGCTCATTTTACAATTTCTCAAAAAGTATGCTACAGTTTAATTTAATGCTTTATAACAAAATGGGTCCCAGCACAAGAACAATCACTTCATTTAAAAAGCAAGGAGCTGCTTCCTATGGCCATAGTCGAAATCACCATTATCCCGGTCGGTACCTCATCCACCAGCCTGAGCGCTTACGTCGCCAATATGCAGCTCGTACTCGCCCAGATGAAAGAGCCCATCAGCTATCAAATGACGCCAATGAGCACAATTATTGAGGGTGATCTCGATGATTTATTCAAGGTCATACGCCGCTTGCATGAACTGCCCTTTCAAAATGGAGCAGAGCGTGTTTCCACTTCCATTAAGATTGACGATCGTCGCGATCAACCGAGCTCCATGCAGCAAAAAATGAAATCCGTTGAATCTAAGTTGAATCCGTAAATCGAGTTAAAATGAAATTCCCAATATCCAATCAAGTTTGCCATTTCAAAAATACGCAAAAAAAGAGACCTTCGCAGGTCTCTTTACTTTCTGTATGGATGAGACATGTAGGATTCGAACCTACGACACCCTGATTAAAAGTCAGGTGCTCTACCAACTGAGCTAATGTCTCAAATCATGGTGGAGGATGATGGATTCGAACCACCGAACTCAGAGAGAGCAGATTTACAGTCTGCCGTGTTTAGCCACTTCACTAATCCTCCATAATGGATGATGCTGCTTGGATGCAGTAAAATCCAATGGTGGCTCGGGACGGAATCGAACCGCCGACACGAGGATTTTCAGTCCTCTGCTCTACCGACTGAGCTACCGAGCCATACTACAATAATTTCAAATTTCTATACCATTCATATTAAAAGGAAACTCGTCCATTTTGTAAGCAATGGTAATAAAATGGCGGAGCCGACGGGATTCGAACCCGCGATCTCCTGCGTGACAGGCAGGCATGTTGGGCCACTACACCACGGCTCCGCATTTGAAAAAGTACATGGTGCCGTCGAGAGGACTTGAACCCCCAACCTACTGATTACAAGTCAGTTGCTCTACCAATTGAGCTACAACGGCAAGTTTGAATGATGTCCTTCAACAAGTATGTGAAGTAATCAACAATATTATTCTTCTTAACAATAAATGGTGGAGGCTGACGGGATCGAACCGCCGACCCTCTGCTTGTAAGGCAGATGCTCTCCCAGCTGAGCTAAGCCTCCATAAGTTAATCAAATCAAAACGAATCATAACATATTTCATTATGTAAAATCAATAATAAAATAAATGGTAGCGGCGAAGGGAATCGAACCCCCGACCTCACGGGTATGAACCGTACGCTCTAGCCAGCTGAGCTACACCGCCACATGGAAAATCACTACGGAGAGAGAGGGATTCGAACCCTCGCACCACTTACGCAGTCTAACCCCTTAGCAGAGGGTCCCCTTATAGCCACTTGGGTATCTCTCCATGATCATTAGAAACAATGGATGCATTGCTCCCTGAAAACTAGATCCGAAACTTACACTTTACGCTTGAGCAGCGCGTCTCACTCGCTTTCGCTTGCAAGACTCTTTCTTGGATAAGCCCTCGACCGATTAGTATTCGTCAGCTCCATACCTTGCGGCACTTCCACCCCGAACCTATCTACCTCATCGTCTATAAGGGGTCTTACTAATTGGGAAATCTCATCTTGAGGGGGGCTTCGCGCTTAGATGCTTTCAGCGCTTATCCCTTCCGTACGTAGCTATCCAGCCGTGCTCCTGGCGGAACAACTGGTACACCAGCGGTACGTCCATCCCGGTCCTCTCGTACTAAGGACAGCTCCTCTCAAATTTCCTGCGCCCACGACAGATAGGGACCGAACTGTCTCACGACGTTCTGAACCCAGCTCGCGTACCGCTTTAATGGGCGAACAGCCCAACCCTTGGGACCTACTTCAGCCCCAGGATGCGATGAGCCGACATCGAGGTGCCAAACCTCCCCGTCGATGTGGACTCTTGGGGGAGATAAGCCTGTTATCCCCAGGGTAGCTTTTATCCGTTGAGCGATGGCCCTTCCATTCGGTACCACCGGATCACTAAGCCCGACTTTCGTCCCTGCTCGACCTGTTTGTCTCGCAGTCAAGCTCCCTTGTGCCTTTACACTCTGCGAATGATTTCCAACCATTCTGAGGGAACCTTAGGGCGCCTCCGTTACATTTTAGGAGGCGACCGCCCCAGTCAAACTGCCCACCTGACACGGTCCCTGCACCGGATTACGGTGCGAGGTTAGAACTCGGATACGATCAGGGTGGTATCCCAACGTCGCCTCCACACAAGCTGGCGCTCATGCTTCTTTGGCTCCCACCTATCCTGTACAGATCGTACCCAAGTTCAATATCAAGCTGCAGTAAAGCTCCATGGGGTCTTTCCGTCTTGTCGCGGGTAACCTGCATCTTCACAGGTAGTAAAATTTCACCGGATCTCTCGTTGAGACAGCGCCCAAGTCGTTACGCCATTCGTGCGGGTCAGAATTTACCTGACAAGGAATTTCGCTACCTTAGGACCGTTATAGTTACGGCCGCCGTTTACTGGGGCTTCGGTTCATAGCTTCACCTTGCGGTTAACCACTCCCCTTAACCTTCCAGCACCGGGCAGGCGTCAGCCCGTATACTTCGCCTTACGGCTTCGCACAGACCTGTGTTTTTGCTAAACAGTCGCTTGGGCCTTTTCACTGCGGCCCCCTCGGGCTATTCACCCTACCGAGGCACCCCTTCTCCCGAAGTTACGGGGTCATTTTGCCGAGTTCCTTAACGAGAGTTCTTCCGCGCGCCTTAGCATACTCTGCTCGCCCACCTGTGTCGGTTTGCGGTACGGGCACCTTCTCCCTGGCTAGAGGCTTTTCTTGGCAGCTTGAACTCATGACCTTCGCTACTGCAATTTTCGCTCCCCATCACAGCTCAGCCTTATCGATGTGCGGATTTGCCTACACACCAGCCTCGCTGCTTGGACGGACATCCATCAGTCCG
>NZ_JBBOBS010000001.1:57500-262500 GCF_038000305.1 Paenibacillus sp. FSL H8-0034
TGATTTTGATCACGATTCCGTCGATCAGAAAGTCATAGGTATGGCGCATGGCTGTGATGCTGTCCAGTTCGCCTGCTGCGGCTTCAATAGAATCAAACACCTGTATCAGCGGGCTGACCTTGAAGCGATTGTTACGCAAAAATTCAACCATGGCTTCATGGTTCTCAAAGCGGAGTCCATCTGTGTAGCCAACCTGGTAAAAATAGGCGTTAAGCTTACGGCTGTCTGTCACCTTTGGATTCAGGTTGCGCAGAGCACCTGCCGCGGCATTCCGGGCATTTTTCAATGGTTCTATCGCTGTCTTGTTGTATTCCTCCAGTACGGACAGGTTCATAATGCCTTCGCCCTGAACCTCGATAATTCCATCACGGTATGAAATTTCTGATGGTATGGACCGAATTGTTTTGACCTGCGCCAGAATCCCCTCGCCAATGACGCCATTACCGCGCGTTGAAGCCTGAACCAACTCCCCATGATCATAGGTTAAATTCAACGTCAGTCCGTCAAACTTTAACTCCATGACAAAGCTAAGCGGCGGCAGCGGATCCTCGTCATTCTGATCGTTGTATTCATTGACCAGCTTGGAGGCTCTTGTATACCAGATCATGAGTTCGTCTTTATTTTGTGCCTTATCCAGACTCCACAAACGTGATTTGTGCCGATGCGGGTCAAAACCTTTTAATATCTGGTCTCCTACGCGCTGAGTAGGCGAATTGGGCAGGGTAATGCCCGTAGCCTTTTCCATTGCGACCAAACGGTCGTAGAGGAGGTCGTAATCCGCATCACTGATGCTCGGTTGATCCATGGTGTAATAGAGGTGATTGTGGCTGTAGATTTCTTCAATGAGAGCCTTCATCGTCTCCAGAGAATCCGTCATATAAGTAAAACCATCCTTTCAAGGTTCGACTATGTAAAAATCGGCGCCTCATTGTTGCGAAGCGCCTTGATGTAAATACTTTTATTCATTATGCCTGGTGATAGGTGCAAACTTGGCAAGGAGACGCTTCAAACCCGTAGGTGCCGGAAAAGCAATCTGCAGTTCTGTATCATCACCTGAACCTTTGATCGTCACGACGGTGCCAATTCCCCATTTGCCATGTGCTACCTTGTCGCCTGTTTTGTAATCAGTCACCTGAGCACCACTGCCCGCTCCCGTTTGATCGCCCGGAATGGTTGAACGAACGGTAACGCCGGAAGAAGGGGTGCCTGTTCCTGTGCGGAAAGTAACGCTTTTACCTGCTCCAGGGGCGGCCGCTCCGCCACCATAACTGCTGCTTGAGGAGCCGAAGCCTCCGCCAGTGCTTCCATAACGACCTTCTTTATTCCCCCAGGAGGGACTGCTTGAACGACCGCCAATTACACCGGCAGGCGCCGCCATTTCCAGCAATTCCTCAGGAATCTCTTTGAGAAAACGTGAGGGTGCATTCATATTGGTCCGTCCGAACAATGTACGCATTCTCGCACACGTTAAGAACAGCTCCTGCTCAGCCCGAGTAATGCCCACATAAGCAAGTCTGCGCTCCTCCTCCAGCTCCTCGTAATCGTTAGCCGCACGGCTGTGAGGGAAGACACCTTCTTCCATACCAACAATGAACACAACAGGGAATTCCAATCCCTTGGCACTGTGCATGGTCATGAGTACAACGGCATTGCCGGAATCGGCTTTTTCCTCCTCAGTTTCGTTCATTGTATCGATGTCGGCAATTAAGGCGAGGTCCGTCAGAAAAGCAATCAGGGTTTTATCTTCATTGCGCTTTTCGAATTCCATGGTTACGGATAAAAACTCATCGATATTTTCCAGCCTTGCGGTGGACTCGATCGTTTTTTCACGCTGCAGCTCGATTCGGTACTGCGTCAGCTCGAGCAGCTTTTCTGTAAGCTCGGTAACGGATAAATAATCAACCATCCGATGCATATTGTCGATCATTTCGCGAAAATCGGTTAACGCATGCTTGGCTTTGGCACCAATTTCCATGCCATCGATGTCCTCCAGCTGTGCAAACAAGGAAATCCCCCGGCGAGCGGCTGCTTCCGTCAATCGTTCTACTGTTGTGTCTCCGATACCACGCTTGGGCACATTAACAACACGGACAAAGGAAATATCATCATTTGGATTGGAAATCAACCGCAAATAGGCGAGAATATCTTTGATTTCTTTACGGTCATAGAACTTGATGCCGCCGATGATCTGGTAAGGAATATCGGATTTAATCAGTATTTCCTCAATGACCCGCGATTGTGCATTGGTACGGTACAAGATCGCATGATCCTGATATCTTTTGCCCTTATCCACACGTTTCTTGACTTCACTTGTAATGAAGTAGCCTTCCTCATGCTCGGAATCAGCCTGATAAAAACGGATTAGGGCGCCACCGTCCTTGCTCGTCCACAGGTTCTTCGCTTTGCGTCCTGCATTGTTGGCAATGACTTTATTGGCCGCATTCAGTATGTTCGAGGTGGAACGGTAATTTTGCTCAAGCAGGATCGTTGTGGCATTTGGATAATCGTTCTCAAAGTTCATAATATTGCTAATATCGGCACCACGCCACCGATAAATCGATTGGTCACTGTCACCTACAACACAAATACGCTTATGCTTGTCCGCCAGCATTAAACAAAGCATATACTGCGCTTTGTTCGTATCCTGATATTCATCCACGTGAATATATTGAAATTTATTTTGATAAAAATCGAGTACATCCGGCTCTTCCTTGAACAGTTGGATCGTTACCATTATCAAATCGTCGAAATCGAGCGAGTTGTTATGCTTAAGCTTTTTTTGGTACAGCTTGTATACCTTGGCCACGACACCGTCAAAATAATCGCCGATTGTATTTTCGACCATCTCTGGTGTTTTCAATTCATTTTTGAAAGCTCCCATTGCAGCCTGAACCGCTTTGGGCTCGAACTTTTTGGGATCAAAGTTAAGTTCCTTCATGCATGCTTTAATGACAGACAACTGGTCGCCGGAATCCAGAATCGTGAAATTGGACGTAAAACCAATTCGGGAAATATCCTTGCGCAGCATCCGCACACACATGGAGTGGAACGTCGACACCCAAATATCGCGACCACTTGGGCCGACCAGCTTGCTGACCCGATCCTGCATTTCGCGAGCTGCTTTATTCGTAAATGTAAGGGCAAGAATGCTCCATGGAGCCGCTTTGCGAGTTGCAATTAAATAAGCAATCCGGTGCGTCAGCACACGGGTCTTGCCGCTGCCGGCTCCAGCCATTATCAGAAGAGGTCCATCAACCGTCTCAACGGCTTGCTTTTGCGGGGGATTCAAGGTTTGTATCGAAGCAAAAACATCAATCGTTTCATTCATTTCGTATCTACTCCTTTATTACGGCTAGCTGCTGCTGTTAACGGTCTTTAACCGCCTGTACGGTAGCCAGCGCCTGTTCAAATGCATCATACACCGCGTTGCCTACAACTATGGTATCCGCAGCCTTAGCGGCCTCACGGGCCCGATCCGGGCCATCAATTCCCCCGCCGTAGAACAACCGTGCATGTTTAATAACCTCGCGTGCTTTAGACACAAGCCTCATATCGCCGAACATTCCACTGTACTCCATATATACAATTGGGCACCGGAACAGCTGATCTGCCATTCGCGCAAAAGCCTCTACATCTTTGACATCCAAATCAGTGTCGGCTTGTGTGACCTGTGCAGCCGTTGATTCCTTATTCATCATAATGTAGCCTTCCGTCACAACCTGCTTCCAATCCAGCAGTGCACCGTATTCACGCAGAGCCTGATGATGATGCCCAACAATCCAATTCGTATCCCGGGTATTCAGAACAATAGGAATAAAAAATAAATCAAAGCCAGGTACAATCGCTTCCTGAGTGGAAATTTCCAGTACACAAGGCACTTCATATCTGCGAATTCGCGCCAGCAGATCGACTGTGTTATCAAAGGTAACACCTGAAGAACCGCCTACCAAGATGCCATCTGTTCCGGACAAGCACAAACGATCCAGCTGTTCGTCCGACAGCTCCCGATCCGGGTCCAGCTTGAAAGTATGCTTCCACTGCTTCATATCTACTAGCAAAAGGCCGTGCCCCCTAAGCATTCGTTCTATAATTAGCTGCGCTATCATACTCGATTATGACGCTATAAAAATTAGTCTATGCTACACAACCACAGGTGTCAAATGGCTATTACCGGATCACCAACTGATCCCAGGCCATCCTGAAGACTACTCATGCTGCGATAAAAATTACATGGAGAGGTGTGAACATAATAGGAAAAGAAATCGAAACATATACGCAAAAAGAGTAAGCGTTAAGTGTGATATAGATTTCATTATACAGGAGCGATCATATGTTCTCAATGAAAAAAAGACCCCGCTAGCTCATAGCCGGAGTCTGCCTTGTTATTAAGTAAATTACAATATATATTTGCCGCTCGAATCGTTTGTCCGATTGGCCGTTGACTGCGACGTTGATCCCTGTAAGGAGCTGTCACCTTCCTGATTATCTGTCCAATTAAAGCTATTGCCCCCGCGTGTGGCTTCATGACTCTCAGAGCCTGCAAACTTGGCGCTGGAAGCTCCTGTGACCGAGGAAGCGGTTGAATAAGAAGTCTGGTTCTGCCCGTAGCCAGACCCGCTGCTTTGCGTTGGGTTCATACCCGAATTGGAGTTGATATTCGAGTACCCGGACGAATAACCTTGTCCATAGCTACTTGAACCAGAAGAGCTGTTCGTCCCCTGAGATCCGTAAGAACCTTGATTCCCTTGATTGCCCGAATATGCGGAATTGGACGGGTACGAGTAGGCCTGCGTCTGTTGGTAAGGCTGATAGGATTGATAGGCCTGCTGCTCTGCTTGCTGCTGGTATAAGCCGGACCCAGAAGTATTTGCTTGCTGCAAGGCTTGCTGTACATTGGAGTGCAGCTGCTCCACTTTATTGCTTTGCTGCTGCAGCTGCTGCTGGACTTCTTGCTGCGGGGCCATTTGGACAGAACCGTAGCCGTTCATTTGTGAAAGCACACCGAACAGCTGGGCTTGATCCTGCATCGTTTCATTCGCAAGCTTTTGAAAGGTTTGACATAGAACTGGATTGACCGCTTCCAAAGCCGCTGTCGTATACTCGCGCGCGCATCGCTTCAGCTCGGATAATAACAGGTTACCCCAATCCAATTCCTCCAGTACATTACCCTGTTGATTTTGTTGGCCTTGTTGATTTTGTTGAGCTTGTTGGCCTTGTTGATTAAACACCTGTTGGTTCCCATAGTTTGATTGGTACATGGATTCTAACACCTCCTATCGGTTTAGTGGGTCAAATACGTTTGCTGCTGCAGGGCACTCAGCAATTGGTCGGAATGATTGAGGCGGTCTTGAGCGATCTGCATAAATTGCTGCTTCAGCTGCGGCGTAAAGGCTTCAGTAGCTGCTTGTGCAGCCAATTTGGCCAGCAAGTCCTCGTTCTTCAAGCAATCTGTTACGTATAACAGCTCCTTGGTGCTAATCTTTCCAGCCCCGGATTGTTGTTGGTTGTTCTGCTGTTGTGTGTACACAGGCATTCCCTCCTTTCATAGGTTACAAAAGGTAGGTTGTCCAGTATGTGGAAATGTTATGTATGTCTATTTAAAAAGTAGTCACCCCCAGCCATTCCTGTAACCGGTACATCCATTCTTTGATCCACACACTCTTGTCCTTGAAGGCCTCATAGTCCAATGTGTAAGGAGCACCTTCGTTGTTCCACAGGCGATTAAAGTATTGACGAAGCTGAAGGGCCAGCTTGCTGTCTCCGGGCGCGTTAATCCCCAGATTGGTCTCCAAATTCAAATCATCGAGATTACGTTCCGTGAAATTGGCGGAGCCGTTATTGACCACAATTCGATTCGTTTTATCAATAAATAGCAGCTTGGTATGGTACTGCTCGTTTGTGCCATTATACCAACGAATTTGGATTCGATTGTCTGAAGCGTTCAACAGCTCTTGAGCCACAGGCCGATTGGGTACTCCGATTTTATCTCGACCAAAAGCATTCTGGTTCGAGTCCAGGATGAGACGAAGCTCAGCTCCGCGTTTGGATGCTTCAATCATTGCCTTGATCACCTGGCGATCTGCCAAATAAAACATACCCATCCATACCTGATCACCAACTCCCGCTTCGGACAACGACTGTATTACATGCTTATATATTTTCCCTTCGGTCAATAACTGAACTTCAATGTCTCCCTCCTCCAGGCCATTAGGCGTGTATTGAGGAAAAGGAATCTCTTTCCCGCCGCTCGAAAAATTAATTACGGCCTGTTCGCTTGCCAAGGCATCCCCGATGATATCCCCACGAACTAAAAAGGCTGAGTTGGAATTATAGGCACTGGCATCATGGGCGTTGGCTGATGGAACTATGAGTGCTCGTTCCGTAGCAATCACCTTTCGATGGTTTGCTTTGACGTTGATAAGCTTCAAATAGGAACGCAGCGACATGGAAGGTGCTGTATCCACCATTGGGTTCGGCAGCCAGCCCTTGCCAGTTTGACCAAACCATTGAACGAATGTACGCCAGACGGCTGAATAGGAAGGGATCGAATCACGCAGCGGATTAACATCACTGATCACAACTTCTATCCCCCCTGCCTTTAATCGCGCCAGCTCCGGAGGCATAGCAGAGCCATACATCGTATTGACCTCATCCGTGATAAAAATAATCGGCATCGTAGGATGTCGCTTTTTCTGCTCAAGCAGCTTCTCGGTCATCAAACCGCTAAGAGGCGTATATAAGGTTCCCTCCTTGTAGTAGCTGTTAAATAAAAACATATCGATCACAATAAACTGCTCCGCTTCGTCTATAACCTGGAACACTCTATCAAAAATCATCGTTTCCTGCACGGGCAGCACTGTTTTTTTGTAGGTCAGGTCGTAGAGAAACTCCACATCCTTCACATAATGCACAGGACCTTCCATTGAAAGGCCCGGAGGAAGCTGTTTATGTGTCTGATAAATCATGACGATGGTTAGCCATAGAATGAGTACACAAAGTAGAACAAGATACAATCTTCGTTTATTACGTATTCTCCGGGATCTTGGTGGAACTGGCTCCAAGGAGGCGATGTTCAGATCATGATGAGTAGTTGATTGCTGCTGGCTATTATCCTCTTCCATCGAGCCTCTCTCCTTCAGTTATGATACTTTCTAAAATATTGAGCTCCACTGATCAGGAGGGCAGTATTCATACTTACATACCTTTCTAAGCATCCTTCTGAAACATACGTAAATCCTCGATAACCAAGCAAGTCCTCTTCCAGTCGGTCTGCCATACGCATACAAAAAGCAAGGTTTCATTTCCAGAAGAGCGGGTAAATACATAGTGCAACGAGCGTTACAAAGCACAACAAGGTATTCAAATGCAGCATATTGAATACCGGTTAAGAGACCCTCTAGTAGGAACTTAAGCAATGAAGTGAACGGGTTTAACCGATTCAGCAACCATAATCCAGGGAGGTAATAATCATGAATAACGAAAAGAAAATTATTGGTGTTTTCAAGTCGGAGCAGGAAGCTGTGAAAGCGATCGAATCTTTGAAACGTCAGGGCTATACATCGGACGATATTTCAATTATTGCCAGAAATAAGGATGATATTGCTGCTGTAACGGATCAAACCGGAACAAAAGCTCCAGAAGGTCTGGCGACTGGTGCGGCTACTGGAGGTTTGTTAGGCGGAGCTGCTGGCTTACTGGCAGGTCTTGGATTGCTGGCTATTCCCGGAATCGGACCGATTCTTGCAGCGGGTCCTATAGCAGCTACACTTACAGGTGCAGCCGTGGGAGCAGGAGCAGGAGGACTGGTTGGCGGATTAATCGGTTTGGGCATTCCTGAGGATGAGGCTCGGCAGTATAACAATTATGTCGATGAGGGCAATATCCTCGTGCTGGTCGATTCTGATGCCAATCGTGATAACTATACGTACGACACATTCCGTGAAAATAATTCTTTGAACTCCAATACTTATGATCGATCCATGAATACGACAGGCAACCGATACAATTAACTGTAAGCCTGAAGTTACTATTCGTAGTTTCAACACTAAGCTGTACTCATCTACTGGGTACAGCTTTTGGGTTGAGCAAGTATACAGCGTCTGATCCTGTTTCCAGCAGAGTATTTCTTTAATCGAACAAGCTTGATCTAAACAGAAAGAACCCGTATACGACCCTGATGGGCGATACGGGTTCTATTCAGGTTTTTATTTGGATTCGTCAAGATTCCTATTGAGCCGCTTTGGGCTGCTCTGCCGTCGGCTGTCCCTCTGTCTGTGCTGGCGGATTGCCTTTGTCTGCGAGCTCCTGGATGGAAGCCGCTGGAAGGGCATAAGCCCACTCACTGCCTTCCTTACTGAACCATACGGTGTCCTGCTGCTGCTTGCCAACATAGACCTCTGTCGTTTCCTTCTTCGCTGAATCAACCAGCTTGACCTCTACACGAAGCTCAGGCGTATCCAGCTTAATCTCTGCTGTGTGTTTGGCCGGTTGCTCGGTACTGATCATCTGCAGCTTGTCGATAACCTGAGTCGCATCTGCAGCCTTAAGCGTCTGTTCACCAAGCTTCCAGTCGGACTCGTACGATTTTTTGTCAGCATCGACCTTGGTCAAGGTCCATTTCTGTTCTTTCCAATCCACAGTCATGGCTCGCAGCTGCTCATAATCAAGTTTAACCGGATTTTTATCCATAAAGTCGATTTGGCTCAGGGTAAGCGGCTGTGTCTTCGTATCACTGAGCTGGAATACCTCTGGTGAGCCGCTGAACATCGCATAGTGGAAACCTTGAATCGCTACAGGATCACCTACACTAAGCGTATGGACAGTACCATTTTGCAGCGTGACCTTGAACTCCTGCGCTGGCTTGGCAAGTCCGAATGGCGCCAAATCGGCCGCATTTGCATCTACTGTTTTATCTTTGCTGAGGGAAATGAAAGATTCAACCCAACCATCTGCGCTAAACTTATCGAGTGGCAGAGGGGATGGCTTCGTCATCGTCCAATTCCCGTCTTTACGCTGCATTTCAATCTCGTTATCGCCATTTTTTATTGAATAGCTTGCTACTTCGTCCTTATTGATTGTGGCAAGTGCTACTGATGGTTCCGGCTTCTCCTTGAAAAAATCCTTGCTCTGAGCATACCAGAAGCCACCAATACACAAGATCACAAGTATAAGCGTCGGAATGAGTCGCTTCATCCTTTTCTCCTCCTCAACCAAATCGTTCCGCCAACGACCAGGAAGAGTAATGGGAATGCAAATAAAGTACCGTACAAAATCGTATTCGCCTGACTTCCTGTTATCAGTGCTTGCTGCAGCGCATCACCTTCACGAGGACGAATCGTTACTTGATCCTTCTGCTCCTGCAGCCAGCCTACGCTGTTCAGTGCAAAATCACGATTGCCCTGCTGCTGAAGAACCTCATCAACGAAGAATGAGGAACCGCCCAGTACGACAGCCTTAGGCTTTTGCTCCTTCGTTTCAACAACGTATCCCAGATTAAGCGGGCCCTTAATGTCCTTATCGTCCTTGGCCGTACGATTGCTCATGAGCTGAACGATATCGGTTTCCCCATAAGCCGCATCCGTCGTCTTAAGAATCGCCGTAACTGGAAAATCAGCTACAGGTTGGTCCGCATTGATTGATACAGCCAAATTCATCATCGTTAACAAATTGTAATCCTGCAGCTTCTTGGTAATTGCATGGAAGCCATATTCAGGTATGATCGTGAGTGGATCGTACAACTGGCTCTGCTTCGGTTCAATCGCTATCGCATGCTGATCCTTGATTCCGTATTGCGACAGCAAGCCGTCGATATTTTTCCATTGGGTTGCCATATCCTTGTTGAAGCCAAGCGCGATATACAGCTTGCCCTTGCCCTTCAAGTATTCATTGATAACACTCGTTTCTTTATCACTGATATCCGTTGTCGGACCGATGACGAACAGCACCTCGGCATCGTCGGGAATTTTGCCCTCACGCAGCAAATTCAGATCAGCGATCTCGTAATTCTCGCCTTCCAGTCCGTTTTTCCACAAATTCATTTGATTAAGCGGAATTTCATTATGACCAGACAAGAAATAAATTTTGCTTTTGGTCTTGGCATTCAAATTAACCAACGCTTGAGTCAGCTTCTCTTCTCCGCTAAATTTATACTCACCCTGCTGCTGTCCAGGCAGAAACATGTCGGAATAATACAAGACTTTCTTCTGCGTACCGCTTTCCAACACGAGTGTTCCCCCCGGGTCAACGTCGTACTGCTTGGCCATTGCTGGCTGCTTTACGATATCGTAATCATCGGAGACGATTTTGGCATTGCGTTTCTTGTATTCTTGAATCAGCTCATCCACCTGGCGTTTGATATACGGATTGGTCTGATCACTCGTCAAGGTGATGAAATGAACGTCACTATCAAGTGATTTTAACGTTTCCGTCGTTTTATCGGATAGGGTGAACTTTTTATTTTGCGTTAAATCAACCTGCAAATTTTTCGTGGAGTTGAGAAAAATGGTCAGGATGATGAAAATACCAATTACCGCAAGCGATAATACGACGGCATTCGTACCGCGAATCCACTTATTCACTTAGACTTTCCCCCTTCGAGTTTCGTTTTAGCGAAACAAACTTCGTAAGCATGAGCTGAATTTTGCATAGCAAAATGATGCATGTAGAGACTGCTTGTTTCACTGATTATCTCCAGCGTTTTCTCTCCAGCACTTGGATGCTGAGCACGATAAACACGATAATCAAGGTAACATAAAACAAAATATCAGCGAAATTCAGTACACCCTTCTGCAAGTTCATACCACGGCCGATTATGGAAAAGAGACCGAGATAGTCCTTAAGCTTACCTCCAAGCAAATCACCTAACCATTCCACCGTCCAAAACATCAACAGTATGGCAAAAGCGACAATTCCGGTAACCATCTGATGAGCAGACAAGGAGGAAGCGAACAGTCCTACGGACATCATAGCCGCTCCTATCAGGAACATGCTCAGGTAAGATAGCCAAAATATAGGCTGATCCAGCGTTCCGTAAGCGCTCATAATCCAAGGGTAAATCAGGCAGCCTACCACCAGCATTAATTGGACAACAGCAGCAGCCAAGTACTTACCAATGACAATTTCAGTGATGCTCGCTGGTGATGTCAGCAGCAGCTCATCCGTCCCTTGACGCAGTTCGTCTGACATCAGTCTCATCGTCAGCAGCGGAATAATCAGCAGAAAGACAAACGTAACCGTACCAACCACCGGGCGAACATCAACAATATTAGGCGGGTTTAGGAAATTGGCGCTAAAGAAATAGCCTGAAATCAGAAAAAAGAAAGCAAACGCTGCGTACGCTGTTGGTGAGTAAAAGTATAGCTGCAGCTCTTTTTTGCAAATGGCCCCTATTCTACGCATTTGGATTCCCCCTCTTATCCTCACTTGAAGAAGCTGTGATACCGCTCTCGTTCTTCAAATGGGATGTAGTAGAAGAAAGGCTATCTGATACACCGTTACTTGAAGCGGTGGGATCAATCGTTTCATTCGTTGTGAGCTTGAGGAAAATATCCTCCAAGCTCAAGCTTTCCTTGCGCATTGCAAGGATGGGATACCGCCGCTCGGCCATGCGGTAAAAGATCGCTTCGCGAACGTCCACACGGTCCGTGGCGGACACAAGTACCCGCACGGTCGGCTCCGCCGCGACCGTGGAAGACAATGCCTGCCCTGCCGCAGGCTCGGCTGGCACAGCTTCCGCGCCCACACCGTGCTCGGGCGCGTCTGGATTCGGCTGCGGGGCAAGCGCAGCCGAATCGGTTGCTGCCGATCCTCCGGCAGCGAGCACATCCGCCAGCGGCTTTACGCTGGCGATCTGCGGCAGGCTGCGCAGCTCGGCCAATACCGCGTCGCGCGGCCCTTTTACTTCAAGCGAGACCTCAAATGTCTCGCCCATCGATTGCGCCAGCTGATCAGGATGTCCATCCAATACGATGCGCCCTTGATTGATAATCAACACCCGATTGCATAACGTATTGATCTCGGGCAGGATATGAGTACTGAGCAGCACCGTATGATTTTCACCCAACTCGCGAATGAGCTGACGAATTTCAATAATCTGCTTGGGGTCCAATCCCGATGTTGGTTCATCCAAAATCAATAAATCGGGATTATGCAGAATCGCTTGTGCCAGTCCCATCCGTTGTTTGTAGCCTTTGGACAAGCTGCGCATAATCTGACGCTCCCGTCCCTGTAAGCCAAGACGTTCGATGACCTCACCAATCCGGTGTTTTTGCTGCTTCACAGGAATTCCGCGCAGATCGGCAATAAATTGCAAGTACGACTGTACCGACATTTCCGGATACAGCGGTGGCGTTTCCGGCAAATATCCGATCTTCTGCCGGGCCTTCCGTGGATGATCGGACATCGATAAGCCATCAATTGCAATGGACCCATGGGTCGGATTCAAATAGCCGGTAATCATCCGCATGGTCGTGGTTTTACCCGCCCCGTTTGGTCCCAAAAACCCGACAATTTCACCGCGGCTCATGGAAAAATCGATGCTGTGGACCCCTCTTTGGTTCTCGTACAATTTGCTAACCTGTTTTACCTCAAGCACCTCAAAACCTCCATTCAAAACGAATTATACCTTCTTCAAGCCATGTCCACTTTTCTGTCTGCTTAACCAAAGCAACCATAATATACAAGCCCAACAATAAGCCCAGCTTAAACGAATCTGAAAATTCGCTTAAAAAAATGTGTCTAAAATGTGAACAAACAGGTTTGATCCCTAAAAAACAAATAAAAGCTGTAAAATGGGGTCCGCTCTGCGCAAACCTCATTTCACAGCTTTCTTTAATACTTTATATCCGTTCATTCAGCAGCTTCCTTAAGCCTCTGCATGATGGTATATTCATCAGGATATACCATCGCATATTGTGTTAAGCCAACGATTCGAAACAATCGTTCCAGATACGTAGATAAACCGCACATAAAAGTGTAGAGATTACCTATTGCCCGTTCACGAATAAGCCGTAGCAGTACAGCTATCCCTCCGCCACTACTGGAGCTAACACGGTAAAAATTCAAAATTAATGCCCGCTGCTCAGTCTCCAAGCCTCGTGGGGAATCGCGGAATCTAGACAACAAAACGTCAAACTGAATCGTCAAATCCCCATTCAGCTCCAATATTATCACTGAACCTGAATATCTGACCTTCATCGATAAAGTTTCCGCTATCGGAAGTACCATCTCGTTCGTTCCCCCTGTCGGTTCACTTAGTTAATACTTATCGGAAAGGCTATTTACATCGTTTCAGCTTCCTCATCACCTGTGGAGCTTCCCCCAGAAACCATTTTACTCATTGCTGAAAAAGGTACCCAACCCAACTCTTTGCGGCATACCTGCTCCCATTTACCATACCAGCGTCGAGCTTCAGGTTCTCGACCAGTTGAAATCAAAAACTCGATAAATGCCTGGTATCCTTCTTCTTCTAGTGGCCGGATCTCAATCCAATGGCCATAGTAAACTTCCGCAAGTTCACGCTTATCTTGGGTACTATAATACAGTGCCATTTTCCGCAAAATACCGACCTGTTTGTCAACTAAAGATTCCCGGTAAGCCTCAAGCCAATCTACATAGTGCAGCTCGGGAATCAGATCTCCATACAACTGCTTTGCTTGATTGTAGAAATCGATTGCAAGCTCATAATCCGTTCCCCAGGCCTGATCCCCCATCCGTATCAGGTTGTGATAATTGACTAAATCGACCTGGCCCAGCAATTGTTTATTAAAGCTGAGTGTCCCGTCCTTGATGACAATAGCCGACTCCATCCGCAGTTCTTGTTTCAAGGTTTGCTTTAGCTGATGAATGATGACATACAGTTGATTACTCATTTTATCTGCGTCGACTTGCTGCAGCAGCACTTCCATCGCCCGTTCCTTTGGCGCTGACAGATCGGGCTGTATGAGCAAATAAACAAAAAGCTCCAGCGCCTTTTTCCGCTTCCATTTCACATTTTTAACTTCTATATCGGCATTGTTGAATGTCAATGTTCCAAAGCAGCTAATATTCCAGCTTCGCTCTGTATTAGGCTTAGTTACGTTCTGTACCCGCTGCCGCGACTCCCATCTGCGCTCCCACTGCGCTATCCAAGCCGAATAAGAAGAGTTATTGACCAGTTCCAGCCATGCCTGGAGCTTAATATGCAAGTGATCTGCGTCTATGCGGCCTCCCCGCCATTTGGCTTGCAAGTATCGAATACCACATACCTGAAGCTGAATAGGCATATCACTGCTCAAAGCAGCCTCCAGACGATTCAGTTGGTTCCACAAGCTATCACCGATCTCACGCTCCGCCAGTAGCGCCGCTTCCATTCTCCGTATCCAATACAAAGCAGCGTATTCATACGACAGCTCATCGCTTTTCACGGTAGAGAATGCACTAAACGCTTGCTCCCATTGCTCACGTCGGCTATGTATAAGGCCTTTAATGAATTGTCCCCATGTATACAGCGCTGGATCGAGCCTCGATTTCTGCTCTGCATGTATACCCATTCGCTCCAGTTCCAATTCGCTTACATCCGATATCGGATCCAACAGACGGTCAGCATATAACTGCATACAGCACAGGTTGGCACCTGCTTGTATAAAAAGTGCCTCCGCCTCCTTGTATGCAGAGACTTCGCCCTCTAGTGTATCAATTAAATATGAGCCCCGAGCCAGTACATGAAGAACCTTCCCCCCCACGAACGACTCTTTCCTTTCCCACTCCATATGTAAAAATCTCAGTAATGTCTGAGCATCCTGCCATTCTCCGATCCGTAAACAAACAGCAGCCAACTGCGCCATCGAATCCAACATCATGAGCTGTAAACCCATCCTGGCAAAGCCTTGAACAGCTTGTTTCAATAAAGCATAGGCTTCAGCCAGCTCACCCTTGTGTGCACATTGCTCACCTTGAAGCTGCAGCAGCAACGCAGATTTGCAGATCCATGTATTTGGTAGCTGATCAACCAGTTCCAAGCTTACGCTGCCACCGTCCATAAGAATCCTTTCCATACTCCAAACCGTTTCCTCGTACCGCTGCTCATTCATGAGTTGAACTATTGTTTGAGCTGTCGTAATCAATTATTCACCCACTTACTGGCTATTTTTTTGAAATTCTGAATGAGCATTTCTATAAACCTGAGAGATTGCTTCTATACTATCAAAACCTGATTAAAACAAATTAATTAGAACATTAAGCGTTTATTTGATGGATGACACTTGAGTTTGCATGGCAGCAGCCACTTGTTCGACTTCAGTACGGCCCTTCGTATTCTGAGGTGTTTTTTGCAAATATACTTGCAGTTGTTCGACCGCTTGATCATACTTTTGCTGCTCCCGAAGACATAGTCCCACAAATCGATAGGCCTCAACATAATTAGGGTCACTGCTGAGCGGCTGTAAAACTGCAATCGCCTGCGCGTAATCCTTCTTTACATAAAGTAGCTGCCCTTTTTTGAATAGCAGATCTTGAAATGCAGGATTATGTTGAAGTCCCAACTCAATAGTCGCCAACGCCTCATCCGGTTTATTTTGCAGCATCAAAATTCCGGCTTTGTTGTTATAGGCTTCTGTTGTCCCAGGCGTCTTTTGAATGGTTTGATTATATTGAGACAACGCTTCTTCCAGCTTATTTTGCTGCCGGGCAATGTTGCCAAGCGCAAAATGGTATTTACCTTCCCCAGGTTCTTTGTTGATTCCTTTCATTAACAGCGGCTTGGCCTCTTCCAGCTTGCCTTCTTTGATCAGCTTCGTTGCCTGCACATATTCTTGACTCGTACTTTCCACCTGCTTCGGAAAAAGAATCGGATATATATACCAGATCGCCGCTACAAGGATGATGCCGATTAGACCCAGGACCCATTTGTTTTCTTTCATCTCCAGCCTCCAATCGGCAAATTCTTCCTTTATTTTCGCCGCAAATAGAAAAAGAGTCAACCCTAAGGTTGACTCTGGCTTGGTAAAACTAGTCTTGATACACGTAAATGGTTACTGTAGGTATTATGCTGCTGTCCGAACTTTTCTTAAGACCAGCAATTTGTATTTCATATACACTGCCTGATACCCTTGGACTTGAATACCGGAATCCAAAGTATGTGCTATTAATTACAGAATAAGTATTAGCAGTAGCAGATGGATTGGAAGTAACCGTTACCCCAAGAAGATCATTTGAATCAGCCGACAATGCATCACTAAATCCAACGATTAAGAAGTCAGATGCATTAGCTCCTGCCACATGGAGTGCAAGATTTGTATCATTAACATTATTAGCACCGCTCACGCCACTATAAACCGAATTCGTAACCGAAGCCGTCGTGTTGTAAGTTAGATAAGTTACCGTAGTTACTGAAGTTGAAGCTTTAACAGTAACTTCGAAAGCTTTAGTACCAGAGTTGCTGCCGCTGCTAACAGTAGCTGTTAATGTTACTACGGTGTCAACTGCTGGACGTACTACAACACCTGTATTGCTAACCACAGCCGTGTTCGAGGAAGACCATGTAATGGTTGTTCCATTTGCTGCGTCTGTTGTTGCGAGAGTAAGGTTTTGTGTAACCGAAGTAGCTGAATCACCAATTGCATAATCAATTGCTAGCGCATTGATACTTGCAGCCACAGCTGTTTCTGAATTTCCAGTAGCTTTAACAACTGTTACTGTAAAAGTTTTTGTAGCAGTGGATGTACCTTTACTGATTGTCGCCGTCAACGTTACTGATGTGTCAGCCGTCGGACGTGTAACAGTACCGTCGTTGTCGACTACAGAAGTGTCCGAAGATGACCATGTAACGGTTGTTCCATTAGCACCTGTTGTTGGCAAGTTAAGACTGCTTTTAACGGATGTGGCTGAATCACCATTTGCATAACCAATTGTCAATGCGCTTTGAGCTGCATTTACATCTGCAATATCAGGTGATACCTCTACTGTACCGCCTCCAGCTTCGATGGTTATAGTGATGCGCGCAACTGCACCTGTATCCCCAGTCAATTTGACTGTGAACGTTACTGTGATCTTTACAATATTGACAGTCGAAGTTACATCTAATGCAAGGCTTGTTACTGTCGAAGCAACGGATACATCAGAAATAGCACCCGCCCCATCCAACGATACCTTGATATTTGCTGTAACTACCAAAGATTTTAATGTAGAGCCTGTCTGCGTTTTTACATTCGTGTTTGCACCCAGGTTCAATGCTGCCACGGAAGTGCTGCCACCACCGGTTGTTGGAGCATTTACATTAATAGTTACACCAACTGCAAGACTAGTCACGTAGACTGCATCTGTAATCGTACCTCTAAGCTGAACTTCTTTGCCTGCAGCTCCCGCTCCGATATTGATATTACCAAAGCTACCTTTAGTCGCTTCAATAATGGCACCGGAACCTACATAAGTGCTAGCTATTACTGTAGTTCCCTCTGTTACAACACGAACCAATGCTGTTTGGGACGCATTAGTATCAATTTTCAATTCTACTACAATAACAATATTAACTAATTTAATAGAATTAGGGCTACCTGAAGCAACAACGATATTGTCCGCTTCAATATTTCTGAGCGTAATTTCGCCTGTCTCACCAGGATCAAGCGTCAAAGTCCCTTTAACTATGGTCTTGGAACCATCAGCAGGACCATAAGTATCACTTGCAGTTAATCTGATATCTTTATACGTGATACCGCCGTTTGCAAGCAACTGTTTATCTGTTACTGAATTATTGGAGCTACCATTGCTGCTGCTTCCACTTCCTCCAGTTGCTGCACCAGTTACCGTAATGCCTGTGTCTTTGCCTAAGTAGCTGAGCTTATACACAGTTCCACCTGCTTGCACGCTAGTTGTTAAAACAACTACCGTTGTGCTTCCGGATTTCAACTCTGCTTTGGTAACTGTCAAGTTGTTATCAAATGTGAAATCGGATGCAGACACGGTACCTACTGCTTGATTGAAGGTCACTTCTACTGTTGTATTGTTCGTTACGACAGCAGAGCTAACAGCCAATGTTCCAACAGCAAGTGCTTTTGCCTTATTGATGATAGAGTCCTTGTTGTTCTTGAACTCATAGGCCAGACGAGCAACCGCTTGTCTTTCCGAATTGTCTTTAGGACTGAATTTGACAGAGCCTGCTCCATCGTCAATACCTTGCAAGAAGCCTACTTTGAAAGCAAGCGATACATCCGCTTTAGCCCAATCGGAAATCGTATTCAGATCGGATACGTTGGCATCAGCAGCAACCTTGGTTGCTGTTTCTTCAAGACCTAGTGCGCGTATAAAAAATACGGCTAGCTCTTCTCTTGTTACTTTCGCGTCAGGAGCAAAAGTAGTAGCTGAATTTCCTTGTGTGATTTTGGATTGAACCAAAGCTCCGACAAAACCTCTGTACCAGCTGTTTTTGTCCACGTCTGTGAAGGCAGCCGCTTGGTCAGGATCTTCTTTCAACCCCAGGGACAACACAAGAATTTTGGCCAATTCGGCGCGGGTGATCGATTTACGCGGTTGAAAGCTTCCATCCTCGTAACCACTGATTATCCCACTATCGACCAAGCTTTGAATTTCCTTTTGCGCGTAGGAATCCGCGATGTCCTTCAGTGGCACTGCTGCAGCGCCCCAAGCTAATGCAGGCAAAAGCAAACTGAACAACAGCGTGAACACAAGAACAGAGCTGATCTTACTGCGTGCTTCTTTCAAAAACATTGTTTCTCCTCCTCTTATTCTGTTGTCAATGAACATGGATCATCCAGTAAATGTGCAGCCTCCGAACAAACAAGGATTTACACATATTTACATGAATACATACATTATCTGTATCATACAATATTGAACCTTACAAAATTCTTACAAAAATCAACAAAAAAGCAGTCAGGACCTAGTACCAAGGGCCTAAACTGCTTCATATTAAACGTGATTTAATTGTTATTTTTTTAAAAGCTGTCCTCTAGTGACACCCAGTTGATTGGTTGCCTTCAACGTTTTCCATACTTGAGTCCCACTGATTTCGCCGTTCAAGGCACGCTCGTACAAAGAAATAACCTCTTTGACCTTATCCCCGGTCTCTTCCAAAAACTCAATACGGAAGGAGGAAATTCCTAAATCCATGAAGTTCCGCACATACTCAGCTCCAGATTGATCTACCGCATTATACACCGTATTCCGACAGCCTTCGTCAACCCGTACCGGATGTGACATGCCGACACGATCCTGAAGGGAAATACTGTGGTCCTCGCAGGGACGTCCGCAGTTCGTATAATCCGTTCCTTCACTGAGGAATGTACAATATACACAATGCTCCGTATGGAACATCGGCATATGCTGGTGAATAACGACCTCCAGCTTGGAGGTATCAGTCGCATGCAGCAGATCGACCATTTGCTGAATATTCAAATCATAGGATGGTGTCACTTTATTCAAACCAGCTTCGAGGAACAGAGCCGCTGTTTTATGATTGGAGATATTAAGGGAAAAATCTCCGATCAGCTCAGGATGCTGCTCATTCGGCTGTTCGAGACGCTGCTTTAAATAGAAATAAACAGCTCCTGTATTGCGAACCAGAATCGCATCCGGCTTCAGCTTCGAAATATTACGGAAATATCCCGTTTCCCCTGGCATATGAATACGCGGAGTAGCAAGCGCAATACGCTTGCCTGCGCGACGAGCTGCTTCTACAGCTGCGGGAAATTGCTTAATAAACTCAAAATCGGCGATCACCATATCGACATTGGTAGCAAGCGCCGCTTCAACCTGCTCCAGACTGCGACATAAAGCGGTCATGCGTACCTGTGGAATCGCAGAAGAAATCTGCTTCTGCTGAGCAGCGTGCTCAGGAACGTCTGCATAAGCATCAACACTGCGCTTCACGTATGCCCGCGGACGCTGACGCTCAGTCTCCAGCAGCTCTACAGCACTACGGCGCATGCTGTTAAGCTCGCGCATCGGTACGATGAGTTCCCCTTCCAGCTGTACATCAAGCTCTCCAAGCTCTAGAATCGTTCCGCCCAATCGACCCAGCTGCTCTGCGAATAACGCTTCATCCATCGGCCGCTTTTGTGCTTGTACCAGCGGCAGCTCCGACTCTACGTAGGCAGTATGCCCGGTTCGCGTATCGGTCCACCAGCTGCGAAGCGGTTCGCCCAGCGTTCCAGTTACTTTAATATTCACCGGAAAAGTACGGTAAGGCCGATCATTTTCGAACGATTGGCGCAGCCTTTTATCCAGATGCGGATCATTCGTTTTCCATATCCGGTCCCCTACATGCAGGCGCTTCAAGTCAACATCATTGCGTCCGGCAATAATTTCGATCAGTCCACCTGCCGCTTCACCCTCCAGCTTCACACCTCTGCGGCGAATATCGTAGACACGACCGCCTTCTTCTTTTTTGGTCGGATCCCCCGCGTCAAAGCAGATGCCATCACCACGTTTAACAGGAGCTTCAAGCTCACAGACCACGCCATCACGCAAAATTTGCTTTACACGACCCAGATAAATACCGCGGCTTTTCGGATAGGTGCCTTCTACGAGCTGCTTGTTATTCGTACCCTTCAGAAACCCGTACGTAAACCCGCGGGAAAAGCTTTGCTCCAATTCACGCAGCTCCTCCTTGCTCGGTCTTACATCGCCACCGTCAAAGTAGCGGTCGATCGCTAGCCGATACTTGCTAACTACGTTGGCCACATACTCAGGGCTTTTTAAGCGGCCTTCGATTTTAAAGGAAGTCACACCCGCTTCGATCAGCTCCGGAACCAGCTCAAGCGCCGCTAAGTCCTTTGGTGACAGCAGGTAGGCGATATCGCCCATCGGCTTTTGCTCCCCATCGACCATCAAATCATAGGGTAAACGGCAAGCCTGCGCGCATTCTCCACGATTGGCCGAACGGCCGCCCCACATTTCCGAGGTCAGACATTGTCCCGAATACGATACGCATAAAGCGCCATGCACGAACACTTCCATCGGCAGCTTGGCCTGATCACCGATTTGCTTGATCTGCTTAAGATTGTTTTCACGCCCCAATACGACCCGTTCGATATCCCATGGCTTCGTAAACTCGACCGCCTCTGGCGAGGTGATCGTCATTTGCGTCGAACCATGAATAGGAAAATCCGGTGAAATCTCGCGGATCATCTTCACGAGGCCAAGGTCCTGCACGATAACCGCGTCCACGCCCGCCTCGATACAGGCTTCAATCAGCTCTTGTGCTTCTCTCAGCTCTTCCTCAAATACCAATATATTAAATGTCAAAAATCCCTTCACGCCATACAAATGAAGAAAGGACATAATATCCGGCAAATCATCCATTAAAAAATTGTTCGCTCTTGCCCGCGCATTGAACTTCTCCACACCGAAAAATACAGCATCAGCCCCATTGGCCACTGCTGCCCGTAAACAATCCCAGTCTCCGGCGGGTGCCAGTAATTCAATATCCGATCGTTTAATTGTTGTCATGCTTATATGCCTCCGAATGTTGTTCCATTTGCAAGTACCGGTAAACGGAGTACCTGCAGTGATCTTTCTAAAATAAACATGCTCCCATATGCGTGCAGCTCAATACGAGCTTCTATATATACAGTGTAACAGAATTGTCAAGTCTAAAGCCACTGGAATTGCCTTCATAAACGGCAAAATTCATATAAAAATGCTGTGAATCTACTCTTTTATTCAACTTTGACGCATCTTCACCCAAGTCTCTCATAAGTTAACAAAGGTCTGCATCCATGATATACTATTTGAGTAGTTTAACCGAATGAAAATTGAGGGGTTTTTTTGAAGTTAACCAAAGTCCGGATTACAGGTGCCGCTGTCGGTCTCCTGCTAATCCTTGTCGCGTTTGTTTGGCTGTTTGTTTCCAATAAGGATTTGTCGATTCGCATGGTCTATGTCACAAAGGGCGACAGCTTCGATACCGCGGCATTCGGACAGCTGAACCAGTCGTTAATTGCCAATTTACAGCTGGATCGACAGCCCCTTGAGAAGCTAAGCTTAAGGCAGTTAAAAGCTTTTCATACTGTATATGTAGATCCTTCTTTACATGGAGCTTTATCCGTACAGCAGGTCGATATGCTGCAAAGCTATGTATCCCAAGGCGGACATTTGTTTCTTGAAAATGGGTTGGCATCCGATTTTCCATTAGATTTTATAGGTGCCAAACAATTGGTCGGACTCACTCCACCAGATAAGATGAAGGCAAGTACACAGCCTCAAGAGGCGGGCTGGTCATCCTTCCAGTATCCCGAGGTCGAGCTGAATTTGCAGGCTATCCAGCAGTTATTCCGTCAGTTTACTGATAACTACCTGCAGCATGACGGATTGGCTGATCTCGGTCGTTTTTCATGGGGACAAGGCTTGCTCGTATCTACGGCTGAACCGATCGTGACACTGAACGATACGACATTGTTTGCCTTGAACCGATATGGACAAGGGACCGTATTGGTCAGCAGCGCCCTGCTGCCTAATCGCTATTATATTACAGGTTATGATTTGGCTGGCGGTATGGACGCAGCACTGGGTTTTACCAAGCTTGCCGAGACGATGAACAACAGCAGTAAGCCTGTTCCTGGCGCCTTATATTTTGATCGCAGCCAGTTGCCCTTAGCGCCTTACTTTCATTTCACCTTCTCTACAGGCAGTGCGCTGCTTCGCAGTGAATATGCTGCGTTTGTGTCCAAGGAAACGTTCGGCTACAGTGTAAAAAAAGTGCTCGGTCCTTATGGCCGGCCTGCGATGGCCCATCAAAATCATTTTGAAGCCATTGAAGCGATTCGGGATGGTGAAGGCATTCAATGGGCGGAATTATTGAAGAAATACAATCAGCTTCCGTCGTTTTCACTCGTTCGCTCCTCTTTCCACTGGGGGCTATGGCAGGAATCCGTAGCCGTTCATTTAAATGCAGGCACGAACGAAAAGCCTGCCTTTGTTGGTGAAACGGTGAATTCGTTTTATTCCAGCGGCACGCGTCTCATCAGCGAAGGACGTCCCATTCAGCTGGCACGTGATCCCAATTATCACTCGCTGGGCGATGCCTTCCAAGAACCGTATCGCGCCTACCCGGCGCTTGCCGATCTTAAAGGCAATGGGCTTCCGGATCTAATAGTCGGATCATCCGATGGATCGATCTATGTCTACCCTAACTTAGGCGCGCAGCCTGCGGCTTATGCCGGGCAGGTGCTGCCGGAAAACACAGGCGCGGGTGAAGTGCAAAAGGGCAGCAGCATCGCGGCGCCAGATGCCTTCGGCAAGCGGGAGCCACTTCGGCTGCTGAATGGGCAGCCGCTGCAGACCGGGTCCAACGCAAGTGTAACCGCGTATGACCTGAATGCCGACGGTAGGCCGGATCTGATCCTCGGCCTATCGGACGGCACGCTTGCCGTCGCCTATGGCGCAGCCGGCGGCGCGTTTACACCGCCTGCCCCGCTGCTTGCAGGCGGGCAGGTCATTCGCGCCGCAGCCACGGGTGCTGCGGCTGTCGGTGACACCACCGGCGACGGCGTACCCGACCTCGTAGTCGGGGATGCCGCAGGCGGTGTAACGCTCTATCGCGGCCATCGCGAAGCGGGCCGCGAGGGCGCCGCAGGCGCAGGCGGCGTCAACGCCGGCACAGCCGGGCAGCCGCTTGCCTTTGAACCCGGCAGCCTGTTGTTCAGGCTGCCTGCGGCTTACGCTGCACCATCGCTGCACGACGTCAATGGCGATGGCCGACTTGAGCTTGTCGTCGGCAGCTCGGAAGGCGATCTGCGTGTGTATACGCAGCAAGCAAACGGTCAATGGCAGGCTGACGGCGTGCTGGAAGGCTCTACGCTGAACCAGCTTGGCAATCATGCGCTCGTCGGAGGGCATAATTCCGTGCCGCTATGGTATGATCTGAATCACGACGGCAAAGATGATCTGATCGTCGGACAGCTCGAATTCGGGATGCCGACAACGGTAGATGATCCCAAGTTCCCTTACGCGGAGCAACTGCAAGCTTTTATTCAATATAGTAAGGATCATCATCTCGAACTGTACCCGCATCTATTTGTCCATAATTTCACAAGCGATGCGCAGGAAAAAGAGGAGCTCGCACTGCATCGGCAGGCCTTTGATCGACTCGGTATTCCCTGGAAGATGCCGGGAACCAACCAGCATACTTGGCGGATCAATAATCCTGATCCTACACAGACGCTGCGCAACGAGCGGGATGCCGGAATATGGTTTAACTTCGGCTTTAGACCTGCCAACATTCCTAATGAGCCGCGGCTGGGCGTGCAGTACAATTGGGGAATGCCTTTTTTGATGACAGATTCCACATCCGGTCTGCCAAGCCAGCCACCTATGCTGCTGAGCACACCTGCACCTGTACTTCGTCTTGATCCGCAGTACACGACGGAGGATTTGTTCGCTTCCTATATTGCCCAGGATATGCCGATTGATTATTTCGAGCATATCGAATATCATTTTCCAAGCCGAGTCGGCGAGCTGCTCGAATTTGTCAAATTTTTGGATCAGATTCGTAATCAGCACAGCTACAACTTTATGTCGGAGACGCAAATGGCTCGTTCAGTCCTTAATACCTTGACAACACAGGTAACCGTTTATCGTCCTTGGAGTGAAGTCGTTTTTGATCGAATCAAGCATATGTTCGGTATGCATACAGAACCTTCAATTCGCATCAAACCGCTAACGCAAGGGGTGCCTGTACAGGCCGCCGAATACAAAGGAACACTAGGTGTTTCCATTGAGCGTGGTCAAGCCTATGCAGACCGTCCGTTGTCAACAGAATCGGATGTTTCCGATTGGCGCAATGGCAAGCTATATGTAGGTGTTCCGTTAACGACACTCGTTCGCTTTGAGAATTTGACGCCAACTGGTGGCAATACCGTCCCTATTGCTGACTATTCATTATCGACTTCCAGTCCGCATTTATTGCGCAGCAATGTGCCGTATACACTGCACAAGTCACCCCATGAGTGGAAGCTTGAGCTTCAATCGGACGGTATGCAGCAAATACAGCTGAGAAGCGCAGTTCCCCTGAATATCGAAGGAGATCAGCTTCAGGTCGTGCAGCAGGATGGTAGCGATCTGTATACCGTAACCCATTTTGGCGCAGCAACGACGATTCTTATTCATTATTAATCGGTACCTGCCGCCTTTATACTTAGTTATCAGAATTGCCCAAACAAGGAGGAAATCCACATGCAAGACCTGCTTTCCCAGTTAGAAGCGCATATCCGCAGTCGCTACGAAATAGAAGCGGATGACGATGAGTTTACCCCAGATGTCCATCTGTTCGATTACGGCTATGTGGACTCCATCGGCGCTACGGCGTTAATTGCCCATATCGAGCAAACGTATGGCATTCAGGTGACGAATCAGGACCTGATGCTGTATTCTATGAATACCGTGCGTGAAATCGCCGACTTCATCCAAAAAAAGACTGCGAGGTAATGACCTATGGAATGCGTCGTTTCTCTCGAAGGGCTGGCACTAAGCCAGCATGGCCAGCTGAAATACGCGGCCGCCTTCATCGACGAGCAAATTCGCGATATCCGGCTTGAAAATAATCATATTCATATTGTCCATGAATCACCCAAAGGCGATGCTGCGATTGAAGCACAAGTACGCCGCTTGATCGAACGCTTTTCACATGGTGATTTTGGCTTCAAAGAAAATATTTTGTTCGAGCAAAAGGTGAACACGCCCTATGAAGGCGATATTATTGCCGAGCTCGTAGACCGCAAAATCATCAAGGTTCTGGAGGAAGGCCTGTTCATTTTCCGTGAACCGTTTTCCAGTCTGATGCGCTTTTTTGACTATTCGTTCGTCACTAAGGTCGGCAATCGCTTCGAAGGCATCAAGGAAGAGTCCTATCCGGCCGTTATTCATTGCGAAACACTGAATAAAACGAACCATTTTACTTCGTTTCCCGAGCATATCCATTTCTTGACACACCTGCGTGAGGATTTGGACATTATTGAAGCCTTTTCGCAATCCATTCGTGAGTCCGGTGGCTGGAAGTCAGATGCTCCGCTCGATATGAATACTACAATGCCGTCACCAAAGTTCACGATGAACCCTTCAACCTGCTATCACTGTTATGAGGGCTTGCAAAATGAAACGCTGGAGGGCGACGGTCTTATCGTTTCCGCTATTTCCAAATGCCATCGCTTTGAATCTCGTAACCACAGCGATTTTGGACGTTTGCTGGATTTCAGTATGCGCGAAATTATTTTTGTCGGTAAGCCTGAGTTTGTTAAGGAAAACCGCCTGCGTGCTATCGAATATATGAAAGAATTAGCTATCGAGTGGAATGTTGACTGTATGCTGGAAATTGCCAATGATCCTTTTTTCACCAATGATTTTCAAACAAAAGCTTCGTTTCAACGCAATCAGGAGATGAAATATGAGCTGCGTCTGACGATACCCCACATTAAAAAATCGATTGCCTGCGGGTCGATTAATTTCCACAGCAACACGTTCGGCAATGCCTTTCAAATTAAAATGGGTAAGCGTCCCGCTGTTACTGGCTGTGTAGGCTTTGGGATTGAACGTTGGACCTTTGCCTTCCTGGCTCAGTTTGGATTGAATGAAGCTGATTGGCCGGCAACGTTCCGCGAGCAGTATCACGCTTGGCAGCAAAAGTCTCTGTAGGTTTTCACTCGTTATGCACTATGATGCACAAGCTCAATGACGTGATCTTTAAATACTTACTAACGCAGTCTAAATTTTTATCACTAAACAAAGATGTGGGTTCCTTATGAAACTGATCGCCTTTTTCCGTAAAAACAGCTTCGTGCTGCTGCTGCTCGCCGCTTTTGTGCTATCGGACGTTCTGATCTCGATGTGGGACCCGATGGTCACCTCGCGGCGTTTTTACAAAAATGACTTTACCAAAACCTTATATCATCACGGCTGGCTGGATCATGGACCGGTTTTCTTCGGAAATTCTTCGGTCACAGGTGCCTATATCGAAGAGCAATCCAAATCGGGACTCATTGAGCTGGGACTGTCCTACGGGAAGCTAACCGACCTGCAGGCTCTGCTGGAGCAAAAGCTTTTTCATGTCGAGGACCAGCTTGTGATTGCCATCGATGTACATACGATGATCGACAGTCTGGAAACGGACCCGACTTATCAGTGGTTTAAGCCTTGGTACCAGCCCTATGTATATACATATCGCGACTATTTTCGGGATTCCGGCGGTGAAGCCGTTCGGCAGCTATATGAGGGTACAATGGAGCTGAACCGCTCCAAGCTGTTCGCTTACGTGCCTCGCTGGATTGATAAGGAGCTTTACTTTGGCAAAAAAACCGATGATGAGCTAAAGACCAAATGGGATGATTACGAGCGCCGCTTCGGCTGGATGTCACAGCCTGATTATAAGGATAATTTACAGGCACTCGATTCTATTTTGCGATATGCCGATGATCATAAGCTGCCTGTACGTGTGATCTGGATGCCCTGGAATCCGGCGTATCCGGTTCCCAAATATATGACAGGCTTACAAACCACAGTGAATCAAAAGCTTGCTCAGCATCAGGTTCCTGTGCTGGATCTGCTCAGCACCTACAAGCCTGCACAGTTTCATGATCTCGTCCATTTGAGCCGTGAAGTCGGGGCTCCGGTATTTACCAAGGAGGTTGACGCATGGCTCCAATCCCTCGCAAAATCGTCGAAGTAATTGTATATACGGTAATGCTCATTATTGTTTTGATCTATTTTACAGGTAAAGGATTGTTTATATACGAGGGGTTCTGAGCCTCTTCAAGGCTCGGCCATCTTTCATTCAAGGGAGTCAGGTTATGTGGTATTTGAACATGAACGCAGTCATGGCCATGTGTGGAATGATTCTCATTCTGGCGCTTACCCGCTGGTGGCCCCACAATAAACGCATATTACTGCTGGCGTTCAACCTCAGCTTCCTGCTGGTGTTCAGCAAGAAGCTTTTTGTCTTTTACATCATCTATACGATTGTGAATTATATCGCCTTTCGATTCTTGTGTCAGACCACCTCCTGGCGAAGAGGCTGGTTTATAACATTCATTACTCTTAATATCGTCGGCGTTTGCGGAATGCGTATGTACGGAATGCAAATATTTGAAAACCCGTTGTTCGATACGGTGATGCTGCTTGGTCTGATCTACAACGTGCTGAAGGTTATCGATGCGCATTATTTTGCTTATTTTATCGGTAAAGATGCTCGTGCCGGGCTGATGGATTACGCTAACTATATTCTTTTCGTGCCGACCTTTACTTCAGGGCCTATTCTTAAATTCCGTGATTTTATGGCGGATACGAAGCAGCCCTACAAGCTGACCTCGTCGCAGGTTGAGGACAATATCAAACGAATTATTATGGGGTTATTCAAAAAAATTGTAATCGTCACCTGGATGACCGACGTGTTCAACCATATGCAGCAGGGTGAGCTCCACACACATCAATCGCTGTTTCTGATGGTCTGGTTTTACGCGCTCATTTTCTTTGATTTCTCAGGTTATTCCGATATCGCCATCGGCTTTGGTCGCTTAATGGGCTATAATATTCCGGAAAACTTCAAGAAACCGTTCCAGTCTCCAACCTTGACTCAATTTTGGCGCAATTGGCATGCAACACTGGGGGATTGGTTTCGCGAGCATATCTTTATGTTTTTTTCACGTCAAGCTCCAAGCAAAATGACAGCAGCAGGCTTGTCCATCCTGATTATGGTGCTGATCGGTCTCTGGCATGGCTTTAGCTGGCTCTACTTTTTCTACGGGCTTTATCACGGAATCGTAATCGCATTGGAAAATTTGCTTGGCAAATCGACAGTCAATAAGAAAAAGGTATCACGCACCTATTTCCTCGCCCGCTGTGCACTCACCCAAGCTATTGTAACCTTCTCCGTCATTATCTACAGTGGTAACACCGAAACTGTATGGAAAATATACCGCGGACTGTTTAATTGGCCTTTTTAACTGAATGGCGAATAAAACTGACAGTCCGCTTGCTTGTTTTCAACCGGAAGAGAACTTGCCCCGGTTGTACTCGACCTTTTCAAGTACCCAGAGTCTCTATCCGGCTATCCCGGATAAGAGACTCTTTTCATGAGACGCTGAGCTCGAACTTCTCCAAGCTGTGGGTACTCCGTCTGAACAGAAAAAGTGAACTTTGAACCGCCACGTTATCATCGGCCTGAGTGTTCCACAAAGTGGCAGCCAGAAAGAAGTATCACTGATTACTTTTTCAGCTTAGTGCGCGATACCTTTGCTCTGGCGCCGCCTGCGTCCCGTTTCTTCATATTCCGGCTGCTCACTGTACATACTTCATCTTTGACAGTGCAGGATACAAAATGATGTGGAACTGGAACACAATGATGTCGATTAATCACTTCAACAGGATGAATAACCGGTACCGGTTGTGGATAGTAAAAATTGCGGATCACCTGGGTTGGATCTGTAAAAACCGGGTCAGCCTGCGGACATTGGAAATTGTTATTGTAAGCCAAATGGATCATCTCCTTCTCTGTGAATGGTACAGTATATGTGGGTCTTTCATTCGCGCTTGTTCATTCGCCTAGTCGGCAACTAAATGTATACCCAATGCAAATAGGAATGTCCTCATCTTGCACTTTGAGTTAACAAGCAAACAATGTTATAATTTGCTATAGTGCGTACACGCGTACATTTCTTATTTTTCCGGAGGTGTCTTATGAAGTTAGGCGTATTTGCCGTATTATTTGCCCAGAAATCTCTTGAAGAAACCCTCGATTACATTGCTGCTAAAGGCTTGGAAGCGATTGAAATTGGGACAGGTGGCTATCCCGGAAATGCACATTGCAATCCTGAAGTATTACTGGCCGATGAAAGCAAGCTAAAAGCTTTTAAGAAGGCAGTAGAATCCCGTGGGCTCACTATTAGCGCACTTAGCTGCCATGGTAATCCACTTCACCCGCAGCATCCTATTGCATCAGATCATCATAATACGATTATCAAAACGATAGAGCTGGCTGAAAAGCTTGAGGTTCCTGTCGTCAATACATTCTCTGGCTGCCCGGGCGACCATGAGGGTGCCAAATACCCGAACTGGCCGGTAGCACCATGGCCAAATGATTACCAGGAAATTTTGGACTGGCAGTGGACGAACAAAGTTATTCCTTATTGGACTGAAACAGGTAAATTCGCTTCTGACCGCAACGTAAAAATCGGTCTTGAGCTGCACGGTGGCTTCTCTGTACATACACCAGCTACATTACTTCGTCTTCGTGAAGCTGCAGGCGACGTTATCGGCGCTAACCTTGATCCAAGCCATATGTGGTGGCAGGGTATTGATCCGGTACAAGCGGTGCAAATATTAGGCCGTGCCAACGCTATCCATCATTTCCATGCCAAGGATACGACCATTGATCCGATTAATGTTAACAAGCATGGTGTTACCGACATGCAATCCTACACCTTGATGCTGGACCGTGCATGGCAGTTCCGTACTGTTGGCTACGGTCATGACTTGAAAACATGGGCCGATATTATCAGCGCTCTTCGTCTAGTCGGCTATGACTATGTGGTTAGTATTGAGCACGAGGATGGCTTGATGTCCGTAGATGAAGGCTTTACCAAAGCCGTACAAAACCTGCAGCAAATTTTGATTAAAGATCCCGTTGGTGAGATGTGGTGGGTATAATCGCAGTATAAGGCTCTGCTTGGATAGAGGGCCCTGCCGATGATTATTGAAGGATATGTGTTCTGAAAAGCTGAGGGCTCATGTTCCTCGGCTTTTTCAAGCCATATCCGAATGTTCCAGTCGTACCATAGATTGGTTTAACTGGTAGACATACAAAAAGCCCTTGGACTCGGGTCCAAGGGCTTCTCTTCGTTATAGGGTAAGATTCATAGTAGGTGAAGCCTATGCTGCAATACCTAGATTTTACCCATCCAGCTCATAACCATTACAGCATCCATCACTAAAAAAACGACCAAGCTAATTCCGCCAAACCCGATGGCAAAAATATTTTTCTTAGGAGATGCCAGTAAACGTACTACACCAATAGCGATTACAATCGTGAACAAGATCACGAATACGTCAAACCCGTTAAAAGTTGATGCGGCTTGCGCTGCTTGTGCTGCCTCTTCGGCCAAAAACATCGAGAGACCTCCTCATGGTTACAAAATTGCTTATATTCTATCTTAGCTTGACTAGCTGCGAAGTGCAAGTGATTTGCTGAAGTGTAACAACTTTGTCAACATTTCTTACTCTTACGCAGCTGCTTTTTTAAAAACAGCTTTGCATCTATACATTGTCCATTGCTTCTAACAATTATTACTCCAGACATGCTAAATGTTAAGCCAACTGCTCTATATATTCGGCTGATCTTGCTTTATCACGTTCCAGAATAGGTTTGAGATACTTCCCTGTATAGGAGCCTTTTACTTTAATGACCTCCTCAGGTGTTCCCGTAGCCACTATCGTACCACCTTTGCTGCCGCCCTCAGGCCCCAAATCAATCATATAATCTGCTGTCTTGATGACATCCAGATTGTGCTCAATGACAAGAACACTATCCCCATTATCCACCAGCTTGTGCAGCACCTTAAGCAATCGATCAATATCGTGAATATGCAATCCTGTTGTTGGCTCATCAAGAATATAGATTGTTTTGCCTGTGCTTCTGCGATACAGCTCAGCCGCCAGCTTCACCCGCTGCGCCTCTCCACCCGACAAGGTTGTCGCTGGTTGTCCCAGGTCCATATAGCCAAGACCTACCTCAAGAAGCGTATGCAGCTTACGGTGAATCCGGGGTACATTTTTGAAAAATTCGCATGAATCCTCAATAGTCATGCCCAATACGTCGGAAATGCTTTTGCCTTTGTAATGAATTTCAAGTGTTTCCCGGTTGTACCTTTTGCCTTTGCAAATCTCACACGGTACGTACACATCCGGCAAGAAATGCATCTCAATCTTGATGATTCCGTCCCCGCTGCACGCCTCACAGCGTCCGCCCTTCACATTAAAGCTGAAGCGCCCTTTCTTGTAGCCACGCACTTTAGCCTCATTCGTAGTAGCAAACAAATCACGTATATCGTCAAATACCCCTGTATAGGTGGCTGGATTGGAGCGTGGTGTTCGTCCTATTGGCGATTGGTCGATCTCGATCACCTTGTCCACATGCTCAAGTCCGATAAATTCTTTATGCTCACCTGGGCGTACCTTGGCTCTATTTAATTCCTTGGCCAAGGTTTTGTACAAGATTTCATTGATTAATGTACTTTTGCCTGATCCGGAGACACCCGTTACACAGGTGAACACACCTAACGGCAGCTTAACGTTCACATTACGCAGGTTATTTTCCTTAGCTCCCTTGATTTCCAGCCATTTCCCATTCGGTTCCCGCCGGGAGGCAGCAATCGGGATAAATTTCTTGCCGCTTAAATATTGGCCAGTCAACGAATGGGGATCATCCATAATCTCCTGTGGTGTTCCTTGGGACACGACCATTCCGCCATGCACACCAGCGCCAGGACCGATATCGATAATGTAGTCAGCTGCCATCATCGTGTCTTCATCATGCTCGACCACGATCAGGGTGTTGCCGAGATCACGCATATGCTCAAGTGTCTGTATTAAGCGCTCATTATCACGCTGATGCAGCCCAATGCTGGGCTCATCCAAAATGTAGAGCACACCCATCAGGCTCGACCCGATCTGAGTCGCCAACCGAATCCGCTGCGCCTCACCACCGGATAGTGTCCCCGCGGCGCGATGCATCGTAAGGTAATCCAGCCCTACATTAACAAGGAAGCCCAGACGCGCATTGATTTCCTTGAGAATCAATTGAGCTATCTGCATTTCTCTGTCCGTCAATGACAAGGAATCGAACCATGCTGCTGAGTCACCGATGGACAACGATGTGACAAAAGCAATATTTTTGCCATTGATGGTGACAGCCAGCGATTCCGCCTTCAAACGCTGACCTTTACATTTGCCGCACGGCTTCGAGCTCATGTAGCTCTCGATATGCTCACGAATGCCTTCCGAGAATGTATCGCGGTAACGGCGCTCCAGATTATGAATAATACCCTCAAATGGAACCATTGCTTCTTTCCTGTGGCCCATATCATTCTCATACCGGAACCGTACCTTCTCACCGCCTGTACCCAGCAGCAGCTTTTTCATTTGCTCGGGCGTCAAATCAGCTACAGGTGTCGTCCGTGAAATCCCGTAATGCTCACATACGGCAGCCAGAAACTGCGGATAATAGTTCGATGTACTGCCTGCCCAAGCCTCGAAAGCTCCTTGCTCAATCGATAGCTGGGGGTTCGGTACGAGCAGATCCGGATCGATAACCATTTTACTGCCTAATCCATCGCAATCCGGGCAAGCGCCGAACGGACTGTTGAAGGAAAACATTCTGGGAGCCAGCTCTTCAATGCTGAATCCGCATACCGGACACGCCAGATTTTGGCTGAACAGCAGCTCTTCCTGATCGATAATATCTACGAGTACTCTGCCTTCACCGAGCTTAAGTGCCGTTTCCAAGGAATCGGCCAATCGGCTCTGCACATCGTCTTTAACGACAATACGGTCAACAACTACTTCGATATTATGCTTTTTATTTTTATCAAGCTCGATTTTCTCGGACAAATCCATCGTTTCGCCATTCACGCGCACACGTACAAAGCCTTGCTTGTTGATGTCAGCCAACAGCTTGGTATGTTCGCCCTTGCGACCCGATATAATCGGAGCCAATATCTGCAGACGTGTACGCTCTGGATACTCCATAATCCTATCTACCATCTGCTCAATGGTCTGGGATGTTATCTCGATCTTATGATCAGGGCAATGCGGACGCCCGATACGAGCAAATAACAAACGAAGATAATCGTAAATCTCCGTGACCGTCCCAACGGTAGAACGCGGGTTACGGCTTGTCGTTTTCTGATCAATGGAAATCGCCGGAGACAGTCCCTCAATGGAATCCACATCCGGTTTGTCCATTTGCCCTAAAAATTGCCGCGCATATGCAGACAGCGATTCTACATAACGGCGCTGCCCTTCAGCATAAATGGTATCAAAAGCAAGCGACGATTTGCCTGAGCCGCTTAAGCCTGTAAGTACAACAAAACGATCCCGTGGAATCGTAACATCTATATTTTTTAAATTATGCGCTCGCGCGCCCTTGATCACAATATTGTCTCTGATCACGTGCATAACACCATCCTTTTGATTTCAACGGATTGTCAAGCGTCTGCCTTCTTATCCATTATAAACGATTCAGCCGATTACTCCTATCCACTACAAATCGGCTTTTAATTCCATGACGGCATCACGAAGCTCAGCCGCTCGTTCAAATTGCAGGTTTTTGGCGGCATCCTTCATTTCCTTCTCCAACCGTTCGATCAAGGACATTTTATCCTTTTTGGACATTTTGGCGCCCTTAATATCGGTCAAATAGTCAGCCTTCTGCTCGGCTACCTTGACGGCCTCGATCACATCACGGACTTTTTTCTGAATCGTTTGTGGTGTTATACCGTGCTGCTCATTGTGGGCTAGCTGAATTTCACGACGGCGGCTCGTTTCTCCCATCGCTTTAGCCATCGAATCCGTAATTTTATCCCCATACATGATGACACGTCCGTTGGAGTTCCGGGCTGCCCGGCCAATTGTTTGAATCAACGAACGCTCAGAGCGCAGGAACCCTTCCTTATCGGCATCCAGGATGGCAACAAGCGATACCTCCGGCAAATCAAGACCTTCCCGCAGCAGGTTAATACCGACGAGTACATGAAACACACCGAGCCGCAGATCACGTAAAATTTGCATCCGCTCCAATGTCTTGATATCGGAATGCAGGTAACGCACTTTAATGCCGATTTCCTTGAAATAATCCGTCAAGTCCTCCGACATTTTCTTCGTTAACGTGGTAACAAGCACACGCTCATCCTTGCGGATACGGTCATTGATTTCTCCCAACAGGTCATCAATCTGACCCTTGGTTTTCCGCACTTCTATAATCGGATCGATCAGACCGGTAGGTCTAATAATCTGCTCCACCATGACCGGACAATGCTCCAATTCATACGGTCCCGGAGTAGCTGATATAAATACAGCCTGGGTGACCTTATCCTCAAATTCCTCAAACCGCAGCGGCCGGTTATCCATCGCCGATGGCAGCCGGAAGCCATGCTCCACAAGCACTTCCTTCCGTGCACGGTCACCGTTGTACATTCCGCGAATTTGCGGCAGGGTCACGTGAGATTCATCGACCATGATCAGCATATCATCCGGAAAGTAGTCAAACAGCGTATAGGGCGTTGCACCTGACTCACGAAAGGTTAACGGCCCCGAGTAGTTCTCGATCCCTGAGCAAAACCCCATTTCCTGCATCATCTCGATATCGTAGCGGGTCCGCTGCTCCAGCCGCTGAGCTTCAAGCAGCTTGCCCTTGGCATTAAGCTCCGCCAGTCGTTCCTCCAGCTCCCGTTCGATATTGACAAGAGCTCGTTTCATCGTATCCTCATGGGTTACGAAGTGGGAGGCCGGGAAGATTGCGATATGATCCCTCTCACCAAGGATTTCACCCGTTAATACATCGATCTCTGTTATACGTTCAATCTCATCCCCAAACAGCTCCACCCGAACCGCATGCTCACTATGGGAGGCCGGGAAAATTTCCACAACATCACCGCGAACACGAAACGTGCCGCGCACAAAATTCAAATCATTTCGTTGGTACTGAATGTCGATTAAGCGATGCAGCAGCTCGTTACGGGAGCGCTCCATGCCTACTCGCAGCGAAAGAACCAAATTGCGGTATTCAACTGGTGAACCCAAACCGTAAATACACGATACGCTGGCAACGACTATCACATCACGCCGTTCAAATAAAGAGCTGGTCGCGGAGTGCCGCAGCTTGTCGATTTCTTCGTTAATGCTGGAGTCTTTCTCAATAAAAGTATCTGAAGAAGCAATATAAGCCTCTGGTTGGTAGTAGTCATAGTAGCTGACGAAATAGGAAACTGCGTTGTTAGGGAAAAATTCCTTCAGCTCACTGCATAGCTGAGCGGCGAGCGTTTTATTATGAGCAATCAACAGCGTTGGCCGATTGAGCTTGGCAATGACTTGGGCTGCCGTGAACGTTTTACCTGTACCTGTCGCACCGAGTAGGGTTTGATGCTTTTGTCCGGATTGGATACTTTGCAGCAGCTGTTCTATAGCTCGCGGCTGATCGCCTTGAGGCGTATAATCCGAAATCAATTCAAAGGGTTTGTTGCTCATCGTCACTTCGTTCATTCCATCACCGTCCATCGAATGATCAATTTTTCTAAACTTTTGACCGCTTGCTTCCGATAAATAATATGCAACTCTCGACGAAGTCTTACATCCATCGACAATGAGCTGCATAGGAATACCTGTTCCCATGTATTATACCTTTTTTCATCTTTTGTTGCAAACTGAGAATGCTTCCAACTTTAACAAGTTGACCCTGGAAGCAAGACATAATTGATCCATAGAAGGCCAGCATTTTACTCATTGTAAGGGTGGTAGGAAAAGTGGATTTAACAACGATTTTAGGTCTTGTTATCGGTCTGGGTGCTTTGATAGGGGGATATATGTGGGATGGTGGTCATCTCGATGCGCTTATCGTCCCTAGCGCCATGCTCATCATTTTTGGTGGTACGGCGGGTGCCGTTGCTATCAGCTTTCCGATGTCGCGTTTAAAAGAAATTCCGAAGGCGCTCGGTATGGCTTTCAAGGAAAAGAAACGGGATCCGAACCTGATTATTGAAGAGCTTGTGGATATGGCTACTGTCGCCAGACGGGAAGGTGTTCTCGCACTGGAGCAGCGCGCTCAGGAAAACCCGAACGATTTTCTGCGTGATGGGCTGATGATGGTTGTTGATGGTACCGATCCTGAATTAACCAGGCAAATCCTAGAGCTGGAAATGGACGCTCTGGAGCATCATCATGAGGGCTGGGCCAAAATCTTTGAAACTGCGGGTGGCTATGCACCAGCCATGGGTATTATCGGGACCGTTATGGGTTTGATTCATGTCTTGGGCAATCTATCCGATCCAGGTACATTAGGTCCTGCTATCGCAGTTGCATTTACTGCTACGTTGTACGGGGTTTCCTCAGCCAACGTGATATATCTTCCGCTAGCTACTAAGATCAAGATCCGCAGTAAGGAACAAATTTCCGAAATGGAATTGATGCTGGAAGGCATACTGGCTCTGCAAGCCGGTGAAAATCCACAATTGATCAAGAAAAAGCTGAAATCGTTCCAGCATCAGAGCCATAAGAAAGCTGAAGGCGCAGGTGATCCAGGTGGCGAGGAATAGGAAAAAGCATCCTGAACATGAAAATCATGAACGATGGTTAATCACATATGCGGACTTGATTACACTGCTCTTAATCTTCTTTGTGATCATGTATGCGATGAGTAAAATCGATATTGAAAAGTACTCAGTGCTTGCCCAATCGCTGAATTTTCAATATACCAAAGCAGAGTCGGTGCTGCCTGGCGGCGATGGCGTGCTCGGTCGTGTCAATATTTCCAAGGCAGATGAAGGCAATAAGAATCAGAGCGCCGACAAGGATAAGAAGGATAAAGAAGATAAGGAACAAAAAGAACTTCGCGAAAAACAGCTTCAGGATCTGATGGAAAAAATCCAGCAGTACATACAGCAGCAAAACCTGCAGTCCCAGGTATTTGTCGCTAATACACCAAGAGGCATTACCGTAACCTTGAACGATCTGTTTGTATTTGACCTGGGTAAAGCCGATTTGAAGAAAGAAGCTTATCCGATTCTGAATCAGTTAACGAGCTTGTTCCCTACCTTGGACTCAACCATCAGTATTGAGGGACATACGGATGATCTGCCGTTAGCCACGGGATCGCTATTCAAGGATAACTGGAGACTTTCATCAGAACGTTCACTCTCTGTACTGCGCTATTTTACAGATACGATGGGTCTGGACTCCAAAAAATTCATGTCCAGTGCATTTGCCGATACCCATCCGGTTGTCAATAATGATTCTCCTGAGAATCGCTCCAAAAACCGTCGGGTTGAAATCATTGTGCTGCGCGAGCCGACAAAACCTTAATACCATCTATAGAGAGAAAAGGTATCAGTCATTCTGCTTTAATCATAACTGTGAGCCATCCATAGTCACTATCCAAATCAGAGCTTGCACGTTGGACAGCAAGCCCTCAGTATAGATAGTAAAAAAAGCTAGCGGAATTTATTTCCGGTAGCTTTTTGTTCCTTGTGGAACAATTTTCATTTTATATGTTCTACATAATCGAATGAATCCATACAAAGAACCCTATATGTTCCCATCACTTGCTTATCGTACCCGGTAGCTTTCTGCTTAAATATCGCCAAAAATGTACCGGTTTCTCCTCTACGTAGTAAGGTGCATCCTGATCTGGAACGAGGAGAATACCCAACTGATGATGCTCTCCAGAAAACATAGGTCGCTTCAAAAATTTACTCTCTCCAGCCAGGTTCAGTACCTCAAGCTTGCAAAAGGCCGAATTCAACTGCATCGCATGGTGTAATTCATGTTTGGACCTAATTGGCAGGCCGTTGACTTTGTGGATAATCTCACCTGCTTGTATACCCATCTCATCGCCTGCACTTCCAGGCAAGACTCCCAATATTTTTAATCCACGCGGATCTTCCACAAAATACGGCTTTCGATTCGATTCGTCCCAACGGCTGTACATTCTTAGTCCTTCGTGAAGCAATATGCAGCCCAGACATGCAATCAGGGTCGCCACAGGCCCTAAATAAGCGAGAGCCGCCAGCAGCAGCACCGCACCCGCATACATGAACAACAGATTGGAGCTGAGCCTGGCTTTCTCTTCCGGCAGCCGCGATAAGGTTATATCAGCAAACCCGATCATCATCGGAAACCCGATAATTGTCCAGCCTCCGCCCCATAGTCCTGCACCCAGCAGTGGTGTCCAGGGCAGCAACGTGCCTCCACCTTGAAAAGGGACCACAAGGAATAACACAACGGGCCAAAAACCCTGTAATTGGTAGCCTCCGACGATTTTCCCGCGTTTGCTCTCGTAGAACATGGGTGTCCCTGTACGAGCCCCCCTCGTGCGAACCAGTACGGCTTCCACTATGTGCAAGATCGCAATCAATGCCAGTAAGGATGGCATATTTAATGCAAGCAAAAGCTCCGTCAACCAAGACAGACCAGCTACTGTATGTAGGGCGGGGATGAATATCCATATCGATTGCAGGATGCCGATAAGTCCAATCGCATAAGCCCAGCATAAAAATCGCACCCGAATAAAGAGCAGCAGCAAAGCGATAACCCATAATATAAGTACAGCCTCGACTTGTATCGTTGCGCCAATAAACGCCATCAGAATAGAAGCTGCGATACCCCCAATCAAGCCCCACAGCAGCGTCTGCCACGTTTGCGACAGTATCGAATGCAGCTTGGTATGAAACAATTTACGCTCCAGACTTATTTGTCTACGGTATTGTAAAATGACAAAGCATATGCCCACATAATAAAAAGGATTGATCAGTAATTGAAGCAGGGCCTGCAGCCCTTTAAGTGCGATTTCCATAAACACGTTCATGCGGAAAGCTCCCTCTGCAACAATAAAATAGGAAGGCGGACGTATCCACCCTCCTCACTATGATTCGACGCAGAGTAGGCCGATTCCTGCCCACCTCTTTATATAAACCTTACGCATTCAACGGAGCAAGTTTCCTGCCGCTGTTACTTTTATACTGTTACTTCGGCATGATGGACTGCAAATGCTGCGTTGCCGCCTTGAGCTGCAGATCATTTTTGGGATCTTTAATTTCTGCCAAAATCATCTTTTCCAGACGTGTCGCTGTCTCGGTATCAACTTCTCCGGTAATCGGTAGATTTTGCATCCGCTGGAAGGCTTTGACCGCCAGAGCTGTTTTTTCACTGAAATAGCCATCCGCGCGTTCCGGATTCAAGCCAAGTCCCTTTAGCATCGTCTGCAGATTTTTAACGTCCTCGCTGCTCGTGTCCTGCACCAGGGTTGTCTTCTTCGTTAACGGAGCTACTTTAAAATAAGCAGGTTGATCAATAGCAATATCAGGCGCGATCCCTTTTTTGTGAATCCAGGTACCGCTTGGTGTCAGCCATTTATACACCGTCATTTTGATATTGCTGCCATCGCCCATCTCCTTTTCGAACGTAACCTGCACCGTACCTTTACCGTATGTGGTTTCTCCTATCAGCTTGCTGTCGGAGGAATCATGCAGGGCGCCTGCCAATATTTCCGATGCGCTGGCACTGCCTTTATTGATCAGTACCGTCACGGGATAATTTTTACCTGTACCCTGGGAGGTGGTGTCCTCCTGCTCACCCTTGCGGTTCTCAATCTTCACAATGGGTTTACCCTTCGGTACGAACGGCTCAACAATTTCAACAACCGCCGATAGCAGACCGCCCGGGTCGTTCCGAACATCAATAATCAAGCCTTTCATCCCTTTGGCCTCGAGACCTGCTAACTCATCCTTGAACCTTTTGGATGTATTGCTGGAAAACTGACGAATTTCAATTTTACCGATATTGTTCGGAAGCATCTCCGCATACACTGTTTCCACGTCGATATCATCCCGCACAACCGTCATTTGAATCGGGTCGGAGGAACCGGAACGCACAATTTCCAGCTTGGCTTGTGTGCCCTTGGGTCCGCGGATTTTCATGATCGCCTGATTCAGCGTTAAGCCATCCAGCTTCTCGCCGTTGACCGACAAAATGACATCATTGGCATGCAATCCCGCCTTTTCCGCTGGTGAGCCCTTGATAGGAGAAACGATCGTCACCTTGCCTTCCTCGGAGGATACCTCTGCGCCAATCCCCTGAAAGGAGGAAGTGATGCTCTCATCGAATTGCTTGGCTTCCTTTTGATCCATATAGACAGTGAAAGGGTCCTCCAACGAGGACAGCATGCCATTGATCGCACCTGTCATGACCTTATCATGATCGACCTGGGACAAAAATTTGCCTTCAATCAGCTGATAGGTAGTTGACAGCTTATTCATGTCTTTCGTGCTTAGTCCGGAAGTCACCGTGGAGCCTACGGCCCCACCCTTCAAACCTGCCGCCAATGTCGAAGGGTTCACGATCATGAGCGTCATGATGCTGCTGGCGAACATGGCCAACAAAACAAATAATATAACCGTACGTCCCTTGAAGTTCATACTATTAAATACACCGCCTTTATGACTACCTTTATTGGACTCGTCTTTGTAGTGTATGACAAGCCTCTAGAAATTATTAACAGCGGTTTAGCGAAGATATGGCTTAGGATCTACAGGATCCTCGTTAATGCGAACCTCAAAGTGAAGATGATTGCCCGTTGACTCCCCGGTTGAACCCACCTCAGCTACCTTTTGGCCTCGTTTGACGTTATCTCCCTTCTCCACAACCGTCCCCCCGTTACGGATATGTCCATACAACGTCCAATAACCATTTCCATGATCTATAATAACCGTATTTCCGTATCCGCTCCACCAGGAAGCGACAATCACGACACCATCGCCGGCAGCTAAAATGCTCGTTCCGTTGGGAGCTCCGAGGTCAATGCCCTTATGCATCGTTTTCTTCCCATTAAACGGATCGGAGCGATAGCCAAAATCGGAGGTCATTGGAGCCACTTTAGCTAATGGATAAGCAAATTTGCCTCCTGTGAATGGTGCTGCCGGAGCTGGGGTCGTGCTGTTGCCAGGGGTAGCGCTATTGCCCGCCTTTGCTTTGGCCTTAGCCGCCGCGGCGGCAGCAGCAGCCTCAGCATCTTTGCGCTTCGCTTCAGCGAGCGCCGACTGCTTGCGTGCCTCTTCAACCAGCTTTTTTTCCGAGTCTTCACTAATATCCTCGAGCGTATGTTTCTCTTCCTTTTCCTTTTGCGAGAGACTGGCGATCATAACTTGCTTTTCTTTCTCTTTATTATCCAGATCCGATTTGTGAACAGCCTGCTGGGTATACAAATCCCCAACCTGACTCAGCTCCTGCTTAATCTGCTTTTCTTTGCCCTCTTTCTCCGTTCTGTCCTTGCGATTATCCTCCAATATATGCTTATCTTGATTTACTATAGCATTTAAAGCGTTCAAACGATCCAGAAAATCACCGAAGCTCGTAGAGCTCAGCAGCACATCCGCATACGAAACCACACCGTTCATATACATCAATCGAAGACGCGACTTCAATAGCTTGTCCCGAGAATCAATACGCTCCTCAACCTCTTCCAGCTCTTTGCCGTTAATAGCCAGCTTTTCCTTGCCCTCACTAATCTGATTATTCAGATCATTCAGCTTCAGATTGGCCGTCACGATCTCCGCTAGCAGCGTGTTCAGATCCTTAGTAACAGCCTGCTTCTCCTGCGCGATTTTATCAATTGTGGATTTTGACTCAGCAGCCTTTTTCTGATTATCAGAAAGCCCTTTTCTTAGCTGGTTAAGCTCCTGCTCAATTCGCTGAGTGGCAGAAGAAGCAGCGCCTGCCAACTGCGGCACTATTAACGTACTGACCAATCCTGCCGATATGATGAAAGTTAACACATATTTCTTCAAACTGCGGTTCCCCCCATAATTAGACTAGACTGGTATGGACGTTAAATGATTACCAGCAACCGGTTTAGACCCGTAAAAATTTGCGAACGGACAGCGTACTTCCCCAAATGCCTATTAAGATTCCAATCCCGAGCAATAAGCATGACATCGTCATGTAGATCTGTTGAAATGGCAGCAATTTAATCATCAATAAATTTAAATCCAATTGGGTGGACTCCATCATCTGCCAATAGCCATACAGCAGGACCCCGACCGGTATGACTGAACCTACCACGCCAAGCAATGCGCCCTCTATAAAAAATGGCCAGCGAATAAAGGAATTGGTGGCTCCCACCAGCTTCATAATAGCTATTTCACGCCGCCTTGCGATAATCGTCAGCTTAATCGTATTCGCGATCAGGAACATCGCCGTAAGCGCCAATCCCGCAACCATCGCAAGACCTACATAACGGACAATTTTCGTGACCTTGAACATCGTTTCTACCGTTCCTTGCCCGTAGCTGACACGATATATCGGTTTAGTCGGCTTTTTATTATTGATTTCCGTAATTTTTTGGGCAACACTCGCCACCTCGCGCGGTGCCAGAACCTCGACGGTAAACGAATCGTTCAGCGGATTGTTCTCACCCTCAAAGCCTTCCAGCAGCTGTTTACCGCTTTCACCAAGCTTTTCGCGCAAATAAACAATGCCTTCTTCCTTGGACACAAATTTCACCTTGTCGACCTGAGGAATCTCGCTAATTTCATTTTGTAAAGGTTGTATTTGATCTTTAGGAATTTCCACATCCAGATATACACGAATTTCAACCTGTGATTCAATTTGCTCTGCCAAAAAGTTGACATTCAAGGTCAGCAGCAAAAAGACGCCGAGAATAAACAATGAAATCGAAATCGAGCTGATCGAGGCAAATGACATCCAGCCATTGCGGATCACATTTTTACCGCCCTCGCGAATATGGCGGAACCCTGTGCTAATCCTCATAGCCGTATTCACCCCTGACCTGATCTCGGGCAATTTGACCATCTTCAATCGCAAGCACACGTTTACGCATCGTATTCACAATTTCTTTATTATGGGTTGCCATAATGATGGTCGTACCGCGAAAATTAATTTCTTCCATTAGCTTCATAATGCCCCACGACGTATCGGGATCCAGGTTACCTGTCGGCTCATCCGCAATAATAACCGTCGGGTTGTTCACGATAGCCCGGGCAATCGCGATCCGCTGCTGCTCGCCACCGGACATCTGTGTCGGCAATGAGCTCGCCTTATCCCGCAGCTTGACCAATTCCAGCACCTCAAGCACACGCTTTTTGATGATTTTCTTCGGCGCTTCGATAACCTCCATCGCAAATGCGATATTCTCAAAGGCGGTCAACTTGGGCAGCAAGCGGTAATCCTGGAAAATAACGCCGATATTGCGCCTCACATAGGGTATTTTACGCTGCTTAAGCTTTTCCAGGTTAAAACCGTTTACGAAAATACTCCCCTTGGTGGGCCGTTCTTCTCTATAAATCAATTTCATAAATGTCGATTTTCCTGCGCCGGACGGTCCAACGACATACAGAAATTCGTTGCGATTCACTTTGACGGTGATCCCTTTCAATGCTTGACTGCCGTCTGGGTACGTTTTCCACACATCTTGCATTTCTATCACGGTATCACATCCTGATTGTTTAAGTAGATAAGAACGTATAAATGTGCTTATACGCGCTCGCTACCTGAGTAAACGATAGCCATCCTGTTCGAATCATCACGCTGATTAACCTCGCTAGCTTATATGGTTTCGACACTAACAGTCAAATTCCTTCGTATGGAAATGATTTTCAGCATTTTTTCAGTTTTCTTGCTGGAACAGAGAACTAGTCAAGTTCCCCCAGAGGATCGCATATACATCTAGTGTACGAGCAGAACCTCTTTAACGGCAAAGGTACTTTCAAAAAAGGGAGTGCATCCTATAGTGAAATACCGGAACCCTTATCTACGTCTTTTTGTTTATATGTTGATGATAGCTGCTATCGCTTGTGTGGGAATTGCTCTATACGGCCTGCAGAATCGAATGCCTGCAGGATATACAATAGATGATTGGCATGTGGGCGAGATTACTTACACGGAATTCGAGCAGCAGCTTACCGCACACACACAGCTTGTGCGGCAGCAGCCCCTTCGCTTGGTCAGCACGCTGCCCGACATGAAGCTGCCTGCCTTCACTGCTACGATGGAGCAGTTAGGCCTTCGCGTGTCCGTAGAAGATGCACTTGTGCCACTCACGCAGCTGCGTACGGGGTCACCCTGGACTCGTGCGGCATCCCGTTGGCAGCTGCGTGAGCGGCATCTGGCACTTCATTACGAATTTGATCCCGCTGTACTACATGGAGCACTTCTCCAGCAATTGCCCGCTCTGTATGGACAACAACCAAGTCCTGCTCAGCGCATTGTGGGACCTACCGATGAGATCAGCTATATCCCTGATAGGCCAGTAAATCGTGTAGACGAGGCAGCTTTGCTCCAGTACTTGCAAAAGGAGATTCATCCACTTGGGGCCACGAATCGGATATCTTCCCAATCAGAGGAAAGCGCGGTACCTATCGATATTCCTCTATCCTTTGTGACCCAAAAGCCAGACCTTACGATTTCCGTTCTCCAGGCTCAGGGGGTGGATCGCAAAATCAGCGAGTTCTCTACACCACTCATGCAAACAAGCGAAGGTCGCCTGCACAACGTTCGCTCGACGGCATCGACGATCCATGACCTGTTGATGAAACCGGGGGATATCTTTGATTACGCAACCTATATAGCGCAAACTGAGGCTCGGTTCGGCTTTCAGGAGGCTCCTGTTATCGTAAATGGCAAGCTTGTCCCCGGGATCGGCGGCGGCATCTGTCAGGTATCCTCCACCCTTTACAATGCCGTACTGCGTGCTGGACTTACGATAGTCGAAAGACGCCATCATTCCTTGCCAGTTAGCTATGTTGCACTTGGACAAGATGCAACCTTTGCAGCTGGGCACATTAATTTTCAATTTCGCAATAGCACAGACAAGTACTTGCTCATCCGAACGTCGGTAGATGATCGGCAAATGACTGTTAAACTATTTGGTCAAATTCCCATCGATACGACATACGCCATCGAATCCCATACGATTCGCACGCTTCATCCCGAAATCCGCTATGTGGCTAATCCTACTTTATCACCAGGCAAGAAGCAGCTTATTAGTGAAGGTAAACCAGGGTATGTGGTCGATACTGTACGCTATAAAAAACAAGCAGACCGGATCATTTCCCAAGAGCGTATCTCGCTGGATACTTATGCCGCACAGCCGACGATTATCGCGGTATACCCGACCACTCCCTCGGGTCAGCCTGATCCCAAGCTTCAGCCAGCCAAGCCTTATGAAGCACCCTTGGTCGAGGATGGGATTAAGGGACCTGTGTATAGATAAGAGAAGCATCCTTTTTCAAAGTTTATTCAATGAAGAACCATTCAGCTTGACACCGATTCCATATTAGACCATGCATGGCCGGCCCTTAAGCCGGCTTTTTGTTTTCACGGATATGCTAGTTCAATTAACGGATTTCGTGTATATAGCGATAACAAGCGGCTTGATACAATGAACCATATCATCGATCCATACAAAATGATGTCAGGAGGATACCATCGTGAAACAAGGGGGAGTGTACATGAAATCCATTTCGCTAGCCATGATAGCGGTACTGCTTGGAGGAATCACTGCAGGATGTTCGGCAGGCGGTTCTCAAAGCGCTGAGAAGCATACGGAGACAACCGCATCCGACAAGGTTGCAGAAAAGCCAGTGCGGATCGAAGTGTTAAAGCCAGGGGCAGGACTGCCCAAACACGAGGAGGATGCGCTTAAGCAAGCGATCGACAAGAAGCTGAATATTGATCTGGATATGGTAATGGTGGGCGCAAGTGATTACAAAAATAAAGTCAACGTCAGGCTCGCTGCCGGAAACTATCCGGATGTGTTCGAGCTCGACCCAGGCGAAATTAAAGCTTTTGCCGATAAAGGACTCCTGCTCGATTTGACACCGTATATCCCGAAGCTGAAGACACTAATCGACTTCCAAGGAGAGGATCATTTCAAGAGCGGTTGGATCACTGGGAAGCAGTTGGCTATCGGATCAATCAGCCGAGACGGCAACATTCCTTTCAATACGTTCTGGATTCGTAAGGATTGGCTCGATAAACTTGGACTTCAGCCACCAAGTACTCTCGACGAATTCAAAGCGGTCGCGCGTGCGTTCACGGAGCAGGACCCTGACGGCAATGGCAAGAAGGACACATTTGGATTGACAGGCTTTGAGTTCGGTGCATTTTCTCCCTTATTTGGTTCGTTTGGCGTAGGCTCTCCGGGCACCTTATATCTGAAAAACGGGAAGTTGACCGATGCATTGTTCGACCCCGGTATGAAGGAGGCGTTGACTTATCTTAAGAGCCTGATCGAATCGGGCGGTGTCGATATGGAGTTTATTACAAACAAAAACGGGCTCGCGATGGAAAAAGCCTATCAGGGCAAAGCAGGTATTATATATGCGGGCTGGCAGTCCATACTCAGAAAGGATAACGAGGAGAAATGGAAGAGCGTCAACCCTAACGCAGAGTGGATTCAGCTGGCTTCGCCGGGCGGGCTAAGCGATGCATCGTTTGATTACGGCAAGGCATCCCATTTATACGTCATATCCAAAGCGGCAGAGAAGGACCCGGTCAAGCTGCAAAAAATATTGGATTTCTTCAATTACATCGCTTCCCCAGAAGGATTAAACCTGGTTTCTTACGGTATTGATGGAAGACATTATAAAAATATAGGCGGCAAGATACAGCCTAACGAGCTGATGGATAAGGAAGGCGGATATTTTTCGCTTTATCAAATGGCGGGGCGTAAGGAAATCGAATACTTATCAATTCGTTTTCCTTATGCGGATAAGGCGCTTCAATTTACAAAGGACCAGCGGCGCATTAACGAACTCAACAGCAATCTATACAGTTATCCCGACGGGTTTAATAAAAACGACCTGGAGCGCTTTACGAAGGATGAGCTGATCAAATTTATATTCGGGAAACGCCCGATCTCCGAATACGATCAGTTCCTGGCAGCGCTAAAGCAAAATTTTAAATATGATGCTTACATGGAGCACGCCGCCGCATTACTGAAGGAGCAAAACATGCTGAAATAATTGGTAGTCCATTTGTAAATCTGACCATATACAAGGAGGAATTGAGATGAGCATTCCGCAAAAGCCGACAACACGAACTGCGATGATCGTCGTATTGCTGTTTACGATACTTTGGTCGCTACTTGGTCATGATCTGCGTTCAGTGAAAGCGACCGAATGGACCGAACAGACATTGGTTGAGGAAAATTTTGATGGGTATGCGAGTAGAAGTGAGCTGCCGACAACGTCGATGCTGCCGGTATGGTGGAATTTCAGCACACCTGCCAACACAAGCGTAACGCTTGACGCTTATGCGCTATCATCGCCAAACAAGTATCTTAAAATTAACGACACGGGTACGAATACCGCATATGCGCAACTCAATTTCGGCAGCCTGTCGAGCGGAAAAGCCATCGTACAATTTAATATCAAAACCGAGGCGGATCCAGATCCGACACTCAAACATGAGTATTTCGGCGCCACGCTGTACAGCAGCCAGAACGAGGTTATTACGCAAATTCAAAACAGCACTCTGGCGAGTGGTTACATCTTCAAAATGCTGCAAAAAAACGCCGCAGGCCAAACTGTATCCACGCCGATGCTGCCAACCGGCTCCTATACGGATGGCGCTTGGTATCAGATCAGACTGGAGGTCGATTTTGCCCAAAAAAAAGTAAAGGGCTACTGCTACGACCTAACCGGGACCACGCTGCTTGGAACGGTGGATTACGAAGGATTTCAAATCCCTGAAGCCACCCATATATCGGCGATTAAATTTGTATCTACTTCCTCTGGAAGAGGTGTTCTCGGTATAGATAACGTGAAGGTGACTTCGTTCACGACGGATGAGAACCCTGGCACGCCGTCCGTGGAACATATTACGGTTGATGTAGCGACCGTGCTTAGCGACGTGTACAATAAGCCGCTCGGTGTTGTCGCCAATCATACCGTTGATTCGGACGTTTATCACCCAAATCGGGGGAACACGTTTGTGGAATCGCTGCAGGCGCTCGGAGCGGGAACGGTCCGTTTCGGTGAAGGCGAGGCTAGTGACCGCTATTTGTGGACAGGAGCGCCTTATCCGACAACAAGCGAAAGTCCACTTCATCCGCAGCTCTCATACTATTATTCGACAGGGCACGTGCTGAGTAATAGTGAGAGAGCGCTACTGAACCCGGACGGAACGTACAAGGAAACGCAGGATTTTAATGAATTTATGCACGCAGTAAACGAAACGGGAGTACAGCCTTTCGTCATTGTCGGCCTAGATGCAATGAAAGCAACAGGTGCGGACTGGGCGAAGACGAAGGAAGAGCTGAAGACAGCGGCAGTCGAGTGGGTCCGATATGCCAATGTAATTAATTCATGGAACGTAAAATATTGGGAAATCGGGAACGAGCCCTTCTACACCTCGCAATCAGGCTATATCTGGTCGCCGCAGGATTACGCCGACGTGTTTAACGAATTTACCGCGGCCATGAAAGCAGTGGACCCTTCCATTCAGGTCGGCGTTCCTGTATATGATTCGGTGTCGTGGAATAGCGTCGTGATGCCTGCCGTTTCAAGCCAGGCCGATTTTGTCGCGGTACATCTGTATGGAACGACCAATGTCAGTCCCATCGATACGGTGATCAACCATATCAATCAATATTTCAATTCGTCAGATCGTGACCGAATTAAAATATCAATTACCGAAACGAATACGTACACGGCGGGCAGTCCATTGCCAAATGATATAAGCCGGGCTACGCTACTTGCGATAAAAATTGGAAAAATTTTGCAATACGATAAAGTGGATTATATTCATTTTTGGGTGACACGTAAAGGTTTGAACAACGAACCGACTGATGAACGATCAGCGATTGACGAAGATGGAAAGTTGCTTCCGATGGGCAAGGCGATTCAAGTGTGGAACCGATTTTTGCTGGAAAAAATGGTATCCACCACCGGAGCCAGCCAATTGTCAACTTTTTCCAGCTACTCGCCTTCTAGCCAGAAGCTTTCCGTATATTTAATGAACTCGAATACCAATTCGATCACCGTCAATTTAAATTTGCAAAACTATACCGTAGGAGCGGATACCGAAAGATGGGTACTGAAAGGCACGAGCGCGACGGATACAAATCCAATACTCGCCGAAGCCGAGCCAATCACATACGCTGACGGAAGCGCAAGCTTCGTACTCGATCCCAGCTCGGTTACGGTGATTACCTTTGCGCCTTCCACCTCGAAGTAACGGTAAGCAGAAACAATATGTTCGGCCGCGTTGTTAAACAGTTCGGATGAATAATAACAAATAGCTATGATCGCATCTAATGCGATCATAGCTATTTGTTGTTTAGGACTCGGCAACAATCCCTGTAGCCAACTATCAGCCTTGTCCAACTTTTATCCATTTCGCCGGTAATTGTCGTCAAAGCCCTTCCGAATTGGCACTATTTTGGAACCGGCTATCATTAAATGGGACCGCCTACTTGCTCTTGTTATAAAACTGCTCGAACCACTCATCCGTCTGCAGCTTCACAGCCTCAGCGCGGCTAATGGCAGCACTAACTTGTCCAGTTGCCGTTCCACCATACACATTACGTGCATTGACTACTTGCTCTGGCTGCAGCACTGCATAAATATCGGACTCGAACAGCTCGGAAAATTGATGATACTCCTCAATCTTCAAATCGAGTAAAAACTTCCCGTTTTGAATGCAATACAGCACTGTTTTGCCAATCACTTCATGCGCTTGACGGAAAGGCAAGCCTTTATTCACGAGATAATCAGCAATATCGGTCGCATTTGAGAAGTCCTGATTGACCGCTTGGCGCATCCGTTCCTTGTTGACCTTCATTGTGCTGACCATTGGAGCGTACAATTGAAGCGCGCCCTGGAGTGTCCGTACCGTGTCGAACATACCTTCCTTGTCTTCCTGCATATCCTTGTTATAAGCCAGCGGCAATGATTTCAGCACCGTAAGCAGACCAAACAAATTACCGTACACACGGCCCGTTTTGCCGCGAACCAGCTCAGGCACATCAGGATTTTTCTTCTGAGGCATGATACTGCTGCCCGTACAGAATGCGTCGTCCAGCTCGACAAATCGGAACTCCGTTGACGACCACAAGATCATTTCCTCAGATAAGCGTGACAAATGCATCATGATCATCGAAGCATTGGACAGAAACTCGATAATAAAGTCACGATCACTCACCGCATCCAGCGAATTTTCGTACACACCGTCAAAGCCCAACTGCTGAGCTACAAAATGACGGTCAATTGGAAAGGTTGTTCCCGCCAATGCACCTGCACCAAGCGGCAGTACATTAATCCGCTTGTAGCTATCCTGCAGGCGCTCGATATCACGTTGGAACATCGACACATAAGCCATCAGATGATGAGCAAACAGAATCGGTTGGGCACGCTGCAAATGGGTATACCCCGGCACAATCGTATCCAGGTTTTGACTGGCTTGTCCCAGAAGTGCCTCTTGTAATTTGTTCAACAGCCCGACAAACTCGACAACGCGCTTACGCAAATACAAATGCATATCGGTTGCGACCTGATCGTTACGACTGCGTCCGGTGTGCAGCTTCCCGCCTACGGGACCAACTTCCTCGATCAGCGCTTTCTCGATATTCATATGAATATCCTCGTCGCCTACTGTGAACTCTATTTCCCCTTGACGGATCTTGCTTTGTACCTTGAGCAAGCCGTTTTTGATCTTGTCGACATCCTCCAGAGGAACAATTCCGCAGGTTCCCAGCATGGTCACATGCGCCAAACTGCCCTGTATATCTTCTTCTGCCAGCTCTTTATCGAACAAAATGGAAGCCGTATATTCCTCTACCAATTGATCGGTTTTTTTCGTAAAACGTCCACCCCACAGCTTTGACACCGTTACAGCCCCTCTCTTACAGCTTTCTACGTGAAAGCCGTGTGTTCATAGTTGATTCTATCTTGAGTCTCTTATACACAATGCAAGGCTTTCCCAAGCTGCTTATGCGACAGCTCAGAAAAGCCTATGCCTTCTATTTGCTCACAACTTGGATTTTGCTTTCCTTGATACGTTACTTACGACTTCGCATTTTGCTCCACACCGGAGGAAACCTTCAAGCGTAAAGCGTTCAAACGAATAAAGCCAGTCGCATCACCTTGATTGTAAGCTTGAGTCGGATCAGCTTCCATCGTTGCAATGTTCGGGTTGTACAAGCTGACAGGACTTTGAACGCCCGCTCCGATGACATTGCCTTTGTACAGCTTCAAGCGCACCGTACCTGTTACATTCTTCTGGCTCTCATCCACTAAAGCCTGGACGGCCAACCGCTCCGGCGCAAACCAGAAGCCGTTATATACAAGTATGCTATAGCGGGAAATCAACGAATCACGCAGGCTCATAACCTCACGGTCCATCGTCAGCGACTCCATCTTGCGATGTGCAGTGAACAGGATCGTACCACCCGGTGTTTCATACACGCCGCGGCTCTTCATGCCTACAAAACGGTTCTCTACCATATCGACACGGCCCACTCCATGCTTGCCGCCCAATTCATTCAAATACTCCATCACGTGCAGCGGAGTCATCAGATCGCCATTAACCCCTACACAGTTACCCTTTTCAAAGTTCAATTCTACGTATTCTGCCTGATCCGGCGCATCCTCAGGGTCAACGCTCAAAACGAACATATCTTTGTTCGAGGTTGCGCTTGGATCAAACCAAGGATCCTCCAGCATGCCGCTCTCAAAGCTGATATGCAGCAGGTTACGGTCAGTGGAATAAGGCTTGGAGGCCGAAGCCGTTACCGGAATGTTATGTTTCTCGGCGTATGCGATCATTTCTGCACGGCCCGGGAAGGTTTCACGGAAAGAATCCAGACGCCATGGGGCAATAACCTCCAGCTCAGGCGCCAGGGCTGCCGCTGTAAGCTCGAAGCGCACCTGGTCATTACCTTTACCTGTTGCGCCGTGGGCAATCGCTGTAGCGCCTTCTTGACGGGCGATTTCAACCATCCGCTTGGCGATCAAGGGACGCGCAATGCTTGTTCCGAGCAAGTATTGGCCTTCATACAAGGCGCCTGCCTGAAACATCGGATAAATGAAGTCTTTGGCAAATTCATCGCGAAGGTCATCGATATAAATTTTGGAAGCACCTGTCGCAAGCGCCTTTTCTTCCAGACCGTCCAGCTCATCCTTTTGCCCGATATCTGCTGTAAAAGCGATAATTTCAGCATCGTACGTTTCTTTTAACCATTTTAAAATAACCGAAGTATCCAAACCGCCTGAATAGGCGAGAACTATTTTTTGTTTAGCCATGTTTGATTCCGCGCTCCTTTGATAATTACAATTAAAATGAACTTATAAGTTCCTTACATAATTGCTGCCATGATCGCTTTTTGGGCGTGCAGCCGGTTTTCGGCTTGATCAAAAATGATCGAGTTCGGTCCGTCAATAACACCCTCACTGACTTCTTCGCCACGGTGGGCAGGCAAGCAGTGCATGAACAGGTAATCCTTTTTCGCCAGACTAACAAGCGCCTCGTTCACCTGAAATTGTTTAAAGGCGATTTCACGTTCTTTTTGCTCTTCCTCAAAGCCCATGCTCGCCCACACATCGGTATAAATAACATCGGCATCCGATACCGCTTCTTTGACGTCGTTACCAACGTAAAGCTTCGCTCCAGTCTGGTTCGCTACATCTACGGCTGAGGTTACGATCTTCTCATTAGGCTCATAGCCCTTTGGCGAAGCGACCGCAAAATCGATTCCGAGCTTTGCTGCACCCATGATCAAGGAATGCACCATGTTGTTGCCATCTCCGATATAAGCAACCTTCAAGCCGCGAAGCTGCCCTTTGTGCTCCAATATCGTCTGATAATCGGCCAATGCCTGACACGGATGCGATCGGTCGGTCAGTCCGTTAATTACGGGAATCGTGGCTCCGCGAGCCAAATCAATAACCTTGCGGTGGGCATGAGTACGGATCATGATGCCATCCAGGTAGCGCGACATCGTTTGTGCTGTATCGGAGATCGTCTCGCCGCGTCCCAGCTGCAAATCGTTACTGCTCAAAAATAAGGCATGACCGCCCAATTGATACATCCCGACTTCAAAGGAAACTCTTGTGCGAGTGGATGACTTTTCAAAAATCATTCCCAGCGTCTTGCCTTTCAAGGGATGGAATACTTCCCCTGCGTTACGTTTCTTTTTCAAATCTATCGCCATATCCAGCAAATATTGAATTTCCTCGGTTGTAAAGTCAGATAGACCCAAAAAATCTCTGCCTTTTAAATCAACGGCTAGTTGTTGCTCTGTGATTGTCAAGGTTCTCTGCCCCTTTCAAAAATAAATTCAGCTTTTATTGTACCGCAGCGGCCGCCTGTTTGCTAAGTACCGAACGGATTACGGATATGCCCCGATCGACATCTTCCTTCGTGATCAACAGACTCGGTGCCAATCGGATTACGTTCGGGCCTGCCGAGATTACGAGAACAGCCTGCTCCTGAAGTGTTGTGACCAAGTCGGCAACCGGCTGCGTGCATTCGATCCCGATCAGCAATCCTAAACCACGCACTTCCTTTACCAATGGATTATCAGCTAATAGCTTCGACAATTCATTAACGATATAATCGCCCATTTCTGCCGCACGCTCGGACAGCTTTTCATTCAAAATCGTCTCCAGTGTTGCCACACCCGCCGTTGTAGACAAATAATTGCCGCCGAATGTAGAGCCGTGACTGCCTGCAGAGAATGCCTCACGAAGCTTCTCTTTGCCGACCATGGCACCAATCGGCATTCCACTGCCAAGACCTTTGGCCAATGTAAATATATCCGGCTGAATGCCATAATGCTCATAGGCGAACAGCTTGCCGGTACGACCGATTCCGGTCTGGATTTCGTCAATAATCAATAGCAGCCCATGCTGCTCACAAAGAGCTGTCACTTGCTTGATGAACTCCGGCTCAGCGCGGTTCACACCACCCTCACCTTGAACCATTTCCAGCATAATCGCGCAGGTTTTGGGACCGATTAGCTGCTTCAGTGCCTCTGCATCATTATAAGGCGCAAACACAAAGCCCTCCGGCAATGGTGCAAAGCCGTCTTTTACCTTATCCTGCCCGGTTGCCGTCAGCGTCGCTAACGTACGCCCATGAAAAGATTGCTGAAACGTAATAATCTCATATTGCTCCGGCTTGCCCAGAACTTTATTAAAATAGCGACGGGCCAGCTTGATCGCCGCTTCATTGGCCTCAGCACCACTGTTGCAAAAAAACACGGCATCGCCACAGCTGTTAGCGGTCAGCAATTGAGCCAGCTTTTCCTGATTCGGTATATGGAATAAATTGCTGGTATGCCAAAGCTGGTCGATTTGCGCTTTCAGACGCTCGGTAACCTGCTTAGGGACATGCCCCAGATTCGTAACAGCAATTCCGCTCATCAAGTCGAGGTATTCCTTGCCCTGCTCATCCCACAGTCGACTGCCTTCACCCTTCACAAACGTCAACCCGTACCTGCTGCCGTAATTCGGAAATAAAGAATTGGCTCCTTCTCCCATGCCAGCTCACTCCTTTTCCTGATTCATTGGTTTGTTGCATTGCGCTTGCTTGCTGCTCGAAAACTTATCTGACGATTCGTGTACCGATCTCTGCACCTTTAATGACTCTGCTCAACACTTCCGGCTCGGCTCCGTTCACGATAACCACTTCACTCACCTTGCCTTGGATGCATTGGATCGCCGCACGTACCTTCGGAATCATGCCCCCATAAATATCGCCGCTTGTAATCATTTCGTTGATTTCCTGCACGGTAACGAGCGGAAGCACCTTTTTCTCACCGTTGGTCGTTTTCATAATGCCCGGTACATCGGTCACGACAATCATTCTCTCCACACCCAGATGTGAAGCTACAGCACCCGCCGCTGTATCGGCATTAATATTGTAGCGCTTGCCTCCGTCTGCTCCCAGGCCAACCGGAGCGATTACCGGCATATAGCCAAGCTTGATGATGCCTTGCAGCAGCTCCGCATTCACATGGATCACATCACCTACCAAGCCAACCTCATCGGCATTGGCTACCGGCTCTGCCTGGATCAAATGGCCATCCACACCAGAGATTCCGAGTGCTTTTGCGCCCGCCAGCTGAATCTTGCGAACGATCTCTTTATTAATTTGCCCTGACAAAACCATCTCGACAACGTCGAGTACGGCTTCGTTCGTTTTGCGCAGCCCGTTGACAAATTCGGTTTCGATGCCCAGCTTACTGAGCGTATCCGAGATCGCAGGTCCGCCTCCGTGTACAATTACCGGAATGATCTGCTCATCCTGCAGTCGTTTCATATCTTCAAAAAAAGAACTAGGCAGCGCCGCCAGCGTACTTCCGCCGCATTTCATGACAAACATAATGGTGATTACCCTCCCAAACCCTCCCTGATAGGGAGGGCCCCAGAGGACTGTGCCCTCTGGACTCCCCCTATAAGCGAGGAATACTGATGCTGTTGGTGCTTGTTAATGGTATTGCATGGTTACAACGCTTTCGTCCCTTAAGGGACACGCTTTACTTGTGGCCGCGGAACGTTTGCGGACTTTGGTGATATTATCAGCGCTTTTCGTCCCTGTGGGACACGCTTTATTTGGGTGCTTGGAGTTGGTTTTAGTGATGGGTGCAATTGCTTCGCTCTGCACACGCTGTAACGATGTGAGACATCGTTACAGCAGGGAAAAGTTACTAGGGATTTAACATAGTAATAATGGCTGTTTACGATTCGTATAAAAATCCACTTTAGTTCGTTGAGTTCAATTAAATTGTTTGGTTCCTTACGTCCGGTAAGCGGCGTTAATTCTTACATAATCATAAGTAAGGTCGCAGCCCCAAGCGGTGGCAGTTTCATTGCCCATGTGCAGGTTGACATGGATGACAACCAGATCGCCTTTTAAATATTCAGCGGCGCGCTCTTCATCAAATTTAACGGGACGGGATTGCTCCAGTACGACAATATCGCCCAGGCTGATATCAACGGTTTCCGTTTGAACCGGTTGACCGGCGCGGCCGACAGCGGCAATAATACGTCCCCAGTTGGCGTCAGCGCCAAAGCAGGCTGATTTCACCAGGCTGGAGCCGATGACGGTTTTGGCGATCGCACGTGCAGCTTCCTGTGTGGCAGCTCCGGCCACTGTGACCTCGATCAGCTTGGTTGCGCCTTCTCCATCACGAGCAATCGCTTTGGCCAAATACTCGCCTACATATTTAAAGCCTGCTTCGAATGCAGCCCAATCTGGATGTTCCGGTGTTAACGTATCGTTACCAGCCAGACCACTCGCCATCACGACAACCATGTCGTTCGTGCTCGTGTCACCGTCTACCGTTATCATATTGAAAGTGGAATCCGTTACGGCGTTCAACAGCTTTTGCAGCTGTGCGCTTTCAATATTGGCGTCTGTCGTCATAAATCCAAGCATCGTTGCCATATTCGGATGAATCATACCCGATCCTTTGGCAGATCCTGCGATATGTATCGTCTTATCGCCAACGGTCAGTTGTACGCAGGTCATCTTTTGCACGAGGTCCGTCGTCAGAATCGCCTGGCAAAAGTCTTCTCCACCATCTGCTTTCACTTGTGCAGGCAGCTTTTCGATACCGCTAAGCACCTTCGGCATAGGAAGCAGCTCACCAATAACGCCTGTTGATGTGACGCCTACCAAATGCTCGACAACACCAAATGCTTCAGCCGCAGCTGAACGCATGCCGCGTGCATCCGTATCTCCCTGCTTGCCTGTGCAAGCATTCGCGTTGCCGCTATTAACCAGCATCACCTGCAGCTTGCCTTCAACAGCTACGCTCTCACGGGTTACATGCAGCGGTGCCGCTTGAAACGCATTCAGTGTATATACACCTGCAGCCTGTGCGGGAACCTCGCAGACGATAACACCAAGATCGAAGCGGCTCGTTTTTTTCAAACCGCAATGCAGACCACCAGCACGAAATCCTTGAGGCGTCGTAATTGAACCCTCGGGCACGACCGAATATAGTTCCTTTGTTTGCTTGCTCACCTGTTCATCTACTCCTTAATTTTACAAGTTACGGGTATACAGGAGTGAACGCCAAACCGGTCGCCTCGTCCCAGCCCATCATCAAATTCAAGTTTTGAACCGCTTGACCGCCGGCCCCTTTTACAATATTGTCAATGACTGAAATGATCGTCAACCGACCCGTCCGCTCATCCAGCGACAGTCCGATATCACAATAATTCGAGCCCCATACTTCCTTGGTCGCAGGCCACTTGCCCTTCTCGCGAATACGTACAAACCGACGTCCTTCGTAATACTGACGATAAAGATCGATAATTTCATCTTCCGTATGCTTCTGTTTCAGATTAACATAAATGGTCGATAAAATCCCGCGTGTCATCGGCACCAAATGTGTGGTAAAGGTAATGACAACCTCTTCCCCGGCAACACGACCGAGCACCTGCTCAATTTCCGGAGTATGCTGATGCTTATTCACTTTATAAGCCAGGAAATTTTCATTCATTTCCGAAAAATGCGCTGTCAAACCCAAGCCTCGACCTGCTCCGGATACACCGGATTTGGCATCAACTATAATAGAAGACGTGTCTGCCCAGCCCTGCTTCACGATCGGCACTAATCCGAGCAAGGTAGCGGTAGGATAGCAGCCTGGATTGGAAATAAATGTAGATCCTTTTACCTCTTCACCGAATACCTCGGCCAGTCCGTAGATCGCTTTTGCCAAATAAGCAGGATCAGCCGGCTTGTGCTTATACCAGCGCTCGTAGGTTTCTCCTGACTGCAGTCTGAAATCTCCTGACACATCAATAACTTTCAGTCCAACGTCGATCAGCTGCGGTGCCAATCCACTTGCAACTCCATGAGGTGCCGCCAGAAAGACAACATCGGATTTTTGCTTAATAAGCTCCACATCAATAGCATCCAATTTATCAAGTACAATCTGGTTCAAATGCGGGTATCCGTCGGCAAGTGGCGCACCGGCATTGGATGAAGAAATAACCGATGTTATTTCCACATGCGGATGCGTTAGCAGCAGGCGAATTAATTCAACCCCTCCGTATCCGGTTGCCCCGATTATAGCAGCTCTTAATTTCATAGACATAGCCGTATCCTCCAAACATTAAGTATGTATTATTATACATTTAAAAGAATAATAATTCAATGAATTATTCAAACCTCATCCACTGCAAATCATCCTCAACTGCAGGATCGTATATATAAATCTTGTTTCCCTGAAGATAGACATCAGCGATTCAGATGTTTTAGGCCCCTATGAATTTTACCATGTTACACTGTGCTCGTATATATTCAGCTTCTTACGATTATGTTACGTTTATGGAGTCATCCTGTGGCGGCTTTCCTCATATCCCTTTCATTTATACATGACCATTGAATTTGAAGCCTTCCCCAAGTACTTCATGTGTATCGCTCAATATGACAAAAGCTGTTGGGTCCGTCTTTTGTACTAATTCCTTCAGGCGGTTGACCTCGGTTTGCCCGACTACCACCATCAACACGATTCGATTGTGGCCCGTATAACCACCTGTAGCTTGCAGCTGTGTCAACCCGCGATCCATTTCCAGCAAAATCTGCTGACGGATCTCCTCTGATTTGTCTGAAATGATAAAGGCAACCTTGGAGTAGCTGAGTCCAATCTGCACAATATTAATGGTTTTGCTCGTCACGAACAGACCGATTAGCGCATACAGCGCCTTTTCCGGCGACAACACAATTCCCGCTGTCAATATGACACAGCCATCCAACAGCGCCATAGCCAATCCAAGACTCAGTCCTGTATACTTATGCAATATTTGTGCAGCCAAATCCAATCCACCCGTAGATCCTTTACCACGAAAAACAAGACCCACTCCGATCCCGAGCAAAATACCTCCATAGATGCTGGCCAGCAGCAGGTTATTAGTCAAAGCAGGCAAATTTCGGGTTAGCAAAATAATCAGCGGCAGCAGTACAGCACCAATTACTGTTTTAACACCGTGTTGACGACCCAGCAAATACGTTCCTAACATCACCAAAGGGATATTCAAAACCCATTGGGTTATTGCCGGCTCGAAGCCAAAAAGGGACTGCACAATAATACTGATACCCGAAGTCCCTCCGGATGCAACCTGATTCGGACTCAGAAACATATTAAATCCGGCTGCTATGATCATGGACCCCAACAACAGCAGCCCATATTCCACCACAATATCACGCCTGCTCTTGCGCCTGAGCTTCTCCACTCTCCGCTCTCGCCGCTGCACTCTCATCGCTCACACCCCCTGTCTGTCTTCATCTGAATGAAACAATAGAACCCTTGCCCATTTCAGCTGAAAGCACAAAAAATCCACACACGTCCCATACCTTGTTCATCAAGCTTTGTGTCCGGATTAGTTTCAGCTCTTCGTTAGCTGTACTGCCTTCAACCGTGCTTTCAGGTTTTGGTATGGGTTATGTGTAGGATTTACTGAACATACATGAATTATGAACCTGGTCGTTTGCTTACGCGGCCAGATGCTCTGGTTTTTCAAACTCTAATAATGATGATTACTGTTCAGCGGCCTTCGGTTTGATCTGCTGACGCAAATACGCATCGATAAAGGCATCCAAATCGCCATCCATGACCGCACCTATATTGCCGGACTCCTCCAATGTGCGATGATCCTTGACCATGCTGTAAGGATGAAACACATAGGAGCGGATTTGGCTGCCCCACGCAATATCGGACACCTCACCGCGAATCTCGGCCAGATGCTTCAACTGCTCTTCGATTTTTCTTTCGTATAATTTGGAGCGAAGCATTTTCATGGCTTTCTCACGGTTTTTAATCTGCGAGCGTTCCTGCTGACAGCTGACTACGACTCCGGTTGGCATATGCGTTATCCGCACCGCCGAATCCGTTGTATTAATATGCTGACCACCTGCGCCGCTCGCACGATACGTATCAATTTTCAGATCCTCGGTGCGAATCGTAATTTCCACATCGTCATCGATTTCCGGCATAATATCACAGGATACAAAAGAGGTATGGCGGCGTCCCGAAGCATCAAATGGTGAAATTCTAACCAATCGGTGAACACCTTTTTCAGCCTTCAGATAGCCATAGGCATTGTGCCCACTGATCAACAGTGTCACGCTTTTGACCCCCGCTTCATCGCCAGGCAAATAATCGAGCACTTCGACCTTGAAGTTACGCTTCTCCGCCCAACGCCGATACATACGCAGCAGCATTTCCGCCCAGTCCTGCGATTCTGTACCCCCTGCTCCCGGGTGGAGCTCAAGAATCGCATTTAGCCTATCATAGGGCTGGCTAAGCAGCAGCTGCAGCTGAAAGCTGTCGAGTTCCTTAACGAGTGATGTGATTCCCTTCACGATATCAGCTGCCATGCTGTCATCCTGCTCTTCCTGAAGCAGCTCTACCAGCATTTCCAAATCCTCAAACTCAGCGGCCATCCGCAGGAAATGATCCGTATCGCCTTTAATGGCATTCATCTCGGCAATCAGCTTCTGTGCCTGCTCATTATCATCCCAAAAATCAGGAGCCGACATTTTTTCCTCATAGTTGGCGATTTGCTCCAGCTTCAGATCTAAGTCAAAGAGACCCCCTAAGCTCAGCCAAACGCACCGCTGTTTCTCGTAAATCCTGCTTTATTTCTGGTTCCAACATAGGGTTGTCTCCTTTATAATTGTGATCATTTCAAAAAAAGGAGCCGGGTTCATTCCACCGGCATCCCTTTTCCTGCACCTTGTAGCTTATTGCAGCTGTTACTTAACTGTGCTTACGAAGCACCGTGACATTGTTTATATTTTTTGCCGCTGCCGCAAGGACAAAGGTCATTGCGACCAATCCTGTCAGCGTCATTAACGACCGGTTTTTTTAGGGAAATCTCCCCTTCCGTCGGTACCGCCTGAATTTCTACGACCTGCTGACGCTCCAGATTCATTTCCACATGCGCCTTCATGATGTAGGTAGCAACCTCTTCCTGAATGCTTTGAATCATCTCCTGGAACATTGCAAAGCCTTCAAACTGGTACTCACGCAAAGGATCGGTACCGCCATAGGCACGCAAATGAATCCCTTGACGCAGCTGGTCCATCGCATCGATATGATCCATCCACTTCGAATCCACCGCACGCAGCACAACCACTTTTTCAAACTCACGCATAAATTCTTCGCCAATCATCTGCTCGCGCTCTTCATAAATACGCTGAACCAGATCCTTGATGTACTGCGTGATTTCATCCTGTTCCTTGCCCCACAGCTCTTCAGCCGTCAGTTGACCTTCCTGAAGGAAGGTTCCGTTGCCGTAGTCAACAATAGCCTGCAAATCCCACTCCTCCGGCACCAGGTCCGAAGGGCAATGCGCTTCGACAATACGTTCCACAACCGGCAAAATCATCCCAAGCGCAATGTCGCGAATATTTTCCGATTCCAACACCTCGCGGCGCTGCTTATAAATAATTTCCCGTTGTTGATTCATTACATCATCGTACTGGAGAACGACCTTCCGAACGTCAAAGTTGTTACCCTCGACACGCTTCTGTGCGGATTCAACCGCACGGGAAATCAGCTTGCTCTCAATCGGCTGATCCTCTTCAAAACCAAGCTTATCCATCATGCCCATGATGTTCTCCGCACCGAAACGGCGCATTAGTTCATCTTCCATCGATAGATAGAACTGTGAGGAGCCCGGGTCGCCCTGACGCCCTGCACGACCGCGCAGCTGGTTGTCAATCCGGCGGCTTTCATGGCGCTCCGTACCTATAATATGCAATCCGCCTGCTTCTGGTACGCCGTCACCCAACATGATGTCCGTACCGCGTCCCGCCATATTGGTGGCGATTGTCACCGAACCCGGCTGACCCGCACGTGCAACGATTTCCGCTTCCTCTGCATGGAATTTGGCATTCAGTACCTTATGCTGAATTCCTTTACGCTTCAACATATCGGATAAGCGCTCGGAATTCTCAATGGATACCGTACCCACGAGCATCGGCTGATTGTTCTGATGCCTCTTCACAATTTCTTCTACAACGGCACGGAACTTGCTGTTCACTGATTTATATACAATATCCGCGTTATCCTGACGAATCATCGGACGGTTCGTAGGCACGATAATAACATCCAATCCGTAAATCTTTTTGAACTCTTCTTCCTCTGTCTTCGCCGTTCCTGTCATCCCGGACAGCTTGCGATACATCCGGAAGTAGTTCTGGAACGTGATCGTAGCCAGTGTCATCGATTCATTCTGTACTTTAAGTTGTTCCTTTGCCTCAATCGCTTGGTGCAAGCCTTCGCTGTAGCGGCGGCCAGTCATCATACGACCTGTAAATTCATCCACGATCACGACTTCTTCGTCCTGAACCACGTAATCGACATCGCGTTTCATAATGACACGAGCCTTCAAGGCTTGCGTAATGTGGTGATTAATCGTCACATTCGCATGATCGAATAAATTTTCGATGTTAAAGGTCTGTTCAGCCTTGGTAACACCCGCTTCTGTTAAGGTAACAGAGCGCATTTTCACATCAATAATATAATCATCTTCGTCCTTTAACCGACTCACGAAGCGATCCGCCATATAATACATATCTGTCGATTTGGCAGCTTGTCCCGAAATAATCAACGGCGTTCTCGCTTCATCGACCAGAATTGAATCCACTTCATCAATAACCGCAAAATATAATGGCCGCTGTACCATTTGTTCTTTATACAGCACCATGTTGTCACGCAGGTAATCGAACCCAAACTCATTATTCGTTCCATAGGTAATGTCCTGAGCATACGAAGCCTGTTTTTCATCATGCTCCAGCGTATTCAGGTTTACACCTACCGTCATACCGAGGAATTCGTAAATTCTACCCATTTCCGAGCTATCCCGTTGGGCAAGGTAATCATTTACCGTCACCACGTGGACGCCTTTGCCTAATAGAGCGTTCAAATACACCGGAAGGGTCCCAACAAGGGTTTTCCCTTCTCCGGTTCTCATTTCCGCGATACGGCCCTCATGAAGCACCATACCCCCGATTAACTGGACGTCATAGTGACGCTTGTTCAATACACGCTTGGACGCTTCACGCACGACGGCAAATGCTTCCGGCAGCAAATCATCCAGAGTTTCGTCCTTTTCCAGACGCTCCCTGAACTCTACAGTTTTATTTCTCAGCTCTTCATCGCTTAATACTTCGATACTCGGCTCCAGCTTGTTGATGACTTCGACAGTTTTCCACAGCCGCTTAACTTCGCGCTCGTTGGAATCGCCGAATATTTTTTTAACGAGTCCTAACATGGGCCCATCTCCCTTTTTATAAAACGGTTTGCCTTAAATTGTAGCAGTTTGCAGCGCGAGTCGCAAGGAAGCTTGAAAATTGACCTCGTTTCCTACGCAAAAAGGACCGCCAGAAGCTCCCCCTGACCATCCTTGGCAATATATGCTGGCATTCATTTATTCAAGCTCTATCAATCTAATAGGAGCCTGCCCTATTCAGGCAAGCTCCCGGTTCATTGTCTTATCTAGCCGGCTCGATCAAGCCGTATTTACCGTCATCCCGTTTGTAGACGACGTTCACTTGTTCAGTTTCCATATTGGAAAATACGAAGAAGCTATGTCCCACCATATTCATTTGCAGAATCGCTTCATCAATATCCATAGGTTTCATTAAAAAGCTCTTGGTTTTCACCAATTCGTAATCCTCGTCTTCTTCATCAACCAGTACAGGTGAATCCACCCGTAATGCATCCTGGAGGCCGCCCTCTTGACGGATCTTGCGGTTCACTCTGGTTTTGTGCTTGCGAATTTGTCTTTCCAGCTTGTCCGTTACCAGATCAATGGAAGCATACATATCGGCGTTTTTCACTTCAGCCCGCAGTACGACACCCGTTAATGGAATGGTCACCTCTACGGTTTGTAATCCTTTAATTACATTTAACGTTACTTTTACTTCTGAAGCAGGGGGAGTTTCAAAGTACCTTTCGAGCTTGGTCAGCTTTTTCTCAACATAGTCTTTCAGCGCTTCGGTTACCTCGATGTTTTGTCCACGGATGTTGAATTTCATTGTACTTCTCCTCCTTTCATGAACCCAGTATACTATAATCCCCGATATTCTTCAAAGAATCTTTACAATCCTCTTCCACTTTTAACCTTAATCCACAAAGTTCAAGCAAATCGGTCAAATAAAAAACACCCCGCGCAAAATCGCGAGATGTTGACTGATAAATGAATGCTCTACATCCAATCATGATCTATGCCACATTGGGCAAAAGAGACCGAAACCTACAATTTGGTAACGTTAGCAGCCTGTTGGCCGCGAGCGCCTTCGACAATATCAAATTCAACCGCCTGGCCTTCATCCAAAGATTTGAAACCTTCTGTTTGGATTGCAGAGAAATGCACGAATACATCCCCGCCATCTTCACGCTCGATGAAACCATATCCCTTTTCTGCATTGAACCATTTCACTTTACCCTGCATGCCAAACATTCCCCTCTATGATTGAATCAGTACGCATTGTACCCACAATTTGAATATATCACCCTCCCTTTCCAGGTGTCAATTCTATCCACGGTTTGTTAGCCAAATATTTAGAAAATTCACGTATTAACACTACGTTAATAACTAATTCACAGGCACAAATGCACTAGAAATAAGCTTACATGGCTATTTTCAATAAAGTTGTACACAGAGTTATCCACATTGTCCACAATTTCAGCTGTTAATTAGCTAAAAGTAGAAGTATCCTTTTCACAGTCGACTTTTATTAGAAGAAATAGCAAAAAACCGTACAATTATTTTGTACGGGGCTCTTGTGGGTAAGTACCTTACTTTTTTCTATTAAAAAATACACTATCTAACGTATATTCCTTATCATAAACCTGCTTATACTTCTCTGCCGCTTGAAACTTTTGAATTGCCTTTTGTGCTTCTTCTTTGAAATCTATCATCCTGGCACTAAAGAGCTTATCTTGCTCCAGAATTCTCAATATTCTCGACTCGTAAGGCACAAGGTCCTGAGATTCATGAACTGCCAGAAGTTCAGTTACCCATTGATCACGTTCGTCCACAAAGTCGGCTAAATCTATGTAGCTCGCTGATCCAAGGTCCGTAATCATTTGATTGGTAACACTCTCGATCCGATTCATGATTTCCTCAAGCTTACTCATGCCTGATTCCCCGTGCTGGGACGTAGTGCATTATTGGCTTTTGCTGCCTGAATCCAGGTTTCCTTCAGCTCCACAAAATATTGGATCACTTCTTCAATCGGTTCGACTTCTTTCTTGATGTTGGCTTGAACCAATCTGTACAGAAAATAATCATACAGCTTGAGTAATCCTTCAGCTACAGGAGAATTAGGATCGAGTGTGATGACAAATTCATTAATGATATCCTGGACCTTACCAATTTGGATGTTAGCGTCAATATAATCCTGTTTCTGTATAGCTTGTATAGCCAGCTTGCTAAACCGCATGGCACCATCACACAACATGATTAATAATTGAGCAGGTGATGCTGTCTGAATGGCATTTTCCAAATACTTATTTACTTGCAGATTATTAATCATGGATGCCTCCTAATGAAGCCTTATTTGCTACCAAGCTGGCTTAGCAGATTAGAACCTTGAGAGTTCAATTTATTCAGTGCCGTCTCCATAGCAGAGAACTGCTTATAATAGTTATCCTCTATCGTGCCCAATCGCTTAAGCTTAACACTCATTTCAACATCCATATCAGAAATTTGTTTGGACAGCAGACTATCGTCATATGAAATATTACCAAGACCCGCTTTCTTCGTTAATGAAGTAAGCCCATCATTTAAGTGAGTATACAGTCTTTCACCTACTCCAGCTTTTGAAGGATTATTATCGGTTGCGTCCCCTGTAAATATAGCTTTCACAGCCTCAGGATTAGCTTCAATAGCCGCACGTAGCTTGTCCTCGTTTATATTTAGCTTTCCATTTTCAAAGTATTGCCCCGTATCAATACCAATGGAGGCCAATGAATTGTATTTGCTGGAGCCCGAGTCGACCACAGCCGTAATATCCGATCTCAGAGTCCGAGTCATACTGTCCAAGATAGGGTCGTTCCTTAAAACACCGGCCTTTGCCTTGGTTTCCCAGCTTTCGATTTGCTTTTCTGATAATGCTTCTTTCTGTTCCTTTGTTAGTGGCTGGTAATCCCGATTTTTGGTTTCCGTTCTTTTATCATTTAAGGTTTTTAAGATATCGTTATAATCATTAATAAATCCCTTAATGGATTCCATTATCTTGTCCGTGTCGGATTTCGTGGAGATGGTTGATGCGACTCCGCCTTCCTTTTTGAGAGTCACCTCAATTCCATTTACGGTAAACGTATTGCTAGTTTTGGAAGTAGTTAAGCCATTAATCTTCACTGACGCGTTAGCACCTGCTGTACGGTCATCAGGTGCAGAAGAGTCTTGGTTGCCCACTTGGAACACCTTTTTAAGCAAGTCTCCCTCAAACGTGATATTGGCCTGGTCACCGCCAACTCCATTAGTTAAACCGCTATTATCCGACATAAAAGCAATTTTCTTCTGATCTGAGTCATAAAACGCGGTAACATTCGTATCTTTATTAATTTTGGCAAGGACATCATTCAAGGATTCCTTAGACGTATCAACTTGAATCTGTGTTCCGTTAATCTTGAACGTCACAGTACCTGTTACCGTACCCTCAGTAAGATTGGCGCTCTGGCTTGCGAGTGGTGCGGTGGGATCAAATGCAGCCGTCGCAATCTCCACCTTGCTTCGCTCCGATGCCGTAACCGCCAATCCAATTACCTGGACTTGCAGGTTCGTATTGGTTGCACTCGCTGTTCCCTTTGCGGAAACCGCATCAGTATTCCCTGTTATATTAACAGTTTTAGCGTTAAAAGTGCTTTCCATTTTGAAATTAAACAATTTCGTGTTACGAAACTCAGTCATTTTCAGGTTGATATCCCGATAGGCATCCCGCTGCCATTCAACTGTCTGTTTCTTCTGACCCAGCTTATCATAAGGGACTCTTTGCGCCTGCATCAGCTTGGCAACAGTTCCCTCTGTATCAAATCCGCTCGACAATCCGCTAATCCGCATCACCATAATCATTCACCAACCTTAACGTTATCTTCTTTCGTCTACAAGAATGCCAGCCATCTCCCACAGCTTCGCTACCATATCCATCGTTTTCTCGGGTGGGATTTCGCGAATAACTTTTCCGGTATCCTTCTCCAGCACCTTCACCATAATCCGATTGGTTTTGGTATGAATAGAGAATTCCAGAGATGTTGCACTTCCTTCTACGGCTTTGATGGCACGGTCAATCGTTTTGATCAATTGCTCATCGCTGATGGAGACATGCTCTCCTCTTGACTCGGCAGTTTTCATATCCTTGATCGATTGAATAGACGTCAATGATGAATCCACAATAACATCATCATTTGAGCTTTTGACTGGCGCCGGGGTGCTCACTGCTGTTCCGTAATTTGACATCCCTGTTGTAGTGAAATTTGCTTCCATGCTAATCCCTCCAACACACTTTATATTGTATATCGGCTTAAAAAGGAAATTATATTAGATAGAAATTGGTAGTTATCTAAAAAATCCAACTATTTTTTTCGTGGCTTCAATGACATCTGCTACGTCTTGGCTCGACATTTTTGGAAATAAGGGAAGCGTAATGGCCTCCTCGTAATAATTTTCGGCATTCAGACACTGTGCTTTAGCATAACCAAGCTGTTGATAATAAGGCTGGTTATATACAGGAATATAATGAACATGAACCCCAATATTTTCTGCACGATACGCTTGGAATATCTCTTTTCTACCCGCGGGGTATGCATTCGTATTGAAACGCAGGACATACAAATGCCAGCTCGAATGGGCTTCTGGATGCTGATAAGGTACAGTGATACCCGGAATATCGCGAAATGCTTCCGTATACAACGCCGCGATTTCTCTTCTTCTTGCAATAAACGCGTCCAACCTGCCCATTTGGGATGTACCGAGCGCTGCCTGTAAATCTGTCATTCGATAATGATAGCCCAGATCCTGCATTTCATAGTACCAAGGGCCTTCATTCTGCTGCAGCAGCTCCGGCTCCTTCGTAATGCCATGACTTCGGAAAAGCAGCAGCTTCTGATAATAAGCCTCATTATCTGTTACGATCATTCCGCCTTCTGCAGATGTTACATGCTTCAACGGATGAAAGCTGAACATCGTCATATCGGCAAGCGTGCCAATCTTCTTCCTTTCATAATTAGCGCCAAGTGAATGAGCCGCATCTTGAATAATAACCAAACCGTGACGATCGGCCAATTCTCGAAAACGATCCATTTGAACAGGTTGTCCAGAGAAATCAACAGGAATAATCGCCTTGGTACGGTCTGTAATTTTACGTTCCGTATCTTCTGGGCACAAATTATAGGTGTTCGGATCAATATCGGCAAATACAGGTGTGCCACCTTGATATAAAACGCAATTGCTGCTAGCAACGAAAGTAATCGGTGTTGTAATCACTTCGTCACCTGCACCTATACCGGCAGCATAGCAAGCCCCATGCAGTGCCGCAGTTCCACTGGAGAACGCAACTGCATACTTGACACCGACATAATCGGCTACCGCCCGTTCAAACTTCGGGATTTCAGGCCCCTGCGTGATATAACCACTTGTCAGACTGCTGACTACGGCTTGTATATCGTCTTCATTAATCCACTGCTGACCGTAAAATAGCATTTGACTGCGCACCGGTTGACCTCCATACAGCGCCAGCTTTTCCATGCGACCTGCCTCCGTTCATCGTAATGTTCCTGATAAGCACAGTGAATTTAATAGCCGTTCACCAGGCAACATATATACCTAGACTTCTTTTTACATTAAATAGCTCGTCCGAATCCAATTCTCGGTCAAAGCAATTCCCTCTTCCAACGATACTTGCGGCTCCCAGCCTAATAATTGCTTAGCTTTGCTGGAGTTACACAACAGTTTCTGAATCTCGCTTTGCGGATGGATATGCTCAACGTGTTTAATACGCGACTTATCTCCAACTATCAGCATTGCTAAATCATTCACCGAAATATCTCGACCTAATCCAGCATTAACAATATGTCCGTCCACTTGATCCGTGAAACCGGCTTGAACAACGAATCGCGCGCAATCCTCTACATATAATAAATCGCGGGTTTGAGTACCTTCTCCATATATATTCACGTCTAAGCCTGCAAGCTTGTTTTTGATAAAAATGGCAACAACTCCGCCTTCACCACCTGTTTTCTGAAACGGACCATATGTATTAAACGGACGAATGACAACCGTCGGCAGTCCGTACGCGTAATAATAGGAGAGCACCATATTCTCCGCGGCAATTTTGGCCCCAGCATAAGGAGAGGCAGGTTTGATAGGATGCAGCTCCGTTATGCCAGTTTCTTCCACACAACGGTCATAGACCATACATGTACTCATAAAAACAACTTTTGTATTATGCTTGCGGCATTGTTCCATCACAGAAAATGTACCAATTGTATCGTTATTGAAGGTGGTTCGCGGGTCATCGATAGAATCCTGAACGTTGATGGAAGCACCAAGATGGTAGCAAATATCGAATGCTGTTTCGTCAAAAAGCTCAGCTAATAGAGTCTCGTTTTTGATATCCCCCACGATAAATTGTTTAAGTCCTGAGTGATTGCTGAATTCGTCCAGGTTTTCCTTACGCCCGTTGGACAAGTCGTCCAGAATCGTCAGGCTATGCCCTTCTTCGAGCAGGCGCTTGGCAACCCATCTGCCAATAAATCCAGCACCGCCAGTGAGTAAAATGTTCATGGCCAATATCCCCTTTAAATTACAATAGTAAATCCCATGAAAGTGGTGTACCTTTTTTGACATCAACCTTAACTGGTTTTCCTAGAAGCTCCGTCAAATGTTTAGGAGGCAGCCCAAATCCTGGACGTATAGCACGAAGATTGTCCGGTGTGAGTAGTTCACCAGCTCGTATATCCTTGGCTATATACAACGAACGCCGAAATTGCAGCGAAGGCTTCTCGCGTTCGGAAGGTCCATAGCTGATCGCACCTAGGGCTTGCCAAGCTCGCTCCGATTCGATAACAAGCGAATTCAACTCCTCTGGCTCCAGTGAGAAGGTTGAATCCACACCTCCGTCTGCTCGTCTTAAAGTGAAATGCTTCTCAATTACAGTAGCTCCAAGAGCAACAGCTGCGACGGAAGCACCTACACCCATTGTATGATCAGATAAACCGACTTCACAATGAAATAGCTGACGTAAATGAGGAATCGTCGCCAGATTGGAATACTCCGGAGTTGCTGGGTAGGTGCTTGTACATTTCAAGAGCACGAGGTCCTTACACCCTGCTTCACGTGCAGCCCGTACTGTTTCATCCAATTCCGCAACAGTTGCCATCCCGGTAGAAATGATCATCGGTTTGCCAGTAGCTGCGACCTTACGAATGAGCGGAATATCCGTGTTCTCAAAGGAAGCAATTTTATATAAAGGCACATCCAACTGCTCCAGGAAATCAATAGCGGTCTCGTCGAACGGTGTACTGAACCCGATCATTCCAAGCTCGGTGCACCTATCAAAAATAGGCTTATGCCATTCCCACGGTGTATAAGCCTCCTGATAAAGCTTGTGAAGTGACGTCCCTGTCCATAAAGAAATAGGATCTGTAATCGAAAATTCGTTGCCCTCGACATCAAGTGTCATCGTATCCGCCGTATATGTCTGCAGTTTCAAGGCATGAGCACCAGACTTGGCCGCTGCCTCGACAATCAACAAGGCTCGTTCTAGAGACTGGTTGTGGTTGCCTGACATTTCAGCTATTATAAAAGGTTTGTGCTGCAGACCAATATGAGTGTTGCCTACTTTAAATGATTTCATTTAAGATTCCTCTCCTCGAATTGATCCCGAAATAGTGCGAAACAACGTATATCATGCCATTGTTCACCCTTGAAGATATGACTATGAAACAATCCTTCTTGAGCAAATCCCAGTTTAAGATGAAATCGAATACTCACTTCATTACTATCAAACACTTCTGCGTTTATTTTGTCAATCGGATACTGCGCAAATGCATACTGCAATGCCAAGCTTCCCATTATGTATCCTGTCCCTGGTGGCAGCCCTTCAGGTCCCAGATAAAATCCCCATGTACAACGGCGATGCTCTGGCACAATTTGGGTAAAATTAACTATCCCAACGGACCTGCCTTCGCTTGTATATACTAGAGTCTTCCTGTCACTCGCGGTTTGTAGCCTTGTAAACCATTGAAGATGCTCTTCCCAAGTAATGATATGATCAGTATACATCCATTGACGAATTCGCTCAGCATTTCTCCACTCCAATACAATTGGGAGATCCTCCATCTCAATAGGGCGAACACAGGAACTTGCTCCAACTGTCATGGGATCTTGCCCCCTTTCAGGAATTCGATTATCGGCGAAACATCACTTTCCTTAACTAAGGGCATATGTACCAGAGCGCTCCTACTCATTACCAGTGATTCCCTAGGATCATCAAGTTGGGTCTTCACCCAGGAACGAATTCCATCTGCTGTAACATTTACGCTATTTCCTAACGACCAGCAGAGCTGATGTTTGGCAGCCTCTTCGGTCATTGTTAACTGGTTGTCGGCTACCACAATGACTGCACAAGGCAGCCCTAAGTACAATCGCTCCCATGTTGAGGAGCCTCCGGCACCGATAGCCAAGTCCGATTGAGCCATAAACGATGACATCCGGTCAGTGAATCGATGTACTTTAATATGAGCAGTTGCCTGCGCTTGTGATATTAGCCATTCCGTATCCGGATTAAGGGCACCCGCGATCAAATCCACTTGGAAATCAGGATTGGACCATTCCCTTAAAGCACATAAAGCCTTTCTCGACTCTCCGGTTGGATCACTTCCACCAAACGAAATCAAGATGCGGCGTATTGGACCTGTTCGATTACGAAGCTGAACACGTTCTTTGTAAAACTCTTCTCTGAGCAGTGCGTAACTGGGTCCAAGAAACAGCTTGCTGCCATTAGGAATCAAATCTATATAGCGAGACTCCATATTCGGTTGCAGATTTTGATCCAGCAGCCCAGTGCAATCGTGCTTTCTATTGGCTAAATCATCAATAATGAACAAGTTGCCTATCTGTTTCCGTATAGGAGCCTCCCATGTATAGTCGATGCCATAATGGTCCACAATTAGCCAATCGGGTGATGTGTGATTTGCCAGATACTCCAACATTTCGTGTGGAGTCTCAATCCTATTATCGGCTAATGGGGGGAGGGAATGAAGTTGAAATCCTTCCTTAACAATAAAAGAAAACAGATTTCCCACTGTCTGCCTACAAAAAAAATGGACATCGGCTCCATGTGCCCGACATTGTTTGGCTAAAGTCAAACAACGCATTACATGGCCGCTGCCCGTCTGTATAGAAGCATCTGCACGAAACCATATCATCTTCCCTTTTAGTACCTGAGCCCGCTGTTCCACTAGCTGTCACCTGCTTTATTTATTTCTTTCATATTTCATCAATTCCCGTAATTTACCTTACTTCTTTTGTTCTACATGCTCATTCCATGTCGATATTTCGGGATGAGCGTTGACATAGTGCAATGCATCCAGCCAACCAAAAAGTGGTTTCAGTGGATGTAGCCCGTCGTATATAGCACGAATGACTCGCCAATCTTCTTCCGTATCCAACGTCCAGCGATGAACCGAGAAATCCTGTTCATGGCATACATGTTCTATATGATATTGTTCGGGGTGCTGATATATATAAGGAGTCACATGCTCTCGTTGGAGTATTGAATCTGCAAGCTCATTGGATTCCTTCAACGCCCGCATCGTAAATACCTCAACATCAAGCCCACGTGGATATGTACGCTTATGTGTATTCGAAGTGTAGTCTGCCCCACTTAATAAGTGCGCTGCGATAATGTCTTCAACCACTCGCGGATCCATCAAGGGACAATCCGATGTAATACGTACGATATGATCTGCCTGTGCTTGAACGGCAGCCTCATAGTAACGAGACAGAACATCGCTCTCGCTACCACGACTAGTCAAAGCATCATACTTCAATGCTTCAGCAGCAATGATATTGTCGGCAACGAGGTCAGACGTGGCCACGTAAACAGCGGTTGCATTAATAACCGCGCTCGCTCTTTGGATCACATGAGATAATACCGACTGCTCCTGCAGAGGAAGCATTACTTTACCTGGCAACCTTGTAGAGCCCATGCGGGCTTGAATAATGATTACTATGTTCATAGTTAATCCCCTATTCATAAGAATCCAATAACTGATGACTAGTAAGCAATGTCTCAAGATCCTGTTTGGAGATTGGCTTAGTAGAGTGCGAAGAATAAGTATGCCTTTCAGCTGGCCTAGCATCTTCATACTGAGGCACGAAATCAAGGAAAGTGTTAGGAATCACGAACATATCCCTCAATTCAATTGCATTGGCAGACTCATCATCTGTCATCAGCTCTTCATACATTTTCTCTCCGGGCCGTAAACCGATCTCTTTAATAGCAATCGACTCCGGGTCTATCTGCAATTTGCGACTGGAGTGTGCAATGATAACATCTGCTAATTCACGAAGACGAATTATCGGCATTTTGAGCACGAATATTTCACCGCCCTGCGCCTGCTGAAGTGACTGAATAGTTAAATCCGTAGCTTGCCTAAGGGTCATCATGAAACGGCTCATCGCCATGTCCGTAACCGTAATTTCACGTTTATTCATAATTTGCCACTGGAATAGCGGAATAACCGACCCACGCGAACCCATCACGTTGCCAAAGCGAACCCCACAGAAAACCGTCGACTTGGGTCCAGTTTGAAATTGGGCAGAAGCAATCAATCTTTCAGCCATCAGTTTGGATGCACCATAAGTATTGGTAGGGGCTATTGCCTTATCTGTACTTGTGAACACAACCTTCTTCACACCCGCGTTAAGCGATGCTTGAATGACGTTCTGAGTTCCAATAATGTTGGTTTGTACCGCTTCGAACGGATTATATTCACATGAAGGCACGTGCTTCATAGCTGCGGTATGAAACACATAGTCGATACCTTGCATCGCCCTCTCCACACGAATCGGGTCTCGAATGTCACCAATTAAATATCTAATATTTTGATAGCCGGACATACGCTGTTGGAGTTCAAATTGCTTGTGTTCGTCTCTGCTGAATATACGTACTACTGCTGGATTGTCCAACAAAATCGTTCGAAGCAAGCTCGAACCAATCGTTCCCGTACCTCCAATTAGCAATACTTTTTTATCTGTAAAAAAGCCTTTCATCATGTATCCCCCTCTCTCTGATTACCTGACTTTTTTTTGTGTAATATGTTGGTTTACTTTGGTTAATTGGCGATTATTATCTAGATATCGAATAATATCATAAAGTGTAAAATTCGGATTTGCCGGATACAGCTGTTCAAACACCTGCTTGATCAGTTCATAATCATCTCGTGTATCCAAAGTTAATCTATACTCAGGATGTCTTAAAAAATATGGCGCTTCCACATTAGATAACCGGTAAACCTCAGGGTGCTCGTACATATAAAGCGAAACATGCTCGCGGTCAGCAGGGTCATTCGTAATCGTAGCTATTTCCGCTAATGTGGTTGTTCTAAAAACTTCTACACTGAAACCAAGCGGATAAGTCCTAACAAGATGATTACCAACATAATCCAAATAAGGATTTTCTAGCATTCTAGCAATCGCTGTGTCTATTGTTTCCGCGTCAATTAAAGGACAATCACTAGTAACCTGCACGATGAAGTCCGTATCTGTTGCTTGCGCCGCCTGAACCGTTCTAAGCAGAACATCCTCTTCGCTTCCCCTGAAGTATTCAACCTCTTGCTCCACTGCAGTCGCTACTACCTTATCATCTTGTATATTCGTTGTTGTAGCGATAACTATATTATGAATATACTTGGACTGCTTGAGGCGTTCGATCAGACAAACCAGCGCAGGTCTTCCTCCAAGCTCCATTAAAATTTTGCCCGGCAATCGAGATGAAGTCATTCTAGCTGCAACAATGACATTAACTTTGCCCATTACGATTCACGTCCTCTATAAATAAAGCAACTCTTTCCGCTGATTGTCCATCGAACCACAGATAAGCTTTATTATGGATTTGTATGTCAGTTTCCTTGTTATCCAATAATAACGGTAATGTTTGCAAATAAGCTATCAACTGCGAATAGGTACTAATCAACGGTGTTAAACCCAGCTTGGTAGTTATGCATACGTCTGGAATTTGTAGCTGCGGCTGATAGCTTACTGCACGGACTCCCATGATAACTGCATGTAGAAGAGCCATGGAATTCATACCAATAACCAAATCATACTGAGGCATTAGTTCAATCAGGTCACCTGTAACCGATATCGATCCATATTGCTCTTTAAAGGATGAGTTGTCTTTAGGATGAAACTTTACATCCAGTTGAATAGGAACCTGCTCACATGCACGAAGCAAATCCTGTAGCACGGATTGTTCGGTATACCCCCATGAATCTCCATATAGTTGAGATAAGGGTTGAGATAAAAATAATAGCTTGGGCACATCGCTGATCGGCTTGCTCTGTAGAGACCGATAGCCTACGTAACGGTCCAAGCCTGGATGGCCAAGAACACGAATCACCGACTGTGGCACACCCGCCAACACCGCTTCATTCTTGGCGAGCTCGTCCATTACTACATAGTGATCTGGACAAATTGAAGTACAAGAAGGATCTGCTGTCCTCATGGTGTAATTACTCCAGTAATCCAATATGGCCACCGTTGGAATATGGAAGTCCTGACATAAGCGGATTGCCCGGGGCTCCAGATCGGTTCCCCAGCTCCTACCCGTCACCAAGACACTTATGGTCCCTGCTCGCAAATATGCATGTAGTTCTGCTAAAAAATCGTGTTCAGAAGCTGCATACTGTGGATTTAAGGAAGCTGCAGGCCCCACACAGTAATATTTAGCAGTATGATTCCTATCAAACAATTTTGTATAAACAGGATTTGTTACATCATAACTACCAGGGTCATGCGCTAGAAACACCATGAGTTTCGTATTCATGGAGGCGGCCTCTTTCTGACCTTATTTTCTCGATAGCTTCCAACACGTCGTCGATATCGGTTTCAGTATATGGAAGCCTACATACATCGGCAACGATCATTTTTTCCTCGTACATCAGTTCTGTAACCGGACAAATTCCCTTAACATACTGCTGAATCGGATTGTCGATTAACGAGAAAGGAATTTGGGTTTGATTGTATACCCTTTTGTGCTGGTACATAGGCAGCCAATAGATCGGTTTCACATATCCAGTACCCATTGGAAAACCCTCTGCTTTTAACGCTTGTACAAAAGTATCCCGAGAAATGCCCCATGCTTCCTTACTATATTGAATAGGATACACATAATACGAGTGCTCGTAGCCTTCTGGAATCGTCACACCTTTTAATCCGTCAATCTGTTTTAATCCAGCTGTAAGTCTCTCAGCCAAAGCCCGCCTTTGCAGCAGGAAAGGATCGAGCTTCTTAAGCTGTTCGATACCGATTGCGGCATGCAGCTCCGTCATCCGATAGTTGGAGCCTAGTACCACGGTTTCGTGGTCATTTAAGTCATCGACTACAGCTTCTCCATGGTTGCGGATAAGCTGGCATTTGTGTGCCAAGTCTGGATTATCTGTTAGAAGAATACCGCCTTCGCCACTGTGAATAACCTTGTGGTAATTCAGGCTGATGATTCCAATATCGCCAATCGTTCCAGCTTGCTTGCCATTGATGGACGCCCCCGGAGACTGTGCATTGTCTTCAATGACATAAAGTCCGTGCTTCCTGGCAATAACCATAATCTCATTCAGTGCCGCTGGCAAACCAAAAATATTGGCTACAATAATCGCGCGGGTTCTCGAAGTTATCCATTTCTCAATTTGGCACGGGTCCAAATTATACGTCTCAGGATCGATGTCTACAAATACAGGTACTGCATTGTTCATAACAATTACGGTAGCCGAGGCAACCATCGAATACGGGGTTACCAATACTTCATCGCCAGGGCCGATCCCACAAGCAGCAACAGCAGTATGAAGTGCAGTCGTCGCAGAGTTAACGGATATTGCAAATCGGGAACCGAACTTCTGCGAAAAATCGCGTTCTATCTCAAGAACCTTAGGACCTCCCAGAAATCTGTCTCCGGCACGACCGTAATAGGCTGATATACAACCAGAATTCATGACCTCAACAACTGCTGCGGTCTCTTCTGGCCCCATAGTATTCACCCATGGGAGAGCTTCTTTCCTGACGGGCTGACCGCCTAGTAGAGCTAATCGACTCATCTTCAGCACTTCCTTACATTTGAATTCCTGACAGGTATTCCGTGTTTGGCCATATAAGTTTTGGAAGCCCGTGGAGTCTGCTCGGTAAAGTGAAATATACTTGCAGCTGCAACGGCTGCTGCCTTACCATCTTGAACTGCCTCTACAAAGTCATCGTAGCTGCCTGCTCCTCCCGAAGCAATTACTGGAACCTTTACATTTTTTGTTATTAATTGAATGAGCTCTATGTCATATCCCTCCATAGTACCATCTTTATCGATGGAGGTGAGCAAAATTTCCCCTACTCCCAAACTCTCTAACCTTTGAGCCCATTCAACGATACCAAGTCCGGTAGGTACGGTGCCGTTATGGCTATAACATTCATAAGAACCATCAGCATGTTTTTTCACATCAATACTTCCAACCACACATTGCGAACCAAAGGCTTGGGAAATTTCGGTTATCAGCCCAGGGTTCAAATAAGCTGCTGTGTTAATACTTACTTTATCGGCTCCTGATCGAAGAAGCCCTTTTACATGCTTGATATCGGTTATCCCTCCACCCACTGTTAGAGGAACAAAACAGTTTGACGAGAAGTCCGTAATGGAATCATAGTCAGGCTCTCTTTGCTCTTGGGTAGCAGTAATATCGACTAATATTAATTCATCTACTTCTCTAGTGTTATACACAGTAATAGCAGGAAGTACGGTACCCACTCTTCTCCAGCTATTGAAAGCCACACCTTTAACAAGACCTACGTTCTTCCACAATAATGTCGGTATAACTCGAACTTTAAGCAAGTGGTTCTCTCCTTATAAGCCAAGAAAATTTCGGATGATCTTAAATCCACTTTGTTGACTCTTCTCAGGATGAAACTGGACACCATAAATATTATTTTTTCTTACCATAGATACAAAATTCCCACAGTAAGGCGTAGTCGCAATAATATCACTATCGTTCTCAGGGATAAAATGGTAGCTATGAACAAAGTAAAAATCCGAACCATCTGGAAGGTCATTAAAGATCGGGTCATGTTGAACAAATGACAACTCATTCCACCCAACGTGTGGAATTCTATCATTCTCATCCAGAGGTTGTAGCCGCTCGACCTTGCCGGGAATCAAGTTCAATCCTTCAGTTTGGCTACCTTCAAAACCAACAGTAGCCAGCAGCTGCATGCCAAGACAAATTCCCAATATTTCGCAAGACGCATTCTGCAAAGCAGCTAGAATCGCTTGATCCAAACCTCTTGATCGTAGCTCAGCCATCCCATCTGGAAATGCACCCACTCCGGGCAAAACAAGGCGTCCTGCTGCCTCCACAACCGATAGATCGCTGCTGATTGTTACATCTGCTCCGCATTCTTCCAAAGCACGCTTTACTGAAATCAAATTGCCCATTCCGTAATCTATGATGACAACATTCATTCGTTATCATACCTTACTTTAGTCAAATTACCGTGGCGATCCTTGATCAAATTCCCTTGTTGATCCCTGAGAAACAATTTTTTATTGGTAAATCGGTCACAAATTTTAATAAATTCATCCACACTCATATTTAAAGGTTCAAGGATTTGTTCTAATGGCTTGCCAAGATAAGTCCAAGGGAAATTCCCATCATGCATTCTTACTATATCAATGGCGTCTTTTCTAGTCATTCTCCCTCTACGAACATGTAAACTTGCAATATCCGAAGCACGACCAAAACCAAATTTTAAGAACTTGAAATAATCATGAATTCCCGTATGGTGATTATCTAAATTTTCATAATTTACAATAGAGCCTTCAACAGTTGTTGGATATGAAGTGAACCCATGTGCTTGGGCCAGCAAAGCATTCGAATAGCCATCCCAAGGAATATAATAGCCCAGAAAGATACCAGTTACTCCAACTCGTTGCAGCTCTGAATCGGAAGGATAGGTGTAAGCAATCAAATGTTTTTCTTCAACACCTTCCAGGCCAACCAAATCGGAGGTCCTCAGCCCCAGCAATCCACCGAATTCCTCAAGCCATCTTCGGTTTAATACATTGTTTTCACTGGCCGCTGCCGGCCCACCGTATTCATCCTGAGAATTTTCTCCCCAGACAATCAAAGGGACATTATATTGAACTGCAGCTCTAACGGGAATGGTAAATATCCCGACATGCTCAGGCCAAGATATATCACCCACTTGCTGTAGGCCGATTCTATTTAATTTACTACGAAGAATAGGGTTTGGCGAGAACTCGACATAATCGACCCCCAATCTTTTAATATTCTCAATATTTTTTCTGCCAATATCGGATAAATCGCAGGTTGTAGATGTCACGCACAGTGGGTTCATTCCCAGTTGGAGCATGCGGATGACTTGATAAGTGCTGTCTTTTCCACCGCTAACAGGAATTATGCAATCCCAGTTGCTGCCATCCTTTGAACGATAACGCTCTAAAATCTGGCCTAGCTGTACACTGCGATCTTCCCAATCGACTTGCTTCCTATCCTCGTAGCTTCGGCAAGCATTACATACCCCTTCTTCATCTATTAGAAGATCTGGCTTTGTATCGGGCATCACACATCTTACACAATAGGTTATCATATTAAGTCTCCCGTTCTCATTGCAGACTATTTACAGATACTTCTTGATTAGCCGAATCCGCTGATTGTATGATGGATTGCGCTACATTTATCGGATATATACCGTCCTTTAATGTACACATGGGTTTTCTCTCAAGCTTCATAATTTCTATTAGGTGCTTCACCGCATTGGCCATATTAGATTCTGACAGTAAGTGATCAAATCTCTCGATTTCATACAAATGCGAGAATCCGGTAAACAATGGATGCTGATCTGTTCCGAAAACCGTGATCGAGTCACCACTCATTCGGAATTCTATTTTCCCACATTCAAAATAAAGGTCAATCTCAAACATGTAATAGTGCTGATCATTAAACCCTTCCACATGACCTTGGACATTCTGGTCCGTGTTAAATATGAAGCTGTAAGTCGGATCGTGATCCAAATCGGCGGAGGTATTAACCTGGTGGATAACTTTGACCCATTCCATATTCCCTGCGAATAGCTTCAGTAAATCAAAAAGGTGGGATCCTGTATTGTGGATACCCCTCGTATACCTTGCATGTACCTTTAGCAGTTGACCATAAGTTTTCTGTTGAATGTTGTGGCGTATAATATCCGTTCCCCGACTCCATCGTCGTGATAAATTAGGTACCAGCACGATTTTCCGATCGTACAATAGCGACTCTAATTCTTTGAATTCATTGAAGTCAGCAATGATAGGCTTCTCACAAAAAATAACTTTGGGATTCCCATACTTCAAAACCTCTTTAATGTTATCCAAATGATATTGGGGAGGCGTACATATACTAACCACATCAACAGGGGACTGCTCAAACAAAGCTTTCATACTTTGAGAAAACACTGCTTCGGGTACCATTTGATTCAAAAGCGTCTTTTGCTCAATTCTTGTATCGAATGCTGATACGTAACCAATATTTGCATTCATCGCATAAGCTATTACATGAGTTGAGGGCTTAACACGATTAGAATCAAGGTCATACATTAAACCAATATTTCCAAGACCTATCACCGCTGCATGGAACAATTCACTTAGTCCTCCATTTAATTCGTTCTGGATTTAATAGACTTAGAGGGAACTCCCACATTTATGGAGTACGCAGGCACGGATCGGTTAACGACGGCACCAGCTCCAATAACAGAGCCTTTACCAATAGTAACGTTCTTAAGTATCGTTACACCATTGGCAATCCACACATCATCTTCAATAACCGTTGTACCAACAATTCCCTCTTGCTGATTAATGGGGATGCTAGTATCTAAAAAGCCATGATCCTCATCATTCACGAAAACATTAGGTCCGAAGGTTACATCCTGTCCCACCTTAATGCCTCCATCCAGGATACAGCCTTGGGAAATGACACTTCGACTCCCGATGACTAAATCGGCGTTCTCCGGGGCTTTTAAAGTGGCACCCTTAACGATTCTCACATGGTCTTGAATATCGATCATGCGACCGCCTCGTATTTCGACAAATCGATCAATAGAACTATAATCTCCAATTCGAATATTGCCCTTTGGATAAGCATAGAGTTGGCAACCTTGTCCCAAAAAAACATGATCGCCTAACTTAATTTGCTTTCCATTGACGACATGAATCGGTCCAGGTGCATAGAAGTGTGACCCGACCTCTCTAAATCTTTTTTTATTCCACCACGTATACCAGTGTCCCTTTAAATATAAAAACCAGCGGTATATTTGATTGCCATTCGTTTCTGATTCGGCCGGGATATGAGTCCCATCGTTACGCACACAATCACCTTTTTTCCAAAAGGTACATTTGGTCTACATTATCGTTATATACATATTTGTACTTTTGCTCTTTGACCAGCTTCAAGTCCGGGTAACGATCTATAAAAAGTTGCGCGAAATTAGCCTTCCACATTTTATCGCTATTGCCGCGGTAAGGAATTTCCATATGCTGCTCTGCGAAATATTCAAATCCCCAAATATATTGCGACGACACACGATAAGTTTCATCAATGATTCTATTGATATCTTCTGGAGAAATATGAATAAGTACTCCACTGGTAAATGCTAGATCGAAATATCCATCTCTGAAGGGGATATCAAACCCTGATCCTTGAATGATATTAATCCCTTTAGAAAGTTCTTTTGCTTTCTCTACAGCATACGATTGTATTTCAATTCCATACAGATTGTTATAGCCGCCATACTGCAAACATCTAAGCTGGTTGCCTACATTACAGCCTACCTCTAATATTCTTTGTAGAGTAAGACCTTCCAGAAACTCCCGATTCATCGTCTCGCGATCGACACCATACTCATCTATATATAGTTGATTCGTTTCTTTGACCGTTAACGTGTTACGCTCTGTATAGTCTGCACCGAAATCGCTTTGCCAGAAATCAGTTTGCTTGGTTTGCATATTCAGCGTTCTCCTTTGGTTTCTCATCTGTAGTTGTTTTCTCATCATTGGTCATCAATATAATTTGTTGCAGCATAGTGAAAAAATCGTTAGTTTGAAGCAAATTATTTTGTACTTCCGTAATAAACTTGCCAAACACTTCAATCACTTTTTCCGCACGCTTGACAGGGTCACCGATTTTGCGAATTGGAATGATCTCTTTGTTCAACATCTCGTGCTGAATTCTCAGCATAGATTTTGTGTAAATCTGATAAAATCCATTTTTAGTCAAATCCTTAAACGCTTGATCTAATTTTGCGAATTCCTTCTGGCATTGCTTAGGTTCGTTATATTGAACCAATGTATCCATTTTCCGTAACACTTTAATAAGGGCATCAATCTGATCCGGCATTTTCTTGTGCTCTTCTTGTATTGCCTTTGCTTTCTCGTGCATGTATTCATAATTATACTTGGTCTTACCACCTTCATACCAATCAGGCACTACTACTTCTTCAGTTAAAAGTTCAGACATAATATCTTCAAGAAAACGAAATGTCGTACCCTGAATTTTGGCTCCGCCTTTAGTACTGTTATATACAGTTACATCTTTAAAGTTAGTTAGGTAACCCTCCATTTGCCTTCGACCATAATTATGACCTTCCATAGTCTCTACTTGGCCACCGTCCACGCTCTCAGTGAACACCATTCTAGATTTATCGTTATCACTCAGCTTACTAGGACGAAATACGTGCTCAATGCCGGAAGCATAGTATTGCTCGTTCTTAAACGCAAAGTTTTGACCTACCAAAATAATAGGGTCACAGCCCAGCTTGTACAGCAGTTCCAGGGTTAGTACGGCAATAGAAGGAGCATCTGAAACCACTTCTTGATTGATATTAATTTCCTCCCCCAAATAATAAGGAGCAATAGGGTCCTGATTTGTAATCATATGAAGCAAGGGACCCGTATACAGCTGCGTTGTCTTAAAACCAACGCTTGTGCCGAAGATTAGCGGAATATCAGATATCCGGTTATTAATTATATCCTCGAATACCATAACGTTAAAGGTAACCGGGTCATAAGAAGTGACCGCATGCGGGTGTATACCGTTAGCCAACAATGCTTTAATCGCAGACCCTACGGAAAAAATGTAGGCTAAGCCATTATCCTTAATATAACGAATGTTTTCAATTTCTTCCTCCAAGGAAGGTCCCGCCGCTACCAGCAATACGGGTTTTTTACGAAATAATGTTTTCTTGTCTCTAATTACATTAGGAGTCTCTAGCACCTTGATAAAGTTGTACATACTATTTAAAGTCCATAATTTTTCGAATTCGTTAGTTGTCGCCAGTTGCTCTTTCTTGCCGCCTACAGCAGCTCGAAAGGCATTGATAAAAGTCTGAGTCTTTTCCTTATGGTAACGTTCGTATACAGGATGAATAATCAATAATACTTTCGATTTAATCGTGTTAACGAACCCTTGCACCGATGCACTCGTAAAACCTGGTATAAATTCAACATACAAATCAAGCAATTTTTTAGACTCCAAAAATTCAAGATCTCTTGTGGAGAGGGCTTGGAAAAACAATTCTGTATCTGGTTCATATACAGAAAAATCCGTCTTAGGACATAATTTTGTAAAATAATCAATATGATAGCCAAGCCCGCATCCGTAGAACAACACATGGTCATATTCTGTCAATGAATCCTCATACTGACCAATCCATGATTGTGCCTCCTTATAAGGATCGTACTTACTGTTCAAGTAGAGTTCGGTATCGTCTTTCTTAAGCACAAAGGTTGGATCCCCTGACCTTGCATATTCCAGTCGTATATGCTCCAGTTGAAGCTTATCTTCAATAGCTTTATAGTACGTATAGATGTCCGAATAACGCTGCTTAATAACCTGTAAGTTATCGATTTTTATCATTTGCATTATCCTCCAGAATCAAAGTCTTGATGATTGCAGCGATGTCACTATAGATTTCCATCACCTCATACTCCAAAATATCGGCCAACAATACATAGTCTTTATTATTGACGGCTGTTTCCAGATCGGAAGCCATAGCTGAAAGCATATTCACTTGTGCGTTGATATCGTTAATCACGTTAGCGTGTTCTATATGTTGAGAAAGCAATGTCATGCTTTGAATCGTCCAAACCATACCTTCAAAGAAGCTTCCCAACTTCGTCCATGTATCCTCTGTAGGATTCGAGTTAAAGCCACTAGCTAGCTGCGGCAAGGCTTGTATGGAACCATTTAGATAAGAATACGTCGAAGTTGAAGTCTCGTACACAAGCTGCTCCAACGTTTGGGTCACAATTTCTACATGTTCAACCTGAAAAAAGTGCTCAGTAAGGTAAAGCCCAAAATCGTCATACAGCGTTTCTCCATTTACGATGATACCACTGCAATACAGCTTGTTATTGTTTAACTCCAGTTTAATAGCTTCTATGCATTGCTCTGCAGTAGAGTTTGAATCGAATTCCATGGTGCGTTCCAGTAGTCTGATTTGCATGTTAGGCCCTCCGAGAGATAGCGTTCTTACTACTATATCGGTTTGAACTGAGGATATAATTAGCGGTTAAAGCAAAAAAAGTCCCGGAATTATCCGGGACTTTTTTCCAATAGATCGAATTAACGAAGCAGTTGAAGCACGCCTTGCGGTTGTTGGTTCGCTTGAGCCAACATCGCTTGAGCAGCTTGGGACAAGATGTTGTTCTTGGTGAACTCCATCATTTCCTTAGCCATGTCTACATCACGGATACGCGATTCAGATGCAGTCAGGTTCTCGGAAGATGTACCCAAGTTATTGATCGTGTATTCTAAACGGTTTTGGATCGCACCAAGCTTGGAACGTTCGGAGGAAACAGATTCAAGCGCATTGTTTACAACGCTGATTGCAGATTGAGCGCCCGCTTGGGAACTAACATCAATGTTGCTAACTTTCAATGTGTCTGCATTCACGTTGTTGATATCAAGGCTAACGGTTTGTCCTTGGTTCGCCCCGATTTGCATAGTAAGTGAAGAATCGGTTGCAGCATCAGATGCTGTTTGCGTTGTGGTAAATTGTTCAAATGTACGGTTGAAATTACCAACAGCCGTTTGATTAGTAGACGATTGCTGAGCAGTTAATTTCAAGTTGCTTAGGTCGAATTTCTCTCCTGCTTTACCAGTAACATTAAACTTACCGTTTGCAATATCAAGAGAAATCGAAGCTCCGGCAAATGCATCCTGCGCACGGATCTTACCTAGCAAGTCACCGACAGTGGTATCAGCCGAAACCGTAAGCTTGGTTGTGAACTCTTTACCGTTCTGTGTACCAGCAAATGTAAGGACATTTCCCGATTGCAGATTCAAATTGTTACCGTCTTTGTCGATCAAATCAGTTAACTTGGTGTTAATTCCAAGTGTGTTGTCAATAGCGTCTGCTCCTGAAAGCGTAGTATTAGATACAGAAGAAGTCAGTTGACCAGATAAATTACCAAGAGCTTGAGTGTTCAAAGCTGCATTGAACAACAATCCAACACCACTGCCTGCTGCCGAGATGCTAAATTGTTTAGATTCAGCGGTTGCAGTCAGTTTCAGATACTCGTTCGAACCCGAAACGATAGTGTCCACACGAACTGCACCTGATCCAAACGCTTTGTCCAACTCGGTTTGGAAAGCATTAACGATAGCGTCTCGAGATGTAACTCCAGTTGCGGCTGCACTGTCAACCACACCCTTGTTACCCAATAAATTAATTGTTTGGGTTGAATTTCCAAGTACAACAGTAAATTTAAAATTGTCAGGAGAGTTGCTGCCACCACTCAAGTTAATTCCGCTTGCGATATTGACAGAGCCGGAAATGGCACCTCTCTCATTTCCATAACCAAGTGCCCCAAGAGCCGATTGATTCGAGGTAGTAGGATCTGAGACGATAACCGAAGAAGAAGAACCCGTCGACACGGAAGTGAATTTCAACTTGCCATCATCACCAACTGAGGCGACTGCCTTACCTTCTAAAGCAGAGTTACTACCGATTTGGTTATTAATTTCGTCAACGAGCGCCTGACGAGTAGCGTAAGTCTTAGCCGTAAGTGTAAGTGTTACATCAGCACCACCATCTACGGAGATACGGAACTGATCATTTACTCCACTTGCAATCATAATACCATCTTTTTGGCCGATTACCGAATTAGAACCGGATATCGTTGTAGCAGCACCAGATCCGATAATTCCACCTGAAACTGAGGCACCAGCAGCTACACCAAATAATTTATTAGCACCAGAACCGGCGCCTGAACTAATAAAGAACGTATTTGTTTTAATAGTTGTTGACAATTCCAATTTACCGTCATCATTTGAATCACCAATCGTCACCAAACCTTGACCAACCTTAGCATCCAATTGGGATTGATAATGTGCAATTACCTGATCTTTTGTGTAGATAGCACCGGAAGCCAGACCGCTAATTGTGTAAACACCCGAACCGATCTGTAAATCGAACTCTCCTGATATCCCACCACCCGCTGCACCGGAAACTTCAAAACCGTTCGACAGATCAACTGTACTTTCAATTTTTGTTTGAGTACCACGGAAACCCATTGCCGCAAGAGCTGAGTTCTGACCTGATCCAGTACCACCAGCACCACTTCCTGAGAGAAGCGTGAATGTTGATTGAACTCCAGCGGCAGCATTAGTGATTTGAAGCTTGTTTTCGGACGTAATCGTTACGTTAACTTGGTTATTTTCAATTTTAGTACCGCTACCGCTCAACGCAGTATTAACAGCATCTTCAATCGCCTTGGCAAATTCAGCCCGTGTGTAACCGGAGCCTGCGCTGGCTGCTATAGTCAAGCCTGAATGAGTTACTCCATTAATGCTAATAGAAAATCCATCGTTCACACCTGCCATAATTACTGTTTTTTCTGCAACTGCAGAAATACCAATTTCTGTATAACCTTTACCTGTTTGACCTGCAATAGCTCCACGAGTTGTGATCGTTTCGCCAGCGACTGTAGCTGCAGCAGTGGCTGCGATGTCTTGAACATCGAAGTTGGCAGTATTAGCTTTAGTACCTTGCAGAAGCTTGGTTGTAGTTAATGAACCATTCAATAATTTCTTTGTATTGAACTCTGTTGTATAAGCAACGCGGTCAATCTCAGACTTAAGTTGCTCAACTTCTTTTTGAAGTTGTTGACGGTCAGAGTCAGTGGAAGTATCATTCGCGGATTGTACGGACAATTCACGCATACGCTGCAAGATGTTGTGAGTAGTGCTCATTGCACCCTCAGCTGTTTGGATCAAAGAAATTGCATCTTGAGAATTACGGGAAGCTTGATCCAAACCACGGATTTGTCCACGCATTTTTTCAGAAATCGCCAAACCTGCAGCATCATCGCCAGCACGGTTAATACGGTAACCTGAGGACAATTTCTCCAAAGATTTGTTCGCGCCCGCTGTATTACCTGTTAATTGACGGTGCGTGTTCAATGCAGCTAGATTGTGATTAATTCTCATTGGTTTCACTCCTTGAAAGGTTTACCCACATCCATGTGGGGTTGTCTGACATCCGATCTGATCAGGTCGGCCGTTCCTGATCAGATAGCGCCTATACAGTATATCGAACTTTCTCTGCCAAATATTAATAGTAATTTTTAAATTTCCTGAATTTATTATTGTAGCAAGTACAATACATTCCTGCTCTGCAGATTTGCCTGAACCAGCATAGCTTGTGAAGCCTGAGATAAGATCGTATTTTTAGTGTATACCATCGTTTCCTTCGCCATATCGACATCCCGAATCCGGGATTCGGATGCTGTCAGGTTTTCCGAGAATACACTTAAATTATAGATCGTATTCTCAAGTCTGTTCTGAACGGCACCCAGCTTGGCCCGCTCATCAGATACACGATCCATTGCGTTATCGATAATCGAAAGCGAGGAAGAAGCATCCTTCTGCGAGCTGATGTTAATATTCCTAAGCTTTAGGGAGAATGTGTTCATGTTGCTTATGCTTAATGAATCGGAGATACCTTGATTGGCTCCGACCTGCAAGGTCAGAGAATTATCACTGGAGGCATCCTGTGCTTGTTGAATCACTTTAAAATCACCCATCGGGCGATTAAATTTACCGATCACTGTTGAATCAGTCTCAGACTTTTGGGCTGATAGCTTGAGATTACTTATATCGTAGCTGCTTCCCGCTTTTCCGGCGATCCGGATGTTTCCATTTAACAAATCGAGACCAATGGTTGCCCCTTCAAACGCTTTCACTGAGCGCATAATGGCCATTAAATCTCCGATGGTCGAATCCCTCTTAACCTGTAATGACGTGGAGAAGCTGGCACCATTCTGGCTTCCTTCAAAGGTGAGTATATTCCCGCTCTCAAGACCAAATGCATTCTCGTCCTGATCTCCAAGCGACGTTAACAGCGTATCCGTAGCTAAGAGTTTATGAATCGGGTCTTTTCCCGCTATCGATGTATTTGTGGGAGAACTGCTCAGTGTGCCGCTTAGACCTTGGCCAGAGGATAGTCCATTGTTGAAAAGAATCGACGCACCCGAATATCCTGCCACAGAGCTAATGCTGAATTGGGAAACAGACGTTATTGCCGAAACTCTTAACGACTCTTCGCTCCCACTTACAACTGTAGCCACATTTAAAGTATTGACACCAAATGCCTTGTCCAACTCAGCCTGAAGACTTTTTACAATCGCATCCCTTGTAGTCAAGCCACCATTAGCACCGCTAAAGACAATATCAGGTTGCTGTAACAAATCGATAATAACCGACTCGTTGCCAAGGGTTACAAGCATTTTATACTCGTTCTGATCGTGTAAAATACCGCTCAAGCTAAGACCGCTGGCGATATTAACATTGCCATTAATACTACCCGCTTTAGAACCGAGTCCCAACACTCCCAACGCACTCCGTTCTTTAGACAAAGGCTGAGCTATTCTTACACTCGATTCGTTACCTTTGAGTACCGAGGTGAATTCAAGCTCTCCGGCAGCATTCAATCTAGCAATGACCTTTCCATTAAGGGCCGTACTGCTACCTATATGGGAGTTAATTTCACTTACTAGATCTGCTTTACTGCTATGTAGTTTGTCGGTTAATGTTATGGTGACAAAATCGTCTCCATTTACGGATAAGCTGAACTGATCGTTCACACCAGAGGCAATCCGTATCCCATTATCGTATCCAAGAATTGTGTTGGTTCCAGATTGTATGTAGCTTTGTCCCGATTTGATGATGCCCCCTGAACTTATGGCTGAGCCAAAGATATTACTGATTCCCGAGCTAGTTCCTGACACAAAGAAATGAGAAGTGTTTACTGCACTCTTGAGCTCCAGCTTGCCATCTCCATTTACATCAGAAACTCGAACTATGTTTATACCCAGTTGAGTGTCTAACTGAGACTGTATGGACGAAATAAATTCATCCTTCGTGTATGTATATCCGCTCGCAAAGGAAAGCGTTGCTATTCCGTTTCCTGTAGCTCCACTATTCAACGATACAACAAACGACCCTGAGGAAGCGTTCGTGAAGGTAATACCATTGGTTAAAGAAATCGCTCCTTCTATCCCGTCCTGATATCCACGAAAGCCCATTGAACTCAAGGCTGAGGCACCCGTAGTCCCTGAGCCAATTGTTAACGAGGTCCAAGAACTTGCTTCCATTGTTGTGAACTTCAATCTATTCTCACTATCTACATCGACGCTAATTTGGTGGCCTTCCAGAAACACTCCTGAAGCCACTAGCACATTATTAATTGCTGCTTCTACTGCATTAGCGAACTCGCTCCTCGTGTAGCCGGAACCCGCACTGGCCGCAATTTGTCCTGAGTTATGTACAATTCCATTGACCGTGAAGGAGAACGTATCATTTACTCCATTAATTATACTGATACGATCTGATAGGGCATTGAACCCGGTTTCTGAATAACCTTGGCCTGCTATGCCTTGTACAGTTCCTCTTTCGATAAGTGCGTTACCAGCTGTAAGCGAACCTGCAGAGGCAGTGAAATCAGCTATTCGAAGCTGTGAAGAGGCAGCTTTTGTACCTTGAAGCTGGCTTGCCCCTTGAAAACTTCCATTAAGCAGCTTTTTCGAATTGAACTCCGTTGTATAGGCAATACGATCAATTTCTGTTTTTAACTGATCAATTTCCAACTGCAGCTTTCCCCGATCATCGTTGGTAAACGAATCATTAGAAGATTGAACTGCTAGTTCTCTCATTCGCTGAAGTATGCTATGTGTGGTACTCAGTGCCGCTTCCGCCGTCTGTATTAAGGATATTGAGTCCTGCGAGTTTCTAGCTGCTTGATCCAAACCACGTATCTGCCCACGCATTTTCTCAGATATAGCCAACCCAGCTGCGTCATCTCCTGCTCGATTAATACGCAATCCAGAAGACAATTTTTCGATTGATTTATGTGCCATCCACTGATTATCAGTTAATTGACGATGCGTATTCATAGCTGATAAATTGTGATTGATTCTCACAGGAAACACTCCTTATATCATAGTTCTCTGCAGAAAATTGTACCATAAATTGCTAGTCGACAAACAGATCTTAAGGCCCTATTAAGACAATTTCACACCTATATAGCTACTTCTGCTTTCCGTAGAGCTTATTAAGTCTTTCCATGTCAAGCATTTTAAAGGACGCTTCTCGATTATTCTGTTTAATCGCCTCATACACTTCCTTACGATTTACCTGAACATTCTTAGGCGCTTGAATACCCAACTTGACTACGTCACCCTCTACACCTAACACAACGACTTCAATCTGATCACCGATGATGATCGATTCACCTTTTTTTCTGGCGAGGACGAGCATTATGCGTCTCCCCCTTCCACCACTGACTGATGAATGGCGATCAGTTTATGTTTAATGGCATAATTTGTACCTTGCAGGATGAGTTGCTTAGCAAGACAGTCTCTGTTGTTTAATACAATGGGCGCAAGCAGATTGATCGTGGCGTCTTCCAAGCTATCACGAATTGATATGATATTCCATACCATAACGTCGGTTTCTTCCATAATCGCCAATTCTCGTTTAGTATCCTCAGATATTTCGAATTCATAGTCGGGGTAAAAAATAAATGGGCTTACCACTATAAAAGCAATCTCACCATCCTCAACGGATTGTAAGAAAGAAAAAGGTAATTCCAGATTGGGTTTAATAATTACGAATTGCTTCAGCTGTTCAAACCCTGGTAGCCCCTGCGGAAAAGAAATGATCTCCGTATCCTGGACCTCGATCTCTCCAAAACGTACCGTACCTACTTCCATTGATTGTTGTCCCTCCCAAAAATAAAAAACTATAGATGCTCTCATCTATAGTCTAGTATCAATCTGCGGTGGTGTAAACTCAATCTTCGCGTAACTCAGCATTTGGAAGTCGAATTTACCCCGATCATAGCTGACCTCTGGAGCATTCACTCTTGCCGTAATCTTGGCTCCGCCCTCCTGGACTTGAATATCAGGGTCGCCAGCCTGATAATGAATGTCCACATTGTCGTAGGAGGCCTCTCCTGGGAAATCCAGTTCTGGAAAGCTGACCCTGAAATCCTGGCCTATCTCTTTTATTGCATTTCCCCCCTCATGGATCGCCCACATCCGATTGCCATCCTCTACCCTTTTGGCTATACCCTGTAACCAAACATCACGCGCACCTGAATAAATGCGCAGCATAACCTCCGTGTTCTTAGCCAACCCCAAGGCATCCCATGCCTTCTTTTGATCGATCTCCAGCGTGCCTTTGGGTTGCTTGATATCCATTTGTGCCGGCACTTGCTCAATCTCCTGCGTTGGACGAGGCTGTTTGATTTGCTGCTGTCCCAGATCCGTATCTAGACTATAACTTGCATTTTCCGTCCGAATTTGAAGCTGAGGAATAGGAAACATTTCAATCGGCCTCCTTTATCATTACCTCAAGAAATCGACTAAGCTCGGTTGAATAATCTTGGCTCCAGTTGATAAGGACGCCTGATAAATATTTTCTGCAACCTTTAGATTCGTAATCACGCCAGCCATATCGGCGTCCTCCGTCTTGGATTGCAGGCTTTCTACGTTTAAGCTAATATCCTTCAATCTCTCGTCAGTAAGTTCAATTCGATTCATTTTGGCTCCGATATCGGCACGTACATCCAGAAATTTGTTCATTCGTGAATCGAAGTCCCCGATGGCCTTATTGATTGCCGTGAAGTCACCATCACCGAGTGCTTTTATAAAATCCTGCGTAATTTTAAACATATTGTCCGTATCGGTTTGCTCGCCAAACACACGATTACCTGGAACATTCACAGCTATTTTAACCCCAGCACCGATCTCGAAATCAATCAACCCTGTATCGGCTTGTTCGGTTACTGCATTTTCCAATGTGTAGGGTTTTAAATTGGTCAACTCACCGTTAAAAACATACTTGCCATTGAATTGACTGTTTCCGATATCCACCATTTGCTCATATAGCTGAGAGGATTCTGCCTTCATCGTATCTAGAGCTGCTTGTGGATTCGTTCCATTCGAAGCCTTAACTGCCATTTCACGAAGCTTCTGGACTACTTCTCCTGCCTGACCCATTACGGTATCTGTAAACGACATCCATGAGGTAGCCGAATTAGTATTAGACTGGAACTGTTCATTAGTAGATAACTCGCTGCGATAACGCATTGAGAAGCTGATGCCTACAGGATCATCGGATGGCTTGTTCAACCGCCGTCCTGTTGACAGCTGATTTTGCAAATTGTCCATACCTTTGAGATTATTATTTAAATTACGCAGGAATTGAGTACTCATCATCCCTTGGGTAACTCTTTGCATCTGAACATCTCCTTTCTTTCAAGAAACTAACATCTATTATCTGCCTACAACACCCATGCTGTTAATGACTTTATCGAGCGCTTCATCGTAGACGGTCATCGCTCTGGCTGCTGCATTATAAGCATGCTGGAATTTAATCATGTTTGCCATTTCTTCATCCATGGAAACGCCGCTTACCGATTGTCTTCTGGCATCCACCTGCTCAACCAGCACCTTTTGATTCGCAGCCTGCCGATCAGCCTCTTGCCCCTGCACACCCAATTGCCCAACTACAGCTCGGAAAAATTCATCCAGCGTGCCATCCTTCAAAACGACAGTCCCCGTACCCGTTGGATCGAAGTTGAATGATTGCTGACGCAGCCCTGCTATGAGCAGTGACATATCGTTATTGCCTCGAACCACTTTCTCCACATTATCTACCGGATCTACATAGGTTCTGAGTGCTGCAGCAATATTGGAAACATTGTGTTCAATAGTAGGGTTCACGATAATGTTAGCTGCAGTGATAGCACCACCATCACTGCTTTTAAAGAAATCCTCACCCGTGGCAAACGTACCATTATTGAGTACGTAACCAAGCTTGTGCAGTCCATTAAAGCCCTTAACGGTAATATTCCTATCATCCGATTCCTTGAGCGTTCTATCTGCTACTGAGCCCGAATAAGTTTTCGCGCCTACAACGGTTCCTTCCGGCACAACGGACCCTGCTGGCAATGTAACTGTCACATCACCCTCGACCATCGTTTTAACCATGGTGTCGATTTCGTTCTGATAGGAAGTTACCAAGACATCTCGTGATTGGATCATGCCATATACTTCTCCGCTGCTTAAATCGCCACCATAGCTTCCCTGAAGCGAGGCTGCAGTAACCGTAGACGCCACGTTAAAACCATCTACCAGAACCTGAGCACCCATGGAAACCGTATAGCCGGTATCATCCTCTTTAACGGTGATATTAATGGTTTTCGATAAATCATCCAGCAATACATCACGTTGATCCCGAAGATCATTCGCATTATTACCCAGACCCTCAATACGATAGATTTCATTATTAAGCTTAGCAATTTGATCTGTTGTTGAATTGATATAGGTCGTTTTTACATTAATATTATCTGTCAAATCTCGGGAAAGATCGGACAATTGTTTAGAGGTAAAATTGAATGCATCAGCCATTGCCAAGGCACTCTCCTTAACAACAGCACGGCCTGTCAAATTATCCGGCGCTTTACTTAGCTCCTGCCATGCATTCCAAAAATTTTGAATGACTTGACGAACCCCTGTATCCGATGGCTCATTAATAATACCCTGGAGCTTATCAAGCGTATCTTGACGTACCGTCCACTCGCCGGATGATTTATTTTCATTATAAAACTGGGAATCCAGATACTTTTCCCTAATTCGTGTAATGGAGGAAAATTCAACCCCTTGCCCCATCTGACCAGGCACTGTGCTTCTCTGAAGTCCAATGGCCTCCGTTGGCTTTGCTGCAACCATATTGACTACTTGACGAGTATATCCCCGTGTGTTGGCATTGGCAACGTTATGACCGGTTGTATTCAACGCCTCTTGTTGTGTAAATAAAGCACGCTTCGATATTTCTATTCCACCAAATGTTGACCGCATAGCGCGAGGTCTCCTTCCAATTGATCGTGCTCGTGTATAGTGTAAGGCTTGTGCCTGTTATGCTCTGGTATCAAAAATGCCGAGTCGCTTGTTATTGCCACGAGCATTGTGCTGAGGCTTATGATAAAAGGCTTCATCATCGGGTGGTCCCACGATAAGATCCAAAGAATAATCGATGAAAGATAACGAATGTTCGATTAGTTGTTGATTCAATTGATTCATTTCCCTAAGCTTTCGTATCGTACCCAGAAGCTGCTTTTGCAGCGTTAGCAATGTTTTCTTTTCTTCCATATTAAAAATAATTTTCGTTAAATCGCTCACAGTTACTTTGGGATTAGGCTTGTAGCCCTTTTCCATTAAAAATTCCCCAATCACTTTCAAACGCTGCTGATCCAACTCACCAAGCTGCTTGATCAGTTTGTTTTCCTTGGCCACGATTTGTGTCAGCCTCTCCACATTGTTGTGGATGAGCACCTGCTTCTTCTCTTCAGCCAACTCGCACAAGGCATCGTGTACATCGTTGAATGCCGTCATTGTTTGAATCAAAGCCTGAAATGCCATACGACTCATCCACCTAGTTGTTTAGATTCAGTATTAATTTATAAAAGGAAAAAGCTTTTCTGCAAGAGTCCTGGCATCCAATTTGTATGTTCCTGCTGCGACTGAATTTTTTAATGATTCAATCTTTTCTTTTGAGTGTTCCACCTTTGAAGGATTCAATGAACCTAACAGCTCCTTGGCCTCACTCGATATCTCCACTTGATCTTTCTTCTTACCGGATTTACCGGTTGTGGAGACAGATAGAGCATCATGGTTCTTTTGATATTGATTAACGGCACCGATCCGATTAGTTCCATTTATCTTCATGAAAAACACCTTCTTTCAATTAAAATAACTTCACCGATAAAGCGTTATACCTTTTATCGGTGAAGTTACAGCAAAAGTTTATATTAAGTTTTGAGAATGCCTTGTTTTAGAAACGATCCTTTAAACGGTCCTGGATTTTAAATGTGTTGTGGTTCTCCTGTGCTTCCCGCAGCTTTTTGCGATTTTCATCCTCATGCATCTGGTTGGTTTCTTTAGCCAGCTTGGAGCGACATGGTTCGCACATCGTATTTTCACGAATTGCGGTACCGCATACTTCACAATCATAGGTCATATTCGGGTTGCCTTTGATGGAGATGCGCCCTTCACGAATAAATTTGGTGATGAGCTGATGAGATACCCCGGTGGCTTCGCTTAATTCAGTGATTGAGCAGGAACGAAACTCTCTTAAATACTTCAGGCACTTATCATACTGCAAATCGATTTCCTTGATACAATTCCCACACATGCCATACATATTCTTTAAATAGACTTTCCCACAACGTTGACAATTAGCCACATTTAAAGTCATTATTTTATCCCCTTCCAAAACATCAAAAAATAGCATCATGTTACATCTAGTGTAGCTTACAAGTCAAACGCTTGTACACTATATTTTGGAACGTTTATGTAAATAATTATTTATCTTGCCCAGCTAATCCCGTATATGGCTACATCGAGCTCCATTGTAATCACTTTTGCACATTCGCTCAAGGTACTTCCGGTCGTATATACATCATCAACCACGTACAGTCTTACGGCCTTGCGCGCCGTCAACATTTTCAGACTGCTGTGGGCAGCTGGATTAAGCGCAAATACCCCTTGTAAATCGGCCAGTCGATCCCCGCGCGTCTTGAAGCTTTGTTTATCCGTATGGCGCACTCTTTCGAGTAGTCCAATTACCGGAATACCGGTTAGCCGACCAAGCTCCTCGGTTAGCTGCTCAGCTTGATTAAAGCCACGCTCGGCTAATCGTCTTTCACTTAAAGGCACGTAGGTCAACAGCTCAACATATGAACCTGCAGCGCTTTGAGGATCGGCTTGTCTATGATGCATATGATAGGCGTGCAACAGCATTTTGCCGAGCAAGGCTCGCAGCTTTTCATGCCCTCGGTATTTAAAAATCCCCAGCCATTCCTTCATGAGAGGATTGTAGCTGACAGCACTGCGATTTTGCACAAAATAGGACTCTCGGCGCCGACTGCAATCTCCGCAGATTTCGGGACGACCGCAGCATTCGCATTCAACATGCAAGATCCATGGAATCGAGGCGCTGCAAGCATGACAGAGTGGCAGCTCCCCGCGTTTGGTATACGAACCACTGCATGCGATGCACGAATAACGGCTCGGCGACAACAGGCGCTCTGCTTCCTTCAGACGCTCTGATAGCCATTCACTAATACGAGCCCCTGTACTTTTAGTCGAAACCTGACCTTGCTTACGCGGCGGGCTATATGGACTTTCTTCTGTTTGGTTACCGCCATGCTTTCCTAAGTGCCGCCCCGTTAATCTTCCTCCCGGTGTATTCATGGGCTCTGTTCTCCCTTCGAACGTAAATATCCCTTCTTTCTGGCTAAGGCGTTCATCGCCTTGATTTGTCGAACGGCTTCCACTTGCTCACGTGTTCGTTCCTTGGCTGCAAAGAATACCAGACCTGCCGGGTCATCTGCAGAACGACCAGCGCGACCGGCCATTTGCACGAGTGACGCGGAATCAAATAGCTGGGCATCGGCATCCATAATATATACATCCGATTTGGCTATCGTCACCCCACGCTCCAGAATCGTCGTTGTCACCAGCATCCGGATGCTCGTATTGCGAAAATCGATGACCTTTTGCGCACGTTGCTCGTCCTTGGAGGAGGTGCCTTGTATGACGATACCCGGGAATATCCGTCTCAGGAGCCGCACGAACGGCTCTATAAGCTGGATTTTGGGTACAAAAATAAAAATTTGTGCGCCTCTGTTTAACGAAATGCTGAGTTTATCATGAAGGCTGTGCGGAATAGCGGCACGTTTTTGCTGCTGAGACAAGGAAGGCGTGGGCAGCAGGACGGGTACTGGCAGCGGATGACGATGATATCTTGCTGCCACCTTCACATGAGGAAGTCTACCGCGCTCAGCGGCTCTCTGAAGCTGTCTGGGAGGTGTTGCTGACAGCAGCAGGGTTACGCCACCGATCGTGCAGACCTTACGTGCCGCATATTCAAGCATAGGGCTATTGTGATAAGGGAACGCATCGATCTCATCAATAATAACCAGATCAAAAGCCCGTTCGAATCGCAGTAGTTGGTGGGTGGTGGCTATCGTCAGAGTTCCCGTATCCCAACGCTGCTCGCTTCCCCCATACAATGTGACTACAGGCAGCGGAGCAAAAGCTTTTTCCAGTCTTGGCCTGAGCTCCAGCACCACGTCACGTCTGGGAGTAGCGATCACGACGCATTTGCCACGGCTCAGCATATATTGAATCATCGGAAATATCATTTCGGTTTTACCCGCACCAGTAACAGCCCATATCAAAAATTGCTGTGGCTTATTATGGTATTTGAATTCAGCTCCCCGTTCCCATTCATTTCCTTTCAAAAATGTTAATGCTAAATAAGAGGCTTCTGCCTGCACATTACTCAATCCCCAAGGCTCGATGTATCGTTGGAGATCATGCTCTTCTTCCTTCGAACCCATCTCCTGATCCATATGTTGGTTAGCAGGTACACTGACCAGAACAGAACAAAATCGTGAGCGGCCCATCGTCAGACACTGCTCGCAATAAGGACAAGAGGTCCCGCAAAACAAACAATCCGTCATCACCATCTGCTTCGCATCCGCTCCACAGCGTCGGCATTCGTAGACCGGCTTGTGGTTGAGGGATGGAAAGGTTCGCTTATAGTGCAAGCTGATGCCTTGACTCAACTGCAGCTTACCCTGCAAATAACCCATTTGCACATAGAGCAACGGGTCCTTCATAGCCTCCTGCAGCGCATGGTGCTCCATCAATTGATTCGTTTCCTCTACAAGTAAGCTGCGACCTTGCAGGATGCTGATAAGCCCATCCAGCTCATCCTGGCGAACTGTGACACTTCCTTCCGCCGTCTGCCTGTACCCTTCCCATTGCAGGGAGTCACACTCCAACAGAAGCCCCTGATGGCTGCCAGCTCGTCTCGCTAACGGTATGTCCAAGCGTTCTGCCTGTTGGTATATCGTCTTCAGCAGAAGTTCCGGAGAGCAGTCCTTGGCATGCTTGGTGCTTTTCTGCATTTCCTTCAGCTTGGCAGTCAACATAAGAGCTTGTCCAAATGAAACAGCAGGTTCAAGCACCCAAATTTTCAGAGAATTCGGATGCTCGCCGAACCAATAGGCCATATCAGCCCTTACATCCAAAGTTAAATGCCACGTATAGGCTTTATCGTTTATTAATGCATAAATGACCGTCTTCATCTCTCACCCTTGCCACCTGAATTTTCACAGCATTTTGTAAGCGGTTTCTAAAATTTCTTGATGCCCGAGCCGAATTACCATAACCTGCTGATCATCGTGTCGTGCTATCCATTCATCCAACGTATTTTGTTCGTCAAAGCTTTGTATCTCAATTTGATAGGTAACCCGTAGCCGTTCGGCAATCGCCAAAGTTTCATCCGTTGAGCCTTGATCTGCTACAATCATCTGAATATCTCTACCCTTTAGCTTGGAGAAGAACTGCAAGGATCGAATGAACCATTCCACCTGTGTTTGATTATTATACGTGATCAACCAGACATATACTTTTTTCGGGCTTGCCTGCAGCTCTCGCCGATAATACCAATGCATCAAGACGATACTGGCAGCATAACTGCCCACAATCCATAATAACCCTACCATCATCGCGGCTCCCTCCTTAAGCCATTATATGCCGCGACGAGTTGGTTGGTTCCTAGGGCTACAACGTGACCCAGCCGTTTTTGATCGCAACGATAACTGCTTGCGTACGATCATCAACTTCCATTTTTTGTAAAATGCTGCTCACATGGTTTTTGACTGTTTTTTCACTAATAAACAAAAATTCACCGATCATCTTATTGCTTTTGCCTTCAGCCATTAAACGCAATACTTCCGCTTCTCTTCTTGTCAGTGGACTGCTGTCGCTATGTATGTACTTGACCCCTGCTTCTTTGGAGACGATGCCCGCGCCTGCTACACCAACCTCATCCAGATAAGTCATACGCCGCAGCTGATTGATCAGCTTTCCAGTCACTTTAGGATGGATATAAGCATGTCCTGCTACTACAGAGCGAATCGCGTTAATTAAAGACTCGGCCTCCATGTCCTTCAGCAAATAGCCGGACGCGCCTTTGCGCAGCGTTTCAAACACATAGCTCTCATCATCATGAATCGACAAAATGATCACCTTGATGTCCGGAAAAATTTCCTTCAGCTTGCCAGTCGCTACGACACCATTTTCAATAGGCATATTAATATCCATAAGGACGATATCCGGATTGAGCGTGTTGCACAGTTCGATGACTTGAATCCCATCACCGCATTCGCCTACAACCTCAAGGTCGTTTTCCATGTTTAAGATCCGCTTGACACCTTCGCGAAATAACTGATGGTCATCGGCAAGAACTAATCGAATATTGCGTTTCGTACTCCCTGCTGTTAACTCCATAATTACCCCTCCTTCGATTCTAGTTTGATGGGAATTAGCATTGAGACCTTGGCCCCTGCACCTACATCTGATTCCACTTCCATTCTGCCTTCCAGCAGTTCAACACGTTCACGCATTCCCATCAGTCCGTAATGACTGCCCTTATCGATTTTTTTGTCGATCTGCTCGACGACAAAACCAATCCCGTTATCCTTGACGGTTACTTTCACCATCTGCTGTTGATAGGTGAGCTCCAAAGTTACATGGGAAGCTTGCGAATGTTTTAATACATTGGAGAAAGCCTCCTGCACAACTCGAAAAATGGCAACTTCCATTCCCGAAGGCAACCGTGCTTCTTTCCCAGCCAGTTCGATTTTGGTGCGTATTTTTGTTTTTTCTTCATAATCCTGAATGAACTTTCGGAGTGCCGGGACAAGGCCCAAATCATCCAGAGCCATCGGACGAAGATTGAAAATGATTTTACGAACCTCTTCGATCCCACTTCTTACCTGAATCTTTAAATCGACAAGCTCTTCCTTGGCGGAGCTAATCGTATCCCTGTTCAGCATACGTTCAACTATTTCGGTACGAAGCACGACATTAGCCAGGGTTTGCGCCAATCCATCGTGGATTTCCCGCGCAATCCGCTTTCGTTCCTCTTCTTGTGCCAAAATAATTTTTAACCCAATTAATTGGCGATTTTTGGCTGATTCCAATAAACGTGTAACCTGATCCAAATCACCATCCAAATATTCCAGCACCACATTAACCTGGGACACGACCGACTCGGCACGCTCAAGCTGCTTATCTACATTTTTGATTCGCTTCTGCAGATCATCCCGTCTTGCCTTCAAATGCAGCTCTTTTTCTCTGAGCATGGCCAGCTGAGTCTGCATTTGAGTCGCAAGCTCATAAGCTGCACGAATATCGTCTTCCTTAAACCGCTTAAAATCACGGCTGACTTCGGTTAGACGCACGCGTGCCCGGCGGTACTCCATTTCAAATCGGTCAACTTTATTAATCGTGTTTGTTGTTTCTTCCATAACCTGCTGTAATTCGCTGTTCAGAGCTTGTCGTTCTGACCGAACGCTTTCACAGATTTCGAAAATTTGATATTTGCTACTTTCCATGACATCAATCGCATTTTTGATAACGCGATCCAAAGCATCCACTTGCATGCCAGTCAGACTCCTTCCAGCGATTCCATACACAAAAGTCTGCTCGTCAAAATGTGCAGTCCCGAACAGACTCCTATGCAATATAGTACCATATTTCGACGCGTTTGTAAGAAGTTATAACGAACTAATTATTGTAAGGTGATTTGCTGCGTTTTCTCATCCCAAGTCACCTTCCAACCCATATTCTCGGACAGAATACGGAGTGGAACGACGGTCACATTATTCATGATTTTGGGCGCAACCTCAGCCGTAACTCTTTGGCCGTTAATAATAAGCTCTGGGTTATCAATCCATAAATCAATAAGCTTATCTCCACGGATCACCGTCACTTTACGCTCTTTCTCATCCCACTTTACCGTACCGCCCAAAGCATCTGCGACAAAACGAATCGGAATCAGCGTATTTCCACTTACAATGATGGGTGCCTGCTCGAGCGTCATATTTTTCTTATTCACAGCTACGGTTGTTTTATTAATGGTCAGATTCACCTGATTGTTAGAAGGCGTTACAATATCACCCTTATACGTAAATGTAATGTCATCCAGTTCAATCTTCCCTTTAGCCGCTCGCTCATCCTGTCCGATTTCTTCATTGACCACATAAACGCTTCTTACTGTGATCGGATATTTAAAATTGTAGCTGCTCAAATCCTCAGTTACAACCTGCCAACCTTTCCAATTCAAGATCGGTGCCAGCTCCACATAAAATACGCCGCCCGCGCTATCCCGAATTTCTGTCTTCAAAGCATTGAGACTTTCATCCCCATTTACTTTAAGCTTCATAAATTGAGGCTGACCATCGACTTGAATTCCGGCATCAAAATCGGCAAAAGCCCATTTGGTACCTTTACCTTGCGTGAAGTCATAGTTTATTTCCAAATAGTGATTTTTACTCGTGTCCTCTTTAATATACACAGAGGATGTTACGCCCTCAGGCTTACTCCGCGACATCGTCATGACCGCATTTTTCTCCAGATCGTACCAAACCTTGTCCTTGCCTACGGCGATTGTCAGCATGGTGCTAAATCCATCGTATCGAGCAATGAGCTGAGCCTGATTCGTTCCTGCCAAATCAATGACATTCAGGACACCATTCTTAACCTCTGCCTTCATACCCAGCACTTCCCACTGAATGGATTCAGCAGGCACCTCTCGGGTTTTACCGGATTTCGTTTTGGCTATAACCGGCAGTTTGTAGCTGCCCCCTTGAGACAGTACCATATTAGGGGTATTGATTTTCAAACTGGCAATTTGATCTCTCCCGACGACCTCGATGGCAATCGACTGCTTACCTGTTCCTGACGACGCGTTAATTTGCGCAGTTCCAGGCTTGCTCGGTGTGAAAATATTATCTTTAAAAGTACCCACATCATTGCTAATAGACCATGTAGCCGGTATTTTATCGGTATCCACCAATGGATTATAATATTCATCATAGCCTTTAAAGCCCAATGCTGCCTGCTCATTCACAAACAAAAAGCTTGGTGCTTGTATAACCAGACCTTTTACCGCACCTTTAGGCGCTGTTGAGTAGACGCCTACGCCATTCACAACCTTGCGTTGAATACCTGTTTCTGTTTTATTGGTAAGAACCGGTGTCGTTTCGCCGAGAGGACGTGTGGCCAGCTGTGTAGATCCGCCGCCATCCAAGTTCATACCTTTCCATACGCCTACTTTGATCATAAATTGCTGGAGCTCGGTCATCGACAACCCTTTACTATCACCTGCATTGTCAACGGTAATAAGGTAAGCTGTTTTTTGATCCTTCGAATAACCAATGGCTGTTCTTGATCGGTTGCAGCATAAACTGTCGACTTCCCGCGAAAATTCTGCCGGCTTGCCCTCGTCGACCATAATCGTGTGCCCGCCAATCATCATTTTAAAATTTTTCGTGTCGTAGGTTTTGCTTGCATCCTGTGGAAGTATTTGATAATCGACAGTGAGTGGATCCCCAACCTTCATATGCTGTTTAACAAAATCCGCGGCCAAGCCGGATGATCTCAATACATAACCATCCTTCGGCGCTATAACATTAATGATCGTATTTTCTGCAATTTGCTTAATAATCCCGTTCTCAACCAAAACCTCGGTAGGAACAGTCGTTCCATCATTGGAACGGTCAGCCTGTCCCCACGCATTGGTATACATAAACATCGCATCAATATGGCTGTGCTCACCACCTGGCTCGAACCAGTAATACGTTTTGTTAATACCGCCCAAAGTAAATTTAGCTCCATCCTTGGCGGTTACACTGCCTTGAAACGTAAACAAATCGACGATAGGCTCATTATTTTTGGATAACGCAAATGTATAGAAACCCGGTAAATACGGCGGGGTTGCCATCAATTGTCCATTCGCTATTTCAGGGCCCATCGGGACACCTTCAGCTTGCGTGTTGTAAAAATCGCCATTAATACCGGCAACGGCCCCGGTTTCCGTCGTCATGCCAAGTACACTTTGTTTCTTCGTGAATTGATTGTTTGTACCACTCATGACATCAAGCTTTACAAGCGGATTCGTCAAATCCACCTCAACGACATTTCCGTTCACAGTTACTTCCTTTTTATTGCGAATCGATTTCCAAACATATTTTTTCATAATGGCACCCGAAGTTAATATCTCTTGACTAACCTCTGTAACCGTTGGCTCATCTGCAAAAACCTTTTCAGTTGTTATAATTGGTGATAAAAGAATCATAGCGGATAGTGCGATTGTTATGGCTTTCATTGCTAATTTATTGTGCTTAACCACGCTGCGTTCTCCCTTCTTATTCCCGTTCTACTCATTATAGACTCTATAAACAACCAAAAAGTTACGTTATTCGCATCGTAAAATATATAAAGGTGTCCAAATATGTAATAATGTTAGTCCTTGACAAACAAAAAGCAGATGGGAATTATCCCACCTGCCTTTTCTTCTACAGCTTATTCAGAGCTTGTCTCAAAAAATTTTATGCAAGTGCATCGCGTTTTAGCAACTCAGCCTTATCCGTACGCTCCCAAGGAAGATCGACGTCTGTGCGACCAAAATGTCCGTATGCTGCAGTTTGCTTGTAAATAGGCTGACGAAGTTCAAGCTGCTTAATGATACCAGCCGGACGCAGGTCAAAATGTGCACGAACCACTTCAACCAGCTTTTCTTCGCTAACTTTCCCTGTGCCGAATGTATCAACAGCAATTGAAACTGGACGCGCAACACCAATAGCATAAGCCAATTGAACTTCGCATTTATCAGCTAAACCTGCTGCAACAATGTTCTTGGCAACATAACGTGCAGCATAAGCGCCTGAGCGGTCTACTTTTGTCGGATCTTTACCGGAGAAAGCTCCGCCGCCATGACGTGCATATCCACCGTATGTATCTACGATAATTTTACGTCCTGTTAGACCAGCATCCCCTTGTGGTCCACCGATTACAAAGCGGCCTGTTGGGTTAATGAAATATTTAGTATCTGCATCAAGGAATTTCTCAGGTACGATCGGCTTGATAACATGCTCTTTGATATCTGCTTGGATTTGCTCCAACGTTGTATCTTCACTGTGCTGGGTAGATACTACAATAGCATCTACACGTACAGGTGTATCTCCATCGTACTCAACCGTTACTTGAGTTTTACCATCAGGACGTAAGTAAGGCAAAGTGCCATTTTTACGAACTTCTGTTAATCTACGTGAAAGTTGATGGGCAATAGAAATAGGAAGCGGCATTAACTCAGGAGTTTCATTGACCGCGAATCCGAACATCATTCCTTGGTCTCCTGCTCCGATTGCTTCAATCTCATCATCGGACATTAAACCTTCACGAGCTTCAAGAGCACGGTCAACACCTTGTGCGATATCCGCAGATTGTTCATTCAAAGAAACCAACACAGCGCATGTCTGGGAATCGAAACCAAATTTAGCGCGAGTGTAACCAATATCCTTGATCGTTTGACGAGCAATAGATTGAATATCTACATATTCGGATTGACTTGAGATTTCTCCAATAACTAACACTAAGCCTGTTGCAACCGAAACTTCGCAAGCAACACGGGCATTGGGGTCGTTAGCCAAAAAAGCGTCAAGTACAGCATCAGAAATTTGATCACAAATTTTATCTGGATGTCCTTCTGTTACTGATTCTGATGTAAATAAGCGTCGACCGCGTGGTGTTGATGACATATACTATCGACCTCCTTAAATTTTTCGTAGAAAATTGTTTCTTCTTAATCCTATGATGAGATAAAGCCTGGACAAAAAAATCAACCCTTTCCTATCGGAAAAGGTTACATTCAATATGACCTTCTTTAGTTATGTTACTGGATTTGCAGGGTACTGTCAATAAAATTGCATGAGTTCTAATTAATCTTAATATAAGTCATTATAAACTAAACATCGTTTCTTCGGCTTTCCTAATTAACCTGCTTGTAATCGCTCCGCCTACAGCTCCAGCATCTCTGGATGTAATATGTCCCCAGTAATCTTCCTTGACTGAACTTGAGGATATGGCACCCAGTTCCGTTGCAAACTCAACATTCATGTCAGCCAAAGATTTACCAACCGGCAATCCCATTTCAGCTGCGATTTCGTACTTAAGTAAATCAAGGGCTTGATGGCTTTCCGGCACGATTTTCTTACGACTAGCCACAGTCATTCACCTCCCGATCCGTGATAATCGTAGTATGGCCATTACACCGATCAGCACTCGTATAAACTATTGTCATATAGGGCAAAATTTATGTAGTTGCTTTACTGCCATCTGCATTGGTGATCAAATACGAACCACGTACCATCACATAAATATCTTGCTTAAGTTTAGGATCTGATTTAATACCTCGTCCATCACGAGGAACAATAAGCAGATGATTTAAATCAACAACTGCTCCTGCAGCGATATCTTTACCCGAGGTTACATCGGGAATTCCGTTATCATCCGAGCTAACAATTGTTACTTTTCCGGTTCGAACGATAATTTCTGTTCCTGCTCCACCGTAGATGGATTGGCCTGGGTCCAGTTTAATTACCGATAAGTTTGAAGTGTCCGTTTGACTGGGAATGTCCAGTACAGGAGCAGGTGTCGTCTTACCACTGTCCCCTGGATTTGGCTTAAATGACGAAAGTTCACTTGCAATAATCTGTTTAACTTTTTCTTCCGTGATCGTTTGCTTGTTCAGTTCCTCAGCAACTTTTAATTTAATGTTTTGCTCAAAATAGCTCTTGGTAATGACGGGGTCGTCAATGGTGCCCGCTTGAGGGTTGGTTGAAACTCCATCGGCGTTAGTAGTAGCCATGGTCGCCGCCCATAAAAGTAATATACCGATAAAGATTTTATTCCGCTTAGTAAACATACTTCACCTCTTTAATTGTATAGAGAACATTTTAAATACAACTTCGACAAAATAATCAGCATTCCTTCAAATAAATAGGCAAATAAAAAAGACCCCGAAGGGTCCTCTTTATTTGTTTAAGTTAGTACTATTAATTAGTTATTGACAGTAATTGCAGCAGATGCTTGAACACCACTTGGTGCAATTACATTCAATGTGAATTCTTTTACATTTGCACCAAGTTCAGTAATTTGACCATTGCTGCCAATAGTAACAGTACCGGTACCAGCTGTACCATCAGTTACAACATCAGAAGCATAGAATGTCAAGTTAAGAATGCTTGCGTGTTTTTGAACGAATTGGTCAGTTTCAGCTGTACCATTGTCGTCTTTATGAGTTCCTGGTGTACGATCAGATACAAACTCGTTACCGAACTGATCTTTAATGGTAATCTTTTTGAACAACTTAGTATCCCACGCATACAGTTTACCAGCAAGAATTTTGTTAGTTATACCCGGTACTACTACTCCATTCTCAGTAACATCATTTCTATTAATCGTGTTACCCGATTTAGTTATAGCAATACTTGCAACAGCTGGACCTTCATTTTTAGTCGTAAGATCCAAAGATGTAGTGTATACATCTTTCTTGTTGTCTGTGTACAATACGCTTAATTTAGCTGTGCCTGCATCCAAACCAACAATAAATTTGTTAGCTTGATTTGTGGATGTAGCACTGTCAGGAACAACACTTACAACCGATGGGTTCGAGCTTGTTACAGAAGAAACAGTACTTGGTACAGCAACAGCTTCACCACTGCTTGTGAAAGCTCTCACCTTAACTTCTTTAGTCAATTTTGAATAAGTTGATCTTGTTACTGTGCCATTAATTCCATTGTTCAGGTAATCTTCAACCGCAAGAATTGTGTTGTTAACACCCTTATCAACAAATGCTTCATATTTCAATTTGTTTTTGCTAGCTGAAGAATCAAGCACTTCAAGAGTAGTTGTTACTGTATTAATCTCTTTAAATGTGCTTGTGCTTACATCAAACAATCTAGCTGTAAATGTGTAAGAAGCAGGTTTTGCAGCAGCTGTTGTAAAGAATTTGAATGATTTATCAAAAACTCTGGACAAAGGCAGATATTCCCTATCTGTGTAAGCACCAGTTGCACCATTTACAACATACTCTTGTGCATATACAGTTCTTGATACAGTTGTAGGAGCAAGTTGATATCTTCTTGTTGTTGCTCCAGCAGTACCAGTAGGTACTAATGCAGAGTCATCGGCAAGAGCAACTTCATTACTTCTCAGAGCTAAACCATAATCACCATCCAGTGCAGTATTAGCTTGTAATTCCAACTTAACTGCATAATTGGTGTTGTCCAGCTTCAGTTCTCCACCGTGTTGGTCATAAATCTTCAATTTCAATTCATTATCAGTGCTGTTTACTTGATATTTCTTAGGTGCTGCAGAGAAAGCAATTTTGTCTGCTTTACGTTTTTCACCAACAGAGAACGACTGAGTAGCTTTAACAGTGTAGTCATCTGTCAATTGAACTACGATACTTGCACTACCTTTGGAATTAGCTGTTGTAATTGCAATTTTACCTTTATGCTCACCGGATTGTACGATTGGTGTTGATCTTGTTCCGTTGTTGTCATCGGCTACATTGTAAGAACCCAAGCCAATGCTACCAGTAGAGTAAATAGTAAATTTGTAAGCTTTATCAGCAATTTCCTGAGGAGTCAACAATTCACCTTTAGCATCTTTAACGATGATTGGAACATATAATTTCTTGTCAAGATCGCTATCATTAGTAACTACATCACCTTCAGCCAAAGTATAGCTGTAAGCGCCAAATTCTACAGTAGCAGGTGTTTTAGTAGCTGTTACTTTGATAGTTTTTGTTACTGCTTGACCGGAACCATTAGCAATAATGTTCAAAGTGATAGCATCTTTGGATTCATTTTTGTCATAACGGAATTTCAGATCCGCTGCATCGTCACCGATTTCGCTGGAAGTTGTAAACCATACATCGTTGTTGTTGCTGTCTTTAACAACTTTTTTAACATTACCTTCAGTTGAGTAGAATGTTACACCTTTGCTCAGTGTATCATAATCTGATACTTGGATACCGTATTGGTCAAGCGCTTTGATATCAAGGTATACATCTTTTTGAGCTTCTACTTCATCAATTTTTACGTTAGAGCTGTTTTTCAAGTCTCCAACTTCAATTTTAGCTACGTTTTGGGCTTCACCAACTGCGAATACTTTGTTAGCAGTTGTGCCGGAATCTTCATGGATAATAGTAACCGAGATACGGTCATTTCTTTCCAAGATGCTCTCAGCTGTAACGCCATTAACGCCAGTATTTGCTTTAGTATTTTGTTTGATGTAGAAAGCTTGCTCGCCACTAATACCTTTGACAGTAACGTCACTACCAGTGTTGATAGAGAAGTTGTTATAAGTCAAGCTGGATTTTGCACCATATTGGTTAGTTGCTTTGAAATCAATTCTCAAATCATTAACCGTTCTTGGCAATGTTTCTGAAGCTGTCAAGAATTCGATCTTAGCAATTCTTTCTTTAGTAACTGCAACTGTTTGAGTTTTTGCAGTATCGTCAATGTTGGACAAACCACTGATTGTAGCTACAAAAGATCCATCTTGGAACTTCGTATCAAAAGTCAACGTTGCAGTTGTTTTGTCGTCGCTCCATTTAGTTGTATAGTTAGTAACCACTTGACCGCTACCGTTTTTGATTTCAATCTTCAGGTTTTTTGCAGCATCGTCAGTCAAAGCACCATTCAATTGAACAGCCAATTTGTCAGCATCAGTTGCTTTGAAAGAAGCGATTGAATACTTACCGTTGAAAACTGGTTTGTATTGTGCTTTAGCTTCGGAAGCGCTCAGAACCAACAAATCACGAGTTGCATTGGAAGTACCAGCAAATTTACCGTCAGTACCATTGCTCAGCAATTTCAATTGAAGAGCCAATGCTACATAACCTTTAGCCCAATCGGATACAGTAGTATCAGTAACACCTGGAGTTGCTTTTGCTGCAGCGTCTTTACCAAGACCACGAAGCAAGAAAGTTGCCAGTTGTTCTTTAGTTACATTACCAGCTGGGTTGTATTCACCAGGTGCATAACCATCAGTGATACCTGCTGCTTTAACTGCTTCGATATAAGGAAGCGCGTAGCCGTTAGCTGGATCATCCGATTTTACATCAGTGAAAGATGAAGTTTTCAAAGTAGTGTCAACTTTCAATCCAAAGATCAAAGCTGCTACTTTAGCGAATTGAGCACGGTTCATTTCGTCTTTAAGACCAAAAGTACCTTCTTTTACGCCGTCAAACACACCAGCAGAAATCAATGCATCAAATTTTAATTTTGTAGCTGCGTCCAGATCTTTAAGATCCGTAAAATCAGCGGATGTTTTAGTAGCGTCTGCTTCTGCAGCAAGTGCTACAGATGAAAACATCGAGAATGCCATAGCAAGGGATAAAATAGTAGATAAACTTTTCTTCATAACCTTTTGTTCTCCTCCTCGAATATCTTTCGGTTTTTTAGAGTTCTGTTTAGATGGATTATAGCTCGATGCACTCATTAGCCGTTTCACCCCCTTCCCAGAGTTGAGCGAAATGAATTTTTATTTATTAAGGTCTGCAACGTATAAGTTTGCAGAAACTAGTAAACAATAGAATGAAAAGATAGCCAATCGTACACCCTTGTACATTATACACTGCAATCCTAGTAAGGTAAAGAGGTGCGTTGCAAAATATATCCAACCCTTTGCTTACCAAGCTGCTGTTTTGTGTTTCAATGTATTAAACGCGGCGTTGTATAAAAAGTTGCGCTGTTCTAAAAAAACTTTTTATTTTGTGATCAACTCATTTCATCTGATTTCGTATATCAGGTTGTCTATCAACTTCGTATTGCCTCTCTTACGAAACTTAGTATACAACGAACTATACGCTTACGTCATCACGTATTATTTTCCATGTATATATCTTGATTTGGCCAGAACTGTTATATATGCAAAAGCCCCGAACCTAATGGGTTCGAGGCTTCTTTTTCATTTTATTTGGTCATACGTGAACGTGCGCTTAACAGTACTCTGATTTTTTGCAGTGATCGTAAAACCGGCTTTTTCGTTTGGCTGATGATTCCGATCGCTTCCGCACCCAGTACGAGAATGGCAATCAACACAACGATCAGCAAAACCATTCCCCAGATAACTTCTTGCTCTGACATATAAGATAGAAGAACCGCTGATGCACCAAATATCGAGGCAATCCCATAGATGATCAATACAGTAAGCCGATGGCTAAAACCCAATTGAAGCAGACAGTGGTGAAGATGGCTTTTGTCCGGCTTGGAGATTGGTGTCTTATTGACCCAACGTCTTAATATCGCAAATAGCGTATCCGAAATCGGAACCCCGAGTATCATAATAGGAACTAGCAGAGATAGCACGATCGATTGCTTAAACCCTAGAATGGATAAGGTGGCCAGCGCAAATCCCAAAAACAGTGCGCCCGAATCCCCCATAAAAATTTTGGCCGGATGAAAATTATAAAATAAGAAACCAATAATACTGCCAAGCAGAATGACACTGAGTAGCACTACGGTCACATTCCCCATCATTAAAGCAAGCACAAGAATCGTAGTTATCGCAATGCCGGAGACACCGGCTGATAAACCATCTAAGCCATCAATTAAGTTGATTGCATTCGTTACGCCAACAATCCAGAAGATCGTAAGTGGTACAGACAGCCACGTCAAGGAAATCATCGTATCTCCGAAAGGCACATTAACCAAATCAATAACGACCCCTGAGTACACAACGACACAGGCTGCAATAATCTGTCCAAGCAGCTTGATTCTTGGGGAGAGGTCGAACCGGTCATCCAAGGCTCCCACCAGCACGACAATCGCTCCACCTACCAACAGACCCAATGCTACATCGGATTGAACCGCAGGTGAAACCACGAAATACGCTCCTACAAATGCAATGAAAATAGCAAGTCCACCTAGCCTAGGCATGATCCGACTATGTACCTTCCGGTGATTGGGTGCATCCACAGCCCCTACCCAAAATGCAAAGCGCTTCACCAAAGGCGTCATCAGCAAGGCAATCAAGCAGGCCACTACAAAGCCAATTCCGTACAATACGTTCATTCTATTTACACAGCCCCTTTGTATCTATAAAAGCCCAGAAAGCAATTTAAATTATACTCCGTCCGGGCGCATATTACTACCTTCATTTTAAATGAAAGTTGTTGATTTCCAGTCTTAATTACGCTATTTTCCAATGTTTTGCACATTTTTCTTTTCACGGATCACTTTCATTGCGAATTTCGGCAGTACGAGCATTCTTTTGTAACGCCACGGCTCTTGTAGAAGACGATAAAACCACTCCAAACGGAGCCTTTGAAATAATACCGGCGCACGCTTCAGCTTGCCCGACAGCACATCAAAGCTTCCTCCTACGCCCATAATAACCGGTACTCGCAGCTGCTGTTTGTATTGTGCAATCCACGGCTCCTGCTTATCGGCTGATCGACCTATCAATAGGATGTCCGGATCATGCTCCCGAATATTCGCAATAACAGCAGCATCCTCATCTGCTTGAAAGTAACCATCACGGTAACCAACAAGCTGCAATGCAGGATATTGTCGTTTTAAACTGCTGGCAGCCGCTTCTATCATTTCCGGAGAAGCGCCCAGCAAATACACTTTCCAGCCTTTCGGCTCTCCAAGCTGCATCATCCGATGAAGTAAATCAAATCCGGTTACCCGCTCAGCAACGGGGTTCCCCACATAATTGGCAGCCCATACGATACCAGCTCCATCCGGCACAACCAAATCAGCCGCTTGAAGAAGCTGCATATAGGCAGAACTGTCCACAGCCGACATGACCATAATCGGATTGGCCGTAATAATTTGATGAGGTTCCCGGGATTCAATCATATGTGTAATCAAATCGACGGTCTCATTCATACTTAATTTGGAGAAGGGAACACCGAATATCGATACTTTAGGTATAGTCAATGATGATCCCTTCCTTTATTAAAAAATAAAGCGATCTGCTTTGCTGGAGTTTGTGCTTCATTTTTCAAACGTTCGATGAGCGGCTGCTTATCTGCCTGCCACTTCGTTCGCCGCTCCAACAGCTTAACAGCCTCAGCAGCTATGCGGGTACCCGTCTCATTATGAATCGAAGTCGTATGTGCCACTGCCTGCATATCCAAACGATTTAAAAATTGATCTATCTTAGGATCGTAGGAAATCCCCAACATTGGCACTTGCTGTGACGCAGCATATATCAAGGAATGCAGTCGCATGCCGATCAACAAATCGCAGCGACCTACCTCGGCCAGCATCTGCTGGGGATGTGCAGCTCCGTGAGAAATCGAAATCCGATCCTCATGCTGGCTGCCCAGCTGAGCCTTTATAACGTTGGATGCCTCTTCATCCGAAGGCAGGTGAAAGGGTAAAAAGCGAATACGCGCGTCCGTCTGCTTCAAAATCGTGGAGACAGCTTCTGCAAGCGCCTTTAACTCTGATTGATCCTGATTCCAATATCGAACCGATATACCTATGATTGGCTTATCCGTTGGCACAGGTTCGATTTGGCCCTGTTCACCATCACTAAGCGGCATCCCCATTACCGGATCCGGTACAACGATAATTTCACTTGAAACCTTCATATTTAACAGCAGCTGCTTCGATTCTGTATCCCGTACGGATATGAGTCTACAGCGATTAAATACAGAACGTATCCAGCCAAAGAACATGCCGCGATAAACGGGCCCAATACCTTGCGAGTAAATAAATGTCGGCTTCCCAAGCCACTGTGCTAACTTTAAAACTCCTAGATAATACGGAATCGTCTTCGCTCCCGTGGCGTCCTGCAGCAGGCTGCCACCTCCGCTAATTAAACCATCGGCACTGCGAATCGCTCGAAGCATCGCACCCGGACTCATCCGGTGCACAGCTTCGACACCATAGGTTTGACTCGTTTTGGCCGGATCGGCAGACAACACCACAGGAATAAAACGAATACCCTGTTGGCGACCCTGCTCCTCCAAAGCGAGCAAAATCGATTGCAATACCGCTTCATCCCCACTGTTGTCGAAGCCGTAGTACCCTGATATTACGATCTTTTTAGCAGCAAGGGTGTCCAACGACGCCAACTCCTTATGACAATTTCCCAAACTGCAATATAACCGATCCCAATCAATATACCAAATGCTAAACCGTACACAATACGGACGGATGAAATGAGCAGCGGCGTATGCAGGTGGGCAAAGGTATCTACAATGGATGCCTGACCAATGACCCCAATCAAGACCAGCAATACCGCATTACGATATTTGACCGCTAGGTAAGCACCCAAAATAAACAACGGATGAGCAATTAAAAATTCCTTCGTGCGCGGGCGAATGCCCAATGTATTTTCAAGGAAGGAGCGGAACAGCTTTTCAAAGGCTGAGGCCTGTCCCTCGTTACCTGTTCGTGATAAATAATAGAACCCGGCAGCAGCGATGGCAGCAGCTCCGATAATCCATAGGACGCTGATATAAGAAGCAAGCAGCTTTTTAGCCTTGTTCAGCTTATCCTTGTGAGAAAGACTATCATTGAATAGCAGCCAGTAGAAGGCGATCGCTACTATTGGAAGCACATGCAGCAGGCTAACACCCCGGAATTGCTCAAGTACAAGCGAATACGTAATCTGGTTCAGCAGACCCACAATAAAAAAGATCCCAATGACGGATATTGCCGAAGTTTTCAGCAGCAGCCAAATCGCATATCCCAACTGCGAAGATCCCATGCGTGACTGATATTTGCTGCGAACAGATCTTACAGCCATAATCATGGCCACGATCGGTGCACATGTGCCTGCTCCTAAAGCGAGTCCCTGGGCGAATAAACTGGATGATAGTACAAATAATCCGGCAGAGCCTACCATTCCAATTAAAAATACGAGCAGCGTAAGTTCGGAAACAAAATAAGAAATCGTCAGTGCAATTAAGGCCACAGCACCGATCCAGAGCAGCAACTTGGCTCCAGATTGCCAATTGGAATGCACCAATATAAATTTCCCTGCAGGTCCCATTACATAACCAGCTGCCTCGATACGCTTGATAGCTCCATCCGTACCCGTTAAGCTTTCGTATAGGGAATCCAGAGGATTCAGGATTTTACCCTTATCAAGATTTTTAACAGCATGTGCATTCAGAAAAACCATACGAATATTGCGATCCTTGACCGCAAGTACAAATCTGTCAGATACCCCTTGAATTCTATCCGCTAATTCAGCTTCTGTCAGGTTTTCAGTCAGTTTCTCACCGTCCCGTTCAGTAAAGGAGTGAAGACGGACGACATCATATTGAATCATTTTCGCCAATCGATTAAAGCCCTTTTGCTGCGTTTTTTGCAGCTCGATGTTAGCCAGCCCGATTTGATATTTCTTCATAAGCTCAGCCATCGTGTCCAGATTTTTGAGATTAGTGTCACTTATATAACCAGGCACGGTCTCTCCATCAACAATGAAACGTGTCACTCCGTACTTTTGCAAATTAGCTAGCAGTACTTCCATCTGCTCCGCATTGAAAGGTCGGCGATTGGACATGCGAACAACGATATGGAAGCCTTGTTCCTTAAGTGTTTGCAATGCAATCGGATCAGGGTCCATCGTGACCAGTCCGGCTTCATCACGACTCATTTCTATAATAAGCCCATTTTGATTTTTGAAGGTCCACGGACGTACTTTGGCATTCAGACTCGTAAATGCTTTGGTAATCAACGCTTCCAGCTTGTCCTGCGATTCTTTTTCAGCAAATAAGATATAGGTGAAATTCTCGTTAGGCGATATCGGACTTTGTGTAAGTGCTGTCGCTTCGTGTGATGAAAACATTTCGATCCGACGACTCAAACGCAATTCATTTAATGTCGCTTCATAAAGTGCCATTGAATGCACACCGCTTTTTTTCAATTCCTTCAGCTGTGTGTTCACAAATTGCCGCGGGTCTGTCTGCAGGTCTGCTATCTCCAGCAAATCCCGATAATCGAATACAAACTCCACCTTACGACCCGAGCCTTCCTCTGTTTGCGACCTTTCAAAAGCAACAGGAATGGAGGCCAGCATCCCGAGGATAACCAGCCACCATAGCCATTTGATGCTTTTCTTATTCCATTGTAAGTAACGCCCGATCAATACATTCACTCCTGCCGTATTATTGGTCAACTCTGCTCATCACGGAGCTAACTAATCCCTGGATGGCTTCAGCGGCTGCTTCTGCGCTTGTACCGCGGACAGCAAAATACACTTTTATTTTCGGTTCTGTTCCTGATGGCCGCAAGCAAAACCACGAATCATCAGCCAATGTATATTTCAGCACATTTTCAACTGGCAATCCATATAGCCCTTGTGAAAAGTCCTCGATTTTAGTGACGGTTTGCCTATTCACTTCCGTAGGCGGTTGATTACGCCAGTTGTTCATAATGCCTTGAATTTGCTCAACGCCATCTTTGCCTTTCAAGGTGCGAGACTCCAGCTTTTCAAGGAAATAGCCATGTCGAACATAAAGCTCCTGAAGAACGTCATACAACGTTTTCCCCTTGCTTTTGTAGTAGGCAGCCGCTTCACAGATCAGCATCGAGGCAATGACTGCATCCTTGTCTCGGGCATAATCACCAGCGAGGTATCCATAGCTTTCTTCATATCCAAACAAAAAGGTCGATTCGCCCGATGCTTCGAACTGTGACATTTTTTCACCAATATATTTAAATCCGGTTAACGTGTTAATGGTTTCGACACCGTAATGCTTAGCTACTGCCGCACCCATTTCACTCGTTACAATCGTCTTGATAACAACACCATTATCGGGAAGCTGTCCACGCTTTTTCAGGCTGCTAAGTAGGTAATCAACCATAATGGCTCCGGATTGATTGCCGGTCAGGACAAAATATTGGCCCTTCTCATCTTTGACAACCGCACCCATCCGATCACAGTCAGGATCCGTACCGATAATAATATCTGCATCTATTTCCTTGGCCTTGCGAATAGCGAGAGTGAATGCTTCTTTTTCCTCTGGATTTGGAGATTTCACTGTGGAAAATTTGGCATCAGGAAGCTCCTGCTCCGCTACAACCACGACTTGACTAAAACCTATGGTTTTTAGGGCTGCTCGAACAGCCAAATTCCCTGCACCGTGCAGCGGCGTAAATACGATTTTAAACTGATTGCTGCTCCGCTTCACGATATCTGAATTAAGACTCACGGCGGTTACAGCCTTGATATATTGCTCATCGATATCTTGACCAATCCACTCCAATAGACCCTTGGCTTCAGCTGTCGTCCGTTTCTCACGTTTCACATCTGCGAAGGATTGTACCTGTTGGATAGCGGCAATGACCTGCTCCGCCTGATCGGGAACGAGCTGACCGCCATCAGAGCCATAAACCTTGTATCCATTATATTCAGGTGGATTATGGCTTGCTGTGATCACAATACCAGCAGAAGCCTGCAAAGCCCTTACAGAGAAGGAGAGCTCCGGAGTGGACCGCAGCGATTCAAATACATAAGCTTTAATCCCGTTACCGGCCAACACTTTGGCAGCCTCCAGTGCGAATTCAGGGGATTGATTGCGGGAGTCGTAGGCGATGACCACGGATGGATTCTCTGCTCCCAAAGCGTTGACAAAGGCCGCCAATCCTTGTGTGGCCCGACCGACTGTATAACGATTTATCCGGTTGGTTCCTGCCCCGATAACACCGCGTAGCCCCCCCGTACCGAATTCAAGATCACGATAGAAGCGGTCCTCGATTTCCTTCGGCTGCTCTTTAATTTGGTTAAGCTCTGCCTTTGTACTCTCATCAATTGCCGGATCTGTTATCCATTGCTCATATAATTCTTGAACTCGATTATGTACCGTCATAAATTCATCTCCTATTCTTTAGCTGCATCCGATAACGCAAACATTAATCCACCTTCAGCTACGATCTTATCGCCTACTTTGGCAACTGCCTTGCCTTTGCCGATAGAGCCTTTTAATCGTGTAATGGTAACCTCAAGCGTCAAAGTATCTCCAGGTACGACCTGTCCGCGAAAGCGAAACTCATCAATTCCCGCAAAAAAACCAAGCTTTCCTTTGTTGGCTTCCAAAGACAGCATGGCAACCGTTCCGACCTGAGCGAGCGCCTCGACGATCAACACGCCCGGCATTACCGGATATGATGGAAAATGCCCCGCAAAAAACGGTTCATTGATCGTTACATTTTTGATCCCCTTGGCACTGACGCCCGCTTCTACCTCTAAAATTCGGTCTACTAGCAAAAACGGATATCGATGGGGGATAATCGCTTGAATTTGTACGGCATCTAACACAGTTTCATTGCTCCTCTCCAAGGTGTGGTATAAAATGTACCGATTTAACTTACACTAACAGCATTCCTTCATGATCTGCAGTATTGAAGGTTGATATAAGGGAGCTTATGTATCGGTTTGCATGCTTTCGAACTTTGCTTACCCTTACATAAGCTCTTTTTAAACGACCCCATCATCATTTACGTTCAAATTCCCGTTTATTCAGTTTGTAAAACTGGAAAATATAAATGATCGATGTCAAAAAGGATACAGCGATGACTAACCATAAATAAAGCTCTGCCAAGGGTAACTCAAAAATAATGAGCATAATAGCGACATAGTATAAAACCGTTGTTAATTTGCCCATAGCGTTAGCCGGAACGGTCTGCTTGCCACGAAAATGGAAAATGGCCGAGCCGATAATCATTCCCGCCTCACGTACAAACATGGCAATAGCTGCTTCTAACGAAATCATTCCAGAGTAAACCAATGACAAAAGTACGGTAATCATCATCGATTTATCCGCGAGCGGATCCAACATGCTGCCCAGTGGTGTGACCAGATTGCGACTGCGTGCTATGTAGCCATCCAACACATCCGTCAAGCCTGCGACCAGCAAGACAAGAAAAGCTGTACGCATATAACCAGCTTCAAAAACCAGTATGTACAGGGGGATTAATAAAAAACGGCATAGTGTTAACAGGTTCGGTAAGTTCCGCACGTATATGATGCCTCCCCCCGCAAGACGTTGATCCTTTCCATTTATTATACCGTTGTTGTAACAAAAATAAAACTCCCTGGCTAGGGAGTCAGAAGTCAAGCTATTCATGTCTCGGCAAATACCAAATCGTACAGGTGGCGCCAAGTATCAAACTCGTATACCTCGTCCATCGGTTGTTTACCAATATATACGTAACCGATGACCAAACCAATGCCAAGAGCGACTATACACAATAAAGGAATGCCGATCCATTGCAAGGCAAGAACAACCCAGCGTCTTCGTTTCTTGCGCACTTTCGCTTTCTTTTTGGGAGCTGGCGCTGGTGCTGGAGCCTTTTCATCATTTGCTTCCGCCATATTTACCAACCTCACTTCAAGGGTTCCTGCTAGCCGTTGCGCAAGTTATTCGCAATGCCCATCATCGTATCCGAAGAAGTAACGGCTCGGGAATTTAATTGGAACGCGCGTTGTACTTGAATCAAGTCTGTCATCTCTTCAGATAGAACCACATTGGATTGTTCCAAAAAGCCCTGTTTGATTGTAATAGGATCAACCATATTATTAGCAGCATCAACAGTTTGAAGCACATCCTGCTGGTTGGCCAGTCCTGTTGGCAACGTAAACAAATTATCTCCTAATTGCTGGAGCAGTTGTGGACGAATGACACGTACAAGCTTAATTTGAGCTACTTCAATAGGTGGCGCTGTTTTATCAGCATCATCGTATGCCATAATTTTGCCGTCCGGTTGAATATTCACACGATGATTGCTCGGAACCTGAACCGGTTGGTCATCTGCGCCCATTACATAATGTCCATCCTTGGTCGTTAACAGCAAAGTGTTAGGGTCCGTACCAGAGGGGGTAAGCTCAAACGAGCCGTCACGGGTCCATGCTGTCTGGGGAATCAAAGTATTGTTGGCGTCCCTCACAAAAGTATTAATTTCATACATACCATTGCCTTCAATCGCTGTGTCCAAAGGGTTTTCCGTAGCCTTCAGGGAGCCCTGCAGCATCGTCATTTGAGCTTGTACGAGTCGAGAGCCCCAGCCTTGGTTATAACCCAAGGGGGAAAGTCTGCCTTCTTTCTCAAAGCCCTTTGGCTGCTGTTTCAAACTGGTAAGAACATCTTGAAAGGAAGCTTCCTTACGTTTGTAGCCAGTCGTATTAACATTGGCAATATTATTAGCCAGCATGTCCAGCTTTTGCTGAAGCCCATGCATGGACACGGATGAATTAATCATGGAGTTGTTCATCTTATTTCCTCCTACCGGCACCGCGTTTCGAACCTGATTGCAGGATTCGATACCGAATATGCTTTCTGTGAAGCCTCGTGATAAAGGGTTGTTGTCACATCCTCATAAGGATGGATTATACGCGGCCTACATCATTCACTGCCTTATCCATACTTCGATCATAAAATTGAACAACCTTCTGATTCGCTTCATACGCACGTGATGCCGCCATCATGTCCACCATGGATTGACTTGCATCCACATTGGAGCGCTCTACAAACCCTTGACGCACTTCTACCTGATCATCCGGATTAATGGCTCTGGCCAAGCCTTCGCTGCCTGCATTAAGTCGGTACATGCCATTTCCTTCACGTACCAGTTGGTTAGGGTCCTCAACGCGGCTGATTAGTAAATTCAATGGTTCATTATTTGCATTTTGCAATAACAAACCATCGGAATTTGTGAACTGTCCCAGCTTCGTAATACGAAAATTGGATACAGGCGTTTGTGTTGCAGGATCCAGCAGCAGGATCGGCTGCCCATCTCCTCCCAATACCCGATAACCATCCGGGGTAATGAGTTGACCTGTCCCATCAACAGACAGCTTTCCATTCAGTGAAAAGCGCTGCTCACCGTTATCATTAAGGATGGTAAAGAAGGCTTGCGGCTGAATCGTCCGCTGTCCGTTCGCATCCACGTATTTACCCGACGCATCAAACGTCGCTCCTGGCAATTGAATGTTCGAAACCAACGCAAAGTCGAATGGGTTATTCGTCTCCTGCATATCCCCCTGTGTGTGCAAGGCGATATTCTCCTCCGCCATCACACCTGTATTCAAACGACCAACAGGTACAGCGCCCGGCTCACCCAGGCCATTATTGACTCGCGAAATCAGCATCTCGGGAAATGAACGATTAATTCCGTACCCTTGCTTAAATCCCGGTGTATTGATGTTTGCAATATTATTAGTCACAATATCATGCTTCCGCTGCTGTGAGATCATGGCAGATGCTGCAGTGTATAGTCCTCTTAACATCGAGGCTCCCCCTTATAGGCTGGCGATTTGGTGTGATGGCAATCCCGATCAAAATTTGCGCTTGACTACTTTATCCAGGTTGTCCAGCATAATGCCCGTCCCTTTGACGACACAATGCATAGGATCCTCGGCTATCAACACAGGAACTTTAAGCTCGTCCGCCAGCAATTGATCAATCCCATGCAGCAGTGCTCCACCCCCAGTAAGGATGACACCACGATCAATAATATCGGCCGACAACTCAGGAGGTGTACGTTCTAACACGCTTTTTGCTGATGCGACAATCGAAGAAACAGGATCCCACAGCGCCTCGTAAATCTCTTCCGAGTTAATGGTAATGGTTAACGGCAGGCCGCTGACCATATCTCTGCCACGTATATCCATCGATTCACGGCGACCGCTTGGATATACAGTTCCGATTCTGATTTTAATATCCTCTGAAGTACGTTCCCCTATAAGGAGTTTGTACTTGGTCTTCACATACTTCATAATCGTCGAGTCAAACATGTCGCCTGCTACTTTCACCGAAGAAGAGGTAACGATATCGCCCATCGATAATACGGCTACATCTGTAGTTCCCCCGCCAATATCCACAACCATGTTGCCGCTGGGTTGAAAAATATCCATGCCTGCTCCAATAGCTGCTGCCTTCGGCTCTTCTTCCAAAAACACCTCGCGAGCTCCACTTCGTTCTGCGGCTTCACGAATCGCCTTTTGCTCTACAGATGTAATATTGGTAGGGGCACAAATGAGGATTCTGGGATGACTGAACCAATTTTTGCCCCCTACTTTATTAATAAAATGCTTCAACATGGTTTCTGTAATTTCAAAATCGGCAATAACGCCGTCCCTAAGCGGGCGAATGGCGATAATATTCCCTGGTGTACGTCCCACCATGCGGAATGCTTCTTCACCGACAGCCAACACCCGCTTTGTATCGCTTTCTATTGCGACGACAGACGGCTCATCCAGCACAACTCCGCGTCCCTTCACATGAATAAGGACGTTCGCTGTCCCTAGATCGATGCCAATATCCTTGCTTAACATTGAAAAGTTCCTCCCTAAACAAAACCGTCCATCCTCGAAAAGAAGCGGTATTCCTATTATAACCGTTATCTCAACTAATTTCGCTATTAAATTGCAAATTCCTCTTTTTTTATATCATTTTTATCGACAAAACCTGCTTCTTTTATTAGACGTGTTTTCGGGAGGTTTTTCGTGGCTTTCAGTTCCCTGATTATTTGGCTGTTACAAGCTTGTCATGCGATTTCGGATTACGGGTTTTGCGATATTTAATCTTGGTGGCTTCTCCTCCCCGCAGGTGACGAATCGATTTGTGATACTCCAGAATGTGTTTTACCTGATTAGCCAGATCGGGATTAATCTCTGGTAAACGCTCTGTCAGGTCTTTATGCACCGTGCTTTTTGAAACACCAAATTCCTTTGCAATGGTGCGAACCGTGTGCTTCGTTTCCACTAGGCAACGTCCGATTTTAATGGTTCGCTCTTTGATGTAATCGTGCACTCCCCTCGCCTCCCTACTCGAGTCAGTTTGGTACATTATATGAGGGGAGCTAGCTTATATTCTCTGTTTCCAAGCGTGACAAGCTTTATATGACCATTATTTTCAAAAAAAGCGCTAAAAATAAAAAAAGAGCGCAATTGCGCTCCAAGAAACACTCATTTATCTGGGATTAATGCTCGCTGAAGAACGGATCGGGATTAACAGCAGGGCCACCCTGGCCTTGACGAACTTCAAAGTGAAGATGCACACCTTGATCTTTTTCCAATTCATTGCGGCCAGCCTTGGCGATGACATCGCCCTTTTTGACTTCAGCATCTTTGGCAACTTTCAACTCGCTCAAGCTTTGGTATACGGTCACAAGACCATTGCTATGCGTAATTTCCACCAGGTTGCCGACGATTGGATTTTTCTCTACTGCCGTTACCTTGCCGCTCATAGCTGCGACTACATCAAACGGCTGATTGTCGGGCTGGGCATAATCGATACCCATGTGTGGAGTGAAGGTATCCCCATACTCGACCATAGCAGCCTGGCGCACTTCGTTAGAAGCTTTGCTGTCAAAGAAAGGAAGTGTCACTTCCAACTCGCCCGCTTCTTTAAAAGGCCTCTGCATCGTTTCTGTGGCTACGTTGACTGGCAGCGTTTCAGGCTTCATGACGTTTTCGGTTACTGTCGATTTGGCTATATCCTGCCCGACCCCGAATTCGTCCTTGAGTACCGATTTGCCGGCGTCTTGATAAACCCACATTAACGTTAAGATAATTGCCGCCGCTGCCATGTAGGTTGCTGGAAATACCCATTTTTTGGACAACAATCTTTTCCACGAAAATGCTGCATTGCCTTGCGCTCCCGTGTTTGATTTAGGAGCTTCTTGCTTGGTCTGTAAATCTCTTTTTTGATCACTCATAGACTATCACCTCGCTAACCATTGTTGCCACGGTTGCGAGTTTTATACGCGAGACTACTATTTTTTTTGCAAATTATTTCCTATTGAGAAGTTTGCAGCTTCGCCCAGTTCGATTCCGGTATAAAAGTATTTGACGATCTCCTCGGCCTTACGTCCCTCAAGGGCCATTCCCTGTGCCCCCCATTGACTCATACCCACTCCATGGCCGTAACCAAAAGTCGTGATCTGCAAGCGGTCTCCTTGCCAGCTCCACTGGAATTGGGATGAATTCAACCCAAGCTTTTCACGTACTTCACGCCCGCTGAAGGCTTTACCTGCAATCCGCAGCTTTTTGATGCGATGTCCTTGAGACAACTCTATAATCTGCAAGCCGCTGCCATTACCTGCAGAAACAGAGAGAGTGCTGCTAATGCCAAGCTTATTTCTTAAAGCAGCAGCTGACAGCTCAATGGTCTCCTTGAAGCGTGGTGAAAGCGTGCGGTCCCACGGGCTTGGCACACTGCGTAAATAGGGAATATACGTATTCCAGTAATCTTCCGAATTTTCCGTATACCCGTTGCTGGTAGAGAAAAAATTGGCTTCGATCGGCTTCCCATCGTAGGTTAAAACAATTCCTTCTGTTTCCCGTATAGCCTGGTCCAGCTTGTCCGAATTGCCTTCATACAAGGATCCCCACCGTGCTTTAAGCTCAAGGTCACTCACATAAACCTGATGATTGATCGTATCGGTTACCAGAGCTTCACCGGGCGGCAGGTTGCCCATGCCCATTTCCTGCTCAACCTGCTTACGAATAATATAGGTGCGAGCAGCCATCGCCTGCGCTTTTAACGCCTCCAGCTCGAATTCTATGGGCATTTCCGCTGCCAATACTCCTCGCACATATGTTTCTAGCGGCAGTGACTCTACCTTTTTCTCCTTTGTGAGATAGACTGGGATATACAGCGACGGCAAACCCTGTCGATAGACGGATGATAGGGATGGGTCCGTCGCGCCAGTCGGAATAGCTGATATGACTGGTGGCAGCGGCACCGACGCACTATTTTTCCAGATGATAGAAGGCGCCGCTACGACTACTGCAACAAAGCTGGACAAACACAGGAGCGCTAGGCGAATTGCTTTCTTTGGGTCCAAGGCTTGTCCCTCCATCTTTTGTCAACTCCAAGATCACTTAGCCTAAAAACTATGCTTAGTCACCTCATTGTATGAATCAAAAAGATAGAATAGAACAGCCTCACACAAAGAGAAGACCCTTTCCACAAACGGGAGAGAGTCTTCTTATCGTAACTGCCTTTCGCTATTAAGCCAAAATCGGACTGACTGAGAAGAGCTGCATCTCTTCTTCTTCCTCTACAGGTACTACTTTATGGGATAAACACTGGATATCGGCTCCCAGCTGCTGCAGCTTGTAGGCGATATTCACGTAGCCCCGGTCAATATGATGGACTCCTGTAACTTCCGTCTCTCCATCTGCGGCAAGCGCAGCAAGAATTAGAGCAGCTCCGGCACGCAGGTCGGTCGCACAAACCTTGGCTCCCTGAAGTCTACTGCCTCCGCTAATCACAGCGGTTCGTCCATCGACCTTGATTTGAGCGTTCATGTTGACCAACTGCTCGACATGCATGAAACGATTTTCAAACACGGTTTCTGTCACAATGGCCGTACCATCAGCCGTTAGCAGCAGAGCCATCATCTGGGACTGCATATCGGTAGGAAATCCAGGATACGGCAATGTTTTCACGTCTACGGCTCGGAGCGGCTTATCGGTGAAGACACGCAATCCATTCTCGTCCTCCTCGATCTGAACTCCCATTTCTTGCAGCTTGGAGATGATCGGACGTAAATGATCGGCAATAGCTCCTTCAATAAACAAATCGCTTCGTGTAATTGCCGCAGCGACCATATATGTACCTGCTTCGATCCGGTCTGGAATTACCGTATGTACAGCGCCTCTAAGCTTATCCACGCCATCAATCCGGATCAATCCGGTACCTGCACCACGTATCGTTGCACCCATCGCATTCAAATAATTAGCCAAATCAACGATCTCCGGCTCCTTGGCAGCATTCTCAATCGTTGTCGTTCCTTCAGCCAAGGTTGCTGCCATCATAATATTTTCGGTAGCCCCTACGCTCGCTACATCCAGATAAATTTTGGCACCTTTCAGTCTTCCCTGTACTCTGGCTTCGATATAACCCTGACCAAGCTCAATTTCCGCGCCCATCGCTTCAAAGCCTTTCAAATGCTGATCGATCGGACGTGTGCCAATCGCGCAGCCGCCAGGCAAAGAAATTCTCGCCTGTCCCATACGGGTTAATAAAGGACCCATGACTAAAAATGAAGCCCTCATTTTACGTACCAATTCATAGGATGCTTCACAAGTACGAATATTTTGAGCATTAATACGTATCGTTTCGTTATGATATTCGACTTCAATTCCGATGCTTTCCAGGACGCTGTTAATCACAATAACGTCATCTAGAGGAGGTGCATCATGGATAACGCTGTCTCCCTCTATACCCAGAATTGAGGCTGCGATAATCGGCAGGACGGCATTTTTAGCCCCATGTATTTTGACTCTGCCTGACAATCGTCGGCCGCCGCGGACAATAATTCTGTTCATCATGGTCCCCCTCTGCGCTGTTTTCTATGCAAGCTTTGTCTAGTTTAGCATTGAACCTGCAGCGTGTAAATTTGATTTATCTATCTGATCTGTAAGATAGGATTCGAAACCAACTAAAAATTTAAGGTCGCTATACTAACCATTGTTGACAAAATCCACCTTGTTTATGCGGAATTCGACTCAAAACATCCCCGGCAGCCAAGTGGACCAATGGAAATAATCGATGATAAATTTGGCAACCTGATAGCCCAATGCAATAGAAAGCAAAATTTGCAGCAGCTTGGCCTGCATGCCTCTGGGTCTTTTCAATATTCGTTCCAACTGCAGCTCTTGCAGCGCCCACCAGGAGAATCCTATACAGAACAAAGCAATAAAGATGTTTAGTAAGCCATTCATACCAAGTGAGGAATTCATTTGTTCCACATAATCCATGTGAAGACTCCTTTATTACAATCTTGATCCATTCATTCGCTTAAGAGCGGTTACCGAGTATTTGCGTCAGCATGGTAATGAATTCAGCACGTGTAGCTTGTTGGTCAGGACGGAAGGAACCATTAGCGTATCCGCCAATCCAGCCTCCAGCTTTCATTTGCCTTAATATGCCGACACCCCAATACTGGTCATCCACATCAGTAAAAGGTACTGCACCTCGCTGATTGCCCGTTATATTCATGCTCCGCGCCATCATAGAGGTCATTTCCATTCGGCTAATCGGTTGGTCAGGAGCAAACGAGCGGTCCGGATAGCCATCGATAATGCCTCGCCCTGCTGCGCGAGCGATCCAATCATATGCCCAGTGTTTAGTTGTAAGATCCGTATAAGCAATGGCTTTGGACTGCGTTAGCTGAAAGGCACGCCCCAATATGGCCGTCGCTTCGGCCCGTGTAATCGTTTGGTCAGGTCGAAATGTGTAATTATCATAGCCATTGACGATCTGCTTGGCGCTCATAGAAAGAATCGCATCCTGTGCCCAATGTCCGCGAATATCTGAAAATCCGCCTGTTAACGGCTTAGCATTTACAATGAATTGGTACAGACTGCGGTCAAATGGCTGGTTCGCATTCAGCTTCACATAATAAGTTCCCGCTGATAAGCGCTGTGCCGCCCTGATTTCAAGTGCTCCATCCGTATTATACACAGGCTTCAAGGCCCCATCAAATAGGGCTAAAAACATCGTCGAGCCATCCGGTACATCCGTGAGCTCGATCTCGGTCATGCTCTCCTCATCCAGCTTGAATTGAAACCAGTCCATATCATCCACTTTATCAATTAAACCATAATAGGCTGTGCCTAAGGAAACCGTTGTTGCCTGATAAGATCGATTGTTCGGCTCATTCGGATCCATTTGCTTGACATCATAGTTAATTTTCAGCGTGTACTCGCCTGCAATAGGAAATGCGTAGTCCTTCACGTTCGTAATCCGGATATAATAATTTCCCGGAAACACTTGGGGGAGTACCAAGGATTCTGAGCCCCCATCCTCGTTCTCGTCCACCGTATAGGCTTTTTCACCTTGCTTTTGTACGAACAGCACCAGATCCATTCTTGCCGTATCCGCGCTGACTTCAATACTCAAGCTGCCTGATTGCTCAACAGGAAATTCAAACCAGTCCTGGTCTTCGTTTTGATGAAAGGTGCCGGTCAGACTCTGACTTTTGGATGGCAGCACATAAGCTTTGAACTGTCGGTCATTATCTTCAAATTGATCACGATAAATTTGAAAAGCAGTTGTAAGCTTGTAAGGAACCTCCTGCTTCCCATTGCGATTAGCGAGCTGAAGCAGCACATAGCTGCGGCCCTTGTTTACTTTCAAATTGACTGGAGTTCCCGGAATCGCCGTCACACTGGTAAATGCGCCGGTAACATCTGTATGCTGTACGGCAACCTGCTGGTCCGCAGCTAAATCAAACGTCAGTTGAGCAGTTCCATCATAAGGAGCATCAAAGTAATACCAATCCGGATCGGAACCATCCGAGAAGGAAGCCGTCAGCATCTTGCTTATGGATATCGATTTAGCCTGATCCTTGCGGTTGTTGGGCTCATACATATCCAGCAGCGGCGCTTCATTGACAGCACGATCCGCACGCAGCAAGCCATAACCTGTGGAAGCGTTCCAGCCAGATGATCCCAGATTATCTGCCGTCTGTCTGAGCAGCTGACGAATTTGGTAAGCTTTCAGCTCAGGGTGCCGACTCCACGCCAGAGCTGCAACAGCTGCTGCCTGGGGCGCAGCCATGGAGGTACCATCCTTATACTCATAAGAACCCCCAAGAGCTGTTGTAAACACATCCCAAGGGGCTACCAGATCAATCTCCATTCCTTTGTTGGAACGGGCATCTGCTACACGGTCTGCTGTCATCCCGCCAACAGCCAATACGGTAGAGTAGGCAGCGGGATACTTGACACTGTTACCTTCATTGCCCGTTGCTGCTACCAGCAGTACATCATGTTCCTCCGCATATTTGACAGTCTCGCTCATGAGGGTGGAATACTTATTTAATCCGAGAGATAACACGACAATCTTGGCGCCATGATCAACTGCGTATCGAATCCCTTCAGCAAGCTTAGCCTCGCCGCCAGAACCATCTGCCTCCAACGCTTTAATCGGCATGATTTGGGTTTTCCACAAAATACCAGTAATTCCCATGTCATTATTTCCTGCTGCAGCAACTACCCCTGCAACATTCGTGCCATGACCATTATCATCCTGCGGTGTTCGTTTACTATTGATCAGATTTACTCCAGGAACAAGGTTAGACACGAGATCAGGATGCTTTAAGTCAACACCTGTATCGACAATAGCAATTGTAATGGTATTGTTTTCCTTAACTGTGTCCCAAGCTTCCTCAGCGTGGATTTGTTTTAAATAGGACTGCTTTACCGCTAATGGATCATCACCGCTAGCAGCAATGGTGACAGCTTGCTCTTCTCCATGAATAATACCCGAGAATGAGGTGAACAGAGCAACTCCGATAATACAATGTAGCAGCTTCACGATGACTTGTTTAAGAAGCATATCCTTGATTCCTTTTCCTTCATTATGGTGTAGCCTTCTTGTATTCGATAGTGAGCTATGATTTACCTGCCTTGATTGAAGAAAAAGGGATAGTAAATAGTGGAGGTTTTATGAACATTACATGCTGGTAATTACCCAAGAGACTCATTCAGCAAACAGGTGGACTCGAATTATCTTTACAGCCGTTAATGCTCTTTCCAAGTGGTGACTAATGTCGCTGCTTTTATGGAGATGAAGGCTCTGAAATGAACAGCCGATTGGTCCATATACAAGCAGTAAGAAAACCCTCTCTCAAGGCCTTTCAAAGATGAGCGACCGCAGTTCAGAGGTACGTTTTCTTGAAACATAAGAATCCCTCAGCTCCGCTGAAAACGGATCAATTTTTATGTAATAAAAATAGCCCGGCAAGCGCGCAAATTGCGCAGCTATCGGGCTTGTATTCCTAACCAGACAGGATCAGCCAATGAACAGCAAATCCTGAGTTAGCGTAAATATTTGTTCAATCCAGTTCAGCACCCATTGCGGCACAGCACCCATGACAATACTTGCTGCTACGCACAACCACAGCGTAATACCGAGCGGCCATGTAATGAATACCTCACGTGATTCCATATCACTACGCATGAACATTTGACGGATCAATCCAAAGTAATAGTAATAAGAGACGACACTCGTCCCGATCATCACCGCGGCCAGCCAATAATTGTGTGTTTGCAGGGTTCCAAGTAAAATGTACAGCTTACCGAAGAACCCACCCGATATCGGCAGTCCCGCCAAGCTAAGCACGAGAAACACAGTACCCACTGCAGTTGCTGGTGCCCGATAGTACAACCCGGCAAGACCACTCGTTGTCTCATCACCTGTAGAATGCTCGATAATCATCACAACAGCAAAGATTCCGATGTTCATAAAGAGGTAGGCAATCAAGTAAAAGGCGAACTCCGAAAAGTTGGAGAAATGGACATCAGAGAAATAGATTGCCAGCGGTACCAACAGGTAACCGGAATTGGCAATACCTGAATATGCCAGTAGTCGCTTCATATTGGTTTGACGAAGCGCTGTAAAATTACCCATGACCATCGCAAGCGCAGCAACCACCATCAACGATAGCAGCACATCTCCATGAATCGGCAGTTGACTCAAAGGCCCTACTGCAAATACCACATACAAGATGCGGAAGGTGATGGCAAAAGCTGCAGCCTTCGACACGACAGCCAGAAAAGCCGTAACTGGCGTAGCTGCCCCTTGATACACATCAGGAGCCCACATATGAAAAGGTGCCGCGGCGATTTTGAATCCAAAACCTGCCAGCAGCAGGAAAAATGAAACATAGATCAAGGGCAGCATATCCGTCGCATTTTGACCGATTGCACTGCTAATTTCGGCAATATTGGTCGATCCCGACATTCCATATAAAAAGGACATGCCGTATAAAATAATAGCCGAGGAAATTCCGCCAAGCACCATATATTTAAAAGCGCCCTCATTGGCTCGTAGATCTTTTTTGCGCATCGCAACCAAGATGTAAGAAGTAATGCTCAACAGCTCAAGACCTACGAATAGTGTAATCAAGTCCCCTGAGGAGGCCATGATCATACCACCTAATGTTGCCGGAAGCAGCAAATAGAAAAACTCGCCGATATGCGGGATTTCGCGTTCTTTGATCAGGCCGATACTCATAAAGGTAACAAAGCCCGCTCCTGTAAGCAGAATCAGCTTGATGATATTGGCAAAATCATCAATTCTATAGCTAAGACCAAGCAGTTGCTTCGGTTCCGCAGGCTGAAGGAAGCTAATAACAAAGCCTATAGAAATGAGAATACTCGCTAAGGATAACCAGCCAAGCATGGTTCGATTAATTCGCTTAGGCAGCACCAGATCCAGCAACGATAATACCACCGCAGCAATAACCAGAGTCAACTCCGGTGTCATATATCCAAGATCGCTCCATTGGAGATGTAGTTGTTCCACCGGTCTAGCCCCCTGTCTTTGCTATTGTATGGATAAATTGATCGAAGCCATTAACGGTTTGATGCAGAGGTTCACTGAGCACGGCTGGATAAATGCCCAGTACGACGATAAAAGCAACCAGTGTGATCATCGGGATTGCCTCCACTAACCGCGCATCGCGAATACCTTCGGGCAATACCTTGGTTGGGCCGTAGGTAATACCCAGAACCCCTCGTAAGATGTAAACAGCCGTAAAAATAACACCCAGCGTTCCAACCACGGTAAGGATCTTCGCAGTTTGAAATAAACCGACAAACACAAGAAATTCACTAATAAAACCAGATAATCCAGGCAGACCGAGTGAAGCCATACCGGACACTAACAGAATCCCCGATATAAAAGGCACCGTTCTTGCCAAGCCGCCAAGCTCATCCAGCATCGTTGTTTTCGTTCGCTCATAGATAGCTCCCACAAGCAGAAACATAAGCGCCGAGATCAAGCCATGGGACACCAGTTGAAAAACTGCGCCTTCCATCCCAATCGTATTAAACGCAGCGATACCGAGCAGCACAATACCCATATGGCTTATACTCGAGTAGGCCAGCACCAGCTTGAAATCCTTTTGTACAAAAGCCAGAATAGCCCCATACAAAATGTTAACGACGCCGAGCACAGCCAACACTGTCGCCCATGCCGTCGCCTGCTCTGGAAAGAGCAGAATCCCGAAACGGATTAGACCAAACGCCCCCATCTTCAGCAAAATACCGGAGTGGATCATGACAATCGATGGCGGTGCCTCTGTATGTACCTTGAGCATCCAGGTATGAAAAGGGAAAATCGGCAGCTTAATGCCGAACGCAACCAACAGCATAATGAACAAGGTCCATTTCATGCCAGCGCCCATATAGAATGGATTACCCTCCATACCCGCCTGGTTTACAAAAGAGTCTGCGGACTCAAACAGATGATTCGTGATGACGCTAATATCCCCGCTGTAATATAAGGAAGTTCCTGTCTCATTCGAGATCTGTCCAAAGCCCGCCGTGCTGACAAGAATCAGGAAAGCAATCAGCATGATGGCTGAGCCAACCCCATTGTAGATCAGAAATTTATTAGCCGCTCTTTCGCGATCCATGTATCCCCATATCCCAATAAGAAAGAACATCGGAATAATCGTAATTTCAAAAAACACGAAGAACAAGAACAAATCCTGAGCCATAAACACACCGAACATTCCGGTCTCCAGCAGCAAAAATAAAATATAATACGACTTCCAGCGTTTTTTGATATACACCGAAGCAAGTGCCGCCATCGAGGCGACCAGTGCCGTCAAAAAGACAAGTGGCAAGGAAAAACCATCAACCGCCATCACATATTTAAATTCAAAGAAAAATGAAGTGATCCCGTTTAATACCTCGTGATTTAGCGGTATTTGAATCCAGCTTAATTCCTCTTTGAATTGCATACCCGCCACTTGTTGATTAAAAGCCGCGTACAACCACGCGGACAACCCCAGTGGGATAAGTGTCGTGATGATCGCAATGGTTTTGATCCAAAACCCTTGATTTTTGGGCACAAATAGAAGTATTAGAACACCAATCAGTGGTGAAAAAGCAATGAGCGATAAGAGGTGCAAGCTATCCGGCATTGATAAACCTCCTTCCGGCTATAGCCAGGATCAAAATAAGCAGACCCAACAGCGTTGCAAGCCCGTAGGTTTGTACATGTCCGTTTTGTAGACGCGAGCCTACCCTGCCTACGCCGACCACCGAGAAGCTTACCAATCGAACAATACCATCTACCACATACACATCAAATAGGTGGAGCAGACTGCCAAGGCTTTTGAGCGGCTCTACGAATACAGCATGGTAAATTTCGTCGATATAATACTTACGCTGCAGTAAACGAACGAGCCACGGCGCGCGGCTGGATATGGCATCGCTTGGAATCGAACGCTTGATATAGACCAAATAACCAAGTCCGATACCGAGTAAACCGACCAGCGTGGACAGCACCATCACGACGATATTGGCGTGTTCCGCCTCTGCATGTCCGCTTAGCCAGGTACCCAGCCATGGACTGAACGGTGTAAACACAAATCCGGCAACTACAGCCAGTACGGCCAAAACAATCAATGGCAGCGTCATACTCGTTGGAGACTCATGCAGCTTGACTTGATGCCGCGGCTTGCCCATGAATACAAGGAAAAACAATCTTGACATATAGAATGCGGTGAAAAACGCAGCGATAAGCCCTACCCAAAATAACGGCATATTGTGCGAGTACGCTTCGGACAAGATAGCATCCTTCGACCAGAATCCAGACAAAGGAGGAATACCGGATAGCGCAAGCGTTCCGATCCCAAACGTCCATGCGGTAACCTTCATTTTACTGCCGACTCCGCCCATTTCATGAATGTCCTGTGTATGGACAGCATGAATGACACTACCAGCCCCAAGAAACAATAGGGCTTTAAAGAAGGCATGCGTCAGTAAATGAAAAATACCGGCCGTATAAGCCACTGACGTTCCGATTCCAAGTGCCATCATCATATATCCGAGCTGGCTGACTGTGGAATAAGCAAGAATACGCTTAATGTCATTTTGCGCCGTACCGATCGTTGCGGCAAAAATAGCTGTAAAGCCACCGACACATGCCACGACCAGAAGCGCTGTAGGCGATGCCTGGAAAATATCAAACGTTCTGGCAACCAGATATACACCAGCTGCAACCATTGTTGCCGCGTGAATCAAGGCGCTGATTGGCGTTGGCCCTTCCATCGCATCGGGAAGCCAGGTATGAAATGGAAATTGACCCGATTTTCCGGCAGCGCCCACAAAGATCAGAATCGCAATCAGTGTAGCTGTGCCTCCGGAAATTTTACCAGTAGTAAATGCATTATGAATCGAGGTGAAATCCATTGCATGATTCGGCATTGCCCAAAACAGCAGCAATATCGCGATCAGCAGCCCGACATCACCGATCCGTGTAACGATAAAAGCTTTTTTCGCAGCAGCACGCGCCTCTGGTTTGAAGTACCAGAAACCGACCAGCAGGAACGAACATACCCCAACAAGCTCCCAAAATATGTACAGTTCGATCAGATTTTCCGAAATGACCAGACCCAGCATAGAGAAGGTGAACAGCGCTATGTAAGCAAAAAATACATTTATTCGCTCGTCACCGTGCATGTATCCCTTAGAATACAGGTTCACAAGCAAGCTAACCAAGGTCACAATAACCAGCATTAGCGCATTTAAATTTGTGATTTCGAATCCCATAGTGAGGGAACCCGTTCCGAGCTTAATCCACTGCAGCTTGTTCCACGTATAATCTTCGATATTGCCACCCAAACGCTCGATAAAAATCATCAGGGAAACTACAAAGGAAGCGAAAATGGCAACAATACTGATGTAGGCTCCTGCATCTTTCAATTGACGACCAACAGCAGTCATAATCAAAAAAGAAAGCAGCGGAAACAACGGGATAAGCCAGGCGTACTGTGAGTAGGCCGATACCATGAATTTAAGTCCTCCTTAAAAGCTTGCTTTAGCAAGCTCACGTCGAAAGCGTTACTAAAGCTTGCATAGCAAGCTACATCGAAAGCGTTATGAACCCGATTAACAACGTCTTATCGTTTTAACGAATTCATTTCATTAACATCCGTTGTGCCTTTGTTACGATAGTACGTGATCAAAATCGCAATACCAACCGCAACCTCTGCTGCCGCGACAGATATGCTGAACAAAGAAAAAATCTGTCCCGTTAAGTTAGGGTGTATCCCAAGCTTGGAGAACGCAACCAGATTTAAATTGACTGCGTTGAGCATCAGTTCAATTGACAGCAGCACGATCAACGCATTCTTTTTGGACAAAGCGCCATAGAGCCCTATACAGAACAAGATAGCCGCCAGTGTCAGATAAGGTATCGCTAATCCACTCAGTCCACTCACGATTAATCCTCCTCCCTTTTGGCCACAACAATAGCTCCGATAAAAGACACCGTCAGCAGCACAGACATAATTTCGAACGGAATGACGTGTTGCATGAATAACAGCTTCCCGATTTCCAGCGTGTTGTCTGTGACGTCCTTGAATTCACCTGTGGGCATCATTGTATTTTGGATGGCGTAGAACAGGACCCCGAACAAACCGGCTGCCCCGATGAAGAGCAGTGTATTGTACACAGGCCGTTTCGGTTCGATCTCTTCACCTTGATGCTTGGTCATCATAATTCCGAATATCATCAGGATCGAAATGGCGCCTGCATAAATCAGCACCTGCACGAAAGCGACAAACTCAGCATTCAGAATGACATACAAGCCAGCCATACTAATAAACGTCATTGCAATAGCTACGACCATATGCACAACCTTTGTGAAGCTCAGCATAAAGATCGCACCGCCGATAGCCATTAAAGCAAAGATGAAAAAGGCAATGTTCTCGCCGCTGGACAAAAAAGTCCCCATATTGCTCAACATGCTACTTAGCCCCGCCTTTCGGAAGCGCTGAATTGTTTTCCTTCCGCACATTCACATTGTTTTCGTTTAACCATGCCATATTTTTAAAGAGATCGTCACGGCTGTAAGCACTAAGCTCAAAGTTATTGGTCATGACAATAGCCTCTGTCGGGCATACCTCTGTACACAAATCGCACAAAATACAAAGCTCGAAATTAATATCGTACGTATCGATGACCTTGCCCTTTTTCTCCGGATCTGGATTGGCTTTACCTGTTAGCGTTATACATTCAGTTGGACAAATACGGGCACATTGATTGCACACAATACATTTTTCCGGATCAAAATGTTGAATTCCCCGAAATCGGTCCGGCATCTTTATCGGTACTTCAGGGTACGCATAGGTTACTTTTTTTTGTGTCATGCTTTTGAGGGTAACTCCAAGCCCTTTAATTATTCCTTTCATCAATTCTCACCCTTCCTATTTGAAGAAATACACTGACTGCAAGGGCCTATGACCAGCTAATGCTCATATAAACTGCAGTAACGAGCACATTGATTAACGCTAACGGAAGAAGGACCTTCCAGCCCAATCCCATCAATTGATCGACGCGAATCCGCGGCAGTGTAGCCCGAATCCAGAACAAGAAGAAAACGATGGTTGAGAATTTCAATAAGAACCAGACTAAGCCTGGAATAAAATCAAGAAAAGCAAAAGGTGCATGCCATCCCCCAAGAAACAGCGTGGTTGCAAGTCCGGCAATGGCGAATACATAAACATATTCTGCAAGCATAAAGAACGCAAACCGGAAACCGCTGTACTCTACGTGATAGCCCGCCACCAGCTCTGACTCCGCCTCTGGAAGGTCAAATGGAGTTCGGTTCAGCTCTGACACTCCGGCGATTACAAACACCGCAAAACCAATAATTTGGGGCAGGAAATTCCAATGCCAGAATCCCCCCGCCTGCGCCTGTGCAATTACATTCAGGTTCAAGCTGCTTGACATCATGATAACACCGATAACGGAAATGACCAACGGAATTTCGTAGCTGATCATCTGCGCCGCGGAACGCATACCGCCGATTAATGCATACTTATTATTGGAAGCCCAGCCTCCAAGCACAATGCCAATCGTTGATATTCCCGATAGTGCCACGTAGAACAACAGCCCGATATTGAGGTTCGTACTAAACAGCCTATCGCTGAACGGAATGACTGCGATAACGACAAATGCCGGTATAAACGTGATGACCGGAGCCAAAATAAACAATTCCCGCTCCGCCTTATGAGGAATTGTATCCTCCTTGATCAACAGCTTCAGTACATCGGCTACCGATTGCAGGAGCCCGAGCGGACCTACCCGATTGGGGCCGATACGCATCTGCATCCAGCCGATAACCTTACGCTCAAAATAAATCGCATACGTAACGAAGCCTAATACAACCATCAGCAGGACGACGCCCCATGCGAAAAAAATTGCAAAGTTGATCCACGTTAACTGCTCATTTAACAGTTGGGCCATTAGCAGTCCACCTCCCCGACGACAATATCAATGCCTCCGAGTATCGTGATAAGGTTGGTCATAGTTTCCCCAACCAATAATTTGGGCAATATTTGCAGGTTTACAAAGGAAGGTCTGCGAAACTTCAACCGATAGGGCTTATCCTTGCCCCTGGACACGATATAACATCCGATTTCCCCGCGAGGCGACTCAATTCGGGCATATACCTCTCCTTCAGGAGCACGAAGCACACGTGGCACCTTGCCCATAATCTCACCCTCTGCAGGAAACTGCTCGACGGCCTGCTCCAATATCCGCAGCGACTGTCTCATCTCTTCAAAACGCAGCAAATAGCGGTCATAACAGTCCCCTTTGGTACCTACAGGCACATCAAATTCGAACCGGTCATACAAGCAGTAAGGCTGATCCTTGCGGATGTCCCAATTGATTCCCGTACAGCGCAAATTAGCCCCGCTCAACCCATAAGCAATCGCTGTTTCTGCATCATACTTACCAACACCCTTGATCCGTGCCAGAAAAATCTCATTGCCGCTGACTAAATTACCATACTCAATCAATTTCTCTCTCATATAGGGTATGAATTTGCGTACTTTTTCGATCCAGCCCTCGGGAGCGTCCCACTTCACGCCGCCAACCCTCATATAATTATAGGTTAAACGGGCACCACACAATTCATTAAACAGATCAATAATAATTTCCCGGTCGCGAAATGCAAACAAAAACGGGCTCATCGCTCCAATATCCAGCAAATAAGTTCCCCACCATACCAAATGACTGGCAACCCGCTGCAGTTCCATCACAATAAGTCGCAAAAAATCAGCTTTTTCCGGTATTTCCAATCCCATCAGCTTTTCTACTGCGTGTACAAGCACATAGTTATTGGTCATCGCCGAAACATAGTCCATACGATCCGTATAAGGAATGATTTGGGTATACGATAAATTTTCTGCGAGCTTCTCCGTCCCTCTATGGAGATAGCCCATAACAGGATCAGCATGGGTGATGATTTCACCATCCAGCTTGACCACAATCCGAAACACCCCGTGCGTACTAGGATGCTGAGGTCCAACATTCAACAGCAATTCTTCCGTTCTAATCAAAAGCTTCTACACCTCCGGATCAAGCGCTTCATAATCTTTACGCAGCGGATGGCCGACCCAATCGTCGGACATCATTATTCTTCTTAAGTCCGGATGTCCGGGAAAATCTATACCGAGCAGATCAAAGATCTCACGCTCATTCCAATTGGCGGTTGGCCATATCGGTGTGACGGAGTCTATGGATGGTGCTTCACGAGACGTTTTCACTTTCACGCACATTTCCGCCTTCGTGTCCAGACTGAGCAAGTGGTAAGCAACCTCCATGTGAGTTTCCTGATCAATACCTGAAACATTTCGCAAATAGTTCAGTTTTAGCTCACAATGCTGCTTCAACAATAGTGCAACTCCAGCCCAGTGTTCGTTCTTAATGATCACATAAGGCAGATGTGCATCCCTCTCATTAATAAAGGCTTCTTCGATCGCGGCTTCGCCCACCTGCTCCTTGATCAGCTTCACCCAATGATCCAGCCGCGGTTGTAATGGTGAAGGAACCTTCGGCCCTGCGTCCTCTTCACCCTCTGTTTTCTTGCCTCTGGCAGCGGCACGAGCAGCACGTGCTTCTGCGGCAGCCTTCGCCTTCGCTTCCTTCTCATCATCCGCTGCCGCTGGGTCACCGGCAGGAGCTTCTGTCGAAGCTGTGCCTGAGGCAGCAGCAGGAGACGCTCCTGCTGCTGCCTCAGCCCTTTTGGCTCGCGCGATAGCCCTGGCAGCACGCGCTTCCGCGTCAGCCTTAGCCTTTGCCTCCTGCTCTGCATCTACTGTAGATGCAGCAGTCCCAGGTGCTGCGCCTGATGCATCATTCGCTTCGGCTGAGGGTTTCTCAGTGCTTGGGTTACCCGTCTTATCAGAAGCTGCTGATTGCGATTCCCCTGACGTTGGTAAACTGACAGCTGAATCCGGTTCCTTGGTGACAGCGGATGGATCTGCCGCTGCATCGGCAGCAGCTTTTGGCGCTTCTTCGTTCGGTTGTGGTTCCTTCAGAGGTTTATCTGTATTCAGCTTATCCGTATTCCGTTTATCTGTATCCAATTCATCTTTCTTTTGCTCATCACTCATCGATTGATCACCTGCTTGCCGGTTTTCGCCTCATAACGAATTTTTTCCTGCAGCTTGTTAATTCCATAAATCAGAGCAGCAGGATTCGGCGGACAGCCTGGAATGTAGACATCAACCGGTACGACCTGATCCACGCCTTTAACAACGGCATAAGATTTGACGTAAGGTCCACCGGCGGTGGCACAGGAGCCCATCGCAATTACCCATTTGGGCTCTGGCATTTGGTCGTACAGGCGGCGCAGCAGTGGAGCCATCTTCTTGGTTACGGTGCCTGCTACGATCATAACGTCGGATTGCCTTGGTGAAGTCCGAAAAATAACGCCAAAACGGTCCAAATCGTAGTGGGAAGCTCCCGCACCCATCATTTCAATTGCACAGCATGCCAATCCAAAGGTTAAAGGCCACAACGAATTACTTCTTGCCCAAGCTTTTACCTGCTCAAGCGTTGTCATAAACACATTGCGCTCCAGCTCTTCTCTTTCTTCCGGACTAATTGACTCTAGATTGAAGTCCATTGCAGCACCTTCTTCTTCCAAGCATAAATTAATCCAACCACAAGCAGGCCAACGAAAATCGCCATTTCAACAACAGCAAACAAGCCGAGTTGCTTAAAAGCAACGGCCCATGGGTACAAAAACACAGTTTCCACATCAAAAATGACAAACATCAGCGCAAATAAGTAATACCGGATGTTAAAGCGCACATGGCTCTCACCGACCGGTTCGTTACCACTCTCATAAGTAGTATACTTCTCATCCAGCGGCTTGTAAGGACGCAAGAAACGGCCTGCTGTAAGTGCTACAACAGGAAGCAATACACCAAGAATGAGAAAAATGGCTACGACAACGTAATTGTTCATATACATCGTGAACGACTCGCCTCCCCATACTATAAATAGTTAAGCTTTATGGAAATGTGCTGTCAGATTTATAAGAAAAGTCCAGTTCATGTAAGCTTGTAAGCGCACCCAAGTTGCAATCGCGAAGCCTTCCCTCATTTGCAAATCAGAACATGCACATAACTTCTGTTCGTATATGCCCCACAATTATATCAAATGGGTGTTTAGGTGTCTAATCAATATTCCATATCACATTTTTTATAAAATACAAAAAACGAAGGAACATGTGTCCCTCCGTTTATGTTCGTTTCCCTAAGATTTACTGGAAACGTTGATCCGATTAACCGCTCTTTGCAAAGCGAGTTCAGCGCGTTTGAAATCGACTTGATCCTGTTTGGAAGACATACGCTGTTCAGCACGCGTCTTGGCTTCTTTAGCACGATCGACATCAATTTGTTCCGGCAGCTCGGCGCTTTCCGCCAATATGACCACCTTATCCTTACGTACCTCCATAAAGCCACCATTCACGGCGATATAATGCTGCTTACCGCCCTGTTTCACGATAACCGGCGCCACTTTTAATGGAGTCACCAAAGGGATGTGATTTGGCAGAATACCAAGCTCTCCTTCTGCACCCTTCACGCTAATCATGTCCACCTGATCGGCGTACACTTTACGCTCGGGGGTAACAATTTCCAGCAAGAAAGTACTCACTTGGACTCCTCCTAAGAGCTTTCCGTAAGGAAAGCTTTACTTCGTAAGCATCATCTAAGCTTTCCAAATGGAAAGCCCTGCTTCATATGGTTTGCGTAAGCAAACTCAATTTACATTCAATTCGCTAATGCGAACTTACATGGTTTTTGCTTTTTCGATAACTTGCTCAATCGCACCCACGTTATGGAATGCCGGTTCCGGAAGATGATCATGCTTGCCTTCAAGAATTTCCTTAAAGCTGCGCACAGTATCTTTAATCGGAACGAAAAGCCCTGGAATCCCGTTAAACGCCTCAGCAACGTGAAGCGGTTGAGCGAAGAACAATTGAATCCGTCTTGCACGGTATACGGTAAGCTTGTCTTCTTCAGACAACTCATCCATACCCAGAATTGCGATAATATCCAGCAATTCCTTGTAGCGTTGCAAGGTTTTCTTAACGCCTTGTGCTACATTATAGTGCTCTTCACCAACAATTTCAGGAGTCAAAATACGGGAAGAGGAGGCGAGTGGATCAACAGCCGGGAAAATACCCATTGCAGCAATATTACGCTCAAGGTTTGTAGTTGCATCCAAGTGGGCAAATGCTGTAGCAGGGGCCGGATCGGTATAGTCATCGGCAGGAACATAGATCGCTTGGATCGAAGTTACGGAGCCTTGTTTAGTTGAAGTAATACGTTCTTGCAATTGACCCATTTCAGTTGCCAGCGTTGGCTGGTAACCTACTGCGGATGGCATACGTCCAAGTAGGGCTGATACTTCGGAACCCGCTTGAGTAAACCGGAAAATGTTATCGATAAACAGAAGCACGTCACGGCCTTCTTGATCACGGAAATATTCAGCCATTGTCAAACCGGACAGGGCTACACGCAGACGCGCACCTGGAGGCTCATTCATTTGACCAAAAACCATTGCGGTTTTGTCAATAACGCCGGACTCTTTCATTTCATGATACAAGTCATTACCTTCACGCGTTCTCTCACCAACACCGGCAAATACGGAAATACCGCCATGCTCGGATGCGATGTTGTGAATCAATTCCTGCATCGTTACGGTTTTACCTACGCCGGCACCACCGAACAAGCCGATTTTACCACCCTTAACGTAAGGAGCCATCAAGTCGATAACCTTGATACCTGTTTCCAAAATTTCCGCTTGCGTTGACAAGTTCTCAAATGCAGGCGCGCTTTTGTGAATCGGGCTCGTTAATGTACGGTCTACTTCTTCGTTACCGTCAATCGGGTTACCCAATACGTTAAATACACGTCCAAGTGTTGCTGCACCTACCGGTACTGAAATCGCTGCACCTGTATCAACTGCTTCTGTACCACGAACAAGACCATCCGTAGTTGACATCGCAACACAACGAACCAGATTATCGCCCAAATGCACAGCTGCTTCAACAGTTAACTTGATATCCTGTTCGCCAGCTTTTTCGGCTTTTTTCTCAATTGTGATTGCATTCAAAATCTCAGGGAGCTGTCCACGTTCGAACTCAATGTCGACAACCGGCCCCGTTATATTCACAACGCGTCCTTTGCTCAATGTTTTCTCCTCCTTCGAGTTTTGCTTAAGCAAAACTTATTTCGTAAGCAAATCCTAAAGCTTTATTTTTGAATAAAGCTGATTCGTAAGCATGTGCTGAGTTTTGCTGTAGCAAAACGTTCTTTACTAGCAAGTTTTAAGCTTGTGCGTTTGCACCGGCAACAATCTCCGAAATTTCCTGTGTAATCGAAGCCTGACGAGCACGGTTATACACCAGTGTCAAGGATCCGATCATCTTGGTTGCATTCTTCGTCGCATTGTTCATAGCGGTCATTCTGGCCCCAAACTCACTTGCTTTACCTTCCAATACCGCACTATAAATTAAGGTTTCCGCATATTTAGGCAGCAACACTTCAAGTACACCCTCAGGTGACGGCTCATACTCATAGTTAGCAACGGAGGCAACACCACCCATGTTTTCCATAGGCAAAAGCTGCTTGATCATCGGTTCCTGCGTGATAGCATTTACGAATTTGTTATAAACCAGATACAGCTTGTCAAAAGAACCGTTCTCGAAGTTTTTCACTGCCGATGCCGCAATCGATTTAATATCCGCGAAGCTCGGAGAATCAGGAATTCCCGTTACTTCTTCAGCAATCGCGATATTGCGTTGACGGAAAAAATCTCTGCCCTTACGGCCGATTACAAAAATCACATATTCACTAGGTGATTTGTGATTTTCCTTGATCTCCTGCATCACTCTGCGCAGTACGTTAGCATTATAGCCACCAGCGAGACCGCGGTCTGACGTAACAACAAGATATCCGGTCTTCTTGATTTCACGATTTTGCAGCATCGGATGCTTCAAACCTTTGCTGCCTGCAGCGATACTGCCGACAACTTCCTTAAGCTTATCCGTGTAAGGCCGTGATGCCTCAGCAGCTGCCTGAGCTTTTCTTAATCTCGACGCAGCTACCATTTCCATCGCCTTGGTGATTTGCTTTGTGTTTTGTACGGACTTGATCTGGCGCTTAATTTCGCGCATTCCTTTTGCCAACTGACTCACCTCTCTCTCGAAGCTTCTCTGTATAAGAAAAGCCTTCACTCGAAAAGCCTGTTAAAAGACTTAAAATGGAACACCGAGCTTCCCTGTAAAGAGAAGCCCTTGTTCATTGTGTATTATACAGTCGAAGTAGCGAAGCCCTTTTGGAATTGCTTGATCGCTTCTTTCAAAGCATTTTCGTTATCCGTAGTCAAATCTTTCGTATCACGGATACTTTGGAAAATTTCAGGATGCTTCGTATCCACGAAAGCCAAGAATTCAGCTTCAAAACGGCGAATATCTTGTACAGGCAATTCATCCAAATGTCCTCTAACAACCGTATAGATCGAAACGACTTGTTTTTCAACGGACAGCGGTTGATGAACGCCTTGTTTCAAAATTTCCAATGTACGCAATCCACGGTTCAAACGAGTTTGCGTAGCTTTATCCAAATCGGATCCGAACGCTGCGAAAGCGGCTAACTCGCGGTATTGGGCGAGGTCAGTCTTCAGCGTACCGGCAACTTTTTTCATTGCTTTAATTTGTGCGGAGCTACCTACCCGGGATACGGAGATACCAACGTTAACAGCTGGACGTTGACCGGAGTAGAACAAATCGGACTCCAAGAAAATCTGACCATCTGTAATCGAGATAACGTTCGTCGGGATATAAGCGGATACGTCACCAGCTTGTGTTTCGATAAACGGAAGAGCTGTGATCGATCCGCCGCCAAGTGCATCACTCAGCTTGGCTGAACGCTCAAGCAAACGGGAATGCAGGTAGAAAACGTCCCCTGGGTAAGCTTCACGACCCGGTGGGCGACGAAGCAAGAGCGACAACTCACGGTATGCAGCTGCTTGCTTGGACAAGTCATCATAAACGATCAGAACGTGCTCGCCTTTGTACATGAAATATTCGCCCATTGCGCAGCCTGCATAAGGAGCCAGCCACAGCATTGGAGCAGGCTCGGAAGCACTTGCTGTTACAACGATAGTGTATTCCATGGCGCCAGCACGACGTAAGGTTTCAACTACGTTAACAACAGTGGATTGTTTTTGTCCAATAGCAACATAAATACATTTCACGCCGTTGCCTTTTTGGTTAATAATCGTATCGATCGCGATAGCTGTTTTACCTGTTTGACGGTCACCGATGATCAACTCACGTTGACCACGGCCTACTGGAATCATCGCGTCAATCGCTTTAATTCCGGTTTGCATCGGTTCGAATACGGACTTACGAGCCATAACACCTGGAGCCGGTGATTCAACCGGACGTGTGTTTGTTGTATTTAGAGGACCATTGCCATCAACGGGTTGACCTAACGCGTTAACAACGCGGCCGATCAATTCCTCACCGACAGGAACCTCCATGATACGACCAGTACGTTTTACTTGGTCGCCTTCACGAATATCCGTGAAAGGTCCCAAAATAACGATACCTACGTTGCTTTCCTCCAAGTTAAAGGCATAGCCAAGAACACCGTTAGGGAACTCAAGCAATTCGCCTGCCATAACATTCTCAAGACCGTGCGCACGAGCAACACCATCACCGACAGTGATAACTGTACCTACGTCAACGACTTGAATGTCAGATTTATATTGTTCAATTTGCTGTTTAATCAGCGTACTGATTTCTTCAGGTTTGATACTCATATTTCCTCACCCCTATCTACAGTGCTTGAGTTGAATTCAAGGATTTTTGCAGTCGATCCAGCTTGCCGGATAAACTGCCGTCATACAGACGATCACCGATGCGCACTTTAATTCCGCCTAACAAGCTTGTATCAATAGCCGTTTCAACACGAATTTGTTTGCCAACCAATTGGCTGAATGTCGCAGCAATATGATCAAGCTCAGCTTGTTGAAGAACAACCGGCGTATAAACAGTGGCTTTTGCCTGACCAAGGGCCTCACTGGCAATCGTTACAAAGTAACCCACTAGCGATTCCAGCAATTCTTCCCTGCCTTTATCGATGAGCAACAGCAAAGTGCTAAAGGTAATTTCCGAAAGCTGACTTTCAAAAATGTTTTTCAGCAGCGCTGTTTTGGATACAGTCCCGATACCTGGATGCTTGATCAGCTTGTGCAAGTCACTGTTTTCCTTTAAAACCGCTACGATAAACTTCAGTTCTTCTTCTACCTGAGCAATCTTGTTCTGTTCTTTGGCTAGCTCAAAAAGCGCTTTTGCGTATCTTTTGGCTACGATGGTATCCTGGCTCATTGGTTGCCTCCTACCTCTTTCAGGTAATGCTCTACCAATTGCTCTTGAGATTTCTCATCAATTTGTTTTTCGATAATTTTGGAAGCAATGAGAACAGACATCGCGCCAACCTGGCTGCGAAGGGCGGCAACCGCCTTATGTTTCTCATTCTCAATATCACGAATCGCTTCGTCTTTCACGCGAGTCGCTTCCGCACGTGCAGCAGCTGTAATTTCGTCTGCTTGTTTGGAACTGATTTGTTTAGCTTGTTCAATAATGTCTTGTGCTTCTTTGCGAGTCTGTTGTAGAGCCAGCTTTTGCTCCTCTAACAGTTGCTCAGCCTGCTTCCGGTTATTTTCAGCCGTTTGAATTTGATCCTTAACAAGCTGTCTGCGTTTTTCCATCATGCCAAACAAAGGACCGAACGCCAGCTTTTGCAGCAGTAAATATAGAAGCAAGAAGGCTACGATTTGAATAAAAAACGTGGACCATTCAATATGCAAGTAACGTCACTCCCTTCTCATAGCGTAGGCAAAACGAAGGCGTGGAGGCTTTTGCAACCATCCCCGCCAAACGATTTCTTAAGCACGACCCATCAAGATGAATGCAAGAACCAATGCAACAACCGGCATTGCTTCTACCAGACCTACCCCGATAAACATCGTTGTTTGCAAAGTACCACGAAGTTCAGGTTGACGAGAAATACCTTCCAATGCGCGACCTACGATCAAACCATTACCAATACCTGCACCAAGTGCCCCTAAACCAAATACGATTGCTGCTGCTACTAATGCTAAAGCTCCCATTAAGAAAATCCTCCCTTAAATTGTAAAGTTTTTTTATAAATAACTCGAGACTTTCCCGAGGTAAGTCTTGTACCTTAGTGAGATTCTTCGTGAATCAACGTTTGTGAGATATAAACCATAGTCAGCATTGTAAATACGAATGCCTGAATGGCGCCAACGAACACACTAAAACCTTGCCATATGGCTAGAGGGAATATTCCAAACCAACCCGCTCCCAAAATGACACCAATCATAATTTCACCTGCATAAATATTTCCGTATAGACGGAAAGCAAGCGTCAGCGGCTTGGATACCACCTCAATCAAATGCAGCGGAAGCATAACCCCTTTATACTCAAAGTAATGAGCAAAATAGTGCTTCGTATTGCGTGTGATACCCAGGAAGTGGCTAAGCGCAATGACGATAACCGTAAGTGCAGCTGTGACAGCAATATCTGCCGTCGGAGATTTCCACCATGACACGTGATCTGAGGTTACGACCGAGAACGGCAGCCCCAGCATGTTTCCAATGAAAATGTACATAATTAGGGTTAAACCAAGTGCAATAAACGGCTTCCCATGTTTAGAACCAATAGTACTGCCGATGATTCCTTCAACAAACTCTACAACCCATTCCATAAAGTTTTGCAGCTTCGAAGGATTCGTTACCGAAATTTTACTCGTTCCGGCAATCGCGAGTATTAATACCAGAACACTGGTCACTCCAATCATGAGAAGCGCTGACAGATCAAAGTGAAATCCAAACCATTCTACTCCCGGTACTTGATGCTCCATGTTTTCCAATTTCACCCCTTTCCACAGATGGATTTACTTCTTGGATCTTTTGACAGAAATAATACCCAATACAAGTGTTGCCAATTGAGCGATAAGGTATCCAGCAACGGTTGTGCTTAACGCGAATTGCTCCGGAAACCGGACTGCGATAAGACCCGCCAAACCTCCTACGGCCGCTCTAGTCAGAAAGCCTATGTTAGCCTTGCTCGGAATCCCTTGCCCCGGTGGAGCGGTGATAACCTTATCCGATAGCTTGCGAATTTTCCAGGCCAGATACCTTGCGTTAATCATACTAACAGCAGAACCCAGCATCAAACCTGCTGAATAGGGTCGGTATTCCACGAAAAGCGCCCAAGCAACCAGACAAAAGGATAAGAAAAATAGAAAGACGTTTTGAAACGTTTTCAGATGGGCCGTAAACTCGTTCATTTAAAGCCCTCCGTACTGCTTAATCATGAAATAAATGCTAATGATTCCAGCCGTAAGCCCCAGCAAAAAACCACCCAGTAACCACAACTGCCCGCCAAGCATTTGGCTTAACCAATCTCCAAACCAATACCCTGCCAGTAAACAGACAACAAGATCAATTCCGATAGCTGTCGTTAAAGCAGCTGCACGCCATGGATTATCATTACGGTTTGGCTGTTTCATATACACCCTCCTGAGAATCCTCACTTATTGTAACGAAGCAACGTCGGGTTTGTCAATTGTCTTTCTCTCTAAATAACTGTGGATGAAATTCTTAAAAATGCTGTTATATCAACGTTTTTTACAATTCCAAACCAAACAGTACTACTGCACGCTCTGACGTTTGTCATAGGATTGTCACGGTTGGAATGACTCCGGTCTTGCTGCAGCATGTCCAAAATGGTAAAGGATGGCTTGAACGATCCGTTCCGACGCTTTTCCATCGCCGTAAGGGTTGGCAGCCTGACTCATTTTTTCATACAATGCCGGATCTGTCAGCAGTGCACGGGTTCGATTGTACACATGCTCTTCATCGGTTCCGACAAGCTCCAGCGTTCCTGCATCAATACCTTCGGGCCGCTCCGTTGTTTCACGTAGAACTAAAACAGGCACTCCATACGAAGGTGCTTCCTCCTGCAAACCGCCGGAATCAGTCAAAATCATGTGGGTATGCGGATATAAATTGTGCAGCTCCAGTACATCTAGCGGATCTACGAGCTTAATGCGCGGATGATTACCCAGCATTTCATAGGCAGGCTCTCTCACTGCTGGACTTGGATGAACCGGGTACACGATGGCAATATCGTCGAACTCATCAGCAATCCGACGCACAGCACGGAAAATTTGCCGATGCGGCTCACCTTGTGCTTCGCGGCGATGCGCGGTCATCAGGATCAGACGCTTACCTGCTGCCCAATCCAGAACACTGTGGGTAAAGTCGTTCTGCACCGTATACTGGAACACATCCGTCACTGTATTTCCTGTTACGAAGATGGTTGCCTCTGACTTATTCTCTTTGCGCAGGTTGTCAGCAGACAATTGAGTAGGCGCAAAATGCAGATCAGATAACACGCCGGTCAGCTGGCGATTCATTTCCTCCGGATATGGAGACATTTTGTTCCAGGTACGCAAACCTGCTTCCACATGACCCACCTGGATCTGCTGTAAAAACGCCGCATAGCTTGCTAGAAATGTTGTTAACGTGTCTCCGTGTACGAGCACCAGATCCGGCTTTTCTTCGCGGAATACCGGGTCCAGCCCTTGAAGCACCCGAACGGTCACTTCGTTCAAGGTTTGACGATCCTTCATGACATCCAGATCGTGATCAGGTGTAATATGGAAGGTTTCCAGCACCTGATCCAGCAATTCTCTATGCTGTGCGGTAACGCATACGCGTGAATCGATAAATTCAGAATGCTTTTGAAGCTCCAGTACCAGCGGCGCCATCTTGATAGCTTCCGGCCGGGTTCCGAAAATCGTAATTACTTTGGTTTTACCCATGGACGGTTGTCCCCCTATGTACATTTTCTGTGGTATAGTTTCATCGGCTTGTTGATTTTTATTTTGTGCCGAACAGGCGGTCTCCCGCATCCCCTAGTCCAGGAACGATGTAACCGTGGTCATTCAAATAATCGTCAATAGCTGCCACATAGATATCCACGTCAGGATGCGCCTGCTGTACAGCGTGAATGCCTTCGGGTGCAGCAATCAGGCACATCAGCTTGATCTGCGTGCAGCCTCTGCTCTTTAGCGCCGTTATTGCCGCATTGGCAGAACCTCCGGTTGCCAGCATCGGGTCTATCACGATCAATTCCCGCTCCTGTACATCGGTAGGCAGCTTTACATAATACTCAACAGGCTCAAGCGTCTCCGGATCCCGGTACAAACCGACATGTCCTACCTTGGCTGCGGGTACTAATCTCAGAATACCGTCTACCATGCCAAGTCCTGCACGCAAAATCGGGATAAGTCCCAGCATTCTGCCCGAAATCACTTTGCAATCCGTCGTAGTCACTGGCGTTTTGACCTGCACGGTTTCAAGCGGTATGTCTCTCGTAATTTCATACGCCATTAGTGTCGATACTTCATCAACCAATTCGCGAAAATCTTTGGTAAGTGTGGATTCATCCCGTATGTACGTAAGCTTATGCTGGATCAACGGATGGTCACACACAAATAATTTTCCCATAAACAATTCCCCTTTACGCCAAATCTCGTCTATTATACCACACCTGTGAGATGTTATCCCAACAAGTTTCGCGCATGGACGACATGCTCAGCGGCTGTCAGGTTGCAGCGTACAAATGCTGGCTTCACGTTATGAATGTACCGTTTCTATACATGCACAGGATCATAGAAGCTAAGGAGAGGAGCGTTCATAGCTGACCCTACGCTGCACAGTTACGGAGTGATCTCGGGGTGCTTCCTGAAATCATGAAGAGGCCGGAGATCTCTGCATATCTCCAGCCTCTTGCTATTGTCTATATATCGCACTCATGAATTGACGATGCGAGCCTTATAATTAGGAATTAGTAGAACAAGCCCGGATACAAAGGGAACTGGGCTGTCAAATCTTTTACCATACCGCGGACTTTGTCATGAACAGCAGCATCCGTTGGGTTTTTCAAAGTCAAGGCAATGATCTTGGCAATAGTTTTCATAGCTTCTTCATCCATACCGCGGGAAGTTGCAGCAGGAGTACCTACACGAACACCACTGGTTACCATCGGCTTCGCCGGGTCAAAAGGAATTGCGTTTTTATTAACCGTTACGCCAACTTCATCCAGCAAGTGCTCAGCTTCTTTACCACTGATGCCCGTGTTGCGCAGGTCGATCAGCATCAAATGGTTATCGGTACCACCGGATACAAGATCGATACCTTCGGAAATCAAAGCTTCCGATAATGCTTTGGCATTGTTGACAACCTTTTGTGCGTAAGTTTTGAATTCCGGCTGCAAAGCTTCTCCGAAGGATACGGCTTTAGCTGCAATAATATGCATCAATGGACCACCTTGGGTACCCGGGAATACAGCTTTATCGATTGCAGCAGCCCATGGCTTACGGCACAAAATCATACCGCCGCGAGGACCACGAAGTGTTTTATGTGTAGTCGTCGTTACAAAATGTGCATGTGGAACCGGGTTTGGATGCAGACCAGCCGCTACCAGACCAGCGATATGTGCCATATCAACAAAGAGCAATGCGCCTACATCATTAGCGATTGACGCCAGAGCTTCAAAATCAATCGTACGCGGATATGCGCTGGCACCAGCTACGATCATACGAGGCTTATGTTTGAATGCTGCCTTGCGCACATCATTATAATCGATACGGGAGTCGCTTTCGCTTACACCGTAGGAAACGAAGTTGTATAGAATACCGGATGCATTAACCGGGCTGCCGTGGGTCAAGTGGCCGCCATGAGCCAAGCTCATGCCCAATACCGTATCTCCAGGCTGCAGAGCTGCCAAGTAAACAGCCATGTTAGCTTGAGCACCAGAATGCGGTTGTACGTTAGCATGCTCAGCTCCAAACAATTCCTTGGCACGGTCACGAGCGATGTCTTCTACAATGTCTACATACTCACAACCGCCATAATAACGTCTGCCAGGGTAGCCTTCAGCATATTTATTAGTCAGAACGGTACCCATTGCTTGCAGCACTGCCTCGCTGACGAAATTTTCCGATGCGATCAATTCGATTTTGTCGCGTTGACGGCCGATTTCAAGATTCATAGCCTCCACGATTTTGGGGTCCTGCTTACGTAATTGCTCCATAATAAAATCCTCCTTTTAGTTTTTTGCAGATAACTTACTTCTTACTTCGTAAGCCTCCACATGATAGTTAGTTGGGTTTATTCACAAAATCCGTTGTCAGCAGAATTCTCTTCTACCACATATACAGCCCGAGCGCCACCAATGAGCTTCGGACGGGTGTAGGCCATCTGAACCGAGGCATGGCCAATGATCCGGATTGAGGGACGCAGCGGAATTGCGACAGGTTTCAAATGCATCCCGATCAGCGTTCCCCCGATATCTATGCCCGCATGGGCCGACACGGCTTCAACGAGACAGGCCTGCTTCAAATGTTTATAGGCATACGAAGCCATAGAACCGCCTGCACGCGGAACGGGAATCGCCGACACCGGCTCCAGCCGGTAAGCCAGCATCGCTGCACGCTCCATAACCAACGCCCGATTCAAATGCTCACAGCATTGAAATACCGGGTAAAAGCCAGCCTCGGCGCGAACGGCCTCAATCGCAGCGAAGATAGGCTGGGCAGCCGTTTCTGTGCCTGAAGTGCCAATGTGGTGACCCAGCACCTCGCTCGTACTCGTCCCGATGACAAGCAGCTGTCCCGCCTGGATATTACCTGCCTGTACCAGCTCACGCAGCACTTGTTCTACCTGTGACTGAATGTCCATACCCCGTTGCCTCCTTCGTCAAGCTGTACGAATGATTACGATTGAGGAGTGACTTTGTCTTCCAATTCCATGACTTTATGAATGCGGTTCACGTGACGTTCACCGTTGGAAAACTCGGTTTCCAACCAAACCTTCACAATGGACTCAGCCAGTCCCGGTCCGACAATACGTTCTCCCATTGCCAGTACGTTGGAATCATTGTGCTGACGGGTCATTTGGGCCGAAAACAGATCGTGTACAAGCGCACAGCGAATGCCGGCGATTTTGTTAGCAGCAATCGTCATTCCAATTCCCGTCCCACAAAGCAAGATCCCTCTGTCGGCCGTTCCTGCGGCGACCTTATTGCAAACCTCGATCGCATAATCCGAATAATCCACGGAATCCGTGCTATGACAGCCTACGTCTGTCACATCATGGCCTAAAGACTGCACAAGTTTAATAATTCCATCCTTCAACTGAACGCCTGCATGATCAGAGCCTATTACTATCTTCATTTGATGCGCCTCCTGACAAGTTTTCTGGACACTATCGTATGATGAGTTGATTGTCATCCAATTTGTCCATTATACCGTAATGCATACAGAAAAATGAAATCAAATATGGTGAATCCTAAACGAAAAAAGAGCATACTGCATGCCACTATCAGCACTGCAATGCTCTTTGCCCAGGCGACCGGCCGTATGCCCCGATGCTCCATTGTGGTTAGCCCCACTCGTCGCCAGTTACATCAGGTCCTGCTTCTTATTCTTATCATAACGGAAATGATCAAGGCTGTAAAGCCGTAAAACAACCTATTTCCTTGAACTTTTTTTCAAAAAAGTCTCACGCTTTAAGACGTCGTACCAACCGATGCAGGCATTCCTCGATTTCCGCTGCGCACTGTCTGTATAGCGATAAAGATCCGCCGAACGGGTCAGCAATATCGTAGTCAGGCAAAGACTGCTCCAGTTGTCTCACTCGCGCGCGTTCCTCCATTGTCACCTGCTGGGATAAAGACTGCTTGAACTGAAGCTCAGCAATCAACGCAGCCAGCTCGTCCATACGCGCTTTAGCGGACGGATCATCACTCACAAATTCTTTGAGTGTGTGCATCTTGTCTACGAATGCAGGGAAACGCTGGATCGCTTGCTGCTTGTGACTCGTGGTCATGGTGAGCACCACATCTGCCCAGTCCAGCAAAGAGCCTGTTAATGAGGAAGAGCTAATCGCCTGCAAAGCATCTTTTTCCCGCAATATAATTGCCGCATTGGTGGAAACAGGATAGCCATCACCCGCTGAGGTCCCGGCCGAACGGACTTCTATGTGATTCATCCCCTGCTCTTTCAGCATCGCGCGAAGCATACCTTCTGCCATCGGACTGCGGCACGTATTCCCGGTACACACAAACAATATTCGGTTCATTAGAAATCCCCGCCTTTCTCCTCTATGATGATTGGCTGTTGAGCCCTATTCCTATTGTACCTCAAAAGACGTAAAAATGGATATGTAGCTGTAGCCCTGAATCCGATTCATAATAAAAAGCGTGCACCGAATGCCAGCAAAATGACTCCACCTACGGCTTCTCCGTACTCTCCGACCCAATGTCCCGCTTTACGGCCGAGCATCAATCCGGTAATGGACATGATTCCTCCTACCGTACCGAACATCAGTACCGTCAGCGCACGGTCACCGGCAAACATGCCCAGCGATACGCCGACGGAGAATGAATCGATGCTGACACTAATCGCAAACAGCAGCATGCCCAGAAGGGTTTTATGATCAACGGATTTCGCCGCCTCCCCTTTCAAGGAATTGTAGATCATATGTATACCAAGAATCACAAGCAGGATGCCTCCCGCTATCGTTGCTACTCCACCTAATAACGAGCCCATGTAGCTGCCCATAAACATACCCACAAGCGGCATGACCATATGGAATACCGCAATCATCAGGCTCAGCTTGAGAATATCCCACTTTCGTATGCCCTTCATCCCGATTCCGATACCCAGCGATAATGCATCCAAACCTAAGGCTACTGCCATGACCAGTATGGTTATGAATTGCCCCACCATCAGTGGTGACGCCCAGTCCATCTCCTGTCGACCTCCTGTCCTGTTCTTCATCAACATATGCGGACAAGTAGAGAATCATGACTGAGTATGGACTTGTAGCTGTGCTACACGTGGATAATACGGCTGGCTGCCGCTTTGCGCAGCCGATTCATAATAGCGGCCCCGATACCCGCTTCGGGGCAGGCCTCGGCTACGATGAAGTCCGCGCCGGCTTCATCGAACTGGCGCAGCGCGGCGTACAGCCCGTGCGCAACGGTTTCAAGGTCGCCCAGGCTTCCGCAGGCGACAACGGTATCCGCGCGCAGCGCATCGGCGTGCTCACGATAAGTGAGTACGCCTGTGCGCTCTCCGCGTGCGTGGGCTTGGTCGAGCTCGCGCTGGAGGCGAGCGAGCACCTGTTCAGGAGCAGAGCCCTGAACGAGGGTCATCGCACCGCGAGGCGCGTAGTGCGCGTACTTCATCCCAGGCGCACGCGGCGCTAAGGATGAATCTGGATGTACAGAGGCTTCGCGCACCTCGATGCCAGGCAGCGCAAGGATCAATTGCTCAGCCGATACACCACCTGGACGCAAAATATGAAGCACACCACCTTCATCCCCGTTCGGTGCTGTGTATTCGACGACTGTGGATTCCAGACCAACACCTGTAGCCCCCCCATCCACAATACCGTCAATACGACCGGCCAGATCATCGTATACATGTGCGGCTGTTGTAGGGCTTGGCCGACCTGAGCTGTTCGCACTGGGGGCCGCTACCGGACAGCCGGCAGCCCTAAGCAGCTGCAAGGCGACCGGATGGTCCGGCATACGCAGCCCAACCGTAGACAGGCCTGCTGTGACCAAAGGGGAGAGAACGCCTGGTTTGATAGGAAGAACGACCGTCAGAGGCCCCGGCCAAAAAAGATCCAGCAAACGCGAAACAGTCTCATCCGGAGGAGCCGCCAGCTCTGCCATTTGAGACCGATTTGCAATATGTACAATAAGTGGATTATCTGAGGGCCGTCCTTTTGCCATGAAAATCTTATTGACCGCATCTGTCTGCCGGGCATCGGCACCAAGGCCATAAACCGTTTCCGTAGGAAACGCGATCAACCCACCTTCGCGAAGAATTCGCGCGGGCTCTGTCAGCTCCTGTAGCTCCAGATCGTCGCCAGCAGCTTTCCATAATTTTGTCATTCGCTTAGGTCTCCCATCTGTGCAGGGTCCATCTTTGATGGTTCATGGTTCAAGATTCCTGCATGTGTTCATCATGATATGTATTGGGTTTCAGGGACTTTCCCTGTAGTTGATCTAGTTGATCATTTAAGCAAATATCTTCTTCAGTAAATCCCACAGAAAGAAATGAATTTCCGGCTGCACTGCTTCAGTCTGAGCCTGAACAAGCTTGTCCGATGGTGTGCTTTTTCCTTCTGATTTCAAGTCTGTCGATATCTTTTGTCCCGCCTTGGCAGCAGGTGATCCCACGTCTGCAGCGAGCTCCTTGGATGGTTTGGCAATAACCTCGGAATCTACAAAGCATAACGGTGGGAACAGCACGCACCACCAATTTTGACCCTCTGCCGCTCCAATCGATACACGAAGCGCTTCATAATCGCCAGCAGGGTAAATTTGACTCCCGTACATTTTGGCCGGGAAAGGTACAACACCCAACTCCACCTGATAGGGAGTAGTGAATCCATATTGGCCCAGTGTCTTGCCAACGATTCGATCCAGCTCTGGTAAATGGGCACGAACGGCAGCACGAGCTGCTTCCATGGCCTGCGGCTCAGTAACCCACTGCTGCATTTCCTCGATAATGGCATCACGTACCTCGCGTTTGATCCATTGGTCAGCCGGTGAATCGGAATTGGCCAAAATCCGCAGACGGATCGATTCCTGAGGAATACTACCCGCTCCATTCGTCCGTTCTGCCTCAGAACCTATTCCCGATGCAAAAATGATAGAGGACTGAAGATTGGCTTCCCAGCTGCAAATCAGGATGATGAGTGCAAATATAACATAGATATGATGGCGGTAACCGTTGGTTTTTCTCATGAATGATACCTTCCCTCTCGCGTTTCGCTGCGTCTTGTTTTCTAGTAACAGTATGCACCGATTCGAGAGAGGTTAAACCTATCATTCTATGATTCTAGTAATCTATCTCTCATAGATAGATTCACTCTTTTGTTAATGTCGACCAAGCAACAATCAAGGTGATCATCGCTCGGGATAGCGGATCGCAATCACATGACGTGCAATTCCTGCCAAGTCCGGGATGATCCGCATTTCATCCCATTCTCCCGCCTGGCTCAGTAATTTCGCCACCTCGTCTGCCTGGCCCATACCCACCTCAAGACCAACCAGTGCAGGCAGCCGTTCCAGCTCAGCCAGCTGTGCCGTCAGCCGGCGGTACAGCTCAAGCCCATCTGCGCCTCCGTACAGCGCAGATCGCGGCTCATGCAGCCTTACCTCCGGCTGCAGCCCAACCTCATCCGCCTCCGGTATATACGGCGGATTGGATACGACCACATCGAGCTGCAGTCCGCGCTCGATGTAAGGCACGAGCAAATCACCTTCAAGGAAGGTGACTTGCTCGCCAACCCCATGGCGCTCCGCATTCGCCTGAGCCACTGCCAGCGCAGCTGGCGATATGTCTGAGCTCACGACGCGCCACTGCGGGCACTGCACAGCGAGGCTCACCGCGATCGCCCCACTCCCTGCACCTATGTCGGCGATAAGCGGCCGACCGGCAGCTGCACCTTCGGTATCCGCCCTATGCTTCGCCTCCAGGCCTTCACCAGCAGCCTCGCCTTGAGCAGGCTGCTCATCCAAGGAGGCCGGATCTCGATCAGCTCTGGATTTCACGCGGCTTCCTTCCACTCCAACAGCCATCTCCGGCCACAGCTGCTTGCCGATCAGCACGATCTGCTCAACCAGCAGCTCCGTCTCCGGCCGCGGGATCAGCACCGCCGGTGTCACGGTGAAGGGGAGCCCGTAAAACTCCTGCTCCCCAAGAATATACTGCACCGGTTCGCCAGACGCCCTGCGAGCCAGAAGCTCTCTCCATCGAGCTTCAAGCTCCTGCGGGAACGGCTCCTGCCAGCTAAGCAGCATCTCACTGCGCGTTAACCCGAGCAGATCCTGCAGCAGCAGCTCTGCACTGCTGGCAGCTTCACTTGCCCCATGCTGCAACAAAAAAGAAGAAGCCTCCACATAGGCTTCACGAATAGTCAACTTATGTTCGAAGGACATCTGTTTACGCTTGCTCTCCCCGATCCATCAATTCCGATTGCGCAGCAATCGTCAGCGTGGAAATCAGCTCATCCATGTCTCCATTCAAAACCGCATCCAGACGATGCAGCGTCAGACCGATACGATGATCAGTCACACGGCTTTGCGGATAATTGTAAGTCCGAATTCGCTCGCTGCGGTCACCAGTGCCAACCTTGCTTTTCCGGTCGCCCGCATACTTGTTCATTTCTTCCTGCTGAAACTTATCAAAAATCCGCGCACGCAGCACCTGAAGCGCCTTTTCCTTATTGGAGTTTTGCGATTTGCCATCCTGGCAAGTAGCCATAATCCCTGTTGGAACGTGAAGCACACGAACTGCTGATTTGGTTGTATTAACCGACTGTCCGCCCGCGCCGCTGGAGCAGAACGTATCGACACGGATGTCACTGTCATGAATTTCAATATCGAATTCTTCCATCTCCGGCATAACCGCTACAGTAGAAGTCGATGTATGAATCCGTCCGCCCGATTCCGTGGTCGGAATCCGCTGCACACGGTGCGCTCCGCTCTCATACTTCAGCTTGCTGTAGGCACCCTTGCCATTAATGGAAAAAATAATTTCCTTAAAGCCACCCAAATCGTTCATGCTGACATCCATAACCTCAGTCCGCCAGCCTTGAACATCGGCAAACTTCGTATACATCCGATACAGATCGGAGGCAAACAATGCCGCCTCATCTCCGCCAGCCGCGCCGCGGATTTCCACAATGACGTTCTTGTCATCATTCGGATCCTTGGGCATCATCAGGATATTAATCCGCTCTTCAAGCTCTGTCTTACGCTCCGACAGCTCATCCAGCTCCATTTTTACAAGCTCGCGCATGTCCTCATCCAGCTTCTCGTTCTGCATGGCCCGTGCAGCATCATACTGCTCGACAACGCCTTTATATTCGATATAAGCGTCATAAGCTTCCTGCAGGTCCGACTGCTCCTTGGAATACTCGCGCAGCTTCTTTGTGTCGCTCGTTACGTCAGGATCACACAGCAGCTCGCTCAGCTTCTCATAGCGACCTGCCAACGACTGTAACTTGTCAATCATACCAATCACTCCTTATCCGTTAGTTAAGACCACATCATCCGTATAGGTTCAAATGACCAACCACTATGCTTACATCGTTCCCGCGTCCGATGCTTCGCTATACGTTGAAGCGGAAATGCATCACATCTCCGTCCTTCACGACGTATTCTTTTCCTTCCAGACGTACTTGGCCCTTTTCCTTGGCGCCATTCATCGAACCGGCATTGACCAGATCCTGATAAGCAACAACCTCAGCTCGAATAAAGCCACGTTCAAAATCGGTATGAATCACACCCGCCGCTTGCGGTGCTTTCGTTCCCTCGACAATCGTCCAAGCACGAACCTCTTGTACGCCAGCTGTAAAATACGTGTATAAACCGAGCAGGCGATAAGCAGCCTTAATTAAACGGTTCAAGCCCGATTCCTGCAAGCCGAGCTCTTCGAGGAACATCGCTTTATCCTCGCCTTCAAGTTCGGCAATTTCCGATTCTACCTTGGCACTGATCGGCACCACTTCCGCACCTTCAGCCGCGGCGAACTCGCGAACCTTTTGCACATAAGGGTTATCATCAGCAGTAGCCACTTCATCCTCACTTACATTGGCTGCATACAGCATCGGCTTCATTGTCAATAAATGCAGATCACGAATCAGCAGCTTCTCATCAGCGCTTAATTCCACACTGCGCGCAGGCTGGTCGTTATACAAGGCTTCCTTCACACGCTCCAGGCATTCGACCTCAGCCGCATACTTTTTGTCGCCGCCCTTAATATTTTTACGCGAACGCTCGATCCGTTTTTCAACCGATTCAATATCCGCCAATACAAGCTCCAAATTAATCGTCTCAATATCGCTAACCGGATTGATGCCGCCGGATACGTGTGTAATGTTCTCATCCTCGAAGCAGCGCACTACGTGAACAATCGCATCCACCTCACGGATATGAGCCAGAAACTTGTTGCCAAGTCCCTCTCCCTTGCTCGCGCCCTTAACCAGACCGGCAATATCGACAAATTCAAAAGCTGTAGGCACTACGCTCTTAGGTATGACAATTTCAGTCAGCTTAACCAGACGCTCATCAGGAACCTCTACCACACCGACATTGGGGTCAATTGTACAAAAAGGGTAGTTCGCCATTTCGGCGCCTGCCTGTGTTATCGCATTAAATAAAGTGGATTTTCCTACGTTCGGCAGACCCACGATTCCAGCTTTTAAAGCCATGTATAGGACAACTCCTTAATTAAATGTTTTCCGTATCCCTAAATAGTTATTATATCGCATTTCAAGAACTATTGTCACTATGCAAAAAAATCCGCCTGAGGGGCGGAAGCAAACAAGCGTATGCCGTTATTGATTTACTTGAATGTACGCTTTATCATTTCCAAATTCTTTTTGCTAAAGTGCGCTTCCACTTGTTTTTTTAATACATAAGCCCGTAATGAATTGGCTTTGTCTGAAGCCAGCTGCACGTATTGGGCCCCGTAATAATAACCGCCTTCGATCTTTTCACGTCTGATAACCTCGCATACGCAGGGAAACGAAAAGCCCAGATCCAATTCGGCATCTACGACTGAATCGTGCCCAAGATCGAACTCATCCCGGACGGTAAATCCAAGTCCACTCACACTTATATTTTGAACGGTCAGCCCTACAGCCTTGCTTAACGTTTGCTTTTCATTCGTATCCTGACGGATCAGCTTATGGATTGTGCCCTTTTCACTGACTTCAATCCGGGGATTGCTGCGCTTTTCTATAAACCGCTGCCGATTTTGCGGAGGGTTAATCACGATTAGCGAGCCTTCATCCTTGGCCACCACAGTCGATTGGAATGTAAAAATACCTCCCGCTGAATATACGGTCAGTTTCACCGAATCCCCCAGCTCAAACACCTTGTATTCAGGAATTTCAATTTCCAAAATGTCACCTTCTGCATACGATAACAGACCTGTGGACACAAAATCGTTTTTCTCCACAACAGTACGGCTATGAATCAAGACAGTGGACGGGTTTTTGAATATCTCATCCGTGTATTCGTAACTTATGCCTGAGGTTACAGATCTGGATAGCATCGTCATCCCACTCCTCACATTGATATCTCTGTAATTCAATCCTGATTCATGCCGATATAATTATAAAGGCCGTTCTCCGACATCAAGTCTGGAAAACAGCCGTTGCACACCGCTAGTGAAGCTTCATCGGCGGCTAGGCTGTCATAGTCTCTTCATGTAAGAAACCTTAGACCCTGAGCTTTGCGTCCTTGCTTTTCAGCAAGTTTGCCTATAGGTATCATTTGGTGATGAAAATCACAGCATTTTAGGACATAATACCTATATGAGGTGATGTTGTTATTATACGTTCTCGATTTTATCTCTGCAAGCTTTTTTCATGGAATTTACAATAAATTCATTTGTATTTGATGAAAATGTGATATAATGCTCCAAATTAAGAGAAAGGTGATGCCATGACAGCTCAAAATGATCCAAAACCCGAACAATCCCTGGAAACGCATTCAATTGTATTGTTTGACGGCGTTTGCCGATTTTGTAATGGATGGGTACAATTCATTCTACGTCATGACCAGCACGATACGTTCCGATTTGCTCCACTTCAATCCGATTACGCCATACAATTGCTAGCCTCCGGAATATTAAAGAATGAGAACGATTCACTGGATTCGGTTATACTCTGTGAAGGACGTTCTGTCTACACTCATTCTTCGGCAGTTTTGCAAATTTGCAAACGTTTAGGAGGTGCCTGGCGTCTGCTCACCGTGTTCAAAGTCATACCTAAACCGATTAGATACGCTGTTTACCGGTTCATTGCCAAACGCAGGTATCGCTGGTTCGGTAAGTACGACAGCTGCATGATTCCCAGTGCAGAGATTCGCAGCAAATTTATCGGATAACGGCATTTCCCACATTTTCCACAGCGATTCCAAGCAATTTGTGCATAACCACCGGGTTATCCACAGCTTTATCCACAGCATGTTCACAACCGAATATTTGTTCCCTATTTATTCACATCCCAACTGCTAGAAGAGGTGTTTCCTGTGCAAGAGCACATTGACTATATGCAGGCCGCAATTGAAGAAGCACGCAAGGCGGAAGAACTGCTTGAGGTGCCTATCGGGGCTGTTGTCGTATGGCACAATCAGATTATTGGCCGCGGCTATAATCTGCGAGAATCCACGCTGGACCCGCTCGCGCACGCAGAACTAATTGCGATCAAGCAGGCCAGTGAGTATTTGCAAGCTTGGCGCTTGCTCGATTGCAAGCTCTACGTCACCCTGGAGCCTTGCCCCATGTGTGCCGGGGCGATTGTCCAGGCACGTATTCCACAGGTCATCTACGGTACGGTGGACCCCAAAGCCGGCTGCGCCGGAACCTTGATGAATTTGCTTCAGGAGGATCGCTTCAACCATCAGGTTGATGTGATTAGTGGCGTCTTGCAGGAAGAATGCAGTCTGCTGCTGACGCAATTTTTCCGCAAGCTGCGGGCAAAACGTGGTTAACGTTTCTTGGGATCCATCGGCCTGCGGCTACCCCCAGCGAGCAGCCGCAGGCCACCGCCAATAAGCAGGATCGAGACAACTACAGTTTGAAAATAACGGTGGAACAATATCGAAATCTGCTCTTTAGGAAACCAGCGATCCAATGCAGTGAGCAGCATCTCATCGGTCAGGTAGTAGAGCCCGAGACCGAGCAGCACGACACCTACCCATTTTTGATGATTGACGAGCCAATCGACGATCGGAACATCCTTTAACGGCTCCTGCCCCTGCTTCGAGATGTGCTGAAGCGCATCGAAAAAGCTATAAAACCAAAGAATCGGAATCAGAAATAAAAAGATGGAAAGCCTCAGCACATCGAGAATATATATGCTCAAAAAGAAAGCGATCATCAGCTGCAATCCGCGTTTTTGCAAGCCGAGATACAGATGTCCCACTCCGGGTACAATCGATAAGAAGGTTGCAAGTACTTTACTCCTCTTCCCATCCTCACGACTCGCTTGAAAATCCTCAAGGAATGTCCGGTCCAGCAGCATCTCACCCTGCCTCTTGCGCTGCAGTTGTTGGACGCAATCAAACAGACTGTATAGCCAGATAATGGGCAAAACCCCTAAAAACACAATAAAACGGTCACTGTTGGTGACAGACGCAACGAATACGATCATCGTCAAGGCACCAAAAAATGCGATCAAAAAAGCCAGCCCGCGCTGCATCATCCCCAACTGCAAATGACCAAGCCCCGGAATAAACGACAGTAGTATAGTATTTACACGTTCATTATCACCATGAGACGCCTGCGTGGTATCTGAATAATAAGATTCCTGCGCATCGTCCCCATACGAGTTCGGTCTCACCCTCGCTTCGAACGGCCCTCTGCCCCCCACAACCGTGATGAACATATCCAGCAGGTTGATTGCCCCTGCCAGAAGAGCGAAGCCGATCAGAATGATCAACGGCCCTTCATAACGATGCAATCCTTTTGCGAGCACTATCAGAAACGCTAACAGCAGCGGCCCAAAAAAACTGGCTGCATAGAAAAATGCCCTGATAATCCTGTTGATGTATAGATGCCCAAGACCGGGAATTAAAGATAACAGCAGTGCGGTTATCGGATGTTTGGACGGCATTAACGATTTCCCCCTTTTTCTTGTTTAGGCTGGATGGAGTCCAGCACGACGATGGTTTTGTCCATCAGTTTTTTAGAAACCGATGTAGGCTCCTGCGCTGCTTCCGACTGTGCATCCCCATTGGATGTTCGATCTATCCCAACCGGGTGATCCACTATGGATTGAAATATACCTGAGCTCATCAGGACAAGCGTAATTCCCGCAGCAACAGCATAGTGGAACAGCGGCGCTTTCATCCACATGAGTGGGTTTCTTAACTTCTGGCTCCCGAATCCAGCTTCTTCCAATGGAGCTAGTCTTGAATCCGTAGAGCTTGGACTTATGGAATCCGCTGCTTCAATAGCCACCATGACCCGGTCTGCCAAAGCCGCTTCATCAGGCAGCGAAGGATACGAGCCAACCACCCGTTCAAGGCTTTGCATATACCGCTCCATACACGAATCGCAGGTAACCAGATGCAGTTCCATCTGTTGATTATCCTCTTCATTGAATCCCTGCTCTACGTAAGTCATCCACTGTTCCCCGGTATAATGCTTCATATCAGCTCATCCTCCTTCCAATGCTTGCGAATCCATTGCTTGGCCCGATACAGCTTGGATTCTACGGTTTTCAATGCAATGCCTTGCTCTGCGGCAATTTCCTGATAGCTTTTATCCTCAATATAGAAGGCAACCACCACTTGGCGGTAATTATCCGGCATCTCGTGCAAATAGTCCCGTACCCGCTGCTGAAGCTGTGTATGCAGCACTTCATCCTCAACTGTCGTTTCATTAGCCTCGTTGGGTATCAGTTCTTCCATCTGATCCGTCAGCTGCTCGCGCTTCCGTTCCAGCGCCCGTTTGTAATCAATCGCTTTGTTCACAGCGATCCGGGTCATCCACGTTTTCAAACCTTTATGCTCGTATCGAGGGAGAGAAGCATAAATTTTGAACAGCACTTCCTGGGTTACATCTTCAGCGTCCGCAGTCGATCGCAGCACCGAATAAACAACGTGAAACAAATACGTATTATATTTATCCATCAATAAGCGAAAGGCTTCGTGGTCGCCAGCCACAATCCGTTCGATCCATCGGGTTTCTTCTGTGATCGTTCTCCCCCTCCTCTCCATAACGATAGACGCATATTTACGCAATTACACTGCACTACGTGCCTAATTATTTTTTTCCATAACAAAAAGCCCGCTCCAGCAATGGCTGAAACAAGGCTCTAAATGAACGCACAACATAGGCTTCTGGACGCTTAAGAAACCTTGAACTGGGACAGCAAAAGATGCAGCTCTTCCGTCATTTCGGATAAAGATTGAGCTGACGATTTTACACCGTCCGTAGCTTGCAGCTGCTGTTCCGCCGAAGAGGCCACTCCTTCTGAAGCTGAAGCCGATCTCCGTGCAATTTCCGCAACCTGAAAGACGGAAGCGGTAATTTGCTGGGCTCCTGCGGACATTTGCTCCGAGGTCGCTGCCATTTCCTGAACCTGCGAGGCAATATGGGTGGTCGATTGCAAAATATGATCAAAATTAATTTCCGTCTCCCGCACCCGCTCAATTCCTGTTAAAACTTCTTCCTTCACCTTGGTCATGGCATTGGCGGAATCCCCGATTCCGTATTGAATTTCACCTAACAGCGCTGCAATTTCACCAGATGACTGGCTCGATTGCTCAGCCAGCTTGCGAACCTCGGTCGCGACCACGGCAAAACCTAAACCATGATCACCCGCTCGCGCTGCCTCAATAGCCGCATTGAGCGCCAACAGATTGGTTTGCTGGGCAATGTCCTGAATGGCATGAAGAATTTCCCCAATTTGCTGCGATTTATCTCCCAACAGTTGAATAATATGGTCAGTTTGAACGACCGATTCATTGATCGAGCCCATCTGTTCCACGGCATTTTGAATGGAAGCACCGCCATGCTCAGCCTGCTGTCTGGATGATTCGACTGTCTCCGCAATCGAGGATGCATTTTCCGCCAGACGTCCGATTCCTGCGCCCACCTCTTCCATGGAGCGTGAGGTTTCCTCCATGCTCAGTGTTTGTTCCCCTGCACCTGTAGCCACTTCTTTAACGGTTTGGGCGATGTGACGGGATGCTGTTTGCATTTCTCCCGAGCTTGATTTGAGCTGTTCAGCAGAAACGGTTACCAGATCGGCATGCTCATTTATTTTCAATATCATGGTGCGTGTGTGTTGTGTCATTTGTTCAAATGCCGCACTCAGCTCACCAATCTCATCCTGACGAATTAATGTGAGATGTGTGACAGATAAATCCCCTTCCGATACCTTTTTGGCAATCGAGCTCATTGCTCTTATCGGTACGGAAACGTGCCTTGCAATTAAAAAGGATACAGTCAAGCCCACCAAAATGGCAAGTATACTTAGTGCGATAACCCAGATGACACCCGAATAATAGGAGGTGTTCATTTCTTCGCCCCATTCATTCGCATACTTCTGGTTATTTTTGGTAAGCTCATTGATAACTACTGTACATATCGATACCTGCTGATTCGTTTGTTGAATTAAATCCAGACCTTGCTGACCGTGTTTCTGTACCTCAGTTAAGAGCGAGGGGAACGCAGCCGCATATTTGGCCCAATTGTCATTGAAATATTGTATAAGGCCCTTATCCGCTGTTTCGGAGCCGATGTGCTCGAGGGCGTTGACTTTCCCCTGAATCTCTTCAAACTTCGCTTTTGCCTTATCCGGCTGGGATAGCGCCATATCCTTGGAATTAATGCTCTCCATCTCCCCAGCGCTTCGATCTTCAATATTCAATTGAATACGCAGAATGAGATCGTCAAGCTCCATCAGATCGTGATTCAGATTGCTGAGCAGAATAACATTAGGCAGTCCCACCTGAGTTGTCTTTTTTGAGGTGGTTCCCATGCTGCCCATGTTGGTAATCGCTGTTATGCTGATGGTCGACAGAAGCAACAGCACAAGCAGAAAACTAAATAACAATTTCTTAAACAGTGTAAGTTTCATCCCGCATCCTCCGATTTTCTCTCTTCCTTGTAAGGTCCGATCTGTGATCGATTTCCCTATATGAAACAGATTCTTTTTTTCACTGGGTATTTTACCTTCTTTTCTACTTCGACAAACGCCATACAATCCTTTATAGTTCTAAAGACCCATAGATATATATACTTACAAAATTTACTGTTTATTGTTAATAGATCCTGCTCTACCAAGGTCATTCGACAAGAAAACCAAATGTTTGCAAAACTATACAAAGATATTTGCATCTTTAGGCCCAAGACAAAACACAAAAAAAGACTGCATAATAGGGAAGTCCCAATATACAATCTCTTATTGTTTTGGTAAAATCAAGAAATATATTATTGCCATATATCTTCTCTATCTGTTTTACGTCTGTAACTTTTTGTTGTTTCTGAAAATAAATTGAAAACAGTCTGTGCTTCTTTCGCGGAGATCGACCACATTTCGAACCAATTTACCTTTTTAAACATTTTGTTCAATTGCTCACTGTCCAATTCTTTTAATGAGCGTACAACATGATGTAGGTTTGATGAATAAGAAATAGTTGACATAGAAATCACCTCCATTTCTACAAATATTTACATGTTTTTCATTTTTATTATAACAGAAATTTCAAAAAAGCAAGGAGGTTACTTAGGTGAAAAAGAAATATTTTTTCTATATTAGTGGATTAATATTGATATGTCTGCAATTATGGTTTTCTTTTGTCACTTTTAGTTCTCCGTTCATAGGAATAGAATTGGTTCAAGATCAAAATAAACATTGGATAATCAATAAATTAGACTCTGAAAGCAATAGCTTACAATTGAATGTACAACGAGGAGACACTATATTAAAAATTAATGACGATCTTCCCCATCTACATAAAACCGTTCAAAAATGGCATTCCATTGAACAAGCTCAAAATATAACAATACTAAGGGATGGCAACGAATTTAACGTCAACCTGGAGGATGACAATGCTTCTACTAGTACAAGTATTTTGCCTTTTTGTGGTGAAGTTTTAGCTATCCTTTTTTCTGTTCTTATTTTCAAAAAAGCTGGACATACCAACTCAGCACGACTTTTGGCTCTAGTATTTCTCAATATCGGACTCACGTTCTCCAGTGTTGGCGCCTCCATACGAGGTGATTCATTAGGTAAATTTTTTATTATAATGTTCATGATGCTGCTACCTATTGTATTTCTTCATTTCTTGTTCGCTTTTTTAAAAGAACGAACTCAAATCCAGCTTTCCAATCACTATGTCAAATATCTGTATATTATTTTCGGTTGCATATCTTTACTGGCATTACCTTATTTCACTCCAAAATACTCATATTATTTTTACCAGTTTAGCAATCAGGTTGTCGCCACATCCTTCTCAATCGGCTTATTAATAAGTTTCTTTTTTTTAATATTTGCTTTCTTTAAGTACCGAAAAGAGAAACCATATCTTTCTATTATTATAAAAACGGTCTGGTCGGCATTAACAATTTCATTTTTTCCATTTATCTGTCTGTCTATCGTACCTCAAACATTTTTTGGAGGACATTGGGTTAACTCCTTATATACATCATGGCTTGTCCTGTTCTTCCCTTTATCATTCGCCTATCTCATACTGGCCAAGAAGCTGTACGATATCGATCTCGTCTTGCGTCGCATTTTATTGAATGTTGCTCTATCCATTATTCCAAGTACCATCCTTGTTGTAGGACATACACTGATCCTTCAACATCATGTTACTCTGCAGCATGTATTATTCAGCTTTATTTTTACAGTAATAACCATTACCTTCATTTTGTATTCGTTTGAATACTTTACGACGAAGCTTGAGTTTATTATATTTCCCCGCAAGTATTACTTGAATCGTGCCATGAAAAAGATCGCCAACAACCTATGTTCGATCTCCAGCTTTCGGGAGCTTAAAGATATGGTGCTGGTTGATATCGTCAATACGCTGCAAGTATTTGGGGCCGCCATCGTCTACAAGTATCAAGACAGGATCGAAACGGTTACTGAAGGCCAAATCTCCTTGCCTGTTATCGAAGGCTCGGCCGATGTGGAAGCGTGGAATTATCCCGCTTTGCTGCGTTTTGAAATTAATCGTCACGAGGAATACACCAGTTATCTGATAATGACCGATAAAAAAACGAATACAGCTCTAAGCAAGGAAGACATGCAGTGGTTGAATTTTATTATTTCTTATCTTGCCGTCAGTCTGGAAAATATGCATTTGATTCATAAGCTAAATATGAGATTGCAGCAATTGGCTTCACAAATGCCCAGTGAACAGAGCGCACAGGAGTTGGTTTGGTTCCGTAAGCTAATGTTTGAGCTTCAAGAGGACGAGCGCAGGCGGATTGCAACTGATCTTCACGATACGACCATGCAGGATTTGTTTTTTCTCAAAAAGCGATTTGCTTCCTTAATCGAAAAACCCGAATTCCCTCAACAAGACATCGAGCACATGAAGGGCATTCTCGATTACGTGGAAATTATTAATACGAATTTGCGTCAAAACTGCTTCGAGCTGCATCCGCATTTGCTTCATGAAATCGGACTGATTAATACGCTGCGCAAGCTGGTAGAGCATGAGACTCCCATATGTCCATTCCAGCTTGAATTCATGGCCCAAGGAGCCGAAAGGATTGAAGATCGGGATCTTGATGCCAAGAGACACGTATTCCGGATTGTTCAGGAGCTATTGAATAATGCCAAAAAACACTCACTTGCTTCTATAGTCAGCATTACCTTAACAGCTGAAGGAAATAATTTCCTGCTTGTCTATAAGGATGATGGCATTGGGCTGCAGGCCCAGTCAGAAACCAGCAGAGAAATTGGATCCTCCGGAACAGGTCTTGAACAAATGAGAAGCCGGATTCTTTCTTTAAACGGACACTTGAACATTAGAAAGGATATGGAAAGCGGAGTCTACCTATCTGTGACCATACCGATGAGAAAGGTAGCCTAAAGATGCAAAGAAGTATACTCATTGTCGATGACCATCCCGTTATGGCCAAGGCAACGCAAACGATATTGGAGCAAATTGAACATATTCGGGTAATAGGCATCGCAGCGAGCGGCAAGTCATGTCTGGAGATGACTACGCTTCACAAGCCAGACATGATTATGCTTGATTACAACCTTCCCGATCAATTCGGCAGCAGTGTAGCCAAACAAATTAAGGAGCTTTCTCCAAACACGCACATTGTTATTTTTACGGGTATCGATGTGTCTGACCTTTATAATCATTTGATTGAGCTTGGTGTTAGCGGTATCATTTCCAAGGAATCGAGCGAACGTGTGATCCAAAATATGATTCGGTGTATTATGGACGACTTTACAATGATCCCCTTGTCCCTGTACCGCGGCATGCGGCTGATGAAAAGTCTGCCTACTCAAGAAGTACTGCTAACCAAAGATGAAATCCAAATTATGACTTTGGTCGTCAAAGGGGCGACCCAAGAGCAGGTTGCTAATGAAATTTTCGTAAGCAAGCGGTCTGTCGATAATTACTTAAAAAAAATCTATGCAAAATTAGGAGTTAAATCGCGGGTTCAGGCAATGGAAAAATTTATTCAAAGCAGCTACTATACCGACTCGGACAAAAATGGATAATCGGATTTTCACCCTTACTTACGTGCGCTTATCATCATGTTGGATCGGTTTCCTTGTGAGTAGGTAACCTCGATACTATTAAACCCAGCAGCCTTCAGCATTAGCTCAAATTCCAATTGATAAAACCAACGCAGTTGAATCGTGTCCTCATGCACTTGGACGAGCGTATGTTCGATGAACACTTCATATTTATTGTAATTCGTTTTGAGCTGTTCCCAATAGTCTAACATAACCCGTTCGCTCAACCTGATTGTGGCCCCATCTTCACGTTGAGCCTCAGCAATACGTTTCCATATGTGGGGCTGTTCGTTCAATATATGCTCTCTCGGCACGGTTAGCGTCAAAATTAGCTGACCCCCATCTACTAAATGTGTATACAGACGCCGCAACGCCTCTAAGGCATCTTCATGGTTCGTCAGTAGATTGAACGTATTCCCAGGTATGAAGATGGTGTGATACTGCCGTGGCAAATCTAGATTCTGCATGGGCTGATGATACAAGGTGGGCACGATTCCAAGCTGATCTGCTTTACTTCTACACACCTTCAACATATCTTCCGAGTAATCGACGCCCTCTACATCCAGACCTTCCTGCACAAAGGGCAGCAGCATCCGACCGGTACCGCAGCCTACTTCCAAAGCTGGTCCTTGATTGTCGATCACATATCCTTTATAAAAAAGATAATCCATTACATTGTATGTATCTTTAAACCATACATCATAATGACGCGCTACAAATCCCTGAAAATCCCCATTTGTTTGACCTTTTTCCATATCTCGGACTCCTTCGAAATACCTTATTGATGATGTGAATGGTATAAAATCCCAGCTTTATCTGTTAATATATTACCTTACGCGAAGCATGGGTGACAAGATCGGTTAGATATCGATTCAGCACAAAAAAGACGCGTAGCTACGGATTTAAAACCGTAGCTACGCGTCTTTCCTGTTGATTAAATGCTTGGTTCTCCTGATGCCAATCAATAAAAGTTCTAATTTTAATTGATGTAATAGGAGCCTTTCGGTAAGGCCGTTCCTTTATTTACAACCACCACACCGATGCCTCCATAAATGAAAGCCACTCTCGAGTCTTTATTAATCGCATAATATCCCGGAACATAGACACCGTTTACATTCGTTTCACCTGTTATAGGGGGAATCTTGGATGGGGTTTTGCTTACATTAGGGGTATTAAGCGGATCGGCTGCCGTCGCAGCACCCACTACATTCGGAAGCATCACCGCTGCGCATATCGCGAGCACAGCCACTTTCGTTTTAAGCAGTTTCATCCATTACCACTCCCATTCATTAAATGATTACATACGTTCCCCTATGGGTATAGGTGATCTCCGGCTCAACATAGATGCCATTACCAGTATATATGAATGGGATTTGAAACTTATTCCTGCTACACCCTCCGACCCGTTATTCATCTTGGATATTGCGCGGGAAATAAATTATGCTTGTAATATTAACTGCGAATATAATCCGGATAATCTGATATAAGTCCGTCAACTCCCAGCTCTAACAGGGGTTTAACTACACCTGGTGAACGGACCGTCCATAAGCATACCTTCATCCCTTGGCTGTGGATGTTCTCAACGATTTCTTTGGTTGCCAGAATCATGTAAGGATTGATATAGTCGGCAAAAGCTGCCAGCTCCGCAAGTTTATTTGTGACCAAATCCGTCTGATTTTCAACAAGCACTCCGATGGGAACGTTCGGAAGAATCGCATGAAACCGTTTCAGTGATTCCTGATCAAAGGATTGAACGATAATCCCGCTCGCATTCGGCTTATCCATACCATTCGCGATTAGTTCATCCGCGAGCTTGTGCTCAATACCCGGGTACATCGAAGCCCACTTGATTTCGATCAGCAGACCTGCTTTGCCACGGCTTAAGTGCAGCACCTCAGCCAGCGTTGGAATACGCTCACCCGTGAACTTCTTATTAAACCAACTGCCGGCATCCACTCCACGGAGCTGCTCCAAGGTCAAGTCAGCTACACGGCCGGTTCCGTCACTTGTACGATCAACGGTTTGGTCATGAATAACAACGAGTCGGCCATCCCAACTAAGCTGCACATCCAGCTCCAAATAATCAGCATTCATCGCAATGGCACGTGCAAAGGCTGCCAGCGTATTCTCGGGCGCATAACCTGAAGCCCCCCGATGTGCAATGTTCAGAACACGATTTGTTTTCATCCTATTGGATGATACCATTATTTAAGCGCTCCTTCCGTAAGTCCACCAATAATATATTTTTGCGTAAACCCATATAAAATTATAATAGGGAGCATGGAAATAAAGAACCCGGCGAATGCCAAATTGAAATTGGACGAATATTCACTTTTGAAATTATAAATAAAGAGCGGCAGCGTCCAAAAATCGGGATGGCGGTTCAAAATAATTAAAGGCAGCTGAAAATCGTTCCAGATCCACAGGCTGTTCAAAATAATGACCGTAGCTATAATCGGCAGCATCAGTGGATAAATAATACGTGTGAACGTCGTCCAAACACCACTTCCATCTATTTTCGACGCTTCATCCAGCTCCATCGGAATGTTTTTCAAAAACCCGACACACAAGAAAAGTCCCTGCGCAAAGGCCAACGTCACATACATCACGATCAGACCATTCTGATCCAGCATCTTCAGGTTGCTCATATGTCTATAAATTGGCAGCATGACCGCTTGAAAGGGGACGAATATACCGGACATCACAAGCAGATACAGGAGCTTATAATACCGCTTGGAAAAATTACGCGATATCGCATATGAGACCATGGGGATCAGCAGCAGCATAAGCAGAATAGAAACAACCGTTACATAGACGGAATTGCCGAGAAATTTAAAGAAATTAGCCTTTTGAATAACCTCTATAAAATTTCCCATATAAAATCCGGAAGGCAGTGCAAAAAAGTTCTTGGCAGTTTCAGCCGGTGTTTTCATGGCAATGGTCAAGGTCAAATACATCGGTGCGAGTACCAGGCACATGCCGATTGCCAGAACGAGGTAGGAAACCGTTCGAGAGATTCCGTTTATTCTCATAGCTGTCCAGCCTCCTTCCGATTAAGCAGCTTGATTTGGATAAACGAAATTATAGCTATCATTAGAAATACGTAAATGGCTTCGGCGGTACCGTAACCAAATTTCATCTCCGTCATCCCATGCTTATAGATCAGAAAGCCCATCGACTCTGTCGCATGTGCCGGACCTCCATCTGTCATAGCTACGATATAATCAAACACAGTGAGCGCGCCTTTGATGGAAATAACCAAGTTAACGGTTAACATGGGAATCAGGAATGGGATCGTTACCGAGAAAAATCGCTGCAGCGGGCTGGCTCCATCAATGACAGCAGCCTCCTTTAAATCCTTGGGCACACTGGACAGCCCTGCAATAAAAATAACCATCGGCGTTGCAATGCCATGCCAGATGTTGGTGAGAGCGATTCCGTACATGGCCGTGTTTTTGCTTCCGAGGATGTTTTTGGATAGCCAATCCAGTGAAAGTGCCTCTCCCACATGCGGAAGCACCGCATAAAAGACTTGATTAAAGATGAGCCCGACCGTCAGCATACTCAATACGGCAGGAAAGAAAAATACAGATCGAAAAAAAACACGCAGCCTCAGACTGCCGCTTAGCAGGATAGCCAGCAATAAAGCTATGGACAGCTTAATGACCACGACCAGTGCCGTGTAAATGAAAGTAAATTGCATGGAATCGAGGAACCGGTCATCCTTCATGATATTAATGTAGTTTTTAAGACCAATGAAGCGGTAAGTCAAAGAGAAGCCGTCCCAGTTCGTCATGCTATAGTAAAAGCCCATACCTACCGGAAATAAAAAGAAAACGATATATAACAACAGGGTGGGCAATGTAAGCAAAAAGAAAATGAGACTGGCTTTATTAGCGGTTAGCGACTTTTTCTTTTTTACAGCGAGTCCTGTATGATTGACAATCTCCATAGTCCACCTCCAAGCTTTCTAATTGAATGATAGGGATAGAAAACCCCACGACTGTATATCCATCGCCGCGGGGTCATCGTTTGTACCCTTATTGTTATTGATTCAGCTTATTGTAAAAGATTTTATCCAAGGCTTTCAGATAACCGTCAATATCACCTGTTGCCAGCATTTCCTGAGTGGCCTTGCCTACATCTCCATTAACTCCCGGCGGCCATACCCTTTCAATTGTCGGATACACCTTGCCCGCAGTAATCAGATCGCTCAAGCTGGTAATTTCTTTGTTATTATTGGTAACTCCGTTAATCGCTGCAGGATAACCGCTCAAATCGACGTACTTTTGAACAACTTCCTTCGAAGACATGTATTCAATGAACTTTTTGGCCTCAGCCTGGTTTTTCCCTTTGGTCGGAATCCCAATAGCTGTATCCACAGATACTTGAACCTTCGTATTGGCTGCATCCGCCGCTGGCATCGGGAACATCGAGAATTTTAAGTTAGGATTGGACTTTTTGATCGGCTGAATCGCCCAAATGCCTGTGTACCACATTGCGGATTTACCGTTGGCAAACTCACGAAGCGCGTCATCGTAGCCTGTACCCAAAGCATCCTTTTGCGAATATTTGCGAAGGTCGTATAATTTCTGGGCAAAAGGCTTGAAGGCCGCGTTATCTGTAATATGAGCCTTGCCCTTCATCACGCTATCCAGGAAGTTTTGAACATCTGGAATCTGCAGCCCCATCCGGGACACCACTTCCTGACGGATTCCATTCCAATCCTTATCATGGAAGTAGAAAGGCGTTTTGCCGGCTGCTTTGATTTTCTCAGCGGTTGCAATCAGCTCATCGTAGGTTTGTGGAATTTTCAGACCTAACTCATTAAACATATCGACATTGTAATGTACGCCCAAAGTAGCTACAGCTATAGGCACCAAATAGTTTTTACCGTCAATTTTACTTAAATCAGCGAGCGCCGGAGAAACGTTAGCCATCAGGGGGCCGCCAGTCAAATCAACGACTCTGCCCTCCTTGGACATTTGCTGGAACACCGCATTGTGAGGGAAGTGGGTGAATACTGCAGGAGCATCATCCGTAGAAACACGCATAGTCCATACATTTTCGGGATTAGGGACATTGTTCTGCTCCACGGTAATGTTAGGATTTTTGCTTTGAAAATCTTTGATGAGCTCATTAACCACATCGACCATTTCGGATTTCATCTGAAAATATTCGATTTTTGCCTTTTGTCCTGCGGGTGCTGTGCTCGGACTTTCAGCTTTTCCATCCTTACCTGCACCGGCTCCGCCAGCATTTTCATTCGAGCAAGCGGTTACAATTGCTAAAGTTGAAGCTAATAGTACAGAAGTCCATTTTCCTGCTGCATTCATTTCTATTGACCCCTTTCGTTGTCTGACCATTCAAGTATACTTAAGGGCTTTCACGTAAAATAGGAGATAGCTGACTTTTTGAATATGATAAAAATGACTATTTCAGTCCGTTCAACAATCTGTAGGCTTATTACTGTGATTGCTGCTTTTATATTTCCCGGGCGTTTCCCCGAAGCATTTTTTGTACATTTGGATAAAATAGGAATAATCGTTAAAACCCACCGCACTTGATACTTCGGATATGCTCAGGGAAGTATCGTTTTCGAGCATGGCTTTGGCGTTGTGCATCCGTACCGAGAGCAGAAATTGAGAAAAGCGCATTCCGGTTTTTTTCTTGAACAGGCGGCTTAAATAAGTCGGGTCCGTATAATACATCGTCTTTGCCAGATCCTCTAGCATAATGTCCTGTTGATAATGGTGCTGCACATAGTATTGAATGTCCTCGATCATATCCGTTTTGGCTCGGTTTTGTGCCAGTCTTTCACCGAGCCTGATCATCACCTGGATAAATTCATCGCTAATGTCCTGTGTAACATCAACTTCATGCAGGTCTATCTGCTCCAGATAAGCTTCGGCCGTATCGCTTCGTGCATTCGTCAGTTCAATGACCGAATTGAGCATCGTTGTTACTTTGGCGCACATATCATGGAGCACATTGACAGATAACGTGGGCCCAACAACATTTGCGAAAAAATGGCTTAGAGTTTCGACAGCCTCCTTGGTCTGATACTTCACCAGCTTGTGGTATAAGCCCGATATCCATTCGTCGATAGCTCCATAGTTGAAGGGCCGGTTCATAGCTGCATATTCCGCGTCATAAATACGATGACCTCCTGAGGTCAGCCTGTACAGCAGCGCACTCTTAGCCTCTTTATAACAAGCCGTAAGCTCCTTGATATCCGTATGTACTCCACTTATTCCGACGCATATTTGACATTCGCCCATATGCAATACATCTCGAATGATGTGGTTCAAACCTTCCTGATTTACAGCTGCTCCTGCTGCTGAGCCTGGATTCAGCTCGTACATCCATACGAGGAGCATATCGGAATACCGCCTGTCAACAATCGTAACAAATCGCAAGCTGCAGGCTGACAGCGTCTTTTTGATCAGCTGTTTGACTGGCTCTTTATAATCCGCATTGACCCGCAGGATCGCAATGGCATAACCGCCGATATCATCCATGTCTACCGGATCAAGCTTATTTGTCGTACCTTCATACAATAAAGCGGCGAAGCTCTCTTCCATTCTTTTTTCCGAGGACAGCTCCGTTTGATGACTATATTGCTTCAACAATGACCATATATGCTCCTTATCTACAGGCTTAAGCAAATAATGCTCCACCTTGTAACGAATCGCCTGCTGCGCATATTTAAAATCATCATAGCCGCTAATAATGATATTGATGGTGTCCTCATGGTGCTCATGAATGTAGGCCGCGAGTCCAATCCCGTCAAGAATAGGCATGCGGATATCGGACAAGACCAGGTGAGGATTCACGTTGTGCAGCTGCTCTATCGCTTCTTGGCCATCCTCGGCTTCATATACATGAGCCTGCGGGTTCCAGTCCTGGACGATCTGAACCAGTGCTTTCCTGGAGAAATATTCATCATCGACCACGAGTATTCTCATTTGCATCCAACTCCTTTACTACCGGTATGGTCATTTCAATAGCGGTCCCTGCCTGCTGTTGGCTGCTTAGCTTGATCCAATAATCTTCACCATAAAAATTTTTGATACGGGCATGCACATTGCGCAAAGCAAAATTATCCTTGGAATCCAGGCTTGCAGCCTGAAACGGATTGGAAAAGATCTCGTTCAGCTCACCCAGCTTGTGCTCATCCATTCCCACCCCATCATCCTCGACGCGAATATGAAGCAAATGTCCCTTTTGGGTGATAGAGAGAATCAGTGTACCCTTACCGCCCTTGGGCTCCAGCCCATGATAGAACGAGTTTTCGACTAACGGCTGCAGCAAAAACTTTAATATTTTGTAGGGTAGCAGCGCCTCATCAATTTCGTATACAACTTGAAATTTGCCGAGAAATCGGATCTGCTGAATCCTGATATAATTTTTGATTTGCTCCAGTTCATTGTGCAGGGTTGCTTCGTCACCGGTTTTGATATTATAACGGTACATATCGGATAAAGATCTTGCCATCGTCGAAATATCGCTGACTCTGTTCAGCTCCGCTACGGAATGTATAGCATTTAACGTATTGTACAAAAAATGCGGATTGATTTGTGCCTGAAGCATGTTCATTTCCGCCCGCTTCTGCAGCTGCCCGGAAACAATCTCAAGCTCTCTGCTTTCCCGTAGACGGTGAATCATATCGTTGTAGCTGGTGACCAATCGACTGATTTCATCAATTCGGTTCTCATGCATCGGCACCCTGTCCAAATATCCAGAGTCGACCAGCTTCATTTCGCTGTTCAATTTGTGAATCGGCTTAATAAAGCGTTTGGAAAAAAACAAGGCGAGCACGATGGCCGCGATCAGAGAAACCAAACTTAACAGCATGTAGTTCCTAGTGTTATTGAGGAATGCTTGGTCAATAAGCCTTGTCGGAATGTAATGAATAACCTTCCATTGGGTCATATCGTTAACCCGTGCGCTAAATAAATACGATTCCTGGTTCATATTGAGCTTCAGAAATTTTTTCCCATTGTTCATTTGATCATTAAACAGGGCTGCAATTGCTTGAGTTTCCTTATTGTCCAAAGCTTCAGACGGAAGGTTGGAATGGTAAATGACCTTGCCATCTACGATGACAATCGTGCCCAGCTCATTGTTGGTATTGGCAATACCGCCAAAAATATTTTGCAAAGCTTTGAAGCGAATATCTATTTTCACATAGCTTTCAAACGTTTTATTCATATTGATATCCGTCAAATATCGGACAATCGATATGATTTTGTCCTTGTTGCCTCTCGTGTTATTCTCGTAGGGAGAGGAGATGACCAGATTGCCATTCAGCAGCTCCTGCCTGCTCATTTTCTCAATCGTCGGCTTCATTAAGGGTTCAGAGGCGGACATGCTAGAGTAAACAAGTCCATTAGGCGCCATGACGGAGATCGAGGCCATATTCCCGTTCATCAGCACCAATTGATCCATCGCTCTCTGAACGTAGAGGGTATCCTCTATATGCTCCCTGCTTTCCAGCTGGTACCTTTTGGTCAAAATCGATTGCAGCTTGGGATCTGTTAAATAAAAAAATGAGTTCAGCGAAGCGTTGGAAATAAAATCACTAAAGATGACATTGGTTCGATTGCTCAGTTCATTCAGCAAATCTTCATAATAACCTCTCGTTTGATTGTATAAATTAACTCCATAAATCAGCAAAGCAGCCAGCACGGAAATCATAATAATCATAATGTAAGACATTAAGAGCTTATTTTGGAATGATTCCGGTTTCAACAATCGGATAGACAATTTCCTCATAGATGGCTCCCTTCTTGTGAACAACAGCCATCTAAAAAATAAACCTTAACTGCTGGAGTTGTCAATGACATGCCAAAAAAGCCATTCCAAGGAGTGGCTTATCGTTTCAAACTCCACCACTCCTCGTAATAGCTCACCTCATTAAACCGCCATAAGTCCTCCTCTAAGTCAGCTGTGGAGTCTTCCTTACCTGATCTACTCTTTCAGATATGAGCTGCACCAGTTCAACAACACGACTCGCATAGGCCCATTCATTGTCATACCAAGCTAATACTTTAATTTGATCCTGCATGACCATAATGGAAGGGCCATCGATAACCGCTGATTTAGCGCAACCGATATAATCGGCAGATACGAGGGGCTCATCTGTATAACCAACATAGGGTGATAAGCTTTGCTCCGATGCCTCTTTCACGACGGCTTTGACGTGCTCCAGGCTGTAGGGCTGAGAAACCTTCACCGTCAAATCGATCAATGACACATCCTGTGTCGGAACACGAAGTGAAATTCCCTGAATATGAGAGGCCAAATGGGGAAGCACGTCTGCAAGTGCCTCACCCACCCCTGTTGTTGTAGGAACAACGGACTCGGTGCAAGCCCTTGCTCTCCGTAGATCCTTGTGAGGATTGTCCAAATGATGCTGGTCAGCTGTGTAGGAGTGGATGGTCGTCATCCAACCTGTTTGAACCTCAAACGCTTGATCCAGAATCAACAAGACAGGGGACAGGCAGTTGGTTGTACAAGAAGCTGCGGACAAAAGCCGATGCTTACTTGGAACATATTCATGATCATTGACTCCCATCACGATAGTCAGATCCATCTGTTTGCCTGGAGCCGTGATTAAGACATGAGATGCACCCGCTGCGATATGCTTGCTGGCTCCTTCCCTGTTATTAAACTTGCCTGTTGCATCCACAGCTAGCTGTACATCACAACGCTCCCATTGGATACGTTCAGGATTCCGTTCCGAAATCATTTCAATCTGTTGTTCATTAATGATTAAATGTCCATCACGTACCGAGATATTGGCGTCCCATCTTCCGTGTACGGTGTCATATTTCAAAAGGTGAGCAATCGTCTCAACCGGATAAACGCAATTCAGCGCTTTTAACTGAACTGTTGGCTGCTGATCCGAGCAAATTTTCCTGACCAACAGTCTTCCGATTCTCCCCATTCCACTAATTCCTACACCAAGTCCCAAGTTAAAGTCCCCCTTATACGATTATATATAATACGCTTCATTTGATATTTATTGTATACTATTCAAAGCATATTGTACATAATAAAATCATATAATACGTATAACAAGATTTATTAAGCTTTTATATTTATATATTGTGTACTATTGTCATGGAAAGTGGTTCCCGGTCAATTTAAGGGGATAGATCCCCTACTGCTCTAGTGCTTATGCACGCCGCACGCAAAAAGCCACTCTGACGAGTGGCCTGCTTAGCAAGTATAGGCTTCAATTTAATCTACGAGCAGGTTGTTATCCTGACCAAGCTGGATTACGAATTTTGACGATGGCACTCTTCCATGACAGCAATTTGCTGGCGTACCTGTTGCGGTGTAACCTCAAGTGCTTTACCATGTACGATGGTCTCATACAACATGCCGTAAAAGCTCTGTGCCATCGTATGGAATAAATCCTTTCCTTGGTCTGCAGGGATATCCCAGCTTTCCTCATACCACTTCAGCTGTTCACGGCAATAGGCCGGTTCATTTTTTTCATTGACCAAAGGTGTAGTCACTAATTTCAGTTCCCCAGCTTCCTCCGGCTTGAAATATTTCCAATTCAGCTGTGCTGTGCTTCCCTTGATACCGCCGTTGGTTCCTTGCACGTTATAGGTAAAGCTCGGGTAGGCGCAGCAGGAGGAAATCTCGACATCAATGACAGGACGCCCATGTCCATGCAGGATCACCTTAACATAGTCCTCGGCATCGCCAGCTGTATTCGCACGGTCCATAATGGAAGTCACATTAGGCATCGCCTCACTATCAAAAAACTGGAGTGCTTGATCCACCGGATGGGGTCCCGTGTTCAAGAGATTTCCGCCGTTATTCGTGCGTAAGGTTTGCCAATCCCATCTTCTCGCAAAGTTGTTATAGGCAATGCTGACCTGGACCACTCTGCCGATAACGCCAGATTGTATAATTTCCTGAACTTTACGATACGCAGGCGCATACCGCGATTGCTGATACACCGCAAGCAGTTTCCCTGTTCGCTTGGCAGTATCAATCAGGATGTCGACCTCGGCTGCCGTTCGAGCGAGCGGTTTTTCACACAAAACGTTAAAGCCGTTCTCCAAAATCTCTTTGGTAATTGAATAATGGAAATTACTGGTTGATGCGTTAATAATTAAATCCAGGTCGTTTCTCTTAAAAAGATCATGATAATCTGAATACACATCGCAATTCAGCTCTTGCTTGGCTCTTGCCAGCCGTTCCTCCAACAGATCCGCTACAGCAACAATTTCATATTGCTCTTTGATTTGACTTAATGAATAAGCATGTATATCCCGGCCACTACGTCCTTGGCCTATAATAGCTACTCTGACCTTATTCATACGTTGACCTCCGCTGATAAATTGCGCATATATTGTACATACTGTGGAAAAGCAATCTCGGGATTTTCCAATTCCGGATGCCATTTTTTCTCCCATTCCAATGTGAAGTAGCCTTGATAACCTTCACGTATTAATAGCTTGTAAATCTCCTTCAGTGGAATATCGCCTTCTCCGGTCAAGCAATATTGAAAATCTTCACCACCGCTAGCTCCTGCACGTGAATCCTTCACATGCGTGTACTCGATCCATGGCCCTAATGCATTCCAGCTATCCTTCGGCTGTTCCCCTACCATGCGATACGGATGATGGACATCCCACAATACGCCAACAGCTTCAGTATCCACCTGCTCCAGCACCTTCTTCATATCAACGCAAGAAATCCAATCATCATGCGTTTCAATCAGAAGCTTAACCCCATACGATTTGGCGATTTTGGCCATTTCACCGACATGCAGAACAACCTGCTGAATAGCCGTCTCACGGTTCGTATCGCCAATTTTACCGCCAAACACACGAATATAGCGTGTACCAAAAAGCTTGCAAAGCTTCGAAAATTCGGTGATCTCTTGCATATTTTTCTCCAAATTTTCTTGCGAAAATAAATGGACGGAGCTTGAAAAGCAGGATACACGAAGACCTGCAGCCGTGATTTTCTGAAGTGTTTGTTCCACCTGCCCGGAAAATTCGGGAAGCTTGTAAATATTCATTTCACCTGTTAAACCTCTGAAGTCAATGGCGTCAAAGCCGTATTGTGCGGCGCTGGCAATAATTTTGTCTAAGGGCCACTCAGGGCATCCTAAAGTGGTAAATGATAATTTCATGTAGGTTCACTCCATTATTAATAAGGATGGGTCCAGCTCATGATCAACCGTTTTTCTTTTTGTAGGATTCGTTCATTTCTTGAATAATTTTATTAAAATTAGCATCTGTCTTTAATTGTTCAACAAACTTGTCGTAGTTGGCGGATGTTTCCTTGCCTACGATCATTTTGACCTTCATATCGATAATTTTCTTTTGGTATTCAGGCCAATATTTGACCCAGGCATCCGAGTCCACGCCGATCGACGGATCCAGAACCGCGGATTTAGAACGTTCGTCAATGATCTTGGTGTGTTGATCGTAATAGTCTTTAGGAATGCCGGCCTTATAGGCTTTTTGGTATTTGTCGTATTTCAGGAAAATTTGTCCCATCGCCTGCTGAGAGACGTTATCTTTCTTAGCTTGCTCCGTAGGGATCTTAAAGCCGTCCTGCTCGGTAAAGTGAACATCCTTAAAGCCGTAATTAGCCAAATCGGAGCCTTCATCAGAAGCGCCGTAATCCATGAATTCCATGATTTTCTTCACTTTAGCCTCAGGTACCTTCTTGGGAATCAAGAACATACCAAACGAGCCTGGGTCTGTAATCGTTGTACCGTTCAAGGACGTAAGTGGTTTCACGTAAGCATCGGGCTTTTGCTTCCTGAGCTCGGCAGTTGATTCCCAGGCCTGGTCCATAGGAACGGCATCCAGACCGCCTTTGCCTGCCTTCATCATATCCAGCGTCTGCGTTTGCTTCAGGATACTGAAATCCTCAGGGATCAGCTTTTCCACATACAGCTTATTCAAGTACACAAGAGCCTCTTTTTGTGAGGGCAGGAAGATGATAGGTGTTAATTTCCCATCCTCCAGCTTCCAGTCTCCGAAGGTTTTCGTGAAAGCCGTTTCGATCACATTAAATTTCCCTATCCCTGTCGGGTCTGTATATCCGAGAAAGCCGTAGGTGTCGTCTTTTCCATTGCCATCAGGGTCCTTGGTTGCAAAAGCCTTCATCACTTCATACAGCTCATCTGTTGTGGTAGGCTCCTTGAGTCCGAGCTTATCCAGCCAATCCTTGCGGACATTCAACCCGGTTTGCCCATATACAGGTCTTACACGCGGGATTCCATAGTTTTTACCATCGCCGAATGCGAGGTTTTTCCAGGTAAGCTCAGGGAATTTGACCAGGTTCGGATAGTTTTTGTACATAGCTGTCAGATCCCAGAAAGCGCCCTGCTGCGACATGCTTTTAACCAACGGATATCTTTGCGGATAGTCGGCAAGAATCAAATCCGGCAAATCCCCTGATGCCAACGTTACGTTCAGCTTGTCGGCATAGTTATTCGGCGATACCCAAGTGATTTTCAGCTTGGTGTTCGTGCGTTTTTCAATCTCTTTGATAATCACATTATCTTCACCTGGGGGTTCCTGCGAGAAGAATGTGGACATAATGCTGATTGGCGTAGGTGCTTCTTTTTTGTCACCTGTGCTGCTTGTCGATCCCGGATTCGAACTGCAAGCCACGGTTGTTACCAATAATACAGCTGCAGACATGACCGGAATTGTCTTCATAACTGATTTTTTCTTGAAAATCATCTTTATGACCTCCTCAACATGTTTATATATCATTCCTTAACAGAACCAACCATAACGCCTTTTGCGAAATGTTTCTGCAGGAATGGGTATACCAGAATAATGGGTACTGTGGCAACAACAACGGCTGCCATCTTCAAGGTTTCCTTCGGCATTTCTTGCTCAGAAGCGATTTGGCTGGCAAGGTCGCCACCACTGGTCGAGGAATCGATCAGCATATTTTGCAGCAGCACCTGAAGTGGCCACTTGTCGAAATCATTAATGTACAAAATCGCGTGAAAAAATACGTTCCAATAGCTCACCGCATAAAACAGCCCAAATGCCGCCAGGGAGGGTAATGACAAAGGAAGAATGATCTTCACCCAAATTCCCATGTCATTACATCCGTCGATGCTTGCTGCCTCCTCCAAACTTACAGGAATACTGTCATAAAAGCTCTTCATCAGGAAAATGTACCAGCCACTCGTTAACGCAGGAATGATTAATGACCAGATACTATTAATGAGCCCGAGGCTTTTGACAACCAGATAAGGTGGAATAATACCGGGATTAAACAAGATCGAGATCAAAACCAGCAGCAATAACGTCTTTCTGCCCCTCAATCGCCTTCTGGATAACGCATAAGCAAAGCTGGATGTAACCGCAAGACTCAGCACAGTTCCGACAATAGCAAGAAATGCACTGTTGGCTCCTGCCTGGATAAAGGCTCCGGTGGATAATAAATACTGATAGTTCACTAGTGTCCATTCAGTCGGAAAGATGAAAGCCCCCGCTTTTTGGATGTATTCTGAAGGTGTTGCAAAGGATACCAATACGATATATAGAAAGGGGATAATCGTAATAACCCCGGCGAAAGTAAGTATGCTTGTGACCGCAAAGTCGAAAGTCAATCCCCTGATATTTCTTTTCATTGTCCTGCCCCCTTAATATAAGCCATCTTCGCCGAATTTCTTGGCCAACCAGTTGGTCGATACGACCAGAATCAAGGCCACTACCGATTTAAAAAGTCCGACGGCTGTTGTAAAGCTGAATTGGCCATTTTTGACCCCCATTCGGAATACATAGGTTTCAAATACGTCTGAAACACTGGAGACCGCACTGCTGGTCATTAGATACACTTGTTCAAATCCTACGTCCATCACTTGTCCAAGACGCAAGATCAATAAGGTAATGACGACATTTTTAATGGCTGGCAGGGTCACATACCACATTTGGTGCAATCGATTCGCACCATCCATCTTGGCTGCCTCATAAAGCGCAGGGTCCGTTCCGGCAATCGCCGCCAAAAAGATAACAGTTCCCCATCCCGCTTCCTTCCATATCGATTGCAGTGTAAGCATAATCCAAAAATAATCCGGATTCGTCAGGAAATCGATTTTATCGAAGCCCATCATGACGACTACATTATTGACAATCCCTCCGGTACGGGAAAATAGGAGGAATGTCATACCCGCAATAATGACCCATGAGAAAAAGTGGGGTAAATACACAACGCTTTGAATCGTTGATTTAAATTTCATATTTCTCACTTCGTTTAATAGGAGAGACACAACAATGGGTACCGGGAAGAAAAACACAAGATTCAACAGGCTGATCATCATCGTATTTCTAAAGAGATTCCAGAATTCGCTGCCCATAAAGAAGCGTTCAAAGTTCTCAAATCCCACCCATTTGCTTGCCAAAAAGCCTTGATAAGGAGAGTATTCCTGAAATGCGATCAGAATGCCACCCATGGGGATATACTTGAAAATAAGAAAATAAAGAATTCCAGGAAGGGCTAGCAGATACAAATATTTATCCCGCAGAATGTCTTTTACTGCTAATTGTGATTTACTTTTGCTTCCTGCTGGCCCGGTTTTTTTATCTAATTCTGATACTGTGTTTGGCATGCCATACCACCCTTCTTTCATGTACAGGTTTCATGCTCTCAATGTACAGGACAGTGCCATTTCTCACAATCCAACAATTTCTCAATATGATTAACTGGCATATCACTTTTTCCTTTGGGCTGGATTTGGCGTGTTTTTGCACGAAAAAAGGCTATATGCTGAACGCATTATAGCCCTAAACCCGATTCCCGATATTCACCAGGTGTCATACCTTCTGACTTCTTAAATAGTTTGTTGAAGTAGGAGGGCTGGTAGCCCACTCTGGCTGCAATCTCGGTAACCTTCAAATCGGTATTTCTTAACAGCTGCTTGGATTTCTCCAAACGTACCTCGGTCACATAGTCGATAAAATTTTGATTGGTGACTTCCGCAAAGACAGCGCTTAGCCTCTTCGGTAAAATTCCGATTTGATCTGATAAATATTCCAGCGAAATATCTCTCATATATTCCTGATCAATGATGTCCTTAACTTTGCGGATCGTCTGCTTCATCTCGATCCCCTGCTTTTCCGACAAGGTCTGGAGAAAGGGGTGAATGACGACATTGACAAACCACTTGTTGATTTCGTCGATTTCCTTGAGCTTGAACAGCTGCTCATACAGATTGATACCTTGCTTCGCGCTGGCATGTGCGACGTCCAGCTGCATCATCGCTCGTAAAACACTGCTAAGCAATTGAGCCATATATTGTTGAATCTGAAAGGCCTTCCCGGTATTTTGTGTGAGTACCAGCATAAACTCATTCCAATTTTGAATCGTTTCTGCTTCAGCCCTCATTTGGAGCGCATGGATGAGCTCTTTTTCAATTTGATAAGGATAGTCCAGATTCTCTTTGACATACGAAATGAAATCATCGGTGCTCAGAATTTGACCATGCTCCCCAATATTACGGAAATGCAGGCATTGTTTGACCTCATCCAGGGCTTTGGGCAGCTCCTTCAGCTCATGGACCGGTCTGCTGATCCCTACCGCCACATGAACACCCAATAACTTGGTAATCATCGTGATGACCTCATTTGAAAACCTGAAAAGCTCGCTCTTGATCTGTTCCTTGGGCTTATCCTGTTCAAAGGATACGAGCAAAGACACCGTTAAGTTATGCAGATTGATCGTCTCCATGTTGGCTTTATCCGTGGAGAGCTCCTCAATAATATTAGCTGCTGCGAAGGTGACCAGCTGCTCGTCCCCCTCCACAAACCTTTTGCTAGTTTCGGAAAATGGGGATAATTGAATGAGCAGCAGAGCAAACTTCTTATCGACAGTATCCCAGCCATGGACCTCCATTCGCTCCCGCAGCTCCTTTTCAGAAAAGAAATACAGCTGACCTTGAATCAATTGCAGTAAAAAGCCCTTTTTCATACTGTAACGATTCTCTTCCAACAGGGACTGGAACAGCTGGCTTTCACGGGTAATATTGAGCCATTTGTTTTCTATATATTGGATCTCATCGGACCGATCCTCATCCTGCGTTTTGCTGCTGATATTCCCTCCAAACATTTGAACCAACCGCTTGATCGGGCTGTACATACGCTGCGAGGCAAACCAGGACAGCAAGGCTGCTATAAGTACTCCCAGCATACTGACACCCAGCATCAGCTTGGATGTTAACGTGATAGGCTCCACTAATTGGGATAGCGGTGTGGCGATGACGTATCGCCAACCTGTTCGCGAGAAGGTAGCCGTGGCAACTGAATACTCCGCCCCCTCCCACTTCACTGTAAAAGACTCGGAGTTGATTTCGTTTTTCAGCACCTTGCTTTTTATATAATCCTTTAAGGGCTGTCTGGCTGAGTCTGACTCTTTACCGGACGTAATCCAATCGCCATTCGGCTTCATAATAAAGGAAATGCCATCCTCATAAGGAGTCAGATGCGTAATTTCTTTATCAATCAGGCTTTTATCCAAATAAACCAATAAGGCTCCGTAAGGCCTCGTACTGACAAATGGAAGCTTATGAATCAACACTTGGGGAAACAAAGAGCCTCCACTCGGTGAATAGCTCTCCGCATCAGCCCAATACATCAGCTCCCCCGATTTCAGAATCGATGCATAGGCCGACTGGTTGGGCTCATCTTTGAGCCGAGTGGCACCCCTATCATTAGAAATCAGCAGCTGTTGATTTTCCAAATACAAATCGATCCGCATAATCATAGTATCTGAGCTTTGAGCAATGGCTAACAGTCTGTAGATGTCCTGGGTGACCCGAAATTCGTCTATAAAATTGATGTCCCTCAGATTTTCATCGAATAGGGAATTAGCCGCCCCTTTGTCCACGGTCATCTCGAGCTGAGAGAACTGCTGATCAAACCGCTTAAAAACTTGCTCAAGCTGATACTGATTTTTCTGATACACCTCCTTTTCCACCTGCTTGATTCCAATAAAATAAGTGCTAATTCCAATAATCGCTGTCGGTAAACTAGTAATTATTAAGGCAAAAATCAAACTTTTGCGAAAATAATTCCCTCTCAAGCTGCGTGTGTAATTTTTTAGTTTAAACATGGACCCTACATTCATACCCCATTCTCCTTATATGCATGAAATAAATAGAAATGAAGGCGCTCAACAAAATACAAGTCCCACCTGCATGACCGTCCTAACTATAATGTTCGACATTATTTTTTGTCTTCCTCCTATCAGAATTTGTGAACAGTTAGCCGTTGAATACCCTTCTGGTTTGCCTGACACAGATAGAGTGAAATCATTATTAATTTTACATTTATTTACATTTTATCGCAAATTAAAGCTCCTACTCTGTACAAAAAAACGAAACCCCTATCGAGCGCGGGCTTCGTCTCCTTGGCAACTATAGTCTGTTCAATTACTTACAAGTACAGCATCCACCTGTATAGCCATACTAGCCGTCGTACTATGGGTAGCAAATTGAATGGGATTAATGAAGAGCACGACTGCCCTGCTGTCGAAATTCGCTTGGACTTAGTCCCGTTTCCCTCTTGAATTGATTGCTGAAATAGTGAATGCTGGTGTAATTCAACTGTTCGGCAATCTCACTGAGCGTCTGTTCACCAAGAAGCATCTGCTTCGCTCGCTTCATTCGTTCCGAGATTAAATAATGCTTGGGTGTTCGTCCCATCTCTTCCTTAAAGAGCTTCGTAAAATGGATTGGATGGTACCCGCACAGATTGGCGAGCTGCTCGACCGTCCACGACTGCTCAGGATGGATGCGCATCATTTCAAGCGCCGATTCTATTTTACTGGCTTTTCGCATAAAGGCTTGATCCAGTACATGGCGCATGAGGCTTGCGATAAGCTCCATCAGCAGAGCTCGCAGCACGAAGGCATATCCTGGCTGCTCCAGCTGATATTCCTTCACGATTCTTAAGAATATCTGCTCCAGCTCAGGAAGATCAAACCAGGGAGGAATGGCGATACTGCCATACTCGGGTATATCCATATGATACGCCGGAGCCTGACAGGAAAGGTCCTCGAAGGCGCTTTCCCGAATGCGGTAAGCCGGATGGACGGGTACCGGTGAAGGATGGGACCAATGAAAATGAATGCTGTAAAATAATGCCTCTGAAAGGGTATTTAGCTGATTTGGGCTGTCAGGACCAAAGAGCACACACTCCCCCGCCCTGATCCGCTGCCGCTTTTGGTTATACAGAAGCTCTGCTTCCCCCTCGATAACATAAAAAAACTGCCAGTCGGGGATCGTTCTGGGCCCCCAGGTTACATGTGCGTCCACTCGGCTGCGGTGAGCGAAATTAATCGTTGGGGTCAGCGTCAGAAGGGAACCTACGTTCATTAGTAAGCCACTCCTACTAAGATATTGGAAAAGTGTAAATGCCTCTTGGTTTTGTCTAAATACGTACCGTTCACATGTTCTTATACTTCACTATATCACCACAAATAAGCTGGTTTCAATGAGAGGAGAATACTACATGCTGCACGCGTCACAGATCGAGGAATTTGAACGGAACGGATTTTTAAAAGGTGAGGTTATGCTGGATGACAGCGAGGTTGAACAACTGCGTGCGGAGTTGGATCTCGTTATGGAAGGGAAATCGGTCAAGCAGCCGGTTCTAAACCGTAATATGAAGGAAGGCGAATCCCCCTATGACGGGATGAAAATGGTCGCCAACGAGAAGGTCATTCAAATCGTCAATATCTGGATGGTAAGTGATGCCTTTCTACAGCACGCAGGTCATTCCCGTATTTGCGAAGAGATCGCTCAGCTATGTCAGACCGATACGCTTCGTATATGGCATGATCAGATTCAATACAAGCCACCAGTAACAGGCGGACCGACGGCATGGCATCAGGATCACCCGTTGTGGCCGATCATTCAGCCTGCCGATCTTGTCAGCGCGTGGGTTGCCCTTGATGATGCAGTTATCGAGAATGGCTGCATGTGGATGGTTCCGGGGAGTCATAAATGGGGAGATCACCAAAAATATTTGGCCAGCAACGAGCAGTTTATGCCTTATCACCGTAAGCCCGAATTACTCCCGGAGGGAGCTGATCTGACGGCAGTTCCCTTTGAGATCAAGAAAGGCCAGGTTGGCTATCATCATTCCCTGACCTGGCATGGAAGCCCGAATAATCGATCAAATATGAAACGCCGAGCCATTGCTGTCCATTATATGCCGGGTCATACCCGCTACGAGCCGTCCGGAAAACATCCGATGCTGCCCTATGTCGATATTAAACAGGGAGATATTTTGGCTGGAGAGCATTTTCCAGTTGTATACCAAAAATAATGACCACTACAGACGGGTCGCTGATACCAGTACAATGCGGTAGGCAGCTATATTCGTTCATGGGAAGGCCGCGGCTCCGAGCCGGGCCAGCTGCTGGAGCCGCACGGGATTTCTGTCAATTTGCGCGGCAAATGAACCAGAGCTGAGTGTGCGTAGATTCCCGCGGAGATATCTATGTAGTTGAATGGACTGCTGAGGGTCGCCTAACGAAGCTGATCCGACAAAGGGAGTAGAACCAGCGATATATCCAATTGTTGTATCCTTTACTCCGTAGGATGGATTGGTTCTCAGTTACTTGAGTTCAACAGCTCTTACGAACGAAGCCTCCTGCACAATCGGCAGCAATTGCTCCACTCTATAAGAGCCCGGAAATCTTACAATCATCTCCAACGTAATGTCTTCTGAGCCAATACCACTACTTTCGGCTTGAAAGCTTAGAATGGAAATATGTTTCTCTTCCAGCAGCTGTTGAATTTGGGATGTCGCCCCTGGCTCATTCGTAATTCGAATAACCAGCTGTTCCGTTTTGGGGGAGGATAACCAATTGAAGCGACCATGTAAAAGCTTTTGAGCGACAAAAATAATGATAGCCACACCTGCCCCCAATACGTACAAACCAGCTCCAATAGCCATACCTACCCCTGCAGTAGCCCATATCCCTGCTGCAGTGGTAAGTCCTTTTATAGTCAATCGCTGCATAAAAATCATCCCTGCTCCCAGAAACCCTACTCCGCTCACGACCTGAGCAGCAATACGCGATGGATCGAAGGCTACATTCTCCCACCCGTTCTGATCCTGAAAACCATATTTAGAAATAATCATCATCAGAGAAGCACCGAGTGCAACAACAAAATGTGTACGAATCCCCGCTTCCTTCATGCGATTTTTTCGTTCATACCCAACCAACGCGCCACAAATTCCTGCTAAAATAACCCGCAGCAAATACTCATATTGCATCATGACCAGCCTCCACACTTTTAATATTTATCAATGAGTGCGCTTCCCTATCAGGGGTTAGCACGAATAAGGTAATCTGTCTTTCATATTTACTGATTTAATGTGTTTCATATTACACCTGTGTTTCAGATAAATAAAGTTCTGCGATCTCTCGGTAATAGCGAGCAAAGGGAAATCTTGTTATTGACGTTGGTCAAGTCTATAGCAGACTCATCTCTCTGTCACCATGTTTGAAAACCAAAATTGATAAATTTTTCTATCAAATTTTTGTAAAATGCTGTATATTAATCAGTAATAGTATGTATATTACATAATTTTTGTCGTAAAAAGGAGAACTAAATCTTGGATAATCTCATGCTAAAAAGAGATCTTACGTCAGAACAGCTGTCGATGGTTGCCAGCGAAGTGGAAATTAGAAAGAAAAGCAAGATCATCACTTATGTATTATGGTGGTTTACTGGCGTTTTAGGAGGTCACCGTTTTTATCTTGGTGATATCGGTTATGCTATCTGTTTGCTCTTATTTGGATGGCTCACATTCTGTATCTGGAATGTGGTAGACGTATTCTTCATTGGTAAACGATTGGAGCAAAAGACTACACAGCTTGAATATGAGGTTATTCAACGAGTCAAGCTTGTTACTGGATCCAAAGCTGCCTCTGTATAAAAGTAAAAAGCCATACGTTAGCCCTGCTAGGACTGTTGAGAAAAACTCAACAGTCTTTTCTTATTGCTGAACTTTAATTTATGAATGGGGACCAAGCCGCTGCACACGGATTAGATCCCTTTAATTTAAATGGCTGTTACGGTACTGAATTGGAGTTAATCCCGTTATCTTTTTAAAGAGACGACAAAAGTAGGGGAAATTAGGTATACCGACTAACGAACCGATGTGTTCCACAGATTTCGATTCCGTTTTTAACAACCAACAAGCTTGTCTTATTCTGCGAGCGATCAGATATTCGGTGATGTTGCCCCCTATTTCGGATCGAAACAGATGAGAGACATGGTGCTTAGAAAGATGAAGTTCTTCGGCTAAGGCGCTGAGGTCAAAAGGTTCTGTATAATGCTCCTCTACCCAATTCATAATTTTCTCAGCATGGCTCTCAGGACGTGCGGCTCCACCGAAACTACCATTATGCAAGGATTTGAGATAATCTAAAATGTTGAGAATCAACATAGAGGCAGCTTCGAGTTCTATCTCCCTATCCCACGAAAATAAATCTTTAAAACGTTCAAGAACACCCGAAATATAACCCATGTCGCGATCCATACGAAACACCTGATTGGAAAGTTGTTCTTTCCACACCTGTTCATAAAAACGAAAGAGGAGAGGGAAATTTTTAAGAAATGGTGCAAAGGTTGAGGGTTCAAAATTCAAAATCGTGCGCTCATAAGGACATTGATTAGTATCAAATTGAACACGATGTAACTGGAAAGGTTGGAAAATTACTACGCTTCCTGATTCCAAATTATAAAGCTTGCGGTTGAGGGTCAGATTGCCTTTGCCTCGATGGACAAATAATACCTCGATGCCTTTGTGATAATGGTAAAAAACATAAGGTTTTTCTGTGGTTACAATTCCATAACGAAGTTCTAACGCCCTTTTATTTAAAACACGAAATCCCTTATCTATACTTTCTGGGAATTCCATCCAATTACCTCTCCCCAATAATGATTTTTTTCAATTATAACAATAGCGTGATATTTTATAATAGAAAGCTATAACTTTTTATTTTAAAAATAGATTACGATTACATTATTGATGTGAACTAATTATACGTTATTGTGCTGGATGAACTAAAATTAGATATGCCAAGAATGGAGAGGGTGAACATGTTGATGATGAAGCAATTTTGATCATGAATAAGGCAAGTGAAAGAACGGAAGGATTGTTAGTTGATTATTTTCCATATGTGAACTCCATCCAAGAAATTAGTGACGGAATAAGAAACACATTCGACAAACATTTAAAACAAGTCGATCAGGAAGATATAATGGTTTTAAAAATGGTTAATGAAGCTGCTGCATGGCATGCGTTTGAATGTATAAGACGGTTTTATAAGAACAAGGCCAATCATTTTTAATTATTCTCTTTTTCACTACGACTCCTACAACAAAGTGTTCGCCAATTATTGCCGCACTCGACTGATGAGCCGGTTAATATTGAACAAAAAAAAGCCACACCGAAGAGTGGCTTATCATCTAAATTAGAATAGTTGAAATGGCGTACCCGAGAGGGATCGAACCTCCGACCTACAGTTTAGGAAACTATCGCTCTATCCTACTGAGCTACGGGCACGCGGTAACTAATATTGTACCACAAAGCATCGTCAGAAAAAAGTCTCCGTCCAAACTTGTTTGAACCAGTTTTACCACCTATATCAATTGAATTTATGATTACATCAACGTAACTAACGCAGCTTATCTTAACTACTTATATCTTATGGAAATACTTGGTACAATAGATTAAGCTGTACATCATGTTTATCTACTTCTACGGTATTGAATACAGCTTAAATCACGATCTATTGGAGGCGAATTTAGAATATGACAATTCCACACCGTCAATTAGGCTCGACTGGCCTTTCTGTTAGCGCTATCGGAATGGGAGGCATGCCTTTATCGATCAACGGTAGACCTTCAGAAGAGGAAGGCATCAAGACCATACATACGGCGCTCGAACAAGGGATTACCTTTTTTGATACAGCCAATGCTTACTGCTTGAATAACGATGATTTTGGGCATAATGAACGATTGTTAGCCAAAGCCTTGCAGCAGCATCCCCAAGCGATAATTGCCACCAAAGGCGGCCTTACTCGTCCTGATGGACGCTGGGAACCGAACGGTCATCCGGACTACTTGCGTCAAGCTTGCGAGGATAGCCTATTGGCACTCGGTTTGGATTCAATCGTATTGTATCAATTCCATCGTCCCGATCCTGCAGTTCCTTTTGCAGAATCTCTGGGTGCGTTGGCTGAATTGCAAAAGGAAGGCAAGTTGATTCATGCTGGGCTTTCCAATGTGTCTGTAGCCCATCTGGAGGAGGCCAAAGGGATCATTGAAGTGGCCAGTGTGCAAAACCGAATGAATCTGTTTGACCATTCATCAATCGATGTTCTCAAATACTGCGAGGCCAATCAAATCGCATTTTTACCCTATAGCCCGCTTAATGGTATTAGCAAAGCAGGCCAGATCGGCAGCAATCCCGTCCTTTCTCGTATCGCAAATAAATATGAGGTATCTGCTCAACAGGTTGCTCTGGCCTGGCTTTTGCAGCTTTCACCTGTGATTATTCCGATACCGGGTGCAAGTCGTGGCAGCAGCATTGCCAATAGCGCCAAAGCTGCTGAAGTTGTTTTGTCTGCAGAGGATATTGCAGAATTGAATACAATCGGACAGCAGCAGGCATAGATCTTGGATTCATTTCAACCTATATTAGGCTTATTATCATCATGCAAGCGACAAGAAGACATCTTAATCCGTGTCTTCTTTTTTTTATAGAAACCTACAGTCTCTCATATATCAATTGACAATGATAATCCTTATCAATAAAATATTAGATATTCATTATCACTTATGAAGGATGTGTCATTCATGTTAATTGAAACCATAACCATAATTGTAAAAGAGGGTACCTCCGATAAAGTTGTTGATCGCTTCAGTCAAGAAGGAGCTGTCGAAAAGTCTCCCGGGTTCATCGATTTAAGCATTCTGGTGAAAAAAGTGAGACGTGGCGATGAAGAGGTTATCATCATGATTCGATGGGAATCCGAAGAAGCCTGGAAAGCGTGGGAAACTAGTGAGGTCCATCTGGAAGGTCATCGGAAAAGCAGAGGCCAGCCCAAACCAGAGCATATTATAAGCTCCAACCACAGCATGTATGAAATAAGGGCAGTTAAAACCGCTATTTAGTATCTGACCTCAATCCTAAAGACCTCATTAATTTATATTTTCTTTTTAAATTCTTCATGGTAGAATGAGGAAACTATACGAATGAGGTGTGGCGACATGTCAGATGTTTGTCGGTTCTATGTAGTTTATAATGATTTCACGATCACCATTTGTTCGGTTTTTGATGACGTTTGTGAAGAACTGGCTGTCGGGGGTACCATTTATGGCTATACCGATAATGAAGATGTTGCCCACAGCATGATGATGGAGTGTTACCAGCATTTATCTACAAATAACATGTAACAAATGATATGTAACAGGTTAGCCTTTCCTTTTGTCGGTTTAATCGAACAATCCAATATGCCGTACACGATCTGATTACCTTTTTGCGTACAAGCGGTGTAGGAAAAGACTGTTGAGCAGCCTCAACAGTCTTTTTTGTAGGCCTGGCACCTAAGTTACTGTCTGTTAACTACCTTCACCATGATTGTTTCGGGAATGGTTTGCCTGCTTCACTTTTTTAGAGCCCGCTAAGGGCTTGTTCGGTTGATGGTCAACGTTTTCCCCTCGGTCACCGCTGGGCGATTGGACCGGTTGTGCAATATTTTTTGGCATATCTGAGTGCCTCCTTCTTAATGATGAGTTACAGCATGCAGCTGCTGCGCACATTCATGAATATGACGTACGTAATCCTCAATCAGTGTTTGAATGATTTCAGTCTGCTCATTGACGTGCACTCCGTCCTGCTCAACATCAATAAACTCTACTTTAACCTCTCTGGAGTCCTTGTACACGCATTTAAAATCAAAGCTATACAAAGATCGACCTTCTGTCTGAATATTCACCCAGAGGGCATTTGCGTCTGCCTCATCGGCTTTTACCTCTACACGGTCCGATAAGTTTAATACAGTAGGCATCGCGTCTGACCATGCCTTCACCAATTGAGTTTGATCTATAGCCAAGCTTTCCGTTTTTATCATCTATTGAACACCTCCACACCCTTTAAGGTGCGATAGACCGCAATATTATATACCCTCTAACATAAGGCAATAAAAGACATTAAAATTAAAAAAGCCGCATACCCTTTTTAAAAGGATACACGACTGTGAACAGCTATGTAGAACGGGAAGGGGTATTCTCTTTTCATTCAAGGCCACTAGTGCCTATCGTTTGGCTCTTATCACTGAATCCATACCATTAAAATAAAATGGCGGAGAGGGTGGGATTCGAACCCACGGAGACCTCACGACCTCGGCGGTTTTCAAGACCGCTGCCTTAAACCACTCGACCACCTCTCCAGGTGACAAAAAGCATTGTATCACAGAACAGCATCAATTATCAAGCTTTTCTCACTAATTATTTGCTGATCCTAGTAAGATTATTCATATAAGGTCTCAGCACTTCGGGAATGATCACACTTCCGTCCTCTTGCTGATAGTTTTCCAGTATAGCTGCAACCGTACGACCTAATGCGAGACCCGATCCATTCAAGGTATGAACGAACTCCGGCTTCGCTTTCGCATCACGACGGAAGCGAATATTCGCACGTCTTGCCTGGAAATCCTCAAAATTACTGCAGGACGAAATTTCTCGATACATCCCGCTGTTTGGCAGCCATACTTCCAAATCATACGTTTTCGCCGAAGAGAAGCCCAGATCAGCCGTACACAGGTCCAGTACACGATAAGGAAGGCCTAGCAGCTGCAACACCTTTTCTGCATCAGCAGTCAGCTTTTCCAGCTCATCGTAGGACTGCTCTGGCGCCGTAAGCTTGACCAGCTCAACCTTATTGAATTGATGCTGGCGAATCAGGCCGCGGGTATCCCTACCCGCAGAACCGGCTTCTGAACGGAAGCAAGCACTGAAGGCGACGAATTTTTGCGGCAACTGCTCACTCGTCAAAATATCATCACGATAAAAATTCGTTACTGGAACCTCTGCCGTCGGAATCAGAAAATAATCGGTGCCTCCCAGCTTAAATACATCTTCCTCAAATTTGGGAAGCTGTCCGGTTCCAGTCAAGCTGTCGCGGTTTACAATGTACGGTGGCAGCATTTCCTCGTACCCATGCTGATCACTGTGCAGATCCATCATAAAATTGATTAGAGCCCGTTCCAGTCGCGCCCCAAGGCCTTTATAAAAAACAAACCTGGAGCCGGTTACCTTCGCAGCAGCCTCAAAGTCAAGAATTCCCAGCTGCTGTCCGAGTTCCCAGTGAGCCTTAGGTTCAAAAGAGAATACAACAGGCTCGCCAACACGGCGAATTTCCACATTATCTTCCTCTGAGCTGCCAACTGGCACACTTGTGTTCGGAATGTTCGGCATAGCCATGATGATTACGTTAAGATCCGCTTCCAATATACGAATCTCATCGTCCAACACCTTTATTCGATCGCCGACACCCTTCATTTCCTCAATTAGCGCATCTGCGTCCTGCTTGGCTTTTTTCAAAGCGGCAACTTCTTGAGAAACGACATTACGGCGATTCTTTAACTGTTCCACTTCCTGCAGCAGCTCTCTACGTTTCGAATCAAGGCCGGTAAAACGACTGATATCGTCCAGCGTTTTGCCGCGATTTTTCATCGCCTGCACGACGCGTTGCAAATCGGCTTCGGTTCGGAACAACTTTACATCTAACAAGGAGACCCCTCCTGCTTCGCTTCACGTACCATCTCGAGGAAATAAGCATGCATCCGTTCATCATCAGTCAGCTCAGGATGAAACGAAGCTGCCAATAGATGCCCTTGACGCGCAGCAACGATCTGATCGTGATAAGTAGCTAACACTTCAACGCCTTGGCCGACTTCGTTAATTAAAGGAGCCCGAATAAATACAGCACGGACATCGTCCGCGATTCCTTTAATAACCAAATTCGTTTCAAAGCTTTCACGCTGCCGTCCAAATGCATTTCGGGCTACCTTCATATCCATAAGCTCAAGATGAGCTTCCGGCTGCCCTTCGATTTCCTTGGCAATCACAATCAATCCAGCACAAGTACCAAAGATCGGCTTTTTTTGTTTCGAGAATGCACGTAAGCTATCGATAAAATCATACGTCCGCATCAGCTTGCCAATCGTGGTACTCTCACCACCGGGAATGATGATTCCATCCAATTCATCCAGCTGTTGAATGGTTTTCACAATAATGCCTTCTCCGCCGGCCTTTTCAATTAATCGTATATGCTCAGCTACTGCTCCTTGAAGAGCCAATACACCTATCTTCATCATTGTCACCTCAACCGATCCTTACCAGCCGCGTTCTTGCATACGTTGTGTCGCATCCAGCTTGGAAATTTCGATACCCTTCATTGGAGCACCCAGGTTCTTGGATACTTCTCTGATCAAGTCGTAATTCGTGTAATGCGTGGTCGCTTCCACAATCGCTTTGGCAAATTTCTCAGGATTCTCCGATTTAAAAATACCAGATCCTACAAAAATTCCATCTGCTCCCAAATGCATCATCAAAGCTGCATCCGCCGGAGTGGAAACACCACCTGCCGCAAAGTTAACGACTGGTAATTTACCTGTTTCATGAATTTGCAGCAATAGTTCATAAGGTGCACCAATGTTTTTGGCTTCAGCGAACAGCTCATCCTTGGACATCGATTTCACCTTATTAATTTGACCGACAATCATCCGCATATGGCGAACTGCCTCTACAATATTACCCGTTCCCGGTTCGCCCTTCGTACGAAGCATCGACGCACCCTCAGTAATTCTACGTAAAGCTTCTCCAAGATCCCTTGCTCCACATACGAAAGGAACCGTAAACTCTCTTTTGTTAATATGATAAACCTCATCAGCAGGCGTTAATACTTCACTCTCGTCAATATAATCGACACCCATGGACTCAAGGATCTTCGCCTCTACATAGTGTCCAATCCGCGCTTTAGCCATAACCGGAACCGTAACTACTTTCATTACTTCTTCCATAACGGTAGGATCAGCCATACGAGCTACCCCACCGGCAGCACGAATATCCGAAGGCACTCGCTCCAAAGCCATAACAGCGGAAGCTCCTGCTGCTTCAGCAATTTTTGCTTGCTCTGCATTCATGACGTCCATAATGACGCCACCCTTTTGCATTTCTGCCATACCTTTTTTTACACGCGATGTACCTGTTTCCATTTCCGTTTCCTCCAAACATATATACGATAATTTTTAATAAATCCACAAACCACTAAACAATCATTTTACAGGAATACCATGGAATATACAATCCGTTAGCAGGTATTTCTTAAGACTTGGTACCTGCCAGCATATCACTAAAGAAGCTGCCAATTGCTCTGAACATCAATCTGAACCAGCTCGCCTGTACCACATCCGCAGTAGCAATTAAATTCGTCGTCTTTTCGTACCCCTGGTAGTTTACTTTAACCGTTCCGAGTACATCACCTTTGGTGATCGGAGCAACAAGCTTGCTTTCATCCACAGCTGCTGCCGTAATCTTGAACTCTTCAGGAGCAGCTCCCTTTTTGGCAACCAACGAAACTTCCTCTTGAGTAGCAAGACCTACTTGCAGTTCTATGCCCTTTTTAATATTTACCACTTTTAACGAATCTATTTCTGAATTCGCTGCCAGCACCTGTTTCTTTTCAAAATTGTTAAATCCGTAATCCAGCACCTTGCGTGTTTCCTCAAAACGCTTTGGTTCTTTGGGAGTTCCCATCACCACACTGATTAAACGGACCCCATTGCGCACTGCCGTACCTGTAAAGCAGTACCCTGCATCATCCGTAGACCCTGTTTTTAATCCATCCAGACCGGGATATGCATATTTCTTAAAATTCGTATTATCCTTATTTCCCTCCAGCATCCAGTTCCAATTTATCATTGGCGTTTTATCTTTTTCGCGAAATTTCTTCGATGGAATTTTGGTCGTCTCCAGAATCTCTGGATAATCCTTAATAAGATTATAAGCTATGAGTGCCGCGTCTTTTGCCGTAAGCATGGTTTCACCCTGTAATTCCTTGGGTGCATATTTGCCTAGATCAGCCCTTGATAAGCCTGTTGCATTAATAAAATGGGCCTGATCCGATAATCCAAACTGCTTAGCTTTCTCGTTCATCATTTTCGCAAAATCTTCTTCAGTACTGCCACTGACAAACTCTGCTAGTGCCACCGATGCATCATTTGCCGAATAGATCGACATCGCCGAGAACATATCCCTAAGACTTACTTGCTCTTTAAATGCCAACAAATCTCCAGAGCCGATAACATCAGCAGCATATTGACTCGTTGGAACCATATCATCTAATTTATGTTTACCGCTTTTTACCGACTCCATCACCAAATATTCCGTCATCATCTTCGACATACTTGCAGGGGGGAGCGCTGTGTCTGAATTAAACTCGTATAAAATTTGTCCTGTGGCAGCATCCATCAAAATAGCCGATTTGGCATCCAGCTTCAAATCAACCGCTTCGGCCGCCATCGCAGGCTGGGATTGGATCACCGCCATCGAGCCTATTTGGACAAGAAGTGCAGTAGCCAACACCATCGACACGCGTCTTACCGACAATAACAACATTATCAACTCCTATTTTCATTCTACAAACACGTATTTCTTATTGTACCACAAGCCAACAAGCCTGTTCAAAAGCAAGAAGATGGCAGCCAGCAGGGCCCCATCTTCTCATAGCTTACTTTTATTATGAATAGTTCGGAGCTTCCTTCGTAATTTGTACATCATGAGGATGACTTTCCCGCAAGCCCGCACCTGTAATTTTGATAAAAGAAGTTTCGTTAATCAAGGCATCAATCGTGCTTGCCCCGCAATAACCCATGCCGGAACGCAATCCACCTATCAGTTGAAACACTGTATCTGCCAAAGGACCTTTATAAGCAACGCGTCCCTCAATACCTTCAGGTACCAGCTTACTTTCATTTTCTTGAAAATAGCGATCCTTGCTACCCTCTTTCATAGCACCCAAAGATCCCATACCTCTGTATACCTTAAACTTTCTGCCTTGATAAATTTCCGATTCACCAGGACTTTCATCTGTACCCGCAAACAAACTTCCAATCATTACAGCACTAGCTCCAGCAGCAATGGCCTTTGTAACGTCCCCAGAGTACTTAATCCCGCCGTCTGCGATAATAGGCACATTATATTCCCTGGCCACAGACGCACAGTCGTAGATTGCCGTAATTTGCGGGACACCGATACCAGCAATAATTCGGGTTGTACAGATGGAACCTGGTCCGATTCCTACCTTAACCATCGAGGCTCCTGCTGCAATTAGATCTCTAGTCCCTTCCCCTGTAGCTACGTTGCCCGCACATATAGGAAGAGTAGGGTATTGCTCACGAAGCTTTTTTACCGTTTGAAGAATATGAATATGATGACCATGTGCTGAATCCACGACGATCATATCAATTCCTGCTGTAACCAGCGCTTCTGCGCGTTCCATTACATCCTTGGATACTCCAACTGCTGCGCCTACAAGTAATCGCCCTTGCTTGTCCTTCGCAGAATTCGGGAATTGGATAGCTTTCTCAATATCCTTAATCGTAATAAGGCCTTTTAACGTATTATTCTCATCGACGATCGGCAGTTTTTCAATTTTATGCTTCTGCAAAATCCCCTCCGCCTGACTCAGCGTAGTTCCCACAGGAGCTGTTACCAAATTCTCACGTGTCATAACATCCCCAATCAAGATGGAGTAATCATGAACAAAACGAAGATCCCGATTGGTCAAAATACCTACCAATTTTTTATTCTCATCCACAACCGGAACTCCGGAAATGCGATATTTAGCCATCAACTCTTCAGCATCATACACATGGTGGGCTGCAGTCAAAGAAAAGGGATTCGTAATAACTCCACTTTCCGAACGTTTAACACGATCCACTTCCTCTGCCTGCTGGGCAATGGACATATTTTTATGAATAATTCCAATTCCACCTTCTCTCGCTATGGCAATAGCCAACTTAGACTCCGTAACAGTATCCATAGCAGAGCTAAGTAGGGGAATATTCAGTTTAATGTTGTCAGCTAATTTTGTAGAAATATCAATCTCTTTTCCAAAAACCTCCGACTTTCTCGGTACTAGCAACACATCGTCAAAGGTTAAACCTTCTTTTTCAAATTTCGTATTCCACACAACCATAATCCTCCTTCAATTTTCGTAGCTGCCGTAATATATGATTGCAATCTTATCAAAAGGGCTTTTTTCATGTCAAGTATATATTATGACAGTCCCTATAATTAATATCAACACTTAATGCTTCCTCATTACTTACCTTATTTGAAAAGGTCATCAAAACTTCTTATTAGTATAGCCTAACAAGCTTAGAAATCATAAATAAAAAAACCTTTCCAGATTTTCATCCAAAAAGGTTCCTTATAACTGTGCTTGGCAACGTCCTACTCTCCCAGAACCCTGCGGTTCAAGTACCATTGGCGCTGAAGGGCTTAACGGTCGTGTTCGAGATGGGAACGCGTGGTTCCCCTTCGCCATCATCACCAAACGGGATTTTTCGAAGCGTTACTTCTTCGAAATTACTGCGAGAAAATATCCATCCTTACAAAGGACAGGCAGCTCAGAGTTTGCTCCCTGAAAACTAGATCCGAAACTTACACTTTACGCTTGAGCAGCGCGTCTCACTCGCTTTCGCTTGCAAGACTCTTTCTTGGATAAGCCCTCGACCGATTAGTATTCGTCAGCTCCATACCTTGCGGCACTTCCACCCCGAACCTATCTACCTCATCGTCTATAAGGGGTCTTACTAATTGGGAAATCTCATCTTGAGGGGGGCTTCGCGCTTAGATGCTTTCAGCGCTTATCCCTTCCGTACGTAGCTATCCAGCCGTGCTCCTGGCGGAACAACTGGTACACCAGCGGTACGTCCATCCCGGTCCTCTCGTACTAAGGACAGCTCCTCTCAAATTTCCTGCGCCCACGACAGATAGGGACCGAACTGTCTCACGACGTTCTGAACCCAGCTCGCGTACCGCTTTAATGGGCGAACAGCCCAACCCTTGGGACCTACTTCAGCCCCAGGATGCGATGAGCCGACATCGAGGTGCCAAACCTCCCCGTCGATGTGGACTCTTGGGGGAGATAAGCCTGTTATCCCCAGGGTAGCTTTTATCCGTTGAGCGATGGCCCTTCCATTCGGTACCACCGGATCACTAAGCCCGACTTTCGTCCCTGCTCGACCTGTTTGTCTCGCAGTCAAGCTCCCTTGTGCCTTTACACTCTGCGAATGATTTCCAACCATTCTGAGGGAACCTTAGGGCGCCTCCGTTACATTTTAGGAGGCGACCGCCCCAGTCAAACTGCCCACCTGACACGGTCCCTGCACCGGATTACGGTGCGAGGTTAGAACTCGGATACGATCAGGGTGGTATCCCAACGTCGCCTCCACACAAGCTGGCGCTCATGCTTCTTTGGCTCCCACCTATCCTGTACAGATCGTACCCAAGTTCAATATCAAGCTGCAGTAAAGCTCCATGGGGTCTTTCCGTCTTGTCGCGGGTAACCTGCATCTTCACAGGTAGTAAAATTTCACCGGATCTCTCGTTGAGACAGCGCCCAAGTCGTTACGCCATTCGTGCGGGTCAGAATTTACCTGACAAGGAATTTCGCTACCTTAGGACCGTTATAGTTACGGCCGCCGTTTACTGGGGCTTCGGTTCATAGCTTCACCTTGCGGTTAACCACTCCCCTTAACCTTCCAGCACCGGGCAGGCGTCAGCCCGTATACTTCGCCTTACGGCTTCGCACAGACCTGTGTTTTTGCTAAACAGTCGCTTGGGCCTTTTCACTGCGGCCCCCTCGGGCTATTCACCCTACCGAGGCACCCCTTCTCCCGAAGTTACGGGGTCATTTTGCCGAGTTCCTTAACGAGAGTTCTTCCGCGCGCCTTAGCATACTCTGCTCGCCCACCTGTGTCGGTTTGCGGTACGGGCACCTTCTCCCTGGCTAGAGGCTTTTCTTGGCAGCTTGAACTCATGACCTTCGCTACTGCAATTTTCGCTCCCCATCACAGCTCAGCCTTATCGATGTGCGGATTTGCCTACACACCAGCCTCGCTGCTTGGACGGACATCCATCAGTCCGCGTCACTATCCTTCTGCGTCACCCCATTGCTCATAACGGTTCACGGTGGTACTGGAATTTCAACCAGTTGTCCATCCACTACGCCTTTCGGCCTCGCGTTAGGTCCCGACTTACCCTGAGAGGACGAGCCTTCCTCAGGAACCCTTAGGCTTTCGGCGGACAAGATTCTCACTTGTCTTTTCGTTACTTATACCGGCATTCTCACTTGTGTAGTGTCCAGCGCTCCTTACGGTACACCTTCAACCTCTACACAACGCTCCCCTACCCAAGAACAATTACTTGTTCGAGCCATAGCTTCGGTGGCAGGTTTAGCCCCGTTACATTTTCGGCGCAGAGTCACTCGACCAGTGAGCTATTACGCACTCTTTCAATGGTGGCTGCTTCTAAGCCAACATCCTGGTTGTCTGGGCAACTCCACATCCTTTCCCACTTAACCTGCACTTGGGGACCTTAGCTGATGGTCTGGGCTGTTTCCCTCTTGACCATGGATCTTAGCACTCACGGTCTGACTCCCGGATAAAAGTCTGT
>NZ_JBBOBS010000001.1:5067500-7977500 GCF_038000305.1 Paenibacillus sp. FSL H8-0034
GGTATTGTCCATGGTACCTTTGAAATAGCTGGAGCCCGGTCCATATGCCATTAAAGGAACATCGTCGGCGGAATGAACGCCTGTGCTTTCTATTGTCGGGTTAAGAGTCCCTTTACGCAAGAAGCGATCACGTTCCGGATCATCAGGGTTGGCTAATTTGGCAGGGTTGGCGACATAAAGACCTTCTTTATTTTTTACAGCCGGTGAGGTTGGAATAGGATCAAATTTATAATCCTCATAGTAGTCGGTACCTGCTCCGAATACGACTCCAAGCTTGCGTTCAACATCCGGGCTGTCCGGGAAGCCGTCACCGTTAGCATCTACATAGGTCGGGAATTTGGATTCTTCATACGTGCGGAAAGCTTCTCTGCCTGATTTGCCGTCACCTTCCCAGTACGTTCCAGATAAGCTGACGGAGTGTGCATGATCTGCTGTGATAACAATCATCGTATCACCGTTCTTTTCGGCAAAACGTTTGGCCACGCCGATAGCCTTATCCATCTCAATCGTATCATAGGCAGCACGTTCCCAATCCATCGGATGAAGCTGCTTATCGATGCTTGCACCTTCTACCATCAGGAAGAAGCCGTTCTCGTTTTTACTCAGTACATCAATCGCCTTTGATGTCATATCCCAAAGATTCGGTTGATCCGTAAAGTTTTTCAATTCTGCTGTATTGTTCGTCGAACGGTCGTAATACACACTCATATCTGAGGGATGGAACAAGCCGAGCAGCTTGTCTGGTGAATTAGCAGCTTTTAGCTGAGTTGCGTTCTCAGCGATGGTGTAGCCTTTTTTCTCAAACATATCGAATAAATCCTGATCATCCTTACGCTTGGAGCCCGGTGTTGATTTAGGCAAGAAGTAAGCAGAGCCTCCACCCAAAATAACTTCCGGCTGCAGCTTGTACAGCATTTCAGCGATTTCCGGCTTGTCGGCACGACGGCGTGTATGGGAAACAACCGCAGCAGGTGTTGCATCTTCTATTTCGGAGGTCGTTACCACGCCTACGGACATTTTTTTGCTGCGTTTCAGCATCTCAGCCAGCGTCTCTACCTTCGGATCATCCAGAGAGCTTTCTGTGTTATCCGGATAAATGCCAAGACCGTTTACAGCCGATTTATGGCCTGTATTATAAGCACTTGCGCTGTTCGCGGAATCTGTAACAATAGAATCCATCCCTGAGGTGGTAACTACGGCACGCTGTTCAAATTTATCCATTTCCAACAACCCGTTATATTTACCCTCGGTCATCCCTTTGGACATGACTCTCGATATGGTAATATCTGGAAATGCCATGCCGTCACCGATGAACAAAATCACATTCTTGGCCTTCTGTCCACCATTATCCGCCAATACAACCTCATATTTTACGGTTTTAGATAATCCATCTGCTTTTACTGCCACTTCATATGTGCCTGCTTCGCTAATCATCACATCACGAATGGTAAATTCCTGGCTGCTGCTTGTATTTGTTTTTACAAAAGGCTTACCAAAAAACTGCTCGGCATCCTTGCCGTTAACCGTGATGCTTACGGAACCCGGGATCGTCGTCAAATTGTTCAGCTCGACGCGGAAATCAAATTTGGCGCCTGCTATAAATTTCGCGCGATCAATTGGAGCGATGTACACGGATGGTGCCGCCGCTTGCTCTGCCGCCTGTACCGTTGAAACGCCAATCGGAAGCAGCTCGGGACTGTTAACCAATAATCCTCCCGTCAGTGCAATACTTGTAATGAGCTTTAAAGTCTTTGTTTTCATTCTGACTCAACACCTCCAACAGTTTTGGCCAAACATATGTATAAAGTGGACATATGTTCAATTGTAACTATCAAAGATTTAACAGAATGCCTGCTTACATTATCACTATGTAAAATTTGCTCGAGATCATCAACAGAATGTAAATTAGAGCTGTAAGCAGGTTAAAGAATCGGCCTATTGTAGCTTGCAGAGGTTAAGTATGATAAGCTCCGCTTGGTTCATTCAGTACCCATTCGAGCATCATAACCATGGACTCCAGCTGTTCAGTCTTTGAACGAAGCCTATCGATTTTCCCCTCGCTCTCGGGATTGCTTTGCAGTACATTTGCCAGATCAGCTTCTGCTGACTTCAGCTGGACAACCAGCTCATTGCGTTTTCTTTTAATTTGATCCTCGGTTCTCATATGATCCCAGCCTCCAATTCGTCAAAGTAGATGGATAATATCATATCGAAAAAGCTATCGTTCGTAAAACTTTCATACAATTTCATCGTGATTTGCCCATTTCCGGGTAAACAAAGGTATAGCTCAGGTATAGGTGGGAAATAATAACACCTTTCCAAATGCTATGTGATTACCCAGAATCCAGACTTGCCATTCGTGACAAAAAATGAGGAGGTATCATACTTGTGAGTATCTTATTAACCCCGGAGCTGCTCAGAAATCCTTATCCCATGTATGATCAAATGCGCGCAGGACAGCCCGTTGCATATATGGAAGCTATGAAGTTCTGGTCCGTGTTCGGCTATGACGATGTACGCACCGTGCTGTCCGATCAAGCACGCTTCTCTTCCGGCCACGGCAATGAAGCGAGTGCTGAAACTGCTGCTCAAAAGTCTGCACAGGCTAACAATGGCTTTTCTCTAATTACGACCGACCCTCCAAGGCATACCATGCTTCGCTCTTTGGTTAGCCGTGCCTTTACGCCTAAAGCGGTTGCTGCCTTAGAGCCGCGTATCGAGCAGATTGCCAACGAGCTGCTTGCTCCATATATTCAATCAGGTGAGATCGACCTTATTCATGACTTCTCTTACCCGCTGCCGGTTATCGTCATAGCCGAGCTGTTGGGAATTCCAAGCGAGGATCGCGACCGGTTCAAGCATTGGTCCGATGAGGTCGTAGCCTCAGCCAATGCAGTAGTTGGAGAAGTCAATCCCGAGTCCCAGCAAGCACTCATGGAGATGCATGCTTATTTCCGTGAGATCATAGCCAAACGCCGCATCCATCCTCAGGATGATCTGATCAGCGCTCTCCTGCTGGCTGAGGAGGAGCAGCAGCAGCTGTCTGAGCATGACATCTTAGCTTTTTGTTCGCTGCTGCTTGTCGCAGGTAATGAAACAACTACCAATTTGATCGGCAATGCCGTTCTTACCTTGTTGGAGCATCCTGAGCAATGGGATCAGCTTCGCCAAGACACGCAGCTTCTTCCTTCTGCCATTGAAGAGGTGCTTCGTTATCGTTCCCCTGTTCAAGCGATGTTTCGTACGGCCAAGGAGGAATTAGAGATTGGTGGACAAACGATTGCTGCTGGTAGCCGGGTCGTTGCCTGGATTGGATCGGCAAACCGTGACGAACACAAATTTATGAATGCCCATACGTTCGACATCAGGCGAAATCCAAATCCGCATATTGCTTTTGGCCATGGTATCCACTTCTGTCTCGGCGCACCGCTTGCACGTCTGGAGGCCAGGGTCGCACTTAGAGTCATCATGGATCGGCTTCCGAACCTGCAGCGGATCAATCAGGATTTGCTTCAGCCGGCACGCGGATTTATCGTTCATGGAGTGGAAAGCCTGCCTTTGCGATTCCATCATTAATGATAAGTGTCATGCAAAAGGCTTCGCGTTCGTTGGCAATCCGGCGGCACGAGGCTTTTTGGGATGATTCAGTTCTCTGGATATTCACAGGTATTATACATTTCATACAATGATTGCAATATAGAGGTGAATTGTGATATGATATCCGTCCTGTCTAACACAATACGAACGGAATGAGCGGAGGTTATCACTTGGAAATCAGCATGCAAAACGCGTATGACGAGGAAATGAAACGGTTGGCGGACACGTTCACCGAAATTGACCGACAGCTGCAGGAACTGGCAAGCATTCCGCCCTATACCGGGCATGATCACACCGAACAAGTGCTGGATTCGATCCGTGATTCACGACGTCGTAATCTGGCTGTTGCGCAGAGCGAACCTTATTTTGGCAGGCTTGATTTTCAGGAAAGCGGTCACAAGGAGCCTCTCCCTCTTTATATTGGCAAGGTTGGCGTTGAGAAGGATTTGACGCTGGAACTGATGGTCGTCGATTGGCGTGCTCCGGTTGCTTCCCTTTTCTATTCGTACACTGGAGGATTGGATGCTACTCAATACGATTCTCCTGATGGTCTTGTGGAAGGCCTTGTGTTTTTAAAACGAAATCTTGTCATTCGCAAACAAATTCTCCAGCGGGTAGTCGATACATTCGATCGAAACGGCGACAACATGGCAGTTACCGATGAATTCCTGCTCTACCGTTTGGGAGAAAACAAGGATAATAAGCTGCGCGACATCGTTTCCACCATTCAGTCCGAGCAGGATTCGATTATCCGTGCTGTCAAGAACAGCGCTTTGCTCATACAAGGTGTCGCTGGAAGCGGTAAAACAACGGTAGCTTTGCACCGACTCGCCTACCTGCTGTATCAATACCGCGATCAGGTTCGTGCTGAACGCATGATTATTTTCGCGCCTAACCGCATGTTCCTCGATTATATTTCAGGCGTGCTTCCTGAGCTTGGTGTCGGCGATATTCAACAAACTACCTTTAGTGACTGGGCGCTGGAGCTATTGGAGCATGAGGTGAAGCTGATCGATACCTCTGAGCAATTGCGTTACTGGTTTCAAACCGGGCCAGGCCGGCCTGTAATGAACGACGCTGCTCCGGGCCGCTGGAAGGGCTCGATTAGGTTCATGCAATGGCTGGAGCAATCACTGGAGCAATTCGAAGCTTCTGCCGCTCCTCATGCAGATTACAGTCCTTGGGACGGTGTGAAGCTGAGCAAGCAAACGATGCGTCAGTGGTATGAGGTAGAATACAAGCATGACCCTTTAATGAAAAGACGCGAGCGTGTGATGGCACGCATTAAACGGTGGCAGGAAATGGAGCTTGAGAAGGTATGGGAGGTTCATCTGAAAAAGGACTATAAGAAAAAGGCATCCAGTCGGCTGCGCGACTATGCCAAACATTGGACGGCCTATACCCCCTTTACGTTCTATAAAGAGCTGTTCCAAACCGCTGGCAAGCCCGATTATTTGTCCATTGAGCTTTACAATGAAATACCTAAGGAATTGCTTGCCTCCACCGAAGCACACCTTAAGAAAAAGCGTGTTCAGCCGGAGGATTTGGCAGCATTACTCTTCATTCGCAGCAAATTTCAAGGTATCCACGGGGATCTGACCTTTGATCACACGGTCATTGATGAAGCCCAGGATTTTTCACCTTTTCAGGTGGCTTTGTTAAATCTGCATACCCGCAACCAATCGTTTACGATTTTGGGAGACCTGTCCCAAGGAATTCATGCCTATCAAGGGATTCGCAAATGGGATGAGTTTACGGCGCTTTTTGAAGAAGGTAAAACGGCTTATTTTCAATTGGACCGCAGCTATCGATCTACGATGGAAATCATATATTTTGCCAATGAGGTATTAAAGCTCGGTCTGGATCAGCCTGCAGCCTTGGCCATTCCCGTGTTCCGCAGCGGGGACCCGGTCCAAATTGTTCGGGTGGATGAAGCCAAGCTGATTGCCTCCATCATCACTGCTGTCCAGAAGCTGCAAACCGGCGAAATTTCAACCGTGGCGATTCTCGTTCGTACCGAGGCACGCAGCGAAGCGCTCTACAAGAAGCTTAATGCAGCTGGCCTGTCGGTCAACCTGATCGCGGCGGGTCAACAGCACTATGAAGGTGGTATTTCCATCGTTCCGACCTTTATGGCTAAAGGACTCGAATTCGATGCGGTATTGATCATTGATGTGGATGATGTTCATTATCCTGCTACCGAGCAGGATGCCAAGCTGCTGTATGTGGGCTGCACCCGTGCCTTGCATTCGCTGCAAATTTGGTATGATGGGACGGCCTCACCCTTAGTTGATCCTATACAAGGTGATTTTGTATTAAGATAAGCCCGTTTCATATGTAATTCTAAGGATGAGAGCGATTGTCTAAACCCCTACGTTGGTGCGTCGGCGAGGACATGGGTATGGGATTGCAGCCGTTGTTGAAGTCGTGTTCCATTTATTAGACTCGGAGGTGGGAACACGACTTCAAAGACGGGCCGTAAACCCTCCACCCCACACCCATGTCCTCTATTCATCCTTTTTTTATGTAAATAAAGCCCGTCTCAAGCAGCTTGGCTGCCGGGACGGGCTTTTTGTATGGATCAGATGTGTTATCTTCCTATGACGATTATACTTTACCTACGCCTTGCAGTTCCTGAACAACATACGCTTCGCCGCCGGTTAATGCACCAACGAGATTTTTCGCTGCCAGCATGGCCATATCGTAACGCGTTTTGTCTGTAGCAGAGCCAATGTGCGGCAAGGTAACGACGTTCGGCATTTTGAGCAGCGGATTGTCAATCGGAGTTGGCTCCACATCGAACACATCAAGGCCTGCGCCACGAATGGTTCCGTTGTTCAAAGCTTCAATCAAAGCCTGCTCATCTACCGTTGCACCACGCGATGCATTAATGAAGAACGCCGTTGGCTTCATTAGACTAAATTGCTCTTTACCAATCATATGCTCGGTCTCTGGTGTCAGAGGCGTAATAATGACTACATAATCCGACTCAACCAGCAGCTCATTCAAGGAGCAGTAGCGAGCGCCATACTTGTCCTCAACATCCTGCTTGCGGCTGCGGCTATAATACAACAGATTCATATCAAAGCCGTGTACAGCCCGCTTGGCAATCGCTTCACCAATTCGTCCCATACCGATAATCCCAACAGTTGCATGATGAATATCCATTCCGAACAGCTCCGTACCTTTTACGGCACCCTTTTGCCATTTACCTGCCTTCACAAAAGCATCAAGCTCCGCAATTCTTCTACCTGCGCTCAGCATGAGCGCAAGCACAAGATCCGCAACAGTTCCATCCAGAACGTATGGAGTGTGCGTGCCAAGTACTCCTTTTGCCTTCATAGCCTCAAGATCAAAATGATTGTAACCAACCGAAGACGAGCTGACTACGCGCAGCTTAGGAGCACGATCCAGCAGTTCGGTATCAACAGCCCCTCCAGAGAGGAATACACCTTCTGCATCCGCAATCTTTTCCAGCAGTTCAGCACGAGGCATCGTGCCTTCCTTGTCCCAGTAAGTACAGTCACAATGCTCGTTCAAATAATTTTGAACCGTTTCCGGCACTTTTTGCGTGATAAGAACTTTTGGTTTCGCTGACATTTTCTTTCCTCCAGGTAGTGGTTTTATGGAATCCATTTTACTTAAGCTATACAGTTTCTGCATGAACGGATTGCTGATCGGGACTTAACACTTCGTTCAAGCTTCCTGAGCGGTAGCCCTTTAAATCCATCGTCACGTAGGCATAGCCGATTTCCTTCAGCTTGGCATGTACGGTTTCAGCTACGGCCAGCACCTCGGGCAGATCTGCGGCAGGCACTTCGATACGAGCGAGATTTTCATGCTGTCTGACCCGCACTTGACGGAATCCAAGTTGAATCAGGAAATCCTCAGCCTGGTCAATCATCGACAGCTTTAAAGCTGTAATCGCTTCCCCGTAAGGTATTCTTGAAGACAGGCAAGCAAATGAAGGCTTATCCCATGTACGCAGCCCAAATTGACGGGATAGATGGCGGATTTCTGATTTTTTAATACCCGCTTCCAGCAGTGGCGCTCGCACCCCTTGGTCATGAGCAGCTTGAAGTCCAGGGCGGTGTTCTCCCAAATCATCGGCAATTGCACCAAATATAACGTGATGATAGCCTTTTTTCTCTGCAATCGGAATCAGATGCTCGAATAATGAATTTTTGCAAAAATAACAACGGTTCGTCGGATTCTCGGCATATCCAGGAATGTCCAACTCACTTGTATGAATAACCTCATGCGGCGCATTAAGCTCCTTGGCCAGCAGAATGGCCTCTTCCTTCTCCCGAACCGGATACGTTTCGGAATCTGCGGTTATCGCCAAAACACGCTCAGGACCTAAAAACTCCAAAGCTGCTTTTAATAGAAAAGCACTATCCACGCCACCGGAAAAAGCGACGACGACCCGATCCATCTCGCGTAAAATGCGACCCAGCTCTTCATATTTCTGTTCGATCGTTTGCATGGAAATCCCTCCTTAGAGTTTTGCTTTCGCAAAACTATCTTCGTAAGCATTTGCTTAGAGTTTTGCTTTTGCAAAACTTTCTTCATAAGTCCAACCCATTGCATCGTATTTCAGCTTCCGGAACTCCGGTCAGCCTAGCCATTAGGATTGCTGTATAAATAAAACAGGACTTTTAGAAGTCCGCTTTATTATAGTCCTTTTTACACTCAAGAAAAAGAGCAAATTTTCAAGGCTGCACATAAAAAGGCGACAGAAGTTCCCCCCCTTCGTTTAACAAACGTTCGAATTCCATTGCAGGAAGCGGTTTACTAAAATGATATCCCTGTGCGTGGCGGCAGTCCTGAAGCAGCAAAAATTGCAAATCCTGTGCCGTTTCCACTCCTTCGGCGACCACCTCCAGCCTTAAATGGTTGGCCATCGCTATAATCGTACTTACAATTGCCGCACTGTCGGCATCATGATTAATATCGCGAATAAACGATTGATCGATTTTTAGCTTATGTAAGGGAAGTCTGCGTAAATATTGAAGTGAGCTGTAGCCGGTCCCAAAATCGTCCATCGAAATTCGGATACCCAAGTCCTTCAGTTCATTTAATTTGCGAATCACACGCTCAACGTTGTCCATCGCCATGCTCTCTGTAATTTCCAGCTCCAGAAATTTGGATTCGAGCTCGGTTTCTTTTAAAATTTGCGTAATATCACCGATCAGATTATGCTTCTGGAATTGACGAAGCGATAAGTTCACGGAAATCGATAAATGCAGAAATCCTGCCCTTTGCCACTGCTTATTTTGCCGACATGCAGTCCGAAGCACCCATTCACCAATCGGTACGATCAAGCCTGTTTCCTCGGCAAGCGGTATGAATTGTGCAGGTGAAACCATCCCATGTTTCGGATGATGCCAGCGGATCAACGCCTCTGCACCCATCAGCTCATTACGCTGTATGTCATACTGTGGTTGATAATATAACTCAAACTCTTCACGCTCCAACGCCTTGCGCAAATCGTGCTCCAGCTCTAAGCGAAGCCGCGCGTTGGCTCCAAAATCCCCTTGCTGAAGGCGGTAAACACCCTCGCCATATTCCTTCTCCATTGCCTGTACATTGGCCGCATGCAGCAGAAGTCCATTCATGTCCGTGCCATCTTGCGGGTAAAAAGCCAATCCGATACTCCCCACAATCACAATTTCCCGATCCCTCACCAAAAAAGGAACCATCAGTTGTTCATGAATCGAACGTGCTTTCTCCACAATTTCTGCGGAATCTCCGAATCGGGAAAATAGAACAGCAAATTCATGGTTACCTAATCGGCTTACCGTACAATCGAATCCCACTAGAAGCTGCAGCCTTTCACCCACCTGCTTAAGCAGCAAATCTGCCAAATTGGGGCCGAGCAAATCGTTGACCATTTGAAACCTTTCCAAGTCCAGCAGCAGAATCGCAAACTGGTCTTCCTCAGAACTGCCCAAAGAAGCAGAAATCATTTGTGTCAACTGGATTTGAAACATGGTGCGATTGGGTAGTCCTGTCAATGTGTCATGATAAGCCATATGCTCGATGAGCTGCAGTGCCCTCTTTTGGTCTGTTACGTCCTTGAGCACTACATATATAAACAACTGTCCATCACTGTCAACCGGGATTAAGCGCAGCTGCAGCTCCGTAACCTGTCCGCCCCGTTCAGGAAATTCAACCTCCAGATTGCTTGCCAATCCTCGCAATGCACCTTGAAAATGAGTAGCAAACGTATGTCCATTCTCCTTATCAAGAAGAGATTCAAAAGTACAACCTAACCAATCCTTCGAGTTTAGTCCCGGCAATCTGCTGCATTCTGCATTTAATTGTATAATTTTACCGTTCGAACCCAAAAGCACGATAGCATCGCCGCTAAGCATGAATAGGGGCTGCTGCGTAAGTGGCAGCGATGATTCTAAATAGTCCATGATTGCCTTCTCCCCAGTCTGCTGTATGAGCAGATTCCGCTAAAATACCCTCTCATTGTTAGACTACAACGAGCTTCCCTGTGGAAGTAAGTCATGCGAGCCCTCTCAAAACTTAAAGTTTAGCTTTTCAGCGTCAATTATATCATAAATGAAGGAAATTGATGACGAAATTAATCGAATCATGTAGAAAAAAAGGATTATGCGGCATGCACACAATCCTTCGTTATCCAAATATGTAGAAGTTATTACAGCAGCTTCTCAATGGCTTCCGTTAACTCAGTATCCTCAGGTGCCACACGGCTTGAGAATCGCCCGGCAATTGTGCCCTCTTTGCTAATTAAAAACTTTTCAAAATTCCATTTGACATCGCCCTGCTGCTCAGCCTGCTCCGTTAGCAGCGCGTATAAAGGGTGCTTATCCTCACCCAAAATAGCAACTTTGCCCAGCACTTCAAAGGTGACACCGTAGTTCAAGCTGCAAAACTCCTGGATTTCTTCCGAGCTTCCTGGCTCTTGTCCGCCAAAATCGTTGCAGGGCACGCCCAGAACAACCAGCCCTTGATCCTTCCACTGTTGGTTCAGCTTTTCAAGACCTGCATACTGCGGTGTAAAGCCGCATTTGGAAGCCACGTTCACGATCAGCAGCACCTTACCCTTATATTCGCTTAATGATTTACTCCCACCGCTCGCTGTCGGCACGGATATTTCGTAAATGTTAGACATGGTTGATACCCTCCTCAAAGTTTTGTCTTATCATACCATGAACCCGCTCACAAATAGAAATCCTGTGACGATTCGTATATCTAAAATTATTTTGTTACAATTAAAGCTGGACTTGGGCAAGCTATGACATATTTGCAGGGGAGGTACCCGTTCGCTAACGATTAAGGTCGTTGTTAGCAGCGGACGGACATTCAAATGAATGAAATTCAAAGAATTCAACATCAGCTGGAGCAGGCTATAGGTCTGCTGGAAAGCCGCTTCCTGGAGCGTGAAGAGCTGATTCGTTTACTTGTACTCGGCTTGATGGGCAATGAGAATGTACTGCTGATCGGCCCTCCCGGCACAGCCAAATCGCAGCTCGCAAGAGCGATCTCACAGCTGTTCGGCAGCGGAGAATGGTTTGAATACCTGTTAACCCGCTTCACCACACCTGATGAGCTGTTTGGTCCAGTTTCGCTGCAGAAGCTGAAGCTTGATCAATATATTCGGCAAACCGAAGGGTATTTGCCTGCTGCTGACTTTGCTTTTCTCGATGAAATATTCAAAGCTAACAGCGCTATCCTGAACGCCTTGCTATCCATATTAAATGAACGAATCTTTTTCAATGGACGTGACAAAGAAGAATCCCCGCTCCTTTTTCTGATGGCGGCCTCCAACGAGCTGCCGGAAGAAAATGAGCAATTGGCCGCATTATATGACCGTTTTCTGATTCGCTACGAGGTTGGCTTCCTGAAGCATATGTCGAGCTACGAGCAGATGTTTCAGCTTCCAACCGACTCGCTTCCCTCCCTGTTGACAGTCAAGGATGTGGAAACGGTTAGAAAGGCGTCTGAACAGGTCACCATACCGGAATCTCTTATCTATATGCTGTACCAGTTGAAAACCGCTATGGAAGCTAAAGAATTCACCTTATCAGACCGCCGCTGGCGCAAGATCGGGCAATTGTGGAAAACCTCAGCGGCTTTAAACGGGCGTGATGCAGTTAACGTCTGGGACACCGTGTATACGCCTAACATGCTGTGGGATTTTCCAGAGGATGTGACGGTAGTGCAGGAATTGTTTCATACCGCTTTTCAGGAGGCTCTTAAACAGCAGTCTGAGCGGGATCTGCCCCTTCACGACTATGATCAGACAGCCAAACGATGGCTCGATATGGAGGATGAGCTTCATGCCTTCCAGTTCAAGAAGGAAGTCGGCGGATCACTTGGTAAAGAAGCGCAGGAGCAGTTGAAGGATCGGCTTGAGCAATGCAAGCAAGAGCTCGAAGAGACAGCCCGACAGCTGCGCGGTAAATTGGTGCAGTGGCAGCAGCGGGAGAAGGATTGGCCCGGCTATATCCGCAACCAAAACTTTTTGCTGATTCATACGGATCGTTACGCTGTTAAATACACCCATTTGCGGATTCAGGGAGAACGGATCCTGCAGACGCTGCAAGGCTTGTACCGAACCTTGTTTGATCGTGAAATTCCCGGAGTCCAATACGATTACACACTTTAGCAGGCAGCACCATTATACGTATAGGCGGTGAGTGAGGTTGATCATCCAATGTGCCCGTATAGACCGTTATGTATTTGATGGATATGTCCACTCATCGCGCACGGCGCAGGAATGGATTCGCGAGACAAAGGGCTCGGCGGCCTGGTTTTCGGTGGAGCTGTTTGCCGATTTTTTCATGTGCTTTTATTTACCCAAGCCGGAAATCAACCGTTCCCAGGAAGCTGCACCTTTTCACCATTGGCTGGTCGGACAGCTGCGCAGGCAGTTTTTCTATCGCTCCATTCGTCCCCGCACGATAGGTGAGGTTAATGCTTCGTTCAAGACCGCACTCAAAGCGTTGATGTGGCTGACAACCACTTATGCCGAAGAGGTGAAGCAGCGCAAGCAGGATGAAACGCTGATGGGGATTGGCTTGCAGAACAGGCAGACGGGGCTCGGACAGGACAGCACTCAGATCAGCGAGCATCTCAGCGATAAACAGCTGGAGCGACTGAAGCTGGTCGGCTACACGCTCCAGCAGGGGAAACGCAATGTTGAGGATAAGCAGGCTTCTCTCGATTCAAGGCCACTGGTGGAATCGGAGATTCAGCAGTTGAAGGAACGCATTGTAACGCTGCAAACGGAGATGCGGACGGATTTCGTCAAACGGGATAAGCTGAAGCTGAAGCTGCGCAAGTCTGAAACGGAGCTTGAGCAGCGAGAACGTCAGTTGGAACGATTGACCAAACGCGAGAAGGACACCTATCAACAGCTCGAGGAGCAGCTGGGACAATGGCTGAACCGTTCGCTTAAGGAAGCCTTGGGGCGTGAAGAACAGGAAAGCCTGGACGTTCACGATTTGCTGCAAGCTAGCCAACGCGTAGCCAATCGCTATTGGGGAAGTGATCTTGGAAGGCTGCACAGACAGGAATTCGCCAACTATCTCCAATGGCTGGACAAGCTGAAGCGTCACCCGGAGCTGATCGCCTTTCTTCAGGAAGTCGGCCGCAACCTGCAGCATCTTAAGGTACAGCGCCGCAACCAACGCTCGCCCCATATTCCTGAAGCTTATGACGATCTGCGGCAATCAGCCGACATCGCCCATATGCTGCCAAGCGAAGCCAGTTTGCTGGCTGATCCGGATTTTGAATCGTATTTTCTGGTGAAGTGGCTCGACCGCAAGCTGCTGACTTACAATGTGAGCGGACGCACCAAAGAACCGCACAAAGGGCCGGTTGTTTGTATGCTGGATACATCGCATTCGATGCGCGGCAGCAAGCTGCGAGTAGCACAAATTTTTGTCGCGACCTTTGCTGCCTTTAGTATGCTGGAGCGGCGCGACTTTGCCCTGCTGCTGTTTGGTGCCCAAGGTGAATTGGTCGAGCAAACGTTATACTGGCGCAAGCCCGACTGGCCGGCATTTTACGCATTGACACAGCTGGCATTTGGCGGAGGTACCCATTTCGATGCGCCCATCAAACGGGGAATTGAGATGGTGGAAGCCAACTCCCGCTTCAAGGACGCCGATTTCGTCATGGTCACCGACGGTATAGGCACGATTAGTGCACCCGTCCGCCAGCAGCTGGCTGAGTTAGGCGCTCATAAGCAGGTGCGGCTGCACTCGCTCATTGTCGGTAATGCCCGACAGCACCTTGTCAATCGCTACGATATTTTGGGTGTTTCTCATCAGGTCCGTTTTGCTGCAACCTGGGAGACGCAGTCCACTTCGAGCAATGAGCTGCTTCTTGATGTATTTCGCAAGCGTTAGGCTGGTTTAGCTGCCGGCCTCATTCTTGCTTTTTTCCAATTTCCGAATCGATAGTAGAGAAGGTTCAAAACCGCTGCTACTGTAAAGCTGATCGAAAAGCTCCACCAGATGGAGTCAAAGCCGTACAAACCACCCAAGAGGTAAGCAAGCGGATTCCGTACCAGCAATAAGGCGATGAAAGAAATGACCAAGGGTACTATAACGGATCCAGAGGATCTGACAACACCGGCGACCACATTGAAGATCCCAAATATAATAAACGACCAGAGCGTTAAATTATTAATGTGCACACCGATATCTATCGCATTCCCCTCGGGGAGAAACAGGCTGACGGCTTGACGGTTAAATAAATGGATGAACGATACCAGCACACCCGTCAACCCCACATTGAAGGCCACACCCGTCCATGTAATCCGATTGACACGCTCCCAATTCCCTGCGCCAATATTTTGTGCGGCCATTGAGGTAACCGCACCGCCTATCGCAAGAGCTGGCATCTGTACGTAGCTTGAAATTTGGGTAGCAATACCAAAAGCAGCTGAAGCCTCTGAGCCGTATGAGTTCACCAAATGGACCAAAAACAGATTGCTTAACGAAACAACCACCATATTCAACCCCATCGGAAGTCCCTTTTGGATGAGAGCGCGTACAATATCCCATTTTAATCGCAGCATATGGAGATCGTCTTTGGTGATACGAAGAAAATATTTTTTTCTGTACAAATACAATAGCAGCAGCACAAAGCTGACCAATTGTGAGAAGAAGGTCGCATAAGCAGAGCCGGATATGCCAAGCCGTGGAAAGGGTCCCATCCCTTCGATCAATAACGGATTCAGCAGAACGTCTAGCCCGACCGACAGCAGCAAAAAGTAAAATGGGGTTTTGGCATCGCCTGACCCACGCAGCACGGCCATCACGAGATTATAGCCAAACATAAAAGGTACCCCTGCAAAAATAATCCGCGTATACGCAATTGCAAACTCCCTCGCATCTGCCGGCGTATTCAACAAATCAAGAATTTCCGGAGAAAAAATCAAACCGATCGCTCCGACAATAATCGATAGTACCATAAAAAATACCGCGCTTGTGCCCACTACCTTTTTGGCCTCGTCTACCCGCTTGGCTCCGAGATTTTGTCCGATTAAAATAACAGCCGCCATGGCAATTCCAAAAATCGCACTAATTAACAAAAACATAATAATGTTGGCGTTTGACGTTGCCGCAAGTGCCTGCTCGCCGAGAAACTTGCCAATCCAGATCGCATTGATGGATCCATTCAAAGATTGGAGCACATTGCCGAGCAAAATCGGTAAAGAAAATAAAAAAAGTGTTTTGGCGATAGGTCCTTCTGTTAAAGAGGGACGTGCCGCCGCTGGTTTAGAAGGGCTCATCGATATTCTCCTTTATTATTAAGTGACAATCCATATAGCGCATGTTCCAAATTCAACTTGAAGGGCTTTCCTCTTTTATAAGAAAAGCTTCTGATCGAAGCCTATTCGACGAAGATACATCCGTGTCCAATAGGTTGCTTTTCTTGAAACATAAGAATTCTTCAGCTCCGCTGAAAACTTATAGATTCTTATGTTATAAAAAGGATACCTCATTAAATCGTTCAATGCTATAATACCTAAAGAATTAATACTGATACCTACTCAGACAGGAGAACAACCGTGATTACCACCATGATCCATTCAACAAGACCCATTTTTTACAGCTTATTAGTTTTAACCTTTGTACTGCAGACCTTGATCGGCTCGACCTGGCTGCTAATAGTTGAAGGTAGCCTTGCGATCGTATGCCTGGCCATTTCCATGCATGACGCCCGCAGGATGTTTCAAATCGCCGGCTCACTTTTTATTGCAGCGGGCATCGCATGTATGATCTGGGGACAGCTTCCGATCTCTCAGCTCCCCTTATTAATGACATCCAACGTCATGCTGATTTCACTTTTGTACATGCTGCCGTTCATTAACCGGGTCATCCGGATAGGTGGCTACGATCGGCACTTGAGCAGATGGCTCCATGTGAAGTCCGGTAACCTCGGCAGCTTATATGTACGATCCTTAGCTGTAAGTTATTTGCTAAGCCTTTTTCTGTTTTTTGCCGCTCTTCCTTTGGTTCACAAAGTACTGAAAAAGCATCTGCAGCATCAAGAGCAGGGTTTGGCCAATCGGTTCATCGCCAGTGCCATCTTACGCGGCTTCGGGATAGTCGCATTATGGAGTCCGGTCGAACCCTTGGTGGCAACCGCTGTGGTCATTACCGGCATCTCTTATATGTCGCTTCTTCCCTGGATGCTCGGTTTATCTGTCCTGATGTTTATAGCGGGTGGCCTATGGGGCTTAAGCTACCGGCGAATCAAGGACGAAGCCATGATACAAACAACTGCCAAAGCTCCATCATGGACCAAAACCATTACATTTTTGTTCGCTCTCTTGCTGTTGATTACTCTCGCTTTCTTACTGCAATCCGCCTTACATCTGTCATTTTTCACGGCCATGACGTTTGTATTGCTTCCTTTTTCTATTGTATGGGCTATCGCTTTGCGACGATTGGGCCGCTTTGTCGCCGCCATCCGTTTGCATGGGAGAGAGGGTATCATCGGACTGCGCCATTTATTGGTATTGTTCCTGTCCTTCGGTTTTTTCAATAGCGCGGTGTCCAAAAGTCCGCTGTTTCATCTGGTCGAGGGCTCCGTTCAATCGATCTCTCATTGGCCCTCCTTACTGCTTATTGTTATTTTTCTGGTTTGCTTTCTATTACCGGTTGCAGGTATTCACCCTTTGGTCGTCATGGGAGTATTTGGCTTCCTGCTGCAGCCAGTTCTTGTGATTATGAATCCGCTAAGTATCGCCATGGTACTCATTACCTCATGCTTATGTTCTTCCTTTATGGGAACCTTTAATTCAACAGTAACGATCATGAGCGGCTTGCTCCGTGTCAATCCTTATCGGATTACCGCATGGAATCTCGGCTTTGGTTTACTGTTTGGAGGTACAGGTGTGCTAGTCAGTTACTTGCTGTTATAGTTGTTCAGCTCATCACAATCACGTATAAAAGGAACAGGCTGCTTTTAATGCTTGTTCCTTTTTTCTACGTGGATTGCTATTATAGCTAACCAGCTTCTTCCTCTGCCTTGCTCCTGATCCGATCCACAATTTGCTCCAACGGCTCCGGCTGCAGCAGCTCAACAGGCAAAATACCTTTGTCGAACATCAGACCCTCGCCCTCCAACACGACTACGTAACGATCCCCCAGCTTCGCAATATGCAGACGGTCGCCAAAATCGGCCAATAACGCTCTAACCGTCATATTGCCAAGCTTAAGCTTCATCTCCAGCTCCGGCTGCTGCTCAATCAGTACCGAGGACGCCTCCATTACCTGTTCCTGTGACCATTTCTCCTGCAGCTCACGCTTCTCGCTGTAAGCCCACACTTCCATCTCCTGTGTCTCTTTCTCACGTGCTTCCTCATTGTCCTCGTAGACCTGCTCAATATATTGGTGAACAAAACCAAGCACCTGTTCATTCAATATTTCCGGCTGCGATTTCTCATATTCCACATATTTCAGAAAGTCCTCAAAATAACGGGCATGTGAGGATTGATGGATCTTCAGCTCCCACGGCTCGAGCATTCCTTCCTCCGGCATATGCGGGTACATGATCGACTTCATATTTTTGGCATTGATCGCCATCTCAACCTTGTTAAGCAAGCTTCGTTCATCCGTGATCCGGGCGATTTTTTGTTCAAAGTCACACTTCAATACAAATATAAACGGTTCATCGAACAATTGACTCAGCTTGGCGCGAGCAACGAACATCGCCCCGCCGCGGATAGCACTTGTATCCATATAGGCCTGTACCAAAGCTTCGGCATGCTCGATATAGGCATCCATCGTATCCGCCATACGCAGCCGCGCAAATAAATTATAGTTAGGATTGCTGTCCAGATCATAGCCCGGCTCCACAGCGAATCGACCGATTTTTGTAGGCACCTGCTCGGCTTTCGGGTTGCGTTCAGCGTGACGCTTGGCAATTTTGGAGAATTCTCCACCGAGAAAGGAGCTGAGCTCACTATCTGCATAATCGTCACCGTCGAGCGTCTGATAATGCTTATATCGCTTCCCGCCTTGCTCTTCTTCCCCCTCGATCTGAATCACAAAAAAAGATATACATTCGATGTCAAACTTCATTCCTGCAGCTCCCTTATGAGGATAAATGTCCAAATAAAAACCCACCACTAGGGGCTTCTTAAAGCCCCGAAGGCGGGTTTAAACATCTTAACACAGGTTTAAGGGATGCAGCAATCCTTCACAATTTCCAAAACAAATTACAGGATAACACCGCAAGCAATACGGGCGCCGGAGTTTCCTGAAGGATCGGTCATATAATCATCTTCCGCTTCATGGATGACCAGAGACGTACCGCCCTGCTTCAACAAGGAATTGGCTTTATCCTTATCGAGCGTCACCATCTTGTTAACGAGCTCAGCACGACCTTTTCCATCAGCCCCAACCTCCAGATTCAAAAGATCGCCGGCGTGTGGTCCCTGAGGATTATTGAAGCCATGCTTCTTGCCTTCCGGATTCAGATGATCTCCAGCTGTCTTGAAATCAGGACCTGTACATACGCCGTACTGATGGATGTGAATGCCATGCTTGCCAGGTGTTAGTCCAGCAACCTCAACTTGCATCTTGACACCTTCTGGAATCGAGGATAACACGGCAGTTCCCGTCTTGATCCCCTTACTGTTGATGATGTCAATCCGTTTGATCATCGGTCCTGAATCCTTGGCCATTTCGGTTGCTGTTGAAGCAGCGGTACTTTCAACCTGATGACCGTGCTGCGGTGTACGTTCAGCCATAGTCGGCTGATTGCTCCATTCACAGCCTGACAAGAGCAGGATGCAGCTTAGTAACGCAAATCCCCTGTTTCTATTTCTACTCATGTGATTCCCTCCAAAGGTTCAATCAATGTTCCTTAGTCATTGTTGGCCTATTGAGAGGAAATTAAACTTATTTTGTCACAAAATTTCTTCTGAACCTGTTATATTCGACAAAAACCTCCATGAGATGACCATCATGAAAAAGAAGTGGGCTCCGGAGATGTATCCTGCTCGTGCTGCATCTCCTCAATCGGGTCGAAAAATAAAATGTGCGGCTTTTTCATTACCCAGGTCGTCATACAGCGCTGATTTGCGACATTGACCGTTTTGAGCGGTTCTAGCAGAATACCCTGCAGCTTCTCGGTCATCTTTAACAAACGCTCTTCGTCCATAAGAAAACGTATGCTCCGGTCAGGCAATCGGTAACGATGCTGTCCGAGCGGTATCACCCTGTCTTCAATGCCAATGGACGAAGCCAATCTGACAAACAGCAGGCCGCCTGGACGAAGCACCCTCCACAGCTCATACAGCATACGCTGGAAATGCGCATCATGATCAGCAAAATGCAGCACGGCATTACTGATCACGACATCAAAGCTTTCATTAAGAAAGCTTATTTTATCGATGGATTGGACCTGGGCATATTCATCCGACCAGTCCGCAGCCAGCTCCGCCCCAAGCCTGCGTACATCTGCTATCGCTTCCTCCGAGTGGTCAATGGCATACACCTCGAACCCACTGCGCAGGAAATAAACCAGATTACGTCCAGAGCCACAGCCTGCATCCAGAATCCTCATGCCTTTTACAATTCGACCCTTTAACAGCTGATCGAACAAATAAATATCGATATCACCGTACAGCTCGCGAGGGTTCATTCGTATATCAGCCCGATTCCGAGAGTTTTCGTAGAAAGCTTAGTTCGGTTATTTATTTTTCATCGATCTTGCTAATTGTTCCATTCTTTTATTGCTTTTAGCTTCACTGACTACCATGATGGCATGAATGACTCCAGGAAGCCAGAAGCATAAAGTCAATATTAGATTTATCAATGCCTGAAATGGCTTACCGCAGAGCAGCACCGCGAGCGGTGGCAGCAGAATGGCTAATAAATACATGGCTCATCCTCTCCTTATTCGGGGATACCTCTATTTCAACGCATTCCTGAAGCTTATGCAAGCACTTTTTTATCCTTTGGAAGTAAAATAGCCAATATGCCTAGCAGAGGTAAGTAAGCAACCAGCTTCATGATAAAGGAAATACTTGTAGCATCCGCAACCCAGCCTAATGCCGCCGATCCAAGTCCACCGATCCCAAATGCCAGACCGAAGAACAAACCTGAGATCAGACCTACTTTACCGGGCAGCAGCTCCTGAGCATACACAACAATAATCGAAAATGCTGAAGAGAGTACAAAACCGGCGCATACACACAATACACCTGACCAGAACAGATTCGCATATGGCAGCATAATTGAAAACGGAGCTGTTCCAAATATGGAGAACCAAATAATATTGCGACGACCGTAACGGTCTGCAAGCGGTCCGCCAATGAAGGTCCCCGCTGCTGAAGCGACTAGAAAAGCAAATAAAAACCATTGGGCATTGCTCACGGTAACCCCATAATCCTCAATTAAGAAAAAGGTATAGTAGCTGGTAATACCCGACATATACACATGCTTGGTGAATACGAGGAACACAAGAATGACGATTGCCCAAGAAATTTGTGCATGTGTCAAGCCTGCCTTGCTGCTTCCAGTCGTGACTGTTTTGGCTTTGGGTCTCGGACGAATATCCTGTCGACTGTACCATCGAGCCACATTAAATTGAATAATGATTGCAATGATGGCTGCAAAGGTTAGCCAGATCACACCGAATTGACCGATGGAAACAAATACGACAGCCGTCATAATGGGACCCAACGCGCTCCCGATATTACCGCCAACCTGGAAAATCGACTGCGCCAGTCCTCTTCTAGCTCCTGCAGCCAAATAAGCTACCCGTGAGGATTCGGGGTGAAATATCGCGGAACCAATCCCCATGGCTATTACCGCAAATAAGATAATTGCATAGTAAGGTGCCAGTGCCAAACCAACTACTCCTACTAAGGTAAAACATACGCCTATAGGTAAAATATAAGGACGCGGCCGAATGTCGGCATAATACCCAACAAGCGGTTGAATGAGCGAAGCGGTCACATTCATTGCCAGTGCAATCATCCCGATTTGCGTGTAGCTGAGCTGCAAGGAATCTTTAAGAATCGGGAATAACGCGGATACACTGGATTGCATCGTGTCGTTCAATAAATGAACAATACTGATCGCGAATAAAATCGGAAATACGGTTGTCTGGATGGGTGCTGATTGATTTTGTGCTTTTGCCACAGTCGGTACTCTCCTTTTTCTCTAAACCTCATATCCGACCAGCCAGTCAAATCGTTTGACATGCATGCTGGGTGGAATCATACGCAGCAGCCGGTTTCTTACAAAGATCGCTGCTGGAATTTCCGTTTGAACGACTTTTGCCATGAGTCGCGATTGACGCACCACCTTGGTTGCGCGTGCAAGGCGACGTTGTTCATACTGCTGTAGAGCTGCAGGAAGGTCAGTGTCCACGGATTGCAAGCATTGTGCCAGCACTAACGCATCCTCCATAGCCTGAGCACCGCCTTGACCTAAATTAGGCAGCATCGGATGTGCCGCATCGCCCAGTAAAGCAACTCTTCCCTCTGTCCATCGTCCTATAGGGCTGCAATCATAAATATCGTGAGAAAGAATAGAATCCTCCTCAGCTGCAGCAATAACGGACTCGATTGGTTGGTACCAGCCGCGAAATGTCGAAAGTGCCAGCTGCTTTCGTTCTGCTGCCGGATGTGAAATACCTTCACTAGAATTGATCGCTGCAAACCAGTAGATGCGTCCGTTACCAAGATGCGTAAAGCCAAACCGCTTGCCGTGCCCCCAGGCTTCAAAACCTCCGCCAATGTCTAACGGGTAGCGCTGATCCTCGAACATGGAAATGCCACGCAGCGCCGTAAATCCGGAATAACGAAGCGGTGAGGGCCCAGGGAATTGTCTTCTCACCTTGGAACGTATGCCATCAGCACCTATCAAGAGTTCACCTACTCCTGTACATCCATCCTCAAAAGTCGCCGTTACCTGATCCTGGTCCTGAGACCAGCCGACAAGCTTTTTGTTAAATTGCACATCTGCCGTTGCATCCAAAACATCTAGTAAAATAGATTGCAGAGTAACCCGATGGATGATGTAGCTGGACGTCCCATATTTCATAGCTTGTTGAGTGGTAGGCAAATCGACAAGCAGCTTTCCATCCCAGGTGCGAATCTCCGCTTTTCCAATAGGAGCTCCCTGTGCCTGAACCTGATCAGCTGCCCCCAGCTTGCTGAGTGCCTTCATTGCATTAGCTGCCAATACAATTCCGGCGCCAACCTGAGGTATCCCGGGTGATCGCTCATACAGAGTTACCTGCCAGCCCTCGTTCCTTAAAGCAATCGCTGCACATAATCCGCCGATGCCAGCCCCTATAACCATCGCTCTTCTTGGCTTCGAATTGCCAGCTTTCATGACTGATCCTCCTGAATAGGTGTCACTCTCTGTCACATTTCCATTCATTCTACCACAGTATTCTGCAAACGTCTGCCCGTTGAATTGCGAATTATGAGTGCGCCCACCAGCATTCGTATAGTTTCCGATGGTGGTTCTCTTCCCTCCATTCTGGCCAGCAGCTGATAAGTTGCCAGCTCAGCCGCCTCCGGTCTGGGAAAATGGATCACCGTTAACGGAGGATGCGTCTGTGAGGACATCAGAATATCCTCACAGCCTGCTATCGATAATGTGCCTGGCACCTCGATACCAAGCTCGCGACAAGCAGCAAGGCTGCCGGCAGCCATTAAATCGTTAGCGCATATTAGCGCTTGGAAAGGGAGTCTGCCCCCGGTCTGCTCCAATCGCTGCTTCATTTGTGCGTGTGCCGACTCGAAACGACCTTGATCCTCCAGCTTGTCCCCGGAGTGAAACAGCATGCCCTCGAAGGTGAGCGCCTCCAAAAAGGATCGAAATCTGCACTCATAATGATGGTTACTGCTGCCTCCGCTCATAAAAGCAATCCGTTCGTGTCCATATTGTTTCAGATGCCGGACCAGCTGCCTCATAGCATCGATCCAATCAATATCGACAACGCCGTCCAGTTGAAGCCTCCTTGCAGGCTCCATTATTGAGACAATAGGGATTCCCATTGCCCCAAAATGCTCAATCGTGCTCTCTTTCAACGATTGCCCGAGCAATAGAATTCCATCCACCCGCCCCATGTACAGCTCCTGCAGCTGCTCTTCCTGCGTTTCCTCATAGGTCTGAAAAAAAACAAAATATCCGTTTTCCTTTGCTACAGATTCAATACGCAGTAAAATGCCAGCTTCAAAGGGATTGCCGAGAAATTGAACAAGTACAACGATTTGCTTTGATTTCTTGGTTTTCAGACTGCGAGCTAACAGATTAGGCTTGTAATTCAGCTCAAGCACGGCCTCCAATACTTTTTGCCTGGTCGCTTCCTTAACAATATTCCGATTGTTCAATACGTAAGAAACGACCGCTGCGGATACTCCCGCGCGGTCGGCTACATCTTGTCTGGATACCATATTGTGAACCACCCTGACTGCTAAATTCCGAACGTATTGCCTCCGTTAACAGACAGGCATTGTCCGGTAATAAACTTGGCTTCCTGAGAAGCCAAAAACGATACAGCGGCAGCAATATCAAGCGGCTCCCCCATATGCTGGAGAGGGACCTGCTTCTGATACCCGTCCGTGTCGGAATCCTTATGTCGTTCTACAGGAATCCAGCCAGGAGCAACCAGATTCACCCGAATTCCATATGGAGCCAGCTCGTTTGCCCATGAACGTGTCATGCCGATCATGGCAGCCTTGGCCGTCACATAGCTTGAGAAATTCGCATTGCCAAGCTGTGCAACCTCACTGCCAATGTTGACAATGCTGCCTGAGCCCTGCGACTTCATTCCTGCTAAGACCGCCTTGGTCAGCAAGAGAGGTGCTTTCACGAAAAACTCCAATTGATCCGTATAAATTTGCCAGCTGCTTTCCTCGATTGATAACATCGGCTGCGGCCCTGTAGCATTATTGACTAATATATCGACAGAGCGGCCTAACCACCGAACCAAATCCTCAATAAGACGCTCAACCTCTGATTCCTGCGTAATATCGGCACGAATGGCTATTGCCGTGCCACCCGCTTCTGTGATGAGACGTACCGTTTCGTCCGCATCTGCGACACTGTTAGCGAAATTGACCGCAACTGATGCACCATGACCTGCCAGCTCGACTGCGATCCATCTGCCTAATCCCCGGGAAGCTCCTGTGACTACCGCGAGCTTGCCTTCAAGCTTACCAGGCATCTTACTATTCAAAGATGTTTCCTCCATCCCTAATGGGCATATCCGCCTCTACCAGCATCACCCATATACAATTGCTTCAATGGTACCATAGATTCCGACGGAACGTAATTTTTAAATGGATTTTCATCAATGACACCAAGCAGCTGCTTGCGAATAGGGCTGGCATCCTTTAATTGTTCTGCGGTTGCTGTCCGATAATCGATTGGACGCATCCAGATTGGACTGTATCCCAGAAACAGCTGTCTTCGCGTAAACTCTGAATGATTGGGTGCTCCTGCATGCCACAAATTTTGGGCAAACACGAACACATCTCCAGGCTTGCCGCATACCTGTATTTCTCCGGGCAAATCATCCGTTACATTGTGTGTATCCGGCTGGTACGGTCGGTTGTGTGAGCCGGGAATAATCTTCGTATTGCCGCGATTCGGCGCTGACATGTCGCTCAGAATGTAGCAGGTTTTGATATAATACGTCGGTGTAATCCCATGGATCCGTGGGAACTGTGGGTGGGGACCATCCTGATGCCAATTAATAAAGCTGTGCGTTTCTGTGGCTGCGTTATTAGGGTTCGGCTTGCGGATCGTCAGATGAGAAATGTGCAATTGAATGTTATAGCCCAGCAGATTCACGATCAAGGGCAATATCGACGGTTCATCGATTAGTGAAGCAATTTCTTCATGACGCTCCACGCTATTGTATATGTTATAAGCCAGCGTATCCGGCTCCTTGGAAACGACTTCGTCAATAGCTGCGTTCAGGCGATCGACCTTTTCCTGTGAAATCACGTTAGGGAGCAGCAGATACCCCTGCTCATCAAATTGCTTCATCAGCTCGGGTAGGTTCCATTGTGTGGTTTTGGCAGATTGCGTTGTGTCCATGTTTTAACACTCCTTAGGGTTTGTTTTAAAATTTACTCGTGTAAATGATGAGGATAAAGATAAGGGAGGTTAACCTCCCAGACCCATCGACAGTCAAAAGCTGTTTGTACAGCTACTTCAAATAACCCAATTCCTTTAGCTGCTTTTGTGCAGCATCCATGTATGCTTTATAATTCATTGAAGTTTCCAAAGTCTTAAGGAAGCTGTCGTACTCAGTGAGAGGACGTTTGCCATATATAAATTTCGATAGCTCCTCCTCAATATAGCGACCCGCATCCGCAGCGTTATAGCCAGCAGGGATATCAACAAAACCATTCAGAGCCTGGATACGCGGCTGCTTGTTGGCAAACTCAATGAAAGGTGTTTGTTTGGCAAACTTGACCTGCAGGTAATCCATCTCAGGACGGCCGGTAAACTGATACAGCCAGAAATATCCGCCTTCCTTACCCATCAAATCATTGGCTACGACTTTGGTTCCCTCCAGATTATAATGCTTGCCTTTCACCCCATACTGAACGAGCGGAGAGCCTTCTTTACCGGAAACATAATTCAGCAAGTCAAACACCCTTTGCAGCTTTTCCGGATTTTTCTCCAGTGATTTGGGAATTGCGTATAATCCGGCTGTAACCCCAATATCCCAAGAGCTTGCATTTTGCCCGCCTGGTCCTTTAACTGCATCCATTTGCACCCAATTGGCATTGGCATTGACAGCTTTGATCTGTTCTACGAATTGATCCTTGGTCATATTCGGCCAATCGATATAAATGATGCCCGCCTGTCCCTTGATAGCTTTCTGCTGATGCTGCAAACCACTGTTCGCCAGCAATTCGGGATCAACCGCACCCGCATCCGTCAGTTTTTTGATAAAACCAAGCGCATCCTTCATGCTCGGATCATACAGCGCATTAATCAGCTTGTTATCCTTCACATAAAGACTTGGAGTGTTAGCTGAATATCCGATCCCATAAGCACCAAATACGGTGTTGAAAGCCGACAATTTGCCGCCGGTAATACCGAAGGTGTCCTTTTTCCCATTGCCGTCAGGGTCCTTATCCGCAAAAGCTTTCGCTACTTCCAGCAACTCATCAGTCGTTTTCGGCACCTGCATGCCCAGCTTATCGAGCCAATCCTTGCGGATAAAGTACGTATCATAGGGAATAGTCGGCGTTTTGGCGACAGCAAATACCTTGCCGTTCATCGTCCCCTTCTTCAAGCTTTCTTCACCAATAAAATCCTTAACGGGCTTGAGCTTATCCATGTATGGGGTCAGATCGAGCAGCAGACCTTGCTCCGAAAATTGCTTCAGCTGCTGACGATCCACAGCGAACAAGTCGGGAAAGTTGGCTGAGGCCATACGCACATTCAGCTGATTTTTGTAATCATCCCCCGAAGCGTATACGGTCAAATTCAAGTCTGTGTTTATAGCCTTATCAATCTCTTGTTTAATAATATCCTGATCCGGTGAAGGTAGACCATTTCCTGTTTCTATGATGTCAATTTTGATCTTCTTGGCACTTGCTGCTGGAGCAGTTGCTGGTGCTGCTGCGGGTGTCGGTGCTGATTCATTTTTGGGAGCAGCCGCTTCCGGTTTGGCCGCACCGCCTCCGCAGCCCGATAATAGGGTTCCACCCATCATCAGGAACGCCAGCGAAACGACCATTGTTTTCTTTTGGCTCATAGACTAACCCCTTCTTTCTTTCATGGTTGATGACCTGTATGGATCTGTAATGCATCTATATTGAAGCGGTAGCGGCCCCAGCTGCAGTCCGGAGCGGACGAACCGTCGTTCAACCTTTCACAGAGCCGAGCAGCATCCCGTTCGTGAAATGCTTTTGAATAAAGGGATAAATAATAATAATCGGCAAGCTCGCCATCACAACTGAAGCCATCTGAATCGTTTCGGTCGGCATCATGTTCTCGGCATTTTCCATCGGTTGCTGAGTAAGCATCAGTATTTCCCGGATGACGACTTGCAGCGGGAACAACGTACGATCGGTTACATACATGACGGCCTGGAAAAATTCATTCCAATGCCCAACCATATAAAATAATCCTATCGTCAACAATGAAGGTACCGACAGTGGAATCACAATCTGCATGAGAATTCTGAATTCCTTGGCACCATCCATTCGGGCCGATTCGAACAGCTCCTCCGGCAGGTTTTCAAAAAAGCTTTTCATAATAAGCACATTAAAGCTCCATACTGCATTAGGAAGAATCATCGACCAAATCGAATCGATCAAACCCAGCGATTTCACAATCAGATACGTAGGAATTATCCCGCCACTGAACAGCATCGTGAATACAACCATCATTAAAAACAGATTTCGCCCCGGAAGCGCCTTACGGCTGAGCGGATATGCCATTAAAGCTGTCAAGATCAGATTGACGATCGTTCCAATCACAGTAATCAATACCGTTACCCAAAAGGCATTGGGAATATTGGATTCAGTGAACAGCTTATGATAAGCGCTGAATGTGATCGACTTGGGGATCAGAATGAAGCCGCCATTTTTTAATACCTCGGTGAACGGTGTGATCGATACGGTTACGACATACATCAGCGGGAAAATCGCCGCCAACCCCGCCAAGCCCAGTATCACAAAAACGATTCCGTTGATGAAACGATCCTCCATGCTTTTTACCATATGCCATCACCCCATTTCTTCGATAAATGATTGGCTCCCATGACCAGAACAAGTCCAATCGCTGATTTAAACAGGCCCACGGCTGCCCCGAGACTGAAATTCAACTGCTGCAGACCAGTACGGAATACCCAGGTATCGAGAATATCGGCGACTTGATATACTTGAATGTTATACAAAATATAAATTTGATCGAAGCCCGCATCCATAATATGACCCAGCTTCAGAATGAGCAGCAGCACAATGACATTACGAATACCTGGAAGTGTAATATGCCATATCATCCGCAAGCGTCCCGAGCCGTCTACACGGGCAGCCTCATATAGCGTAGGATCGATAGCCGTCATAGCCGCCAAATAAATAATCGCCCCCCATCCCAGATCCTTCCATATTTCCGAACCAACAAGAATAGCACGGAAGTAATCAAGTGAGGTCATAAATCCGATGGAATGTGCGCCACTTTCTTCAAGCCAACGGTTAAACAACCCGGAGTTTTGTGATAGCAATGCAATCAGAATCCCGTATATGATCACCCAGGACAGAAAATGAGGCATATAGGTCAGCGTTTGAATGATCGTTTTGAACCATTTGACACGGCATTCATTCAGCATCAATGCCAGCAGGATCGGTGGAACCATACCGAATACAAGCTTGTAAAGCGAGATCAATGAGGTATTGACCATCAGCTGCGTGAAATACGGTGAATTGAAAAAGATTTGAAAATGCTTGTACCAGGGATCTGCCCACGGGCTGCTTACAATCCCCTCCAATAAATTAAAATCCTTGAATGCAATAATAACGCCATACATCGGTACATATCGGAAACAAATATAGTACAGCACACCTGGCAGCAGCATCATATAAAAGGCGCGAAAAGCCCAAATGTTCTTGCCCAGCAGCCTGCCCTTGGCCTGCTTTGATTTGGCATCAGCCACATTCCCCACGGTCAACTGATCCATAATGACATCCCCCTGAAAGCTTCATTTGCTGCTAGAGCGTGGTTCCAGGCTCTAGCAGCACTCTTTCTATAGTTGTATTATAGCAAGCGCTTTCTTTAGGAAATATACAGTGATCGTGCGAAAGTGTTCGAATTCTTGCAAACGCTTTTATTCCTGTGACACATTCGGAAGCTCTATGCGAATCAAGGTCCCTACCTGGGGCCTGCTCGCTATCCGCAATCCGAATTCAGTGCCAAAGTGCAGCCGGATTCGCTCCTGGACATTCATGATCCCAATCCCTGTAAACCGATGCTTGCTGGGTGCTTTCCGGCGCTCACTGAAAATGCTGCTGAGCTGCTCGGAGTCCATACCCAGCCCATTATCGCGAATAACGACACAAAGCTTTTTGCGGCGTATGCAGGTTCGTATATGAATGTGGCCCTGGACCTTCTGAGGGGCCAAACCGTGGAATATCGCATTTTCGACCAATGGCTGAAGCGTCAGCTTGAGAATTCTGCAGGTAAGCGTCTCTGGTGCAGCGTCAATAGTCAACACAAACTTCTCTCCATAGCGTACAGTTTGAATATAGGCGTACATCCGCAGGCCCTCAAGCTCCTCCTCCAGTGTCACGAATTCCCCACTCTTATCAAAGCTGAACGACAACAAACCGACAAGCGCGCGAATCGTTTCACGCACAGCCTCGATCTTTTGCTGCTTGGCCAAACTGCTTATACAAGCTAACGTGTTATACAAAAAATGCGGGGCAATCTGGCTTTGCAGCATTTTCAGCTCATACTGATTTTTGCGCATCTCCATTTCCTTCGTTTCCACAAGCAGGTTATGAATCCGCTCCATCATGGCATTATAGCTCTTGGCCAGCTTGCCGATTTCGTCCTCCCGGGTCATAGAGATCGAAGGCAGCACCTCCATATCGCGCACCCTGTCCATCTTGGCTACCAAAGTACGAACCGGATAGGTGATATAACGACTCATCATATAGGAGCTGATTAGCAGGATCAGTACCCAAATTACCGCAGCCGTTTTGTAATTGTCATATAGAATAATAATATTTTGGTAAAAATAACTGTCCTCAATAAAAGCAATAAAATACCAGCCCAGCTTATTCATCCCCGATTTCACTGCAATCAGCTTGTTTGTCGAGCCTTGAATTTCGGTAATGCCGATCGGCAGCTCTTGAATCTCGTTAACAAAGTGCTGATTCAGCTCAGGTGGAAATACACTTGTGTTATAAGGCAGCAGCTTATAGTAATCCAGCGGCCAGGTTGTATCGAAAGTATTAATGACGTTACCCTTGTTCGTTACAATCGAGAAGGTTTGGTTGCGTGTATTCATGAACTGTGCGAGCATATTGGTCAGGCGAACCAGATCAATTTCGACAACCGCTATCCCTTTGATTGCATCGTCGTTCTTGGAGCTGATCGGCAGCACAAACGCTACCGTCTTTCCTGATAAAGGCGATTGATAGGGCTCGGTAATCATAACGCCGTAGCTTGACTTGGACATCTCATACAGCTTAGCCAGATTCGGATTGCCGATAATGTCAAGAAAAACCTGAGTATTGGACATCGCTTTGCCATCAGCGCGTACCATATACAAGGTTTTGTAGAGTGTGCTATTCTTCTCCGCGTATTTACGCAGCACCTTAACCGCTTCTTCCTCCATTCCCTCGTCCAGAAGATCGTCACGCGTCGATAGCAACAGCAAAATATTTTGCACATTGTCCAAATAAGCGTCTAAATACAAATTGGTACGATCGTTAATGACTGCAGCATCGGAGAGCACCTGCTTACGAAATAGCTGCTCGGCATCTTTCAGGTTGTTCCATGCCAACAAACCGAACAGCACCAACGTTCCCGCAAAAAGAAACAGAAAATGCTTGAAAACCATGCTGCGGCTTCTCATCCAATGGTTGACCCGGCTTAGCATACTGCTCCCCCTTTTTTTCTATGATTGTTACATGGATTAATAGCTTTTCTTAAAATCTGTCGGGGCTACGCCAGTTCGATTACGAAATAATACCGAAAAATATCGGTAGCTCGGTATCCCAACCTGCTCCGCAACCTCATACACCTTCATATTCGTCGTTTGCAGCAAATGGATCGCTTTATCCATCCGTAAGCTCGTCACATATTCATTAAAGGATTCTCCAACCTCCTCGCGGAACAATCGACTCAGATAATACGAGCTAAGTCCAACAGACTCCGCGATTGAGGTGAGGGTAATCGGCTCCATCAGCTGCTCGGCAATCAGTTGCTTGGCATGCTGTACCTCCTTACGGCATTTGCTCTTCAACCCTACAACCGCCTCCAGCTCGCGAGTGAAGGCTGTAGTCAGCTCTGTTAGTGTCCTCGCCTCACTCAGCCTCTGCCTGCTTTTATCCTCTGCCATATAGACGCCATCCTTGAACAACTCTTTATGTTTGGACAGCAGCCATACTTTTAACTCATCAGGATTGGGCCGTTTGGAGCAAGCCCAGACTGTAAACTCTTCTCGGATATACCGGGCCAGATGTTCCTGAGACTTTGCTAATGCCAAGCGGAATTGCTCCGTGTATACTTGTTTGATCTGATCCTCCATGGAACCTGCGACTGGCTTAGGCAGCAGCGTATGGTCATAAATGGTTCCCGAATGGTCATAAAAAGGTGCTTCAGGAGCAATCGCTGTTTGCCGCAGTGCTTGGAACATCACAGATTCATTAGGGACTTCCTCGCTTAAGGTCGCATACAGACGGACTGCCTCGCTCAAAAACGACAATCGCTGCTCCAGAGCAGTTTGCAAGCCATTCATCATCCATCCAGCCTGCTCACGTCTTGACAGTGCATGTTCAATTGACCGAGTATTGAAAATCACATAGTCAGATTTATCGAGCTGCACCCAACGGCTCAATACTTTCGAGCTCTGCTCCCACTCACTGAATATCACTTGCAGCTCATGATGCACATACATCTCATCCTCTGCTTTGGCATGAATATGCAGCCTCGTAAAGTGTATCGGGACATGCAGCTGCCACTCCTTCAAAACGTGCCTTAGCTCATCCATAACCTCCACAGGTACTGAAGCTATGGATAGCTGATCGTTTGCATATCGATTCCAGATTTTGACCAGCTGCCAACGCTGCTTATCGAGCTCACTTCGCTTGTGATTGTGCTCTCGCTGAATGGTAGTCCGTGCCTTGTCCAAGGCTTGCTCCAGATCGGAATCGAGCAAAGAAACCTTAATTAAATATTCAAGCGCCCCCAGCCGCAAGGCATCACGCGCATATTCAAAATCACTATGACAAGTAAGTAAAATGACCTGCGTCAACGGAAATTCTTTTTTTAAGGACCGGAACAACTCGATTCCATCCATCATGGGCATGGTGATATCGGTAATCACCACATCAGGCACCAGCTTGCGGCATAGCTCCAAAGCCTCTTCCCCATTTTCAGCTTCCCCAACGAGCTCTGCATGGCAGGAAGACCAAGGAAATAGTCGCAGCTCTTCACGAAGCGGCAGCTCATCATCTACCACCAGAACGGTTAAAGGACTTTCTTGCATATGAATCCCTCCTAAACATTTCGAACACTATCATGCAAACGCTTCCACAATGTATGCTTCATCATAGCATACGATTGTGAGTGCTCCTATACATAAAAACAGTTAAAAAGTATAAAAATCGCAAAAGACTATGACAAGAACTGTCCTGCTTGAATGTTATTGTAAAGTCGTAAAGCAAAACATGAACAACTTTTAAGAGTCAGTTCATTATCTAATTTAAGAGAGGATGTTGCATTATGCAGCCCACATTTAAGCCATCATTAAATCCTGTTATTGAGAGTAAGCCCGCTTATCATGCCATTGGCCTGCGTCAAACCCATGTCTATAGTGAAGGGGGTATTCCATCGATCGTTAATCAGTGGAGCTTGTTTATGAGTCGGATCGGCGAAATTCAAGGTCAACATGCCGTAACGATAGGCGTCTGCTATGATGTACAACCAGGCAGCCCTTTCGAATATGTGACAGCCGCAGTACTTGCGGAAGCACAACTGGATACCCCCGTACCTGAATCGATGTGTAAAATATTCCTTAAACCGCAAACATACGCGATTTTCACTCATACCGGTCCTATCTCCGATTTGGGTGCGACCTATAAAGTAATCTCTGAATGGCTTGCCAATAATGAAACCTATGTGCGTGCACAGGCTCCCGAATTCGAATACTATGACAGCCGCTACACGGGCAATGAAAGAGCGGATAACGAATTTGATATTTATATCCCTGTCGTGAGTCAATAACAGGAGCTGAGTTTATTTGGATGGCGCATACAATTGCGCCATCCTGGCTACCAAGGTTTGCATGAGCTCTACCAATTGTGCAGGCTGGTTCACTTTAACCTCTGGCCCAAATCCGAGAAAATAGGAGGCAAAATAATCAACCTCGTTAGGTCTGATACACATTCGCACAGTACCTGTTCCATCTTCATGTACCTCCATATCTGTATGGTTCCACGCCTCCCACTGACACCTGCGTACACCATCGCTTGTTAAGACGGCTTCAATCTGAATATGCTCATCAGTTATAACAGGTTGTTCCTCAGGTGGTTTAAACCAATCCATAATGGAATATCCACTCAAATCTACCGTTCTGTGTCCGTCAGCTGCCGCCTCTGCCGATAGCACACGATCAATCCGAAACAGCAAATAACGCTCCTTCCAGAAGCAATAGCCCGGACAATACCAATACCCATTATAGGAATACACCCCGATGGGTTGAATGGTACGCTGATTGGCTCCCTCCTTGGAATCGTACAAGATTAGCATGGGCTGCTGCTGTAACGCGGCATCAAGCAAAGATTGCAAATATGGAGTTGGAGCCTGACGTTTGGGTGTCCAAAATACGACCCTCTGCTTCATTTTATCAATTTTGCTTTTGGTATCGTCGGGTAAATAATAATAAAATTTATTCAGAGCTGTGATGGACTCCTCTGCGAATGGCAAAGCTCCATAATGCTGCAGCGATTGATAGGCAAAAAAGATCGCCACCGCCTCCTGCTCGGAAAACGTGATCGGCGGAAGCTGACGTTCCCTCAGCACCCGATACCCGCCATGAGGTCCGTACTCCGTATAGAGCGGAACACCAAGCTCACTTAATACTTGCAAATCACGCATAATCGTCCTGATGGACACCTCGAACTCATCCGCCAGCTCACGCGCCGTAAATTTCTTACGTTGATTAATGGCTATCATAAGCTCAATCACACGTTTGGACTTGGCCACTCACTCACCACCACCGATGACATTTTTCTCTGATTATATCATATATCTATGACACTTATTGTCATACTTACTAATGATTATGGAACCTCTAGCAGCAGCTTGAATTCTATTAACATGCAAAAATGCCACCGCAGCTCCAGCAGCAGTTTTTTCTGCTACAGGAGTTACGATGGCATAAGTTATGAAAGTGCGTGCTGCCCGTTTATAGGCTCAGCACTTGTATGTCGAAGCTATTGCACACAATTCATTTTGTGCTCGCTGCTTATATGTTTTCCAGCCAGTGTACTTCGTCCTCTGTTAACTCAATCTGCGCACCTTCCACGCAAGACTCCAGCTCAACCTGGTTCTGTGCTCCGATCAACGCAGCTGTAGGGAACTTTTGATTCAACACATAAGCCAGTGAAATCTGAATCGTGCTAAAGCCTTTTTGTTCAGCCAATTCAGCAGCACGACGTAGACGCTCCCAATTCGCAGCGCTGTAATATACGCGAACCATTTCGGCATTGTCCAATTTGTCGGGTGCAAAATTTCCAGTAAAAAATCCGCCTGCCTGTGAAGACCATGACAATAACGGCAATTGGGTCTTTTCATGCCACGCACAATCCAGCACATCCGCTGAAACGCATCCTGCCCAACGTGGCTCATTTGGCTTGGCAAGACTAAGATTGGGGCTGCTAAAGGAAAAACCGACCAATCCATTGGCTGTTGCATAATCGTTAGCTTCCTGCAGACGTTGATGGGTCCAGTTGGAAGCGCCAATAGCGAGAATTCGTCCTGCCTGGATATGCTCATTCAACGCATCGATAATGACCTTAACCGGAATATTCGTATCATCACGGTGCAAGGCATACAAATCGGTGTAGCTTGTTTGCAGTCTGTCCAGGCTTATTTTCAAATCCGCAGCAATCGCCTGTGGAGTCACGCGGGGACCATCGGCATTATGGTGAGCACCTTTCGTCAATATCACGACCTGATCGCGATTATTACGCTCTGTCATCCAGCGGCCAATGGTTTCTTCACTTTGTCCACCGCGGTAAATAAAAGCAGTATCGATCGTATTTCCACCGATTTCCAAATAATTATCAAGCACGCTGCACACTTTATCATAAACCTCATGAGTAAAAAAATCAGAGCCTTGGATCAAGTTCGTAACCGGCTTTTCCAATCCAGCAATTGCTATAGTTTTCATCGTTTTATATTCCTCTCAATTGGATTTAGAGTACGACACGCGCACGCTCTCTTGCCGATTTCAGGCAGGCGTCGATCACACGCATATTTAATACAGCATCAGACGACTCATATCGAAGTGGTGTTCCATCCAGAATGCTGCGCCCCAGATCATCCGCCTGCAGTGCATATTGATTGACATAAGGTACTTCAACTTCCCTGCGCTGACCGCCCACTGTAACAATAAAATGATCGTCCGCATTTCCACGGGTCACATAGGCGCTTGGCACTTCGATACGGCCTTCTGTACCAAGGATTTCAAACACATTACGTCCAGCCGCCCACATGCCGCAATCGAAGGTTAAGGCGACACTGTTAGGAAACTCCAAAATGCCTGATGCCATCATATCGACATTGTCGTGGTCTGGTGAAAAGAAAGCGTGTACAGTAGCAGCCTCAGGCTCTTGCCCCAATACCATACGAGCTGTACTGATCGGATATACGCCTACATCATACAGCGAACCGCCGCCCATTTCCTGATTGAATCTTACATTGCCCGTGTTCTTGGAGCTATTGAATGTAAAAACACCATGGAGACCCCGAATTTCACCGATTTCACCGGATTGTATAATTTCTTTGATCATCGCGTAACGCGGATGGTGACGATGCATAAATGCCTCTACCAGCTTCACACCTGCCTGCTCACAAGCGGCTACCATCTCCGCGGCTTCTGTGGCATCCAGTGCAATCGGCTTTTCACATAATACATGTTTACCCGCCTGAGCAGCTTTGATCGTCCACTCCTTATGCAGGTGATTTGGAAGCGGTATGTAAATGGCATCCAAAGTTTCATCATTTAACAGTGCTTCATAACTGCCATACGCTGTTGGAATTTGAAATTGTTCCGCTGTTTTCCTCGCATTGTCTTCGTTACGGCTTGCGATTGCAGCGACTTCTCCGGTTTGCGATTGCTGAATTCCCGGAATAACAGCTCTCTTGGCAATACCTGCGCATCCGAGTACTCCCCAGCGCAATTTTTTTTGCGACATGTACAATCCATCTCCTCAACCATTTATGTTAGTAAGACTATATTGCTATTATATTGAATGCTTATTAAAATGAAAATAGAAGCTTTTTGCACATATCTAAAACTATATTGCTCTCCAGAAAGGCTCTACTTATGAAAAAACAGCGAATTCTTCCGACATTGTCAGAGCATGTTTATTTTTGTTTACCGGAATCCGTTGGCTGGTACCAGCAGGACCCTTTCCATACTGTGGACCGCCAGGAAGGCGCACTGAACAATTTCAGTATCCATCTCATTATTAGCGGCAAAGGCTACGTCGAAACTGCCTATGAGAAACATATGCTGACCGCTGGCGATGCTTTTCTTTATTTTCCGCTTCAGCGGCAGCGCTATTATTCCTCTCAGGAGGATCCGTGGGAAATTCGTTGGGTTCACTTTTATGGCTCCAGGCTTAGCGACTATTTGCTGGAACGGGGGCTGCACCAATCCCATTTGTGGACAGTTCGTCAGGTGAAGCCGCTTGAGCGTGCTCTTGATGAACTGCTTCTTGAGGCGGAGATCAGTACACTGTTTGAAATGACTCGACTCTCGACGCTCACTTATGCGGTAATTGCCGAATTCGTCAATCAAGCTGTGCCTTTGTCGACACAAAGAACTGCGGCGACCTCCGAGTTGATTTTACAGCTGCTCCCTCGCATCCAACAGGAGGCGTGCAAGCCGTTTGAGCTTGATTATTGGTCTGAGCAGGCTGGCGTCAGCACCTATTACTTTTGCAAGCTTTTTCGTAAGGTTACCCAGATGACCCCAATGACTTACGTGACGCTGTGCCGTTTGCAAAAAGCCAAGCAGTGGCTGCTGGAGAAAAAGGAAATGACCATACGCCAAATCTCATTCGATGCAGGTTACCCCAGCACAAGCTATTTCAACAAACGATTCCTGGAGCAGGAAGGTATGACACCTACAGAATACCGGGAGCTGTATTGGAAGAACTAACCGGTTATTGTCTCAAACGGGATAAACTCACTCCTATAGGACGGCTCTCTGTTGAACCAACACTTGCAAGCAAGCCAAGATAGCTGCATAATGATACAAATTATTGTATGATCAAATTAACACACGACTATGACTACACAGATTTACGGAGGAGCTTGTTATGAAATCACTTGTACTTGCAGAAAAACCGAGCGTCGCCAAAGAAATCGCGCGTGTTCTCGGCTGTACCCAGAAACAAAAGCATTATATGGAGGGACCTAAGTATGTCGTGACCTGGGCATTGGGTCATCTCGTAACCTTGGCTGAACCGGAGGATTATGATTCCAAATATAAAGCTTGGGAGCTCGATCAGCTGCCGCTGCTGCCTGAACGGATGAAGCTTAAGGTCATTAAGGAAACGACACCTCAGTTTCGCGCTATTGCTCAATTAGCCAAGCGTAACGATCTTAACCAGCTTATTATAGCTACCGACGCTGGACGCGAAGGCGAGCTGGTAGCCCGTTGGATTATGGAAGAGATTCACTGGCGCAAGCCTTTTCAACGCTTGTGGATTTCCTCGCAAACCGATAAAGCGATTCTCGATGGTTTTGCCAAGCTGAAGCCGGGTCGTGACTACGACAACCTGTATCAATCGGCAGTATGCCGTGCAGAAGCGGATTGGTTGATAGGACTCAATATTACACGGGCACTTACCTGCAAATACAATGCACAGCTGGCTGCCGGACGTGTACAGACTCCTACCCTATCGATGCTGATGGAAAGAGAAAATGAAATACGTGCGTTTCAATCCAAGGATTACTGGCTGCTCAGGACACAGCTGGGTGGTTTTCAGGCAATGTGGAGAGGCAAGCACAATCCGGATGGCCGTTTGTTCGACAAGGCCGCAGCAGATACGTTATTAAATCAGGTTAAAGGTGCTCAGGCGAAGGTTAGTCAATTGAAAATGACCGAAAAGTCAGAGCCTCATCCGCTAGCCTACGATCTGACCGAGCTGCAGCGGGACGCCAATCGTAAATACGGATTTTCAGCCAAGCAAACTTCAAATCTGCTGCAGCGTTTATATGAGCAGTACAAGCTGGTCACCTATCCGCGAACGGACTCCAGATATTTGACATCGGATATGGTTCCGACTCTGAAGGGGCGCTTGGATGCCATTTGTATACAAACCTATGCAGGACTTGTCAGACCACTGCTTAACAAGCCTCTGAACATAACCAAGCGGATCGCAGATGACAGTAAAGTATCCGATCACCATGCCATCATTCCCACGGAGCAAACGCCGCTGCTTCATATTTTAAGCCATGATGAACGTCGATTGTATGATCTGATCGCGCGGCGCTTTATCGCCTTATTTTATCCTGCATATCGTTATGATGAAACGGCTGTCACCATCGATATAGGCGGTGAGAGCTTTTATGCCAAGGGACGCGTCACGAAGGAGCCCGGATGGAAAAGTGTCTACGGGCAGGAGCTAATCTCGTCCGAGCAGGAAGATGAGGAAATCCGGGATGAAGATTCAGGAGGCTCACAGTCATTACCTAAATTGCAATCAGGTCAAGTCATCCCGGATCATCGCTGTACTTTGGAAAAGCATGCTACCAAGCCCCCTTCCCGATATACCGAAGCTTCCCTGCTGTCCGTTATGGAAAAGCATAAATTGGGAACGCCTGCGACCCGGGCCGATATTATTGAAAAGCTGCTATCCACCGATACGATCGAGCGGAAAATGAATGTGCTTCAGCCAACCGGCAAGGGTGCGCAATTAATCGAGCTGGTCGTACCCTCACTGCGTTCACCGGAGCTGACTGCCAAGTGGGAGCTGGAGCTTGAACATATCGCCAAAGGAACGGGCAGCATGAAAACCTTTCTGAAAGCTATCCGTGAGCAAACAACAGCTATGGTTCAAGCCGTCAAACAAAGTACAATCGAATACAAGCCGCATAATCTTACTCATTCCAAATGTCCGGATTGCGGTAAAAACTTGCAGGAGATCAAGAGCAAACGTGGCAAGCTGCTCGTCTGTATCGACAGGGAGTGCGGCTATAAGCGGGCTGGCGAACCTATGCTGTCCAATAAACGTTGTATGCAATGCCATAAGAAAATGGAAATTCACACGGGAAAAGCCGGTAAATATGCACAATGCCGTCATTGCAACGTCATCGAGATGCTGAGTGATGAGCCGCGTGCAGGCGGTAAAGCCGCCAAAAGAAACAGCGCCCAGTTGATCAACCAATTTAGCGATAACGTCGCTGTAGGCTCCAGTCTGGAAGAGGCACTAAAAGCCGCGATGCAAAAGAAGCAGAACCCGGAATCTCCCTGATCCAATTAAACAATCCCCATTCAGCCTTGTATCATTCTTGGCTTGGTGGGGATTGTTTGTCTGCTGCTCTTGATTTCTTATTTTCACTTCACATCAAGCTCTGAGTCATCGTATATAAACCTTGCAACTGATGTTATCCTGTCGTCGGTTAAGGGAGCCGAGTTATCAACATAAAGAACGGAAGAGGCTGGGATATCCCATTTAATGTCTCGGACAATAAGCGTTCGGCTGAATTCATCCCAATTTGTCAGCTTCCAGTCATCAAGCGATGAGCCTCTTTCCTGAATACGCTCATAATAGCTCGTTTGGTCAGCCAGATGAACAAAAACCACTTTCACTGCGACATCAGCAACAGAAGCACCTATGGCTTCCAGCTCGTTGACCAACCACTCCTCGCTTTCAGTCTCCTTCGTAAAGGGACCGATCACAAAAGCATCCGATCCAAGCGCCACATTTTCCAGTGCGGCATCCATCGTTATCCGATAGCCTAGATCGCGGCACAATGTCTTATAGGTTATTGAATCCCGATCCTCCGGGTCTTGACCGGCAAGCTTCATTAGTGCTACGGCTGCTGGCCGCAATAAGGTGTCCATATCAAATATAGCCGCACGGGACCGTTTGGCCAAGGCTTTCGCGATGGTTGTTTTACCGGCCCCGGCAGGACCTAAGAAAAATACAAGTTTTCGCATCCGAAGTGACCGTCCCTCCTGTCTAGCTTACCATCGACAACAGCTTCGGTTTGACGTTCTGTTCATAATAATGGATAAGCTGTTCCTTCTCATCAGCCGTGAATTGGTATTCACAGTCTCGCCCTTCATCCTGTGGCACAATTTGCGCAATTTCCCCTGCATATGTACAAAATATCAATGCTGTCAGTTCCGTAAAATCGTCCGGCAGCGCCATACCCTCTTCCAACTCCAAATGCAGCTCCACATCGATCCACTGCTTATCGCGAATTTCGACCGTTGCCCGCATCTGCTGAAACCGCAATTCTGCATAATCCAAAGAGCCGAATTGAATCATTTTGTTACCTCCATTGTCTTTTTACGATTGCTTTTTCAAAAGATTGGCACAAGCCATGTCGATCGTAGGATATAGATACGAAAAATCATAGTCAATCGCCAGCAGAGGTATAGCTCGCTGACCCTTAAGCAGCAGAACTGACATCTCCCCAAACATAAGCTTCATCATAAAAGCAGGAACTGGAAACCAATGCCGGGTGCGCAGCGCTTTGGCTATCGCTTTACCCATTTCGTCATTCGTCACAGCCTGCGGAGAAGTCGCGTTAATTTGTTCAATAATATCTTCATTTTCGATACAGAAATCAATAAGCCGGCATAAATCGTCGATATGAATCCATGAAATAATCTGCTTGCCGCTGCCAACCCGCCCCCCGATGCCAAGCTTATATGGTGTTAACAGCTTGGGGAAAGCGCCACCATCGAGGCCCAGTACAATACCCAATCGCAGCTTGACGATTCTTGTATTGCGGATCTCATCCATCGCGGCTTCCCACTTCTCAACAACACCTGAAAGAAAGTCCTCTACATTCGGGTCACTGTGCTCCACAAAGCTTCCACGTTCCGAGGTTCCATAAATCGATATGCCTGAAGCGTTGATAACGACCGACGGCTTTTGCTCCATCCGCTCTACAATATTGGCAATTTGCGCAACAGCGTCAAGTCTGGAGTTCAGAATTCTTTCCTTTGCTTCATCAGTCCAACGCTGATTGATCGATTCGCCCGCTAAATTCACGATCACATCTGTACCTGTCATAACTTTAATATCATTTTTTAATTCCGACCATGTAGCATGTCGAATTAAAGGATTGGTAGAGGTGAGTTTTTTGCGAGAAATCAAGATCAGTGAATATTTACGTTCAAGGAAATATTGGGTCAAATGCTGACCAATAAATCCCGAACTGCCTGCTATGGCAATTTTCATCCGTGGTTTCCCCACCTTCGATTGATATGTGTTACTCATTATATAACAAATGGCTCCAAAGGACCAAAATTCCTGCTGAATGTCAATAAATTAAAAAAGACCGGAGTCCCAGTAACTGAAGCGTAACACGGATACAAGCACTTTTCATTAAAGTGTTGATAATCCCGGTCACTGCTGCTACTTGCGGACTCTGGTCTTGTGGCTTAATGGGTTAAATAGGATTGTACAAAACGTAGAGCATCCGGCAGATGCTCCTTCCAATATGCCCAATTGTGCTCGCCTTCAAACTGCTCGTACGTGTGCGTGTAGCCAATAGTCTTGAGATGCTGATGAAAATCCTGATTCATCGTGTACAAATAATCACTGGTCCCACAATTCATATACAAGGCGGGACGTCGACCATCCTTCATTCGTAAATTGGCGACCAGCTGCGGGTCATACGACTCCGCATAAGGTCCATGGAGAGGTCCGATCATCCGACTGACATCGGAACGGGCAAATTGGTCTAACAAATGCTGACTCGATACCAACCCACCTGATAGGCTTGCTGCTGCTCCAAACCGTTCAGGATGCCGCAAGGCAAGCGATACAGCCCCAAATCCGCCCATCGATAAGCCGCATAGCACCCGTTGATCGCCGCTGTTAATCGTTCGGTAGTGCCTGTCAATTTCAGGAACCAGATCATAAACAAAATATTGCTCGAAGTTACCTGTTCCATCATACCAATCCATATAAAAAGTTCCTTGACCATAACCGCCGTCACTCGGCATAACAACAATACTTGGAATGAGTTCGCCGTTGTTCATCAGTTGATCCAGCGTTTGCTCGGCATTCCCTTTGAGCATCCAACTGGACTCACTTCCGTGCATACCATGCAGTAAATAAATAACTGGATATCGCTGTTCCGACTGCTCATATCCCGCCGGCACATAAACGAAGCATGACTTCCGAGCGTACAACGCCCCGGAGAAAAAAGAATGCGGTTGTATACTCAAAAGATCGATCCTCCCGGACAAGCTTAATTAAGAACTGCTGTGATGTGCGCCTCGGTTACAGCCCAGTGTGAAGTGTTCCATACTGACTCTTTATCTTTAACATACAAAATTTGCGGAGAAGCATGTTTGACACCTGTATCCTCGGCAATTTGGTTAGAAACCGGACGGGATTCAATTACCTTGACAAGCACATAATCAACCTGTTCGTTCGGTTGTTTGTTCAAATAGTTTTCAAACTCTTGCAGGGCATTAGCACTTACCGGGCAGGTCGTACTGTGCTTAAGCACAACTACAGGCTTTTCCGATGAACCTTCAAATAATTGGTTCCACTCTTCCTGACTATCAATTTCTCTCCACTGACTCATATTCATTCCTCCATATTTCTACATTATAATTTTGTATTTAACAACCAATTTACGCTTTTTTGTCGTAAAAGTGAAGGCATCCACAGCTTCATAGCTTGGGGATGCCTAAGGAGTAGCGTGGTCGCCGCCTCTGTTCTATAATCATTTTACCATATTCATGTTTGATAATAAACTATTCCGTTGTACCGAACCAATCCATCGTTTGAGATCCCAGCAGCTTGCGTTTCCCCTGGAACTCATGATAGATGTTCAGCTGATATTGCTTCAACGATTCAATTTTGAAAATCAGGCTGTCATCCTGCTTGGTAATCCGATAATCAAACTCTCCGAGCTTAAGTCGTTTGTCTTCCTCCTCAGGCGCTGTTTCCAGGTAAAAAACCTCATCGATGTTGACTTTTCCTTTACTGTCTACGAACTGGATAATCAGCTTGCTGCCCTCCGTATTCGTCTCGTAAAAGCTATCCTTGGTCAGCTTGTATTTAAAATTAATCCGCAGCGTATTGCGATCCAGCCACGTATTCATATTACTTAACGAAATCGTATACGGGTAGAACACAAGATCTTTTAAAATCGGGCTTACTGTGGTATTTTCCAGAGGAAGCTCCATTTGTACGGCATTGATGTAAGCCTCCGCTTTATCGTCCGTGCCACTGAGTCGCTGTTCGGTGACCGATTCACCAATAACCAGCCTGAGGCTTTGTACGTCCAAATCCTTGGGAAGCTTGGTTGAAAAGGATAACAGAGCTTTACCTTGGGGATTCAGCTTTTGCTTGACTTCGCGAACCTTGGTTGGATACAGGGCATCATCCGCTGTCTTGAAGAACGCTGTTAGCCTGGGAATCATATTCGAGCGTTTCTCAAGATTGGATACCTCCACCTGCACCTCAAACAGATTGCTTGCACCGTCGGTATAGGTGTTGATTTCTCTGGGTGAGAAGCTCGTTGATCGGCCAGCACCGGTAATGGATTGGGATTGACCAAACGCCAGCAAAGGAAGTACAATCTTTGATTCCGGCAGCTGGAATTGAGCGATTTCCTCTGTAGCGGTTTCGCTTTTCTTTTCCTGAACGACCAGCTTCACGGACGCGAACGGATAGGTGTATGGAATTTTGCCAACCAGCTTCACATGAACAGATTCAGAGGGAGGCACACCGACAGATCGGTCAAGTTTAATAACCTTGGCATCTACCTTACTCCCGCCATCAAGCTCAAAGTAAGTCTTCAATTCGGGAAATGGCAATGCGACCGATTGGTTATGGGATAAGGATAATTCAGCGCTCAAAATATCCTGATCCTCCCATGGTAAACGATCTACTTTATCTGCTTTGAATACGTACGTACCCTCTACATTCGTATACGTGACAGTTCCACCTAACTCCGGGAGAGCCTTAGGATCAGTTGATATGCGTAAAGAAGCGATAGGGAAATTGATTTTGGTATCCGTCGTTAGCACAAACGGCTGTGTCATGACCAGATCCCAGGAATCGGTTCCTGCTGACAGTGGCAGCTGGCTAGCCCTTAGCTGAAGCTCTAGCGGAACATCCGGCTGCAGCGACTGCTTGTCAGCGTTCAGGATGATATCCAGCGGGTACATTGCGCCGTTTGAGGTTCTAAGCGCGTATTGATAGCCAGCGATTCTAATGGAGGTTTTTCCCTTATTGGTCATACGCAGTGTCAGCTTGGGGGACGTATAGCTATCGCTAACAAGTGCCGACCATGCAGTGACGTTCAGTTCAACAGGCATCGCTGATAGCTGTACCGTCTTGCCTCCTGAGACAGGCGCCCACAATGCTTCGGCTGCGTCCGGGAAGCGAATTTCACCAACTGTTGTTTCCAAATCGGCACTTGTATAATCCCATTTTGTAATGCGGAATCCGAGTTCACCTAGCTGGACCGAGTCATTAACCGCTGCATAAAAAGAGAACTCCACCTGCTGCCCTGCTGGAATTTCTTTTTTCAGCTTATCCTGAGCGACCAAATCCGCTTTAAATTCAGCACCGGATGTACTGATTACCTTAACCCAGTAATCAAGAAAGGAAAGCTTACTGCTTCCTGCATTCATAACCGTCATCGTAAAAAAGAGCATCCTGTCCCCATCTGTAGGCACCACAGCAGCGTTCTTCAATTGTATGGAGCTGCTTGATCCTATGGAAACAGCGGAGAGCTGTAAGGATGTATCAAGCTCTTCCCTTTGGTAGCTTTCCCCTTCCGCCATTGCTGGCTGTGTCTGAATTAGCCACATCGCCGCGAGCGCCAGCATGATCAGCAGCAGTCCGGTCTTCATGTTTAATCGGCACATGTATACTCTCCTCCTTGGCCTCCGGAGGCAGCAGAACGATTCGCCCGTCCTCCAGTTGGACTCTTACCTTATTTGTCGAATGAATACCTATGGATTTAAGCATATCTCCGGGAATTTGCAGACGGCCCGATTTATCGAGAACCGCATATTCAGTATGGGTCTCGTCCTCATTCTGCCCTATCCCTGACTCAAGCTCTGCCAGTTCATCTGCATAGGTTTTACGGCGGATCATTTCCGATGAGGTTTTACCGTCCCGTATCGCGACTACCCGATCCACTTTTTTGGCGAGCAGCGGGTCATGAGTTACAATGATAACAGTCAAACCGATCCTCCGGTTTAAATCGCGGAATAAATCCAGTATTTGATCCGCCATCTTGGAATCGACAGAGCCCGTGGGCTCGTCTGCAAGCAGCAGCTTCGGATTATTCGCCAGAGCAATAGCAATCGCCACTCGCTGCTGCTCACCACCGGACAGCTGATTGAGCCGATTTTTGATCCGATGGCTTAACCCGACTGCATCCAGCAGCTCCAAGGCACGTTCACGCTTGCGTTTACCCTGCAGAAGAATAGGAAGCTCTACATTTTCCTGTGCGGTCAGGTAAGGTATTAAATTGCGTGCATTATTTTGCCAGACGAACCCTACTGTTTCCCGTTTGTAGCGCACAAGATCACGTTCCGTAAACTTTAACAAGTCTTTACCCGCGACCTGCAGCTGTCCGGCTGAAGGTCGGTCCAAGCCGCCCAGCATATTCAATAATGTGGATTTGCCACTCCCACTGTTACCGATAATAGCCATCAGCTCCCCTGGTTCTACGTGCAGGTCAAGACCTTGAAGCGCTACGACTTCGAGATCGGCTACCTTATAAATTTTCACGAGGTTATCACAATGGATCATCATTAATCCTCCCCGAGCTTGACTGCCTGATGAATCTTGATCCGTGAGAGCATCGTCCCCAGAATCAGCAAACCCATGGAAAGCATAACCGTCACGATGATATAGAGCTGAATTTGATCCCGGGGATCAAAGGTTACCTGAAATGGCGGAACCTGGCTTGACGTTTGCATGGATAACTGGAACATCGGTACGAATAAGCGGCTGGTCAGATGACCCGTTAATAGCCCAATGGCTACAGCCGCACCCGAGGTGAGAAGCTGTTCCCCAACCAGCATCAATATTAATTGACGGAATGAAACCCCCATGGCCCGCAAAATCCCAAATTGCAGAACACGTCCTGATAAGGACAACACCCAATACAACAAAAATCCGCAGAAACTGATCACTATTGAAATAATGAAGCCGAGTGTCATGACACCATTAATGGCAAGCAGAAATGGATCATTTTTGGAGCGGATCAAATCCTGCTTGGCATCTACAAGCTTGGTAATCGGAATTTGCTTATCCTCCAGCGTTTGGTAAAGCTCCTGACTTTTTGTTTCAGGCTTCAGCTTTAACCAAACCTCATACGGCTCCAAGGCCATATTGTTCTGAATATAGGACAGATGACCAACAATCAGCATCGGGTCCATGACCTTTTTATTTTTGGCATTGCTTGACGAACTGCTGCTAGAAGCGGCAGCCCTATCCGTAAAGAGCGGATTGGGATTCCAGGATGGCCAATAATCTACAATTCCAAAAACCTGGAACATCGTGCTTTCCACACCGCTCCAGCTCGCATAGATGGGGTCGCCTACCTTCAGGCTGTACTGGTCAGCCATCGTGCGGGACACAAGCACAGCAGCAGGGTTCACGGCCAGCAAATTCAAATAATCATAAAAGTGGTGGTCAAGCAGGCCATTGCGCATCCAGGCCGTTCGCCCAAAATCATCGGTATCGATGCCCATCAAGGTAGCTGTACCGCGTTCCTTGCCTACGGTGAACCCGGCTTCCTTTTTAGTAAATACTTTGGCCGCTTGCTCAACACCATTTAGCTGGGTGAGCGGCAAAAAGGGAGGCTCGGAAAATTGCACCTTCTTCTTGGCGGCCGCCAGACTCTCTTCAGTAACGGGTTCACTGCCATAATCACCACCCATGCTTGGCGGGGGCGCATCATCCTCCCACTTCATTTGCATCGTAATATCCGCACCGTTGCTGTACATGATTTTCTCACCGGCATTTTTATTAATCGTTCTGGCGGCGCTTGCACTGAACAAGCCCGTAGCCAGCGTAACGCTTAAGAACACCATGATCGCCTGATACTGAGTTGTAGAGCGCCCAACCTGCAGCAGTGTAGAGTATAGAGAAGGCGGCCACCAGCGTCTACCGAGCCGATACAGCAAGCGAACCAGATACGGATATATCCGCAGCAGCAGAAAGCTCGCTCCCAGTACAAACAGCGCTGGAACCAGAAATAACAGAGGATCCATCTGCAGATCTGTCGTATCCAGCCCAAGTGCCTGCATATCGGACATACGACGGCGAAATGTATACAGTCCATACATGGAGATAGCGAGCAATACAATATCCACTCCGTACTTATGCCAAAAGGATAATCCCGATTGTCTGGCCATCTGCTGCTTATGTCCAACAATCGTTGCTTTCATCGCAAATAACACAGGCAGCAGTGTCATGAGGACTGAGCAAAGGACTGCATACAACCCGTATTGAAACGCTTCCTGATTCAGCTTTACATCCAGCGTGGCCCGCTGAACAAATTCAAGAAAACCATTAGAAGCTCCCAGCACCTTGGTCAACGACAGGCCTACGAACGGTCCAAATAGAAGCGCAATAGCACCTAACATAACCCCTTCCACAACATATCCGAGCACAATTTGCAAACGGCTTGCGCCGCGGCTGCGAAGCACGGCAATTTCGGTTTTCTGACGATCAATAATAAGATTGGAAACCATGAATAAATAATAAGCCAGCATAATCATGACAGGCACATTCAATGACCATAACATCATCCGCAGCTTTTCTTCCTTGGCGTAGTAACCAGTCAACGTTTTCAAGGCAGGAGCCTTAACCGAAATATTCGGAAAATGGTTGCCCAGGTAATTTTCTGTACGCTGGTGTGTCTGAATAAAGCGCTCAATCGAATCCAGCTTCATTTGGCTGTAATCAACAGTCATGTACCAGCTGCTGAAACGAAGCATAAGCTGCTGCTCCTGGGTTATCGTCTGTTCAAACCAATCGTAAGAAACCAGTAAACTGGCTTTGTAGCTGGACAGTGGATTGTACCAATACATATCATCGTACGTTTTGCGGTCAACAACCCCAACAATTTTGAATTTTATCGGAGTTTTGGCTGTGTCATCCTCAATTACATATTCCTGTCCAACGACCATCTTCAATAGTGACAGACCTTGATCCACAACAACTGCTTCTACCACACCATCTACAGGGGCAGCCGATGGCAGCTTTCCGTCCACAATACGAACGTGCTCGTCCATTCCGCTTAGTGCCGTAATATCGGCGCGCCGACTAACTTTATTGTCAATTTTATTGGCGTCAACCGGGACCAAATTCCAGCTATCCGTTGACCTTTCCGTGACGAGATTGGGGATCGGCAGCTGAAAAGCGGGAGCAATGGATTGGGACATGTAAGTATCCGCATTTATAATTGCCTGCTTCGACTCCTCAGGTGATATTTCTCCGGTCAAATACACCGAGCTCCAAAAAATCCCCGGGTACTGCTGACTGTTCGTCTGAAGCAGCTCCAAATCCTTAACCAGGAGCCGCTGCAAAATTGCACTTGTATAAATCGGCATACTGCTCACAAGTCCGACCGAGATGATCAAGCCGAGCAGAAGGCTAAATTCGAGCCATTTGTTTTTGATCATTTTGCGCATGATCATCACAAGTATCGCCACACGGCATCACCTCAATTATTTAAAATCACCTTTTGACCCTCTTTGATCCCTTTGCGAATCTCTACTTCCGTGGACGATACGATTCCCTTCTCAACATCAAGCTCTTTACGGCTTTCCCCTTCAAGCACCTGTACATAATCACGTCCCATGTAAGAGCGGAGTCCAATCTTGGGAATGATCATCACATCCTCCCGATTTTCGGTAACGATCGTAATATCCGCGCTATTGCCAATCTCTATCGTATCGGGCAGCCCTTGGGCTGTGATGACAATCGTTTTCGCATTTTTATCAGCAATAGCTTTCACATCCGATTGGGGAGCGGTTGCGGGAATTTGCGACACGATGCCGGGGTAGACGCCTTCTTTTACCTTTACCTCTGCAGGCATCCCTATCTGGACTCCGACTAAATCATTCGTATTGGTCGTTTCGTATACCAGACGTACCGATTTAGGATCGGATACCGTTAAGATCGCTTTATAGGCCACAACCGGATCTCCTTGCCTGATAGGATCAAGGAACGTTACAATACCGCTGACATCGGAAATCAGCTTCGTCTTGCTCAGTTGCTTTCGATACAGATCCAGCTGTATTTCCTCCTTCTGCATATCCAGCAGCTTGATTCGGATGGCAATCGCATCACCGCGTTTCTCATCCTTGGCTTGTTCCAGAGCAAGCCTTGCCTTTTCCACAACAAGCTCCTGCTGAAGGATTTTGCCTTCAATTTCACCTTTATCAAGCTGAGCAACAACATCTCCCTTATTGACAACAGACCCAAGATTGACATTAATGTCAGCAATCCGCCCTCCGGACTCGGGGTAGAACAAATATTGCATCTTGTCCGCGGCAAAGGTGCCTACGCCGTTGATTTGCTTCTTGATGGTGCCCTTCTTGACCTCATACAGCTCAAAATTTTCCTTGACCGGCTTCACGAGCGGTGGCTTTAACGCCTCCTCCTCCTGAGGCAGCAGACTGCAGCCAGGGATACATGTCATTACGATCGATGCTGTAATTATCCAGGAAGCCATCGTGAAGCGCTTGTTAGCTTTCTTCCACAATATGTCCATCCTCCAGTGCATACACTTGATCCACTACTTCCATAATCGCCGGGTCATGTGTCGTCAAAATAATCGTCATTCCTTCAAACTGCACCAAATCCTTGAATACCTTCAACACCTGCAGCCCCATACGACTGTCGAGCTCAGCAGTTGGTTCATCCGCCAACAACAGCTTCGGTCGGTGGGCTATCGCTCGGGCAATAGCGGTGCGCTGCTGCTCACCACCTGACATCTCATAGGGGCGATGCCTCATTCTTGGTCTCAGACCGACAAAATCAAGCGCTTGTTCCGCGTACTCACGACGTTGAGCCGAAGGTATGCCTGCAATACGCAAGCCAAATTCGACATTCTCATAAGCCGACATATAAGGAACCAAAGCAAATGACTGAAATATAAGGCCAAGACGAGTGCGACGCAGCTCATTCCTTTTTTTGTCGGATAATCCTGTCACATCCTGACCTTCAAAATAAATCGCTCCTTCTGTAGGTCGATCCAACAATCCGAGCATATTTAAAAGCGTAGTTTTTCCTGAACCCGAACGTCCCCTTAGCGCGATCAGACGACCGGAGGCGATATGAAGCGAAGCACCACGCAGCGCATGCACGGCAGCACCAGCTTTTCCGAAGGTTCGGGTCAGACTGACAGCTTGTAATATCAGATCACTTGTTGGATAGTTATGTATGGGATGCTGCATTGATATACCTCCAAGCCCTTTATTGTAAGCGCATTCTTTACTTATAATGTAAACCTTTCCAGCACATAAAAATAGACACCAATTTGTTGGAATTGGTGTCTATTTGTTCTGTTCCTCATATTCCTTTGGTGTACAGCCGACAGCTTTTTTAAACGTTTTGGCGAATACCTTGGCATCGGTAAAGCCAACAGCTTCGGCAACCTCATATACTTTTTTGTTATTAGCCAGCAAAAGCTGTTTGGCTGCTTCAAGCCTAATCCGTACCAGTGATTCGATCAACGACTCCCCTGTCTCCTTACTGTACAAATCGCTCAAATAGCTGCGGCTTAGCTTAACATTTTGCGCAATATCGGTTGTACTGATGGCCAAATGGTAGTTGTGCTTCATATATATCTGCGCCTTACGGACAAAAGGATTTCGCGAGGTCGGAACTACGGCCGAGCCTGATTGCAAAATAGCCAGCTCCCGACATGCCTCCGTAAACCACACTCCGAGCGTTTCCAACCGAAAATGGGCTTGCGCTTGTGCTGCCCCAATCTTACGATCAAAATCATCCAGGTTGCTCGTCCCCTCCTGTCGGGCCAACGCAGCTGCAAAGCTTAGCAGCTCATACAGAAAGCTGAAAGCCTGTGTGATCGGAGGCTGGAGACTACCCAGTCGCTTCCAGATTTGCTCAGACCAATAAACGACCGCATCTTCGTTATGCCCTGCTATCGCACGCAGCAGATTTTGCTTCTCGTCCTGAGGAAGCGCCCCCTTCCAGGCCGAAGGCAGCTCATCACTCACCTTTACCTCTGAAGCCTGCTGAATGTAAAACTCCGTTTGAACTCCGTAAAAATACCGCTTTCTGAGCTCATCATGCATATGTACAATACGATACAGCTGTTCGGGTTGGTTGATCCGAGTAACAGCCGACAGCCAAAAGCCATGCTCTGTCAAACCTGTCTCTGAGCTTGCTAAAGACTGCTGCAGCTGAGCCTGACGCTCCTGATGAGTGGCATTCAGAGGATCCTTATACATAAGCAGCACTTGATGCTCGTTCACAAGTACATAAGCCCACACATCCGGCCAATTCCATCCGATAAACGATAATCGAACGTCTGGTGCCAAATAAATCATCCAGCTCGACAGCTCTCCGTCAGCCTTAAAAAGTTCCTCCTCTAGTTCTTCATCTCGCTGACTGCTAACCCATGTTTTCTTAAGCCTTAATCCCCACTGTGCCTGATTCGACTGCAGCAGCTGCTGTGTGAGCATTAGCTGTTTCTGCTTCTGTTCCCGCAGCTTTTGCAAATCGAGCCTTGCTTCGTTAAGAATAGTGATCAGCTGCTCGGGCTCCATCGTAGGCTTTAATATATAATCGTGTGCGCCAAGCTTCATCGCTTCTTTCACATATTTGAAGTCATCCAGACAGCTCAATACAATGACAGCTGCATCAGATTCCGTCTCTTTCATTCTTCTGACCAGCTCCAGACCGTCCATACGCGGCATCAAAATATCTGTCACTACCAGATCAATGCCGCCATCCTCCAGCCTTTCCCATGCTTCGTTACCATCACAGGCTTCACCACCCCACTCGAAGCCGTGCTCCTCCCAGCGGATCATCGTTTTCAGCACCTGCCTAATAATCGGCTCGTCATCGACTACTAATACCTTCATCGTTTATCCTTCCTCATTGTAATGTACCGGCAGCGTCAGACGAATGGTTGTCCCTTGTTTGGGCTTGCTCACTATATTCATATTGTATCCGCTTCCATAGTACAGCCTGATTTTCTCGCGGATGTGGCGCAGTCCGATTCCGCTCATTCTCTCCCGCATCCCCCCGCTTGATGTAGATTCAACAGATTTGTCCTCTATGGACATACCGATCCCATTATCTTCAACCTGACAAATCAGCAGCTCACGCTCTGCTTCTATGCGGATGTCAATACGGATAACTCCCACCTGACGGCTCGGCTCAATTCCATGAATAATCGCATTTTCCAATAGCGGCTGCAGGATCATTCGCGGTACCAGACAGCCTTCGGACAACGGATCAATGTCGTACTCCATACGTATTTTGTCCCCATACCGGAATGCCTGAATATCGATATAAGCATGGATCAGTTCTATTTCTTCACGAACCGTAATAAAATCACCCTTTTTCCCCAAGCTCGCCTGCAGCAGACGGACCAAGGAAGTGACAACCTCCGCGATTTGCGGGGTACGGTGCATTTTGGCAACCCATTTGATCGTGTTTAATGTGTTGTACAAAAAGTGCGGGTTCAGCTGATATTGCAGCGCTTCCATTTCAGCTTCCTTTTTTAGCGATTCCTCACGTTTTACTTGTCTGATCAGCTCTTCCAATCGGTTCAGCATCTGATTATAGCTCTCGCCCAGCTCGTTCCATTCTCTGCTGCCTTTATGCACCCAGTACGCTTTAAAATCACCTAATTCAGCACGATTCATCAGCCCACGGAGGTGTTTCATCGGTCGAGCCGAATAATGCTGGTACACGAATGCACTCAACATACAGACTAGCAGCAGCAACACAATGAACAATCCAAGTGTAGATCGAAACGCCTTTGCAAAAGAAGTTTCCAAGGACTGTCGGGCTTCAATCTGTGATAACCATACCACTCCCGGAAGCTCCAGCTTTTTCGTCGACACCACGGAGAACTTGCCCCATTGAAGTGGCACCGTTGCTGTCTTCCATCCCTCTTCCTTCTGGAGCATTTCATTATCAGTCTCAGGCAGCGTGCTGTACATAAATACGCCATGACTGTCCATGATCTGGTTACGAAGCAGCGGCAGCCTGCCATAAATATCTTTCATTAGCGGGTCTAAGGCTACCGTAATTTGAAAGGAGCCCTTAACTACATTTTTCCGATTCGTCAGTGGTGCCGTATATATAACCTCATAACCATCTGCAGCTTCTTTCTTTTCACGGGCTTGTAACGACCGCTCAAACTTTCGCAGCATGGGAAGAGTCGTGTCTGTAGGAGGAACGGATATCAATGCCTCGGTGCATAAGTTATAGCTCAGCGCATCCAACGACATACACATATTCGTTACAAAAGGAAATTGGGAGCGCTCAGAACGAAGCAAGTAATCGGCATATTCCCGCAGCGAACGATCCTCGGCAGAATCCGTAATAACCGTTCCCTCACTCAATCGTTGAATGGCATAATCGTTACTGATCCGCATCAGTGTGTGGTCGAGCTCCTCGAACGATTTTTGAATTCTTATCACGGTTTGATCGTGCACCTGCTGCAGCTGCTCGCCCGATGCCAGCTGTGTTTGAGAGGCCGCCTGCACCGAATAATAAACAATACAGCTGGTTATAAGCACTGAACAACTAAGCACGATATAGATTAACATACGTACCATAAGTAACCCTCACCCAGTTATCCTTAGAATTTGGAAAAAACCCATGAGCTTACAGCCCACGGGTTCAATGGATGATTGGTTTATGGCGTTCCAACTAGCTCCAACGCTTGCTCGGAGATATCTTCCTTGTACTTGGTCATGCAATCGCACAGAAAGTCTTTACGGCAAATCGGGCAAGGCTCATTCAACAAACGGTTGATATGCGATGCGAACGGAGTCGCGTTGTCTGCCTTTTTTTCATAAATAAGTCTGCACGACGTGCGGTCCTTCAAGTTAACAACGACCTCGAACAATCCGTTTTTCGGGTTATTACTTACAATCTCTGCTTTGATTACCTTTGGTTGGTATGCCATTATTTCGGTACCTCTCTTTATATAGGTTGTCTTTGATCACCATTATCATGTGTACCTTGAATAATAGCTTGTTTTGGGCGCTCTCGTCAAGCCAGCAGGCATGGGATCAACAAAATAACGATGGATAGCTTCCTTTTTACGCTTAATGCTCGTAACGAAGCTTCAATTCGCCAGCAGCCAGGGCTGCAACTCTGCGAGCTTCTTCGACATCGTCCGCCGTGCTTAATGCGACAGCCATTCTCCGTCCAACCTTCGTTTCCGGCTTGCCGAAAATACGCACCTGAGTATTCGGATGACTTAGCGCCCTGTCAATGCCATCAATACTGAATACCTGCTGTTCTTCAGTAGCCTTCAAAGTATGAGAAGCACCTGGCGTCAGCATGCGAATCGTTGAAATCGGCAGCCCCAATATGGCACGAACATGCAGGGCAAATTCAGACAAATCCTGAGTAGCCATTGTGACCATCCCTGTATCATGAGGTCGTGGAGAAACTTCACTAAAGTACACCTGATCCTTAGCCAAAAACAGCTCCACACCATAAATCCCTGTGCCGCCCAATGCATCAGTAATCGTCTTTGCTATATGCTGTGCTTGTTCGATCTGTAACGCTGTCATCTCGTGCGGCTGCCACGATTCGATGTAATCGCCTTCCTTCTGCACATGACCAATCGGCTCACAGAACGCAGTGCCTGATACCGAACGTACGGTAAGCAGTGTGATCTCGGATTCAAAATGAATAAATTGCTCCACGATCACCCGTGTTTTCTTCGCTCTTCCGCCCTCCATCGCATACGTCCACGATTTCTCCACATCCGACAATGATTTGCAAACGCTCTGACCTTTGCCTGAAGAGCTCATAATCGGCTTAATGACACACGGTGTACCAATAACAGCAACCGCCTCCTGAAGCTCCTCAAGGCTGTCGGCAAATGCGTAATTGGCTGTCGGGAGATGTAAAATTTCCGAAGCCAAACGACGTATGCCCTCGCGATCCATTGTTAATTGGGCAGCTGTAGCGGTTGGCACTACACGCATCCCCTCACGCTCCAGATCAAGCAGCACTTGAGTGGCGATTGCTTCTATTTCCGGGACGATTAAATCCGGCTGTTCTTTCTTGATCAGCTCGCGCAGCTGGTCCTCATCAAGCATATTAATCACATAGGAACGGTGCGCAACCTGCATCGCTGGTGCATTCGCATATCGGTCTACCGCGATGGTTTCAATTCCTAGTCTTTGTGCTTCAATGATAACTTCCTTGCCCAGCTCGCCTGAACCCAGAAGCATCATTTTTTTGGCTAATCCTGATAGTGGTGATCCGTACATGAACGCAGTTCCCCCTCGATATATACAGTTCAAATTAAAAGGCTCTATCGTTGTTATACTTTACAATGGAACATTTTTCAATCATTCTTGCAAAAAGACATAAAAATTCCTTTTAATGATAGCTTACTTTTATTGAGTAACTTATGCTACAATGATAATAAGAAGGAGATGATAGCAATGGCTGATCATCAGCTTTGCCCCAAGTTTGAAGCTGCATTTGGCATTTTAGGAAAACGCTGGACCGGCTTGATTATTCAATCCCTGCTTCAGGGCCCAAGGCGGTTTAAGGATATTTCCGAAATGATCCCCGGAATGAGCGACAGAATGTTAGCTGAACGATTTAAAGAATTGGAAACCGAGGGACTCATCCATCGGCATGTATACCCGGAAACTCCCGTACGTATTGAATATGAGCTGTCCGAAAAAGGAAGAGCACTCCGGCCTGTCATGGAGGCTGTACACGATTGGGGAGAACATTGGGTAAAGTGATCTCAGATGTGACCACACCAAAAAGCCGTTTACTTGGGAACTCCTGCTAGAGCAAGACCTGAACGGGTCTTTCTCACCGGAACCTCCAAACAAATGGCTTTTTACTCGTTATGGTCTCATGCCCAAATAGATTAATAGGTACTAAGATGCTTGTATGTTCTGAAAACGCTTAGATTGACTGCTCATTGCGCAAATAATTAATTGATCCAATTCCGTACTCTTATTCACAACTTCGGAATGTGTAAGTTCATAGCCTTTCAGGGTAACCAACGTATGCAATTCTTGGTTAAGTAGGAGAATTTCTTGTTCAATATGAGCAGCAATGTTCATCTTAGCAGCCTCCCATGAGTGGATTCAATTCTTTTTCTCAATTTTTAACTAATTAATTCTTCATAAGCTTGTCCTAAACTGACTTTTGAGATACATTAAAAATGCAAGTAATTCCTTTTTGTCACTATATAAAACATTTGTTAAAATAATGTTGTTATTTCTCGTTTTTTATTTGTTAATTTTCTTAACCATTTCCTAACATAGTGAGGAGGGAGCTCATGCCTACCGTCTTACTTATTGAGGACGACCAGAGCATCGCAGATATGATTTCGATTTATTTATCTGAAGAGGATTATAACGTACATTGGGGAGCAGATGGACAACAAGGCACCAAATTATTTAATACGATAGAACCGGATGTTATTATTTTGGATATCATGCTTCCTGATGCTAACGGCATGGATCTATGTAAAGAGTTTCGAACGGTTTCCAATGTGCCCATTATGGTGATTTCCGCCAAAAGTGAGGTCTCGGAGCGGGTAAAAGCTTTAATTATTGGAGCTGATGATTATTTATGCAAGCCTTTTAGCATGCGTGAATTAGCTGCAAGAACGAGTGCCCTACTGCGTCGATCGGCGATCTCCAATCATAGTGTACAATCAACGCCCCCTGCAGAATCAGGGGAAATGGACCCGCAGTCCATCAAAATCGATATGGAAAAACGATGTATTTACTTGCTTAATCACCCTGTGGAAACAACGTTTTCTGAATTTGAAATTATGAAGCTTTTTTGGATGCATCCGGGTAAAGTCTTTTCCCGTGAGGAGCTGCTGAACAAAATTCGCGGAATCGACACCTTCGTGACGGAGCGTACCGTTGATGTACATATTACCAATCTCCGCAAGAAAGTCGAAATTGATCCCAAGGAACCTAAACATATCAAAACAGTTTGGGGGGTTGGTTATAAATTTGAGCATTAAAAAAAGCTCCTGTAAGGCTGTGCAGCTCGCACAACCAGACAGGGGCTTTCAATATAGACTACTATATGGTGAGCATCAATAACGCCGCTCGCCCTCAACCCTCATTCAGATTGGCGCCCGTCCCGGGTACGATCCAAATCCTGCAGCAGTTTGCTCACACCTTCCGGTGTCAACTCCGTGGATTGCTTGAAGCGCAGCAACTGCTCCCTCAGCTCGTTCGCTATAACCTCGCTGTTCTCCTCATCCTGTGTGTATCCAGGATTAAACCAGACATAATCGCCTTCAGGACCGTTTCGTAAAAACGACCTCTTCCAAGCTGCGGGATAAGTAAATTCCTGTTCCCCGAATATGAAAGCGAGCACGTCATCGCTCTCCAAGGGCATAAGCTGATGGAAAGTCTCGATGCCGCTGCTATCCGGTCCCATGGCTGCTACCTGCTTATGAAGATAAGCATAATGCAAATAATGCTCCCCTATCAGCTTATCCTTGGAAATCTCATACAGCTCCAGTTCATCGTTGCTTAACTGCTTAACGACCTCCAGACGCTCCTGCAGCAGCTCAGCGGGAATTCTTTTCATATCCTGCATGGATTGATCCTCGTTCATGGGTAACCCTCCTAAAAGTTTCGCTGTAGCGAAACTCACTTCGTAAGCATCATCTAAGTTTTGTTTTAGCAAAACCAGCATCGTAAGCATCAACTAAGTTTCGCTGTAGCGAAACTCGCATCGTAAGCATCATTTCAACCGCAAGCTGCGCCGCGGCAGTCTCCATTTAAAGAATACGGACAGCATCCGCAGAAAAACAATGATACCAAACAACGCCAACAGGTGATAGGACCCTTGAAACCAACCCAGGCCTATAAACAAACCAGCCATCATGCCCCATACCGCATAGATTTCGTCCTGCAGCACCAGCGGCTTGCGTCCGGCCAATACATCACGAATGATACCTCCACCAATCCCGGTCATTACCGCCGCGACGACAACAGCACTAATCGGATGATGCATATTGGTTGCATAAATAGCGCCCTGAATCGAAAAAGCGGCAAGTCCGATGGCATCGAACAGCGATTCCCAAGTTTTCCATTTACGTATCCAGCTGCTGGGGACTATAAATACAAGTGCTGCTGCTATCAAGGCAGTTTTCAGATATAAGCTCTGCTCCCACAGGGTCGTTACAGGAATACCGATGAGCAAATTACGTACCACACCGCCACCAAAAGCTGTAACCAACGCTAATACAAACACACCCAATACATCAAAATCCTCTTCCATGGCTACTACGGCCCCACTGACCGCAAAAGCTACCGTACCTATAATACTGAATAATTGTAAATTAATTTCCAATAAGTCCATGTTAAAGTATACCCATATCCTTTGCTTTTTGAGCTGCTTCTTTACTGCTTTTGCCTCCGAGCTTACGCAAAATGTTACCCACATGAACTTTAATCGTTCGTATGGAAACTACAAATTTATCGGCAATTTGCGTTTGTGTATGCCCTTTTTCAATTAAATCCAGAACTTGTACTTCCGTAGGTGTCAGGAGATCACGCAGCTCCTTCACCCTGACCTCATGCTCCATATGCTTCAGGCGGCGAAATTCTTCGCGCATTTTTTCAGCCACACTGGGATGGATGGGACTACGATTTGCATAAGCATTACGAATGGCCTGCGGGATTTCGGCAAAATTTGATTTGACCATATAATCGACCGCTCCGACCTTGAACGCCTCAAAAATCAGCTCTTTATCCTCCATAGACGTTAGCATAATCACTTTGGCCCCGGTACACTGCACGATTTCTGCTGCTGCCCATATTCCGTCCGGGCTGTCTGACATCATAATATCCATCAGCACCACATCGGCCTCAACCTGCTCCAGCAGCTCGACTCCAGTCTGCCCGGAGGACGCTTGACCAACAAGCTCAAAATCGGCTTCCTTGCCCAAATAGCTCATCAAACCACGAAGCCAATCCGGATCGTCTTCTACAATGACAATTCGTATTTTGCTCAACCTCTCCCGCCTCCTTTCCTGTTAGGGAAAATGATAAAAACTGCCGTTCCTACGCCAGGCTTGCTATGAATGGACATCGTGCCCTTATGTTTGTGAATAATGGTGTGACAGTAAGAGAGGCCGAGCCCGAAGTTAAGCTTCTTGCCTCCTTTTGTTGTGTAAAAGGGGTCAAAAGCCTGCCTGAGCTGCGATTTATCCATACCTATACCGGTATCCCTTATTTCAACCGTCAGATTGCGCTTCGTTTCGGTCAACTTTACTAGCAGTTTTCCACCTTGCGGCATCGCTTCCACCGCATTCATCAGCACATTGGTCATGACCTCATCCAGTTGTGCAGGGTCACCCCATAAAGCACCTTCATAGCGCAGCTCCCTTAGGACCTCTATTCGATGGAGACTCGGTTCCAGCGCCGTTAGACATCTATCCAATAGCTCAGCAAGCCGAACCGGCTCTTCGTGCAGAGCTACATCCTGTGTTTGCCCCTGTATGCGATAGATCATATCATAAATATGCTGTGAAGCGTTGAGGATGACATCAACATCATTTTCCAATTGCCCCGGATCGGATTGAGCGGATTCAGATTTGATCTTTTCACCGAACAAACGAATTTTTCCTACATCGTTTTTTATGGCATGGTTCAGAATTGAGGTACCTGAAGTAATAGCCCGCAGCGTATAGTCCAGCTGATGATTGCGAATTGATATTTGCAAGCCCATAAACCCATAACGAAAGCTGGAGAAAAAAATGACAGCAAGCGTAAATCCAATCAGCCAGGCATTGTAACGCCACCATTGATTATTACCATACAGCGTTGGTAAAATATACAGCGTAAACAACGCACCAAACATAGTGGGAGCGGCTGCCAACGTCGTCAGCATACGCAGCTTGCGAAGGTATGAATTCAATTCCTTAGCCGTTGCATGTATCAATAATAGTATCCCCGTAATAATATAAGGAACCGTCCAGCACATCACGAATTGATAGGGAATGGGGTCACTGGGCAAAGGCTCGAATGCAAAAGATATCAGTGCAGGCAAAAGAAGTACCCATGATAGCCACCTTTTCCAATGCCAACCCCCGCTGTTCGGGTGGTACACGATTGTAAACATCAGGAAGGTGTAGGGCAAGCCATAATAGCAAATAATCGAAGAGAATCGTTCCATATAACCCATGAACTGGGAGAGAGATGCTGTCATCCAGCCTTGTCTGGTCAAATAAGGACCCAACTGCTCATTAATAACAGCGGACAAACCGCCAAAACCGCCTGTGAAGGCGATGCTGGCGATCCACCTTGTCGTAGATCTTCTGGGATCTGTAACTACTAGAAGGAGCCCAATCGTCCATAGGCCTATCAGTACAAACAGCATAAAGATCGGCACATCCGTTCCGGTTATAGCGTATAGTCTTTTTTCAACTGCTCCAGCTCATTCAGAGAGCGAGCTACCCATTGCGCCTGCTCTTCCAGCTTCCGAATCTCGGTATATAAGGCACGCTCTAATGAAATACGGTACTCTTGAACCGTTCCGTTAAAGGGTTTAACGGTATAAATGGGCATCAAGGCGATTTCTCCGTCAGACAATGCACGACGCTGATGAAAGAAAGGCACATTAGGATCCATCGGATTATGTAAGTCCCCTTGTGTCGGATGCTTGATTACTGCTTTAATTTTAACTGCAGCCTTGCCGGAGCTCGAGATCTCGACAATTTCACCGACATATTCTCCGGTTTTATAAGCGGCTGTGACTATTGTTCCAATTTCAAATTCATTACTCATCTCGGTTATCCTCCTTAAAGTTCTGCGAAGCTAATAGATTTTTGAAACCATTGGAGTAAATCATCCACTCCCTGCATCCGATACCTTTTGTCCGCAATACCATGCTGTTTCAGATGCACGATACAAGGCACGCTTTCAATCTTCCAGCTTTGCACAAGCTGCGGGCAGAAGTTTACATTACTTTTCACAATGGGAAGACCAGGCATCAAGGTCATAACAACCTGCAGCATCTTCTCGGTCATTTTACAGGTACCGCACCAAGGGGTATACAAATATACGAATTGACTCTCGGGTAACAAAGAAAGTCTCGTCCGCAGCTGCTGCTCTGTCCATTCCGTCATCACCATTGCAAAAGCTCCTTTCCTGGCAGTAAATTTGTCACTCATTCGATTATTCGTTCATCCAGACGCTCTAGGCAGAGGTGAAAATGCTCTAACAGACTCGGAATATCATCAATATGCCCTTCATCGAGCTTCTTGACGAATTTCACATCCAGCTTCGATTTCATCCTTCTGGGCTGCTCTCCGTACTCCATCATGATGCACTGTGACAGTTGCGGTCCAGCCCCCCAGATCTCACCGATCATGGAGGCCGATTCGGAGCAATCCCGTTCGATATCGGTAATTGGAAATACAAAGCTAAGCTCCAGACTGCAGCCAGGCTGCTGTTTGGAATCGGCAAGCAGCTCTGCTGCCAAATCGGCTACGGATGCGGTTAGCATGAAGCTGCCTTCAGCTACACCATCCTCTTTACGAGCCATGGTCATGGAGAAGCTGCGGGACATTGAAGATAGCTCGATACGATCGGTTCTTCCCATAATGACGACGGAATCATTCAAGTCCATATCATATACAGCGCCCTCTAGCACAACCTTTAAATTATCAAAAATCGTTGGGTCAAACATCATGTACGCTCCTGTTTCAAGATAAACCAGCAACTTGTTGGACAAATCCTTACAAAATCAGTACAATTGAATCATCAAGAACAAGGAAGGTGTACCTCATGTCCGACGAAACACAATCAAACGATTCCGTACAAGAGCCAAAAAAAGTCAGCTTGGCTGACGCCATTAAAAACAAGCTCGCCCAAAAGAAGCAAGAGCAAGCCGATGAAAAGGCGAACGGCCAGCTGCGCGGTGGCAACAGTGCCGTTATGAGAAATCAGAACAACAAAAAACCAAATAATCAACGGCGCCGCACCGGAGGCAGTTAAAGAGAAGGATGAGCTATCCAGACAAGCTCATCCTTTTTCTATGTCCTCATTTAAACATACAACAGCTCGCGTTGTTTTTTTACATCCTCATTTTGCAAATACTCATCATACGTCGTCATTTTGTCAATCAAGCCATTTGGTGTAATTTCCATGATTCGATTGGCTACCGTTTGGATAAACTGATGGTCATGGGATACGAATAACATCGTGCCGTCAAAATCGACCATACCGTTATTGAGTGCTGTAATCGACTCTAAATCCAAATGGTTGGTTGGCTCATCCAACAGAAGGACGTTCGCTCCGCTCATCATCATTTTGGACAGCATGCAGCGAACCTTTTCTCCCCCTGATAGCACGCTGGCTTTTTTCAACGCCTCTTCACCGGAGAACAGCATTCGGCCCAGAAACCCGCGAAGATATGATTCGTCCTGCTCCTTGGAATATTGGCGCAGCCAGTCAACCAAATTAATGTCAGTATCAAAATACGATGTATTATCCTTTGGAAAATACGCTTGAGTTGTTGTGACACCCCATGTATATTCCCCTGAATCCGCCTCTACCTCACCCATCAGGATTTGAAATAGCAGCGACTTGATATTCCCATTAGGACCTACAAGCGCAACCTTATCGCCCTTGTTCAAAGTAAAGCTGATATTGTTCAGCAGCATCTCACCATCAATCGATTTGGTCAGTTTGTCAACAGCCAGCAGCTGTTTACCAGCCTCACGTTCAGGTGAAAATTTGATAAATGGATATTTACGCGTAGACGGCTTGATATCTTCAAAGGTCAGCTTCTCCAGCTGCTTCTTACGAGAAGTTGCCTGCTTCGACTTGGATGCGTTGGCACTAAAGCGTTGAATAAACGCCTCCAGCTCTTTCTTTTTCTCGTCTGTTTTCTTGTTCGACTCGCGGCTTAGCTTCAAAGCCAATTGGCTGGATTCGTACCAGAAATCATAGTTGCCGACATAAAGCTGAAGCTTGCTGAAGTCAATGTCGGCAATATGCGTACATACCTGATTCAGGAAATGCCGGTCATGAGATACAACAATGACAGTGCCTTCAAATCGGGAAAGGAAATTTTCCAGCCAGTTGATCGATTCGATGTCCAAATGGTTCGTAGGCTCATCGAGCAGCAAAATATTAGGATTCCCGAAAAGTGCCTGCGCCAATAACACGCGAACCTTCTCGTTACCGCCTAGATCCTTCATTTTTTGCTCATGCAGATCCTTATGAATGCCCAGTCCGATTAATAGCTCAGCTGCATCCGACTCTGCTTGCCAGCCGTCCAGATCCTGAAACTCGCCTTCTAATTCTGCTGCACGCATACCGTCTTCCTCGGAGAAATCGGCTTTGCTGTACAATGCATTTTTTTCTTCCGTAATTTGAAACAGTCTTGCATGACCCATAATAACCGTTCTCAGAACCTCGATTTCATCGAATTCAAAATGGTCCTGCTTCAGAACTGCCATACGCTCACCTGGAGTAATACTTACCTCACCTTTGTTAGCGTCCAATTCCCCGGACAAAATTTTCAAAAATGTCGATTTGCCTGCTCCATTCGCTCCGATCAACCCGTAGCAATTGCCTGGTGTGAACTTGACGTTAACATCCTCAAACAATGCCCTTTTACCATATCGTAGTGTTACATTAGAAACCGTAATCATCGTATTCCCTACTCTCTTCAATTTGCGATAAAAATAATACCTTGCCATCAAACATAAATTATACCACAAAAACCCTATGCATTCACGCTATTTACTGTTAGAAATTTGCTCGACCAGCTCCGATAGTTCTGTCCAGCGATCCATAGCCTGCTCCATCTGTGCAGTCAGCTGCTGTTCTTGCTCATAAAGATCCTGAATTTTACCAAAATCACTGCCTGCTTGCTCAATGCTCTGCTTGATCAGAGTAAGCTTTTCTTCAAGCGCAGCAATCTTATCCTCAATCTGATCCCATTCCCGCTGCTCATTGAAGCTCAGTTTACGCGCGCGTGCGCCCTCTTTGCGCTCTGTTCCTGAAGATATATTCACACTTGCGGCAGGAGCTGCCTTCTGGGATTGCTGCTTACGTTCATTGGCCTGTGCCAATTCCTCTTCCTTGACTGATGCCAAATAATCGGAATAATTACCGATAAACCGATTGATTGCCCCATCCTCAAATATGAATAAATGATCCGCTGTTCGGTCCAAAAAGTAGCGATCATGGGAAACCGTAATAACAGCTCCAGGGAAATCCTCTAAATATTCTTCAAGAATCGTGAGCGTTTGAATATCCAGATCATTGGTCGGCTCATCCAATAGCAGCACATTAGGCTCACCCATCAACGTTCGCAATAGGTACAACCTTCTGCGTTCGCCACCTGATAGCCTGCCAATAGGCGTCCATTGCAAAGCTCCAGGAAACAGAAACCGCTCCAGCATTTGTGACGCTGTGATCGATTCACCGCTGGCTGTACGGATAACCTCGGCACCTTCCTTAATGTATTCAATTACCCGCAGCTTCTCATCCATCTCAACACTTTCCTGTGTGTAGTAGGCTAGCTTGACGGTTGTACCCACTTCAATGGAGCCTTCATCCGGCTGCAATCTGCCTGCCAGCATATTAAGCAGTGTCGACTTCCCGCTACCATTAGGACCGATGATACCAAGCCGATCGTCCGGCATCACAATATAGCTGAAATCATGTACCAAGGTCCGTCCTTCGAACGATTTGGTCACATTGTCCAGTTCCATCACTTTCTTGCCAAGACGGCTGGCTCCAAGTGCCATATCCATCTGTGCAGATGGTCCATCCACCTTACGATCACGTAATTCTACGGTCCGATCGATACGGGCTTTTTGTTTTGTCGTCCGCGCTTTTGCACCTCTACGCAGCCAGGCCAGCTCGCGGCGCAGCAAATTTTGTCGCTTATCCTCTTCAGAAGCTTCCCTGTCAAGTCGTTCTGCCTTTTTCTCCAGAAAGGAGGCATAGTTGCCCTCATAGCTGTACAGCTTGCCTTTGTCCAGCTCAATGATCCGATTTGTCACACGATCAAGGAAGTACCGGTCATGCGTGACCAGCAGCAGCGCGCCCTTCCATTTGGACAAAAACTCCTCCAGCCACTCGACAGTGGAATGATCAATATGGTTCGTAGGCTCATCGAGAATGAGCAGATCTGCAGGCTGAATCAGAACTCTTGCCATGGCAACGCGCTTCCGCTGTCCGCCCGAGAGAAGACCGACCTTTTGCGAAAAGTTGACAATACCGAGACGTGTTAACACGGTTTTGGCCGTCGTGCTGGCTTCCCATGCATTCAACGTATCCATACGATGCTGAACGGCAAACAATCGTTCCTGCAGCTTTTCATTTTCCGGCTCCAGCTGTAAGGCTTCAAGCGCCACCTCATATTCACGAAGTGTCTGCATCAGCGGCGTATCACCATAAAAGACCTGCTCCAGCACTGTAGACTCCTTATCGAACTGTGGGTTTTGCGGCAAATATTCCGCTCGAAAATGATTGGAATGCGACATTTTACCCGAATCCACAGGCTCCAGACCTGCAATTGCTTTTAGCAAGGAGGATTTGCCGGTTCCATTAACACCGACTAGGCCAATCCGTTGTCTCTCGTCAATACCGAAGGTCAGGTCATCAAACAGCACCTTTTCTCCGTAGCTTTTATGAAAATGTTCAATAGATAAAATATTCAATTGTTACAGCTCCTTTGGTTCTTAAATTACGTTAGGTTCCGTTACGTATGCGGCCAGCAATGCGATCGTACCGATGATGGCCTCACGGTGGGTTCGTTCCATACCATGGGAAGCGTGTACACCAGGCCCGATCAATGCTGCCCTTATATTACTTCCGCCGCGCAGTGCAGCCGTTGCATCCGAGCCATATTGCGGGTATATATCCACAGCATGCTTGATTCCGTCACGTTTGGCGAGCTCGATCAGCTTCGAGGTCATCTGGTAATCGTAAGGTCCGGATGAATCCTTCGCACATATCGACACATCGAATTCGGTACACGTCAGATCCTCACCCATAGCTCCCATATCAACAGCCAACAGCTCGTCAATATCCGGAGGCAAATAGGCGGCACCGTGCCCCACCTCTTCATAAGTACTGATCAGCAGCTTCAAGGTAAACGCAGGTGTGATCTTGTTTCTGTGAAGCAGCTCCAGCAGCCCGAATAGCGCAGCCACTCCAGCCTTATCGTCCAAATGCCGGGATTTAATGAAGCCATTATCCATCGATTTCACCCGCGGGTCAAAAGAAATAAAATCTCCCGTTCCAATTCCAAGCTTCTGCACATCCTCATTGCTGCTCACCGGTTCGTCTAATCGTATTTCCATTACAGCCTCATCACGCTTCAGATCTCGCGCATCCGGATATACATGAACCGAAGGTTTGGTCGTCAGGATCGTGCCCTCATAGGTTCGCCCATCTCGGGTGTGGATCTGACAATATTCATTTTCAATAGCATTCATCATATAACCACCAACAGGTGTCAAACGCAGCATGCCGCTCGGCTTAATGGATCGAACCATCGCCCCTAATGTATCGACATGTCCCGACAACCCGATTACGCGATCTGGATTGGCTCCTGGTACTGTGATCAAGCCCGCACCTTTTTTCGTATAGCTCATCGAAAATCCCAGCTTCTTCGCTTCCTGCTCGACAAAACTCATAATAGTACCACAATATCCGCTAGGACTCGGTATGTTCAGCAACTGCTCCAGCAGCTGAATAACGTAGCTCTGGTTGATTTGCGCTTTCATCCTGTTTCCTCCTGTAATTAATAGTCTTAATAAATTTGCGTCAACTACTGTTTTCATGTAAGCTAACATTTGTATAAATAAAGGAGGAATAACCCCAATGTCCGAAGTACTAGCACCAAAAACCTGTACAATTGAACGTCTGGTTACTGTTGAAGAAGATGTGAAGAAAGTGATCAGCGGCGAAAAAACCGCTACCCGCAGAAATGGACGTTATGCCGATATCGGTGAAATTATGGAGCTTCAAGGCCATAAATTTGAGGTTCACAAGGTGTACCAGCAAAGTTTGGGTGAATTGACCGATGAGGCCGTTCAAACCGAAGGCTTTGAAAACGTGGAAAGCTACAAAAACCACATTCTAGGCATGCACGCTGGAATGCCTTGGTTACCGCATATGAAAGTATGGGTTCACGAGTTCCGCGCCGTGTAAAGCTGCGAATACCAAAAACAGTGTAGTACTCATCTAAATGAATGCTACACTGTTTAATTTATCTTTTCAAGTTTGGAGGCTTCATCTTGTATTTATGGCTTATCTTTATTCATGCCGTTAGTGCCATGGTTTCTATCGGTCCCTTTTTTGTGCTCATTCCTATGCTTTCCAAACTTCGGACTGCTGAGGGTGCCGTATTGAATACTTATCTGGACTCATTTCATTTTACTGTCCGATTATCCAAGCATACCGGCCATGTTCTAGTTGCCTCAGGGCTGCTCCTGATGTGGCTTGGCGGCTGGCCCTGGAGCACTCCCTGGATTGCTGGTACGTTTATTGTCCTGTTTGCTTCATTGCTTTTTATGGCTCGTGCTTTTTCACCGACAATTCGCAAGCTGCGTCAGCCGGAGCATGACCGACAATTTCTCGTTAACAAGCTCTCCAGAGCTTTGTATATGTACATGTTTGTCCTGTTTGTTATGTTATGGCTGATGATCATGAAGCCGACTCTGTGGTGATGCGGAATCCACCGGAGTCGGTTTTTTTATGATTGATAATCGACGCAAACGCTGGTTCCATCCAGCACTTCTTTCATGTGTTTCTTTACTTCCAGATGCAGAGGATGACCATCATATGCTGATAAATCTTCCAAGGAATCAAATTTCGTAACCAAGGCAATATCATAAGACCGTTCCTGATGCAAAATGTCCAATCCCACTTCAATATGCTTAAGAACCGGAATTTTACCTTCCATGTTGGTAAGTACCTGTGCGGTTGCTTGAATGGATTCAGGACTGCGGTCCTTTAGTTTGAAAAATACGATGTGAGTGATCATTAAAATTCCTCCTGTTACCCTGTCAAGGGTGATATTACCCTCCCAAACCCTCCCTATAGGGAGGGCTCCAAAGGGCTTTGCCCTCTGGACTCCCTAGCTGGATGAGAGACGTTAGTGTTCTCGGGGCGCTTTTCGTCCCTACGGGACACGCTTGGGTTTGGGTGTTATGGGCTACGTGAATGGGTGGTACTTTGGTGTTCTCGGGGCGCTTTTCATCCCTACGGGACACGCTTGGGTTTAGATGTGTTAAATAAACTTAACCACTTGTTGGGCTCGCTTTGTCCCGCTGGGACACGCTTAGCACTTTGTGTTGTAAGGTAGTACACCCACTTGCTATTGTTACTGAACTAAAGCTTTACTGGACCATTCTTCGACATCCCAGACTTTGGTTACCCAGTCTTCGTAGAAATCGGGTTCGTGGCAGACCAGCAAAACGGTGCCTTTAAAAGCTGTGAGCGCACGTTTCAGTTCATCCTTGGCTGCTACATCCAAATGGTTTGTAGGTTCATCGAATAGGATCCAGTTGCTTTCGCGCAGCAGCAGCTTGCATAACCGGACTTTGGCTTGTTCGCCTCCGCTCAGCATGCTCATAGGACGCGTAATATGCTCGTTCTTCAAGCCACAACGAGCAAGAGCGCCGCGCACTTCATTTTGATTCATATGGGAAAACTCATTCCACACATCATCAATAGGAGTCATGTTGGGTGCTTTAACTTCCTGCTCGAAATAAGCAGGGAACAGAAAATCGCCACGGTAGGTTTTGCCACCAAATGCAGGAACCTTCCCGATGATCGTTTTGAGCAGCGTAGATTTACCAACTCCGTTACAGCCGACAATGGCGATTTTATCACCACGCTCAATGATCATATTCATTTCAGGCAGCAGTGCTCGATCATAACCGATAACCAGCTTTTCGCCTTCAAATACGACCTTCCCGCTTGATCTGGCATCCTTGAATTGAAATACAGGCTTGGCTGCAGTTTCCGGGCGGTCGATACGATCTACCTTTTGCAGCTGCTTTTCGCGGCTTTTGGCTCGACCGGAGGTTGATGCGCGCGCTTTGTTGCGTTGAATGAAATCCTCTTGCTTTTTAATAAATTCTTTTTGCTTTTCATACGCATCAAGATGCTGCTGCTTATTAACATCGGCCATTTGCAAAAACTTCTCATAATTAGCCGTGTAACGGGTCAGCTTGGAGAACTCCAAATGATATACGATGTTAACAACCTTATTCATAAATTCCGTATCATGTGAAATCAACATAAAGGCGTACGGATAATTTTGCAAATAATTCGTTAACCAATCAATATGCTCAACATCCAGATAGTTCGTAGGCTCATCAAGCAGCAGCGCCGTTGGTTGTTCCAGCAGCAGCTTGGCCAACAGAACCTTTGTCCGTTGCCCACCGCTGAGCTGAGATACATCGCGATCCAATCCGATAGCATCCAGGCCCAGACCATTAGCCATCTCTTCAACCTTCGAATCGAGCAAATAAAAACCGCTGTTTTCCAAACGGTCCTGAATTTCACCCATTTGCTCCAACAAGATCTCCAGCTTATCCGGGTCGGCATCACCCATCTGCTCCGTGATCAGCAGCATTTCTTTTTCCTGCTCGTATAACGATAAAAAAGCATCCTTAAGCACATCTCGGATTGTTTTGCCGGGCGTTAGCTTCGTGTGCTGGTCCAAATAGCTGTAATGAACTCGCGGTGTCCATTCCACTTTCCCTTGATCCTTCAGTAATTGTCCGGTCAATATATTCATCAGTGTAGATTTGCCTACACCATTAGCGCCCACAATGCCAACATGCTCTCCTGCAAGTAAACGAAAAGATACTTCTTTAAATAATACCCGATCACCAAAGCTATGGCTTAAATCTTCTACAGTCAACAAACTCATTGTGTTTCGATTGGCTCCTGTCCAGTAATAAAATGTGTGACAGTTTATTATATCACTTTCGCCACTGCACAGGGAATAAAATCTGAAAATTTTTCGTTCTATGCCACAATCTCTGCCAAAAAGTGAAGCTGGCGTTCAATGAACGCAGGAGCACCACGCTAATATTGTCATTAGAACGCTTATCCAACGCCCTGTCGATCAGCATATCACTCATTTGCTGCAGGTCCTGCTGCTCCTTCTCACCCTCACGAAGAAAGCGTTCTATCCGCGTATCTGACAATCGATCATAAAAGCCATCTGTGCAAAGCAAAAACAAATGCTCCGGAACAAAAAAACCTCTACGTTTAATAAGCTTCAGATTTTTCTGATAGCCAAGACATTGCATAAGCACATGACGTTTGGGATGCTTCCTCGCTTGCTGTCTGGATAGTCTGCCTTTGCGGATCTGCTCGTAGATCCATGACTGGTCCCGTGTCAGCTGTCGAATATGCATTTTGTAGTTGACTTTGTAGATACGGCAGTCTCCGATATGACAAAGAAAGTAGGTTTCATTCAGCAGAAAAAGCAGGGACAGAGTCGTACCAATCTGGTTCCCTGCATCCATGCCGATTTGAATGAGCCGATCATTAACCTCATAAAATAACCGCTCGATGGAATTATCCAATTTCCCCCAGATAAGTTTCCTACGCAAAATAGAAGGGAGCTGTTCATCCAGCCAATGACGGACTACCTCCGTTGCCACATCGCTGGCTTTCTCCCCATCTCCGCTTCCACCCATGCCATCAGCTATGACGGCAACTGCATAAGGCTCACCACTCTCCGTTGAACCTATGCGGAGCAGCGACCTATCCTCATTAATCATCCGAAACCAACCCGAATGGGTAGCCACTCCATACTGCCAGTTTACGGCAAACGTTGTTTTCAACCCCTACGACCCCATTTTAAATACAAATTCAGTGCTTATGATTCTAACTATATCACCTTCCTGCAAAGAATACATCCGGTATGGCACTAAAATTTCACCATTTATGAGGGTTCCATTGCGTGATCCTAAATCTTTCATCATGTACAAGCCATTTTCCAATGTTAATTCGGTATGCAGTCTGGATACACCAGGCTCCTCAAGTCCATGATCGACTCCTGAACCTGATCTCCCCAATACAAAAGGGAATTTCTCAAGCTTGATCACTTTGGTTGCTCCATTCAAGCTCCATTCCAGATAAGGTTGAGCTGTCCTGACGCCAAGCTGTAAGGAGGACGCGCTTAAAAAAACGGTGGCATCCTGCCCAGTTAACAAAGTCGTGTGCTGATCAAGACTTTTATAATAAGAATCTGTTTCCTTGCCCACGGCTGGCTCCTGCTTCAAGCTTTCAAGCCTTGATTCCAAACGTGATCCCGAAAGTCCATCCGCTTCTCGACCTGCGTTATGTACACCGTTATTGTAGTTGTGTGAATAGTCAGCTGGTTTGGGGTTGAAAAAAGGCTGTAAGCCTGAAGATGCCTGAAGCTGCTGCCGTTCTTGGGATAGCTCATTATGTACCGAATCCCATGAAGCAGCTTCAGCCGTTTTCACTGCTGGCAACCAGATTTTCAAAACAATAAAAACAAGGTCAATAACTAGCACAGACAAACCAATGCATATAAAAAGCCAGCCTTCCGACGGATGATCCAAATATAGCTTCCATACCAGACAAAGAACAAGAAACCCGACCAGCAGCGCAGGAAATTGAAACTTCTTTCTTTTATCCTCAGCCTCCTTCTGGTCGTCCTCTTCAAACCAGGATGGTGAAAAGGCCGGTGGTGTATACGAAGGTGCCACAGAGTTTGGATCAGCAGCTGAAGCTGTCGAAGGCGCTGCTGAAATCGGTGCTCCAGTCATTGGGGCGAACGGTGATTTGGCTGGTTGTGCCGCTGTCGAGCCGATACTGTTATTAGTAGTATTACTGGAATGCGAAATCGTTGAAGGAGCGGTTGGCTGAGCCTGAACAAAATCCCTTTGTTGTGTTCCCTGTATATGCTCCTTAGGAAATGCGGCTTGTCCAAGACGATTGCGATGCTTCAGCAGCAGTTGTTTAAATACCGGTATGTTAAATGATTCCTCCATCAAGTAATTCATGATTTCCTGATAACCGCTGCCCGACAACTCGGATACTTTATGAATTAAGCGTGACGCCAAATGCTGCAGGTCAACAGACACGGCGTTTTTTTCGGATAATATGTCCTTCGGAATGTAGGTCAGGTGAACATCGGTCAAATCTTCCCCACAGTAAATATAATCCTCTTTAAGCACATACCTGCCTTCCTGAAGCATGTAAATATTACTTTCTCCAACGATATCTACAATTGCATATAACAAAGAAAAAAATTGCTTGATACTGATAGAGTCCATACGCAGCCACTGAGTTAACATTTTTTTGCCTGTAATATTGTAATATAGCTTAATCTGCTGATCCCGTTCCTCCACTTGAAGATCAAGCAAATGCGGAATTTTATTAGCGAGCAGCATATTCACTTGAAAGTCTGAAAGCTGACCCCTGTTCAGTCCGTCATCAGCTGACAGCACCATGTAATGTCCATTGCGGGTTACAAAATCGACCTTTAAACCATATAATAGCGCGTTCAACGATGCTGACCTCCTTCACTAACTAAATTGCCAAAAAACCGTTGCGGCTGCTGGCATCACTGCCCACATAAACGGAAACCGGATATGATGAGCTGATTTACGGTACATATCCAGCGGCTTGAGCCGCTTCCAAATCAGAATCCCCATCAACATCGTATAAATAGAACCTCCACGCGACTTCCACTCACCTCGCCAGAACAATATCAGACAGCCGATCACAGCGGCATATATTAAAGCATACATTAAGCTTTGCAGCACAAATTCTCCACCACTCAAAGCTCCAATCGCTGCAAAAAGCTTCACATCTCCCGCTCCAACCGCACGAATCATATATAGAATAAGCAGTGGCGCAAATCCTAACAGAGCACCAAGCAGCGCATAGCCGATTCCCGCACCACCCGAAATAAAAGCATGAAAACCAATTCCCACCACAAAACCCGCAGCGCAAAGCATATTAGGAATCTTTCTTTTTGTTATGTCCGTGATGAAGGCTGCGGTGAGCAGCCCGCCTGTCAGCAGCATTATCCCCATCAGCTTCCCCCTACCCAAGCGTGCTCAAAGGCATGCTTGCGAATCACAATCGCTTTTCTGAAAAAAGGGACCGTCAGCGGCACCTCATATTGGGCTTCAATCCCGATAAATGCCTCCTCTTTGTTGTTCAGATCGGGCATGATGACTTTCGTTACCTGCAGCCTTTCGGGCTTTAAGCGGGATTTATTAGCATACGTAACAACCAGTGGCGTCACTGCGCTATTCAGCAGAGGCTTGTAGATAGCTTCGATTTTTTGTTTGGCCTCTTCGGTCCCTGCTTGACTCCATGCTTCGAGCTGTTCTCGCTGAGTTTTCTCCCATTGCATAAGCTTGACGACAGGCTCCGGAATCCATCTTTCGTATTCATCAACAAATTCCTCACCTTGCACAGCCTTCGATTTAACCATATCGATTTTATCCAGCGTTGTATCCATCAGACCCTTGGCTGAGCTTTGGTCCCACTTGGATTTGGCCTCCTGATAGATTAGATCGATCGAATACATATTGGTTGCAACTACCTTGGTCGTATCGGATACAGCCGATTGCAATGCCATTTCTGCCAGCGATACTTGAATAAATGCAATTAATAACAAAATAAAAGATAAAAATAGCGGCAGAACGAGCGAAGCCTCCAATACGATACCACCCTCTTCCCTATGAATGAACTTCACTTTTCACCTCCTAAAAACTTCCGTGAACAACTACTAAAAGCGCTACTGCCAAAACTGCTTTCGATATAAGCTTTAATCAGTTACTAGTAAGACATTGCACCCGTTCTTATAAGTTGGCACCGATTCCCGGTCACTTCACAAGGAGACAGCTGTGTTGATCCAAGCATTTTCATAATTCCCGGTAAAAACCACAGCCTTATCGAGGTAGCGGCGGTGCCCGACACATACGTTGTACTCAATTGTAAATCATTTCCTGTGTTTAATTGAATCAATGCCTGCATGCGAGACATCAGCACCTTATCTCGACTATGAATAAGAAGAAAAATCCGCAAATAATCTTTATAAGTCAAGGTAACGAGATTGCCCAGCTTTTTAGCCAACGGAACAGCATCTCCCTGTACCAGCTTGACCATATCCAGCTGTGCTTTCACAGCACCTTCAGCCACTGCTGCCAGCAGCATCAATAAGGGGGATCCTGCGTTCATTGCTTGAATATGCGGCTCCAATAAAGCTTCCGCTGTACCCACTGCCAGACGAAAGGCGAACATTTCACCATAGGCCATTGAGTAATTGCTCAAGCAGGAATTACCTCCATACAACAAATATTCAACCTCTTGATTCGTCAATGGATGGCTGCCCGGCTGAGATGCCTCTTTGGACACCTTGATGGATCCGCTCACATCTTTTTCCAGCCCTAGCGTACGGTAATTGAATTTACTAAGTGCATATTCATCTACATAGAACTCATCACGCACATCAGTCAGAATGGATTCGAACGAAGTAATTAAACTCATCGCACTGTTGTTAGCTTTATCTGCATCCTTGAAATCTAGATCAGGTACAGGCTGAGCCATATTGGCTTGCTCATTGGTCATCATATACCCTTGATAATAGCCAACTGATCCTTTGGACGGATCTCCTTGAAGCCGAATATAGCTCTCTTTATAAGGGTCCAACGTTTGAATCAGACTGCAGCTGCCCATAGCCTTCGTAATCTGATCAAGATAAGGCTGCGCCTTTTTCCTTTGTTCCCGTTTTGATGTCTTTACACTGTCCCTATTCTTATTCCGTGCCGTTTCCTTGGGACTTTGCTGGGTAAACAAATCATTCGCTGTTTGCCAAAATGATTCATTTGCTCTATCTGCATTCTGATAGTTTTGGGCATCAAACAACCAGATACTTCCAAGCTGTGCCTGCAAACCTGAAAATAGAGCCACACTAGACGCAGCTTGAGCTCCATAGTCATCCAGTTCCTGTCTGCTGATCCTATGGATGTTTTGAAATACCTGATCCGCAGGATAATCGGGCGTACCGTTAGAACCGGAATCTATAGTGCTCAGCTCGGCGTTTAACTTATCATTCGCCGTTTTGGCCGCATTCAGCGCGGTTTCGAACTTATCAAGTGAGCTTTTTAAAGCAGTTAAATCTGATGTCGAACGAAGCTTAAGTACGGTGAGCAGGCTGGCATATTTAATCGTATCTTCCAGCAGCTGCTCCAGATCGCTTACTTTGTTAAACACCTCGTTCAATTGTTCATTCAGCTTGTTTCTGCTTTCAGAAAGTCCTCGAATCGAGTCCGCGGCTCCCGCTCCCGCCTTCGCCAGGGAATCAATACTTTTATCAATGCTTTTGATTTGTTCCTCGAGACTTTTCAAATGTGTCTTGGCTTCATTCAGAGACTGCCTGACCTCATCTACGTTATGAATACCCACCTTTTGGCTTAATTTGTTTAAATCTGATAGTTGAGTTTTATAAAATGGATGCATTATTTGTGCTTTCTTGTACATGGTTTCCCATGCATCCCACGCATCGTCCAGCTTATCATCACGATCCTCGATCCATTTTTCTATCGAAATTGCATTTTTTGAAAATTTTTGCGCTTGAGACATTGTGGTGGCAAGGCCCGTCTTTTTAAATTTATCAGCCAGCTCCAAAGCATAAATCATCGGAGCCCGATATTTCATTTCCTCCAATACTTGTTTTTTGAATACCTTATGATTAGCTAATGTATACATCGAAGTTATACTGGAATCACCTTTATCCAGACGGTGGTCAATAAATTGGAAATGTGCCCCTTGGATGGAGCCCGAAAGATTGCCGTCGACAGTTTTCAAAAACAGAGCTTCCGTTTTCTCCTGCTCCTGATCAAGTGCAAACAAACCATAATTGTGCAGCTGCGGGGAAAAGGCCGACAGTACAGAGCGAACTCCCGTTTTGACCGCATTTTCAGCTTCCTTCTCGGCAACCTTGATTCTAGAGAAATCGATCAGTAATGCACAAAATAAAAACATAGGAACCAAGATCAAAATTAAATATAAGGAGACCGCACCCCGCTGTTCCTTTATCAGCCTCCGCAGCCACTTCATACGCCATCCCCCCTTATTATTCATGGATTACTATAACGATGCCTTTGCGCTGAAGCTCTTGTCTAAAGCTGGCCGAGAGCGTCACCGTGTCCCTGCTGGATTGCTTAAAGAAATGCCAGACGACCCCTTTGATCTGAGTACCCTCTTGCAGCAGCTCAGCATCCTTAGGCATTTGAACTTGACGAAGCTGACTTTCATTAAAGGTGTAAAAGGCTTGATGTGCAACCTGATTGGCATCCAAGGCGTCTACTTGACGCTCCGTTGCAGCATTTACCCTGACTGTCTCGGCCTTCCCGTTAACAAGCGTTTGTAAGTATTTAACTGCACTCGCATGGCTATTGATGACAGCACGAGGTTCAGGCACTGAGGTGGGTTCTGTGAAAGTTTCAACCGCAGCACGTGGTGACAAACGTCCTTTCACTTCACTAATAAATGTTCGTGTCAGATCAATAATACGAATTGATTCTACGGGATCAACCACTTGAGCTTGTGCCGTGGACTGCACTTCATGAAGGAGCAGCTTTTCCGCATATTTAGGCGAATGAAACGGTTTATTGAGATATACGGACACCTCTCTAAATATGCCGCTGTTGCGATATTGCATCATCCCATTCCATTCCTTGGAAATCGCAGCGCCTATCCGACGCAGCTTTCCTTCAGGACTTCGATCTCCGCTGGATGCTGCAGTAGGCAGGGTTACCTGTGAAGCTGCATTGGGAATCAGGAACGCAAATAGATCCGAAATGCTGTCACTGTGCAGCCGCCAATATAATCCATCATCTTCACCAGAATTATAGGCGCCTGTGATCGTATTCTTCGTACTGTTATCCCATGTAAAAGCGGCACGATCAGCGGCAATCCCTGCAGATTGCTGTGCGGATGAGGACTGAAAAACGAATACCGCCAGAAATAAGAGCGACAACGTGCTGAGCAGTATGAGCGGCATCACAAAGCTGGCTTCGATGGTGAACGTTCCGCGGGTTTCGCGAAGCAGTTTGGTATAAGTCGACTTGAACATGGGATTATGACTGCTATCACTTGTTCTCAGGGATTCACCTTGACAGCATCATTTTTCAACGTATCCGTCATCGTTCCGTCTCCTTTAAACGAAGTATTCGTTGACGTAAATAGCTCTTCAATCCATTTAATAATCCATTTGCGAAATGCAATTGCAACAATCACAAGCACCGCTACAATCAGCAAAATCTCCAGCGTTCCAAGCCCATCCTCATCGCTCCAAAAATTCTGAATCCCTTTATTTACGACACTTATTTTCGTCATACAAACACTCTCCATCCTCATAATAGTTGAACCATCGTATTTATAATTCATTAGCCTTTATTGCTCCATCATCAATATTGCCGGTGCTGCTACCACAACCATGACGACCAGGAATATGAACACCATCGGAAACACCATTTTGGATGATGCTTCTTCTCCAAGTGTTTTGGCAATGGATTTTCGCTTTTCCCATAAGGTAAAAGACAGCTCCTTGAGTGACATCACCAACTCATCGCCACCTCTTTTGTAATTGAGCAACAGTGTAGTCGTGAATAAGGATACCTCTTGAATCCCGCAGCGCTTGTTAAAATCTTCCATCGACTTGGTGAAAGAGGCGTTCATGCTGATTTCATAAGCAGCTATTGAAAGCTCCCTTAACAATGGACTTTGCTGTACATTTGGATTTCGCTCAATACAGCGCATCAATGCCTTTTGCACAGCTTCTCCTGCATTTACGAGCAGTACAATTTGATTCACCATTTCAGGCAGATCAAGCAGCATCTGTCTTTTCTTCTTGAGAAGCTGACTTGCCAGATTTTTGTATAGGAGAAACGGTAAAAACAATAAAAGTCCACTTCCATAAGCTAGCATTTCCGCTCCTACATCCGAAGCCCATCCAAGAAAAGTACTTCCTATAATAATCAGAATCGAATACGAAAGAATTCCGACAATAAAACATTTGGTGCGAATCATAGCGGTCTTGCTTCCGTATAACCCAAACATTATATGGTGTATCTTCGAGATACTTTCAGGCAACCGATCAGCTACCCTCAGCTTGTCCATCAGCCACAGCGATACAGGGGCAACAACAATAGTCGGCTTTAACAACACTTGGTGCTCCTTAACAAATCCCTTATACAGCGGGTTTGCCAGCATTAATATCACCCCAGCGATGACAAGCTCTACACACAGCAAAGCTAGCATGTACACAGTCGATCATCACACCTTAATATTCATAATCAATTTTGTTATGCCAAAGCAGCCAAGAAGTATCAGTAACGCTGCGCTCATGATTAGATATCCCGTTATCCCTTTGTACATCGGTTCCATATAGTCCGGAGAACTGAAGCTGAGCACGGCAATTACGATAACGGGTGCAAAAGCAAGCACTCTCGATTCAAAACGTTTTTGCGCCATCATAACCGTAATTTCCTGCTGAATATCCAGCTTTTCCTGAATAATCGAGGCTGTACGCCGGATGACATGAACCAGGTTGCCTCCCGTTCGCTTGCAGGTTGCAAATACTTCTGTAAATTGCTGAATATCATCAATCTGAGTCCGTTCACTTAAATCGTTCAGGGCCATTTCAATCGTTTCTCCATTTTCAATTCGCCGATTAATCGTCTCTAGCTCCTTCACAATGAGTGCCCGCGGGTCCGGATACAGAAGTCTTAAATCAACCAATGCTTCCTGGAATGCATTTTCAACCGATTTACCTGCCCCCAAGGCCGACGACAACGAAGCCAGTGCTTGCTTGAACTGCAATTGAAGCAGCGCCTTGCGTTTACGGATAAGATCTTTTCTACGGATTTTCGGATAGTAGAGTCCGACCAATGAGATTAGTAACGCTGCAATCACATGTTGATAAAATACATAACCAATCCCACCCAAAATCCCCATAGCTATGACCAACGTAACGATTAATTCTGTCGAAGTCATCTCGTACACATTATACTGGAGCAGTTGAGGACCGATTGATACCTGTTTGGTTTTTTTCGAGCGTCTGGAAGTAAAAAATATCCAAAGGCCACCACCCAGCAATACTGCCACCACAATAAAATACAAGCCGCTGCCTCCTTTCCATTGCTACCTTTTCCTTTGCTGCCTTGACTCGGTTTACAGAGCATAGCCCGACATAGCCAGCTTGTCCTGCCTAGTCAGCACATTACCGGTCGGCCTAAGCTCACCGATCACACGACCTTCCTTGTCATCTCCCCTTTCTACAAATTCAAACAACCGATTCAGCCTGACCTCGCCCCCTTCCATGCCAATGATCTCACTGATCTCAGTCACTCTGCGCGAACGGTCACGAAGCCGCTGAAGATGAATCATAATATCAATCGCTGAACATATCTGTTTACGTACAACTTCAACGGGCAGCGCTGCACCGCTTAACACCATCGTTTCCAATCGGCTAAGCATATCCGTACTTGAATTCGCATGGCCTGTTGAGAGTGAGCCATCATGCCCGGTGTTCATTGCCTGCAGCATATCCAGGGCCTCGGCGCCGCGTACTTCTCCAACTATGATTCGATTGGGTCTCATCCGCAGTGAGGAACGGATCAAATCACGTATCGTGATCTCGCCTTTTCCTTCCGTATTGGCATTTCGAGTTTCCATGCGTACCAAATTCGGTACTGTTCGGATTTGCAGCTCGGCTGAATCCTCGATTGTAATTATCCTTTCATCGTCAGGGATATATTGCGACAAAGCATTAAGAAAGGTTGTTTTTCCTGATCCTGTGCCACCTCCAATGAATAGATTGTACTTGGCTTTCACCAAATTTATCAGAAAATCAGCTGCTTCCTTGGTTAATGCACCCCTGGCTGTCAAATTATCCAGTGTCAGAGGCGATTCCGGGAATTTACGGATTGTCATGGCAGGCCCTTCAAGTGCGACAGGCGAGAGCACCACATTGACACGCGAACCGTCCAACAGCCTCGCGTCCACGATAGGGTTAGCCTCATTGACCGCACGATTTACCTTGGCAACAATCGCCTGAATGACGTCCTCCAGCTTCTCCTTGCTTTCGAATTTCACTTCCGTTAATCGGACACGACCCTCCTGCTCGATAAATATTTGATCGTGACGGTTAATCATAATCTCCGTAACCGCTGGATTATCGACCAAGGGCTGCAAAACGTCCAACCCTCGAAATGAGTTAAATAATCTCAGTACCAAAGCGTGCTTTTGCCCGGCGGTCTGATAGTGGTCAAAGGATAGCGCAAATACCTCCTGCTCCACCATATCCATCAGCTGCTGGTCCGTCACCGAATAAGATAAATCGAGCTTTTCTTTGATCGTTTGTTTTAAGCCAGCGAAATCTTCATCCGACAGCATAGGTGTGTGCCTCCGACCCGAATGAGGATAGTAAGGACAACTTGGACAGCCCTTCACTGAAAACCCCTCTTACCTGCAAGGCTTCAACAGCAGCATGTGCTTTCCATTCCGGAATATAGGGCAAATATCCAGCAATCGCAGCAGGCAAGGCTGAGCGGTCATTCAATAAATTTCCATTGAATTTATTCACGACTACATAAAGCTTACGTCCCCAATCCGCCTCATGATCATCCAGACTTGAACGCAGCAGATTCATTAATACTTGTGTTTTGTCCCAATGAACTCGATCATCAAGCACTAACCATAGGACCTGGTCACTAATCCGCAATGCAGCTTTGGTTCTGGGTTGAAGCGCTGAATCCAAATCAAGGATAATGTAATCGTAGGCTCCTGTTGCAAGCACCGAACGTATCAACGATTGTGTATCCTTATCTGTAATTTCCTCCATTTCTGCAGGCTCGCACATACCCGGAAAATAATCAAAACCCATAACCGGATGCCGTCTCTTATACAGCTCTACCTTTGCCGTCTGCAATTGTTCACTCGTTTTCCCATAGTACAAAATGCGCGATAAATTGTTTTCTTCCTGTTTCAAGCCGACCTCCAGCCATGATAAAGAGGGCAGCTGTTCCAGGTTCAAATAAAATACCCGCTTCCCCTGATAGACCAGCTCTCGTGCCAAATGAGTCGCTGTGACCGTTTTACCGCTGCCGCCAACTGTGGAGTACACGGAAATGATCTCTGCCGAATGATTGCCTCTTAATCTTGGGCTTGACGTATACTCATTAAAGTGTGAAATAATATGTGAAACAAACTGATTCAGCGGCTGATATTTGCACAAAATTGGATATTCCATCACATCCGCCGCCACAGGAACATCGCTCAGAATGATCAAACATCCATGCTGCTGCTGAAAGACCCTTTCTGGAAGTGGCATAAAGCTTTCATGGACCAATAAAATATAAGGTTCTTTAGACCGCTCGATATAATCAAAGCCTTGCTCCTTGTTCGAAAATGTCGTGAACATGAACTTCTCCGCATGCTCGGAGGTACGAATATAGGAAGAACACATATCGACGAAATAATGATCTTCCTCCAACAAAACGAGTCTCATCTTCCCCATCCCTACATCTCCCCCTTTACTTGCATGATCCCACTGGCCACGAGGATAACCGCTACAATCGCCAGCACGATGGCAGCCTTCACCTTATTGTTAATGTGCGCCCCTCCTTATCCAAATACGAACGCAAAAAAAGCACTCGCTAAACAAGAAACTTCTTGTTCAGCGGTGCTTCCGCATTTGTTTTTCATATTTACGTTGATTATAGCACAATAAATGGTTTTTTCAACCCTTATATTGTAAAATTCATTTTTTACATAATAGAGTCCAAACCAAAATATCCATCATTCAATTATTTGAATCAGCATTCCAAATAAATACTCCAATTCCTGGATCGAGATATCGAGAGATTCGGCTTGCTGAGAAAAGCTGAGATTCGGACTTTCCTTGAACAATTTTAACAAATCTATTAAACAATTTAAAGAAGGGTTCTCTGCTTCAGAGTTCTTTCTTTTGTAAGCTTTATGGGTACCGACCTGCTCAATAATTCCAAAGTCGATCAGTTTATCGATCCATTTAACAATGTCCGTGTGTGTTACATCAAGAAAATTAGCCATCACCTTATGAGGAAGCGTACAACTGCCATCCTCCAGGCTTTTAAGGTCTATGAGTTTAAGTAGCCTATTGTAATTTTCAATACGTACGATAAGAGGATCTACGATATCTGCCGTAAATAAAGTATGCATACATTCTCCATGATTTCGTAATTAATAAACTTTATGAGCTCCTGTAGTTCATGTTAGCCAAACAAAAAGCAGTGCTATAATAGCTGGAAGTCCCTGAACAAGCAGAATCGACTTTTTGGCAGTCATTCCGCCGAAGATCGCTGCTACAATAACACATAACAAAAAAAAGATTTGAAGTTCTTTTGCTACCTCCACATGAGAGTGGAATAAGCTCCAAATCAAACCTGCTGCCAAAAAACCATTATACAGTCCTTGATTAGCCGCAAGTGACTTGGAAGCTTCCGCTACTGCCGGTGTCATGCCAAAAGCTTTCAAGCCCTTTGGTTTGGTCCACATAAACATTTCCAAATATAAAATATACAGATGTTCTATTGCGACTAATGCTACTAAAATTTTAGCTATAATGATGACAGCCACCCCCATTCCCACATTGTTAACCAGATAAGTCGTTTATCGGACCCGGAATTTTATTTGAACGGAGGTTGATTCGTTTCCTGCATATAGCATATCGCTTGATCGTAAGCATCCGGAGTCATATAGTTAAGGGCAAGCGTATACTTATTGGACTGGAAAAACATCCGAACCAATGAACTGCTAGTTTGCATGTAAGGTGTGTACGGCGATAAATAAATCGTATCGGCTTCTGTTGAATTACGAACAAATTGCTCCAATTGGAGCTCATAGTCCAAATCAGTCGCATTGCGAATTCCCCGTATCACAACATCAATCTTGTGCTCATTAATATAATTGGCCACGATGCCTTCAAAAGGTACAATATGCGCTCGCGTATTATATTCCGCAGGAATCGAGAGTCTGACTAATTCCGTTCTTTGCTGTAATGTAAAATAATGCGACTTGGCCCGATTGTTGGCAATAATGATATGTACTTCGTCAAATAAATTAAAAGCACGTTCTATAACGGACACATGTCCAAGGGTAATGGGGTCAAAGCTTCCTGCATAGACGGCTTTCATGAGTAGTCACTCCTTAGCATCTACAAGTCTTTTATTCTTTGTTTAGCCCGAAGTCATCCATCGTATTTTACCATCTCTAATAAGTCAATGCCTGGCGCGTATGTAGTATCTATTTCTGTTTGTCAGGTCTGCGGCACGAACAAAAGAGCAAGTATGGAGATCGCCAATAAAATCGCGATGGGCACGAGCAGTCTTATTAACAAAATATTTCCCATTATTCGCTCCTTACTTATAACTCCTGAAGGCTTTCTTATCAAAAGTGATGATGTACTTATTTCAAATTGATCACAGCCAGCTCCCATAGAAACTTAGGTTTACCATAACGATGCAGGACAGCTTCTTCTATGTAGGTGAGTTTCCATTGTTGAAACAGTTGTTCGAGTCGATCCTTATCAAAAAAACGTTTGCGGTGTCCCTCATGCTCATAATAACCAGCTTCGATTTCCTTACCCATACCCGCACCAAAATTGACGTCTTTTATAGAATTCACTCTGCATAGTAAATAACCATCTGATTGCAAAACACGCTGCAGTTCATTAACAATAGCAATCGTCGCTTCCCATGAGAAATAATGCAGACTCAAATCAGCGATAATCACCTTGGCGCTATTATCAGCAAATGGCAACGGCTCCAGCAAATTCACCGCCCGTGTATCCGCAAGCGGAACATGCTGCCGCACTCGCAGCAGCGCTTCCTCTGACCAATCACAGGAAATGACGTCAAATCCACGTTCAGATAGAAACAAGCTGTCACACCCATTTCCACAGCCAAGGTCAAGAACAGCTGTCTGTCGGGAGGCTTCCAGCACATCCATATGCTTCACAAGCCAATCGTCATATACTGGAGGCTTATCTTCATCCTTGATGTTATAAATAGAGTTCCAGTTCGATAATTCGCCACTTCCTGCATACTCGTTAGCCATTCCGAGCCTGGCCCCCTTTATCCATTTCGATAATCGTGCTCCAAGCTTTTCATAAATCTGCTAAGCTTTGATAAAGAACAAAGTGAGCTCCTCACGGTTATGAAATAATTGCTTGGCTTTTTGCATGGTGAGATCCGGGGATAAATCGCCTACAAGCTCCCGAACCGTTTGAAAAGCTTTTTTGTGCATCAATTTTACCGTAATGATCGCCGTTCCACCTGTAATCAGTGCAGGCAGTAGTCCTTTAATAAGCTTGCCCATTTGTCTTGGACTCCAGCTCATATCACAAACAATCAACTCAAAGGAAGCATCCTGCAGCTTCACATCGGCAGCATTTTTTTGATGGAAGGTCAGATTTTTGTTTTTCAGCAGATCCCTATCCAGCTTGGCCGGATCGATTGCTGTCACCTTGATTCCGCGTTCCAGCAGCAGCGAGGTCCAGCCTCCAGGGGCAGCTCCGACGTCCAGCGCCGTCTTGTATTGTGTTAAATCAAGACCAAATACCTGCTCCGCCTCCAGCAACTTGAACTTGGCACGTGATAGCTGACCCTCTTCTTTGCGATAGCGTATCGCACCGCCTGACCAATCAGACAAGTTGTGTTCCGGCTTGGAAACGCCGATATAGGCAATCCCTGGAACCAAATAGAGAGACACAATAAAATCCGAGCCTTTGGCAACAGGAACTATTGCGTAGGTTTCCGTCAATATATGGTCAAGTGCCTGCTTATATTCACCTTGTGAGACACCCGTTGTAAGCTCCTCGGTTTTACGAACCTGCACCGCAATCTTGCTCTCGGCGTCCAACTGAATAGAACGGATAGCCCACGACTGTAGAGAAGCCAATTCACCATCCCAATCAAGCTCCGCGTCCACAGGCTGAATATGGCGAAGAAACATCGGCTCTTGCGTTGTCAGCTTGAGAATCACTTCGGATTTGCTCACTGGAAGCTGGAAAAGAAAGATTTCATTAGGAACCAGATGCGTAAACTTGATAGGCGATCCAAATAACCTCAGAATTTCCTCCTGTGCCTGCTGTCCATAGCCGCGATTGGCTGTACCGATAAAAGCGCTGCTTTGCAGCTCATCCACACTCATTCCCCAAGTACCTTGATCCAGGGACGGCCCTGAAACCATTCAAGAGTAACCGGAACCTGAAATGCGCTCAATAAATTCTCTTCATTCAATACGTCTTCCTTACGACCAGAAGCCACGAGCTTGCCATCATCAATCAAGGCAACATGCGTGAACATCGGCATAATTTCCTCGATATGATGCGTGACGTACAATACGGTAATATTTTGCTTGCCAAGCTGATTAACGGTTTCAAGCAACCGCTCACGCTCAAACAGGTCCAATCCCGAGCAGGGTTCGTCCATGATCAGAATCGAGGGGCTTGTCATTAATGCCCGGGCCAGCATCACCTTTTTGCGTTCCCCTTGAGAAAGCGTGCCCAGTGGTTGTTCAGCTAGATGTGAAAGACGAATCTCATCCAGCATCCCTAGTGCCTTCGTACGCACCTCAGGCGATATTTCCTGATAAAAACGCAAAAAAGCATACTCGCCAGTTGCGATGACCTCCCATACGGGATCAGCTGGATTCAGCTTTTCATATAGAGATTGACTGATATATCCGATTTGTTTACGTACTTCTCTCACATCACATTGTCCATAAAGCTGATCCAGAACCTGAACCTGCCCAATGCTTGGGAATTGATACCCGTTAATCATCTCCAGAATCGTCGTTTTGCCTGATCCGTTTTTGCCGAGAATGACCCAATGTTCACCTGCATGTACCTGAAGCTCAATATTCGATAAAATCGCCCGCTCCTCGCGGATAAAATGTACATTACTTAATGATATAACGTGCTGCATAATACAAGATCACAACCTATTCTTTGCTGTATTGGCAATGGTTTGAAGCGTATCGTGAGGCATCGGTCCGTTAACCAGCTTAACACTTTCCGGCTTGCTTCGGTATAAAAGCTGATGCATCGCCTGTTTACCGCTCCAACTGGAGGTATGTAAATAAATTTCACGTGGAAACCGCTGAGAAGAAGCCAGAAAGCTGGCTACCTGCAGTCCGGTTGGTTGGCCCCATCCCAGATCAAAATCAAGAGACAGGACGCCAACCTCACATTCCTGGAGCAGCAATATACATTCCTCTGCATTATGGGCAGCTACAAAACCGACAGGGCACAGACGTACATCATCTAAAAAAACATGTATGATAGCAATCACCCTCCATAGAATCTCTATGAGCAGCATGGTATCGCATGACCGTGTTCCTCCGAACTACCTCATGCAAACATTGTATAATATTTTTGCAGCCTTGTAACGCTCCCAGGTGAAAATACACGAATCTGTAGTCTATATATTTCCAAATAAAGTCTATGTTATGCCAAAAATAGAGCTTATCCTCGTTTAAATCAAGTTATCCATCGTCAGATCAAGATCTGATGCTGATCCAACCTGACTTCGGGTAACTGTCCTTTTCTTATCCTTTGTCTTCTGATTGTTAGCTCTGGCGGACTTTTGTCGTAATCGTTGGATGCGCTTCTCCAAATCTGCGATACCACTATCTTGCCCATGTTCGAGCGATTTTGTTGATTGTCGTTTTCCAGTTGACCTAGCACCTCCGCCCCCATAGGAGCGCTTCAATGAATGCTGCCGCCATGCTTTGTCTAGTGCTTGCTCGGCGTAGGACAGCGCCAGCCCATACTGCTTCTCTCGATGCTCATAATGCATGGACAATTCGACATAAGCGTCCAATGAAGCGGTCGTCCGTTCTTTTCTGCGCTCCACGTACAATTCCCACAAATCTCGTGCTGCTGTATAACGGTGCTGCTGCTTATACACCTGGGCTAGCGGCAGCAAATAATCATCAGCCCCTTGCTCTCCCTCAGCAGCTGTACCTGTAATCCGCTCGGCCAGACACTCCAGTGCCTGCTCAGACATCCACTGCTGGTTCAACTTGTCCAACCATACACCCAGCCGATACAGCTCTTCCAAGCCCATATCCTTAAAATTGCTTTTCCCGCTCAAAATCCTTGCAAAATGTATCGATAAACCAGCCAACGATAAAATATCGAGTTCATTATGAATAAATACACCCTTGACAATAGAAACCTTTCGTTCTGACAAATATTGAAAATAGAGCACTGGAGCGAGCGCGCCTGACACATCATCCTTGCGTACAACGCCAAGCCGTTCCTCCTCGACCTTACCCAACCGACATGAAGGCAGTGTATGCTTCCACAGACTGCGCGATGGGTATAAAAAGTCAAAGTGTCCAGCAATCGGAGTATCCAACTGCATACGATTCAAAATATAACGATTCTTAATGATCGGCCAATCAAAGGTTTTGCCGTTATACGTCACCAAATAAGGATGCTCGGCTATCTTCTCGTGCAGATGATGGAGCATACCCAGCTCCTCACCCGGATCACGAATAAACATCTGCTCTACAACAAACTGATCTTTTTCGTAAAAACCGATACCAATCATAAAAGCTACGTTTCCCGTACCAATCCCAAGACCGGTTGTCTCCGTATCGAGATAAAGCAATTTTTCATGAGTAAGGCCATCCTGCTCCTCTGAAGTCTCTGACTCAGCTCCCAGCAGATGTAGCAGCTTATCGGACTGTCCCAACAGCTCGCTCAACGCGTAACGCCCATGTTTGGCCAGTTGGTCATAGTAACGCCGTCTCATCACAAACGAGCCCCATTCATTGTGTTCCATATGAGCGTCTATTACTGACCATTCCGATGTCTGAGCAGATGCATCCGATGCAACTGCAGGTTTCGTCTGGCTTCCCGATGATTTGTGGCGCAGCAGTCTGTCACGAAGTCCACTCATCGGGTTACCTCCAGCCGCCGCAGCAAGCTGAGTGAAAGCTGCTTACCCATCAATCCAACCTCTTCAATAGGTCCGACACAGGCAGGACAGCCGCTAAGACATTGGCAGTTTGAAATAAGCCGCTTCGCTTCAGCTATTAATTCACCATGGACGTCATATAGTCGTTCACTCAAGCCCACACCCCCAGGATAACTATCATAGAAAAATATCGTTGGCAGCTTATTGTGAATAGCACGTACCTGCGGCACTACGCGAATATCCCGTGGATCACACATCAAATAAAGCGGCGCGATATGTACCAATACATTGGATAAGCCGAGCAGCGCAAACTGCATATCATTAACCGAGGTTTCCACTGAGGCTTGTTCCGAAAAGGTAAACCAATAAGAGCTGGTGTGCAGCTCCTCCTCGGGCAAATGAATCGGTCCTGAGCCAATATTCTCATGAGTACGCAATCTGATTTTTTTAAAAATAGTCGGCTTCGCATTCAGAGTTACTTCGCCATAATTACGATGCAGTCCGTACTCCTCCACTTCGCGGTGTACATGAAGCACCTTTAGCTGGACGGCCATGCTTGCGTCTGTAAAATAATCGACATTCACCTGGCGTACGAACGCTTTTTTCTCTTCATAGTCAAGCTTTTCCACCTGGAACTGAATGCCCTCATGGATATATATAGCTTCTTCATGAATCATCGTCGGTGCACTGAATCGATCCACTTCTCCAATAACCCGCGTACCATTAGTCATATCTACTATGACAAAGTTTTCCTGAGCTGCGGAGCGTAATGAAATATCGTGCGCGGGAAACGACTGATCCATCCAATACCAACGATTTTTCACGAGATGCAGGATATGCTCCTCTGTCAGGAATTCCAAAACATCCTTTAATGATTCGCCGCCGAATTGCTCTCCCTCTTCAAAAGGAAGCTCATACGCCGCACATTTGACATGATCAACCAAAATAATCAAGTTATCGGGATGTATTCGCGCCTGCTCTGGTGGTCGTTCAATAAAGTATCGCGGATTCTGGATCATATATTGATCGAGGGGATTACTGCTTGCGACCAGAAACGTGATGGAGCTTTCCTGCCTCCTGCCTGCTCGACCGGATTGCTGCCAGGTGCTGGCAATCGTCCCCGGATATCCGTTAAGCACGCATGCCTGCAATTGTCCGATATCGATGCCCAGTTCAAGCGCATTCGTACTGACAACCCCGCGAATCTCCCCACTACGCAATCCGCGCTCGATCTCTCGTCGCAGCTGTGGCAAATAACCGCCGCGATAGCCGCGAATCGACTTGGCACCCAGCTCATGCTTGGTCAGGTCCTGCAGATAGGTAAGCAGCAGCTCTACGCGTACACGACTTCTGGCAAATACGATCGTTTGTACACCTTGCTTGAGCAGCATGCCTGCTATTTTACGAGTTTCCAATACACTGCTCTTCCGTATACCTAATTGTTGATTTACTACAGGTGGATTATAAAATACAAAATGCTTTTCACCAGCCGGAGCTCCGTTGCGGTTCACCAATGAAACGGGTTCGCCAATCAGACGCTCGGCGTGCTCCTGCGGATTATCAATGGTTGCCGATGCACAAATAAATTGTGGCGAAGATCCATAGAAGCGACAAATTCGCTTCAGCCTTCGAATCACATTGGCTACATGACTGCCGAATACGCCCCGATACGAATGTATTTCATCAATTACGATATATTTAATATTTTCGAATAGCTTAACCCACTTGGTATGATGAGGAAGAATGGCAGAATGGAGCATATCCGGGTTCGTCACAACAATGTGACCCGCATTCCGAATAGCCTGCCTCACTGTCGGAGGCGTATCCCCATCGTAGGTATGTGTCTTGATATCTGCTCCCATCCTGTTTACGGTTTCCTGAAGCTCCGATACCTGGTCTTGAGCCAATGCTTTGGTCGGAAACAAATAAAGGGCACGTGCACTATCATTATTCAATATTTCCTGTAAAACCGGCAGGTTATAGCAAAGCGTTTTACCGGATGCAGTTGGGGTTACGGTAACAACGTGATGGCCTGCTGCTGCCTCGCGAAACGATTCCGCCTGGTGCGTATACAGTCCTGCAATCCCTTTGACCTTCAGCGCAGCTAACAAGATCGGATGAAGCTCAGGCGGAAATGCATCATACATCGGATCTCGCGGCGGAATCGTATGCCAGTATGTAACCTGAGACATCAGCTCTGGAGTATTTTTCACTAATTGGATCATTTCATCTATGGAATCAACCTTGCCGGTTAATGGGTTCATGGGATTCAAGCTCCTCATATAAAAGCCGGATTGTAGTAGCTTATATTATAGCGAATGTACGTTCTTATATCAATTATTTGTTTAATATTTATTTATCCCAATGCACACATATAAAATAGCCCTGAACGGAATATCGTTCCGCCAGGACCAGAAATCAAACTTTTTGATAGCGTAGTCAGCATCCATATGTCGCTTGTGCCTCTACAGCTTACACTCCTGCTAATTGTGATTTCATAGCAATCTTCTTTTCTTGTAAACCACTCGCAGCAATGAATTTCCCGAACTTACCAAGCGGTTTCTAACCATTCGATTTGAAAAGGCAACGTATAGGAGGCAGCCAAGCAAAAGGCATCCCCCCCAAACTGTGAAGATAAATGAAGTGAAAACGCAGGAAATCATTAACAACCACGAACTCTTTTTAATTGTGTTTACAAGTCGGTTGATTAAAATCATTTCTCCAATTATGATAAACCATCCCTTTCCTTGTGATTCTCTAAACAAGCAAGAATAAAGAACAAACTGCCCTAAATTTATGAGCGGTCATAATGTATTTTAATAACTCGTACTTGATGTCCGCTAATGTATCGGTTAAGATAAGAATATCATGTCCGCTAATGTAAGTCAAGATTTGGAGGCTTTGCTAATGATTAAAACGACCACCATTTCGGAACAAGGGGAGCAGACGATTCAGGACTTCATACACACTCTCACCATCCACGAAGATTTGAATCCCAAAACACTAAAGGAATACGCGAGCGACTTGAAACATTTTATCGGTTGGTTTGAGACCACCGACCACCAAGCGGACGCAGTTGTATTTCGCATTGAAGATGTCGCAACTCCAACATTAACACGATACCAGGAAGCCGCTCAAACAGTAATGGAATTGAAACCGGCAACCATTAACCGGCGGCTTATAACACTGAAACGTTTTTTTGAGTGGGCTGCGACGGAATCCAAGATTCGCCGTGATCCTTCAAAGCCGGTCAAATTGGTTCCGGAAGAAAAAGTAAACCCTCGACAGATGACAGACAAAGAAGAAGCTGCATTGATCGCTGCGGCTGAGCATGGTGGTTCTCATCGGGATCAGACGATTCTTATCGTGATGTTTCATACCGGTTTACGAACAATGGAAGTGTGCGACCTGGCTCCTGGAGATATTCAAATCGGAAAACGCAGCGGCCAGCTCACGGTGCGATCCGGAAAACGGAATAAACAGCGGGAAGTACCTTTAAACGCTGCTTGCAGAGCTGCTTTAGACAAATATTTGGCAGAACTCCCTCCGGACAGTCCTTATCTGTTTCCATCGGAGAAAACGGGTGATCGATTAACAGAACGTGCTTTGCGCCATTTGATTCAAAAATATATGAAAGCAGCGAGACTCGAAGGATTGAGTTCCCACGATCTTCGGCACCGGTTCGGATACGTGATGGCAGAGAACACGCCATTGCAACGCTTGGCGCAAATTATGGGACACGGTAGTATGAGCACAACGATGATTTACGTCAAGGCAAATCGTGCAGATTTGCCATCTGAAGTCGAAAAATGAAAATGAAATAGCCGAGAGTAAGGAAACTTTTAACTCCGAAGTAACGGCTGCCAGCTTAGAGTATGAAAAAATGCCCTCAATTCCGATAAAGGATGAGGGCTGTTCTCATTATATTGATAAACATGGATCATTCTATAAGTTCAAGTTCATCAAGAGCAATTGTAAGTTTTAACGCAGCTTCCTTGCATTCTATGAATGCTTTTGTGACTCTTTCATCTGCTTTATTAGCCTTTAAGACGGCACAAGCTGCAGTTTCTGTACAAGCAATGGTTTTACGCATTGCCTCTCTGCTGGTCGCTGCAATTTTAGCCAAAAGCGCGGGGTCCTTACATTCATTTAAAAAATCAGCAGTGAGTGCTGCCATTTCGGCCGCGGCTGTGGCTTGAAATTGCTTTTTTATAGATTCTTGCCTTAATTCATATGCAATTCTATTTGCTTCGTCAGCCTCTTTTCTAGCTGTGTTCATTAAAGTTAGCAGTTCGTTAAACTCTTCGTACATCTTTAATTTATGCCCCCAATTCTTCGCAATGTGCCGGGTCGTCGTTCATATTTTAATATAAAAATAAGCAAAAATAAAGCCCTTGATCCTTAAGATCTATGGCAGCGATGCCGTTTCATATATAACTCAAATCGAATGTATATTCGTATAATAGTGAGTGAAGACAATGAAAGTATCATTTCGTAAACGAGGATGCCGGAGCGAAGCTCTATACTGAATTGGTTACAAACGAAGGTAAATAATTAGGCTATCCAAACACTCAAAAAAATATGGTGCCTAAGAGAATGAGGAAAACTTTACTCCCCCTTCTCTTAAGAACCATACTAACCCCGAAATACTTCTAATAAATCAACTAATTACAGCAGGTCAGAAGAATCATCATAATCGTAGCGCAGTCCATCATGCTCCTCTTTTTGCAAATAATTACCGCTGAAGGCTGCAGCCGAATTGCTTTGCAGCTTGATTAACACCTCACGAAACTGCTGCGCTTTTGAATCGTTACCTTTCATACTCATGGCCAGATGCAAGGCTTGCTCGATTACTGCAATATCGTGACTTGTAAAATCCATGCTGCAGCCCCTCCTGAGAGTAGTTTTTTCACCTGAACTAGTATATCCCAAATCATAATCAATATGCATAGTTTCAAGATGATGCTCGCCATATTTTAACATAATCCAAGTTGGGTTCTGCTTCTTCCTTGAAATCGATGTTAAAGCGTTCTTCTACATTAAACCAGTAAAACCACTGCTCAGGGTGTTTGCGTATAACCGATTCCATATAACGATTGAGCAGCTGAGTGGCTTCAGACCGTTGAGAGCCCTTGTAACAGGCATATAAGTGCAGTGGCTGCTCGAATGTAAGACAGTGCTTGAATCCCTGCTCTCTTCGTCCATAAAAGGGAATGATCGGTACACGTTGATCTATAGACAATAAGGCTGCGCCCTCAGGTGTACGACTTTTTCGTCCAAAAAATTGAGATTGTGGAAAAGTAGGCCGCCAAAAATCTCCCAGAATAAACACAACCCCATTGTTTTTCAAATGCTTTTTTAATTTACGAAGCAGCAGTAAAGGTGGGGTACGATCATAATCCAGGCCTTCACAGCCCATTAACTGAAACTGCTCATATAAGGGCCGCAGCTCAGGACTTTCAGCAGTAGCGATTGTGAGACACTTATATTTTTGACAAAGATACCAGTAATAATAAAAGAAGTTGCCTTCATGCGGTGCGTAGATGATAGCGCCTCGGCCAAGCTGGAGTGCCTCCTTAAGATGATCCTCACCCTCAACCCGAAATCGCCAGGACTCACTGCCTTCCAGATGTTGGGACTCCACTATGATTTCGTAAAGTGTGATGACCAAATTCCGAAAAAACTGCTGGCGGATACGTGTTAACTCCTCTGCGCTTCGATCCTTCAGCAATGTACTCAGGTTGGCCTCTACCTTGATACCCATTCCCTTGCTGAAAACTGACAGCTGTAAAATAGCCGCTGCGCATCCGAGCAGCATTAGTATACAAGGCTTAGGTATCCAGCTGCACCATACAGCCATTTTTTGTATAAATCGTTGATTTTCCGTAAATTTACCAATCCATTCATACATACAAAGGATGCCTCCCGATTTACGATTTATTGATTCAGAAAATGCTTTTTGTATTTACGAGCCAAGCGATCCTTTTCCAAAACAATGAAAAAATCTATCGTCTCAAACAACTTATCGTATGCTGGATCGCCTCCAATCTCCGCACCCAGGTATTGATAGCCCTTCATAAGCGGGGGCAGCTTACGGAATATTTCTTTTTCATTGAGCTCACTTGATATCTGCTGCAAACCCGGAATGCGATGAGATTCCAGTGGTTGTATTCCGTAACGGTCAGTGATTACCTGCTTGAAGCGCAGCATGCTGTAGATGACGTTAAGATCCTCCAGAGAGCTCACGTGCACACTGGCACAGCCGATTAAATATGAATAATGATGCTCGGCAATGTACTTGGCTATTCCTTCCCACAGCAGATGAATCGCTTTACCACTTCGGTAGGCAGGGGCAATACAGCTGCGTCCCAACTCCAGCGTATGCGGCTTGTGCTCATAAAACGATCTTAAATCGAACTCTGTTTCCGAATAAAAGCCAATGCCCGCCAATGCACGTAAACCCGGCAATAACCTGTACGTCCCCACAATTTGCTGCTGTTCCAAATCCGTGACAATTAAATGATCACAATACATATCGTAACGGTCCTGCTCCAAGCCACTTTCATTTAGCATCTGCATATTCTTTTCCTCTTCTACAAAAACCTGATACCTTAAACGCATGGCTTGCTCGATCTCCCATGATTGGGTAGCTACTTTCACAGACAAGTTAGACAGAGGAACAGGATGAACAGCAGTTGGCATCATCAACACGCCCTTCTTCAGGAAAGTTGGTTTAGTAATATCTACAGCGTAGCAGAGATTTATTAAGTTGACGTTTTCGTGTTATGAATAAATTGTAAGGTTTTGAACATACAAAAAAACCTCAAATTAATGAGGTTTTCGGATTGCCCTAATGCAGCCAACTATATAGAGGAATAAATAATAGCGATGTTATGATGGCAGCTGCTCCCATTGAAAATCCACTGATGCTGCCTTGAAGCTCGGAGTCTCTGATAACCCTGGCAGTTCCGATCCCGTGGGAAGAGGTGCCCATGGCCACCCCTATGGAAATGTCGTCACGAACACCAATCAGCCGCAGCAAACTGCGTCCAAACATACTGCCGAACAATCCGGTCAACACGGTCAGTACTGCGGTCAATTCAGGAATACCACCAGCCTTGCGCGAGATTTCGAGTGCAATCGGTGATGTTACTGACTTCGGCATCATGGTCACCATAAGCTCTGCCGTACCTCCAAGACTCCATACCAGAACACCTGACAGCAGTAGAGCAGCAATGGAACCTATTGTGATTCCGCTCATAATGGCAACAAGACTGGAACGGATGCGCCGAGCATTTTTATAGATCGGAATACCCAAAGCAACCGTTGCAGGTCCAAGCAGCAAAACCAGGAAATCTCCACCAAGACGATACGATTCATAAGGAATATGTGCACACAGCATAAATCCAATAATAAGGCCCGAGCTGATAAATAGCGGGTGAAGCCATTTCCATTGTTGATTTAATCGGAGGGCTATTGCATAAGCAATAACTGATAGTGCTAATCCGAACATAGGCTGCTGCGGAAAGTCATGGAGACTCATTGCTTTTCTCCTTTCCCTTCAAGAGCTTGACACTCCAGCCAGTAATCATAAGAACTCCAATCGTGCTTACAAATAAACTTACAAGCAATTGAACCGCATTGGCTCCGATATATGGAAAGAAAACCATCGTTCCGACAACAAAAGGTATAAAAAATAATAGCATGTGCTTGATTAAAAATTCCCCTGCTTCTTCCACCCATTCCAGCTTGATGATCTTAAAAAAAAGGCTCAATGTAAACAATATGAGCCCTATCACATTAGCCGGGATGGGAACCTGTAATCCGGTTTGAATCACCCATCCCAGTACATAATATCCAGTCAATATGGAAAATCCTAACAATCAGCATCCCTCCGAAAGGCAGCTATAGCATATTGGAAAACGTCGAACCGCTTCCTTTACAATTTATCAAAAGCTAATTCTGGTTCCGCTTAACCCGCGGCACCTCATAGCTCCAATGGTCACGCGCCAAATAAACTTCGTCAAATATTTGTTGGGCCTCCCCACTTAAAAGAGCAGCCTCTTCCTTCTGATAACGTGAGCTAATGTGCGTCAAAATCAAAGCATGTGCGCCAGCATCTCGCGCTGTGCGAGCAGCATCCACAGCTGTCGAATGATCGTAGGCAACAGCCAGATGCTTCTTACTCTCCGCAAAGGTAGCCTCGTGAACCAGTACATCCGCATCACGAGCAAGCTCCAATGAATATTGGCAGGGCTGTGTGTCACCCAGGATGGTCACGATTCTCCCCTGAACATCAGGTCCGATATAATCCTTTGCCCTAAGTATTGTGCCATTCTCCAAGGTTATATCCATTCCCTGCTTGATTTTACCGAACAAGGGTCCTGAAGTGATTCCGAGCTCCTTCAGCTTATCCGCTTGCAGGCTGCCTTTTTGCGGTTTCTCTACGATCCGGTAGCCATAGCTCTGAACCCGATGGACAAGTGGAGCGATGTACACCTCAAATTGCTTATCTTCAAACAATAGCTGCTGATCCACGGGTCCGAACTCAACAATCTTAAGCTCATAGGTCAAATGAGCCTGACTTACAGCCAAAGCAGTACGGATAAATAACTCCGTGCCCTCAGGTCCGTAAACGGTAAGGGTGTCATCGCCACCTTGATAAGAACGGCTCGTCAGAAGCCCAGGCAGCCCATACAAATGATCGCCATGCAGATGTGTAATAAACAGCTTCTCCAGCTTGCTCGTCCGAATGGGAGAGCGTAATATCTGCTGCTGCGTCCCTTCTCCACAATCGAACATCCAATAGCTGTTGTTTTCCGCCAACAAATTCAGAATGATCGAAGACACATTTCGTTCCTTCGAAGGCATACCTGCTCCTGTACCGAGAAAGTATATTTCCAAGCTCATCTTCTCCATTTCCTATGTCGTGCTGTATCTCTCTATATATAGTGAAGGAGTCGAGCCCCTATGACCCCACTCCTTCACTAGTATATCCTAGACCTTATCCACGTTAAAATAGCGTGCTTCCGGATGTGAGAATACAATGGCTGATACCGAAGCTTCCGGCTCCATCATACTGCCTTCGGTCAACTCAATACCGATATCCTCCGGCTTCAACAATGCAAACAGCTGCTCCTGATCATCCAGATTCGGGCAGGCCGGATAACCAAAGGAGAAACGCTGGCCGCGATATTTGGCACCAAACATCTCACCCATTGTCATTCCGGCCGGATCCGGGAATCCCCAAACATCGCGCATCATTTGGTGCACACGTTCAGCCAGTGCCTCCGCAGTTTCAAGAGCAGTGGATTGAAGAGCATGCGATCGCAGGTAATCGCCCTTTTCTCTCCATTCCTGTGCCTTTTCGCTTATGCCGTGACCAGCTGTAACGACCATAAAGCCAATATAGTCCATCTCGCCGCTGTCTGTCGATTTCAGGTAATCAGCAAGACAGAAGAAAGGATCCGTCTGCTGTCTTGGGAAGGAGAACTTTTGCAGTACCTTGGTCAGATCATCCTTGTCATAAATGAAAATATCATCACCCGATGACTGTGCCGGGAAAAACTGATACATACCATGAGCACGGATAATGCCTTCTTTTTGAGCTTCCGCCAAAATCCCGTCTACGGTTTCCTTGAGTTGAACCGCCTTGGGATCTTTATCAGCTAGAAGCTTATCGACTTTTCCTTTCAAGCCGAGATGATGTCCGAGCAGCATCTGCATATTAATATAAGGCATCACGTGACTCATAGGATAATCACGAATGACGCGTCTCTCCAGACTTGGAGGCACCTGCACCGGCAAAGTACGATCAATCGCAGATTTCAACACACGAGTCAAGACTGGCATTGTTTCTGGTTTCTTGCCGGACTCCTTAACATCGGATTCCATCGCCTCACGTAATTCATCAATTAATTGCTGCTTCTGGAGTGGGTCGCTCAGCTTGTTCGCAATGTCCAGACCATCCATAGCATCTTTGGCATATAGAACAACACCTTCATATTCCGGTGCGATACGTGTTTTCGTAAATTTTCTTGTCAATGCAGCACCACCTACAAGAATAGGCACATCGATACCTGCATTTTTCAAATCCTGAGCGGTTATAACCATCTGCTGTGCAGATTTAACAAGAAGACCTGACAAACCAATAGCATCAGGCTTTTCTCTGCGGAATGCTTCAATAATTTGATCTGGCGGAACCTTAATACCCAGGTTAATAATTTTGTAGCCGTTGTTGGATAAAATGATTTCGACCAAGTTTTTACCGATATCGTGAACATCACCTTTAACTGTCGCCAGCATGATCGTTCCTTTAACAGCACTGTCCGCTTTTTCCATAAACGGTTCGAGATGGGATACGGATGCTTTCATGACTTCCGCGCTTTGCAGCACCTCGGCAACAATCAGCTCATTGTTATTAAACAATCTGCCTACCTCTGCCATTCCCGTCATTAAAGGTCCATTAATAATATCCAGCGGCGCATACGTATTCATGGCTTCGTTCAAATCGGCTGCAAGGCCTTCTTTTGTACCTTCAACCACATAGGACGCCAATCGTTCTTCAAGCGTAAGATTAGAGATTTTTTCTTTCTTATCGACCTTTTTCTCACGGAAGTGAGCAACAAATTGGGCAAGTGTATCATCATTAGTTTCAAAAATCAGCTTCTCAGCAAGCTCTTTCTCATGATCACCTATGGATGCGTAACGCTCCAGGTTTTCTGTATTGACGATGGCAAAGTCCAGTCCGGCCTTGGTACAGTGATACAAGTACACCGAATTCAGAACCTCCCGCCCAGCAGGCGGAAGACCAAAGGAAATATTACTAAGACCGAGAATGGTTTTACATTCAGGATATTTTTCTTTGATCATCCGAATGCCTTCGATGGTCTCAACAGCAGATCCAATATACTGCGGATCGCCTGAGCCTACCGGGAACATATTCGGGTCAAAAATAATATCTTCCGGATTCATTCCATACTTTTTGGTTAACAGCTCATAGGAGCGTTCAGCAACTTCCATTTTGGCTTGCCGTGATACAGCTTGTCCGCGCTCATCGATGAGAATCATAACAACAGCTGCGCCATATCGATGGATTAACGGCAAAATAGCTTCAAACTTGCTCTCGCCATCTTCCAGGTTAATGGAGTTAATAATCGCCTTGCCTTGTGAATATTTCAAACCGAGCTCAATAATATGATCATATGTCGAGTCGATCATCAAAGGAACTTTAACCTTTTTGACAACCTCTTTCAAAAAGTTTTCCATCGCATACACTTCATCTATATCGGTATCCTGTACGTTGATATCAATGACATATGCACCATTCTTCACTTGTGCACGCGCTATTTCTGCGCCTTCTTCAAACTTGCCTTCTTTCATCAATCGTTTGAACTTACGGGACCCCGAAATATTTGTACGTTCCCCAACCATGTAAGGACGGTTCGCATCTTCAATATAGACGGTTTCGATACCCGAAACTGCGGATAAGTGAGAAGCTGCTTGCTCCCGAGGCTTATACTGGGATAAAGTCTCAGCCATCGCACGAATATGATCAGGAGTCGTTCCACAGCAGCCGCCAGCAATATTTAGCCAGCCTTGTTCGGCAAATCCAGCCATTTTCTTGGCAAGGGATTCAGGAGACTCATGATATTGCCCATTCTCGTCCGGCAATCCGGCATTCGGATAACAGCTGACAGCTGTAGTAGCCAGCTCAGACAAGGAACGAATATGGTCACGCATAAATTCCGGACCCGTTGCACAGTTAAGACCAATAGAAATCGGATTTAAGTGCTCCAGGGAAATATAAAAGGATTCAATATTTTGACCCGCAAGCGTTGTGCCCATTGGCTCAATCGTTCCGGAAATCATTAATGGAAGTGTGATACCCGTAGTTTCAAAAGCACGACGAATACCAATACTGCCCGCTTTAACATTCAACGTATCCTGAGAGGTTTCAAGAAGCATTGCGTCTACGCCAGCTTCGATCAGTGCTACCGATTGCTCGTAGTAGCTGTCAACGAGTTCGTCAAAGGTGACACCTCCGGTTACGGAAAGTGTTTTGGTTGTTGGTCCCAAAGCACCTGCAACATAACGCGGCCACTCCGGTGTGCTGAATTTATTCGCTGCCTCAACGGCTAACCTGGCTGCTACCAGATTCAACTCTCTTGCTCGATCCTGTAAATCATATTCAGCAAGAACGACACTTGTCGATCCAAAAGTATTCGTTTCGATAATATCTGCGCCCGCTGCAAAATAAGCCTCATGTATTTTTGAAATGACATCAGGACGGGTAACTACCAAAATTTCATTGCATCCATCCAGGTCCTCACTACCGAAATCCTCCTCGGTCAAGTTTTCCTGTTGGATCATTGTGCCCATTGCACCGTCCAAAATCATAATTTTCTTCTTAAGCTGTTCTTGCAAAGGTATTTTGCCCATGCTAATCTTCCTTTCAACGGCAACCGTCCAATTGTAACCTTTAGTGTACCAGAAACCTGTCATCATGAAAAGATAATGGAAACACAATTCGACAGAGATCAAATAAAGTTCAAACAATGCACATTTTCTTATTATTCATATCGGAATTATCAATGAAACAGATCGACAGCAGCCTGGAATTCTATTATAATATACGTTAGAAACTTATTAAGTGTATAGAAAGAGGGATGACCGTGGCTGAAATCCGTATTCGCAATACTAATGAACGCATCTCTGGAGAAAGTAACGTTCAAGCATTTTTGGAAAAACAAGAGGTACTTTATGAGCATTGGAATGCTGGCAAGCTTCCTGCTGATCTACAAGAGAAATTCACTTTGACCGATGAGAATAAAGCGCAAATTCTGTCGACATTCGACGAAGAAATTCAGGAAATTGCGGCCAGACGCGGCTACAAAACCTGGGATGTTATTGCCTTGTCCGAGGCTACACCCAATATCGAAGAGCTTCTTACTAAATTCGAGCAGGTTCACACCCACACCGAAGATGAAGTAAGAGCAATCGTTTCAGGAAAAGGTATTTTTATTATAAAAGGCACTGATGATGTTGGGTATTTTGATGTTGAATTGGAAGCAGGCGATGTTATTTCTGTTCCCGAGCACAAGGCACACTTCTTCACTTTGATGGACAATCGCCAAATTGTTGCTATTCGTTTGTTTATTGAAACTGATGGCTGGATCGCCCACCCTTATGCAGACGAATCTTTTCAGAAAGCATAAAAAGGTATTATCCATATACACAATATAAGAAAAGCTTCTGATCGAAGCCTATTCGACGAAGATACATCCGTGTCCAATAGGTTGCTTTTCTTGCGAGATAAGAATCCTTCAGCTTTGCTGAAAACTTATAAATTCTTATCTCTTAAGAAAAGCTTCTGATCGAAGCCTATTCGACGAAGATACATCCGTGTCCAATAGGTTGCTTTTCTTGCAATATCGGAATATTCAGCTCTGCTGAAAACTATCAATTCTGATATTATGAACAAAACCCGTCAGCCTGTTACTCAGCGCTGGCGGGTTTTTATTGCATTCCATAGTTTTTTTACACTTATGAACTTATGGAATCAATTACACCTTGAATATCTCGCAAACTTACAATCTCAAAGGCAGGTATGATTTCATCGTCCCTTTGCAGCGCATGTCGATTAATCCACATGTTACGCATATTGATCCGGTTAGATCCCAAAATATCGGTTGTGAGCTTATCGCCAATCATTACTGCTTCATCAGCTGTAACCTGAAGCAGGTCAAGTGCATGATTAAATATTGAGGTTGCAGGCTTGCCCTCTCCGTGATTCCCTGATATGACAATATGGTCAAAATAAGGCGCAAGCTCAGGAACACCAGCCAGCTTTTCCTTCTGTAAATCCGGAGAACCATTGGTTAAGAGCAGCAGCTTATAGCTGCCTTTTAATTGATCCAGAACCTCGAACGTTTCCTCATAAACAATAGGGCGACTGCGACGTTCCATCGGGAATCTCTCCCCAAGCTCATAGCCAAGCTTTGCATCGTCTATACCTAAAGCTTTAAGACCAAGGGTCCATGATTCAGTACGATATTGAGGTGCAAGCTGCTCCAGTTTACGAAAATTCTCATTATCACCTTCTGTAAAGTTAGCCCACAACCCTTCAAAAGGGTTGATTCCGATCATTTTGGTAAAAGCAAACGTATCGTATGACTCATATAGCTTCCGCGCCTCTTGTCTTACCGCCTGCTCGAGTTCGATAGGGTCAACATTGACTTGCTCCGCTGCCGCTAAACATGTTGCCTGAAAGGCCTCTTTTACACTTCGATCATCCCATAATAACGTATCATCCAAATCAAATAATACTGCCTTAATAGCCATTGAGCCTCTCCCTTTCTACTCCACCTTCAAAGGTACTGCATGATTAGCGGCGAATTCCTTCAATCGCTCTGACATCGCCGAAATATCCATTCTATGATAAAAACGTGTAAACGACCATCTGATTTTGCTGCTCTTCAATGAAATGATGACAGCATCCGAAGATAATGCGATTTCTTTAATATCCGAAGCGGGCACTCTCTTGTCTCCCGTAAATCGACGGCTTCCCAAAAAGTCTTTGCCAATTTTAAGCTGCGGGCGTCTGACACCAAACATGAATAAGCTCAGCAGCATATAACTTCCGCCTGTTAGCCAGTACAAGTATTCATCCTGATTCGTGTTCTGAAAAGCTATAAAACAAAAAATACCTACGCAAAATAAAAATAACGATAACGTCCAATTACGCCCTTTAATAGTAACCGAATCGTCTGATGATACGGTTTGGCTGATCGTTGGCTTGCCATGCTTGGCCCTGCTTTTGTTAACTACTTTCGTATTCTTCTTGACCATTCGTTCCCACTTGCGAGACATAGGCAATCTCCTTTAATATACCGGCTACACTTCTCTTTTAAATTTTTCTATAAATCGGTATGGATAGTCATCCTCAAGCGCACTCACAGTATCCAAGCGGTTCCAATGATCTGTGGAGAGTTTCCAGCCAACTGCTCCCATATTCTCATGGTACTGCTCCAATGTCCTTGCACCAAATATAGGGGCGGTAATCCCCTTTTTATGTATGAGCCAATTCAAAGCCACCTGAACAGGTGTTTGTTCAATTTCTGAAGCAACAGCAAGGACTTCTTCAAGTATACGGAAGTTTTTCTCCGAATTGCGTAACATCCAGCTGCTTTCACCCGCTTTAGACGAGAGCCTACCTTCTGTCGGTGCTTCACCACGAGGGTATTTACCGCTTAGGAAACCGCCACCAATAGGTCCCCATGGAATAACGCCTACATTTTCTTCGATACATAAAGGCAGCACTTCCCTGTCCATCTGACGAGACACGAGACTATATTGCGGTTGATTGGAAATAAATCGGGCATATCGATTATGATCACTGATCCCAAGGGATTTCATAATTTGATACGCCAAAAAGTTGGAGCATCCGATGTATCTGACTTTTCCAGATGTCACCAAATCATCCAACGTACGTAATGTTTCTTCAATCGGTGTAATTTGATCCCAGACATGCATTTGATACAAATCAATATAGTCGGTATTCAAACGCCGTAAGCTGGCTTCTACCCCGTCTAAAATATGTTTGCGTGATAAGCCGACATGATTAACATTATTTGCTGTCGCAAAACGTACTTTAGTGGCCAGAATCACATCCGAGCGTCGACCGCTGATCGCTTTGCCAACGACTTCCTCAGAACGTCCTGATACATACACATCCGCAGTATCAAGAAAATTCCCACCTTGATCCAAAAAATCGTGAATCATGGTTGTTGAGTCTTCCTCGCTGGTTGTATTGCCAAAGGTCATGGTCCCCAAACAAAGCTCAGAAACCACAACCCCGCTTTTGCCCAGTACTCGATATTGCACGCAATGGTTCACCCCTAATTATTTGTGCTGGTTCGTGTCACTATCCTCTTGTTCCTCATCAACAAATTTAATTGTCTCCAACTGACTGCGAAGATTGCCTTTAAAAGCTTCTATATAACGTTTGCGAAGCTCATTGCGTTCTTCCAGCTCATCGTCTGTCAGACCTACTGTTTTGGCTTTACGGGCCAATTCATTGATTCGTTGAATATATGGCTCTGTTCCATTATCCATGTAAAATCCTCCCGATCTTCTACAAAAATGCTTGATAAATGCATCAAAGTATACTTTGACATTATGGCCTACCATTGTCAAGAGTCAAGGAGGTGTTTCTATGTATTGTGTGGGTGAGAGTGTTAATTCCGACATACAAAATTAAGTCTATCTTTTTAAGGAAGTCTAAGTGTTTGCCCTTCTTGAAGTATGCTAGACTTTAATCCATTCACTTTCTTGAGGTTATAAATATATTCACGGACATCCTGTCCTTTATCTGCATGTTTGCTGGCTATCGACCATAAAGTATCGCCATTAACGATCTCTACCGAATATTCAATAGGTGTGTGATCCGATGAAGCATAAGCATCCAGATCTCCGCCAAGCAATGAAACAGACAAGCTGATTAAAATAATGATTGACGCTGCTGCGAACAAGCCTGCATATCTCAAGAGCTTTTTTCGATAAGGAATAATGGAAGCTAGCAGCAGCGGAAAGGCAGAAGCATTCCTGGAAACAGACTCTCTCTTCGATAACAATTGTTCATTCATATACATAACAGCGCCCCCAAACATTTGTTCTGTTTTCAAAATAACACGAACAAATGTTTGTGTCAATTGAAAAATTAGAACTTATGTTTGTACGAACTCCGGTTCTATGTTATACTCTCACTAGTTATTACCAAGCATTGGAGTGATCCTAATGAGTAAGCTATCCATTCGACAATTGGCAATCCTGGATTTTATTAAGAATGAAGTGAAAGATAAAGGGTATCCACCTTCCGTTCGTGAAATTGGTGAAGCAGTTGGCCTCGCTTCCAGTTCTACTGTGCACGGACATCTGGAGCGTTTGGAGAAAAAGGGACTCATTCGGCGTGATCCTACCAAGCCAAGAGCGATTGAAATTACGGACGGTACCCTGACAGAGGGCAGCAACTTTGCCTTATCCGTTGTTCGTGTTCCATTGATTGGACGCGTTACTGCTGGTATTCCGATTACTGCTACGGAAAATATCGAGGATTACTTCCCGCTTCCGAGTCATTATGTTGGCGATTACAATGTGTTCATGTTGAGTATCGAGGGCAACAGTATGATTGATGCCGGTATCAATGATGGGGATTATGTTATCGTCAGACAGCAGCAAACTGCCAATAACGGTGATATTGTTGTTGCAATGACTGAAGATGACGAAGCTACAGTCAAACGGTTCTACAAGGAAAAAGATCATATACGTCTGCAGCCTGAGAACTCTACTATGGAACCGATTCGTTTAAAGACTGTTACTATTTTAGGAAGAGTCGTAGGGCTGTTCCGAGACATCGTGTAATCATTATAATCAGGCACTTATTGAAGTCGACGTCAGGGCTACTTGACAGTCGGCTTTTTGCTATGAGCTGCAATCGCGTCCTCACATACAAAAAGAAGCTTTCCCGCAGTAAAACTTCTACATGGGGAGAGCTTCTTTTGTTTATTCAAAGAAAAAAGTAATCATTCATAGGGTGAACTCATTTTTAGTAAAGCGTCAAATACTGCTCGCGTTCCCATGCATGAACCTGAGTGCGATAGATATCCCATTCGATTTCTTTAAGCTCAATGAAGTGAGCCAGAGCGTGATCACCGAGCGCATCACAAATGACATCATCGCGCAGCATCTCTTCCAATGCAACCTTAAGGTTAACCGGCAGACTTGGAATTCCTTGATCCTCACGCTCTTCCTCGGTCATTACATAAATGTTACGATCCGTTGGCGGAGGCAGCTGCATTTTGTTCTTGATTCCGTCCAGACCAGCCTTCAGCATAACAGCTAACGCCAGATATGGATTAGCAGCTGGATCCGGATTACGAACCTCAACACGGGTGCTCAGTCCTCTGGATGCAGGAATACGAATCATCGGACTCCGATTGCTGGCAGACCAAGCAACATAGCAAGGAGCTTCATAGCCAGGAACCAGACGCTTGTATGAGTTAACGGTTGGGTTGGTAATCGCTGCGAATGCACGGGCATGACGCAAAATGCCAGCCATATAATATCTTGCAGTTGCACTTAGACCCAGCTTGTCACTTTCATCATAGAACGTGTTCGTGGAACCGTTAAATAACGATTGGTGAGCGTGCATACCCGATCCGTTCACACCGAATAATGGTTTGGGCATAAAAGTAGCATGCAAACCATGCTGTCTTGCTACCGTTTTAACTACCAGCTTGAACGTTTGAATTTGATCGGCCGCTTTGATCGCATCCGCATATTTAAAATCAATTTCATGCTGACCCGGCGCTACTTCATGGTGAGAAGCTTCGATTTCAAAGCCCATTTCCTCCAAAGTCAATACGATCTCACGACGGCAGTTTTCGCCAAGATCCATAGGGGCCAAGTCAAAATATCCGCCTTGATCATTTAATTCCATCGAAGGATTGCCATTTTCATCAGTTTTGAATAAGAAAAATTCCGGTTCTGGTCCAACATTCATTGCTGTAAAGCCCATATCTTCGGCTTCTTTCAAAGCATTCTTCAGGATACCACGAGGGTCTCCAGGAAAAGGTCTGCCATCCGGCAAGTAAATATCACAGATTAGACGTGCAATGCGATCCTCAACCACCCAAGGGAAAATGACCCATGTGCTAAGATCAGGATACAAATACATATCAGACTCTTCAATACGAACATAACCTTCAATCGAAGAACCATCAAACATCATTTTGTTGTCCAATGCTTTTTCCAGCTGGCTAATAGGAATTTCCACATTTTTGATCGTTCCAAGCAAGTCGGTAAATTGCAAGCGAATAAATCTTACATTTTGTTCCTTGGCAATCTTGATAATGTCCTCTTTTTTATAATTCTTTTCAGTCACTTTACATGTTCCTCCTTAAGTTACGCAGTTTTATCAGTCTTTTTGATAAGTCCGCATTTGAATCATTGGAAAGCGCTTATTTTTTGAAAAATCTGGATAGCTCGCCTTGGATCAGAGATACCTGTCCCAAGCGTTTGCCTCCACCAAGCAGCTGCTGCTTTAACATCCGGTGAAGCTGTGAATCCGTCATTTCTCTGCGTTTAACTTCCGATTGCTCATTAAGAACAGTTGCATCCTCTGAATCCTTGGACATTGGCAGCAGCACTTGTTTAATTCCGGCGATATTCACGCCTTTCTCAATCAAGTCTTTAATTTCCAGCAACCGCTCTACATCATTAAAAGAATAGAGACGCTGGTTCCCGCCTGTCCGAGCCGGTATGATCAACTCATGCTGTTCATAATACCGGATTTGCCTAGCTGTTAAATCTGTCAACTTCATTACGATACCAATGGGGAATAACGCCATATTCCGACGTATATCATCAGCCACGATTCATCACCTCTGTGTACTTAAAACCTACCCCCATTCTACTCTTCCTACATAAACGTGTCAAGTTATGTTAGGTTCATGCAAAGTATAAGTCATTATTTTAATAAACCTTGTTCCATCATACTGCTCAGAGCTGTTAATACACCTAATTTACAATGAGAATAAGTTAATCCACCCTGCATATAAGCAATATACGGTTCACGGATCGGAGCATCTGCGGATAGCTCCAAGCTGCCGCCTTGAATGAAAGTACCTGCAGCCATGATGACCGGATGCTCATAACCAGGCATAGCCCAAGGCTCAGGAACCACATGTGCATCTATCGCCGAAGCTTGCTGAATACCTTGAACAAAGGCAATCAAATGCTTGGCACTGGTGAATTGAATCGCTTGAATCAAGTCCGTACGCTTGTCATTCCAATGCGGATGTGTGACAAAGCCAAGCTGTTCAAATACGGCGGCTGCAAATATGGAGCCCTTGACCGCTTGTCCCACCAAATGTGGCGCCAGGAACAGCCCTTGATATATACCGCGGGTTGTATCCAGCATCGCTCCAACTTCTCCGCCTATACCAGGCGCGGTCAAGCGAAAGGAAGCCAGTTCCACGTACTTGTGTTTACCTACGATATATCCTCCCGTTGCAGCCAAGCCGCCCCCAGGATTTTTAATTAAAGAACCTGCCATCAGATCTACGCCAACCTCTGTCGGCTCCTGAAGCTCCGTAAACTCTCCATAACAATTATCGACAAAAACAATAACATCAGATTTGAGTTCTTTTACAAAACGGGTCATCTCTTCAATTTGTGAGACGTTGAACGAAGAACGCCAGGAATAGCCGCGCGAGCGCTGAATACCGATCACCTTGGTACGTGGTGTAATGCTGCTGCCAATCGTTTCATAATCCGGGCTGCCGTCTTCGAGCAGAGCAACCTCGTTATAGATGATTCCCCAATCCTGTAAGGAGCCTTTGCCATCCTGAGGATGTCCAATTACCTTGTGCAGCGTATCGTAGGGACGTCCTGTGATCATCAGCAGCTCGTCACCTGGACGCAGCACACCGAATAAAGCCGTACTGATCGTGTGGGTCCCGGACACAAAATGAGGCCGCACCAGGGCAGCCTCCGCTCCAAACACATCTGCATACACCAGATCCAGCACCTCGCGGCCTCGATCATTATAGCCATAGCCTGTAGAACCAGCAAAGTGATAGTCACTGACCTTATGCTTTTGAAAGGCACGGATCACCTTCCACTGATTCTGATCAATGATCCGTTCCACTTCTTTAAACTTACCTTCAATCCGCTGTTCGGCAAGCTCCATCCATGCCGTTATGCGTTCATTAAACATACAACTCATTCTCTCCCTCATCCGGTATCTGATCTGTTGCATAAGAGGTTAACAAATGACTGATTTTTTCGTATTCCTGTTTGTCTATACGCACCTGAAATACCATATCATTGCCTTCCACTTCATTCTCCAGGACTTCGCCAATCCTGTACATTAATGAAATCATATCGCCTTTCTCCACTGGAATCCGAAACTTCTTGCTGTCTCCCATTAAACGAGCTTCAATAAGTTCGCATACCTGTGCCAGATCGCTTTCATTATAAGCGGACATCCGCAAGAAGTCACCCTCTGTAGAAAGCATTTGGATTTGTTCGGGTGTACACTGATCGATTTTATTAAATAATGTAATCTGATCCTTCCCATGAGCGTTGAGCTCAGTAAGTACCTGTTTAACAACATGCATCTGGGTTTCCAGCATATCAGCCGAGCTATCCACGACATGTAAAATAAGGTCAGCTTCACAAACCTCTTCCAAGGTAGCACGGAAGGCGGCAACCAAATCATGCGGTAAATTTTGAATAAATCCTACCGTATCCGTCAGTACAATTTCCTTGCCACCAGGCAGCTTCAGCATCCTTGAGGTCGGGTCAAGCGTAGCGAACAGCTGGTTCTCGACATAGACATCAGCATCCGTCATTTGCCGCAGCAGCGTTGACTTCCCGGCATTCGTATAACCGACAATAGCAACCTGGAACACACCTGTTTTTTTGCGGCGTTCCCTGTGCAGATTACGATGCTTGACGAATTCAGACAACTGCTGCTTGAGCTCATCAATCCGATCACGAATGTGTCTACGATCAGTTTCCAGCTTGCTTTCCCCTGGTCCTCTTGTTCCGATGCCGCCGCCCAAACGTGACAGGTTCTTGCCTTGACCGGATAACCTTGGCAGCAAGTAGCTAAGCTGGGCGAGCTCGACCTGTATGATGCCTTCACGCGTTTTGGCTCTTTGAGCAAATATATCCAAAATCAATTGAGTTCGATCGATAATTTTCACATCCAAAAATTCTTCCAGATTCCGCACCTGGGCTCCGGACAATTCCTGATCAAATATAGCTGTATTGGCTCCATGCTCCTCAATAAGCTCCTTGAGCTCGGCGGCTTTGCCTTTGCCTACAAACCATTTGGAATCTATCTTTTCCTTGTTCTGCGATAATGTCGTCAACACCTCTACACCTGCGGTTTCAGCCAAGCTGACAAGCTCATCCAAGGAATATTCGGCAGAATACGACTGCTCTCTTTTTTGCTGCGGGGTAACAAGGCTCATAAGAACTGCCCGTTCCAATTCGTGATCAATACTATGTGTGGTTGTTTTCATAAATATTTATGGGTCTCCTTTGATTGTTTTCGTTCCAGCTTGACATCTTCGGCTCGAAGTGTCATTAAGTCCTGTTTACTAGGCTGCTGGACATGGCTGTTCAACAAACGTACGGCATGGTTTCTCATCGCTTTTTCAATCAAATTTCGTACAAAACGTGCATTGCTGAAAGAAGCCTCGGAATCACTCTGTTGTTTTTCGCTGATGATTTGCTGACGTATTTTGCTCTCAGCTTGTGCGTTCAATACGTATTCCCGTTCCTTGATCATCATTTCGGTAATTTGCATGAGCTGTTCGACCGTGTAGTCAGGAAACTCCAGATGGATGGGAAACCGGGAAGGGAGACCGGGATTGGTCTGCAAAAACTGATCCATTTCTTCAGAATACCCTGCCAAAATCAGAATAAAATGATTTTTGTGATCCTCCATTGCTTTGACCAATGTATCAATGGCTTCCTTGCCAAAATCCTTTTCACCGCCGCGCGCCAGACTATAGGCTTCATCAATAAAAAGCACGCCACCAAGAGCCTTTTTTACCATTTCCCGCGTTTTCAGTGCCGTATGCCCTATGTACTCACCTACCATGTCAGCGCGTTCCACCTCGATAAGATGGCCTTTACTCAACACACCCATCGTTTGCAGCAGTTTCGCTATAATACGAGCTACAGTCGTTTTCCCCGTACCTGGATTTCCTTTAAAAACCATATGGTACACCTGCGAATTTGCCGTTAATCCGGCATCAGCCCGATAGCTGGCAACTCGCAGCAGCGCATAAATTTCAAATACAAGCTCCTTGATGGATTCCAAACCGACCATCCGGTCAAGCTCTTTCATGATTTCCCCAAAATGACCTTGCTGGGACAATGGCTTACCGTGAAATTGAGGCTCGGAATTAGGTGCAGTTAGGGGCTCCGAGTTGCGTAGAATCACATTGATTTGATGAGCATTTTGTGTAATTTGGATCTGATCTGTTGGCAGGACACGTCCACTCATGCATATCACCTCTTTACTTGGTGTTAGCAGTATACGCAGAAGCCCAGATGAATGTGCTCATTTTCTTCCTCTATTGTATAGTGAAACGTCAAAATTTCAAAACCAGCCCTTCAACAACTGCTAAAAATGCTTGTCAGCATCCCAGATTCGTTCCATGGAGAGTAGACTGCTTCCAGAGAAGGTCAGACGGTATACATCCGGATTGGTCAACCGACTCCAGGCTCCAAAACCAAACTGCTCATCATAATGGCCTAGCAGGAGAGCCATCGCATTGCCATGAGTAGCTATAGCAAATATATGTCCATCAGACGCAAGCAGTTCGTTCACAACGGCTATCATGCGCTGAGATGCTGAATAGCTGGACTCTCCACCAGGAAAGCACAGAAGCTTGTCATGGAAGGTCTCCTCCAATTGTGTACGCCAATCCATCATTGATTTGCTGCTCAATATACGTTCGGACAAACGATGATCCACATGAATCTTTTGACCTGTTCGCAGAGCAGTGAGCTCCAGAGTTTGCTGTGCTCGCTTCATAGGACTTGCTTTGAACTCATCAATTTGAAGATGCGACAACAACCGGTCCAGCAGTTCCGACTGCTTCATGCCCAGAGGCGTCAGAATGGCTTCTGCCGCTTGCCCTTCAGCCTGGGCATGCCTAATTACATATAAGGTCTTTAAAGCATCTGCAAGCTTATTATAAGCCTCCCAGATCGGCCGTGTTACCTGATCCCATCTGTTCTCGTCCGATAGCGGCACCCATTCCAGAGAAACAATCGTTTGATTATCCGGATGCTGCATATCCACAGCCAGCTGACCACCAACAATATCCGCAAGATACGTATATTTAGATTCAGTGCGATGCAATAGATGCGTAATTTTCACATCATAGCCGGTTTCTTCCTTCACTTCACGAATACATGCCTGCTCAGGTGACTCTCCCAGCTCAATCCCGCCACCAGGAAAGTTCCATACCAAATCACCACGCTGGACATATTCGTGAAGCATCAGCACTGACCCATCTTTTATAAGCAAAGCTTGTGCAAGCATAGGGCACTCCACCTTTTGGATCCATCTGACAAACCTGTACTCAGTATCGTACAATGATCAGACAGAAGATGATAGAGATTTTTTATGTATTAGCCATTATTTCTTACAAAAAATTCGAATAAAACTTAAGTTTATACAGTTTTCATAATTTAATATTGAATTTTTATTCATTAAATAGTATATTTATACAATTATTAATTCATACATAGGAAGGATAGTGCGCAATGAACACTACAGGCTCCTCCACCGATCATTCTCAGCTTCAGCTTTTCCGGCAAATTGAACAATATGCTTTTAACACTTGGCCCGCTGCTACGAATACCAAACAAGGGAACTGGATTATGCGTGCGACAGATGGCATTACCAAGAGAGCCAACAGCATCTGGACAAGCGCTGGCGACTCCCTTCCCAAGGGAGATTGGCTGCAGGAAGCACGGCAATTTTACGACACACACGGACTTCCAGTACGGTATCATATCAGCGATGCTTCTCCAAAGGGACTCGACACCTTATTGGACCAGGCAGGCTTTCTCAAGGAAATCCCTTGTTCCGTGTTAATTGCAGATACAGAGAAGGTCATAACTCATACTTTATCCGAATCCGATAAGCTGAGTGTGGAAATACTGTCCATTCATAATGAACAATGGTTGACAGATTTCATCGATATGGAAGGTTTTGATAGGAGCAAGCTGTCTTTTTACGATTCTCTGTTTACACGCATTACCCAAACCAAATGCTTCTGTTCCCTTCAATGGAATGGACAAAATGTAGCAGTCGGCACGGCTATTGTCGAGGGGGAATGGGCTGGACTTACCAATATCGTTGTCAACTCGGAGCTCAGAGGGCAAGGAATTGGCAAATTTCTGCTGAACGAGCTGGCTTCATGGAGTCTGAGCAACGGCGCGCAGCGAATTTACCTGCAAGTCGTTAATGATAATGTGGCGGCGCACCGTTTGTATCAAAAAGCAGGATTTACTTCCTTGTTCCAGTTCCATTATCGTGTACAACCCTGAGAAAACCAAATGAATGGCAATAGCCTTCTTTCTCTCGCGTGGGTTACAGCAAGGGAAAAAAGGCTTGTATGGTTTGAAGTCAATCCGATTGTATAAGCTATGTATCCACAAGTTAGCTATCTAATGCCATACGAAGTTTATCCAGCTTCCATTTAACATGAGCCAGCGTTTCACGAATCAGATTCCAGCTATTTTTCACTGCTTTGGAGTCTACGGGGTAAGCCTCTACCTGCCTGTAATTTAAAAATTTTGCCATCTCCATTGCCCTGAGCATATGATAACGGTGTGTAATAATTACCGCTGAGTTCCATTTTTGCTGCAGCATGAACCGCTGGCTGAACAATAAATTTTCATAAGTGCTGGTTGCTTCCTGTTCCATCATGATCACGTTGTCCGCAACACCGTGTTCCAGCAAATAATTTCTCATTCCCTCAGCTTCGGTTAACTGGAACTCCGTACGATCCAATCCACCAGATACAATAATATGCTTGATCTTCCCGTCTTTAAAAAGCTTAATCCCTCCATCCAGACGTTCCTGAAGCGAAGGAGTGGCCACGTTGTCTTTCAAGGAAGAGCCTAATATAATGCCAACTTCTCCAGCTGCTGAAGTATTGTCTGGAACATTCGCCATTCGGTACTGTAGTATGGACACCCACAACAAGCCTACGACAACACACAACCACAACAATCTTCGTGTCCGTTTCCACGATAGCCCTTGCTTCATCATTTAGTCAAGAAGCGTTCGACAGAATGAAATACTGCCTCCGCTCCGGGCTCCAGACAAATCATATGACGAGCTTCGGGAAAAAACTCGATTTCCTTTTCCCCCTGAAGCTGATTAAATAAATAATGGGCACTCTTCGGATGAATAATGCCATCCTGCTCACCTTGTGCGATAAGTGTCGGCACCTTGATCATGGGCAGCTCGGGCCGCATCTGTTTATTCAGCATGACAAATTGCCTCGTAGCCTTCAACGGGGTCCTTCTTACCTTCCCCCAATTCGACCAGTCGTCCATTTGAATTCTACGTATCAGTTCCCTCATAAATCGATACGGGCTAAAATAAAAAACAGCCGCATTCAACAAAACAAGCCTGCGAATTGGATAACGATTCGCTATGTATGCCGAGATCAGTCCCCCCATCGAAAAACCAATCAGATCAATCTCGCCATACTGCGCAGTTAAACTGGAAGCCTCCAAAGCGGCAGCCTCCAGCCAATCATGCCAGTTTGTTTGCCCCAACGTTCTCAGCTCGGGGTCATGCCCTGGTAAAGTCGGCACATGGCAAACAGTACCCTGCTCGGTTAAATACGCTGCCAAAGGAGTCAGTTCATACGGTCCACCGGTAAAGCCGTGGAGCATAAGGCAATGTCTTTTTTCCAAGGCTGCACCTCTTTTACTTACAAAATAGGTCCTTTATTACTTTTCAGTAATGGCAATGGATTGGATGACAACTTTTTCAGTTGGAGAGCTCTTCTCTCCTGAAGCGCCACTTGCAACTGGAGTTGCTGCGATTTTTTTGACAACGTCCATGCCTTCAGTCACTTTACCAAAAATCGTATAGTTAGGTGATTTGTTCAAGTTCTTGCTGTCTTCGCCTGTGCAAATAAAGAACTGACTGCCGTTGGTGTTAGGTCCAGCGTTAGCCATAGCGACTATTCCCGGCTCATATTTATATGGAGATTTCAGTTCGTCCTGAAAGCTGTACCCAGGTCCACCACTGCCAACTCCAAGCGGATCGCCAGTTTGAATCATAAACGATTCGATAATGCGGTGGAACACAATATCATTATAAAAGCCTTCTTTGGCTAGAAACACAAAATTGTTGACCGTAATCGGTGCATCTTTGGCATATAGATCGATTTTGAAGCTGCCCTTGGAGGTCGCAATCGTTGCCTGATATGTTTTCTTGACATCAATCGTCATGGCCGGTGGAGCCGTCCAGCTCTTCTTGGCCGCTGGCTTGGCAGTATCGGCTGGCTGCTGTGTATTGGCTGCTGGCTGACCGCCCTGTGTAGTTGTCTTTCCTGCATTGTCCACAGGCTTGGTGCCGCAGGCCGACAGCATAAGCGCGCAAACCACTGCGATAGCTGCCCATTTGGTCATCTTGGTTGTAGATATTGCTTTCATCTCTAAATTCCTCCAGATCATTATCTCTTATTGGGTAAGCCCCTAAAGTATTATACTACGACACGGTAAAAATTAACAAAGTCTCCTGATGATGATGAACCCATCGGAGACTTTGTTACCTTGTGCGTTACGCTACTTCACCATTCATTCATTAACGCACAACAGTTCCAGCACCAGGAGTTGTTCCCGTTCCGGCTCCTGGCGTCGTTCCCGTGCCCGCTCCTGGCGTTGTTCCCGTTCCGGCTCCTGGTGTTGTTCCGGTTCCCGCCCCTGGTGTCGTTCCCGTTCCGGCTCCTGGCGTCGTTCCGTTTCCGGCTCCTGGCGTCGTTCCCGTTCCACCACCTGGTGTCGTTCCCGTTCCCGCCCCTGGCGTCGTTCCCGTTCCCGCTCCTGGTGTCGTTCCCGTTCCGGCTCCTGGCGTTGTTCCCGTTCCCGCTCCTGGTGTCGTTCCCGTTCCGGCTCCTGGCGTTGTTCCGGTTCCTGCTCCTGGTGTCGTTCCCGTTCCGGCTCCTGGCGTTGTTCCCGTTCCCGCTCCTGGCGTTGTTCCCGTTCCGGCTCCTGGCGTTGTTCCCGTTCCGGCTCCTGGCGTTGTTCCCGTTCCGGCTCCTGGCGTTGTTCCGGTTCCGGTTCCTGGCGTTGTTCCGGTTCCCGCTCCTGGCGTTGTTCCCGTACCTGTACCCGGCTTCGTTCCGGCTCCCGTACCTGGCGTCGTTCCCGTACCTGTACCTGGTGTCGTTCCTGTACCTGTACCCGGCGTCGTTCCGGTACCCTGACCTGGTACTTGTCCTGGTGGCAATGCACTATCGGCAGGGATAACCACAGTCACGGATGGTGATTGCGTTCCTGTCTTTTCGGTCTTCGGATCGTACGCTACAACTGCATACTGATAGGTTTCACCCGATATTATTGTAATATCTTTGACTTCCGTTTGAGTTGTTGTCAGCATCGGTTCAGAAGAAAATTCCTTATCCTTATCTGTTTTACGCAATAAACGATAGGTCACGTTATCCCCAAGTGACGACCATTTTAGTACGACAGATGGACCCCCATTGCTCTTGACATACTCCGCTTGGAGTTCACCCACATCCTTAATTGGAGGTGGCAGCTCTGGTTTAACCAAATCCGGAACTCCGTCCGGTTTAACAAACTTCGTCATTGGGCGATTAGCAAGAGCCTTCTGCATCACTTCCTTGAATATAACCGCTGCACTGCCGCTGCTCATTGTAACATAATGCTTTGCATCGGACTTGTCAAAGCCGATCCATACCGCTGCGCTCCACTCCGGTGTAAATCCGGTAAACCAGAGATCGCGGTTATATTTCTCCAGCCCTTTTATAACCGTTTGCGTGGAGCCGGTTTTGCCTGATACCGGACGCTCGAATTTGGCCGCTGTCCCTGTACCGCCTGGCTCAACTACGCTTTGCATGAGCAATGTCATGTAATAAGCAGTTTTGGCGCTCATCGCCGGAGTTACACGCTCCTGCTTGAACTCTTTGACCAAGGCGCCTTGATCGTCAACAATTTTGATAATGGAATGAGTCGTGTTCAAATATCCATTATTGGCGATTGCGCCATAAGCTGCAGCCATTTGTAACGGTGACGCTCCTTTGGTCATACCGCCAAGGGCAATTGCGAGATTTCGATCCTTTTGTGGTTCAAAGGGAATTCCCAGCTTGGTGGCAAAATCCATCCCGGTTTTCACACCGATCTCATTGAACAACCATACAGCAGGCGCGTTAATCGATTTACGCACCGCTTCAAACATATCAACTTGTCCTCGATAGACACCATCATAATTTCGAGGCGCATAGCCATTGTAGTTAGCTTCCTTATCCTCCAGCATGCTGTAAGGATTGTACTTGCCACTTTCTAATGCAGGTGCATAGATCAATAACGGCTTGATCGAGGAGCCCGGCTGCTGCGGAACTACCGCACGATCCAATCCGGTTTGCACATAATCCCGTCCACCAATAATGCCAACTAACCCGCCATCCTTGTGATTGATGATAGCCATAGCTCCCTGCATTTTTTGCTCAGGACCGTTCTTTTGAAAAAATTTATCATTGGCAAACGTCTGCTCCATAATTTTCTGTGCATTGGAATCCATCGTCGTATAGATTTTATAGCCATTACTCAGCAATTCGGCCTCAGGGATACCATACACTTTCTCGGCTTCATTGATCACGTAGTCGATAAAGGTCAGATAGTCCTTGTTTCCTGTAGCCGGAGGGGCTTCATAATCGACTGCCGCTGCTTCAGCACGCTCAGCTTCTGTAATATATCCCTGATCCTGCATAAGCTTCAGGACAACAGCACGCCGCTCCTTCGACTTATCCGGATTAGCAATCGGATTGTATACGCTTGGTGCCTTAGGAATTGCTGCCAGCGTAGCCATCTGCCAAATTTTCAAATCCTTCAAATCACTTACATTAAAATACTTCTTTGCTGCCGCTTTAACCCCAAACACCCGGTTTCCAAAAAAGATCCGGTTTACATACAAGGCCAAAATTTCATCCTTTGTTTTACGGTCTTCCAGAGCAACTGCTATGGACATTTCAGTAGCTTTACGGAAAAAGGTTTTATTATTATTTAAAAACATGTTTTTGGCTACCTGCTGCGTAATCGTACTTCCGCCTTCAACTGCGCTTCGAGCCACGACATCCTTCACAAGAGCACGTCCTATACCCATAAAATCTATACCGGTATGCTGCTCGAATCTGCGATCCTCTGTTGCTATAAAAGCTTGTTGAAGCTTTAAAGGAATCTCTTCAGGCTTAACAATTTCCCGATTGTCATGCTCGCCATGAAGAACAGCCACCTCGGTTCCATTCACATCAAACAAATGCGAGGCTTCGTCCATATCGAGCTTATCAATATTTGCATCCAATATCTTGTTACCGTTGATAATAATAAAAATGTAGACGCCCAAGGCGCATATAATTCCAAGAACAGCCGTTACAAAAGCAAACATTAAGGCTTTACCAAAGCTGAACTTCTTTTTTTTCTTTTTAGCTGGTGTTTTTTTTGCAGGTGGTTTTGCTGTCGTTGTTTTTTTGTCAGTTGCCATCCTCTGCCTCCCCTAATTCTCTCTTTACAATAAAAGAACAACCCTAGCGGAACGGGTTGCTCTCATGGTTCCTATTCATTATACGAATGCTCGACTCAAAAAGTTGCCAAGTTGCAGGAACAAAGCTGATTAATTGTCAGAGCTGCTATCCGGCTGCTGCATTAAAGAAACCGAACGCTGTGGTGTGAAGGTAGAAATAGCATGCTTGTATACCATTTGCTGACGGCCTTCACTATCAATGATAATCGTAAAATTATCGAACGCCCGAATGACCCCACGGATCTGAAACCCATTGGTCAGGTATACCGTAACGGGAATATTTTCCTTGCGCAGCTGGTTCAAAAATGTATCCTGAATATTGATCGATTTATTCATCATGGGCCCCCTTGTGAGTTTAACGTTCGAATTTTAACTTATCTGCTATTATAGCATGAACTTCATTAAATTGCGTAGTAGAATTTGTCAATTCAGTCATGTCCACCCAATTAATGTCCTTCATATGACGAAACCAGGAAAGCTGTCTTTTGGCAAATCTGCGGGTATCCCGCTTCAACAAATACACAGTCTCTTCCCAGGAACTTCTGCCTTCCCAAAAATCGATGATTTCCTTGTAGCCCAAACCCTGCATCGATATGTACTGCTTGCCATAGCCTTGATCCATCAGGTGCTTAACCTCATCCACAAGACCTTCCTGCAGCATTAAATCAATTCGCTCTTCTATACGTTTATATAGCAAAGCTCTATCCATTGTCAACCCGACGATACATAGTTCGTATGGAGACTGCTTTTTCTGTTCCTTTAACCGCTCAGACAACCGTTCACCCGTTAAATGGAACATTTCCATTGCACGAATGATACGCCGTTGATCATTGGGATGCAGCCGTTCTGCACTTGCAGGATCGATTTCCCGCAGCTTCTCCCACAACGCTTCGGGACCAAAAGTGTCCGCATAAGCCTGCTGCTCTTCACGGTATGCTTCATCAGAACCGGATTCACTAAACTGAAAATCATAGCAAACCGACTCCACGTAAAGTCCGGTTCCGCCTACAATGAACGGCAGCTTGCCGCGACTGGCAATGTCAAGGATCAATTTACGTGCGGTATCCTGAAACTCTGCTACAGAAAACGGGTGGTCCGGTTCATGGATGTCTATCATATGGTGAGGAACCTGCTGCCGCTCCCAGGCGGTAGCCTTTGCAGTGCCAATGTCCATTCCCCGGTAAACCTGCATCGAATCTCCGGAAATAATTTCCGCACTAAATTCTGCGGCCAATTTAAGGCTTAATCCTGTTTTCCCTACTGCCGTCGGTCCTACCAACACAAGCAGCTTGGGTTTGGGTGGTGCCTTTGTCACAATCGTATCACTCCGTAAGCTATTTTCGTGGTGGAACGTCTTACTTCCTCAAAGCCCAGACGGTTAAATTCATCACTGCTTCTGTGCTCCTTCATAATCACGGCCCTACGTGCTACACGCAGCGCTTCCTTAATGGTCTGTTCGCTTACAGGTCTGGAATTTGCCAATGTACGAATCGCACTGATGGAGCTGGACTCATGGATTGGTTGTCGAAACATCGGATCCACATAAACGACGTCAAAGGCATTATCAGGCTGTCGCTGCAAATATTCACTATGATCCATCTGGATAACCTGTATACGGCGCATAGCCTCGTTCATACCAGGAATCTCGGAATCGTAAGTCATCAGACCTTGCTGAAGAATCAAATAAGGAATCGGCTCGCTTTCCAGAGCTACCACTTCTCCATTACCCTGCACTGCATAAGAATAAACAAGCGCATCAGAGCCAAGACCTGCGGTGCAGTCTAACACACGATCACCGGGCTGTATGGATGAAAGCTCCATAAGCGGATCATGCTCGCCATTCACAAGCCTTTTAACTCGAATCGCTGCCGTGCTGGGATGGAAAAATAAAGCAGGCTGATCTTCATGATAATACTCTATCCGCTCCTTTGAAACAAGCAGGATATCCGAATCGTCATACAACGTCCGCAGTCGGACCAATGAATGCCGCTTTCTTGGGACGAGTCGTATCGGACTTACTATTCCTTGGAGCTGCTTAATCGACCTGGCAAGCTGGGCTGCAGCTTCCAGGTGTTCAGCTTGAGGGTCGTAAGAGGTCGTTATGAGCACTTACATCACCCTTTTAAATAATTTTTCAAGTTCATAGGTAGAAAAGCTGATGACAATGGGACGACCATGCGGACATGTATAAGGATTGCGGCATGCTGCCAACCGATCCAATAAAATTTCCATTTCGTTCACCCGCATGCTTTGATTCGCTTTGATGGAAGCTTTGCATGAGCACATTATCGCCGCTTTTTCCCGCAATCGACTCACATCTACACTTTTGCGCTCAGCTAACAGCCATTCCGTCATCTCATCGATCAGTGCTTTCTCATCGCCATCCGGAAACCAATGGGGATAGGCTCTTACCAGGAAAGAGTTGCCGCCAAATGGCTCGACATACACGCCAGCCTGCTCCAGCAGAGGCAGCTTGTCTTGGATTCGCACAGCATCCGATGAGGTGAATTCCAAGGTGATCGGTACGAGCAGCTCCTGGCTCGCTTCCGCTGGATTTCCGAATTTTTCAAAATAATACTCATAGTTAATACGCTCATGAGCAGCATGCTGATCAATCAGGAACAAGCCTTCCTCATTCTGGGCAATGATATATGTCCCATGCATTTGCCCGATGGGGGATAGCTTTGGAAACGATGGGAGCACAGGGGCAGCCGTCTGCTCGTCAGTAGCCATGGTACGCAGAAGCACCTCATTAGCTGCTGCCTGCTCCTTGAAGGACTGGACAGGCTCATTACGCAGCTGCTTGTCCCTCTGTTCGGTGTCACGGGCAGTAGAATTGAACGTATTGACCGTACGCTTCACATCCAATTCCCTTTCGGATCGGGGATCTGCCTGCGACCAGCGATTCAAGGCTTCAACGTCCTGCTTGCGATCATATGCCTTATCGATATTACCGTTGGCTGATGATGCAGGAGGAGCAGAACGGTACAGCTCCAGCTGCTCCTGAATATGATTAATCGGTTTGGACTTGGAAGGAGCCCCTGTTGGAATTAGAACCTGTTGATTAAGCACATGGCGCACCTGCTCTTCAACAAATTGAATAAGCTCCTGCTCCTTGCTGAATCGCACCTCCAGCTTCGCCGGATGGACATTGACATCCACCAGCGTCGGGTCCATTTCAATATGAATCGCAGCAACAGGAAACCGGTTAATCGGCAAAAACGTATGGTAGCCCTGCAGCAGCGCTTGAATTAAAGTGAAATTACGGACGTAACGTCCATTGATAAAAGTAGAAATTCCATTGCGATTAGCCCGTGTTGTCTCCGGCTTACCGATAAAACCGCGAATCGAATAGTCCAGCTGCTCACCCTCAATTGGAAGCATGGTTTTGGCCACAGTAGTTCCATAAATGGCAGCAATAACGCCGCGCATATCCTCATTTCCGAGTGTCTGGATCATCACACTGCCGTTGTGCTTCAACGTGAAAGCTATTTCGGGATGGGCTAATGCAAGACGATATATAAAATCGGATACATGCCCCAGCTCGGTTTGTACGGTTTTCATATATTTCAAGCGTGCAGGTGTATTATAAAATAGCTCACGCACCTGAATATCCGTACCACGCGGAGCTGCCGTTTCCTCGGAAACCTTAACGGTTCCACCTTCAATAACAAGCTGATGACCCAGCCCGCTTGAATTCGTTGAAGTTAGGCAGGTAACCTTGGAAACAGCTGCGATACTCGGCAGTGCTTCGCCCCGAAATCCAAGTGTCCGAATGGAAAACAAGTCCTGACTGCTGACAATTTTGCTCGTCGCATGGCGAAAGAAGGCTGCTTCACAATCGTCGGACTGCATTCCTGAGCCATTGTCGCTTACACGAATCAGCGCAAGACCGCCTTCCTCGATCGCAACATCGATCCGGCTGCTCCCGGCATCGACTGCATTTTCCACAAGCTCCTTGACGACTGAGGAAGGGCGCTCCACGACCTCACCAGCTGCGATCTGATTGGCAATATGTTCATCAAGTACTCTGATTATTCCCATAGCGTATTCTCCTAACTCTTACTTCGTGGCGGTCAGGGTGAGCTGCTCACCATCATCCGACCAGCTTAATTGCGGAAAGCTTTCTGCAAATTGATTGACACTCACATAACCGAAGCCATTTTTAAGCAACAATTCACCGGTTGTTGAAGGATAAGACTTGGTAACGCCAAATGCGGATACATCGATAGATTTTAAAGTATCATTCCACGAGATGGTTCCGCCGAGCAATGAACTAAGCACTCTGGAAGGTACATAGACGCTGCCATTCTCACGAATGACATTAAAGCTATCCACCACAGATGTATCGTTAACCGTAACCCCTTTTTTGTTCAAGGCAACTTTGATTTGGGAGATACCGGCTTCATGCAGTGCTGTAATCAGCTGTGGAACCTCGCCTTCGACCTCGATGTCAGGGCTTATGCCAATCTTGTTGACCTTGCGCAGCTTGGGTGTTAAATATTCTTCGATCGTAATTTTCATTGCCCCGCCGCTTGCCATCGGAAAGATCGTCTGCACGCTGCCCTTGCCATAGGTTTTCATCCCGATCACCTTGGTTGCCACATTATAGTCCTGAAGAGCTCCTGTCAGTACCTCTGAGGCACTTGCGCTGTATTCATTGACCAAAATATACAATGGAAAAGGTTGTGTTGTGCCATTACTGAATTTTACGGGCTCATCCACATTGTTTTTATCCTTTGTGTGAATCATAATGCCTTCCTTAACGAACAGCTTGACCATGTTTAACGCCGTATCCAGCAAGCCGCCGGGATTGTCGCGCAGGTCAAGGATCAGGCTGTTAATTCCCTGTGCTTTTAACTCGGCCAGCTGTGCCGCTGTCTCTTCATCCGCATCACCGGAAAATCCGGTTACACTTAAGTAGCCCACACTGGGATCAAATCTTTTGTGTGTTACAGAAGGCAGCTGGATCGTTTGACGCGTCAGCGACAACGGTATGCTTTGCTCTCCCCGTTCAACGGTAACGGATACCTTGGAATTCTCGGGACCTGTAATTTTCTTAATAATATCATCAACATTAATTCCTGTTACCGATTCACCATTAACCGCAGCAATACGGTCTCCCGACTTCATCCCCGCTTTGGAAGCAGGCCCTTCAAATACTTCCGTAACAAACACACCTTCTGGAAGCTCAGTTACACGGATACCAATGCCCACATAGTTGTTTTGCACGGCATTCTCAAAGCTTTTTAATTCTTCTGGTGTAAAATAAACCGTATACGGATCATTAAGAGAGCTTATCATCTCTTTAATAGGCTTGTCTGCCAGATTCTTTTTGATAGGAGCGCTAACGTGATATTTCTCCAATAGCTCCATAACTTCTTTAGTCCGGGCAGCCTCCACATCTGCTTGTCCAGCTCCCCACGCAGCTGAAGCAGTAGGAAGAAGAAGGGATAGCGCGATTGCGATGGAAGTCGTGTGCCGCCAAAAGGCGCGATTGCTGTTATTTTTCATGTAATAAGGCCATCCTCTCATCAAAACAAAGGTTATAAATCTATGAATTTCAAACCTGTAAACATACTATAATTGCTTTTTCAAATCAAATAAAAAGTTCATCGCCATCATAGGTGTCATATTCATTAAATCCGCCGTCTTTAGCTGCTCGATAAGCTGCTCAGTTCGGGCATCCACCTTTTTCTTCGAACGATTCGAGGCTGATGTTTCCTCCTGGAACAAGCTTAGCTGTACAGCCGCAGCGGTTTCATTAATGTGTTCTGACAGTATTGGAGCAGCAGCTGCAGATATTGAATACGTCTGCTTAACTGAAGGTATAGCCTGTACTGGTGTAGCAGCAGTAGAAGCAGAAGCAACAGGAGCAGTTTGATCCGCCAGAAGCTCTGCCCTCTGCTCAAAGGCATGAAGCAGCTCGTAAGAGCGATCGATGATACCGCCCGGCAGACCGGCAATTTGCGCACAATAAATACCGTAGCTCGTACTCGCCGCACCAGGAACCAGCTTACGCAGGAAGGTTACCTGCCGACCGCTTTCCTTGACAGCCATACAGTAGTTGCGCAGCGACTGCAGCGATTCTTCCAGATGAGCCAATTCGTGAAAATGGGTGGACACGAGCGTTTTGCAGCCGATTTGATCATGCAAGTGCTCAATCACCGCCTGAGCAATAGCCATCCCTTCACCGGTCGAGGTTCCACGCCCCAGCTCATCAATAATAACGAGGCTTTTGGAGGTCGCTTTATCGGTCATCACCTGAATGTCCATCATCTCCACCATAAACGTGCTCTGACCGCCAATTAGATCATCGGCTGCGCCAATCCTCGTGAATATCCGGTCAATGATAGGTACAGTTGCGGCTTTGGCTGGCACGAAGCAGCCTATTTGCGCCATCAGGCAAATAATGGCCACTTGGCGCATATACGTGCTTTTCCCCGCCATATTCGGTCCGGTGATCAACAGCATGCTGCCATCATTCGTGTTCAACACCGTGTCGTTCGCGACAAAAAAACCATCCTGCATCACAGCTTCCACTACAGGGTGCCGACCTTCTTCGATATGCAGCTCATAGAACTCGCCAATTTCCGGTCTTGAGTAACGATTAGCCGCACTTACCGCTGCCATTGATTGAAACACATCAACAGCCGCAATCTGCTCGGCAAGCTTCTGCAATCTGGATATATGTACGGATAGCTTGTCCCGCAGCTGCATGAACAGCTCGTATTCCAGATCAACCATCTTTTCCTGCGCTTCGAGAATCAAGCCTTCCTTTTCCTTCAATTCCGGGGTAATGAATCGTTCCGCATTGGCAAGTGTCTGCTTCCGTTCATAACGGCTCGCTTCCAGCGTAGACAAATTCGATTTACTGACCTCGATATAATAGCCAAACACTTTGTTATAACCAATTTTCAAAGATTTAACGCCAGTTCGTTCGCGTTCCTGCTTCTCCAGCGCAGCTATCCACTGCTTGCCATTCGTGCTAGCTTCACGCAGCTGATCCAAATAAGCATGGTAACCCGGCTTAATCATACCGCCGTCGCGAATCGATATCGGGGGTTCATCGCTAATCGCTTCTTCAATCCAGTTCATCACATCCGCGCAAGGATCCATCTGTGCAGCCAGCTTGGCAAGTGTCGTGGAGCCTGACGATTCGCACTCCTGCTTCAAGAGCGGTACCTGCTGCAAGGTCACCTTTAAGGAGCATAAGTCTCTTGCATTGGCGTTTCCGTAAGCAATACGGGCAACGAGCCGCTCCAGATCATACACTTCCTTTAACGATTGCTTAAGTCCATCACGAACGATCAGTTGGTTATACAATCGGTCTACAGCTTCCAGACGCTCATGTATGGCCGCGGCGCTCGTCAGTGGCTTCTCTATCCAACGGCGCAGCAGTCTGCCGCCCATTGCCGTCACTGTCTTGTCGAGCAGCCACAAAAGTGTGCCCTTCTTCGCACGATCACGTACCGTCTCGATCAATTCGAGGTTACGACGGGTAAAAGGGTCCATGATCATATATTGATTCTGTTCATAGACACGAATATGCTTGATATGTCCGAGCGAACGCTTCTGGGTTTCTATGAGATACGCCATCAGCTGTCGAACAACAGCTTCCCCGCCATGCGGTAAGGGGGCTAGCTCAGATTCGGCAAAAAAGGCGCTCAGCGCCAGATGTTCTTGCCCTTGCAGAGGCTCACGCGGCGTTAATACCGTCGAACCTGCCCACGCATTGCCTTGCTCTCCCAACTGCTCCAGCAGGGCAGGAGTCGCCAGCAGCTCCGAGGGATGATACACATTCATTTCGTCCAGAACCAGGGCCAATGTGCCCTCTAACCGGGTAACGAACAGTTCCCCCGTGGATATGTCGCAAGCCGCAAAACCAAAGCTTCCCTCATCCGTTTCTCGGACCGACACGATGTAATTGTTGGTCTCGCTCAGAGACCTTGCATCCATCACCGTACCCGGTGTTACAATGCGGACGACCTCGCGGCGAACTACCCCTTTGGCTTGTGACGGATCCTCAACCTGTTCACAGATCGCAACCTTGTAGCCCTTTTCGATTAATCGGGCGATATAGTTATCTGCCGCATGATGAGGGATTCCGCACATCGGTATGCGTTCCTCGGCTCCCCCTTCCCTGCCGGTCAGCGTTATTTCCAACTCTCTGGAAGCCAGAATCGCATCCTCAAAAAACATTTCATAGAAATCACCTAAACGAAAAAACAAAAAAGCATCCAATACCTCCGCCTTGATGGCCAGATATTGCTCGATCATCGGCGTGTATGTCGCCATGCTGCAACCTCCATGCACGTGTGCATTCATAATGTAGTCTCTATTTTTCCTTATACCTTTCCCATTATATCATGAATGCACGGACGATTCTTCTTTTCTGTGATAAGGACCGATTTGCCATTTCCTGCGAATATCCTGCTGTTCATCCCATGCGTCCATTTTCAGCAGCATAGCTTTAAGTGGTACAAGCCAGCGTTCATACTTGCGGTAAGTAGGAAGACGCACCAGATCGTTCCACAAAGCAGGCAGTAAAGGACGAATCGCCAGCTTATCACCTGTATAATAGGCTTCCTGAACCGATACATCCTGAAGAGGGCGCGACGGCAGCAGGCGATAATGATCGGCTATCAGCTTGGCTAGCGCGAACACACCCTTCGTAACCTTCGGGGAAATGAGCCAGCTTGGGAGTACCCGGTATTCGAAGCCACCGTGACGCTGCTTGCGGTAATCGCCCAGAAAGCCGTATTTGGGTTTTCTTCTGCCTGTTGTAGGGGCTTCAATCAAGGTGAGTGGCAAAGCCAGATAGTTATCCAATGTACGCAGCAGCTCAACGTTCAACCAGACGCCGCTAAAATGGAGATGCCCCCCTAAAGGAAAGCCTTGCACCGGCATCCCGCCTGCCACCCATTCGAGCGTATCGTCCGTTATTCTTCTTGATGCCATTTGCATCGTACGATACAGCTGGTTAGCCAATTGATCGACATCGACGCTCGGTTCGGGACGCAGCTCCGCCAGCGGATAAATTTTGCGGAAGCTCGGCAGTACGATAGCATCACAGCCAACCGGTCCGTCTTTAGTCAAAAATTTGGAAGCAAAGGTAACCTTGCCTCTCATGTCGCGCAGTAAAAATTCCGGGTCGGCACCCAATAAAGCTACCTCTTTGCCTATGTAGGAAGCTTCTAATTCTTCTGCAAACCGGTGGATGGCATCCGCGAACAGCTCCGCAAGGCGCTCCGTCAATTGAGGGGCAGCCTGGATCTCCAGCACGACAAGCTCCCCTCCGGGACGCACCCCGATATGAACGACACCATAGTCGAGACCAAGCGCATAGAGCGCCTTCACAGCCTCACGCTTGGAGCGAACCGCATGGTAAGAAAGAGTTTCTATAGACAATTCCTCAAAGCCCCCCTCCTCTGATTTTGGCAGTGATGGGGGCCGCTGCGTTCCATAAAAAACCGCGGATTGCTTTTGGAAAACACTTAGAGCCTGCAAATGAAATACGGGAATCCTGTACTCATAAGAAAAACGCTGTCCCTCGGACTTCCAATTGCTCTGAATACCATGAAGCTTCAGCAAGGCCGAGGCCTTCTCAGGCTTCGCAGCACGAAGCTGGCTTTTTACCGGTTGCAGAGTCAGCTGCTCCTGTCTTTGAGGCTGAAAGCAGCCCCAATGGATAATACAGGTCGATTCAAGCTGAACCGGCAAACGTGTACCGTTAGGCACCTGCAGCCGATCTAAGAGTAGCGGTAGCGTCGGTTCGTTCGAGTGCAAGAGCCATACACGCATGTTAATTCCCCCAAGCACAAAATTTCTGAAATTAAATTAAATTAAATTCTGAAATTATAACAAAAAGAGGGCTGACGCCCTCTGCCGAAATGAACCTAAGTGTCATATAATAAAAGCAGGAGCATCAGTTCAAATCGTCATCCAGCAGATCCGGATCCAAATCTTCATAATCATCGCTGCCTGTATCATCAAATTCCACATGCTTGTCGTCAAAATCATTGCAGCCGTTCGCGGACACCACTACGCAAACTTTTGTTTCAGCGATCATTTCCACCTTGAATTCACGTTCCACCCGGACAATCACACTATCTCCTCGAGAAGAGATACTGGCTTCCACGCAATTGGGTTCCTGAGTAGCGACAGCCGATACTTCAGCGGTTATCGGCTTGTGGCGCTTATCCAGGAAAGAGAGCCCTACAACCTCCACGTACGAAATCGTTTCTTTGGCAACATCCGTCTTGGTATTTTTATTGTAGGAGTACCAAATATTGATATCGTAAGTACCCACCACCTCGACGTTTTCACCAGATTTCACCGCCTCATACTGGTTGTTGATAATCCATGCACCCAGTATACTTGTCGGAGCATGAGGCGGAGTGACCGTATTGGTGACTTGCGAAAATTTGCGTCCTTTTCCGCAGACAGCTTTGGTATAGATCTCTCTGGTTTGCAAATCTTTATCTATTGACATCTGTTCTACCTCCTCCATTCAATCATTCATTACATTTGTATGCAGGACATGGGCGAATGTTGATAAAATAAGCATAGATAAATCTAGATAGTTATTAAAATTCATATGCTATGCGGATTGAATTTATATTAGGGTCGAACGAATATAGTTGAGAGTTGCCCATTTTCGCTCCATAATCGATCAAAATCGGCTTTGTGAGCTAAAAATTATAACTTTATAACTGAAGCCGGACTGCTTCCGCGAGCCGGCTTTTTTGATACTGGACAACCTGCAATACAATCTGGCAATTGTTCCATGTAAATAGATTCGTCTGCATTGCCTTATCAAACAAAAAACAGACGGCGCACGAAGGCTCTGTCTGTTCATTTAGAATCGGGGAGAAACACCCATTTTATGAACCGTCCAGTCACAAAGACATTGGCATACATATCATACTAAAGGTAAGGCGAAAGGAGGGGTCAATATGGGTGTAGTAGCCGGAGTTGGTGGAAGTTGTGGCGGTTATGGTTTGGGCACTACGACAGGTGTCATACTTGTACTCTTCATTTTATTGGTTATCATTAGCCGCACATTTATCTAATCAAATGGTCGAATCGCCTTCCAGTTAACTGGAAGGCGATTTTTCTTTGCCTGTATTTCATTTGCCTTAATTTCAATAGCTAACCATCCATATGATTTAATCATGGCTAATCTGGTTAAGAATAGACATGAAGTAGCAAGCATCCTGTAATACCGAAAGGAAGTGTCGATATGCTTTGGACCATTTTTGTAGTGATACTTGTCCTGTGGGGCCTTGGCTTTGCATTTGATGTAGCAGGTAACTTAATACATATTTTACTTGTTATTGCCGCCATTTCACTGGTATTCAATCTGATCAGCGGCAGAAAAACCCGTTAGCCAGAAGGCATCATCCATGAAGGAATTCATCTTCGCATGATCCGGCAGCTGCTCATTGAGCGGCTGCTTTTTGTTTCTTCTCCCGCTTTGCTACGGCCAGGAAGGCGTCCAGCTCTACGGCCAACTGCAGCAGAGCGGCCCGCACTTCAAATTCAATACGGGTTACAGGCAAGGGCATTTGACGAAATTCCCCCTGCAGAACACGAAGCTTACTCTCAGACCTGCCCGTGTAATACTCAACCTTGACATCCTCGCTTAATTCGTCAAATACGGACGCTAGCAGCTCACCGTGAGGCAGCGTCTGGTACACCTGTGCCACGTACTCCAGCATCCTGTCAATCGAATCCAGATGCTGTTTGCGCATATAGAAATATACCATCCATAAGGCGTCCTCTTGCAGTAACGAATTCTCTTGATTGCGCCGAGCTATCAACAGTGCATCCTGTACGATATCATGTGCCTCCAAGAGCTCGCTTCCGCTCCAAATGTGTCCGTTATCCCGTAAATGATTGGCTATTTCAGAAAAAATATGAGAAAAACAGCTTTCCAGTCTGGCCCGCAAGTCCGATAATTGTTTATCCGCCTTGGGCATATAAACTATATTGATCAAGGTAGCCGTACCCAGACCTACCAGCAGTAAAGCGATCTCATTAACAATCAGATCGAAGCCGTATCTCTGCTCGTTAAAAATATGAAACATAATAACAGAGCTTGTGACAATGCCTTCTTTTAATTTAAGACGGGAGAGGATCGGATACAAAATAAGCACAAACAGTCCGGCCACCCACACCTCAAATCCCAATAGCCAGAATAAAATAACTGCGACAAAAAGTCCAATGGATGAAGCAATCAACCGTTGGAATGACGTTTGCAGTCCCCTTTTTTTGGTAACATCAATACCGAGGATCGCTAATAAGCCTGCCGCGTTAGGACTATGTAAGCCTAATAAATGAGCCAAATAGATAGCTGCTATGACAGCTGCAGCCGTCTTCATAATTCGAATTCCCATTAGATCCTCCGGTAGTGTTATGAAGTGTGCCGACATCGATAGTGCTGTAACGACAAAAAAGATAAGATTATGAATTATCTTATCTTTAATCTGTCAACGATTCAACCTGTATTAGATCATCCGTATAAACGCTGCACAAGTTCTATCAGCCTCTTCACTCATCTTACTACCTTCTACCTTCTACCTACGCCCCATCAGCTTTCGCTCCAGAAAGGCTACACCTTGATACATAACAGCAGCTGCTATAGCTATCAGGATCACACTCCCGATGACCAGCGTAAAATTAAATACTTGAAACCCATAAATAATTAAATAACCAAGTCCTTCTTTGGAAACAAGAAACTCTCCTACGATCACACCGACCCAGGAAAGTCCGACATTGACTTTTAACGTGGAAAGAATGGTTGGATATGTGGCAGGCAGGATAACCTTCTGAAATATATGTCCGCGTGTCCCCCCGAAGATCTTGACAACCTTGGAGTAATTCGAATCTACCTCTTTAAAGCTGTTAGACACAACAAGAAGTGTAATGATCACGGTCAAGGATAAAGTTGTTGCAATAATGGCGAATTGCCCGGCACCAAAAGCAACAATAAATAGTGGTCCTAATGCTACCTTCGGCAAACTATTAAGCACGACAATATAAGGATCAAGCACACGGGACAAAAAAGGCGACCACCAAATTATCGCTGCAGCCGCTGTGCCAAATAATGTCCCCAGAACAAATCCAATGATCGTTTCCCAAATGGTTACCTGCAGATGGATGAATATAGAGCCGTCCACTGCCTTGCTGTATAGAAGTACCGCTATCCGGCTCGGGTAGCTGAACAATAACGCGTCGATCCATTGCAACCTGCCTGCCAATTCCCACCACACCATGAATACGACCAGAATCAATAATTGCGTGAATCGGGCAATCCAGGTGATTCGCCTTGCATTCTTCCTGAATCGTCCAAGCTCCTGCTCCGCTAATTGAGCTGTGAAGCCTGCTTGTTCAGTTGTACAGAGCTGCTTAACTGCTTCATCCTTCATCTGCAAGATGCACCTCCTTCTCCTCCAGATGCTTCCACAGCTCATGGAACAGCTCATGAAAACCTGATTGCTCACGGGCTGTTAAAGGAAGCGCTTGGCGAATCGCGGTTGGTACCTCAACTTCAGTCCTTATCCGCCCCGGATTTGCCTGCAGCACAATAATCCGATCACTCATGGCGATTGCCTCTGTGATATCATGAGTGACCAATATTACCGTTTTATTCAATGCACCCAGTGTGCTGGCAACCAAATCTTCCAGCTGCAGCTTGGTCTGATAATCAAGTGCCGAGAACGGTTCATCAAGCAGTAATATATCGGGCTCGGTCGCCAAGGTTCGTACCAGCGCCACACGCTGACGCATGCCTCCAGACAACTGATGCGGATAGCTGCCGATAGCACGCGATAAACCCATGTCATCCAGCAGCTGATTTACGATTTCCTTATCCGCGGCAGTGTTCCGACCCATCAATTCAAGACCTATGGACGCATTTTCGTAGATCGTACGCCAAGGAAACAAGTAATCCTGCTGCAGCATATAGCCGACTTTGGAGGTAGGCTGGCTTACAGGCTCACCTGTAACATATACCGTTCCTGCGGTGGGTTTGATAAGCCCGCTGACGAGCGACAGCAGCGTTGTTTTTCCACATCCACTTGGCCCTATCAAGCTGACAAACTCCCCCTGCGCTACATTCAGGTTCATATGCTCCACTGCAAGAAAGGCGCCGCGATTGTTCACATAAACATGGGAGACATCTTGAAGAACTACTGTATCCGGCCGCATATTCCACCCCTCCAAAGTGTATTTTGGGTTCATTTCACCGATTGTTTGGCTTGCTCAGCGAATTGATTATTGACCAACGTCTTATAATCGGCACGCTGCTTCAATTCCCCTGCTGCTTGCATAACATCCTGCAGGTTATTCCATTCCTGCTCGTCGATCAGTCCATCTGTGGCAAAGGAGCCTTGGTCCTTATAACGTTTAACGACACCTTGAATAATCTCACTTTGGGTATCCGGGAAATAGGAGCTGATTGCTTTGGAAATATCGTCCACACTGGCAGAAGCTACCCAATTCTGCGCTTTTTGAATGGCATTGGCGAATTTCTGGATCGTATCCTTGCTTTTGTTGATATAGCTTTGCTTAGCCATAAATGCCGTATAAGGCAGCTTACCGCTTTCCACACCGAAGGATGCAATCACATAACCCTTTCCTTCCTTTTCCAGCATCGTCGCCTGAGGCTCAAACAACTGCACATAATCCCCCGTACCGGATACAAACGCCGATGGAATATTGGCAAAATCGATATTCTGGATCAGATTTAAATCCTGCTTGGGATTAATGCCATACTTCTTCAATGTGAATTCACCAGCCATTTGCGGCATGCCGCCTACACGCTGACCAAGAAACACACTGCCTTTTAGCTGACTCCAATCAAACTTACCCTGCAGGGGCTTGCGTGTAACGAGAAAAGTACCGTCCGTTTGGGTCAGCTGAGAGAAATTAATTACCGGGTCTCCACTTCCCTGCTGCTGGACATAGATCGAAGTTTCAGAGCCGACAAGAGCTACGTCAATACCGCCTGAAAGCAAGGCTGTCATCGTTTTGTCTCCACCCGGAGTTGTCGTAAGCTCCACATCCAGTCCCTGCTCTGCAAAAAAACCTTTGGATATGGCTACATACTGTGGAGCATAAAAGATGGACCTGGTGACTTCACCAATTCTTACCTTCGTTTTCTCTTCCGCTTTTTTCGGTCCGCATGCCGTTATCAGCAAGGATAGTATCAGCGTGACCGTAAGTATGATGCCTAAGCTTTTCTTGTTCATAGGCCAGTCCCTCCATATTCATGCTTCTTTGAATGCTTTATCGTATGCGGCAGCCTATAAAAAGGTTAAAGATATATAAGAAGACTTTATTTTTGCAAATCACGGCCCAACCTGTGTATGATAAGAAAAGCTTCTGATCGAAGCCGATTCGGTGAAGATACATCCGTGTTTTACATGTAGCTTTTCTTGCGAGGTAAGAATCGTTCAGCTTCGCTGAAAACTTATACATTCTTATCTCTTAAGAAAATACATAGAGGATGGAGACTTACAAAGTAAGTTTTCTACGAAAATTTTCAGGAGGGGCTAACCATGTCTTTTGGCGCAAGAGTATTAAAAACAGGGATCGCAGTGACGTTGTCCCTCTACATTAGTATTTGGCTGCACTTTTCACTTCCGGTTATTGCCGCAGTAGCCGCGATATTTGCGATGCAGCCATCTATTTATCGGTCGTGGCGCTATTTTTTGGATCAAATTCAGACCAATACGCTTGGTGCTGCATTAGCCATGCTTGCAGGTACTTTTTTATCGAAGGAACCGATAGCAATTGGACTTGTTTGTATTCTCGTTATTATGATTTGCCTGAAGCTCAAAATGGAAGAAACGATCGGTCTGACTCTGGTCACGGTCATCGCGGTTATGGAGGCGTCTGGTCAGTGGGATTTCGCGCTCAATCGCTTTTTACTCAGCTTGATCGGAATTGGCTCGGCTTTTCTAATCAATATCCTGTTTTTCCCGCCGAATCCGAAGGAACAGATCGTGAAACAAATTCATACCGTATTCGCCAAAATGTCACTGCTGCTGCGGACTGCTGTATCCGATGAAATCAAGGAAAAGGTATTCCGTGATGAGCTGCAGGCGTTGGAGGACTCGTTCAAATCGCTCTCGGCCAAATATAATTTGTTTGAGGAAGAGCTCAAGAAGCTAAAACGCGCCAAATACAGCACTTCACAGCATCTGGTCGTATTCAAACAAATGCTGCTTACGCTGCAAAAGGGCTTGGAAACGCTAGAATCTGTCGAACAGCACTACTTCAGGTCAACACGGACAGCGGAAACAAATCTTTATTTTGATCAACATTTGGAAAAGCTGATTAAATACCATGAGCATGTACTGCTTAAGTTTGAAAATATGCTCAAACCGGAAATTTCCGAAGCCTCCAAAATGGAAGAGGCTAACGACCAGTTTATGGAGACGATGATTGCGAGCTACACCCAGGGTCATAAGGATGTTTTACGACTTTCCATCGTTGCTGCTGGAATGTACGATTACTGTATACAAATCGCCCGACTCGACAAGCTGATCGAACAGTTCAATCGCGGGCAAGATGAAAAAGAGCCGCTCGGCGCACTGTTTTTTTGGATGAAAAAGTAACAAGCTCACTTTTACCTATTGACGCCGCCACGAAATCGTGGCAATAATATAGTTAGCCGACTAAATAAAAGGGGTGACCCATGGATATTTATACGTCCGATTCGCTGCATTTCGTGTTTTCCAAGGTTATGCGGACACATTGGCACAAGATGCATGAGCTGCTGCAGGATCAAGAAGTATACCCCGGCCAGCCTCCGCTGCTGTTTGCCTTGAAACGCAAGGACGGACAAAGTCAGAAGGAGCTGGCTGAACAGCTGCATATACAGCCAGCTACCATCACAGTCATGCTGAACCGCATGGTTAAGACCGGACTGGTTGAACGCAGGCAGGATGCTAAGGATCAGCGGGTTTCGAGAGTGTATCTCACGGAGAAAGGCAAGCTTGCCCATACGGAGGTCAGGGAAACATTCCGCGCCATGGATGCCCAATGCTTTGGCAACTTTTCCGAGGAGGATAAGGTACTGCTTCGCAGATTGATGCTGCAGGTGTACGAGAACCTGGCTACCGATCGGGATACGAATTGTTCAGGGAAACCATCAGCCCCATCCGATGATACTTGAATGGAATCAAGGCATTGCGCAAGTCACTACATGAAGCAGTCTACAATGATTACGAGGAGTTGACACATGCTAAAGCTTTTACCTTATTTAAAGCCCTACTGGAAAGCTACCCTGCTGGCCCCATTGTTCATGCTGTTAGAGGTTTATATGGATCTTTTGCAGCCCAAGTACATGGCCAGCATCGTCGATCAAGGTATCCTGACAGGAGACCTTGCCCACATCCAAAAGACAGGCGCCATCATGCTCGGTGTCGCATTAATTGGACTGATTGGCGGTATCGGATGTACGGTCTTTTCCAGTACCGCTTCACAAAATTTTGGAGCCGACGTGCGTAAGGATTTGTTTACCAAGGTTCAATCGTTTTCCTTTGGTGTTCTGGATACGTTCAAGGCAGGATCACTTGTCACCCGCTTAACGAACGATGTCGTTCAAGTCCAGGGAGTCGTGCTGATGACGCTGAGGATGCTGGTACGTGCTCCTCTGCTGGCCATTGGCAGTATTCTTATGGCAATTATAATCAGTCCTCGCCTTGCATTGATACTGGCAGTCGTTATTCCATTGCTGGTTCTGGTCCTGGTCATCATTATTCGCAAGGGTTTTCCGTTATTCAGTAAGGTTCAAAAGAAGCTCGATACCGTCAATACCGTTCTACAGGAAAACTTGACAGGTATTCGTGTCGTCAAAGCTTTTGTTCGTGCTCATTATGAAATTAAGCGCTTCCGTAAATCCAACGATGCTTTGATGGACATATCGATTAAAGCTACGCGGATTGTCATGCTGATCATGCCGATTATGATGCTCATCATGAACGCAAGCATAGCAGCGGTTATTTGGTTCGGAGGGCTGCAAACCTGGCAAGGAACGCTTCAGGTAGGCGATCTGGTCGCTTTTATCAATTATGTCACACAGGTTCTGTTCTCCCTGATGATGGTCAGCATGGTATTGATGAATGTTTCACGTGCCAAAGCTTCGGCTGAACGGATTCATGAAGTGATGGAAACCGAGCCGGAAATTACGAACAAAGCACATGCACAAACCAATGTGATCCGCGCAGGGAAGATCGAATTTGATCATGTATCTTTCGCCTACAACACTTACACCGATGATAAGGACCCTAACGGGCCTACACGACAGGAAAATGCGCTGACCGACATTAATCTCGTATTTGAACCTGGTCAAACTGTCGCTATTCTCGGGGCAACCGGCTCTGGTAAAAGCTCGCTGGTGAACCTGATCCCAAGGCTCTATGACGCGACTGAAGGAACAGTACGTATTGATGGTATCGATGTCCGTGATATGGACCTGACCCATTTGCGCAGTGAAATTGGAGTTGTCTTGCAGGAAGCTATTCTCTTTACAGGGACAATCAGCGAAAATATTGCCTTTGGCAAACCCAATGCCTCGCAGGAAGAGATTGAGGAAGCGGCCAAGGCGGCGCAGATCCATGATTATATAGCCAGTCTCCCTGATGGTTATCAAACGATCATTGGCCAACGTGGTGTGAACCTGTCCGGTGGTCAAAAGCAGCGGGTATCGATCTCACGAGCCATCCTTGTCCAGCCTGCCATTCTTATTCTCGATGACAGCACGAGTGCGGTTGATCTTGGTACGGAATCACGAATTCAAAAAGCATTAAAAAATCAAACCAAACGAAGCACGCGAATCATCATTGCACAGCGGATTTCCTCCGTGCTGGAGGCAGACACGATCGTAGTGCTGGATGAAGGCAGCGTTGTTGCTCAGGGCACGCATAATGAGCTGATGGAATCAAGTCCTGTTTATCAGGAAATTTATAGATCCCAATTAGGAAAGGAGGCGGTTGTCAGTGGCTAACGATAACAATCGGCAGCGCGGGCACGAAGATACCACTGCAAGACCTGCAGGTGGACCTCCTGGTGGCATGCCTCCGATGGGGATGGGCGGAGGCCCGATGGGTGGCGGTCCCGGCCGCGGCATGATGATGCAGAAGGCACGTGCCAAGAATACCAAGGGAACACTTCGGCGGCTATGGAATTATTTGCGGCGTCAACGGCTCGGTTTGATTGCCATCGTTGTGCTTACGCTTTGCAGTACATGCCTGACACTGGCCGGACCTTACCTGATCGGTGTTGCTATCGACCAATATATCATTCCGCAAAATTATAGCGGCCTGCTCTGGCTGTGCCTCTCTCTACTCGGTGTGTATGTGCTCAGCTCGGCTATGTCCTGGATTCAACTGTATGTCATGACCGGCGTGTCGCAGCGTACGGTTTGGGAGCTGCGCAATGACTTGTTCGAGCACCTGCAGCAGCTGCCGCTCCCTTATTTCGATAGCAAGACACATGGCGAGCTCATGAGCCGGACGACCAACGATATCGAAAACGTGAGCAACACTTTGAATCAGACGGTGACACAGCTGCTTTCAAGCTTTTTGACGGTAATCGGAGCCATTGTTTTAATGCTTAGTCTGAATGTATGGCTGACGCTCGTTAGTCTTGTGGTCATACCGATGGCGATGCTGTTAACGAGCCAAATTGCCAAACGGACGCGAAAGCATTTTTCCAGTCAGCAAAAAAGTCTCGGTGAATTGAATGGATTTATTGAAGAAACGGTTTCCGGACAAAAGGTTGTCAAAACCTTTAATCGCGAAGCCAAAGCAACGGAACAGTTTCATGCCATTAACTCCAAGCTGCGGGATGTCGGCAGCAAGGCGCAGATCTTATCCGGGTTTATCGGCCCTGTGATGAACGTTATTAACAATATCAGCTACGCGCTGGTTGCAACCGTAGGTGGCTGGATGGCATTTAACGGCTTGGTTACCATCGGTGTTATTGTCAGCTTCCTGAATTATTCGAAGCAGCTGGGACGGCCGATCAATGAGCTGGCAAATCAATTTAATATGATCCAGTCAGCCTTGGCCGGTGCGGAAAGAGTGTTCGAGGTCATGGATACACCAACCGAATATGAAAGTACCCATGATCAGGAGAAGCAGCTGCAAGCGGTCAAGGGCGAGGTTATTTTCAACGATGTGTCCTTCAGCTATAAAAAAGAGGTTCCCATTCTCAAACACATTTCGTTAACGGCTCTGCCAGGGCAGACGATAGCCCTTGTTGGACCTACCGGAGCCGGCAAAACCACGATCGTTAATTTGCTCACGCGCTTTTATGATATTGATAACGGGATCATTACCATAGATGGAGAGAACCTGCGTAATCTGGAAAAAGACAGTCTGCGCAGTCAGCTCGGAATCGTTCTGCAGGATGCCTACTTGTTCTCGGATACGATACGTGAAAATATCCGTTACGGAAGGCTGGATGCAACCGAAGCTGAGGTCGAGAAAGCCGCTCAGATGGCCAATGCTGACAGCTTCATCCGCAAGCTGCCTCAAGGCTATGATACGCTGCTGAGCGCCGAGGGCAGCAATCTCAGTCAAGGACAACGTCAGCTAATTACGATTGCACGAGCCATTCTGGCTGATCCGGCTATCCTGATTCTCGATGAAGCTACCAGCTCAGTGGATACAAGAACCGAGATGATCATTCAGGAAGCGATGAACCTGCTGATGAAAGGTCGCACCAGCTTCGTAATTGCGCATCGACTCAGCACGATTCGAGAGGCCGATCTCATTCTGGTGATGAATGGCGGGGAAATTATTGAGCGCGGCTCGCACAAGGAATTACTGGAGGTTAAAGGCTTCTACTACGAATTGTATACGAGCCAGTTTAATCGGGCTGGTTAGCCCGTTGTCCATCTCTACTCAAACTCAGACAAAAAAGAGCCTTCAGGCCACGACATTGTGGTTACTGAAGGCTTTTTCTTGTCCAATGCTTGTTATCCGATTATGGTTTCACATCGTAAATTTTGTACAAATCGTCCAGCATCAGGTTCGCTGCTTTCACGCCACCTGATGTATTCCAGGTTGCATCACTAACCTTGACCAGCTTGTTTTCTTTCACAACCTTAAGGTTTTTCCAAAGCGGATCGTTCATCCACTCCTCTTCTTGCTTCTTGCCTTTGCCATCCCCAACATCGTAGGTGAAGTAAAACACCTTTTCCGCCGTATCCAGCTCAGTCAAACGCTCCTTCGTAATATCTTCAAACGATTTCTCATCGCTTTTCGGATCGTTCCGCGGAATACCAATTTGCTTGAAAATGACGCCTGAGAACATATCTCCGTAATAATATCTTGTTTTACCGCCCATGAACCGTACTACCGCTACTTTTTCCTTCAGCTTGTCGCCTGCTTTTTGTTTGAAGTCATCGATACGTTTATCGAATGCACTGACGACTTTATCGCCTTCAGCCTTTTTGTTCAATGCGTCCGCATAAACTTGAAAATTACTCTTCCACTCACCACGAAGTGTTTCTGTGTATACCGTAGGCGCGATCGCCTTCAATTGCTCGTAAATTTTCTCATGGCGCATTTTGTTGCCGAGGATCAAATCCGGCTTTAATGAAGCAATAAGCTCCAGATTCGGCTGTGATTCGCCACCGATGTTTTTTACACCTTCCATATCGGCTTTAATATGATCGTACCAAGGGTTTCCATAATAGGAATCTACTGCGGCAATCGGCTTAACTCCCAGTGCAAGCAGAGCTTCCGTTCCCTCATTTGTCAGTACGATGACCTTCTTCGGTTGTGCAGGCACTTCTGTCTCACCCATAATATGCTTAATTTTACGAGGACCTTCGGTTGTTGCAGCCGCAGGTGCCGCTCCTGGCTTCGACGTGTCTGCCGGCTGAGGTGCCGCAGATTGTCCGCAAGCTGCCAATACGATAGATAATACAAAAACGACGGCAATCAGTGCTGCCGATTTGATTCGAAATGAACCATTTCCAGAAAACATGTAATGAACCCCCTATTTTTCTCATCAAAGATGCACGATAAATAAATGATAATAGTTATCATTTATCACGGTTTATTTTAGGGGAAGCACACGCCGCTTGTCAATCTTTTTTTGATAATGATTCTCAAAGTCATTGACAGGTGATCACTAGCCTCATTACAATATACGTAAGCTAGATCATTTAATTTTATAATATCAGAATGTATAAGTTTTCAGCAGAGCTGAGTATTCTGATATTGCAAGAAAAGCAACCTATTGGACACGAATGTATCTTCACCGAATAGGCTTCGATCAAAAGCTTTTCTTATTATTTATCAATAAGCTTAACTCAGACAGGAAGCAGGCAAACGACTGAATGATGCGAAAAGAACTTCTAACATCTCCCTTTAAAATCGCAGGCTTGGTGATTGCCCTTCTCTTATTGGCAGTTGCATTTGTTTGCAGCCTTAAGTTCGGCATTAACACCTATTCGTGGGCCAAGATTGTTGAAGCCTACACAGCATTTAATGGGTCCAACGAGCACATCATTATCCAGACAACCCGCATGCCGCGGGCATTAATCGGAGCGCTTGTCGGCGGAAGCCTGGCTGTAGCCGGAGCTCTGATGCAGGCCATTACCCGCAATCCGTTGGCATCTCCCAGTATTTTTGGAGTGAATGCCGGGGCCGCTTTTGCCATTGTGTTGGCTGTCGTGTTTTTTAACGTCACCAATTTGACACAATATACGTGGATCGCTTTTTTCGGAGCAGCGATTAGTGCTGGAGGCGTATATCTATTAGGTTCAATTGGGCGCGATGGCTTGACACCTATCAAGATTACACTTGCCGGTTCAGCGATGACTGCCTTCTTTGCATCCTTGACACAGGGAGTTCTGCTCTCCAACGGCAAAGCATTTGATCAGGTGCTGGTGTGGCTGGTCGGCTCGGTTGCAGGGCGTACGATGGAGATGTTTGATTCGGTCTTCCTTTATATGCTTGCAGCCTTAATCGGCGCAATTGTGCTCGCACCGCACATTAACGTGTTGGCGATGGGTGACGATGTTGCCAAGGGGCTTGGACAAAGTACGATTTTTATTAAAGCGTCCGCCGCTATAGTCATTGTCATACTTGCCGGGGGCTCCGTTGCTCTCGCAGGTCCGGTTGTATTTATCGGCATCATCATTCCCCATATCGCGCGCTTTCTGGTAGGCGGGGATCATCGCTGGCTTATCCCTTATTGCGCTGTTCTCGGGGCGCTGCTGCTCGTTAGTGCTGATGTAGGTTCCCGTTTTATTGCCATGCCGAAGGAAGTCCATGTTGGTGTGACGACTGCATTGATTGGTGTTCCTTTCTTTGTATATATTGCTCGCAAAGGAGGGCGCTTCTAAAATGACCACATCCAGCAAATATATGACGGTTCGCAGCAAAGCGTATTCGTTTCTCGTCAGTAAAAAAGCAATAATCGTTTCTCTAGCGCTTTTCATAGCCGTAATCGTGATTTTCATTCTGAGTACAGGCATCGGCAGTGTATACATAACGCCTATCCAGGTGATTCGCTCCATATTCGGTTCGGGTGAAGACTCCAATATGATGATTGTTCGTTCTCTGCGGCTTCCACGTATTGTTGTTGCTGTATTGGTCGGTGCTGCTCTGGCGGTTGCCGGCGCACTGCTGCAAGGGGTTATTCGCAATCCATTAGCCTCTCCGGATACCGTAGGTATTACTGGAGGAGCTACACTTGGAGCCGTCTCATTCTTTTATTTCTTTTCTGACAAAATCAGTATTCATCTGCTGCCGGTTTTTGCTGTTGCTGGAGCCTTTGCGGCTGCTCTGATCGTATATGTATTGTCCTGGAAGCAGGGTGTGACACCGCTGCGATTGGTTCTGATCGGTATCGGCTTCTCGGCGGCTATGAGCGCTCTGTCGTACATGATGATGATTTCAGGCCCTATTATTCTTGCCAATCAGTCCATGACCTTCATGACGGGCAGTGTGTATGGTGTGTCCTGGGCCAAATCTGTCATCCCTCTGCTGCCTTGGATTGTCGTGCTGCTCCCTCTGATGTTCGTATATTCACGACATATTAACATCCAGGAATTCGGTGAAGACATTGCCCGCAGTGTGGGCAGCCATGTTCAACGTCAAAGATTCCTGTTATTAATTTTCAGTGTAGCTCTCGCAGGTGCGGCTGTGGCCTTCGGTGGGGCTATCGGATTCATCGGACTGATGGGTCCGCATATTGCCCGCAAGCTTGTAGGTCCAAGCTTCGGTGCTCTGCTGCCAGTATCCGCGCTAATGGGAGCCATTGTGCTGCTGGTCGCTGATTTGATCGGCAGAACGATATTTACGCCGCTCGATATTCCGGCTGGTGTGTTTACAGCTTGCATAGGCGCTCCATTTTTTGTTTATCTGCTCTATCGTACTCGCAATCGGTAGCCAACTGTCTGCTGCGGCGTAGCTGAATCTTTAACCATACTGCTTTATATAAGGAGACCTGAACATGACGGCTATTCAATCCAAGGATTTGAGTTTATTTTACGGGGATACATGCATTTTCAAAGATCTAGATATAGCCATTCCAAAAGGAAAAATCACCGTATTTATCGGTAGCAACGGTTGCGGCAAGTCTACACTGCTCCGCTCGCTTGCAAGGCTGCTTAAACCGAAGAGCGGACAGGTCGTGCTGGCCGGCAGCGATATTGCCACACTCTCCACCAAAGAGGTTGCCCGCCGTATGTCCATTTTGCCGCAGGGGCCATCTGCTCCTGAAGGGTTAACCGTGCTGCAGTTGGTGAAGCAAGGCAGATATCCTTATCAAAATTGGCTGCAGCAATGGTCGGTTGAGGATGAAAAAGAAGTCCGCCGCGCCTTGGAATTGACCCATATGGATTCATTATCCGAGCGTACTGTGGATTCACTATCCGGAGGACAGCGGCAGCGGGCCTGGATTGCGATGACATTAGCCCAAGGCACACCTACGATCTTGCTGGATGAGCCTACAACTTATCTGGATCTGGCTCATCAGATTGAAGTACTGGACCTCCTCTACGATTTGAACCAAAAGGAGCAGAGAACTATCGTAATGGTGCTGCATGATATTAACCTTGCCTGCCGTTATGCCCATCACGTGGTCGCGATCAAGGACCGCAAGGTGTATGCCGAAGGACGCCCGGAGCAAGTGATCAACGAAAGGCTCATCCTGGATGTGTTCGATCTGCCCTGCCAAATCATTCAGGACCCCTTATTCCAGACCCCATTAGTTGTCCCTTATGGCAAAGGCGTTAAACCGACCCAACAGCAGCCGTTAGAGCCTGTTAGTGTCCATTAAATAGAACCGAAGGAAATTGCAAAAGCCGATCAAAGCGACTTATGTCCCTTTTGACCGGCTTTTATCATTGAATTCAATCCTGTTGAACTCCATCTTATTTAAATCTAATCCCAGCTTTATCTCAACCTGATCTCACAGCTTGTAAATATCCCCGTACTTCTCCTGGAAATAGTCAACCAAATAATCGGGATTCAGCTCTTCGCCAGTCACTTCAGTAATTATTTCAGTTGGTGTAAGCAGCTTCCCATGACGATAAACCTTCTCAGACAGCCACTCCTTGATTGGAATCAGATTCCCTGCCTCCAGCAAGCCATCAAAATCCGGCAGCTCCTTGCGGATCGTCCTCATCATTTGAGCCGCGTACATATTCCCCAGCGCATAGGAAGGGAAATAACCGAAGGCTCCACCAGACCAGTGAACGTCCTGCAGCACGCCTTCTCCATTAGTAGTGGGTGCAATACCCAAATAATCCCGATATTTCTCGTTCCATACCTCGGGCAGATCGGCCACTCGAACCGATTCGCTGAACAGTTCTTTTTCAATTTCATAACGGACCATAATATGTAAATTATAAGTCAGCTCATCCGCTTCAATTCGGATCAGGGAAGGCTTAACTTCGTTCGTAGCCCGATAAAAATCCTCCACACGTACAGAGTCAAATTGTCCAGGATAATGCTTCTGCACATCCTGATAATATCGATTCCAGAATGGGCGGCTACGTCCGATCATATTTTCCCAGAAGCGTGACTGCGATTCATGAATCCCCATCGAAGTGCCGGTGCACAGTGGTGTGCCGATCAAATCAGGCGAAATATTTTGCTCATACAAGGCATGACCGCCCTCATGGATCGTACCAAATAAAGCGCTGTTCACATCATCCAGTAAATATCTGGTCGTGATTCGCACATCTCCCGGATTTAAGCCTGTTGCAAATGGGTGCACGGTCTCATCAAGTCTTCCCGCGTCAAAGTCATAGCCCATTTGTCCCAAAATGAATAGACTGAATTTCTTTTGCTGCTCTTTATCAAAGGTCTGCTTCAAAAATCCGGTTTCAGGCTTATGCTTAGAGGCTTGAATGGCACTCAGCAATGGGACTACCTTCTCACGCAGTGCGCCGAATACTTGATCCAGCTTGGCTACGGTCATACCCGGCTCGTACATGTCCAGCAGCGTGTTATATTTGTGACCTTGATATCCCCACAAATCGATAAATTCGAGATTGGCTGCAACGATTTTTTCCAGATAAGGCTGAAAAATAGCATAGTCGGAATTGTGCTTGGCCTCTTCCCATACCGACTCAGACTGTGAGGTCAACACCACATAATCCTGGTATTTTTGCGGGGGAATGCGTTTGCTGCGGTCGTAATCCTTTTTACATTCGGCAACAATCTTACGCTCGACACGGTTTAACCTGGCATCCTGCTCCGGGTCTGAGAAGTAATCCAGCCATTCTCCCATTTCGTTTGCAACCGACATTTTGAAATGCTCACCGGACAGTACTCCGACGACTTCAGAACGGGTAGCTATCCCTTTCTTGGGAGCGCCGGTTCGCATATCCCAATAAATCAGGCCAATGGCTTCCTCATAGCTTTTCATTTTTTGGAGATACTGCTTGAATTCATGCAATTTGTGCTCAAATTGATTGGTTGTCATTGAACTTCCCCCTTTATTCAAGTTACTATTGATCATACTTCTTAACTAAAAGAGAAGCAAACCCTTTAAGATTGTGGTAAAATATAAGGATGTAAACTGATGTCACATCGTATCCATTCAGTTATGCTACACACAACACTTATGGAGGAAACCATATGCATATTACATTTACGGACGATGCCGTTCAACAAATTACTCATCAATTGCCTGCTGGATCGGGTGAGCTCAAGCTCGTATTTGATTCTGAAGGCTGTGGCTGCTCAGCCAATGGTGTGCCTTCCTTGTGGATCGTCGACAAACCCGAAGAGAATGACCTTAGAGCAGGCGGTTCTCCCTTTGAATTGTGGTATGAAAAGAAACAAGAGGTATATTTTGAGGATAACATGACATTGGACTACCGCAGCGCCAATAGAAGCTATGTCTTAAAGAGCAACGGGCAAATTTACAACAGTCTCATGCAGCTGATAGATAAAAGAGAAAAAGCAAACTGATTTCAGATAGGATTAGCAGCATAAGGTTATACTGCACACTAATAATCGGAGGGGTACCATGGATTCCTTAATGTCAACCATTATTAACCACAATCAGCAGTTTGTTGATAATAAAGATTATGAACAATATCTTACGACCAGATTTCCCGATAAAAAGATGGTCATTGTTACTTGTATGGACACACGATTGACTGAGCTGCTGCCGCGGGCCATGAATTTGCGCAACGGTGATGCCAAAATTATTAAAAATGCCGGGGCTGTCGTTACCCATCCGTTTGGAAGTATTATGCGGAGTATTATCGTGGCCGTATATGAGCTTCAAGCCAAGGAAATTTTCGTTGTTGGCCACCATCAATGCGGCATGATCGGTCTGAATGCGCCTGAGGTACTGGAGAAAGCCAAAGAGCGCGGAGTAACCGAGGAAATGATCGAAACCCTTCATCATGCAGGTATTGATCTGGCGCGATTCCTGAGAGGCTTCGATGATGTTCAGGATAGTGTGCTCAGCAGTGTGAAGCTGATTCGCAACCATCCCTTGTTACCCAAAAATCTGCCAGTTCACGGTTTAATTATCCACCCTGAAACCGGTAAGCTGGACGTCGTAGATAACGGATATGACTGGGGAACAAAAACTTCCGTCTGAACCCATAGCTCTTCATACACAAAGGACTGTCGGCGTTATAGCCAGACAGTCCTTATTAACGTTCAGGTATTTGTTCCTTCCTGATCTTCGCTTGAAGTAAATCGATGAGCTGCTGCTCGACATTTTTGCCACTCCCGAGTCCACCAGACGAAGATGGCGAGTGTGGCGTGTTTTCGCGGGTACCCTCCTCTGATGGTGGCAACGGCTTTTTGTCAAATTCAGCATCCCGCCGCCGCACTTCGAACTCATGGATCATGGCTTCGCGTTCCTCTACACTGGAAGGATCCTTTTTCTTGAATTCCTTCATGTTCTGCTCCTTGATACGAATCCGTTCCTGAAACTCATTAACAAATCCCTTCTGCTCGGCTGAGAGCAGCCCGATAATCAGCAGTTGATCCGCTTGTTCCAGCTCTCCGACACGACTATTGCGTTCAACCATCGGCAGCAGCTCTTTGGCTTGCTTGATGCTTAATCCCAAATTTTCACGACGATCCATCTGAATCAGGCTTTGAAATAAGATGACCATTTGCCTTTCGAACGCATTCTGGATTTCGTCTCTTTGAACTACAGCTTCCGGGAGCTGGAGGCTGACTGGTGCTGGATGGATACACCCGTTTAACAACATGATGAAGCTGATGCCAATCCATCGCAGCCGCCAATTCCCCATGGGATCGCCTCCTAAAATTATCGCAGTAAATTAATTGCATAAGCAGATACATGCCTTGTTTATTCAATCACACGTTCCATCTGTTATCAACAGCATATAGCGCAATTTCGATGAAACTATGAGAGATTTGTGAATATTATGTAAAATCTTTTTCAAGGTTTCTATTGAAGTGACTCGCATTAAATATGGTGCTAGATTCCTATTTTTGATATAGTTGGAAGTGGTACAACATACCCATAACCTCAGTCCATGAGGAACCTTTAGGAGGAACGCAACATGCTGCTGCAAAAAGGACAAAAAATCGATGTCACCAAAAATCGAAATCATAAACATGTACAGGTTCATATTGGCTGGAAAACGGCTGATACCCGTATTGAGGCGGATGCTTCTGCATTTTTATTATCCAGCTCTGGTATATGTGCGCAGGATGAAGATTTCATTTTTTATGGAAATCCTGTAAGCTCTGATCGTTCAGTGTCGTATACTGCAGGCAGTAACGCCCAAAGTGGACAATTCACAATGGACTGGAGCCGATTATCCTCCTCGATCCATAAAATTGCGCTTACGCTAACGATTCATGAAGGCAAGAAATTAAACCAGTATTTTAATCAAGTATCCAATACTTATCTGGAGATTATTGACCCGAGCGGTAAAGAAACGACGATTACATTTGAGTTCGGCAAGGATCTTACCAAAGAAACAGCGATTGTTGTCGGAGAGTTTTATCTACATAACGGGGAATGGAAGTTCAGCGCGATCGGCAGTGGTTTTTTCGGAGGATTAGACGACCTATGCAAGCATTACGGACTTGAGGTTATAGATACGCAGGAAGATGCAGGTCATGATACTGTTGCAGCTGAATCTGCCGCTGCAGCCGCGCCCCCTGTAGAAACGAAAATTAATCTCAACAAAATTGACCTACTGAAAAAGAAAGTAGAAATCTCTCTTGCCAAAAATAAGATCTCGAACGAAAAGGCACGCGTTGCCGTTGTCTTTGACGATTCGGGTTCCATGTACTACCTCTATCAAACAGGCACCGTTCAGCGTGCCTTCGAAAAAGTGTTAGCTATCGCATCCAGCATGGATGATGACGGGCAGCTTGATGTGTGGTTTTTTGCGGATCAAAGTAAACGGACCGGAAGTGTTACTGCCGCCGATTATGAAAACTATGTAGAACGTACACATATAATGGGTAGTGTTGGATTCGGAAACAACGAGCCAGCAGTCATGCGTGACATAATCAAAAAATATAGCAAAGAGGAGCCCAATGATCGCGTCCCCGCTTACGTTGTCTTTTTCAGTGACGGAGGCATCTATGAAACGGAAGAAATAGCGGAAATCTTGATTGAAAGCTCAAAGCTGGGGATTTTTTGGCAATTTGTAGGATTGGGACAATCTGACTATGGTGTGTTGGAAGAGCTGGATGACCTGCCTGGTAGATTCATTGATAATGCAGACTTCTTTGCACTTGATGATATTGATACCGTCAGTGACAGTGAGCTGTATGACAGATTGTTCAATGAATACCCGCAATGGCTTGTACAAGCGAGACAAAAACGAATTCTCAAATCGTAGCAGCTACCAGACCGTGGAAGTTCAGAGAAACAGATTGGGCATGGCTCACAATAAAAGGCTAGCGAGTATGAAGACTAAGCTCCTTCATGCTCGCTGAGTGGAAATGACAGCTTAAACTCGGTTCCTACGCCTACCTCACTCGCAACCTCGATCGTACCTTTCATTCCGTTAACCAGGTGCTTCACGATAGTAAGCCCAAGCCCCGTGCCCTCAGATCGGGAAATTCGTGAATGCTCGGCTTTATAGAAACGCTCCCAGATCCGCTGCAGCTCATCGCCCGATATGCCTATACCCGTGTCAAGAATATAGATCGTTCCGTTTCCATCCTCTTCACATACACGAACTGTAATCGTCCCTCCCGATGGAGTGAACTGGATCGCATTGTGCAAAAGATTTTGTAAGATTTGTGCAAAACGGTCATCGTCCAAATTGGATACGATCGGACTATAGCTTTCTTCCGGAAGCTGCTCCAGCAGGGTAATTTTTTTGTCAGCCAGGGTCGGCTTGATCAGATCCAGCACTTCACGGGTTTTGCCTACGATGTCCATCGGATAGGTCAGAAAAACATCCATACCATTCTGAATTCTTGCCAGATCCAGCAAATCATTAACAAGACGCTGCAGGCGCTGTACCTCGTAATCACATATTTTTAAATAATGTCCGTATTTATCCTCGGGAATAATCTTGTCATTCATTGCGATGATGAGCCCTCTTAGCGAGGTTAGAGGTGAACGCAGCTCATGGGATACATTAGCCAAAAACTCCTGCCTTGCATCCTCCCAATTCACCAACTGATCCACCATGAAGTTAAAGCTGCTGGCCAGCTCACCTATTTCGTCCTTGGAGGTCACGGGCACTCTTACTGTAAAATCTCCACCTGCAAGCTCAAGCGCCGCCCGGTTCATCTGCTGCAATGGCCCTGCCAGCTTACGGGAGATCACGTACAGGATCAAACCTACCGTCAATAATGAAAATAACAGTGGGACCGAAATATTCCAGCGTACAGCAGCTAGCGCTTCACTGACCTCAATGGCAGGCACATTCAGAAAAATCACAATCGGCTTACCGTTCAGCTGCGATGGAGCATAATAAGTCAGGGTGCCCCCTCGCGCCCGCTCATCCAGCTTGTATTCCCCCGCTACGAAGCCTGCCTGTCCCTTCAGGCCATCGATAAACAACGTATCCACAACCTTCGGAATCAGCGTACCTTCACGCTCTGACGAACCATTAAGAATGATACCCGAGCTATCGACAAGCCAGACCTGACCATTAATGCTTCGGGCAATAATCCGTACACCAAATCGCATTTCACGTGTTGAAATCGTTCCTTCCTGAATTGATGGCAGCAGCTTGGCGACTTCACCAAAACGGGAGGAAAGCATCTCTTTTTTATCCTTATAAAACAAATCGGTAAAGTAATAATTCCAGAACACGGCCAGTCCGACAAAAAATAAAATACACGTGACCAGGAACGTTAAGAAAATTTTGATATAAAAGCTGCTAAACCAAGGTTTACGCATGCTGCATGACCTCGAATGAATAGCCGATCCCCCAGAGGGTTTGAATCGCCCAATCGGTGCTGGCACCCAGCTTTTTGCGTAAATTTTTGACATGAGCGTCTACCGTACGTGTGCCTCCGCTAAAATCGAAGTTCCACACATAACCAAGCAAGTCCTCACGCGAGTATACCCTCCCCGGATTTGAGGCCAGAAAATAAAGCAGCTCGATCTCCTTAGGGGTCAAATCAATCCGTTTGCCATCCAAGGTGACCTTGTATTGACCTGGATCGATCATCAGAGCTCCCATTCGCAGCAATTTCTCGCGGTCCTGCTCGGAGCCCGTATTTGCAGTCGTATTTTGCAATTGTGTCCGACGTAATACAGCTTTAATTCGGGCAATCAGCTCATTGGGATCAAACGGCTTTACAATATAATCGTCGATACCCAGGTTGAAGGCCCTTAGCTTGTCTATCGACTCGCCTTTGGCCGTGAGGAAAATAATAGGCGTATGCGCAAGAGCTCCCGATTCACTGCGAATACGGCTGCACAGCTCAAAGCCGGAATGATCCGGAAGCATCACATCCAGAAGCACCAGATCCGGCTGCTGAACCCGTACAGTTTGCAGCACCTCCCCACCTCGATAAGCGATGATCGGCTCATAGCCTGCATGCTCCAGATACAATCGGATGACTTCGACAATATTCGGTTCGTCATCAACAATCATAATTTTACCGTGCTTAGACTCTTTACTCATCCTTTGTCCCTCTTTGCTAACAGTTTGAGCTGCCTGCTGCGCTCCCGCTCCAGAATAACGGGTGCACGGTCCCGCAGGGTATGCTTATGGATAAGCTGTGTGTTGCTTAGATCACTGGGTCGAAGCCAGGTCAGCTCGTTCACGCTGCAATGCTCCAGGCAAAGCACCTCCAGCTGCGGGTCTGCAAGCGGGATATCCAAATCCTTGTATTGCCTATCATCAGGATTCTCCAGTGCCTCCAAGCGCCCTGAAAGTCTGGTGCGAAATACCTCTGCCTCTATACCCAACTGTACCAAATCTGCATCCTTCAACTGAGTGAGCGCGCTGCGCAGCATCTTCTCAGCTCCTGCGTAATTATGCCTGCGCCAGTGGTATAACGAAACGGCAACCTGGATCAGTCCTACATAGGTCGAAGCGCATAGATCACCGGGATGGTCCTTCCAGTATTCTTCCAATACCTCATGGCATTCAAAATAATCTCTTTCCGCATGAAAGTATATCAGATAATTGATATAAGCCTGTGGATATTTCTGCATACCGATAACCGCCTTTTCCATACATCCGACATAGCTGTAGCTACGGGTATTCTTATTGTATCAAGAAGGTCCGAAAACGGAAACTACTGATTCAAATTCGTCCACAGAATTGTTACTTTTATCAGGAATAATTTTCCTTCCTATTATTTTCCTCGCAACTTCTTAGTGCTATATTGCGTTTAATAGATTAGTAACTAGTAGAAAGAGGCTGATGCAACTTGAAGCGCAATACCGTTCTGGTCCTATCCATATTGGCGCTGCTCCTCACTTCGTCCGGTACGGCTATGGCCGCTGATAAGACGTCTAAATATCGGGTTTATCAGGATGACCGAATTTTAGTAGAAACCTCCGATTATAGCACTGCCGAGAATTACGCCAAGCAGTTTACAAGCACGCATGTCGAGGAAATCAGCACACGTAAATGGCTGTGGAACAACTATCCTCGTTATAAATTGTATCAGAATGGAGTAAGCAGCTCCGCTTGGGAATTTGCTACGCTTGATCAAGCTATCAAGGAAGCCTCCAATTGGGGACATGCCAGTATTCGCGATCTTCGTTCCGATGGATGGGTTTGGAATAATTATCCACAGTACCGCTTATATCAAGGTGATTTCACACTGGATTCCTGGGAATTCACTACATTGGCCCAAGCCAAAGCCGAAGGCGCCAAATGGGGCAATGTACATATCATCGATCTTCGCGACCACCAGTGGATCTGGGACAACATTCCGGAATCCAGCAAAAGCGAGCTTCGTGCAGGACCCAAGGTGTACCAGGTATATCAAGGCAAGTCCACCCAGGATAGCTGGTCCTTCGCTTATTTGGAGGATGCCGTTCGTGAGGCTGCAGCATGGGGAAATTCCAGTGTAGTCAGATCAGATAAGAACAACCAGACTATTTTATCCAATGAAAAAATGTATAAGGTTTATCAATATTCGTCACTGCTGAATTCCTTTCTTAGCCTTGATGACGCCATAGCCTACGCAAAGTCTTTTGACCATACTCGTATTACTAAGAATGATTCACCGAAAGACATTTGGACTAATTATCCCTACTACCAGGTATTCCAAAATGATAAGTGGATCTCCGACTCGTCGATTTTGCCGGATGCTGTTAATTACGCGCTGAGCTTCAGCAATGCCTCCATCCGACTGTTGGATGATAGCTATAAGGTATGGGACAATTTCCGGATGCTGCAGTTCTGGGGTTGGAACGGAAGCTCCAACAATGATACGATTCGCGGGCATGTGAACAATACAGTAGGGCTGGACGTAGTGTCACCAACGTATTTTACGCTTGCTGATGCATCAGGCACTCTGACGGATACGTCCAATAAGGAAACCGTCGCTTGGCTAAAAGCGCAAAACGTTCGTGTATATCCATTAATTAACAACCAGTTTGACGCCGCGTTAACGACCAAATTTCTGGCTGATCCAGAAGCGCAAAAAAAGTTTATCCAAGCATTGGTAAGCAAGGGTGCTCAATTGGGTGTCGAAGGCTTGAACATCGATTTTGAAAGTGTTGCCGGCAAGGATCGTGCTCCATTCACAGCCTTTGTCAAAAATTTGACGGCTGCCGCGCATGCTGAAAGTCTTAAAATTTCTATCGATTTGCCGCGCGGCAGTGTGAAGTGGAATGCGCAGACGGCTTATGATCATGAGAAGCTGGGAGAAACCGTTGATTACATCATCACGATGACGTATGATCAGCACTGGAGAACCGGACCTGAAGCCGGCTCGGTAGCCGGGCTGCAGTGGGTCGAGGAAGGTGTTCAAGAGTTCCTGTCATACGGTATTCCGAGAGATAAGCTTATTATGGGAATTCCTTTTTATGTGCGTGAATGGCAGATCGATGAAAGTGGTCAGCTCGTTGATAACCGTGCACTGCTGATGAAGGATTTACCCGCTTTGATCAAAAGTAAAAAAGCGACTCAAACCTGGGATGACAAATTTGGCCAATATCGGGTCGAGTATGAGCAGGATGGGAACAAAAGAGTATTCTGGCTGGAGGATGAGGCCACCGTTAAGGCTCGTCTGGATATCGCCAAAAAATATGATCTCGGCGGCGTCGCAGCCTGGAGACTCGGATACGATTCAGCCGATCTGTGGAAAATGATGATTCAGCAAAAATAAGCTTTTCGTAGTATGTAGTATAATGAATTCTGAACGTTACCCTGAACGGAATCAACAAAGCCCGCAAGCAACGGTATAGACCGTATACTTGCGGGCTTTGTCATAAGCAGGACCATTCCCATGAAGGTGCAGGGCTGGTTACCGATTAACCATGCTTCGTATGCTGCAGGGTCTGGACAAAAATCTCTTCGATATGTGAATCATCCAGTGAGTAAAAGACGGTTTTGCCGGCTTTACGACGCTTCACGATTCTCATATTGCGAAGATAGCGCAGCTGATGGGATACTGCAGATTGTCCCATATCCAATAGTACGGATAGGTCGTGAACACAGAGCTCCTTTTGAAGCAGTGCACCAATTAATTTTACGCGAGTCGGGTCGCTGAATGCTTTAAACCAATCGGCAAGCTGAACGGCCGACTCCTCATCAATCATCTTTTCTCTAACTTGATTGAGATCTGCTTCCGAGCCAAAACACGATGATTCACAATCCTCGACTGTACCAAGGGACGGTTCCATATGATCACACCTTCCAATCCAGACAACTATCCCTGTATTATAGCAAATTAATCAACCGAACGGAATCATTCATATTGGTTACATGATAGGTACCGGCTGCCCGACGGTATGCTTATTCATCATTTGTATCAAATATGCTATTTCCAGAATGAGTGCAACCCTACCGTTGCCCAGGATGGTTGCTCCCGTTATAAATGGTATCTTGCCTAAAAAAGTCCCCAGCGTTTTGATCACGATTTCTTGATTGCCTAACAATTCATCGACTGCGAGAGCAAGCTTCTTCTCCGCAGATCCGACCACGACGATTGGTATGAATTTACCCTGCACATTGCTTTTGTCCAATTGCAGCGCATCATGCAGCCATATGAGAGGAATCACCTTATCGCGGATAACAATTACATTTTCACCACGAACGGTTTGAATATGCTCCATCGGTATGCGGACGATTTCAATAACGTTATTCATCGGAATGACATAATCACGGCTGCTAACCTTTACCATAAGTCCTGTAATAATGGCCAGAGTCAGCGGAATTCGTACTGTAAAGCAAGTTCCCTGCCCTGCTTTCGAGTCGATATCGATCAATCCGTTCAACCGCTCAATCTGGTTGCGGACAATATCCATCCCAACACCGCGCCCCGATACCTCGCTAACAGCCGCAGCCGTGGAAAATCCCGGACGGAAGATCAGGCATATCGCATGATAGTCCGAAAGCCGTTCAGCCTCCTCTTCGGTAATAATCCCTTTACGCAGTGCGGAAGCTTTCATCTTGTCAGGCAAAATGCCTGCCCCATCATCCTCTACCGTAATGACAACCTGATTGTCCTCATGAAACGAATTTAAGCGGACGCGCCCTTTTACTCTTTTCCCTTGGCTCGCACGCACATCAGCCGCTTCGATACCATGGTCCACTGCGTTGCGTATGAGATGGATCAAGGGGTCCCCGATTTCTTCGATCAGCGTACGGTCGAGCTCTGTTTCCATTCCTTCCAGCACCAGCTCAATATCTTTGCCAAGCTTCTGTGACAAATCTCTAACCATCCTTGGGAAACGGTTGAATAAATGCTCAATGGGCAGCATCCGCGCTTTCATCACACTTTCTTGCAGCTCTTCCACGATGCTTGACATATGATCGCTGATGTCGCTAAGCCTTTCCACAAATTCCTCGTTCGCAAACCGCCTGGATACCGACTGCTTCAGCTGGGAGAGCGATGTCTGGTCAATCAGCAGCTCTCCTACAAGATTCATCAGATGCTCCAGGCGTTCCACACTGACGCGTATCGTTTGTGGTCCCTGCTTGCTCTTATCCTCCTGCACCTGTGCTTTGGGAACAGACACTGCGCTGCTCGGCTTATTTGACGGCTTGTAGCTTTCTACCTTAACCAGCCTGACGTCGGTGAGTGTAGATAACTGCTCCTGAACGTCCTTTATATCGAGAGAGGTGCTTATGAGAAATATGGATTCTGAATATACGCTATCCTCGGTCTCTTGGTAATCCACAGCAGACGGATCGGAACAAATAACCGTACCGTAGCTTGCAGTTATTTCCTGAGTCGTGAGCTGAAACCGGGCAGCCATCATCGGACAATCGTCACTCAGGTTGATCTGGACTTTCAACAGCTGCAGCCCTGATTCTACAGCTTCCTCCACCTGCAGCGATTGCTCCAGGGTTAGCTCCGGCAAGCTTTTGGATGGAATCGGTTTTGTGGGTGCTTTCGTGAAATTCTGAAGATCATACACCAATTTTGAAATATCGGAATATGAAAGTCCACGCATATACTCGTCACGTAATGCTTTCAAAACATCCAATGCGTTAAACAGTAAATTAATGAGCGCCCCATCGACCTCAAGCTTCTTTCCCCTGATCATATCCAGCAAATGCTCGACTTCATGTGTCACTGACTTCATTTCATCAAAGCCCATCGCAGCCGAGGAGCCTTTAATCGTGTGTGCGGCACGGAAAATAGATTGGACGGTTTCTTCTGCTGCTTCCTTTTCCATCGACAGCAGTTCTTGCTCCATTCGGTCAAGCTGATCCACCAATTCTTCAATAAATGCTTCCCGATAGGCTGACAAATCGTTCATACGTAACAGCCTCCCCTAGTCGCGCAGCAGCACTTCATCCAGTTTTAAAATCCCGACCAGCTTGTTTTCACGAAGTCCGATCCCTAAAAAATAAGCTCCGCTCACACCTCCTAGATGATCCGGCGGCGGCTGAATATCGGGAAATGTGGTTACTTTGTTCACTTGATCAACAATGATCCCAACCGACTCTTCCCGGTGCTTCACTACTACAATACGTGTTGTTTTTGTAGCCTGCTGTTCCGGCAAGCCGAACAAATTCCTGAAGCTGACAACGGGGACAACCTTGCCTCTTAAATTAATGACACCCTTCACATAAGGCTTACAATGAGGAATTTCTGTTATCGTCTGCATTTTAATAATTTCATGAATTTCTTCAATTCTGACGGCATATGCCTCAAGTCCGACAGTCATCTCAATATATTGGTCCTGCTGTACTGTTGCCATAAGAATCACATCCGTATGCTTAAATTTTGAAAATCGAGACGGAGGTATTCAACTCATCCGCAAGCTGTGCAAGCGATTGACACGTTGCCGCTGTTTCCTCGGAAGCTGCTGCCGATTCCTGACTGGAGGCGGCTATGGACTCAACCGAATGCATAACTTCAGATGCCTGGGCAGCTTCTTCCTCGCAGGCCGCCGCGATCTCGTTCACTTTCTGTGAAGAATCGTTGACCATATGAATAATATTTTGGAAGGCTTCGCCGGTTTGAGACGATTGTGCCACGCTGTCCAGCACTGCATTCACACTTTGCTTCGTATTCGACTGCATCACTTTAATAATGGAGGATATTTCCTTCGTCGCTTCACTGCTTCGTTCAGCGAGCTTACGGACCTCATCAGCTACAACGGCAAAACCTCTGCCTTGATCGCCTGCTCGTGCCGCCTCAATTGCTGCATTCAACGCCAGCAAATTGGTTTGATCGGCAATATCATCAATAACCTCAATAATGTCGCCTATTTTCAAGGAGTCTTCTTCTAACCGTGTCATCGTCTGGTTCACGGCTTGCATCCCCACTATAGAAGCCTGTATCACTTTATCGCCTTCACTGGCGGTTTTGACCGTTATGTTGGACAACTCTGCAGCTTGCTCTGCACTTTCGGCAACTGAGTTAATGGCTACGCTCAATTCTTTGAACAGTTCTGTGATGGATTGCGCGGACTGCGCCTGACTGATGCTGCTCCCAGCAATTTCTTCTGTGCTCGCCGAAATTTCCTCGGATGCGGCAGCGACACTTTGCGAGGATTGAATGATGCCACTAATCAGATTTTGCAGACCGTTGATCATTTGATTCATCGAAGCTGCCAATTGCCCGACTTCATCCTTCGTATGAATATCGGCCTTCTCCCGCAAATCGCCGTGCGCCACCTTGGTAACCAGTTCCACGATCCGATGCAGTGGGCGAGCGATCGATTGTGCGATTCCATAACCCATTGCAATGCTAAGGATAAATGCAAGGACAACAATGATGATCGTCGTTGTGCGTGCGGACGTATAGGCATCGGCTGATTCAATATTCTTGCCTTCAGCCAGCTTTACATTGGTATCGATCAGCTTCGTTAAGCTTTCCCTGACCTTCGTTCCGGAAGGCACCAACTCGCTGTTAAGATACTTGTTGTATTCGTTCTTATCATCCTTCTCGGCCAACTTTAAGGCTGCAGCAAGATTCTTTGTATAAGCCGCCAAAGCCGTATCATAGGCTTTAAGCTGTTCTTTCTCAACAGGGGTAATGGGCGTTCCTCGGTAAACATCCATCTGGTCCTGTAAATCCTTCATATAGCCTTCAATATCCGACTGCAGTTTATTCCCGGCTGAAGTATCGTTCAGAAGGATGTCACGCGTGGCTACACGCATATTTTGATAGCTATTAAGTCCCGCAGACAGTCTTTGAATCGATGTGAGGTTATTGGTGTACATTTCACTAATATTGCCGTTCATCATGCTCAGATTAGATATAGCGTATAATCCAACAACCCCTACGATGACTGCAACAATACCAAATGCGGAAATTAATTTCACTGATGTTTTCAAATTCATAAACCATTTCATAGTCTCACCCTCTGTAAGTTAGTTTGTTCTCCTGGTGCTCGTTCCATTAGATTTGACTTCATCATCTATGTAAATGTCATCCCGAGATAAGAGGATTTTACAAAAAATTCCGCAAATATAACATGGTTCTTTGTACCTATATTCGACTTTTTTCTACAAAGTTCTACATATGTATGGAAAGTTGATTATGACTAATAGTCACTCACTATCTACATATTAATTTTGTATGTTTTATCGGCTTTCGGTTATGTATATATGTATCGTATAAGACCATTGTCATCTTTACAGACATAGAAAAACGTGAGAATCATAAGGATCCTCACGCTCGTATTCCGAACTATTCTTCTATTTCATCCAGCTCATCCAAATCGGTAACAGGAGCATGGCAAGCAAAATTTTCACAAATGTAGGCAGTTGCCCTGCCGCCTAACACAACCTTATCCCTCAAGAGCGGAATTAGCTTCCTTGCTGCTTCTCCTTGCCCTGTGCTTGGATGCAGCATATAGATCGCATGCGGCATAAATCTGCGCTGCAGCTTCTCCTTCATTGCAAGCAAATCCGGATTATTCGGATCACCAGTAAGCACAATCTCCGAAGGCGCACTTATGACATAATCCAACGCAATCAGGAACAAGGCGTGACCTGATGGGTATTTCTGTACAGAGCCCGCGAACGCCTGGAGCTGCTCGTCCGTCTTTTGAGATAAACTCGCGTCATACGTGTATCTGGCCAGCTTGGCCATATTGAGTGCAGCAGCGGAATTACCCGATGGCAACGCACCATCATAGATTTCCTTCGGACGTGTGAACAGCTGCTCACCATCATGGCCATAGAAGAATAAACCACCCTGCTCCGTGTCCCAAAACAACGTCAGCATGTCTGCATTCAGCTCCACGGCCAGCTGCAGCAGCTCGATGTCAAAGGTTGCCTCATACAGCTCGATCAGCCCCCAGACATAGAACGCATAATCGTCCACGTACCCGAGGTAAGCGGCCTCCCCCTCACGATAACGGGCAAGTATCCGCCCATCCTCACGTCGAAGCTCCCGAGCTATAAAATCCGAAGCACGACGCGCTGCCTCTGCATACTCCGGCTTGTTGAGCGCCTTGGCCGCTTTGGCTAGAGCCATAATCATCAGCCCATTCCATGAGGTGAGTATCTTATCATCCTTATGAGGGTGAATCCGCTTCTCCCGATGGTCGAACAGCTTGCACCGCGAAGCTTCCAGTCTTGCTCTCAACTCATTAAGCGGTACGCCTTGTAATCGGGCAGCATCCTCGATCGTCCCTTCGATCAGGTTCGGAATACTATGTCCTTCAAAGTTCCCACTGTCCGTGATATCATATACACTGCAGTACAGCTCGCCCTCTTCTTCACCCAGCAGCTGCCTGATTTCCGCGGGTTTCCATACATAAAACTTTCCTTCCTCACCCTCTGAATCCGCATCCTCCGCACAATAAAAGGCACCATGTTCATCCGTCATATCCCGCAGCACATAAGCAATAATTTGTTCGGCTACCTCAGCATATTGCTGCTTACCGGTTACCTGATAGGCCTCGATGTAGGTCATCGTCAGTAGGGCATTATCATAAAGCATCTTCTCAAAATGCGGCACTAACCACCGTTCATCCGTCGAATACCGCGCAAATCCCCATCCGATATGATCGTACATTCCACCGCGATACATGCTGTCCAGCGTCTTCTCCACCATCGCCAACGCCCGCTCATTGCCAGTCCTTGTATAGTAGCGAAGCAAATAAGACAAGTTATGCGAGGTCGGAAACTTGGGCGCATCACCAAAGCCGCCATACTGCGCGTCAAACATCTTATCGTACATTTGAAAAGCCTGCTCCAACGATTCCTCCGAGATATCCCCCTGCAGGTTGGCTATCAGACGACTCTGCGTTTCCGCAATAATCTGATCACCCATCTGCGATATTTGGGCGCTGTCTTCAGCCCACTTGCCTGCAATCTGCGGCAGGATGTCCATCAAACCTTTACGGCCGTACTTGCGGCCTTTGGGGAAATACGTTCCCGCGAAGAAAGGCTTCTTCTCCGGCGTCATGATGATCGTCAACGGCCATCCACCCTGCCCGGTTAAAGCCTGGCAGACCGACATGTACAGATGATCGACATCCGGACGCTCCTCACGGTCTACTTTGATCGATATGTAATCTTTATTTAAGAGAGCTGCGACTTCCTCGTCTTCGAAGGATTCGTGATTCATGACGTGACACCAATGACAGGTACGTGTGAATCAACAACTAGCTATACCCAATAGATAAGAAAATAGGCTTATTTTCTCTTCTCGCTGTTTCAAATGCTTCATCACTCCACGGGAACCATTTCACGGGGTTGTAGGCGTGCTGGAGCAAATATGGGGATTTCTCAGCGATTAATCTATTGGGTATGGAATTAGTTGTCATGGGGCATCACCTCCTTGAAATTTTGAATTTTTGTTATGTAGGGTCTGAGTTTAGCATACCCATGTAAAAAGGAAAACTCTATTGTTCCTGCTTTAGTAACCAAGGAAAATCAGCTCATAAAACGGTTATCTGAAGCGTGCTTATTTCTTTAATAATAACAGCATTCCTTACCAATATGTTTGATATCTCTCGGAAGTCATTACCTTAGTTCCGCTTTTGGATAGATTATGTTCTCTACATAACAGTTGAAAGTTCGTAGGGTCATTTGTCCCGCTTAAATTAAGAGGGATAACATGATCGTAATGAACCTCTTCACCTAAAAACAAAAGGCCAGACAAATCCCTTCCACATACTTGACATTTACCCTTGTCTCTATGAAATATTGCACTTTTAAGCCATTCTGGAATATAACTTGCTCTTTTTACAACTCCATCCCGGCTCATAATGTCAAGATAATCAACTTTCTTGATTTCCACTATTACTGATGCTACAATTTCATTCAACTTTAATAAAAACATCCTGTCCCCAAACAAAATTGTAAATGATTCTTGGACAATTTGTTCAAATACAGGCTTTAACAATTCCTTGAGATTATTTATATGTTCTGACTCAATTTCCTCATATTGCTCTAATGCATTATCATCATCATCAAGTCCGTCATATTCTTTAATTACTGGGAACGGGACTTGATAAGTAGTTAAAATTTTCTCATACTCCTCAATTATTTCACGATTACCAACTTTATCTTCAAAATATTCATAATCAAGATCAAGTCGGACTCTCAAAAAATCGTGTAATAATGTATCCTTTTGAGGCTTAATGATGCGCAAGCTAAACCCCTCATCTTCTGGATTAAAATAATCTTTTAAATATTCAACATCTGCTCTCTCGAAAACCGTTTCATAAATGAATGATACATTGGGGTATGTGAATCTATACTTAAATTCTTTAAATAATCTTGTCATTGTTAAAAGCTCCCCTTCAAATACTCCTGCATCACGCACGTTTTGCAATTTCTAAAACCTCATCTGACCAAGGGAACCAGTCTACTGGGTTATGTGCGTGCTTACGGCGACTTTTCGTTGGCTAATCTATTGGGTTTGCTGTTCGTTGTCATGGGGCAGCCTATTTATCGAATGAATGTTGTTTATTAGGGCGTGTCTGAAAACTATCTATTGCTTCAAAGAAGACAACGTAGCATAATTTACCATAAACGAGATCACGAGGAGACCTTTGAAATTATGCTACGACGCCACGAAATCAGGGACCAGGATTGGGAACGGATCAAAGATCTAGTACCACCCGAAAATACAGGCGAAGGCAGGCCCTCGAAGCCTAATCGAGTCATGCTGAATGGCATGCTTTGGAAAGTAAAAACAGGGGCTCCTTGGCGTGACTTGCCTGAACGTTTTGGCCCTTGGAAAACTGTATATTCCCGTTTTCGTTTGTGGAGCAACGATGACCTTTTTCAACAGCTATTTGAGTCCTTGGCTGGCGATGCGGACTTGCAGGATGTATCCATTGATAGCACCTCGTGTAAAGTTCATCAGCATACGGCGGGGGCTAAAAAGGGGCTGAAACCGCCGAAACCAACCAAGAAATCGGACTTTCCCGAGGCGGTCGAAACACCAAGATCCACGCCGTAGTGGATGCAATTGGTAATCCGGTTCGCCTGTTTTTAACGCCTGGAAACATCCATGACTGCACGGTGGCAGTTGAAGTCCTCTCGGGCGTCACGCTGTCTGGGAGCGTTGTTTTAGTCGATAAAGCCTATGGTACCCATGCATTCGAACCTATATTGAATCGCAAGACGCAACGTTTTGCATCCCACCAAAGTCTAATGCGGCAAACCCTTGGGAATGCGACTTTTATCAGTATAAAGAACGGCATGTTGTGGAATGTTTTTTCAACAAACTCAAACAATTCCGCGGGATCGCAACACGCTATGATAAGCTTGCTCGAAATTTTTTGAGTTTTGCTTTTTTGGCTTCTTCCATGATTTTGTTGAAGTAACTCCATTATACTGAGTTTTCAGACACGCCCTAATCAATATATTGATCAATTAACATATTTTATTTTTAAGCCCACCTGCTTAATGATTTCTCGTTAAGCAGGTGGGCAACCTCTTATTATCTTATTTTGTCTTAAGTGAACGGGATTGATCCGTTTTCAACTTTTCAATCCGTCCAATTTTGAAGTTTACTCTTCCATTGTATTCTAGAATAACATTGTGCTTGAGATAAGACAGTAACTTAAAAATAAAAGTGCCAGTGATTATGAGCGCTACGATACAAATAATATTTAAAACTGCATTCATGCTAGATTCTCCTCATCAAGAGGTGCCCACCTAGCCATTAAATAGAATAACAAATTCTAATTCTCGATTCAATATTAGCTATTTATTTTCACTACAGAAGCTAATTCAGGAATGCTTAAATGCTGTCTTTTGGTCGATACAGCAGACATTGTGCTTTTTAATGAGCACATTATACTATTGGCACTTTAACGCTTTATTAAAGTCGCGCTGAATTATAGTATGATATTTGATTTTTTCAATATTGGCATTGGGATTAAGAGTTAAGAAAAAATTATTTTCAAAATCATACGAGGCATACCAATTCCATATTTTAACATGATCTTCAATAAATTCGTCATACAAGCTCACTAAGTACGAAAACACTTCTATAGAATATTCGTCTAACTGTCTCGTATTATTAATTGAGTGAAATGATTTTGCAATAAAACCACATAATAGGTCTGCCGCTTGAATTATTAATTCATTTTTTGAATCTACCATATTTATTGATTTAATATGTGGGAAACTAGTCAAAAAAAAGCGTTCTTTTGTTCCCATAATTGCTGGAGGGGTCTCTCTAAAAAAAATATTACTGAATTCTTGAAATACTTCATCATAACCCCTCAGGTTGTCGTGATACACATTTACCACCAGGTTCGAATTATTGCTAAGTAATTCAATATTTTTCAGCAATTCTAACAATATAGTTCCTGTTAGAGTAATTCTGCTCTTCTTTGTCCCTTGACGTGTTACAGTTTCAAATTCATCAATCATTTCTTCAAAATTTTTCTGAGACAAACCTTTTAAAGAATCGGCAACTATGGGATGCTCTTGCTCAATAAATAAATTAATTAATAGCTGATTAATTCTTTCCATCTCAATTACCGTTGTTGTACAGTTACTAATTAAACTAGAAAAGCTCTGGATTACTTTATCATCGTAATCACCTTTTATGATACAAGTAGCCAGAGCTTTTTTTAATTCCACTGGATAGGTTAAATACCCATTAATAGCTGGATTATACTCACAATCAAAAAAGGTTTCCACAATTTTGGCGGCTATCATAAATTTTTTATCTACTATTCCAAACACTGGAAGAGCTCCGTATTCGTCAAGCATTTTTTGGAATATTGTACTAAAACGAAATGTGCCACTTTTTCCTTTTAAACTTTTTGCTTTAAGTTCTGGTGCTTGTACCGTCGATACAATATCACTTAAATATTTTTCAATTTCTATTTTCTTGCTATTTAATATCAACCACCCTCCGTATACGAAATACGGTTGTGCGCTATTCAACCAGTCGGTTCCTGTATTGCCGCTCTCGTCAATATAAAATGTAGCTCCCATTCTTCCCTCCCTAGTTGACTAACTTAACCGGATTTTATGTTCATCAACCTATCCCAGTAAAAAACGACTAATAACATAAAAATGGGTCAGATTATTTTACTCTTGGCATCGGATTGCTTTTCCTTAAAAATCCTTTCATAATTATCGAGCTTCATACTATCAAATTTCCCCAAAATTAGAACTTCGCTTTCTCGTTGCTCCTTGTTGCTTAATGATATTTTCTTTCCATCATGGCCATATCCTTCTGCTTTTAGAGAGCATCCATCCATTCTTGTAAGGATTTCTGTATGCAAATCGGAGAGTCTATTTTTGTTCTACAGTTTCGTTGCGCATGGAACTAAGCAATCTAAATTTCAACTTAGATTTTACAATACTGTTTAAAGAGTTGACCAACAGCATAATTAATTATATTTAGATTTACGTTTTCTGGGAAAAACAAGTTTAGAAATTCCTGCCTCCACACAAATAGTTGAAAAAAGATAAATTGCCTGCCCTCTGGTCTCATCGAACCATTTTGCTAATTCATGATCATAAAAATTATAAAACTGTTTTCCTTCGTATTCACTGCCAATATGTAGTTGTCCTAATTTAATAGCAAGCTGATACCTTGAACGAATAGCTCGAAGAATGTCTACAATACTATCCATCTTTGCCCGCCATTCATGATTTGATAAATAGGACTTTCCATATGATTGAAAGAGTATGTCCCCGTTTCGGTCTCTTAGACACCCAACATTTATTGCTATAATTGTATCTTCAATTGCCTTATCAAAGGCTTCGATTGAACCTTCTTGCATGAACTCATCCTGAAATGCAGGTCTATCAAAACACTGTGAGAAAAATCTTATTATTTTCTTGTCTTCAGTAATATCTTTATCCGTCGATGCTGATATTTGTTCGAGATCAAACAGTGCCGCCTTTTCTGATAATGTTCTCCATTCTTTAATTATATCGACGGTGTATTTTAGTTCGTCACTGTCTATTAGTTTAGCATGATCTTGACACAACCATATTCCATTATCAGCGGATTTCCGTTCTTTAGAGGTCATACTAGGATCATATCTCGGTCCGCCAATTTCTGCTGCGGTAATATGCGCGGCTACGCCAATACTAATAAATTTGTTAATGTCTTTGTGAGCAGCAAAAGTTGGTTTTCGGCAATTAGGGTTTGCGCATCGAGCACCTGCTCTTTTAAATAATATTTCTCTTGTTTTTGAAGTAAATTCATCTCTCACTCTAAACTGATCCTCCTTAACCATAAATTTCACAATCCCCAACATTTGATCAATTTCGATTTCTAACTGATCAGTGTGAAGTAGTTGCAGTGCTGAAAATAAATCAGGTAGACTTACCAATTGGGCTAGTAAGATGATAAGTAGCGCTGACTCATAGGATATATTTTTTATATTTATACGCAATATCGATAAGAATAAACAGAACGACCAGATATTTTTTCGCTTTCATATATCTCGTATCCGTCCATTTTTAGTAACTCATTAATGTCATCTTTAACACTTTGCCAATCACTTTTCTCTGATCGGACTAATGGATGAAACATTTCGCATAAAAATTTAAGCAAAAGCTCATCATTACCGGCTTCCAAACCTAATCTATTATCGTGAAAAATCCAAGGATATTGATTGTCTTCGTTTTCCATAGTATGTTGCAGGATTTCCTCTTCGAATGTTTTTAAACGAGAATCTCTAGAAGGCATGCTTTCCAAATCATATAATCGACCAAGAAATTTTGAACAACTTCTCTTACCATAATAACAAAAAACACGTTCTGGTTCTTTAAAGCTACCTGACTGTGAATAAATGTATGCATTACATTCTTCGTAATAACGATCTATTAAATAATCAAAAATTGCTTCTCTGGTTATTTCGGTAATTCTGTTAGCTAGTGTAGCATTATTTTGTGGATTGATTGCTTTCTCTGTTGGTTGTAGAATAGCTAGAACTTCCTCACAGGATTGATAACGGTCGTTAGGATCACCAGTCAAACATTTAAAAATTATTTCACTTTGGAGTTCTGTGGCATTACCTGATGCTAATAAGATCTTTCGAGCATCGCCTCCAACGGGAGAACGTCCCACTAAAAGAAAATACCAAATTGCTCCGACAGAATATATGTCACTTCGCACGTCACGTATTTTAGAATTATTCATAAGTATAGGGTCTATATACGGTCCTCCGGCTATAGCTTCCCCTGTTTTAGTTAATTTTGCATGCTTTTCATTTTCCAAGAAAGCACTAATTCCAAAATCTATAATTTTAAATTTCCCATCTTTCGTTACCATAACATTACTAGGCTTTAGATCACGATGGATAACGCCCATTTTATGAGCATAACTTAAGCCTTTTAATAAAGCAGTGATAGGTTTTAATGAACGTGCAAAAGAAACAGCACCATTTTGTATTATGAAATCTTGCAAGGTATATCCATCTACAAATTCCATTCTAATAAATGGCTTACCATCTATGCGACCTATATCGTACACTCGGACAATATAATCACTATTTAATTGAAACAACACCTTTGCTTCTCTGAAAAATCGCTTTTCACCTTCTATATTTTCATTATTAGAAACAAAAACAGGTTCAAATACTTTGATAGCAAAATCGATATCCAACAATTTATGATTGTATTTATATACTATTCCGAATCCGCCATTACCAAGTTGTTCACCTAATTGATATACATCAATATTCAATGCAAAGTTGTCTGTACTGTTGGTAACACTTTCTAAATACCGAAAGATCGGGTCTAATTCTTGATCAATAAACTGCCTGCGTTCTGCATAACTTTTAAATTTAGTTTGCATAGCTCTTCTAAAATCTGAGCTAGAACGACTCAAACGAACATAAGAAGGTAACATCATATAGAGTCTATTGTCAGAGGATAAGACTTTTAAATCTTCTTTGTAGTTTACATCAGGATATTCTCCATCTGTAGCTTTAGAAAGTAATCCGATTTTTAATCGCTCAGCAGCTTCTAAAAGAACCGAGTTGTCCATATATACACCTCAAACCAAATATATCGTAAACAATATTAATTCGTTGCTACATTAATTTGAAATCTTTTTGCGAATATGTATTGGGTTAACCTTTAGCTTTATAAGCGCTTGTTAATGCCCTGATCATTTGTTGAACAAAATTAGATCCAATTCCTGCCGAATTTTCTTTTCTTCATCTGAGCCAGTAGTTGGCAGTCTTAATAAAGGCAAACGATATTTTTCCAGTATTTCATTTTTGAGCTTATCCCGTTCGATTTGATCCCTATTATTTCTATGGGAAGCAAATCCATCCACCTCGATAATTAAAAGAGGCTGCTTGTTAAGCAAATCGTAAATAACAAAATCCACTGATGCCCTGTTTTTCATATACTTTTTTTCCGCTTCGTCAAGACGCTCTGTCTCATTCAATAAATCCTTCAAATAAACCTGAGTACCAAACGTAACACATTTATACTGTTCTTCATTTAACAAGTCACTTAACACACGCCACATGATATTCTCAGATTTATACCTCGACCTGTTACCCAATCGGTTTTGTAAGTGATTTAGTTTTGCTGAATATTCGCTATAGAGCAAGTCAAATACAGAAATAAGCTCGCTATTTGTAATGTGCTCATGGAGTATGCTGTATTCGATATAGCGGATCAAATTTCCAATATCCTTGCGCGAATTTCGAAATAATGCATGGTCGGTCACAAGAATAAACTGCTTTTGTGCTCTGGAGACCGCCACATTAACCAAGCATGAATTTTCTACAAAATTTCTTCCTATTTTACCATTTCTAGTTTGATCAAGGACGGTTGATAAGATCATAACTGGTTTCTCACGACCTTGATACTTATGAACCGTATCTACCTCAATATCTTGCTCTAACATCTTATTCGCCTCCTCGACCTGCAAGCGGTAAGGGGTTGTAAACCCAATATCTTCATTGGAGACTTGATCCAGTCTAAGTTCTTTCAAAATCTCTTCTTTAAATACATCGATTTCTCTATGATTGAAGCTGCCCTCCTTGCCTTTTATGGTTACCTTTCTCATATGATTGCCCAAAGAAGTATAATGAAGCCGAATTGGAACATCGGTTTCCTTTTCAGAAGTAAACGGAATTAAGTCTTCACCATAATATTGATTGTTGCAGAACCCAATAATTTTCGGATGGCACCTATAATGTTCCTTTAACATTACTTTGGGAATATTTTCACCATAAACAGAAAGCATGGAGGAGAGCAAGCTATGTTTAAAATAATCGTACACTTCCTCTATATGCGCAGTATTAATTTTATTTAGAATTCTAGCATCTACAATTTGCGGCAATTGCTTGGTGTCACCGACAATGATAGCCTGCTTGCAGCAGGACAAAGCCAGCACACCAGTCAGCAAGTCAACTTGAGAAGATTCGTCAATAATCAAATAATCGAATAAATAGCCTTCCGGTATACTGGCTCGCAAAGAATGAGTCGTGCTCAATAGTATGGGAAACTGGCTAATAAATACGTCAAAGTCCTTCTTGTAACTATTAACGTCCCCATTAAAGGGCTTTTTAGCTTGATACTTCTCATACAGCTTATGTTTGAACAATTCTGAGGAAAGAGTTTCATGTTGATTCAGCAGTTCTTCAAACGATCCTTGATCTAACTCAAGCTGAATTTTATCCCTTTGCTTTTCTAGTTCCGCTAATTTCGATTCGTAATACTTCATCTGCAATTTAGTGGTTAAATCCACACGGTTGTTCTTCAGCTTTTTAAAATCAGTGAACCCATATTTAATTAGCAATTTAGCTTTATTCAAAAATCGATCTGCCCGTTCTCCCACAAAATATTCATCTGCCAAAAAGGCAATTATTCTTTCTGGTGTTTGGCGATGTAAAAATAACCGCTCCAGTTCACCTATGCTTTGTTTTTCATAATGCACTTGAAAATGCTTCTGCTCCAGTATGTAGGCCGCCAACTCTTGATCAATTTTCGCTTTCCGATTAGCCAGTTCCAATAAACGGTTAAGCCGCTCGGTCAAACTGGAGACTTTTTTTGTAATTTGTTCTTCTTGAAGTTCGGTTTTCCATTCAGCTACATTATAGGTAGGTAAGTTTTGAAAAAAAGCTTTTCTGTTCTTCATATTGCCTAAGGAAGCAACAATGAAATCATAACCATTCTTTTGCAGCTTATCCTTCACATTTTGTACTGCTGCATTATTACCTGATACTACCGCAACAGATTTATTACGCATGATAGCCAAGTTCGCAATAATATTAAGAATGGTTTGTGTTTTCCCTGTGCCCGGAGGGCCTTCAATAATAGAAACTTGACTGGTGAGAGCCTGTTCAAGCGCCTGTTTCTGGCTCAAGTTAAATCGGAATGGAAAAATAACAGGTATTTTACTGGAGACAGTTTGGGTTAAAGGGGTTTGAGTTATGTAAGCTGCCAGTACGCTGTCAGGATGTATGGAATGCATTTTGTTAAGCTCTCTTTTCAAAAAAGCTTCATTTTCGTCATCTGTCTTTATAAATTGTGCAATATCTTCCCAATAATCCATTAATCTCAATGTCTTACTATGCATACTCTCTTTGTTTACTATGCTGATTTGGAAAGACTCATAAATTTGCGGTTTCTTATTCTTGAAAAAAACTTTGTAGATGCCTTGAAAATCCAGAATTTCCCGTACATTACGTAGGGGCATATTAAGATAACAAACGATCTTATCGCTTACATTCAAGACTATCGGATTATTTTTTATGATAATACTGCTCGAATAATATGTATAGGTTTTGATCTGCTTCTTAAAGCGAACATGCACTTGATTTTCATAAAACTCATAATCAGCAATGTCGGCTGTTTGATCACCTTTATCCGTTATAATTAAAATACTGCTTTCATCCATTATTTCAATTCCTCTGTATATAGATTTAATAAGGGTAAATAGTCCTTACCTAGTTTGAAGGGATAGAGCAGCCATATCTCCAAATATAGTTTACTTAGACTAACGCTTTTTGATCCTACATTCAATCTGCCGATCTCTTTTAAAAAATCTGTTATATAAAAAGACTCATTGAATATGTCCTTTCAGCTTAATTTTGAATATGTTCAACTTCCCCAATGATACCATATTATTACACATACCGACACAATAACTCTCAATTTTATAGTGCTTTAAGCCTGGTTTTTTGTAGTTCGAGTTAGCTCCTTAGTCATGATATCCGGTTAACCTTTGTCCGTCGTAAATTTCGAATATTATTTTTGAATTGTTTAATAGTCTGCCAACCACAATAAGCCTATGGAATTTTTTCCATAAGCTCGGCTCCTCCAAGTATTGATCTCTGTGATTTATTTATAACAAACCTTCAATTCAATCCGGTTATCTTCTCTATTATAAACAATACGCTCTACCAACCTCTTCAACGCCCTATTCTTCTCTTCCGACGTCGCCGCGGTACTCCACAATTTCCTAAACTGTCCAATCCGATCATATATCTTCTCGACCGACGGATAATTACTTTCAACCACAACCACTTTCCGTAAATCCTTCAGTTCTTCCTCCAGTTTCTGAATTTGTCTCGACCTTACAGTCTTGCGTTCCATAAACACCTGCTTCGTAATCATATCCTCTTCATACGACTCATGCAGCTTATCCAATGCCCGCTTCTGCTTCTTTAACTCTTGCTCCTTCACTTCGATTATCGCCTGCGTATCCGTATACCGATTACCGTGCAACTCAATCTCACGCAATATATTCGGGTCAACTTGGATAATCCGGTCATACAAAGCACTAAAAAATTCTGCATCCATCACTTTACCCCTCTGCTCACATTTACTCCCGTCTTTTGTATTGATGGTAGCATAATGCGCTCCAATGCTGCCCCTGTTTCTTGTTATCCCCTACCCGAAACCTCATCCTGGAACCACACTTCTCGCAGTACAGCAATCCCGACAACGGGAATATATTCCTTCTGGAATTGGGATTCAGCATCCGATTCTTTAGTAACCTCTCCATAATTGCTTCATGTTCTTCCTCAGTTTTCAGCTTTTTGTGTGTACCCATCACTTTAATTCGTTCCTCTTCAGGCACAAGCTCAATCTGTCCCCGCTTAGAACGTGTTCTGCCATACGTAATGTAACCTAAATGAATTTCGCTCGCCAATAATCGTTGAACTGTAACATTCGACCATCCCTTGTCCCGTCCATCAGGCTTGATGTTGTAATGGGTAGGTATTTTATTGTCCGTAAGCCAAATTGCAATATGTCCAAGGTTGGTTCCATTCAGGTATTTTTCAACAATTGGTCTATAAATTCGGAAGCTTCGTTTCATCGACAAGTACCGTTCTTGGGTTCTTATCATAATAGTAAGGAAACGGTGGCTTACCATTCGTCCACATGCCTTCTTCATATAGGCGGTAGGTCCAATTTTTACTATTTACGATGGCAAGCAGGATATCCCTGTGCTTCGATAGTACATCCTCGTAATCACCGTCATCCCGTGACTTACGTAAGTACACAGCAACATGTTTAATTTGTTTATCTTCAATCATGAATCTTCGCTCTATCTTGTTAATCTTCCCCCCATGGATACCAATCTACTGAACTATACATATGTTAAAGTAAGTATGACTTTTCCTTGGCTAATCTATTGGGTTTATGAGGTGGCAATCGGTTTTATTGTTCGCTTCTTCCATAATCCTGTAATATTCTTGTCATGTTCCTCTTGCATCTACATTCAGCCGTTACCCTAAACTTTCGCGCTGGGGGTAGACAAACTGACGCGTAATGCGTCCAAAACGTGTATGTCTGAGGAGAAGGCATAATGAAATTCGCTGCTTGCTTGCTGATGGGTCTGATTATTTGGTGAAGTGCACCGCCATCAGCAATGGCATCCTCGGGAAGACGGGATTGTTACCTTGAACGGACCCTGGGAATTTTACTGGAACCGTCTTTTGATACCCCGTGATTTTACTGACGGCTCGCCTGGGAACGCTCTGACTGTTTCCATTCCCATCTGTTCCTAACGATTTGCAGCTATCAGGTTAGTAAAGAAGTAATTACTGATCAGGATGGAAAAGGGACATCTAAATTCATATGTCCCTTTTCTTAGTCCAAACCACAACAATATTTTTATATGGTCCCTTAAGCTCATCCTTTTATTTTGAGTATTTCAGAATTCTCTTGTACATCGTTTTATTCTTCAAAGTCTTAAAAATACTCATATCAGGTCGAGTATTAATCTCCAGAATCCACGGCTTCATTTTAGAGTCAATTGCTATATCAACACCAAAGGCTCGCTTACTTCTATAACTTTTACCAAGAACATTGCTAGCTACTTTTCCTAATTTCTCAATTCTTTGAATGTATTGTCTCCTTGAATCTCTTTTAAGATGTGACTTGAGTAACGTGTCTATTGGCAATGGAGTGCCTCCAGAATGATAATTAGTTACTATTTTTTTAGGCTTCGCTAACCTTCCAATAATACCCGTCGGGATCAATGTTTTATTTTCGTTCTTTTGTACCATAACTCTGATGTCAAATGCTCGTTTGTTGTGTTTTAACAAATCAATACCTTTCTGAACTACATACTTATTTCTGGTGAATAATATATGAAGCGAACCATATAAAGCGTCAATTGAATTGAAATATTTAGAGGCAGTCCCGCTTCTTAACGAATACCCGTTTTTGGTTTTTGTTATTTTATATATGCCATGACCTCCTGTGCCCTCATCAGGTTTTAAGTACAGTGACTCATACCATTTTATCATTGTTTTAATATTCGATTTAGTGGCTATCCGAGTATCAGGCAGGAAATTATTTACAGCCTTATATCTTTTCATGAAATTATGTTTCCCTAATTTGCCCATTTTGTACTTTTCTTTTTTCACATAACAACCTCCTCAATCTTCGCTCGATTATAATATGAGCATTAGTAAATGTAGGGTACAGGCTTTAGTTGGTTTTAAAATATATCTTCCGAACACGCGAATGGAATTATATGTAAACAAAAAAAGCACGACAAGCCCGATATGAGCTTAATCATGCTTCGTTATATAAAATTTATTTATTAATGATTCGCGCAACCATTTCTGTCCCGTCACAACCACAGTTACTGGTTTAGTTTATGGCCGCAATTCGAGCAGAAGTTAGCTCCTTCGTTTTTCGTGCCACAGTTCGGACAGAAGTTCGGTTTTGGATTACCTCCAGACGCTGAAGGCGTAGGCTGGTTCTCAGCCTGAGGCTTTTGACTTGGGTTCATATTTTTCATCATTTCATTCGCTACGTTCATCCCCATCATCATGCCAGCCATGTCGGAAGCAGCGCCGCCGCCTTTTATGTTACCGGATGCAATACCGTCTGTCATGGAAACTTGTTGATACTTTTGCAAATTGCCGATCATTTCATGTGAAGCCGTCTTTGTAATCATATCTTGAATTTCTTGAGGGTAATTGAAGCTCATCACATGAAAGCCTGTAATCGTCATGCCATTGTCCATGACTTCCATATCCAGATCTTCACGAATGCCTTTGGCAATTTCGAAAGCATTCGCCTGCAGATTAAACATGTCCTTCCCTTCTCTGCTGATCCATTTCATTAACAACTGGTCCAGCACGGAAGTAATCCGGATTTTCACGTCCTCAACAAGATAACTGTCTTTCATCCCGGCAATCTTATCCATGAGCGTCACATAATCGTTTACTTTAAAATTGAACGTACCGTTGGCACGAATGGGCACACCACCCGGAAGCTGGGGAGTCGGAATCAGAACCGGATTCTGCGTCCCCCATTTGACGGTAAACTCCTTCGTATTAACGAATAAGACCTCTACTCTCATCCCGCTGTTAAATCCAAACTTAAACCCTTTTAACGTGGATAAGAATGGGATGATCTCAGACGCAATGTTATACTCCCCTTCATCCTCAAAAATCCCTTCGATCTTGCCGTTATTTACGAAAATCGCGTCTTGACCAGAGCGGATAATTAACTTGCTCCCTTTTTTTATCTCTCGATTGCTCCACTTCCAAAAAATCATATCGTCTCTAAACTCTTCCCATTCCACAACATTAGCAAATTGGTTTCCGAAAAACACCATTCTGTATCCACCCCTTCAATTAAAATGAACCTCTGCTGCCGCTATGCGAATGACCGCCTCCTGTAGTCCCTCCGCCTCCGCCGCGCGAACCGCCGCTTTTGTTTGTTTCGATCTTCCTTTTCGATGTGGTTGTCCGAAGGTAATCGTCTCGATGTTCCAGTATCCCTGAACTTCCCTCATCCTCGTAGGTCTGCCGATGCACCTTAGAACGGCCGCCTGAATGATAAGCCATCCTACCAACGATGATTCCCGCAAGGCCAATTGAAACCGCCACTTGAAACCAACTACTAAATAATATATTGTCCGGGTTCACTCCTGGGCGGAATCCCATATATTTGTGAGCGGTTTGAATATATTTTTGGAAGGCTAGCTTAAAGTTGCCACTCGTTAAATCCGGGCTAATCCTGGAGCGTATTTTATCAAGCCTTACGTCATCCAGATACTGCTCTGCTTTATAAAATCCGGCCAAATACACCTCTCTATTCTTCATGTCCATCGTCAAAATGACCGCATTGCCATGAGGTTTATCATATCCGGGTGCATGCTCATCGTAAAAATCTTGCGTCATTTTCTTAACATCGATGTTCTTGGTATTGCTGGAAGTAACTATAATAATGTCTGTTTCTCTTTGGGCTCCGTATTGATTCGCCATGGTATTGAGCTCATCATACTCTTGTTGATTTAGCAAACCCGCATCATCATAAACCAATTGCTTCAATTCCGTTGGAGCCGTTTTGCCCGCCGCCATAAGCTCTATGGGGACAGCTAGAAAAACAGCGATGAATAACAAGACTGCCAGGATCGCTCTATTTCTTTTCACCAAAATCCTCCCCCCATCATCCATGAGATAAGCTTCAGCGAAAGGAAAGTAATGCCGGAAATGCCTGCAAACCAAGCTGTCACTTTCGCCTTGCTAATCGGAGGCTTGCCAACCACCTGTCCCGTCTGACCATTCATCGCAAACGTATACTCCAATTTATTGTAGTCATAATGGACCACCCATACCGGAAGCAGGGCATAATCCGCATTTTTTAATATTGTATCAATTTGCTTGCTGGTATAGTTCACCGTGCTATACCCCGCCATCGCTGACTGAATATAAGAATCTATATACGTACTAATTTTATCTTTAGCCCGCGGTAAAAGCTCCTCGTCATTATAACTATATTTTTCAGCAATGTAACCGGCGAGGTAAGGGGTTTTAAAACTTTTTAATTGATCGTAAGGGAAAGGCTCTAATTTATCCATGAGTTCATCATTCATTTTCTCCGAAGCATCAATCGGAACCTTTACATAATTTAAACGGATCTTCCGGTATACCTCAAAATGCTGCGTTTCCGTATACTCATAGTCACCTTGCCTGTACGTTCTCACTTTTGCGGCATGGGCCTGAACCTCAATTTTATTATTTAATGCATACAGCCAGAAAGGTACATACATCCCGGTGATGCCCTTGATTCGATCTGCTGTCATAAACCCCATTGGCGTCAGAAGGCCATTCCTGCACCATTTCCGAAAAGCTTGCATCGCTTCATCCTTGCTTATCGAAAAAGGGATGACCATCGCCGGAGCCAGCTTCCCTGTCAGCCGATCACCAAGTACTACACCCGACCCGCAAAAACTGCATACCGTTGCAGTCGTCTCTGATTCAGTCATAATGACGGCTCCACAGCTATTGCAATGATATTCATTTGCCTCATCTGCTGAAAAAGTATTTTTCGTCAAAGGATCAGGAATTTGCTCAATATTGTCCTTTCTTCCACAGCTCTCACAAGATAACATCCCTGTTTCACTGTCAAAGACCATGCCACTACCGCAGTTTGGACATTTGTATTCGATAACCTGCATCTGCTCACCTCTTGATCGAAGAAACTGTTATTTATTCTTTTTCATTTTCTCTTTGATTGCAGCCAATTCATCTTCAGCATTCCTACTAGAGCTTTTCCCATCCTGTGCAAATAGCTCATCAAGATCGTCCTTCTTACCTGCTCTAAGCTCGGCAATGGCAATGGCTTCATCATAATCTCTGTTGACCTTCTCTTCCATGGCTTCGAACACAGCATCATTGCCGCCGCCCAAGGCTGAGCCGATGGAATTCAATCTTTGCTGCACTTTGGCCGCCGCCATTTTCCCTTTCAATTGGTCACGCCGTGCTTCCAACTGACCGATATCCGACACCAGTTTGTCCTGCATTTGCTTCATGCTAGCAGCGTTCAAAGAAGCTACGTCATACGCGGCTTGCAGCCCCCTTTCTTTCTCTGTGAGCAGCACCTTCTTCTCCAGAAACTTTCTGGCATCCCCCTCATTGCCGGCTTCCACGGCCTTCTCGGCATAATGCTGCAGCTTGCTGATCTCGGCTTGGCAATCATCCAGCGTTCTCTTCGTTCTTCGCTCATCTGCCAACACCGAAGCCGTTTCTGCTTTCACCTTGCCTAAGTCGATGTTCACGTTCCGCATGAAGTTATCTATCGTCTTCTCCGGATCTTCCGCCTTGTCCAGTAAGGCATTCATATTACTGGCCATAATATCTCTAAACCTTGATAAAATTCCCATGAGGACCTCCCCGCAAAATAATTGGCTGCTGCATCCTACTTCAAACCTGTGTAATCTTCTCCTATTATAAATCTTTATACGGTTGCTGTCGAAACCATAACAAAAGCAAACTCAAAACCTTATTAAACTTAAACATTACCAAGGTAATCGATTACTATTCCTTTGTTAAATGATTTATACTAAGGGTAAAGGAGTGGAGCACAAATGAGCACTAGAGGCACAACAAAAGAAGTTATTTTGTCCACAGCTATAAATTTATTTATTAAACACGGATTTGATCAAGTAACGCTTAATCAGATTTGTAAAGAGATTAATGTGACTAAAACCGCGTTCTACTACTATTTCAAATCCAAGGATGAGTTAATATCTGAATTCTTTTTGGTTGACAATCTGATATCCAATGATGATATTCTGGATATTCTGTCTGACAGTGATTATGCCAATCAGGCCATGAAAGCAATGGAGATTTATGTTAAACACATTGTTCATTCGGGAGTCGAACTGACCAAGGAATTTTACAGGGTCCACTTTCGAAGCCAAATTCCGTTCGATAAAGGCAAATCATCGTTATTGGGCAGCATTATTCCAACTCTGATTCAACGAGCCAAAGACGCGGGGCAAGTGAAAAACCCGGCGAGTGCTGTAGATTTGCACGATTCGATGTGTTGTATAGCCAATGGCGTATGTGTTCATTGGGCAATCTCTAACGGTAGTTTCGATGTTCTGGAAGAAAGCAGGAAACGGTTTGAAAATTTGCTAATAGTGAAATGATCATCGTTTTCATACCAATTGGCTATATTACTCCTGACGACACCGCAAATCGACCTATCTCCTTCAGCTTGTACCACTTTTCCGGAAGCTGCGCTTTCTTCCGCTCCAGCTGTTTTGGATGGAGCCTATTTGCCGCTTCCGTATTATTTCTCCGCATGATTAATAAGCAGTTCCTCTACCCCCGCCACCGGTTATTAACTCTCTCGTTTCAACCCCATTTCAAGAACAAAACCTGTCTATTTCCGATAATTTTCCAGTTTCCAGTGACTTAGAGGTTACTCGGCTGCTGCAAGGGTGACAATCCTCCTTACAGCGCGGATTTGCGGTTATCCTTAGGCACCATTACGGATCCCTGTACCTTTATACAATTAAACATTACCGTAGTAATGTTATTTATTACTTATGTATTGAAATTGTATGTTTTAAGTGATATATTTAGCATGCGATCGCAAACCATAAGTCATTCAGGAGGTTTAAGTATAATGGAAACAAAGGAGTCTAAAGCGAAACCAATCATTTTGGTTGTCGGAGGAACTGGAACCCAAGGGGGTAACGTAGCACGCGAGTTATTGGCGCATGGCCATCGGGTTCGCGTGCTTACTCGCCATCCTGATTTGGAAGCCGCACAGCTTTTAGTCAAAGCGGGTGCCGAGGTCGTTTACGGCGATATGAGTATGCCCGAAACTTTGAGTGCCGCACTAGCCGGCATCACAGCCATGTTTTCTGTACAATATACGGACCCGGATGACTCGTCTGTGGAACCGCGAAATGCTTATAACCTGTTACAAGCTTCCATTAAGGCGGGAGTACGCCAAGTGGTTCATACCTCTTCAATGGGCTCCGACAGGTTTCCCCGCTGGAATAAGCATGCATCGATCGTCAGCTATTGGGATCATAAATGGGAGATTGAGGATCATATCCGGAACGCCGGATTCGATACATGGACCATCCTGCACCCTACCTGGTTTATGGAAAATTTCACCGAAACCTTGGCACCATTTATGAATCCCGAGCTTGGGAAAGGCATCATTTTCAGTGCTTTACAACCGGATACACGCGTAGATATGATCTGCGGTGAGAATATCGCCGCCTATGCAAGGGCGGCATTTGAACAACCTGACCTTTTTCATAAACAAGATATTACTTTTGCAGGAGAATCGCTTACTATGGGAGAGGCAGCCGCGATCCTGACCGAAGTAATGGGCAAAAAAGTCACTTCCGTGTCATTAAGCAATGAAGCTGCCGTAGCAAGGGGACTCTATCCAAGTGTAGTGAATTCTCATGACTGGATGAATGATGTAGGATCTATAGTGGATTATGAGGCTTTAACGAAGTTTGGGATACCAAGGATATCCTTTAAACATTGGGTCGATAAACACAAGGATAAGATCAAGATCGACTAATGTAATCCAGTAATTGTCGCCGTACCTTTTATTTTAAGGAAAGAACGCCATTATTAACAGGAGTGGTCACAACTTGAGGCTCCAGTTCAGTTCTTAATAATTCTTTATAGTAATTCCTTCTATCATCTTTTGGTAATTTGTATTTGTCTGCTGATGTGTTTGCTTGTGGCATAAATAATGTGTCATATTTGGTTTTTACTTGTTTTCTGCTATTACAAGAGTCTTATTTTCTTCATTTAGTGCGCGTTGTATTACTTGATTGCTCCACATTTTGTTAATCATAAAGATTAATGTTTGCTCTCAATTCGTTCTGCATTAATTTCAAGTGAAGCATCATTCCCCTTTACAAGTATCCCTCTGTAAAGACAAACAAACGGAGCGTGTAGATACGCTCCGTTAAGTCTCTTATCTATAGAATTTCCTATTCAGAGTGCGACGTATTCCTCCTATGCTGCAGGAACCAGTCGTATATCTCCATATTGAAGAAAACGGGTGTCAAGCCAGCATGATCGGCTTCCGGATAAATCGTCAGACGCGGATTGCCTCCGCATGCTTTAAGCTTCTCAACCATTTCTTCTGCATGATGCACGGGTACAGTTGTATCCTTTGCACCATGAAACACCCATACCGGAACGTCCTTCAGCATATGGACTTTTTCCGTTGGTCCTGTGGAACAAATCGGGGCGATTGCCGCGAATCTTGCCGGAGCATCCGTTGCTAAATTCCACGTGCCAAAGCCACCCATGCTAATTCCCGTCAAATAAATCCGGCTTCTGTCCACCGCGTATCGCGCAGACACATCATCCAGCAGAGCAAGTAAAGCATCACTTTCTAAACCCCAGGTCGTGTATAATGGACATTGCGGTGATACGACGATAAAGGGAAAATCCTCTTGTTCCTCGACTAGCTTCGGGAGTCCGTATTGTTGTAGACGGCTCAGATCCGTGCCTCGCTCACCACGTCCATGCAGGAATAAAATGAGCGGCCATTCACGATTGGTTACTTCGTATCCGACTGGCAAATAGAGCAGATAATCAAGTTTTACTTGTTTCGTTATTTCTTTGTCAAGCTTGCATTCTTGCTGTTTCAACATTGTTGTCTCCTCACGTAGGGTAGTTTATTTGCTGCTTGCTTTAGCACGTTCCTGATAGGCTTTGTTATATTCCTCGATAATCTTCATATAGTTGGCATCCGACTTCAACTGTTTCACAAAGCTATCCCAGGCTTCGATCGGTTCTTTGCCCATGATTACTTTTACCTTCAAATCAATAATTTTTTTCGTATAATCGGCTCCAAGCTTTTGATTCGTTTCGGACACAAGGCCAATCGAAGGATCCGCAATGCTTATCTTCAGGCGCTCGTCAACAATCTTTTTGTTGCGTTCTAATACATCTTTTGGCATTCCCGTCCGGTAAGCCCACAAATATTTGTCATACCGTTCAAAAATTTTACCGAAGGAACTCTGCGCGACGCTGTCCTTTGTCGCCTGCTCAGTTGTTACTTTAAATCCGTCCTGTACTTTGTAGTGTACACCCTCGAACCCGTAGCAGGCCAGCAAAAATCCTTCCTCGGACGCTCCATAATCCATCAGCGCAAGAATTTTCTTCACCTTGTCCTCAGGAACCTTTTTCGGAATCAGGAACAGCCCGGAATAACCCGAGGTTTGGAAAGCGACATTGCCGAACGGACCCTTTAAACTGGTGAAAGGAAGGAAATCCGCCTTCGGGTTCGTTTTAACCAATTCAGCCGTCGAACGCCAGATGCCCTCCACTGTATCTGTATGCAAGCCTACCTTCCCCGCTTTTGCCATATCCTCCGTTTGCGATCCTTTCATCGCAGCGAAATCTTCGGGAATCAGCTTTTCCTTGTACAGCCTATTCAACCAGATCAGCGCGTCATGTGTACCCGGTTCGAGTTCAGTATTGATCAGCTTGCCATCCTGCACCTTCCATTTACCGTTGCTGCCATTCAGCACATTTTGCACAAAATTGTATTCATTCATCGAATAGCCAAGCGTGTTTGGTTTACCGTCTCCATCAGGGTCATTGAGCGTAAACGCTTTCAGTGCCCCGTACAATTCATCTAACGTTTCCGGCATTTTCAAATTCAGCTTGTCCAACCAATCCTTACGGATGGATGGCAGCGAGTTTCCTCCTTCAAGCGGACGCACGGAAGGGATGATGAAGTTTTTTCCGTTGATTCTCGTCTTCTCCCATACTTCCTTGGGATACTCCATCAAATGCGGGTATTCCTTCAGATAAGGCGTCAAATCCCAGAATGCCCCCTGATCGACCATCTGACGCATAAGCGGGTTGATTAAATCGCTGACTTTCATCAGATCCGGTATTTCCCCAGAGGCCAGCACCGTATTCTGCTTTTCCCCGTAATTATTTGGTGATACCCATGTAATTGACAACTTCGTATTCGTGCGTTTCTCAAATTCCTTCAGTACCGGATTATCGGCACTTGGGGCCTCTGTCGTATTAAATTCGGTGAGAATGCTGATTTCAGTAGGCTTTTCCTTAGCTCCCGCTTTATCAGCTGTTGCCGCCGTCCCCCTGTCTATCTTGTCACCACCGCAGGCAGTAAGCAGTGCCGCAATCAGACAGACGGCAGTAGTCGCCTTTACGTTCTTGCGAAACCATGGTTCGTGTTGAAACATGTGTAAAATCCTCCCTTTTCAATGAACGTGATATTTTATTTTGAAGTGAGCACTTTTGTTTGAACCCACCTGTCAGCCTTTCACGGAACCTAGCATGACACCTTTGGCAAAATGCTTTTGCAGAAACGGATATACAAGCACAATCGGAGTGATGGCAATTACGACTGCAGCCATTTTTAAAGTTTCCGTTGGAATGGTCTGCTCCGCCATCATTTCTGCTGCAGCCGATCCCCCAGCCGACGTGGAGGAATTGATCAGCATATTGTTCAGCACCAGCTGAAGCGGCCACTTTGTATTATCGTTGATGAACAATACGGCATTAAAAAACGTGTTCCAGTAAGCCACCGCGTAGAACAGGCCGAATGCGGCCAGCGAAGGAAGTGAAAGTGGCAGAACAATACGGACGAATATCCCGATATCATAACAGCCGTCTATCGCTGCCGATTCTTCCAGCTCCACAGGAATGTTATCGAAAAAGCTTTTCATTAGAATGACATTCCATCCGCTTGCAAGTGCCGGTAAAATCAGCGCCCAAATGCTGTCGATCAAGCCCAGATTGCGGATCAACATATAGTGGGGAATGATCCCCGGATTAAATAAAATCGTGATAAGAATCAACAGCATAATCACCCGTCGGCCTAGCAACCGTTTTCTGGACAGACCATATGCCAAAGCAGAAGTAACGATCAAGCTAAGTACGGTGCCTACAGTTGCAAGAAATACACTGACACCCGTCGCATTCATAAATGTTCGAGTGGACAGCAAATACTTATATGCGGATAACGTCCAGTGGTGTGGGAACAAAACCAAACCCTGCTTGAGAATATATTCCGACGGATCCGTGAACGAGACAACGAACACGTAATAAAGTGGAAACAGCGCTAACAGTCCAGCTACGGAAAGCAGCGTTACATTTCCCGCATCGAACAACCGGGAACCAAGACTTTCTTTCATCGTTTTCACCCCCTAATCTAAAGCTAATCTCAGGTCCACCACTTGAGAAAAATAACGCATAACCGTTGCGATTGTCATAATATAATCGCTGTTATTTCCTGATCAATAGACCCCTTCTTCTCCAAGACGCTTGGCTATCCGATTGGACACAATGACAAGAACCAGTCCTATAACAGACTTGAAGAGCCCTACGGCCGTGCTGTAGCTGAATTGACCACTCTGAATTCCCATCCTGTACACGTAGGTCTCGAATACGTCAGCCACTTCCGATACGGCCCCATTCATCATCAGGAAGACCTGTTCAAAACCGACATCCATGACATGACCGAGACGCAAAATCAAAAGAATAAGAATGACACTGCGAATCGCTGGCAATGTAATATGCCAAACCTGCCTAAGACGATTGGCTCCGTCAATCTTAGCAGCCTCGAACTGCTGCGGGTCGACCCCGGCAATAGCGGCGAGGAAAATGATCGTTCCCCACCCTGTATCCTTCCAGATCGACTGGGCAGTCAACAGCCACCAGAACATGTCGGAGTTCGTAAGAAAATCAACTTTATCCTCACCGTACGATGCAAGTAGCAGGTTGACGATCCCTGATGTCTGAGAGAACAGCAGGAAAGTGATGCCCGCAATGATGACCCATGATAAAAAATGCGGCAAATACACTATCGACTGGAGTATCCTTTTAAACACCACATTCCGGACTTCGTTCAACAGCAAAGAGAAAATAATCGGCATCGGAAAAAAGAATAATAGACTCATGAGGCTGATCATCGTCGTATTACGCAATAATTTGACGAAATCCGGATTGGAAAAAAGCCTGTTAAAATGCTCGAACCCCACCCACTTGCTCTGCACGACTCCCAAATAAGGGGAATAGTCCTGAAAAGCGATGACAATACCCCACATTGGAACATATTTGAAGAGGATGAAAAATACGAGTCCCGGTAACATAAGCAGATACAGACCCTTGTCCCGCCTCAGTCCGTGCCACTTAGATTTGCGTCTTCCTTTCTCCGTAAATCCGGTGGCTCCTCGCTGTGAATACATCCTAATCGTATTTACCTCCTTCACGAACTGTTCGCCTCCTCAATTAACTCACTTGGGTTACCCTTAGTATAGAGAGCGAACCACGGCTCGAAAATGTGTAATACTGACCTTATTGTAATTATTTTGACTATTTCCGTATTTCGCCAAAATAATAATCGGTATGATAATGACTAAGTCTTAAGACCTATGTTATGATGATTTTATTATTTCAGATGTGGGGGTAAGTCATGAAAGCTAACAAGAATCTAGCGTCTATCATTTTTTTATTCATGCTGTTCTTCACATTGGTGGGCAACGTTCCAACTGTCCATGGCGCCGCACCAACTAAAGCATCGGCCAACATTACGATTACATCTAATTTGGGATATCCACTCTCCTATGCAGATGTGACTTTTACCTCTGCCGCGCTCCCCTTCCCGGTAACTGTCAAAACGAATACATATGGAGTAGCATCCTTATGTAATTTGCAGGTTGGAGCTTATACGGTTACTGCTTCATCAATTGGCTACACCGCTAGCTCTCCGATAAGCACCGGAATTCTCTCTGCCGGTCAAGCATTTAACCAAACCATCAATCTCACGTCGAATGTGTCTTTGAAAGGGATTTCTAACTTCAATGCTTACAATAACTCATCGGATGTGACCACCTTTGAGGGTAATGTATCATGGTCGTTCTACGGCACAATACCTGTTCACTCCGAAATGAAGCTTCAGTTCCTGAATAATACGAATAACCCCATAGGTTCCGTGATTGCGTCCGTCTATTCCGATGCCAATAACTATTATTCGTTTACGATGCCAAAGACTTCGTTACCTTCGGGCGCAACAAGGATCGGTGTTATTTTGTTCGACAGCAGTTCGGCTGTGGTTGATATCCGATCAACTCCTTTGTGGAGCTATAATTTGCATATTGTTCAATCACTGATATTCCATGATAACAATGCTAACGGAAATTCTATTGAAGCTGTTGTTTCGTGGACCGGAGCCAACGACGAAAGCTTGGTGGCCGGGTACAACATTTATTATTGGGTAATGGGCGACAATACGTGGAGATATTGGGACACTATAGCTAAACGCGCAGACAAGACGTATCAATATGTATTTGATAGATTCCTTCCAAACACTGGAAGTATCTTAGTTGGAAGCCTCAATAGTGCAGGAGAAGAGTTTAATTCTTACCCCACTGTCAGTGTGATTGATAATCGTCAAGACGACACGAATCTTACGGCTACTTATTCGGCTACCCTTCCTGCACCCGTTATTAATCAAGACTTTACATACTCATCTACACCGAATACGATTTCAGGACAGTTTGGTTTTACTCTACCCTCAGACCGAAGCGCAATCAAAGGCTATAATCTATATTTTAGTACATCTAATGGTGCTAAAATACAAGCAATCGGTACGATATTTACGGCCCAATTTGTTTCTCAGCTAACTTATAATTTAGATAATTTGCAGCCAGTACCCAGCGACGCCACTCAATTTGCTCTATATTCGTATGACAACAACGGCAATGAGAGCGCACCAGCTTATCTTCCCATCAAAAGGTATACCAACAATGTATCGAGTGCGAAGCTTCCTAAGAATCTGAATTTTCTTGATATGGATGAGCAGCCCCAAAAATTGCATGGCTTCTTAACTTGGAGCAGAGCTATCGATGAATCAAGCCTCGTCAGTTATCAGCTCTATTTTCTAAACAGCAATAACCAGCCGATAAGCCTAATTGGAGAAGTACCCAAAGGAAATGTGCCTCAGTTCGCTTTGCCTTGGGGGCTACCGATTCCAGATACAGCAACCCGTATCGGCATTGGCGTCAAGGATATGGCAGGAAAAAACTCTACAAATTATACATCTATTTTAATTATCGATCATAGTAAACAAGAGGAAGTTCATGCTGCCGTAAGAAGTGTTTATTTTCCGAATACAGGCCATTTGGATATAGGCAATATCATGGTTTTCTTGAAGCAATCTGATAACCTGTACAGCTTCGATAAACTGGATTTGCAATTGTTTCTCTCACTTATTGAGCCGGTTATCGTTCATTAAAGGGGGAACAATGTTTAAACGAATATGGATTTATACATTCACAACTGCGGCGCTCATAATAGCAGCTTTAATTAATTACTTTTATCCATTAAGTGGACTTTGGATGTTATTTCTTCCTTCAATGTTCGGTTTAGTTGTCCTATTTCCAAGATGGTTATCAGGGCATATTGCCAGCCTCATTATGCCAATAATCAGGATGTTGACACTGTATATGGTTTTCGATGGTAATATACCTGGCGATTTCCTCAATCGTTTGATATCCACCTCTGTTGTTGCCTGGGCGGTCATTCTTATTTTTACATTTTACAATATCAAATTAAACGACGCTCTTAACCTACTTAATACCCTTTCCTTAACGGATAATCTTACTAAAGCTTACAACCGCAGGTATCTTGAAGTTTACTTTGAACAATCAATTCTACAATCTAAAAAAAACAATGATCCACTTTGCTTTTTAATTTTCGACATCGATTACTTTAAGAGAATTAATGATACCTATGGGCATTCTGCTGGTGATGCTGTTTTGCAGAAGATGTCTCAGATCGTTCAAAATACCAAGCGAGATTCTGACGTTCTGGTAAGATTAGGAGGCGAAGAATTCGCAATCATTATTCCCCATGCAACCCTACAGGAGGGTATTATACAAGCAGAAAAGGTTAGAGCAGCCGTTTCAGCATCTAGTTTTGATTTTCAAGGTGAAATCATTCGTGCAACTATCAGCATTGGAGTCGTACAACGCACAGAGGAATCGTTAGACCAACTAATCGAACGTGCAGATAAGGCCTTGTATCAGGCAAAAACTAATGGGAGAAATCTTGTTGTTCCTATGTAGCTATCACACATGCTGTGATAGTTTTTTCTATTATATGTAAATTGAGTTCATCAGCTTGTCCAGCTTCCAATAAACCATGAGCATCAATGTCAAGCATATTCCTCTAAAGTTGTATATATAAATATTCAATGAGATAATATTCTTAATAATCAACCCATTTATTAGGAGATTATAAACATGAAGAAAATATGTAAATTTATAGGATTATCATTGGTGGTGGGGATAATCATTGTACTGTTTTTTTTAGGGGAATTTTTAATTGTTAATGATAAGCCCATAGAGTCTGATGCCATTATAGTGTTAACGGGAGGTGGCCAAGAACGTACTCTTGCAGCTATATCATTGTATAGAGAGGGCTTTGCGCCGCTTATTATTATTTCGAATGCTCGTGAAGATGGTATCTACGAATCCATTATTAAGCTTGGTGTCCCTGCAAGTAACATCATAAAGGAAATAAAGGCTAATAGTACCTATACAAATGCGCAGTACACACTAAATATTATGAATGAACACCATTTAAAGTCAGCTCTAGTCGTTTCATCGGATTACCATATGCGAAGAGTTAAATTCAATTTTAACCACATTTTCAGCAGCTCAGGAGTCAGACTTACTTACTGTGCTGCCCAGACTGAATATAGCTCCAAGTATTGGTTTTCAACCAGACGCAATCTCAATAATACTTTCGATGAATATACGAAAATCATAGGGAATGCATTGGGTTTTAATGGAGTGGAGGATAAACAAATATTTAAAAGGTTTAAAAATTGGATAGGTCTGTAACCACAATTATTTAATTAGTCCTCCTTCTTTATTCTTGCATCGATTTGTAATAATCCTATATACAAGTTTCAAAGAAACAAAACAAAAGCTTGAAAGAAATCATATATAAAATCGCCCCCCGCCAAGCTACACTTAATGCAAGACGAAAATGTATTCGTCACACTTAGTAAGTCATTAAGGGGTAACGAGGAGATGGCGAAATGAACAAAAAATGTGGGAATGGACGCAGTGCCAAACCGTTCTCCTCGTCTCCGATCGTTCCCGGCCCAATAAAGGAGATATCAGATATCGTATAGCCATAGTGTTGTGGTCCATAATTCCAGCGTTGAACAAGCTTGCATAGGCCTCAGGTTCTTCCAAACTGTGCCTCGCACGTACAAAAGGCTTAAAATCCGCTTTATGTGTACTCGGTTTGATCTGAGCCCCTGCCTCCACATAAACGGTAAACAGGATACGATTAATAGAAATACCATTGTGATCATCAAGCTTCGAGTATTTCTCAATTCTTATACACTTCCTTTTCCCTCAGATTTTAAACCGCTTTCAAAATAAGTTTTCTTACAATGTTTTATTTGTTTTTTTTGAAGGTTTGCATAAAATAAAAACCATCTAGCTAGAATTCGGCTACATGGCTGGATTTGTTATATTAATAACTTTGAATATCATTCATTAATTTTGAATACTTGTAATTTTCCCTGTTTCATCGAAATAGAGATAGCTGTTATTAAATTTACTACCCTTATATACCCACTGTTCAGAGTACAAGTATTTACTAGCGGATTTGTTCACATCATCTGGTACACCCCACGATAGAATAGCCATTTCTTGTGTCATACCTATTCTAGCGTAACCTTGTCTTATTAACGTTTTAATATCTTTCGACCAAGTGAAATTATCCAATGGATCACTTAATAAGAAGGTGTTCGCTATAGTTTCCAAAGAATTAAACGTAACTGTATACTGCTTCTCGCTGTTCACGAATGTAACCGTTAATCCACTGTAGCTGACAATTGTTTGCTGAACATATTTTTCCTGTAATGTGACATTGCCAACTAACTTATTTTTATTCCAAAGCACAGGATTGTTGCTCCAAAAGCTTTCTGCAACCGAATCTTGATATAATTTTTTTGCTGCGGTATCAATAGTATATTTATTCTTGCTTAAAGTTGTCCAAGATATATCTTTACTAAAATCTCCCGCCGTAATATCGATACGCCCATTCTCACCATATGCAATTTGCATATTCAGATACTCGCTTAAGAATGTGAGTGGTGCATACAGAACATAATCCTGTGAAATTATGGGGTAATCCAAGCGGGTATTGTGCTCATCCATACCACGACCAAAGTAGGTCATCATGTTCTGGTCTGACTTAATTAGCAATATTCGATATGGATGATTAATTTTAAGTACTCCGTTGTTGTCCTCTGCCGACATATTCAATTGTCCTAAGACACTCCATAGTGGCACATAAATAGCATTATCTCGTGTAATAGGTGCATTTTCGGTTTTTAACTGCTTATCATTAATGTACACTGTATAATCTGATTCATTTGCAGAGGCACTCACTGGAACTAAAATTGTTATTAATAAAACAATAAAAAAGACGAAACTAAACCGACTTTTCAAAAAGACCCTCTCCTTATTAGTGATTTCTCTATAAGCACATGTTTATTACTTTTTAGCGTTCGCATCCAGCCCAACCTTTTCCTTGGCCTGAGCTATTTTGGATATGGCATCTTTTGATATTCGCTGCGCGGATTCATTTTCTTCTCTGAACACCTGAATATCACTTGGCTTCTGGTTATCAAGATATTTTAAGATGGCATCAAATGATTTTTCTTTTTTGTAATAAGCTCCAGATAAACCAACACGAGCCTCATCTAATAGCTGTTCAACATCCTTAGGCAAATTATTAGGGATCGGCAGGTTATGGTAGCTAGTGTTAAGGGTTTTCGCTAACTTTTTCGCATTAGTTACAGCTGAATATGCATCATTTCTGGTAGACCCTTTGCCCATATTTTCTAAAACATCTGCATATTGATTCATTAATGGTAAATTTGACGCTTCCAGCTCCTGAGCTGACTTTTCAAATTCTAACACCGCTTCTTGAAGTGCTTTTTTCTTGCTTGCTTCATCAACTTTCTTTTGAGTCGAAATATCCGCTGCATTAGTAGCTGGAGCAGATGCCTTTACAACTTCTGGTTTAGCCGCTTGTTTGGTTTCATCTGCAGTTGTTGAATTCGTAGCAGAAAAATTCACAAAAATAATAAATAATAGGAATAACGATCCCGAAAGAATAAAATATTTTTTGTGTAACCCTTTCTTTTGAGCTAATGCAACAATTGCCCCTACTAAACAACCAATAAACCCCAAAAAGCTCATAAAACCCAAAAATATCCACATAACTACAATCACATCCCCAATTTTATATCTCCATACATATGGAATCCTTGCAGATTTTGTCAAATATTAGTCTACCACTTTAGCCAATAATTGGCTATGAAATTATTCGTTCCCCTCATTGTTGCAGTTTTTGTTAATAGAAAAAAAGCGAGACGGCAAGTGCATGTCATCACCTCCGTCTCACCTTGTATATCGTTCATTTGGCCTGCTTCGTTACAACCGAATGGAATCAGGTATAATAAAAGACACCGTTGTTCCCTCACCAGGCTTGCTCTGAATTTGCAATCCTTGTCCATACAATTGTGTTAATCGGCTATGCGTATTAAGCAGCCCGATACCCCGATATTCTTTACCTGCTGGACGTAACAGCTTGCTAATCTGTTCGTCATCCATGCCAATCCCCGTATCTATGACAGAATAATGGACAGCCTCTGCCTGCCTCTCAATCCGAATCCGTACCGTCCCACCCTTAGACAGCTTTAAAACGCCATGTCGAACCGCATTCTCTACCAGCGGCTGAATCGTAAGCGGTGGAATCAGCACTTCCATATCTACGTTCACTTCCCATTCCACCTGTAGACGTTCCTCGAAACGCTGCTGCTCGATATATACATAGTTCTCCACCAGTTGAAGCTCCCGAGCCAGCGGCACCAGCTTGCCTGCAGTCAAAAAGTCAAAACTGATACGCAGGTACGATGTGAATGCCTCTGTAAGTTCTCGCATCTTTTCTGTATCAATTTCACTTAAAGCCATAATCGAATTCAATGTATTAAAGAGAAAATGCGGGTGGATTTGCGCTTGCAAATAAGCAGCCTCTATGCGCAGCCGTTCATTGACGGCTTGCTTCAAAGACGATAGCGACCAGGCGCGATACTTCAATTCCACTGCATCCGCAGGTTTGGTGACATAATCGTTCGCTCCGGCAAGGAAGCCTGCATATATATCCTCAGATTCGCCACGAGCTGTTAGCAGTATAATAGGCAGTTCAAACAGTGAGAACCGCTCACGAATCAAGCGCGTCAATTCATACCCCGATGTACCCGGCATCATGACGTCAGCGATGATCAGATCCCACTGCTCATGGTGCAGCTTGTCCAATGCTTCACGTGCGGAATATGCGGTTTCTATATAGTAATCTTCCGTTGATAGGATCTGAATGAGCACCTTTAGATTGACGGGATCATCATCGACTGCCAGCACTCGGAATCGATCAGAGCTACCCTGTGGTATCGAGATAGGATGAACTTCTTTTATTTCATAACTGGCTGCCACCATAGCAGCGGCTTCGGCTGTTATCTGTGCCCTGACCATTGTCAGCGAGTCCATCTCCTGCTCTGTACGATCAGGTATAAATGACTGCCGTCTCTCATCCAGCATAGGCAATTGGAAGCTGAACACGCTGCCTTTGCCCGGTTGCGATTCCACAATGAGCTCACTACCGTGCAGTTCAACCAGATCCTTGCAAATACTAAGTCCCAGTCCGATGCCGCCTCCGCCAAAAGCCCCTTGCTCATAGGGCATAAATGCACGCTTTTGCATGGCCTCATCCATACCTGCTCCCGTATCCCTCACATGTATCCATACTTGCCCGTTGTCTTGCACGGCTGCCAGTTCAACGCTGCCCTCCTGTGTATGCTTAATTGCATTATGTACTAAATTAATCAGAATCTGCACCAAACGTTCTTCATCTGCATATACGAAAGGCAAATCATCCTTGATGTTCAGGCGCAGCTGCACCTTTGTGCCATCGGTCAAAAACCGCAGCATATCGAGTACACCAGCTGCCAAGGACTGTACTTGCACAGCCGACCTGCGCAGCGTAACCCTCTTATCCTGCAATCTGACGACATCAAGCAGGTCATTAAGCGTATGCGACATCCGGTTGCTAATCATAATGAGCAGTTCCATATCGCGTTGACTTTGTTCATCCAGCATATCTTTTTTTCGGGTCAGCACACTTTGAGAAATGTTCATTATGCCATGTAGTGGCGTACGCAGTTCATGTGACGTATTGGCCAGAAAACGATCCTTCAAGCGGTTAGCCTCAGCTAATTGAGTATTGAGCAATAAAACTTCATCTGAATTATGAAAATATCTTTTAAACCAATAAGCAGAGAAGCTTGTAATCGCAGCAATCAAATCTATCGGATAAAACATGAATTGCGCCGATCCCGCATAATACACAGTTCCCCACAATATATTATTAATGACACTTATCACCGCAAATAACAGGTACAAAGCACCGACTTCTTTATTTAACACCATTCGTATAAAATAGTATGCCGTCCAGAATAGTGGAATGTAATACAGCATCATGTAGTGCTCTTTTTCAAGCGAGTATAGCACTGTTTCTGCCGGACCGATTACAATAAAAAGATTATAAGCAATAAGCACAAAAACATAACTATAAAAAGCCACATCTTTACGTTGATTGCCAATAAAACCTCTTCCCATCAGCAATAGGAAAAAGGCGAACCACATGTATGCAAAGGCTTTCAACTTCACCATCCACGTAAATTCCGCGTCAACCCACTGGAATAGAAGCCCATTGTGATACACCGCTATGGTCATAGCCGATGCCACCATCATCAGGAAAAACACAATGAACTCTGTTTTTCTGACATTCATCAAATAAATTATCAGTGCATATAACGCATGAAGAAGAAGAATCACGCATACGGTAAGCTGCAAACCCGTGGAAACCAAGTATGTTTGGTTGACCTCTTTTTGCGTGCCAAACTGTACAGATTTAATGATGCCACCTTTTAGAGGTGACTCATGATTAGCAGCCCTTACGAACAGATTCAGCTCCAATGGATTCGGCTGCGCATAGGTAACCAAAAATGATTTGGTTTCGGAAACATGCCCCTCCCTCCCTTCGGCAAGTACACCAAAATGAGCAAGCACCTCCCCGTTAATCTCCACTTCAGAGGCTGTATAGATCGATTGAAACCAAATACCAAGCGGCTCGGTCAATGGACGATCAAGCAAAATACGCACATAATAGGTTCCATATCCATATGCCTCTTTGTTTGCAGGATCAAATACAGCATTCCAGCTGCCAGGTACCTGCAATATTTGTCCTTGCGAAGCGCCTGCAATATTGGATGCACCGATCCATTGTCCAGGATAAAACAGCCACTCCCCGTCCATCGGGAAGATACGTGAATGATCAAGTTCTTGGCCTCGTAAATCCAACACACCTTGCTTTACAGATGGAGGATTCGGTAACGACAGCTGATTATGCCAATTCCAACGCACCGCAACCAGCAAGAGGATGAACACTAATAAATAAATAACATGGCTTAGCTTGATTTCGTTTTTCGAAGTTGTCATGAACGCCTCATTCTTCGATTATTTTCAATAAAAGCTATATTAGGGATTAATCGATGGTATTGGATGGTTTGTTCAAAAATATTTGGGGTGTTTTTTGATCTAGATATTTCGAGTCTAGCATATCCTTGGTAAAAGGAAAACACATAATAGGATAGTTACAGTCTGTAACCACCATAATAAATAATAAAACTGTTGATTGATTAAACCACCTAATCGTTGGGTAATACTTTAAAATCCCTTATTAGATTAGGAGCATACAATTTGGAAACTCTTTATCGATGGATTACCGTGATCAAAGAAACCTATTTATTAATTGGTGCAGGTCTAGTTGCTTTATTTGTTTTAAAATCCCTCGCTGGCTCCATAATGAATAAGTTTGTCAAGAAAAAATTATTCAACCATAAAAATGAGTGATCTACATCGATATATGGAAATGTCTTTTGCATCTTTTTCACAGCTCAACCTCCGCTCAATTTACACCTCATCGCATCTAATTGGGCCAACATTCTTTGACGTAAATGTACGGGACTAACGTCTTCAAGAAGGACACCAAAAGACAACAAATAACTGTCCAGCCAGTTACCCTCTGGAAAATATACCGTGATACTATAAGTACCATCTTCATTACGAGTAATCGTCTGCTCTGCAAATTCATCGAAGATTCGGTAAGCACCTTGTGCCGAAATCCGCAAAGTCACCTCGATAGAGTTGCGCATGATGTTGTCCTCTGCCTCTGTAAAAGGCACTACCGGTCTTGGATCGCAGACGACCTCGGTAACAACGATCTCCTTCATGCGACTGATCTTAAATACACGGGAGCTCTCACTATTACGGCAGTACCCCTCCAAATACCACGATTTACTCTTAAACAGCAGCCTGACGGGTTCAACACTCCGCATGCTCTGTTCACCCTCTGTGTTATAGTAATGAAACTTGATCAGATGATGGGCGATTATCGCTTGACGCAAGAGTGGGAATATCTGTCTCTGGCTGTCCTGACTTCCCCATGGGGAGAAATCGACCTCAATCCAGTTATTCATATCCTTCTTAAATAATGTGCTCAGCTTCTCCAGCACGTCATTTGTTTCAGGTATTTTTACAGCGCTTAAGCTCTGAAGAGCCATTAAAATATCATTTTGCTCATGCTCCGACAACAAAGACGTATTTAAGACGTACCTATCCATTAAAGAAATTCCGCCGCCTCTTCCTCGGCTGCTGTAGATTGGAATTCCGGCCGCGCTTAAGGTATCAATATCTCTAAAAATCGTTCTGGCGGAGACTTCGAAATGCTCGGCCAACTCGGCTGCTGTCAAAGTCTTCTTATGCAGGAGTAAATAAATGATTTCGAAATGTCGACTTATCGGCATATGTACCACCTCAATGTAATAGTATACACCTTAATATGACACCATAGGGTCATATTATAGAAACTTTTAAAATATGACATGCTGCTGTCCAATTAACAGTCGTATACTAAGCTAGCAAGTACCAAACAAACAGGAGTGATAACAATTGGAAAACAATATGATTAAATCGTGTCAAAGCTGCGCAGCACCGATGGATGAAACCAATGACATGCACGGTACAAATGCGGATGGCAGTACCCATCCTGATTATTGTAAGTATTGCTTTGCAGATGGCGAATTCACGGCAGATTCCACTATGAGTGAGATGATTGAATTTTGCGTGCCCTACATGGTGTCAGCAAACTCAGGAATGACGGAGAGTGAAGCCAAAGCACAAATGAAAGTGTTGTTCCCTACATTAAAACGCTGGGCACCTGTGCAATAAATAGCTGGTATCTGGGTCCAACCTGCTTGATCCTGAAAGTCGTGCAATATTTCAAACCCATAACGCTGCATCCTTTGAAAAAACGGCATCTCTGCCGTTTTTTTGTTATACCAGTCTTTAATGAATTGTGCTTTTAAATAGATTGTTTCCAAATTAGAATTTGATGCAGATTTTCCCGAAATGTGTGCCTTTAGCCAAGTAATGCAGAGCATCAACAGCGTGCTCGAATGGAAAAACAGTGTCAATGATCGGCCGAAGCTTACTCTGATCAATTGCCCGGTTCATCTTCTCAAACATGTCGCGACTACCGACATTGATCGCTTGGAGTCTTGCTTTCCTTAGAATAGCGGGGATGATATCAAATCCTTCGACACGGTATCCCGATAGAACACCAACCATACTGATTTGTCCTCCCACCCGCAGCGCTGAGATGGACTGGTTCAAGGTAGCAGAGCCGCCAAGATCGACGATATGATCCGCTCCACGACCCTTCGTCTGTTCAAGAACGACCTTATCCCATTCAGGTGTTTGTCTGTAATTGATCCCATAATCCGCACCTAGTTTCTTCGCCCGCTCCAATTTTTCGTCGCTGCTTGATGTTACGATCACGGTCGCTCCGTGAAGCTTGGCAAATTGAAGCGCGAACAAGGAAACGCCGCCTGTCCCTTGCACAACAACTGTTTCACCGGCTTTTATTGTGCCTTCCTCCACTACAGCATGCCAAGCCGTAACGCCTGCACAAGGGAGTGCCGCTGCTTCTTCATCCGTCAAATGATCCGGTACACGAACCAGGCCTTTTGCGGGAAGCACGATATATTCCGCGAGCAGCCCGCCCAACGGGCTTCCCAGCGTACTTACCCAATTGTCTTGTGTAGGTTCTCCAGATATCCAGCTCTGAGTAAAAATGCCGCAGACCCGTTCCCCAAGGTTGAACGTGCTGACTTGCTCTCCCAAGGCGATAACTTCGCCAACACCGTCAGATGTCGGAATGAAAGGCAGGGGCAAATTGGGGTTATAAAACCCGTCAATGACGCCCAGATCTCTGGAGTTAAGTGAGACTGCCCGCATTTTGATGAGTACTTCATCAGGACCAGGAACCGGCATTGAACGTTCAGCTACCTTTAGTTGATCGAGCCCAAATCCACTTTGAATTTCGTATGCTTTCATGGAAATCTCCCCTTTATCGAATGGTATAGACATACATTAATACATGAACTAAAATAATGTAAGTAGGCACTTTAATGTGTCCTGGGAACAAAAAGGTGCACAGGGGGCATGAAATGACATTATCAAGTTCGATAAAACCCATACAACCTGATATATCGATATCTGTTTGCGGATATAGTAAGGTTCTGGAAATAATTTCCAATAAATGGACTGCACTGGTCATCTACTCTTTGGAAGACGGTACGATTCGTTACGGTGAAATGAGGAGACGAATCGAAGGCATATCCAAAAAAATGCTGACCCAAACACTTCGGCAGCTGGAACGGGATGGGTTGGTCCAACGCGATATTACTCCGTCTATCCCTCCAATCGTCGCATATTCCCTAACTCCGCTCGGTGAAACGCTGCTTCAACCTATGAGAGAGCTGAAGCAATGGACGAGTGACCATTATTCGCTAGTCGAAAATGCCAGAGCGGCATACGATCAATCTCATAGCCAGGAATAAAGCTATAGGGATTCGCTTTGTGCGATGATTAAACGGACTTCTCAGTAACAAATAAAAAGCATGACGATGTCTCACAATTCGGGACATCGTCATGCCGGATTATAGTTGAAGCCATGTACCCCGTTCTACAAATGCCAAGAAGCTCAGATTTAATGGCTCCACCCATCATTCCCCATGTCGATTCCATTCATTCTTTGCTACAATAGAGGTTAAGCCTTCTGCAATAATATACTATAAGCATTATAGTGATTAGGTGTATATTCATGTGACTACTTGTACAGGAGGCATAATGAATATAACGTCCTTTTTCATCTATTGTGTTGTTGCGACATTTACACCTGGGCCGGCCAATATGGTCATTTTACATTCCGTGCATCATTATGGCGCAAAAAAAGCAATGGAGTATGTTGGCGGGGCCACAGTTGCCTTTGGTATATTGCTGGCTTCTTCTGTAGTGCTAAACCGTTTGTTAGCGGGGATCATTCCGAATATTGTAGGCATCATGCAGATCATAGGCAGTTTATATATGCTCTATCTCGCTTATCAAATCTTCAGGATGGATTCAACGGAATCCAAACCTAAACAATCCGCCAATTTTCTCTCAGGCTTGCTGATGCAATTTGTAAATCCCAAAGTTGTATTGTTTACGCTAACCGTAATACCCAGCTATATTATGCCCTACTATACCTCATCGCTGGCATCGTTTCTGTTTGTTATGATCATCACCGTCATCGGATTTTTTGCATTTACAACTTGGGTTGTTTTTGGTGCAATTTTCAAAAGATTTTTAGCCCATCATCACAAATTGATAAACACCCTGATGGCGCTGTTTTTAATTTACTCTGCAATTATGGTATCGGGAATCCTATAGAAATGGGGAGGTGAAGGACGTGGAGAAATTCAACTATAAAAAATCAGCAGATATCCTGGCCTTATCGGCAAGCATCTCTGAGTTTACATATAAAAAGCATTGCCACGAGGAATATGCAATTGGTGTGACTTTACGCGGAATCCAGCAATATAACTTGGACGGCAGCTTTCAGTTATCCCATAAAAATGGAGTTATGCTGTTTAATCCAGAGCAATCGCATGATGGCAGCTCATATGATAGGACAGAGCTTGATTATGTCATGCTCTATATCAAGCCGGCCCTATTATTAGAGATACTCGGGAAAAAAGAATTGCGTTTCTCCTCCCCTATCGTCTACAATGCCAAATTAGCGCGATGTATTATCACCCTAAGCCATGCCATCCAGAACGGTAAAGAAGAATTACTGTGCAGTGAGCTGTTGTTAACATTAGTTGACCTTGTTTCTAATGCAGACATAGATACAGCCTATAAAAAAAATAATGAATTCGTCAAAAAAGCGAAGGAAATGATGTTCGACAATATAGAAAATGTACTGAAGCTTGACGACCTCTCTCAAGAGTTTGATATGTCCAAATACCAATTTATCCGAGAGTTTAAGCATCATACCGGCATATCGCCTTATCAGTTTTTTTTGAATTGCAAGGTCGAGCATGCGAAGCAATCCATTGAGAAAAATAAGGACATTTATTCAGCCGTGGCGGAATGCGGATTTGTCGATCTGACTCATCTGAACAGACATTTTAAAAGTGTGTTCGGAATAACCGCATATGAATACAAGTCACAGCTTAATTGAACAAGTTACAATGGTATGGAATCCAGCTTCATGGGATGGACCAGCTCAATAGGCAAAATACCGCTAACCGTATTTGTATGGTTACGGGAACGAATCATTTCTGAATGCACCCCAAAGTATTTCTGCAAATTGATCTCATTTACAATCTGTTCCGTAGGTCCCGTGATATGCTCATGTTCCCCTATGATTAACGTTTGTCCGGCCACCCTAAGTGCATGCGCAGGAAAGTGTGTATTTATAATAATGGTCAGCTTTTGCTTATTTAACCATTGTATGATTTCTAAAACCATCATTTGATTTTTCATATCGAGATTGGATTCAGGTTCGTCCATAATCAACACTTTTGGTTTCTTGATCAGCGCTCTGGCAATGAGTACCATCTGTAGTTGACCGCCGCTAATCTGATTGCAGGGTCTGTTGGCAATGCCAGAGAGCCCCACACTATCGATCATTTCACGCGCCTTGGTATAGTCCTCTTTACTGGGCATGTTGCCCATCGCGATGTAAGGAGACAGCCCCATGACAACCATTTCTAATACACTATAACCGAAGGTGGTATGCTTGGCCTGTGGAACGTAGCTGACCCTTTTCCAGAATGCTTGTAATGAAAGTGTGTTGGCTTGGACTCCGTCTATGCACAAATAACCGCTTTTGAACTTCAAAAAACCCATCATGCATTTAATGAACGTTGTTTTGCCGGCACCGTTAACGCCTAGCACGGCCAGCGTTTCTCCTTCATTGACGGTTAAGCTTAAATCACGGAACAATGGCTTGGCCTGTTCATAATAGAATGAAGAACTGACAACCTCAATCACTCCATACTCCCCCAGTCTTGTGCAGCATATAACCGAAGACAGGCGCCCCGATCAATGCAGTCAGAACGGATAGCGGAATTTCGGCAGCTGTCAAGGTCCGGGCCATCGTATCTACGACAACCATAAAAACAGCCCCCATTGCGATACTCGCCGGTATTAATATTTGATTGTTTGCCCCTACGATCATCCTTGCAAAATGGGGAACAATCAGACCCACAAAGCTGATAATCCCGCAGGTAGCTACGGAAAGAGCAGTAATGATCGTGGTCATTAAAATGACGATAATTCGGATTCGCTTCAAATTAATTCCAAGCGACACAGCTTCTTCATCCTTGAGAGAAATCATATTCAACTGCCAGCGTAATTTCCAGATCACGGCGACGCTGAGCACGATGACAGGCATGGTTGTCATGACATCCTTCATTGTTGCGCTGGCCAGGCTGCCCATGAGCCAGAATAGAATCGTAGGCAGCTGTTGTTCCGGATTGGCTATATATTGAATCATCGAAGTCAACGCAGCAAATACAGAACTGGTTACGGTTCCTGCCAGCACCAGCTTCAATATTTTGATCTGACCGTCTTTTTTGCTGATAGCATAAGCTATTGCCATCGAAAGCAGCCCGAACAAGACGGCCAGCCCCTGAATCAGGATCGTTTGGTTGAATAGGAAGATGCCTAATGCTGCGCCAAAGCCCGCTCCTGCAGATACCCCCAATAGATGTTCACTAACCAGCGGATTGGCAAACATCGCCTGCAGACTGGCTCCCGACACGGCCAAGCCCGCCCCGATCAGAGCCGCTACGATAACTCTCGGAAAGCGTATATCCCAAATAACAGTTGCTCCTGCACTACCGGACTTCAGGCTTCCCGGCGAGAAAATGGACTGGAAGAGCTCGGTTGGCGACATGGCATATCTGCCCATGCACAACGCGGCAATAATAGCGATAAGAAACAGTACCGTTGTCGTCAAAAAGAAATAGGTATGCTTATTGGGCATATTAGTTTCGCCAGATGGACAATACATACACATCCATCAAAGCAGCAACCTCTTCTCTATTGATGTACATTTTCTGGCAAATATCCATCGCAATTTGATGGCGGGTATCGTAATCGAGCTTAGCTATGCTTTCTTGCAGCCGCTTATGAACCAGCTTGCGCTCTTCCTCTGTATAAGGAACAAAGCTTTCCAGGGAATCAATGGCATCCTTGACATCGCTTTTGTTGCGGAGACCGACCAGCACGCTATCCACATAAGGGCTGGACAGCATGTAATGAATGGCGCCATCGACAATACTTTGATGCTCTTTTATACAAATTGCCTTGAACACATGCTCATATTGCGGAATAATACCGGTTCCGAGCGGGTTCATCGCGATATTGCCAACGCCCATATTGTGGGATGCTTGCATCCCCTCTGTTCTCCACGGCGCGTTCAACACATTATATCCGACAATGTTGATATCAAAATTGTATTCGCTCAACACCTTTTTCAGATCCTCACTAGGCATATGGGTCGTTATGGATACATGCTTGATCAAGCCTTCTTCTCTGGCTCTCAGGATCTGATCTACCGCTCCGAATCTTTGGCATTCCAACCAATCTCCATAGCTTTTGACACCCCACAAATTAGTAAAAAAATCGATTTGATCTACGTTCAATCTTCGCAGGCTCGTTTCCAGCTTTTCTCTGAAATTTGCAGCATCACCGTGATAGCACTTGGAAGAAATATGGAAAGGAAGAGCTTGCTTTTTCATTTCGAGTATGGCTTCACCTAATATGAACTCGGACTGGTCAGCGCAATACAGCATGGCTGTATCGAAGAAATTGATACCATTGTTATAGGCATACAGAACCGTTTCAACGCAAGCATCCCTATCTTGCGGATTCTCAAACCTCTGCGCCCCGAAACCAATTCGGGACACCTGAATATCTGTTTTAGCTAATTGTCTATACTGCATATTGGATTTCCTTTCACGACTCATTTACTTTTTGATAAATTTGCTCATGTAATCTTTACTATCTTTATTGGCATCCATCTTCAACACTTGATTGACCTCTTCATCCGTCAGCGAGATGTTATAGGAAAATTTGTAACCCTCCGTAATGATGTCTCTGATCTTCAAGGTGGAAAATTTATCCGGATAAGCAAGTGCTCCATACCAATACCAGGTTAACGATGCCATATGCGACATTAAAGCGAACTCAGGCAGCTTGTACACCGTTTTATTTTTGACTGCATTTAATTCCTTTAATTGAGGATGCTCATAGATGGTTGCAGGATTCACACCCACTGCCGCCTCATGAATGACAATCATATCGGGATTCCATGCTAAAAGCTGCTCAACATTGACCTGCATCGTATTCTTGGACACACCTTCCTCGAAGGCTGCATTCTTCACACCGGGCACCCCATGGTAGAAATTGCTGTCACCGTGTACGGAAATTTTGTTGCCATCCATAGCGCTGATTAGCAGCATCTTTACGCGTTTCTCCTCGGGAATGTCCTTCACTATTTTTTCGATATCGGTTCTGGCTGCATCCTGATTGGCTAATAATTGCTCAACACGTTCCTCTTTCCCGAGAGCCGCACCCAGCATGCGAATTGTCGCCACTTCTTTCTCCCAAGGCCCCCATCCGATCGTTAAGACTTGAATCCCGGCCTTAACCATGGACTCGTAGTATTCCGGTTTTCCCATGTTCCATTGAAATACGACATCCGGCTTGATATTCAGAACCTCTTCAATGTTCGGAACAAACCCGCCTTCAACCGTGAATGAAGAGTTGATTTGTTTGATTGACGGATAATATTTGTTCAACACCCTTTGAGCAATCATGCTCTTTGAAGCAGGGTGAATACCGACTACACGATCGATGTCTCCTGCGATGGCAATTGCCGTTTCGGCAAGCGGTTTGGGGAAAGTCAGGATCGTTTTGGCTGGTTTGCTAAAAACGACCGTTTCGCCACGATCATCGACGATTTGTCTGCTCGTGCCTGTCTGTGCTGTTTGACCATTGCCTGAGCTAGCGGGTGCAGATACGCTATTTGATGGCACTTGAGAGCTTCCTTTAGTTGGGCTGGGACTCGCCGCGCTTGAGCATGCACTAAGCAGCAAAGCGAGCATAAGTAGTAGGTTCACTGCCATGGAAGGTTTCTTCCAACTTCTGTTCATTGGTAATACCCCTTTACGTATGTATTGATAATGATTATCAAGTTCATTACCAATATAACGTTGAACCCTGCTCGCGCCAATGGACGATCCGGACACAGCTAATGGATGATTAAGACGAAAGCGTCGCTCAGACTGCGTTTTATAATGATTTGGGGATATCCCAATGTGCTTTTTGAACAAACGACTAAAATAATATCTGTCCTCATAGCCAACACCATCAGCAATTTCCTGAATCGTAGCATCTGTAGTCCAGATCAATTGTTTGGCGATATCCATACGAATCCTGATCAAATAATCGAGCGGACTATGTCCCAACTGATCTTGAAACAGCCTTGACAGATGTCTCGGACTGCAGCCAAATAACTTGGCCAATGACTCTAAGGTAATCGTATCCGAGTAATGCTCGTTCATGTACCAGACTGCTTGAGTTACAAGATCAGCCTTCTTTAATGAATCATCCTGCATACCCAGCTGACTTAGCAGATCATAGACAAATTGATAAAAAAGTGTTTTAACATGAAATCGTTCAAGCATATTCGATTGTTTCCATTCCCGTTCCATCCTTTCAATTCTGAGAAGAAGCGGAACTGGAGAATGCGGCTCGAACCCATACTGAATATGAAATGGATTATTGCGCTCCAGCAGCTGCTGAATTTCTTGTCTGCACGGCAAGGGGATGGCCGCTTGATAGAAGACCAGATAATACTCGAAGTTCCCTTCCATCTGCACGATATCCATGTGCATTCCTTTACCGCCGTGCAGCACATGCAGTGGCTTCATCTGGTAGGCTGTTCCGTCAAGTGAAACCATGGCCGTCCCGCAGGTAGGCTGCAGAAAAGCGCTGGCAGGCAAACGATAAGAACGCAGCTCGTCACCCAACATCATCTTCATATAACGAACATCCATTACTTTAATCGTCGCTTGATTCCATAACATGATATGCTCCTGGATATTCATAAAAATAACCTCGCCCGCTAATTGATAATAATTCTCATTATATCTGTTGCAATCAAGAAAGAAAACCCTTATCCCTACCTGCTGTATTGGAATATGCTCTCAATCCTTGCATATTAATTTTGCCAAAGAATCCATGCTGCCTGAACGGCAAATAACCCCGCCTTGCTCTGAAGCAGGGGGGCTTGATCATGAACAGCTGAACACTTATGAAGTTGATTTTATCATTTTCTGGACTTCAAGAAGACTGACGCGCTTCCGGGTGTCATCCTGATATAAATAAAAATCCTGAACGTGATCAATAAATAATAGGCCATTTAAATGATCGACCTCATGCTGGATGCAGCGGGCCAAATAATCCTCGGCTTCCAAAGTAAACCGTTCTCCGGATCGATTCAGGCTTATGACTTTAACCGATTTGGCCCGCTTCACGATTCCCGTATATCCTGGAAATGACAGACAAGCCTCTGGACCTATCTGCTCGCCCGCAGATTCAATAATCTCAGGATTGATCAGCTCAATTAACCCATTCCCACAATCCATCACAATTACTCTGCGAAGAATTCCTACTTGTGGCGCAGCCAGTCCTGCCCTGCCATCAGCCGCGTAGAGGGTATCCACCATGTCATCCAGAAGCTTTAAGATTTTCGGATTTATTTCATCTACCGGTTTGGCTGCTTTTCTTAAAATTGAATCACCAAAAGGGACAATTGATCTTTCTGCCATGATTTGCCTCCAATCTTCCTCTATACTAAGCGCCTTTCATAGATGTTGGAGTATGTACCCATAGATCGCTGGGCGTACACTCCAAAGCCGTACATAGTGCATCCAAGGTGTCTGCCTTCATTTGTTTAGGTTGGTCGTTAAGCAGAGCGCTAATGGAAGGAGCGGATAAATCGTACCCTGCTTTCTCCTTTAACAAACGGGCTAATGCCGTACCTGTCCATATCTCTCTATCTGACATTATCTTGCGCAGCATCCAGACGAGCAACTATTTCACCCTCCCCACATTTAGTTATTGACTAATTATTTTAGGCAATACCTAATTTATCATAATCTCAAACCATTTTCAACCATAAACAGGCTGTAAATCATCCAGCATTCGTGACTTTCAAATCCGCCAGAGGCTTCATCAGACACTGCCAGCAATCAGGCAGCTGTTCCCGATTATCGAGATAAACCGTACGCAAATGCTTGGACACGTCCATTACCCGGTCTTCGATGAGCACCTCCCGTATTTCGGATGCTTTTACAGGTACTAAGCTGCTGATTACAGTATTGAAGTGTTCCAAAGGTAAGAACATATCCGGGCTTTTCTTGTACGAACAGTGAGTCGGAAACCGCGGAGAGCTCCCCGAATCATACTTGGACAGCTTCACTGCGGCATAATGCTCCAACAATAAGGACTGCGCATCGAATTCAAGCACAGCAAATTCTTCATCCGGCTCTCTCCGCGCGTAGGTATCCACCATTTTCTGACAATCCTTTAAGGTAGGCCAAAAAAACACATGCCGGTCCAAACACGCCCGAAATTGCTCCTGTGTAGTTGCCGCATCGATCATACTGTCAACAATCTTTAGATGAGCATTGATAGTAATTGAAAATTCATCATAGCTCACACTTTTCGACAGTAATCGACGCTCACCCTCGAATTCGGGATTGATACGCGTACTGGACAGCAGCGCATCCAAATGGGCAATCGCCATTAAATTACTTGCTCTTGTAAAATGAAACAGAGACTTCCTGCCTTTTGCATTTGTTACTGCCGCTATAACAGCCGTTTTCATGGTCCTGCTCCTTCTCGTCTATGAGGATCTAAGCATGGTTTTTAATAGGAAGTTGCGTATATTTGAAAGCATAGTGTGTAATGATACAATGACAATAGGCATTTAACAGCGCACTGATGTCCAATCAAACCAGGGAGTGAAGCACATGTCGATTGATGTTTATTTTAATTTCAATGGAAACTGTCGTGAAGCTGTAGAATATTATGCAGAGGTTTTTGGAACAGATAAACCGCATATTATGACCTTCGGACAAGCGCCGCCCAACCCGGATTATACGGTTCCAGAGCAAATGAAGCATTTGGTCATGCATGCACGACTTAACATTTATGGAAGCAATGTGATGTTTTCAGATACCTTTCCTGACATGAACTTTATAGTAGGAAACAACATCAGCCTTTCCCTAGTCATTAAGGACATGGATGCTATAAAATCGATTTTTCACAAGCTTAAAGAAGGCGGTACTGTAGGGATGGAGCTGCAGGAAACATTTTGGAGCAAATGCTACGGCCAGCTTACAGATAAGTTCGGAATTGGATGGCAATTGAACTACGACAGTGGAGAAATGAATAAGTAATATTGTCAGCATGATGCTGTGCGAAATCAGGATATGGAACTTTTCTTATTGAAAAGCTTCTGTATCCTTTTTGCTTGTCAACACAACGAAAAGCTTCGTGAAGAGCTTTGTTATGGTTTTGTTATGCGGAGGCTGCTGCTTTTTATTCGAATGTAATGACCTGTAGGCTATTGTATACCTATGAACACTTCCTACAGCAAGTCAGGCAGTAAAATATAAACACAAAAGGAGATTGATCTTCATGGTAAAACGGAACTCTTTGTTAGCAGCCTTAACGATTACAACAGCAGTAGGTTTTGCAGCCATAGCACCCCTGAATGTATTGCAGGTGCTTGCAGCAGATAAATTTATCGATATCGAAAACACAGCCGCATCCAAGTTGGCGATTCAAGAGTTAGCTAAACAAAATGTGCTGTCAGGATATTCCGACACGGAATTCAAACCTAACCAGAACGTTACGCGAGGCGAGCTGGCCAAGATCGCTGCCCTATCTATGTATGTCAATCTGAATACGGACAAGAAGCTCAGCTTTCAGGATGTACAACAATCCGATTGGTCTTTCAGCTATATTAATGCCTTGGTCAATGCGGGCATAATGAAAGCCGATAACGATCGGTTTCAGCCAGGTGCTACGGTAAGCCACGAGCAGCTGGTAGAGATCGCAGCAACTTTATTGAAGCAGGACAAGGCAGCTGTGCAGATTCTATTCGGCAGCTCGTATACAGCTGGTAAAGCTGCTACCCGCGCAGAAACAGCACAGTTATTTTATGCCGTACAGCAAGCAGCTATCCCGCAAATCACCCAGGTGAAGGTACTGAATGCAGTTGCTGTACAAATCACATTCTCAGCTCCTCTGACGCCTGAAAATACGGATGTAGAGAAAGCGAAGCAAAATTTTGTGTTTTCGGACGGTTTGATGCTCGAAAACATTCCGCAGCTCAAAACAGGAGCGAAAGCAACCTATATCGTACCGACCTCACCGCAAAAAGCAGGTACCGGCTACACAGTAGCCTATAAAGGTCAAAAGTCGGGTTCGTTTATCGGCAGTGATATCCAAATTCCGTTTAAAGCGGTAGAGCAGGTGGCGGCTGATACGATTGAGCTGCAATCCTACCTCGCTGATGGTGTTACCGACTACCAGTACATCATTGCACTGTACAGCGGCAAACGTAACGGGCTGGATTTCACCGTAGACGATAACAATACCTATAACGGAAAACCGCTTACGATCATTCCATCCATGAGACTTAAGCAGGTTATACTGACAGACCAGGCAGGAGCCAGCATGACGGCAACTTATGTTCCTTTCACCCAATCGACAGACGGCAAGCAGGAGCCGAAGTTCCGTCTTGCAAATGGCGAAACCTTGAAATCAGGTTCGGTCTATACCTTATCTGCGCCATGGGCAACTTTTGGCGGACAGACGCTGACAGCCAAGAGCATAGCCCCGCTTGCGATCCAGCAAGCAGAAGCTGTTTCCGCTACGAGCATCAATGTGACTTTGACCGCAGATCCTCAGGATGAGCTGTTCGCAGGCCGCAGTGTGACATTAACTGCACCGGACGGCACCAAGCTAACCGCACAATATAAATTCACATCCCGCCAAGGTGCGGTAGGTGTATTTGATATTCAAAATAACGGCAAGCTCATTTCCGGAGTCACTTATTCGGTTGCCGCTGTTAACAATTGGGCTGATTCACAAGCAATTACCTTAACAGGCGTACAGTAATAGCATCTCCCCAGAAGGCCATCACATACACAAAAGGAAGGCACCTCCCGTTACAGCGGGTGTGGTGTCTTCCTTTTTACTTGTTCCTAATGTGTCGGTTGGTTCGCCGTAGTTTCTTTTTCCGTAGGAATCATGTAACCGACTCCGGGATAGTTTACTATCAAATGACTCCCGGTGTTAACGTGCTTCAATTTCTGGCGAATCCGGGCGATCGTTACCCGTAAATACTCGACATCATCACGGTATTCACTGCCCCATACCTCACTTAGCAGCTGCTCATGTGTCATCACTTTATCCACATTTTGCAGCAGCAGCACGAACAATTTATATTCGGTATTCGTCAGCTTGATTTCGGTTTCCCGATGTCTTATACGTCGCTGCGCCATGTTAACGGTAATGGAACCATGCTTCATTTCACTGGCGTTTGCCGTTTGTAGGGCCCGTCCGTCGGTGCGGCGCAGCACGGCATTCACACGGGCAAACAGCTCATCGAGCGAAAAAGGTTTGGTCAAATAATCATCCGCCCCTATATTCAAACCTTGTACCTTATCATCCGAATTGCTGCGGGCGGTCAGCATGATCACAGGGACGTCCGAGTAGCCGCGCAATCTGCGCAGTACCTCCAATCCATCCATCCCTGGCATCATAATATCGAGAAGGATCAGATCTGGGTCCATCTCATCGATCTTGTCCATGGCTTCCAGGCCGCTCAGACAGGTCATCGTTTCATAGCCCAATGACTTCAGATTAGCAGAGATGAAACGCAATATTTTGGCCTCGTCATCCACTATGAGGATTTTTTGTTTCTTCACAGCACATCATCTTCCTTCGGATTATATTGGGGAATTGAAACGATAAATGTGCTGCCTTCACCTTCGATGCTTTCTACGCGAAGCTGGCCGCCATGGGAATCCATAATGCCTTTACAGATTGCCAGCCCAAGCCCTGTTCCGCTTGTACGGCGACTGGAGGACAGATCTACCCGATAAAAGCGATCGAATATGTGCTCCAGATGGTCGGGATGAATGCCTGTGCCGTTATCTGTAACCCGGATATGCACATAAGTATCATCACGCTCAGCTGTTACCCGAACGAGAGGCTGTCTGTCATTATATCGGATGGCATTCGTAAACAAATTGACAAAAACCTGTTCCAGACGGGTCTTATCCGCATAAACAAGCGGCAGGCTGTCCGCCAAAGAAGTATCGATCTCAAGCCAATGCTCGTCCGCGTTCGGTAACCGTTTGATGGCGTTCCTGACAATGGATGGAATACGGGTTGGCTCACGATTGACCCTCATCGCGCCAGCTTCAATCTTGGAAATGTCCAGCCAATCCTCGATCAATTGCTGAATACGCCCAATATCCTCGTGAATCCCTTCAAGAAGCTCCTGCTTAAAGCTTTCCTCCCAATCGGCATCGGTACGGAGCAGCGTTTCCACGCTTCCTTTGATACCGGTTATCGGGGTTTTAAATTCATGGGACGCCAGTGATATTAAATCATTTTTCAATGAATCGACCTCATGCTCCTTCGTAATATCGCGCCATACGTAACCTCGGCCATAGACATGATCCTGATTAAGCACATGAAATGATGAGACAATCATAAAACGTTCTTTTCCAGAGCTAGCTGTGAGTTTGAATTTAATCGCAGCAGCCTGCTGAGCTATCAACGAAGAGAAATCCTCGCGAGAATCAGGGCTTTGGAAGCTGATTGTCTCAAACATAACCTCTTCGCTCATTAGCAGCAAATCAGGCGTCGGAATCCCGAACATTTCACTCATTTGGCGATTTCCATATACGACCTGTTTTTGCATATCAATCAGTACAATCGCATCCGTCATACTCTCCAGAACAGCCTGCAGCGTAGCATGCTCATGCTGAACACTTTTGAGCAGTAGATCGTTCTGCAGCATAATGGCAACAGAGTTCGCAAACGTATGAAGAAAATGGCGATCCTGCTCCGTCACAGCTCCATCCTCTATCCCCTGTGCAACAGTCAGCTGGGCAAGCTCGATAGCACCTGAACGTACGGGGACGATATAGGTTGGCATGGCGTTTATTTCATGGGAAAGCGAGTGCTCATCTCCATCAACAATTGTTCTTTTCCTGCTAAAAAGTCCCAGAGGGCGCGTATCCTCCCCATACGAAGGATGCAGCCGGACATCCGTATTCAACAGCATGCGCAGTTGACCCATACTTCCTTCAATAAGCTCCGGTGTTTCCTGAGTTGGACTTATAGGCGTAATAAGTGTATTGACGATTTCCAGCTCTTTGTTTTTACGAGAAAGGCTGTGTGTTCGTTCCTCCACCCGATTCTCAAGCTCCGCATTGAGTCTGAGCAGCGCCTGCTGATTCTCGTTCACCTGCTGAGCCATTTGAAAAAAACGGCTGGCCAATACATTCAATTCGTATGGAACTCCACGCATGGATGTGGATTCCGGCCTTTCCTTGTAGCTGCCATCAGCGAGCTTTTGCGTGTAGCCTACGAGCAGATGAATCGTATTATTCAGCCCTTTGGCGAGAAAGAAGCCAAGTGCAATCGTCAACCCAATTGCAAGCAACAGCAGCGTAAAGGTTAATAATAGAGAGTTAAACAACGTCTCATTGACCGTCTGATAAGATCGTCCGACCCATACCTTCCAGCCAAGCCCGCTGATCGTTGTATAGGTGACAAGCTCCTCTTGCTGCTTCAAGGAAGACATGTATCTGCCCAGTCCCTCGGGGTGCTCTCCTGCTGCCTGAACGACTGCTTCTGAGCTTAAATCCTTCATTGTGGCCGTCAGTTGACGGTCAGGATGGTAAATGACTTGATTCAGTCGGTCCAGCACTACAGGATACGTATTTTTCCCATAATCATATTTGGTAACCAGTAGCTCCAGCTGTTTTAAATCGAGAGTAGCTGCTACAAATCCGTCATATTGCCGATCCTCGTTAAAAATGGGGGCAGCAATGACGATATCCGGTTGCCCACCACTTTGCAGTCCGCGGAACAAGGTAGTAATAATCGTCGATTGAGATTTGAGCATCTCGTCATAGTAGCCATTCTGACTAAGACTTGCATCTACGAGTGGCACACCGACGGGATTGGTTTCCGGATAAGAGGCGGTTACGATACCTGTACGATCTGCAGTAACCACATTGATCAATCCGGGGAGGCTAGCTTGAAGCGATTGGATTTTGGGTGTAATTCCAGCCCGATCGCGAAATGAAGTACGGGAAGCGCTGATCGTCGCACCCAATGTCTCTATCGCATTTTGACGGTAATAAATATAAGCTTCGACTGCATCGGCAAGCCGTTGAGTTGTATGCATCTGGGTACGTTTATAATCATCTTTAATTTGATTGATCTGAACGATCTGAATGCTGCCCAGAATCAGAATCGGAATCAAGGCGATAATCGTGAATGCTCTTGTCAAATGTACACGTAATGGCAGATGCTTCATGTGTAAGTCCTTCCTGTCCGACATCATGGCCAGCTTGATCACTTTACCCTTTATTTTATCATATGTAGTGCTGTGTAGACAGAGTTGTAATGATCTTCATAGCAAGATGTATTTTATATTCGGTCAATGAATGTTTAGACTTTTAACTGGAAATACTGAATATAGCCCTCCAACTCGTTGGCAAACCTCCAATACATTGATATAATGTTTTATACGGAAGGGGTGATTTCCATCGATAACAAACTTGATGATTCCACTGAATTCAACAAGAGTACCTCAGAAACCGAAGTCATTCAGGAAATAGGCATCGTCGTTGGAACTTGCTACGGGTTTTTATTTGAAGGAGTAGACAATGATTATGACGAGGAATATGCCGGATACATTTAATCCTGCTCTGTGGATGATTCAAGGTCATATTTGGGTGACTCCTGTATGGAATAATACGGAAAACAGGAATACGCCCCGGCCCATCGTTATTGTTGGAAATGAACAAGCCAATAATACGTTGGCACTTATCGTTAATTTTATAACGAAACAAGAGCCACGTGATCAGTTTGATATCCCGCTTGACTATTGGCAAGAAGCCGGCCTGACTGTTGCTTCCTATGTAAGGACGTCTAAACCCTTTACCCTATTGCGAAAAGATTTGAGACAACAGCCTACTGATCGCAATGGTATGTCGGTTCCACGAGGTTATGTAGGTGAACTGCATCCTCATGACTTAAATAAAGTAATTACTGCATGCAAACATATATATTAAAAGCTTGAATGTACGATATAGCCTTACAGACAGCAAATGAGGTTCTCCTGCTGGAGAACCTCATTTGCTGTACATCTAGAATTTACAATTACAAATTCAAGCTTTTCATTGAAGCTGCCGCATAACGTTCGCCCGCCGCTATCCCTTTTGGTGCGAATTCAGCTATCCTTGCCAAATCCTGATCAGTCAATTGGACCTCCAGAGCACCTATATTCTCTTCAAGATAGATTCTTTTTTTCGTACCAGGAATCGGCACAATATCTTCTCCCTGCTGAAGCAGCCATGCCAAAGCTAGCTGAGAGGGCTTGCAGCCCTTTTCCTGGGCAATCTCTTCGATACGGTGAACCAACTCGATATTTTTCATAAAGTTTTCCCCTTGAAATCTGGGGGAGTGTCGTCTGTAATCATCCTCGGCCAAATCCTCAAAACGTTGAATCTGACCCGTCAGAAAACCTCTACCCAATGGGCTATAAGGCACAAACCCGATTCCCAGCTCACGGCATACAGGCAAAATTTCATCCTCGACATCACGACTCCACAAAGAATATTCCGTCTGCAAGGCAGTAATTGGATGTACAGCGTAAGCTCGTCTGATTGTTTGCGGAGAAGCTTCCGACATACCGAGATAACGGACTTTGCCTTCTTTGACCAGTTCAGCCATAGCTCCGATGGTTTCTTCGATCGGTGTGTTCGGGTCCACACGATGCTGGTAGTATAGATCAATATGATCAACACCTAATCGGCGAAGGCTCGCTTCACACGCTTCCTTCACATAATTGGCAGTTCCTTTAACACCCAGAAAGCTTCCATCCTGCCCTCTGACATTCCCGAACTTGGTAGCAAGTACAACCTCGTCGCGTCTTGCCTGAATCGCCTTGCCTACCAATTCCTCATTTCTTCCAACACCGTACATATCCGCGGTATCCAGAAAATTAACCCCTAAATCAAGCGCACGTTGAATCGTTTGAATGGATTCCTCGTCATTTTGCCCGCTATAGAAATCGGACATCCCCATACATCCTAAACCAAGAGCCGATACGTGAAGCCCTGTTTTTCCCAATGCTCTTTTTTCCATCAAGGCAGCCTCTTTTCCTGAATTTGATCTGGAGCTGATTGTACCTTTTCTATTGTAACATTGTGGAAGCCAGATTAATAAATCTACTTAGAGAGACAAGCATTTCATAAACGATCAAAGGATATTTACGCAGATTGAGACATATGCTGATACATCTGACTGTAAAGGAGAATTCACATGTACCCCAATCGACCACTTACCTTTGTTCTTATCCATGGATCATGGGCTGATTCCAGCTTTTGGGATGGTATAGCCGATGAATTGCGAAGAATGGGTCATATCGTATATGCGCCTGAATATCCGGGACATGGCGCTGATCCGAACAAGGCTGTTACCCACGAGATGATCTCAGGATCGGTTGCCCATTTCATCCAGTCCATGAATTTGCACCATATCATTCTGGTCGGCCACAGCTTTGGCGGATCTGTCATTCAGAAGGTGGCCGAACTCGTACCTGATCGCATACACCGTCTCGTATTTCTCGATGCTTTTGTTCTGCTTGATGGGCAAAGCGTAGCTGATGAATTACCTGACTCTGCCCGGGAGGCTTTTCAACAGATCAGACAAAGCTCCAAGGATGATACCATCATGCTTCCCTTCCCACTGTTTCGAGAAACCTTTGTCAACCTGGCCAGTCTGGAGCAAGCTCAGCATCTGTATAGTCAAATATCACCCGAACCCGCCCAGCCTCTCTTTGAAAAGCTGAATCTCACCAAATTTTATAGCCTGAACATCCCTAAGAGCTATGTGTATCTTATGGAAGACACCGTATTGCCTCAAGGAAGTCAGATGTATGGCTGGCACCCACACATGTCCAGTAGATTGGGATTATTCCGTTTCATTCAAGGTCACGGTGATCATATGTCTACAGCCCGAGCTGAACCTGTCCGGCTAGCCCGACAATTGTATGAAGCCGGAAGAGATTGAACTCTGGAGTACGCTAAGCTGGCTCTTCGTTGGACTGATTGTGGAATAGCCCATAATAAAAACCTTTTTGCTGCAGCAAGGAGTCATGAGAGCCCTTCTCAATAATTGTTCCCTTGTCGACGACAAGAATCTGATCCGCCTGCTGAATCGTGTTCAGTCGATGCGCTATCACGATGCTCGTTCTGCCCTTCATCAGACGGAACAGAGCCTCCTGTATTTTGAGCTCGGTTATGGTGTCAATGCTGCTCGTAGCTTCGTCCAAAATCAGAATCGAGGGATCAGCGAGAATCGCTCTGGCGATCGACATCAGCTGCTTTTGACCTTGACTGATGCCGCTGCCATCCTGCTTAAGCATCGTGTCGTACTGCATCGGCAGCTTCATAATAAAAGCATGAGCATTCGCTGAAATCGCAGCCTGCTGCACCTCGGAATCTGTGGCATCCAGTCTTCCGTAACGAATGTTATCGCGAATGGTTCCTTGAAACAAAAATGAATCCTGCAAAACAAAGCCCATATGTCGGCGTAAATTCGCTCGTTGAATGTTAGTAATATCATGACCATCAATGAAAATCTGGCCGGAATCCGCATCATAGAAACGGGACAGCAGCTGAACTATAGTGGATTTACCCGCACCTGTAGGGCCGACCAAGGCGAGAGTTTCACCTGGTGCTACACGGAACCTGACGTCTCGTAAAATCTGGACTTGCTCGTTGTAGGAAAAGGCTACATCGGAGAATACGATCTCTCCCCGCAGCTCCGGCAGCTCCATGGCATCCTGCTCGTCATTGACTTCGCCCTTCTCCTCCAGCACTTCAAATACCCGTTCAGCACCAGCAATCGCCGACAAGAAAGTATTGAATTGATTGGCCAGATCGTTTAATGGACGTATAAATTGTCTGGCATACTCGGAAAACGTGACAACGATACCGATCGAGATAATATCGTGCATGACGAGCATTCCGCCGACGATGGCAATGATCCCGAAGCTTGCATTCGTTAGCCCGTTCATCAGCTTCGGGATAAAACCTGAATAGGTTTGCGCCCAATAGCCTGATACTTTCAGCTTCTGTGCCTTCGCCAAAAAAATCTCCGTCATCTGCTCTTCGCGTGAGAATACCTTGACAATACTTTGCCCGGATAAGGTTTCCTCGACAAAACCATTCAGCTCACCCAAATTTTGCTGCTGTTCCTTAAAATATTTGCTCGTACGCGCCGTAATCCACTTCATTCCCAGGAACATAACCGGAATAATGACAACGGTGATTAAGGTAAGCAGCGGGCTGAGCCAAATCATCAAAATGATCATGCCCGTGAACGTAAACAAGCTGGAGATGAGCTGGATAAAAGAGCTGTTCAAGGTTTGACTCACATTGTCAATATCATTTGTTAGCCGACTCATTAACTCCCCATGCTGACGCTTGGCAAAGAACGAAATCGGCAGTCTGTGCAGCTGTCGAAATAAATCCTCGCGCATCGCATAGACTGTTTTCTGGGCCACACCGATCATCCAATAATTTTGCAGCCAGGAAGAAAGCGAAAACAGTACATAAGTTCCAGCTAACAGGATGAGCAGCATAATAAGTCCGTCACTAGTAGACGAAACTACAAATCTGTCAATCGCTACGCCGAGCAAATAAGGTCCAAGCAGACCGAGCGAAGAGCTTATAAGAACCATCAGGAAAATCAACACAAGCAAGCCTTTATGTACCGAGCAATAACGCCATATTTTTCTTAATGTACCGCTCCAGTTTTTGGGAAGCTGCTTTTTCTTCAGGGAAGATTCACCGGGCTTGGCAGCCTTCGGGTTCACCTTCCGTTGCGGGTCCGGTTGATTAGGCATGCTGTACGTTCTCCTCTCTGATTTGAGATTGAACGATCTCTCGATAAAGTGCAGATAGTGTGAGCAGCTCTTGATGATCGCCCGCAGCCAGCAAGCTTCCTTCCTCCAAGAGGAGTACCGTATCCGCAGCTATCGCCGTTGCGATTTTTTGCGTGATGATCAAGGTTGTACACCTAAGCGTTCTCAAGGCTTCGAGCAATCTTGATTCGGTTCTGACATCCAGTGCACTTGTACTGTCGTCCAGCAGCAGCAGCTTGGGCTTGCGCAGTAACGCTCTGGCAATCGAGATCCGCTGTTTTTGGCCGCCAGATAAATTAACACCTTTTTGCCCGACAATCGTTTCATACTGCTGCGGCAAGCTCAGGATCGTCTCGTGAATCTGAGCTTTTTGGGCGGCTTCGATCACTTCCTCCATCGTGGCATTATCACAACCCCACATGATGTTCTCCTTTACGCTTCCGGTGAACAGCACAACCTCCTGAGGTACATAACCGATCTCGCTGCGCAGCACGCTCGGGTTGAAGGTTCGGATCTCATGACCATCGATCCTTATACTGCCTTGGGTTGACTCATACAAACGGGGTATAAGCTGGAATAGGGAGGTTTTCCCCGAGCCGGTCGCTCCAAGCACAGCAATGGTTTCCCCAGGACGAGCCTTAAAGGAAATTGACTTCAACACATCCTCGGTCATATCGGGATATCGGAACGATACGTTGTCAAATACGATACTGCCCTTTGTTATTTGATGTGCAGCTGACACAGGTACGGAATTGTCAATATCCTCAGGTGAGCTTAACACCTCGGCTACCCTTGTCGCTGAGGCTTTGGCCCGCGAGAGAGCCATGACCAGCATCGAGATCGTAGAGAATAAGCCTGTAATCCGTGTCGCATAATTGACGACTGCTACAATTTGGCCGATCGTCGCATCCCCTGTATTCACCTGCAAATGTCCTGACCACAGAATGAACAGGATACTCAGGTTCATCACCAACAGCAGCAGCGGTATGGTCAGCTCGATTAATCGCAGAGCCGCCATCGTCCGATCCATCAGCGCTTCATTGGTCTGTGAGAAACGCTTGATTTCGTGGTTGCCCCGGACTAGCGCTTTAATCAGCCGGATTCCCATCAAATTTTCGCGCAGCACTCCATTCGTTTGATCCAACTGCTCCTGCACAGAGCGAAATAATGAGAACGCTCTCTTCATCATCCAAACTAATAACAATATGAGCAGCGGCGTAATGACGACTAAAATAAGTGCCACTTTAAAATGAACCATCATCGCCATCACCATACCAAAGATCATAAACAACGGAGCCCGCATCATGATTCGCAAGCCCATAAATACCGTATTTTGGAGCTGGGTGACATCACTTGTAATTCTCGTAATTAAGGAAGAGGTCTGAAATTGATTGAACTGAGCAAAAGGAATCGATTGTACCTTCGTAAACAGGCTTTTGCGAATCTCGAACCCGAAGTTCTGGCTGACATGAGCCGCGAAGAAGGAATTCACAATCCCTCCTACAAAACCAAGCAAGGAAATAACAATCATTACGCCTCCCCAGAACAGCACGACAGAGAGATCCTGATGAACAATTCCGTTATCGATGACTTTGGACATGAGCAGTGGATGAAACAGCTCGACCATTAATTCAACAAGCATCAATAACAAAGCGATGACCATGGCCACCCGGTAAGGCTTCAGAAACGACATGATGATGCGCATAGCTTATCCCCTAACTTTTGTTGGCTATCATATTCATGTACAAAATGGATTATTTAAAATTATACCTCTCAATTACGAAATATCAACAGCTTAAAATAATATCCAACTATTTCAATGTGAATAGTTTACAATATCATTGGAAAATATTACAATAATATAATCCTATATACGACAAGGCTTTGAGAGCTCAAGCTTCAAACAACAACTTAAAAAAGGTGATGAATGATGCGCCCATCCAAACGTAGAATGATCTTAAATCTTTTTTTGAGCAATGCGGGTTCTCATCGAGGAGCCTGGCGCCACTCCAGTACAAAGCTGGAGGAAGTACATGATATTAAACATTTTCAACAGATTGCCATTAAGGCAGAGGCTGCACGAATTGATTCGCTGTTCATCGCAGATGGGCTGTCTATCGAGGCAAAGGCTGTCCAGCATGGTCCCATCCTGGGGTTTGAGCCGTTGACATTGTTATCCTCCATTGCTACAGTAACGGAGAAAATAGGCTTGATTGCCACCGTTTCTACAAGCTTTAACGAGCCTTACAATCTTGCGAGAATATTTGCTTCATTCGATCATATCAGTGGGGGCCGAGCCGGCTGGAATATGGTGACCACAGGCGTGGAGCGCACTGCCTTTAACTTTGGTCTGCAGCAGCTGCCCAGCCATAAAGAACGTTATGAAAGAGCTCATGAATTCGCAGAGGTCGTACTCAAATTGTGGGACAGCTGGGAGGAAGACGCCTTGGTTCAGGATAAAGCCTCGGGGATCTACGCCGATGTCGACAAGGTTCATGATATTCATCATGAAGGGACGTATTTCAAGGTTCGTGGTGTACTGAATATTATGCGCCCTCCACAAGGTAGACCCTTGCTCGTCCAGGCAGGCGCATCAGAAGAAGGCAAACAGTTTGCCGCCCAATATGCCGAGCTTATTTTTACCGTTCAAAATTCATTGGAGGATGCCAAGCTGTTCTATCAGGATATCCGTGCAAGGACAGCGGCGGCGGGTCGTTCTCCGGACAGTATTAAAATATTGCCTGGGGTGCTCGTCATTGTCGGTGCAACAGATGCGGAAGCCCAGGAAAAAGCGAACGAGCTTCAACAAATTGCTCCTATTGAACGAGCAGTGATGTCGATATCGAACTTACTCGGAATCGACTTCTCAGTCTATTCACTTGATGATCCGTTCCCCGAGCTTCCTGAGCCAAGTCAGGTTAATGCGTATCAAACCTTTCACCAGATGGTTAGAAAGATCATCGCCAAAGAAAAGCTGACGATACGTGAACTGCTGAACAAGTATTGGGTAGGTGCCGGTCAGCTCCAGGCTGTCGGTACACCTGAGCATATCGCGGATTTGATGGAGACTTGGTTCGTAGAGGAGGCGGCTGATGGATTCAGTGTTATGCCACAGCTCAGCTTTGGGGGGACGGACGATTTTCTGGAGCTGGTCGTTCCCGAGCTGCAGCGCAGAGGGTTGTTTCCTACAGCTTATGACAAGCAAACCTTGCGGGAAAACCTCGGTCTCGTAAATAAGGAGGATTAATTATGATTGTCCACAACGAATTGGATTATCCGAACGAACACTTGCTTGTAGATGTATCTTGGGTCGAAGCAAATCTTGGCTCCCCAGAGGTCGTACTGCTGGATGCCCGGGCCAAAGGCTATAAAGCTGGACATATCCCCGGCGCGATCCATATTGATGCCAAACTCTTAAAAAACCCGTCTCGGTATACGTTCGCTTCGGAAGCTACAGTCAAAGAGCTGCTGGAGCAATCGGGTATCAGCAATGGAACAACGGTTGTTGTCTATGATGATGGGAGTGGTGTTCTAGCGACACGAGTTTTTTATGTGCTGGAATATTATGGGCTGCAGGATCAGGTTAAAATGCTGAATGGTGGTTATATCGCCTGGACTGCCGCTGGCAAAGAGGTATCGGAGGAGGAGCCACATCTTATATCTCAAGGCTCTCTCACATTAACAGCCGATAATCAACGTATCACTTCACGAAATAATATTCAGAATGGATTGAACAACAGTTTGCTGCTTGATGTTCGATCACGGGAAGAATACACCGGTGCCGATCAACGGTCCAACCTTAAAGGCGGTCACATTCGGGGAGCGATTCATAAGGAATGGAAAGATGCACTCGCTGCGGCAGATGAGCAGGGTGTTGTACGCTTCAAGGATTACAAAACGTTACAGCAGGATTTTGCAGCTGCAGGCCTTAAACCGGAGCTAACAATTGTCCCTTACTGCCAGTCCAATCAGCGAGGCGCACATACGTATTTCGTCTTGCGATTACTTGGTTATTCCGACGTACGCCCCTATGAAGGCTCCTGGGATGAGTGGGGAAACGCAGCGCATACGGAGGTTGTGACCTGATACTGCTCTGCTCACTCATAGCTGAGATTATCTTTATTTCCCGGATGGATTCAGCATCGTTGTAAAATTCAAGACGTCCTGCAGCAATCCTTTAACGAAAAGCAGCTGCTCAGGTGTATAAGCGGATAGAAACCGAACAATCGAAGCTTCAATGTCGTTATGGATTCGCTCATGAAGCTTATGCAGCCTGTGCCCTTCTGCGGTCAGCAGAAAGTAAATCTCCTTTTTATTATCGTTCAGCTGTGTTCGTCGAATCAGCTTCATTTTGTGCAGCTTGACCCCTATCTTCGATATACTGGCTTTGGAAACACCTATTTTTTCGACGATAGAGGTTACATTTATCGGTTCATACGACCCAATACAGGCAATGACGTGGATATCAGTCAGATTGAGATTGTTTACATTCATTTTACTATCTTCAATTTCCAATAATATCTGATCCTTGATCCGGGCCATGCTTTGCTCGTGCTGCGAAAAGACCCTCACGCCCAACTCAAATATCGCATGCTTCGTAGACTCATTCATATCCATGGGTGGTAACGACTCCTTGCATCCAGATCTCATGCTTCATTATAGCTCAGGTTCCGTTGTTGTGAAACCACCCCACGGCAAGGTCACTTTGTTTCAAATGAAACAATTTCAACTACATGATCGTTAATTTCTTATCCGCTGGCGTTCGTGCTCCAGGCTTAGGTACCTTGTCGAAATAGCCCATATGCAAAATACCTACAACTCTTTCTCCGGATTTCACTCCCATACCTTCATAAAAAATGGGCGAATATATAAATTCCATCGATGACCATATCATGCCGAGCCCCTGCTCCCAGCCCAGCAGCTGTATATTTTGCATCAAGCAGCATACCGCAGCAAAATCCTCCTCCTGCTTGTGAGCATTGCTATCCTGCTTCATAACTACGATCAGGTTGGCGGGAATCTGAATGATTTTACGTTTCATCACCTGCTTTAATTTCTCAGGTAAAAGCTTCAATCGCTTCAGATGACTCCCGGCTTCAAACATCAAATCGGCCATTTTTTCTTTGGCTTCCGGCTTCTCAACATAAATAAATCGCCACGGCTCCCGAAGTCCATGATTAGGCGCCCATATTGCATCATTTAAAATTCCCAATATCACATCGCTTGGAACTATGCGGTCATTAAAACGACGAATGCTCCTTCTACCCCGAATTGTTGCCGAAATACTCAATAGGAACTCATTCCTTTCAGTTTTTTTGTTTCATATGAAACAATATAAATATAAACGGGTACATCAAAATCGTCAATAGCAAGTTGTTAATCATAGTCGGGATAAGTGGAATTTGTTGGATTCCAGGTATACTTGAAAATACTCAAGCGATACACTACAATACATAGTGTGAAGTTGGTTCGAGGCATCGAAGGGCAGTAGGAGTATAATTGAGGAGGACTAAGCATGATGAACGCAAGGCTGGAGATGAATATGGATATGCACGCGAATATGCAGCATGGGACTGGTAGTACGAGTACACTGCTTTTGTATATTGGATTGATCGTTTTGGCATTATCCATTATTGGTTATGTGTATGCTTCAAATTTGAAGAAGGAAAATACGAGCGGCTTGAAAAAGGCCGAAAAGGTCGCCTTGAAAAAGAAAAATAAAACTATTCTCGTCATCTCGCATTCTTTGCTTGGTGCCGCTATTGTAGTTGTGGGAATTTATGCGATTCTTAATGCAGCCAGTAAAACGAATATTGAGAATTTGAATTATAACGCTGCGATCCAGGTAACCGACGATAAAGACTATGGAAGAGAACATTCGGAAGCCCCAGTGACCTATGAAATGAAAATACCTACATCAGGTACGCACAGTCCACACGATTTGAAATATGGTTTTTACAAAGAAAAACCAACTAACGAGATGTTGGTCCACAACTTGGAGCATGGCGATATTATTATTTATTACCATAAGGACGCGTCGCCTGAGCTGATCGCCAAAATCACCGCGCTGACACAATATAAAAAAGCAGGCTCCGGCGTTCTTGCCGTACCCTACGGTGACGTACAAACGGACAAGGAAATTGTCGTAACCGCCTGGACCAAAACGATGGAGCTGGCAAGCTTTGATGAAGCCAAGATTGGCACATTTATATACAAATATATCAATAAAGGTCCAGAAGAAATTCCTGTTGAAATTCGCCAAAACGGCGGTACCATGTAAAAGGCCCTCCTGGGGTCTAGGTAAATGAGACGTGCCGTCTGGTTGACGACAATTCCTCATCAAGTTACAATTGTCCCCATAATCATTGAGTGCTTTTTAATATGAAACAAGGTGGTCAGCAAATGGAACACTATGCTACTCTGATTGGCGTCATACTGGAAAAAATGGATCAAACCTACAAGGATCTCAAATTTAATTACAATGGCCTGGAAGGCGTTCTTAAATCACACTCACAGGAAGAAATCACAAACACCCCGGAGCTGATCACAATTACGATGCTAAAGGATATGTATGGAGCGCTTGTTCGGGAAATTGAGACCCAATTGCCCGGGATTAAGGATTGATGAGCCTTCACTCCATATTGTATCTGCATCCATGAATAAGTCCGCAGCTGAATCCCATAGCTGCGGACTTATTTGCGCTGGCAAATAACTCCACGAGCCCTTACCCTGTTATATTTTTCCAACAATTACAACAATTTTATCGTGTAGTATAAGGATTCAACTGACAAGGAATGCTATAGGAGATATTTCCAATCGTGATTGGAGGCGTCCAAACATGCTGGAGAAAATATGCATATCCGTATTGTTGTTTGCCCTACTGGTCCTTGGAGATTGGCATAATTTCAAGCGATTGGACCGCAAATCAACAATTCTTTATGTCTTATGCTTACTTCCTTCCATTTACCTGTCCTTGCTTTTTTCAACATTAGTGTCTGGACCCGGTTTTGAAGATGTTCTGAATACTCTCTATGGGGGACCTGCCAAGAAAATCGTCAACTATCTGGATGTAAGTCGTTAAAAGAAAGGTGATGGTATATGAGAGAGAAGCTGCCCCTATCTTCAATATCACCGACACAGCTTGCAACGCTGTTGTTTGTCGTAACGGTCGGTTCCGCAATCGTTTATATTCCCAATCCGCTCACAGCAGCAGCAGGCAATGATGCTTGGATATCCTTATTGCTTGCTTATGGATTCGGGATTGTTGTTCTAACCTGTGTCCTATACTTATATAACAAGCATGATGGAATCAGTCTCATCGGCTACAGCCGACGATTAATTGGTAATGCAATGACAGTTGTTATTGCGCTTCCACTGATCGGCATGCTGTTCTTTGCTATTGGGGCCATTGATACTGGAATCGGTGATTTTTTGACCACTGTTATGATGGACAAAACTCCGCCTTATGTGTTCAATTCGATCAGTTTGATCATTGCCGCTTTAACAGCACGTGCTGGCATCCAAGTCACTGCGAGGATGTTTGTTCTCTTGGTTGCGCTGCTAGTCATCTTTTCGTTCGCTGTTCTTATCATCGCTATTCCCTTGTATCACCCTGAACGGCTGCTACCTTTATTGGATAATGGGTTTAAACCGGTATTTCATGGTTTTTTCATAGCAGGCGGATTTCCTTTTGGTGAGGTAGCTCTGTTTTCCATGATCCTTCCATTTGTCAATCGCAAGGATGCTCCTGCAGCAATTGCCAAGCTTTACACTGCATTTACTCATACAGCTGTCGTGTTGATCTTGTCTACCTTGTGCACAACGATGGCATTTGGAGCTGCAGCTGCAACTTACAATTACTCCCTGTACCGCCTGGCGAGTGAAATTCAGGTTCCTGAAATTTTTCAGCGTAGTGAAGCAGTGATAGCCATCGCCTTGATTCTGGGCTCTTATATGAAAGCAACCGTACTCCTGATCGTCTTGAATCAAATCATCGTTCAGCTATTTCGTCTGCCGAATGAACAGGCTCTGATCTATCCGATCACTCTGATTTGTATTCTGCTGTCACTTACGTTGTTCAACAATCCAGCAGATTTTGAACAGCAGGTTTATGTGATTTGGCCTTTTACGGTAGTAGCGGTTGGATGCAGTCTCATATTTCTATTTACTTTCATAACCTGGATAAAGAATATGACCAAATAACGAGGATGGGAGTCTTGGATGTGACCATAACAAAACCACCTCTGCAGCAAATCAGTAGCCGATTGGCCGATAATCAAGCACGTATGGAGCACGAGCTATCCAATTGTCAGGACATCCATTTCGAGGCATGGACCTATGGAGCTGATCAGCAGCACGAAGCGCTGACCGTATATTGCAGTTCGCTTGTGAATATGAATAAAAATCATTTTATCATGCACACGCTCCTGGAAATGATCCATCATCAAACCGGGATTTCCGCACCCATTACTCCGAAGCTGATCAGCGATTATTTGGGTAATCACGGCGGCTCTACACAACCGTTCTGTCTAATTACTACCTTGGATGCAGTTTATGATTATATACTGGAAGGATATATAGTTATCTTTTTGGATGAATGGGATCAAGCCATTGGCTGCCCGACAGATGGTCCTCCTACAAGACTGGTAACAGAGCCGGTTAATGAACCTGTCGTCCATGGTCCGCGTGAAGGCACCGTCGAGAATATGGAAACGAATCTGGGGATGCTTCGGCAGCGAATCAAAAATCCTCAGTTTAAAATCGAGTTTTTCACAGCCAGCAGTGAAATGAAAACCAAAATCGCTTTTGGGTATTTGAAGCACGTTGTCAACCCCGAGGTACTGGCAGAATTTCGCAACCGGATTAAAGGAATCGAACAATACGAGGTGCTCGAGACCTCATATATTGAAGATTGGATTGAGGATTCGCACTATTCCCCCTTCCCTCAGGTTCGTTATACGGAAAGGACCGATTCAGCTGCGGCTGCCTTACTGGATGGCAAAATCATCGTGTTGGTTGAGAACTCTCCAATGATCATGATTTGTCCCGCTTTGTTCGTTGAATTTCTCGGAACCGGGGAGGATTACTATGTAAGGACGGTGTTCGCATCCTTTATCCGTTTACTTCGCTTGATCGCGTTTACGGTAGCACTTACCTTGCCCAGCATCTATATTGCTCTGTCTACCTTTCATCCCGAGCTCATTCCCACCGTACTGCTGCTAGCCATCCTGGACACTCGGGAAGGCATACCCTTTGCTGCTTTTGTGGAGGCCTTAATTATGGAGTTCTTGTTCGAGCTGCTTCGTGAAGCTGGAATCCGTCTCCCGCGACCTGTTGGATCGGCAGTCAGTATTGTGGGTGCTCTCGTCATCGGACAAGCTGCGATCATGGCTAAAATTGCTTCACCCATCATGGTTATTGTCGTTGCGCTGACCGGAATTGCGTCCTTTGCAATTCCTCATTACGATATTGCCATTGCCATCCGAGTATTACGTTTCCCATTCATGATCGCTGCTGCCCTTTTGGGAGGCTTTGGCCTTATGGCTATAGCTTTGCTAACCCTTTTGCACTTAACTTGCCTACAAGCCTTGGGTCAGCCCTATCTGTCTTCATTTGCACCGCTTAAAATCCGGGATTTGCGGGATGTGTTCATTCGCGTCCCACTCCAATACTTTTTGCGTTCTCCCCGAAACCGACGAATTCATCGGCGTGGACATCGTGATCGCATTTCCTGAAGGAGAGGGTTCTACTGAGATCGCTTTTCATAGCCCTATGGCTATCCATATGTGCATTCACTTTGTCTGCTTGCTGGAATCAGCTTGAGCTCACCGACTGGGGTTTCGTCCAAGCGGCAGCAATTGATCAAACAGAAGGGGGTCAAATCCGCTTAACTTCGCAAATCTACAAGCCGGGCGGTTCCAGTACTCCAAGTATGGAAACTACTAAAGGAGCAAGTTTTGTCGACATCATCAGTGAAAATCCAACTGTCTTTGGAGCTTCTCGCGATGCAACCAACGATCTGGGAAGAAAGCTGCAATGGAGTCATATGCGGGTACTGCTCATAAGCGAGGAGATCGCTGCACATCGTAATATTGGTGAACTGCTCGACTTCTTCACACGATCCCATGAGCCCCGTGGAACAACGGCTATCATGATTACGCATGGACCCGCAAGCTCTTATTTATCGATAAAGCCATTAATCGAAAGTACCATAGGGCAGCAGCTAAAATCGATAGAACAGCTCGCTCATGATCAATCCGGCAAAACCATGGAGGTGACGCTCACTGACCTCAGCATAGTAGCCCATGGACCTTCCTCAACAACCGTGATTCCCTACGTGAACAAGACTAAAGATACACAGGAAATCGCAACGGTCACAGGTATGGCTATTATTAATTTCCCTAAGGGGACAATGAGCGGCTTCATATCCAGTAATAAAACCCCCTTTTTACTTATGCTGATGAACAAATACAAAGGCGGGTTTCTTAACCTTCCATGTAAAAAGAGCAAGGAAGACGACTTCATAAGCAACGATTCCTTTCAAATCAGCAAGCTGCACACACAGATCAAGCCCAGCGTACGGGGTCAGGAATTATTTCTTAACATCATTCTCGATGTTGAAGGAAACGTGGGTGAGCTCAGCTGCTCTCAAACTCTGACTGAAAAAGATATCAACCGCTTTACGACACGTGTTGAGCAATTGCTTAACAAACAGCTCAGTGACATGATGATCCTTCTGCAGAAAGAGAAAGCCGATATTATCGGTATTGGAAACCTGCTTCATCGCTGGCATCGCGATCTTTGGAAAAAGTGGGAGCCAGACTGGCAGCAGCATTTTGCCGATAGTACGTTTTCCATCGAAACTCATGTACATCTATTGAATTCAGGAGTAAATGCCGGAAAACCCTTCTCAACAAGCCAAAAATAACAATGAAGGTATTGAATTTGCCACGATGCCACAGAACTCTCCTTATTGACTTTACGATTAGCAATCAGGTATAATTATTTTGTAAATGTAATTATTACAAATAAAGCAAGCTGGGTAATCCAGCTGCCTAATAAATGAGAGATAGGATGTTGAACAAATGAGAGAAGGCATACACCCCAAATATCAAGAGGTTATTATTCTTGATGTCAGCAGCGGCTACAAGTTTTTGACAGGCTCAACGAAAAGCTCTAACGAAACCATGGAATGGGAGGATGGCAGCAGCTACCCGGTAATCCGTGTAGAAACAAGCTCCGCTTCTCACCCCTTCTACACGGGCAAGCAGCGTAATGCCGAAATCGGCGGCCGTGTGGACCGCTTCAACCAGAGATACGGCAACAAGAAATAAGCACAGCAAAAAGCCGAGCATATTGCTCGGCTTTTATGTTGGCTTTTATGTTGTAGATGGATTATTTTGGCATTCCTCGCATATTCCATAAACCTCAAACCGATGGTTCAATATTTTATACTTTCCGGGAAGCACCATCTGCTGCTCCATAGGACAATAATCGAAGGTCAAGGTCTTCTCACAGTTCACACAGATTAAATGGTGATGATGATGGGAAAGACAGCTGCCCTTAAATTTCAGACCCCCGTCCATAAAATAAAATTGCTCCAGAACACCCATTTCACTTAACATACGAAGATTACGATAAACGGTATCAAAGCTTACGCTTGGGTATTTAACAGTCATTTGATCATAAACATCTTTTGGAGATAAATATCCATCCTGATTGGCAAAAATCTGCGCCATTGTTCTACGCTGATCTGTAATTCTCCAGCCATTTCTCGACATGACTGCCAGCATATCCTGCACATTATGGCTTTCTGACACTGCTCTTCACAATCCTTTCTGATCTCTGCAAGCTTTGCGAAGTCATTGATGACACATGATCACATGCATATATTATCACTTTATCAAAAAATGACCGAATCGCCAAGTTTTTCAGTGCAAGATCGTAAATTAGCAGGTTAAGGATTGCGTAATAGCCTCTGCGCACAATGCTCCATCAGCAAGCAAAAGGAACGATTGTGACCGATATAAAACGAAGAAAGATCGTAGCGGCAGCGAGCAGGCTCATACGTGACCAGCAGGCGATGCTTCATCCGCTGTACAGCGAGCTGAATAAACCGGTCTGTCTGTTCAGAAGCCAGTAAGGTAATGTAAGCATATAGTGAATGATTTTCCGGGTCATCCAGAATGCTGACTCCTGCACATGAAAATTCCGTCGGTATATGCAGCTGCTTGAGCAGGGTTAATGCGCCATGCAGCTCGGCATCTACGATGATATCCAATTGACCTAGAGGCACGGTTTGCTTAGGTATCCTGACCTGCTTATCACGATCCACCCACGCGCTCAACTCCCGCTCCCTGCGTTTCCATTGCTCGCGTGTTTGCTGGGTGCATACCAGCTCTTCCTGATTGTCCGTATTCACGGTTGTCATCTTATTCTCCCGTCTGCAGTTGGTTTACTAATAAGTGTACAATATTTCAACTGTCGACTTCACCTATTTTCTGCCTGTGGGATAACCTCTTTGGCTTTTCAGATTTTATTGCGTTTGTCCTAGACCTGGCATATTCATTATAACTCCTACCCCATCACCATTTACCGTTGGAACTTTTCCATCCCACTTTTTAATCCACTCATATTCCACCAATTCTTTGGTCATGGATTGACGTAACAGCTCATTGGCTTTTGATACACCTTCTGCTTCAATACGTGCCTTGTCAGCTATACCTTGCGCCTCAATACGTTGTCTGTCCGCGATAACCTTGGATTTCTCAAGCTCCACCTTCTCTTGCTCAAGCTTTTGCTGTGCATCGACTTTGGCCTGGATCGCTTTGGCGGTATTTTCATCAGGGGCAGGGGGCTGGAATGTTACGGACTCAATAATAAACCCGGTATCTTTGACATCGTCAGAAAAGCTCTTTTGAATGGCAAGTGAAATTTCCTGGCTTTTTTCGCCCAGTACTTCAAGCACTGAATATTTGGTAGTTACATTTTTGGCTACTTCAGTTAGTCTTTGGCGAAGGAAGGCTTCTTCAATAACATCTGCCTTCTGACCTCTAAATTTATTGAAAATATTAGGTAAATGCTCTAAATCAATGTGATAATTATATGAGAATGTAGTCACAATCGGTTTGCCGTCACTAGTTCCGACTTTAACTTCCCGGTATTCAACCGTTTCCGTTGCAATCGGGTATTCAGTAATTCGTTTAAATGGTGAGACGACATGCCAGCCTTGCCCTAATGTTTGATCCTCTAATCCACCATTTCGATTATACACAACACCTGCATGGCCTGCCTCTATTGTCGTAATAAATAACGGTGTAATGACTGCACTTAATAAAATGATAGCACCAACAATAATTCCACCTGTTTTAAAATTTTTATTCGTTATCTTTCTCTCCGTCTGCATCTTTTTCGCCCTCCCGGTTTTTGATCTTGGTAAACTTTTCATTCACCTTTTTACCTAAGCTCCCATAGAACGGTGATAAAATAATCCATACGAGGATAACAGCAATCGCCAGAAGAAGGATTCCACCAATAAGTGTCCCCATTATTGCTTTCTCCTTTTCTCTTGAGATAATACGTATTACGTACCTCCAATATTTCAGTTTCATGATTAAACCAAAAATACCATTTTATTACTTTTAATTAGAAATCCATATTTTTTAAGATTTATATCCATGTAAACAGTAATATTTACTATTATATCACATTGGAAGGATTGCATTGAAAAAGAGGCTGACCATCGCTGGTCAACCTCCATGGATATGTCACAGCAGCTGCCATGTGGCGCCGCCGTCTTTCGTTTGCAGTAATCTGGAGCCAGTCGAGGCTTCATTCCTCAGCAGCAGCCAACCGGTCCCACCTTCGGTGAATTCCATTCTAAGTGTATAAGGGAATGCTTTGAACGCTTCTGACAGAACAGGATCAGCAGCAAGCTTTTTCCAGGTAGTGCCTCCGTCCACGGTGTGGCTGAAGCTTCCATCCTTTAAATACCAGCCTTCTTTATCGTTGACAAAGGTAATATCATAGCTCGTGCTCACCAGATCAGCAGGCACTGTATTTAACGCTGTGTATGTCCAGGTCTGTCCGCCATCCGTTGTGAAAAAGCCGTCAAAATATTGAGTATCATTCCCTCTTACGGTTACCGGAAACCAGCCCTTCATCCGATCTGCTCCCCAAAATTGCGGCGCCGCGGCAATCGAATAATAGATTTCATTCGTTGCTGCCGGTATTTGTAATGGGATTGCACTCCATGTATGACCGCCGTCACGCGTACCATACAGCTCCGGCTTGCCGTCTATCGTTTCTAACGGAACAAATCCATTCATGGCGTCCCTGAAGCTCATCCCGCGTGAATGTCCATTTTGCGGAATCGCCTGAGGAGTCGGATTATCTGTTGGCAGGTAGCCGGTGTTCTCCATAATCTGCTTCCAACTCGCACCACCATCCTCGGTCACATACAAAGATTTCTCGGATTTGCCCATGGCCGCATCTGACGAGCTCAGCAGCCAGCCATGACTTTGGTCGATAAAATATAATCCTATCGCTCTTACCATACCGGGCAGCTCTGCCGTTTCCCAGGTCTTACCCGCATCCTTCGTGCGGAGCAGCTGGGACTTGCCTTCATTTTGGCCAGACTGAAACACCCAGAGATGATCGCGATCCAATACAAATACACCTGCATGGTCTTGTGGTGACGCTTGGAAGGAGTGTCCGTCCGGGGTTGGGGAAGCAGCCGTCCATTTCACTCCCCCATCCTCTGTACGGTACAGCCTGAATTCCTTAGCCGTCACTCCCCAAGCATACCCAAGCTTATCCCCGAGCAGATGCATGTCTGTCAGCATTGTTTGAATTTGCTGCTCGGCTGGCTTCACTGCACCTGTTGATGGAGAAGCAGCTCCCGTGCTTGTGCCATCATTGGACGGATTCGATGCTCCAGAGGAGCCTGATTGATTAGCAGAGCCTGTACCGCTTGTCTGCCCCCCGTTCGCCATGGAGGGAGCCACCATCGAAGCACTGCTGCTACTTGAATTCGCATTGGAGCCACAGCCCGTGGCCATCGCCAGGGTCAATAGCATAAGAGATATTGTATATTTGCAGGTTCCTTTTCGTTTCATGCATGTCAGTCCTTTCACATAAAAAAGATAGGTTTCAGAAGCAGTATGTACAGCCTCTTCACCTATCATTACCCTTTTTGAAAGAATTTGATCCTTAATCTGAATTTCTATTCTTGTAATGTCATTTTTTTATGTATCACCTAATGCATTTAACTCCATTAGAGCCTGTTCAACATCCCTATCCGGATAAAGTAATTGGATCATCTCTGCTGTAATTGGAGCACCTGCAAAAATCTGTTTAACCGTCTCCATATCCAACGAAAGATCATAGTAGCCTTCCGCCCATTCAACATAATCCTCAGGTGATTTATTAATCGTCCCCAACAACCAGCGCGAGCCATCATCGGCTCCATGCGGAAGCTCGACCTCTCCCTGCTGCCAATGGCCTTCATTACTTGCTCGCCATATACAGAAGGTGACCACATCATGCTCCAAGGCGGGATCTTGCAGATAAGCCATCAGCGCATCCGGTACTTGATCATATATACCCGGCCAAACCTCATAGACGTCACCAGCGTGGGGACTGAGCGCGGATTCATGATCGAAGCCTTTCAATATAACCCCCTGTGACCCAAATACGACAAACAGATGGTCGCCCGAGCCATTATCTATTTTGGCTAACGAGAGCTCTTGTGTCCAATTTGTATCAAAGCTATGATAACGCAGCCATTCCTCATCACATACAATGATGTCCAGTGCCGCCAAAGCGAGCAGTCTTTTTTTCAAAACAGACGGTTCTCCCAATCCTTCTCGTTGCTCTATCATCCAAGCGATCCTCCTAACCCAACCACTGTTTACAAAAAGCCTTCCTGGCTATCAAACACAGCCACCTCATATTCCGTCTCGACCCATTCCAGAAAAATCATCACATCGTTAAAATAATCCATATCAGGATCAGCATCCCCACTGGTTTCAAGTCTTCTGCTGCATGTGGCAATACGTTCCTTGTCTACATGATCGACTGCATATGCTTGAGCGATCTCTGCTGACTCCTCCACGACGGACGGATCCTGGTTGTAATATATGCGGAAGCTCCAGCTGTCCATTGTCATAATCGTCACTTGATCGGACGCTTCAATCCGTGTGTTAGGGGCGCTAAATTTCAATTTAAGACGCTCCGCGAAGTCGATCATATCCCAGCTAGAGTCAGATAATAAAAAAATCAAATACGAATATGGTTTAAAACCCATCATTTCGCCTCTTTCCATCGTTTTCGTTGACAAGTCCGTTTGTAGATCACCAGTCGATTATCCAGCTAGTTCCATCATCATAATTTATTACCTCTTCCACCTGATCTTTAAACAGCTGCACAGCTTATCAGCTTTCTGTGGACAGCGCTTTTCCCAAAATAGTAAGCTTGCTCATCGTTTGCCAATTACGAGTGGTAGCTGCCACCCCCAGCTTTTTTTCCAAAAAGTTATTCGTAAATACCGATTTTCGAATGCTTTGCCGACATAATATGTATACTTCAAGCTTAGAGCCAGAGAGCTGGAACTCATCGATTTCACTTGTACAGAGCAGCAGCTTGGCTATGTTAACCTCAGATGGCTCCTCTGCGAGTAGTGCAATATAGACCTTCTCTACTGCAGACGTTGGGTCTGCCTCGAATGGACAATGGTTAGTTATGTGCTCCATTTGTTCCACCGTCCTGATCACAACCGTGACGTCAAAACCAAACACCTCCTGAATCCGCTGCTCAATCCTTGTTCTCAATAACGCCTTAGAATCTTCTGATTCGAAGAGGACGTTACCACTTTGAATATAGGTCTGAACCCGATCCAAGCCCATTTGTTCAAACATCTGCTTCAGCTCAACCATTTTGATCAGCTTTTGTCCGCTCACATTGATCCCGCGGAGTAGTGCGATATATGCAGGCATACGCTACACCTCGATTCTTTTTTTCCATTATATCACAAGCCATAAGTCTGTCTCTCCTAGCCTTATTCTGGAGGAAATAGATAATAGACAGCTGAAATGTTAACATTAAAACAGAAATGGACACCCCGGTTGAATCGATCTGGGAGCATATTCGTCAAGTGGAGGACAAGATCATCTATAAGCACCTGCTGCTTGATCTGATCAAAAAGCTTGTAACCGGATACAGGAAAATTGAACCACTGCCCGTGCTGCATATTTTCAAAGAAGAGGACCAGCGGTTCCAAGGCTATCGTGTGCTGCTGAAGCATTATGCGGAGCTGGCTGATGCCGGACATTTCTTTGAAAGTCTGGCTCAATCAGCGCCGGTCAAGGAACGACATGTCATTGACAACTCGATCAAAAAAGAATTGAATTTCTGGAACGAGCATTTGAAAAAAAATCTCAAAAGTAATCCTCCAACGCAGACAATACGTAAGACTATTGTAAGGATTTGGCTTTATAATAGCGGTAGATAGTCCGGAGGTGATCGATACGATGAATATGAAAAAATGGATGCTTGTGGCAACCCCGCTTGTGCTCTTGATCATCACCATATACGCCCCAAGCATCCGATATCATCAGACCGCTGCAAACCCGAACCAAGCGGCTGCAGCCTCTCGTTATTCGAACGTGGTCGGAGACATTGCTCTTTTTGCCGGAGGCTGCTTTTGGAGTATGGAGTCCTCCTTCGAAAAAATTCCCGGAGTTCTGAGCGTTGTATCCGGGTACACAGGCGGGCACCTCGATAATCCTACGTATAATGATGTTATCACCGAAACGACAGGTCATCTGGAATCGGTAGAAATTCGTTATGATCCGAGCATAATCAGCTATGAAGAAATGCTGCAGGTGTACTGGCGGCAGATTGATCCCACAGACTCAGGAGGACAATTCTTTGATCGTGGCGAGTCTTATACAACAGCCATCTTTGCCCGCAATGAGGAGCAGCGGCAGCTAGCTGAAGCCTCCAAGAAAGCGCTCTCCGAATCAGGCAGATTTAACAAGCCGATTGTGACGCAGATCCTGAACGCTTCAACCTTTTATAAAGCCGAGGAGTATCATCAAGACTACTACCTCAAAAATCCCGACCACTACAACGGCTATCGCCAGGCTTCAGGGCGGGATGCGTACTTCAGCAAAATATGGGGAGCTGATCTCAAAGTGAAGCTGACACCAAAGGAAGAGCCCTACAAAAATGTTAACAAGAACGAAAAATTAAAAACATTGACCGCGCTCCAAATTGATGTGACGCAGCATGAAGGAACCGAAAGTCCGTTCCACAACGAATATTGGGATAACAAACAAGATGGCATCTATGTCGATATCGTCTCCGGTGAACCGCTGTTCAGCTCCAAGGATAAGTATGATTCAGGCACCGGTTGGCCGAGCTTTTTCCAGCCGCTGGAACCAGGCAATATTGTGACTAAAGAGGATCGCAGTCTTGGGGACGTTCGTGTAGAGGTTCGCAGCAAATACGCCGATTCCCATCTGGGTCATCTGTTTGAAGACGGGCCCAAGCCTACAGGTCTACGCTACTGCATGAATTCCGCGTCGATGGAATTTATTCAGGCGGCCCAGCTTGAGAAACGCGGCTATGGCAAATATGCCAGACTGTTCAACTAACCGTTCTAGATTTACGTTAAATAAAGCTGTCACGGTACTGCTTGGGAGTAACCCCGATATTTTTCTTAAAAATACGGCAGAAGTACGAGAAATTAGGGATTCCTACCATGGACCCAATCTGCTCGATGGTGAACGATTCGGTTTTTAACAGCCAGCAGGCCTGTCTGATCCTTCTGGCAATGACATAGTCAGTAATGCTGCTTCCCGTTTCGTTACGAAAAAGATGAGAGACATGATATCTGGAAAGATGAAGCTCCTCTGCCAGTTCACTAAGCTCAAAGGGTTCCGTGTAGTGCTCTTCCACCCACTGCATAATTTTTTCCACACTACGTTCGGTACGTGGAACCCCTTGAAGCTGACCATCCTCAAGTAACGATTTCAGGTAATCCAAAATGTGGATGATCAAAATGGAAGCCGCTTCGAGCTGCTCGTTTCCGTGCCGACTTGACATTTTCGTGTTGTATCGTTCAAATATATCCGACATATAAGCGGCTCCGCTATCCATAGGAAATACTTGATTAGAGAGCTCTTCCTTCCAAATATGTTCAAAAAATCGAAGCACGGTAGGAAAGCTTTTGAAATAAGGAGCGAAGGTCGAGGGTTCAAACGTCACCACCGTACGTTCATAAGGATTTTGATCACTTACTTCAAAATTCAGGCGGTGCAGCTGGAACGGTTGAATAAATACGATGCAGTCCGAATTCAAATCATACATCTTGCGGTTCATAATGATGTGTCCCTTACCCTGATGGACGAATAGAATCTCGATGCCTCGATGATAGTGGTAAAAACCCGGATAGTTTGCCACAGAGATATCTCGGTATTTAAACTGGATCTCACTATTTTTCAAAATATCGTCCGATAACATCCATAATCCCTCCCCGGGATAAATTAAGCTGATGTCATTATTATAACATAACAACACCGTGTCATTTTTCAACAACCGACTATAACTTTTTTGCATAAAAGTTTGTTATGATACTCTCATAACCAGATGGTTTGCACCGCGTTGTGGTTCAAAATGATTCCAATCTCGAACCGGGGAGGTAATGTTATGGTCTTATCTGACTTTTTTGAGGATGACGAGGTTCTGAACGGGGTTAAGGATTTATTGAAGGAAACTTACAAAATAACCGATCACGAAGCTGCTTCTATCATTATGAAGAGCCGCGCTACAGCCGACGGGTTTTTAGACGATTATTCCCCTTATGTGAATTACATTAATGATCTTCGGAGCTGTTTGGAAGCAACGCTTGAAGCCCATTTTCAACAAGTCGATCAGGAAAAAGAGCTGCAAGCCAGAATGAAGAACGATGCAGCCGTATGGCTTACCTTCGAATGTATTAGACGCTTTTGCAAAAAATCCTTGTTAACCCTTTGAATCGAGGTCCGATCTTGCGCTTTATAACGGTTGAATACATTCAACTCTGTTGCCAAATGGATCTCTAAACTCGAATCTTTCATAACCTGGAATGGGTACTGATTCTAACAGGCTAATTCCATGATGTTTGAGCACCTCTTCCATTTTCTTAATATCCTCCACTCTATAAGCCAAATGGGCTTTGGTTTTGGATCTATCCACTCCATCCTCGGTACCAATATGCAGCTCTTGATTGCCAACTTGAACCCAGAATCCCCCTCTCCCTATTAACGATTGCGGTTTTTGAATCTCTTTAAATCCAAGGACCTGGCAATAAAAATCTTTTGCCTCGTCCTCTTGCCCTTGCGGAATTGTAATTTGAGCGTGATGGAACCCAATAATCATCTATGATTTCCTCCTTAATTATGACTATACTGCTGTGCAATTTCTTGCGCAAACACTTCTATAGCAATTCTTTAACCAATAGCATACTCATATACTCCACATAGCTGGATATCCTCCGATATTAATTCCATTAAAGTCGCGATCACCATGCCATGACAAACAACCATAACCTTCGAGTGATTTACATATTTCTTTAATACCTGACTTGTTCGATTAAGCAAGCTTTCTCTTGACTCCCACAGCTTAATTTCTCCTGATGGATAGCAGCCACCATGTTCCATGTAGTCTCTCCATAGCTCTTCTATTTCATGGACCGTAGCAGCCTGCCAGTTATCTGGAGTCCACTCATGCAAATCGAACTCTACATGTAACGGTTTTCCTAAGCTTCTATTAATAATAGCCGCAGTTTGCAAGGATCTGGTATATGGTGAGGAAATGATCACTTCACAGTTAACTAAGTACGAGTTGGTATCCATTACTTGTTCAGCTTGAATAACTCCTTGGGCTGTCAAAGGAACATAGTCTCTCATTGCTCCTTTTAAATTCCGCTCTTCCTTTAAGCCCCAATCAGGTTCCCCATGTCTAACTAAGTAAAATATCGTCATTTATTCTCCTCCTATCCAACCACCTATAGGATTCAGTACATGTTCACATAAGGCTTGTAATGATTCCCTCGGCTTCTCCATCTCTACATAATCCTTAATGAACTTAACTGCATACGGATCTCTAATCATTAATTCATGCATTTTCAAGAAGCAGCTTTTTGTTACTACCCTCCACCTGCTTTAAATAATATATGATCCCGGCCCGATCCACATTTGAAAACTGTAGCGGATCATTATGAATTAGATCGGACAACTCTTGAATATTGATCCATCTTATAGCTGTCGTTTCATCACCGCTATTTAATAGCTCCCCTTCCGCTTTACACCTAAAATAATATCCCACTGAATCGATCGGTCCCTTTATTGTTTGGTAGGCTGCGAATGGTTGCATACATTCAACTTCAAATTTCGGATTTAATCCAACTGTATCTATTCTTGTGTCTTCTCCTTCGATTTCTGTTACCTCTAGTCCGGTTTCTTCCTTTACCTCTCTTCTCAGAGCCTGGATCAAGGATTCAAAGGGCTCCACTCTTCCGCCAGGTAATTCAAGCTTGAATGGTTCATTCGGTTTACTTCTGATTTGAATGACAATTTGTCTTTCATTATTATAATCTCTTTCAATTATCGCTCTTGAATTAACAAAAAACATAGGATCAGTCCTATCTGTTAAAATAAAATGCTTTTAAGAATTACCTTATCTCCTTTTTTTAATTGTTTGATTTTGCATATTTGACTTCTGCATTATTTATAATGATCAATTCTTCATTGACTAGTGCTCGATCCTCTTTACTTAATACTAACCGCCATATTTCATTTCCCCTATACCATTTGTTCTCCTTCTGGTAAAATGTATGCTTCCTTTCATCTACCTTGTATAGGTATTTCAATTCCTTATCGCTACTGATCGATCCCTCCAAAAAATCATCAGTTAAAAATAGATTGAATTGAAAAGTGTAATTCGTTGGATTATAAAATTGTAAATCCACATAGTTATAAAAGACGCTCGTACCGACTCCAAATGGTATCATTCTTCGATCATCCGGAAATATATCAAAACTATGATGATGCCTTTCTTTGATCCTGAGCGGTGTATGAAGTGCCAGCCAAAATAACATATTGGCCAATTGACAAAGCCCGCCTCCGACACCAGTGCGTACTTCCCCATTCGATAGCATTAAGCCTTCAATGTATCCTTTATCCTTTGTCGTCTTGCCAATCAATTTCCAAAAAGAAAACGTTTCTCCGGATTGAATAGTAACCCCATTTACACTTAGAAGAGCTATTCGGAGGTTGTTTATCTTATTTTCTTGCAACATAGGATCAGAGTTTCCTAAGACTCTTCTTAAAACCGACTTATGTTTCATACATACAAAGCTTAACTTCTCAGTGCTTATAGCACGCGCGTAATGTATTGAAGGATTCAAATTAAGCATATGCCTCTTCATAATCAGCTGTTGAACTCTCAGCCTGTATAAAAACGGTAAATATCTCAAAATAATTTTCTTCATAAAAATGATTCCCCAAGATCCCTTCCAATCAAATTTGAAGAAACTGCTTGTATGCCCAACTCTTTTGACCAAATCGCTAGCTGTCCAACATGATGAATTTAAAGCAATTTTTCATTCAAATATTTATTTTTTATTAAAATCGTCCTAACCGTAGAAAGTGTGTTATGACGTTTAGGGAGCTTTGCAGTTCTGTTTAGTAGAATCCATCGAAGGCAAGCGATTGCCTCAAAGATTTCTAATTCATCCTCAGAGTAATTGTTTTTTGATACAAATACAGAACGGTAAGTTGAACTATGCCTTTCACTTGCATAAATCCAAATTATGATAATTGACCATGCAATATCGTATCTTGGATCACCACATTGAACGTTGGTCCAATCAATAATTGAATACCTTCCATCTGATTCAAGGATATTCCCTAAATTATAATCACCGTGAATAAGACGATTCTGCTCCATATTCGAGCTTGCAACAAGCTGTATGAGCAGTTGTTCTATATCTTCATGCCCCTCAACTTTAGGAAAGAAATAGTTTATAAAATCATATTTAGGCACTGTTGCATTCTCTAAAACTTGCAAAGACACATCATGTATTTCCGTTAGCATATTTGCAATTTCTGTAAGATTCTTTGCATTCAGTTTACGGATAGGCGTACCATCAAAACTGGTCAATAATACTTGATTATGTTTTTCATCAAATCCCCAGCCAAACGGTTTAGAAACTGCTATTTGCCGATTATATATACCCTCTAACAGCTTATATTGAATTGAAATATCCGGCTTAGAATCTCGATTCCATAATTTTAATACGAACTGAGATTCCGGCGTACTGATCAAAAACACTTCTGCTTCAAGTCCAGAATCTAATGGAGTTATGCTGATGTCTTGTTCTAACCATGCATTCAAATCTCTATTCTTTTCCATCCAGTTAATATTACGGACAAACTCATTCATTATTTTCTCTATCTCCAATTCCAATTACGTTTTCGAGTGATCCTTCTTGTGATCTGGGCGGCTATGATATCACTCACAATATTAATTAGTTTACATCTCCGATATATATACTCGATTCCATTTTGTTCTTCAGGATAGTTCCTAACGTCTTTGGATACAGTCTTATTTCTTCTAATGCTCCAAGGTCTACCCACTCTACGCCTACCTGATAAGAATCCGGATTAATCCCATTGGATATATTCGCATGAGTATCCCTTAGCTGACACGTAAAATAAAACTCCACTTGATGGACATTGGAATCCCAGTCAGCAAACTGATGATTCTTGCCTATGTATTCTCTTACATGTATCAAGTCATGGACTACGATTTCTGCACCTATTTCTTCCATACATTCACGAATTACTGCATGTATTAATTCCTCGCCAAACTCTTGACCGCCACCAGGAAATAAATAAAAGAAGCCTTGTTCATCTTGATTCTTGGTAAGTAGTAGTTTGCCTTCTTGGAGTATGACAGCCTTGGCTGAATTACGAATCGGTTTCATCTTTTTCTCCTTCTTGTTTTAGAGTTCAAGCGCATATGCTATTCTTTCTAATAGGAACTGACAGAAAGCACCACACCTTAGAATTCAATAAAACGAATGACTTTCCTGCATGATACTGCCATTTATCCACACATATTCCATTTTAATCAGATTCTTTTGCTCGGGTGGATACCAAAAAGGACAGCACTCCGATGGAGTAACTGCCCCGATGCTGCTCTGTCATGTGTTATGGCTATCCTCATTTGCAGGATGATAACCGTTTCTCATACTGCTCACTTAGCTCTTAAACATTGCTCAATAATAGCCATCCGCATATACAATCCATTTTGTGCTTGTCGGAAGTAGGCGGCGCGAGGGTCCGTGTCCACATCAGCATGAATCTCGCCTGCCCTGGGCAGTGGATGAAGAATCAGTGCCTCCTCCTTCATATGATCAAGCAGCTGGCGATCAATAATATACTGACCTGACGCTTTATTATATTCTTCCAGAGAGGGGAAGCGCTCCTTCTGGATACGTGTTTGGTAAAAGACATCAACCGTCTCGGCTGCTTTCGTGAGGTCGGAGGTTTCCTCGTAGTTAATTCCTTTTTCATCAAGAAATTGTTTCACGCCTTGAGGGATAACCGCGTTATCCGGAGCAATAAAAGTAATCTTCACATCTTTATAATTGGATAACAAGTAACTTAGCGAGTGAACCGTCCGTCCATAGGTCAAATCGCCAATCATAGCAATATGTATACCATCAATCCGTCCAAGCTCCTTCTGAATAGTGAACAGATCCAATAGCGCCTGTGTCGGGTGCTCCCCTGATCCGTCCCCCGCATTAACAATCGGCACAGTCGATACCGCTGCAGCTCGCTGTGCGGCACCCACCTCCGTATGTCTCATCACTATTAAGTCACAATATCCGCTTACGACACGAATCGTATCTTCCAGCGTTTCGCCTTTGATAGCTGAAGAAAATTGGGCCGCATTTTCCGTGCCAATCACGCTCCCGCCTAGACGGTGCATCGCGGATTCAAAGGAAAAGCGGGTACGCGTACTCGCTTCAAAGAAGAGCGAACACATAATTTTACCGGCAAGAAGATTGGACCCTCCCTGTAAGGTTATGTTCTCCATCTCCTTGGCTGAAGCGAAAAGCTCTCCTAAAGCCGCCTGATCGAATTGCTTGGACCCGATGATATGAGCTACGTTTAAAATTGAAATCAATCCCTTTCCCGAAGAATGAATGCTGCTGCGAATGTAGATAGGGTCACCACGTACCAACATTAGAATTATATCGCAATTTGCGACAAGGTGAAATGGCTTGCTCACTTGCCTGCTGTGAGTTTAATCACAGATCAAATAGGCTCCAAGCGTTACACTACTATAGTGAGAATAACAGCCCTGTGCGAAATGAGGAATCGTAATGAAAATCGGTATTGTCAAAAAAATGGTCATTGGTATTACTGCGGTCTCCATGATGACCTACGGAACAAGCGCTGTGTGCATATTTGTTTTAAAAGCCTGGATAGCCCCGCAAATGGCAGATTGGTTATATATGTCCATTATTATGGCAATGGGCGTTTTCTGGACAGGTTTCCTGGGTTGGTTGGCCGCGCGCTGGCTGGTCAGTCCCCTGCTTCGCCTTACTGCGGCTGTAGATGAAGCGGCGGGCGGCAATCTGACAATGACGATTCCGATCCACCGCGGCAATGATGAGTTAAGCACACTGAGCTTGTCTTTTAATCAAATGATCGAGAACCTGAGACAAATTATTACCGACATCTCCAGTAATGCTTCATTTACGAATCTGAATGCCTCCACACTCAGCAGTGCACTCCAGCAGGCTGCGCTGCAGATCGAAGCAACAGCTATTACCGTTGACAATATTTCCAAAGGAGCCGATCAGCAGGCACTATCTGCCCACAATACCTTTACGTCTGTCGAGACGATCACCCAGGCCGCTGATGATGTGAGCAGCAAGGCCAATGAAGCATTGCAGCTATCGCGCAGCATGGTCAAATCCACACAGGAAAGCAGCCTTGCGATTCATTCGCTTGTTCAGCAATTAATCGAACTGAGTCAGGCCAACGTAGGGACCTTAGAACGTATACATAAGCTTGACGAGCACGCTCAGGAAATAAGTCATATCTCCAAGGTAGTCGGAGAAATTGCAGATCAGACGAATTTACTGGCACTGAATGCCTCCATTGAATCTGCGCATGCAGGTGAGCACGGAGCCGGCTTTGCAGTCGTAGCAGTTGAAATCCGCAAGCTCGCCGAAAAAAGCACTGAAGCGGTCCACAGTATTAACCAACGCATAGAGGAGGTTCAGTCACAGGTCAATGAAGTTGTGTCAGACATCTCCAAGCAGGTTAGCACCGTCGATAAAGAAGCTGCAAAAGGTGAGGCGCTTATAGGTACACTAGCGGAAATGACAGCCGCAACCGAAGTAACTGCAGAGTCCGTTGAGGGGATAACCGGTGTAATCGCTGAACAAATCCGTCAAATTGGACAAACCCTGCACCGCACCCGGGAAATTGACGATATCGCCGGATTGATCTCGCAAGGGGCTAAGCAAGTAGCAGCATCTACACAAGATCAAACCGCCGTTATGCAGGAAATTGCCGCATCCTCCGAGGTGCTAAGAGATCATGCCGATCAACAGAAATTAAAGATCAGTATTTTCCGTATCTAATGCCATATAAACTATATAAAGCGGATTAAATCCGGGATGGTCTCAATTCTGGCCAATGCGGTTACTCCACGTTCATGCATAATCTCCAGATTGGTTTGATAGCAAATAAAGCGGATACCAGCTTCGATCGAAGCTTTACCATCTATCCATGAATCGCCCACAGATAACCATGTGTCAGGGGCTATCTGTGGAAATTGCTTCAGCACATAGTGAAAGCCGGAAGGCGAGGGCTTGAGAGCAGACATCTGCTCTCTGCCCACGATCAGGTCAAAGTACCCGTGAATCCCCGTTTTGTGGAGAGCTTCGTTGGCTGCATCGATAGAATTGTTCGTCACTATGGCCAGCATATATTTCTGATGAAGTCGCATTAACAAAGATTCCACGTCAGGCTCGAGTCCCGCACCCTCCATCCCCAGCAGTTCATGCTTTGCAGCTATTTCCCATACCACCCTTTCCTGCTCCTTGCTTAATCCACTTTGCTTACCATACTCAATCAGCGTAGCGCACGTATGCACAGACAGCGGAAGATCCGCAGGCACAATTCCTGAAGTATGCAAATATCTGAAAATATCTGCTTTCATCGCAGCAAAATCAATTCGCGACTGCAGCAGTGTATTGTCCATATCAAAAATAATACCTTGGATCAGACTCGTTGGTTTTGCTGCTTGCTGAGCTTTTTGAATCACCTGCTGAATATAGGGTGCTTTTGCTTTGGTATAGGAAGCCCGATCCTGCGGGTACTGCTCCTGTAAGCTCCTTTTCAAGTCCCCGTAAGCTGCTGCTTCCTCCGGATGGTCAATCAAATAATCGCGAAATAATAGATTGGAAGTCCATTGCTCGCCTCCATACCGATAGAGATGCAGATGATGAGTGCCAGCACGCCGCTTGCCTTTGCGAAAAAACCTTCTTTCTGGAAACTCCGGATGATCCACGAACTCGTACCCCATTGCAGCCAAACGTTCCTTATGAACCGAAGAAATCAATGATAAGTCCTTTACACCCACCATCATATCAATTAACGGCTTGGCCGCTAATCCGGGCACAGACGTACTTCCGATATGCTCGATCTGGATCGCAATATCTGGTATTGTATTGGAAATTCGCTCTTTTTCACGGATGAACTCGTGGGTCCATTCCGGATTATAATCATTGATTATGACTTGCTCCATGAGAAATCTTCCCTTTCATATCGAAGATGAAATCGTCGAACCAAAAGTCCGCTTCACCAAATCTTTAAAAATAGTTTGATAACTATTTAGTTTGATTACTAGATATTTATGTACTCAAATGTTACAATCTGATCTTAGTACTTTTTTGTTTTATTATAGATAGATAAATCGGATAACGGAGGACCAACATGAACACGGAAAGTATACAGCAAGTCAAGTTTTGGCCTATTATGTTTGCCATTTTCTTTGGATCCTTTATTACGGTTTTGAGCTCAAGCACCGTCACCATAGCCATTCCCAAGCTTGAAGAGCACTTTGCGACCAGCTTGCATCTTGTTCAATGGACGATGACGGGCTTCATGCTGGCCATGGGAACAATCGCTCCAGTAGCCGGATTCCTCGGCGAGAAGTTCAGCTACAAACGGCTTTATGTATTTGCCTTGATTGGATTCACGCTGGCTTCGCTGCTGTGCGCGATGTCCTGGAACATCGAATCTTTAATTGCATTCCGTATTTTGCAGGGCTTGTTCAGCGGACTTATTATGCCGGCGACCATGACTATTATTTATCAAATCATCCCGCGGGAAAAACAAGCGATGGCGATCAGCCTCTGGGGATTATCGGCGATGCTAGCTCCCGCTATCGGACCTACCCTCGCTGGCTTGCTGATGGTTGTCGGCGGCTGGCAGTGGCTGTTCCTGATGAACATTCCGATTGGATTAATTGCTATCGTGATGGTAGTATGGCTGATTCCTTATTATCGTCTGAGTGTTCCCAAAACCTTTGATTTTCCCGGCCTGCTTACCGTTATGATCAGCAGCATCTCGCTGCTCGTTGCATTCAGCCAAAGTGGCGCCTGGGGATGGACGGATTGGAAAACCATGACCCTGTTCATTATAGGTACTATCGTGCTCATTCTGTTCATCTGGAGAGAGCTTACCGTGAAGGAGCCTTTACTGAACATCCGTGTTTTTGCGAATGGCAGATATACGCTCACATTGATCATTTCCAGTATTATTACGATCAGCCTATATTCGGGAACCTTTCTGACCCCGATTTTTCTGCAAAACATTCAGCATGTCACACCGCTTGATACGGGTTTAATCCTGCTTCCCGCTTCGCTTGCTATGGCCTTGGTCATGCCGATCATTGGCAGAGTATACGGGAGCATCGGTCCACGTGCCCTGATGGGCATTGGTATCATATTAATCATTATTGGCACTTACGCTTTAAGCAAGTTGACCATCGACATTCCGTATATGTACATTCTGATTTGGATGATGGTCCGCAATGTAGGAATCGCCCTTGCAGTGATGCCTGCAAGTAATGCCGGTATGGAACAAATTTCGCCTGTGCTTAGTGGACATGCCTCATCTATCAGTAACTGGGTGCGTAATTTGTTCGGATCATTTTCGATCGCCATTTTCACATCCTTACTTGGGACCTTCGGTATTAGCGAGTCGGCAGCCATTATAAAATCCGGCGTTCAGGATGCGGTACAAATTAAGTTGCTTTCCTTCACAGCGAGTGTTAACGATGTATATATCGTCGCTACCTTCATCGCAGTCGCTGCTCTACCGCTCATCATGTTTATTCGTAAGCTGCAGCTGCAATCGCAATCCTCCTAATATTTTCATATTTTAAAAGATAACACAAATAAGTCCCGATGCCACTTTCTGTGGTCATCGGGACTTTCTTAAATAATAATGCTATAAACAATAGCTCCGCATCGAATTACACGACTGTATATCCGGCCTCTTCAATCACTTCTTTAATAGCCGTCACAGAAGTCTTGGCTTCGTCATACTCAACAGCGACGGCTTTGCTATCCAAATTTACTTTGGCTGAAGCTCCAAGTGTCTTGACCGCACCTTCTACCGAGTTGACGCAATGTCCGCAGGACATGCCTTCGACGTTTAAAGTGATATTTTGCATATGATTTCCTCCCAACGAATGTCTTATTATAAAGGTAGTGCTTAATCTAAAAATAACATACCCCTATAGGGTATGTAAAGTTGAGTTGAAATATTCCTTCACACTTATCTGGACATAAATAAGCAAGGGAATTCAAAGTACTGACCCCACTCTCTGGATTCCAGTCTTCTTTCCCCTGCTTCTTCATCCTATTAAATCTAGCCTGGATAACGTTTTTCACTGCTGGACGTATTCTTCGTTGTCTCTTTATTCTTTTCATCCTCATGTTGAATTTTCAATTCTTCAGTCGGAATTGGATCTACGGTCTGCTCACTTTCATAAAGATCCAGCAAGCTTGCTTTTTCAGTTGGAGAGCCTTCCGGGTTATCACGCAGATTTGTCTTCACGATCTCCTGTGATCTTTTTTCTATTTGGGCCATTGTCTCCACCTCCTGTGCAGCTCAAGCGGATGATTAGTCGAGTCTTTCCACATGACCGCGGTTATGACGAATCATATTGCGTATCTCTTCATACTCTTCTTCCAGCACCTTAGCCGACAAAACATAATGCAAATCGCGGTGTCCATCCAGATCAAGGTCATCCTCATCACCCATCACTGCCGCAGGAGCAATTCCTCCGGCTCCTATCACACCTGTTCCATTAGCTTGCGTACCGGCCCCGGTATCTGCGATCGGTATTATAATTCTTCTGTCGCCCGCATAACCATCGTCCAGCTTGCCAACCTCTACTGCCTCCGTATCGTAGGTTTGCAGCAAAGTTCTAACGTGTTCGGCTTCATTTTCTGTTTGAAAATAGGCTTGAATGTGTTTGGACATTGTAATCACTCCTCATATTGGGTATGTATACGTTCACTTCTTAAGTATTGTTTACCCTATATGGCCATGAATTACGCAGATTGTTCAAAAAAAGCTCGTTAGGTGCCCACTTATCACAGCTTAAACCGATAACCGGCTCCCCATACGGTCTCAATATATTGCGGATTGGATGGGTCCAGCTCGACCTTCTCCCTCACCTTGCGGATATGTACAGTGACGGTAGCGATGTCTCCCATGGAATCCATTCCCCACAGCTGCTCGAAGAGCTGATCTTTACTGTATACACGATTCGGATTGGCAGCGAGATAAGTCAACAGATCAAATTCCTTGGTCGTAAACACGACCTCCTGATCGTTCACTGTCACACGGCGTGCAGATTTATCAATAGCCAGCCCGCGAATTCGGATCTCCTGGTTACCTGTTTCCCGACGACCCATCAGCCGCTCATAGCGATTCAAATGCGCCTTTACCCGGGCAACCAGCTCGCTTGGGCTAAACGGCTTGATAATGTAGTCATCAGCACCAAGACCCAAGCCACGGATTTTATCGATATCCTCCTTTTTGGCGGAAACCATCAGAATGGGGGTATCCTGAACACTGCGGATTTTGCGGCAAATTTCAAAGCCGTCAATCTTCGGCAGCATAACATCAAGAATAATGAGATCATAGGTATGCTCAAGGGCCCGCTGCAGACCCGAGTCACCACGGCTTTCCATATCCACCTTGAACCCGTCAATCTCCAGGTAGTCACGCTCCAGCTCGGCAATGCTCAGTTCATCTTCAATAATCAATATCTGTTTCATCTGTTTCCCCCCGTACTTTTGGTAAGGCTGTTCACTGTCTCAGCTTGGGCAATTGTATAATAATTCGTGTGCCCAATCCCTCTTCGCTCTCAGCTGTGATCGTCCCACCGTGCTCCCATATAATTTGTTTGGCGATTGCAAGTCCAAGTCCGCTTCCACCTGCAGCCATACTGCGGGAAGGGTCTTCCCTGTAAAACCGTTCAAAGACAAACGGCAGCGCCTCAGATGAAATGCCTTGTCCATTATCGGCAATTTCCAGAATGACATCCTCCTTTTGCCTGTCCAGGTTAACCTCGATTCGCGTCTGCTCCTTATCGCGATATTTAACCGCGTTATCCCATATATTCGTAAGTACGCGCTTCAGCTTTTCACGATCCGCCTTCACTGTTCCTATTCGATCAGCATGGATCACGTTCAGCGTCAGCGAGACTCCCTTTTTTTCCATGTCAAATTGTGCTTCGCCGATCAGATCCTCCAGATAGGGAACCAGCTCGACCTCTTCAAAATAAAACGGCAGCTTGCCCAAATCAAGCTTGGAAAATAAAAACAGCTCGTCGATCATTCGATCCATATCTACGGTTTTGGTATAAATCGTTTGCAAATACTTTTCAAGCTTATCCGCGCCTGCAACACCATCCAATATTCCCTCTACGTAGCCTTTAATCGAGGTAACAGGTGTTTTCAAGTCATGAGAAATATTCGAAAGCAGCTCCTTTCGGTTATCCTCGTACTGCAGCTGCAGCTCCACTGAATCCTTCAATCTGCGCCTCATCTGCTCAAAGGCAGCACTCAGCTCTCCGATCTCATCACGTGAATGGGAATGAACCACTTCATCAAGATTCCCTTCCCCAATCTGCTCGGCAGCCAGCTTCAAAGACCGAAGCGGACGAATGATGCTGCGGGATACGAAATAGGTCAGAAGGCCGTTCGTCAGAACCAAAATCAAAAACAACGCCAACAGCAGCGCCAAAGCATACCGTATCGCATATTTTTGAAAGAAATTAGTATCCATGATCATAAAAGCACTGCCCTGACTTTGATCAGTAAATGTAAAATCCTGTTGCTTGTAAAAAAACCAATGATCGTGTGTATTCAACATATTGTCGCGATTTTCGCCCAGATCGTGATTTCCGTAAGCTGGTAATATCTGAAGCGCCGGAGAATCAGTCAATCGGGAGGACACTACAGCCAGCTGCTCATCCTTTCGAATCACCAAGCCCATGTTCAACTGCGTCAACTTAGCCTCAAGCTCATCAATCACATGGGGATCCAGCAACGATTCCGGTTTTTGGGAGGAAAGCTGCTGAATATCGCTATAAACTGCAGCCTGCTCCTCCATCACCTGCTTGAATGGATTGTGGTGCTTCATATCAATCTGAAACACCGATTTAAAATCGCCCATAATCATCAAACCGATAATCAATGCAGCAATGGCGAACAGGACCACAGGTACAACCAGCATCGCAATATATGAAAGCAGCAGACGAACCTTGATCGACATTATGCATATCCCCTCATAAGTGTATGTTCAACTACCTCTACAATTGTCTTTTGTCGAACATAGCAAATGCAGCTGTAAAACACAAGATGCAGCAAGCCAATAAATAAGTTGATGCATTAACCAGCTTCCCGATGGAAACTCCACTGTTGAACCACAGCTGGTGCCAATCTGTATAAAATGTCGGTGAGTAGGCAGCAAACTGCGGATAAAAGATGCCCAGACCTTTAAGCGCGGCATACAGCACCACACAAATAGCCAGAGCGCCGCTGGCACTACTGAAAAACTGCGCTAATAACGCGGCCGCTATCGCAAGCGCCGTCATCGGAAACCAAGCAACCACATAGGAAATAACGGCTTGCAGCAGAGCCTCACTTAAACCCGAACGAGCCTGCAGCACAAGACCAGCCAGAAGGGAAACGATCAGAGAGGCTGCCAATATGACCATTGCAAACAGCGCAAGCACGGTAATTTTCGAGGCAAAAACTTGAAAACGCGAAATCGGCCGTGTTAACGTTATTTTGAGCGTACGGTCCTGAAGCTCTCCTGCGAACATATCGGAAGCAGCCATGAATAGCAAGAGCGGTAGAAGAAAATTTGTATATATCCCAAGCATAAGCTGTGGAAAATCTCCTGACGAAATAGCTGCAATACCTATTCCGGTTTGCAGCTGTGATAGCAGAATTCCGGCCGCAATCGGCAGCAGGAGCAGCAACGCCGGAAAGAGCACCAATTTCTTTCTTGCTATCAGCTTGCTGATTTCATTACGTACACCTGCCCAGTAGCTATGCATGTGCCACCTTCCCCCTTTCCTGCCGTACCGATGAAATAAATAACTGCTCAAGTGAAGTGACATGGACACCATCAACCAGTTCGGACAGTGCTCCTTCACAGACGAGCTTGCCTTCGACCAAAATACCAATGCGGCTGCACATCAGCTCCATCTCCTGAATCATGTGACTGGACAGGAAGAAGGTCATCCCCTGCTCACGCGCCAAACTAACCATCAATTCTCGCATCTCAACCATACCCTCGATATCCAGACCGTTAGTCGGCTCATCCAGGATCAGCAGCTCCGGCTTAGACAGCAAGGCAGCCGCCAGGCCAAGCCTCTGCTTCATGCCAAGTGAATAGCCGCTTACTTTCTCACGTTTATATTTCTGCAAGCCTACGAGCTCCAGAACCTCATCAATCCGAGTCTTGCCAAGCTCAGGGTAAAAGCGCGCGGCCAGAACCAGATTCGCGTAGCCCGTCATATACTCAAAAGCTTCCGCGGTCTCAATCAACGCTCCGGTCTTTTGCATCGCTTGTGCAAAATGGGTTGATACGTCATATCCAAACAATCGCGCACTGCCGCGGTCTGCCCGACTCAGGCCAACCAATATTTTCATCACGGTCGTTTTGCCCGCGCCATTGGGTCCAAAAAATCCGTACACATCACCTTTATTAACTTCAAGTGTAATTTGTTCTACCCCCCGTCCGTTCTTAAACGTTTTACTGATTCCATTTAATTGAATAACCGGCTCTGACATCTGGATTTCCCCCTTTCTGAAATCAGGCTGCGAACGCATCTGCACCCGCCCGCAGCCCTTTAAGCTTGACATTATTATTAATGGATTGAGTGATAGAAGCTTCTTACTTGTGCTTCATACCTTCCCATTGCTTCATATCTACGTTTTCCACCTGTTTGCCAGTCAAATCAACTGAATCCGGGGTAGTTGTATTCACGCCGGACAAGCCCAAATCGACACTGACCACGACAACATGTGCAAGACCGCTCGCATCTTTGCCTTCTATCGTCAGAGACGCTTTTTGATTCGTGATATAGCTGTTTCCATCAACAGTCGCCAGCAGATCAACCTTCGTAATCGCAACATCCGAGGACAGTTGAGGCAGTGATTGCTTCAAAGCGCTAAAATCTGTTCCGAAAGGTGTCTTGAAGGCTTTATCATGGGTTCCCTGGACATTATCGTGTGATGCTTTTTTGACCAGAAACGATCCAATAGCATTGACAGCTGTAGGGATCTGATTGCCCGAAAGTGATAAATGAATCTCCTTGGCACCGTTGGCGGCCGGGTTTTCTGTTACATACTGCTGCAGATTACCAACCAGTGCATCAATAAGATTTTCCGCTTCTTTATTGAATCGATCTCCTTGGACCTGATCACTGCGTTCCTTGTCATTTTTTGCTGTCTGGAACTTGTGCTCCATTCCCGCCTTGCCTTCGATTACTTGATAAGTATCGCTATCGCCTGTTTTAAATATAGTTTTCCCATCGGTGTTATATACTTTAAGTGACTGCTCCGTGCCTCCGCCTTTGATCGTTACATCTGCACTGACGGCATGATTGTCGTTGTTCTTTTTAACCGTTCCATTGACGCCAATCAGGCTTTTCCCGTTATCCTGCACCGTAACTGAGACCGCTTGGGTCACACTTTTGGCCGCAACGGTTGTTTTGATCGCCGTCTTATAGGAGTCATACCCCGATGATGCATTCACACCCGCATATGCAGATGTAACTAGTAGAAGGGTTCCAACCGCGACGCCAGTTCCAATTAGTGATAATTTCTTGTTCATGTTTAACTTCCTCTCCAAATGGTTTTAGTATCAATCTCTTATCTTACAATCTCATTGTAGCCCGCGAATCATAACTGCCTCTAAACCACTCCTTAAGCTCAGCTAAAACAATTCTTAAAATTATATAAACTTTACCACTTGGCAAATTGTCCTCTCTGGCAAAAACAAAAACACCCTGATCCTATGACCAAGGTGCTTACGGATAGAGCCTTTTTGTATGATCTTAATTACTTTTTACCCAAATCAAATTCCATCAGGTCTCTTGCCATCGTAATGGGGCCCGAATAAATCTCTCTAACGCCTTTTATATAAGCTTCTTCCGCCTCTTCGGTTTCCATGGGCGCAGGGATATGGTGTGTCAATACGAGATGCTTCACGCCAGCCTTGCGAGCTATCTCCGCTGCTTCCAGTGTCGTGGTGTGGTACTTGGCCGGGTTCGAGAGTCCAACAGCTTGCTCAGGGAATTGGGTAATCAGTGCATCCAGCCATTCCTTGTTATAGGATTCATGGATTAATAAATCGATGCCTTCGCTGTACTTAACCATATTGTCGACGGGAATCGTATCACCGGAAATGACAAGCGATTGTCCGTTATATTCGAATTTGTAAGCAAGCGCCGGATAAACAGGCTTATGATCAACCTCAAAGGCTGTAATCTTGATACCATCGTTGTCATAAACGACGCCTTCATTACTTAGCACGTACTCAATATTCGCACCCACATCTGTGGATTTGTTATAATTCACCCGCAAATTAACATCAAAATCGAACGATTCCCGCATTTTTCCGATAATTTCTTTGGTTGTTGTTGGACCATATACAGTCATAGGCACCTTACGGCCCTCAAATACTTGATCAGGAATAACATGAGTCCTCCAACTGCTAATAAATACATCGAAAAATCCGGAATTGTGATCGCTGTGATGATGCGTAAACAAAACATCCGATATACGCTGTGGCATAATCCCGGCCTTAATCATCTGGTCGACAACGCCGCCTCCACAATCAACCAAAAAGCTTTTGCTGCCCGCAAATACAACAGCTGCCGATTTGGAGCGCCCGTAGAAGCTGCGCGGTGTTCCCGTACCTAACAATATTACCTTCAAATGCTCATGAAAATCTGGAACCAGCTTCCCTTGTGGCTGTATCAACATACCCGAATGCACCCCGATAGTTAGAATTTTAAGTCATTGCCGCTTTCATAGCTGCATACTAATCTTATACTCATTCCAGTGTAAGGAGGAAACGCATCTTTTGTCAAACATAAACCATAGTCCCCATCGGACAACTGCACAATATACAACGAAAATGAACTTTTACATGCCCATGATTCATCATAATTCCCTTTTTGGCGCATATACTTATTTTATGACAGTCAACAGATCAAGCTATAGGTGAAAGGAATGGGTGGTACAAATGTGGGAAAGTGTACTAAAGAAACAGAAATGGGAGCTTCAAGTTAATTCGGAGCGTAAATCGATTGCATTCAATATTTCGGACAACGAAACAAATGGAGATGTTACGGTCCGTTTGGATCAATCCGAGCTTTTTGAACTGATGCACACATTTTTATCCATTAACCGATCCTTTAATAAGGAATCGATGTATTTTGAAGATCAGGATCGTGAACAATCTGTGTCGTAAATTAAACATATACGATCGTACAACGCGAAAAACGACTGCAAGAATCAGTCGTTTTTTTGCGTTTTGGTTCAGTTTAAATTTAAGGGCGGAAAGACGTTCCATCAGGAAGTCTGGCTAATGTCCATGCCGGAAGTACATCGGAGCACGGAAACTTGGCTGCCAGTTTTTCATCAATATCCACACCAAGACCTGGTTTTTCATTCGGATAAACGTAGCCATTGCGAACTTCAGGAATCCCCGAGAACACTTCATGCACCTCGTCCTTGAAGCCGTTCCATTCCTGAATGCCGAAGTTAATGCTGCTAACATCGAGGTGGACATTAGCCGCGTGGCCTACTGGAGACACATCGCCAGGACCGTGCCAAGCTGTGCGCACACCGAACGTTTCAGCCAACGAGATTACTTTCTTGGCCGGCGTAATGCCCCCGATTTGGCTGACGTGAATGCGAATAAAATCAATAAGGCGGTTGGCAATCAAAGGAACCCATTCATTCGGATTGTTAAACAGCTCGCCCATAGCCAACGGAGTTGTGCTGTGCTGGCGAATATTTTTAAACCATTCGATTTGCTCAGGAGGCAGTGCATCCTCCAAATAAAATAATTGGAATTTTTCCAATTGCTTGGCAAAGCCTACTGCATCAATCGGTGTCAACCGCTCATGCACATCGTGAATGAACTCGACTTCCCAACCTAATTGGCTGCGAAGATGTTCAAAAAGACCAACAATGCTTCTCATATAGGCTTTCGGATCATAATAAGCACCATCCAGCGCATTTTCAGGTTTTGTTATAGCGGCACCACGTCCTCCGTATAAGCCCATTTGGCAGCGAATATAACGGTAGCCCTGCTCCATATATGCTTTTGCGTTGGCTTCTACTTCTTCCGGACTGCTGCCATCCGCATGCTTATATACAGCGGCTCCCTCGCGACATTTTCCGCCTAATAGTTGATACACCGGCATCCCAGCCAGCTTCCCTTTAATATCCCACAGGGCCATGTCTACCCCGGACAGCGCATTATTCAATTCAGGTCCATTCCGCCAATAGCCGCTCACCATTGCGGTTTGCCATATATCCTCGATCCGCTGCACGTCTTTTCCTATCAAGAATGGTTTCATGTAATTATCGATTACGGACGCAACCGATAAATATCTTTGAGTAAATGTGGCACATCCGAGACCGAAGAGGCCAGGCTCCGAGGTTTCTATTTTAACTACGACCAGATTGATCCCTTCCGGTGCGGTCATAATGGTTTTGACATCTCTAATTGTAATCATATCGCTCTCTCCCTTGTCTTATCCTGTTTGTATGGTTTCTATTGTTTGACGGCTCCGGCCGTTAAACTGCTAATAAAGTACTTTTGCAAAAATAAGAATAAAATAACAAGCGGCAAGCTGGACACGAAGGATGCTGCCATCATATCGTTCCAAACGATTTTATAAAAGCCGTTTAATTGTCCAATCCCAACAGGCAATGTTTTCATATCCTCCGATGTCGTCAAAATTAATGCAAACATATATTCATTCCAGCCCTGCAAAAAAGAATAGATCGCAGTGGCGGCGATACCAGGCAAAGATAAAGGTAAAATGATTTGTACAAAAGTACGGATTCTGCCGCAGCCATCAATCGTTGCCGCCTCATCCAGCTCCTTCGGAATACCTTGAAAGAAGCCCATCATCATCCAGGTGCAGAAGGGAATCGTGAATGAGATATATACGAGAATAAGACCCAGGTGGGTATCTATTAATCCCAACGTCTTCAACACTTTATAGAACGGAATAAGCAGCATAATTGAAGGGAACATCTGCGTTACCAATAGAAAGGTCAAAAAGGTGCTCTTACCTTTAAAACGAAATCTGGATGCACCATAACCAGCCATTGCGGAAAATACTAAGGAAATTATAGTCGCAGCAAGTACGATATATACACTGTTTGCAAAATAAGTTGCAAATGGGTAGTCCTCCCAAATACGAACGAAGGATTCCAAGGTCGGGGCATCCGGAATCCATTGCGGTGGTGTCACCATAACTTCATCGTTCGGTTTTAGCGCCGTGGAAACCATCCATAAAGTCGGAACCAGCACGATCAGCGAGGCTACGACCATAATCAAATACATAAAGCTATTAAACACTTTGTCTTTCCCTTTAGTCATTGCCATTGTCAAACAGCCTCCTATAAATGAATCCGATCAAGAAGCATACGAAAAATACAACGACAGCCATCGCGGCAGCTTTACCGAAATCAAAGAATTCAAAAGCATTCTTGAAGATATCAATACTGACGACGTTAGTAGCGTCTCCTGGACCACCTTGCGTCAAAATCCAGATCATGGTGAAATGCTTAAACCACCACACCGTATCCAAAATCAAGGTAACGACCAGAACAGGCATCAAGCTGGGTACCGTGACATAACGGAACGATTTGAACCGATTGCATCCATCGATCTTGGCCGCTTCATACATATCCTGCGAAATGGATTGAAGCCCGGCTAACAGCAGCATCATAACCATCGGATAGCCCTTCCATATGCAGACGATGATGATCGCAATGAAGGCATAGGTATTATCGCCAAGCCAGGAAACCGGCTCACTGATTAAATTCATTTTCATCAGAAAATGGTTAAACAGTCCGTACATCGGATTAAACAGCCACTTCCACAAAAGTCCTACGACTACTTCCGGCAGCAGCCAAGGAAGAATGAGAATAGCTCTGAAAAAAGTGCGTCCAACCAAATTCATATTTAGAACGAGGGCAAGTCCCATCCCGAGCACAAAATGACCCGCTACCGTAAAAAATGTGTACTTCAGCGTCAACCAAATACGATTAATAAAATCCCAGTTAGAAAAAATATTCATGTAATGGTCGAGCCCTACAAAATCCCATTTGTTCACCAGATTCGTATTGAAGAAACTGATGTAGGCTCCGTAAACCAGTGGATAGCTTACCAGCAAAATCAAAGTAATCGCTGAGGGCAGAATAAACCAATACCCCGCCCACTCGATTTTGGCTATGGATTGTTTCATATTTCTTCCTCCTGAGAGCTTTTTGCGTCAGCAAAAACTTGCAACGTAGAACCTATGCTTGAATACGACGATTCGTTCATGTTCTCGTGAAAAAGAGGGGGAGGACATCCCCCTCGAATTAGTGCATAAAAAGTTTACTTGCCTTCTTTCTGGATCAATTCGTTAGCGCGACCGACTGCTTTTTTCGTAGCTGCGTCCACATCTCCGCCCTTGGCCAGCAGCATCTGATAAGCTTCAGCTACTATGTCCTGGAATTGCGTATAGGTGGAGAAATTTGGTACGTGGAAGGCATTGGCAATAGATTTGGAAAACCCGACCATTTCTGGTGTATTCAATTGCTGGTTTTCGCCTACATCTACTCTCGTTGGCAAACGTCCGCTTATTGCGTTCCATTTTAACGAGTTTTCTTTATTTACTACGAATTTCAAGTAGTCGACTACAGCTTCCTTGTTTTTGCTTTCTGCAGAGATTGAATATCCAAGCAGCCCGAAGGTGGATACATTCTTTTCCTTCTTAGGAATGGGTGCACTGTAGAGCTTGCCTTTTAAACTCGGGTTTTGGGCCAGGATGGTACCCAAAGCGTTAGGACCGCTGATCAGCATCCCTACCTTACCATTAGCCATCAAAGTGGCTGCTTCCGGAAACCCGGTTTCTGTCACACCAGGAGGTACAACACCATGTTTTGTAAACAAATCGCCATAAAACTGAAAGGCTTCCTTCGCTTTAGGTGAATCCAGATCCGTTACCCATTTACCGCTTGCATCTTGTCTCAATTCATCCGCACCGAATGAACGGAGAACCGGGATAAAGCGTGAACCACCTGAAGAGTTACGCGTACCAACCATCCCGAAGCCCCATTGATCAGGCTTGCCATCCCCATTCGTATCCTTGGTCAGCTTCTTGGCAACGGTTACAAAGTCATCCCATGTTTCTGGCGCCTTCAGCCCTTCAGCCTCGAACCAATCTCCACGATAGATCAATGCTTGCGGTGTAGCATTCCATGGGAAAAATTGGAGTTTGCCGTCAACGCTGGATTCTTCTACAATGTACGGATAAAACTCTTTCAAATATTGATCACCCAATAGCTTGGTTAAATCCGCTGTAATATTCATTCCATAGGCCGTTCTCATGAATTCAGGCGTATTGGTGAAGGCATCGGGCAAATCTCCAGCTGTAGCAAGCGTGGTTAGCTTTTTAAACAAATCGTTCAGTGGCACTCCGATAAATTCAATCTTGATGTTAGGATGAAGCCTCATGTATTCATCAGCTATTTCCTTCTCAGCAGGGCCATCCGGCTTTTCCGTTTGAGATACGGAGATGATTTTGAGAGTAACTGGCTTACCCGCCTGATTATCTGCTGGTTTGCCTGCAGAAGCCTCTTGTTTGGCTCCGCAGCCTGTCAGGCCAACAGTTAGTGCTAGTACAGAAAGCAACCCCATTTGTGCAATCTTTTTGTTCATTCTTTTCCCTCCATTATGTTATAGCTTCCTTCTATATATTGTTAATGCAAGGCTCACCGGATGCCTTATAAGTTGACTGAAATTGAGTTCCAGTATTCTGTGGTGAACCGAGCAATCGCAATCAATGATTGTATTATGTATGATGTCATACAAGTTACTGCGAAAGAAATCTGCATAAGGCATATCTGTTGCTTAATGCTGGTTTCTTTCCCGCAGCTTTTCTATATTGCCATTCATACCTATTTTGATCAATGCTTTAACAGCTTCACTGTCTCTTCTCTTTAAAGCTTCTAATTGTTGGATGTGCCCTTCCACACTTTCTTCACTGACACCAAACACGCGATTCAGCTCCTCCAAAAATTCAGAGTAAGCATGGGTATTTTTCACGACCTGATACAAAATTTCATTTTTGGAAGCTTTGGCTATAGCTACGTGAAACTCAATGTCAGCAGCCGTATATTTTTTGTAATCGCTTTGGCCTGCTACCATTTTTTCAAGAGCCTGCTCAATGCGACGGATATCGTCCTCATCTGCTCTCTGGACAGCCAGATCGATACATTTGAATTCTATCGTTTCACGAAACTCCATCATATCCATGAATTCCCGTTCCGTTATATTCATGATCGGAGTTAAATCATTCAATATCCGATCCTGAATCGATTGCGAAATAAAGGAGCCTTGTCCATGTCTGGTAGTGATGATTCCGATCGCTCTCATTTTCTGAATCGCGCTTCTCACACTGACTCTGCTCACCTTGAACATTTGACACAAATCATGCTCCGAAGGAATCTTATCACCAGGCCTCCAGGTGCCGTTTACGATATTATTTTTAATTTGAGCATACACTTCGTCGACGATATTTTGTTTATCAATGCTTGTTAAACTCATCTCTTTCACCACCTTACTTATAACATGTCCTACAAGTTATCGCCTTGGATAATATTATCAGCATTAATTCAAAAATGCAAGAAAAAAATCTTCTATTCAGTTCACATCGTCAGCCTTTCAACTGGCGTTTCAGGATATACGTATTGTGGTTTTCTTTGACTACCAGCTCCCATCCTTGATCTCCAAGAATATTTAATACTCTGATCAGGGAAATATCATTAAATTTCGGAAGATGAGCCTTCTCATCCATAAAGTAGCTTACACCGTAGGAATCTACCTTTTTATTTAAAATCGTATATTCAAACTTCATGATCAGCAACTCCCTATAGCTTATATCATCCTATAAAATACCCTCTATATGAATTATTATAGCATCGTTCAATTATGAATTTTACTATTTGAAAGAATATTCTGCAAACTCTTGACTACGAACAAATGTTTGGTATAATGGTATTAAGAACATTCGTTCGTAATCCGAAAGGGGTGTCGAATATGCAAGCTACTAACGCCAGATTTATTGAACGTGATTATTACAAACAATTGATAGAAACCAATAGCGAGCTGCTGACAGACATTCAAATTGAAAAGATTCTCCATACTACAGATAGCTATTGGCTGGATCTGACCTTCAAATTTTTTGAAGATGGGTCATTGGTTATTATCGATAATCATACGGAGCAAAACTTTCCGCTTAAAGAACTTAAAGGTGCTGCTTTTGACTTTTACGTCAAGCAACGTATTATGATGATTCGTGCCCATCTGAAGTCCAAAGTTTTACAGACTGCCTGATTGATCTGGATCTGCATACAACAAAGAGTAAGATCCCTAATAGAGATCTCACTCTTTGTTTGTTAAGGTTATGCAGTTCATAACCGTTATTCCACTTGCTCGTATTGCTCTTGAGGCAGCCCGGTCATTTTCACCAGTATATATTTGGCTACCCCATTTTCCGAATTAGCTTCAATAATCTCATCGGCTACCGCTTGCAGCTCCAGCTTGGCATTGCTCACCGCGAGCTTCTTCCCTGCCGCCTCCAGCAGACTAATATCATTCAGATTATCACCAATAGCGATAATATCCTCCGTCTGACATCCGACACTCTTAGCCCACATTCTCAGACCGTTGCCTTTATTCACATCCACATGACTGAATTCCAGAAAATAGTGATCCGTAATGTACGTGTCCGCCATAAAATGAATTTGAATACGTTCGCCATATGCGGCACGCACGGCTTCCATCAATGGCACCATCTCGTCATAATGTCCGATATAGGTGAGCAGCAAGGTTTGTATATCATCCGGACAGCGCAGCTCGGGAATTTCTCTGAATCTTGCATCATCAGGTCTGCTTGAGACAAATTGCTTGTAGCCGACCCCTGCTAATGATTCATGCAGCACACGTTCGGAGCCCTCCTCATCCAATCCGAATAACAAAGGGCATTGTCCATGCAGCTTGCCGAACTGAATCAATTCATTCGTTAATTCCAGATCCATAAAGACGCCATCCAGCACTTTGCCTTCTACAGGATCGTACAATAATGCTCCGTTATATAAGACCATAGGGTATTTCCAGGGAATTTGACCTACAACCGCATGTGAACTTGTATAGCTTCTGGCTGTTGCATAACTGATCACATGTCCTTGCTCCAAGGCCTCCGTTAATACCTCAATGGTATAGGAAGAAAGGGTTGCATCTGGCTGCAGCAGTGTTCCATCCAAATCAGTCAATGCGTATAATGGCTTCATCTCAAGTTCGTTCCCCTTTCGTGTACAAAAACCAACGCTCTGGGCGTTGGTTTTTTATAATTATTTCACTAGTTGGTTATAAAGGGAAGCGTACTGCTGTGCAGATTTGCGCCAGCTGAAATCCTTCTTTTTAATATTAGCCAAAATCTTATTCCAAGCCTGGGAATCGTTGTAAAGCGAAACAGCTCTGTTTACTGTGTACAGCAGATCATGCGCATTGTAATGTGTGAAGCTGAATCCGGTGCCTGCACCTGTTTCCTCTTCATAAGCGATGACGGTATCCTTCAACCCACCTGTTTCACGTACAATGGGAACTGAACGATAACGCATCGCAATCAATTGTCCAATTCCGCACGGTTCAAATTGCGAAGGCATCAGGAACAGATCCGAGCTCGCATATATTTGCCGCGCTGTCGTTTCATTAAACGTAATCAGCGTAGACAGCTTATCGGGATAACGGTCAGCAGCCCAACGGAATAATTGCTCATAGCGGTGCTCGCCTGTACCTAACACAACCCACTGCGCGTTCAGAGCCATCAATTGCTCGATTACATGCTCAACAAGCGATAACCCTTTTTGCTCCACGAGTCGAGTAACGATCCCGATCAGTGGAACATCCTTGTTCACAGGAAGACCGAGCTTTTCTTGCAGCTTCAGCTTATTTTGCTGTTTTTTCACTAAAGAGTCCCGGTAGTTCACTTCCAAATGAGGATCAGTCATAGGATCGAATTCTTCATAATCTATCCCATTGACAATCCCGTACAGTCGATGACTTTGGCTGCGTAAGAGTCCGTCCAGATATTCACCGAAATACGGTGTTTGAATTTCCTCGGCATACGTAGGACTTACCGTCGTAATCATATCCGAGTATAACAAGCCACCCTTCAAGAAGCTGGCTCCTCCATGTAGTTCGAGTGCAAATCCGTCAAAGTGCTCCGGACCCAAGGTAAAGAAATCCATAAATTGTTCCTTACCAAACACCCCTTGATATTTCAGGTTATGCACAGTAAGGATCGTCTTGATATGGGCATAAGCCGGTTGGTAGCTAAAATGGGCGCGATACAAGACCGGAACCATCCCGGTCTGCCAGTCATGACAATGAATGATGTCGGGCATGAAATCAATATGCTGCAGGGAATCCATCACAGCGCGGCAAAAGAAAGCAAACCGCTCTGCATCATCATTATACCCGTAACAACCACTTCTCAAAAAATAATTCTCATGGTCGACAAAATAAAAAGTAATGCCTTCATGCTCAAGCTTCAAAATACCGCAGTAGAGCTCTCTCCAACCCATCCGCAGTGTAAAGGTGGCGACGGTTTCCATTTTTTGCGTAAATTGTGCCGGTATGTCTCCATACTTGGGCAGCATCACTCTGACATCCAGTCCCTGCTTGACCAATTCCTTCGGTAACGATCCGATGACGTCAGCCAAACCACCTGTTTTGGCAAAAGGTACAGCTTCCGATGCGGCAAATAACACTTTCATGGACAAACTACCACTCCTTTATATGTAACCTATCTCTAGTCTCTATATACTTTTCTTTATATAACTTTCGTTTTTGAAGCAATAAATGGCGCTTGCTTATCACCAGTCAGGACACGACCTCGGCTAATAAACACATCCTTGTCCAATATTGCATTTTCAATGATCACATTTTCCTCGATTTCGCAGTTTTGCAGGATGATACTGTTTTTTACATAGGCACCCTTGCGAATCTTGACACCGCGGAACAGGATACTATTTTCCACTTTGCCTTCAATTATGCAGCCATTCGCAATTAAGGCATTGCGAGCCAGGGAATGCTCGGCATACTTGGCTGGTGGCTCATCCTTGACCTTGGTATAAATCAGATTCTTCTGGAAAAACAGCTCGCGCCATACCTTGGGATTCAGCAGCTGCATACTGTGCTTATAGTAGCTTTGGATCGTATTTACGATGCCTGCATGACCTTCATGCAAATAGCCATAAACGCCCAGCTTATCGATGTTTTTCATAATACCGTCCCGCACCAGATGATCATAACCTTGTGCCAGGCACGATTCCACCATATCCAGCAGCAATTCCTTGCTCATGATATAGATTTCCATGGATATGTTATCGGTACGCAAGCGACCGTTCTGATCTTCCATGACCGTGACTTGCCCGTCTTCTTTTACAGCCATGCGCCTGAACTTGGCAAATTCCTCATCATCCGCATGCTTGTATACAACGGTAATGTCAGCATTTTTCTCGAGGTGATAGTCCAGTACTTCATTCAAATCAATATTGCATACGATATGACTGCGGGAAATCACGACATATTCTTCACGTGCCCGATAAAAATAATCGCGGTGGCTATAAAATTGGAATAAATCGCCGCGGGACATGCCTGTTGTTTCCTGCATGATCGCCGGTAAAATGAACAAGCCTCCACGTTTGCGGTCCAGATCCCATTCTTTTCCAGATCCAAGGTGATCCATCAGAGAGCGGTATTTATGCTGGGTAAAAACGGCAACATTTTCCAAACCGGAATTAATCATATTCGATAAAGTAAAATCAATCAGTCGATACCTGGAACCGAACGGTACCGAGGCCACGTTACGAGAGTAGGTAAGTTCTTCCAGACCATCCGGCTCATTAACCAGATTGATGACGCCCATCATTCGCTTCATACAAACTCACCCTTTCACGTTGATCTTGGATGGTAAACTGATTACTTCATTGCCGCCAATCAAAGTAATATCCTGATGATCACCAGGCTCGCCAATGGTGCAGCCATCCTCAACAATAGTGCCATCACCAATGATCGATTTATATATTTTCACATTATTTCCGATACGCACATTCGGCATAATGACAGAGTCTTTAATTAAGCTGTTCTCGCCTACTTCAACACCATAGAATAAGACCGAATGATCGATTTCACCAAATACAGCGCAGCCCTCGTTAACAAGCGAACGGCGAATTTGCGCGGTTGGCGCCAAATATTGACCAGGCTGGCAAGGATTAACGGAATAAATTCGCCATTCTTTATCATTCAAATTAAATTCAGGTTCAGCTTCCAACAAATCCATATTGGCTTCCCACAAGCTATCGATGGTACCGACATCTTTCCAGTAGCCTTCAAAAGGATAAGCCATCAGCTTTTTCTGTTCGTTCAGCATCAACGGAATAATGTCCTTGCCAAAATCCTTGCTGGACTCCGCATTTTCTTCATCCTTATACAAAAATTCCTTCAGCACTTTCCAGTTGAAAATATAAATCCCCATCGAAGCCAGATTACTTTTGGGTTCCTTGGGCTTTTCAGCAAATTCCGTAATCCGGTTCTCATCGTCCGTACTCATAAGACCGAAGCGGCTCGCTTCCTCCCATTTCACTTCAATAACAGCGATGGTAGCATCAGCTTCCGTCTTTTTGTGGAAATCCAGCATGACATCATAGTCCATCTTGTAAATATGATCACCTGAGATCACTAGTACATATTCCGGATCGTATTGATCAATATAGGACACATTGCGGAATATCGCATCGGCTGTTCCCTTGTACCAATCTCCGCCTTTTTGCTCCATAAACGGCTGCAGCACCGTGACACCACCATGCTTGCGATCCAGGTCCCATGGCGTTCCAATCCCGATATACGTATTTAAAACCAAAGGTTGATACTGTGTGAGCACGCCTACCGTATCAATTCCAGAATTGGTGCAGTTACTAAGCGTGAAATCAATAATCCGATACTTCCCGCCAAAATGAACTGCAGGTTTCGCAAGCTTGCTGGTCAGTACACCCAGTCTTTTTCCTTCTCCACCGGCTAGCAGCATGGCCACGCATTCCTTTTTACGCATCGACACTAACCCCTTTCTTTTTTTCGGATATAGCTTTGCGGCGGATCTTGACAGGCTTCAGAATAACGACCGCAAGTGGCGGAATCGTCAGCTGCAGACTGTAGGGTTGGTGATGCCATGAAACGACTTCTGTTTTCAACTTCTTATTCACTTGACCGGAACCGCCATATGCAGGCAGATCGCTGTTAAAAAACTCTATATAATCAGCTAAAAGCGGAACCCCAATACGATATTTTTCATGAACAACAGGAGTGAAATTACAAATGATGATCAAAAAGTTATCCGGGTCGCTTGATTTTCTCATGAAGGTCGTAATGCTTTGCTTGCTATCATGAGGATCAATCCAGGAAAAGCCCTCGGGCTGGTGATCCAATTCCCATAACGATTGTTCCTTAAGGTACAGGTGGTTTAAATCATGTACATAGTGCTTCATGGATCGGTGACTGTCGTAGTCAAGCATCTCCCAATCGAGATCCTCCAGGTCCTTCCATTCATCAAACTGGCCGAACTCACTACCCATAAACAACAGCTTTTTGCCGGGATGCACCATCATATAACCGAGCAGCAGCCGCAGGTTAGCGAACTTTTGCCAGTAATCGCCCGGCATTTTGTTCAGCAGCGATTTCTTGCCGTGAACGACCTCGTCATGTGACAGGGGCAGTACATAATTTTCATTGTAAGTATACATAAAGGAAAAGGTCAGCTGATTGTGGCTGCCGCGGCGGAAATACGGATCGATCTCCATATACTTCAGCATATCATTCATCCAGCCCATATTCCATTTGTAATTGAAGCCCAAGCCTCCATCATGCACGGGCGAAGTCACCTTCGGCCAATTGCTGGAATCCTCCGCCATCATCAGGGAATGCGGGTAATGAGCGAAAATGGTCGTATTCAGCTGCTTCAAAAATTGTACAGCCTCGGGGTTCTCGTCCCCTCCTTGCGCATTCGTAATCCTTTGTTCCGGCGGTCTGCCCAGATTCAAAGACAACAGACTTGCTACCGCATCGACCCGCAAGCCATCGATATGATATTTATCCATCCAGAACAGCGCATTGGAAATCAGAAAGCTGATCACTTCCGGCTTGGTGAAATCAAACATCAGCGTGCCCCACTGCGGCTTTTCAGCTTTCATCGGATCATTGTACTCATAGAGCGGCTCACCATCAAACTGCCTTAGGCCATGCTCATCCTTGACAAAATGCCCCGGGACCCAGTCCATAATGACCCCAATCCCTTTGCTGTGGCAGCAGTCAACAAAATACATGAAATCCTTCGGCGTGCCAAACCGGCTCGTAACGGAATAATAACCTGTTGCCTGATAGCCCCATGAACGATCATAAGGATGCTCCGCAAGCGGTAGTAATTCCAGGTGGGTATAACCCATATCGGCCACATAGTCGACCAATTCATCAGCAAGCTCGCGGTAGGTGTAATATTCACCGCCTGACTTCTTTTTCCAGGTCCCCATATGAACTTCATAAATGTTAATCGGCTGCTTGTAGATGGATTCAGCTTGTTTACGCTTCTGCCAGGCTTCATCGTGCCATTCAAAACCGTCCAGTTCATAGACACGGGAAGCCGTGCCCGGCTTTAATTCGGAATAAAACGCGTATGGATCAGCTTTAAGCAGCGTTACCCCCTGTTCAGTCACAATCTCGTACTTGTAATATTCGCCCTCCTGGACATCAGGAACAAATAAAACCCAAATGCCCCAGGTACTGGCTTTACGCATGTTGTGCTCAGTGCCAATCCAGTTGTTAAAATCTCCAATAACCCTGATTTCCTTAGCATGCGGTGCCCATACGGCAAATCGGACACCGGCGACTCCCTCATTCTCGATAAAGTGTGCTCCCAGCATTCGGTAGCTTTGATACAAGCTGCCTTCATGGAACAAGAATAGGTCGTCAGGACCGGGGATTAAGCTCGTCATTAGTCATCCATCCCCTTATTTTCAAGAATTCCGTCCATATATAGACAAATACTACATCCAAGTCCAAATTCCTCTCTCAACATTCCAAATTCTTAGTAAAATATGAAAATGCCTCATTGCTGAAGTCTTTACTTCCTTTTACCCAAAAAAGCAGGATTTTGACGATTAAAGTGGAATATATTCTAGCTACACTCAGAAAGGTGGAAAATAAGAATGAATGACAAGGTTAAAGGGCTTGTACTTGGTCTGTCGTTAGGCGTTATGCTGACAGGATCGATTGCTTATGCCAGCGGGTCCCAAATAGAAGTATATTTCAAAAACATCAAATATATGTTTGATGGTTATGTAAAAACCCCAACCTCCGAGCAGGGTGAAAGCTTTATCTACAATGGAACCACTTATGTGCCGCTGCGTTTTGTCAGTGAAGCACTCGGTAAAGAAGTTCAATATGACGGAGATACCGACACGATCTGGGTTGGCAAAAAGATCGATATGAACGCTATCGTTGCTACCTATGATGGCGGAGAAGTGAATTTAGGCTCTTTTGAAACTTATTTAAACTTCCAACGGTTACTTGACCCCGATAATGCCAAGTATGATAAAGATGAAGGCTACAAAACCTATATGCTTAAGCAGCTAATCGGTCAACAAATCCTGATGGAGCGCGCGGGAGAAGAATTCCGTAAATCGATCGCTGAGACCGTGGATTCACAGGTGGTGCAGCTGAACCAATATCTAGCTTCTGCGGGTCAAGACCTGAACACGGTTCTAACTGCCAATCAATTAACCCCAAGTCTTGTTCGCAGTTATGTTGAAACTATAATCGGTGCTCAGATGTGGTTGAACGCCCAGGCTACTGATGAAAAAATTAAAGCTTTGTATGATCAGCAGGTCAGCAGCAATAGTGAAAATCTGCTTAAAGCCACAGTACGCCATATTATGATCAGCAGTAATGATGAAAAGGGCAGTCCTCGCACCAAGGAAGTCATCGATCAAAAAGTGAAGGAAATTCAGGATAAGCTTAAAAGCGGTGAAGACTTTGCGACAGTTGCCAAACAATATTCGGAAGATCCCGGATCTAAGGAAAGCGGCGGACTTTATACAGATGCCGAGGTTTCCAAATGGGTAGAAGGCTTCAGGAAAGCGGTTGTTTCCCTGGAAATCAACAAAATCAGCGAACCGGTGGAGACCGAATTCGGTTACCATATTATTCGGGTAGAGTCACGCAGCACCCAATCCTTTGAAGCCATGAAGGATCAATTAAAGCAGCAGCTTCTCTCCGACCTGTCCAAACAGTTTAATGAAAAAGAATTACCCGGCTTGATTAAGTCCATCACGCTGCCTAAACCATAATCACCGAAGGAAGGTACATCTATGTTTGCAACACATGATTGGAAAGACTATGAATTAATCGATACCGGCGACGGCGAAAAGCTTGAACGGTGGGGAAGCATTATTTTACGCCGTCCCGATCCACAAATTATTTGGCCGCTCAGTAAGGAAACAGCACCCTGGAAAGCAGCTGATGCCCATTACCATCGCAGTACAAGCGGTGGCGGCCAATGGGAGCAGCGTACTCAATTACCTGAGCGCTGGACAATCGCCTATGACAAATTGCAGTTTCATATTAAGCCAACGAGCTTCAAGCATACGGGACTATTTCCCGAGCAGGCCGCCAACTGGAAATGGATGATTGACAAAATTCAAGGGGCGGGACGGAAAATCAAGGTATTAAACCTGTTCGCCTACACAGGTGGAGCTTCGGTAGCTTGCGCTTATGCCGGAGCCGAAGTATGCCACGTTGACGCGTCCAAAGGGGTTGTCCAATGGGCCAAGGAAAACGTACAGCTATCCGGACTTGGCGACAGACCCGTACGTTTTATTACCGATGACGTATTTAAATTTGTTCAACGCGAGCAGCGTCGCGGCAGTCAATATGATGCAATCATTATGGACCCTCCTTCCTATGGACGCGGACCGAATGGTGAGACCTGGAAGCTCGAAACGGATCTGTTTCCTTTTGTAGAGTCATGTATGGGCATTATGTCCAATAGACCTCTATTTATGCTGATCAATTCCTATACAACCGGCATTTCCGCTACGGTGCTTAAAAATATTCTCGCTTTGTCCATGGGCAAAGCACACGGTGGTACCATCACATGTGGAGAAATCGGACTTCCGATTACGGCGTCCAAGCTTATGCTGCCATGCGGTATACTGGGACGTTGGGAGGCCTAGTCCTTGTCGAACGAAGCACTCTCATCAATACCCGTTTTGTACGAAGATAATCATGTCATTGTCGTGATCAAGCCTGTAAACGTACCGACTCAAGAGGATGATTCCCACGACCCCGATTTATTGACGCTTATTAAACAGGACTTGAAACATCGTCATCAGAAGCCAGGTAATGTGTACCTTGGCTTGGTGCATCGGTTGGATCGTCCCGTTGGCGGCGTTATGGTATTTGCCAAAACCTCCAAAGCCGCCTCAAGGCTGTCGGATGCCGTAAGGACAAGAAACATCCGTAAACGGTATATAGCGGTTATTCACGGTAGACCCAAGCAGGAGCAGGCAACATTACGCCATCATTTGCTCAAGGATACCAAAACCAATATGGTTTCTGTCGTATCCCCCAATGCTGCGGGAGCAAAAGAAGCGATTCTCGATTATCAGGTGCTCGGACATCGAGAGGGCTGTTCGCTTGTTAGTGTTGAGCTGCACACGGGCAGGCCCCATCAAATTCGTGTCCAATTTGCAGCTATTGGCTGCCCGCTTGTCGGTGATCAGCGCTATGGGGCTCATCTGACAAAACCAGGTCAGCAAATCGCGCTCTGGTCAACGGAGCTTGGCTTTGAGCACCCAACGACCAAAGAAGCCTTAAGCTTTAGCTCAACGCCTCCGCAATCGGCTTATCCATGGTCTTTGTGGGAACTATAGTGTTGATAAATACGTATTGCCGGAAACCCACCAGCCACTCTCTATGAGTGAGACAGGTGGGTTTTTCGGTTTAAGCTCCTGATTATGCATAGCCTTAGTGGTACTGAAATAATAGCTGGAGCCACTTTATTAGGATCTGCGTTTATTTTCACTCCTCACATAGGGAGCAGTTCCAATCAAGTACTCCAATGCTTTTTCAAAAGTTGTGATATGTTTGTCCACTTCGGTGATGCCGTATGGGTGATCAAGAACAATGATTTCATCATCCATGTACTCCACTGTGATCATACATGAAGGAAGATCTTCCATCCAAAGCACCGGCTCGTATGTAAAGGAACGAAAGTCAAATCTGTCGAGAAGCTGTTGGATCGATTCAACGGAATTAGTGGAGATCATCCACTCGTGATTGCCCAAGCAGTGTACGAACGCTTCACCCTCCCAGAAAACCGTTCCGTCTGCAAATAATACAACTTTATAAATTGGACAGCTGCCCAAGCAGACGGTCCTTTCCAGCGAAATACTCTTGAACATGCTTCCTCCTTCAAGCTTAGCAGCGAACCCCTTGATGGAAGTCCACGATCGGATGATGCGCTTGGCTTAATCCTGCTGCTTGGCCATTATATGAAGCTTCTCATCCTCAGTAAACCAGAGCTTATAGCTAAGCAGACCCAGCATCATACTAGATAAAGCGGCAGAGGCTGCCAATATAAACACAATCAGAATCTGATAGCGAACGGCTTCAACCGGATCGGCTCCGGCAACAATCATGCCCGTCATCATACCTGGAAGCTGTACCAGCCCGATCGTCTTCATCCCATCGATTGTCGGTATCATGCTGGATTTGACCGAACGCTTCAGGGATACCTGGATCGCTTGCCTGACGGTTGCTCCCAGCGATAACAGAGCCTCAATCTCGCCTTTGGAAGCTTGCACATTCAAGTGCATCTGATTGAGAAACAATCCGGAGACGACCATCGAACTGCCAATAATCATACCGCTCAGAGGTATGATATATTGTGGAGTCGGCTCGATAATCCGCAGCACCAGCAGCAAGCCCATAGTAACCGCCTCTGTTGCGCCAATTGACATTGCAACGCGCCAGAACACACCTGTGAGGCCTTTTCCCCGCTTGGCTGAATTAGCTGCTGCTACTGCAATCATAATCGCGATAATCAGCACCAGCAGCGCCGGATGATTCGTATTAAATACGAACTGCAGCAAATACCCAACCAGCAGGAGCTGCACGGCAGAGCGAATTGTCCCGATCCAAATTTCCTTTTCCAAACCAAGCTTCTGACGCATGGAAATGAATATCGTAATAAATATGAATGCCAGTGTAAAGCCCAACGCGGTTGTACTCATCGCTGCTCCCCAATTCCCACAGGTTCTTGCGATACTTGCACAAACCTACGTGCGAGATCCGTTTCCGGACGTTCAAAAAAAGCACTTGTCGGGCTATTCTCATACAGCTTGTTCTCAGCCATAAACCATACCTGGCTGCTCGTGTGACGAGCCTGCTCCAGATCATGAGTAACCCATATGAATGTTGTCCCTTCACGACGATGCCAATCCAACAGGAGCTCTTCTACCGCCTGCTTGCTTCTTACATCAAGTGAAGCTGTTATCTCATCTAACAAAAATATTTCCGGACGCAGCAGCATCGAGCGAACTAGAGCCACGCGCTGCTTCTCTCCGCCAGATAAATCCTCTGCACGCTTGCTCCAATCCAAACTTTCCAGCTGAACGGCTTCCAGCAGCTGCATGGTCAATTCACGATCAAAGGGCTGCTTTTGCAGCCTGCTCACCGTTCGTAAATTGTCTTCCACACTTCCTGGCAGCATTACGGCCTGCTGAGCGACATAACTCACCTTGCTGCGCCACATAGGCGGCTGCCATTCATTCGACAGCTTGCCTCGATAAGTAAGAGTGCCTTTATCTGGGGTGTCCAGCATGCCAATGATCCGCAGCAATGTGCTTTTGCCTTGACCGGAAGCTCCCAGCACCGATATGATCGCAGGCTCAATTATCTCGACTGAGAAGTCATCGAATAGGACACGCTGTTCCTTTTGTTGGATCTGTTTTCTTAATTGATGAATTTGGAGGATTGACATTGTGTTCACCTTCCTTATGGGGGAGGACCCTCCCAAACCCTCCCTAATAGGGAGGGCTCCAAAGGGCGCTGCCCTCTGGACTCCCTTGCTGTAGAGTGACTTTGGTGTTCTCGGGGCGCTTATCGTCCCTGCGGGACACGCTTGACTTTGGGTGCTGTATTTTCGTATGCGGACTATGGTGTTCTCGGGCCGCTTTGGCCCCTGCGGGACATGGATTGTCAACAGTAAATCAGACAACTTTTTTAAGGGCTTCTTGTCGATACTGAACAGGCGTCATATAGCCTAAGGTTCCATGGATGCGATGCTTGTTGAACCAGTTGACGTAATCGTATAATTCCAATTCCAGATGGCGAAGGCTCTGGAAGTTCATCTGGTTCACAAACTCTGTTTTCATGATCTTGTAAGTGGCTTCAGCCACAGCGTTGTCGTAAGGACAGCCTTTCATACTTAGCGATCGACCGATTTCAAACGTCTCTAAGAGCTCATCCATCTTTTGATTTTTGAACTCGCTGCCACGGTCGGTATGAAACCATTGAATCTGGCGTAGATCACTCTTAACGGTTGCGAAGGCACGGGTAATCAGGACAGCGTCCTTGTTCGGACCTGCACTATGACCAATAATTTCGCGATTAAACAGATCTACTAGCACACAAATGTAATGCCATCGGTTCTGGACTTTCACATACGTCAAATCACTGACGACAAAGCGTTTAGCTTCCGTTTGCTCAAACTCTCTCTTTAGAACATTGGTCGTTGTCGCTTCGTTACAGGACGATTTATGGGGCTTATATTGTGCCACCGTGTAAGTGGAAACGAGCCCTTGCTCTTTCATGATGCGGCCAATGCGGCGTCTGGAGACGATGAACCCGCGCTCGTAAAGCTTCACTTTGATCTTGCGTGTACCGTAGGCTTTTCGGTTCTTGAGAAAGATATCCACAATAGCTTCGGTGACATCATCTTCAGTGGCTCGTTCTTGGGCGTCATAATAAAATGTACTTCTTGCGATTTGCAGGACGTCGCACAGTGCTGATACCGAGTATTTATCACGGTTGTTCTGGATGATAGCTACTTTCGTCCCATGATCAGCGCGGCTTGCTTTAAAATATCCACCTCCATTTTCAGACGCTGGTTTTCTTTTCGCAAAGCCATCAATTCCTCTTCTTCTGCCGAGCGATTGTCCTTCTCTTTGAAGGAGCCTGTTGTCTGGGATTGGTGGATCCAGCGGTCTAAAGCAGATGCTGTGAGGTCATATTCCTCCACAATCGCTGCTCTGGTTTTTCCATTTTCATAGAGCTGCACCATTTGCTTTTTGAATTCCGTTGTAAACGTGCGTCGTTGTTGTTTAGGCATTGTAGAGATCCGCTCCTTAGTATGATAGGTCTATTCTACAAGCCCTTATTTTTTCTGTCCAGCTTAGTGTAGCCGATCCAACAAGCTTGACTTAGGTGCTGGTGCAGGCTTAAGTGCGGGTGCTGATCGGGTGCACGCTTTACGGTTCTCGGGCCGCTTTGGCCCCTGCGGGACAAGCTTGACTTTGGGTGCAGGTGCAGGCTTAAGTGCGGGTGCTGATTACAGTTGATTGGAATAAAAGGCTGCGTCTACGGTATGCTTAAGCAGCATAGCAATTGTGACAGGACCTACACCAGCAGGAACGGGGGTGATCGCACTGGCCTGCAAGAAGCAGGCGTCATAATCGACATCACCGATATTACCGGGGTTGTAACCGGCATCCATGATGACGGCGCCGGGCTTGATCCAATCACCTTGTACGAATTTCGGTTTGCCGACTGCAGCTACGACGATGTCGGCTAAACGAACGATTTGGGCCAAATCACGCGTTTTGGAATGGCAGATCGTTACTGTTGCATTGCGATTTAACAGCATTTGGGATACGGGCTTGCCTAGAATCGGACTGCGGCCGATAACGACAGCGTGTTTGCCTTCAATGGATAGATCGTATTCATCCAGAATAGCAAGAATTGCAGCAGGTGTGCAAGAAGGAAATCTGCCGTAGTCAAAGGCTGTTTGAGCGAATCCGATAGCAGTCACCCCGTCGACATCCTTATCAATGCTGATCGCTTCGAAGGCTGCCCGTTCATCAATGTGTGAGGGTACGGGGTGCTGCAGTAAAATACCATGTACATCAGGATCGTTGTTTAGTGAGATAATGGTCTCTATCAAGCTTTCCGTTGTTATCGATTCGTCGAGATAAATACGCCGTGAATCCATCCCCAGCCTTTTACACGCATTGCCCTTCATACGTACATAGGTTTCCGAGGCAGGGTCACTGCCCACAAGAATCGTTGCCAGACAAGGTACAATCGACTTCGCAGCCAAATATTCAATTCTCCCCTTGAGCTGCTCCTTGATTGTCCTAGATACCTGATTGCCATCCAAAATAAGCGTCTTATGCATGTTCCTTCATCCTTTCGCTGATCCATCGTATAAACGCAAAAAGGCAAGGAGAATGAACTCCTTACCTTTGCCCAGGCGTACGGCGAAAATGCTTCTATGTGCTCCCCCATGGTTGCCCATGCTCCGCCAGTCACACATAGCTTGGTGAAGACGAATATACCGCTATTGATGAGAAAAATCAACTATTATTTGCATCTGTCTCCAGCGCACGCAGTCGCAATGCATCCTGCTCAATCTGTTCTTTCGTCAGCGGTGTTACGAAGGATAAGGTTTTGGTAGCAGCCAGATTGATTTGCTCAATGGCTTCATCTGTTTTTCCAAGCTGCTTTAAGGTTTGAGCATAGTAGTAATAAGGCTCGGCAAATTTAGGCGACTTCAGCATCAATTTTTGATACGTTTCCTCAGCGAGTGTCCATTGTCCCAATTTATAATAATTCAGGGCAACATTGTCCAGGATCGTAAGGTCGTCCCCATTATAAGCATAAGCTTCAAGATTGAACGTCAAAGCTTCCTCTGGGTCACCATGAAGAATTTTAAAATAACCAAGATTGCCATATACAAGCGTATTCTTGTACTCCTTTAATACATCTGTGAGCAAAGCCACCGCTTCGTCCTGCTTACCCTGAAGCCAATACGCCGTAGCCAGATTGCACTGGGCCTGTACAAGTGTATCCCGGCTCTTGGTAGCTTTCAGAAGAGGACCAAAAACCTGCTCAGCTTGCTTGGCATCCCCCGTGCGCATCAGCAGATACCCATAGCCAATTCGATGCTTATCCGGACACGGCTTACTGTTATAAGCCTTTTTGTACCATTCAAGGGCTTGCGGGGTTTCCCCTTTGGCAAACTCCCTGCTGCCGCGCAGCGCATAAAGACTTGCACGGGATGTATATGCGGCAAATATAATAATAGCAGCAATAAGGCCAAATCCAGCCCAAATATTTACATTAAAAACAATGATCACAATAATAATCATACCGACGATAACAAGAAGCGGTTTGATGAGAGCTTTCATGAGGTTCCTCCACAGCCATTAAAGTCCAATATTTATGCAGCCCGTTACTCTCAGACAATCCACTTTGAACATGATTTCAAGCTAAGCGTTTGCCACCTTGCCAAGCAGGTACACAAGCAGCTGCTGATTGTGCGAGGAGATTCGGCTCAAATACTGCTGCAGAAAGCGCTCTCGTATTTCCGTACCCCGCAAACATTCCGCTTTGCCTTTATCCGTTACCTCTACCCAAACGATACGACGGTCCTTCTCGTCACGGGAACGGGAGAGCAGCTCGGCTTTTTCCATTCTATCCAATAAAGTAGTTATCGCAGCAGGTGTTGTTGCCAGAAATTCAATGAAATCCGAGGGCTTCATTCGATCACGGCCTATGAGCAGCTCGAGTACGGTCAATTGACCTTCCGTTAACGTTGGTGACAATTGAAGATCCATATGTGTGCGCAAATCCTTAGATAGTTTCCACCATAGCTTTGCAAACTCCTGAGTTACCACTTTGCCTCATCACTCCTGTAGATCCATACTTTTCTTAAGTATATCATCCACTCGATTTCTTTTAAAGATTAATGCCATAAATACTTTGAGACATTAATCGATAAAAAAAAGGAACTTTAGACGCCTTTCAACATATAGTGCAGCATAGGCATTCGACTATCGGCAGAGCTTGTCAAATCATAAGAAGGAGTGATCAGGTTATGGAAACTTGGAAGCAGCATATTGGACAGCTCGCAATTCAAAGAGGCATATTGAACGACCCACAGTGGCTCGAACGTCTGGACGATTCGATGCCCGTGTGGGCCGTATTGGAGCTGCTGCTGCAATTCGCAGAAAAGCTGGAACCGGAAACGAATAGCTATGACTAGTCCGTTTTCAGCATATCTATGATTAGATCTGTTTTGGTAACACCAATGACTTGACGACCTGTAGATTTCCGCTGTTCAATCGGTGTTTTCTCCGAGGAAAAGGAGAGTCGACTGCCGCTCTGCAGAATCGCTGTCAGCAATAATTCATCTTTAACGACGAACGCTTTAACAAGACTTGCACCATTTGGCTTCACTCTGGCGCCTTCTCTGAATTCGAAGGTAAATATTCCTTTGCCTCCGCGTCCTTGAATAGGATAATCGAGAATGAGCGAGCGCTTGGCAAATCCAAGGTCCGTAACAACGAGCAGCTCGCCTTCTTCACCCTTGATCCATTCCGCACTCACAACCTCATCGTCATCCTTCATCTGGATTCCACGTACTCCACCAGCTGCACGACCCATCGCGTTCACTTCGTCTTCTTTGAAGCGTATAACCATTCCCTGCTTCGTGATGAGCATGATATCCTCATCGTTCCTGCTCAGCCTCACACTAATAATCGCATCCTGATCGGCAACTTTACAAGCGACAATGCCTATGGAACGGCTTGTTGCGTATTCTTTCAGCTCCGTACGTTTAACTTGACCCCGCCGCGTAACGAATACGAATGACTTGCTCGGCTCGTTAAAATCCTTCACCGGAATGACGCTGATAATACGATCATCCTTCGGAACAGGAATAATATTAACAATCGCGGTTCCATTTTCTTTCCATTTATATTCGGGAACCTGATGCACGGGCAGCAAATAATACTGCCCCTTTTGTGTAAAGATCAGCAGATTCTGCAGCGTATTGACCTCAAGCAGGTAACGAAGGTAATCGCCCTCTTTAAGGCCTGTTTTTTCGATCTCTCCACCTGATCGGGTGAAGGACAGCTTGCTTGTCCGTTTGATATATCCCTCATTGGATAAGCTTACATAAACATCCTCAGCCGTGACCATGACTTCCAGATTCACCTTGAGTTCTTCTACTTCGTCCTGAATATCCGATCGACGATCGATACCGTATTTCGTACGGATTTCGGTCATTTCTGTCTTGATAACAGCGAGCAGCTTCTTTTCACTGCTTAGAATTGATCGAAGATTTGCAATCGATTTCTGTAATTCTTTTAATTCCTTTTCAATCGAATGGATCTCCAGATTCGTCAGCCGATACAGCTGTAATATCAATATGGCATCCGCCTGACGCTCGGTAAATCCGAACTGCGACACCAGATTATTTTGAGCATCCTGACGGTTCTTGGAAGCTTTAATCGTTGCGATAACCTCATCCAAAATATTAAGCGCCTTGGCAAGCCCTTCCAGCACATGAGCGCGATCCTCAGCCTTTTCCAAATCAAAACGGGTGCGGAACGTCACAACTTCCTTCTGATGCTCAATGTAAGCCTTCATAATTTCGATGACACTTAGCTGCTTTGGTGTTTTGTTGACAATCGCAACCATATTAAAATTATAAACGACCTGAAGATCGGTTTTTTTCAGTAAATAAGCAAGAATCCCTTGGGCATCCGCTTCTTTTTTCAATTCAACAACGATACGCATGCCATTACGTCCACTTTCGTCACGCACAATCGAGATGCCCTCGATTTTCTTCTCCAGCCTGATGTTCTCCATCGCTGTGACAAGTCGAGACTTCACGACCTGATACGGAATTTCCGTGATCACAATTTGCTGGAGTCCGCCGCGCAGCTGCTCAATTTCCGTACGCGAGCGCACGTAAATACGGCCTTTACCGGTGCGAAAAGCATCCCGTATACCGTCCGAGCCCATGATAATGCCACCGGTAGGAAAATCTGGGCCTTTCATAATCTTCATCAGCGCTTCCAGCTCAAGATCAGGATCATCGATCAAGGCTACACAGGCATCAATAACCTCACGAAGGTTGTGCGGCGGAATTTCCGTTGCAAATCCGGATGAAATCCCGCTGACACCATTCACCAACAGGTTCGGATAACGGGACGGCAAAACGACCGGTTCTTTGGTTGAATTATCAAAATTATCTTTAAACAGCACTGTGCGTTTTTCGATATCCCGCAGCAGCTCCATCGCGATTTCCGATAGTCGGGCTTCCGTATAACGCATAGCGGCGGGTGGATCATCATCCACAGAGCCCCAGTTGCCATGACCGTCTATAAGCATATGTCCCATTTTCCAGGGCTGTGCCATCCGCACCATACCGTCATAGATCGATGCATCACCGTGCGGGTGATAGTTACCCATCACATCGCCGACGGTTTTGGCTGATTTGCGGTACATTTTGTCCGGTGAATTGCCTGCGTCGTACATGGCGTACAGAATACGCCGCTGCACAGGCTTCAAGCCATCCCGAACATCGGGAATCGCGCGGTCTTGAATAATATATTTGGAATAGCGACCAAACCGGTCGCCCACCACTTCCTCTAAAAATGCGGGTAAAAAATTTTCAGGTATCGTCACTATTTATCTACTCCTCGAACTCGGTAAAGTCGACATTCTCGATAATCCAACGCTTACGTGGGTCCACTTTATCCCCCATCAACGTAGATACACGCCTTTCAGCTTTGGCCGCATCCTCTATCTGCACCTGCAACAAAATTCTCGTTGCCGGATCCATTGTGGTTTCCCACAGCTGATTCGGATTCATCTCACCTAAGCCTTTATAACGCTGCAGTTCCGTTCCTTTGCCCAGCGATTTGTTAAGCTTGTTCAACTGATCGTCTGTCCATGCATAATGTACCGCACTGTTTTTGCCAGATTTCTTGGTCACCTTATATAAGGGCGGTTGAGCGATGTATACCTTGCCTGCGTCAATTAAGGGCTTCATGTACCGATAAAAGAATGTCAGCAAGAGCACCTGGATATGCGCTCCATCCGTATCCGCATCCGTCATAATAATGATTTTGCCGTAGTTGCTTTCGCTGGAATCGAATTCGGGACCAACACCGGCACCAATAGCAGCAATAACCGCTTTATACTCATCGTTTTTCATAATGTCGGGCAGCTTGGCTTTCTCGGGGTTCATCGGCTTACCTTTCAGCGGCAAAATGGCCTGATGCTTGGAATCACGGCCCTGCTTGGCCGAGCCTCCGGCGGAATCCCCTTCCACGATAAACAACTCGTTACGAGCGTAATCCTTCGACTGTGCAGGAGTCAGCTTGCCGCCGAGATTCGAGCTCTCGCTCTTCCCCTTCTTGCCGCTGCGTATTTCCTCACGCGCCTTGCGTGCTGCTTCGCGTGCTTTGGCTGATTGTACAGCCTTCTTCATGATCATCTGTGCCGATTGCGGATTTTCCTCCAGAAACACAGCCATTTTGTCAGAAACGATGGAATCCACAACACCACGCGCAGAGGCACTGCCCAGTTGATCCTTGGTCTGACCGACGAATTCAACCTCGCCCATCTTGATGTTAATGACAACCATCATACCTTCCCGCAAATCCTGACCGTCCAGATTCTTATCCTTTTCCTTCAAAATCCCAGTTTTACGCGCATAATCGTTCATGACACGGGTATAGGCTGTTTTAAAGCCTGTTTCATGAGTACCACCGCCGCGTGTCGGTATGGAGTTAACAAAGGAAACCAAAGTCTCGGTATAGCCATCGTTGTACTGGAGGGCAATCTCCGCCTCGATATCTTCTTTTTCTCCTGTAAAATGGATCACATCGTGCAGTACCGCCTTTTCCTCGTTCAAAAAAGCGACGAACTGACTGGCACCACCCTCATACTGAAACGTTTCCTGCTTATCGCTGCGCTCATCTTTAATCGTCACTTGAAGACCCGAGTTCAGAAAAGCAATCTCCTGCAGCCGCTCGTACAGCGTATCATACGTAACCGCAATCCCGCTCTGGAACACTCTTTTATCCGGCTTAAAGGTAACCTTCGTACCGGTTTGTCTCGTATTGCCCAGCACTTCCAGGCCGCCAACAGGCTCACCTACATGCTCAATACCCTTATCATCGACCCAATATTCGAAACGCTGCTTATGGGTTTTGCCGTCACGATAAATCGTGACCTCCAGCCATTCGGACAGCGCATTGGTTACCGAAGCACCTACGCCGTGCAGTCCGCCTGACTTCTTATATCCCGAACCGCCGAATTTTCCGCCGGCATGCAGAATCGTAAACACGACCTGCGGTGTCGGAATGCCTGTTTTGTGCATACCTGTCGGTATGCCACGTCCATTATCCTGAACGGTAATCGACTGATCCTTATGAATAGTCACATCAATCTTTGAACAATATTTGGCCAAATGCTCATCAACGGCATTATCGACAATTTCCCATACCAAATGATGCAGTCCGGAAGAGCTTGTGCTTCCTATATACATACCCGGCCTTTTACGGACCGCTACAAGTCCTTCCAACACCTGTATATCATCAGCGTCATATTCCGCCCGCGTGGTTGTTGTATTGGCTAACAAATCCAGTTGCTCCGCCATCGCAGTCTCCCCTTATCCCTAAAGCCCCAGTTATGTCATAGTTTTGGAAATAATTATGTTTCACTTCTGTGACGTCTGGTTTCTATTGTGCATTATATCATCTTGCGTTATTAGTTCAATACATCTTTTTTCGTGAAGACAGCAAAGGAGGCAATTACCGAAGCAAGTCCCCAAACCGTCAACACGGCTAATGAGAAGGGCAAATCCATACCTTTGATAGGTGGCATGCTGCCGGTCAAATAATCGGTCAGACGCAGATTCACCATAAATAAATATTTGGCCGTTTCCCAGGATGATACCATATTCGTCAGGATCGTGCCCGAAATCAATACGGCCAGCATCAAGCCCATACCCGCAGCAGTACTGCGGACCAGCACTGAAACCATCAAGGACATGACCGCTACAATTAGTGCTGAGTACCAGACCAGACCAAATTCCATGATCAGGTAAAGCCATTGATCGACTGGACGGACAAAGGTCGTGTCAACCTCAGAGCCAATAATCGTAAATCCAAAAAATACAGGCATATCCCATCCGCCATAGCCGAACACTACCCCTGAAATCAGATAACAGAGCAGCCCCGTACTTATGACAACAAGCGACGTAAACAAAATCAGACTGAGCAGCTTGCTCATCAAAATTTTCCAGCGCTGCACCGGCCTTGTCAGCAGCAGCTTGATGGTTCCTGTTGAATGCTCCGACGATACAAGATCCGATGCAATAACCATGATCATCAAGGGAATAAACAAGCCCACCGCATTTTTTATGAATTCTCTTGTAAAGGTTACCCCGTTCGGCTCTGCGGGATTCACATCTTTATCCAAATAGTATTGAGCCAGCTTAACCTCGACGCGGCGGAATTGCTTCCATTCCTCGGGAACACGAGCACTGCCAATGCTACGCGTGTAGTCAACGATTTTTTGCCGCTGCTCTGCCCGCCAGTCATTCGTACCGAACTGCTTCAAATTATTTTCTGCGACCTTCATCTGTGCATAAGTAAACATCGGAATCAGTGCAGCAAGAATGAGTAGAACGACCAGCAATCGGCGCTTTTTAATGATTTTGATACATTCGTTTTTTATGAGTGGATATAAGCTAACCAATACGCTCACCCTCCGTCAGACTTAAGAATAAATCCTCCAGCGTAGGGCTTTTCGTCTCCACACCGTACAGCAATACGCCGGACTCCGCAAGTTTTCGTGTCAATAACGGTATATCTTCAGGCCGAAGCTGAGTCACAATACTCGCTATCTGAAGATTGTGGTCCTTGTGATCTTCAACAGCTTGATGGTATTCAACAATCTGTACATCCGCTTCAGACTGCAATATTGCCAGAGCCATTTCTAAAGGTGTCACACGCCAAATAACACGACTTGCCGATTCGTCGATCAGAGAGTCGACTTCGCCGACCTTGATGACCTTTCCATGACTAATAATCGCGACCCGATCACACATTTGTTGAATTTCACTGAGTAAATGACTTGATACAAACAGGCTTAATCCTGTTTTCGCCAGCTGCTGAATAAATTCTCTCATTTCTTTAATACCCTGAGGGTCCAGGCCGTTCGTAGGCTCGTCCAGTATCAATAGCTTGGGACTATTCAACAGAGCCTGTGCAATGCCGAGTCGCTGCCGCATGCCGAGCGAATACGTGCGAACCTTATCATGAATACGCACATCCATACCGACAATATCCACTACTTCCTGAATACGCTTTTCACCAACATGAGGCAGCATACGAGCGAAGTTCTCAAGGTTTTCCCACCCGCTTAAATACGTATACAGCTCCGGGTTTTCGACGATACACCCTACATACTGAAGTGCCTTATTGTGCTCCTTGTGGACATCGTAGCCGCAAATCGTAATCGTGCCTTCCGACGGCGCGATCAAGTCGACAAGCATACGAATGGTAGTCGTTTTTCCTGAGCCATTGGGCCCAAGAAATCCGAATATTTCACCTGCGAACACCTCGAAGGAGATGCCTTTAATAATTTCTTTTCGTTTGATTGATTTTTTCACATTTTGGACGGATAGCACAACTTCCCGTTGATTTATCATCGTTTCACCTCGCTCTATTGAGACGCTATTTAACAATTTGTACAATACGTTCGGCTATTCGTTCATAACCATCCTGATTCGGATGAAAATGGTCTGTATATAAATACTTGCCTAAATTCAGCTCAAATAAATCAGAGGTCGGGACAACGACGATATTCGGGTAACGATGGGCAATATCAAATGCCGCTGTATTCCACTTTTGTATTGTGAGAATTCCTTCACGTTTGGGGTCCATATCCAGAAAAGGATGATACAAGCCCACATAAGCAATCGTCGCGGTCGGATTCAGCTTGGCAACCCGATCCAGAATTTGCTCCAGCCTCTGTAAGGCTTCCGGCATTCGTTCCTCCGCAGCCTTGGGATTGAAGCCTTCCTCCCCGGTTGTACTCAATACCCCTTGTCCACCCTCGAACAAATCATTACCGCCAACGGTTAGCAGGATCAGATCCGCCTGGGACAGTGAAGTTCCTATATCTTTTTTGGCATCCATATCCTTCAGCACATCATACGTCCGGAAACCGGGAATTGCAAAGTTGTTTAGTATATATACTGGCTTGCCCAACTGCTGCTCCAGCTTTTCCTTCGTTTGCCCGACATAACCACGTCCCGACAAATCGCCAGTTCCAGCAGTCAATGAATCACCAAGCGCCACGATTTGAATTTTGTCCTTGGACGCAAGCGGCGACTCTTTGGGCTTCACAACTTCAACGGGATTCGCAAAATCATTATTCGCAGCAAGCTTCGGATACATAATCTGATTAATGGCATATACGAATCCAAACACACAAATAAGCGTTGACAGCAACGCGGCCAACCCAACCGTACGCCATAAAAAACGAGTAGAAAACAAGCGACCTCTCCCCCTCCACATATTCGACAACCTCATAAGGACTCCATTTTAGAGTAGCGGTTCACGAGACAATTTGCAAATCCATGTCAAATAGACCGGAGCTCTGGTCATCGGCCTGCTTCACTTATGAAATTTCAGACAACGGATGCAACCATACCCTTAACTCGCTTTTAACAAATATTTCATCGGGTTTTCCTGAACCTCGCCTTTGCGGATTTCAAAATGCAAGTGCACGCCCGTCGCATTGCCCGTACTGCCCATAATCCCGATTTTATCCCCTTTTTCTATACGATCATCCAGAGCTACGGAAATCTTGCTTAAATGTCCGTAAAGCGTGCTATAGCCGTTGTGATGGTCAATGATGATGCAATTGCCGTAACCGGTTTTCCAGCCTGCAAAGCTAACCACTCCATGATCTGACGCGGTAATGCCTGATTGCTCAGATACCATATCCATTCCCGGATGAAAGCTTCCCCATCGGCTTCCATAATCGCTCGTCAGTTTTGCCCTGTAGACCGGCCATGCAAATTGCCCTGTGCCCATACCCGCAACAATCATTGTACCTTTTTTCACAACTGCCTGGGTAGCGGATCGAATCCAGATTTGATTCACTTCTGCCTCTTCAATAAATTCGCCGTCTATTCGGGTCGTATTCGTTGCCACCCGCAGCAAGCCAGGAATACCCGCCGACACCACTTCTTGTACACCAGCCTTTAAAGAGTTATCTTCAACATATTCTGTTGTAAATGGCACTTCTACCGAGCTTATCCGCTGCTCAACCGTTTTGAGTGTCAGCATCGGTTGTGCCACGGATAAATCCAGTTGTTCCCCGATACGAATCAAATCATTGCGAATTTGCGGATTGTTGTCATAAATGACTTGTTTATCGATCTTGAATTTGTAAGCCAGACACGAAATACAATCCCCACGTACCACGGTATAAATAAAGGGTTTGACGCCTCCTGTCGCTATTTTATCCAGCAACGTGTCATTATCCTCGATATCCTCCGGTTCAATATCTATCTGTACAAGCTCAATGTGCTGCATAAATTCGGCAGACTGAAGCTGCCCCGGCTGCTCCGTGGCCTGTTCCTTATCTACAGCTGCCGTTAGAATACGAACCTTGGCTTTATCTGCTGCGGTTGCCCCTGTTGCTGTGTTCGTTGAGCCTGAACCGTTCGAGATAGCAGTATTTAGACCGATCATAGGCAGACGGCTCTGTTTATATTGTTCCAGCAGAGCGGCAGCCGCTTCCTCATCTTTTACGATACCAAGCGGACTTCCATCAATGACGATTTGCACGCCCCGTTTGCTCGCAGCCCGTAGCCGCTCCTGCTCGTTGATTTCAAGCTCAAGCTCAGAGTAAATAAAATCATCATAGGATTGCTGATTCACATAATCCAGCTCGTTTCCAGCTGCTGTGCCCTGCACATTGGGAAAAGGACGCATCAAGCATCCTGCAAGCACTACAAACATGCCAATCACCGCACACCCTACTAATAGCCACCTGCATTTACTTACCATTGTTGTGTAATCCACTTGTACCTCCCGTTAATTCGGTGTAATGGTGGAGAGTAAACAACCTGTTCTAGTCTATTCAGCTAGCAATCTAGTTAGCACAACAAAAAGACGCCCATTGCTGAGCGCCCTCTTTACTGCGTGAAATCTGATATTAATGCTCTGCCCAGCTGTCCAGGTACAGCTTTTGCTCGTCAGTCAGCGTGTCGATCGTTACATTCATCGAAGCCAGCTTATAGCGTGCAACCTGCTCATCCAGCTCATAAGGAACATTAACAACCTTTTTACCGATGGAATTGTAGTTGTCGTTCACATATTTCAAAGACATCGCCTGAAGTGCAAACGTCATGTCCATAATTTCTGCCGGATGTCCGTCGCCTGCTGCCAGATTGACCAAACGTCCTTCAGCGATCAAATAAAATTTGCGTCCGTCTTTGAGCTTGTATTCTTCGATGTTACGACGAACTGTACGTTTGGACTCGGAAAGCTCGTCAAGCTCTGGCTTGTTAATTTCAATGTCAAAATGGCCAGCATTGGACAAGATAGCACCGTCCTTCATAACCTTGTAATGCTCGCCACGGATAACATCGCGATTACCGGTAACTGTAACGAAGAAATCGCCAACTTTGGCTGCTTCCTCCATCGACATAACGGCAAATCCGTCCATGTAAGCTTCAACCGCACGAATGCCATCAATTTCAGTTACAACCACGTTAGCGCCCAATCCTTTGGCACGCATAGCAACACCTTTACCGCACCAGCCGTAACCTACAACAACAACCGTTTTACCGGCAACAACCAGATTCGTTGTACGATTAATGCCATCCCATACGGATTGACCTGTACCATAACGGTTATCAAACAAATATTTGCAATAAGCATCGTTAACCGCAATCATTGGGAACTGCAGCTTATCTTCCTTTTCCATGGCTTTCAAACGCAAAATACCCGTCGTTGTTTCTTCAGCTCCGCCGCGCACGTTTTTCAGCAGATCCTTACGCTCGGAATGCAGCATGGAAACCAGGTCTCCACCATCATCGATGATCAGGTCGGGCTCTGTTTCCAATGTCTTGATCAATAGCTCTTTGTATTCCTTAGGATCCGGATTGTACTTGGCAAATACGGTGATACCGTCCTCTACCAAAGCTGCACATACATCATCTTGTGTTGATAACGGATTGCTGCCGCAAATCGCTACTTCGGCACCGCCTGCTTTTACTACCTTGGCCAAATAAGCCGTTTTCGCTTCCAAATGCAGGGAAATCGCTACTTTTAATCCTTTGAACGGCTGTTCCTTCTCGAATTGCTCTCTAATACGGTTCAAAACCGGCATGTGGGCGTTAACCCATTCGATTTTCAAATGTCCTTCCGGTGCTAAAGCCAGATCCTTAATAATACTGCGTTCCTTCGTATTCAATGTTATTCCTCCTTCAAAGTATGGGTAAAAGTATGTCACATATAAAGAATCTTGTGTTTGCCATCGGGCTTCAAATCGCTGTCTAAAAGCTCGTACAGCCATGAATCACCGTATTTATTAAGATATGAAAAAATGTTATACACCCGTTCCTGTGGTTTTCCCATCGGGACGACTGACAAACCGATTCGCTGGAAGTGACGCAGCGAAGCATCGAACTGCGCACGTGCTCCATCACTGGCCTTTTGCTCCAGAAAATGGATTTGTTCAATAATTTTACCCATATTGGTTTCTCCAAGCTTGCCGATACCTGGATTAATCCCCGCAATCAGCTCAACCAAAGGCTGGTAGCCTTCAACAAAACGGTCCCGCACCTCGGCAAAACGCTCCTCTAGCTTGAGTGTATCCTGAGAACGCAGCCACTCCTCCTGCCTATCCTGCAGATGGTATAACACATCGTCCAGAGTAAGACCGAATTTGTGCATATTTTTCTGGACGGTTCCTTCCAGAATGGTGAACTCCAGCCTTGGAACAACAATCGGCATCTTGAGCCCGACCTGATGAAAGGCCTCACGCGTGATCGCCCAGTACGCAATTTCACCAGGCCCCAATACCGTACCCAGCACAGGGAACAAATAATCCTGCATGAGCGGTCTTGTCATGACATTGTTGCTGATTCGTTCCGGTGACGATTCTGCCCAATCCAACAGCTGCTCACGCGAATAAATGCGCTCCTTCTTACGATCGGTATAAGGACCATCAGGTCCCGCCGCATACATCAAGATTCGCTCATCATCATCCACGACGAACAGATTGGCACTGCGCTCATTCAAATCTACCTGTGACGAATAACCGAGAGCCTCCAGCTTGTCTCGACCCGTCAGTACGGCCGTATTCACAGCTTCATGCTCACGAATCAGCTTGGCAAACATCGGAGATTCCAGACGTCTGAGCTGGGGATCATCGGAATTAACCAACACCAAGCCTTGCGCACCAAACAGTTTGGCAATAATACGCCCGAAAAAATCAACCAAGGTGTGGGATTCAGCCGCTGCGGTGCGAAGCAACTCCATCCACCCTGGCTTGAACTCAGTCGGTATCAGGGATGAATCCAACAGCTCAAGTGCCGTGGTCCACTGCTCCTGCGAGATTTTCAAGCTGCTCACTGTACTACGCTTACCGCTCGGATGCTCAATCTTGATCTTGCTGACCTGCATTTCCGGGGATAAGTAATACATATGGTTCACTTCGTCAAAATCATGATCCTCTCCTGCAATCCAAAAAACAGGAATAACCGGACGACCCAGCTTCTCTGAGGCCAACCTTGCCGAGCGAATCAAGGTGATCGCCTTATAAATAACAAGTGCCTGACCGCTGAATAAGCCGGCTTGCTGTCCACCTACGATACAAAGCGTCTCCTGCTGCTTCAGCTTTCCTATTGCATCCAAAGCTTCGGGAGCATTACCGATTGCTTTATTGTAACTTAGCAAAACCTCAGCGAGTTGTCCCCGGTCGGCTGCCAGAGGATTCCCGCGATCGAGCCAAGCTGCACGTTCAGCCCAAGATGATTCGTTCCAAGGATCATATTCAAATAAGTCACTCACCTTGTTATAATCTTGAACGTAATCCTCAGTTAAAGGCAGGCTGGATTTCCAATGAATCGATTCCACTTTCAACAACGGAAGCCGCCTCACTTTATTTATAATATGTATCTACTTGATTGTACACATGTTCGATGAAATCGTCAAAAGTCTGGCACTATAAATTACGACATTTTTTTAATATTTCGTTTCAAAATGGGTCGGTTTGGGGTACTTTATAGAATGATTCGATGTAAGTCACGATTCAACCATCCATTATCCACGAAGGGAGTTATTCTTATGGTACAGGGAGTTAAAGAAACGCAGCTTCAGGAAAAGATTGTAAAGGCACTCAGTGGAAATCCGGTCTGCTCGTTCGCTACAATTGAGGGCAACAAGCCGAAGGTCCGTTACATGGCGCTTTTTAATGACAATTTAACCATCTATCTGGCTACCAATAAGAAAACACACAAAGTGGAGGAACTGCAAAAAAATCCTCATGTACACATCCTAACCGGCTTTGACGGAAAGCCATCCTCCGTTATTTTGCAGGTAGAAGGAACTGCGAAGATATCTCAGAATGAAAGCCTGAAGGAAAAATTATGGCAGGATGATTTCAAACAATATTTTGAAGGCAAACAGGACCCCAACTATGTCATTATTGAAGTAACACCCTCTCAGATTGAATATATGAATGGTGAGGGCCAGCCAGAGGTTTGGCAAGGCTAAATCATAAAGGCCCGTTGCTCAAGAGAATTATTATTCTTCTGAGCAACGGGCCTTATTATTTTAAGTGTATAAATGACAGGCTGTGTAATGATCGGGTTCTATTTCCTTGAATTCTGGCATGATATCTGCACACACCGACATAGCATGAGGACAACGTGTACGGAATGGACACCCGCTTGGCGGATCCAAGGGACTTGGAATTTCGCCCTTCAGGATAATCCGTTCCCGCGTACGCTCGATCTGAGGATCAGGAATCGGAATCGCGGACAGCAATGACTGTGTGTAAGGGTGCAGCGGCTTCGCATACAAAGCATCAGAGGTGGTAACCTCAATGAGCTTGCCCAAATACATAACACCAATTCGATCCGATATATGCTTAACCATAGCCAGATCATGAGCAATAAACAAATAGGTTAGATTCCTTTCCTTTTGCAACCGTTTGAACAAATTAACGACCTGCGCCTGTACGGATACGTCCAGTGCCGAGATCGGCTCGTCTGCAATAATAAATTGCGGATTAATCGCAAGTGCCCTCGCTATACCGATACGCTGCCGCTGACCACCTGAAAATTCATGCGGAAAACGGCTTGCATGCTCTTCGTTCAAGCCTACATCCTGCAGCAGTTGGACAACACGTTCTTTCCGTTTGCTGCCTGTATAAAGACGATTAATATCCATGCCTTCCGCAATGATATTGCCTACCGTCATTCGCGGATTAAGTGAAGCATAAGGATCCTGAAATACCATCTGCATCTGACTGCGAAACTCCTGCAGCTGCCGACCGCGCAGACTATGCACATGCTGCCCGTTGAACAAAACTTCCCCGCCTGTAGCTTCATACAAGCGAATAATAGTACGTCCTGCAGTCGATTTACCGCAGCCGGATTCACCTACGAGACCAAAGGTTTCACCACGCTTTATCGAGAAGCTCAAATCATCAACAGCCTTCAGCAGCTTGCCGCCGCCCATATGAAAATGCTTTTGCAATTTACGAACTTCTAATAATGGAGCACTGCTCATCGGGTAACACCTCCCGCTTCTATCGGACGTTCTACTTGCGGTGCGTCAGGATGCAGCAGCCAGCAGGCCGCAGATTGCGTATCCGACACACTTCTATGTTCCGGATCGGTTTCTAGACAAACCTTCATCGCATAAGGGCATCTGGTTGCAAACGCACAACCCGTCGGAGGCGCAAATAAATCGGGTGGTGTTCCAGGTATCGGCACCAGGTCGCTATTTGCAGCTTGATCCAAACGTGGAACAGAACGGAGCAGCCCCCAAGTATAAGGATGCTGAGGATTGTAAAATAGCTCGTCGACCGTCCCCTCCTCGACCACTTTTCCTGCGTACATGACAAGTACCCGCTGCGCCATCTCTGCTACTACACCAAGATCATGCGTAATGAGGATTATCGAAGCTTCGGTTTGCTCAGCCAGCTTTTTCATCAGCTCGATGATTTGCGCTTGTATGGTTACATCCAGCGCCGTTGTCGGCTCATCAGCGATTAACAGCTTCGGACTGCAGGCTAATGCAATCGCGATCATCACTCGCTGACGCATTCCACCTGAGAATTCATGCGGATACTGCAGCATGCGACCTTCGGGATTGGAAATACCAACAAGCTTCAAGATCTCAACTGCACGTTTATTGGCTTCTGCACCGCTTACCTTTTCATGCTTGACGATACCTTCCGTAATTTGTTTGCCAATCGTCATAGTCGGATTCAATGAGGTCATCGGGTCTTGGAAGATCATTCCGATTTCCGATCCGCGAATCGACTCCATTTGTTTATTTGAGCATGTCGTGATCTCTGTTTTCCCGTTAAATCGGATGGAACCGTCCTTAATCACACTTGGCGGCGATGGAATCAGCCTCATAATCGTTTGCGCCGTTACCGACTTGCCGCAGCCGGATTCCCCGACTATCGCAAGCACCTCACCTTTACGCAGCTCAAAGGATACACCGCGTACAGCCTGGACCTCCCCGGCATAGGTTTGGAAGGATACCCTGAGGTTCTGGACCTCCAATATTTTGTCTTTCATGGCAAGTGTCCTCCTTGAGTGTGGCATCCTGCTTTATTTTCGCATTTTCGGATCAAGTGCATCACGCAAGCCGTCCCCGAGCAGATTAAAGCTCATCAAGATAAGGCTAAAAATAACCGTCGGAAAAATAACTCTGTGCGGATACAAACGGATCGAATTCGCTCCGTCCGATAACAATGCTCCCAGGGATGCAAGCGGTACCCTTATCCCCAATCCGATAAAGCTCAAAAATGCCTCAACGAAAATAGCAGATGGAACAATGAACGTAATTTGTACAATAATAAGTCCAAGCGCATTGGGAACGAGATGCTTCAAAATAATGCGTGCCCCACCTGCGCCGAGCGTTCGTGCTGCCAGGACATACTCCTGCTCCTTCAATGACAGCACCTGGCCTCGAACAAGCCTTGCCATCGGTACCCATCCCGTAATTGCATAAGCAATAATAATCGTTTTGAACCCGGGTCCGAGCACCACAATCAACAAGATCGAGATCAACAGGAAAGGAATCGAATAGATGATTTCAATCAATCTTTGCATCATATCATCGACCTTACCCCCATAATAAGCAGATATGCCCCCGTACATGACACCGAACACCAGATCAAGCAGTGCCGCGGTGAGGCCAATAGCTAGCGAAATCCGTGTTCCCCACCATACGCGAACCCACAGATCCCGACCAAAATCATCCGTACCAAACCAATGCGCCAACGACGGCTTTTGATTTTTAATATCATAATTTTGTGTTGCATAATCAAAATGAGACAGCAGTGGACCGGCAATCGATAGTACGGCCAACGTAATCAGTGTGATCAAGCCGAACATCGCCAGCTTGTTTTTCTTAAGCCGTCTCCAGGCATCCTGCCAATAGGTCATAGAAGGCCTTACAAGGGTCTCGCGACCTGCGCTCTCCTTGACAAGAGGCTCAAACAAATCTTTTTTAGACATGTCCATTACTTGCTGCCTCCTTGAGTCAGACGAATGCGGGGATCGACGAACCCGTAAATAATATCAGTTATAAACAATACAGCTACCAGCAGAAAAGAGTAAAAAATGGTCAGACCGGTGATCATCGTATAATCGTTGGAGTAAATCGACTGAACAAAATGCTTACCGAGTCCCGGCACAACGAAGATTTGCTCCACCACCAGCGTTCCTGTTATTAAATTGACAAAAACCGGACCCAGAACCGTGACAACGGGCAGGATCGCATTGCGAAGGGTATGACGTATGACGATGCTGCGCTGCGGCAATCCTTTGGCTTTAGCGGTTTTGATATAATCCAGGCTCAGTACATCAAGCATCGACGTTCGCATCAACCGGGCTAATATCGCAATCGTCCCAAAGGATAGTGCGATCGCAGGAAGCACCCGACTTGACGGTCCTGTCCACATCCCGGTAGGAAGCCAGCCCAGCTTCACTCCGACGAAGTAGGAGAGCAGCGGGCCCAATACAAAGGAAGGTATCGAAATACCGATAACGGCAGTGAACATCGCTCCGATATCAGCACCTTTGTTATGGTTCAAGGATGCAATAACACCTAATATGAGACCAACAATGATAGCGATCACCAGCGCCCACAGTCCTAATTCAAGAGAGGCCGGAAAGCCTTGGGCAATAATATCTGTCACCTTACGTGTAGGAAAGGCATAAGAAACTCCCAAATCACCATGGATGACATTGTTCATATATTTTAAATATTGCTGCCACAGCGGCTTATCCAAGCCATACTGTGCATAGAGCAGCGTTTTTTGTTCAGCTGTGAGTTTAAGCGACTCTTCTCCGAACGGGTCCCCCGGCAAATTTTTCATCAATACAAAAGTAAACGTGACAATCACCCATAAGGTAATCACCATATAAATTAAACGCCGGCACGCATAGCGCAGCATGTTTATGGACCTCCTTAAAGTTTTCCGTAGGAAAACTGTCTTCGTAAGCATAAGCTAAGTTTTCCGCAGGAAAACTGTCTTCGTAAGCTTAGAACCCAGCAGAGGGCCGCTCCAACATTTGTTAGAATGGCCCCCTATCGAGCTAGTGAATCTGTCTAACCTTATTTAATGGAAACCCACTTCAATTCCCATTCCTTGGACATCGCGGGAAGGATCAAGCCTTCTACATTGACACGCTTTGCATAAGGTCTTGTACGGAAGTAAAGTGGAACCAGCGGTGAATCGGTCATTAACAGCTTCTCGGCATCAACCAGCATCTTGGAACGTTTGGCCAAGTCAAGCTCCTTATCGGCACCCTTTACCAAATCATCATAAGCCTTGTTATTGTACTCCATGTAGTTAAATGATTTATTGTCGGACAGCCACATATCGAGAAATGTCATCGGATCGTTATAGTCAGCTCCCCATAGGCCGATCAGAGCATCAAAATTATATTCCTGCATGTTTTTCACCCGCAGTGCGAATGGCAGCGATTCTCCGGTAACATCAACACCGAGATTTTGCTTCCATTGTGCCTGGATAAATTCAATTGTTTTCTTTGAGGTTTCCGTATCATCGGAGGTCAGCTTAAATTTAGGCAAAGCTGTCATATTCAGCTCCTTTAAGCCTTCAGCCAACAGTTCCTTTGCCTTGGTTGCATCAAAATTCGGCTCGGTATCTCCTGCTACTTTACGAAACTCTGTCTTGTTTCCATCCAGTACAGTACCCGGCACAAGTCCTGTTGACGGAATGGAGGAACCGCCAAGCACTACGTCGTTGAGCGCTTTACGATCTATCCCCATACCCAAGGCTTCACGCACCTTCACATTGGCAAAAGCGGGAACCTTCTTGTTTTGAAGCATGACATAAGCCGAAACGAATTCCTTTTTGAGCGTCAGCTCAGGCTTGCCTTGAAACATCTGGAACTGATCACCCTTCAGCTCGGTCAAGTCAACCTGATTCGTATCAAACATGTTAAGCGATGTGTTGGGGTCCTTGACCACATTAACCGTCACTTTGTTCAGCTTCACATTCGCTGCATCCCAGTACTTGTCGTTTTTGACCATGACGAGCTGCTGCTCGTGATCCCATTTTTCAAGCTTGAATGGGCCTGCACCGATCACTTTATCAGCATCTGCACCATACTTATCGCCTTGTGTTGTTACAAAATCAGGCTTTTGCGGGAAGAAGGTCGGCATGGAAAGCTGATCTGTAAAAAAGGCAACCGGACGTGCCAATGTAATTTCAAGTGTTTTGTCATCGATGGACTTTACTCCAAGTGCTGCTTTCTTGGCTTCCAGCTCTTCAGGCTTCGCTTTGTTCAACTCGGCTCCGCCTTTAATCCAAGCCAGCATAGTGGCATATTTGGCTTTCGTTGCAGGGTCCAAAGTCCGTTTGTAAGCAAATTCAAAGTCACTGGCTTTAAGCGGTGTTCCGTCCGCCCAGGTCACTCCATCACGTAAGCTAATCGTGTAAACGAGACCATCCGCGGAAATTTTCGGCAGCTCCTTGGCAAGCGCAGGCTGAGGTTTCCCGTCTGCATCCAATCGGTACAGCCCTTCATTAATGGCATTCAATATCGTGAAGGTTGGATTCGTTGTGGCAATCGAGCTGTCCAACGCCGGTGGCTCGGCAGTCAGATTAATTCTGAACTCCTGCGGCACCGCGGCGTCGCCCCCCGTACCTGTCCCTCCAGCCTGATTGTTAGTATTCGTACATCCTGCGGCAACCGAACCAAACATGACTGCTGCGGTCGCAATAACCATTACCTTCTTCCATTTCATAAAACGTCCCCCTTTTGATTTCTTATGTAATTTAATGGTAAAATTTTAAAGACAACAAATAGATTTATGATTGTAGATCCATTCGCAATCGTTATCAAAACGAAATTATACAACCATTGGTTAATTAAATCTATTTGTAATTATATCCAGCAGCCCAACTGATTGTTGAACAAAAAAAAGAAGCCTATTCCTAGGCTCCCGTAATTAGTTCAAAATTATTCTCTTTTTTGGCTTAAATCCGAAGGACGTTCCGATTGAAGAACTTTTTCAATGGCATAGGATAGCTCACGATAAACATCCGTTTCCATCTGCGCTCTCAACTGGGTTTTGGCAAAAACCTCACCTTGCTGTGTGGACACATACTTGGCAGGCAGTCGATTTAATGCAATCGCCATCACATCGCCTTGCTGTTTTTCTTCAAGTACTGATGCACTGGCCTGATGCTGCATCAAATCTTTTAAACAACCCTTTACAATATCTTCCATAAGATTATGTACTTCCACGACTGGAGTCCCCCTCTAGCTGAACAATATGTATTTACCTATACCGATACACAAAAGCAGCATGTAGCTCGCCGACAAAAAAATAAACCCGAATCGCAGCAGCGTCTTCGTAATTTTCAGTGGGTTCACTTTTCCTTTTTTTCTTTCCTGCAGGTTGCCTACAAGTCCGCATACAATGAGAAAAACAAGAATAGTTCCCCAAAACCCTATATCCGAGTTAAACAAATATCTCGAAACGATAGAAACCGAACCAATTAAAAATAAGGTCGTGACATCAATCGCACGGTGTGTCGCTTTTCGTTTATCCCGGGATATCCAGAAGACGATCCCCCAGATCAGAAAAAATGGAACAAGTGGTATTAACGCCAAATATTTATATACCAATTGCAGCCATTCTATCAACGCACTCATGGCAGACCACCTGCTTTATTTTATATTATTTCCATCTGTTGTTCAATCGAACGCACCGTCGCATACATAACGGAATGAGTAGGAAGCTGCAGATCAAGACCGCTCGCAGCCTGAATCAGCCCACCGGTGATGGCTTCGATTTCCGTCGTTCTACCTGCCATCACATCCTGCAGCATGGAAGAATGGTTATCAGCAGTTCGTTCGCAGACGAGCAGGATCTGCTCCCATAAATCAGCAGCAAGCTCTATACCCAGCCTGTCCGCCAATAACGATGCTTCATCCAGCAAGGAACGCATTAAGGGCAGTACCGCCGGAGTTCGGGGTAAAGCGCCGTTGCGGACACGCAAAATAGCGGTTACCGGATTTATAACAGCATTGATTAGCAGCTTATTCCAAACCTTGCTATTGATGTTGTTCGACACCATTGAGCTAAATCCTGCATGATTCAGCAGATTTTGCAGATTGTGTACGGCTTCCATCTCCATAGTTGAAGTGTTAGACAACACAGGTCCGAGCCAGGTCGTTCCTTTCCCAGTATGTCTTACAAGATGGTCTGTCTGTTTAAATGCGCCGTCAGTCGTTATAGCTATCCATATTTGCGCCAATGAAATGCAGCGGCTCAACCTGTCGATATGTCCAATCCCATTTTGAAAGCATACAAGACGGGACGAAGGTGTGAGCTGCCTGCTCAGTTCAAATGCCAAATCGTCAGTGATCGAGGTTTGTTTGACCATCAGCATAATCACATCAGGATCATCCGTACCGGCTTCTGGATTCACGTTAATAGAAGACTTTACGGAACTCCGTCCCAGCTCTTCCATAGCAAGTGCTGGCACTTTCAGGATAGCTCCCGTTCCTTCTGATTGCAGTTCGCTTTCCGAAAGCTTCAGTCCCTCTGTACGAATTTGATTCGCTTGTCCAATTGTTCGCGTAACTAGCTCCACACATACTCCAGCCTGAAACAGACGCCCTGCCATTAGCATTCCCATCGCTCCGGCTCCAATAATTCTCACCTTCACCTTGATTCCCCCATTTGCCCTATCTTGTTGGCAAGTCTCGCTCTTCTTGCTTATCATAACAGACTACCAGACACAAATAAGCCCCGCAAGCATAACGCCTGCAGGGCCACTCTCAATCTATTCTTTCTAAATTGCCGTTAGCATCCATTTTAAATCGCGCCTTGTGCTCATCCTCTTCCTCTACAAGGAAGGCCAGCTTGCGAGCTCGATCCATAATTTGAATTAATGCCTTATAATCATCGTTGACTACGCGATAGTCGGTTTCCACCTCATTAACCTGCTTGTTCAAAACATCATTATCTCTACGCAGCCGATCCAGCTCATCCTGCTTTTCATAAAGCTCCTTCTCCAAATGCCGGATATGACGCGACATTTCATGGTAGCTCCCCTTCCACTGGCGAAGAAACCGTATTACCGCATCCATCGAAATCGATTCTTCGGTAAAAGGTTCATTGGACCTTCTGGCTTCTCCATGATCCAATATCGCCGTATTGCTGCTGGATACAGAAGCGTAAGCCGTATGTTTTTTGAACTGATTTCGCTTTTGCCGCTGTGTCTTGGAGATTTGTATAGCCTGCTCGTAATTTTTCCTGACATAGCTATTCCAGCGAAAGCCGCAGGCCGCGGGTGTTCTGCCTATTTTTTCGCCTACTTCCTCAAAAGCGGACAGCTGAGTGCTCCCCTCCCGAATGTGCCGCAGAGTAACCTCCGCCAAAATCAAATCATCCTCTTCGCTCCATGCATCCTGTCTAATTGCCGTCATATAATAGCAGTCCTCCCAGCTCTCGTTAATCAAGCATTCTTAAACATCCATCTATCGAATATGATACTTGGAATGCAGCATTATTTAATCTCTATGCCCATAATAGAATTCATAGAATCGTTTTCTACTATTTTGTATTGCCAATTTTGTCCACGCGCATACCTGTTAACAGCAGATCAACTATCGACCTTTTTATATGCTGAAAATAGGATTACGCGTAACGCGTTCCCAATCTCACGATACTTCAATAAATGTTTAAATTTCGTCACGGATTGGGCGTTTACACCAATGGACTCAAAAGGTATAATGTGTAATAGTAAAGAGCCGCAGTTTGACGAATGCTGTCACTGCGATAATCTCCATCGTTTGGGGAATACTTACGAGGTCAGTTTTCTTCGAAAAGTGAATAACGAGAACAATAAGGGGGTGCAACAATGGATCGCATGTTTCGCGTTCTTGGCTTTTGGACACTCATTATCGGATTGATGGCATTAGCCGGTGGTATGATTCCAATGGCTATGATCTTTTTTGCTCAAACGGTTATCTTTATGCTTTTGGGATATTTGGGCTTATCCGAACGTACCTACATACTGCTGTTCTGGGGGTACATGATTATTTCATTTACCGGATTTACGTATTGGTCTTTCTTCAGAATGTCCATCTAATCCGCATGCACAGCATGAAAAAAGGTGAGCCGCTTTTACAGCAGCTCACCTTTTTTTAATATCAATACCTTGAACAGCTCGCTCATTTGATCGCTCAGCAGCAGTTGACGAACTGCTCGGTTCCGACGAGCTATCGGGCTGAATGGATCAGCGGAGTAGGCGTCCTGCAGCTTATCCAGAAGTCCATTTTCAACTAAAAACTGTTTTTGCGTCATCAGCTTCTCGGCATGCATGCCAACTTCAAGCCCCGCTCGAATGAGCGCCGTAAAATTAACATGAGCGGTCATATCCTGCTCTCCTGGTGCTGTATAAGGGTCATCCGCCGCGACATGGTTTCGGTAGCACATCAACGTTCCGTTCATCCGATGCTCCCCATAAATTTCCGCGGCGCAGTCGCCATAATCAATTGCCACGATTTGCCCGCTATCCAGGTTCTGACCGACACGTGAAATCCAGGCAGGGGCTTCCAGGTTGACTTCCAAACGCTGATTGTCCAGCAGTCTCACTTCCGCTTCCAAGCCTCTGATGTATGTATCCAGCGCACTCTCGGGCTGTATGGGAAGCAACACCTCTTTAAACTGCTCCTCCGATTCGTCCCAAGCCACTCCTATTTCTTGAGCCTGCCCCTGCTTGATCTGAACCTGGTGGACAGGTAAAGCATCATGAAACTCATTGGAAAAAACGATCGTCCGCTGCCACGGCCCGCAGGCTTCCCATTCCGCTTCAGTCATCCAGCTCACCCTGCCAACGGACAAGTGCTCAGCCAGCTTCTCCGCCTGCAATCTGCGATGATGCGGACTGATCTCCACGGATATATAGGAGATATGGGCATAGACATCCCCGTAACTGCGTTTCAGCTCGTCCAATAGCTGTTGGGCAAGCCCTCCGTTACCACCACCCCATTCTACCAATGTGAGCGACTGAGCAGCAGTTCCCCACACTTCCTGGCTTGCTTGTCCTGCCATATATTGTGCAAGCACTTCACCGAGAAGTCCGCCTATAGAGGTACTTGTGTAAAAATCTCCGGTTTTACCGACTTTATCTCTACTGCCTGTATAATATCCAAGCTCCGGGTGATACAAGCACAGCTCCATGTAATCACGAAATGAAATTGCCTGCTGAGGGCTTTGATGGATGATTTCACGAATGATTTCCTGCAGCTTATTATAGTTTGGCATGCTCCTCATCACTCCTTAGGGTCGACATATTCCAACAAAAGCTACTATTCCAATCGTAAAAAGTCAAGATATATTTACTTCTTAAGCTGATATCAACTCTTGTGTTTGGTGACAAAGACAGCTGTAATCGTTATAATAAATAGGATAACAAATTAGTTGTACCGGAAGGAGTCTATTGTTTTGTCACTATCAGCATCAAGAACACGCAAATTGTCTGTTTATGCCTCATTTCTATTATCGCTCAGCATACTTTTACTCATAACCGGGTGTACCGATTATAATCAGCTCAAAACCGATCTGCTGCAGGCTGTCGCCAAGCAGGAACAAGTAACAAGCTACCAATTCAAGGGCTCTATTGAACTCAAAGCTGACCCTTCACTGCTTGGAGGCGCAGCCAGTCCTTTTACCGCTGCCCTGTTCGCTTTCTTAAAAGATAGCAAAATCGACTATAATGGGTTAACCGCCTTGGAACCAGCACAGCTGGAAGCGACCTTCAAAGTCACTCCGACCGGTGGCTCTCTTATCGATATTCCTGTGCTAATCAAGGACAACAAGCTTTTTTTCCGAATTCCTGCCATCAACAAGGATGACGAGTACCTCGTGTTTCCAATTACAGAAAAGACACCAAATCCAGCTGTCGGGAACAGCGAGGCGTTAAAGAACAGCAGTCATTTGGCTTCTACTATTCATGATCGGCTGCTTAATGGGATTAACCCCGAGTGGCTCCAAACCTCCAAGGATCCTGTCACTTTGGCAGACGGTACCGTCACTAAACGAATTACACTTGACATCAATAGTAAGAACGAGCAAGCTTTTAATGATATTTGGAAGAAGGCAGTTCCCGGATTCACTGAGCTGCTGAAAAGCAATGGTCTCGCTTCAGCAGCAAATATCGATGGATGGCAGTCGACGCTCAACGAAGTGCAATTCCGTGCCCCTTCCTCGTTGGAATTTCTTATCGATAACCAGGGCTTTATTCATGAGCAAAAATGGAATGTCGCCTTCACAGCCAATGGCAGCACCAATGAAAATCATCTGATATGGACACAATCGTTATCTGAATTAAATAAAGTGCCTGCCTTTACAAAAGAAATCCCTGCCAAGCAAAAATCACTAGAGGACCTGCTCAAGCTCGTCAAGCCAGCGCCAGCAGTCCAGAAACCATAATTAAATCTCGTCTTTCCTCTTACTTCTTCTTCGGAAGAAGTATTTTTTTATCATTTTTCCCATAGAGTTATGATAATCTAAAAGTAGTGCTATTTGGAGGCACAACGAAGCGTATGCTTCGTAGCCAGTTTTGCCTCCGGCTAAACTTTAAGGAGGAGACCATCCATGAGGCCTTGGTATCGGGCGGCCAGCATCCTGTTGTTATGCATTTGGATTGGCATTACCCCCTGCCTCCGCGTGCTCGCGGCTAACGATGAAGAGGTCAAGCTTTTACTGCAAAAGGGGCTTACCGTATATGAGATTGATCAAGAGCTGGCAAGAATACAGCTTGAGGAAGCCCGTATTATGAAACAAAGGACAACCACCGAGCTTGAGCTTCAGCAGCAAATGGCCCGCTCCGAGGAGACCAAACGTCATGCCGCCAAGGTGCTGCGTGCTTATTATATGGGGGATCGCGATTCACTTTGGATGCTGCTTTTTTCCATTTCGTCATTTAAAGATGCGATTACTACGTTGGATTATTTACAGATGATTGTCCGTAACGACCACGAAGCCCTCAGAACGTACAGCGACAATAAGCGGCAGCTCAGTGAGCTTCAGAAAGCATTAGTCAGCTCTCAAGCCACGCTGCAGCAAACCAAGGAACGCTACATCACACAAAGAGAGCAAATGGTAAAACTGCAACAACAGCTTGATGAGGATTTGTCCAAACAAAAGGATGCCGCCTTGATTCTCCAGCAGATGGCGCAGCTCACTTTGTCATGGAAGGAAAAAGGAATTCCGCTTTTCAAAATGTATTTTCAGGCTTTAGCCGCTGCCCTTAAACAGCTGCCCGAAATAATTTCCGAGGATGGTAACGGCATTACGAAGCATTTAATTATTAACGGCTTTCAATATACGTTTCAAATTACGGACGATGAATTAAATCAGTTTTTAAGAACCAAAAACCCGCTGTTTCAGAATATGGCCTTCCGCTTTACAGATACCGAGCTGGTTACGGCAGGTACACAGGATGGCATTGCCGTCTCGATTAAAGGAAAATACGAATTGTCCACCAAAGAAGAAGGAAATGGCAAAGCTTTTATTCGTTTCAATATGACTCAGCTGCAATTCAACGGATATGAGCTGCCGCGTTCAACCGTGGAGGCCATGGAGCAGGAATTTGATTTGGGGATCTACCCACAAAATCTGGCCCCCTTTTTATCGGTTACGGGTCTGAAGCTTGAAGCTGGCAAGCTGAGTATTATACTGAAAATGTCGCTGTAATCATAGGAACAAGAGGATGTGGATGCATATGAGTATTGAGCAAAGATTTGCATTGTTGGCGGATACAAGTGATATCCGTCTGTCCGAGGCTTGGAGCGAATTCATCGCGTTGCGGACGGACGCTCCCGTGCTGTACGATCATGATCAGGACCTGCTTATCTTTGTGAGCGTTGAGCAGTCTGAAGCCGTTCGTTTAAAGCTGGAGACGTATCTTCAGGCTTCTCTGGAAATACTTCCCTTGCTGCTGCTTCCCTATACAACAAATATGCGCAAGGAATTTACCGATTATGGCTTTATAAGCCATTCCAATCGTATTTATGGCTATGCAGATAACCTCTATTTATTTACAATCCATAGTCCGAGTTCAAACGCCCAGCCCCACCAGGCGTTGGAGCAAATGGAGGAGCACCTGCTTGCATCCTGCAGCGTAAATGGACAAGCCCTATACGTAACCGATCATCATTCCGATGAACTCATGCTACGAATAGCCCGAGCCTACCAATGCTCCATCGAGACATTTCACATAAAATAGTGATATCATAGGTTATCAAATAGATAGAAAAAAAGCGCGGATGAGTTGGCCTAATGGCCATACTCTCCTGCGCTTTTTTAGGTACTACAGCAGATCTGCGGCAAGCTGTGCCAAATGCGAACGCTCGCCGCGCTCCAGTGTAATATGTCCGCTAATATTTTGAGCTTTAAACCGTTCTACAACATAAGTGAGTCCATTGCTGGAAGCATCCAGATAAGGATGATCAATTTGATCCGGATCGCCAAGCAGGACAATTTTACTGTTCTCCCCTACACGGGATACAATCGTTTTAATTTCATGCTTCGATAAATTTTGCGCTTCATCTATAATAATAAATTGGCCCGGAATCGAACGTCCGCGAATGTACGTGAGCGCTTCAACCTGAATACTGCCAAGACCTGCTAATATCTTCTCGATATCGCCTGGTTTTTTGGTATCGAATAAAAATTCCAGGTTGTCATAGATCGGCTGCATCCAGGGACGCAGCTTTTCGTCCTTTTCACCCGGCAAATACCCGATATCCTTACCCATAGGGACAACAGGCCTTGCGATCAGCAGCTTTTTGTATTTACGCTCATCCTCCACCTTCATGAGGCCTGCAGCCAACGTAAGCAGCGTTTTTCCCGTCCCGGCTTTCCCGGTCAAGGTCACAATCGGGATATCGTCATTGAGCAGCAGTTCCAGCGCCATACGCTGTTGTGCATTTCTTGCACCGATTCCCCAAATTGGATCATTGCTGAGAAACAACGGCTCCAGCTTCTTGCCATCGGCATTCAACTTCAGCAAAGCGGACTTGGAGGTACCCATTTCATCCTTCAGGATAACGAATTCATGGGGATGAAGCGGATAAGCAAGGTTCAGCGAGCTGACGTTCAAATAACGATACGTATAAAATTCATCAATGATTGCCGGATGGGCAAGTATCGTTAAATACCCCGTGTACATATCCGGCATATTCACAATTCGATCTGTTAAATAATCCTGAGCCGTTAAGCCAAGTACATCCGCTTTAATACGTACAAGCATGTCCTTACTCACGATAGCAACCGGCCTTGGATTCGGTTTCTCCTGCTGTTCCATATGATAATTTAAGGCAACCGCCAAAATTCTATTGTCATTTGTTGCTTCTGCAAAGGTTTCCTGCAGCTTGGCAAAGCTCTTGTGATTCAGCTCGACCTTGACACTTCCGCCGCTTGGCAGCGTGATACCCTCATATAATCTGCCTTGGGTGCGCAGACCATCCAGCATTCTGGAGATTTGCCGGGCATTACGCCCAAGCTCATCAGCGTTCCTTTTTTTGGAATCAATTTCCTCCAGTACCGTAGCCGGTATAACCACTTCATTATCTTCAAACGCATAAATCGCATTAGGGTCCTGCAAAAGCACATTCGTATCCAACACAAATATTTTTTTCATAGTAAGTCCGTCCCCTTCCAAGTATGGTGCATGGCTCTATAACACATAGGAATCAGCTAGAAAGGACAAACTAAGGAAAACAACTATAAGGTAGAAAGGAACGATGACTAATGAGACTATTTGTCTATAGCATTCTCGTGCTGTCCGTCTTGGCTGGTTGTAATCAAACCAAACAAAATGCTAACTCCGCTCCTGTGAATGAAGCGAAACATCAAGTTCAGGTCAACCAAGCCGCTACAGAGAAAAAAGAAATTGTGAACTCCCCCACTGTTGCCGAGCATTTGGAACAAATTGCTACCAGCATCCCACAGGTTGAAAGCGCCAAATGCGTAGTTTTTGGGAACACGGCCGTCGTGGGCATTAACCTGCCTCCAGATATGGACCGTTCCAAGGTTGGAACGATCAAGCTATCCGTGGCGGAAGCTCTTAAGAAAGACCCCTATGGGGTGGATGCCATCGTTACAGCCGATATGGATTTGGCAGCCCGAATCAGAAAAGTACGGGATGAAGTCAAGATCGGCAGACCAATCAGTGGATTTACTGAGGAAATGTCAGAAATTATCGGACGCATCATTCCTCAGCTGCCACGGGATGTAGCCCCGGTTCCTTCACCGGAAAGCAAAGAACCCCAAATGCCTAACGCTAACTTGTAGGTTGTTCAAGTTCAAGTATAAAGAGATCAAGAAAAAGCCTAGAACGCTCCAAGTCTCTAGGCTTTTTTCATTGCATCAAATACTTGCATATCCAGCTTATCCGCTGCACGCTTGTCATAGGTTTTTTCATATTCGGGTGCGGCTGAAATACGTGCACCATAAAACATGGCGTCCCGAACCGCAGAAATTTCAATGTCCACACATGTCAGTTTGAAAGGCACATCATTTAAAGCCTCGGCCACGATCCTAGCAGTGCCATAAATGGCATGGACCGAACCCGCGCCAACAAAGGTTAAATTCACTTGTGAATTGCTTTTGATATTGCTCACAATACGTGAACGTGCATCTACCGCAAATCGAACAGTTCCAGAATGTACTGCGTACAACCACGAAATGGCATTCATAGACGGTGCGCCGGATTCGAAATCAATCGTACTCAGCAGTGCAAAGGATTCCTTTTGCAAAGCTGTATACAGTTGCTCCGGCAGTGCTGTGATCGTTTCTGCCATAGGTTACCCCTCCTGCGTCTATTAGGTTATTGGCAAGCTGTGTTGACAACCTTATTATATCACAGGAATGGTCAGTCAACCACAGACACTTGCAGCCATTCTGATGGGCGAAGCCTGATCAATAGACCTCTCCATTGAACCTGGGTTCACAGGAAGCTATGTAGCCGGTGCTGCTAGCCGAGACCACGACTGCTTGCAGAAGCCGATAATGTATTGTATCGATTTACAGCTTAATTATGTCATTCATTGTTGTATTTCGGATTGGAATTAATATCGGTAAGCAGCTGTTCTGCCAGCTCCCTGTCAAACATAAGCGTCTTGCGTATACCTTCATGCTCATAGGAAATCGTAATTCTCAGTTCATCCGGGCTTGTGGTAAACTCAGTTAAACCATGATCATCCCGCAAAATCTCTTCAAAAAAAAGCCTTGTCTCCTCGGCAGCCATATCATCAGTTCTAGCCTCGGCAACAATTTTGATCTGCAGCCAATTAAAAAGCGCATCCTCAAGCCTCAAGCTAATCATCCTCCCGCAGCAAAATAATTTGGCTTCCCTGCTCTACCCACACCTGCATAGCGGATAACCAATTACTTTCGCTTCCATTCTCAAGCTCAGGTATTGTCGACAAACGTAGTTTGGCCACTTGCAGCCATTCTGTCATTTCCCTGATGGTGGGCAACCTGTCCATGTAAGCCTCCGCACAATGCGACAGCTCAATACCGTCCTGTCCGAACAAAATCGGTTCTTCGACATCACCCAAATCAAAAGGCAGCTCATCCACACCACAATCCTCTGCCGCGTCTTCACTTAACAGCATATGAGACTTGAATAACAGCAGCATGCCCGGATTTACCGATTTCAGCAAGGATAGAAATAAACCTCTGGCCTCATCAGGCTCAAGCTCAATACGCCCTGCTTCCAATACTACCGAGTTTTCCTCAATTCGAACAGGCGATAACCAATGTATACTCATCGCGCTCACCTCATACCCGCATATTACTTCTTATTCAATCTTCGACCCTGAAAAAAATAACGAATTCGTACCATTAGCATCAATCCGATCGCAACCGCCAAGCATGGCACAATAGGCAGCGCGCCTAGCTGAAACAGCAGCAGCATTCCCGCTCCAACACCCAGCAGCAAATAAATAATGGCTTCTTTCAGAATTGGCAGCTTACGTGTTTTGAACACTTTGTTGTAGACATAAGTGATCATCACATAAATCAAAATATAAGTGATCAGTGGATATTCACGAAACCATTCGGTCATAGGATTAAACCTCCTTTATTCGGTAGGGTTTATATATTCATTGTATCATTAGTCTGTAAGCATTTATCATTTCATTACGGTTTAATTTTAAAAAGAAAGCTCTGAGTCATCAGAGCTTTCTTTGAACGTTATTCAATTATGATGCCCCAGTAACGGGCATCTTTCTGCCGCAGGCAGACTCTTTAAATGTTTTGATATCTCGATGTACAAACCATAAACCAGCACCCAAACCAAGCGTGTCCCGTAGGGACGATAAGCGTCCCGAGAAACTAACCACTCCGCATCCCACCAGCCCACCACACCCAAGCGTGTCCCGCAGGGACGACAAGCGCCCCGAGAACACTACAGTATGCGTCCAACTCATGGGAGTCCAGAGGGTAGCGCCCTTTGGGGCCCTCCCTATAGGGAGGGTTTGGGAGGGTTAGGCATTCGCTTCAGCTGTTTTACGTTGCTTTGCAGCACGCTCACGTTCGGATTTGTTCAAAAGCTTTTTACGAAGACGAATGGACTTAGGTGTAATTTCACACAGCTCATCATCGTTCAAATATTCCAAAGCTTGCTCCAAAGTGTATAGACGTGGAGTTTTCATTCTGACGGTATCATCTTTACCAGCGGAACGAATATTATTCAATTGCTTCTCTTTACAGATGTTAACAATAATGTCTGTATCACGTGTATGCTCACCAACGATCATACCTTCATATACTTCAGCACCCGGCTCTACGAACAGGATACCGCGATCTTCAACGGAAAGGATACCGTACAAAGTGGAAACGCCCGCTTCACTGGATACAAGTACACCTTCGTGACGTCCGCCAACACCAGCGCCATAGTAAGGACCATAGCTGTCAAAAGCATGGTTCATTACGCCATATCCACGTGTTAAAGTCAGGAAGTACGTACGGTAACCGATCAAGCCACGTGCAGGAATCAAGAACTCCAGGCGTACATTGCCTGTTCCAGCGTTGATCATATTAACCATTTCTGCTTTACGTGAACCCAGACTTTCCATGACTGCGCCCATGCTTTCTTCAGGCAGATCGATAATCAAAAGCTCTACAGGCTCCATTTTTTGGCCATCAATCGTTTTGATGATAACTTCAGGCTTGGATACTTGCATTTCGAAGCCTTCGCGACGCATGTTCTCAATCAAAATACCCAAATGCAGCTCACCGCGTCCAGATACAACGAATGCATCCGGGCTGTCTGTTTCGTCAACACGCAAGCTCACATCAGTTTCCAATTCTTTAAACAGACGCTCACGCAGCTTACGGGATGTTACCCATTTACCTTCACGTCCAGCAAATGGACTGTTGTTCACGAGGAACGTCATTTGCAAGGTAGGCTCATCAATTTTCAATACAGGCAATGCTTCCGGATTAGCCGGATCAGCCATGGTTTCACCGATATTAATATCTTTAATACCGGAAATCGCGACGATATCGCCAGCGCCGGCTTCTTCAATTTCAATCCGTTTCAAGCCCTGGAAGCCAAACAGCTTTTCAACACGAGCTGATTTGACAACACCGTCACGGTTAATAACAGCGATAGCTTGACCTTGTTTAACAACGCCACGATTAACACGGCCAATGGCAATACGACCGAGGTATTCGTTATAATCCATCAAAGTTACCAGGAATTGCAATGGCTCCTCAACGCTTTCTGTTGGTGCTGGAATACGGCTAACCACTGTTTCAAAAATGGCTTGCATATTCGGCTCCTGCTTTTCGACTTCTGGATCCATGCTTGAAGTACCCATAAGAGCAGATGCATAGACAACAGTAAAATCCAGCTGCTCATCAGTAGCACCCAGTTCAATAAACAAATCTAATACTTCATCCACTACCTCGGCTGGGCGGGCAGCTGGACGGTCAATTTTGTTAAGAACAACAATTGGCTTCAAGTTCGATTCCAAAGCTTTGCGAAGAACAAACTTGGTTTGCGGCATTGTACCTTCGAACGCATCGACAATCAACAATACGCCATCAACCATTTTCATAATACGTTCAACTTCGCCGCCAAAGTCAGCATGGCCCGGAGTATCCATAATATTGATCAAATAATCTTTATAGTTGATTGCTGTATTTTTAGCCAAAATGGTAATTCCACGTTCCCGTTCCAGGTCGTTGGAATCCATAGCCCGTTCTTGAACGGCTTCATTATCACGGAAAGTTCCCGATTGTTGAAGCAATTTGTCTACTAGTGTTGTTTTGCCGTGGTCAACGTGTGCGATAATCGCGATGTTGCGGATTTTGTCTCTTGAATGCATGTTTTCCCTAACCTCTCCTTGTTGACCCTCTCGCCCTACTCATCGGGGAGCGGCTGGGGCCCGTTCATAAAACAAGCGTCGGACATAAGCGCCGACGCTTGACATTTAGCTATATTATACTGTCCTGAGTAAGAAAAAGCAAGGCAAAACATGATATTATACTTCATACGCTTACATTAGTCACGTTGAAGTCGTTTTTCGGGACGAAAGTCTCCAGCCTGATGTTTCACTTTGCAGCTTCCATAACCGTGCATAGAGGCCTCTCTGCGCTAGTAAATCTTCATGGCGACCCCGTTCGACAATCTGTCCTTCCTCTAGCACAACAATAGCATCTGCATTCATTACGGTTTTCAGCTTATGGGCAATGGCAATTACGGTTCGATGCTGGATTAATCTGTTGATAGCCTGCTGGATTTCCGCCTCATTCTCTGGATCCAGGGAAGCTGTCGCTTCGTCAAGCAGGATTATCGGAGCATCTTTTAGCATTGCTCTGGCAATAGAGATACGCTGCTTTTCACCGCCTGATAGTGTACTGCCGCCTTCGCCAACAATCGTATTGTAGCCATCCCTAAGCTGCATGATAAAATCATGGCAGCAAGCCTGCCGCGCTGCCTCCTCTATCTGCTCCATAGTCGCATCATTTTTGCCGAACCGTATATTATTCGCAATGGTATCCTGAAACAGATACACATCCTGAAATACCATCGATACTTTTTTCAAAAGTGCTTCAGGTTCTATCTCCCGCATGGATCGCCCTCCTATGGATATAGCTCCTGAATCCGGATCATAAAATCGGGCAATCATTCGCATCATTGTACTTTTGCCACTTCCTGAGGGACCAACAAGTGCAGTAAACGTCCCTGATGGAATACTCACACTGACGTCTTTCAACACAGCTTTATCTTGATACCCGAACGTCACATTTCTCAAATCGATATGGTGCTGTTCAGGAGGCTGTCCAGTTCCTTCCATCACAGGTTCACGCAGCAGTTCTACAATACGCTCTCCAGCCTGCTCGTAATAGCGAAATTCCGCATAATTAACAAAAGCCGTAGATAAAGGATCAAAGATACGCGTTCCAATAATGAGAAAGCTGACGAAGGTCAGGAGCTCCATACCACCTCCCAGCAGCAGGTTAACACCCGTAATGACTAATAAAGTCAGGCCAGACCGAATGAAAGCAATAGCACTAAGAATGATAGGGCCCAACAGGCCCTCGATGCGTATACTACTCCGCATTAATTCCTTGAAGGAGCTCTCCAATCGAAGAAACCGTTCGCCTGTAAGATTATAAGCCTTGATAACACGAATACCGTTCAAATATTCCTGCAGCCGATTGGCTGCATCTATTTTGGCGTTCATATGTTTTGCGCCCAACCTGCGCTGCAATCTGGAGGTCAGCAGCAGCAGTGCAATAGCAATCGGAAAAGCGGCAAACATGGAGACAGCCATTCGCCAATCGAGAAAAGAGAGCCCGATCATAGCGAGAACAGGCATGATGACAGCCCCAATCATCTGTGGAACCAGATGGGAGATGCCATTCTCCAGCAATGTAAAATCGCCCATCATCATATTTGCCAAATCACCGGGATCACGCTTGTTCAAATAACCCAGCGAAAGCTTCCGCAGATGCTCAGCAAGCGCAGCCCTCCCTGATGCAGCCGTGCTGTATGCCCCTCTAAATTGGGATCGATAAGCCGGTATTTCAACACCATACAGAAGGAGCAGTGCCGCGCCCATTGCGCCGCATACCCACCATAGCCGCGTAATATCCAGGGATGATCCCGGATGGACAAAAGGCTCAAATATTAATCTCGCAGCTTCCACGAGCAGTATGAAGGGTATCAGTCCCAGACAATAGGCAAGAGTCGTATAAGCAATAGGCTTGATGAGCTTCCTCGGGTTTCCTGCTGTAATATTGTAAAAAATATTCATACGGGGCTGTCCCCTTTCGCTAACTGCCATTGTTCCGCATTCGTATAGGTATGCCACATTCGGGCATATACCCCCTGCTTGGATACCAATGCATCATGCTGTCCCTGCTCCTCCATACGCCCCTTGTTTAATACGAGTATTTGATCTGCATCCCTAATCGTTGATAATCGATGTGCGATGACGATTACCGTTTTTCCGATCGTTAGTTTTTTAAGGGCCTGCTGCATCTCATATTCGTTCTCCGGATCGGCAAAAGCCGTCGCCTCATCCAGTACAAGAATAGGTGTATTCTTTAGAATGGCTCTGGCTACCGCTATCCGTTGTTCTTCGCCGCCGGACAGGTACACGCCACCGGCCCCTATCAGCGTATCGTAACCTTGCGGCAGGCTGCTTATAAAGCCATGGCATTGTGCTGCGGTCGCAGCTGCATATACGTCCTCAGGTGAAGCATTAGGCCGACCCACAGCTATATTCTCATAGATGGTGTCATAGAACAGAAAGGTTTCCTGAAATACAAAGGCAACGGTATTCATCAGATTTTCTGTACCTATGTCCCTTATATCGATCCCGCCTATCCGAACGGCACCTTCACCCACATCCCAGAATCGCGGCACCAGATTCGCTACAGTTGACTTCCCCGAACCGGACGGCCCAACCAAGGCCGTTACTTTTCCCTGTTCAGCCACAAAGGACAACTCGCTGAGCGCCTGGCTGTGAACGTGATCCAGCTCACTGAGATACGAGAAAGAGACCTTGTCAAAGCTAACCTCAAATGTGGTTGGAGTCTTGGGAACTAGCGGTTCTGGAATCACCGGCTCTTGAAGAATCCGATCCATTCTTTCGACACCTTCGTTAATGTCCCTCAGCGAGGAAGCCATAAACATGATCTTGAACATCGGTGTAGAAATACCCGGTGCCATGACAAGAAAGAAGAGCAGCACAGAGGCGAAGGCTACACTGCCAGGATCGCGCTGCAGCAGGAATACACCAACCGGCAGGACAAAGGCAGCGAACGAGCTGAGAATGACCTTAAAGATCAGGTACCCGTTCTGAAACTGGTCTGCATACTTGATGCAGTAGTCGCGGTAGCTGGTCATATCCGCATAAAATCTCCGAAAGGAATGTACGGTTTGCCCGAATACCTTGATCGCAGGCATCCCTCTTACATATTGGACAGCTGACCCGTTCATGCGTTCCAGTGAATCATAATAAAGCTTTATATTTCTTTTCGCTTCTGCCCCTGTCATTAAGGCGATCTGGATACCGAATCCAAGCAGGATCGGAATCATGCAGGCTAACCCCAGCCAAATATTCAAATAGAGCATAACGACAATCATAAGAAGCGTAGTCACAATCACATGAACCAGATCCGGAAGCTGGTGTGCGATGAAGGTCTCCACCTTTTCCACATTATTGTCGAGTGTTTTCTTCACTACCCCTGTAGAAGTCCCGTTCAGCCAACCAAGCGGCAGCTTGCCAATATGAGCGGAAAGCTTGATACGCAATCGATACAAAATACGAAAGGCAGCGATATGTGAAGCCATGCCTCCCGCATACATCATAACCAGACTTCCCAACAGACCGAGTAATGCGACTACACCCCATCTGATCATCCATTCACCATCAGCAAACTTGGGATCTGACGCATGCTTCAGCAGTTCTTCCAGTATAAAATATACGGACACATACGGCACAAGCATAAACATTGCGCTCAGCGAAGATAACAAGCACGAGATGAGCAAAAGTCCCCGTTTTTCTTCGGCAATTTCGAATAGTCTCGCCATTCCCGCTTTCTTTGCCATATTTCTTTTTTCTCCCTTCCATCATCGATAATGACTCTCAATATGAACTGAGTATAAACAATCGATGATCCTGCAACTACCGGGAGAGGGATAAGATAACGGTTTAAGGGATTTAATTTCGCTCTCTGATCAGCTCTGAAGGATTATATCCATAATATTTGCGAAACAGCTCAGCAAAATGGCTGAAATTAGCATAACCTACTAAACCTGCGGCTTGACTGACACTGACTTGACCGGTTTGCAGCAATTCCTTGGCCTTATCCATTCGCTTATCGCGCAAGTAAGCAAATACACTTTTGCCATATTGCTCTTTGAAGCCAATTTTGAGCTTGTAATCATTCAGTCCAACGATACGCGATAATTCGATCAACGAAGGCGGGGCTGCCATACGATCATGTAGCACCTCTTGGGCTTTTACAAGCTTCAATCGATCATTTTTGGATAGTGATGCTGTTTGGCTCGGAGCAGACCGTTCAAATAAAGCAGCATCAAAGAAAATAGCCAGCAGCTCCAAGGCTTTGCTCTCGGCATACATCCGATGCATGGTAGCTGTGAAGGGACTTTTTATCAACTGGTTCAATATTCGCAACGTTTCCGGCTGTATGGACATATGAAACATGCGAAAAGCATTAGACCCAAGTATGCCAGTAAAGCTTATAGGACTTTTCGATTCCAAATCATACATATAGCGATCAAACAATGAAACTGGCACGCAGATTGCCAACGTTCGAATCGGTGTCTCAATTCCATATTGAAATGAGACATCAAAATCATGCATAAATTGGAGTGAGCAGTTGTTAGCCTTAAGCTTATGTCGAGTGCCTGAAGCATGGATTTCTCCATTACCCTGCAGGCAAAAGCTAAGCTCAACCATAGCCGCGTTAAAATGAAAGCTCACATTACGACTGTCTGCCAGCTGATAATTGGAATCTATAATTTCAATCCCGGATTGGGTAATCACATGATTCACATACCCTTCCCCGATTGTTCGATCAAGCTTCCTCGCTGCCGTTCCCCTACCTGAACCGACATGCTGCTGTAAGGATAAGGAGTCAAAATAAAGATCGAAAATTTGCTTAAAAGGAGTTACTTCCATAACTGAAACACCTCAATTGATAATGATTATCATTATTATATATAAAAACGACAGCATAATCCATTATGAATTGACTACGCTCAATAACTGTCCATACTCTGTTTGCCATACTTAAAAGAGCACAACAAAAAAAGATAGGCGCTATAGCGTCCTATCTCGTACCTTCAGCACCCTGTAATACCGTTTCAAAAATGGTGTGTTCGCGGCTTCAGTATTATTTTCTTCCAAAACCCTGCTCCGACAACGACTATTGTTGCTGCAATCGGAACGATCCAGTGCGGCACATCAGACAGTAAAATATCAGTAACGACTTTATCCTTGACGAACATTTCACCGGCTGTATAACCAAGTAGTGCAGCGCCCAGGTACACGAATATGGGATACTTGGTCAACAGCTTCATCACCATCGTACTGCCCCATATAATAATCGGAACGCTAAGACCAATCCCGAGTATGATCACAGCCAGGTTATTGTCAGCTTTGGCCGCTATAGCCAGCACATTATCCAGACTCATAACAAAGTCTGCCACGATAATCGTGCGAATCGCCTTCCACAAGGTTGAGGCTTCCTTTACATCCGAAATCCCTTCCTCATCGATCAACAGCTTAACCGCAATCCAGAACAGCAGCACAGAGCCCAAAGCTTGAACAAAGGGTACGCTAAGTATATATACAGCTATAATCGTCAACAAGACACGGAGCGCTATAGCTCCAAAAGCCCCCCACCATATCGCCTGCTTGCGTTGATCGGGAGGCAGGTTCTTACTAGCTAAAGCGATCACGACAGCGTTGTCGCCGCTGAGCACAATATTGATAAGCATGATCTGCAAGAATAATAAAAGCCAATCCAGCATTCCTTCTTACCTCCCATACAATTACTCAGCAACCACCCGTCTGTTAGCCTAATCTGTGATACACAAGTACCTCTTTAAAATAAAGCCGCGAACTGTGGCTTTTCATCGGCCCCAATCCATATCTGTTCGGTGAGCCTGACAGCTTCGTCCAATTCGGCGTCCAGCCACTCCATACTCTTTTCAATACTTTCTACAATACGCAGGCTTGGATTTGTACTGGGATAAGGAGGCATAAACAAGGTGCAGCAATCCTCGTACGGTAAAATCGAAATTTCAAACGTATCAATATCTTCAGCAATCCGGATGATTTCCTTTTTTTCCATACAAATCAACGGCTGGATGATCGGAACTTCCACTGCGCGTCCGATGACATTCATACTGTTGATGGTTTGGCTGGCCACCTGACCCAGGCTCTCTCCGGTTACGATTGCCGATGCCCCGTAGTTCTCCGCCAGCTTTTCCGTTATCCGAAACATCGCACGCCTAAGCAGCGTTATAAACAGATCCTCCTTATAAACCTCATGAATTCGGGTTTGTATGCTCGTGAACGGCACCATATGCAGCCTGATATCACCCGCATACCCGCACAGCTTGGCAACCAGCTCCTTCACCTTTTGCTGCGATCTTTCGCTCGTGTAGGGATAGCTGTGAAAATGCACGGCCTCAAGCTTCAAGCCTTGGCGCAATGCAAGAAATCCTGCAACCGGGCTGTCAATGCCACCAGATAGCATCAGCATCGCTTTCCCATTTGTACCGAGCGGAAAACCTCCCACCCCTGTAATGCTGTGCGAAAAAATCAAAGCCTGCTTTTCGCGCAGCTCCACTTTAAGCTCAACCTCAGGCTGATTGACATTGACCCTCAAACCCGGTATAACCTTAAGGATATATCCAGCAACCAGCTTGTTCATCTCTTGTGAGTCATAAGGGAATTTTTTGTTGACGCGGCGCACAGTCACCTTGAATTCGGCTTGTCCGTTATCCAGCATTTCCATTGCTGCCAAGGCAGTGGACTGAATCGCTTCAAGCTCCAAGGGTGCTGTGTACACCGGACTAAATGAAGACAAGCCGAGCACCTTCCGCAATCGTTCCTGAACTGCTTCATAAGGCTCCTCGTTTAAGTGTATGTACACCCTGCCGAATTCTAGTACAAAAGTAAGCCTTGAAAAGCTCTGAACTGATTTTTTTACCTGCTCAAAAACGGCCTTCTCAAACCGGCTGCGGTTTTTCCCTTTTAGTGTAAGCTCCCCCAAACGAAGCATAATCATATCGGGCTTCATCTCTAGCTACCTCCTTCGATTTGGCTGCCCTGTAATCGTGTGCTTCAAGCGCTCAACAGCCTTTTGTAATTGTTCGCCAAAATAGTTTATATCGTCGATTGTTTGACTCAGCGAATAGCTGATTCGAATGCCACTTATAGCCCGTGCATCATCAAAACCCATCGCCTTGAGTACACGGCTCGGTTTGTTGGCAGATGAAGAGCAAGCCGAGCGGCTGGATACATAAATGTCCGCTTCCTCTAAAGCATGAACGAGCACCTCGGATTTCATCCCAGGAAAACAAAAATGCACAATATGTGGTGCCATTTCGCTCTCCATATCAGACCCGCTCAGCCTTAACTCAGGAATATCCCGAATTGCAGCTGCCAGCTGTTTACGCAAAAGATGGGTATGTGCATGGAACCGTTCCTGCTCCTCCACAGCCATTCTGATTGCCTTGGCCATACCGACAAGCGACGGAACATTTTCCGTACCCGATCGAAGACCGCCCTCCTGTCCCCCCCCATATAGTAATGGAGGAAGCTCCAGGCCTTTTCTAACGTATAAAAAGCCGCTCCCCTTAGGACCCCGCAGCTTATGAGCGGAGCAGGACAACAGGTCAATCTTGAGCTTTCCCGGGTGCAGCGGAAGTTTACCGATAGCCTGTACGGCATCTACATGAAATACTATCGTACGAGACCGCTGCCGCAGCAGCTCGCCAATGGCGGATATCGGCTGAATGCGACCCATTTCGTTATTGACCGCCATAATACTGACCAGAATCGTATCATCGCTGAGAGCCTTGTCCAGCTCATCCAGCTTCACAGCTCCCGTTGCGTCTACAGGCAAATAAGTGACTCGGAACCCCTGCCGCTCAAGCTCACGAAAGGTTTCATATACCGAGGCATGCTCCACAGCTGTCGTAATTAAATGATTACCACGGTGCCTAAATCGGCGGGCTGTGGCCTGTATCGCCCAATTATTACTTTCGGTCCCGCCTGAGGTGAATCGGATCTCTTCCGGCTGGCAGCTCATGCTGCTTGCGATGACGGCTCTGGCTTGACTTACCAGCTGTTCAGCCACAACACCCAGACGATGCAAGGAAGAGGGATTGCCATAATGCTGCTTCATGACTTCAGCAACCGCATCGACGACTTCATCATAAGGGGGCGTTGTTGCAGCATAGTCCAAATATAACATCGTCACTTCTCCTTATATGTAGACAACCACAAAAAACAAGACCTAGGCAAGCCCCTCACGTGTTAGGGTACTTGCTTTAGGTCTTGGGTCGCTAATTGTTATCCTTCATAATTGCGTTGTAAATTCATGACCTTGGCAACATAGGCTTGAGTTTCCTTGGGAAGCTGACCCATCTTGGCTGCCAAATCATTGTCGTTGGCAATGCCCAAACGGTCGATCCGACCAGAGCCTGCATTATAAGCAGCTAAAGCCACACCTTGGTTCCCATCATATTTCTTCAAAAGATTCGATAAATACTTGGTTCCGCCCTGAACGTTTTGTACAGGATCAAAAGGATCGTTCACGCCAACGCTTTTACCCGTTGCATCCATCAATTGCATCAAGCCTTTGGCGCCCGCCTGAGATACTGCCTTTGAGTTAAAGGACGACTCTGCATCAATAACTGCTTTGACCAGGCTTGGTTGAACTTGATGTCGTCTGCTTGCTTCTTGAATTAACGGGTCCAATTCCTTAGCTTGCGCGGAACCAGATGTTTGGCCTGTACGATAAGAACCAGCGGAAGCGAACAATGAATTTAAGCTGCTTGGTTTAAAAGCTGTTTGAGTACCAGGAGCAGACACTCCTGCATTCAATAATGTCGAGCTATCCGTATTTTGTGACAATAAATCATTTAACAACTCTGAAAACTCAGAATCATCATCACTGGCACCTGAACTTTTGTTGGAAAGAATATCCGTTTTGTTCAGCAATTGCATACGTAAAAGCTCTTTTAACATTCGTGGATCAATATTCATAGAAGACAATGCTCCTTAGTGTACAAGATGATACCTTATTGTACACTTTTTTGGTACGACCAGCTAGGCAAATTTTAGAATAATGTCATTGATTCCCTTACTTTTTTGCTTTAAACGTGTGACAGCACGTATTTTGCGTGTTCTCCGCATAATCCTTGTGCTCTGTAGAACCATGCTCTCCAGCAAATTCTGTTGACACATCCACATTTGCATGCTGATCGATATCGATTAATATCGACTTTGCATTGCATTTGTTGCCGTTAGCCCAGTACGTACAATTGGCTACACTGCAGTTCACATCTGGCATTTTCATCACCCCTATATCAATGTACCCGGGGATTGAAAAGTCCATACTATTTGGCGAGTTGGAAATTAAGGACAAGGAACATCGCATGTGACCACAATAATGGGGTTGCAGGCGTTCCCCAGCGGCTCAACCAGCCTTGATACACGTCTGAATCCGTCTCAGCATGGGCTGTCTGCTCCGGTAATCGCCCAAGCGAATCCGCTTGCTTCACAATCCACTGTAAGGCCTGCTCAGCCTCCAGCCGTTTACCTGAGGCCAGGGATACCCAGCCATACCAGGCGGTAAGCAGAATCCATGCGCCTCCGCCATAATACTCATCCTCGGAATAACGTCTGATCCCGCCATCTGTTGTTTTCAAATCCGCTTCAATTTTGCTGATTGTAGCTGCCATCACAGGGTGATCCGCTGCAAATACCTGAAACGGTTCACACAACCACAGCGTGCTCGCATCCACACCGCCATATCCGATTTCATATTCATTTCCAGAATAGGTTGGCCGTATGCTTTTCACCACATATCCGCGCTCAGGATGCACCATGTGCTCCACAATAAACTGTTTGATTTGTTCACAAATTTCCAGCAAGTCCGTACGACCATTAAATCTTCCAATGGCTTCGAGCCCTCCATAAATGCATGCAAGCGTTGAAGGATGCAGTTGATCGCCGCGCTCCTCCCAGCAATCAAAATTCGGCTGCTTCCAAAGTGCACATAAATAGCGGACCACCAGATCGACACTGTCTGCAAAAGTCTCAGGCATCGCGGTTTGCCCTGCTATTCGGTAATGCTCGACAAGCCCCCACAGCCAGGTCCCATATCCATCAAGCTGAAAATGCCCCCACTCTGCATTATGATCATCCCGACCATCCAACTGATAGCGCGTATGTAAAAACTCATGTTGTTCTATACTATCCCCACGCTCAAACCTTTCCAAAAGCAGCTCGATGCGAGTTTTCATACGTAAGATGATGGAGTTGACCCAATTATAAAAATCGGCTGCACTTTCTGGTTCCCCAGAAACATCCATCGCATTGGCAATAAAGCTGCCGTCCCGCAGCCAACTGTAGGCATAATTAGCAAAGAGTGGACATGCCGTATATCCGCCGCTTGGATGCTGGTTCCATATTATTAGCTGCTTGCTGATGGGTGTCAATTGTTCAGTAGTCATGTGCCAATCTTTTTCTTGTCCAGTCATCGCTTCATGTCCTCCCTAAAACAAAAAAAGATGCTACATAGCACCTTTTTTCATCATCACAATAAAGCAAGATTAGACTCTCTCACCTTGCATACGTTTTTGAGTAATGTAATCCGTTTCATAATAAGTCAGATCTTCCCGCAAGGTTTCGAATATTTTCGAAAGCTCGATAGTCAAATCACGCACCTCACGAATTGGCTTTTTGCGGAAGCGAATCGCATCCTGTCCAGTATAAGCGTAACGGCCATCCTCGGAATAGCACTCATGTTTCGGGTAAAAGAAGCTGTTCACCGAACTATGATAAACTTCATAAAGTACTTTTTCCGCATATTCCACATTAAAGCTGGGACGACGCAAGCTCATACCAAGCTTTTCATAAGCAACTTCACTGAATACCAATAAATGCCTGGTATCTGACAAAAACCCTTTGTAAAATTCATCCATCTCAGGTTCTTGCTCTTTGTTGAGCTCTTGCAGAGAATGATCATTCAGAAATTTTTCGATTTTTGCAGTTGCTTCATTTAGCTTGTACTTCGTAGTTTCACATAAATTTTTTACATTCAGCACAGTCATGTCGCAGGACCTCCTTTAATCAACAAACATCATATTTTTTAGTAGAACTGTTACACCTTTATCCTACCATAAATTGAAGCTAAAAGTAACTCGTAAAGTGTCTGTTGGCCAAAATGTTAAAGGCGATGATTTCCGGTAGTAAAAAACATTCCTGCGGAGACGCTAACAGTATCATTTTAAAGGGAGGGGCCATTCGATGTGGAAATATGCTTTAGCTTTTGTTATGGTGCTCGCTTTCGGCGTGTTATTATTTCCCCGCAGTGAGGATCCGCTCAAATTCGAGACTTTATCGGCCGCTGCAGAGATGCAATCCAAGAAAAACATCCTGCAGCAGGACCTTCAAGTAACCGGAGAACTATGCCGCAGCCAGTGCAGTCTTGAGCTCGATCGTATGCTGCATTTGAAAGAAAAAGAAACTGCAGAAGCGAAGCTGACAGGCATGCAGCAGCTCCAAGCAGAGCATCCACACATGGAGAAGCTGATCTGGACTCAGCATTCACAACCTTTGGAGGCAGGTCTACATTCTGGCAGCCTTAATGAGTCAATACAGAACCAGGCTCAGGCGGAATTACTGAAGGCCAAGACGGACACGGAGCAAGGCAAGTCTTATCAATCTGCTCCATTTCAAGCTAATGGCTCCACCTATTTTGTACTTGGGGTGCCGTCAGAGAATTCCGGAGAAGCCTTGCTTGGGGTTGTTAAACAAAACATCCTGCAGCAGGTTGAGAATCATCAGCTTAACAATTTAAGGATCGTAACTTATCCAAGCGATAATCGTTATAAAATCGAATCCGTTGATTCCCGCACATTGCAGGACGTTAAAGTTGATCATCCTGAGCAGAATGAAGGTACCAGCCATTATCATGTCAATCAGGTTGTCGTACGTTTCAAGACTCAACCGAGCGCTGCAGATTTAGCTCAAATCGAAACAGATATTCAAGCCTCAAAGCCTTATCGCAAGCTTGGCTATACGTATATATTTGAATCCAAACAACTGGAAGCCAAACAGCTGATGAATTATTTTCAAAAGTGGAACATTGCATACGTGGAGCCTCACTTTTTGTATATGACTAATAGCGCAGTGACCAAAAATCCTTCCGGGAGTCCACAGCCAGCTGCGTCTGACTACACGCTGTTGACACCGAATGATTCGCTATATCAACGATATCAGTGGAACCTTCCTGCCATCGATACCGAGCTTGGCTGGGCCCTAAGCAAAGGCTCCAAAGATGTTCCCGTCGCTATCGTCGACACGGGTGTCGATCTTGACCACCCTGATCTGAAGGATCAGCTTATTAGCGGCTACAACGTAGTTAATTCCGAAATGTCACCGATGGATGATGTCGGTCATGGCACCCATGTCGCCGGGGTTATCGGAGCCATTGTCAACAATCGACTGGGTGTAGCTGGAATGAGCTGGTATAACCCGATTATACCTGTCAAGGTTCTCGATCAAAGTGGCGCAGGCAGTACGTATGCGGTAGCTCAAGGCATTATCTGGGCAACGGATCATGGTGCCAAAGTCATCAATATGAGCCTCGGCAACTATGCAGATGCCAACTTTCTACATGATGCCATCCGTTATGCCTATGATCACGATGTTGTACTTATTGCCGCTAGCGGTAATGACAATACCGAACAGCCCGGATTCCCTGCGGCCTATCCAGAAGTGTTCGCAGTCGCAGCAACAGATGCGAATCGGAACAAGGCATCCTTCTCCAATTACGGAGATTACATCGATGTAGCTGCGCCTGGAGTCAACATTGCCAGCACTTACCCGCACAATCAGTATGCGGCACTATCCGGCACTTCGATGGCTAGTCCCCATGTGACGGCTCTGGCTGCCCTTATTCGCTCGGTAAATCCATCACTTACGAATAAAGAAGTGATGCAGATTATGCGCGATACCGCGTCCGATGCAGGACCTGCAGGCAAGGATAAATATTTTGGTTATGGCATCATTGATGTCGTAGCCGCCGTGAAGAGCGCAGTAAACCACAAAGGGGCTCTGGCAACCGAAAAGACAGCACCAGCCGAGCCCTCTGCTCAAACCGGTGTCATTAGCGGTCTCGATTATTGGACCTCATGGGCACAAAGGCTGCTCGAACGGATGCAAACCCCTTAACCTTAATAAATAATGCACAAAAACCGCCCTTTGGAGGCGGTTTTTCATTGGTAACAGGAAAGCTTGCACTTAAGCCGGGTTCTGTACTTCCAGTGGTCGTAACGGCTACCAGCCTCCCACCATTGAAGCAACAATCATCTATCTAGGCCAAACGTTGCCGTTTGGCTCAAGCGACCAACCCGAACGCCTCCCGGGCAAGGAGTGTCCCCAGAGGGACATGCGTTCCATTAGGTCTTGCACCAGATGGGGTTTACCAGGACATATGTCACCATATCTCCTCGTGGTCTCTTACACCACGGTTCCACCCTTACCTGTTCATGGAATACATTCCACGTCATCGGCGGTCCATTTCTGTGGCACTAGCCTTCAGCTCGCGCTGACTGGACGTTATCCAGCATCCTGCCCTGCGGAGCCCGGACTTTCCTCTCGTGATTTCTCACCAGCGATTGTCTGTCAAGCTTTCCTGATGTGCAAAGGATAGTATACAGGGATTTACGTTAAAATACAACAACAATTCATTGCTATTTGATCTAAGTCCTATTATTGTTACCACCTTTACATGAATAGAAACGGCTCCGTATTGATTTCCGAGGCAAATACACCTGTATTTGATTTCTTTTCTTGCAGCCTGGACAGTAAATAATCGGCTACGCCGCGCTTTAATATTTTCTCAACATTATGACCTGGATCAATGATACTGAGCCCTGCGGCCATAGCGTCCTGAGCCGTATGGTAGTCGATATCTCCAGTAATAAGCACATCCGCCCCTGCAAATAAAGCATGACGGACATATCTGCCGCCTGAGCCGCCAAGAACAGCAATCTTTTGAACTTTACGTTGTGGATTACCAGCAAGCCGTACAGCAGGAACCTCGTAGGCGCCTTTAACAAGCTCACATAGCTGCTCCAGGGTAACTGGCTCCTGCAGCTTGCCGACCCTGCCCAGACCGAAAGCACGCCCCTTTAAATCCAACGTGTATAGATCATAGGCTACTTCCTCATAAGGATGAGCTTTAATCATCGCCTGAACGACTTTTTTCTCAAGGCTTTGCGGAACAATCGTTTCCAATCGAATCTCGCGCACCTGCTCCAGCTTGCCCTGCTTACCGATAAAAGGTTCACTTCCAGCCTCAGGCAAAAAGGTTCCCGTTCCTTCGGCAGCAAAGCTGCAATGACTGTACTTCCCGATCGAACCCGCACCTGTACGGAAAATCGCTTCTCTAACAGGCTCCAAATGCGACTCAGGCACAAATACGACGAGCTTTTTCAGCTTATCCGTATGTAATTCCTCAAGCGGTGAAAGCCCTGTTAGACCAATGGCGTGCGCCATCATATCATTGACTCCGCCTTCTGCCACATCAAGATTGGTGTGTGATATATAGACAGCAATATCATGCTTGATCAGCTTCTCATACAGCTTTCCTGCCACCGAATCGGTTTGCAAATGAGCAAGCGGCCTGAAAATGATCGCATGATGAGCAATGATCAAATTAGCCTGCAGACGGATCGCTTCATCGATCACCTCATCGTTCACATCAAGTGCCACCAGCACATTGCTGATTTCCTTTTGCAGAGTCCCCAGCTGTAATCCGATCTTGTCATCAGGAACCGCATAATGCTTAGGTGCCAGCTCCTCCATCAGTTGTATGACGGTTTGTCCTTTTGCAAGCATGCCAGTACCTCCTTGATTCGTTCAATCTCCTTCTGGTACTCAAGCTCCTTTATTCTGGATTCAGGCAGTGTGGATAGAGCCAGCCGCTGTACAATCATCGCGAGCTTCTCCAATTCCGACTCCCATTTTCGAAACCATACCTCTTGAGGATGATCCAATAAATATGGACCCAGCTTGAGCAGCAGCTCACGATTTACCGTTATTCCGTCCGCAAGCTGACGTTCCCGATAAAGCACATCATTCGAGGCTTGACTCAAATGGGACGGTACTGCCGACAAAATCTCATAGATTTTGCCGTCCTCTTCGAGAATTTGCTCGTTAATTAATATCCAATCCTGCTGAATAAGCCACAAACGCACATTGGATTCACCAACATTGGGCTGTAAAATAAGTAATTGTACACCGGCCAGCTTATCCTTGCCCGCTTCAAGTATATCGGCTATCAAGGCTCCGCCCATACCCGCTATCGTTATCACATCAATTTCTCCGACCTCTACTACCTCAAGGCCATTGCCATGTCGGACATCAATAACTTGATCAAGTACAGAATCACGAACCTGCCTGGAGGCCGCCTGAAACGGTCCGAGGTTCACTTCTCCAGCTACTGCTTTCACAATTTGCTTCTTTTGAGCCAAATAAACCGGAAGCAGTGCATGATCCGAACCAATGTCAGCCAAACGGCTTCCTGTCGGCACACCACCCGCAATCATTTCCAAACGTTTTGATATTCGCAGCATATTATGTAACCCACTCTATCCATTTTTTTCTTAAAGCAAACAGCAAGCTCGCTTCAATAAACAATTTGACTAAAAAAACAATTTGCACCGTATCCTCACCATAAAGCTCGGAATACAGCATAGCATACAATTCAGGCATGAACCAAACGATGCAGCTCAGCATAAGAAAAACTGTACCCATCTGCTTGCTCTTTTCATGGATCATCCAGCCCATCCAGCCAAATACGATACTGAGCGGCACCCAGCTAATCTCCAGTGTAATCCAACTCGCTAGGTCCAGCTGATAATGCAGCAGCCAGCCATAACAAAAGATGAGAACGATCCATCCACACAATTGAAAAAGCATAAATCTTGACAACAGTCCCGTTAATAGCCAGACTATACTGCATACAGCTACATATCCGACAACCAGCACCGGCTTCTGTATCCCATGAAGCTTGAGCATGAATACACCAATAAACAATAAAAACAAGGAGGCTACTCCAAACAATATTTGAGCTCGAAGCGGCTCTTTGGATCGCTGCAGGCTTCCAACCGTATAACAACAAAACAAGAGAAGCATCGAAAGGCCCATTTGCATTGGTAATTCAAAAGCGGTAAAATTAAGAGCAGCATAAGAAATAAGAGCAATTACGACAAAAATCAATATCCATATTTTCCAATTACTGTCTTTGACGGCTGTTGGGGTTACGCCGAGAAACCCGGAACTGGACTTCGGTTTATCAGAAGAATCTTCCAAATATATATTTAATAAAAAATCGCAATAATGCTCAGGTAAAAGCTTGCTTTTACGCCAATGCTCAATTTCCATAATTAATATTCTTCTTTTTTCGTCCATTGCCATTGCACACGATCACCTCTTCAATACTAAGCAGCCATTTTCCTGAATTTTATTCATTTCCTGTTATTTATTTATCGGTAATGCTTAGACAAAAAATTAGACCTAACTGCAGATGCAGTGAGGTCTAACCCAATTACTCTAAAAAGTCTTTCAAACGCTTGCTGCGACTTGGATGTCTCAGCTTCCGCAAAGCCTTGGCTTCGATCTGACGAATCCGTTCCCGGGTAACGCCAAACACTTTACCGACTTCTTCCAGCGTACGCGTACGTCCATCATCGAGGCCAAAACGTAATCGAAGCACGTTTTCTTCACGCTCTGTCAACGTATCCAGTACGTCCTCCAATTGTTCCTTTAACAGCTCATAGGCAGCAGCATCGGCAGGAGCCAGTGCTTCCTGATCCTCGATAAAATCACCCAAATGGGAGTCGTCCTCTTCGCCGATCGGTGTTTCCAGAGAAACCGGTTCCTGAGCAATTTTCATAATTTCCCGAACCTTATCCGTACTGAGATCCATTTCCTTGGCGATTTCTTCCGGAGTCGGTTCGCGTCCCAGTTCTTGAAGCAATTGACGGGAAACACGAATGAGCTTGTTTATGGTTTCAACCATATGTACCGGAATCCGGATCGTCCTTGCCTGATCGGCAATCGCACGAGTGATTGCCTGACGAATCCACCAGGTCGCATACGTACTGAATTTAAAACCTTTATCATGGTCAAACTTTTCAACCGCTTTAATCAAGCCCATATTGCCTTCCTGAATCAAATCGAGAAACAGCATACCACGTCCGACATACCGCTTAGCAATACTTACCACCAGACGCAGGTTAGCTTCTGCAAGGCGCCGTTTGGCTTCTTCATCGCCAAGCTCGATGCGCTTCGCCAAATCGATCTCATCTTCTGCAGATAACAATGGCACTCTGCCGATTTCCTTCAGGTACATCCGAACCGGATCATTTATTTTTATTCCCGGAGGCAGTGAAATATCATCCTCAAAGTTAAAATCATCATGTTCCCGATCCCTGTCACGATCTATCGGGCTGATTTCATTATCTTCGTCTGATTCATTTCCTACATCAATACCCATTTCGGAAAGCTGCTCGAAAAACTCATCGATTTGTTCCGGATCCTGATCAAAAGGAGCCAGCTTCTCCATGATATCCTTATAAGTTAAAGATGAACGTTTTTTGCCCAGCTCAACAAGCTGGTCTTTTACCTGATCCAACGTCAACTCTGTCTCTATCTCCGTGTGTTGATCGTTCGCCATATGCTAACTCCCTCCTCCCTAGAGCCATCAAAGATAATTCAAACGACTTATCATGATGATTTTAATTGTTTGACTAGGGATGTAATCTCATTGCCAATTTGCCCGGCCATCTTCAGATCACCGGATCGTTCCGCCACTATCATTTCTTCTGTTTTTTGCTTGATCGATTCTTGAAGCTTATATTTTTTGATGGTGCGTATACAATCGTCGATAACCTGACCATTCACTCCATGAGAGTTGCCCATCATAGCGATCGAACTTGCCAATCCCTCCAATTCTTCCTCCTGAAGCATCGCAATAAAGCTGCTAAAGTTTGGCTCATATCCCTGCCCAAAATAAGCGTACAAATAGGCGGCCAAGGCATTATGTGCGTCCACATTGAATTGGTCTCCCAAATTCCGCTCTACATAAAGCGTGATGTCAGCATCGAATAACATAATTGCGAGTAACTGACGCTCGGCGTTGTAATAGGCTGGAAGTAAAGAGGGAGTTTGTTCCCGGGGTGTTCGTTCATTCCTAACATTATTCCACGCTTTCGCTTTATTATCCCCGGAGTTACTACTTTTTTCCGCTTGGAGCCTGATCTCGTTCAGGTTTTGCAAAGTCGTTTCAAAGGAATAACGAAATTCTGTTGATAGCTCCCTCACATAGTGCTCTCTTTCAATTGGAGACGTAATGTCTGCAATAATTTTGAGTGCTTGCTGCATGTAGCGAAGCTTTTCCCCGTCCTCCTGCAGTTTAAAATTTTTGCGAAAATAAAGAAGTTTGTATTTGATCGACGGTACGGCATTTTCTATAACTTCCCGTACAAATCGCTCAGAACCATGTTGGGTAATAAAATCATCCGGATCTTGAGCATTCGGAATCATGGCTATCTTAACCACACACCCGGCCTGCTCCAAAATAGGGATGCTCTTATATGCGGCATTTTGTCCAGCGGAATCACCATCGTAGGCTACCGTTACCTGATCGGCTTGCTTGCGAATCACATCAGTATGCTCTTCGGTCAACGCTGTACCCATGGTGGCCACGCCATTGGTTATGCCTGCATCCCAAGCTTTGATTACATCCATGTAGCCTTCAAAAACAACAATTTGCTGCAGCTTACGTATTTGCGGTCGTGCCAGATGCATGTTGTACAAGCTTTTGCTTTTATGGAAAAGCATCGTCTCCGGGCTGTTTAAATATTTGGGCTGCGCCTCACCCATAGCTCTACCCGCAAAAGCAATTAGCCGTCCTTTCCAGTCGTGGATAGGAAACATGATCCGATCGCGAAATTTGTCGAAGTACCCTTGTCCTTCCTGTCTTGCAGACAAAAGCCCTCCTTTTTCCATAAGCGGTAAAGCATATTGACGCTTCTCCAGCAGTTGGGCCAATGTGTCCCAATTGGATGGTGCATAACCAATACCAAACGTGTCGATCAGCTTATCATTTAACCCCCGTGAACGTAAATATTCCATAGCTTGCTTGCCTTGCTCGGTATTTTTCAAAATATGCTGGTACAGCTTTCCGGTAAATTCGTAGGCCTCATATAGCTTTACCTTTTCCGGATTTTGCTGGGATGGAGTATCCGATCCAAGATCAATACCGAGATCCAGATTCGCTTCAGCGGCCATTTGATTAATCGCTTCGATGAAGGTGAAACCTTCAATCTCCATTAAAAATCGTATAGCCCCGCCTCCGGCACCACAGCCGTAACAATGATAAATTTGCTTTTCAGGTGTGACGGTAAAGGAAGGAGTTTTCTCGGAATGAAAAGGACATAATCCTTTCATATAGTGACCCTGCTTGCTTAAATGGACATAACGGCCTACGACATCGACAATATCATGATGCTTAAGTACCTTTTCGATGACTTCTTCCGGAATACGTCCGTTACTCATTCTATCCACCTTCATTCAAATTAACACGTAATAATATTCGCTAACTCTCGGAAATCTCCTGCAAGCCACGCAAAACTTTTGTCAAAGATTGTAGAAAAAAGTGTCGATCTTCATCTGTGAAAGGTCTTGGGCCTTTGCTGTGTTTACCTCCGCGCCGCTGTTTGGCCTGTTCATGCCTGCGATCAAGTAAAAAATCAATCGTCAGATCTGTATACTGCTGGCCTCGATTCGACAAGGCTATCGCTTTTTTGCCCAAAGCAAGTGCGGCTAAACCAAAATCCTGAGTTACTAATACGTCACCGGCAGCAATTCGATTCACAATATAAAGATCCACCGATTGATCGGAACGATCAACTTGTACAATCTCGACTCCATCCACGGGAGCCAGCCTATGGTCAAAGGAAGCAACCATCAGCACATCAACCCCAAAAGGTGCTGCTGCCTTAACAATTTCCGGCTTCACCGGGCAAGCGTCGGCATCCACAATAATTTTGTGTGCATTAGGCATATTGACCCCATCTTTCTGAGTACGCGTAGCTTCATTTGGGTGCTCATAAATAGCACTATATCTAATATATACGCTGAAGAAATAAAAAATCCTGCTTCCTGCATTATAAAAAGCATTACCTGCCGCGGTACCATTCCATGATCAAAGCTGCAGTCTCTTCTACAGCTCTATTGGATACATCAATGACTGTACAGCCGATACGTTTCATAATCCGGTCTGCGTATTCAAGCTCTACATTTATTCTTTCCACATTGGCATAGGAAGCCGTTCGGGGCAGACCGAGCATTTTTAAACGCTCCGTGCGAATCACATTAAGCTTGTCGGGATCAATGCGAAGTCCGATTATTTTTTTGTTCGAAACGGTAAATAGCTGCTCCGGTGGTTGTATTTCGGGAACGAGCGGCACATTCGCAACCTTAAACTTTTTGTGTGCAAGGTACATCGACAATGGGGTTTTGGACGTTCTCGATACGCCTACCAACACGATATCGGCCTGCAGCACACCCGTATAATCACGTCCATCATCATATTTAACCGCAAACTCAACCGCTTCTACCTTTTTGAAATATCCTTCGTCCAGCAGATGAATCATGCCAGGCTGATGTCTTGAGGTTTGCTGCATTTTTTGCTCTAAAGCGTTCAATACAGGCCCCAGCAAATCAATATGTATCAGTTGGTGCAGCATGGCCTGCTGAATCAAATAATCGCGAAGCTCAGGAATAACAAGGGTAAATACAATTATCCCGTCACACTTAGCCGCAGTTTGGATCAGTTTGTCAACGTCTTCTTGATCTTCAAGAAAGGGCATAATACGCACATCTACCAAGTGGGGATAAAATTGAACGGCTGCTGCATGTACTACAGCTTCCCCCGTATCACCAGCAGAATCGGAGGCAACAAGAATAATTGGATTGGATTTGTCCGTCATCAGCATACATCTTCCTTCCTATTCAAAAAAAGAACTCGCCAACAAGCCTGTGCGAGACTCATGACGAGGAATAATTTAATGTAATTTATTATATTAGCAAATCGGATGAATAATGTCAAACCCCATATTTATCCATTTGATCCAGGAAACCTCGCGTTTTTAACGCCACACCAATATGGGTATCGAAGTAAGCCCGCATTAGTCTTTTGAGACTTGCTTTGGTTTCCGGTTTGACATCAATCTGTCCCAGTCTGCGTATGTCCATATGAGCGAACAGACGAACAAGCTTGAGTGTTCCCGAGGAGAGCGACAGCGCTTGTGGATCCTTATGCCGGCATTTCTCGCATAGCATGCCACCGAGTGCCGGACTAAAGGCCATCGTATTCCCATCGTTTCTACAGGCCACACAAACCTCCAGCTCCGGTAAATACCCCGCTTGCACCCATATTTTTATTTCATAAATGAATGCAATAATTTGCATATCCTTCTGCTCGACCAGTCCTTGAAGCGCCGCGTTCAGCTGATCAAACAAAAAGGGATTCGCCTCTTGATCAGCCAGCAAGCGATCCGTCAGCTCAGCCATGTAGGAAGCATAGGCGGACATATGAAGGTCCTCCCGAATCCGATGGTGTGAATCTATAATTTCTGCATGCTTTAACGTACCCAGCTGGCCCGATCTGAAAAACAGATAATCTCCGAAAGTGAACAACTGGGATACCGAGCCGTAACGGCTTTTAAGCTTTTTGGCGCCGCGGACAATGACTGCCATTTTGCCCATTTCGCGTGTAAACAAGGTAATGATTTTATTGCCTTCCCCATAATCCATGCTGCGTATGACGATTCCTTGTACCTGATACTGCATCGCCGATTTCCCCCAAGCCCATCTGAAAGAGGTACTTAAAGGCTATTCTAGCCCATCATCAGACTCTGATGTCAAGTCCTCTTCCGCATCAATTGAATCGGAATCATTGTTGATCTCCTTATATAGCAGATATGCATCCACATCACCTGTTAACGAAAAATATTGCCACGAAAAATCTCTCATGCTGCATCATCCCTCCGTAAGCCAAGCGTCTGCTAACAGCAGAAAAGCTTTCCTTCTATTCATGAGCTGGACGGTATCTGGCGATAGTATAGGATGTTACGTTTGAGCGATAATTATGTTAAGCAATAACTGCCACCAGTCGGCTATTCGTTATTATTCGTTACGAAATCCAAGGTCACGCAGAACCCGATCCTGATTACGCCAATCCTTTTTCACTTTGACCCATAGTTCCAGGAAGGTTTTGGAGCCAAGCAGCGCCTCAATGTCATAGCGGGCCTTTTGCCCGATTTCTTTAAGCAGAGCACCCTTTTTCCCTATAACAATCCCTTTTTGCGAGTCCCTTTCCACATAAATAATGGCCGATATATGAACGACGCCATTAGCTTCTACCTTCATGTCCTCGATGCCTACAGCGATGGAATGCGGAATTTCCTCACGGGTCAGATGAAGAATTTTCTCACGTATCAGTTCAGCGCATACGAACTGCTCAGGATGGTCTGTAACCTGATCAGCCGGGTAATATTGCGGGCCTTCAGACAAATATTTGGTAATTTGCTCAAGAAGTGTATTAACGTTGTTGCCCTTCATCGCGGATACCGGAATGATCTCAGCGAAATCATATAAATCTTTATATTGCGTAATGATCGGCAGCAGCGCTTCCGGCTGGATCTGATCGATTTTGTTCATCACAAGAATGACCGGCGTGGTCACCTTTTTCAGGTTTTCAATAATAAAGCGATCACCACCGCCAAGCCCTTCCACGACATCAATCAGCATCAGAATCGCATCCACTTCCTTCAGGGAGCTTTCTGCGACCTTCATCATATAATCGCCTAACTTGGATTGCGGCTTATGAATTCCCGGCGTATCGAGAAATACGATTTGAGACTGTTCAGTTGTATAAACACCATGGATTTTATTGCGTGTTGTTTGCGGCTTGTCTGACATAATAGCAATTTTTTGGCCAATGACCTGGTTCATCAATGTGGATTTACCGACATTGGGACGTCCGATAATAGCGACAAAACCGGATTTGTAAGCTTTCTTTGGGGTAGTTGATGTCATTATACTGTTGTTCCTCCATTTAGATCGTTCTGTGTAAAGGCTCCGGGAAGCAGCTCGGCTACGGTTGTTTCTATAATAGCTCCCTGTAGATTCGCCATATAAACCGGCATGTCCGGAGCACATAATTCAATCAATACCTGACGGCATACCCCACACGGAGTAATCGGATTAGGTGTATCGCCTACGACAGCAATGGCACGGAAGCTTCGTGGAGGTTTACCATCAGCAATTGCACGAAACAGCGCTGTGCGCTCAGCACAATTTGTTGGACCGTAAGCCGCATTTTCGACGTTACAGCCCAAATGCACTTGACCATCCGAATCCAGTAAGGCACTGCCAACCTTAAAATGCGAATAAGGCACATAGGCGTTCTCCCTTGCTTCCAGTGCCCGTCCAAGTAATTGGTGCTTGTCCATCGGCATCGTTCCTTTCTTAATTCACTAAATAATAGACGCAGGCTGCCACGAAGCATCCGACCAGTCCACCCAGAATCAGCGATGGAAAAGACCGGCTGCGCTTGTCGTAGAGCACCAGCACGACGAGAAAGGCAAGTAAATACGAGAGTAAAGCGACTAAAGTAATTGAAACATATGAAGCAATAAAGGTGGCTATCGCAAAAGCGAGGGCTGCGAGCAAGCTCAGGCGAAGCCTGCTGCCCTTGGTTGAAAATCTAGTCTCGAGCACAATAATCGTCAGGATGACCAAACTGAGTAGTATCCAGACCATTGCCGCGGAAAAGCTATGACCCTCCGCTTGCCTCGCACTGCGGAAGAGATGATCGATAGGCTCGTAGAACACGACCATCCCGACTATAGCCGCAAAAACCGCAGACACCAGTACGGAGGCTGCGGCCACATCCTTGGCTATTTTGGCAAGGGGATGACGATCAGGCATAGCAAGGTCAACCGCTTTTTCAATCGCTGTATTGATCAGCTCTGTCACGATCATCAACGTTACGGCCATTAAAATAAACAGGATTTCAAGCTTGGGCAAACGCAAGTAAAGTGCTAGCAGCAGAACGATAAAAGCGGCAAAAAAATGAAATTTCATATTGCGCTGTGTAGAAAGGGCATACTTCACTCCTTCGTACGCATACCGAAAGCTTCTGCGCCACTTTACCTTCGAATTCATCTTACCAATCCTGCCTGCTGTAAAATTTGCTCCTGCTTGGCAAACATGATTTTCTCTGCTTCCTCATTGTCATGATCATAACCAATCAAATGCAGGAAACCATGTACAAACAAAAATCCGAGCTCACGCTCTACAGAGTGACCGTAATCCTCACTTTGCTCGATGGCTCTGGGCACAGAAATAATGATATCCCCGAGCGGCTCCTCAAAGATCGTAACAAGACCATCTTCATCCTCGTCATCCTGCAGTTCCAGCTCTATGTCATCCTCATGCTCGTTAGAATCGTCGATTTCATCAGATTTGTCGAGACGTTCAACATCGTCCAGGTCTTCCTCGTCCACATACTCATCTTCATCGTCACTCTCATCCACATAGATGATCTCCATCTCATCCTCACCGATATCATTCATCGCAAAGGAAAGCACATCGGTAGGTTTATCGAGCCCACGATATTCTTTATTTAAACGTTGAATTTCAGCATCGTCTACAAAGGTTAAAGCAACCTCCCCCTCTGTGACCTGCTCCGATTTCCCGGCAAGCTGAAGCAGCAGCTCCAGTTTATCGACAAGCTCCTGTGTAATTTCATAATCGGTTTGCTCGCTGCTCCATTCAAGACGTAAAGACATAGCTTTAGCTCCTTTTTTCTTTTTCTTGATTCTGTATCGTTGATGGCTGATTCCCCGCCGGAAGATTGGTTGGATATTCAATTCTTGAATGAAAAATACCTAATAAGGTTTCGTTTAAGGTTTTGGCTATTTGATCCAATTCCTTGGTTGTCAGATCGCAATCATTAAACTGTCCATCATCCAGTCGGCCTTTAATAATTTTGCGTACCATGGAGTCAATCTGTTCCATATTCGGACTGCGAAGGGAGCGTACTGCCGCTTCTACACAATCGGCAATACCAACAATAGCGACTTCCTTGGATTGTGCAAGCGGACCGTCATAGCGGTATTCCTGTTCATCAGGAACGGGCTCACCTGCTGCCTCGGCAATTTTCTTAGCTTTGTGATAAAAGAATTGCAGCAGTGTCGTGCCATGATGCTGCTCGGCGATATCGCGAATCTGCTTTGGAATGTGATATTCCTTCAGCATTTCGACGCCATCTCTCGCATGAGCTACAATGATCGACTTGCTAAGCTCAGGGTCCATCTTGTCGTGCGGATTTTCTATATTTGTCTGATTTTCGATAAAATAAGCAGGCCGCTTCGTTTTCCCGATATCATGATAGTATGCGCCTACTCTGCACAGAAGTCCATCCGCGCCGATCGCTTCCGCCGCTGTTTCTGCCAGATTGCCAACCATAATGCTGTGATGGTACGTTCCCGGAGTTTCCGTCAGCAGCTTTCGCAGCAGTGGATGGTTCGGATTGGACAGCTCCACCAGCTTCAAGGGAGATAAAATACCGAATGCCGTCTCAAAAAAAGGAAGAAGTCCAATGACGAATACAGCTGTAAGCAAGCCGCTGCCCACGATAAACGATAAGGCGAATAGCATATTCCGCTTGCTCTCATGATCTTCAATCAGCAGCAGAGAACCCATAAGCAGCATCCCCATCAAAGCCACGATAACCCCTGCCTTGAGAATGGTGGAACGCTGGCCTGCCCGCTGGATGGAGAAAATAGCCGCAAATGAGGTTGCCATTGTGACCAGTCCATAACGAAAATCAAACGACTGCAGGTGGTCCATGTTAAAAATCATGCTAGCCATCACGGCAAACAGCATAGCCCCCATAAAAGCTAGCTTTTCATCCAACAAAATGACAATAAGCATGACTCCCATTGCCGTTGGAGCCAGAAGTCCAATATAAGGGTAATCCAAATTTTGCACCAAGGAAAACAGCTTCATACCCAGTAAGTTAATGATGATGATAAGAAGCAGCATGACCAACTGCACGTTATTGCTGCTGATGGACAGTGTGCTTTGTTTGACAAACATAAATACAGCCAAGGCTAGCATCAGCACCATAATGATCAGCCCAATACGCGGCCAATAACTGGCTTCATCCTGCAGCATGTCAAGACTGCTCAGCCGTTGGTAAATATCAGCTGTTATCGGTTCACCTTTACTTACAAGCACGTCATTTTTGTTAACAAATACCGGTTTTACGTTATCCCTGGCATGACCCTTTGCGGTTTCGGTCCCTTTTTGGTCGAGAAATTTATTAGGCGTGATTGCAGCACGTACAATTTCCTGCACCATTTCCCTGGACATGCTTTTCGTCAAGGTCGAGCTGTTCACGAGCTCTGCTACCTTGGCCCGTACTGTCTGGGCCTCCATAATCTGATCATTCATCAATCGTGTCACGATCTCTTTAGCGACCGGTTCCATCAACGTGAGATCTTCCTTGGGCAAACGCGGCATCTTGTAAAAGGTTTCTTCCGGAATACGATACTGCTGCTCATTAATATTTTTACGCATTTCTTGTAATAATGCATCGTTATATTGACCGCTGATAGCGAAGCTCTGAATCTGCTTATCCACGTGATCCTGAGCTAGAATGGGGAACACGGATTTAAATATATTTACCTTATCCCCCAGTGTAACCTCCGAGTCGGCGTTGATTTGCTGCAGCTTTTCGAACATCGCTTCGATCAAAACCTCATTCTTTAAAGACACAATTCTGAACACAGGCTGTACGTGCTGTGCAGCATCTTCCTTGGCCTTCTCGGTCGCTATAGCGTTTTCAATGGCGCGTGGAGCCAGAATGTCCTTTTCGGCAGTAGTACCGACTTGAATATCATAGGTTTGCGGGATCATCCTGTTCGTCAGTGATGCATACAGTACGGCTGTAAGCAGAATAAACAGAAGAAAGCGCACCAGGGCGCTATATTTCCAGCCAACAAGCGGGTTTTGAAGTTTTCGTTGAATATTGTTCATTGCGAAAGGTCATCCCTTTCTATACACATCCTGATGGTTAAGTCGTATCAGGTTATTTGTCGTTTTGTTCGTTATAGGCAATAATGATTTTTTGAACCAGAGCATGTCTGACAACATCCGCTTCGGAAAATTGAATGAATCCGATCTCTTCGATTCCTTTCAAAATACGCTGTACCTCGATAAGACCCGAAGATTTGCCGCGCGGCAGGTCAATTTGTGTAACATCTCCGGTAATGACCATTTTCGAGCCAAAACCAAGACGAGTCAAGAACATCTTCATCTGCTCCGGCGTCGTGTTCTGCGCCTCATCCAAAATAATAAACGAATCATCCAGCGTCCGCCCGCGCATATAGGCAAGAGGTGCAATTTCAATCAAACCTCTTTCGAGCGATTTCAGCACCTGCTCAGGCCCGAGGACATCGTTAAGTGCATCATACAATGGGCGAAGATAAGGGTCAACCTTTTCCTGAAGATCTCCCGGTAAAAAGCCCAGACTTTCTCCAGCTTCGACGGCAGGTCTTGTTAACACAATCCGCTTCACTTTACCTTCTTTGAGAGCCGTAACCGCGATTACGACGGCCAGATACGTTTTCCCCGTACCCGCAGGCCCGATGCCAAATACAATATCTTTTTGTTTGATCGTAGACACGTACTGCTTTTGACCGATGGTTTTAACCCGGATAGGCTTTCCCTTATGCGTGGTTGCAATATCACCCTTGAACAAATCCAGAAGCTGATCAGCTTTCATATCCTTGGACAGCTCAATAGCATACAACACATCGCGTTCAGTCAATATGTAATTGTTTCGAACGAGTTCTAGCAGTACGTCAAATAGCTGTTGAAGCGAATCCATCTCACCGGCATTGCCCCTTATGACGATTTCTTCACCACGGGACTGAATGCTGGCACGGGTATGCTGCTCGATCAGCTGCAAGAACTTGTCCTGCGGACCAAAGAGAGCCAGCCCCTCAGCTGTATTCTTCAAAGCTACTTTTATAAAACGTGAGTGATCAGTCAACAGGCCTCTTCTCCTTATTGTTTGCGTAGCAAACTAGCATCGTTAGCATTTTCCTTCAAGCGAATGCGTTATGGTATAATTGCTTGCTCCTGGGCAATCGATTCTTCCACTTCCAAATGCACTTCCATATAAACTTTACCATTGTCCGTCTTTTCATGCAAAATTTTTTCATTTACGACCTTGGCGTCCCCACCAACAGCAGCTATAATTTCCAGCTTGGCCTGCTCCATACCAACTGCTCGTGCCTCCGGCAGCTCCATGGGGCGGTCGACAAGCTGGACCTCCATAATCCGCTCTCGCAGCCAACCAATGGGGAGCACATAATCTCTCCACTGCAGTGTCTTGCGTTCCGGTATCGTTTCATAGTTCTGAAAGCTCAGGGCGCCATAACCCGTAAGCTGCAGCGCTCGACTGCCCAATACCAGATAAGAACGGTTCTGCGTCGTACCTGTATAGGTCTTATACTGCCGCAGGAGAGGCACCTCCACTTGTGGTGTATACCATACAATTCCTTTTACTTGACCGCTTGCAACTACGGTTTGCCGATGCGTTTCATCACCCAATATACCTGATATGAGGATGTCCCCTTTTTTTACATACGTATTGATTTTGGCAACGGGCCTTCCCTTTTCAGCAAAAATGGATGTCACCATGGCACTCTTGGAGGCCACCAGATGACGAGGATTCAACAGCTGTGGCTTGTCAGGCAGAGTTGCTTCCACAACCTTGATTATGACCTGCGTGCCTTGGATTTCAACTCCTACCCACGCCGTTCCCGCAAGCTTTCCTTGCAGGTTTTTGGACATTACATCCGAATCCTTGAGCCGAAATTTCCACTGCAGCTTGTAAATCCCTTCCTGCCTGGCTGTCTGCAAAATATCCTGCGTACTGATCAATTCATTGCCTTCAACCCGCACCTGCCAAACTAGCGAGGACAGCAAATAAAGTCCAATGATAAATCCAATCAGACCCATCGCAAAAAACTTCCGCTTCTCCAGTCTATTTAGCAGAAAAGGGAAACCGAACCGCTCGAGGACATGGACCCGACAGCCTGTCTCTTTTAAAAGCGGGCGAAGCCCGAAAAAGTCTTTCAGTGACACATACAGCTTCGCATGACCCTCATAAAAACAAATATCCCAAGCCAATATTCGCTTTTCGACCAATTGATTAATGAATGACTCCAAGTGCTGTCCACGAACCTCGACCCTGACGTACCCTCTTACCGATAAAAAAATGGATGATTTCAAATCGGTGCACCTCTTTTACGGAATATATTTGAGCTCATGAACGATCCCTTCAATGTATACTTCCTCCGGATAAATAACCCGGATCACTAGCTCCTTCCCATGTACCTCAAGCTTTCCTTGGGATAAGCCAAGCCGCAGCAACTCACTTGAAACATGCTGAACACCGCGGTGATTTTCAATATATAGCTGCACATTGCCAATCATCGTTACACGGGGCAAGTCCGATGTGACATCCTGAGGAAGGTCCAGCATTTGGGAGGTAAGCTTATGAATACTTTTAGTAATACTTCGCATACTGTATCCCCCTTGAGAGCTTTTCGACGGATATTGTACTTCCTGAGAGTCTAGCGACTTATTGCGCTGCCCTTACTTAACCTTACTGAACCCACACATACTGTTTACAACATATGCGAATAAAACGCTGTTTATGAAAGCATGCAAAAGAACCTCTGACTCCACGATCTAGTGGCTTCAAAGGCTCCTCAAGTTCTCTGCATGTTGGGTTTAACTTCAATGAATGATTTCCTGTTGTTCTCGAACTCTTATTAAGGCTCCTTCTACCTGTACCACGACAACCAGCTTGTTCACGGGTATGAATTCGCCATAGGTTACAACATCCACTTGCTCATCAGCCACTGCTATCGTTCCTGAGGGCCGTAAAGGGGTGATAGCCAGGCCCGATTGTCCCAGCAGGTCTGTACGCTGCAAAGAGTAGCTGAGCGCTGAATCGACGTCTGGCTGCCCTTGAAGCGCAATGTCAATTTCTTTGCTGATTCGCTTGAACCGACGAATGGAAATCATCCCTATCATGATTACTGCGATTACAAATAGTAAACCCATCATCCAACGCGGAGACATCAAGATCGCTAAACCTTGTGACCACATGAATGGAATCGGAATCCATGGATGCATATCAGAACCTCCTTAGAGCTTCCAACGGAAGCTGTCTTCGTAAGCACTTTCTTTTCCCGAGCTTCACTAGAAAGCCATTTCTATAACAGTTTCTTCCTATCACAGCTTATGCATTTATGTTAGAGATGGCTATATGTAGTATTTAAAGCATATCGAACCCTGTTCAAACACAAAAAAACACTCCTAAAAGGAGTGTTTTTTTGCTGCTATGATAATAGCTGTTGAACGGCCTGATTGACAATCTTGCCATCGGCACGTCCCTTCACCTTTGGCATCAATGCACCCATGACTTTTCCCATATCCGCTTTAGAAGAGGCACCCACTTCTTGGATGGTCTGCTGTACAATGGATTTCACTTCTTCTTCAGTAAGCTGCTGCGGTAAGTACTCGATCAGAATTTCAATTTCAGCCTTAACGGTTTCCGCCAGATCATCACGACCGGCTTTTTCGAACTCTTGGAGGGAATCCCTACGTTGTTTTATCTCGCGACTTAGAACTTCAAGTACTTCTTGGTCATCTAAGGGTTTACGTTGATCTATCTCGATATTCTTGATAGAGGCACGAACCATACGGATTACGGAGAGTTTAAACTTGGCCTGGCTCTTCATCGCAAGCTTCATATCTTCATTGAGTTTTTCGCTTAAGCTCATCGTTTAAGCCCCCTAGAACTTTCTCTTACGAGCAGCCTCAGACTTTAACTTACGCTTAACGCTTGGTTTTTCATAATGCTTGCGTTTCTTTACCTCCGCTAACACGCCATCTTTTGCGATGGTGCGCTTAAAGCGACGAAGTGCAGCATCTATAGTTTCATTTTTGCGAACTCGAGTTTCTGACACCAGTTTTCCCTCCCTCCGAACAGACCGTCCAAGACAAAAAAAAGCAGTTTATCAACTACAATTATATTGCATACACAAACATAGGTCAACCTAGATGGCAAAAATTTATTTTGCGTTGAGTGCACCAAGCTTTTCACCAGCTAATAAATGGTAATGAATGTGGAAAACCACTTGTCCGGAGTCTGCGCCACAATTGTTAATCAACCTGTAGCCACTGTCGTAAACGCCTTCCTGTTTGGCAATTTCCTGGGCAGCCATATGTAAATCACCGATCAATCCGCGGTCATCCGCCTCGACATCATTCATCGTCGCAATATGCTTTTTCGGTATAATTAAAATATGTACAGGTGCAGCAGGCTGAATGTCGCGAAATGCCAATACTTGCTCATTTTCATACACTTTGCTGGAAGGAATCGATCCTTCTACGATTTTGCAAAATATACAGCTCACAGGTGGAAATCCTCCTTTATACTCAATGATCAGAATTACTTTTCTATCATACCGAATGCAGATCTGAAAATCCAGTCAGCGCTTGATGCTATCCGACAGAAAGTTGGTGGTTTTTTAAAAGCGCTGTCATTTCAAGAGCTGGTAATGGCTTGCTTAATAAATAGCCTTGAGCCTCGTTACAATTTCTGCTTTTCAAAAAGGCCATCTGTTCCTCTGTTTCCACACCCTCAGCCACAACCTCCAAGCCAAGTCTGCGGGCAAGCGCGATAATTGTTTTGGTAATAGCCGTGTCCTTAGGGGCAAGCGGGATATCTTTAACGAAAGAACGGTCAATTTTTAGTATATCAACCGGAAAATATTTTAAATAACTAAGCGATGAAAAACCGGTTCCAAAATCATCGATTGAAATCCGAATACCTTGATCTCTGAGCTGCTTCATCTTGGAGATCGCCTGGGGTACGTTAACCATCACAACACTTTCCGTCAGCTCAAATTCAAGCTTATTCGGATCAAAGTCGGACTCGGCAAGAATATCAGCAATCTCTTGAATAAAGTAGTCGCTCTGAAATTGAACACCTGAAATGTTAACAGCCATATTTACATCTGTTATCCCTTCCGATTGCCATTGGTTACTTTGCCGACAGGCAGTACGAAGCACCCACTCTCCGATAGGTTTAATTAAACCTGTTTCTTCGGCCAAGGGAATAAAAACCGCAGGAGCGACAAGTCCCAGCTCAGGATGATTCCAGCGGATAAGTGCCTCAACAGTCGTATAATGCCCACCCAGCAGCTGAATACGAGGCTGGTAATATAGCGAAAACTCGTTTCTTTCCAGGGCCATACGTAATTCCAATTCCATAGCTTGCTTTCTCTGAGCTTGCTCGTTCAGCAATGGATGATATAATTGGTACCCATTGCTGCCTTGTTTTTTGGCTACATACATGGACATATCCGCATTAGTCAATAGCTCCTGCAAGGTTTGTCCGTCAGAAGGATACACACTGATGCCGATACTTGCGGAAGCTTTCATTTCGTATGTATCGAGGGTAATGGGCTGATCCAATACGGTGAGCATCCGCTCTGCGATCGAAACCGCCTCTTCCTTGGACTCAATAAAGGGAATAATGGCTGTAAATTCATCACCACCCATTCGAAAGAGCTGACAGTTAGCGAACTGCTCGTCCGACAAGCGAACCGCTACGGTTTGAAGCAGCAGATCACCTGCTTTGTGACCCAACGTATCGTTCACGATTTTGAAGCGGTCCAGATCAATAAACAAAATAGCCAGCATTCGGTCTAATCGCTTGCCATCCCCAAGGTGTGCATGTAATTGCTCCTGAAAATTAACTCTGTTGGGTAAGCCCGTAAGCTGATCATGATAAGCACGATACTTCAGCTGCTCCTCATGTGCCTTTCTTTCACTCCATATACTTTCAAAAGCTTCTGCCATATGGTTATAGGCCGTGCCCACGGAAAGCAATTCATCCTGTGAATTCAGCCTAACTCTTGCTGTCAGATCACCTTCAGCCAGTCTGGAAGAGGCATCGTTCAAAGCATGTACAGAATGAATGACAGATCGATACAGTCCGAGAAACAAATAAGCCACAACCAGACAAGCAATCGTTAATATAGCCAAAAACATCATTCTTTGTCTGACCCATGCTTCTATGCGATCTTGAAGAAGATGGTCTATAATCGGGAGGCCGGTATGCTGAAGCTCAAATCCCATTTGAATGGATGAGGTACCTATTTCAAATATAGCTGGTGATGATATCTGTAAGCTGTTAGCATTCATAATTTCAGTATCCAGCCAATAAATGAATTGATTAATTCCTTGCTCAATAGCATCCATTTGCCGCTTAATGGGTTGTTTTAACGATGGGTCCTCCTCATAAATAATATTCAGGCTCCCTTTTACAATATCAAGAGCCGAACGAATCAATCCCCTCAAAACGGTTAATTGTGTCTTGAGATCTATTCCAAACTGCTTATCAGCAGCAATTCCGGAAGCGATACCTCTTGTTTGCCCCAAATGTTCAAGCATGACAAGGAGCTTGCCTATCAGCCCATCAACCAGGTTATAGCTTTCGTTGTGCCGATCCGTCTTCAACCCTGACGTGCTGCTGACATGTTCAGTTAATGCTATGGATTGAGAAATGATTTCACTATGTAAGGAAAAGCTTAAGTTGGCATCTGTCATTGACTTAATATCTTTGATAAGCTCCCAGTCATCCATCATTTGGTTAAAACGTGTCTCCGGCTGCAGTACCCCGCCATAGCGTTGGTTCAGTGCTCTGATTTGTTGAATATCTTTTTCGATATCCACACGCTTGCTTGTCAACTGCTGCTCAAACGAAGGGTCTCCGTGCAAGTAAGCATTTTTCATACCTCTGTGCAATTGTAAATCTTCAATAAAATGGCTGACACCCGTTATATATTCGAGCCCTTGTCTTTCTTTTATTAAGGATCCTATCTCCTTATTGATGTTCCCAATCAGCAAGGTAATAAAAAGTCCGCTTGGCAGTACTAACAGTAGGCCAATTAAAAAAAACTTTTGCATATAATTCAAACGATTCATTAACACCGTGGCCGGAAGCAACCAATTTTTCATTAAAGTCCTCCGTTGCTATATCTGCTGCAAATTGAAAAAACGTAGACAAAAATATTTCTTTTCTGTTAGAAATATACACCTTACTTTATAAATATTCAACAGATGTTTATACAAAATATTATGTTTTTATGGTTATTTCGGGGAAATACTCTATGTTTTTATGTACTTCCCCCGAAAAAACGTATAAAATCTATCGTTTCATTAATTATTGTTCGTTTTTCACGACACAGCCATGATCACATTTTTCCATGTAAGCAGAAAAGCAGCAACCAGCCTGCCAGACAAGCTCGTTGTAACTGTCTCGGATCGTTGATCATGCGGAGTGAGCAGCATCGACGTTGATGAAACCGGAGCCTGGGAGTCATGTAACATGGATGTTGTGGTAGAGGTTTTGATTATAACCTTGCGCGCCTTACTATCCCAATCCAATACACCACCAAAAGCCTCACCGATAAAACGGGCTGGTGCCATTGTGTATCCATTTATGAGCTGCGCTGGCACCTCCAGTTCTATAGTCTGACCATTTTTGATCACTTTACGCTCACCCACACGTAGAGAAACCGAAGTCCCACCCTTTCGACCTGTCGCAGTCTGAGTACTCGCATCCCAATCCACAGTGGCTCCCATGGATTCAAAAATCGCCCGCAGCGGAGCGAGTGTACTGCCCTCACGGATAACAGGAGCTTGTTCGTACTTTTGCAGCTTACCATCAATAGTAACAGATATATCAGCGGACAATGGATACGACTTGCTCGCAACCTGGTATCCAGCACGATTATAAATATTCAGCTGCAGCGTGGAGCCTTCAGGAACCTGGTCTGCATTCAGCTCAATGCCGAATGGCGGATTGCTCTGCGATTCGATGAGCTTACCATTAATGAAATAATCGATTTGATGGATATATAAGTCAGGTATTTTCACCCAAGGCGTGATCTGGGTTTTTCCTTGAAAACTATTCTGTTTATCATTCAGCTTTATATGACCAACGCTATCCGCAGGCTTGGAGCCCTGCTCAACCTTTTTTAAATAAAAAGGTGCAGTGATCATGCTGCTGTACAGATTTTTCATCGCTTCATTGTCACCAAGCAGATAGTTATTGCGGGACTCGCGATCCTTCAAATCGACATTAAAGTAATTGATCGATTTGAGACGCGGGTATTTAAGCGGCATGATTTGGTACAAACGATGCAAATTCAGCAGCCCGTAATCAGTAAACGATTCTTGCGGAATATGAGCAAAATGCGATACAGCCGTTTCACTGATCATAAGTGGCTTGCGATCCGAATAGGTTTTGTATAAATAATCCAGCCGTTCTATCGGACTCGTTGACTGCATATTGGCAGTTGCCGGATTCCCATTCTCATAAGGCTCTGTATACATATTCACTCCAACCCAGTCAACGTAATCATCCCCTGGATAGTATACATCCATCGAATAGGCCGGCACATCACCAGGACTCCAGACCATCGCAACATTGGGCGCTTCCTCCGCCATCACGTCATGCACAAGCCGGAATTTCTCAATATACTTCTGTGGATCTCCATGCCAAACTACCCAGTTGCCATTCATTTCACTGGCATAGCGTAAAAAAATTGGAATACCTGTTGCTTTAGCCGCGCGTGCCCATTCCCTTAAATGTGCATTATCCTGCACGGAATCCAGACCATTACTCGGTTCCCAGGCAATCTGCAGTCCCGCCCCCGCCTGCTTGGCATTAGTCGCATACTGCTTGGGGAACGGTGCATCGTATGGGGTATATGCTAAATAATGCGCGTGCTTGCTGCCATAAACTGATTGCGATTTAACAAAGTTATTGCCCATTGCCGGATCCTGTTCGGAGTACATTCCGATATATATTCCATATTCCGGTTCGTATTTAGCCAGCTTGCCACTCACTGGAGCGCCCTGCTTCTTCAGGACCTCCACGTCAGACGTGGACATGTACACATCCGTAATCGTCCGAATCTGCTCGGCCCGCTGCAAATCGACAGCTCCCCAGTCCTTGCCGTCTTTGAGCCAGTACATATTTTCCAGCTCATAATAATAAATCGCGTTCTCGTAATCCTGGATCTTGTCATAGTACTCATCAAGCCATCCGCAAAATAATGCAGCCCCCTGCCAATCTCCAATTGAAGCATAATGGTCGACAAGAAACTTCCAATCCGGAACAGCAAGCTCCGGGTGACCGTTCTTGTTAGCCTTTTCGGCTGCTTGCCATCGATCCCAAATCGGATCCGCCTGGACAGCAGAAGCTCCCGATAGCAGCATTGAGGCTACCATGCATGTGGCAAGACCTTTTTTGAAATGTGATGTTTTCTTGCCAAATAGTTTCATACTTCTCTCCCCCTACTTCTGAAAAAGACGACTTTAAATGTCATCTGTACCCATTATACAGCAGATATAGTTAGGTCTTGTCAAAAAAATGGTTGCTCGGATCACAGCTCCAGCAATCTTGCACCATCAAATAAAAAGATATATTTCCCCTTCACTGGCCGTTTCCAGATCGTTTCCACTGCGTTCGCATACAATTCGATTTGCTGTCTATGGCGCTCTTTGATCATATCTACAGAAGTACCACTTCCATCTGGAACACGGTCCGTTTTGAAATCAATCAGAACAAGCCCGTCTGCTTCTACAAACAAGCAATCGATCATTCCCTGCAGCAAAACGATGTCCGATGACTGCGAATCGGATGAATCAGAGTCTGCATAGGCCACATTGGCAGGAATTCCATAGCTGAAGGGAACCTCACGATATACCTCGGACGCATGCAAAAGGCGTTGTCCCACATGGCTGCGAAAGAAAGCTGCGATGACTTCAGGCTCCACCACTTGACTCTGCTCGTTTGTGATAAGCTCTCTCTGTACCATATCATCAAGAGCTTCCTGCACATCCTGTATCGAAGGCTCATGGGTAATCGGAATATACTGCATCACAGCATGAAACACGGTACCACGCTCTACTGCATTTATTTTCTTCTGCTCCATAAATCGCGGACGCCTGACAATGACGGGCTGATAGACCGGGCTGCTCGCTTCCGCTGCCTCTGGAAAAAGCGTCTCACCGGATTCTTTTTCCAGCAGGCGGACATGCTCGGACTGCCGTTTTAATTCAGTGACAGAAATTTTTGAAGGCAGTTTGGATGCTTGGGCTTCAGGATATGTCCATGCCAGTTTATGCGCAACTTCATATTCCCAATACTGTCCTTCTTCTACATACTCTAATCCAAACACGGATCGCTTTTGTTGTTCATCAATAGCTGCTGTAACGGCTGCTTGGGCATGCGCGGCAGCATGCTCCGGTCTAATGATCTGCACCTGCCACAGGGAGGTTTCCTTGTTCATAAATTCAGGCGGCTTGCTGCTAATACCCGCTTGATGACGCAGCGATGCCCCGCTCGGATGGCGCATGATCGCGGGTCCGATCCAATCCATATATGAGCGCGCACTTGAGACAGCGGAATCCGGCAGCAGCAGCTTATCATGATCCACATACCGTGACCACTGATGCAGCAGCTTGTCTGCCCCTTTGACCGTAGCCAGGATATACAGCTTCTCTCGTGCACGCGTCAGTGCTACATAAAGCACACGCATCTCTTCAGCGATCATTTCCATACGCTGCTTGCGCCGGATAGCGAGCCATGGCAGTGTGGGATAGCTGATTCTTGCTGCTGCATCGGTATACTTAGGTCCAAATCCAAGATCCTTATGAACCATAAAAGCCTCAGTCAGATCGCGCATATTGAATCTTTTGGACATTGCCGCACAGAAAACAACAGGAAATTCCAAGCCCTTGCTTTTATGGATCGACATGATCCTCACCACGTTTTCCTGTTCACCGAGAGCTCGAGCGGTACCAAGGTCTCCCCCATTGTCCTTCATCCGTTCAACAAAACGCAGAAACCGAAACAACCCGCGAAATGACGTTGCTTCATATTGACGGGCACGATCATACAATGCCCTTAAATTGGCTTGACGCTGCTGACCACCGGGCAGCCCTGCAACAAAATCAAAGAAGCCGGTAACCCGGAAAATATTCCAGATCAAATCTGCCAATGCACCGTGTCGCGCCTCTTCCCTCCAGCCATCCAAAAGAGCCATAAAAACGCGAAGCTTGTTTTGCAAGTCTCTATCGATTGCAAGCTTTCCGCCAGGTCCGGATTCATGTGCTCCCTCAATCGCATACAAGCACATCGCTTCGTAAAAGGAGCCCTGACTGCTGGCAATGCGGATACATGCAAGCTGCTCTGTTGTCAACTGAACGATTGGTGAGCGGAGCACGGAAGCAAGCGGAATATCCTGAAAGGGATTATCGATTAACTTTAACAAGGATAATACGACCTCGACTTCCATCGCGGAAAAATACCCCGTATTCAGCTCTGCATAAGCAGGAATCCCCTGCTGCCGCAGCTCCTCAATCAGAACGGGCGACCACTGCTGGGTCGCTCTTAGCAAAATAACGATGTCGCGATAAGTCACATCTCGCGGACCCTTCTCCGATTTGTCATATACCTGAAAAGTACCCTCGCCCGTCTGTCCAAGCATTTTATGAATTTGAGCCGTAATCATTCTTGCTTCAAGCTGTACCGTCTCCATCTCACGCGCCTCTGCGGCAAGGTCGATTCCAGCATCCGTATCGTACCCCTCAGTCAGACTGTCTGAGCCCTGATCTGACGCCCCCGTCTCCTGATCCGCATCTTCCGTCGCTCTCGATGCTTCAAGCTCCTCAGAGCGGTCTATAAGCAGCAGCTCGATGGCTTCCGAGCCATTCGTCTCAGTGTTCCACTCCGGGTAATAATCAGCTCCATATTTAAGCTCAGCCCGGTCATCATAGTCAATTTCACCAACCGCTTCACCCATGATATGCTTGAATATATAATTGACTCCATTCACAACAGACGTACGACTGCGAAAATTACGGGCCAAGTCAATACGCTGTCCCGGGACGGTATCATCACTTGGATAGTTTTTATACTTCTCCAGAAACAAACCAGGCTCCGCCAGCCGAAAGCGGTAAATACTCTGCTTAACATCTCCGACCATAAACCGATTGCCCGGCAGCTCACGCGATATAAAAGCAACAATCGTTTCCTGCACACGATTCGTATCCTGGTACTCGTCCAGCAGCACCTCGACATAGCGATCCCGATAGCCCTTAGCAATCTCGGACGGTCCCATTTCTCCGCTTACCGGATCTACATCGGACAGCAGCTGTAAACAAAAATGCTCCAGATCCCCAAAGTCAACAAGCCCCTTAGCCTGCTTGGCAGCCTGATAGCGATTGCCAAATTCGATAACCAGTTCCACCAAGGCACTCATTAAAGGTGCCAGCACCAGCAGCTCTTCCTCATATTGCTCGGTTGTTCGGCCAAAAAGCTCCTCTGTCAAATCGGACAGCTGATCCTTGGCTTTGCTTCGTAAATCCTTGACCTGCTCCTGCAGTTGCTTGTCGTAATCGGAGCCCTTGCAGGGCTTGAGCTTCCCAAAGGAAGCGCCTTGAAAAGACTCGTAAAGGTGTTCCCACGAGTAATCGGCGACCTGCTGCAAATAAGCTATGGCTTCCAGATCCTCATGCAAATTAAATAAATATGGTGAGGGCCCCCCAGGCTGCTCAGCCAAATGGATTGCTTCCTGCAGCAGTGCGGATATTCCCTCCAGCTCCATTCGAACCGAAGCCAGCAGCCCTGGAATCCAGGGATTAGGTGTATCGGCATCCCGATTGAACATAGCTGCAGTTTCCCTCAACCATCGCTCAGGCCAAGGATGACTACGCGAATCATCGTAAAGCTTTTGTACGAGTCGATAAAGTGCATCATCCGTTTTCTCACCGCTAAACCATTCAGCCAGCTTCCAAAAATCACTATCCTCTGTCGAGCTGCCATATTGCTCCTCGAATAATTCCTCTATCAAATCCTGACGCATCAGGTCACTTTCAGTTTCATTGGCAATACGAAAGCCCGGGTCCAGTCCGACCTTCTGGTAATGAGTGCGAATCACCTCCAGGCAAAAGGAATGAAGTGTCGTTATCGACGCTCTTCCCATTAACGCTAACTGTCTGCGCACATGATCGGAGCCGGGGTTACGCTCCAGCTCCTTTTCCAGCGCTTCGCTGATCCGATGTCTCATTTCAGCAGCAGCAGCATTGGTGAATGTCGCTACCAGCAGCCTGTCTACATCAACCGGCTCTTGCTCCGCTGAAATGCGGCGGATGATCCGTTCAACCAATACCGCTGTTTTACCTGAACCGGCAGCTGCTGCAACGAGCATGTCATGCCCGTGTATCGAAATGGCATCCCATTGATCCTCCGTCCACGAGGTTCCTTCTGGTTTTACGGTTCTATTGATCATCGTTCACACCTTCTTTTCCTTGTAGAGCTTCAGGCTGCTTCATAAACGGCTCAGCTCCGACCTCTTCCTGCTCCTGTATATCGATCACTTGCTTGGCTTTCGTCCGCCGGAAGGGTACTACATGCAGATCACCTTTTGCCTCCAGCCTTTCGTTCATCAGCTCCAAGGCACGATCTTTAGCGACAGGCAGCAGGAGCTTGTACTCATTGGCTTCGAATTGAGTATCGAATTGACATACCGATTTATAGGAGCAATGCGTACAGGCCTTGTCCACACCCATACGATACGGCTCAATTCCGACATCACCGCCAGTCATGGCGCTGCCAATCCCTTCAATCGTATGGCGCACATAATCACGGAGTGTATTCCACTGCGCATCGTCGGCAACAGAGGAAGATTTATAAAAGCTGCCATCCTTTTTGAGTGCGACTGGAATGAGCTGGGAGTGCCCGCTGGCTTCAATCAACCCACCGTCCATCAGCGTTGCAGTTTCGGGATCAGCGCGAAGCAGCCCCTTCATTTTATAACGTTTGCGGAGCTCTTCATCGGCTTTTTCGGTTGATATTCTGTTCTTCATCTGCAGCAGCGGGTTATGTACGTGAAAATACAGCACGCCTGCCGGCTTGGCTTCTATACCCAGCCATGCTTTGGAATGGGTAAGAATAACGTCCAGATAAGTCAGCATTTGCAGCGATAGGCCATAATACACCTCAGAGAGCAGCAGTGCGGTTGGACTCGATTTATAATCTATGACACGTAGCAGCGTTCCCTGCTCCGTGTCTGCGCGGTCTACTCGGTCTATGCGGCCCCGTACCTCCATACGTATACCATTGGCAAGCTGATATGATAAAGGGGGTATGGTCTGCCCCGTTCCGAATCCAATTTCCAGACCCACCGGCTGAAACTTTCCACGTCGTGCGTGCTCACCCAGCATCATGGCAGCCCGACCCACAACCTGCTTAAGCTTGCGGGCTATATAATGATGTCTATTGGAGCTGAGCAGAATTTCACTTTGTAATCGAGGAGCCAACAAATCCACCACATTGCCAGCCAGATTCATGCAATCCTGCGAGCTAAGCTCCCCCCAATCGCTGCCTTGGTTCGACACCTCTACGGCAAACGAGCTGAGCGCAGCATGAAACAGCTGTCCGATATCCGGTGCTTCCAGCCGATGAATACGGCGCTCCTGAAGCTTCAGGCCATGCGATGAAAATTGTGAGAAAGGACAGGCAACAAAACGCTCCATTCGGGACACACTCGACAAAATATGCTCCCCATACAACAGTCTGCTTGTAGTCGGGCTTAATGTCTTTGCCTCGTTAGTAAACTGCAGCGACTGCATCAACGCTTTTAACCGCCCGCCCCATTCCGGCTGCTCAATAAGCCAATTGTAGACGGCCCACCAAACCGGCGGCATCGGCTCTCCGTTCAGCCAGGACTTAAGCTTGGCAAGCAAATAGCTGAGAGCTTTGGATGGATGCTCCACATATTCCAATTGTTCCTTCATGCTCATAGTCCCGGTCGGCTCCATCACAAGCAAACGCTCCCCTACAAAGGGAAACATTCGCTTCATCTGCCTAATAATTTCTGAGGGCAGCAATGTTTTCCCTTCCTCGTCAGCCAGTGGATAACTGAGCCACAAGCAGCTTGAAGGCGTGCAAAATGTACTGTAAATCATGAACATTTCATCGAGCAGTCGACGACGTGCACCATCTGCCATCATCAAGCCCTGATCGGACAAGGACTCGCGTTCGTGCTCGGACAGCACCCCGTTCTCACTGATTTTGGCTGGAATAATTCCTTCGTTAACACCCAGTACAAATACATGCTTTACGGCTCCTGTTCGGGTACGATCCATGCTTCCGATCAGCACCTGATCCAGAGAGGGCGGAACATGTCCCAACCGGATGCTTTCCATACCCGCCTCCAGCAAGCTTGCGAACGTTTCCGCAGATAGTTCCTCCTCTTTCAGAAGCTCAACCATCTGATCCAGCATTTCAATAATCCGTTCCCATATTTGGGCGTGTTCCCGCGCCTTCTCAGGATTTCCCTCCTGCAATGCAGCCTGACTCCAGCTCTCCAGCCTTTCAGGTACATGCAAATCGATTAAAAGCTGGTATAAGGCGGTTACCTTATCCGTAATCCGTACTGTTTTCTTCATCCGCTCTTGAAAAGCATGCAGCGGTTGGGCGACGAGGCTGCGACATGCATTGATTTTGCGCAGGTGAACGGTTTCTCGCTCCGTTGTTATTACATCGGGCTGCTCTACGCTTGCGCGAAGTGAATAGGTCCAAGGCTTCCCATCAAACCACCTGGCACCTTGAATGCCAAAGGCAAGCACATAATTTTCTAATTGATCGAGTTCGTGGCTGCCCGGCTGCTCAGTGCTTGTTTCACCCTCTACAGGCAAAAAGAAGCCGGTTTTCACACAACGAAACACAGCATCGTATTTCCAGTAATGCAGAATAACGTCCATCGAAGAACGTATCAGCTCTACCAGCGGGTGATGCATGATGGTTCTCTTGGAATCAAAAAAGTGCGGAATGCTGCAATCGTTAAAGGTACCAGCCAATAGCTCGCCGTATGCTTCAGTATTACGCAGTGTAACGGCAATATCACGATACCGCAGTCCTTCTTCACGAACCAGCTTCAGAATATCACGGGCAACCCCTTCCACCTCGGCTCTGCGATTAACGGCCGCTGATAATTGGAGCTGCTGCTTTGGCGTTTCAGCACTCTTAATATCGCCGCGATTCATCTCTCCAGACGGGACGTAAGGCCGCTTCAGACGCTGCTCAAAGGATTGTTCCATATAAGCGAGCATCGGACTGCTCACGTAACGAAACGGCGGCTGCGAGGGTAACAGAATCGTCTCCTGCTCAGCCAGTCCCAAATGATCCAAACGTTCCTTTAGCTTTAACATTGTTCGTGCTGTACGATGAAATAAGTTCAGCTCATGCAGCTTATCGCCCAGCTTATAGGCTTTATCCAGGGTCAATGTAATCTTAACGTCGCTGCAAGCGGCAGCCAGGCCTTCGATCGCCGCCATTTCCTGTGGCGTGAAGCCATGAAACCCATCAATCCAGCACACGGCGTCCTTAACATATTGAGACTTGGGGAGCTGCTCGGCCAGCAGTGTCAAATAATCTTCACCATCGAGATAGGCTCGGGAAAGCTCTGCTTCGAACTCGCCATAAACCAGCTGCAGGTCATGCAGCTTGTCAGCCAGCATTGGAGATGCCTGACCCTCACCTGATGTCCCTGATACGAACACGGCAAGGCCTTCCGAGGTGACACAATGGCGCTTGAACTCATTAAACAAATCAGCCAATTTATCAATAAAACCCATCTGATCAGCCGAGGACTGAAACAGCTTAAGCCGTTTACGATGTTTATGTAGGATATGGTGCAACAGAAGCCTTTTCCCAATATCATCAATGGGCAATCTCGCTATTCCGCCTACTTCCTGCATAATACGCAGAGCAAGCCTGCGAAAGCTAAGCACCTGAGCACGCATCGTTCCTCCAAGCTCTGGAGAAGATGCCAATGCATACTCGGCTTGAAAGGTAGCCTGTTCCGGTACTAATAAAATAAGCGGCCTTCCGCCGGGGGATTCAATTAATTGATCGGTCATGCTGCGCAAGCAATATGTACTTTTGCCAGTGCCAGCTCTGCCCAGTATAAATTGCACAGCCATGTACTTCTCCTCCTAAACCTCTACATCCTCTGAAAGTGCACTATTCCTGTTATCTGTACATTGTTGCCGTTCTGTTCATTGTATCAAAATTTGGTGTCATACCAAAAGGAATGTAATGGATGTATTATACCACATAAGCACAAATAAGAACATTTGTTCTTATTTTATAAAATATAAAAGCCCCGCTATCCTTTTCAAAGGACACGGAGCTATATATTCTGCTTTATTTTCCAACTTACAAATCTTTTCTTTGAAATATCCACATCCCAAGCACCAGTGCAGCCAAGGTATAACAAGCGGTGTATAATAAAAAAAGGTTTGTTGGCTCCTGACCAAACCCGAATGGTCCCAGCGATTGATTAATATTCATCAAACCCGTTATATCCGATAAAGAAAACATTTCAGACAGCATTCGCTGTTGAATGGAATCCGCCGGCATAATCAAGGACATCAGCCCCGCTATCGTTTTGAGAGGCTGTAGAGAAGCATCTCTACGCAATAAGCTTCCGGATACCTTCTCAATCATGCCGCCCAACCACCCTGCACCAAACAGCATCGTCATAAATACACCATTACCCAGTGCCGAAAATAGACAAGAGCCAAGCATAGATACCGATACCAGCAACGGTACTACCCATGCAAAAAGCACAAATGATTTCACGAGCAGCAGCCAATCCAAAGGAATTGCCGCGTGGTAACGCGCTACGAGCATGATAGAAACAAATAGCAGAAGGGCGTAGCCAATTCCCAGTGTAACGTAACCGATCCATCTGCCTGCATACCAGCGCCATCTGGCTAATGGCCGCGGCAGCAGTGCAAGGAGCACACCTTGCTCTGCTTCTCCTGCTACTGAAGAGAAAGAGCTGAATATCGATAGAAAAGCAGTTACGAAGGAGCCAAAGAAAAATCCAAGCGCAAGAATCATCGAGCCCAGCTTGAAGCGTTCGATCAGATAAGAGACCGATTGCTCAGAACCGCCTCCATTTGTCCGCAAATCTGCGCCAATCGTTTGCGCTACGAACCAAAAAGCTACCATGAATACCGTAGTCATCAGTAAAGTTAATAGCATCACACGCTTGCGCAGCATTTCTTTCCAGGTCATGGCAATAATCGTTGTCATATGTGCTCCCCCCTATGACTGATTCCGGTGAGCGCACCGACAAACCACTCGTCCAAACGTGCTTTCACTTTATGCACTTCATATAAGGTAAGCCCTTGTTCGACGACCAGACTGTTCAGCCAGCCGATCTGCTCGTCATCTTCGAGCTCTGCTTCCAACCACACGATATCACCCTCTGAATCCGAAGGGTTGTCCACCTTCACGATAGACAATCCGGTGTTCTCCACAAGCCACGATAAAAAAAACGGCGTAAATCCGCCGACGCGAAAGCGCCAACGGATCGATTCCTGAAGAACCTCTGCTACCGTACCTGTCTGCAAAATGTCACCATTATTTAATAAGGCAACCCGGTCACACAACAACTCGACATCCTCAAGTAAATGCGAGTTGAGAAAGATTGTTTTCCCCTGACTGCGCAGCCGCTGCAGCATCACCCTTACTTCGTTGCGGCCTATCGGATCCAGTGCCGAAGAAGGCTCATCCAGAAAAATAATCTGCGGATCATTAATCATGGCACATGCCAAGCCGAGCCGCTGCTGCATGCCTTTGGAATAATGTTTCACACGGTCCCGTCCACGGAGACCAATTCCCACTTCATCAAGCAATCGTTTGATAGCAGGCTTGGATTCCGAATCCTTCATACCGCATAGTCGGGCATGAAGCTGCAGTACTTCCTCCCCGCTCAGCCATTCCTGATAGCGGTACAGCTCCGGCAAATAACCGATATGCCTGCGTGCCTCCAGAGAGCCAATAGGCTCTCCGAGAATAAATGCACGACCACCACTTGGACGAATTAATCCAACCAGCATTTTAACAAATGTACTTTTACCTGCTCCATTCGGACCGAGGAAGCCGAATGCCTCACCCTGACCGATCTGAATCGTAATCTCGCGGCAGCCGCGACCGTTGCCGTAGTCCTTCGTCAGCCCTCTTGCATCCACGACCGCATTTTTCATAATTGAGTCAGCTCGGTTAGTTGATCAGTAAAGGCTTGACGGTTTGCAAATACTTCTTGCCCGCCACTCAATGTGAATAATTGTCCATTTTTCACCCAGGTGGCCATATAATGAACATACTTACCTGAGCTGCTTGTCGTCATAATGATATCCAGGTTGTTCAGCTTTAGCTTCTCCGATTGACCATTTGTCACGACTGGCAACGGAACTGCGCCTCCACTTAATACATTCGTTTGCTGCAGGCTTTGCTTCAGACTATCCGGCAAAAGCGGGAACTGAAGCAATGCATCATAGGCCTCGGCAATAGGAATTGTCGGATCTACGGTGATAACAGGCACTGGCTGTTGCGAGAAGGAATAGCCTGGCTTATCTTTTATACTTGTATAAATATGCACCGATTCACCGATTTCAAGCGTGATCGGCTTACCATCAATCGATTGTGGAAGCAGCTTTTTCGCTCCGAGACGAAGCATCGTTTTGTTTACTTCATCTACCTTCAGCTTGAGTGTAATGGCATTGGATGGCGAGATATACAGCTTTTGCTCCTTGGCATTCCACTCCTTTGGAACCACGATACTGCGTCCGAGCAGCTTGGAAGCTTCAACAGCAGTCAGCTCACCCGATTTATTGCCAGATACCTGTGTGAAATCACCAAACTTATTGGCGGATTCACGTGTTTCCCCATTCGTAGCGTTATAAAACAGCTGCTGCAGATCATTTTCATTAACAACGGTAACCTGCTGCATACGAAACTTGTTCAAAATGGATGCGAGTGCCTCATTTCCTATAGGTGTAGCTATAACGCCAACCAACAGGCATGCTGCAGTTGCGATGCAAATTCGCTTGTTATTGCGGCGTATCCAGCTGCTGAAGACTCCTGCACGATTGTGTTTCTTCCGTTCCTCCGGCGTTAGCTTGGCATCTGAATCATTCCATGCAGGTTGGCTCGATTGAAGTGGCGGTTGAATCATGTAGTCTGCTCCCAGTGCCTGAGTCTGTTGTATGTCCAGCTCACTCACCGCTGCAGCTTCCTCATTACGATCAGCCATAGCTCTTTGCCCTAACAGCAGCCATTGCGGTTGATCGCCCTCTTCTTGAAGGGAGGCTTGCAGCCTCTCCCAGGCAGCGCTTGTAAGTTTCTCTTCGTTCTTCGGATCATTCGCTATAGTTGGTTTCAATCTTGTCAACAGTTTTCGCCTCCTTGGCAGTTCACATTTCCAGATCCTTGCTTGTATCTATCCATGTTTTTCGATGATCTTGCAGCCTTATGTCAGGTATGCGTTCGTGCTTCAGCATGTCGTTTTAGCTTGGCGGTTGCCCGGTTTAACAATGTTCCGACGAGCGGTGGGTTCACCTGGAGCTGCTCGGCTATTTCAGCATAGCTGTATCCGGAATAACGAAGCAGCAGTGCATTGCGGTCACGCTCAGGCAGCTGGTCCAGCCAATCACGAACTTCCTCCTGATCCAACTGTCGAATAAATGTCTGCTCATTGGATGCACCCAGTTGTTCGGCAGTCTGCATATATTGCTCCTGTTTTTCCTGAAGCTTCCGCTCACGCGCTTGTTTATTCAGATGATCGTAACCAATACGAGTCAGCACCCGATGCAGCCAGGCGCCAATAACTTGCGGCTCCTCCGGTGGATTGCGATATAATCTGAGAAAAACCTCCTGTGCCAAATCCTCTGCTATAGCTTCATCACGCACGAGCGCCACCAGCTTTCGACGCACTGACGGATAATGTGTATGAAAAACTTCTTTAAAGTAATCGTTTGTAGGATGTTGCAATCGATTATCCTCCTTTCAGCTGCAGCTATATATAAGACGAGTACCAGGCTTATTTTGTATCAAACTTCAAAAAATAATAGAAATAATGTCACCTAACGACAAAAAGACCCCTCTGTCAAAGAGAAGTCTGCTTCGAAATTATAGTCATTTATCGTTACTATTTACTCATGTGAGATCCATACGGTTTTCGTCTCATAAGGCACTCTTTTACCAGTAAGCTGAGGCATATCCGGGTAGCCAATATAAATAAGACCTACCAATTCCTCCGACTCCGCAAGTCCAAACGCCTGCTTCATACGCTGATGATACATGGGATCGCCTGAACGCCAAATGGTGCCTAAACCCAAAGCATGAGCAGTAAGCAGCATATTCTGAGCGGCTGAATGGGCAGCAGCATATTCCTCGATCCGGCTAACCTTCGGATCTGTTGAAGGAGAGACGGCGATGGCAATTACAAGGGGAGCACGAAAAGCTTTCGCTCTCGATTTGCTGCGAATAGATTCCAGTTCCTCCGGTCCGAGCCCTTGAGCTGCCTCTGCAGCAATATCCGCATAAGCCTGACCGAGTACACCTCTTCCTTCACCTGTTAGTACAAAAAAACGCCAAGGCTCAGTAGCGTGATGACTGGGTGCCCAGGAGGCTGCTTCAAGTAATAATTCGATCTTTTCCCGTTCAACCGGATCCTGCTTAACCCTACCGATACTGCGCCGTTCTCGAATGGCTTCCCATATATTCATCGAAATATGTACGGATTGATTCACAATAAAACCTCCCTTAATAGGTAAACTGCACTTGACAAGCCCTTGACTGGCTCCATAAAAGACATCAGCCAACTTCATTTGAGAATGATTATCAATATTATCTATTATATAAGCCCTATCCATACAATTCAACCGTTATCTCCATTTACTAGCTGGCGAGAACGGGCTTACCTATTTTGACAGGCAAAAAACCGCCGCTTTTCTGAAAGAAAGCGACGGCTTGTTGGTGGAGCTTATCTACTTCTCACTTCAAAGATCGCAAATTTCAAATAATGACCTTCATCCACGCCTAAAATCCTTGGGTGATCCTTGCCTGCTGCCCGGAATTCGATCAGCCTGAGTATCTTCTTGGCATCAACTGCCGCGGCATGTATAGCTTCAAGAAACAAATCGGGCTTCATATGATAAGAGCAGCTGGCTGTAACTAGATAACCGCCTTCATTTACTAGCTTCATCCCATGCAGGTTAATATCCTTATATCCCCTGATTGCACCTTCGACTGCAGTTCTTGTCTTGGCAAACGCCGGTGGATCGAGAATGACTACATCCCAGGTTCTACCCCCAGACTGCAGCGGCTGGGAGGTATCAAGCTTCTTGCGATCTGCAAGAGCTCTTTCCTGTCGCTCATCCAATCCCTTAGTCTGTGTACGCAAATATTCGAATGCATCCGCGACCACGAACTCTACGCGATCCTCAAAGCCATTAAGTCTGACATTGTTTCTGGCGCTTTCAATCGCATGCTCGGAAATGTCGAGGCAGGTTACTTTCTTGGCACCATATTTGCAGGCATTCAAGGTAAAGCTGCCCGTATGAGAAAAGCACTCCAATACGGTTGCTCCATCCCAGAGCGGGAAGGTTACAGCCTTGCCATTTGCATTAACTGGCGTTTTCACAAATGCTCCCGAACCATCAGGATCGGGCAAGTCCTTCAATTCGATCCCGCTGCGCTTACCCCAACCGACCATAAGTGGAGCAATTGCGGCTCTGTTTTCACGCTGGTCAAAGAAATAGCCGGTTTTCTGACCTTCCATAATGTCGATCTCCAAGCTCAGCCCATTTTCCATGATCCGAACATGCCTTGGACATTCGCCATATAATAAGCCCTTTTGCTGCTTCAAGCCCTCCAGTTCGCGAACAGACACATCGCTGCGTTCATATATTCCCGAAGGCTGAACAACTTCGACAAGAGCTGAAATAATCGCTTCGCGTGCACTATCCATTCCCAGTGTTAGCAGCTGCACGACAAGCACATCCTCGAAACGATCCACGATCAGCCCTGGCAGTCGGTCCGCTTCTCCATAAACAAGCCTGTAAGAGCGTGCTTCCGGCACAAAACGTTCTCGATGCTCCAGACAAATTTTAATTTTCTCAACAAAAAAATCATGCGTCATGGCCTCCAACGGCTCATAGGAAACAATCCGTACCACAATTTGCGAAGTCGGGTTCCAGTAGCCCGTGGCTAAATATTGTCCATTATGCGTATGTACCGAAAGCAATTGACCAGCAACAGGTTCGCCTTCTGTTCGTTCCACTTCGGATTGAAAAATCCACGGATGTCCCGCTTCAAGCCGTCTTTTACGTTTTTTATCCAAATATACGGCAGCCATTCGGGGCCTCCTCATTTTAATATTAATAAGACGATGAGCTCGAAGTACCTTTCATAATTGCAACACCAGAGCTCGTTCCCAGACGGGTTGCTCCAGCTTCAATCATGCTCAGAGCTGTAGCTAGATCACGAACAGCGCCAGAAGCCTTCACCCCGATGGACGCAGATACATTCGCCCGCATCAAGCGTATATCCTCAGCGGAAGCACCACCAGGTCCAAATCCGGTCGATGTCTTTACATAATGCGCTCCAGCTTCTTCAGAGAGTCGGCAGGCTGTGATTTTTTGCTGCTCATTCAAATAACCGGTTTCAAAAATAACTTTCACAATAGCACGGTCTTCTACTGCCTTTACCACACCGCGAATGTCCTCACGCACAGCATCCTCATTACCTTCCAGCAGTTGTCCTACCTGCAGCACCATATCGATTTCTGACGCTCCGGCCTCAACCGCTTGAGCAGCTTCGTAAGCCTTGACTGCCGGATTAGTGGCGCCTAACGGAAAGCCGCATACCACACTGATGCGCACATCGCTGCCTTCTAGTAGCTTTTTACACAAAGGCACCCAAACCCCGTTCACACAAACACTGTAAAAACCATACTCCATTGCTTCCTCGCACAGCTTTTGTATAGCTGCTGATGTAGCTTCCGCCTTTAGAAGCGTATGATCGATATATGATGGCAGCTGCCTCAGATCCAATTTCAGCCCTTCCATTTCACTCATTCCATCCACCCCGATTTCTATTCAATTAAAAAGAAAGATTTCACTCTTATATCAGAATGAAATCCCCCATTCATACTGCACTTCAATTTAAACGATAGCCCGTGCAATTTCCGGTATAAGTATTTGTTCCCCGCGGCATTCATTAACACCAGCTTCAACAATCTTAACCTGACAAATACGCCCGATTGAATCCTTGCTGCCTTCAAATACGACCTGCAAATAGTTGTCCGTGTAGCCCATAATGATGGAATCTGCCCGGCCTTTATTGCCATTCTCCGGTATCACTTCCAGCACGTGACCGACGAATTTTTGCGCATAGGTTAATTGCATCTGCTCCGACAAATCGATCAGCTCGTGTACACGCGTGTTTTTCAATTCCTCATCAACCTGGTCCTCCATGCGAGCAGCAGGTGTTCCTGTTCTTTGGGAATAAGGAAACACATGCATTTCGGAGAACTGCATCTGCTCCATAAACCTTTTCCCATTCATGAACATCTCGTCTGTCTCACCTGGGAAGCCGACAATCACATCCGTGGTTATGGCGACATCCGGCATAATTTCACGAATTCGCTTGATCTTCTCGCCAAACTCGGCCGTCGTGTATTTGCGGCGCATTCTGGCCAACACCTGATCGTCACCAGCTTGAAGCGGAATATGCAGATGACGGCACATTTTGTCTGAATGCTTCAGCACATCCAGTACCTCATCCGTGATTTGACTGGCTTCAATGGAAGAGATACGAATGCGTTTAAGACCCTGCACCTTGTCCAAATCCCAGAGCAGCTTGGCCAGACTGTAGTTCTCGATATCCTCGCCATAGCCGCCCGTATGAATCCCTGTCAGCACAATCTCCTGATAGCCTGCATCCACCAGCATTCTCGCCTGCTTTAGTACACTCTGAGGCTCCCTGCTGCGCATAAGTCCACGGGACCAAGGAATGATACAGAACGTACAGAAGTTGTTGCAGCCCTCCTGAATTTTCAGAAAGGCTCTTGTGTGATCTGCAAAATCCGGTACATCCAGTTCTTCGAACTGGCGGGTTTTCATAATATTGCGGACCGCATTAATCGGCTGACGCTCCTGAACCAACTGCTGCACATACGGAATGATTTTATCCCGGTCCTGTGTCCCAATAACCAGGTCAACACCCGGTATCGCCAAAATTTCCGCTGGAGAGGTTTGCGCATAACAGCCTGTAACCGCAACAATGGCTTCCGGATTACGGCGAATCGCGCGTCGGATCATCTGTCTGCTTTTTTTATCGCCCGTGTTGGTTACCGTACAGGTATTGATTACATATATGTCAGCGGACGCTTCAAAATCTATCTGCTCATAGCCTTCGTGCTTGAATAGCTGCCAGATCGCTTCCGTATCATAAAAATTCACTTTACAGCCTAATGTATGAAATGCTACTGTAGGCATTCTAATTTCCTCCCATCTCGCCGGATTCGTACAAAATACAGGTTAATCCGACCATAGCTGCCGTTTCTGTTCGTAAAATACGTTTGCCCAGGCTGATCGATCGACACCCCGCCGCTTCCGCTGCTTCCACTTCTCGTTCACTAAAGCCACCCTCTGGTCCTACGATGAGCATCAGCTTTATTTTATTAGTGGAAGTCTCTGTTACCTGCCTGCTGGCCAAAGCCGCTTGAATTTGCTGCCTAAGCTGCAAGCCATTTTCCTTCTCATAACAGATCCAGGCCGCATCCGCTAAGCCAACCTGCTGAAGTAAAGCTTTCCAGGTTAAAGGTGTGTCCACCACAGGTACACGGTTGCGATGGGCTTGCTCGGCCGCTTCCTTGGCAATTTTTTGCCAGCGTTCAACACGCTTGCCTTCTTTCTTCGCATCAAGCTGGACCACAGTTCTCTCCGATATAAAAGGAATGAACCGGGCAGCGCCGATTTCCGTCCCCTTCTGGATAACGGTTTCCATCTTGTCGCCCTTGGGCAAGCTCTGAGCGATCCATACCTCTACGTTCGCCTCATGATTCATCGATAATAGTTCTACAATATCGGCTGTTACCTGATCTTTATCCAACTCGCGAATACGCACCAGTGCCTCACGGCTCTCACCATCGCTGACAATGACCTGCTCGCCTTCTTTTGCACGCATCACTCTAACCAAATGATGAGCGTCATCGCCGGAAATCGTAACCATGGCTTCAGTAAATTGCTCAGGTGCAATAAAATAACGCTGCATGTTCTTCTCTACTTTCTATTATTCAAAATATCAACCTACATCATACTATGATTGTCCGCAAAAATCTACACACTTCACACTGCTGATCACGGACGGAAGCTACATGCGCAGCACGCCGCCCCCAAAGATATGTACGGCAACCCAATTAAAAGCAGCAAGTATAGTCCATTGAAATTCAAAAATCGGTCCAATCGTTACATTCCGAATCGGTGGTATGAAGAACATAAGCAGAATTGCGTAAAACAACCATTGCTGATAGGATCTCATTTTTTCCGCCCAGGCACGCGGCAGCAAATCCTCCAAAATCCGGTAACCGTCAAGCGGCGGGAAAGGAATTAAATTCAGGATAAACAGAAAAATATTTTGCATGATCATCAAACTAAAAAATAACTTAATTGCTTTTACCGTACCGACTGAAAAACCGTCAATGACATGACCCTGCAGCAGCGCATAAAAAATAATCAAGCTGATGAAGGCCAACACCAAATTGCTTAACGGACCAACGAGAGACACAATGATACCCATCACGCGCGGACTTTTGAAACGAGCCCGATTTACAAGCACTGGCTTCGCCCAGCCTACACCGATAACCAGGAAAAAAATCATCCCCAGCCAATCGATATGTGACCGCGGGTTCAGAGTTACCCTGCCCATAGAACGTGGAGTTTCATCTCCAAAACGGTCAGCAACTATCGCATGGGAAAATTCATGAATTGTAAAACCAATTAATAAAACGAGAAACACAAACGGCATTTGCTCAACAGGAAACGCTAAAAAAGAACTGAAATCCATACATTCACCTACAGCTTTCTAGCTATAATAACGACCCAAGCCTGATCCTCAATCTGTTCTGTAACTGTAAAACCAACGGCTCTAAGTCCTTCCTCTACAAGCTCCGCTTTACTGCTAATCACACCGGAAACGACATACACGCCACCAGCCTCCAAAACATCATACACTTCCTGAACGAACAACAAAATAATTTCAGCCAAAATATTCGCAACAACGACCTGTACTGGCACACGTACACCAAGCGCAGAGGCTTTCTCGCTATCTCCAGAAGCACTTTCATTCAGCACCTGAAGTAAATCGCTTTGCTTGACCGAAATCAGACTTGTCAGTCCATTCAGCGCTGTATTGTCCAGAGCACTTTCGACTGCAACCGGGTCCAAATCTACAGCAAGTACATGACGAGCGCCCAGCTTGGCCGCAGCTATCGCCAATATGCCTGAGCCGGTACCGACATCAATCACATCGTCGCCTTCTTTAATCACGGTCTCCAATGCACGCAGGCACAGAGAGGTTGTTGCATGAGTCCCTGTTCCAAAGGCCATTCCCGGGTCAAGCTCAATGATCAACTCATCCGTTTCTGGCGTATATTCCTCCCAGGTCGGCTTAATCGTCAGCCGCTCGGAGATCCGTACCGGCTTAAAATATTGCTTCCACGCATTCGCCCAATCCTCATCATCAACTTCCTTCAATCCAAAGGTCGGATTACCCGTATCGATATCATACTCGCTTAGTTGGGCCACAGACTCTTGCAGCCTTTCCATGACGTCAGCCATATCAACATCCTTGGAGAAATACCCTTGAATCACCGCAAAACCTTCGGGAATATCATTCAAAGGCCGATCATACAGCTGTCCGAACGACGTATCCCGTTCCTTGTTCAACGTCCCCGACTCTTCAATCGATACGCCACCAGCACCCAATTCATGAATAAAATTTGAAACCATTTCAATTGCCTCTTCGGTTGTATACACCGTTACCTCATGCCATCGCATGTTTGAATCCTCCCTAGAGCTTTGCATAGCAAAGCTTTCTTCGTAAGCGTTACTAAGTTTTTGCTTCAGCAAAAACTAGCATCGTTAGCATATATGTGAGCTTTGCACAGCAAAACGCTCGAATGCACATTGTTCCCAGTATACAACACTTCGGCACAACAAAAAAGCTTCCGTCGAGGAAGCTTCTGCTAATTCCTATACCTAGATCACGCCACCGCCATCGCGAACCACTCGTACTGCCTGCTCATAGCTTTCCTCATCAATAAGTGCCGTAAGTGCCGTTAAAAGGGTATCCAGCCTGCCACCCGCGTCAGAAGCCGTATCCTCACCTTCAAAGCCGACTGAACTTGTCATGGCGGTATCTGCATTTCCTTCTTGCAGCATGTCCCATCCCGCATCTTGATTAGATAAAGAGTTCGAGCCCACCTGATTGATTTGAACGTCCTTCACCCGTAGTGCCTTCAGCTTTGTAATGATACTTTGTGCTTCTGCTGACGAATGAAAATATGCATGCATGCTTTTTTCAGCCAACGCTGCCTCCTCCTTTCACAGAGCAATCAGTATCAGGATTCCTGACGTTGATCAGCCTCGGACGCACGTTCTGATGCAATCCTGTCATTTTCATCGGCAAATTCAGCGTTATAGTCTACATCTTCTTTTTTGGCGATCGGTAACTGATTTCTGGATGTTTTTACACTTTTTTGCTTATTTTCCATTAGTATGGCCTCGCTTTCTTCTTTCGAATGGGTTAACTGCATACCTCAGTATTGTTTACCAAGTGAGGCTGGCTATACAAAAAAACAAAATACAAAAAAGCACATCAAGCTTCAATCAGCCTGATATGCCTACGATTACTGCAGATTACCAATTTTCAAATCAATTTATGGTTATCATTCACCTAAAATAGCTTTTTTCACTTTTTCAAAAAAAGATTGATTCTGCTCGTGTGTATGCTCACCGCTTTGTCGTGAAAATTCACGAAGCAGCTCTCTTTGCTCTTCATTCAAGCTGGTCGGCGTTACAATAATCACCTTGACATGCTGATCACCTTGACCATAGCCGCGTAAACGGGGAACACCCTTGCCTTTTAAACGGAAGTAAGTATCCGTTTGGGTACCAGCAGGAATTTTCAGCTTCACTTTTTCGGTAAGCGTCGGAATCTCGATTTCGTCGCCAAGTGCAGCTTGAGTAAACGTCAACGGAATCTCGCAATAAATATCATCATTCTCACGCTCAAAGAAGTCATGAGGCTTGACGCGAATCACAACATACAGATCACCTGAAGGACCGCCCTTGGAACCAGCTTCACCTTCTCCAGTAACACGCAGCTGAGCACCATCATCAACACCAGCAGGAATGTTCAAATGAATGGTACGTTGTTTCTTCACTTTACCTGCACCATGGCAAGTTGTACATTTGTCCTTGATGGTTTGACCCTGACCATTACAAGCCGAGCAAACGCGACGGTTGACGATTCTGCCGAACGCCGTATTTTGTACGACCTCCTGCTGCCCGCTGCCTTTACAAACTGTACATGTATCCGGCTTCGTGCCCGGCTTCGCTCCATTGCCATGACACGTATCACAAGTTTCCGTACGCGGGATTTGAATATCCATTTCCTTGCCAAATACGGCTTCCTTGAACTCGATCGTCATCGTATACTGCAGATCGTTACCGCGCTGCGGCGCATTCGGATTCCGTCTTTGTCCTCCACCTTGACCACCAAAAAACATATCGAATAAGTCGCCGAAGCCGCCGCCAAAATCAGCACCGCCTGCGCCGCCCATTCCCTGATTGGGATCTACATGGCCGAAGCGATCGTACTGCGCCTTTTTCTGATCATCGCCCAAGACGTCGTAAGCTTCTTTTGCTTCCTTGAACTTGGTTTCCGCATCAGCGGCTTTGTTCACATCAGGGTGATATTGGCGAGCCATTTGACGATATGCTTTTTTGATCTCGTCCTGCGAGGCGTTCTTGCTCAGACCAAGAACCTCGTAATAATCACGTTTACTCATCGTTCCACTCCTATTCTTCTAACCACAAACGGAAAGTCAAAGCCTGTAAACGGCTTTGACCTTCATCTTGCCTATGTTTTTCAAGAATAAATTAAGACTTTTTGTTCTCGTCAACAACCTCGTAGTCAGCATCAACAACGTTATCTTTTTTTGCTGAATCGGCTTCGCCTTGAGCACCCGGTTGACCCGCTTGCTCTTGTTGGGCAGCTTGCTCATACAGTTTCACAGACAGTTGTTGAACGATCTCTGTCAATTCGTCAGTTGCTGCTTTGATTTCGTCCAGGTTGTCGCCTTCCAGCGCCTTTTTAACTTTTTCCTTACCTTCGTTCGCTTTGTCGATTTCGGCCTGATCTACCTTGTCGCCAAGATCCTTGATTGTTTTATCAACCGAATATACCAATTGATCTGCTGTGTTGCGTGCTTCAACAAGCTCTTTACGCTTACGATCTTCGTCAGCGTTAGCTTCGGCATCTTTCATCATACGATCAATTTCTTCATCCGACAACCCACTGGAAGAAGTTATTGTGATTTTGTGACTTTTGCCAGTTCCTTTATCCGTTGCATTAACATTAACAATACCATTGGAGTCAATGTCAAAGGTAACTTCAATTTGCGGAATACCGCGCGGAGCCGGAGGAATATCACCAAGCATGAAGCGTCCCAGTGTTTTATTGTCATTAGCCATTGCGCGTTCACCTTGAAGCACATGAATTTCTACGCTTGGCTGATTATCGGCATAGGTTGTGTAGACTTGAGATTTGGTAGTAGGAATTGTTGTATTCCGATCAATCATCTTCGTAAATACGCCACCAGCTGTTTCAATACCCAAAGACAATGGAGTTACATCCAACAATACGATATCTTTCACATCACCAGTCAATACGCCTGCTTGGATAGCTGCGCCAAGAGCTACGACTTCATCCGGGTTAACGCCTTTGGAAGGCTCTTTACCGATCAAACGTTTTACAGCTTCCTGAACGGCAGGAATACGTGTGGAACCACCAACGAGAACGACTTTATCAATTTGGTTAGCTGTCAGACCCGCATCACTCAAAGCTTGACGTGTCGGTCCTAATGTTCTTTCTACCAAAGCAGATGTAATTTCATCAAATTTGGCACGAGTCAGGTTGATCTCCAAATGCTGAGGAACTCCGTCTACTACCGTAATAAACGGCAGGGAAATCGTAGTTGTCAATACACCGGAAAGTTCTTTCTTCGCTTTTTCTGCTGCATCCTTCAAACGCTGTACAGCTGCCTTGTCTTTGCTCAGGTCGATGCCTTGCTCTTTTTTAAATTCAGCTACCAAATGATTGATTACCAATTGGTCAAAGTCGTCACCGCCCAAACGGTTGTCACCACTGGTTGCTTTTACTTCAAAGATACCATCGCCCAATTCCAGAATCGAAACGTCAAAGGTACCGCCGCCAAGGTCATAAACCAGAATCGTATGGTCTTCGGATTTCTCGATACCGTATGCCAGTGCGGAAGCAGTTGGCTCATTAACGATACGCAGAACTTCAAGACCTGCGATTTTACCAGCATCCTTGGTTGCTTGACGTTGGCTATCATTAAAGTATGCAGGAACGGTAATAACGGCTTGTGAAACCGAAGTACCCAGATAAGCTTCAGCATCAGCTTTCAGCTTTTGCAGGATAATTGCGGAAATTTCTTGAGGCGTGTAGTCGGTGCCGTCAATAGATTCCTTATGATTCGTACCAATGTGACGTTTGATTGAGCTGATAGTACGGTCCGGGTTCGTAATTGCTTGACGTTTGGCAGTTTCGCCAACGATCCGCTCGCCGTCCTTCTTGAAGCCTACAACTGATGGAGTTGTACGGTTACCTTCTGCGTTAGGAATAACAACGGCTTCGCCGCCTTCCATTACCGCTACGCAAGAGTTGGTTGTTCCTAAGTCAATACCGATTACTTTACTCATTATAGTAAACCTCCTAATAGTTTTTATGCCAGTAAAACACGAACACAATGACTATACAAACAGTCCGCATGCCTGCGGTTGTACTTATTATCATTGGAGGAGCTAATCCATGTAATATAAATCCTAAGAGCTTACTTGAACCATTGCCGGGCGCAGCACCCGATCTTTGAGCAGGTAGCCTTTTTGAATTTCACTGACAATCATACCTTCTTCATATTCATCTGATTCAACTTGCATAATGGCTTGATGGAATTCTGGATTAAATGGCTGTCCAACTGATTCCATCTGCTTCAGGCCTTCACCTGCGAGAGCCTGGTCAAGCTGACGGTAGATCATATCCACACCCTTCAAAAGTGCTTCATAATCATTACTTTCCCTGCCTGCAGCCAATGCACGTTCAAAATTATCAATAATAGGTAAAAGCTGCTCAATCACCTTTTGGGAGGCGTATTTCGCAAACTCTTCTTTCTCTTGACGGGTTCTTCTTCTAAAGTTGTCGAAATCAGCTTGTGTCCGTAAAGAACGTTGGTAATTTTCTTCCGATTGTTGGCGGAGCTGCAGCAGCTCCTGTTCTTGAGGATCAGCTTGCTCGGATTGAGCCGCTTCATTTTCAAAGGAAGTGTTAACTGCTTCTTCGGTATATTTAGCATCAGCTTGTTCAGCTTCTGCGTTACCATCAAAATTTTTGTTATTTTCTGTACTCAATGTCTGTCACCTCCTTAATCAAATCTACATGACTCTATATTAACCATGCATGTGAGCTTTAAGCAAGTTTGAGCTTCCACTCAACCTGCTGACGGGTTATTACTCTTCCGCACGCGGCTTCATCTTGATGACTGTATGTATGCGCAGAATCGCAGCAGCAACCTCACCAGCAGCATGCAGCGCATGCAATTTTACATCAGCCGGATCGACAATGCCATATTCAAGCATATCAATGACTGTGCCATTATCGCAGTTCACACCCAATGAGTCGGACCCAGAAGCAATTTGCGCCGCTTTGACTTCCTCCACCTTTTCCAGTGGATTATAACCCGCATTGACAACGATTTGGGCAAGGGGCTTACGCAAGGCCTGGGCAACGGCTGTGATCCCGAAGCCCTCCATCCCCTGCACGGTCTCACGCAAACGGTCCAGTTCATACGCGGCAGACAGCTCTGCAGCGCCGCCGCCAGGCAAGCATCCGCCGCGCAGCGCAGCCTGCATGGCAGCCGCAGCGTCCTTGGCAATACGCAGACGCTCGCCAACAACCTCGCTCGTGCTTGCACCAACAATGACGGTCACCTGTGCGCGTCCTCTGCCTTCGGATATGCGGACGCATTCCAGACGCTCATCGTATGACACACGACCGGCGAAGCCCAGATAGCCTGCCAGCTCATTAGCCGGCTTATACAGCCCGCTTCGGCGTATCGGACGTGCTCCGGTATACTCGCTTACAAGACGGAGCTCACGGCGCGGAACCCGCTGTACGACCATGATTCCGTGATCGGTGCAGAACTGCTCCGCTTCGGCGTTAACTCCGCGATCTGCGAGTATAAGCCCAACCTTCAGCTCGAGAAGCTTATTGAGCGACTGACGAAATTGCTCCTTCAGCTGCATCTGCTTCTGAAAGCCAGCTTCAGTCATCAGCGCTTCTTCATCGATCACTTCCGGCTCAAATGCATCCTGTATGATCAGGACCGAGGCTGGGGCGGTTGGGAAATCCGTTTGCGCATTAGCAGGTATCTTTTGTATAAGCAGCCCGGGCCATACCTCGCTAACCGCTTTTTTATGTGAAATCACCACATCGGCAAAACGAAAGCTGTCTTCTTGAAGCTTATTTGTACCCAATTGGTGAGCACCTTCAAGAATAAGCTTCGCCAAATCCGTATGCTCACGCCCTGCTATATAAGCAATCCGGTACAGGAGCGGGTCATCCAGTCCATTAATCATTCGACTGCGCCGCGCAAGAAGTTTGATCGCAGCAGCAATTCCTTCTTGAATCCCTTTGACGATTTTGGCTACCGGTACGCCCCTTGTCACCTGCGCTACACCTTCTGCCACCAGGGCTCCGGCAAGCACAGTCGCGGTAGTTGTACCATCGCCAACATGCTCTTGCTGTGAACGTGCAACCTGAATCAATAAACGCGCAGCAGGGTGGGTCACATCCATCTTTTCCAAAATGGTTACACCGTCATTCGTAATGATGACTTCGCCCTGTGCGCCCACGAGCATCGTATCTAGTCCTTTGGGACCCAGCGTTCCCTCAACTGCAGAGCAAATGGCCCGAATCGCCCCTGCGTTGTTGAGTATAGTAGCAAACGTGTCATCGCCTTCACTTGAGATCGGCTTTACCGGATTCATTTGTACCATCGCTCCAGAACTAACGTCATATCTTTGGATAAATGAGTCAGAAGATTCATAACCTTGCCATAATCCATACGAGTCGGTCCAAGAATACCTATCGTACCGAGATTCTTGCCTTCTATCGTATAAGAAGCAGTAATCAAGCTGCAGTCATTAATCGCAGCCACTGTATTCTCGCTGCCTATTCTCACCTGGATGCCTGCTCCGGTACCTGTAAACAGCTTCACCAAAGCGGGTGTCTCAGCCAGCAGATCGAGAATGCTTTTAACCTTTTCCATATCCCTAAATTCAGGCTGTGTCAACATATTCGTTGTACCACCGAGAAATATCCGGTCTTCCTCACCTTGATCAAGGACGCTGTTAAGCATTGTAAGCAGTTCCTCATAGCCTGACACGTAGCTGCGCATTTCCTCGCCGATCTCAGTGTACAGCTTGGATTTAAACTGCAGTAAAGGCACGTTCTGCATACGTGCATTTAATAGATTGACGAACTTTTCAATCTCTGACATCGGTATACCTTCAGGGATTGTCACGGTTTTGTTCTCGACCTGTCCACTGTTCGTAACGATAATCGCCACAGCCGTCCGTTCACTTAAGGGAACGATCTGTAAGTGCCGTAGCGTTGTATTGAACATCTCGGGACCCATCACAATGGAGGTATAGTTGGTCAAATTCGACAATATGGAAGCCACATGTTGAATGACTTGCTCCATTTCCTGCATTTTTTCCGCAAAAAACAGCTTTAAGACATCGACCTCTTGGTTGGCAATTCCGTACGGAATCAGATGATCCACATAATAACGGTAGCCTTTATGAGAAGGAATACGGCCTGCCGATGTATGTGGCTGCTCCAGAAATCCCATTTCTTCCAAATCGGACATTTCATTACGTATCGTAGCAGGGCTGAATCCTACATTTCCTCGTTTGGAAATGCTTCTGGAGCCAACCGGTTCTGCCGAACGGATATAGTCGTCTACAATGGCACTAAGTATTTGGCGTTGGCGTTCGGTTAGCATGTTCAACCCTCCAAAGTTATTCATAATAATGGATCCGGTTAAGATCTTGTTCTATTCATATGTTAGCACTCATATCTGTCGAGTGCTAATTCATAATACAAAAATAACAGACCCGGAGGTCTGTGTCAAGTCAATCCAGCCGCTTCAAAACGGCAATTTCATCACAGCAGTGCTGCTTTTTACAATGAATACAGTCTCGCCATACTTTCTCGGGGAAAATTTCTTTCTCCACGACGGTAAAGCCGTTTCTTTCGAAGAACCGCACTTCATACGTCAATGCCATAATCTTTGGGATATGTTGGGCTCTTGCCTCTTCTGTCAGAAAGTCAACCAGTGCATTCCCGATGCCCTTACCCTTGTAGCCCTGCGTTACCCCAAGCGAGCGTATCTCCACCAAATCCTGACCCAGTCGTGTAAGAGAACCGCAGCCAACCAACCGTTCCTCTATGAAAGCTACAACAAAGGTATCAATCTGTGCAATAAGCACCTCTCGCGACCTCGGCAGCATAATTCCTTGTTCCGCATAACCTTGAATAATATCAAATAAAATATCAACGTCCTCAGGCGTTGCCTTTCTGCACACAACAGTCATTGAAAAAACCACCATTCACAAAAAAATTATTATGAATAAATATACAACAAAACGTATAAAATATCCATTAAAAATTTTTCCGCAAACTTGCTATTCGACCGAAACGCTTAAAAATTCACCGAATACTTCGTTGCCAAGTAACACACCCTGCTCGGTTAATCGATATCCGTCATCTGTAGCGGCCAGCAGCTTTTGATCCATTAATTTATTCAAATGACTGCCAAATACAGCTTCCAGCTCCAGACCAAATTGACGTCTGAAGTCCGCTCGCTTCACCCCATTCAACAACCGCAGGCCCACCATCATAAAATCCTCTATCGCTTCCTGCTCGCTGATCGCATACTCCTCCAACAACGGACGGCCTTGCTGCGTTGCATCTATATACGCCTGAACGCCTCTGATGTTCACATGACGATTACCATGCATATAGCCATGCGCACCAGCTCCCAGACCGTAATAGCTGCGATTCAGCCAGTACATGCTGTTATGACGGCTTTCCTTACCAGGCTTGGCAAAATTACTGATTTCGTATTGTGCATAACCTGCCTCCTTCAAACGTTTCATAATCAGCAGAAACATATCGAGCTCATCATCTTCATCAGGAAGAGGCAGCAGGTTTTTTTGATACAAATTGTGGAACAACGTATTTTCCTCAACCTTTAGACCATAAATCGAGTAATGCGGCAGCCCCAGCGCAAGTGCTTTATCAAGGGAATCATTCATAGCGGCAACGGTCTGGTTGGGCAGCCCGAACATTAAATCAATCGACATATTCGTGAAGCCGACCTGCCGTGCATTCTCAATACTGCGATATACATCATCTGTATTATGAATTCGACCGATTCCTTCCAACAGCGCATTGTCAAAAGATTGCACACCAAAGCTGATCCGGTTCACGCCGCCTTCCTTCATGGCCTGCAGCTTTTCCTTATCCGTCGTTCCGGGATTGGCCTCCATAGAAAATTCAAGCTCAGCAGACTTATTAGGAAAATAAGTATGTACCCTTTTCAGAAAGCTTTCCATTTGATCAGGCAGCAAAACGGTCGGCGTACCCCCTCCAACGAAAATCGTTTGAATCTCACCCGGCGGAATCAGTTTCACCGTCTGCTCCATTTCCCGCTCCAACGCATCCAGGTAGTCCATCACAGGCTGACCCTTCAATATATAGGAATTAAAATCGCAATAGTGGCATTTATTGGTGCAAAATGGAATGTGTAAATACAATGCTTGTGGTGTTTCCTCACGCTGAATCATCAGAATTCCCCTTTCCGTTACCACGCTTTAGCCAGCTGCTTCTATGACGCCAAAAGCAGGTGCTAAGAAGCACCTGCTCTCTCATCGACTTACCTGCTATTCATCCAGTCTTAGCACGGCCATAAACGCTTCCTGCGGCACCTCAACGTTACCAACCTGCTTCATCCGCTTTTTACCTTCTTTTTGCTTGTCCAGCAGCTTACGCTTACGGGAAATATCGCCCCCGTAGCATTTGGCAAGTACGTTTTTACGCATCGCTTTAACGGTTTCACGTGAAATGATTTTTTGTCCAATCGCAGCCTGAATCGGCACCTCAAACATTTGCCGCGGAATAAGCTCCTTCAGCTTTTCACAAATGACGCGCCCACGATTGAAGGCGCGGTCCCTATGTACAATGAACGAGAGGGCATCCACCTGTTCACCATTCAGCATGATGTCCATTTTGACCAGATTGGATTGCTTGTACCCTGACACGACATAGTCAAACGAAGCATAACCTTTTGTGCTTGATTTCAGCTGATCAAAAAAGTCATAGACAATTTCGGACAACGGAATGTTATAGGAAAGCGTAACACGCGTCGTATCCAAATATTCCATATTAATGAATTCGCCGCGTTTATTTTGACACAGCTCCATAATCGCGCCCACATAATCATTCGGTACAATGACTGATGCAACGACGTAAGGCTCTTCCACGTAATCGATTTTACCTGTTTCCGGGAACATCGATGGGTTGTCGATCGTTAATACTTCACCGTTCGTTTGTGTCACTTTGAATATAACGCTTGGCGCTGTCGTAATCAGCGGAATGTTGAACTCACGCTCAATCCGCTCCTGAATAACGTCCATATGCAGCAAGCCCAGGAAACCACAGCGGAAGCCGAAACCAAGTGCCGTCGAGCTTTCAGGCTCAAAGCTTAACGAAGCATCATTCAGCTGCAGCTTGCCAAGCGCTTCACGAAGATCGTTATATTCCGTGCTTTCAATCGGATACAAGCCGCAGAATACCATTGGATTGATCTTCCGGTAACCGGGAAGTGCCTCTGGTGCCGGATTTTTGGCATCTGTTACGGTATCCCCGACACGTGTGTCGCCAACATGCTTAATCCCTGCAACGATGAAACCAACATCGCCTATATTCAATGTATCGACAATCGTCATTCTTGGCATAAAAGCTCCAACCTCAATGACCTCGAACACTTTTTCCGTAGCCATAAACTTGATCTTCGAGCCTGCTTTAATTGCTCCGTCCATAACACGAACATACACGATAACACCTTTATACGGATCATAGTGGGAGTCGAAAATAAGTGCCTTGAGCGGACGTTCCGTATCACCCGTAGGCGCTGGAACCTTTTTGACCACCTGCTCCAAAATTTCCTTGATCCCGATCCCCGCTTTGGCCGATGCTAATACCGCCTCGCTTGCGTCCAGTCCGATCACTTCTTCGATTTCCTGCTTGACCCGTTCTGGGTCTGCGCTCGGCAGATCGATTTTATTAATAACAGGTAAGATTTCAAGGTTATTGTCCAATGCCAGATACACATTTGCGAGCGTTTGCGCCTCTATCCCCTGTGCGGCATCGACTACCAACAATGCACCCTCACAGGCTGCCAGGCTCCGTGATACCTCGTACGTAAAGTCGACATGTCCTGGTGTATCGATCAAATTCAAAATATAGGTTTCCCCGTCATCAGCTCGGTACTCCAAACGAACGGCTTGCAGCTTAATGGTAATACCCCGTTCACGCTCCAGATCCATCTGATCCAGAACCTGTTCCTGCATTTCTCTTGATGAAAGAGCACCCGTATATTCCAATATCCGGTCGGCCAATGTCGATTTCCCATGGTCGATGTGGGCAATTATTGAAAAGTTTCTAATCATTTTCTGTCTGGCATGAATATCCATGTAAGTTGACCCTCACTAACCTGCAAATTTAACAATTCTTCTAATTATAGCAGGTGTGTGGTTTTGCGGCAATGGAGTCACCTTCGTAATCATTTCCCTTAAGCGGTAATCGCCTCAAACAAAGCGACAATTCCCTGTATCCCATAATGCGCCAGTATTTGCAGCAGCCCGCCAATCTTGTTGCCCAATCGACCAACACCCGTTGCTTTGCTGATCACAGTCCGCGGCTCCTCGACTTCTACTTTTTCTTTAACTGCCGTTTCTTTGGATGCCTCACGCACATTCACCGGATCAGGCTCGGCTTTTACCTGTGGCTTTGACTCTGCAAGCGCAGGTTCCATCTGCTGAATTGTTTCTGCAACCACTGGCTCGCGACTGCCCTCAAACGAGCGATTGACCAGCATCAGTCCCACAAAAATGCAAAAGCCCACCACAAACCCGATTACCATCAGCCTGACATATAGATTGTCCATGCTCCTGCTCCCCCATTACTTCACTACTTCGGCTGTGTACTAGGTCCATCAACCTTCTTCACGTTCAGCACGACCTCGGCTATTGCTGCTGCCAGTGCATCTGCAGTCCGGTAGCACTCCTCCAGAGAATTATCTACCCCACCAACCTCGATAAGTACACTGTTCGCTGAGAAGTTTTGATTATATACGCCATTGCCTTCCGCAGCTTTGGCAAACGAGCCTTTGGAGATCCCTGGAAACTTGGCTTCGATAGCTTGATGAATTTGTGAAGCAAACTGTTCATTTTCTTTCCAGTTCGGATTTTTGCCTCCAATAATAAAATAAAGCTGTGCATAATCCTTCCCGTTGATCCGAACTGTCGTTTTTTCCCGCCGCTGTGAATCCCTATGGATGTCAAAATAATATTTCAGATCCGGATGAGAGGCGCTTGCTTCCTGCAAGGTTTTCAAAGAATATTTATAGGAAAAATAATAATTAAAGCCTTTTTCTATAGCAGGATAATTTTTGTCAGAATGGACGGCTCCGATGCCTTCTTGCTCCAGCTTTTGCGCTAATCGTAAACCAACCTTGGTCACATTAGTTTGAGGATCATAGGCTTTGTCAGGATCCTTTACACCATTTAATTCAGGCAAATACGATTCCTGGTTATGGGACTGATAAATGAATGCGACATTTCTGCCTGCAGTTCGTGGGGGCTGCGCGGTCGGCGGAATAACCTTGGTCTCTCCCTCTGTCGTTTCACCCACCTCCGGAAGAGGTGACGGATTAGCAGTAATCGAGCCCTCACCGCCCTCACCATTTTTGGGAATGACGTCTGCCTTGGGTCCATAATCTTCAGGCCCGTCGTCTCCTGTTTGTACCCCCTTGCGCAGCACAACTGAACGATCCTGAGACATACCGGGCATTTCACGGGAAATAAAGGTTTTAGGATCCTTCCAATTCAAATCCGTAACGAGTGTAAACAAAAATCCGGAAACGTTGGATTGCGAAAATGTAAATGTTTGACGATCTGTCTGCATATGCGGCATTTCCATCCCGAGCATGTCCAAAAAAAATCGACTTGAAACCGACGATGCCAAACCTTTCATCGATGAATTTGGCGTCGTATTCGTCAGCTTGGCCTGAGCAAATCCCAAAAGACCAAGCGCCACAAAAAACATTACACACCCCATTAGAAGTGTGGCCATAATGCGGAAATATACAGCTAGACCTTGTCCTATTTTACGATGTTTGTTTACATCCACAGTAACCTCTGTCCACTTCAATTCTGCATCCTCCTCCACCCTGAAACCCGTCATGGATTTGTAGTTTGTTGTACACTGCTCTCTAGTAACAAATCTATGAGCTGTTGGTAGGATCTAGAACGAAAAGATTTCATTTCCCCTCTATCAAAACCTGAATTACCTCTAATCTATTCGTGATATAATAGCGGTAGTTTCCAATTTAGCTGTGTCAGAAGAAAGGGGCTTGCCATGAAAAACTTACCGTTAAAGTGGAAAATGCTTATGGGATTCGGGGTGTTGATCTTATTTTTGGGAGGCGTCATTGCATTTAATTACTTCATGCTTAGCCAGATCAAGCAGAATACCCAGAACCAGTTAAGTTCGGTGAATGCCTCCAAGCTGGCGCTGCAATTTAAAAATATGATCGGTCAGTTGTACAGCAGCCAGGCTGACCTGATTATTAATGAAAATGAAGGCTCAATAGCTGTGTACAAGCAGGACACCCAAACGATCAATGACCAATTAGCGGAAATCCAAAAAAATGTCAGAAGCGATCAGGAGAAGCTGTGGGCAGTGGAAATGGCTACTGAAACCTCTGCTTATCTTTCTACCTTTGATAGAGTAAAAGCGGCCTATGATCAAAGAAAAGCAATGAATGGCGATACATTAAAAGCGACTTATAAGACGCTTGATGACGAGACCGACATACATAAACAAAAGCTGTACACAACGATAGACCAGATGATCGAATACCATGATCAGGAGTTATCCAATCAAAGTCAGCTGCTCCAGAATCACATCGATCAGGACATACGAATCTCCTTAATCACTCTTCCCGTGGCCATTATTGTCGGACTGCTGTTCGCATTATTGCTAGCGCGTATATTGACCAAACCTATGGACCGATTGATTGAAGCAACGAAAAAAGTAGCACAGGGTGACTTGACCGTCCATATTGAGGCTGATTCCACGGATGAAATAGGCAGATTGACCGGCTCCTTTGCTGAAATGGTAACGGATCTGCAGCATATTATTCGCGAGGTTGATGACCACGCCATTCAAGTATCCGCTTCAACAGAGCAGTTGACTGCCAGCGCTGGACAAACTAGTCAAGCCACCGAGCATATCGCCCAAACGATTCAGGTTATGGCCGTGGATAGCGATAGACAGGTACGCAGTGTTAATGAAACCTCGGATGCCGTTACCACGATGAACGCAGGGATTCAACAAATTACAGAGCATACGAATCAGGCAGCGGCCTCCTCAGAGCTTGCTTCCACAAATGCCCATTCAGGTACTCAAACGATTCAATCAGCGGTCCGGCAAATACAATCAATACACGAAACAGTTGGACACATGAACAGTGTCGTGCAGCGGTTGGCACTGCGTGCCAGTGAAATTGGTGATATGAACAAAGCGATCAATAATATTGCTGTACAAACAAATCTGCTTGCCTTAAATGCCGGGATAGAGGCGGCAAGAGCCGGAGAGCATGGAAAAGGTTTTGCGGTTGTTGCTGCAGAAGTACGCAAGCTCGCTGAGCAAAGCGCCAACTCTTCGAAGAAAATTGAGGAAATGATTGAAACGATACAGGAGGATACCGCAGCAACGGTTCAAAGCATGAATCTGGTAACGTCGGAAATGGCGGAAGGTTTAGCTGCTGTACAGTTTGCCGGCAGCTCCTTTGATGAAATTACCCAAGCTGTTGGTGAGGTTAATAATCGTATCCACCATGTACATCAATCGCTGAAAGCCATATCTACCAACACCGAGCAAATGGTAATCGCCATAAATGGGATTGTCTCGACTACAGAAGAAACAGCAGCAGGTGCACAAAATGTTTCTGCTGCGACTGAGCAGCAGTTGGCGTCAATGGAAGAAGTTGCTCTCTCGTCCTTAAATCTCTCCAAAATGGCCGAGAATTTGAGCAGCCTGGTCAAACGTTTCAAGATCGTTTGATTTGGTCAGCAGTAAATCCCCATGTATACCTAAAAACGCCAAGCTATGCGGTATGCCGGCCGCAGGCTTGGCGTTTTGTCATGTTAGTTTAAACAATCAAAATAGACTAATGTGTATAGGCCGCTACATTATTCATCCCTACGACTTCATGCAGAGCGGCATTCAGGCCGCTGGCAATAATATTGGCAATATCCTCAATAAATTCGTCTATCTCCTTTGGGGTGACCAACAGATCGTGTCCCAATGGACTTAATACTTCCTTGACCAGCAGCAGCCGCTCATCTTCCTTCATTTGATCCAGAATTCCGAGAATTTCACCGGTATGGGCGGTCTGCTGTTGAAAATGTTTGTGCATCAGCTCAAACGCATTATTCACAATGGTCGAGGCGTAGACGACAGTTGGCACTCCCACTGCAATGACTGGAACTCCAAGTGTATCCAATGTCAAGCCTTTACGTTTGTTGCCAATCCCTGAGCCCGGATGTATGCCTGTATCGGCGATCTGGATGGTTGTATTCACTCTCTCCAGGGAACGCGAGGCTAGTGCATCGATGGCAATGACCAGATCCGGCTTTGATTTTTCGACGATTCCCTGAATGATTTCACCGGTTTCAATTCCAGTCGTGCCCAGAACTCCAGGTGCTATCGCGCTCACAGGACGGTAACCCGGACTCACCTCTCCTGGCATCAGCTCAAAATAGTGGCGGGTGACCATCACATTCTCTACAACTAACGGTCCCAGAGCATCTGGAGTGACGTTCCAGTTCCCCAAGCCTACAATCAGTACCTTTGACATCGACTCGATCTGGAGCTTAGCCATAAAGGATTCGAACTCCTTGGCAAAGACGGCTGCAACACGATCCTGGAGCGCACTGTCCTTTTTTCTTAATTGGGGCACTTCTATGGTAATATAATGTCCAGGCAGCTTGCCTAATGCAGCGGAACCCTCCTGAGACGTAATATCGGTGGTACTGACCGTGATTCCTTCATTTGTTTCTGATGACATATAAACACCGGGAATTGCCTGACCTGAATTTGAAGCCATATCATGTGCCTCCAAAGCCAGGTCCGTACGAATTGTATAAGCACTTAGATCCATGCTAACATCTCCTTTTACATAGCTATGCCCGTAGTGTGTGAATGTACAGGCAGCCTTATGCAACAATTGTCGGAATCGTTGCGGATTGATCTATTGCATTTTAATATGGGCCGTGTTAGAATATCTAGAGTTGTCAACAAAAGGATCTTTCAAACAAGCACTATGGTTGATGCAAGTTGTATTAGGAGGTGAACGTCAATGCCGAACATTAAATCCGCGATTAAAAGAGTGAAAGTCAATGAGAAGCGTCGTCTACGCAACGCATCCCAGAAATCCAACCTTCGCACAGCAGTAAAGAGCTTTGAAACAGCTGCTGCTAGCAGCAATGTGGAAACAGCAACTGCAGCCCTGGTCACTGCCAGCCAAAAGCTGGATAAAGCAGCGTCCAAAGGCTTAATCCATAAAAATGCCGCAGCCCGTAAAAAGTCCCGCTTAGCGAAAAGACTTAACGCGCTTTCAGCACAAGCTTAATTAACCAATGCGAACAAATAAAAACGACCGCTCCTTCGGGGGCAGGTCGTTTTTTTGAAGCAATAAGAATTTATATGTTTTCAGCGAAGCTGAACGATTCTTATCTCGCAAGAAAAGCTACATTTATAACACGGATGTATCTTCACCGAATAGGCTTCGATCAGAAGCTTTTCTTATGGATCCGGCTCTCGTTCAGGCAACGAGCTTTAACAAGAAAAGCTCCAGACCGAGTGCTTTATCGATTTTACCACTTTTCATTTGGTAGTCTAGATCAGATAATTGATCTAAAATATGTAACAGCTGGCTGACCTCAAAACGGTTGCTCTGTCCGGCAGCAATCTTGACTGCATAAGGATGCAGACTGATTTGTGATGCGATTTGCTGCTGTGAATAACCTTGCTGCTGCAAATCCTTTACCTGGTACATGATACGAAACTGTCTAGCTATCAAAGCCATGATCTTAATAGGCTCTTCCTTGCGCCGCAGAAGCTCAGCCAACATCGTAAAGGCCTTGTCCAATTTAAGCTGTACAATATGCTCAATCAGCAGAAAAATATTTTGTTCAATGCTACGTGTCACCAACTGATCTAATACATCACTCGTGATCGTGCCACCGCGCCCTATAAACATTGCGCATTTATCCAACTCACTCGATAAAGCCTGCAGATTCGTTCCCGTGTACATAATAAACTGATCCTGAACACCAGGTGCAAAAGAAATGCCAGCCTTCTCAGCCTCTCCCTTCAGCCACTGTCCCAGGTCGTCCGCCGATAAAGCAGCGCATGATATCAAGTAATCTTTTTCCTTCAGTGATTTCACGAGCTTCTTGCGTTCATCAAGCTTTTCAGCACTCACAGTCAATACGATAACGGAAAAATCAGCAGGGGATTTTAAATATTCCAGCAGCCGCTCCGGACTGTGTTCTACCTTTGAGCTATCCTTGGCCCCCGTCAGAAACAGCGCATTTGTCGCTACGATCAACTTTCTTGGTCCAATAAAAGGTAACTCCTCAGCTTCTTCTATAACCCTATCTATCGAAGTTTCCGTCAAATCGTAACGGGATACAGCAAACGCTGCATCCTGTGGATCAATAAGACGGCTCGTCAGCTTTTGTAAAAATTCCTGAATTAAATAACCCTCTGTACCGTAACACACATACAGCGGCGCAAATGCACCTTTTTGAATACTCCTTAACGCGGTCTTGAAATCCATTGCTGCTCACCCATTTCCCTCTAAACCTGTTTATATGAGCATTGTAACAACAACAAAGGGATTCCGTCAAAACCTTACGGTTCAGACATCATCCCTTTGCTGCCAAGCCCATCTATATAAACAACCGGGTTAAGGCTCTAGAAACCGTTCCCCGAGTGGTCATACGACGTTATGATTCCATTTCCAACCTAACCTATCATACGCAAGTGAAGCATAATGTGTGTTGGCTCGAATACGAAATATTTGTAAATGGTCACTTTGCTGCTTCCGACCGACTTACGGCATTGATGATGAAAGTCCTTGTGCTTGTTGGACCGCTTATCTGATAGGTCAGCTTGTAATCAGCCGTCCATTCCAGCAATGTAATTTGTTCGGTAACCGCGGCTACATTCATCGATGTAAAGATACTTTTACCATTCTTGTCACTTATAACGACTCGCTTCTCGCTAATGGCTGCCGTGTATGTCTTGTCAGCAGCAGCAAGACTGCTGGCTGCTTGAGTTTGCATGAACGAGAAGCTTTGATCTGCAGTTGGCGCTTCGCCTATTTTGGATTTGGCAGCATTACTATCATTGGCTGAAGCTGTGTTGCCGGTGCTTGGCTGGGCAATCTCTCCTGACCCAGCGTTAGAGTTTTTATCGGAAGCAGCCGAAGATGCTGCATTACCACCGAATAAACCTGGCGCTGCCAAGCTGCTGCGCGGCGTCTCTGCCTGTGGAACAATAGCCTTGGCAGTTGGGTTATCTGCTTTAGCCGCTGGCTGCTGCGCACCAAAGGTTAGAGGTTCTTTCAGTTGTCCGTCACCTGTGCCCGCTTGCAGCGGAGTGGACGAAGAATTCGGAGAAGTGCTCTCAACTGTGCTTGGCGGAGTCATGATCTGACTGTCGGCTGCCGAGCTCTTTGGGCTGGATGCCTGTGGCACAGCCCCGCCTATCTTATTGGAGCCCATATTTGGTGCTGGCGTTGAGTTATTAGCAGGCGTACTCGCAGTCGGAGCCTCCGGAGGCGAAACCAAATCTTTAGAAGACTGGGACGCATTGCTTTCTTCCTGTTTCAGTGCAGGCATATTGCCGTTAACATCCGGTGAGGTATCCGCAGTTGCATTGCTGTTGGACTCGCTCATGCCAGAGGCAGCGGGAGCTGCAGATTTTTCTCTGGAGCTTGCACTGCTCGTTGAGGCGGACTTAGGAGCCATTAGAGCGCCATCTGCATTTTGCATATTGCTCTGTTCTTGCTGATTGAAAACAAAGAAACCGAGTATCAAACCAGCGGCAACCACACCGCCAACGATTTTAGCTGAAACAAAGCTACGTGTCCGACTACGCCAATCTGTAGCTCGGCTTACAGGTACGGTATCTTTACGCAAAGTCTGTGCAGATGAGGTTGTCAGCTTTGTTGGAACAGAGGACGAGATATCACGAGATGCATATGCAGCGTGATCCTCCATGCTCAAAGGAGTTGACACCATATCCATTTGCTGCAGCTTAGGCAGAATCGCATCTACCAGGCTAAACGAAGGCGTGACCTTAGGCAAGCTTTCCAATTGCTCGGATACATTCAATAATCGCTCAAACAACTCTGAGCACTCCGGGCAATCCTGTATATGATCCAGCATTTGATTATATTCTATTTTATCGAGATCTTGATCGAGATATCTCTGCATCAGTTCGATCACCTCTTGGCAATTCATCCCGCACACTACCTTTCTAAAAGATTCACAACTGATATGTGACAGTGCACAACGCTATGCAGTAAACCGACTGAGCATGAGAACCAAGCCTGTTATCTGCTCATCCCCGGGTCGATTCAGTTGATGTTTTTTTGTAATCCTGCAACAACGTTTGCAACTGCTGCCTAGCCCTAAATAAATAGGATTTAACCGTGTTGATGGGCAAATCAAGTGATTCGGCAATTTCATTGTAGGAGAAATCCTGCAAATACCTAAGCACGACGACTGATCGATGATGTTCCGGCAGTTTATCAATGGCCTCTTTAATATCTTCGGCAATATATGCGGACATAACCTCTTGTTCAACTGTCTTTGTTTCTGTAAAGGTCAAATCAAACTGCTCAATGGAAACAGTAGGCTTGTTTTTCCTGAATTTATCTATACATAAATTGGTAACAATGCGCTGGACCCACGTCTTGAATTGCGCCTTTTCTTCATAAGAATTAATTTTTGTATAAATCCGTATTAAAGCTTCCTGCGCGGCATCCAAAGCGTCCTGCTCGTTACCCAAAATGTAATATGCGGTTCGGTAAACATGATTTTCAATCTCACGCAGCAGGGTAATTAGAGCGTCGCGATCGCCCGACTGGGCAGCCTTGATCAAATCTGGCGCTACCACTGGGATCCCCCTCTCTTGCAACTATATAAACGAAACTATAATTAATAATGTTGCACAACAAAAATATAATTAGCTGTATTAAGAATATCAAATTTAAGGGCTAAGGTATACTCCGGCAGTTATTGGCTGAAATGGAAGCTTTCATTTCAGGTCATCAGTTGTCTGCAACATACAAACTATACATGTTCAGCAGGCTGCCTGCCAACAGCTAATATATAGATTTATACACTTTCTCCCTTAAAAAGCTTATCCATAACACCCTAGTCTTCCAATAATTGTGCTAGAAAATGATACTATATAATATTTACACAAAGATAATTGTCATGTTCACCAATGACCCATGTATTTATTTGTTATAAAATAATCAAAAGAGAACTTAATTGTCGAAACTATGTTGGAGGGAATCTCACCATGCCGGAAGCTCAGGAAGATCGAATTTATTGGATAGATACTTTAAGTCGAATTGCACAACCCGTGCTGTATCATTTGACCAACCGTCAGCTAAAAGAAAAAATGCCCGTCGAAGGAAAAATCGATGACAGGCCTATGTATACGCATTTGGAAGCATTGGCTCGCCTATTAACAGGAATGGCACCTTGGCTTGAAACTGGCAGTCATGAAGGTGAAGAAGGACGCTTGAGACAGCATTACGCCGATCTCGCCAGACAAGCCATTGATGCCGGTACAGATCCCTCATCTCCTGATTTCATGAATTTTTCCGAAGGTTATCAACCCATCGTAGACGCGGCCTTTCTGGCTCATGCCATTCTTAGGGCACCCAAAGAACTGTGGGAAAAGCTAGAGCCGCGGGTACAGCAGCAAGTGGTAGCGGCTCTAAAAGCAACCCGGACACGCAAGCCAGGGTTTAACAACTGGCTCTTGTTCGCGGCGATGATCGAAACCGCTCTTTTCCGCGCTGGTGAAGAATGGGATCGGATGCGTGTTGATTATGCAATCAGGCAGCATGAGCAATGGTATAAAGGAGACGGTATCTACGGCGATGGGCCGGAGTATCATGCGGATTATTACAACAGCTTCGTTATCCAACCTATGTTGGTTGATATTATTGAAGCTGTTGCCAACGAAGAAGAGGCTTGGGGAGCACTACAGGAGCGGATCGTGAAGCGGGCCCAACGTTATGCTGTACAGCAGGAGCGCCTGATATCACCTGAAGGCACATTCCCAGCACACGGTCGCTCACTAGCCTATCGCTTTGGCGCTTTCCAGGTTTTGAGTCAAGTCGCGCTGCGCAATGAACTGGATGCCACTATCGAACCAGCTCAAGTCCGCTGCGCTCTAACTGCAGTTATTCGACGGATGATTGAAGCTCCTGGCACATTTGATGAGAACGGCTGGTTAACTATCGGATTCTGCGGCCACCAACCGGAGGTTGGCGAGACGTATATATCTACGGGCAGCTTGTATTTATGTTCTGCCGTGTTTTTACCGCTGGGATTAAGTGCATCTGATCCTTTCTGGCAGGGCCAAGCGGATTGGTCAGGAAAGAAGGCGTGGAGCGGGCAAGGATTCCCGATTGACAAGGCATTAAAAGATTAATAATGATGGACTCGTTCAAAATCTGAGCGAGTTTATTTTTGTTTATGTAAATAACTCATACGCAGCTAATTATCGGTCCATTTTAAGCTTTGTCCTCACCTTTATCTCACCGTTATTAACCGTCATTTGCACTTCTCCCATCCAATCCGTACGCATAATCTGAATGCCGTGCTGCTGTAAACGCTCTATAACTGTAGGATGCGGGTGACCATAAACATTGCTTGCACCTACAGATATAACCGCCATTCGAGGCTGATAGGCTTGGAGCCAGGTGTTCGATGTAGAAGTCTTGCTTCCGTGGTGTGCAATCTTCAGCACATCAATGGGTCCTTGCTGCATAAGTTCAGGCAAATTAAGCGGCTTATCCTTAGCATCAAAGAGGCTACTTGTATGCGTATTGTCAATGGACTTGGAAGCAGCTGTCATTTGTGCTACAGCCGTTTCGGCAGCTTGATCCATATCTCCGGTAAATAGCCATCTTGTATTTGCCATACGCATCATGAACACAACCGATTGGCCATTTTGCTCTTTTTCTATACGCAGCCCCTCTGCAGCTTCACCCGGAATTGGGTGCAGCACCAATAGCTCTGTAGACGTATCTACCTTTAGCGTGCTTCCGGCACTGGCTTTAACAAGCTTCACCTGCTTATCCAAGGCAGTCTGGAACAATTTTTCTACGGCTGGGCCTGGTTTGAAGGTACCATTATACACCAGCTGCTTTACCGGAATTTGCTCCAATACAGCTTGCAAGCCACCGATATGATCGGCGTCCTCATGAGAGATGACTAAATAATCAATCTGCTGTATGCCGCGTTTTTTTAATAGCGGTACTAGCAGCTTGCTTCCCACTTCATACGGATTTTTGCGCAGCTTCCATTCCTCTCCCGGTTTATGAAAGCTCACTGTTCCACCACCATCAATCAAGATTACACTACGACTTATCGGTGAACGTATTAAAATACTATCCCCCTGGCCCACATCGATAAAATCCACATGTCCCTCCCCTGCTGAATGCCAACGGTCAGGAACATAGGCATATACCAATAGGGCGATCAAGCTTATGCCTGCCAGTGGCAGAGGCAAGTTTTTCTTCATCCAATTCCATTTCATTTGGCCATTTCTTTCAAGCTGCCAGCCGGGTCGAACAGCCTTTAGCATAGGTTCAGCTGCTTTATGATGTTCGTTTTTCAAACGAATAAGCAAAGCTACCAGAAATGCGAGAACCAGATAGTAACCAACCATCCAACCTATACTGGGGCTTGGCCAAATTGTTTGAAAGCCATCCCATTTACTGGAGATCGAAACGACCATGAACACCCAATCGTTGACCTTGGCGACAAGCCAGGCTAATGCCTGCCCTGCAGGAACGTAGATAAAGCCGATAACCAAAGCTGCAGTGCCTCCCGGCATCGTGACCATACTAAACACAGGGACCAGACACAAATTGGCTGCCAGCGACAGCAGTGATAATTGATTAAAATAATAAATCGATACCGGAAAAGAAATCAATTGAGCCACTAACGAGATCGAAAGTGTATTTTTCCATAGCTGTGAACGGATCGGCATGATAGTGTTAACAGGCGGTACTCCGACAATTAACCCTATGGTTACCAAAAATGAGAGCTGAAAGCTGACATCCAGTAAGTAATAGGGGTCCCATAACAGCATGACAAAACCTACGAATAGAACGGAGTGCAAGCCGTCCTTTAATGTATGACGATACGCCGCATATAAACCGATCATCGCCATTAATCCTGCCCGAACAATAGACGGTGAGCCCCCTGTTAGAGCAATGTATAGCGGCATCAGTGCAATAGCTGTAAGGATACAGGTCTCTCTCGTAAAACGTAATTTACGCAATACCCATAGCAAACAAGCAAGAAATACCGCAACATTCAGTCCGGACACCGCTAAAATATGTGTTAATCCAAGCTGTGAAAATTGCTGAAATTGTACAGGGTCCATATCGTCAGTTAAACCGATCAGCATGCTTTGCATAAATCCTCCCTGAGCAGCAGGAAATATGTCTGAAATTCGTTGCGCGAGAATCATTCTAAATTGATCATTCCAGCGTAATAGAGAATCCAGAGTCCATGTTTGTGGCTGTGTAACCTGCATGGATGCAATCCCTTTAACGCTCACAATCCAATGAATATGCTGCAGCCTCAAGTAGTCGCGATAATCAAACCCGTCAAAATTCCGCGCTTCGGCTGGGAGCTTGACTATCCCTTGGAGAACGACTCGATCTGCCCTCTGCCAGGAATAGGCACGCTGCTGCTCCTCGCGGGTTAACAGCTTTACATTTACTGCTATCGGCTCTTTTACAAACTTGGGCTTTGCGCCGAGCTTGCTGGACTCATCTTCCTGTTTCTCCTGCTGTTGGCTTTCAACCATTAAAGTAAAGGATGCCTTATCCCCGTCAACCTCTACCCGTGATGCAATGAAGCCTGCCAGAACCATGCTGGCTTCTCCAACTCCTTCTGCATCACGCGGCAGTGAAATATCACTGCGATTGGATTGGTCATAGTTCTCATAATAGCCTGCTCCAATCAACACGAGTAGTACCGCGCATACGCCTATTCTGAATTTTAAGCCCAACCCCCAATATATAACCATTACTATTGCCAATAATAAACTTACATATAGAGATAACCAGTCCAGATTGAATAAATACGCCAACGCATAACCGCTAATCCACAGCAGCGTGCATACTACGAGAGGTCGATTCATCCAGCAGCCTCCTTTACATCATTCATATAATAACGGATACAACGCAAAAAAACCTCTTGCACCTGAGGGTGCATGAAGAGGTTCTTCCCCATAATAGCTATTGATTATCCTTGTAAATACCCGCTGTCTACATATTTACATATTTGCGAATCTCAGCTTCACTTTGCTTGAGAACTTTAGCTATTGTTTCAATTGACATACCACCAGCATACATTTCTTTAACAACCTCAATCCTGCCTTCTTGTTTAGCATAGTTAATAGAAGTTATGCTATCCATCAATTCTTTTTGTCTAGCATCGATTTCGTGCATTTTAGCTTCATCTGCAAATGCTTTAATTCGTTCCAGGTATGCATCTGAAAGCAGTGAATCTTTATCTGAAATCATTTTCAATTCCTCCTCAGATTCAGCATTTAAAAACTTCAACCATAGCTCAAGCCTATTTACAGGCTCCTTTGATTCAGTTAGCTTGGGAAGCTCCAAAAAATGAAGCCTTCAGGAATTTGTCTTCCATACAGCTTACTCCAATAATAAAGAGATCTCTCACTAAACATATTGTGACTGCTCTTTGGCAAGCTCATTATTGATGATCTCTTCAACTTCCACTTTGCTGCCAAATACCATCTTGAATAAAATATCCAATTTCATAGGAATGAATTTTCGCGGTATATGGTCCACAGATCTCCTGTCCATTACTCCGCTCCATCCTTGATAGGATCACTAGTTCCTGAAGGCGGTACATAGGACTCCAAACTGCGAAAAATAATTCCTTTTTGCTCCATCAATGCCGTCACCTTGGCACTGTCCTTGTTGTATGGACGATGGTACACGATTTCGGTAACTCCACTGTTGGCCAGCATGTTCGAGCAGGTCCAGCACGGCTGATCGGTTACATAAACAACAGAATTCTCACGATCCTTCGGATCTGTAAACAGCAACAGATTTTGCTCGGCATGGATGGTGCGGATGCAGCGTTGTTTTTTTAGAACCTGCTCAGAGCCTTCAAGATTTAAAAGCTCATATTCTTCTACAAGCATGCAGCCGGCTTCCGAACAATCCGGTACCCCCATAGGCGCACCATTATAAGCAGCACCCAGAAGTTTTTTTCCTTGCACCAGTACAGCTCCAACATGTCTGCGGTTACAGCGGGAACGGGTGGAAGCCATATAAGCCATATCCAAAAAGTAAGTATCCCAATCTTTGCGGGTTGTCATTAGTAGGTTCTCCATAAGTTATAATAGAATAGGTATTGATACTATTTTCTCATACTTTTCCTCAAAACAAAAGACATCATCAAGGTTCCAGCACCAGATAGGGCTTCATTTTCTCCAGCAGCTTCGTTCCGATCCCTTTCACATCCAACAGCTGATCGATTCTCTGAAAACCTCCAATTTGCTTGCGATGGGCAATAATTGCTTTGGCTTTGGCTTCACCGATGCCAGGTATGGTAATCAACTGAGCTTGCGTGGCTTTGTTAAGATTCAGCGTGCCTTTAGTTGATTCTGGCTTGGCAGCTGGGTCAGGTAACACTGGATCGGGCTTATTCACGGCAGGTGCGGCCTCTACCGCTAGTGGGTCTGGATTCGTTTGGGCGGTGGCTGCTGTGTCCTTGGAAACATTTTTATCTGTGCTAGCTTTTGCGGGTTTTGAGGCATTTTTTTCCTGTTCACCGGTTACTTCTGCCTTCTTCAGCTTTTCTTCCGACTGCTTGAGCAAAAACGTCTGCATCTCTTCATTAGCATTGTGCCATCCGGTCGACTGGGACAAACTACGCCCATACCAAGAGTAGCCCCACCATACCATGACCAAAATAATAGCAGCAGTTACAAGCCACACTACCCATTTGATGTTCCATCCACTGTTAAGGTTCAAAAGCAAATTCCCTCCGTTCTGGTGAGAGTAAATTTGAATAAGATTCATCATTACGTTCCATTTAGATCGTTTACTGTACCATTCCCTCTCATGAACACAGTTCAATTACTGGTATAATCCCAACCTCATCCGCATACGCATAAAGGAAGGTCTACTGATCCAAGGGGGGATGGCTATGCAAGTTGGATTCATCGGTACGGGCAGCATGGGCAGCATATTAATCGAAGCGTTCATTCAAGCGGGTGCGCTCCTACCGGAGCAAATTACGATCACAAACCGCACCCTGTCCAAAGCAGAACGATTAGCAGTTGCCTATCCCGGTATCCGAGTTTCCCACTCCAGCATTGATGTTTTACATCATTCAGAAATTACGTTTATATGCGTTAAACCATTAGAGTATAAAGCAGTCATTGATGATCTGAAGGACGAGATAGATGGTTCACATATATTCGTGTCCATAACTAGCCCCGTGCTTATTAGTCATTTGGAAGGACAGCTCAACTGCAAGATTGCTAAAATAATACCCAGCATCACCAACTATGTATCCAGCGGTGCGACACTATGCATGTATAGTGATCGCATGTCTGAGCAAGATATTGAGCTGCTCGAGAATTTATTTGCCTTCATCAGTACACCGATACGTGTATCCGAGGAATATACGCGTATCTCATCTGACCTGACAAGTTGTGGACCCGCATTTATAGCTTATTTCTTACAAAAATTTGTCGATGCCGCTGTTGAGGAAACTGGAATTTCCGAACCTGAAGCGACACGACTGGCATGCGAAATGCTGCTTGGAACCGGCAAGCTGCTGACCGTTGGCGGGTTCACACCTCTGTCCTTGCAAAAGCAAGTTGCAGTGCCAGGTGGAATTACGGCCGAAGGGCTCCGTATAATGGAAAATGAGCTGCACGGGATGTTTAATAAACTAATCCGCACAACTCATTCCAAATATGAAGAAGATGTGGAAAAAGTGAAAGCACGGTTTTTCGGCGCAAGTGCCGACTAACGCGATGCTTTCACGTTTTTCCTCGTATGAACCGTCCGTGCAACCGGACGGTTATTTAAAATTGACAAGTAATCAGGATTTGATTAGCAGCCAGCCTCGATTAGCCAACTACGATGTTAACAAGCTTTCCTTTTACCGCGATTACTTTCCTTACGGTTTTGCCAGCCATAGCTTCCTGTACCTTCTCAGAGCCCAACGCCAATTCTTGCAGAGCCGCTTCATCTGCGTCCTTGGAAACAAGTGCACGCTCCACGATTTTTCCATTCACCTGTACCACGATTTCGATTTCATTATCTACAGTCCATGCTTCGTCATACACAGGCCATTCGGCATAAGTCACTGAGCCCGAATGCCCCAGCTTCTCCCACAGCTCTTCAGCGATATGAGGTGCAATCGGGGAAAGCATTTGGACAAAATGCTCCATCGCTGCTTTGGGCAAACGATCTGTTTTATAAGCCTCGTTCGTAAAAATCATCAATTGGCTGATTGCCGTGTTAAAACGCAGCGCTTCAAAATCCTCGGTAATTTTTTTGATCGAACGATGCCAGGTACGCTTGAAGGATTCACTTCCCAAGGTCTCGTCAGAAGAAATCTTGGAATGAAGCTGACCATTATCCCCGACAAACATCCGCCAAATCCGGTTCAGGAAACGGAAGTTGCCTTCAACGCCGTTAATATTCCAAGGCTTCGTTGCTTCTAGCGGTCCCATAAACATTTCGTACATCCGCAGTGTATCCGCGCCGAATTCATTAACGATCTCATCCGGGTTAATCACGTTACCACGCGATTTACTCATTTTTTCATTGTTTTCACCCAATATCATGCCTTGATTGACCAGCTTGTGGAAAGGTTCTTTCGTTGCTACCACACCCAAATCGTACAACACCTTATGCCAAAAACGTGCGTACAGCAAGTGAAGCACCGCATGCTCGGCACCACCAATATACAAGTCCACCGGCAGCCATTTTTGTTGAAGCTCCTGTGAGCACAGCTCCTTGTCATTCTTTGGATCGATAAAACGCAGATAATACCAGCAGCTGCCTGCCCATTGCGGCATCGTATTTGTTTCGCGGCGCGCTTTCATGCCGGTCTCAGGATCTATGGTTTCTACCCATTCTGTGACAACAGCCAGTGGTGATTCTCCTGTACCCGAAGGAGCGATTTGCTCGATATCCGGCAGCAGCAAAGGCAATTGATCGACAGGAACAGTTTTCATTGTGCCATCCTCAAGATGTAAAATCGGAATCGGCTCACCCCAGTAACGCTGACGGCTGAATAACCAGTCACGCAGTCTATATGTGACCTTGCCATAACCTTTGCCGTTCGACTCCAGCCATTCAATCATCGTGGCAATCGCCTGCACATTCGTCAATCCGTTCAACAGCTCTGAATTAACATGCGCTCCGTCTCCTGAATAAGCTTCCTGCGTAATGTCTCCGCCTGTAATAACCTCAACAATCGGCAGGTCAAATTGCTTGGCGAACTCCCAGTCACGTTGATCATGTCCAGGCACAGCCATAATTGCGCCTGTTCCATAACCAGCCAGCACATAATCAGAAATCCAGATCGGTACCTTCGCCCCATTAACCGGGTTGACCGCATATGCACCTGTGAATACACCGGATTTATCCTTGGCCAGATCCGTTCTCTCCAGATCGCTTTTGTGTGAGGCTTTTTCCTGATAAGCCTTCACTGCTGCGTCCTGCTCAAGTGTTGTAATGCTCGCTACCAAATCGTGCTCAGGAGCCATAACGCAGTAGGTGGCACCAAACAAAGTATCCGGGCGAGTGGTAAATACCTTCAAGCCTTCACCTTGATGACCATCAATCGCAAATACGACCTCGGCACCCTTCGATTTCCCGATCCAGTTCCGCTGCATATCTTTAATCGACTCGGACCAGTCCAGCTCCTCCAGATCATCCAGCAGCCGCTCTGCGTACTCAGTAATTCGCAGTACCCACTGACGCATCGGCTTCCGCACGACAGGATGATTACCGCGCTCACTCAAGCCGTTAATGACTTCTTCATTAGCCAACACCGTACCCAAAGCCGGACACCAGTTCACAGCAACCTCGTCTACATAAGCAAGCCCTTTGTTATACAGCTGAATAAAAATCCACTGCGTCCATTTATAATAATCCGGGTCGGTCGTGCTGACCTCGCGGTCCCAATCGTAGGAGAAGCCTAGTGACTTGATTTGACGGCGAAAATTATTAATATTTTTGATCGTTATGTCACGGGGATGCTGTCCCGTATCCAATGCATGCTGCTCTGCAGGCAGACCGAACGCGTCCCAGCCCATCGGGTGCAGCACGTTGTAGCCACGCATCCTTTTATAACGGGAAACGATATCCGTAGCCGTGTAGCCCTCCGGATGTCCAACGTGAAGTCCGGCTCCCGACGGATAAGGAAACATATCCAACGCATAAAATTTTGGCTTGCTATCGTCCTCCAGCACTTTAAAGGATTTATGATTGTCCCAATATCCTTGCCATTTCGGTTCGATGGCCTGCGGGTTATAGCCCTGCTGTTCTTTAATTTCCTCTGTCATTCTGTTAATCCCCTTTCATTATGTCCAAACAAAAAAGCCCCTCATCGCTAGCGCAACGGCTAGGGACGAGAGGCGTGCTTCCCGTGGTACCACCCTAGTTAACATCGAGCATGCTTTGCCCGTGTTCACTCTTCCCCTTAACGCGGGGGCAACGATCCGGTTAGACTTGTGTGTGCTCTGTTGACGTCTTCAACATCAGCATCGTTCAAGCATTGACCTTCTGGCTCCAAGACGAGTTCACTCTTCCCATATGCCAGCTCTCACCCTAACACTGACTCTCTGAAAAATGGTACGTAGCTACTACTTCCTATCACTGCCGCTAGTTCATATAAGGCGATTATATGTAAAAAACGGCTGCTGTGTCAAGTCACGCCTGCTTGTACACACCGTTTTTTCAATAAAATAGCCATTTGATGATGGCAAGAATGAATAAATGAGCAGGATAAAACGATAACCAGAGCCACCGTGGAATCGTAAAGGGGATTGGTCTCGCTTTGGCTCCCCAAATCAGCCAGATCGTAGATACCATGCTAATATATTGATAAATCACGCCGCCCGTCCAGTAATAGTACAGGTTCAAGAAAAAATGCAATAGCAAGGCAAAATAGGAAGATGTGTACCTGAAGATCAAAATCATCATCAACGCGTAGGTGCCGTAATCCGTTGGAATCCAGCTAAACAACAGGAAAGCCGCACAAGCAATCAGGATTTGCAATAAAATAATCCGCGTACGCTCCATCGCAATCAAGGTCAAAATGCATATAAAAAAAGTACCGATCACATTGACTTCTATATAGTCGAAGGCCCACATAAATGGAAATTGGGAAATGAGCGCTAATAATCCCAACCGCAGCACGTATTTCTGAATATTATGCGTGTAGAGATATCCTTGAACGATACCAAAAGCATACAGCGGAAAAGCAAGACGACCAATAAAACGCAACACCAGAAATTGATCCGGATATAAGGCTGCTCCAATATGATCAATGAGCATGGTCAGCATGGCTACAATTTGGAGCAGTTCCCGCTGCATCCCCAAAGGTTGCGCCTTAACCAAGGGCTGCACAGTGCTGTTTTCATCGCTCATTAGGGTTACCCCCGCTTTCTCAATTAGATAGTGTCCTTCATGCCGTGAATAAACCTCGATAACCACTATATATAGCGGATCGAGGTCTATTTGGCGATAGTCAGCATGATTAGAGAGCTTCCCAAATGGAAAAGATAACAACATCAGCTGTCAATGGAACAACTACAGCAGCTCCGATCACTCAGGAACGAGGTGGGTCATATGTTGGGTATCATGAACGGAATTTTGTTAGCTTTACCACTATGGGGAATCATTTTATGTATATGGAGTCTGCTTATGAAGCTGTAGCAGCGCATAAGCGTTGGTTCAGATTAAGTCCAACTACTTCCTCGCTATAAAAAAAGCACGCTGCGTTGAATCTGTTGCTGGCTTCCACACAAAATCACCGAAACAAAGCACTTCTTTAAAACCAACCGCCAATAGCTGCTGCTTTAGCCATGAAAGCGAATAAGCACGCTGCGAATGATATTCCTCCAAACGCTGGAAATAGCCTCCTTGCTCATAGCCAGATTTTCCAATGCTTGCAGGAACCTGACTAAAGATCGTTAGTGAATGCTCAATTTCACAGCGTTCCTCATCCAGCTCACTCGTCCAAATATAAGCAATATCGTCTTCATTTAGAAAAAAAGGCTGTTCCTCCGCATAGCTTTCCAGCTGAAGGGGAGTGTGGACATCGAACACAAATATACCCTCGTCTTTGAGACCATCGTATGCCTGTCTGAACGCCTGCTGCACATCCTCTTCCTCCAGCAAATAATTCATACAATCACATAAGGAGATGACCGCATCAACCTGGACCGGCAAGGACCAGTCGCGCAAATCCTGCTGCAGCCAAGTCACTCTACCTTTTCCCTGAAAAAAATGCTGAGCTTCAGCTTCCTGCGCCTTTTGCTGTGCTACCGCCAGCATATCCTCAGACAAATCGATGCCATAGACTTCGTAACCTTGCTGCGCAAGCGGCAGCGCTATACTGCCTGTACCGCACCCGAGATCTGCAATCGTTTGTGGAAGCCCATATTGCTTCCAGCACTGCTGCAGAAATTCAAGCCATTCAGCGTAAGGCATGTCCACCATCAATCGGTCATAGTAATAAGCAAATTGATTATAAGCCACACTCATTCAACACCTTTACTAATTGACAATTCACAGCTATTTATTCTCCGTCCGACTGACTCTCAGTCTTGAGCTCCTGATTATCCTCAGGTTGTTGCCCCTGCTTCAGATGAGTCCAGCTGCCTTCCTGATACACAAGGCCTTCACGCATTAATTTACCAATTGCCCGCTTAAAAGCCGATTTACTGATCTGAAACCGTTCATTAATGGCATCCGCCGGGGACTCGTCCGAATAAGGCATGGAGCCGTTTGGTCTTTCACGCAAAAAGGCAAGAATCCGCTCCGAGTCCTCATCCCGTCCAACCTCTTTCACAGCCTTCATTGAACAGTTCACGTTGCCATCCTCGCGAACAAAGCTTATCCGCACATCAACCTGCTCACCGAGACGCAGCTTTCTGGTACGGTCCGTGGAGTGGATCATACCAATGACACCAAATCCAACAACGCCTCCGTCACAAACAACAAAGGTACCCATCTGCAGCGGCTTGTATACTCTTGCGCTAACCCAGGTATTCTTCCAGCTGGTTGGAGCGTCAAAGCACATCGGCTTAAGCTCAGCCTCACCGGCAACTCTGGCCAGCAATCGGCCTTGTCGGTCATGGGCAAGTTCAACGAACACCTTATCCCCCACTTGAGGTCGAAGCTCACGCAGATCGGGTTGTTCCCTGAATGGAAGCAGCAAATTGCGGCCTAAGCCCATTTCCAGAAAACAGCCGAACCGCGGGTGAATATCGACAACTTCCAGAAGTGCAATCTCACCCAGCTGGATCAATGGCTTTTTCATCGTACTGGCAAGACGATCCTGTGTATCATAGAACAAGAACACATCTACCGAATCACCTGGCTTAATCGTTCCTACGACCTCACTGTAATGGAGCAATACTTCCTGAGTGCCATCCGTTACAAAATAGCCGTGTGGAGCGATTTCCTTGGCAACCTTCAGTTTATAAGTTCTTCCTGCATCCAATATCATACGCGTTCTACCACCTTGGCATCTGACCAAAGACGCTCTATATTATAATATTCCCGATCTTCACGATGGAAAACATGAACAATCACATCGCCTAAATCAACCAGTACCCAACGTGCTGTATCCATACCCTCTAATCCACGTACGCGACCACCATTTTGTTCAGCTTTTTTACGAATTTCCGTAGCAATAGCCTGAACCTGTGTTTCTGAATTACCATGGCATATAACAAAATAATCCGTAATCAGCGAAACCCCCTGTAGGTTTAACGCGATCAAATTCATTGCTTTTTTATCTTCAGCCGCTTCGACAACAAGGTCTACTAATTTTTCTGGTGTAAGACTCATTTCATTTCCTCCTCGATCTCACTGTATGGCAATTTCTACTTAGCTGGGTTTACTTTCAATTCAATCTATCCAACGGATTTCACTTCATCCACTAGACCGTTTCTTGCTTCTATCGTTAGCGGATACACCTTTTTTCCCTTTTCCAGCAAAAAAATGATCGTTCCATCAAACGCCATCAAGAGAGCTTTCTCCATACTATATTCGGCGATTTCTCGAATCTTATGCACACCCGGAAAATCTCTTCCAGGTTCGATATAATCTGCGAGACAAACGATTTTTTCCAGCTGGGTCATATGTTTACGCCCAGTTGTATGATAACGGATTGCATTCAATACCTCTTCGTCGTCAACCCCGTAATCCCGCTCTGCAATGAAAGCACCCGCATGCGCATGCCATATTTCCTTATCATACTCTAGTAAATCGGCAGGCAAGCCATGATCGCGAATCACATTACCCTGATCCTTGACTGGCCAATATTTACAAACATCATGCAGTACGGCAGCCAAATGCGCCTTGTCCGCATCACCTTGATAGCTCCTCGCGAGTAACACAGCCGTTTCCATCACACCTAACGTGTGCTCCCAACGGGCAGCAGGCATTTGTACCTTTACCGCATCAATCAGCTGCTTGCGATTCATAAATCCGATTCACCACCATATATTCATTTACTCGATCTGGCACTAAATAGCGAACCGACTTCCCTTCAGCCTGACGCAATCGGATCAAGCTGGATGAGAGCTCAATCAAAGGCATTTCCACAGCAAGTACCGCTTTACGAATAGCTTCTGGCAGCAGGCTCAAATCCCAAACATAACCTGGGCGCTGTAGGCCGATAAATGTAATGTTCTGCACCAACTCATCAATTCTGTACCATTTGGGCAAATACTGTACCATATCCGCACCAATTATATAGGCAAAATGAATGTCGGGATGGATTTGAAGAAGCTCGGTTACCGTATCAATGCTGTATGAAATACCGCCCTTCCTTAGCTCAAAATCAAAAGGACGAAAATGGGGGTGGTCCTCGACCGCACGGCATACCATGTCCCAACGCTGTCCAGGCGTAGCCATAGGGCCTTTTTCCTTATGAGGGGGCACATTGGTTGGCATGAACCAGACCTCATCCAAGAGGGCCTGCTCACACGCGTGTTGGGCAGCAATCAAATGTCCGATATGAATAGGATCAAAGGTACCTCCCATAATTCCAACCTTCATGCTCTCACCTCTTCTAGCTCAAAAATCTATACCGGCAGCACAATTGTTTTGTGATCCTTGGACTCTTTATACAGTACGATGATTTTACCAATAACCTGCACGAGCTCAGCATCCGCTTGTTCAGCCAATTGTTCACCGACTTCTTTGCGATCCTCGCCACTATTATTAAGCACCGTAATTTTGATCAACTCGCGTACTTCCAATGCTTCGTTGATATGTCTGATTAAATGCTCGTTCACCCCACCCTTGCCCACCTGGAAAATAGGGTTCAAATGGTGCGCTAAAGCGCGTAAATGTCTGGTTTGTTTGCCTGTTAGCATAATTATCGTTATCCTCTATTCTTGAGTAAATATAGTTATCTGTGATCGGGCTTAACATGAATTCAAAAATACAGCAAGCTCCGACCCTTATTTACGTGTTAAATGAATCAATGACAGCCTGACGCATAGCCGCTACAGGGGCCGAAGCACCTGTCCAGTACTCGAAAGCGTACGCACCCTGATAAATAAACATACCCAGGCCGCTGTGAATGGTTGCACCCCGAGACTCGGATTCACATAGAAACTTTGTCACCAGCGGGTTGTAAACCAGATCGCTGACCACGGTAGAATCAAGGATCAATGAAGTATCCATGGGTACATCGTTGATATTAGGGTGCATGCCAACCGAAGTATTATTCACGATCAAACCAACCTTACCGACAATGTCACCAATCTCATCAAGCCCTAAACCAGTGGCAGTGGTGAAGCTGGACATGGATTGCGCCAGTTCTATGGCTTTATCACGGGTGCGATTGGCAATATAGATATGAGCCGCGCCCTCCATGGCTAGTGCATATCCGACTCCACGTGCTGCGCCCCCTGCTCCGAGCATCAGTATATGTTTACCACGTAAATCGATTCCGGTTTCTTCTTTCAAGGATCGCACGTAACCGATACCATCGGTATTATGGCCAATAAGACGACCGTCCTCATTGACAATCGTATTGACTGCTCCGATAATCCGGGCGCCTTCATCGATTTCGTCCATGTAATCCATGACCTCTACCTTATGTGGAATCGTAACATTAACACCACGAAATTGCAGCGCACGGATTCCATCGATAGCAGACTTAAGCTGGCCCGGCTTAATATGAAATGCCGCATAAGCCGCGTTAATTCCCGATTCCTCAAAAGCGCGATTCAGCATAATCGGCGATTTGGAATGGCGAATCGGATCCCCGAATACACCATACAAAATCGTGTTGCTGTCCAGTTTCTGTTTCCCCATTATTTCTTCGTTCCTCCCGCTTTATATCATTGCCTCACGAACAGCAACCTTAACTCCCTTGGGAACATGAATAGCCAGATCGGCACCACTGTCACTGTTTACTTTAATCCAGCCGAGGCCTGATATCGAAACATCGTATATTTTACCCTTCGGAATACGTACAGGTACCTTATTCAGCTTCGGCAATAGCTCCAAAGCCTCAAGAGTCGGTGGTGCGAGCATGACACCTTTATGCTCTGCATACAGCTCATCGGCACGCTCCAGCTTGGTCCGGTGCGGGGTGATTGCATTGGATACATAAAAGGTAAACGATTGACGTTCACCTTGAATAAAATCAAATCGCACAAAGCTGCCGAAAAATATCGTCTGCTTTTCATTTAATTGGAATACGACCGGCTTGACGACTTTATCAGGCATTAACGTAGCCAAATCCTGCTTGTTCACGAGCTCTGTCAATCGATGCGGGTAAACAATACCCGGTGTATCGATAATAAAGGTACCGTCATCCATTGGTATTTTCACCAGGTCCAGCGTCGTTCCCGGATATTGAGACGTTGTCAATTCTGCTTCCAGGTCACTGTAATCACGGATCAGACGGTTAATCAATGTCGATTTGCCAACATTCGTGGCTCCAACAACATAAATATCACGGCCATCCCGATGCTCGTCCAATGCCTTGATCACACGGTCAAAGCCCAAATTCACTTTGGCTGAGCACAGCACAACCTCAACAACCTTAAGACCAAATTCACTAGCCTGTTTACGAATCCAGTTAATAATTCTGTTGTAATTCGTTACTTTCGGCAGCAAATCAATTTTGTTAACGACAAGCACAATTGGATTGTCTCCGACAAAACGCGGCAAGCCGCTGATTAAGGTGCCTTCAAAATCGAAGATGTCGACAATATTGACGACCAGCGATTTTGTATGGCCTACGTGACTCAGCAGCTTCAAAAAATCATTGTGGTCTAAAGTGATGCCTGAGGACTCGTTATAATTTTTCATACGAAAACAGCGCTGGCATATGATCGGCGAACGATCCAATGCTTGCGCCGGAACATAGCCCAGCTTGTCCGCATGCTCCATTTGCAGTTTTACACCGCAGCCGGCACAGGCTTTTGCTTCTGCAATCTTTTCTGTCATGGTTTACCTACCTTTTCATCCAACTTGTAGCTACTTTCTCGAGCGAGCGATTGACAACTTTCGTAAAAAAACCTTCATCTCCCTTTGCAATTGGAAGAACCAGAATTGTAAACAGCCCCATTCGGTTCCCGCCAAGCACATCGGTCATCATCTGATCCCCAATAACTACTGTCTGACTTGGCAGCAGTTTCATCATACCAAGTGCTTTGTGAAAGGCCGCACTGGTTGGCTTTTTGGCCCGATAAATAAAAGGCAACAGCAGCGGTTCAGCGAATTTGCTAACCCGCAGCTTATTATTGTTGGAAACAATCACGACTTGAAATCCAATCTGTCCGACAACCTTGAGCCACTCGATTAATTCCGGTGTAGCCAGTGGTGCTTTGGCTCCTACGAGTGTATTATCCAGATCTGTAATAATACCACGCACACCTTTGGCCCATAGTTCATTGAGATCAATATCATAAATCGTGTTGACTTGTAATTGTGGAAGCAGCCTTTTTAACAAAGAAATCACCTCGGGAACGATCATACCTACATACGTCAAACTATACCACAGCCAGTTAGGCGTGGCAAAATAATAATAAAGATAAGCAGTCAAAAGCCTGACAGCAGGCTGTCAGGCTATAGCTTCATGAACTTAACAAGTTCACTCAATCTATCTCTAAATCAAAATTGCGAACGCAGCTTTTCGACCAATTGGGTTGTGCTTTGCCAGTCATCTTCTGTTATTTCTGCATTGCTGTACTTCGCTTTCTCGAAGATGGACAACACCTGCTCCAAATCGGCCTTCATCCATTTGCTCTGCTTGATCCATCTGCGGGTTGCTTCCCGCAGAGTCTCATGCTCATCCCGGGTATAGCCATTACGTCGGCAAATCCGCAGCATTCGTTCACATTCTACGATGACCTTTTGCTTCAAGAGTGAAGCTCTCCGGCGTTCGATCCGCTCTTTGACAAGATCGACTACCTGCAGCTTCCATATCAGAAAAGCAATTAAAGCAATAACAAGCAGAACCAATCCGCTGATACCGGCAATATGACCTGAATTCGAAAAAACGGCCGCCTCTTCTGTAGTTTCCGGAATCTCAGGTAATGTCGAAGGATCAATCACGGTTTCCTGTAATTGCGCGGCACGCGGCAGCACAAAGCCTGAGGTAGGCTCAAAAGGAATCCAGCCATATCCGCTAAAATAAATTTCAACCCAGGAATGCGCATCCGCATTACGAACGGTATATATACCTGCAGCATCAGGGTCCAGCATGCCCTCCTCAACCGACATATTCAAATATTCATCAGGTACTGTCGTAGAGCCAGAGGCATAGCCTTTCACCCAACGAGTAGGAAGTCCGGACGATCTGGAAAGCACGGCCATTGCCGATGAGAAATAATCACAATAGCCTTCCTTGATTTCAAACAAGAAACGCTCTACAAAATCGCGACTTTTTCCTTTGGTGAGATCAGGCTTATTCGTGTAGGGATACGTTTGACGCAAATATTGTTCGATTTTCTTTGCTTTCTCATAAGGACTTACCGTATCCTTCGTAATATCTGCTGCCAACAGACGTACACGATTAGGTGTGTTGTCAGGCAGCTGTAAGTATTCAGCCAGCTCCGCACGGTTCGGCAGCTCCGCAGGCGCTTGACGCAAAGCCTCTTCATCCACAATCGGCATTTGTGAGACGATGGTGTACGACTTAGGAAAAGCCTGACGCTGCTGTTCGTTAAAGCGCAGCTCGGATTGCGATGGCGCCCAGAGCAAAGGTTCAAAGCCTGTCTTGGCACCACCCAGATCGACTACCTTTTGCAAGCTGAAAGCTCCGAATAATACAGGATATTTTTCCTCAGACAAAATCGTTACCGTTTGAGTAACCTCTATGGTTTTCAGCTTGCTGCCGGCAGCTCTTGGATCAGTAGCCAACGCAACATCCGCTCGTACCGTACTCACAGGAGCACGTCTGTCGCCTTCCCCGAGCTCCCAGCCCTTCCCACTGTAAAAGCTGCGTGTTTCGCCACGCCAATAGCTTCGATGTGAGGTTTCTACAGTCATAACCGGAGTGAAATCGAATTCAAATCCCCCGCCAAGAGCCGTGTCGTTGCGACTGTATCCGGAAGAAGCATCACCCGAAGCCGTAGCAGTTGCAACCTCAACACCTTTTCCCGTGGTAAAATTAACCGGTTGGCCTTGAAAATTGCGCCATGCTGTATAGGGATCGGTCAATACAGGACTGACTTCCGGCATGATGGAGCCAATTGATAATGTCAAACAGACCAAGGTAATAACCGGAACCGAGATTGATGTCGGATAATCAGCGAGGTAGCTCCATGCAGTCGGATCTTTTTGACGCAGCCGCTGAAAATGACACAAAATCAACAGGAACAACCCGCAGCCCACCACCATCACTACCTGAGGCCACAAATATACATTTGAGAAGGAATCACGGATACACATGGCGAGAACACTGACGATCATCAGCAAATAAACTCTCCACTTGACCTCTACCCACCAGATCAATGCCAGATAAATAACCCAGGTGCTGAGTGCAAACCATAAATAGGGCGTCAATTGATATAAATTCAGAAAAAGCTGCGAAGAAAAATAGCTGGATACCGACACATCTTCAATGATTTTATAATCAAGTAAAACATGAGCATTAAGAGCAATCACAACTATCATTTGTATCAAGCCGCGCACTAGCCAGTGAAGCCTGGGGATATGTTCCAGAAGAAAGGTTACTAGCAGTGTTAGTTGAACGATGCGTACTGTCTCCGGGAGCCATAATCCATTTTCTTTTGTAATCCAGCTAACAAATTGCAGTAACAGCAAGCCAACCAGCAAAACCGTCAACCGATGCGGCCAATCTGTCAAAAGCATGCGTCGCCACACAGGTGTCCTCTCAACCATCAGCTCACTCATCCACTTCTCCCTCCCAGCACAACCGGAAGCTCATGAAGTGAATGGATCGGATACCCAACCACACCAACCGATTGCAGTCTTTTCAGCCAAGCCTCTTGATCGGTAGCGCCAGAACATATCCATAGGTGACAAGGATTCAACTGAAGCTGCTTAAGCCAATTAAATATTTGTATGATCGGCTCACCATACTGCGGAGTTATTAAGGTAATAAAGCTGCCGGGAACCAGATGCTGCACCTTTTCCCTCAATACTTGACGAAGATTGTAAGAGCCGTCAGCCTCCACATGAATAAAATGCTGTTGAACCGCTTTTAACAGATTTTGACCAGGCTTGGGCTCGAAATACACATCATCCGCTCCTGTAGACACCAGGCCCAGAGCCAGACTGCGACCGGCCCCGTATTGGAACAAAGATGCGGCAACAGAAACAGCGAGTTCAAAATCCTCCGGATCTCCATATGCTTTGCGGCTACGATCCAGAATCAGGTAGGTTTTGGGCAAAGACTCCCGCTCAAATTCCTTTGATTTCCAGGTTCCTGTTTTGGCTGTCGCATTCCAGTGAATACGAGACAAACGATCCCCATAAATATACTCGCGAACGCCATTGATCTGCGTAGTTTCACGCACGGCACGAGTCGTTGTAGAATGGTGATTTGTGCCTTTCATCATTTGATGATATTGCTGCCATTCGCGGATTTGCACGGTTTGCGGCAGGACTACAATGCTATTGGGCAGCTTTAGAGTACCACTATGCTCAAATAATCCAAATATATCTTCCGTTACACATTCGGTCGTACCAAAGGTATACGAACCTCTGCGCAATGCAGGAGTCCGGTATTCCCACTCTCCGCGACGTCTCCAATCGGGAACTATCGTCGATTCAAATGCGAGCTCACTGCCGTTCTTGTGAGTCAAGCGATCTTTAACGAATATATAAGGCATTGGCCAAAATCCAGGAATTTGCAATTGAATCGTGACTGTGAGTGAGCTGCCCGCTTCCATCGTACTGGTCGTTTCGGCATTATGCAGTGTCCGTGCACCCTGTGTCCGTTTGATGCCGCTCCACTGTCCGAGCAACAAATAGATGCTTAAAACGAGCATGACCACAAACAGCATAAGTGCCAGCTTCCCGCCTTGAAACAGCAGAAAGCCCAAACTTCCCAGCAAGCTAAGCAGGACCGCCCAAAATTGTTTGCTCATACGTGGTAATTCGGTAAGCTTCTGAACGATGGCTTCTCGCATCCTGCTCACTTCTCCATTCGTACGGGTACTCTCACCTGTTGAAACACAGACTGCAGTACGGATTGCACCGTAGCGCCGTCCATCCGGGCTTCAGCATTCAGAATGAGGCGATGCCCCAACACGTATGGAGCCAAAAACTTGATGTCGTCCGGGATCACATAATCCCTTTCCTGCAGTAATGCAAAAGCTTTAGCTGCCTGTACCAACGCCAGGGTCGCACGAGGACTTGCGCCAAGAAAAATCGAAGTGTGCTCACGGGTTTGCCTTGTGATCGAAACGAGATAGCTGGCGACGGCATCATCTAAATGTACGCGCTTCGCTCTTTGCTGCATCCCGAGTATGTGTTCAATATCCGCTACAGGCTCCAGCTTCTCTATGGGATGTACGATGCTTTGTGAAATAATCATTTTCGTTTCAGTCGCCTCATCCGGGTAGCCCAGACTGAACTTCATCATGAAACGGTCCAGCTGCGCTTCCGGCAGTGTATAGGTTCCTTCAAAATCAATCGGATTTTGCGTAGCCAACATCATGAAAGGCTGCGGCAGCTCATGCGTGTCACCATCCACGGTAATATGGCGTTCTTCCATTGCTTCCAGCAAAGCTGACTGGGTCTTGGTGGTGGCCCGGTTAATCTCATCTGCCAGTAAAATATGTGTCATAATTGGACCAGGTCTGAAGATGAACACTTCATCTTTTGGATGATATATCGAAACTCCAGTAATATCGGTGGGAAGTAAATCAGGATTGCATTGAATACGTCGGAATTGACCACGGATTGATTTGGCTAATGATTTGATTAATATCGTTTTCCCTGTTCCGGGTACGTCCTCCAAGAGAACGTGTCCGCCTGCTAACATGGCTGTCATAAGTAATTTAATTTCATCTGTCTTACCGAGGATGCAAGACTCCAAATTCGCTTGTATGCGCTTTAGCACTCCTATATCTTCACTGACAATGGCCTCCATGTTCCTGATCCTCCTTGGGGTGTGTATAATAAGTGGGCAGAGCGTTTCTCTTTCTATTTTACAGGATTAAAAAAAGGCCGTATACGTGCAAATACGCTAAAATTGTTTGTAAAATTACACATTTGGAGACATTTTGAAAACAGAAAAACTCCAAAGGACTAGCCCCTGGAGCGTAACAGACCTTATTAAGGATACGTACAATACTTGCATTTGGTTTCATCAAACGGGAACTTTACCCTCGCGGCCTGCAAACGAGAGCGGCCAAAAATGAAAAGATAATCGCAGATGATATACCGGCGCTTGTCACATTAAAAATACCTGTGATAATACCTATGGCACCATCCTCTTTGAGCTCCTGTAGAGCTCCGTGAACGAGTGCATTCCCAAAGCTTGTAATTGGTACCGTCGCGCCGGCACCCGCGAAGCGAATTAACGGATCATACCAGCCGATTCCATCCAACACCGCGCCGCTCACAACAAGTGTACTCATGGTATGTGCAGGGGTAAGCTTACCCACATCCATAAGCAATTGACCAACCACACATATCGCGCCACCGATAATAAACGCCCAGACAAAATCCATAAACGTTTCCAAACTTAGTTCACCCCACTTTCAATAGCTACAGCATGAGCGATACAAGGTATGCTTTCCCCTTGTTGAAACGAGAGCGGTGACAGCAGAGCGCCAGTCGCGATGATCAGAACTTTACGATAATCGCCTTTAATCAGCTTTTTAAGAATATGACCATAGGTCACCACGGCCGAGCATCCACAGCCGCTTCCCCCTGCTATAACAGGCTGCTTCTCACGATCATAAATCATCAGGCCGCAGTCGTTATACGTAGTTTGATGAATGGGTATCTTGTGCTTAATAAGCAATTCATTGGCAATATCATAGCCGACCTTGGCCAAATCACCTGTTACAATCAAATCGTAGTATCCAGGCTCTCTGTCAAAATCCTTAAAATGCGCCTGCATCGTATCGACCGCGGCAGGTGCCATCGCTGCCCCCATATTAAACGGGTCCTTTATGCCCATGTCCACTACGCGACCGATGGTTGCACCAGTGACAACCGGTCCCTTTCCATGTCGTGAAACTACAGCTGCACCTGCACCTGTTACCGTATATTGAGCAGTGGGAGGCTTCTGTGAGCCGTATTCGGTCGGGTAACGGAACTGTTTCTCTGTGGTGCAATTATGACTGCAGGTGCCAGCCATTACATCATTGGCATAACCTGCATCCGTCAGCATGGATGCTACCGCTAACCCTTCCATTGAGGTAGAGCACGCCCCGAAAATACCGATGTATGGGATTGCTAGCGTTCGTGCGGCAAATGTACTGCTTATAATTTGATTCATCAAGTCGCCGCCTACGTAGAACTGCAGCTTTTCTTTCGTCAGTCCTGCATTTTCGACAGCGAGCTTGGCAGCTTCATCCATCAATTGACGCTCAGCCTTTTCCCAGCTATCCTGCGCAAGAATCATATCCCCGTGAACAATATCAAAATCATCACCTAGTGGTCCGGAGCCCTCCTCAGGGCCAACGACAGTGGCAACACCCGTTATGACGGGTCGATTCTGAAATGCCCAGCTTTGATGTCCCTGAAGCATCGCTCATCCTCCTATGTTAAAAACTAAATGAACCAGTCCGACAACAAAGGCAGCCACGATGCCGAACACAATAACAGATCCGGCTAATTTAAACATGTTTCCACCTACACCTAACACAAAACCTTCACTTTTATGCTCGAGAGCTGCCGAACACATCGAGTTGGCGAAGCCTGTTACCGGAACGGCTGAACCGGCACCAGCCCATTGCGCAAGCTTGTCATACCACCCAAAGCAGGTAAGAATGACAGACAATAAAATAAGCACGGCCACTGTAGGATTACCCGCCTTTTCTGCAGGGTACCCAAATGCGTGAATGAACATTTCAGTTAAGCCTTGACCAATTACGCAAATAATCCCACCGACTAAAAAAGCCCTTAGGCAGTTTTTCAGAACTGGCCGGGATGGCTCCTTCTTTTTGGCCAATACTTGATATTCCTGTTGTGTCCAGGTCAATTTTTGCTTGGTTTTTGAAGCCATTTCATCGCTTCCTTTCTTATCTTTTTAATACGGGCTCAAGCAGTCTGATTTGCTTTTGCAGCTGCAAGGTACAGTCCTCGTACATTTTCTTCGCGGATACATCTACTGTTGATAAGCCGTATAAGGTTAAATCTGCCTCGCATTTTTTAATCGTAGCCCACAGCAGCCTTCTTTCGTTATTTACTGGCAGCTTGAGCATATCGTCATACAAATCGACATACAGCGCTCCATACGAATCAACAGTCCCCAGAAACACATTGTCCACAGTGACGCCGATTTTCTCCAATTCCGTCCTGAGCCATCCAGGATTTAAACCTATTGTTGCGAGCGGCTCTTCCATGATATTACCGTCCATGATAACAGCCTGTGAAGCCTGTTCAGGTGCAGTTTGAATACCAAGGTGCTTGGCGGTAAGCGGCTGATTCTCTTTCTTCAACATGACGCTCAGCTCTCCACTTGCCTCCAGCATTGCAAATTCAACCTCCGCCGGATTAAATACGCTTTTGGTTCGAAGCTGCTCCAGCAATTCATCCACCGTATAACGTTCCTTCTTGAGGTTTTTTTCCATGACCTTGCCTTCTTTGATCATGACTGTTCCTTTTCCATCGAACCAGCCCCTCAGCGTAACGCTCTTCAGCGTAATTAATTCCACACCGAGCGGTACCAGAGACCATACCAATAAGGCAACAACACCGTGCATATAATTATTTTCAATATCGGTCGATATAAAACCAGCAAGCTCACCCAAGGTTATACCTGTTATATATTCAAAAAAGGTGAGCTGGGAAATCTGCTTTTTCCCTAATAACCTTGTCAGTATAAACAGCATCGCGATAGCTCCAAGCGACCTGACAACAATTTGAACCCAATCCATCCCCACTCTCTCCTTCCCGGAATAAACCTCACCATAACATTATTTGCATCATTGCTCAGACTTATGGTTTCTAAATTATTCCAGTCATGATTTCAAAAATTGTGAGCACAATGTAAAAGGTGAAACACAAGGAGGTGAACAATCATGACTGTAGCATCAAGCGTAAAAACAACATTGGCCTCTTTAAAAAGTGCACAGGCGAGCTTGGAAACATTTGCTCTGAGTACACAAAATCAAGAAGCCAAGCAGATTTTTGAACAAGCTGCTCAAACGACCCAACAAGTTTGCGATCAAATCAGCGGACGTGTTCAGCAACTGGAAAGTGAAGAACCTCAATACAAAGGCTTTTAACTAATTGGAGCTTGTAGGCTGAACGCCATCCACGAAATTGATTAAAGCATGTCCAAATATAAAAAGCCTTGTGACTGTCAACTTATGGCAGTTCAAGGCTTTTTATATGAATTACATACCATTTTGGGTCAACCCAATATCCATAAAAATATAAGTAATAAAATGTAAAGTACAAGTACTAAGATAAGATTAGTCTGTTTTTTCATATGAACAGGCTCCCATCTACCCATAATGTTCCCGATCTATCCTATGTCACGGTATTTTGTTTGGAATGTGTATATGCCTATATGGAATTTAATGATATAATACGTTCATTGTTCACGTTAACATAAACTTATTTTGCGGGAGGGTTCTCTTCTATTATGACGATTCGTTCGAAGGAGCATCTGTATTCATTTGTTACGGAAACGGTAAGGAATACACAAGTAACCGATATTCACACACATTTATTTGCAGAATCGTTCGGTGACCTGCTTTTATGGGGTGTCGATGATTTATTAACGTACCATTACCTGATTGCCGAAACCTTTCGTTTCAAACCCGAATTATCTTACGATGTATTTTGGGCTATGAGCAAGCAGCAGCAGGCTGATTTAATATGGCAAACTCTATTCATTGAGCACTCACCTTACAGTGAAGCATGTCGTGGTGTTGTCACCGTGCTGAACAGACTCGGCTTTGATTTAAGTACGCGGGATCTGAACACGTATCGTGAATATTACAACAACGTCAGCGCCAAAGATTATATTACTCGCATATTGGATCTTGCCAAGGTTAAAACTGTCGTCATGACGAATGATCCATTCGATAGCTTTGAACGTGAGAAATGGTCTCAAAATCATCCACAGGATCCTCGTTTTCTTGCTGCGCTTCGAATCGATCCTCTGCTGAATGCGTGGGATACGAGCTGGACTCTGCTTGTAGAGCAAGGCTATGAGGTCAAATCCGACTTTTCAGGAAATACAATTACTGAGATTCGTCGTTTTCTAACCGACTGGATTGGGCGCATTAATCCATTGTACATGGCGGTTTCACTGCCTAATGACTTTGCCTATCCTGAGGATTCTTCGCGTGGACGGATCATTGATGAATGTATCGTTCCTGTTGCGCGCGAAGCTAACATTCCGTTTGCCATGATGATCGGTGTTAAACGTCAGGTTAACCCGTCTTTGAAGGGCGCTGGTGACAGCTTGGGAAAAAGTGATATCGGAACAGTGGAACGCATCGTCAGCAAGTATCAGGATGTGAAATTCCTAGTGACTATGCTTTCTCGTGAAAATCAGCATGAGCTCGCCGTTACTGCGCGCAAAAACCGTAATTTATTAATTTTCGGCTGCTGGTGGTTCCTGAACAATCCAAGTCTTATCGAAGAAATTACCCGTATGCGCTTCGAATTGCTCGGTGGCAGCATCATTCCACAGCACTCCGATTGTCGGATTATTGACCAGTTACTTTACAAATGGGATCATTCCCGTGAAATCATTGCAAAAGTATTGTTTGAGAAATATGATGATTTGTTGACGGCCGGTTGGCGCTTGGAGGAAGAAGAAATTCAGCGGGATGTAGATGATTTGCTCGGCGGTACCTTCTGGAAGTTTCTTGGGAAGCCAGACCCGGCAGCTGTGAACTAAATCCAATTTGTAATAACCAGCAAAGGAGCACCTATCCCGTTATAATAGCGGGATAGGTGCTCCTTTGCTTATTGCAGCAACTCTTTATTTATTAGTTCCGTTACTTCCCCTGTGCATTTTTGAGAGCAAGCTCATCAACCGGCAGCACAGCTCCATTATTCAGAGCAAGCAGCCTTTCAATGATCGTAATCGCCTGAGCTCTTGTAGTCGTTTCCTGTGGTGCCAGTTCTCCGTTATTAAGTCCTTGCAGGATTCCTTTTTGGACAGCATTTAGCATCGCATAGGAGCTGTCTACAACAGCAGCCGCATTTTGAAGTTCTTTGTTAGTAACGCGCACAGCGATTTTCGCCATTTCTGAACGGGTAATCGGTGCGTCCCAAATGATTTGGGTTTCTCCTGGACCATATAGCCCCGCTCTGACAAGTGCATCGACATAAGGTTGATACCACACGTTATCTGTCGATGATTGGGCTGGTGACAGTTTAAGTGCAGCTGCCGTCAGCTTGGCAAATTCTGCTCGTGTAACCGTCCCATCAGGCTTAAAGGTTCCATCCGGATAGCCGTCTGAGTAGCCTTTCTCAACGGCTGCAGCAATTTCCGTGCTGGCCCAATGACCATTTGTATCACTAAATCCGTTGGCAAATCCGGATACGATCGCTGGTGTCAAGCGGTTTTTGTAAGAACCATCACCTAATTGACCAATCGTATTTCCTCCCCAAGTCCATACCGCTCCATCAGCCGCCAAAGCGACGGAATGAGCACTGCCAGCAGAAACAGCCTGTGCACCGCTAATCGCTTTTGCTTGAACAGGCATCTGCCTGTTGGTGGTCGTCCCATCACCCAATTGACCATAAACATTCAAACCCCAGGCCCATACAGTTCCATCCTTTTTTACAGCGAGGGAATGATAGCTGCCTCCAGCAATGGCAGTCACTTCGTAAACACCACCAACCTGTGTAGGAATTAACCGATTGGTTGTAGAGTCATCTCCAATTTGACCATAGCCATTGTAGCCCCATGCCCAGACCGTACCATCATTTCTAAGTGCCAGAGAGTGATTGCGGCCTGCCGCTATTGCCTTTACATCGTTTAACCCTGTCAGTTGTACAACTGAGCGACGTACCGATAATGTGCCATCGCCCAGCTGCCCATTGATGTTGTCACCCCAGGACCAGACGGTACCATCACTGGCCAAGGCCAGCCCATGGTTATATCCTGCCGCAATAGCCTTGATCCGCTTCAAGCCGGGAATCTCGATTGGAACTCCGCTTGAATTGGTCGTTCCGTCCCCCAGCGCACCGAAGGTATTATCACCCAGAGCCCATACCGTTCCATCCTTCTTTAATGCGATTGTAAAGGAATTTCCAGCAGCAATGTCTATAATATTCGTTAACAAGGGTGCCGCGGCTGGTGTATTCTTGTTCATTGCCGCGTTATCAGCCAGCTGGCTGTTACTATTCAAGCCCCAGCTCCATAATGTCCCATCGGCTTTTAGTGCCAGAGCATGCCCGGTTCCAGTTGCTATTGAAACAATTAGGTCCGACATAGCCAAGGCAATCGGTGTATTCGTACCACCGTTTCTGCCGATACCCAGCTGACCAAAGGTGTTCTCGCCCCATGTCCATAGCTTGTTGTTTTTCCAAACCATTGTAAAGCTGTCACCTGACGCAAGCTTCCGTGATTGCATCTCACCATTAAAACTTCCCAATGTAGGGTCGGTTATCTCGACAGTTAAGAAAAATCTAGGGACTAGGGCAGGAATAATTCGGCTGGTAGCAGCTCCGTCACCCAATTGGCCCAATGTGCTGTTACCCCAAGCCCATAGCGTACCATCTGCTTTGATCACCATGGAGTGGAACGATCCCGCTCCAATAGCAGCTGTATTTTTCAGACTGTCAATTTTCAATGCAACAACACTATTTTTATAATTCCCTGTTCCAAGCTGCCCATAGTTGTTCAAGCCCCAGGCACTGACTGTACCATCCTTATGTCGAACCAAGGCGTGTGAGTTTCCTGCTGCAATGTTCACTGCGTCATTAACACCAACCACACCGGAGGCGAAGTTCCGATCCGTAGTATTCCCGTTGCCCAGCTGGCCGGCAGCGTTAGAGCCCCAGGTATATACCGTACCATCTTCCTTGAGCGTCATCGAAAAATTGCCACCAGCGGAGATGGCTTTAGTATCGTATGTGAAATTGACTCGTGTCGGTCTGTTAACAATTTCACTGGTGTCTGCATCGCCCGCTTGGCCAAAGGTGTTGTCACCCCAAGCAAGAACATTATTATCCGAAATCAGAACCAGCACATGATTAGAGCCGGAGGAGATCGCCTTCACATTCGTAGGATAACCCAGTTGTGATGGCTTACTCCTGCTCGTAAAGGTGCCGTCACCCAATTGGCCTCTTGTATTATCCCCCCAGGTTACAATGGTACCATCACTTTTTAAAGCGATAGAGTTATTGCTGCCTGCGGAGATGGCAACGACATCTTTTAAATCTTCGATCTGAAATGGGGCCAGACGGTCGTTTAAAGTTCCATCACCTATTTGACCTGCGTTATTTTGACCCCATGCCCATACCGTGCCATCTTTGCGCAGCGCTAGAGTGTGGTTCATACCGGTCGCTATCGCCGTAATATCGAATAGTTCCTTCACCTGTGTAGGGGTGTATCGGGAAACGCCAGCACCTGTTCCGAGCTTGCCATGCAAGCTGTCACCCCAAGTCCATACCGTTCCGTCACCTTTCAGAGCGACCGTATGACTTAAACCACCCATCACCTGGGCGACACCAAGCATAGACGCTGTCGAAGTTGAGCTTGTGGCATTGAGGGCTGAGGATTCTACGCCAGAACTGACGCTAGTTGGAGCAGCCTCAGCAAAAGCAGCACCCGGTATAACCAGGCTTTGAAGCAGAAGTGCCCCTGTCAGTGAAAAAGAAAGCCAGCCTTTAAGCTTATGTTTAAAACGGTTTCGAACCATTATACAATCTCCTCCATCATGATTTATGCGGTTTATACCCTGCTAGACAAGCTATGACTATAATTTGGTTGGCAGGGCTGGAGGGGATTGCCGCTTCCATTTACTACGAAAGAAATCCATCATGCCATCCATTAAAGTGTACACGACAGGTACAAGCAATAATGTAACCATAGTCGATATCGTCAGACCGAAGGCAACAACGGTTGCCATGGACGCTTGCGATTCAGCCCCTTCACCAAAGCCGATAACAAGCGGCAGCATCGCCAATACAGTAGTCGCAGTAGTCATCAGGATCGGCCTTAATCGTACTCTGGCGGCTTCAATTAATGCATCGAACAACGTATAGCCCCGCTTACGCAGCTGATTCGTATAGTCAACTAACACAATTGCATTATTGACCACGACCCCTATGAGCATAATCATTCCCATTACGGAGTTCATATTGATTGTTCTATTCGTTAAATACAAACCGAGAATGGCACCAATAAAAGTTGGCGGCAGCGAGAACATAATAATAAAAGGACCGTACAACGATTCGAATTGTGCCGCCATAACCATGTAAACCAAGACGACAGACAAGATAAGCATCATGTACAGGCTGCTGAATGTACTGTTGGAATCAGCCTGCGAACCCAATGAGATTGCATAGCCATCAGGTGGTTGAATCGTGTCCAGACGTTCTTGAACAATTTTGGCGACATCGCCCACGGGTGCACCTGTAACAAAGGCTTGAACCGTGGTTAAACGCTGCTGATTGATATGTCTGATCTGTGAGGGACCTGAGCCCGGCTCAACTTTCGCAATGGCACTAAGAGGAATTTGTGTCCCCGTAGATGTAGTCAACACGATCTGATTCAGGTTCTCCAGATTGTTCGTAAACTCTGTTGGATATTTAACCAAAACAGAGATTTGGGTATCCCCAGTTTTGAAATTGGTTGCAACCGATCCCTGATAAGCGGTCCGCAGAGAAGTCATAACCTCTCTGGACGAAATCCCATAATAGGTAGCCGCTTCACGATCTATCGTCATCTCATAGGCTGGTATTGTGCGTTCAAGTGTATTTTGTACGTTTCTGAGTGTCGGAATGGCACGTAATTCCTCAGCCACCATATCACCCAGCTTACTCAATACAGCCATATCGGGTCCATTCAGATTAACTTGAATATCGGCACCACCACCTCCACCAATACCAGGAAGACGGATTGAGGAACGGGCGTTAACCGAGATTTGCGCACCTGCATTACCATTAGTCAAATTACGAATTTGTTCAACAATTTGCTCTGTTTTCAATTTCCGCTCGGCCAATGGCTTCAGCGTAACGGAAATATTGGCAGAATTCGTTGATGCGCTCTGAAAAGCGCCTCCCCCTGCACTACCTACATTTGTGAAGATCGATTCAATGTCTGGAATGTCCTTGATAAGTGCTTCGACCTTGGAAGTCAATGCGTTTGTTATTTCAAATTTGGTCCCTTGTGCCAATGAAATATTAATAAATAGTTGGCCTTCATCTGTTTTGGGGGTCAGCTCAGAGCCTACAAATTTAGCCAAATACACACTTCCACCCAGCATCGAAACCGTAATCAGCACAATAATCAAGCGATGCCCAAGTGACCAACGCAGCACTTTTGTATAGCCGTTTGTAAAACGGTTCATCCCTCTGCCAAACCATACAGCCGGGTTGTAAGAACGTCCTTCAGGAAGCTCTTCTTCATGATTTTTCTTCAAAAGCTTCGCTGCCAGCATAGGCACCAGGGTAATGGCAGCAATCAATGCCGCTATATGTGAAAAACTCACGGTGAGCGCCATGGGAGCAAAGAAATTTTTGATAATGCCCGAAATGAATACAGTAGGAGCAAAAACAGCAATTTGTGCCAGTGCAGATGCCAATACGGCTGTTCCCACTTCGGCTGTTCCCTGTTTGGCCGCTTCGACCGGAGACAGTCCTTCCGCTTTTTTGCGGTATATACTTTCAAGAACAACGACCGCAAAGTCAACGAGCGAGCCCAGACCGAGCGCCAAACCACCAAGTGTGATCGTATTGATCGTCTGATGGGAGAAATACATCATACTAAAGGTACTGATGATAGAAATCGGAATTACAACACCAATAATGAGCGTTGCTCTGACACTGTTCAAAAACAACATAAGAATAATAATCGAGAAAATGGCACCTAAAAGTGTATGCTCGATAACCGTATTAATCGAGTTGCTAATAAATTTGGATGAATCATTTAAAATGCCAAGCTTTACGCCTGGAGGCAGCTTGCTTTGCAGCTCTTCCATCGACTTACGAATATTTTTGGCGACGGCAACAGTGTTACCATCGGATTGCTTCAGTACGGATAAACCGACGCTTTGCTCCCCATCACGACGGGAATCAAAGGTTACATCTTGATACGTATCAATAATTTTACCTAATTCACCAAGCGCAATGGACTGGCCGCGGCCTAAGGTGACACGTACCTTTTCAATTTCACTGACGGATTTAAACTCTCCGGCAATGCTTAATGGTACGAGCTGATCACCCTTGTAGACAAAACCTACATCTGTTGATTGATTGTCATTGCTTAAAGCCGAAGTCACCTGACTAAAGGTCAAACCGTATTGGGTCAGCTTGTTCTGATCAAGCAGCAATTGGATTTGTCTGACCCGTCCACCTGTTACGCCAACGGAAGCGACACCATCAGCACGTTGAACTGCAGGGCTAACAATATTATCTGCCAGGTCACGCAAAGTGACCAGATCCACGCTGTTACCGTAGAGCGCGAGGCTCAGAATAGGCTGACTGTTCGGATCCGAGCGTGATACGACAGGAGCATCGGCATCCGTAGGCAGCTGACGCTTTACCCGGTCCAGACGGTCCCGCATCGTTAAAGTTGCATCACTGATGTCCGTTCCAAAGTTGAATTGCACAGTGACGGTGCTCCCTCCCGTTCGAGAGCTTGAGGTCACGGATTGCACGTTGGCTATAGTTGCCATGGATGCTTCTATGCGCTTGGTTACCTGTGTTTCTACCTGTCCAGGGGAAGCACCTGCCCAGTTAACGGAGACCGTAGCCGTCGGAATATCCATATTCGGATACAAATCGACCGGGAGAAGTGGGGCTGCGATAGAACCAATAATGATCATGGCGATCATCATCATCGTTATCGTTACCGGCCTGTTGACTGAAAAATTAGCTAAATTCACTGACCGCCACCCGCTCTCCCTGCTTGGCCGGTTGTTCCGGTATTGGGATTAGCTGTAGCTGGAGTTTGCGAGCTGTTGCCTGCTGGAGCGGTGCCGCCAGACTGCCCTCCCTGATTGCGTTGTCCGCCCTGTCCTTGAGTTCCCTGTTGGCCACTTTGGCCGCCTTGCTGCTGATTGCCACCTTGTCCGGCACCCTGCTGGTTTTGTCCATTTTGGCCTCCGCCTTGTTGACGTTGTCCGCCTTGGCCACCTTGTTGTTGTCCTCCTTGCTGCCCACCCTGCTGCTGAGCACCTTGCGGCTTCTGACCTTCCTTGCCTGGTTGGACGATTTGCACGGCTGCCTTGTCTGAAAGCAATTCTTGTCCTTTAACGACCAACTCGTCGCCTTCGGAAAGACCACTCGTAATCTCAAACATTGCACTCGTCAAACTTCCAACTTTTACAGAAACTTTCTTGGCGCGTCCGTCCTGAATAATAAAAGCAGCTGAACCGCTCGGTTGACTGAGTACAGCATCAGCTGGAACCATAACCGCTTTACGTCCTTCGCTCTTTAAGCTCGATGTTGCAAACATACCCGGGAGCAGTTCTCCATTGGGATCACTGACTTTAATATCAACATTATAAGCTTTAGTTACAGGATCCAATAATGGCTTAATCGTTGCAACGGTTCCGTCAAACGTTTTATTCAAGGTTGGCACGGTAACTTTCATTTCCATACCGATTTTGATTTTCCCAATGTTAGCTTCGGAAATATTTACTGTGGCTTGCGTTGGATCCACAGTTGCAATGGAGAGTATGGCTGCTTGAGTGCTTGCATTTTGTCCTACCGGAATGCTGACCACGGTGACTACTCCATCAATTGGTGAAGATAGTACTCCGTCCTGAAGCTGCTCATTAAGCACTCTCAGATTCGTTTCGGCTTGCTGGTATTGGGCACTGGATACGACAACAGCATCTGTTGATTGTGCAGTCAACAGCGCTTGCTCGGACTGAGCAACCTGCGCTTTAGTAACGTTGAGGTTTGTTTGTTGAGACGCAACAGAATTGGCATAAGAAAGCTGATCCTTTTGCAAGCTTTGTTGATTCGTGTCGAGGATGACCGATAGTGTATTTTGCGCGTTGGCTAATGCAACCGTGTCGCGATTTAATGTTTCCTGGGCAACCTGAACCGTCTGTGAGCTTTGAGCTGCTGCCAAATCCCCTTGTGCTTTAAGCAGGGCTGCCGTTGCCGAGCTGAGCGAGTTCGGTGTAGTCTGTTGCGCTTGATCCAAAGCTAGCTGGGCTGATTGCACTTTTGCCAAAGCTGCGTCTACTTCGGTTTTTTTAGCGCCGGAGGCAGCCTCCACGTTGTTTAAGTTCACGATGGCCTGCTGAAGTGCAAGCTGCAAGGAGGCCTGCGAGTTATTCGTGCTAACCTGCGAGGTTTGAGTCGTGTCCTGCTGGGCATTCAATGTATTTTGCGCATTAACTAGCGTCGTATTATATGTGTTTTGAGCATTGTTTAAGTTTTGTTGCGATATTGCGACCTGCTGCTTGGCAGACGCGATGGCATTTTGCTGATCGCTGATCGCTTTATTATAATTGGCTTGTGATAAAGCCAGCTGCTGTTTGGCTGTTGTTATCGTGTTTTGTTGATCTGCTATCGCTTTTTCCAGGTTTGCACGTTGAATGGTTAATTGCTTTTCTGCCGTTGCCGCGCTGTTAGCCTGATCGTTAGCAGCACGCTGAAGCTGAGCAGCACTAACAGCCAACGAAGTTTCGGATTGAGCAATCTGCTGCTGCAGGGTGCTGGTATCAATCTTGGCTAATGGCTGTCCGACCTTGACCCTGTCACCAGCTTTGACCATTAAATCGGTTACCCTGCCGCTAACTTTGGAGGAAATATTCGTTGTATAGATAGGTGTAATAGAGCCGGTAAATACTTGTCCGCCGCCAACTTCCGCCATTTTTACCAGTTGAGTTTCAACAGGGAACTGTCGGGCTGCAGCCGCGCCACGCTGCTGGCCTGCACCAGGTGCATTTGGCTGAGCTGCTTGAGTACTATTTAAGCCGCCCCAATTCAGAAAGGAGGCTCCTACAACAGCAATCACCGCAATGATCGCAATTGCGGTAATCACCCATTTTTTTGATACATTTTGGATCCACCTGATCATTTCCATACCTCCATGTAGTCTTATCCGTCTCTTCCTTGTAAGGTTAACGCTCCACAAAGAAGCCCTTGTTGTCAAGGCTTTCGTCTAACGGCTCCGGATGCTTTCTTGCAGATGCTCCAGTATAAGATCAACTTAGCGTATATTCATGATTAAACTATGATCTAAATGTAAAAAAACTGTGAATATCAGCTTCAAATAGTACTTTTGTCTGATATGTTTAAACACAAAAAGAGACCCCTTTCGGGGTCTGCTTAGCGATGAAAGGATATAGGTCCAATGTCTTAAGCTCTTTCCAAAAGCCGGGTCAGAAACCTTGGTCACTTTAATGCAGTACGAGTACTACCCTAACGTGTCTTTGGCACATCCCTCCGCTTCTATCTGGAGTCAAGCAACAAATTTCCACGATGTTTCGTTGAATGGTTCAACGGAATCACGCCTCTCTTTTTCATCGCTAATCATAGAATGCACCGTCACTAAGCTTTTTATACATGTACTTCATATCTAATTTATTTGATAATCACTTTAGTACCTAACGGAATGTGACGATAAAGCCATTCTATATCCCTATTGTGCATACGTACACATCCAGAAGAAGCATGACTGCCAATCGAATAAGGGCGATTTGTCCCGTGGATTCCGTAGGTATAACCTCCGGTTCCAGGCACATTGATACCGAGCCACCTTGTCCCTAACGGATTGCGGGGATGACCACCCGGAATTTGCTTGCGCATGTACCAAGGCTTGACGATTTTGGTGACAATATGAAATTCGCCCTCAGGTGTCAAATCATTACTGCGACCTGTAGCTACCGAAAACCGGTAATTCGCCCTGCCATTTACGTAAACGGTAAGCAAATTGCTTTTTTTGTTAATTTCGATATAAACGCCTTCTTCGTGCACCGCTTCAAGCGGCAGCGGAGCTACTGCAGCATTTACTGTAGAACCGCAGATCAAGCTCAACCAGACACTGACAAGAACAATGATCGTACAATTGACAAGCTTCATGAAATCGCATCCTTTGCTAGCCATACGAAGTTATAGTTGCCTGATCGGTATCGATTTATGTGCGCCTGCCATCATTCATCACACCATTTCCCACAAAGTTACGACAATCACTCGGCACTTACCTGATCATGATACCGGACTCCATGTGCGACTTTACCAACCAATGGCTAAACCGTCACCGCGAGGGTCCGCAGCACCGCTATAGCTTCCATCCTTATGAATCATTATCCCTTGCGACTGTCCAACGATTGGATCCCACGGCAGCAGCGTCTCTACAGAATGTCCTCGATGCTCCAGCTCACGAAGCGTCATTTCAAGACCGCGATTCTCGATTTTGAAGGTATCACTATTCTCACCCCAGGTACGACCGTATACCCATCTGGGTAAATTTATCGCCTCCTGAATCGTGCATCCATAATCAAGCACACCGGTCAACAGGGAGATCGTCGTCTGCGGCTGTCCTTCTCCACCTTGTGTGCCCAGCAGTAAATAGGGTTTACCTTCACGCAGTACCATTCCAGGCATCAACGTATGAAACGTTCTTTTGTCTGGAGCCAATACATTCACTTCAGATGGATTCAGCGAAAAAAACGAGCCGCGATTTTGCATAATTATTCCAGTATCCCCCGCCACATAGGCGCTGCCAAAATCAAAATAAAGACTTTGTATGAAGGAAACCGCGTTACCCTCCTCATCAATCACAGCCGCATATGCAGTATCCTGTCCCATTGCTTTGGACAAGTAAACTTCCCCTAATGGCGATGACTTCTGGATTTCGTCGTACAATTCCTGGGCATGTTCTTTGGACAATAGCGTTTCCAATGGAATATCGGCAAAATCAGGGTCGGTTAAATAAGCATCCCGATCCCGAAATGCCTTTTTGATCACCTCAGACATGAGATGGTAAAAATCTGCCGAGCTGCGTGGAATCTCGGAAAGCTCAATAAGCTCCAGCATATTCATCATTTGCAGCGCTGAGAAGCCTTGAGAATTGGGAGGCATTTGAACAAGTGTGCTGCCCCTGTAACTCGTTGAAATAGGGGTTACCCAGTCACTATGATGGGCTTGGAAATCAGATTCGGTCAACCCGCCACCATCCTTGTTCATGGCTTCAACCATCCGATGCATCAATTCACCTTTATAAAAAGCATCTCTGCCTTCCAGGCTGACAGCTCTTAACGTTGCCGCCAACTCCGGCTGCCGAAGCTTGTCACCCATCTTCATAGGAAGCCCTTGCGGCATGAATGTTCGGGCCAATGCTTCTTGTGCCAACAAAAGCTCTTGATCTTTGTATATCCAACGCTCCAGATCACGTGAAACCGGAACCCCTTGTTCAGCATATTGAATCGCCGGCTCCAACAGCTGAGACCAGGATAAGCGACCATGGCTTGACCAGACCTGCCACCACGAATCCACCATGCCCGGCACCGTTACAACACTGTGTACGCCACGTTGAGGTATCATCGTGAAGCCTTGACGGGTAAACCATTCAGGACTCATGTTAGCACCTGACCTTCCAGTACCGTTCAAGCCTTTAAGCGCTCCCTGTTTAGCATCGAATAGAAGAAAAAAGCTATCTCCCCCAAGACCTGTCATGTGCGGATAAACAACCGACAAGGCTGCACTGATCGCAATGGCCGCATCAAAAGCATTCCCACCTTGCTGCAGAATAGAGCTGCCGACACCACTAGCCAAATAATGGGGAGTAGCTACCATTCCTCGATAGGCAACCGGCATCACATTATTCATCGGCCTCCCCTCCCATATACATCAAGTGCAGCTTGGACCGCTTCCCCCGCCGCAGTTCTAAACCCCTGTCGAAGCAAGCAAGCCTCGAGTGCTCCCAAAGTGAGCAGTACATTTCTTTTGTTGCCGCTAAAGCCCATGGAGCCAATCCTCCATATGGTCCCTTTTAAAGGACCGAAGGAGCTTGCAATTTCAATTCCAAAGTCTTGAAGCAGTTGACCTCGAACCTGCTCTCCATCAATTCCTTCAGGAATCTGAATGCACGTCACCATTGGCAGCTTGCATTCGGAATCACCGAATTGGCTAAGTCCCATCGCCTTAATCCCTGCTTCAATCGCCTTACCATGAATAAGATGCCTGGAGAACCTCTCAACCAACCCTTCTTCAAGCACAAGCCTCACACCTTCACGCAGAGCATACAGCATCGACGTCGCTTCCGTATGATGATTAAGACGAAGCGGGCTCCAGTAATCCTGAAGCTGGCTTAAGTCAAAATAATTGCTGCGGATGATCGAACCCTCTGGCAGTGCATCACTTAAAGGATCACGCAAGCCACGTTCTATTCTTTTTCTGCGCATAAGCCTTGCTTCAACGCGGTCATTGTAGGTGATAGGCGCCATTCCCGAAGGAACGGATAAACACTTCTGCGTGCCGCCAATCACTGCATCGAGCATCCATTCATCGGTTTTCACCTCTGTACCGCCAATCGTCGCCACTGCATCGATAACCAATAGCGCATCAATCTCCCTGCATGCCTGTCCGATACCCGTAAGCGGTTGCATCCGCCCTGTTGACGTCTCCCCGTGAACGAGCGCTACAAGCTTTGGACGTGTTTTATGAATTTGATCTATAATTTCATTGGGGTCAAATACGGAGCCCCATTGCTTTTCCATCGTCAATATCTCAGCACCACAGCGCTCGGAAATTTCAGCAAGCAGATAGCCAAATCTTCCATAAATAGGGATGAGAACCTGATCACCCGGCTCAATCAGGCTGGTCAGTACCGCCTCAAGTCCTGATCGGGAGGTACCATCTATTGGAAAAGCCCATTGATTATCAGTTTGAAATAACTTGCGAAGCATGCCCATCGTTTCATTCATAATATCTGTAAATTCAGGATCAAATTGCCCAAGAATCGGAAACGACATGGCACGCAGCACACGTGGATCCACTTCTACCGGTCCAGGAGTCATAATGGTTCGAATCGATGGGGCCAAATCGCGATAAAGTTTCATAGTCTCTCCCCCTTGTAAGCCAATAAGTATAATAAATCAACCAGAACCAGAATGCCAGCGGCAAGATCCTCCGGCTTTGTATATTCTTCAGGTGAATGGCTGATACCACCCCGACTGGGTACAAACATCATCAGCGTCGGACAAATTGGAGCTATTAATTGAGCGTCATGACCTGCCCCACTGTACATCAGCTTGCTGTGTAATCCTCTGGAATCGCATAAACCTCGTGCCAAATTCGTTAATGCACCGTTCATCAAGCTTGGTTCTCCGTCCATCCATAGGCTGCTGTTCAAAGTCAGTCCTGAACGCTCAGCAATAAGCTCAAGCTTTTCCTGTATCCCGGAGCAAAATACTTCAATAATCTCCGGCTCCGGATGACGAACATCCAGTGTGAAGGCTGCAGAACCTGCAACCACATTCACTGTACCGGGATGCACCTGTAAGCGTCCAACAGTAGCCACCATCGGATCACCATAAGCGATAGCCTCATCTCGAATAGCTAAGATCATTTCACTTGCTCCGCAGAGAGCATCCTTCCGGTATGACATGGGCGTCGTACCTGCATGGTTGGCCTCACCACCCACTTCAAAGGTATACCGCCTTTGCCCGACAATGCCCTGTACAATTCCGATCTGCTGCTGCTCTCGTTCCAATACACTGCCTTGTTCAATATGAAGCTCCACAAAAGCGGACCAATCAGATACCGAATTCGCATTGCCAGCAGTAGGACTCCCTTTCCCAAAACCTGCCGAATGCATAGCCGCCTCAAGCGAAATACCCTCGGTATCCTCAATGGATGGCGGAGCGCTTGTTGTATACCGACCTGTTACATTTCCAGAACCCCAAAAGGTTAATGGAAAACGGCTGCCTTCCTCTTCCGCAAAGGAAACCACTTCAATAGAAAGCTGCGGCAATCCAAATACTTCTTGTAAATAGGTAGCTGCGATAATACCCGCTATGATTCCATAAGCACCATCAAAGCGCCCCCCATGTATGACCGTATCCACATGTGAGCCTGTTACAATAACACCCTTACCCGTTCCTTGCAGCCGCCCGAATACATTTCCGGCATCATCATGGTAGGAGAAAAGTCCAATCGACCGCATTCGCTTCGCAATAGCCGACTGAGCTTGCTGCCATGCTTCGGTATACAGAAGTCGAGTCACACCTCCGCTGGGTTCAGCACCGAATTGCGCCAGCCATTCCAGCAGTTCTGCTGCTTCCGTGGCGAATCTGTTGATGAGGACTTCCTTGGACGAAGCATGGTGATTCAGATGTTTAATCATGTGCTCCCTCCTAAACGTTAAGACTTCGTTTGCAAGAGCCGGATTTTGTTAAAACACGGTATCGAATAGCCCTTTCCGCCTCAGGCGCCACCAGACAACCAAATCCCTTGAGGATCAGCGGCAATACGGCCCTTGTTTTCACTTATCTGATCAGCCGCATTGAGCTCATACACCAGTTGTCCACGGACCCATGTAGACATCACCCGGCAGTTAAACCGCTTGCCTATATACGGACTATATGCATGACGCTGTTTCAAATGGCTATTCTCCAGTGTATAGGAATGGTCCAGATCCATCAGAACGAGATCAGCATCTGCTCCCAGCGCGATTTCCCCTTTTTGAGGGTGTAGTCCAAAGCGACGTGCCGGATTCAACGAAAGCATTGCGATTATTAAAGGTAATGGGAGTTTGCGTTGTATATGCCCCTCGTCTACCATAAGCTCCAGCGAGCTTTGCGCACCGGCAATGCCACCCCACGCTTCAAAAAAATGACGTTGCTGTTTCAATTCAAGCGGACATGGCGAATGATCCGACGCAATAATATCCACACATCCAGCAGCCACAACCTCCCACAGCTTCGTTTGCTCATTCATACTTCTTAACGGGGGTGCACACTTGGCCACTGCTCCCTGTCTGACCATATCATCCACCGTTAGAGTTAAATAGTGTGGGCACGTCTCTAAGGTAACATCCATCCCCTTCAACTTAGCCTCTTGGATCAGCCAAACCGCTTCAGCACTGCTGATGTGAACAAAATGCAACGCACAACCGGTTTCCTCAGCCATCAGCAGTGCCTGTCGGACTGCGGCGCATTCGGCAGAAATGGGTCTGGATTCAGCAAAATCATGAGCATCCGTTTTTCCTTTACGGATCGATTCTGCTGCCAGTGCAGCAACCATTTCCTCATCTTCCGCATGAAGGGCAAGAATACGACCCAGCTTGGCAATTCGTTTCATTCCTTCTAATAATGTCGTACGATCCGCACGCTCAAACCGACCAATACCATCGCCTCCGGGCTCAGACATGAAAGCTTTAAAGCCAATGACACCCGCTTCTGCTAATGACTCCAACTGATCAAGATTGCCCGGCACAAGCCCACCCCATAGCGCATAATCGACTAAAGACCGATTCGCCGCTTGCAGCTTGACATTAAGCGCAGGTACGGAAACCGTAGGTGGTAGTCCATTTAACGGCATATCGATATACGTCGTACAACCGCCAGCTGCCAGGGCTGATGATCCACTTTCGAAGCCCTCCCAATGTCCCATTCCTGGTTCGTTAAAATGCACATGCGCGTCAACCATCCCCGGTAACATATATAATCCAGCTGCATGAATGTGCTGTTTGGCCTCCATAGCCACAGTATCGCTCAAACTTACGATCTTTCCGTTCATTACACCTATATCCATACGAGCAACCTGCTGCTTCATGACAACAAAAGCACCAGTGATTTTCAAATCGAGCATTCCCATCCCCCCTTCCACCTAAAACTAGCTGCCTCGGTACGTGCTATATCCACCCGGAGCTACCAGCAGCGGAACATGATAATGCTCCTCAGTATTAGTTATACTGAACCGAATCGGAACCTGCTCCAGAAACATCGGGTCACTCCACTGATCACCGGTACCCCGATAATAATCACCAACATGGAACAGCAGCTCATAGACGCCAATCAGCATGTCGTTTCCAATCAGGAGCGGCGCATCCAGTCTTCCATCCCTATTCGTGACAGACTCGGTCAGCTTGACAATGCCCTCCCCTGCCGTGACTAGAAATAGCTCCACGCGAACTCCTTGAGCCGGACACCCCTGCGATATGTCCAGTATATGTGTTGTCAGACGCCCGCTCATCGTGTAACCCCTTCTTTTTTCCGGGCTTCAATCAAGTCCTCCTGAGTCATCGAGAAGCCTTGAAAACCATAAGGCGGACGTGGCTCTGTATAAACCTGGCCTTCAGAGCCGCTAATGGAATCGATCACTGTTTCCCAGGTTCGGTTATTGGATTCAAACCATACCTGCTCCAGCTGAGGAAACCGCTCCAGTATTTTCAGCCCGATTTGATAAATCAAGCTTTGGATGGAAGCACTGATTTCCTGATGAAACACCGTATGGGCAATATCGCTGATTTGCTCGGGGGCTACATAGCGATAATCGTCTCCTGCTTTGGCATCTTCTGGATCGACATAGATCCAGCCGATATTGAGATAAATAAATAAAGGACGATTGAAGCTTTCCGGCAGGGTCGTGTACTCATCGCGAATAAAATTGGCAAACGAGCTGCCGCTGACTTTGATCAGATGCAGATTGGACATAACCGCTGTCTGTTTGACCAGCTCAATGCCTGTCTCCGAACGTTCTAGCTGTAATGCAAACACACCACTTTCATTGCGTGATTGCCGATACACAAGTCCACTTTCCGTTAATTTCCCATCAACGCCAGGGACCTGTACGGAATCGAAAGGAAGACGTTCAGCCAACAAATCTATCCCCTGCATGTGGGAGTAAGTCTCCAAAAACCTGGCAGCTATATAATGTAGGAATCCTTCAACGGTACTGCCTTCGAAGCCTGCCGCATGTCGCAAAATAAAATTTTTCATCGAGTCGGTCGCTACAACCATGCTATTGTCACCTTCAGTAAAGGAAGTAAGAAAAGCAGCGCCGCTGACAGCGACTTTGATATTTAGAGCAAAGATCACATTGTCCGAGCCGGTATAGGCAGATTCGGGAATCGGCTTGACCTTCAGTGGCAGCACATAAGTCCGATATACGAGCACATCACCTTTCCCGTAGTACATCGTCCTTTTCTTATCCGATTTCTTAACCTCCCCTCCTCCTTCACTATGGATGATGTCCTGAATTCGAAATTTGGTAATTTTAGCGATCTCAAGCAGGGCTTGCCGAATCTCCGCTTCACTATCATTATGAATTCTCAGCTGCATAGCTGCCAAAATCTGATCCTTTGTACTGCCTTTCACAGCCATAATAAAAGGAAACCCAAATTTGTTAGTGTACTCTGTATTACAAGCTGTAAAAGCCGCCAGTTCTTCTTGCGTCAGATCGGTTAATCCAGCACCTCTTTGTTCCTGTACCGATGCGTCACTCATTTGCAAACGCCCGGCCAAGTCGGGATGTGCCCGCAAAAGCGATAGCTGCTCATCACGATGAGCCAAATACACAGCCTCAAGCATCGTCCGGTGCAAATGGTTGCTTGCCTTGAAGGGACGATAGGCATAAACTCTTTCAGCTACCCAGGGTGAGTGCTCAAATATGGAGCCGAGGGTGCTCATAAAAGCATCCCGATTCATCGTATTAATTTGCTTGATCGAATATACATTCATCTCGTATGCCCATCCCTTTCTTTATTTTTTGGCAATCGGACAGCCGGTTTTATTGCGTACAGCTGCCTCCGCCGCACGCAGGATACCTCCGTAGCCGGTACACCTGCACAAATTTCCAGATAGTCCTTCCTCAATCTCGTCAAGAGAAGGCGTCGTATTGTGCTCCAGCAATCCCACCATGGAAATCACCATACCCGGAGTGCAATACCCACACTGAAAGCCCCCTTCATCCAAAAAGGCTTGCTGAACCGGATGCAATTGATTATCCACAGCCAACCCTTCAATAGTCGTCAATTCTCGCCCTGCCACCTGATAGGCCATCAGCAAGCAGGCGTTCATCGGCTTACCATCCACAAGGATCATGCAGGCTCCGCATCGGCCAATCTCACAGGATAGCTTGGTCCCGGTCAACTCCAAATCATCTCGCAATATATCGACAACGCGACGTTCAGCAGGTACAGTAAGCTCTACTAGTTGACCATTAAGTGTCAGTTGGATCGCCACATCCATTTCATCAGGTAGCTGCTGTTTCATGATCCCATCCCCTCCCCCAAGCTGCAGGTTGATCGGACAATAAATCCTCCGGTTTAATCGGCAGCTGCTGAATCCATTTACCGACAGCTTGATAGACGGCTGCTGCGATAGCGGGAGCGACGGCTACGGTTCCAATCTCGCCTACACCACGTGGACCGAACACATCACCTTCGGGCAGTTCATCAATCGCGTCCAACTGGAATCCTTTAGGTGTATCCTTGACAGTGGGAATCAGGTACGAATCAAAGTTATTCGTCTTGTAGAGTCCATCCTCCATAATGGCATCCTCGGTAAGCGTAAAGCCAAGTGCCATACTGCTGGCCCCTTCAACCTGGCCAACAAATCCCATAGGATTAATGACTGGCCCAGCTGCTACTGCATGATATTGATCCGTTACCTTCACTCGTCCTGTTAACAGATTGACCTCGACCTCAATCGCCAGAGCCGTGTAGGTATGGAGATAATGCGCCCCAAAAATTTCATCAGGTGTTGTTGGAAACTGAAATTCCGTTTCGCATTCAATAGGTGTACTCACTCGTTCCGATAGCTCCAGATAGCTGATTAACAGTTCCCCGTTGTTGGCATATACACCACCAGGTCCAGTGGACAAAGCGTCAGCAGATCGGTCAGTCATCAGGGAAGCCTCTTCCAGGAGCCTACGGGAAAATTGCGGCCCCATCCTCGCTAGCGATTGCCACATCATACTTGTAGCCCGGGACGCGGTAGTTGAACCGCTGTGCGGAACACGGGCTGTGTCCCCAATCACAAGCTCCAGATCATCCTTGTGGCAGCCAAAACGTTCTGTCAGCATGATTTGAAGAGCTGCGAGAAGCCCCTGTCCAAACTCCTCATAACCAAAGGAGGCTTCGATCTTGCCGAGTTCGTTCAGCTTTAGCCGTCCACCTGCAGGGTCGGGCAATCCAAACCCGAGACCTGAACCATGCATGGCGATTGCCGCTCCTACTCCACGACGAATCCAGGGTAAATCCGTCCTGATAGCAAGCTGCTCACGACCGCTCATCAGCTTCGAACCGGCGACAGATTCCCATACTTGCCTGGCTCCTTCCGTTGGAACGATCTTCTGTCCGAAAGGTCCCGGTGAATCCGCCGCACGCAGGTTGCGGTGTCTAAGCTCCCAGGGATCGATCCCGATGGCCTCTGCCAAACGATCCAGTTGACCTTCCAAAGCAAAAATCACCTGATTGCCGCCAAAGCCACGAAATTCACCAGACACTCCATTGTTCGTATACACCGAAACACCTTCCAACGACACATTCGGAATCAGATAAGGCCCTTGTGTATGCTCTGTGGCAAAATTCAAAACTGGAGCTCCAAGCGTCGCATAGGCACCCGTATCCGCGATAATCCGCACTTCATGAGCGATCAGCAATCCATCCGCATCGATTCCGGTTTTCATCGAAACCTTCATCGGATGTCGCTTCAATCCGGTTCGAACGGATTCAAACCGTGAATGATGGATCTTGACCGGACGGCCACTTTTCAGAGCGAGCAGCGCACCGTAGGATTGAATATTCAATTCATCCTTGCCTCCAAACGATCCCCCAATTGGGCTGGAAACGACGCGAATATCAGCTTCAGGAATAGCCAGAATTCTTGCCAGCTGCATCTGATCCTTGAAGCCATGCTGCGTTGGAGCATATACGGTCAGGCATCCATCGGCCTCCGGTACGAATAACCCGCCTTCCGTTTCCATATAGGCATGCATTTGACGTGGGGTTACATACGTATTCTCAGTTACATAAGCACATTCGGTAAAAGCATTATTGCACTCCCCCCGCTTGTATCCCGTGCGGTGAAGCACATTGCCGTCAGGATGCAGCTTAGGCGCACCCCCGAGCAAACCTGCTTCCGGGCTATCAATTACGGGCAGAGGCTCATATACGACTTCTATTAATGACAGTGCATATTCAGCCAGCTCTTCACTTTCGGCTGCCACAGCTGCCACTGCATCCCCTATATATCGTACGCGATCCTCACACAGAACAGGTTGATCGGGAAAAGCGATCCCAAAGCGGTTCATACCCGGAACATCTTTATGGGTAATGACCGCAAATACCCCCGGCAGCTGTAAGGCTCGTTTAGTGTCAATGGTAATAATCCATGCATGTGCATGCGAGCTTCTTAATATTTTACCGTAGAGCATGTCAGGCAGTTGCATATCCGTCAAGTAAGTCAGCCGACCCGTTACCTTATCCGGACCATCCGGGCGTACGTGCCAGCGTCCACCCGCCGAATGTTTATCTAGCAGCATGATGATCCCGCCTTTCATCTGAAAATCGCAGAACAAGTTAAATTTAATTTAACGTTAATCGATTCCACAGCAGCGCTACAATTAAATTAGCCGCTGTACGTTTACGATAGATTGCCGATGCAAAGGAATCCGAACCACCTTCAAATTGCATCATGACAGCCTGATGAACGGTCTCTGCTAATCGTGTACTCCAGATAGCACCCTCCAATATCTCTTCCGCCTCTTTCAAGCGCTCCGCCATAGCAGCGGCACTGCCGGCTGCCAGTCGAACTTGATGAAGCCTTCCGGCTGAGTCGACATGAAATCCTCCCGCTATTGTAACTATCGATGGACAAAAACCTTCCCTACGCCCAACCTTTTCATAAAAAAACCGTGATGTTTTGTTGATATCCTCAGCTTGTCGGCTCCAACGAATCGCTGTGAGAATCCGTTGTTCTTTTACGATTCCAGCAGCTTTTCTGTGTATCGTCCATACTTCAACAGGTTCGACAATGGACGATATACCGTCGTACCATACCAGTTCCGCACCACTTACCAGCAAGGCAGGAAGTGAATCTCCTGCCTGCGACAACACATTACCACCTAATGTACCCATCCGCCGTATTGATGGAGCTGCGATATGACGACATGCTTCCTTTAACAATTGCGGCGTATCCGCCCCATATCGACAATTTTCCAAGCTAACGCCTGCTCCGATATGGATTTCCCCTGCAGTGCAGCTGTGTTCGCCCAGCTCCGGGATCTGTTCCAGGCTTAAAAGGTGCGGCGGCATCCAGGCCGTACCTGACTCCCACTGAGTTCGCAAAAGGGTGCCGCCTGCTACAACTACAGCCTGATCCTTCAAAGCTTGCTTCAAGCGCCAGGCTTCCGCTAACGATTGCGGCTGCCATACCCGCTTATGAAATTCAGCAGCGGGATAGTTACCCACAGCCATAGGCTCACACTCCTTATCTTCTAATGATTCTATAGCTCAGCAGCCGAAGTCTATTCGAATAATCGCATACTTCCACACTTTGTAAGCTTACCCTATCTAGATTATCGATCGATTTAATGTCGCTGCTCTCTCAAATAAGGAACTCCAAGCGCTTCAGGCTGACCCGAAGGACGATTGCGCGTTTTCCAGCCTACATACATCAAAACGAGAATTGTGATCACATACGGCAGCATTTTCAAAAAATACGAAGGAATGGGCGTTCCCAACAGTTGAATCCGGAAACCGAGAGCATCCAGGCCACCGAATAAATAGGCAGCAAACAAAGCACGTACCGGATTCCAACGAGCAAAAATGATAAGTGCTATCGCGATCCACCCCCGTCCAGCCGTCATTCCTTCAACCCAGCTTGAGGAAAAAGCGAGCAGCAGATAAGAACCCGCCAGCCCCATCAACATCGAGCCAATAATGACATACGTATAACGAAATAAGGCGACTGGAATACCCATAACATCAGCAGTACCAGGACTATCACCAACCGCTCGAAGATGAAGACCCCACGATGTGCGATAAATAAGCAAATGGAACGCGATAACCAGTACAAAGCTGGCCCATACCATAACGTCCTGATGTGCGAGCATTTTGCCAAGCAGCGGCACACTGTCGAGCCATGGCAAATCGAGCTTTGGCAGTTTTCCCGGAACCGGAATACCACTGGATGGCTTGCCCAGATACGCACTTAAGCCAGTCCCAAACAACGTAATTCCCAATCCGCTAACCGTTTGATTCGCGTGTAAGGTAACCGTCAGAAAAGCGTGCAGCACCCCCATCATGGCTGTGCCCAATAAAGCTGCGGCAAGGGCAACTACCAAGCTTCCTGTTTGTATATAGGTCATGCAGGTAAGTACAGCGCCCATCAGCATGATGCCTTCCGTCCCTAAATTGATGACGCCGGAACGTTCCGATAAAATGCCACCAAGTGCCGCAAGCAAAAGCGGAGTTCCCGCAGAAATGGCTGCAACCAGCAAGCTCGTCATAAAATCCACGTCACTATCGCCTCCCTTCCACATTGCTGATCTAGAGGATTACGTCCCACATACCCCCTACTGGAGTCTTGTTGCTCACACAGAATGCAGGAAGGAATGCAACTTCACGCTGTATCTTTTTCGTATCATCTGTAGGCTACACCTTCATTCTGAACTGACTGTGGTGCAGTCGATAACGTCCCAGATGATCGCCAGCAATCAGGAAGAAGAGAATCGCGCCCTGCAGCATTAGTGACAGGGAAGCAGGTAAACCAATCGTTTGTACGCTGTACCCGCCCACGATAAGCCCGCCGAACAGAACCGAAGAGACAATCAATCCCAGCGGACGCAGCTTAGCCAGCCAAGCGACGATTATGGCCGTATATCCATATCCCGGCGATAATCCATACATCAAGCGGTGCGTCACACCGGATACTTCACTCATCCCTGCTAAGCCAGCCAAGCCTCCGCTAATGAGCATTACGAGAATAATATGCTTGTTGACCGCTATCCCTGCATAGGTTGCGGCGTCAGGATTGGCGCCCAATAATCGAAGCTCATAGCCCCACCTTGTATATTTCATACAAATCGCGTACAGCACAACGGCTATTAATCCAAAGATCAATCCCATATGAAGCCTGGATGAACCCAAGGTGAGGAGCTGTTGACCTAAAGAAAAAATCGGTGTACCCGGAAAATTCATCCCTTTGGGATCCTTCCAAGGGCCAAACACGAAATAATCCATGCATAAAATAGCGATATAATTCAGCATTAATGAAGTAATCAGTTCATTGACCCGAAATACCGTTCGGGGGATCGCCGTGAACAGCCCCCATAAGGCACCACCCGCCATACCCGCAGCCATCATTACCGGAATCGACCACATTCCTGATAAACCCGGCCAATAAATCGTAATGCCTGTAGCGGCAATCGCTCCCGCAATGAATTGTCCTTCCGCTCCAATATTCCAGATTCCAATGCGATAGGCGATCGAAACCCCAAGGCCACATAACAGCAAAGGAATAGCTTTGACCAAGGTTTCACTGAAGCCATAGGTTGAACCGAAAGCTCCAGTGAACATTTTCGCATAGACCGTAATCGGATTGGTTCCATTCAGCGCAATAAACATGCCACAGAAGAGTAAGGCCAAAACGATGGAAACGATGGGCACCCACCATGCTGTGGAGGCGTTAGGATTCAGCAGCCATTGAAACTTTGGCTTCGACTTGCCATGAATGCGGTCAGCCGTATGACCCGATGATATGGCCTCAATAGAAGCAGGCTCCTTATTCACACGGCCTCCCCTCCCACTTCACCAATCCCCGCCATTGCCAACCCGATCTGATATCGGTCGTATTTGTCAGCTGTAAACTCTCCTTGAATGCAGCCGTTATATAGCACGATCACACGATCAGCCAGCTTGAGAATTTCATCCAGATCCTCCGAGATCAGCAGAATCCCAGTCCCCCCATCAGATAAGTCAAACAGCATTTGGTGAACACTGCTCGTCGCTCCAACATCCAGCCCTTGTGTTGGATGTACGGCAATCAGAAGCTTGGGCTTCTGCTCCGCTTCTCTGGCGAGCACAAGCTTTTGTTGATTGCCTCCCGATAACTGTCGAACCGGGGTATCCAAGCCAGCTGTTTTCACCTCGTAGGCTCGAATAAGATCTTCCGACCATGCACGATTCGGCTTGTGAAGCAGGAAACCGTACCTGGAGCGCTGAGAGGTTCTGTACGACTTCATCAGCAAGTTATCCATTACGCTCAGAGGACCGGCCAAACCGCTTTTCATCCGGTTTTCAGGAATGTGTGCGACACCATACTCGATCAATTTGCTTACAGATGGTGCATTCAGCTTGAACTCGTCATAGTGGATCTCGCCGCCAGCCTCCCAGGACCGAATTCCTGTCAATGCTTCAGCCAACTCCTTTTGCCCATTGCCAGCGACCCCTGCCACCCCAACAATTTCTCCACGACCTACATGAAAGGATATCCCTTGCAGCGCTTTACCACCGTTATCCGCATTCACATGCAGCTCCTGCACGGTCAATGATCTTCCCATAATCTCCCGCTTCCGATTAAACGTCATCGGCTCCAAGGTTCGACCCACCATCAAATGTGCAAGCTCTTGTTCCGATGTATGCTCTTTAAGAACGGAAGCGATCATGGAACCTTTGCGCATTATCGACATCACATCCGCAACTGCCATTACTTCTTTTAGTTTATGAGTGGTAATGATGACCGTCTTGCCCGCCGCCTTCATCGATTTAAGCGTTCGAAACAGCTCATTCACCTCACCCGGTGTCAATACAGATGTGGGCTCATCGAGAATGATGATGTCGGCACCACGGTACAAGGTCTTTACAATTTCTACGCGCTGCTGCTCACCAACGGATAATTGCCAGACAGGAACGGTCAGTGGTACCAGAAGTCCGAATTGTTCACTCCATGCACCCAGCTCACTTAACTTTCTCTGCATCCATCCGCTTCCCCGCCATAAACTCCCGCGCTCGCCTAACACGATGTTTTCCGCTGCCGTCATTGCAGGAACCAACCGAAAATGCTGATGAATCATACCGATACCAAGCTTCATCGCATCCTTGGGACTCCGAATATGCACTTGTCTGTCACAGATTCGAATTTCACCCTCATCCGCACGATAAACTCCGGAGAGAATGGACATCACTGTGCTTTTACCTGCTCCATTCTCTCCCAGCAACGCATGAATTTCTCCATGACGGGCTGAGAAATCGATATCGTCATTTGCCACAACAGCTCCGAAGCGTTTGACAATACCTCTCATTTCAACGGCAAATTCACTCATCGAGCCCACCTCCTTTCCTTAAAGCAAATCCCCTCATTTCCATGAAGGGATTGATTGGGTGTATCACGCACGTCAGCTTGGATTATTTGGGAATCGTTCCTTCAATACCTTTGACAAACCAGTTGGTGCTCAATATATCCTTGTCTTCCAGCACTTTACCTTCGGGCACTTGCACGGCTCCGGCTGCATCTGTAATCGGGCCTTTAAAGACATTAAGCTCTCCGCTTGTCACCTTTACTTTTGCCGCTTCAACCAGCTTCTTCACATCGTCGGGCACATTCTTACCCAGAGGTGCAATATCTACAATACCGTCCTTCATGCTTCCCCAGTACTGCTCGGATTTCCAGGAACCATCCATCACGTCCTTCACAACCTTGGAATAATAAGGACCCCACTTCCAAACTGCAGATGTGACATAGGCCTCAGGAGCAAACCGCGTCATATCGGAATCATTACCAACTCCAAAAGCACCGCGCTCCTGAGCAGCCTGTAGACTAGCCGGTGAATCCTGATAAGCGGCAATCACATCCGCACCTTTATCAAGCAAGCTGACTGCAGCCTGGCGTTCGGTGGCCGGGTCGTACCAGGTATTGCTCCATACCACGTTCAGCTTCACGTCGGGATTGACGCTCTGGGCCCCTAATGTGAATGCGTTAATATTATAAATAACCTCGGGAATCGGGAATGCACCCACATAGCCGATCAAGTTCTTTTTGGTCATTTTCCCTGCGGCTATACCGGCCAAATAGCTGGCTTGATAATTGCGTCCGAAGTACGTACCCATATTTTCTGCTGTTTTGAAGCCTGAGGCGTGCATGAAAATCACTTTCGGATATTTTTTAGCAACATTTAATGTGTAATCCATATAACCGAAGCTCGTCGTAAAGATCAGATCATGATTTTGCGCCAGCTCTGTTATGACACGCTCCGCATCAGCGCTTTCCGGCACATTTTCCACAAAATCCGCTTTGATGCCCAGCTCTTTCTCCATGTACTTCCGACCTTGATCGTGCTCATAGGTATAACCGCCGTCACCTGGAGGTCCGATGTAAACGAAGGCAACTCGCGGCATTGTCTTCTCAGCCGGCTTAGCCGATGCGTCGGCAGGCTTGGGATCAGCTGGTGCGGGTGCAGCAGGCTTCGGTTGGGCGCTTTCTTGTGAACAGCCCACTAAACCCACGAACATGGCCACAATAAAAATCAACGTTGTCATCCATAAACGGTTCGTACGTTTCATTCGAAATCCCCTCCACTTTTCTGTATCGGATTGTTGACCTCTATAAGCTGTTCTTTCGATTGACTAAACTATAATCAAATGTCACTTTAACGTCAATATATTTAACATTAATTTGGTTTTTTTAATAAAATACCGAAATGATTTTGTATTCTATGCACGAAAATATTAAATTTGTCATTTAACACGCCATATAGTTAACATTGAATTAGCGTGTTGGCTATATCATTTTCAAAAAACTTTCTACGTTTGCAGGTGTATCCAGATCAAGGAACAATCCAGACTCCGTTGCAACCAACTTCCCTCGATAATCCGGGCACCTCAGCAGCCATCGCGCACCTTCGTCACCCTTCAAGCTCATGATGGCATCAAACATCGAGGCCGCAAGCAGCACAGGAGGCTTCGCTATCCCGGAATCCCCTGCAGCTACATAATCCAGCTCGGGGTTCATAGTGAACTCCATGATTAGACGATTGATCAATTCAGCGTGAATCATCGGCTGATCGGCCAACAGAACAACAACTGCACTCACCTTGTCATCATCACCCTCCGATAAGCCTATCGCAGCCGACAAACCCGCATGCAGGGAGTAGGCCATCCCACGAGAAGCTTCAGGAGCAGCCACGAATGCACAGCGATCCCGGACGTCAGATTCTTCAGGAAACGGAAACCATTCTGGGCATCCCTCATACCGGGATACAACCACAATTCGATCCAGACCCGAACGTACCGCTTCCTGAAGTGCCAGCCCTCCAAGCATTCCATCATTGCCGAGCGGAATAGTAAGCTTGGGCCTCCCCATTCGCCGACTTTCACCCGCTGCCAAATAAATTCCCATGATTGTTGGACGCATGAATCACCCTCCTGACCGATCCACCCGCTGACTGCCTTCGGACTGCAATTAATTCCGCCACAATGCTCACCGCTATTTCCATCGATCCATCAGCCCCAATGGACAAGCCTACCGGCCCATGCAACCAAGCCGGAGACATCCTTCCATCCAATAGCTGCTTTGCTCGTTTTGTCGAACCCAGCAGCCCCACATAACGGGGAGATAATGTCCATAAAGCATCCAGACATTGACGATCCCTCTGCAATTGATGACTCATAATGACCACATAATCTGAACCATTAACACCAAGTTGACCTATAACTTCTGCAGGTAATCCAACCATCGTATCGCAGCCTGCAAAATCCCCCGAACAGCATAGCGCCTCTCTCCAATCGCTCACCACGACGCGAAACCCGACACTACCCGCCATAGCAGCAATCGGCTCTGCATCCGCTCCAGCGCCAAAGAGGATTAATCGTGGTCTTGGCTCACAATAAAGCAAGAAGCTGCCCCCGCCATCGTTAACATGCGGAAACAAGGAAGCTTGACCCTTTTCCGTTATATACGTCTCCGACTTATGCACCTTTTCTATCCGGTATTCAAACCTGCCATCGCCATCCCACAAACGCACAAAACAGCTTTCTTCCCCGCGATTTAATCGCATGAGGAATTCTGATAAATGGACGCTTAAGCTCTCTGTAATGGTCTCCAGCAGAACACGAATACTGCCTCCGCAGCCAACCGCTTCACCCCAGGCAAAGTCATCCGCATCCCGCATATCATATTCAACGACCTGCGAAGCTCCCGTTACCAGCATTTCACCGACGCGCTCCGCCAAGTCGGATTCCAGACAACCAGGACTGATCCCTCCGATTCGCTCACCGTCCTCATAGATCAGCATGGAAGCCCCCGATTTGCGATAGGAGTGCCCTTCAACTGCAATAATCGTGGCAAGCACAGCTCTTCCTTCTCGCCGACTCCAATTGTCCAGTAATTCATGGAATTCCATGCCTCCACCCCCTATCGGTTCGTTTGATCCACAAGCATCCTCCTGAACATGAACGCAAGCTTCAAACGCAGCAAGTCATTAATTTTTTTGAAATCCATCCCAAGAACCTCACTCATTTTTTCCAAGCGATAAGCCGCGGTATTGCGGTGGATGAACAAATGCTTTGCCATCTCATTAACTTGCCCGTCATGCTCCAGGAAAGCTTCCAGCGTACGCAGCATTTCCTGCGAATACTCGGGATCCTTGGCCAGCAGCTCCGCCAGCACCTCACTGCTGTAAGCACTCATCTCGGCAGCAGGTACATGCTTGAACAAATAGGCCAGTTCAATCGCACCAAATTGCACTACCTTATCCTTCATCCCTAAACGCTGCGCAAGTCCAAATACCTCCGAGCATTCCGTATAAGCCTGCCTGAGCACCTCCGGCTTCATTTTTTTACTGCTGACCGATAGCTGAATATGTTCAACAATCTTTTTGTTAACAACGGAATTCAAAGCCTGGTTCAACAGCTCCATCAGCTTCGCAGAGCTATCCAGCCCATCCGCACTAAAGATCGAAAACACACCGTCCTCCACCAAAAAATGTACAACCTGCAAATCACGAAATACGAAATTGTATTCATATTCCTGCCGAATTTCCTTTAACAACGAAGAGCGTATGGCATCACCCGAGCTCGATACTATCTTTGTCCACACACACTGGTAGGAGCCTCTCAGAACACGCACTCCAAGCTCCTCGGTATAATCAATCAACATCCCCACATCTATATTTTGGTTCAAATAACGAACAAACAGATCACCCATGTCCTTATTCAACGAACGCTGCAGCACATCCCGATAAATACAGCTCAGGTGATAGGCCAATATTTCCGCGGTTTGGTAGAACAAACCTTCTTCTTCCTTAATAAGTACAGAATCAGCCGGATAAAACATCGCAAACCCGATGCATTCTCCTTCAAATTCAATGGGTATCCGCGAATACCCGCCATGCTCCGCCCGAACCCAGGCAGCCTCTTCCCGCCAAGGCCAGCCTTGAAGCAGCTGCTGCTCCCGATAACAAGTTGCGTTATATACCATATGCCCGCGCGAGCTGACAACCGCGAATGGAGTCTCAACAATCCCGAGCACCTGATCAAAAAAACGGATATCCGATTTGGATCTAAGCGCAAATTGCATCAACCGCTTTTGCTTATCCAACAAATCATGTAAGGATGAGGTATTGCGCTCCAATTCAGCAAGAAACAAACCATTCATTTGATCAGAAAAAGTAAATTGATAAGGAAGCTCAATCAGCGGAAAATGCAGTCTGTCTGCCTCTTCCATAATAGACTCCGGAATACTCGACCAGAACCGCCCCAGCTTAATTCCAAGCCCTGCCGACCCTCTTGCATCCAGCTTACGCATAAGCTCAATAGCTTCATCGGGGTGGTCCTTAATAATGTAAGCCGTCGTAAAAAGCATTTCACCTGTTTTGATCCATTCCGTAATATCCGGAGCATCCATCACATTAACCGACTTCACGATGCGCGATGCCCCATCTTTTCCAGCTACCAGCCGCCCTTCAGAAAGCGGATAAATCAGAAGCGCCTGCTCAACGGTTATATGCATGCTATTCACCTCCGAATTATATGTCACTATACTTAACATTATATTCGCTAATTTGAATTTGAACAATTGAATTTATTAAAAAATTCCCTCCAATCATGTGATTTCGGCCATAAAATACGTTAAATCAACACATTCAACAGTAATAACTCTGCTAACACACTTCATTGTGTTATATTATATAACATTAAATAACATCCTTTATCCAGCACAAAAAACCAAACCCGACGCGCTCTACATTTTGAGCGAGTGCCTGATTTGGTTTTCATTCCCATCTTCATTAAAGATTTAATAATTAAATAGATATAGTCATCCATGACTATCTGCTGCGATGCTTTCTGTAGGCAATACCGGTACGTCTGGAGGCTGTCTCTATCATCCGAGCTGCAGCCGACTGCGCCGCTTCTGCGATCCGCTCTTCATGGATATGAACAAGCCTGCCATCCTTCACGACCACCTTGCCGCCTACAACGGTCATATCCACGATCTGACTAATGCCAGCAACAACTGGCAGCGCAGTATCATCGAATAAAGCTCCCGCAAAATCCAGCCTTCGTGTATCGATCAGGAAAAAATCAGCCGCCTTCCCGACTTCCAGCGAGCCTATGGCATCCTCCCAGCCCAACACCCTTGATGAACCAACGGTTCCAAGCCACATGCTTTCGTGAGCGGTTAGCCCCTGAGCCCCGGATGTAAGCTTATGCAGCAGGTAAGACTGACGAACCTCACCGAGCAGATTGGAGGCATCATTCGAAGCAGAGCCATCGACACCGAGGCCTACCTTGACTCCCCTATTCAGCATTTTGCGAATCGGCAGCACACCTGAAGACAGCTTCATATTGCTTGACGGACAATGTGCCACACCGCAGCCGCACGAGCCCATCCGAAGAATTTCAGCATCATTGAAGTAAATACCATGCGCGAACCAGACATCATTACCGACCCAGCCTGTTTTTTCCATATATTCGAGTGGACGCATTCCCTTCTTCTCCAGACAAAAATGCTCTTCATCCATCGTTTCTGCCAAATGGGTATGCATGCGCACCTGTGACCTTCGTGCTAACAATGCACTTTGCCGCAGCAATTCCTCCGAAACCGAAAATGGCGAGCAAGGTGCAACTCCAACCCGTGTCATCGCAAATTTGGATCGATCGTGATAAGCTTCAATGACCCGCTGCGTATCTTTTAAAATGACATCTATAGGTTGAACGACCTCATCAGGAGGAAGACCGCCTGCCGAGCGCCCAAGGTCCATCGATCCTCGAGTCGGATAAAAACGAATGCCCAGCTCACGCGCCGCTCGTATTTCTTCGTCAATCAGTTCCCCGTGAATACCGTTCGGAAAACAATAAAAATGATCGGAAGCTGTCGTACATCCGGTTTTCAACAGCTCGCCCAGGCCGACAAGCGCGCTTAAGTACACATCCTGCGGCTGCATTTCGCGCCATATCTCATACAACGTAATTAACCAATCGAACAGCTCACAATCCTGAGCCCAAGGAATATTGCGCGTAAACGTTTGATACAGATGATGATGCGTATTAATGAAGCCGGGATACACATTTTTACCTCGCGCATCAATGATGACATCTGCCGTCTCATACGGAATGTTTACACCCAATGCCTTGATTTCCTGCTCCTCTGCATACAGGCTTCCGCCAGGAAACTGATTCTTATCAGCATCCATGGTGATGATATTACGGGCATTTTTGATTAAGATACTCGCCATCCACACACCCCGATCCACAACCTCTATTTGTGGTTAAATGTAACACTCCGCAAAATGAGGTACAATGTGGAAGGGCAGAATTTGTGCATATGACCAATAAATCCGATTGTTTTTGTGCGTGCTGCAATATTATCGATTCCAGTTAAATCCTGTTTCCTGTAAGAAAGCACGCGCTATCGCCATATGCCCCACCAGATTCGGATGCACACGATCCCATGCCAGCGTAGCCGGATAAATGTGCTCCAGCACAGGTTGAAAAGCGGCTTGAATGTCGATAAAATGAGTGTTATTCTGATCAGCGATTTCCTTAACAACCTGACCGTACTCATCCATCGTCCGGCGCATCGGATCATTGACGTTAGGCTCCAAATAAAATGGAGTCATCAGGATTAATCCCTTGACTGATGGTAATGTCTGTTTAACCAATTCATCGAGCGTAATGCGATATTCATCTATGTATACATGTGATTCCTTAATTGTTGGCTGATCGTACTGACGCCATACGTCATTGATTCCGATCATAATAGAAACCCAGTCTGGCTCTAGATCCAGTACATCCGTTTGCCAGCGTTCCTTAAGACTGCGAACCGTATTGCCGCTAATACCCATATTGATCACCCTAAGCGAAAGCTCCGGATATACAGAATGGAACAGCGCATTGACTGCGGCTACATAACCTTTTCCAGTAGAGTCATTGCGACCTTCGCCATGCGGCCGTTTGCGTTCCACGTCTGTGATCGAATCGCCTATCATAACCAGCTTATCATTTTTGTTAAAAATCATGTACATAATCTCCCTTTTAATAAATATGAAATAGATTCCAGTTTGATTTTACCTGATTTCCGCCTCGACTGCATCAAAAAATCCCGACCCTGAGGATAAGGACCGGGATGGACACCTGAATCACGCGGAAATGCGCGGGGATGCTGGTTTGGGAGCTGCAAATGAGGGTACATACTTGCGCAGCTTAAGCACAATAAAGCTTGCAACCAGTGCCTTCAGCAGATCGGGTAGCATGAAGGGATACACAGCCAGGGTCATCGCCTTGGAAAAAGATACGCCCGCTGTATATGCAAGCCATGGAGCGCCACCAGCGTACAGCAGCAAGGACCCAAATGCTTCTATAGTAACGAACAACAGCAAGAAAGCCATTATACCTTCACCTCGTATACGGCTGGACACCCAACCAATGGCCCATGCAGCAACTGGGAACATCCATATAAATCCACCTGTTTTGCCGATTATAAGTGAAATTCCACCTTGCCCGTGAAGCAATGGCAGACCGATAGCTGTAAGTATAAATACCGTAAATATGCTATAAAAACCATACCGCGCTCCCAGCAGTCCACCAGCCAGCATAACAGCAAAGCTTTCTAACGTGAAGGGTACCGGATTAATGCCGAGCGAGATTTTGATCATACTAAATACGATGAAAAGTGTTGCGAAAAGGGCACTGAATACGAGCCCCCTGACATTCCATGCAGATGAATTCATTGATTTTCCTCCTTTTATTTGTTAACCTGTTATTTGTGAATCAGGTTGACAATTAGGAGTATAGCACATCTTATTCCTCTTGTGGAAGAGGCAATTTGAATTTTTGAAAGTATACAGGTGAACCCATAATGGCAGGTAATGAACTAATAATGAGCAAGGTAACGGTTTATAGAAATCAATCCAGGCATAGCCTCCCCGTGCTCAACCATATCGATTTGCGGATTGCCGAGGGGGAGTGGGTGAACATTGTCGGACCTAACGGAAGTGGCAAATCAACACTCGCCCAGCTTATTGCAGGGATTCAGAGCACTCATTCCGGAAATTTTGAAAGAGGTTTTCTTCCTGAAGTTGTGCCTTATGTGATGCAGCAGCATTATTGTATCGGCGATACGCCATGGGAGGATATCATCTTCCAATTGGAAATGCGTGGTGAGGAGCCGCAGCAAATCCCAGGCATTGTTCATCAGGCACTACTGGCAGTAGGTTTGGACAACCTCATGCACCGTCCATTTGCCGAATTGTCTGGAGGACAAAAGCAGCTGGCTGCCATTGCCGGATGTATCGCAGCAAAGGCCCCGCTGCTGCTGCTCGATGAAGCGACGTCCATGCTGGACTCAACTTCACGCAAGGATGTGCTTAATACTGTCCAAGCCATTCACCGGCAGGGAGTTTCCGTGATCTGGTTGACACATCATATGGAAGAGCTGGCAGCAGGAACTCGTGTCATCGGACTGATGGATGGGAAAATCACGTTCGATGGTCCAACTGCTGCTTTCTTCTATGGTGACGAAGGTTCGCATGATTCTCCGCTGCAACCTGAGTTGAGTCCCGAAACTAGCACGGGTATGACTCCCTGCGAGCAGCTCGGGTTTGAGCCAACTTATCCGGTTCAGGTGGCCCGAGAGTTGATCAGACAAGGTATACATTTGGATAGACTGCCGCTTACTGCCGAGCAGCTTGTAGAGGTGGTGCACAAGCATGTCCGATGATTTGATTATTAGCGAATTAACATCGTTCACAACCAACGGGAACCGTCTGTCCAATCCTTTGAATCATCAGTTTCTTGCAGGCACGCTAACTCTTATACTGGGGCGCAGCGGAACAGGTAAAACTATGCTTCTCGAGATGTTATCGGGGCTGCGCGAGCCTTCCTCCGGTCAGATTAGCCTGGGAAGCACCTCACTCTGGACAGGTACCTCCAAACGGAGAAAACCGAATCGTCAGGCGCTGCTGCGATTAGGTACAGCTTTTCAACATCCGGAGCAGCAATTATTCGCCAATACCATCAAGGAAGAATTTCAATATACACTTCGACCCTTTAAGCTATCCCCTGCAGAGAGTAATCAACGTATACAGCGTGCACTTCGTCTATTTCCGGGAGAGCCCGAGTCATGGCTGGAGCGAGATCCTTTTCAATTAAGCGGAGGGCAGCAGCGGCGATTGTCACTTGCGCTGCTGCAGGCAGCAGCTCCCGACTGGCTGCTTCTCGATGAGCCTACAGCAGGTATTGATGCCGAAGGCGCCTCCCTGCTCTATGAGCAGCTGCACCAGCGAAAAGCCGAAGGTCTCGGTACAATCATCGTCACACATGATCCGGAAGCTTTGTTGACGATTGCCGACTCCGTACTTATTTTGTATGACGATTCTTTTTGGCAAGGGTCGCCTTCTGAGCTGGCAGAACAGAAACATGTATGGACCAACGCCGGGCTTGCTCTGCCTGTCCAGTTGAATACGCTGAACCTGCTGCAAGCATCAGGAATTCCGGTGCCTATCGCGAGCTGGCCCGATGCAAAAGCAGCGGCAGCTGCCATTAAATCTGCACTAACGGTCCATATGGCAGCAGGAGCACTGGAAAATCTGGAAAATCTGGAAGAGCAGACGAGGCAGACGAGAATGGATACTAACTCTGCTGAAGAAAGCTATCCTATAAACGGACCCAAGGCAGAGCAGGTTAAGATGCTCTCGCAGGGAACATCTGAATGCATAACAGGAGCTGCTCCTGGGCCCATTGCTGAATCAACACCTGTACCCATGCCTGCTGGCAATCATACTTCCGACTCCATGCATACAAAGAAATCAGGCTTTAAAGCCTATGATCCTCGTGCTGTATGGGTTGCTTATATGCTTATATCGCCGGGTATCCTTGTCCAATCCCATTGGTTTGGCTGGATAGCTGCTTTCATTGTAACGCTGGCCGTCATACGTTATGCGCGAATACCGCTGATGGAATGCTTAAAGCCTGCTGCTGGTTTGATCGTTTTTACTTTTATTGCCTCTGTCTTGTCTGGACTAGCTGTAGAAGGAGCTGAAGCCCCACTCCCAGGCAGTGAAAGTGAAACAGGCGGAATGATAGGGTCGTTTCCCTTTAACCTGCGTTTTGCAGTGAGTCCGGCTGTCGAGACGTTTTTCAGACTGAGTATACTGGTCTTGATCATGCTCATTGGGTTTGTACTGCTATCGGGAATCAATCATTTGCGACTAAAACGGGGGTTGGAGCAGGGACTTCATTGGTTAAAACGAATCCGTGTTCCCGTTGACCCTTTTGCCCTAACAGCCTCGTTGATCATTCGGTTCATTCCAATGATTATTGACGAATGGCAGCGGTTTGCAAGAATCGCCGCTGCGCGCGGCAAGCACCCTTTTCGTCCTGGGCAGATCCCCATATTCCGGATGCGAATGACGATGATTCCAATTCTCATTTCACTTCTGCGCCTTGGCGAAACCTTGTCACTGATTCTGATTGTACGAGGTGTGGGGCGTGCGGATAGCAAACCGACGATCGCCTTCCGGCTTCGCTTTAACCGTTACGATTATTGGCTTATTGCAGCGGCAGCAAGTATATTATTGGTTTTGTTAGTGCTGAACTATATAATATTCGCATAATAGAGTCCAACAAATTTGATAACGATTATCATTGTTCATTATAATAATGATGTGTAACCGAATATAACCCACTTTGGAGGTACAACATCTCATGCTGTTTATTGATAATAAAGACATTACCGATCCGGCTGTTAATCTCGCCCTGGAGGAATATTCGCTGCGCAACCTGCCCATGGACGACAGTTATTTACTGTTCTATATGAATGAACCTTCCATCATCATTGGCAAAAATCAGAATACCATCGAAGAGATCAATACGGATTACGTAGAGCAGCAGCATTTACATATCGTCAGACGTCTTTCCGGTGGCGGCGCGGTTTATCATGATTTGGGCAACCTCAATTTCAGTTTTCTGATGAAGGATGACGGGAATTCCTTTCATAACTTCGCCAAGTTCACCCAACCGGTTATCGAGATCCTTCATCGACTTGGTGTGGAGGCCGTATTGACTGGGCGCAATGACATTCAGGTCGGCGAGCAAAAAATTTCCGGCAACGCTCAGTACATATCCAAGGGACGAATGTTCAGTCATGGTACCCTGCTGTTTAATTCAGCAATGGAAAATGTAGCTTCTGCTCTTAAAGTCAAGCCTATTAAAATTGAATCCAAGGGCATTAAATCCGTTCGCTCGCGAGTCGCCAATATCTCTGATTTTCTAAGTGAGCCGTTGACGATTAAGCAGTTTAGAGACATTTTGCTGCAGCAATTATTTGATTGCTCACTTGCAGATGTACCCCAATACCATTTAACCGAAGATGACTGGGCTGCTGTTCATAAGCTGGCTGATGAGCGCTACCGCAGCTGGGATTGGAATTATGGCCGTTCACCAAAATCGAATATCCAGAATATATTTAAATTTCCTTCCGGTATTATCGATGTGCGTCTCAACGTCATTCAGGGTAAAATAGCGTCAATCCATATTTTCGGTGATTTCTTCGGCACCCATGACGTGGCTGAATTGGAACAACAGCTCACAGGCATTCAGTATGAACAGCAGGCTATTTTTAATGTTCTTAACAACATCGACATCCATCATTATTTTGGCAATCTTACAATTGAGCAATTCATGGCCCTATTATTGCTGCAGGAGATTCCACAATAACCGATTTTCAATGGAATACCCATATTATTTACTGCAACTAAACCTCCCGGCTTTTACTGAGCTTGGGAGGTTTAGTTTTATCCTAGAATACATTTAAATATTTCTTCATTGTGATTATTATCACATACATAGGATCAACGACATGTTAAATTAAGGGTGTAAGATAACAGAAAGACAACAAACGGAAGGATTGATGGAAGATGACAACACAACCACATAAACGATCCCGTAGCTGGCACAAGTAAATCAACGTTATTTTTTAAATTATGATGTGAATATTTTCACAATAAAATTAGGAGATGATACTCATGTTTGGACAATGGCTAAGAGAAAATAAATATGCAGCAGGTATCCTGCTTGTCATCAGATTGTTCATTGGTTATGAATGGCTCACTCACGGATGGCAGAAGTTAACCGCAGGATTTGATGCAGCAGGCTTTCTGAATAACGCAGTCACCAAACCCGTGATCGACAAAGCAACCAATGAACTTGTTTATCCAACCTTCACTGCATTTATCCAAAACTTTGCTTTACCCAATGTCAAGATCATTAACTTCTTGATTCCGCTCGGCGAGTTCCTGGTAGGTCTTGGCTTGATTCTCGGCGTTCTGACTACAGCGGCAGCGTTCTTCGGACTAATAATGAACTTCATGTTCATGTTCGCAGGCACTGTAAGCACGAATCCTTGGTTCATTCTTATCGGTGTGATCTTGTTCATGGCAGGAGCGAACACTGGCAGATTCGGCGTTGACCACTACCTGATGCCATACCTTCGCCAATGGTTCACACATAAGAAAAAACCTACGGACGGAGCAAAAGGAACAGGCACGAAGCCTCATACTGCACACGCATAATCTACAATATTGTACAGGAGCAGCTCCATACGAGCTGCTCTTCGGCTATCCAGGAAGTAGCGGATGATACTCCAGTGGTCCTAGCAAATCAGAAGGCTGCTTTGCCTAAATTTGATAATTGTCAGAAAATTTGCTATGCTGATCAAAGCAACTACAAATTCATACACAAAAACCCTCACTATTTTCAAATAATTGAGGGTTTCGCCGCTTGTACAAGATCCACCTTGTACAAGCCAGCTATGAAATTTGTGTTGTATTCTGCGTAAAGGAGGTGCCTGACTATGGCTAAAGACGTATTATGTGAAGTGAATTCCTGTCGTCACTGGGCTAATGAAAACCAATGTACCGCTTCGTCCATTTACATTACAAACCATCAACCCAAACAAGCACACAGCTCTGCAGAAACAGATTGCAAAACGTTTGAATCGAAATAAGCTGCGATTGCAAGAAATTCAGAAATGAATGTACGGGAACCTTCGGGTTCCTTTTTTCTTTGTGATTATGGCTTCATTCTATCAATAATGATAATTATTATCAAGTGATTTTTTTATTCTTCACCAGGATGAATCATCAGCTCCGGTTTCACCAGACGATCAAATTCCTCTTCAGTCAAAAGCTTGCTCTTAACGGCTGCCTCTTTTAGCGTAGACCCTTCTTTATGGGCAAGCTTGGCAACAGCAGCAGCATTTTCATAACCAATATGAGGATTTAAAGCAGTAACCAGCATAAGCGAACGTTCCACATTGTTTTGAATTACTGCGTAATTCGGCTCGATACCAATTGCACAGTGGTCATTAAAGGAACGAATGGAATCCGCGAGCAGCCTTGTGGATTGCAGAAAGTTATAAATAATGACCGGCTTGAACACGTTCAGCTCAAAATTGCCTTGACTGGCCGCAAAGCCGATAGTGGCATCATTCCCCATAACCTGGCAGACAACCATTGTCAATGCTTCGCTCTGGGTCGGATTCACTTTACCCGGCATGATCGAGCTGCCTGGTTCATTTGCCGGAATGATCAGTTCTCCGATGCCGCAGCGCGGTCCACTGGCAAGCCAGCGTACATCATTAGCGATTTTCATCAGGTCTGCAGCAAGAGCTTTTAAAGCGCCATGTACATAAACCAATTCATCATGGCTCGTTAACGCATGAAATTTATTGGAAGCGGATGTGAACTCTTTGCCAGTCAGCTTACTGATCTCCTCAGCTGCAATCTCGCCAAATTTGGGATGAGCATTGATTCCCGTACCTACGGCTGTTCCTCCGATTGCCAGCTCCTTCAAGGATTCGGAGCTATGTTTGATCATGAATTCCGTTTTTTCCAGCATCCGGTGCCAACCGCTGACTTCCTGTCCAAGAGTTAATGGAGTCGCATCCTGAAGATGGGTTCGGCCAATTTTGATAATTTCAGCGAATGCCTCACTTTTCTGACGAAAGGTTTCTTTTAACAGCGCAATGGCTGGCAATACCTGCTCTTCAATGGCGATTAAACCAGCAATATGCATCGCTGTTGGAAATGTGTCGTTAGAGCTTTGCGACTTATTCACATCGTCATTAGGATGAATTTTCAGCTCACTGCCCTGTGCTTTGAGAATTTGATTACCACGGTTGGCAATCACCTCGTTGACGTTCATGTTGGATTGGGTACCGCTCCCTGTCTGCCACACTACAAGTGGGAAATGATCATCAAGCTCTCCTCTAATAATTTCATCGGCAGCAGCGATAATTGCAGCTGCTTTCAGGCTATCCAGCTTGCCCAGCTTCAGGTTAGCCGCAGCCGCGCTTTTCTTGAGAATAGCAAAAGCCTGAATGATAGCTTGCGGCATTTTTTCTGTGCCAATATCAAAATTTTCAAAGCTTCGCTGCGTTTGTGCAGCCCAAAGCTGATGTGCAGGAACCTTGATTTCACCTATTGTATCCTTTTCAATTCTGTATTCCACAATTAAATCCTCCTCTGACATCTCGATTTAAACGGATTGCATCCATTTTAAATGATAACGATTATCAATGTCAAACATAGGGGTGCGATAACCCCTATGGAACGTCACACGCACGCTCTATTGTTCGACGTATGCATTACCACCTCTAGCATTACCCAATGTCTGAGTGATTACAAACTGGCTCTACGTCTTGTCATGAACAACAAAAGGAAGGAAATCAGAATGATCGAGATTGTCCAGGCCCAGGCCATTGTTGTTTTGCCTGAATCTACCGCCACATAGATCGCTGTAGGTATCGTCTGTGTAACACCTGGAATATTGCCGGCTATCATTAAGGTCGCGCCAAATTCGCCAAGACCACGGGCAAAGCCCAAAATATAAGCCGTTATGAGCGAACGTGCTGCCAAAGGCAAAGTAATGAAGCGAAAAACCTGCCATGCATTCGCCCCATCAGAACGCCCAGCCTCTTCCACACTGCTGTCGACTGAGTCAAAGCCAACCTTCATCGTCTGGTAAATCAGCGGAAAGGCTACCACTATGGAAGCAATAACAGCAGCCCACCAGGAGAAAATAACAGGTGCATGAAACAGCCACTCGATGAAGCGGCCAACGATACTTTTTCTGCCAAGCATGACTAGAAGTAAAAAGCCGATTACCGTAGGAGGCAGTACCAAGGGCAGCATAAACAGTGTTTCAAGCAGCAGCTTGCCCTTGAACGATTTGCGTGACATCCACCATGCAGCTGCGACTCCCAATAAGGCAGCAAAGATACTGGAGAGAAGTGCAACTTGAAGAGACAAACGGATTGGAGGCCAAAGCTCACCCCAATGAAGTTCAGCTGTCATTTATTTAGGAACCGTAAAACCGAATTTAACGAACACATCAAGCGCTTCTTTGGACTGCAAATAATTGTAAAAGTCTTCGGCTTCCTTGCTATGCTTGGTCGATTTCACAATACCGATAGGATACTCAACAGCTTGATAGCTCTTCGGATCGACGGCAAAGGCAACCTTTACTTTAGATGAGGTCAAAGCATCTGTTTTATAAACAAAACCCGCTTCTGCATTACCTGTCTCGATATACTGCAGCACTTGTCTGACGTCTTTCCCTTGAACCAGTCTCGGCTGTAGACTATCCCACTGCTTGCTGTAGGTTAAAGCTTCCTTGGCGTAGCTGCCAGCCGGAACACTTTCGGGTATGCCGATTGCAACATGGAGCACTTCCGGCTTCGATAGGTCCGCTTCACTGCCAATCGATACCTTGCCATCTGAAGGGACAACAACGACCAATTCATTGGTCAGCAAGTTTTTCTGCTTGCCTGCATCAATCAGCTGCTTATCAACAAGCGTCTTCATATTCTTCGTAGCCGCGGATAAAAATAAATCGGCTGGAGCTCCCTGCTCGATTTGCTGCTGCAGCGCTCCCGATGCACCAAAATTAAAGTTAAGCTTTGTACTTTTTACTTTGGCCTGATAGGCTGTCTGAATTTCTTTCAGTGCATCCGTCAAGCTTGCAGCCGCTGAAATTGTCAGCTCCACCGCTTCTGCAGGCGCTTGAGCTGGACTTGCACTTTGCTGCTGCTTTGAACCAGCTCCGGCTTCAGCCATTGGCTCCGTCTTGGTCCCACAGCCGGCAATCAGTAAAGTCATCGCAATAATAGGTACCCATAATTGATTTCTTACAGCTTTTTTCCTCATCATCGAACCTCCATATATTATAATTAGATATAATTAGTTATATTTGATTATAGTTGATTACTCAGAAATTTTTCAAGCTATGACTGAACATGATTTAAAACTGAAACTAATCTAGATGTGATACAATTAATAATTGAAATGAATCTTTCCAAATCAAGCACGTGGAGGTCTACATGTCCAACGATTCCTCGTATACAACCGAAGATATATCCAGGCTTTTAAAAATATCCAAGCTCACCGTCTACGATCTAATTAAAAAAGGCGAGCTTCCCTCCTATCGGGTTGGCAAACAAATGCGCGTAGACGCGGCAGATCTTGAAGCCTACAAGCAGAGATCCAAAACGATGCAGGCGACACTCCACCCCCAATCTGCAGAAACTCCGCCCTCACAGTATCCAGCCCTGCAACCAGAGAAGCTGGACAACTCTGAGCATACAGCAGTGCTTCATTCACCATCTGCTCATTTTAATTCATCGCCTACCCATTTTCCGAACTTAAACGGAACTCGTCCTCTCGTGATTACAGGCCAAGATATGAGTCTTGATCTATTAGCCAAGCATATGGAACGAAGCATTCAAGGCATTCGACCTTTGCGGGCATTTGTTGGCAGCATGGACAGTTTAATATCGATGTACAAGGGTGAATCCGATATTGTGAGCACTCATTTGCTCGATGGGGATACAGGAGCATATAATTTGCCATATATTCGTACGCTGCTTGTCGGCTCTTCCTATGTAGTAGTTAACCTGGTTTCACGTCAAGCCGGTTTGTACGTACAGCGCGGCAACCCATTAAAGCTCAGCCATTGGAGCGATTTAAGCAGACCCGGTCTTCGGCTTGTGAATCGTGAAAAGGGTTCTGGTGCCAGGGTGCTGCTCGATGAGCAGCTGCGGTTGCAGCATATAGCGTCTAGCCAAATAAACGGATACGATCAGGAGGAAACGAGCCACCTCGCAGTAGCCGGAAAAGTAGCAGCAGGAGGGGCCGATGTTGGAGTTGGTATTGAGAAGGCAGCCTTAATGGTCGGTAATCTCGAATTTATTCCGTTAATTCAGGAGCGATATGATCTGGTTATGCTAAAAAAACCGGAAAATAAGATTTGGCTGGAACACGTTCTTAAGCTATTGCAAACGGAAGCCTTTCACAATGATCTTCGTTCCATTCATGGATATGATCTATCCTTAACAGGGCAGGTTCTGTACGAAACCTAAAAATTCTGCAATCCCCAGGTGCTGCAATTGAATAAGTCCTGCTTGACTGCTCACTTGATTTCAATCGACAATCTTCTCTATTAAATGTATACTTATGGAATCATAACAATCGGTGGTGACGATTATTTTATATGCTTTTTCCTTTCTAATTTCATTTGTCATTGTGCTGCTGCTCATTCCCCCTTTTGGGAAATTGGCGTTTCGATTGGATTTTGTGGACAAGCCCCGTCAGGACGTAGAACGTAAAATTCACCGAGAGCCTATCCCGCTTACGGCAAGCTATGTGATCTTTATTGGTTTTTTTATTACTTATCTTCTGGTTACCCGAGATTTCAGTCTACAAACTGGCGCTATTTTTGCAGGCGGGGTTTTATTATTGGTGATAGGTACGATGGATGATTGGTACAAAACCAAGGGCAAAGACTTTCCTGCTTTACCGAAGCTCATTGTTCAAGTATCAGCCGCCATTCTGGTTTATGCTTCAGGAATCACCTTCGATGGCTTTTATAACCCGTTTTCAGGTGAATATGTAGTGCTTCCGGTACTGCTGCAATTTATATTAACGATCTTATGGATCTTCGGTGTCACGACAGTCATTAATTTCTCGGACGGCATGGATGGACTTGCTGGCGGACTCTCTGCCATATCGGCTATTACCCTGTTTATCGTAGCCTTAGCAAAAGGTCAATCCAACTCCGCCATTATGGCCATTATTTTGGTCGGTGTGACCATCGCTTACTTGCGATATAACAAGCCACCCGCCAAAATCTTCATGGGTGATGCCGGAGCAACCTTTCTCGGATTTATACTGGCGGTTATAGCTTTGGATGGCGCCTTTAAGCAAGCCACTGTACTATCGCTTTTTATCCCGATTCTCGCTCTCGGTGTTCCGATCTTCGATAACATCTTTGTCGTCGTCAAGCGGTTTTTGCAAGGAAAATCCATTTATCAAGCAGATGCAAGCCAAGCGCATTATCGTCTGCTGCGTGCGGGTCTCAACCATAAGCAGGTCGTATTATTCCTCTGTTTGATCAGTACTTGTCTGTGTTTATCTTCCATTATTTTATTACTCGTACAAATATAAAAAAGACTGCTGGGTTGTTCAACTGAACTGCGCCCCTTTAAGTAGACAGGTTTACAAAATAAACCACTCTACTTAAAGGGGAGCATATCAAACATGAACCCAGCAGTCTTTTATTTATGAAATCAACTCCATGTAATCCACTACAGAACTAACTTGTGAATCAAGCCAATGCTCTCATAAATTGTACATATTGCGGGAATGACTCCTCCGCGTTCTGGATCTCCGGGTGCCACTTTTTCTCCCATTCAAATGTAAAGTAGCCGTCATACCCGTTCTCTTGTAACAGCTTGATCGTATCTACTAATGGTATATCGCCTTCCCCGGTTAAACAATATTGAAATTGACCGTCAGTATGTGGCAACAGCTTTGAATCCTTCACATGGGTGTATTCCACCCAAGGACTTAGTGATTGCCATGTATCCGTCGGCTGCTCACCCAGCGTCCGGACTGGATGATGCAGATCCCATAGTACAGCAATCGCTTCTGTATCTACCTGCTCCATAACCGCTTGGACATCAGCACTTGCGGTCCAGTCATCGTGGGTTTCCAGCAGCAGCTTCACACCATGCGCCTTCGCCAACGCACCCAGCTCTTGAAAATGCTGTACCATGGTATGGACAGCCTCTGCACGATCCGTGTCACCTATAGCCCCACCGAATACACGAATATAACGGGTGTTAAATATGGAGCAGAGCTTGACGTATTCTTTGATTTCCTCTACATTCTTCTCGAAATTCTCCTTGGAGAACACATGTACCGAGCTGGAAAAGCACGATACCTGAAGTCCAGCAGCTTTAATTTGATCTCGGGTCTGGAGTACATCAACAGAGAAAGCCGGAAGCTTGTAGATGTTCATTTCCCCGGAAACTCCACGAAAATCTATCGCATCAAAACCATATTCAACAGCTCTATCGATAATTAAATCCAGCTCCCATTCGGGACATCCTAATGTAGTAAAAGATAATTTCATTATATCCTCGCTCCCCTGATTAGAATTCTAGTCCCAATCATCATCAATGTTATGGTTAGTTATTGTGCAGTCATTCGCAAGAAGCGTTCTTCGTTCACTTCTCTTAAGCATGGTTGCCCTGACGTGAATCTGACCAAGTCCTCCACTACCATCGCAGCCAGCTGCGACTTCCAATAGCCGGAAAAGGCGCCAATGTGCGGTAAGCACAACACATTGGACAGCTTCAGCAGAGTATAGTCTGCCTGAACAGGCTCACTATGGTACACATCCAATGCGGCAGATATGCGCCCGGATGTAAGCTGCTCCAGCAAAGCCGTCTCATCAATCAAAGGACCTCGTGCCGTGTTGATTAACAAAGCACCGTCGGCAAGCAGCTTTAATTGCTCTTTACCTATCATCCCTCTTGTAGACGTCGTCAATGTATCATGAAGGGACACGATACGGCTGTTCCTTAACACATCCTCCAGACTGCAGAGAGTAACACCGAGCGCCTGCGCTTCCTCCACTGAGCAATAAGGTGAATACAATAGCACTCGCGTGTTAAAGGCATGAAGGATACGGATAACCTCTCTGGAAATTTCACCAAGACCAATGATCCCAACTGTCTGGCCGGATAGTCCCATAACCGTATTGCCGCTGCCGCTGTCTCCCCACAGTCCGTTTTTCAATCGATCACGGTAATTCGAAATTTCCCATGAGCCGCTCATCATAAGCGTTACAGCCAGTTCAGCCGTGGATCTGGCAAGCGCCGTATTCGCATTGACCACTTTTATAGGTGTTTGGAAAATCGCCGGATCGACATAGGGTGTTAACGTTCCAGCTGCATGACCGACAAAGCTTAGGTGCTTCGCTTGGGCCAACACTTCGGCGGTTAACTTTGGCGAACCCCAGGATGTCAGACAAGCATCATATTGATGGATGTCCTGTTCAAATTGATCCACTCGATACGGTATCCCTTCTGTCACCCAGTCAACTTCGGCTACCGACTCTAATTGCCTGATCACCTCTTCGGTAAATATCAGCTGCTTTAGTTCCTTTTTCCATACCGTTACTAATGTTCGCATCACTAATCTCCAATCAGGCAGCTCATCCCATTTTGCAAATCTGCAATTCTGTGAATGATAGCTTAGTAGGTTCGAGGCCTTCATCATGTTCCTAAACTCATTATAGCTGAAGCCTCGTGAAGGGGGACCTCACAATCTTCTTACAAAACTACACTATTTACCGATATTTATATGATTTCGTTTGTAAGCATAAGGCGTGACTCCATACTTGATTTTAAACGTTTTAAAAAAATGCCCGGTGTGCAAGTAACCTACTGCTTCCATCACCTCTCCCACCGACAAATCCGATTGAAGCAGCAGCTCACCAGCTTTACGTAAACGCAGCTCCGACAGAAAACCGCTGAAAGTGACTCCGGTGACCATTTTGAACAGCGAACTGAAATAATTAGGCGAAACAGATACTCGCGAGGCTGCCTCTTTTAAAGTCAGCGGTTTATCGAGGTGCTGCTCCATATGATGAATGACCTCACGTATAGACTGTTCATAACCGGACCCTGCCTGCTGAGCCCAGCCTCTGACCTCGCGGGTGATCATGACGAGAATCTTCAGCAAATCAGCGCGGACCGCATATTGATGATAGGCATCCTTAATATCCAGCTCGCTTTTGATCTCCTCTACCAGACGCTCGATGACGATCTGTGAACGAGGGGACAAATTGATCAGCAATGGACAGGTTAATGAAATTTTCGATAGTTCCTTAATGTTTTCCTCGAGAAGTGAAGGCATAAAATCCAGCTGTACCAGTTCAAAGGCTTGTTTATCAATCGGCATAAAACAGTGCATCGTAGAGGTAGGAATGGAGAATAAATCTCCGCGCTGCAAATCCATCTGCTGACCTTCAACCACATGCCGGCACACGCCGGTCAGAACATAACAAATTTGCAAAAACTCATGGCCATGAGAGAACGGATTGTAGTTGGTTTCCGTCCTGATTTCAAATTTGATCGGAAAGTCCTCCTGCATAAAGTCCTTATACTGGAACACCGGTGCATTCATAAGGGCAATCACCTCTCGGAAATCTTTCTTGTGCAACATTCATCCTGTTTGATGCAGACTACTATCATTTCTCAGTCTGTAACTGCTCATAAAGCTCAATCGGTTTCGTTAATCGTGGAAAACCTGAGATTTTACTGCTGATGAAGTCGGGGACGTACCAGGCCGCCTGATACGCATCCATACCAGCATTGCGAGCTCCTGCCAATTCGTTAGAGCCACCATCTCCAACAAACATGCAATGCTTTGGGTTGACCCCCAAACGCGAACAGGCTAGCTCATATATAGCAGCATCCGGCTTTGCACACCCAACTTGATAAGAAAAAATCACCTCATCAAAATAATCCGCTAACGGACATTCTGCCCATCCCTGAACTTCTTCCTCCGTGCAGTTACTAATTAGGCCCAGCTTGACAGGCTCTCTCTTCAATTGCTTCAACAAGTCGATAACATCCGTGTTTATATCTATAAAAGGCACTCTTTTTTCATGAATACGCTCTTGGTAAAGGGCTTCGATAACTTGCTCTACATAGGGCACATCGTTCTTTTCAAGAATATCCATCATGACTGCGTGGTAGGTTGGAAATCCTCCATTCATTCTCATCTCTTGCCGTTTGTTCCACTGCTGCTGGAACTCGCTGTTAGAAAGACCTATTAAATTGCCGTAATCTCTGGATGCTCTACTCACTTTGCGACTACCATTGACGAATTCAGTGATCAAGGTTTCAAAAAGATCAAATATAATAGCTTCCGTTTGTGCCATGCTCAGCTCTCCCTGGTTTAGGTTTGCATGCGTGCAGGTTGTTGATATTCCTTAATAATGTATCAGCTAATACAGCCTTTTCTCATAGCTTTCCTGCAGTCCCTTATTTATGATGTCGACGGTGTATTCAGCAGAATTCACATGAGACGATAAAATAGTGGGAACCGACGGCAGCTCCTCCTGATCTACCCACGTATGGGAATCCCATAGTCCCGATCGTTTAAAAGCCTTGGCACAATGAATAAAACATTCCTCTACCTCAATACCGATTCCCAAGCTTGGCTGTTTGTCCCTGACTTTCATTTGCTGCAAAATTTCATCATCCTTGATCACATAGGCTTTACCGTTAACCCTTAGGGTTTCTTCAAGACCAGGAATGAGAAAGATAAGTCCAATAGCAGGATTGAGTATAATATTTCTTAGTGAGTCGATTCTGCGATTGCCCGGTCTTTCCGGTATGACTATGTACTGTTCATCCAGAACCAGTACAGACCCTGGTGCATCCCCGCGGGGAGAAACATCACAGCATCCTCGATCATCCGAGGTTGCGACAAACAGTAAAGGGGATAGGGCAATAAAATCCCGACAATGCTGATCCAATCGATTAATCCCCTTCTTCATAACCAGCTCACTCGGATAGCCTACAATTTCCCGAATCTCTTCTTCCGAGCTCAATATTTCTTTAAAAGGACAATCCATACTAAGTCCTCCATCCATGATTGTAAGTAATTGTCATTATCTTTTTTTCACATTTATTATAATCGAGGGCATTTACAAACCATCTGCAGGCAGTCCTAGAATCTCACAATACCAATCACTTGGCGTTATGTATGCTGCTGACCAAAATGAATACGGTACCAATCTCGTTTTTTAAAAAAATGGTCTATTTGACCCTAATCATATATTTCTTTCACAAGTAATGCGTCACTTGAATAGGGTGGGCTTATAGGCATTTATAACAAACAGGAGGTTCACATGACCCATTATCCGATGTATCCGTATTACAGCAAGGAAGACAAGTGTTATGAGCAGCCCATCTCCTTTCCACCACAGCATCAGGATCGGCAGCCAGGCCTTGAATACTTAATGGACCCTCCCCCTATATACGAAAACCCTGCCTATCGGGGTAGCGGCAAGCTTGCAGGGAAGGTTGCCATTGTTACGGGTGGGGACAGCGGCATCGGCCGCGCCGTAGCTATTGCATTTGCCAAGGAAGGTGCAGATGTAGTCATCGCTTACCTCTATGAGCAGCCTGACGCGGATGTAACAGCCGCACGCATACGCCAGCTTGGACAGCGCTGTCTCCCCATTCGTATCGATGTACGTTCCAAAAGCAATTGTCAATCCATTGTTGATGCAGCAGTCGGAACTTTCGGCAAGCTGAATATACTTGTAAACAACGTAGGCGTTCAGTACCCGCAGCAAAAACTGACCGATATCAGTGAAGAACAGCTGCTGCAAACCTACCAGACGAATATCTTCTCGTATTTCTTTATGGCACAGGCAGCTCTTCCCCATTTAACCCGTGGAGATAGTATCATCAACACCGCCTCCATTACCGCTTACCGAGGCAGCAAAAATCTGATTGATTATTCCTCTACCAAAGGAGCCATCGTCTCTTTCACCCGTTCATTTGCGTTAAATGTAGTAGAAGAGGGCATTCGTGTCAATGCTGTAGCTCCAGGTCCGATATGGACACCGCTTATTGTATCCAGCTATAACGCACAGGAGGTTTCCGTCTTTGGTTTGGACACCCCGATGAAACGCGCGGGACAGCCGTTTGAGCTGGCGCCAGCTTACGTTTATTTAGCGAGTGATGACTCCCGTTTTGTAACCGGGGAAACGATGCATATTAATGGCGGTGATTTTATCACCTCTTAAAAGTAATCATAGCCCGTCATCGAGCATATTGTGTCTTAATCTGCTTCTGCCGGGCTCTTTTTCATGTCATAACCATCATACTTCATCGTCAGCTCATCTACCTGAAATCGCGTCTTCTTGTACAATAGCACGGATATAAGTATTCATATAGCCTATATCGGCATTTCTGATCCTTTTTAACTGTCATAAAACAGCTTTTTCATATAAATTTGCAGCCCAGCCCTTACCCTCCGTACGTCCTCGAAATTCAAATCCGGCGGTTACATAATATTCGTTTAATTTCACATTACTCGGTACGCAATCCAGCCTGAGCAGCTTTTTACCATTCATTTTCATATATGTCTCACACCAACGAAGCACTGTATTCCCAATACCTAAGCCGTTATATTCTCTCTTCACGACTAGTTTATGTAAGTAACCGGCTTCATTATCGCCATCCAGCTCTTTCCAGATGATAGCATCGTTCCACTGGATCGATAAGCCTCCAATAATCGCACCGTTCCAGTTCACCTGGTACAGCTCCGTCTGCCGGATCAGATTGTGCATATGCTCGGTTGTAAAATCACTTGTTCTCCATTGATCAATACCCTTTGCTTCCATCCAGGCAGCCGCTTCTATGTACAAAGACTGCAGTTTAGCCAGATCCAGCTCATCTACTCTTTGAATATCTACCCGATTGATCTTATCTTTCATCGCTTCACCTCTTTTATTACGTCCATCTCATTGATCTATTTGTTCATTATGTCTTTAAATAACTGCTCTTGTTCTTCATACCGACCTTCATAAATGTTCAAATAATCGAACACCTCAAATGAAAAATCAACAAATGCGCGGCCTTTGGCTGTAATGATATTTCCGTCCCTCACAACCCTCTCATCCCTATAGTTCACTCTGGGGAAAGGGTCCTCGACACCGAGCTTATGGATCGCTTCTACCGAGCATGAGGTGGTGAAGGCATGACTGTGCAGCACTCCTGCTCTCCCCAGATATTGAGGCCCATTACATATCGCTGCGAGCAGCAACTTGCCGCTATTCAGCTTAACTATCAGGTCAGTAAGCTCCGGTCGTTGATCTTGGATTGGCCCTCCGGGAATAATAAGTGCTTCAATATCATCAAGCTGCAACGCTTCCGATACTGTCAAATTGGGCTTATAATACAGTCCGGACTCACTCATGACAGCTTCATAGGTGTAACCGGCTGAAAGCACATCCCTCTGGCCTATGTTCTTTATTTTATGAAATGCCAACGTAATCTCAAAATCCGCAAAATCCTCAGTGACCAGACATATTATTTTTCCCATGGCAAACACCTCTCTTTCAGTTCATTCAAGTCAGTTCCAGACCTTCTTCTTGATAATGGGATATATCCGCGTGTAAAATAATTTCCGGTACACCGTTTAAAAGCTCGACTTTGCACAAGCAGGCTGGATGGATATAGGGAAGATTCCAAATGTTGTTCATCGGACGATTTTCAAACAAGGCCATTAACAATTTCACAACAACACTGTGAGTTACAATAAGGATGGATTTACCTTGATGTTCATATAGAATACGATTTAATTCATTCACGGACCTTTCGGATACAGCACGGAAGGTTTCGCCGCCCATTATCTGAAATTTCTCTGGATCATTCCAAAAATAATCCCATGCTTCCGGATCGCTATCCTGAACCTCTTCCTGTGTTCTCCCCTCCCAGACACCCATATTTATTTCCTTGAAAGCATCGCTCTCCTTAATTTCGATATTTCGGGTATGTCTTATTAATTCAGCTGTTCGTACCGCTCTATGGCTTGAGCTTGAGTAGATGATATCGATCTTCGTGTCTTCCAAAGCTTCACTCAGCCACTGCGCCTGTTGAATCCCTTTTTCTGTCAAAGGTGAATCCTGATGACCTTGTATTTTATGCTGAATATTCCACTCCGTTTGTCCATGCCTCACTATGTATAATGTGGTTTTATCCTCTGTATATTCTTTTAGATTAATCAATCGATTCACCAGTCCTTTATGCATACAGAGGTTCGATCCCCCTTTTTAATTAAACCAAAAAATATCATAATCTACAATCAAATAAGAACGACTCAGCCTGCAAATTGGATAGCAAAAAATCCACACCGGTTTCGGTATGGATTTAGATTTTTAAATCTGGTATGGACTAAGCGCGGGAAATGTATTTACCTTCACGGGAGTCGATCAACAGCACATCACCTTCATTAATGAACATAGGCACTTGTACAGTCAATCCCGTTTCCAGCGTTGCACTTTTGGTTGCACCAGTAGCAGTGTTGCCTTTAATACCCGGCTCTGTTTCAACAACTTTAAGCTCAATGCTGTTCGGCAGGTTAATTCCAAGAATTTCGCCTTGGTAGCTCATGATATGAATCATCATGTTTTCTTTAAGGAATTTAAGCTCCCATTCCAATTGCTTGGCATCCAGACTGAACTGGTCGTAAGTTTCGGTATCCATGAACGTATACTCGGTACCACTGGCATACAGATATTGCATCTCACGGTTCTCGATGTGAGCACGGCCTACGTTTTCACCGGCACGAAAAGTACGCTCAACGGTATTGCCATTACGCAGGTTTTTAAGCTTGGAGCGTACGAATGCTGCACCCTTACCCGGTTTTACGTGTTGAAAATCAATTACGGTAAATAGGTCATGCTCCACTTCAATGGTAAGGCCTGTCTTAAAATCGTTTACTGAAATCACGGAAAAATACCTCCCTAAAAATGTGAGCAGCCAGCCTGGTGCTAATCAGCTAACCCAAGCAGCTGCCAAAGATTTAATCTCAAGCCAACACAATCAAGTCTTTGCTTGAATGCGTTAATATGTGAATACCGGTCTCTGTGATGACAATATCGTCCTCGATGCGAACCCCGCCAAAGCCTGGCAAATAAATGCCCGGTTCGACCGTCACAGTCATACCTGGTGTTAAAACCGTATCTCCCTGTACCGACAAGCGCGGCGCTTCATGAATTTCCATTCCTAATCCATGACCCGTTCCATGTCCAAAATAGTCCCCGTAGCCATGCCGCTTGATCACATTTCTCGCAATTGCATCTGCTTCCTTACCCGTCATACCCGGTCTGATCTTGTCCAGAGCTTCCAGCTGAGCCTCAAGTACGATATGGTAAATTTCCTTGTGCTTATCTGTAGGCTGGCCAACTACTACCGTGCGTGTAATGTCCGAGCAATAGCTTTTGTAATACGCGCCGTAATCCAGCTTGACGAACTCGTTCGTTTGGATCACTCGTTCACTTGCTTTGCCATGCGGCAGAGCTGAACGCTCACCTGAAGCGACAATCGTCTCGAATGAGGTAGACGTTGCGCCATTTTTGCGCATGAATATTTCGATTTCGAGTGCAATATCAATCTCTTTGGCGCCAGTCTGAATGAACGATAAAATATGATCAAAAGTACGGTCAGCCAAATCAGCAGCTTCCTGCATGACAGCCAGCTCCGACGCATCCTTGATCATCCGCAGCTTTTCTACCAATCCACTGGTTGCCTGAAGCTGAACCCCGTTTAATGCATCAGACGTGCTTAGGAAGGTTCCATAGGTCATATCATCCTGCTCAAAGCCTACCTTCGTAATACCCAACTTCAACAGCAGGTCCTTGACGGTAGCCATTGCCTTTGGTGCATGCTCCACCACTTCATAACCGATAGCCTGTTTAGGGGCTTGTGTCATATATCGAAAATCCGTCAGCAGATACGCCTTCGACTCCGAAATCAGCACATAACCTGAGGAACCGGTGAACCCTGTCATATATTGACGATTAGTCGCATTCGTAATCAGAATGGCCTGCAGCCCTTGCTCCTGAAGCGCGTAACGCAATTTATCCAAACGTCCTTGCATGTGGTTTCCCTCCTAAAAGTTTTCCTTCGGAAAACTGACTTCGTAAGCATCACTTCGTAAGATTTGCCTCATCCAGGTGTTTGACTAAAGCACGAAGACCCAGCTCATAGCCATCGGCTCCAAGACCAGCAATTTGACCAAGCGCAACGGGAGCTATAACCGAAACATGGCGGAACGGCTCTCTTTTATGGATATTGGAAATATGTACTTCAATCAATGGCAGCTGAACTGCGCTTATCGCGTCACGAATGGCATAGCTATAATGGGTAAACGCTCCGGGATTCATAAGGATACCCTGCTGCTTGCCGAAAGCCTCATGAATTTTATCAATCAGCGCGCCTTCATGATTGGATTGAAAGCATTCCAGCTCCACATCCAGCTCTACAGCGAGCTTTCGAAGATTATCTTCTATGGCTTGCAGCGACAATGAACCGTATATGCCTGGCTCTCGAACACCCAGCATATTCAAATTAGGGCCATTTAATACCAAAATTTGTTTCAAAGCAGACCCTCCATAACCAACAAAAGTTGACTAAAATTCGCGTACCTCTTATTTTACCATAAGTTTCTTCGATTTGAGAACTGTTTTTTCGATAGGTTCATGTTTACAGCGAATAAGCTCATTCTGCCTGCGGGTTGGACCCGCCGTTTTTGAATGGCTCACGTTCGCGTTCATCGTTAAACTCAAAGGCAATACTGTAGCCGATAAACAGGCCCCAAAGTATGAATAAACACAACTCGGTCAGTATCGTTTTTAAATCAAGATAAGCAATCCAATTCATCATTCCTGTAATGGGACCGATCAATAAAAAAATCAAGCCCCACCATATCGCCCCGTAGCCAAGTCCTGCCCAAGGTCCAGCCGATTTGGCAAAAATCAAAGCGTACAACATTGAAGCTGCTATAGAAAACACGATAAATACGCACCAACCGAGCAAGTAACCTTGCCACGTCACCAAAAAGCTGCTTTTAAAAAACGGCTCAACCATAAATCCTGGCGACAGGTTACTGAAGTGAAACAGGCTTTCCGCCATCTTGACTGCTCCCCAAATCAATCCAGCATAAAAGCCGATATACAATGAAAAAAACCATTTATTAGAACTACGAGCGGCTGCTTGTTCTTTCTCCATCGTGATCCTCCATTCCGTGCAAAGGTTAGACTGTCCATTCGGGCTGGTAAAGTTAGTATACGCATTTTTCTGTTAACTAAACGATAGTAGCTTTCTCTCTTTGAATCCGATACAATAATGAAGAAACCTCACTCATCATTTACAAAAGAAGGTGCAGATCGTGTCGCAAAAAGAGCAGCCAAGTGGAATTTACGGAGGTCAGGCCGTAATCGAAGGAGTTATGTTTGCAGGTCGAACTGTACACGTTACGGCGGTACGCCGAAAAGATAATTCCATTCAATATTTAGAAGTTCCAAAGAAAGAGATCGGGTGGGTTCAAGTCTTAAAAAAGATCCCTTTTATCCGTGGTATTGTAGGTATTGTAGAAGCAAGTGCCAAAGGCGCACAGCATTTGAATTTTTCAGCAGAATCATTTGCCGAAGGTGAACAGGACCCTCAGGAAGTGAAGAAAGAACAGAAGGAATCCATGGCTGGACGGGTGTCCATGATTCTCGGAGTTGCCGTTGTCGGCGTGCTGTCCTTTGTATTTGGTAAGTTCGTCTTCACCCTCGTTCCTCCTATTATTGAGCAGCTGCTGTTTGCTAACGTATTCCACAACCAGATTGGACATAATTTAATTGAAGGCCTGATCAAAATCATTTTACTGGTAGCCTACATTTATTTTATTTCCTTAACACCGATGATCAAGCGTCTGTTTCAATACCATGGGGCCGAGCACAAAGTAATCAGTGCTTATGAAGCTGGCATGGATCTAACCGTCGCCAATGTTCAAAAGTTCAGTACGCTGCATTATCGCTGCGGCAGCAGCTTTATCGTGTTCACTGTGCTCGTGGGTGTCATCATTTATTCATTTTTCACTTACGATTCGTTTATTGAGCGCATCGTGCAGCGGATTGTGCTACTTCCTGTAGTCATTGGTGTTTCTTACGAGGTCCTTCGATTCACCAACAGCTTGCGTGAAGTGCCTGTCCTGCGTTATCTGGGTTATCCAGGATTGTGGCTGCAAATGCTCACAACCAAGCAGCCTGATAATTCCCAGGTAGAAGTTTCCATTGCATCCTTTAACCGGATGAGAGAAATCGATCAGGAAGCTCAAGCTCTAACTGTAAAGTAACTAAGTTTTCTACGAAAACTCTTAAGGAGGAAACGTAATGAAATCTGGCCGTTATTCTGTCGCAACTTACATTATTCTGGGATTAGCTTTGATAGGTGTTGCCTCAATGGCTTACCAGCTGATCATCCCGATTGTCGTGTTCGGCGTCATTTTCCTGTTACTGAAGTACCCACCCAACAAATGGGGCAAAAGTAAGACGACCTCACCGCGTTTTGGCAAAGGAAAAGAAAGACGTACCCGGGATGCCACCTTTCGTGTCATCAACGGAAATAAGGGAAACTCGGATGAGCCTCCCAAATATCATTAAACGGCGAGCTTCTCGCCGTTTTTTATTTTGCCATCTAATCATGCCCAGCTTTCGTGCGCTCCTTATATGCAGCTTTCTCCGTTCTTTAAATGATTATCGCTTTATTATTGCGAAGTACATGCTGTACATAATCCTGCTTATAATCGTTCAACCTCCATTTGTCGAAAAATCGTTCCCCTGCCTGCCTGCCAGAGTCATACAACAGCCTGCTTGTTTCCAGAGCAATATCAAATTGTGTAATACTTACCCCAAGCGTCGGGATTTTAATCGTCCGAAATCGATTGACCTCCTCAATATAACGCTCGTCATGAGCATCCATCATCGTTGAAAAAAGTGCCTTGAACATCGTTAAAGGACCATAGATCGTATTAGGCTTGCTTGAGCCTCTGCCTACAAGCTGGAAGCCCACAGTCGGAATCATAGAATCAAGTGCTGGGACATCATCATGATCGAAGATCCATAGTGGAAAATTACTTAACAGTCCCCCATCCACAACATAAACAAATTGCTCAGCAAAGGTCTCGTTGGGCAATCGTTTATCTGGCGTTTTGCGTATAATCACAGGATCAAAAAAATAAGGAATACTAGTGCTCATTCTAACAGCCTTGGAGATGGCCAGATGCTGTGGATCAATCCCATATTGTGCAATATCATCGGGGAGCACCAGCAGCTTGCGCTGCGAAATATCTGATGCAATAATTCTTAGCTGGTTCTTCTTCAAATCGCCAAAATTACGAATCCCTTTTGCCAGTAACAGCTTATGCATCCAATTTTCCAAAGCTTCTCCCGAATATAACCCCTTTTTTAACAAGAGACGAACAGCCGGCCCGACTACCTTCGCGTCAAATAGCTTGGAACGCTGCAGGAAGGCTCTAAATGGGGTCGCTTCAATAATGGCTTTCATTTCCTCAGCCTGGTAACCAGATGCCACCAGAGCGGCTATGATAGCCCCTGATGATGTTCCCGCTACCTGGTGAAACTCGATCCCCCTGCTTTCTGCTGCTGAAACGGCCCCAGCCAATGCTATACCCTTGACTCCACCACCTTCAAATACTGCATTGATTTTCATGAGATTCCCCCCTCCCAAACCCTCCCTAAGGGAGGGCCCCAAAGGGCTTTGCCCTCTGGACTCCCTTGGATCGTAAGCCTGCTTTCGTGTTCTCGGGGCGCTTCCGTCCCTCTGGGACACGCTTGACTGCTGCTTTTCTGGGTACCGGCTGGACCGTGCTTTCGTGTTCTCGGGGCGCTTTCGTCCCTACGGGACACGCTTGACTGTTGCTTTTCTGGGTGCCGGCTGGACCGTGCTTTCGTGTTCTCGGGGCGCAGCCTTTGCTGTCCCTGCGGGATTCGCGTGGCTGCTGATTTTCTAGTGATAGCTGGATAGACTGCTTTGTATCGTCCTCCTTTTTTATTCGTTGGTACCCGTTTGGTAAAGCAAACTTAGTAATAAAAAGTAAGTATATGCGGTGTGGTGTGGTTTCTTGCGCTATTCTTGTGCAAGCATGCAAAAAAAGCATCCGAAATTACCGGATGCTTTTTTGCATGTTTCTTCTTTTTACCAAGAAGAAGTTCAGTGAGTAAGAAGCGGAGTGATCGTGGTGTTCTGTAGAAGCGGAGCGTTCGCCTTTGTTCATGAAATTCTACCTATAGATGTTCATACAATCAGGAATTCCATAAACAACAGCGATCGGAAGAACACTTCGGTCGCGCAGCGGAGCATACTCACTGACCTTCTTCACCTTAGGTCTCGTCCATTTCTTTTTTAAGCTTCATCAAGTCTTCGCCGCGCTTGGGGTCGCGATTAAAATACTCGATTAAAGTTTCAATGCAGGTAATCGAATCCCAGCTAAGATGATGCTCAATACCTTCAACATCTTTATAGATCGTATCCTCGGATACGCCAATTAGCGTTAAGAATTGCTCCAACAGATCGTGTCGGGCAACTAATCGTTTACCCATTTTATGCCCTTTGGGTGTTAAAATCAGTCCACGGTATTTCTCATATACCAAATAATTGTCTTTATCCAGCTTTTGTATCATCTTGGTGACGGATGAAGGATGGACCTCTAGTCCCTCAGCAATATCAGATACGCGAGCGTAACCTTTTTCATCAATAAGTTTATAAATACGCTCCAAATAATCTTCCATACTCGGTGTAGCCATTTATGTTCCTCCCGTACATCATCAATGACCCTGCTTGATTTCAAGAAGTAAATCCACTTTTGTAGAATGAACTCCAGCTATAAGAAGCACACTAAGGTCATCATAAGCGCTTTTTACTATAACATAGCCGCATTACCGAAGCAAGTTGAGTCATCTATCAATCTCTATATCTTATGCAAAATTCCGTAATTGTGTTGACCATCCGATCCTTGACTCATGTTTCAGTATAAGCACTGGCCGTCTTGTTCCTTGCAAAATTTCAGGAGGTGTACCATGTCTACCGAACTGTTAACACCTGGCCCACGGCAAACTAAAGTATTTGTTCCTGAACTCGTATATTTCGAACCAGACGCTCTTAATTACCCCAAAGGGCAAAGAATTCTGGAATGGGCCAAACAGCAAGGTCTGCCCATACACATGACAACCTCCCACAATCGGATCACGAACCTGCCGGGAGATAGCGAGCTGGAGAAATACAAAATCGCCAAAAGAACACTTGTTGTAGGGATACGGAAAACGTTAAAATTTGAACAATCCAAACCATCCGCTGAATACGCAATTCCGATTGCGACAGGCTGCATGGCCCACTGTCATTATTGTTATCTTCAAACAACGCTTGGTGCCAAACCTTATATTCGGATTTATGTAAATACCGACGATATTTTGAAGGCAGCCAAAGCATATATCGAAGAAAGAGCACCGGAAATTACCCGATTTGAGGCAGCCTGTACTTCCGATCCTGTCGGACTTGAGCATATTGGCGGCTCTTTGAAGGAATTGATTGAATTTATGGCTAACGAGCCGCTGGGCAGACTACGTTTTGTAACCAAGTTTCACCATGTAGAGCCGCTGCTTGATGCGAATCATAATAAACATACCCGGTTCCGATTTAGCGTCAATGCGAGCTATGTAATCAAAAATTTTGAGCCTGGAACATCCAGCTTCGCAGAGCGCATCACTGCGGCAGGCAAGGTCGCCAAAGCCGGCTATCCGCTTGGTTTTATTATAGCACCAATTATTTGGCATGAAGGCTGGGAAACTGGATATCAGGAGCTGCTGGAGAAATTAAAAGAGGCGCTTCCCGAAGAAGCAACCTCTGATTTGACCTTTGAGCTGATCCAGCACCGCTTTACGAAAACCGCCAAAAGAGTAATCGAACAGCGGTATCCCAAAACCAAGCTGGAGCTTGATGAGACCAAACGCAAATACAAATGGGGTCGTTACGGTCAAGGAAAATATGTGTACCCTGATGAACAAGCCAATGCTTTGCGCGAGTTTATTACTGATCAGATATTCGATAAGTTCCCGAATGCCAATATTGATTATTTTACTTAAAATTTAAGCCAGTCGGGGGTAATTTGATTGAGCCAGATGGTGATTCGCGTCATTTGATCCGTGTACAGCAGGATCGCCATAACAACCATCAGCCCCCCGCCTATTTTCATAATTAACGAAGAATAGCGCAATATCCATTTGGTCGTTCCAATAAAAAATGAAAGCACAAGAAATGGAATGGCAAATCCGAGCGAATACGCGGTAATCAGCGGCAGCCAGGAGTCGGGATTGGTTGCAGCCAGCGCAAGAATCGCAGACAAAATTGGCCCGATACAAGGTGACCATCCGGCAGCAAAGCCGATACCGATCAACACAGAACCCAAGTAACCGGCAGGCTTCAGCTTCCACTGCAGCTTACGTTCCTTCATTAGCCATTGCGGTTGAAAAATCCCCAACAGGAATAATCCCATCAGTAAAATCATCAATGCTGCAATTTGACGCAATAAGCCTTTGTAATCAGCAAAGAAATTGGAGACGAGCCCAGCTCCCCAGCCCAAGCTATAGAAAATAATCGAAAATCCGAGAATAAAGCATAACGTATGTAGCACCGTTTGTTTACGTACACCGGCAGAGGAATTCGCGTTTTTGAGTTCACTGACCGATATGCCCGTAATATACGACAAATAAGACGGATACAGCGGCAAGCAGCAAGGTGATATAAATGATGCGAACCCAGCCCATAAGGCTATCCATAAATTAACTTCCAACACTTAACCTCCTAAGAGCGAACCGTTCATTTTCACAAATCCTATAAACGCAAACCCCTTTTAATAAACAAAATAATAATGAGCAGTGCAATGAGGAACAATACGATTGTAGCGCCTGGTGCCAGATCCCACAATCCCGCAGACAGCAAACCTCCGATTACAGCCAATTCCGAGAAGAGTATGGCCCAAAATAAGGAATGACGAAAGCTTTTGGCAACAAGCAAAGAACAGGCTACAGGTATGGTCAGCAAGGAGGATACGAGCAGCGCACCTACTATTTTGATGGAGACACTAATCACCAGTGCTGTCATCATCGTAATCATAATATTGTAAAACCGCAGCGGCAATCCACTGACTCCAGCAGCATCCTCATCAAAGAACATCAGAAACAGTTCTTTATAGTTAAACGCAATCACGCCCACCACAAGAACCGTTACCCCGAACACCACCCACAAATCAGTCGCATCCAACGTGTAAATACTGCCAAAAAAATAACTCATGACGTTCATATTAAAGCCTTTGCCCAATGTAAACAGCAGCGTCGCTACAGCCACCCCACCCGACATAATAATGGCAATGGACAGCTCCGCATACGTCTTGTAGGCTTTACGAAGACGCTCTATTGCGAAGGAAGCCAATAAAGCAAACACAAGCCCGACTCCGATCGGATACACGTTAATCAGAAAGCCCAGAGCCACCCCTGCAATCGATACATGAGCAAGTGTATCTCCAATCATGGACAACCGCCGCAGCACGAGAAATATGCCCATTAGCGGCGCAGTCAGTCCGATCAATAAGCCGCCTATAAGAGCACGTTGAAAAAAATATTCCGAAAATATATCCACCCAAATTCCTCTCCCAGCTTGGCGACGATCTGTTAACTTGGAACTTCTATCTGCTCACGCAGCTTATGAATCGAATGTGTCAAATTTGTTTCCAGGCAATTTTCCGGCTCATGCGTATGCTTCACATAAAAAGATAAAGAGCCGCATTTATCTACGGGCTCCGCACCCAGATAGGATTGTATCATATCCATATCATGAGATACCATTAAAAAAGTAATATGATGGTGCTGGTGCATATGCCTAATCATTTGAAAAAAGTCTGCCTGTGTCTGGGCATCAATCCCTACCGTAGGCTCGTCCAGTATAAGCAGCTCAGGGTTATTGATCAGTGCCCTGGCAAGAAATGCCCGCTGCTGCTGCCCTCCTGAGAGCTGACCGATACGGCGATCAGCTAAATCCTCAATCCGCATGGCATACAGTGCATCCGAGCACTTTTGCTGCTCGGCTTTACTAATCCGTTTGAACATATTCTTTTTGCCATATAAACCGGACTGTACAACCTCGCGCACGGTAGCAGGAAACAGCGGATTAAAGGAGTTTTTCTGCGGTACATAACCGATTCGGTGCCAATCGCTAAAAGAAGATACCGGCTCGCCAAACAGACGGATCTCACCTTGCGTCGGCTTCAGGAGACCGACAATCATCTTGAGCAGCGTTGTTTTCCCTGCACCATTAGAACCGATAAGTCCGACAAAATCACGCTCCAATACCGAGAAGCTCAGATGCTCGATCACCTTTTTTTGTTCATAGAAAAAAACGACATCATCGATCTCAATGATACTACGATGACACCGGGGGTCAGCAGCCATAGAAGTCATAAGTGCAAGCTCCTTTATCACAGGTTTTCCTTGTCTCTTTCTTCTATTGTAATGCTTTTATTAAATTTTTCAAATTAACTTCCATCAATGAGATGTAATCGGCCCCTGCTTTCGTCTGCTCATCCGTTAATCCCTCAATTGGATTCAACACCATCGTCTCTACCTTGGCATCCTTGGCAAGCGTTTTGGCCAAACGATCCGATACGAGCTCTTCAAAGAAAATGTACTTAACGTTGTTCGTCCGGATAAATTCATTAATATCCTGAAGTCCCTTGGAGGTCGGCTCTGCATCTGGAGAGAGGCCCATAATCGGCTTTTGTGTTAAACCGTACTCCTTCGTTAAATAAGCGAACGATTGATGAGTTACGACGATTTGCTTTTTCGTTAGTGGGGTTAATGCCTGCTTATACTGATTATGCAATTGATCCAGCTGTGCAGCATATTTAGTATAATTCGCTTCATAATCCGCCTTGTGAACAGCATCGAGTTTCACCAATTGATCTTTGATCGTAAGCGCCATTTGCTTGGCATTAAGAGGGCTCAACCAAACGTGCGGGTCGACATGACCGTGTTCAGTGGTGGTGTGATTGTGGCTGTCTGCTTTTCCGTTAGCCTCTTGAACCTCTTCTTCGGCCGCCTCGATCAATGATAGACCTTTACTGGCTTCGACCACTGTGACTTTGGAGTCCTTCTGCAAGCTGCTTAAGGTATCATCGACCCAGCCTTCAAAGCCAGCGCCCAAATAAAGAAACATTTGCGCTCTGGATATATTTTGCATATCGCGTCCCTTGGGGGACCAATCGTGCGGCTCAACCCCTGTCGGAACCAAATTGATCACATTCACATGATCGCCACCGATTTTTTTCGTGAAGTCGTAGAGCGGATAGAAGCTGGCTACGACATTTATTTTATCTGGAGAAAGCGCAGCTTTGGAGTCTCCGCATCCGGCCATAACTATCGATAATCCAGCAATAATCAGCATTGAAAACAACCATTTTTTTCTAAAAATCATTCCATAATCCCCTTTATGTAAATCGTAATAATTTTCATTAGCAGTTTAGATTATACGTTCCACTTCCTCGGCTTGTCAACTGTTAATAATTATTACGATTAAACAGCAAAAAGCACCCCTCCGGGACTTGTCCACAGAAGGATGCTTTGAATTTAGGTTCATATTCTATTTCTTAAGCAGTTTCAATGCGCTCCGCTTGCAGCTGTGCTTTGATACAAAGCTCTGCTGCCTTGAAAGCATGCTCTTGTGTCATCGCATTTTCGGTACGGTTGATGCAATCCAGAATCAGCTGTCCGAAGAAAGGATAACCTACTTCGCCAGTCAGAGCAAAATGCTTTTCGCCCTCTTGATTAACCAGATATAGATGGTTGCCGCTTGGATCACGGGCAATGTCAATATATTTACGAATTTCGATATATCCCTCAGTACCAAGAATGGTCATACGTCCATCTCCCCAAGTACCCAGTCCGTCCGGTGTCAACCAGTCAACACGGAAATAGTTGGTTGCTCCATTATCAGCCACAAGGGTAGCATCGCCAAAATCCTCAAGCTCCGGATAATCCTTGTTCTTGTAATTAGCTACCTTACTGCTAACTACTCTGGCATCCTTCGCTCCAGTGAAGAACAGGAACTGCTCGATTTGATGGCTGCCGATATCGCACAGGATACCACCATAGTTATCAAATTTGAAAAACCAATCCGGTCTCGATGGTGCATTCAGACGGTGAGGTCCAAAGCCGATAACCTGAACAACACGTCCAATCGCACCTTGCTCAACCAATTGCCCTGCAAATACTGCACTCTCTACATGAAGACGCTCGCTGTAATACACCATATATTTACGGCCGGTTTCTTTAACCTTTGCGCGAGCTTGCTCCAGCTGCTCCAAAGTAGTCAATGGCGCTTTATCTGTAAAATAATCTTTGCCTGAGTCCAACACGCGAAGTCCCAATGCGCAGCGATCCGATGGAATAGCTGCACTTGCAACTAATTGGATCGAAGCATCATTCAAGATTTCCGCTTCGGAAGCGGCTGCTCTGGCTTGCGGGTACTTACTGATAAAAGCAGCTACCTTGGCTGGGTCTGGATCATATACAGCAACCAGCTCTGCACCTGCTTCGATCAATCCATTAGTCATTCCATAAATATGACCATGATCCAAAGCAACAGCAGCAAAAAGAAATTCTCCCTTACCTACAACCGGATTCGGTTTGCCCTGAGGGGCGTAATTCATTCCATCTTTGTTTTGCATCGTATTGAATGCCTCCTGATATTGGGATTCCTTTGGATAATGTTAACGTGAACATTCCTCATTTTACCACAGATCCGTTAGGAAGTGCATCAGAAATTGTAGCAAGTGTTAATTGGTCTCCGTGAGAAGCAGCCAAAATCATTCCTTGAGATAATTCGCCGCGCAGCTTGACCGGCTTCAGGTTTGTGACACAAATAACCTTGCGTCCAACCATTTGCTCTGGCGTATAAAATTTGGCAATTCCCGATACGACCTGACGCTGTTCGGTTCCCAGATCCAGTTGAAGCTTCAGCAGCTTATCTGCCCCTTTGACCGGTTCAGCAGCCAAAACTTCTGCAACACGCAGCTCAACCTTGAAAAAATCATCGATGGAGATTTCAGCAGCCGCTTCATCTGTATTTGCAGTTGGGGTCGCTGTGGCTGATCCTTTAACGGCAAAGGTTTGATTGCCGGCGTTTTGCTTGGAAGCTTGCTCCTTCGTTCCCACCGCCACTTGTTCTGCTCCAGTTGCTTCAGTACTGGCTGCTGAGCCTCCACCCATAGCCTCTGCAATGTAAGCTACTTCCTTCTCCACTTCAAGTCGAGGGAATAGCGCTGCTCCTTTAGCTACACGAATACCGGCAGGCAATAGTCCAAACGTATGGATCGTATCCCAGGCAGGCTGAGCTTCTTCGCTGACCCCAAGCTGCTGCCAAATACCTAGTGGAGTCTGGGTCAAGAAAGGCTGCAGCATTACGGATGAAATTCTTAGAGATTCTGCCAGTACGTACAGGACGGATCCCAGAGCGTCACGTTTACTCTCATCCTTGGCTAAAGTCCAAGGTTGGGTTTCATCGATATATTTATTGGTGCGGCTGATCATTTTCCATATTTCACTCAACGCTACGGAGAACTCCATCTTCTCCATTGCTTCTTCTACTTTAATCGCTGCCTGGCTTATCGTGTCCAGCAGAACCGAGTCAAACTCGGTAGCTCCAGCTACATATGCAGGCAGAATACCGTCAAAATATTTCTCGATCATCGCCACGGTACGACTTAACAAATTACCCAGATCATTCGCCAAATCAAAATTTATCCGTTCTATAAAGCTTTCCGGTGTGAACGTGCCGTCTGAGCCAAATGGAACCTCGCGCAGCAGGTAATAACGAAGGGCATCCAACCCATAACGATCAATCAGCGTAACCGGATCTACAACATTGCCCTTGGATTTGGACATTTTGCCATCCTTCATAAGCAGCCAGCCATGTCCGAACACCTTTTTGGGTAACGGAATGTCAAGCGCCATCAACATAATGGGCCAGTAAATCGTATGAAAGCGAATAATCTCTTTGCCGACGAGATGTACATCTGCTGGCCAGTAGTTTTTAAATTTGGTATCGTCCTCAGCCCCGTAACCAAGTGCTGTTATATAATTCGATAAGGCATCGATCCATACATAGATGACATGCTTCGGGTCACCGGGCACCTTGACACCCCAATCAAAGGTCGTACGAGAAACCGCCAGATCCTCCAGACCTGGTTTGATAAAGTTATTAATCATCTCATTTTTACGTGATTCGGGTTGAATAAAATCCGGGTTCTGCTCATAGTACTCAAGCAGCCGATCCGCATATTTACTCATCCGGAAAAAATAGCTGTCTTCCTTAATCAGCTCTACAGGGCGGCCGCAGTCTGGACATTTACCGTCAACGAGCTTGTTTTCCAAAAAGAACGATTCACAGGGCGTACAATACCAGCCTTCATAGGTACTTAAATAAATATCGCCTTGCTCCATCAATTGAGCAAAAATCTTCTCCACCGACAGCTTGTGACGCGGCTCAGTTGTACGAATAAAATCATCGTAGGATATATCCAGCTTTCCCCACAGCTCCTGAATGCCACCAACAATTTCATCTACAAACTGTTGAGGAGTGACACCCTTTTCCTGCGCTTTACGCTCAATTTTTTGCCCATGCTCGTCCGTACCTGTCAAATACATGACATCGTAACCGCGCAGTCTTTTATAACGGGCCATCGCATCCCCCGCGACAGTGGTGTAGGCATGACCGATATGCAGCTTATCACTTGGGTAGTAGATCGGGGTGGTTAAGTAAAACGTTTTTTGTTTATCCGACATTTGGTTTGTCCTCCTAAAAGTTTTCGTAGAAAACTTACTTCGTAAGCGTCTACTCGTTTGTGAAACAAACTTACTTCGTAAAAAAACAGAAAAAGCCCTGTCCAGCTTGGGACGAGAGCTTGTGCTCACGCGGTACCACCCAACTTCCCCCGCAATCCGATACATCCGGATCATCAAGGCTCAGTAGTCATGTTGCGACTTTCCGTTAACGCCGGAACTACGATGACAGCTTACATACAGAGCCCGCCTAATTACAAGCTTCTGCTGCTCACCCTCATATCCTCCTGGGCCATCTTCCCTTACTTCGGTCAACCGGTTTTCAGCTGCCCCGGCTCTCTGTATGACACTCTGCAAAGTACTTTTCCATTCATCGGATAGACAAATATAGATTAAGCCAAATATAACTAACAATACATCGACTGTCAAGCCCGTAAGTCCATGACTCACAAAGCTGCGGCATTCCCCTATAATATTTTTTGATCGGTGCGCACTTTTCTTTCTAATATTGGGTAATACTTAAGTAATAAGCTGATAAGCAGAGGTGATTATAAGATGATGGATTTCGTATATATGATTTTGTCGATGATGGTCGTAGGTTGTGTCTCGCTATTGACACTTGGCCTGTTAGGAGTCTTCAAGAAAGAGAAGGGCCGGTAAACATCAGTCAAATGAATCAACTACAATTTGGGCGGAACATGATCAATGCCACCTGGATGAAAAGGATGGCATTTACATACTCTTTTAACCGCCAGCCAGGAACCTTGAGCAGGTCCATGCAGTTCAAGGGCATCCAAGGCATATTGGGAGCAGGTCGGGTAAAAACGACATGTTGGCGGTTTAAGTGGAGAAATAAATTTACGATAAAACAGAACCATTCCCCTGAGCAAGCTCTTCATAATACACCTCCGAATCTTGCACCTGATGAATGACTTGGAATAACGAAGGGTAAGCAGAAAGAAAAAGAAACTGTATGGGAGCTACTGCCCTCAACAGTCCTTAACAATCGCTAATTGCGGGTTATTTCTTCGTTGTCTTACCTGTTTCAGACACCGTTTCACTGTTCCTTGCTTTAATGGCTGCTTTGAGTTCAGCTGCTTTTTTACCGTTGGGATCAATTTTTAACTTGGCTGCCTCATTCTGAAGTTTTTTTAGTTCAAGCTTGGCCGCTTCCGCCTTTTTCTTCGCTTGAATAGCTGTTGTCAGCTGCTTGGCCGTTTTATCTTTGGGATCAATACCAAGCTTGACGGCTTGAGCCTGCAGCTTTTTGAGCACTTCGCCTTTCTTGGCCTTGGCAGTTGCATGGTTCTGGGCCGATCCCGTCGAAGCCCCTGTACTTCCCTGAGTGGCTGAAGCATTTGCCGCGCCAGCTATACCTCCGCTTAGCAATAAAGCTCCCGCAATACTCATCGTCATTATTTTTTTCAATAACATCCTCACACCCCCTAAGCAAGAGTATACAGTCCATCATTGACCATTTGCAGCAAAGCATCCTTGCGGCTAGCATGGCATGCAACCAGATAAGGCTCGGGATTCATTCCCTTAAAAGGATTCCCTTTGAAATCCATAATCAAGCCCCCCGCTTCCTGCACAAGCAGCAGACCGGAGTATAGATCATCGCCTTCCGAATTGTACAAAATGATCCCGTCAATGTGCCCTCTTGCAAGCATACTCCACTGCAAGGTAGGCGCCCACAGCCGCAGCATCCGTTTGGAACTGCTTTCCAGATGCCTGCGTAAACGAATAGCTTCTGCATGGTTCTGCACCGCATGTCCTTGAATCCAGCCAATCGTGAGTCTTTTGGATAGAGGACGTACCTGCAGCTCCAGTGCTGCACCATTACAAGTTGCACCCTGATCCTGCTTGGCCACATACATCTTGTCCTGCATCGTATCGTAAATAACACCAAGAACTGGCTGTTGTCGATATATTAAGGTCACAGAGACACCAAACAAAGGCATCCCGATAGCAAAATTATTCGTTCCATCCAGCGGATCGACCAGCCATAGCCAGTCGCTGTCCACACCAGACCACCCATTCTCTTCACTATGTATCCGATGATCAGGAAACGCCTGATGAAGACGCTCCAGAATCGCTTTCTCAGCCTTCAGGTCGGCTTCAGTCAGCACATCACTGAACTCGCCCTTCTCTTCGATACTACAACCTTCGGCAAAAAAATGGCGTGCAATATTCCCAGCTTCCCGTGCAGCAGCTACAGCAACCTCTTCCGCCTTCAATAACGTATGTTCCAGCATCATTTCATCATCCCCTGCGCATTTCATCCGTTACGATTAAAAACTTCATATATTACAATAGATATAGTCAACGGTAACAGCCGAGTTGCTTATCCTATGTATGGAGCCTGTACCTCGTGCTGGCCTGTTCCTTCATCGGTTTGCTCCAATGAGATTTTGGCTCCCAGCGAGCGAAACAACTCAATCGCATTTTCATTGCCACGCTGAATATGCTCGATGCCGGTGATCCGGGTTGTCCCTTCAGCGGCCAATCCAGCTAACAGCAAACATGTACCCGCTCTTACATCCGTTGCGTGAACCCAATTCCCTTGAAGAGGCAAGCCGCCTCTGATAAATGCACTTTCCTTACGCACCTCAATTTGCGCTCCCAGTCTTTTCAACTGCTGTACATGGCTGAACCGCTTCGGATATACACGTTCAGTCACAATACTTTTGCCAAGTGATTGAAGCAGTAATGCCGTAAAAGGCTGCTGCAAATCCGTTGCAAACCCCGGATACATTCCCGTTCGGATCCGTGTCGCACGCAGCTTGCCCGTCGAATGCGCCGTAATATTCTGATCATCGATGACAATCTCGATCCCGATTTCGCGAAGCTTGGCCGTGCACGAACCCAAATGCTCTGGAATTACGTTTCTTACTGTGATACTGCCTCCGTTCATACCTGCAGCCATGAGAAAAGAACCCGCAATTAAACGATCGGGTATGACCTGATAGACGCCACCGCCCAGATAAGGAACGCCCTCGATACGGATTTGATCTGTACCGGCACCAACAATCTTGGCCCCCAGCATGTTCAAGAAATTGGCCGTATCCACAACTTCAGGATCTGTAGCTGCGTTCATCAGACGCGTCTTGCCTTTTGCTCTGACAGCTGCCAGCATCGTATTAATCGTGGCTCCAGATGTAATCATATCAAAATAAATGTCGGCTCCGCGCAGTTCCTTCGCTTCAACAACATAGTGGTCTTGATGAAAAGTAACCTCAGCTCCCAGCAATCGGAACGCTTTGATATGCTGGTCAATCGGACGCGAAACAAAATCATCGCCACCCGGAAAACCAACAGTAACCTTGCCGAATTTAGCCAGCAAGGCACCTACAAAATAATATGAAGCCCGGTATGCCGAAGCCTTGCCCGGATCGATAACAGCACTGTGCAGCTGTCTCGGGTCCATGTGCAGTTCGCCGGAAGGTAGTCGTTCAATGTATAGTCCAATGTCCTGACCGATTTGACGAATCACGCGCAAATCCTCGATATTCGGAATGCCGTCCAATGTGACTACTGAATCTGCCAGGCAGGAGGCGGCTAACAGAGCCAAAGAGCTGTTTTTAGAGCCTTGTATGGATACGGCACCTTTTAGCGCACCGGATTTTTGCACTTGAATAAATTTCACTTCATTTCCTACTTTCCACATGGAGTTTAGAACTTAGCTAACATGACGGTGAAGCGAATCTTCACCTGAATTCCATTGTCTTAGTGACTACCGTCATTTTACACTATATCCATGACAAAATACAATTTTATACGTAAAAAAAAAGGATCGGGAATTGGGTTCCCCGTCCTTCTATAATCAAGGCATTTAATGAGCCTTCAACCTATCGAGGTCGGTGCACCGAAAGGCGAGTGATAATCGCTAATGGCACTTAAAATCCGAGCTGCCTGTTCATCGTTCATCGAACCAAACCGTTCTGCTGCATCGACGATTTTCGGAAATAGATGTACATCGCCAGCCGTCGCAAATCCTGATATAGCTGGAAAAGAGAGCACAAAATGAACACACGCATCAATGATCTCTTGGTTGTCAAACGGTTCATACCAGGTAGCATAGCCACGCTGCTGATGCTCCGCCCAGGGTCCCTTGGCGATCGCTTTGATGACACGTAGTGCCGTATTTTGTTTAGTCGCTTCCTCCATCAGTCGATCAAAGCCCTCACGATATTCTGGAAGCGAATACAGAACATAGTTTAAAGGAAGCAGCACGGTTTCAAACGGAAATCTCCGCAGCGCCTCCAGATGGGTAGCAGGTGCCTGATGTCCATGGCCTGTAATCCCAATCGCTCCAATAATCCCTTCATCCTTGGCTTCCAGCAGCGCCTCAAGTGCGCCACCTTGTGCCGTACACTTGTCCAGCTCTTCAAGCGTCCCCACAGCATGAAGCTGCAGCAAATCAACCCGATCCACCTGCAGCCGTTCCAATGACCGGTAGATTTGCTCCTTGGCTTTCGCCTTGGTGCGCTCACCCGTTTTTGTGGCGAGGAATATATCCTTGCTGATCTTGGGCATCCAGGGACCCATCCGCTGCTCAGCTTCCCCATAGCTTGCAGCTGTGTCAAAATGATTGACATGATGCTCAAGCGCATAAGCAATGGACGCGTCCGCTTCTTCCTGTGTGACAGCACCCAGGCTGGCTGCTCCGAACATAACTACAGAGCTGTCGTAGCCTAATCTTCCTAATTTCCGCTGCTGCATATCATCGTTCCTCCTTAGAGATTAATTAAGCTCTCAGCTGCGCTGAACCCGGTACAAGCTGCATGAATTCAATACGGTTGCCATCCGGGTCCTTGGCCCAGCATTGGTAATTGGTATCTTTCCCTTGTTTGGGCTCGACATCCAGAGTAATTCCTTGCGATTTCAAATGATTGGCGATTTCGTGGATATCATCAACTTCCAGACAAAGGTGGTTAAATCCGATTGGCTTCTCGACTCGCTCCGGTTTATTCAGCCCTCCATAAAAAAGCTCAATGAATTGTCCGCCGCACACTTTAATGTATACAATCCACGGCAAATCATCATTATCATGAATTTCAAAGGCTTTCTTAAAACCAAGCACCTCACAGTAAAAATGAAGCGATTTCTCCATATCCTGTACGGTCAACGCCAAATGCCCAATTCCTTTAATCATTGTCAACACCTCCTACTCTATCATAACGAAAACGCAACCAAAATATAAGGCGTGTCGCTCATCCCACTAACTTACCTTGAGGTAAGTTATCGAGCTCAAAACGAAAAAAAGGGCGCTGCTCGCACCCTTTTTTGCTCACTTTTTATGGATGTTGTGAAGGTTTAATCATTTTTTGACAGACAGTCTTTTGCGGGAATTGATTCTGCGACGTCCCAGATAAATATGACTTCTCGATTTAGCCAATCCTGCCGTCAAAGCTTTCGCTCCACCCAGCGAGTTCAACATTTTAAACATCGGAGTCATCTGTTGAAATAATTTGAACATCTGTTGTGCTTTTCCCATCATTGCAATCATACTATCTATGCCGCCAAAGGCACTCGCCAAGGAAAACCCCTGAGAAGCCGCTGCGGCTGCTGGCGCTTCTGCCGCTATTTCCGCTTCATCGGCAGGTCGGTATAAACCTTTGACTTCCATGGTTTTCAAATAGGGCTTCATCGGTTGTGAAGTTTTTCTTTTCGTTCTACGTCTTGGTATGGCAGACTTCATACAGATCCCTGTCCTTCCTGCAGGATATGTGTCCTTTTAGGATACTGTATGCGGATTAAGATTACTTCGGAACATCAATCCAGCCCAAATAAATCGAGTAATAGAATAAGAAGGTTGTCGCTAAAGCCAGCAGAAATAATAATATACCGAGCTTCACTTTACGTTGGAAAAAGAAAACAAGTGCAAGACTAAAAAAAGAACCCATCCCCAGCAAAAACAACATAAAAAATAACATCAATCCAACGTCTCCTTTATATCCATCCTGATCACCAATCGCATGTGATCGTTATCAGATACACTTTATCATTTCTTGGCACATAAATCGAATAACACAAAAAGCCGACCCCTGATAAATCAGGCGTCAGCGTATGATTAATTATAAATTAAATTTTAGGATTATGAGCTTCTGAGCAGAGCTACTTACCTTTGTGATACTTAGGCAATCTAATCTCAGTACTTTCCATGGGTGACTTTTTTACTTATACTAGATAAGCAAGATCGCTTTCTATGGAAATATGCGAACTTTCAAGGAGGATAACAATGCCTTACCAAGCGAACGAAGAACGTTACGGAACTATGAAGTATAACAGAACCGGCAAATCCGGACTGCTGCTGCCAGCGATCTCATTGGGGTTGTGGCACAATTTTGGCGGTGTGGATACGTATGAAAATGGCAGAGCCATGCTGAGAACAGCATTCGATTTAGGAATTAACCATTTTGACCTGGCTAACAACTATGGCCCGCCTCCAGGTTCGGCTGAAGCAATGTTTGGGCAAATGATGAAAACCGATTTGGCACCTTACCGCGATGAATTGATAATTTCCTCCAAAGCGGGTTACCGGATGTGGCCGGGTCCTTATGGCGAATGGGGAAGTAAAAAATATTTAATTTCCAGTCTTGATCAAAGCTTGAAGCGGATGGGCTTGGATTATGTCGATATTTTCTACTCCCACCGTTTTGATCCCAATACCCCGTTAGAAGAAACCATGGGTGCATTGGATCAGATCGTCAGACAAGGAAAAGCATTGTATGTCGGAATTTCAAGCTATACGGCTGAACAATCCTCTGATGCGATTGCTATTCTGAATCGGTTGGGCACACCGCTGCTTATTCATCAGCCGAGCTACTCTATGTTTAACCGTTGGGTTGAAGACGGCCTGCAGGATGTGCTCGCCCAAAATGGTACAGGCAGTATTGCATTCTGCCCACTGGCTCAAGGCTTGTTGACAAGTAAATATTTGAAGGGCATCCCTGCTGAATCCAGAGCAGCCAAGGAAACCGGCGCGCTTAATGAGAATGCAGTCACAGAGGAAAAGGTAGCCAAGATTCGCCTGCTGCATAAGATCGCCGAGGAGCGCGGCCAAAGCCTTGCTCAGATGTCTCTTGCCTGGGTACTGCGCGAGGGTCGAGTGACCTCTGCACTCATTGGTGCAAGCCGTCCAGGTCAAATTGTCGAAAATGTTGCAGCCTTGTCCAATCTTGATTTTAGCAAGGAAGAGCTTGCACAGATCGATGATATTTTGAAGTAGCGGATTTCGAAATTGAATGCAACTCCTGCTCTACGCAGATTTTAAACAAACAACCGCCTGTAAACGCACAGGCGGTTGTTTGTTTATTGTCGTTATTAGGCTATCAAGTTGCTATTCAAACAATCGGCAGCCTACCGGAAAATTGCGATAGCTCCGCTCATTCACATCTCCTTCAATCCCCAGATTCACACCGTTTTGCTGCAGCTCAGCCTGCAGCCTGGATACATCAATCGAGCGCAGTCCGGTTTTTTCTTTTACCGCTATTCCTGCCGCCGTACCCGCCGCCTGCCCCAATGCCATAACAACGCCTTTTACGCGATATGAGGCATGCGCTTCATAGCTGCCCGATATATTTCTGCCCGAGAGCAGCAGATTATCGCATTTTAGCGGCAGCAGGCAACGGTAGGGAATTCCATAGGGCACCTTGATCCGAATATTCGTTTGCGTGCCGTTCTGCTCATGGATGTCGATCGGGAATTTGGACAAGGCGATACAATCCGCAAATTGCACGTTGGCTTCAATATCATCGCGATTGATGATGTATTCTCCGGTAAATCTTCTCGTTTCACGGATGCCGATATGAGGCGCTGTCATTACCAGATTTGAATTTTCGAAGCCCTTCACATGCTTTTTCAAAAACTGCCAGGCCTCGAACGCCTGCTTTCTGCCTTCAATCTCCGCCTTCGTCAAATCCCAAGGATTCGTTCCATCTACACCGAAAATATGGCTGAGCATCAGTGCGACATGCCCTTCCTGGGGAAGCCCGATTACCCATGGGCGGTTATAGGGAAGCGTGTAAGAATCATCCGTATGCCGCTTTGCCTCCATGACATCTTCATACAGCTGGGTTTCATTGAACTGCTCATAGGTAACCTGATCGAGGCGGAACATCATCGTCATCGGCTGCATTTTGCCGTTTTCCGGATTCCCCTTTTCATGAGGCACCCCAGCCATATAAGCAACATCGCCATCACCGGTGCTATCAATTACGAATTTGCAGCTTACTGAAATCGGACCCGCTTTGGAATGAAAAATCACCTTTTCTATTTCTGTTTCATTCATTTCAATATTCAACAGGCTGCAATGATACAAAATATGGGCTCCCGCTTCAATAACCAGCTGCTCGGATGCGATTTTCCACAGCTCGGGATCATAGGATATTTCCCAATTCTTGGAACCCCATCCTCCAAGCAGCATTAATCTATCTACGATATCCAATGAAATGCCGCAGCGCTCCGCTTCAAAATGCGGCACTACCATACCGGCCGAGGCCATACCGCCCAAAAATCCAAGCTGCTCGACCACCAGTGTTTTGGCTCCCGAGCGTGCAGCAGCAATAGCCGCGGCCGTCCCGGTAGGTCCTCCTCCGACAACCACTACATCATAAACCAACTCGTTACTCATTTTGCTTCCACTCCTCTATTATGTCTGTTCATTTCCTTAGTACAAGTCGGGAATTTGTCCGGCGACCTGAATTTGACGAATTCTTGTTCAAGGAATCCTAACCTTTAACCGCACCCTCGGTCAGACCGCTGATGAAGTACTTTTGCAAATAAACGAACATGATGATAATCGGCACCACGGCAATAACCGATCCGGTGATGACCATATCCCAGGCCATTGTGCCGCCGGAATTTTGAAACGAAGCGATGCCGACGGGCAGCGTTCGCAGCTTTTCGTTCTGGATAATAAGCGAGGGCCACATATAATCGCCCCAGATCCACATAAATTTGATCACGACGAGCGTACCCAGGGCCGGAAGGCTGTTCGGCAAAATAATACGATAGAGCACACCGAGCCTGCTCGTTCCGTCTATAAGGGCCGCCTCATCAAGCTCCTTCGGGATTTGCACAAAGCTTTGGCGCAGTAAAAAGATGCCGAATGGACTTATCATCACAGGAACGATCAGGCCCCAATACGTGTTCAGCCAACCCATATTGACGATCAGCATATAAAGCGGGACGATAATGACATGAATCGGAATAATCAGCGTGCTCAATATAAGTAGAAACATCACGCTCCTGCCCTTGAACTGCAATCGGCTTAACGCAAAGGCGGCTGCGGTATCGAATACAAGGTTCGCCGCGATGGCCGTCCCGGATACGAGCAGGCTGTTGCCCAGCCATCGAATGACCGGATAGTGGCTGAAGATGTGCAAATAATTTTCAAAATAAAAGCCGCTGCCGGGCAGAAAATGAAAATCGAGCGATACAATTTTGGCATAGGGCTCCAATGAATTTTTGAGCATCATATAAAACGGAAAGAAGGCAAAGATGATAAACAGGAGGACAAGAGCAATCTGCATCATTTTCAACGCATGTCTGTGCATTACTGCTCCCTCCCCATCACACGGTATTGCACCAGCGTAATCAGCAGCACCAGGGCGAACAGCACCACGGAAGCGGCTGAAGCGAGCCCGATCGAATTGAATATTTTCACGTAAATGTAAGTGACCAGCACCGATGTGGAATTGCCCGGTCCACCCTCGGTCATCACCCAAATATGATCAAAAATTTTGAAGGAGCTGATCAGCAGCATCGTGATCACAAAAAAGAATATCGGCCGCAGCACCGGCAGGGTGATCGAAAAAAACGATTTGATTTTGCCCGCTCCATCGATAAAAGCCGCCTCATACAGCTCCTTGGATATGTTTTGCAGACCTCCGAATAAAATGATCGCGTACAGGCCGAATTCCTTCCAGACGCTGACCAGCATGACCGCGGGCATCGAGAGATCAGGATTGTACAGAAACGGCTGCGGCTGAAAACCCAGCAGCTTGATGATCGAATTGATCGCCCCGAACTGCGGCTCATAAAGCATTTTCCAGATAAGCCCCATAACGGCCATAGGTACAACAACCGGGGTAAAGATTAGGCTGCGGAACCATTTGATTCCCGGCAGGTCCGCCTTCATAAGCAGTGCTGCGGCCATCGCAAGCACGCCTGTGGCGAGCACATTAAAAAAAGTATAAACAATTGTATTCCAGATGACTGTTTTAAAAACAAGGTCCTGTGTAAACAAAAAATCATAATTTCGAATACCGACAAACTGTTTGCTCCCCAATAAATCCCACTTATAAAAGCTGTAATATACGGCTTGAGCCATCGGTCCGTAAATAAACAGGATCACAAACAGCAGCGTCGGAAACAGCAACAAGTAACCCAGCAGCAGCTGCCGCCTCGTGTCTGATAGCACCTTCCCACTTCCTTTTCATATGGCCTGCACGCCGACTCGGTGGAAAGAACCCGCGCACAGACTGACTTAAAGTAGCCGCTTATCATTGCAGCGCCTGATTAACCTCGGCATCCAGTCCCTTTAATACCTCATCCACCGGCTTAAAACCTCCCAATGCCGCAATCAGCAGTTTTTTCTGGGCATCCCAGCGGGCCGTATAGGCCATTCTCTGCTCGACCATTAAATCCGGCCGATTGCGTTTAACCTGCTCCAGAATCGCCTCCCAGTTCTCCTTGTCCTTGTCTATGACTTCCTGAACCTTGGCTTTGACATCGGCATCGACCTTATCCAGATCATAGGCCGGAATCCCGTGGCCGTTATTCATCCATATCGGCATGTGGGCGGGCTGCACCAGCCATTTTAAAGCTTTGCCGGCCGCTTCCTTATGGGCGGTTTTGGCATTGATCGCTATCCCTTGACCGCCTGCGTAGGAGGCGCCGGATTTGGGGCCCTTTGGCACGGGAGCTATCGCCCACTTGCCTTTCATATTCTCGTCGGTGATGTATTTATCAAAATCAATCACGTTTTGCGCGAACTCGAACATCGCGACCTTGCCTTCCCGGAATCCATTGACGGCGCTTGGCCCGGTCTTGGAAATACCTTCGTCGTAAAAGCTTTTGATATATTCCAAAGCCTGCTTGCCTTCGGGGCTGGACAATGTCGACTTGCGGGTTTTCACATCCATGTAGTGACCGTCCGCCTGATCGAGAAAGGTTTGCCACGTTAAATTGATCGCATTCAAATGATCGTCTCCACCCTTGTGCTGATAGCCCATAACAGCACCGCCGGACTTCGTTGTAATCGCTTTCGCAACGCTTTTAAGTTCTTCCCAAGTTTTAGGCGGAGCCTCAAATCCATACTGCTTCAACACATCCTTGCGGTAATAAAGCATGTAGGCATCGTAATATACCGGCGCTGCAAGAATTTTGCCCTGATCGGCATTCATTCCGATGAGCGGGTTAAACCTGCCGAGCTCCTCCTTCGTAAAGCCGGCATCCTCCAGCGGCAGCAGAACCTTGGCGTCAATATACGCCTGGTCCAGTCCGTTGCCTATATAAAACAGGTCAGGACCGGCGCCACCGGATATGGCTACTTTGATTTTCTCGCGTCCCGCGGCAAAATCGAGAACCGTCAGGTCGACCTGTACCTCAGTCTGCGAAGCATTGTAAGCGGCAATCCGTTCCTTGAGCGTTTCCTCCGGCACGATCGGTGTCAACCACATCGTTACCTTGACCGGCCCTTTGGAAGCAGCTGCGTCCTTGGACCCGTCAGGAGACGGTCCCGCAGCGCCAGGACCCGAGCATGCACTGGCCAGCAGCATCGTACCTGCCAGCATGAACAGCAAACGGTTTTTCTTTGTAATCATTTGTCTTTTAAACCTCCCTGTTTGTTCTGATGAAGCTATGATCATTAAGCAGCTGGCAAGCCGCCTATTGTCACCGTCAATTAGGATTGCGGAAGCAATAAAGCCGAACGCCGTTCCTTGACCTGCACGCCCACCAGAATTTGCTCCGGCTGCGTTAATCCATTCAGCATTTTCGTAATTTTCTCGACGATCTTCAGTCCCATATCCTTAAAATCAATTTGTATCGTTGTCAGTGGCGGGTCCAACAGATGCAGGTTCGGTATACCGTCAAAGCCCGTCAATGAAAGATCCTCTGGAATACGCAGCCCAAGCTCGCGGGCCGCTTCGATAACACCAAGCGCCGTGGAATCATTACCTGCCACGACAGCACTCGGACATTTCCCTTCCGCCAGACAACGCTTCCAAAGCTGCAGGAATCCGTCATATCCTGATTTTTGATCATAGCTTGAGGCCATAATCCACTCTTCACGAACCGTCAGCCCACTTTCCTTCATCGCATAGCAGTAACCCTGCTCACGAAGCTCGGGCGCATTGACTTTGTTCATTTTTCCTATGAAAGCAATGTCCTTATGACCAAGATCAATCAAATGCCTGGTGATCAGATAGCTCCCCTTGAAGTTATCCGGGCTTACCGAGGACAGGGGCTCCGGGACCAGCTGCCGATTAATGATGAGCAGGGGCAGCTCCTGCTCGCGCATATATGGAACAAAGAAATCGCTTTCCAGGCGGGACCCGCAAATCAGGTATCCATCCGCTGACGGCTGCTCCAGCTCAGAACGGTAATAAGCCTCCTCGTCCTTTTGTCTGATCACATTTAGCAGCAATTTATAGGGTGTTGCCTGCAGATGAAAGGAAACCTGATTAATAATCTCGATAAAAAAGGGATTAATAAGATCGTTATATTCGTTGGCAGCGATGACCACATTGATCATATTGGTTTTGTTGGTTATTAATCCTTGAGCAAACCGATTGGGCGTATAATTTAAATCCTCGATCGCTTTAAGTACCCGTTGACGGGTCTCTTCACCGATTCCTTTCTTTTGATTGATGACCATGGATACCGCCGAGATCGAAACCCCGGCTCGTATGGAAACTTCCTTAATTGTAATTTTCGCCAGCTCTTCCACCGCCTTTCACTGTAACGTTTTAGTAATAATCTATTTTTATCATAGGAAATATCTATAATCAAGTCTAAAATTATTTACTAAAAATTTTAATAAACTAAATTGATGCGTATTAATGGCAATTATCTATTTATTTGTGATCAATAGTTACTAAATCGTTATAGTATTTAATCGCGAAATACACAAAAACCCGTGGATCCCTCCACGGGTTTGCTCTGAAATCGATTCAACGATTCAACCAAAAAACGTTTGAATTAATAAATAAGCGTTCAACACGACGATAACTGCAGCAACGAACCAGGCCAATATTTTTAACCACAGCGGGTTTGCAAATTCCCCCATCTTCAGCTTATCACTTGTAAACATAACCAAAGGGATTACCGCAAAGGAAAGCTGCAGCGACAAGATCACCTGACTTAGAATCAATAAATCAGTTGCCCCTTTATCACCATACAAAGCTATAACCACAACCGCCGGAATAATGGCAATTAAGCGAGTAATCAGGCGGCGGAGCCAGGCAGGCAATCGAATGTTCAAAAAGCCTTCCATCACAATCTGCCCAGCCAATGTTCCTGTCAAAGTTGCATTTTGACCTGATGCGAGCAAAGCGACTCCGAACAAAATACTGCCCAAAGCCGTACCCAATAGAGGTGTAAGCATGTAATAAGCATCCTGAATTTCAGCGATGTCAAACAGTCCTGCCTTATGGAATGTCGCCGCGGAGACGATTAATATAGCCGCATTAATGAACAATGCAAAAAATAAGGCGATCGATGAATCCCAGGTAGCATATTTGATCGCTTGACGCTTGCCAAGAGCTGTCTGCTCAAAATCTCTTGTCTGTACAATAGCCGAATGCAAATACAAGTTGTGCGGCATCACTGTAGCGCCGAGTATACCAATCGCAATATAAAGCATAGCCGGATTTGTAATAATTTCTGAGCTTGGGACGAATCCTCTCATAATACCGCCAAAATCCGGTTTGGATAAGAAGATTTCAGCTACAAAACATCCGCCAACGGTTACTATAAGGACAATGACGAGGATTTCAATGTAACGGAATCCTTTATTTTGCAGCAGAAGAACTAACAGCACATCAAGTGCAGTAATGATAACTCCGTACAATAAGGGAATCCCAAATAGTAAATACAATGCAATCGCGGACCCGATAACTTCAGCCAAATCACAGGCGGCTATCGCAAGCTCACACAAAATCCAGAGCATTATCGCTACGGGCTTACTGTAGTGGTCTTTACAGGCCTGAGCCAAATCTCTTCCAGTTACGATCCCCAGCTTGCCAGCCAATGCCTGCAATAGAATCGCCATCATATTCGAGATGAGAACTACCGAGAGCAGTGTGTAGCCGAACAACGAACCGCCTGCGATATCTGTCGCCCAGTTGCCAGGATCCATATAACCAACAGCTACCAAATAACCAGGGCCTACAAAGGCCAGAAACTTGCGAAACCAGGTGCCTTTGGTAGGAACCTTCATCGAACGAAATACTTCCGGCAATGTGGCTTGTTTACGAGGAAGCCGCCAGCCAGCTTCTACTTCAGGTATGCTTTCTAATTTGTTTTTCAATCCACTCACCGCCTTCTCTATATCCACCCTTCATATATTTAACCACAAATCAATCCTATAAACAGAAAAAGATGTGCGCAGCTAATTCTTTTGTCCATGTGCAACTTTTAAGCCAAAAAAAATAACTGACTTTCATTTCTCTATTTATGATATATGTCTTTGTCGTTAAATTGTTGCCTATAAAAAAGCTCCTATATTTGAATTGTACTCGCGAAACTCTTTTTGTCAATGGAAACATTCATAGGCATGTTCAAAAAAGGCAGATTTCAGCAGTGAGTCGTAAAAGTATTAATACTTTCGGAACACAACAACTGCATTATGACCACCAAATCCGAATCCGTTAGAAAGTACCGTATGTAGATCCGTTGTTCTCGCTACATTCGGCACATAATCCAAATCACATTCAGGATCAGGCGTATCATAATTAATTGTAGGCGGTACAACACCTTCAACTATTGATTTCACGGCAATCACAGCTTCAAGCCCGCCCGCCGCTCCGAATAAATGCCCTGTAGCCGATTTGGTTGCACTTACTTTAAGCTTGTCTGCATGCGCGCCAAAAACTTGCCTGATCGCCTGCGTCTCGGACCGATCACCCAATGGTGTGCCTGTCGCATGTGCATTAATGTAATCAATTTCTTCAGGCGCAATCCGCGCATCTGCCAGTGCTTCCTTCATCGCTCGTACTGCTCCCATCCCACTTGGATCCGGTGCGGTGATATGATAAGCATCTGCAGATTGACCATAACCGATGATTTCTGCCCAAATCCGCGCTCCTCTTGCTATGGCATGTTCCAGCTCCTCCAACACCAATACACCTGCACCTTCACTCATCACGAATCCATCACGATTGGCATCAAACGGACGGCTCGCTTTGCGGGGCTCATCATTGTTTGTGGACATGGCTTTCATATTGCAAAAACCACCAAACGAAAGCTCATTAAGCGGCGACTCCGCTCCCCCTGCAAGCATCATATCTGCCAAACCGTTCTGGATCATATGAAAGGAATCCCCGATTGCATTGTTACCGGAAGCACATGCGTTAACAGGTGTCGTATTGGGACCTTTGGCACCCAATTGGATCGATAGCTGGGCCGAACCCATATTGGCAATCATCATCGGAATCAAAAAAGGACTGATCCGTCGCGGGCTTCTCTCCAGCATCGTCTTGTGATTGTCGAGCAAGGTTTGTATGCCGCCAATACCTGTTCCAATACTAACACCAACCCGATGTGCATTGGACTCGGTAATCGTGAATTGGGCATCATCCAACGCCATCTTGCCTGCCGCTGTTGCAAATTGAACAAAGCGGTCCATATGACGAAGCTCTTTGCTGTCAAAAAAAGTCTCGGGCAAGAAATCTGACACAACTCCAGCTATCTGAGTTGGGAAAATGGCAGGGTCAAAGCTCTCTAATCGCGAGATTCCGGACTCGCCGGCCACAAGTCGTTTCCAGAACGGATCTACCTGGGAGCCAAGTGGTGAAATCACACTTAATCCTGTAACTACTACTCGTCTTTTCATAACATATTCTCCTCTATTGGTTATTATGGGATTCCCCATCTCAATCCTTCTTATTCGTTGCTGCTGCATGCATGCTGTCAATCCAGCTTCCAATGAAGCAGCAGCCCAGCCTGTACGAGGCCGGCACCAAATCCATAGATGAGAATGCGGTCACCATCAGTCAGCTTACCCTCACGAATACCAAGGTCAAGCGCGAGAGGTATCGACGCGGCTGATGTGTTGCCGTAATTTACAAGGCTGTATAAGGTCTGATCGAGTGAAATCCCGATACGTTCGCTAAGCGGCTCAATCAATCTCAGATTAGCACTGTGAGGCACGAACCAATCTATATCGGCAGTAGCATGACCACTTTTATTTAGCAGCTCCAGTATGCCTTCAGAGACACTTCTGACAGCCCAGCGAAACACCTCTCTGCCATTCTGGACAAGCTTCCCACTGTCATTTAGCTGTGTGCCGAATATTTGGTCAGCCAAGCCGACTCGGTAAACGTGGCCGCCCCCTTTCCCCTCAGTAGCTTGATGATACGCTACAAAGCTGGAAAGCTCAGCATCCGCTTCTACCAGCACCGCACCTGCACCATCACCAAACAATACACAAGTCGTCCGGTCTGTGTAATCGGTAATTTTCGAGAGCGTATCCGCTCCAAAAACTAGAATCTTACGATGCAGGCCTGAGGCAATCATACCCTCCGCCAGATGAAGTCCATAAGCAAATCCTGCACATGCCGCACTCAAATCTATAGCTCCGGTTGAACTGGATATGCCAAGCTTTTCTTGAAGGATCGCTGCCGTACTGGGAAAAGGAAAATCCGGTGTACTTGTTGCCACAATAATCAAATCAACATCAGCCAGAGACTTGTTATATCTGCTTATTAAATTATTAGCTGCTTCTGTACATAAATCACTGGTATATTGATCAGGCCTGCTGATCCGGCGTTCCCGAATACCTGTACGTTGTATAATCCATTCGTCGTTAGTATCCACTAGTTTTTCCAAATCGAAATTGGTCAATCTTTGAGTTGGAACATAGGTGCCAATAGCCGTAATACGCGCCTTTATAAGCTGCATCATTTTAGCTCCTTTTTTGATACTTAGTATTAGTACTTGGTACTAAGTTTAGTATAGCATATCGCCTTACTTTTGGAAATAAGCAAAACAGCCTGACCGCCAGGATGCTGGTGTTCAGGCTGTTGTGTACGATGTGAATTTTAAGAAAGCGGCGCTTTCGTTACCAGGTCCCACTCATGGATCTCATAGCCGCGTGCATTTCCTGCGACATAAGGATCCTGCTTCACTCTGTCCAGAACCTCATCAATCGAATCAGCTTCATAAATAACCAACCCTCCGGATCCGTCAACAAAACGTCCATTGGCAAATACCCAGCCTTCATTTCTTCCCTTTTCTAGAAATTCCAAATGTGCCGGACGAAATTCCTTGCTTCTTTCCACACTAATTAAAGGTAAAAATACAGCAAAATAGCTCATTCTACATTCCTCCTGTTGAATCATTGAATAAGCTGAGATAAGATCCATAACCCGCTTGCTCCAGCTCTGCTTTGGGAATAAAGCGTAATGCTGCGGAGTTGATGCAATAGCGTAAACCTGTCGGCTGTGGACCATCGTTAAAAACATGTCCCAAATGGGAGTCGGCCTCGCGGCTGCGCACCTCAGTGCGGACCATAAAATGCTTGTAATCCGGTTTATCCTTTACGTTGGCAGGTATGAGCGGCTTCGTAAAGCTCGGCCATCCGCAGCCGGAGTCAAACTTGTCCAGAGAGCTGAACAAAGGCTCGCCCGAAACAATATCTACATAAATCCCTTCACGATGATCATCCCAAAATTCATTTTGAAACGGAGGTTCCGTTCCACTGTTTTGAGTAACTTCGTATTGAATAGGTGTAAGAATTTGTTTCAGCTTCTGCTTATCTGCTTCTGTATTCCAGTGATTCTGAATAAAAGCTTCCCGACCCGAGCCTTTTCTGTAGCTTTTATAGCGCAGCGGATTTTTATGATGATAGCCCTGATGATATTCTTCTGCCTCATAGAATTCAGTTGCCGGGACAATTGGCGTTACAACCGGACGGTCGAAGCGTCCACTTTGCTCCAGAGCTTGCTTGGATGCCTCTGCCTGTACTCTTTGCTCTTCGTTATGATAAAAGATGGACGTTCGATATGAACCGCCTCTATCATGGAATTGCCCACCGGCATCAGTCGGATCAATCTGCTGCCAGAACGTATCCAACAGCTTTGTATAAGGAAAAACAGCAGGATCAAAGGTGATTTGTACAGCTTCCGCATGTCCGGTTGTTTCCGAGCAAACCTGCTCGTAGGTCGGATTTACCGTGTGACCACCCGTATAACCGGACACCACTTTGATAATTCCCGGAAGCTCCTCGAAGGGTGATACCATGCACCAGAAGCAGCCACCTGCAAATGTTGCCAGCTCCTGAGTAGCTGTTTGTTCAATATTGTCGCTCATTATCGTTACCTCCTTATCTGTATTGGAAAAAAAGCTGTGTTCTCCCTACTATCATAACAAGAAATAGCAGACTCTCCAAATTGTATGGAACCAGCTCCGTTTATCCGACCTTCCGGGTAAGCTTGCCAAACGTAATACCCTTGAATTGTTCCTTCCACGAAGTGATACCAGGCAAGGATTCGAACAGATGGTTCACTTGATCCATGTGTAAAGACTGTATAATTCTGCAGTACTCAATACATCCTGAATCCTCAATATATTGGATGCACTCTCGTTTACGGATCACAAATTGATCATAGGTAAGCTGACCCTTATAATACTGCTGTATATAGGGGAAGTTGTCATCCTTTTCCATGAGTAAAAACAAAATTGGCAAAGTACGTTTCTTTTGCAGCAAATCGTTTTTCACATCAAACCGGAGCACGTCCCGAATGTCATTGTCGAGCTGTGAAATCATCCCGATATAATTGGCAAGCTGATCCATCGTGTCCATCGTTCGTTGATCCAGATCCGGAATCAGCAAATATCCCATCGAGCATGCAAAGCGCAGCAGCGAACCCGATTTTTTCTCAATCATGGTCAAGTAATCACGTTCGGATGAAATGCTGTCATTCAAATCAATTTGCTGCCCATTAATAGACTGCGACAATATAACTCCCAGCTTCGCCATCAAGGATGAACCTGCTTGTCCATGGCTCTCTTGTAAGGTGCTTATCTCGGTCATAAAAGCAAACAGGAATGCCAAAATTCCATTCAACGTATAAGCGGTGGAGCATACGATCCAGGGCTTGCCCTTGTTGTCACCATCCTGTAAATCATCAATGATATCGAAGGATAGCAGGATGATTTCCGTCATGGCTGCAGCAAGATCAATATGAGATGAATCTCCACCCAGCATATAATGTGTATATCGCGTAATATTAGACCATTGAGCGTTTTCAGCCGCTTTATCCTGAATAAAAGCTTTCATTAACTCATTTAAATCGGGCTCCGTAACGTACTTGTCCACAATCCGCTGCATCTCTTCAACAATTCGTGGCTCTATCATAAATCATCTCTCCCGTCCTTGTAATATTTACTTCGGATGAATGCTTCAATGGCCTCAACCCTCGTCTTCACCCCCAGTTTCCCGTAAATTTTTCTTTGATAATTATCCACCGATCGTTTGCTGATATGAATTTGCGCTGCTATCTGTTCAAGAGTAGTCCCCTTAATAATTAACATCATGATGAGTACTTCTTCATCGGTCAGCTCTGCAGTGGACGGTACTGTGCTGCCCTTAAACGTTTGTAAAACCGAACGCGGCATCACGATATAATCATCCAAAATACATCCAATTATGTGCTGTATCGTTGCATGCCGAGTGCCTTTGGAAATCACTCCGCTTACTTGAAGCTCCAGAAAAACGTCGGTCAAAGCTGACACATCCACACCGGTAAAAAAGACGATATGCGTCTTTGGGTAGGAGGCTTTGATTTGTGCTGCAATGTCCGTTCCCATGTGATCCGGAAGCTGGTAATCCAGAAAAACCAAATCAGGACGGTATTTCTCCACAAGCTCCAGACATGACTGCCCATTGCTGGCTATACCTACGACCTCTACCCCTTCAATCTGTTCCAGAAGTTCTTTGGTAGCTTGAGCCATTAAAGGATGATCGTCTGTGACAATTGCTTTTTTTATCTGCATCATGCCGATAAGCCTTCTTTCATTGGAATGGAAACAAACAATCGCATACCTTTGCCTCTACTCGATTCAAGCTCATACTCTCCATTTAAGGATAAGATCCGACTTTTGATTTGCTCAATACCTGTCCCGGAAGATCCGATTTCTCTCACCAAAGCCAGACTTGACTCAAATCCCACTCCGTCATCCACATAAGTCAGTTGTAGCAGGCTCTTGTGATCGACAAGATCAATCAGAACCTGATCAGCTTGTGAATGCTTCTTGGCATTGTTAATCAATTCCTGCACCATCCGGAAAATGTGACGCTTCGTCTCCAAATCTCTCATTTCGATAACATTGGCCAGACCTGCGTTAAACTTTAACTCAAAAGGAGCGATCGCCGCTTCCATCTCTATCAATTGCTCTATGGTCCGGACAAGTCCGATTTCTTTAATCAAATAAGGATGCAGTTCAAAGCAGCTTTGACGCAGATTGCTGTTAATCACATCAATGTAATCGATGATACTGATCATTTGGGTTTTATCCTGTTTTGTTAAAGCATACTTCTCAAGCAGCAGATGCAGTCGTTCTTTCAGAAAAAATAAATCCTGCATCGTTGTATCATGAAGATCGGTTGCAATGCGAACACGTTCCTTTTCCTGCAGCTCGAACATCAATTTACGAAACCATATAAAGTCATTGCCAGCCTGTTCATTAGGAATTTGCGATGCCAGCTCCTCCACCTTCCCCGTGAGCTTGCGTATTAAGTGTACATTTTCCAGACTGACAGCGAGATAAGTGATGATTAACTGCAGCCATTGCTTTTCCTCTACGCCGAGAAAAGCTGTTGTCCGCTTCTCTGTCAGAACAAAGTAGCTGGTATATTCTTCCTGATGGTTGATCTTATAAATAGTTAAAGAAGGAGGCAACGCCTTCTCTCCATTCAAGTAGCTCTCAATTTCCGAGACATTAATACTTCCTTCTTTAATGATTTCCAAGGAATCCTTATATTGAAAAACAATCGCACCCCCAAATACCTGCAAAGTATTGACGATATCCACCAGAATAATATCTTTAAATTCCCGAAAGCTCGTGATGGAGCCGAGATTTTTGGCAATTTTTTTCAGAGCGGATTGCAAATAATATTTGCGCGGAAATAGAATCGGCTCGAGTTTGGCAAACATATTTTCCAGCGAATACAACACAAAAGTAAGGATGGCAACGAACAGAACAAACATCAGCAGCAGTCTTATAAAGGCAGCCTCGGCAGGGAAGAGCACCTTGATCATGACGACAAAGATACCGCTTGGAACCGTCGCAATCAGGGCCGTAAGGAGTACGCGCCGCAGCACAACGTCAATATCGTACAGCTTGGTCGTTACGACCAAATAAGCTAGCGTAATCGGGAAAAAGAAAACGAAAATGCCTGCATAAAGTGAGTTCATCCAACCGTAACCATACAAATAATTAGGAATAAAGGAAAAACAGACGATCGGCGTGAAGGAAACGAATATCGATGCCCATACCGTTTTGATCATGGTTGATATGTAGCTTTGCTCTTTACGATACTTGAGATACAGTTTGAATAAAATAGAAAGGGCTAATACAAAACCAAACAAAAAGTACAAAACGCAAAAAATCGAGTTAAAGCGGTAGATGTCATAGGTTAAAGGTGATGGCCAAAAATAAGTGATTTGTGAAATCAAGGCAATTCCTGCTGTAACGACTGTATACATTTTTTTCAGCAATTTAATCGATAATTGATAATCCTGCTTTTCCTTCAAAAAGACTACAAAAAAATGAAGAAACAGGATAGGTACCAGCATAATGAACAGGAACATCATGATCTTGCCCATTCCGTCCCCCCTGATCGAAGCACCAAGCGCCATGAATGCCCCGCTCATATCAAGCAATACCAGCGTTAAATACCGGGCAGAAGGTGAATTTCGCTTTTTTTTCAGCAGCAGCAGCGAGCCGAGTAAGCTGAGGGCAGCCAATGTTACCGCCAGCGCATCATAATCGGTAAAATTACGCTCTCCTCTGAACGAAACCTCGAACTCCCTTCCGTTCCGTGTTGCAAGAACATGATCAGCCTGATCCAGTGAGTGCCACTTGATCACAGAAGGAAATTCTAACGGATCTCGGCCATTAACCTGTACAATAACATCGCCGATCTGCAGCCCTGCTTTCATAGCAATATTTCTCTCATTGATCGTACTTACGTACCAGGACCCTTCTTGATTCAATTTCACTCCAGCTCCAACGACTGGGTACTGTGTACTAACATATAAGAACCAAATTTGGGTCGAAACCAGCAAAATTAGAACAAATTTGAAAAGCAATCGTTCTTTCATCCTAAAACCTCTTTCTTTTTCGATAATTTGTGATATAAAGGATATATAGGTTTATTTGGAAGGTGAGGTGATAATATGCAAAATAAAACTATTTCCGCTGAACTGTATGCAGCCGCCAAAAGTCTTAAGCAATTGGATACCGAAACGCTTCAAGCTCGTCTGAATGACCGCAGCTACCTGGACTCCCTTGGTTTGTCTGACGAAGAAGAAAAAGCTCTGATAAACGTATTTTTAAACAATAATAACACAGACAATGTCGCAGATTGGGAGTAATACTCACAAATACAATATTTTACCAACAATTAGAGAGAATGTATATAAGAAACAGTTGTTTCTTAATATATATTCTCTCTTTTTTTGTCGAAGACTGCAACAGGTTGCAACTAAAGTCTGCCTTCCATCGCACTACAAATGTGCTGATGTTAATGAGATTTCATTATATGATAGATATATGATGAAAGTACATATATTGGAAATATAGGAAAGAGGGCATAATGATGAGAACGTTAAGTGATATTGTGTTAATTGAGTGTTATCTGGATTCATTGGAACTGGATCTCGATAATGATTTTATTGAGCTTCTAATGACTGAAATGAAAGATCGAAATATAGAGATTCCTTCCTTACAATCGGAATTTTGTATATTCAATATATCTGGCAATTACCTTCAATCCGTATGAAGTTGCTCCGTATGGGTCACTAATAGAGCTTGAGGCGGAAAGCATCTCAGTAAATGAAGCATGACTCCATCCGTACGTTCACAGCGTAGTTCTTCAAGTCCTGCAGGTAAGAAAATTTGATCACCTTGTTTAACCTGTATTCGACCGTATTTCCAAACCAGATTGCCTGCACCTGCAGCGACGACAAGTATGGAGAAGCTGCCCTGCTGCCCCAATACACAAGAAGTTGGGATTTCCACAGAGCTCAGCGCAAAATAACGGGTATCCTCATAACTAATCAACGAGCTCTCTGTGAATCCCTTTGATTCATGAACAAGCTTTGGCTGTAAGCGAAAAGCAGCGGCAACCTCTTCCTCTGTATATACATCATAATGAAAACAATCGAACATCCGATCAAAACCGATGCCTTGATGACACATAAACTCAGCAATTTCTCTACCGCTTGGTGTCATACGTTCTACACGAATCGTATAGTCTGTTGGTTCCTGAATTTCAAGCAAGAAACAACCTGAACCGATTGCATGAGGCATTCCGCCTTCCACTATAAAAACCTGTCCCGGTTCCACTTTTATTTTATTCAGTGATTGCAGCATGCCTTCAATATCCTGATCCCAAAATAGCTGCTCCCACTTTTCACGAGTCATTCCCGGCTTAAAGCCGTAAAGTATATAAGGATCTTCTCCATTGATAACTCTTCCACCCAGGATATACCATGCCTCTGTCTTGCCAAAAGCGGATTGAAAGAGCTTCTGCGCAGCTCGACGGTCAGGATGCACCTGAATGGTCAAACGTTCAGATGAATCCAGAGCTTTGACAAGTACACCCAATTGGCCGCCGTACACTTGGGCATGACGTTCTCCTAAAAATAATACAGGCTGCGCCTCTACAAGTTCCTTCAAAGATATAGGGGCCTCACCGTCAACCTCAACCCAGCTTAAACCTTCCACTTTATCTTCTCGTCCCGCATTACGTGCCTGAACGACTGACGCTATCCATTCTTCAGGAAAAGAGTTATCCTGTGGCGATTCGATACCCTGCCAAGCCTCGATCAGCTTACCTCCGTAATAGGTTCTCCACACACGATTAGACAACAGCTTCAACGGTTTTTGGCTTAAAGCAGATGATTGCGGCATATCGATTCCAGCCTCATTTCTGTTATTTGTATCCTACAAGTATAGCACAACCAAAATCACTAGATATGTGGTCTCACCCATGTTTCTTTCGCTTACTGTAAATTATACCTTTTTTGGACGATTATAGGTAAGTTTATTTGTCGAATTCTGCTTTTTTAATATCTTATATTTTTATGATAAACATAGTAATATTAAAGATGTAATTTAAACTGTTAAATTCATAGATTAGGGTGATCATATGATTGTTAACGATTTGGAATTTCACAATGTCGCCGAGCTGGAGCAAGCTCATGGAGTCTCTGGAATTCTTTTACAGCGCTTTCCACAAAAGGTCAGATACGCGCTGGGAACGGAAGCCCGCCCCAACGGTCGTTATGTAGCGGAGCAGTCGACAGGCTGCGAAATACGATTTGTGACGGAAGCCCGTATACTGAGAGTGGTGTTGACCGCAACGCTGGGTGAAGGGGATATCGTCATCTACAACGGGGATTATGTCCATTCCGTACACAGATTGGTGCCGGGACGTGTACATACGCTGCAGCTCGAAAAGCATGCCCGATTTGGGGAGGTTCACAAGCAGGCATTGGAGACGGGACGCTTCTCCTCGGATGTATGGAGGATCGGAATCAGTCGCAATTATGAAGCGGGAATTGGATTTCAAGTGGCATTTCATCATTTGGAAACGTTCGGGCACGCTTATCGGCCTCCGCATGCACATGAGCTTCCAAGTCAAACCATGTTAGCTTACGGTTCTTCCATTACGCATGGCTCTGGTGCAACCGTGCATCACAATGCTTACATTCAGCAGACCGCCCGACGACTCGGCTATGATCTATTGAACAAAGGCTTGGGCGGCTCCTGCCTGTGCGAAGCAGAGATCGCTGATTTTCTGGCTGAGCAACCAGCATGGGATATCGCTGTATTGGAGCTTGGCGTCAACATGAGAGAACTCTTCACAACAGAGGAATTCACTTCCCGTGCGCGGTATCTAATCAATCAAATAGTGACCAAAAACATCGGAAAACCGGTGTTCCTGATCACCTTATTTCCTAACTCATCGGATCATCTGGTCAGTGAGAATAACCCTTTAACGAATGCCAATAAACAATTCTCTCAGGCTATACGCGATCTTCACCGTGAATTTGCTCTGCCCCATCTACATTTGATTGAAGGCCATGAGGTTCTGAATGATTTTAGCGCTCTTGCTGCTGACCTGATTCATCCCTCTGATTTCGGTCATATCATCATGGGTGAACGACTGGCACAACGCATCTCCGAGAAACTGTAGTTGTATGTATGTTCACTTTAGCTATTAACTTTCTCCTGTACGCGGATCTGGATTGGGATTGCGGCGAAAGCGGCGGAATCCCCACTTTAACAAATAAGGCACAACGAATAAAATAAATAATATGCGAAACATTTGATAGGCTACCACCAAAGACACGTTAGCTCCTACAAGTGTTGCGGTAACACCCATCTCCGTCATTCCGCCTGGGGACGTACCCAAAAAGGCAGTCATGACGGAAATGGGCAGCAATGAACTAAACACAACGGACAGCCCCAAGGAAAATGCCACGATGGCAACACTCCCCATAATCGAATAAGGAAGTAGTTTACGCCAATTCCCCAGACTGCTGAGCTTAATCCCCAGTCCCAAATAAATACCGAGACTCCATTGAGCCAAAATGATAAGTAACGAAGGTAAATGCGGTGGTTCATACCCGGCAATCGTGAACAATGAGGCAGCCAGGATAGGACCCAGAAAATAAGGCGTCGGAAATCTCAACCTCACGGCAATCCAGACGGAAGCCATGACGCATAGCAATAAGATAACACTGAATAGCGGTCTTGTTGTAATAGCCTGCGCGGCTGCCAGGATGGAACTAATAATCGTATCTGCAGATCCATTCACTTGTCCAGCAGGTCCACCTTGAACAGCTTCGTTCGCCAAGCCATGCACTGCCAAAAAAGGCACGGTAAAAATAACAGTCAGCAGCCGAATCGTTTGCATAAATGCCACAACAGCTAAATCTGCTCCTTCAATTTCTTCACTTAATACGACCATCTGCGACAGACCGCCAGGGATGCTGCCAATCGCACTGCTTTCGAAACTAACATTCGTTTGCCGGGCTGTCCGTGCGGCAACGATCAGACTGAATACAATTGTTGTAATTGTTGCAACCAGCATTGACGGCAGCTGAGTCGATATTTGCAGGGCACTTTCTATCGTAAATGAAAGTCCCATACTATAACCAAGTAAAGCCAAACCCATATTTCGAAGTTTTCCAGGCCAAGCCAGACTGCGGCGCGCTAGTGCTGTCCAAAGCAGAACAGCCGTCAATGGTCCCAGCATCCAGCTGAGCGGTACATGCAACCAGGTGAACAACAGGCCGCCTGCAAAGGTGACCATTATCGTTTCTGCGATTTGTTTCATAGCGACTCCTCTTTTCTTGTTGCCGTGTTAAAGCCGTGCTTTCCATTATAACAAATGAGTGAGGACTAGACTTTAATTTTACGAATATTTCTCAATTACTCATAAGGATGTACCTATGTATAAAACTAAAAACCAAGCTTTCAGGCAGATGCCTGTCCACTTGGTCTTTTATGGAATATATTAAAACTGTACCAGCTCGGAAACCTTAACCGGCAATCCCGTCTTGATCGAGCGATTACCCGCGATTCCAGTCAGGATGGACATTGCACCGTCTACGTGCGAAGCCGCGCGGTTGAAGCGGTCATGATCCGGTTTACCGAACAGATCGTTCAGCAGCACAGGATCACCGCCACCATGTCCACCTTTGCTTTCTGCTACATGAACTTCGTAAGGAGCGTCAAACATTGGGTAAACGGTAATTTTCTTACCTTTTACTGCGCCTTCCAAAGCCTGATCGCCGCCTGAATTTACATAAGAGGCTTCAACAACCTCCATTTCGATCCGGCCCTTCGTACCATTAAAGTTAACACGGAAGCCTTCCCAAGGGGAGTAGGCAAACAGATTATAGGTAAGAATCGCATTGCTGCGGTATTTCACCATAACACCCATCGTGTCTTCTATATTGATGCCATCACCGAATACGCTCTGGTCACGGAAATATCCATCTTCTTTTTCCGCATCGAGGTACATGGCCTTCAGCTGCTCATTCTCTTCCAAATGAAGAGCAAATGGATCGTTCTTGGCATTGGCACTGCCGTGTGCACGGGAATAGAACTCGGTAACTCCACGCTTCTCGGCATTTTCGCGACCATAGAACATCAGATCTCCCAGTGCATATACCGTTGCAGGCTGCGTACCCAGCCAGAAGTTAACCAGATCAAAATGGTGTGTCGACTTGTGAACGAGCAAACCACCACTATTACGTTTGTCACGGTGCCAACGACGGAAATAATCCGCGCCATGCTTCGTGTTCAGCATCCATTCAAAATGCACACTCGTTACGTCGCCGATAGCTCCATCCATTATCAACTCACGGATTTTCGTGTTGTGCGGTGAGTACCGGTAGTTAAAGGTTACACGAAGGTTTTGCCCCGTTCTCTTGATCGCATCCAAAATCTCCTGACATTTCACTTCGTCGACCGTCATCGGTTTTTCGGAAATGACGTCACAGCCAAGCTCCATAGCGCGGATAATATAAGTATGGTGAGTTCGGTCAACCGTTGTTACGATAACAATATCCGGTTTCACCTCTTCAATCATACGATCAAAATCCTCTGATTTGTATGTTGGCAGCGGACCTACGCCAAAGGGTGCAATTTTGGCATTGGCATAATCCATCCGGGTTTGATTCACATCGCAAAAAGCGACGAGATCGGAAGTTTCTTTAAAATTCTCAACAATAGCTGTGTAGAAAAAAGCGGCGCGCCCACCTGTACCCACAAGCGCATATCTTTTACGTGCTGACATCTGTATTTCCTCCCTTGTCTGTGCTATTGTGAGTATAGCGCAATAAATACATGAAAACAGCACGAAAATTGCTTACATTTCATTTTTTCAACTTATATTGTTATTACTTTAGTTAAGAAAGTGGGTGGCCTTCATCATGACGGTTCCTAACAATCAAAAACCTTTCATTCATACAGAAAAGGATCTTTTTTATCTGGATCATAATATACGAATCGGCCCTTACACAATGGCCCAAAATCATGCCCATAATTCTTACGAGATTTACTATCTGCGCTCAGGGGAACGGTATTATTTTATTAAAGACCGTTCTTACCACGTCCGCAAGGGAGATATCGTACTCATCCAGCCCAATGTGCTGCATAAAACGATGCAGGCTGAATTTCCCAACCATGAGCGGTTTTTGATCAATTTTCGCGAGGACTTTATCCATGGCATTCACCAGCAAATTGTACCTGATTTGCTCCGTATCTTTGATGAGCAGCCTGTGATTCATCCGAATCCAAGGGAACTGGCCATGATGGAGTCCATTATTGAAAAAATGATGCGAGAACAAAAGCTTGCAGAACCCGGAGCTGCGGGTTATAACAAGCTGCTGCTAAGCGAGCTGCTGCTCCTGTTGTATCGTCATGCCGAGCAAACCGGCAGTACCAGCCAACCGGCCGAGCATCCGACCACACTTCACCGTAAAGTATCCGATATTGTCAAATATATTAACGAGCATTTTCGCGAGCCATTAAGTCTGAAGGCACTTGCCGAGCATTTTCATATTTCCTCTTATTACCTGTGCCGCATTTATAAAGAAGTGACAGGCTTCACTGTTATTGAGTATGTGAATCAGCTGCGGGTACAGGAAGCACAAAAGCTGCTGAAAACGACTCGGTATTCGGTCACAGGTATTACTGAAAAGGTCGGCTTCGAGAGCAGTACGCATTTTGGACGCATATTCAAATCGTTGTGTGGACTATCACCGCTTCAGTACCGGAAATGGAATGGATAAGCGCTACTCAGTTGGTCATGCAGGTAGGCTTTCTCCCTTCTTATTCATCCTGATTTGTGGTAAAATAACACTGATATAGTCACATGTAACTAATTAACTTCTATTGTTGAATGAATGAATGAACTCAAAGAGGTGTCTTGCGAATGGACGAGCGTGAATTGCTTGTTCTGGGATTGTTAATGACCCAGAGCCAGCATGGTTATAAAATCAATGAATTTATCGAGAACAATCTGGGTCGCGTATCCGACATGAAAAAAGCAACAGCTTATTCCATACTGAAACGGCTAAATCAGAAGGGATATGTCGATGTTACCATAGAGCAAGAGGGCAATCGTCCTCCGCGGCAAATCTATACCATTACATCAAGCGGTGAGGAACAATTCAAGCTGCTGCTGAGGGCAACCTTGTCCGGCTTGGATAATGTGACTCCTTCCGGTGATATCGGCCTTATGTTCATTGATCATCTGAGTACTCAGGAGGCTATTGAGCTCATGGAGCTTAAATTGCAAAAGGTTGAGCAATTAATTACGAGCTTATCTGCTGTGCCTCGGCATGGACAACGTACGGGAATCGATTTATCGATCAAACATCGAATCACCTTACTTGAATCAGAAAAATCATGGTTATCCAATCTTATCATTGAAATGAACAAGTAAAGAAACCCCTCCTTCGTAAATATAATTTACACAAAGGAGAGGTTTTTTTGAATTATATCAGATTTTCCGGATTCAGCTGTTCCAGCTCGGGAATCACAAACCGGCCATCCTTACGGATCAGCACATCGTCAAAATAAATTTCGCCGCCTCCAAACTCGGGACGCTGAATCAATACCATATCCCAATGTACCGAGGAACGGTTCGTATTGTCTGCATCCTCATAAGCATTGCCCGGTGTAAAGTGGATGCTGCCATCGATCTTCTCATCGAACAAAATATCCTTCATCGGCTGCTTGATGTACGGATTAACCCCAATTGCAAACTCTCCAATATAGCGCGCACCCTCATCTGTATCCAGAATCTCATTGAGCCGTTTGGTGTTGTTGCTGGATGCTTCAACAATCTTGCCGTTTTCAAAACGCAGCTGTACATTCTCGAATGAAGTACCCGTGTAAATCGTCGGTGTGTTATAAGTAATGACCCCATTAACCGAATTTTTAACTGGAGCGGTGAATACCTCTCCATCAGGGATATTGTGTGTGCCAGCACATGGAATTGCCGGAATATCTTTAATGGAAAAGCTCAAATCGGTTCCTTGTGCAACCAGGCGGACCTTATCCGTGCGGTTCATCAGCGCAACGAGCGACTCCATAGCCAGTGCCATTTTGCTATAATCGAGATTGCACACCTGGAAGTAAAAGTCCTCAAAGGCTTCGGTGCTCGTATTGGACAGCTGGGCCATCGAAGCGTTAGGGTAGCGCATCACGCACCATTTGGTATGATTGACACGCTGCTCGACGACCGGACGCTGATATTCCTGAACGTACAGCTTCATTTTATCTTCGGGCACGTCAGAAGTTTCTGTGATATTGTCACCGCTGCGTATCGCAAGATAAGCCTGCATCCGTTTCATCCTGGCAAGCTCCAGATCACGAAGTGTATGGTACTGCTCTTTCGTGCCCCCCAGCATTAAGCTTCGGGTCACAGCAGGGTCGCGAAGCTCGATAAAAGGATGCCCGCCCGCCGCGTATACTTCCTCAATCAGACACTTGGTTAGCTCCTGATCGTTCACTCCGATCATTTCGATCAGTATATGTTCACCCGGCTGCAAGCTCACGGAATAACGAATTAAATTGTTCGCAAATATTTTCAGTCGTGGATCTCTCATTCCAGCCTCACTCCTTGTTATGTACTTACTTCTAATCTAATGTAACCAATTTCCGGCCAAACATCAACCTTCCCATATGCATATCAAGGATGCCTGCTGCAAAACAGCAAAGCATCCTTGAATACATCCGAATCGATATCAGCAAGCCGTTTAATTTCAGACCGTACTTTTCTTTTTGATTTCCGTGCGAATCATTTGCAGGGCTACAACCAATAAGATGAACAATTGAGTCAATGTGGTTTCCCAGGTCGGGTACAGCCCCAGCCAGGTCCAGGTTGGAAGAACGGGTGATGAGTGTGCCGACAGCTGCCCTGCTACCTGAAGGGAATGGATGCTTTGACCGAGAAATTTAAATACCAGGTAATAAATAAGCAGCGTAGCAGCCAGGAAGAAAGGACGAATCGGCAGCTTTACGCTTCCTTTTATCATGATAAATCCGAGTACGATCAGCACAACCAATGCGCCACCAATCCCTGTGATCAGCTGTAAAGGTTCAATAGAAGGCGCAATTCCGATATAAAAGATCGTCGTTTCTGCACCTTCCCTTAATATAGCCAGCCCCGCTACCAGAAACAGCGACCACAGGCTGCCACTGGCAAGCGCCAAGCCCATCTTTTGATGTATATATTGATTCCAGGCCTGCACCTTTGATTTGCCGTGAAGCCAGGCTCCAACGGTCAACATCATGAGGACGGACAATAACCCTGTGTAGCCTTCTATCATTTCACGAGTCGTACCCGCTGATACACTAGCCAGAGCATAGGTAAGAACTACTGCCAAAATCCCGCTCAAAATAAGACCTGTGGCGGCTCCTCCCCATACCCATTTGGTTTTGTCAGGATTGCCTGAACGGTTCAAGAAGGCAACCAAGGCAGCCAGTACCAATAGAGCCTCCACACCTTCCCGCAACAAGATCAATGCTGCATCCCAAGCCGTGTATGCCGATGCAACCAGGTAAGGCTCCAGCTCTTTCACCATGGAAACAATAACGGATGCAGCCTGATCGGCTTTGGGCGGTACCGATAACAAATAGCCCGAAGCCTCGGTCATTTGATTTTCGATTCGGGTATACGTTTCAGGAGAACGCGTCAGCACTGCTCCTTCCACAGAAGGCCATAATCGAATGAACGCCTGCATGTTCTCACCAGCTGCAGCATATTGCGCTTCATGTATCGCCTCCTGGGCTTGATTAAGAAGCCGCTGAGCGTCTGCAACCGATCGTGATCCGGTATCAACACGAGTTGGCGTCACTTTCCCGTTCGAATAGTCTTCTATCGTCTTGGCTAGTTCAGTGATGCTTGCAACCGCAGCTTCCATCCGAGGCGGCTCCGCCTGGAGCGATATTCGGGTCATACTGGATTGGGTTTCAATGTCACTGTAGACGGCTGCATTATCAGAACGAATAAGATTCTCTGCCTTTAACCATTGGCTGTTAAATCGCTTATAGTCACTTTGGGCCTTTTGCAGCTGATTGTGCTGAAGTGCATCCAGGCTTTGCTGGAGGATGGGCAGCAACGATTTGGCAGCTGATTTGCCATCGCCTTTACTGACATTCTTTTCCTGCGAAGCCACATAGGCTTCAGTAGCTTTAGTTAGCTTGGAAAAAGCCTGATAAACAAGCTCCGGCTTGCCATCTGCCTCACCTATTGCCTGCTTGACAACCGCCAAGGCGTCGGTTACATTGCGAACAAGCTCGGAATCAGGCAGGTTCAACGCCTTCCACTTCGTCTCGAACTCGCCCAGCTCTCCAGCAGCCTGCTTCCAATCCTTTTGACCGGCGTGGACTAAAGCTCCTCCTGTTAAGGGAAGTAAATCTTTAATTGCAGACTCTTCTGCTGCTGCAGCCAAGCTGCGCCCTCCTACCGAAAGCAGCAATAAGAGCGAAACCGCCACGAACAGTACAACAACCTTCCTAGATACAAACTCTTGAACCTTACTCATAACTGCCCCCTCTACGAATTTATCCTTCGAACAGCGCTTGACCTAAATACCCGCTTTCCTGAACTCCGGTAAAGCAAGCAAAAACAGCACTGCCGACGTGTGTGATATATTCGTTCAATTTATCCTGCATAGCCAGCCGCTGCTGAATGGGAATAAATTGTTTGGAAAGGTCGCGTTGGTAACTAATAAAAAAAAGCCCAGCATCCAATTGACCTGTTTGATGGTCAATACCACTGGAGTAGGAATAAGAGCGACGCAAAATTTTTTCTTTCCCATCGAAGTTCGCCAGCCTGACATGTGAGGTCATCGGAATTTGCGGCTGTCCATCGGCTCCCTTGGCATCTAATTGCAGAGGATCAAATTCATGCTTGCCTCCGAGCGGAGCTCCGGAATCCCGGTAGCGGCCAAATGTCGCCTCCTGATCACCAAGCGTAGAACGGTCCCATACCTCGATGCGCATACGGATGCGTCTCACAGCCATATAGCTGCCGCCTGCCATCCAGCTGGGCCCATCTGAAGACTGCGTCCAGATGAGCTCGTTCATTAATTGTTTATTATTCACATCCGGATTGCCAGTCCCATCTTTGAAGCCAAGCAAATTTCTCGGGGTATCGTTCGGGTTACCGGCTGCTCCAGTCCTTTGAAATCCCTCTTGCGTCCAGCGCAATACAGCTTTACCTCTGGCGATACGAGTAAGATTACGAATAGCATGAAAAGCGACCTGAAGATCGTCGGAACAGACCTGCACGCCAATGTCTCCCCCACACCATTCCTTGCGAAGATTATCCCCTTTGAACCGCGGCAAATCTGCAAGTCCGTCCGGTTTTTTGGAGGATAATCCAAAACGGGAATCAAAAAAAGAAGGGCTCACCCCAAAAGTAATCGTCGTTTTTGAAGCACTTAAGCCTACAGCCTCCCCTGTGTCCGCAGGAGGATGCTTGGGATTCGTGTTCTCTGTTCCGACCGGCTCTCCCGAACACATCAGCGCAGAGGCAGACGTCCAGGCCTTGAACAGCTCAACTACCTCAGCTAACTGGGTAGTGCTTAAATCAAATGAAGCAAAACATAGAAAGTTTTGCGAAGCGGTAAGTATGCCCGCTTGATTCGTACCATAAAAAGGGATACGATCACTAGCCTCGTTAGTCGTCCCAACTCGTGAACTGAATCCCTTTTGCGTTCCGGCTAATACGCCTCCGATACCGACCGATCCGATCAGGAGGCCCATTCCCCCTACGCCAGCCATCTTCAGCATGTCCCGCCGGGAAATCGGCGTTCCCTTCTTTCCCCGGTCCACGCTGCCTTCTGAATCCCCTTGCTTTTTATTGCTATCGTCCATACCTGTTAAGCCCCCAGCTTTTTACCCATATTGGATAAAGGTTCAGCTAAAGAATCCACGGCCTGACTGAGTTTTTTCGTTTGCTCCGGCTTCAGCTCATCATACAGCATATATCCATTGCCCTTCTTATATGCAGCAAGCTCAGTGGTCAGTGCGGTAAAACGGCTCTCAATCGTTTGGACCAGGGTGGCATCCTTCTTTGTAAGCTCCGGCTTCAACAGCTCGAATATTTTGGCAGCACCTTCTACATTAGCAGCAAAATCATACAAATCCGTGCGGGAGTATCGTTCTTCCTCACCAGTTACTTTGGTCGATGATACCTCATTTAGCAGCTCTACAGCTCCGGTCAATAAAATGTTCGGGTCAATCTCTACAGTCTCTACTTTGGCACGAAGCAGCTTGCTGTCACTTAAGAGAGTATCGGCAAAGGATTCCATTCCCTTGGTCGTCTTGTCTACCCACAAGCTCTTCTCGATGCGGTGATAGCCCTTCCAGTCCTTGTCATCAACATCACCTTCACGTGCATCAATATTCGGGTCCAAATCGCCAAAGGATTCGGCTATAGGCTCAATCCGCTCGTAAAACATACGCGCTGGCGCATACAGCTCCTGACTTTTCTTCATATCCCCAGCTTTCACTGCGGTTACAAATTCTGTAGTTGCTTTGACGAAGGCATCCGATTGCTCAATAACATATTTGCGGTATTGCTCCACTTCTTTTTTCAATTCTACACTCTCACCAGACTTACCCGTTTCTGTGTTGGAGACAGGTTGAACACTAGTGGTATTGGCGCTGCATCCTGAAAATAATAGTGATGAGCAAAGAACGGCTGCTGTAATGACATTACGAGTCTGCATGAGAAAGGACACTCCCTATAATTTATAATAAAAACTAGTTCCGTTGATAATTGATCTCAATAGAAAATAACATAGATGAGAATAATTATCAATACACCTTTTTGGCAATGTGTGACTTAAAATTGACAATCTCTGGAACTCTTTTGAAAATTGATTATTGAGGTTGCTCATTTTGGGGTAATGCTATCATAGAGGTCGCATCACTTGCATGCATAACATGAATACATATAAAAGGAGGCTTTCATGATGAATAGCAGCGATACCGCACAATTGCAAAAAATTCGCAAGGAAGAAAAGGAATACCATGAACAGTATTTCGAGGATCATAAGCTGTATGAGGAAGGAACCTGGCTTGATGAACCCGTCGCCATCATATTGGATCTAGCCGATCAGGTCAATGTCGGGCAGCCTATGAGTATATTGGATTTGGGGTGTGGTGTTGGAAGGAACAGCATACCGTTGGCGCAAAAGGTCAAGCCCGGTGACGGTCGTGTTGTATGTGTTGATCTGCTGGAAAAAGCGCTTCATAAGCTCATCCATTATAGTGAGCAATATCAAGTACGAGATGTTATTTACACTGAACAGGCAGACATTAGTACTTACCAAATAGCCGTTGGCAAATTTGACTACATCGTCGCTGCCTCCAGCCTCGAGCATTGCAAATCCGCTAATGCACTAAAAAAAGTTATCCAATCGATGGTTCAAGGCACTAAAGGCGGGGGAATCAACTGCATCATCATGAACACCAATATCGAAGAGCTTGATGCCAAAACCCATAAGCCGCGGGAAGCTTTATTTGAGGTAAATCTCGATAAGGAAAAAGCGTTGAAGCTACTACGAAAGCTTTACGAGGGTTGGGAGGAGCTTCATGTCTCCGACGAGCCCTTGGAATTGGACATTGATCGCGATGATCAACCTGTTCTGTTGAAGGCAGACAGCCTCACCTTTGCGGTACGCAAGCCATAATACTGGTCAACACATCATGCCCCGGTGCTTGCAAGTGTAGATGCAAGCGAACCGAGGCATTGTTGATTGTTTTCATTTAGAGAAGAATGTAAGTGTTTAAAGAAGGTTATACCCACGTTCACCAAAAGGCTGCAGCTTTTCGATCCATTTCGCAAGCATTGTCTCCAGCTCTTGATCAATATCCTGATAACCCTCCATCCGTTCCTCCAACAGCTCCAATGTCTCAAATGCGAACTGTTTATCTCCAAGCTCCTTCCATTCACTCTCGAATGCTTTATTACGCTCCATACCCATACCCAATTCAAACTGATGACGATTCCATCGACCATCCAGATTGCGACTGCTGCCAATAAATATTTTACCATTCACCGTATTGCGTATTTGATAAATGCCCATCGGGCGTTTCGTCTCTTTGTAGGCTAGCAATAATTCTTTTCTTTTTTCCTTAGACATAGGTGTTACCTCCTCTTTAATCCAATAAGCGCTGCCATCAGGCTCTCGGTCCATTAACTCATATTCAATCATATAACGACGCAGGGTGACATAATCGGCATACACCTGCTCCAGCTGCGCATTCACTTCTTTTTCTGTGTAACGCCTGCCCGCCTTAAATCTTGAAACGATATGCTGCAATACGATAAACTTTTTCTTTTCTTTACCAGGAAAACTGATTATGGGTCCATCAGGACCTTCTATAAAATATTTAAGAATGGTATCCTGATATTCTTTATCTGTTATTGAAAAGTTATTGTCGCGTACTGCAACTGTACGATGAACGGCGCCAGCATGCTGTCTGGAGGTGCGTTCGCTTTTCTTCGAACCGGAGCTGTTCTTTTTCTCCAGTAAATCCATAATAGCGACGAACAACCGAGCCTGCTTTTCCTTCTCGCGCAGAGCAAATCGATGATTACGAATGGTTGAGGCGCTGCCTCCATCCAGCTTACTGACGATCTCATTATCGCTATGTCCGTCGTAAAACAGCTGAAGCAGGTTTTTTTGCAAATCGCTTAACCCGGTTAGCTTCTTGTTTAACCCGATCAAATAATGGAACATCGAGCCATGCTCGTTAGCTATGTGCAGGGTTGTGAATTTTTCCGCTTCATAATATAAGTCATCAGCTCTATATATCATTCCTTTTTGGAACAGGTCACCGCAAATTAGACAAATAAATGTATCTGTACTTTCATCCCATGTATACCCACGCTTGAGTTCCTCCAAAGGAACCCTCCACAGTAAATCTGATTCATACATAAATAGACTTCCTTTCAATATATCGATTAATATATAGATATATTATTATATTGTTTGGTTAATGTCAAACTATCATCCATAAAAATAAGCCGTTACCTCGCTCATCCTCTCCTGGTATTGGAGACAACGACAACGGGTAACGACTACGTCGGCACATCAATAAAGCCCTATCAGGATGTATACCAGGCTGGAATCACCTTATCGAACCCCGAATGATCCTCCATCACGATACGATTACGCTCCTGCATCGATTCCAGTTGGTCCGGCACGACTTCCAGTGTCCAGGTAATATTAGGAAATAGCGTCAGAGCCGTATATAAAGCATAAAGCTTCCAAAAGCGCTCCGGAATTTCTTCATTAAAATATCCATCGATCTGTCCTATCGAGAACGGTACACTCACCTGACGACTGAAATAGGCAATTTTCATAAAATCATGGTAAGGATCTCCCCAGTCATAGCGGTTAAAATCGATCACACCAGAGTATCCCCTATTATCGACAAGCAGATTGCTTGGGTGAAAATCATCATGCTGAAATTTGCTAGGGCGGTCTGTCATCTGCTTGAGATTCGCCTCAACAAACTGGATGACTCTCTCCTCCCGCTCGATCTTGACTCCACATTCCTTATAAGCAGCCAGCTGTCTGTAATGCTTGGCAGACCGTCTTTTATCCCATGCTTCCAGATCTCCTGGTGGATCTAATCGGTGCATGAGCAGCAGTTGGCGCCCCGCCTCAACACCAATCTGATATTGTTCATCTGACGTTAATGCTGGCAGCAGCTCGGCGGCGTCCTCGCCATTCACATATCCAAGCACCATATAGCACAGATCGAGCTCTTCAATTATGCCGAATTCTATAGGCGCTGAGGTTGTAACTCCTTGATCAAACACACTGCGAACAATCTCAAATTCACGCTGCTTCTTCCCGCTTTGTGTGATCGAAGCCGTCCGCAGTACATACACGGGTACAATTCCATCGGTATAGAGAAAGTATTTGCCGTCAAAGGAAAATCCCTTATTGATCGTTTGCAGCTTTTTGATATGACGAAGGGAAGCTATATGTCGGTGAACAGCAGCCAAATCCATTTCATCACTCCTTAAATGCTAGCTTTCTTGCTCCACTTCTTGTTCCGTCTCGTTAAGCTGCCATAAGTGCCGCAGCTCGTCGCTCGTTTGCAGCAGCTGTTCAAGCGTACCTTCAGCTTCAATCTGTCCATCCTTCATTACGATAATATGATCGGCATGGGTAAGAGCAGTTTTGCGATGGGAGATGACCAGGCATGTCGCCTGTCGCTGCCCATAAATCCGTTCCCACAGCTTACGCTCGGTCTCAACATCCAGCGCACTCGACAAATCGTCAAATACGAGCAGTTCCGCATTGCGAACGAACATCCGGGCCGCCGCTGTACGCTGGACTTGACCTCCTGAGAGCTTTACGCCGCGCGGACCAATGATCGTATCCATGCCATGCTGTAAATGCTCAACATCTTGCTCCATCACTGCAGCATGCACAGCCGATTTAAGAAGAACGTCTTCTTCTTCCTGACCTAACAAAATATTTTTTTTCAAGGTGTCACTGTACAATCTTGGTACTTGAGGCGTATAGGCGCTGTGCGGCGGGATAAAGAAATCGCCTGGATGCTCTACCCTTTCTCCGTTCCAGCGAATATCGCCTGCATCCATCGGAAGCAGGCCAAGCAGCGTACGCACAAGCGTTGTTTTGCCCGAGCCAATTCGTCCTGTAATTACCGTAAAGGAACCTTTGGGCAGCTTTAGCTGAATATTGCTGATTCCGCGGCCTGTCTCGGGATAATGGTAGGTAAGGCCTTTCACCTCAAGCAATTCCAAGCTTCCGCTGCCGACAGAATCAGTCTGCGTCTGCTGATTATTCAGATCGGACTCACTGATTGATGTACGCAGGTACAGCGGATGATGCTCGGTTAGCGTGGTCTCATCAGCACCCTGAATCAAACTGACCAGTCGCTCCTTGGCGACGGTGCTTTGCTTGAAATAGGTCAGGAATTTCCCGAAGTTTTGAATAAATTGCGTAACAAAGGTCAAATAGTAAACGAATAAGGCAAAATCCCCTACAGTAAAGCTGCCATCTCGCATCGCCCCTGCAGCCAGTAGCAAAATAAATCCGGTTCCGATATTAACGGTATTGGAAAAAATCGAATCCAGCGTCTGCGTCAGCAAATGATCTTTCACCATCGCATGGCGCCTGTTGTCGTTCAGCTTACGGAATCGGTTAATTACCCGTTCTTCCGCTCCAGCCACCTGAATCGACTGCACGCTGCTGAACATTTCACTGATCGCACCAGTCACCTGACTCGTAGCTTCACGACTTGCCGCACGATACTTTTGAAGCATCGTTGTTGCAGCTTGGGCAATGGTCACAACGACGACCAGCGGCAGAAACACCCACATGGTCATGGTCGCATTAATCCCGTACAAAATGGAAAAGGATACAGCAGCAAAGCAGGTCATTGCGAATGCATCAACAGACCAGCTCACCGTTTCCTCAACCTGCTCCACATCATCGCGAAAGTTACTGATTGCCTCTCCCGGCGAGCAGGGAATGGCTTTGGCTCCCGGCTCCTTCAAAATACGTGTAAGCATATTTCTACGAAGCAGGGCTCCGATACGGAAACGGAACTGCACATCAGTAATAAAACCAAAAACAATAATGATGGCACGTCCCAAAGCCGAAGCAATCAGCAGGGCGATCAAGGTCCACACATTAAAACCGTATAAGGATGAGCCGGACAAGGTATCGAAAAATTGCTTGGTTACCCAGCCGGGTACAATCGGAGCCAAATAAATGAGCGTCCATGCAAGTGCATTCACGAGGTAAAGCCAAATTCGGTACCGTGTTAGTTTAAACAAGAAGGCGAATGTACTCATGCCAGCATCTCCTCCATTCCGACCACCAGCATCTGGCTATAGCGGGAGCTGCTATCCGCAGCCAAAGCGCTTCTCTCACCAAATTCAACAATCCGTCCCTGATCAAGTACAAGAATATAGTCCGCGCGGCTGATCGTTGCCAGCCGATGGGCAATCACAACACAGGTACGATTCTCCAGCAATCGATTGATGGCCTTCTCGATATGCTGCTCTGTAGCAGGATCTAATCTTGAAGAAGCTTCGTCAAGGATGATGAGTCCTGGATCCGACAAAAAGACGCGGGCAAATGAAAGCAGCTGCGCTTCACCTGCGGACAAGCCGCCTCCGCCCGACTCCAGCAAGCTGTCCAAACCTGAAGGCAGCGAATGAAACCAATCCTGCAGGCCAAGCTCCTCCAAGACATGAATGATCGTCTGATCCGGTATCTCCTCATCAAAGAAAGTCAGGTTGTCTCGGACCGTGCCTTGAAAGATTTCAATATTTTGCGTAACCAATCCTACTCTCCCACGAAGCTCCTGAAGTGTCGCATCACGCAGATCGACACCCTCCAAGCGAATGCTCCCTGAACGGGGATCATAGAAACGCAGGAGCAAGCGGGCAAGCGTCGTTTTACCGCTTCCTGTTCGTCCCAGTACCCCGAGCACCTTACCGCGCTCCAGATGAAGATTCAGATTATGCAGTGTCGTGATATCCTCCTCATAGCCAAATTCCACATTATTGAACGTTACCGACAAAGCACCCTTTGGCAGCGGCAGACCGATTCCATCCTGTATCGCAGACTCGGTTTCCAGCAGCTCCCGAACCCGAATGATGCTGGCATCGGCTTTTTGCAAATCTTCCATTTGAGTTCGAATCTTCTCGATCGGCTTGGCCATGAGCTCTGTATAATAGAAGATCATATACACAGTTCCTATCGTAATAGAGCCTTGTTTAAAGAGAATCGCACTTAAACCAAAAGCGACAGCATTACCAATCGTGAAAATAATCAGGGTTGTGATCCACATGGAAGCCCAGCCAAGAAACGCCTTCACGCGCAGCGGCAGCCACTCCTTCAGCATTACATAGAAGCGATGCATCACATAATTCGAAGCTCCGTTGGCTCTGGTATCCTCTGTGCCCTCCAGATGCTCCCCAAGAAATCCATAAAACCTGGAGCTCATCTGACGCATATTACCCCAGTGTGGAACTGCAAACTTGCGTATGTACTGAATGATATAGATCGCAAATATAACGAATACCGTCATACTCAAGCCGATCACCCAGCCCTCGCGAAACAGCAGGATGAGCATACCTATGACCAGCAGCAAATTACTTAATAACGATACGACAAAATTGGAGAAAAAGTTGGCCAAGTTGTTAATATCTCCGTCAACCCGTTCAATAATAGCACCGGAAGTATGAGCTTTGTGAAACGACATATCCAGCTTCATACAATGTGCAGCAACATCGCCGCGCAGCTTGTTGGTTGCAATCCAGCCTACGGTCTCGCCAATATAGGTAGCCGCTACAGTTAATCCTTGATGAAGCAAAGAAACACCAATAAATAAGAGTGCCGCGTAAATAAGTGGTCTGGAGCTTTCCTGGGTTTGGGCTGTATCAATAAAATAACGGATGATTTGCGGATTAATCAGCTGCATGACAATGCCGCCGATGAGCAGAATCCCCAGCACGGCCATATTTTTGCGCTGTGGTCTTAAATAGCTGTTCAACAGCCCCGTATATTCACTTACCGGTATTTTCCGGCTCATTGCTTCCTCTCCTGTCATAGAAATGTAATAAACAGTATGATGTCAACATTAGAGGAAGCGGCTTGGGACGTCAATGGATTTTTTGGCTACAAGTATTTGATGCGGAGATTTTAAGTAAAGAAAAGACAGATCGAAGTCATGCTTCGTCTGTCCTTGTACAGCTTTATATAAGTCCATGCTGTAAGCCTCGCGAGCTGAGCTGGAGCATCTTAAAGAGCAGCTGACGATTGAAGCTTGGTATGTACCGAGTCTTGATGACCAAACAACAGCTGTGCCTGAGCGGCAGCGATTCTTGCTAACGGTACCCTGAACGGAGAGCAGCTGACATAATTCAAACCGGTTTGGTGACAAAAGAATATCGATTCCTTGTCACCTCCGTGCTCACCGCAAATGCCAGTTTTCAATTCAGGCTTGGTTGCACGTCCTTTGTCTACAGCCCAGCCGATCAGCTGCCCGACCCCATCCGTATCCAATACCTGAAAAGGGTTGTGAGGTAAAATATCGTGATGGATGTAATGGGTAAGGAACTTCCCTTCCGCATCGTCACGGCTGTAGCCAAACGTCATTTGTGTTAAATCGTTGGTACCGAATGAAAAGAAATCTGCATATTGAGCAATTTGACCCGCAGTGAGCGCCGCCCTCGGCACTTCTATCATCGTGCCAATCTTATAGGGAACTTGCTGCATTTCTGGCCCCAGTACCTCTTCAGCTACCCGTTCGACCAGCATTCTCATCGATTTGAGTTCATTGACATGGCCTACGAGAGGAATCATAATTTCCGGAAGCACCGTGATCCCCTGTGCTTTACACGCAAGTACGGCTTGAAAAATAGCAATCGTCTGCATCTCATAAATTTCCGGAAACACAATACCTAAGCGGCAGCCTCGCTGACCGAGCATCGGATTCATCTCCTGCAAATTCCTCACCTTGCGAATTAATGAGTGCAGGTCAGGGCTGCCTTCGGCTTGATCCAATTCGGACAAAGCCCATTTTTTACGTTCCTGTTCAATCAGCAGCTCATCCAGCTTCGGCAGAAATTCGTGCAGCGGCGGGTCCAGAAGACGAATCGTGACAGGGAACCCGTCCATAGCGCTAAATATGCCTTTAAAATCACTTTGCTGCATAGGAAGCAGCTGCTCAAGTGCAATTCGACGGTCTTCCAGACGATCGGCAAGAATCATCGCCTGCACAACCGGCAGTCGCTCGGCAGACATAAACATATGCTCTGTTCGACAGAGCCCTATTCCCTCTGCACCAAACTGCCGCGCTTTCACTGCATCTTCCGGTGTATCGGCATTGGTACGCACCTTTAAGGACCGTACCTCATCCGCCCAGCTCAGCAGCTCATCAAGTTCAACACTCATCTGCGGTTCCTTAAGCGTAACAACGCCACAAATGACACGCCCTGTTGATCCATCCAGCGTAATCCAATCCCCTTCACGGATGATCATTTCGCCTGCGATAAATTCACGTGTATCCGGATTGATCCGAACTTCTTCACAACCACATACACAAGGCTTGCCCATTCCGCGTGCCACTACCGCAGCATGGCTCGTCATCCCCCCGCGGCTCGTAAGCACACCTTCGGCTGCAATGACACCGTGAATATCTTCCGGACTTGTCTCTGAGCTGACCAATACAACACGCTTGCCAGCTGCAACCCATTCTTCAGCCGTATCGGCGTCGAAAACAGCTTGACCCGTTGCTGCTCCTGGTGAAGCAGGTAAGCCAACCGCCAGTACGTCCAGCTTCGCACTCTCGTCGATTGCGCGGTGAAGCAGTTGATTGAGATGATCCACTTCAATCCGCTCCAAAGCCTGCTTGTGATCAAGAATGCCATCTTTAACGAATTGCACAGCCAATTTGACAGCTGCCTGTGCCGTTCTTTTTCCGGTACGAGTCTGGAGAATGAACAGTTCTCCCTTTTCCACGGTAAACTCGATATCCTGTAAGTCCTTATAATGCATTTCAAGTCGATTGGCGATTTCTACCAGCCTCGTATATACTTCAGGCATTTCCTGCTCCAGCTGTGCAATAGGCAGCGGTGTTCTTACACCCGCCACTACATCCTCACCCTGGGCATTCGTGAGGTATTCACCATATAAGTGATTGTCGCCTGTGGATGGATTTCGAGTAAACAACACACCAGTACCGCAATCCTCACCCCTGTTTCCGAAAACCATCGACTGAATATTAACGGCTGTTCCCAACGTATCAGGAATCCCATACACTTTACGGTACACCACAGCCCGCTGATTGTTCCAGGAACGGAACACAGCTTCGATGGACAGCTCCAGCTGTTTGTACACATCCTGAGGGAACGTGGTTCTTGCTTTATGTTCAATTAAATCCTTGTACTGCGCAATCAGTTCCATCCAAGCATCTGCAGGAATATCCTCGTCTTCGTTATAGGCATGTAATTGCTTAAAATGATGCAGCTGTTTTTCAAAGTGGTAACCATCGATATCCAAAACAACATTCCCGAACATCTGAATCAGTCTCCGATAGCAATCATAGGCAAATCGGGGATTCCCGGTATTTCTCGCAAGAGCATCCACTGTCACATCATTAAGTCCCAGATTCAAGATCGTATCCATCATGCCAGGCATGGAGTTGACCGAGCCTGAGCGAACAGAGACAAGAAGCGGATTGTCCCTGCCACCGAATAACTGATCTTTTTTCAGCTCAATCTGCTTCAGTCCTTGACATATTTCTGTCCATAATCCTTCCGGTAAAACTCCGCCGCCCGCATAATATTGTCTGCAGGCTTCTGTTGTAATGGTATAACCGGGAGGTACGGGCAAGCCAGCATTGGTCATCTCTGCAAGATTGGCCCCTTTGCCACCCAAGAGCATTTTCATACCAGCATTCCCTTCATGAAAATGCAGGACACGTTTAGCATTCAACATGGGTCGCTTTCTCCTTTTGAATCTGATTGGAGATACAGTTCGAATCCTCACAAACACCGTAAATAACAGTCACTTTTTCCGTATCCAAAGTACCAATGATGCTGTCGCAGTGTTTACAAATAATAGTGCCAAGCTCGATACCGCTGTTACTCGATTCCATATCCCATCACTCCTCGATTGGTTTATAACACATAACCGCTAAATCATTCTGACGCTTCCAATAAAACGTGCCTGTCAAATATCTCTAAAACAGAATGTATACCATAAATAATATATACCATATATAATATTATGACGCAATATATAATTTAAATCATTATTTATGAGTTATTTATTAGATTTTATCCGAAAATACAACATTATTACACTCTTTATAAGCTATAATCATTCTTTTATGACACAATGTTTAAACGCATTCCATTATGTAGTGTCCTGCCAAAGTTAATCGCATGTTCAAGCTTTCAACTTAAGAATGGAAGCGCTTATATTTTTTTTCAAAAAACCACTTCATACCAGCAGCTTCATGCTATAATGGCTTTAAATTTGTTGACTAGGAGCGTTACCATGGTGAAAAAGCGATTCATTTTTTTACGTACAGCAGCTTTTGTCCTGGTTGCCTCTCTTTGTGCTGTTCTCAGCACCTCCTCGTCGGACTCGGAGCGTACACATCCACTGCAGCTTGTCGATAAGACTACGGACTGGACTACTGAGGAATTACAGCAAAACCCCAATATCGTCATCGTATTAAGTGAAGCATTCTGGGACCCTACACAAATTCCAGGACTTAAATTCAGCAGGGACCCGATCCCTACCTTTCATGCCCTTCAGGAAAAATATACGCACGGTACGATGCTTTCACCGCAATACGGCGGGGGTACTGCCAATGTAGAGCTGGAGGTATTATCAGGCAATTCAATGCGTTTTCTGCCTCCTGATGAAATTGCCTATGAAAAGGTTATCGATCATCCGGTCGATTCCATTGCCAGTATTTTGGGTAGACAGGGCTATAAATCTACGGTTATTAGTCCGTTTTATAATTGGTATGTGAACAGCGTGAATGTATACAAGCGGTTCGGATTCTCACATTTTATTCCATTGGAATTTTTTGATCCGGATGAATATGTTGGTCCCTACATCGGTGACCACGCCGTTGCTAAGCGAATTATCGAAGAAAGCAAACGCAGCAGCGGTCCAGACCTTATTTTTGCAAATACGATGGAGAATCATTATCACTACTGGGCTAATAAGTTTAAGCGCAACAGCATTAATATTCGAGGCAATATGTCAGATGATGCGATATCGATTCTTGAGACGTATGCCCAAGGAGCCAGTGGAGCAGACTCGATGCTGAAGGAGCTCGTCACGTACTTCGGCCAGTTAAAGGAGCCTACCATACTCGTCTTTTTTGGTGATCATCTCCCTCATTTGGAAACGGACTATTATGTGTATCAGAAAAGCGGCTATATCGAAGGGCCCGATGATCCGAATTTCCTGGAAAAGATGCACATGGTCCCTCTTTTGGTCTGGAACAATTATTTGCCTGAGGGTCAAGAAATTCTTCGAATGAGCCCATCCTTCCTGAGTCCTTATATCCTGAAGCTCGCGAAGCTGCAGGGCAGTAATTATACTGATTTTCTGTACAATTTATCAAAAAGGATTCCTATTATTCCGCCTAAAAATTATTATGAAGCGATGAAGATCGATGAGCATGATTTGGTGGAATATCAAGAGCGGCAGCAAGCCATTCTAACGAAAACCGAGGACGCAGAGGATGTTTCACAGCCGTATATGATTGGCTATGGCGATCCTGTTATCGAGTCTGTATCACCCGAAAGCATTAACGTTGGTGAAGGCCTCGTAGCGGACTGGATCAAGTCCATGACGCTTTTGGTCAAAGGGGGGCGGTTCGGACAAGGCAGTGTCCTGTTTGCGGATGGAGTCCCGCTCCCAACGGTGTGGCAGACAGAGAATAGCTTAAGTGCGTCCCTTCCCAGGGAAATGCTGACAACCCCGGGAGCCTTGCAGCTGCAGGTCCGTGTGATGGACAGCCAAGAGCATGTACTTGTCCAATCTCCGTATTATACGCTGCCGATTACGCCAAAAAAGCCATAAGCCGGATTGAGCAACAAATCGTGCTCCCACCAGTAAATGACTTCATTTGCATGCAGGGTACGTGCATATGTGTCCAGGCTGCAGCTACCGTTGATCGGTAAGCTTCAGCTTATTTTGCTTGCGAAATATGGCCGGGGTCATCCCCTTGCTTTCCTTAAAAATGCGGGTAAACGTATTATAAGAGCCATAACCGGTCTCTAAAGCAATATCCAATACCGTCATTTCTGTTGCGATTAACAGCCCGCAGGCCTGTCGAATTCTCACCTCATGAACGAATGAAACAAAGTTCTGGCCAATCGTTTTTTTGAACAGCTCACTCAAATAAGGGACACTGAAGCCAAAACGTTGAGCCAGACCAGTTAATGTCAGATCCTCGCGGTAATGCTCGTGAACGAACTGAATCGCCTTCCAAATATCACCATTGGATCTTCCACGCTCTCTTCCCTCTGTTTTCAATACCTCGCTCACAGAATCAATTAGCTGCGCACTTCTTCTCAGACGGTCAAACCTAACCAGAATTTCAGTCAGCTTGACCTTAATCAGCGCATGCCTCCATATTTGCTCACCATGATATTCTGCATACAGCTCCTTCAGGATCTCCTGAAACTTCTCCTGTTCCCCTGGAGGGACCTGTACGTAAGGCAGCAATTCACGTTCACCTAATGTTTCAACAGATCCCGGCAGCTGTTCGGAGGAGTTATACAAATGTATGCCAAAATTGCAGTTATACAATCGCAGCGGGTGCTCCGGCTCCGAGTGGATCGAATGAAATTGGTAGGGCATGACAAGTGTAAACGTCCCGGGCTCCATCGGGTGCTGGACTCCATTAATAATCTCGAAGCCGCGGCCTTCAATGACATAGGAGAACTCCATAAAATCGTGACGATGTGAGCCAAAATCCCGTTTCAGATGGTTAATCTTGATATGAAAAGGAAGCTCGGTATCCATATTCGGATAATGGGTTAAATAAACCGGTACAACGGACATACGACTGTTCACTCCTGCTGAACATCTATAATATTCTTCCTTAAATGCGTTCCTAGTTTTATACGTCTACATCTTACTATATAATGAAATGGTATCACAACTTAATTCAATCGGAGGTTTCTTACACATGAATACAAATGACAAAATCCGCCTCGGCATTATAGGGGCGGGCAATATCGCTAACGTTCATATTACTATGTTCAAGCAGCTGCCTGCTGAAGTGGATATTGTTGCCGTAACCGATTCCTATAATCCACTAGCACAAATGCGTGCTGCCGAGTACGGTATACCCAAATGTTATATGACCTCTGAAGAACTGATTCAGGATCCCGATATTGATGCTGTCGTGATTTGCGTTCCGAATCAATGGCATGCCCCGCTGGCTGTACAAGCCTTAAGAGCCGGCAAGCATGTATTGTTGGAAAAGCCGATGGCTATTGATGTTCCTTCTGCCCGCGAGATCGTCAAAGCTCAACGCGAAACAGGCAAAGTCTTGATGATCCCTCACCAAATGCGTTGGGAATGGCTTCCTCTACAGGTGAAGGAGCAAGTAGACAAAGGTGCGCTTGGTCAAATTTATAATGCCAAGGTCGGCTGGTTCCGCCGCAAAGGTATTCCCGGCTGGGGCACTTGGTTTACGAAACAGGAGGAATCCGGGGGCGGTCCGCTCATTGATATTGGTGTGCATATGCTCGATTTGGCTTTCTTTTTCATGGGAGATGTCAAGCCTGTGTCCGTCTATGGTGCAACCTATGCCGAGTTTGGACCGAAGAGACGCGGAATTGGTACATGGGGAACCCCCAACTGGAACGGATCTTTTAATGTCGAGGATCTGGCTACCGCTATGATCAAAATGGACAACGGAAGCACTTTGACCATCGAAGTCAGCTGGGCCGTACATATGGATACAGACAGCAAGCAGTTCGTCCATTTGATGGGTTCGGACGGTGGCGCTTCGATTCGCGGCACCCAAGGCAAGCTGCTCACCGAGACGTTCGAGCGCGCAACCGAAGTAGAGCTTGTAACACCGGCGAACGACGAAGGCGGACGAATCCGGCTTAGTCGTCATTTTCTCGAATGTATCCGTGAGGGCAAGGAGCCGACAACCCCGGCTATGAGTGGCTTTACGAATAATCTGATTCTGGATGCGATCTATAGATCCTCACAGACAGGCCATGAGGTCATTCTCGACTGGTCACTTTAAGCTATAAAAATGAAGCCTGCTGAAAAAATGGGATAACCTCCGTAAAAAATGAAATGTTTTTTACACGCTTACATTTTATGATAAATGAAGCAAGTGAAACTCTATTTCATAGTTAAGCGGAGGCTATTACCATGACCATTAATAACAAAATAAGACTTGGCATTATCGGATCAGGCAATATTGGCAACGTCCACATGAATATTTTCGGTCAATTGAAAGATGATGTTGAAATCGTCGCTTTAACCGATCTGAATTACCCTTTAGCGCAGCAGTGCGCTGCCAAGCATGGCATCCCAACTGTCTATAAAACTAATGACGAACTCATTCAGGACCCTAACATTGATGCGATTGTTATCGGCGTTCCTAACCAATGGCATGCACCTCTGGCCGTACAGGCTCTGCATGCAGGCAAGCATGTGTTATTGGAAAAACCGATGGCTATCAATGCCCAAGCGGCACGCGAAATCGTCAAAGCACAGCGTGAAACCGGCAAAGTGCTGATGATTCCACATCAAATGCGCTGGGATTGGCTGCCTCTTCAAGTGAAGCAGCAGATTGATAACGGGTCCATCGGCAGTATCTACAATGCCAAGGTAGGTTGGTTCCGACGTAAAGGGATTCCGGGCTGGGGCACTTGGTTTACCGATCATCAACAATCCGGCGGCGGTCCTTTGATCGACATCGGTGTGCATATGCTCGATTTGGCCTTCTTCTTCCTCGGGGATGCCAAGCCTGTATCCGTATTCGGTTCAACCTATGCTGAATTTGGTCCAAAAAAACGCGGAATCGGCACTTGGGGAACTCCGGATTGGAGCGGAAGCTACAACGTTGAGGATTTGGCAACCGCAATGATTAAATTGGATAATGGCAGTACCTTGACACTGGAAGTCAGCTGGGCGGTACATATGGATACAGACAGCAACCACTTCATACATTTGATGGGCTCCGAAGGTGGCGCTTCCATCGTTGGCAATAAAGGCAAGCTGCTCACTGAAACCTTTGAAAGGGCTGCAGAAGTGGAATTGATTACTCCTGAGAAGGATGAAGGCGGACGTATTCGCTTAAGTCGCCATTTTGTAGAGTGTATTCGTGAAGGCAAGCAGCCGGACACCTCGGTCATGACCGGATTTACAAACAACTTGATTCTGGATGCCATCTATGAGTCTTCGCGTACAGGTCACGAGGTTATCTTGGATTGGAACTTATAGATCGTACAAGGAGGAGACCCCCATGTTAAAAGCACTTACACGAGCTGGCATTGGCGCTGTAGGCAGCATTCAGGATTTTGTGCGCGCCGCGGCAGAGCATGAATTCGAAGCCATCACAGCCGGAGGCACTGAACTGGAGGAATGGATAGCTCAGGATGGCGCTGAGTCAGTGAACAGCTTTCTTCGTGAGCAGGGCATTCAGATTGGCAGCATTGGGTTGTCTGTGCAATGGCGCAATAGTGAAGAGGAATTCCGCAGCGGACTTGCTCGTCTGGCCAAGGATGCTGAAGCGGCAGCAGCGGTAGGCTGCACGACCTGCACGACCTATGTGTTGCCGTCCACAGATCACAATGCAGCTCATTTTATGGCAATCGCAACCCGTCGTTTACGCACCTGCGCACAAATCCTGGCGCCTTACGGCATAAGCTTTGGACTCGAATTCGTAGGTCCACACCATTTGCGGACTCGCTGGGCCAATCCTTTTATCTGGGGCTTGCAGGAAACCCTCGATTGGATCGATGCCATCGGTGAACGTAATGTAGGTCTGTTGTTTGACAGCTACCACTGGTATACAAATGGATTAGGTGTTGACGATATTCTGCGTTTGGATGCAAGTCAGATCGTATTGGCACATATCAACGATGCACCTGATGTTCCTTTGGCTGAAGCATTGGATAATGAACGTGTCTATCCAGGTGAAGGCGTCATCGATTTGACTGGCTTCTTACGCGGACTCCATCAAATCGGATACACCGGATTGGTGGCACAAGAAATATTGACGCCACAGCCTTCTACAGAACCAAGCTCAGTACTGCTTAAGCGCTCGCAAGAAGCTTTCCGCAAAGTATATACAGAGGCCGGCTTACAATAGTCTGGAATATTCGGATATTTAATAGAATAGATTCAAATCAGAAGAGGCTCTGATGAGTCTCTTCTTTTTTTCTTCATTATCCCCCTTGTTTCCCCTTATTCAAACTCATTTCACCATCATCCCCATCTACTATTTACAATTTTCCACTTGTTTAATAACGATTCTTGTAATATTATCTAACATATAAAGTATTATCTACGTAAGGTTATATCAGAGAAGCCATAGCTGAGGAGTTGAAGCCCATGTATGATTTGAAAATTTTGTTATGTGACGATTCTATGCTGATTCGCAAAAAGCTAAAGGGAGCCTTGGCCGAACTCGGGTTCACCAATCTGTTTGAAGCCATCGACGGCGAAGAAGCTGTCACGTTCTGCCGAACGGAGCAGCCAGACCTCGTCCTCATGGATATCGTGATGCCGAAGAAAGATGGCATAGAAGCGCTGCAGGAAATCAAAATCATCAACCCAGCCATTCATATTGTTATGGCCTCCTCCGTAGGCACACAAAGCAATTTAATTAAAGCGCTCAAGCTGGGAGCTGACAACTTTTTGCAGAAGCCTATCCAAGTTGAAATCATTGTCGATATTGCCAAAAAAATCGTTGAGGATCGGGGTGTTCAGTAATGTTCGCACAATACTTCGGACAGTTTCTATTAAACCGTTCCATCGTAACCGCATCCGAGCTGGATCAGGCCTTGTCGGCACAAGCCGAAACGAGAGTCAAGCTGGGCGTACTTGCTATTAACAAAGGCTACATGACCCCCGAGCAGGTAGAACAAGTACACCAGACCCAAACAAGAATAGATAAAAGATTCGGCGAAATCGCCGTCGATATGGGCCACTTGACTGAGGAGATCGTTACCGAACTATTGTCCTCACAGCAAAGCGCACATTTGACTCTGGGACAAGCATTGATTGACCAAGGCACAATGAATTACGAAACCTTCAGTACAGCCTTGAACTTATATAAAAAGGATTATAGTCTGACCGATGATCAATTCGAATCCATTGTAAACGGCAGCATCGAAGTACTTGTGGAATCCATTTTATTGAAACAGAACATGATCTTGGGGCAAGCCTTAACCGATTATATCAGCTTGTTTGCCAAAAATATGATACGTTTCATAGATAGCCATATTCGCATTGAGATCATCCCTACAGATTCAGCGTCAGCATATGAATGGACAGCTTATCAGTCTTTAGTCAGCAGTGATCGATCGTGTTCCAGAATTACAGCGATCAGCGCTGCAGAAGCCTCCTTTCTGCAGCTGGCTTCTATCTACGCACAAGAATCCATTGAAGAACCTGGAGAAATGATGGAAGCCTCGGTGGGCGAATTACTCAATTTGCATAACGGCATTTATTTGGTGAATCTGTCGAACCGGAGCATCGAGCTTGATCTGGAGCCCCAAACCGTCGTACGGAATACAGCCTTCAGCCCAGACTCCCCTATAAAAGCTGTCCTGCGCGTGTTCGGCCCACTCGTTCAGTTCGACTTAATCCTGACGGATTTAAGCGAGCTTACCGAGTCGGCTTGAATCGTCTTGCTTGTTTAATATGTGCCATCTGCATAAAAAACCTCGAACCGCTTTGATTGACAAGCTGATTCGAGGTTTTATGCTGAATGATAGCCAAAGCTGCTACAAGCACCCATGTTTTCGCATAGTTAAACTCCCATGGCTTTGCATTTACTAAGCAAATCCAGCTTGAGAGCCCGCTTCTCGTGTCCATCCAAAAATGCTGAATCCACGCCATTCATTACCAATGCAGACAGCTCAGACAGTGTAAAACCAAACCGTTCGTTCAGAACCCGATATTCCTTCGTGATATTCGTACCGGAGACAATCGGATTATCCGTATTGACGGTTATTTTAATCCCGCGATCAAAATAATCACGAATCGGATATGCTTCCCAGCTTGGGACAGCTTTCGTTTGAATATTACTGACCGGGCACATTTCCAGCGGGATTTGTTGTTGAACGATCATCTCCAGAATCGAGGTGTTCTCTCTCAGCCTCACTCCATGCCCGATCCGGCAAGCCCCCAGATTCGTGACAGCCTCTTTAATATTATCAGCCCCTGCCGCTTCTCCAGCATGAATCGTGACAGGAATCCCAAGCTTGTGAGACAACGCGAACACCTCCCTGAATAACTCAGGACCATAGGAGGCTTCATCTCCGGCCAGATCAACAGCTCCAAGACCTTTTCCTATAAATGCCGCCGCAGCTTCGATCACTTCCAGGTTATCTTTAATTGAATGATTTCTCATACAAATCGCAATAACTCTCGCTTTAACATGAAACTTCTGCTCAGCGCGCTTTAATCCTTCTATAACATAATGAATCGCCGCTTCCGCAGACAATCCGTTGTGCCGATGAAGCTGCGGGGCAAATCGCACCTCGATATAAGCACAATTATGAAACGCCGCTTGCTCAACAATTTCATAAGCAACACGCTCCAACGCCGCTCCCGTTTGCAGAAAACGGGTTGTAAAATCAAATTTACTCAAATACTCGGCAAGACTGCTGCAGTTCTCATCGACCTGCATATAAGGAAGCAATCCCTGCCTGTCGGATGCAGGCAAAACAATCCCTTGCTCCTCAGCTAGTTCCAGAATAGTTGAAGGATTCACGCACCCATCCAGATGCAAATGAAGATCAACCTTGGGCAATTGAAGCACTGCATCGTCAAATCTATCCTTTTCCAAGTTGATCACTCCTTGTTCACGAAAATAAATAATTTAACTTACTGTAAACCAATGTTACTTATATGTCAATATATTTAACATTTTATTCAAAAGATACGTTTTGATGCAAAGTTAATCCTTCTAACTCCAAAAAAGATCAGTCTGGGCTTGTTCCTTGTTTAGCCCTCTCTGCATTGTGCGCTGGCGAGAACATCGGCATGGGGTTTCAGTCGTTGTTGAAGTCGTGTTTTATGGATGAGACACCCATGTTCTCTTTCATTACTTTCGGATTTGCCTTCTACTCCTTACATTGCTTATATGAAAAAAGACCCCTTGCGGGGTCTCCGAAACACTTGCATTTCTCCTTACAGCATCTTATAAATGTTCGCACTTCTAGGTACGGCATCGCTGTTGTTCCATTCCAAATCACTTATTTCAGACCAGGCTCAAGATGGCTCTGTAACAATCTGCCAAAACACACCGTAAGGGTCTTGAAGACGACCGAACATCGATCCCCAGAACATTTTCTGAAATGGCATAATCACACTGCCACCTTGCGATAAGCTTTCAAACACTTGGCGGGCTTCCTGCTCTATTTTGTATTCCAATCCGAGATCAAGTCCACCACCGCGCTGGACGGGTTCAGAAACCGAATCTGCCATAAATAGCACAAGGTCTGAAGTTTGCATCACCAAATGCATGACTTTATCTTTCATTTCATCGCTGACATTAGGGATTTCCGCAAAAGTCTGGATACCTACGATTCTTCCGCCCAATGCCTGGGCATAGAACGCTGCTTGCTCTCTTGCATTTTCACAGTAAATATACGGATACAGCTTGGCCATTCACGAACCACTCCTCATAGATTTTCAATAAATATAAATATCACTTCTTCGTCAACAAATACAGAAAATAAGGCGCACCAACTGCAGCGGTAACAATCCCAACAGGAATATCAACCGGCTGGGCAATTATACGCCCAATCGTATCCGAAATCAGGACAAGAATAGAGCCAATAATCGCCGCTGAGGGCAGCAGCACTTTGTAGTTTCTGCCAATCGTTAATTTGGCCAAATGGGGTGCGATCAATCCCACAAAACCAATACTACCGGCAACAGCTACACAAGAACCCGCCAAGCCTACTGCGATCGCCATCAGGATGGCTCTCTCCTTTTGAACCGACAGTCCCACTCCTGCCGCTATTTCCTCGCCCATATACAGCAGGTTAATCCGATGAGCCTTGTAGATTGCATAGGGAAGCAGGACGATCATCCAGAGCAATACCGCAACCACATAACTCCAATTCGTACCCCAGATGCTGCCGGACAACCATATTTTCACAAAATCATAATTGTAGGCATTCATCCGATACGTCAGAAATAGCATAGCAGCACTAATTCCCGCCCCCGTAGCAATGCCAACAAGCAGCAGACGCATCGGAATAATCTTACCATCCTTATAAGCCAAAGTAAAAACGAATAATGCCGCCGCCGCTGCACCAATAAAAGCCATCAACGGAAGCATATAGATCGGTGCCAATTGGATTTTACCATAAAAATACGCGATGTACAGCACTACACCCAAGCCAGCTCCAGCGTTAATCCCAAGGATCCCTGGATCTGCCAAGCCATTCTGCGAAATGCCCTGCATGATCGCGCCGGATACAGCAAAGCCGGCACCTACCAGCATCGCTATCACAATTCGAGGCAGCCGAATATCAAACATGACTATAGAGGATTCCCCTGATCCATAACCCGCTAATGTACGCATAACTTCCATCGGTGCGACCCGAATTAAGCCGGAGTTCAAGCTGATCAGAAGAGCAGCAAACAGCAGCAGGAACAACAGTATAAACTTGCCAATCAGCTTGGGTTGACGCATGCGATTCCCTACAATTGGTTTCATCATAAGCCGCCTCTGCCTCCCCTTCTTGCCAAATACAGAAAGAAAGGAACCCCTAGCAAAGCCGTCAAAATGCCGACCGGCGTTTCCAAAGGTGGATTAACCCAACGTGAAACCGTATCTGCCATCAATAAAAACCAGCCTCCAAACATCCCCGAGCATGGGATCACCCAACGATAATCGACACCGATGAGAAAACGGGTTACATGCGGAATAATCAATCCGATAAATCCAATCGGTCCCGCTATAGCTACCGCTGCACCTGTAAGCGCAAACACCGTAAGTGCGCCCAGGAACTTGACCCACTTCACTCTCTGACCGAGACCCGTTGCCACTTCTTCACCCAGGCTCAGCATCGTAATATTTCTTGAAATCATGACAGATATAACCAGACCTACAACGGCCCAGGGCAAAATCGTCCATACATGCAGCCACTTCACACCCGCTATACCAGCGGCGTACCAATACATGACCTCTTGCGCAATACCAAAGTAAATCTGGATGCCCTCCGACAAAGCAGCCAGCAGCGCACTTACCGCTGCCCCGGCCAGCGCAAGCTTCACATGCGAGGCTTGCTCCGAGCCCTTAAATGAGGCCAGCATTCCAACACCATACACCGTCATAGCTCCAAAAGCTGCTCCGAGCATCGATATCACAATCATCAATTGATACGACAAATGTGGCAGGAAGGCAAAACCAAGCACCAGGCCAAAACGTGCCCCTGCGGATACCCCTAATAAGCTCGGACTGGCGAGTGGGTTGCGTGTCATTCCCTGCATAATCGCTCCGGATATAGCAAAACAACCGCCAACAATAATCGCTGTAACGGCTCTTGGCAATCGAACGGAAAGCACGGTATAGTGCTGAACCTGATTCTCATCATAATGCAGTATGGCCTCCCATACGGTAGACAATTGGATATTCGCTGCCCCCGTGGTTATGAACAGAAGCACGCCAATGATCATTCCGACACTTAACAGCAAAATAAGAAAAGAAGGGCTGAGCCTTCTTTTCTTAGCTTGATTCAATGAAGCCGATTGATCGGAATAAGTACGGGATTCACTGATTGGAGTGTCACGACTCATCCGCCCAATAGCTCCTTATTAATTTCATCCACAAATATGTTATACATAATCAATCCGAAGCCTGTCTTGGTACCACGAATCGGCTTCATGTACATATGCTTGTTTTGCACAGCCTTGAGGTTCTTCCACAACGGGGTTGCAATCGCCTCATTCATTTTAGCCACATAATCCGGTACATTCGTATCTAACAAGAAAATATGGTCAGGGTTGATTTCCGGCAGCTTTTCAAGAGCTATTTTAATTTCGCCATCTTCCTCAGGCAGCCCGGCAGGGTATTTCAGACCCAGCTGTTCATAAGCAATTTTGCCCAATGGACTCTTGCTGCCCATTACGCGTGTATCTTTATCTGTAACCTTAACGAACAGAACCGTTTCATTTCCCAATTTCGGTACCAATTTCTCTTTTAAAGCTTTTGTTTTTGTGTTAAATTCCTGCAGCTTGGTTTTGGCTAGCGCCCCCTTGCCGACAGCCTCTCCTACACTCAAAAAGACTTTATTCCAGTCTTCCTCCATATCCTTGGTTGCATATACGAGCGTTGGCGCGATTTTGGCTAACGCCGGATACGACTTGGAATGATTTTTTTCTTCTCCGAAGATCAGATCAGGCTTGAGCTGCAGCACCTTTTCCAGATTGGGTGCAGATGATTGACCTACCGATTCTGTTCCCTTCAATAAAGGTATGCTGTAAGGCTCAAAATCGCCAGCTTCTCTCACTACAGATCCAACCGGCGTAATTCCCAATGCTAGTAAATGATCAGCAAAATGCGGAGTTAACGCCACAACGCGTTCAACACGCTCAGGCACCTCAGTTTGACCCATAACATGCGTAATTGTCGTTTTCTTCTTTTCAGCTGGTGCGGCTGCAGGTGCTGGAGCCGGTGCAGTGGGAGCGGTAGTTTCAGCAGTCTTGGCTGCTGGTTTGGCAGCTTCCTTCATGGTGTTGTCCGATCCGCAAGCGCTTAATAAAATCGATAATAAAAATGTAAGAACGATAGCAAAGGAAATTCTTGTTTTCATCTTGTTCACTAGACCCCTTATTTATGTATTGATAATGATTATCATTAGCATCAGTATAGTTTACAAAATCTTTACATGTCAATAGCTAATTTTCGCTTCAATTGATGATTGATTGTATATTGCTGCGGATACACCCCATACCAATCAAGCTATGTACAAGGACTTCATATTTAATGACTGCTCAAGCACCAGCTTAAATAAGCGATAGCGTTGCAACTTAGCATTAAGGCACTGAATAGTAGTGGTTTTTTTATGTTCCGGACCAACTGGCACGAAGTCAGTTGGTCCCTCTGCATACCGGAAAGGAAGCTCATGGACTGAGCTTATATCCTTCAAGTCTTTTCACAGCTGAATCCGGCTCAATTAAAGTCCCGGCCCCCTTTCACATTGTTACCTCGCGTACATAACGATAAGACGGTGATGCTGCACACGATGCATGGATATAGCTCGAGTGCCCCTTATGCGATTTGTAGGATAGTAAGGTGTGCTGAAACCGACCTTGTTCCTCCAGCAACAGGAGTGATGGTTAGCGCCTCAGCATTGCCAGCAGGGTTTCGTACAGTGAGTATTGAATTGATGACAGTCGTTTCGACAAGAGCAATTCCTACTATTTGAGAAGTACCGGTTGCTCGGCCGACTACCGTATAAGCTAGATCATCATCATTAAGGGTTAAAATTAGTTGGCCCGCTTCGTCCACACTCACCTGAAACAAGACCTGATAAGTGCCAATGACAGACAAGTTAAATGTACTTAAACTAGAACGGAAGATGGAGGTCCCACTAGTAGGTCCATTTTGAGGAAAACTTACGTCTGTCCCCGGAGCAACTGTTGCGTCGTTATCAGGAGGCATCAACGCAAAAAAATCCGCAAAGCCTAATGTTCCTCCTGCCGGTCCTTGTGCTCCTGTTAGTCCTTGCGTTCCTTGTGCTCCCGCTGGGCCTTGTGTTCCCTGCGCTCCCACTGGGCCTTGCGTTCCTTGTGCTCCAGTCGGGCCTTGTGTTCCCTGTGCTCCTGCTGGGCCTTGTGTTCCCTGCGCTCCTGCTGGGCCTTGTGTTCCCTGCGTTCCTGCTGGGCCTTGTGTTCCTTGTGCTCCCGTCGGGCCTTGTGTTCCCTGTGCTCCTGTTGGTCCTTGCGTTCCGGGTGCTCCCACCGGGCCTTGCGTTCCCTGCGCTCCTGTTAGTCCTTGTGTTCCTTGTGCTCCTGCCGGACCTTGTGTTCCCTGTGCTCCTGTTGGTCCTTGCGTTCCGGGTGCTCCCGCTGGGCCTTGTGTTCCTTGTGCTCCTGCCGGACCTTGTGTTCCTTGTGCTCCTGCTGGACCTTGCGTTCCCTGCGCTCCTGTTAGTCCTTGTGTTCCTTGTGCTCCTGCCGGACCTTGTGTTCCTTGTGCTCCCGTCGGGCCCTGTGTTCCCTGCGCTCCTGCCGGGCCTTGTGTTCCTTGTGCTCCCTGCGCTCCCGTCGGGCCTTGTGTTCCCTGTGCTCCTGTTGGTCCTTGCGTTCCGGGTGCTCCCGCTGGGCCTTGTGTTCCCTGCGCTCCCACTGGGCCTTGTGTTCCCTGTTCTCCCGCCGGTCCGGTCGCTCCTGTTGCTCCGACTGCTCCTTCGAGCCCTCGCGGGCCTGTTTCTCCTGTCGGTCCTACTGGTCCCTGCCGCCCTCGCGACCCTTCCGGCCCCACGGGTCCCTGGAGTCCTCTTGGTCCCTCCGGCCCTTCGGGTCCCGGAGGGCCAGGAGGGCCGTTAAATTTACCCATAGTCTCATCTCCCTATTATTAGATGTACTGCATCATATTTAAAAGATTAATAAGATAAGCACAGTAAATGCCTATCTATCTTAAAAATAGGTGATTGCAGCCGTACATTCGCTGATTTTCTATACAACTATGCGATTGTCCTATGCACAGATGTCTATGCTAGCATTAACTAATAAAAGAGATTGAAGCTAAGGAGTGATGAGATGGAGAAGCGCCCATTAATAGGTATTCTGGTAACTAAAAGGAATAGCAGAAAAAGAATTTTGGAGCTTTATCATCGTTATCACAATCTAAATCTGAAGCTTATCGCCTTTACACCAGCAGATATTATTTGGAAGGAACAACGTATTATTGGACTTGGCCTGAAAAAGGGTAGATGGACACAAAGCTCGTTTTCCTTTCCTTATGTCGTCTACAACCAGAGCTTCAACAAACAAACTGAAACTGTTCAACGCCTGGAGCGGGTATTAGGCAGAAACAAATGCTTCAACAATATCAATTTTTTCAATAAATGGGATCTCTATAACGTGTTAAAACAGTCAAAGCTTAAATCCTGTGTCCCCGACACATTTTTATATAATGAAGTGAAGGTATCAGAGCTATTAAAGAAGTTTAAACTGCTCTATATTAAACCTTACTACGGATGTAAGGGAAAGTCCGTATATCGGGTTGAGTTAACTGATCATGGAGATATTCATATCTCTCTACACAGCCTTGCTCCAAGAATCATTTGCAGAAAATACGAAAACCTTCAGGAAAAATTGGATAAACTTCTTGGGCAAAAGAAGAAATACATCGTTCAGCAAGGCATTCGGATGAGTCCGCTTGATCAACAATATTTTGATATTCGGGTCCTTGTCCAAAAAAATATTGTTGGAGAATGGACGGTTTCCAGCCTCGCCTGTAGAGTAGCCTATAAACATTACTTCAACACAAGCATATGTGAAGCCATGTATGATGCTGCAGAATTTCTTCCGCGTTTTTTCGCGCCGATAGAAATGAATGAAATCCTTCAAACTTTGCAAGAGCTAAGTATAAAAGCCGCTTATGAAGCAGAAACACATATGGGTTCATTGGGAGAATTGAGCGTGGATTTTGTATTAGACGAACATAGTAAGCTACGGATCATGGAGTTGAATGGTAAACCTCAGAAAAATATATATAAAGACCTTAAATCAAACAAACACACCAAACTAATTTATAGCAGACCCATGGAATATGCTTATTATCTCTCGCAAAATTGAAGAAGAACAAGTGATTAATGGCTTCATGCCAAAAAAGCTGCAAATTCGATGATCCGCAGCTTTTCAGCTTTCCCACTATACAACTTTCGCACCTCTGTGTCATGCTTTACAAACCGCTTTATTTTGCGTAATCTAATTCAAGACCAACTTATAGAATAAAGGAGCCGCTCAGCATGACAAAGGATCAAATCAAGGCAAGAATTGCCGAATTAAAATACGATTACATTCGTATTCAAGAGGATATTGAAAAAATGGAGTCCACAGGTGGCAGTATAACCAACGCTGAACGTCAGCTTCAGGCTATTGAGGATGAATTAAAGCTGCTTCATCAGCAGCAGTGATCCATCCTCAAACTTTTATCCCCCTGCCTTAATCCATAGCACCCTCCAAATTTTTGAACTGATTGTTAAACATTCGATTATAGGCGCCCTGCTCGTTGATCAAACGGTCATGGCTGCCTTGCTCCACAATCTCACCGTGATCGATAACTGTGATCGTATCCGCATCGCGAATGGTGTTCAAACGGTGGGCAATGATAAAGCTCGTGCGCCCCTGCATGATACTTAACAAAGCATCCTGGATGTGAAGCTCGGTTCGAGTGTCAATGCTGCTCGTAGCTTCATCAAGAATTAAGATGGATGGCTTCGCTAATATTACCCGGGCAATAGCCAGAAGCTGCCGCTGTCCCTGGCTTAAATTACCGCCATTCTCCGAAAGCAGCGATTCGTACTGATTGGGCAGACGTTTAATAAAAGCATCTGCATTGGCCATTACTGCCGCAGCTTCGATTTCCTCATCCGTCGCATCGGATTTGCCATATTTGATGTTTTCCTTGATTGTACCTGAGAATAAGTACGTATCCTGCAGCACGATCCCAAAGGCTTTTCTCAAGCTGTCCCTCGTATACTCCTTGATATCTCTGCCATCAATCAGGATTCTTCCGCCTGTTACATCATAAAACCTCGTTACCAGATTGACGATTGTCGTTTTTCCAGCTCCTGTTGGTCCTACAAATGCGGTGCTGCTGCCTTCCTGCGATTCAAAGCTGATATTTTTCAGGATGGGCACATCAGGACGATAACCAAAGCTGACATTTTCAAATACGACATGACCTTTAGCGTTTTCCAAAGGGATCGCGTTCGGTGCATCGGCCGTTTCCTCAAGCTCGTCAAGCACCTCAAATACACGCTCCGCTCCGGCAACACCAGATTGCAGCACGTTAAATATGTTGGCGATCTCATTAAGCGGTCTGACAAACTGCCGCGAGTAGCTCAGAAAGCTGGCAATAATACCGACAGTGATCAAACCTTTGACAGCAAGCACGCCACCTACTACAGCGACCGCAGCAAAACCAATATTGTTAATCACGGCGAGCAGCGGCATCAAAAAACCTGACCATATTTGCGCCTTCAAGCCCACCTCGCACAGCTTGGCATTTACGGCATCAAATTCTTCTATCGCTTTGTTTTCACGATTGAAAGCTTTGACCACCTCAATACCGGATATCGTCTCCTCGACATGACCGTTCAGCTTGCCGAGCTGAACCTGCTGATCCTTGAACAGCACACTCGTTCTTTTGGTAATCGTACGGGCCAGTAAATAGACGAGTGGCACTGTAATCATACTGGCCAAGGTTAGTAATGGACTTAAGATCAGCATCATCACCAAGGAACCGATAATCGCGATCGAACCGCCCATCAGCTGTGTGATCGATTGTGATAAGCTGTTGCTCACATTTTCAATATCGTTGGACAAGCGGCTCATGATTTCACCGTGCCTGCGGGAATCGAAGTAGGCGAGCGGCAGCTTTTGCAGCTTTTCAAATAAGGCAGTTCGCAGCTTCATCACGATACGTTGGGAAATACCCGCCATCAACCAGCCCTGCAAAAAGGTAAGCAGTGCATCAGCCACATAAGCAGCTATTAATGCTATTATGACCAGTTCCAGCAGCTTGAAATTGACGGCTCCGGCGCTGCCGCCGGTCATCGTGTCTACAGAGACACCAATAAGATAAGGTGCGGATAATGTAAGCGCTGAATCAATAACTACAAACATAAACACAACCATCAGCAGCTTTCTTTCACTGCCTACATAATGCCACAGCCGCCGCATGGTAGCTTTAAAGTTTTTGGGTTTGACTACAGCTCTCCCGCGGTTCATCATTCCCGGTCTTCCCGCACCTGCCATCATGGGAATATCCGGCTGCACGGACGTCGGCTTCTGTTCATTTTTCTCCGGCATTTTTGAGTGTCTCCTTTCCCATCTGGGATTGGAATATTTCCCGATAAACCTCGCAGCTTTTCATCAGCTCATCATGCTTGCCTGTACCGACAATCTGACCTTGATCAAGCACAACAATCGTGTCAGCATCCATGACAGAGGTAATCCGCTGCGCAATAATGAGACAGGTGAGATCTTTGGCATACATTTTCAAAGCATGCTTGATGTTGGCCTCAGTCGTGACGTCGACCGCGCTGGTGCAGTCATCCAGAATCAAAATTTCCGGCTGCCTCACCAGGGCACGTGCTATGGAGACACGCTGCTTTTGCCCACCGGAAAAGTTAACGCCATGCTGTCCCAGCACGGTCTCATAGCCCTCGGCAAAAGAACTGACAAAATCATGGGCATCAGCCATTCGCGCCGCTCTCTCAACCTCTTCCATCGTGGCATCTTCTTTGCCAAATCGAATATTTTCGAGTACAGTGCCTGTAAACAGCATCGTTTTTTGCGGAACAATGGCAATCTTTTCACGAAGCTGCTTGGGATCCATGTCCCTGACATCCTGCCCATTGACCCGAATCACACCTGCGCTTACATCGTAAAAACGCGGAATGAGCGACACCAGGCTGCTTTTCCCAGAGCCCGTAGACCCGATAATACCTACGGTTTCACCAGGCAAACAGGTCATTGTCAAATTTTTGATCACAGGGGGCCCAGACGTTTCCGCGTAAGAGAAGCTTACGTTCTCAAAATCGACTCTTCCCTTTATAGCTGTCGCGTTCATAGCTCCGTAATTTCCTGCCATCCCATTCTCCTGTATAAACACTTCATTAATACGCCCAGCCGAAGCCTTGGCCCTCACAAACATATTAAATACCATCGTGATCGTCATCAACGCGAACAATATCTGCGTCATATAGTTGACAAAAGCAATGATATGCCCGACCTGCATACTGCCAGAGCTGACTCGTATTCCTCCAAGCCAGATCACGGTTACGATCCCGAGATTCACCGTCAAGGTTATTGCGGGACTGAACACAGCCATAGCCCTCATCGCTATCGTGGAACGAGACTGATATTCCTGATTGGCTTGATCGAATTTATTAACCTCATAATCAAAACGGTTGAACGCTCTGACCACTCTGACGCCGGACAAATATTCTCTCATCACACTGTTAACACGATCCAGCGCCTTTTGCACCTTGATAAAAAAAGGAAAGCCTATCTTCATATTGATAAAGATTAATATCCCGACAATCGGAACTACGACAACAAGCACCAACGAGAGATGGGGATTCAGACGGACAGCCATAATCAGTGCACCGATACAGAGCAATGGCGCCTTGGCAAAAATCCGCATAAGTCCGTTCGCAAAGTTTTGTACCTGAGTGACGTCACTGGTCAGTCGGGTGATCAACGCAGCCCGATCAAATTTGTCGATATTTTCAAATGAAAGCGATTGAATTTTACGAAATAAATCGGAACGCAGCTCGGCAGCAAACCTTTGGGATACATGGGTTGCCAGAATGTTCCGCATGGAAGCAGATACCGCACCAACTGCCGTAATCAGCAGCATAAGACCGCCCATACGCAAGACAAAATCCAGCTGCTGTTTGGCTACGCCTACATCGATAATTTCAGCCATAACGCTCGGCAGCAGTAAATCGCATATGGCTTCTAAAGTCAGAAATGCAAAGGCAACACTGAAAAGCTTCCAGTACTTACCTGCATAGCTATGTAAAAATTGCATGGAGCCATTCTCCTCCAATCGCCACAGTCTGAAGCTTGTCTTTTCATGCTAGCTGTTCAGAGCTCCTACCGTCTGCAGCCAGGCTTTAGCAATCAGTGCGTGACCTCCAGGAGATGGATGCACACCGTCCGGTGCCCAGAAAGCAGCCGCCGCACGTGTAGAAGCCTGCGCAAATAAACCGTCCAAACAAACCAGTCTGGCTCCGAAGTCTACAGCCAATTCACGAACAACTGTAATTTTCGGATCCAAATCTTCTCTCCAGCGCTTACGATCCTCCGGTACCGGCAGCAGGAACGGTTCGATCAGAACAAGTCTGGCTCCTGTCGCAGCTACCGTTTCCGTCAGCAGCTTACGATAACCTTCAGCGAATTGCTCTGTGGAGGTAGGATCATTGCGGTCATATCGACGCCAGGTATCGTTAATTCCAATATAAATCGATACCACATTAGGCTTCAAATCGATACAATCCTGCTGCCAGCGCTGCTGCAAATCGACAACGCGGTTGCCACTGATCCCTCGGTTTATAAATGTCGCTTGCTTTTCTGGGTATAGGGTCGAAAATTGCGCAGCTGCCATTAACGCATAACCTTTACCGAGATCATCCGATTTGTCGCGGTTCCGACCTGCATCGGTAATACTATCTCCTTGAAATAACACTACATCGCCCTGCTGAATCCATGCTTCCATCGGCTACTTCCTCCTAAGGTTCAATACGAATAGGTATAAAAAAAGCTTTGATTATTATACCATATTTTTGAAAAGCAACAGCTACTAAATATGACTTCGATGTCGTTGTTACAAATTAAAGTTTGTCCTCTTGATTGTCGTCCGTTAGTGAATCCGTTTCTGTTGGCTGAACAGCTTTGTCATCCATACTGGGATTCGGGACAGAAACCAGCAATTGTTTCAAATTGTTTTGAAAATTGGTCATTATTTCTTGAAATTGAGCTGCATGCTTGGAGGCGGGGTTTTCCTGCACGGCTTCTGCTGCTCTCGCCATTAAATAAATAGCTTCAGACCATTCCTTCATAAAACCTCGCAAATCACGCTTTCTATGGCCACCACCGGCATGCCTATGTCGTCCAGGACGTTCCCAGTGATCCTCTGGCAGTTTGTTCTCTTCACCTTCTCTTTCACGAAGAGCTGCCAGTCCCTCATCCGTTATTCGGTAAAGCTTCTTACCATCAGCTTCATCAATGAAGCCTAAAATAAGCTTCATGTCTTCCAGCAGCTGTAAATTAGGGTAGATAGAACCTGCACTTGGGGTGTACAAGCCACCTGTCTTCTCTTCCATAGCCTTGATCAGCTGATAACCGTGCATCGGCTCCAAGGCCAACAACTCCAGTAAAGCGAATTTGAACTCCCCGCGCTCAAAGAAACGACGTTTGCCTTCCCCCCGTCCTCCAAAACCTCCCTGCGAACCGCCATGACGGTACCTCAAAAACTTCTCTTCATGAGCAACACCTTTTCGTCCATAATGACGTCCATGGTTAAATCTCATATTATGTTCACTCCTCAATACGATATATCGTAATAATATAACGATATATCGTATTCGTCAACAACCTTTTGTATTCTATTTTCTTTAATACCGATATGAGCACAAAAAAGGAGATCCAGGATCTCCTTTTTTGTGTAATTCCGATGAACAAGTCAAGCTCTGCAGGCGGGATTCACAATTAGCTTCTTAAGCCATATTCTCCCACATGGCCTGAGTCACTTCCATGCTTGTTTTTTCCTGCTTAAGACCTTTCAGTATATCCTCGACAACACCCTCCATCAGCGCCAAGTGGCCTTGAACCGTAGCACCGGCGACATGAGAAGAAAGCAGCACATTATCCAGCTTCGTGAGAGGACTATCCGCAGGCAGCGGCTCCTTGGTAAACACATCAAGCGCAGCGAAAAACCGGCCCTTTTGCAGCTCTTCTATAAGCGCTTCCTCATCAAGCACATCGGCTCGGGAAGAATTGATCAGAATGGCGCCATCCGGAATCGAAGCGATCATCTCTTTCGTCACCATTTTATAAGTTGCCGGAAGCTTTGGCGCATGAATCGATATGATCGAGCAGCGCATGACCTCCTCCAGACTGGCTTTGGTAACCTGCAGCTGAGCTGCCGCTTCATCCTTTAAATACGGATCATACACAAGCACGTTGACATGAAAGGGGGCCAGCAGCTTAAGAAATGCCCTTGCCGTCGAGCTGGCGGACACGATTCCAATCGTCTGTCCCGCTAATTCTCTGCCCTTTAAAGAACTGACACGCCATTGCCCTGCTTTCACCTGCTTATCAAAGGTTGGCATATAACGAAGTGAGGACATCAACACAGTTAAACAATACTCGCCTACACTATGAGCAATTCTTGGTGCTGCCGAGAAGACGCGTACCTGCTTGGAAAAAGCCGTTGGCGGGATTCTTCCTTTAACGGTACCTGCAGCGTGTCCGATCACCCGCAGCTTTGGCGCCTGCTCCAGCATCGCCTCAGTAATTGCTGGAGAACCCCAGCTGGTGAGAATGATCTCAGCCGATTCGATTAAAGCAGCGAGCTCTTCTTCGGTGTAATCAACACCCGTTTCATTCCATACCGGATCAAAATGCTCGTTGATCAAGCTTCTGCAAGTATCTGAGCAGACCTCATCTAATCTGGACTTCGGTGGTAGTACAAGTGCCTTCGGTTTCTCCATTCTCCTGTTCCTTCTTTCTATAAGTTTAAGTCATAATGGCTAGCTGCGACTCCTTCACTTCAAAGCGCAGCGGTCCGTTGCTGTAAAATTGCTGCAGTTCCTGTACCATCAACGTGCCTATTCGCAAGCGTGAATCCGGATTGACTCCAGCCAAATGCGGTCTTACGATAACGTTGTCCATGTGGCGAAGCTCGCTGTCAGCAGACAGCGGCTCCACAATAAATACATCCAGTCCGGCATAAAACCGCTTCTTCCTCAGCTCCTCAATTAATGCAGCCTCATCAATCAAATCCCCTCGTGCTGTATTAATGAGCAGAGCACCATCTCGGAGCAGCGACAATTCCTTGTGCCCGATCATCTGATACGTTTCCGGTACCTTAGGGGCATGCAGCGACACAATATGGGATTCTGCTATCACCTCATGCAAAGATTTTAGCTCGACATTCCATTCCTGAGCCTGTTCTGCCGACACAAAGGGATCGCAGCCAAGCAGCTTGACGCCGAACGGTTGAAGCAGCTTAATCACCTCGCGTGCAACCATGCCCAAGCCAATCAAACCGACGGTTCTTCCTCTTAATTCATACGTTTCATATATCGCGCTTTTGGCATTTCTGCCTGTTCCCATCTCCTTGTTCACGGGAATGATCTTATGTCCCAATGCCAAAATTAATGCCAGCACCGATTCACTGACCGAAACTCCGATCGCGTAGTTGCTGTTCAGCACCCGAATTCCACGACGATAAACGTCAAGGGTAGGCAGAATCGGCTTCACGGAGCCAGCCATGTGAGCGATCAGCTTGAGCTGATCGGCATGCTTTAGCACCTCTTCACTAATAGGAGCGCTTCTCCAGGTTGTGATGACGGTATCCACTCCCTGAATGTGCTCGCATAGCTCCTGCTCGGTAAATGGACGATGATGCGGGTTCCATATGATATTGCCGAGCTGATGGATACCTTCAAGGCTCTCATCGGTGAAAAAGAGTTCGATCTGATCGTGTGGAATTTGCACCAAAATGGTACGCATCGAAGCCATGCCCCCTTCCAGTCACTTATTTCTTGACGTTTTTCCCGTCGAGAGCTTTTTGGTAAATGTCCAAATATTTTTTAAGATTCATTTTATCCAGTGTGGCTACATAGTTGGTCCATTCTTTCTCAATGTCCAAATCTCCTGTAACAAAACGCGCAATGCTCGTTTTTACATAGTCATTGATCGTTTTGTCCAACTCAGCGAGCTGTTGAGAATCGGCAGGAGAGAAAAATAACGGCGGAATGATCTCATCGATTTTCGGCTTATAAGGATCGTAATTTTTCTTCGTAATGTCGTAATACATTTTTTCTTTGTCTGGAAGCTTCAGCACCGCTTGACCTGCATAGTAGTCTTTATCGGTCCGGTAGTTCAGACCGTATTGTGCCCAGTTCTCATTTTGTACACGCCCGTAAGGGATTAATAGTCTGTAGCTTGCCGGGTTGCCGTCTCGACCCAAATCACCTGGTTTTGCTTTTTCCCATGCAGAGCCTTCCACACCGAAGTTCGAATACAAGGAGGCTTCAAACGTATACATCGCGTCCGCCCACCGCATCGTCGCTTCCGGATTTTTATTGGCGTTCGTCATAATAAATTGGCCTTTACCGTTAGCAATTTTGTCGTAGGCCAGCCACGTCGCTTTTTGTACGCCATTGGGTCCTTTGAGTGGTGCAATCGGTTGATACTCCAGCCATCTTCCGCTTTTGCCTTCAACAATTGTAATATCCGAAGGAGAGTGGGCAGGAATAGCTCCGCCGATCGCAATATCCGGATTTTCGGCAATCTTTTTCAAGCCTTCCTTATCGATCGTGAATGATTGGCGGTCAAGCAAGCCGTCTTTATACAGCTTATTGAGGTACTTGAGCCCTTCCTTCCATTCAGGCTTATTGTAGGCCACGTCCACTTTACCATTATTAACGAGCATCCGTTTGTTGCCATCATCATAAATAAAGGAATTCATCAAAAATACGTCAATGTCCGATTTGGAAACACCTTTGGCTGTGCCGCCGATCAGGGCAATTTCATCTGCCTTGCCATTACCGTTCGGGTCTTTTTCTTTAAAAGCCTTCAGCATGTTATAAAATTCATCAAGGGTAGTCGGCTCCTTCAAGCCCAGCTTATCCAGCCACGGTTTGTATACGTACATTTTGTAATCCAAGGAACAATGGAAGCAATCATTAATGTAAGGCAGTGTGTAAATTTTATTGCCAGGTGCGGTTACCGCACTCTTGGCTTCAGGCATTTCCGCAAAAATTTTCTTCGTGTTATCCCCATATTTTTCGATCAAATCGGTAAAGGAAACGAAGGTACCCTGCTCTCCATAAATCATCTGCTGTTCGGGAGAAACATCGAGATTCATCAGGACATCCGGTAAATCACCTCCGGCCAGCAATAAATTCAGCTGCTCCTGATAGCTTTTTTCATCCAAAATCGTCCAATCGACATGGACATTGGTTTTATTTTCAAGCCATTTGGTATATCCATTTGTTTTCATGTCTTCAACCAGACTGCTGCCTCTAATCGCGACCTTCAGCGTAATTTTGTCTTTTACAACAGGGAATTGCCCCACTGGCGTTACATTAGAAGCGGTCGCGCTCTCTTTGGGCGCAGTCGTAGTGCCTGCTGCCGGGGCAGCCTGGTCTTTCGTGCATGCAGATAAAATCAATGAGGCGCACATTGGGACCGCCAGCATCATGTTCAGCTTTTTTCTCATACAGTCAACCTCCCTTTTCTTATCAATCATCATTGTACGTCAAGCATCATTACGACTTAGCCCTTAATGGAGCCTATCATCACCCCTTTGACAAAATGCCTTTGCACAAAAGGATAAACAATCAGCATAGGAGCGGTGGCGACGACAATCAAGGAATATTTCAGCAAATCGGCAAGCCCCTGCCGGGCAATTAAATCCTCTTCGCTCGTGACCATACTGGGATCAATCTGATTCTGAATCAGGATCGTACGCAGCACGATCTGTATCGGGTATAGGCTGCGTTCCTTCAAATACAGTAAAGCGCTGAAGTACGTATTCCAATGACTGACTGCATAAAAAAGTGCAAGAACAGCAATAATCGGTCCCGATAAAGGGATTACGATCTTCCACAAAAACTTCCAATCCGTGCAGCCGTCTACCTGCGCCGCCTCAAGCATTTCACTTGGCAGCGTCGTTTGAAAATACGTTCTGGCGATAATCACATTGAACACGCTCAGTGCCGCCGGCAGCAGCATCGCCCAACGCGTATCGAGTATGCCTAAATCCTTGACCAGCAAATAATTCGGGATAATCCCTCCCGAGAACATAATCGTAAACACAAATATAAACATAATGGCATTACGCCCGATAAAGTCTTTGCGCGATAAAGGATAGGCTGCCGCAATAGTTAGAGCAACGTTGATTATCGTGCCAATTACTGTATAAAACAGCGAGTTACCAAACCCCGTCCAGATTGCTTTATATTCAAATACGGCCTTATAGCCTTTGATACCAGGTTCAACCGGCCACAGCCAGACCCTTCCCGAAATCACTGCATCCGTCGAGCTGAAAGAAGCGCTTACAATATAGACGAGCGGGTACAGCACAGCCAGAAAAAATAGGCTTAGTATGGTGTAATTGACAACATTAAACAACCTGTCAACGCCGGCTTCTTTCACTGTCGCATTCATTTTGTCGCCATCCTCCTTTCTACCACAGGCTGCTTTGACCCATTTTTTTGGCAAGGCGGTTCACGGTAAGCAGTAAAATCAGATTGATCACGTTTTTAAATAAACCGATTGCTGAAGAATAAGAGAAGTTCACGACTGTGGAGGCAAGCCCAACTTTGTATACGTAGGTGTCAATAATCTCAGAGGCTTGAAGATTTAGTGGATTTTGCATTAAAAACGCTTTTTCAAAACCGATTTCCAGCATGCGTCCGACTTCCAGGATTAGCAAAATCATCGCTATCGGTACAATTCCCGGCAAATCAATATGCCATACTCTTCGTAATTTGGTCGCACCGTCAACAACGGCTGCCTCATGCAGTGCAGGATCGATTCCCGCCAGGGCGGCCAAATAAATGATGCAGCTGAAGCCGACATTTTGCCAGACGCCTGACCATACATAAATACTTTTGAAGTATTCAGCCTGACCCAGCAAGTTAACAGAGCCAAAGCCCAAAGCTTTAAGCAGCTCGCTCACAAGCCCAATACGAGGGTCCAGCACCTGAAAAATAATACCAACCATAACAACCACTGAAATAAAATGCGGCGCATAGGTGACCATTTGGACCATTTTTTTGAATTTATCGTGCATCACATAGTTCAAACTTAAAGCCAGTATGATTGGAAAAGGAAAACCGGCAGCAAGCTGATAGAAGCTTAAACCGATTGTATTCCCCATAATAGTCCAAAACTCATAGGATTCAAAAAAGCGAACAAAATTATCCAAACCAATCCAGGGGCTTCCCCAGATTCCTTTCGTTGCTACGAAATTTTTAAAAGCAATTTGAGCCCCATACATCGGGACATATTTAAATATGACAATGTAGGCAAAAGGCAGTGCCATTAATACATATAGCTGCCATACCTTGGCCATATCCCTGATTACACTGCGACTTTTTCTTGTGTGCTTCACTGAAGACACCTCTTCAACACTTACCGATTCCACGGCCATTAGCTCACCTCCCCCAATTCACTGCCTGCTGCCTGAAGCCGAGGTGAAACCGAAACTATACAGTCCCACCCAGCCTTCCTCTTATAATCATTTACCGTTAAGCAGTGCTTGAGCAAGGATAACTTCGGCGATCTCCATCGTTTTCAACGCATCCTTGAAATTCGATGAGGGCTGTGTCCCTGCTTTCAAACAGTCAATAAATTCACGATGTTTGGCCTGAAACCCGCCATATTGAAACAGCTCCGTACCGCCGGCTTCTTCACGGGCATCGTATTCAATACCTGTAGTATCCCCGTCTGCATATAAGTACCCTTTGGTTTCATGCTCAGCCTCAACGCAAATATTAGGGGCATGCATTTCAACCGAAAATATTCTACGGCCGCTCGACCAGCTATTAATCAAATATCCGGTTGCACCCGTATCAAATTCAATGGTAGCTGAAATAAAGTTAATATCAGGAACACCTATACGTTTGGTGGTGCTCTCAATCTTGACCGCTTCGCCTCCACACATCCAGCGGATCGTATCGATTGAATGAACCGTATCATCCATCATTCGATCACGAGCCCCAAGAAACGGTTCGATCTCCGATTTATAAAATTTGCATACCGCATGGGTGATGGGGCCGCGCTTGAGACACTCCTCACGCAGCTTCATGACCATTGGAGAACTGCGTCTTTGAAAGCTTACTTGCGTAATGCAGTTATGCTGCTCTGCCGTATACACCAAAGCTCTAGCCTGATGGATTGTAATGCCGAGCGGCTTTTCTATATACAAATTCAAGCCCTGCCTCAAGCACCACATCCATACATCGTACATGATGTGCGGCTGCCCGATCGCATACACCGCATCCGGCTTAGTCTCTTCAATCATTACTTTGTAATCGGTATAACGATTCTCTATTCCGTACATATCGGCAGTTTTCTTGAGTGATTCCGGATATACATCACAAATCCCGACAATATCGACTTCTTCACGGAAAGAAGAGAGTGAAGGATAATGTACACTGTTAGCCATTCTCCCCGCTCCAATAAACACTACTTTTAGCTTGTCATTCATCTGTGCTTCCTCCCCTCAGGCAAATAATGACTTCGCATAGGCGATATCCTCTTTGATTAAACGATCTACATCGGCTTCATTCGTATATTCGGCACTTAAGCAGATCACTCCGCTGTAATTGCGTTTTTGAAGATAGGCTGCTGCACGAGGCCAGGAAGCGAGTCCTTGACGAGCCGAGGTAAAATATCTTTTCCATTCTGCCGATTCGGCTTCTGGTCCGCTCAACAGCTTATAATAAGCATTTTTAAAATTGACCATGCACAGATGCGACCATACGATATCGAGTCCAAATTCCGGCTGCTGTCCAGCTAGCGCATCATGCGCTGTATCCCAGATCGCCCCAACATGATCAGCGTTATAAGCTTCCAGCAAGTGAAGCAGACCCATGGAATCGATAACATTATTTCCGTAATGCTGCTGGCAGCCTATCTTCACCCCATACTTTTCACAAAGCGGCAGCAGCTTATCGATTTGCTCGCGCGCCAACTGCTCCGAAGCCAGATAACCTAGCTCATGCTTGATGACAGGCATCGTACGAATCATCGGTATACCAGCCTCTGCACACCCGGCAAACACACTTTCAGTCGGTTCACTCGCAATACTGAATATTTTCAAGCCATGATCAGCGAATTGTTTGACCAATTGAGGCAATTGATCCGCGTTAGCAGGTTCTAGCTGGTAGCCGTCACGCAGAGGAAATTCAATACCGTCAAAACCCAAATCACTTACAAATTTCCCAAGCTCCCAAACCGTTGCATCCTTCCAAGGCTTCGTAAATACAGAAAATGAGATCGAATCGATTGTCATATATGGCACTCCCTTTTCTTAGTAAGTTATTTTTATGAATAGCAGAACTTAAATTGATAACGCTTTCATTAGGTATATAACCATTTTATATTAAACTTCTCAATTACGTCAATAATTAAATTATGTTTAGATCAATCTGATATTAAGATGTAAATATTTGTTATATTGCAGTCAAATAAGCACATTATACTCTATATTTATTGCTTCTTTAGAAATTTTATAGAGTTCCCCATTTCATTATGTCTATTTTTAAACTTTAATAAATCCTGCTATTTAGACGGCTCTCGTAGTAATCCGGATTGTTGCCCAGCCTTTGCAGAACAGGCTCCGTGATTTCATTGAGACGCTGAATAGTTGCCTGCGACAGCTCATAGGACGCACCCTGAATATTCAATTCCAGCTGTTTGACATTACGCGAGCCTACTATTGTCGTACTGATTGCTTCGTTGGAAATGGCCCAGGCTAATGCAAGTGTGATGATAGGTGTGCCAAGCGAATGGGCCAGCAGACGAATTTCCTGAAGTGCCTGCTTGATCTCTGCTTCCGCCCCCGCCTCACCATGCCTTGTCCCTTCCCCTCTGCTATGGTGGAAATGGCGGGACCTGGCTTGCAGCGGTCTAAGCTCGTCCAGACTTGTGACTTTATCCGTCAGCAAGCCCTGCAGCAGCGGCATATAACCGATAACGCCAATCTCGTTCTGGATGCAATAGGGCAGTACGCTCTCCTCAATAGCTCGCGATAGCAGATTGTAGGCCATTTCATTAGCTACAACCTTAACACCTGCGTCCTGAACCTCCTTCATCTGCTTCACACCATGATTGCTGATGCCGATATGACGAATTTTCCCTTCCTTCTGCAAAGATTGAAGTGTTTCAAAAACTTCCTCAAGCTGCGGCGGATTCGCGATCAGAGCTGCATCCTGAGTGAAATGCTTAACGGATAGCGGACTAATCGGCCAATGAAGCATATACAGATCGATATAATCGGTTTGCAGCCGCTTCAAGCTTGCCTCACAATGAGCTCTCAGCACCGACGGCTGCGTATTCGAGGTACTGATTTTACTGCCGATAATCGCCTGAGACCGCCTGCCTTTGAGAGAAATCCCGAGTGCCAGCTCGCTTGCTCCATCGTTGTAAACCTCAGCCGTGTCAAAGTAGTTCACGCCCAGATCCAGCGCCTTGTGTACGACCTCGTCGACATCCTTCTGGCTTTGCTCCCCCCAATAGCTGCCGCCGCCATACTGCCAGCAGCCCATACCGAGCACACTAACTTCGATTCCCGAGGTACCTAAAACCCGTTTTTTCATGATTCCCCCTCCTTCATTATCGTACAGGCATGCATCCTCAATCTCTCACAACACCCTTTTTCAAAATCAGATTGCCTTTAAAAGACTTGTCACCTGTTGCGACAATAGCAAAAGCCTTAAGTGCCCGCTCATAAAAGGAGAAACGTTCCACATAACCAAAATCCGTGAATCGACTCTCATGAGGACGGATCAGACCGCGATACATTTCCCATACCTCAGGTGTCGGGTCGGCCGGCAGCAGGGACATCACAACCGCCGGATGCTCTGTCGCATGATCCAACGGGAACAAAGGAATGATCGCTTGAAGCAAATCCGGAATCGAATGCCCGTCACTGCGTATCAAACGCTTCGCGTGGGAGGCAGCAGGAAAATTTCCATCCGCCAAAATAATTTCGTCGCCGTGCCCCATTTCCATCAAGGTCTTCAAAAGCTCAGGTGATAGTATGGATGGGATCCCTCTTAGCATCTTGTAACCCCCAATTGCCATGACTTGTTTAACTTTCTGGAAGCGATTTCTAGATTATTCTAACATCGCGATTAACTTATGTAAAGATTTAAATTATCTTATTCTTTTTCGTTGAGATTATAGTCTTTTATGCTATAATTAGAACCAATGCTTCCCGTTTTTGAAATTTTACCGACAGAATATAAGATAGGGTGCTGTTATGAGCAACAATGAAATCAGAGATCAAAAGGGCAGTAAACTAACTATTCTACAAACACTGCGCATACAAGGCAGCATGTCGAGAATTGAACTTACCCGAATTACCGGATTGAGCCGGGCTACCATTTCCATTTCCATAGCCGAATTAATTGAAAACGATCTTGTGTGCGAAACCGACAATCGTTTATCCACCAAAGGCAGACCTGCTACAGCTTTGGAGCTGGTTCCGAATTCCAGAGTTATTATCGGGGCCGATCTCGATAACAAGACCTGGACGCTTGGCGCCTTCGATCTGCTTGGCAATGTGATCAAATCAATGAAAATTCCTCTGTATACTTTCGAGCCAGAAGAGACCTTCAAAGCCTTGGCCATAGAAATCTCAACCTTCGTCAAAAGTCTGGACAAGAGTCCTATTCCTTTGCTCGGCTTGGGGGTTCCCGGCCTGGTTGATGCCAACCACCGCATGATCCGCAGTGCCGCTGATCTGGAATGGAATCAAGTTGATGTGGCTGGCATTATGGAAAAAGAAATTGGTTGGCCGACGGTCGTCGTGAACCGTCACCGGGCAAGGGGATTAACGGAATGCCGCTACGGTGCAGGGCTTTCCTACAACAATATGATTTATATCGGGGTTGGCATGGGCATCGCAGCTGGATTATATATTAATCGTCAGCTGCTATCAGGCTCACTTGGCGGCGCCGGCGAAATCGGTCATACCACCATAGAGCCATCAGGTCCACTCTGTCCCTGCGGCAATCACGGCTGTCTTCAGGTACTCGCTGCTGGCCCTGCCATTGAACAGGAATTTCGCAAGCTGGTCCGTTCTTCCGAGCAGGAGCTTGTGTATCCTTATCAAAATATGGACCTTCAATTTCTGAAAATGCATGATGTATGCGCGGCTGCTGAGGATGATGACAAGCTGGCTGTTCAGGTTATTAGCAATGCCGCTTCATACCTGGGAATTGCCATGGCCAACCTGCTGAATACGTTTAATCCCGAGGCTATCATTCTGGGCGGCACGATACCGAACGCCAGTACGCTGTTTGTAGAAACAGCCACCAGAGTCATGCGCCAACGGGCTATGCGTCCGCTATCTGCTGACACCATAGTCAAAACCTCCGTGTTCAAGGATATCGGTGGCGCATTGGGTGCAGCTAATTTCGCTTTTGACAAAAATATTTCCATTTCAATTTTTAATTAAGCACAAATAAACCAGCAAGCCATGGGCAGCTTTTGGGCCTGCACACTGGCTTGCTGGTTTAAATCATCCTTTTAAAGCCCCGACCATAACACCTTTCACAAAATACTTCTGAAGGAAAGGATACAGCGCAAGAATAGGGATCGTCGACACCATGATGGTAGCATATTTGATGGTTTCTGCCACATTCTGGGCTTCATTGATTGCGACATTATTACCCATCATCATTTCCATATTATTGTCAATCAGAATGTTTCTTAACACCAATTGCAACGGAAACAATTCTTTGTTACGCAAAAATATATTCGCCTGAAACCAGCTGTTCCAATGCTGAACCCCATAAAAAAGAATCATAACGGCTACTACAGGTATCGCGAGCGGCAAATAGACTCTGAACAAAATAGTGATATGGCCCGCACCGTCCATAACAGCCGATTCTTCCATATCACGGGGGATACTCATAAAGTACGTTCTCATTAATATGAGATTAAAGGTGTTGATCGCACTAGGTAAAATTAATGCCCATAACGTATCGTGCAGCTCCAAACTGCGAACCGTCAAGTAGAACGGGATAAGCCCTCCATTAAAAAACATCGTGAAAACGATAAAAAACATGATCCCATTCTTCCACATGATATTTTCTCTGGATAGGAAATAAGCGCCGAGCGAGGTCAGTATCAAATTGATGGTCACACCTACAACAACAATAAACAGTGTATTTCTATAGCCCATTATAATATTCGGGTTTCTGAAAACAGCATCATAAGCGGAGAAAGTAAAGCCTTCTGGCCAGAATAACAGGCCGTCATGGGCAATAAACTGGTTTCCGTTGCTGAAAGAGGCCGCGACAATATATATAAAAGGGTATAGCGTTACCATGATCAATAGCAGCATGATGACGACATTGAGGATGTCAAATATTTTCTCTCCCAACGATGTCTTATTCATGAATAATCCCCTTCCCTACCATAGGCTGTTACCGCTCGTTTTTTTGCTAAGATAATTCGCTAGAATCAACAAAATGAAATTAATTACCGAATTAAACAAGCCAACCGCCGTACTGAGACTGTAGTTGAACTCTATAATCCCCTTGCGATACACGTAGGAAGAAATCACATCTGCGGTTTCGAACGTTGCAGGGTTATACAATAAAATGATTTTTTCAAATCCGACGTCCATCATATGCCCCAATTTCAGAATAAGCAATATAAGAATGACGGGTCGAATACCCGGTAAGGTGATATGCCAAATTTGCCTCCATTTGTTGGCTCCATCGATTTTGGCAGCTTCATATTGCTGCTGATCAATACCGGTGATAGCTGCAAGATAGATGATTGTACCCCAACCTACACTTTGCCAGATCTCACTCGTTATATAGATCGTCCGGAAATAACTGGCTTTCTGCAAAAAGGCGGTTCGGTCTCCTCCAAATGCTGCGATGACATCGTTAATTAACCCGTCGGAAAGAGTAAAGTCGCGAATAATACCCGCAACCACAACCATAGTAATAAAATGTGGCATGTAGGTGATCGATTGCGTAATTCTTTTAAACACCTGACTTTTCAACTCATTAAATAAAAGGGCCAATATGATCGGAGCAGGAAAACCGATAATCAAGCTGTAGAAACTGATCATGATCGTGTTTTTTACGACTCTCGTGAAATAGATACTATTAAAAAACTCTCTGAACTTGGCGAAACCAACCCACGGGCTGTCGAAAATGCCCTTGGCCGGAACATATTCCTTAAAAGCAATAATCGCACCGTACATAGGCACATAAGAAAACACAATGTAAAAGATAACCACAGGAAGCACCAAAAAGTATACCGCTTTATTACGGATAAAGTCTTTGCGTGCTCTGGCTAAGAATGCTGTTTTCTTGTTGATAGCACTCGTTGCCGCCTGAATGGAAGATGAATTCATAGAGTAATCTCCTTGTATCCGTTTTTTAAGCTAATTAATACCGCGCAAAGCGTCCAAGGACAGGGAGATTTAAGGTCAAATCTCCCCTTGGCAGCTTATCTCTTTTTGTAGCGGTCATACGCAGCTTGCTTCAGTTTAATGGCTTTTTCAATTCCCATTTTCTTTAATGTGTTCACATTATCATCAAAGGTATCGATCGATATCGTACCGAGAATATATTTGATTTCCGTTTCCAATACGTAAGCGTTGATATCAGCCATAATTTGCGCGATTTCATTTGACTCCTCTGTGGTATGAGTGATTGGTGGAATAGCATATTTTTCAGCGTCTGTATCTCTCCATTTGGCAATGGCTGCAATCCACTTTTCCCCCCTTGACGATTCGGTATCTCTTTGAATTTGCGGGAAATTTGTATTTTTACCGTACACTTGCCTTGCCTGATCCACAGTCAATTTATCCGGATTCTTTAAGATTAGATCCGTATATTTCACTTTTCCATTTTCCATCGTATAACTGACACCCTCAGTACCGTAGGTTACGAGTGTTGATCCTTCTTTGGAATAGAAATAATCCAGCCATTTGGCAGCAGCCTCCACATTCTTGCTCTTGGCCGAAATCGCACCGGAATTACCACCCGGATAGGCATTCTCAAGATGGCCGAACTTAGATTTCACTCCTTTTTGAAGAGACGGGTACGTAATGCCCATGTAATTGGCTTGGGGTAGACTTTCCCGAGTTGCGTTATGGTACTGGTCGGTACGGCTTCCTAATTGAATAGTAACTCCGCTTCCCCCTGTCATCATCTTCCGATCCACGGTATTCGAGTCTATAGAAGCAAAATCCTTATCAAGCAAGCCCTCCACGTACCATTTGCGAAGTAATATCATAAAATCCTTGTACTTAGGCTGCATGTTTCCGAACACAATTTTTTCATTCTCCAGATAAAAGCCGTTCATAACCCCATAAGCACCAGAAAATGCTCCTGTTGAGAAAAAGCGGGATGCCAAAAAGGTTAGCGGTGCCGCTGCGTTCTTCTTTTCCTTGAATGCCTTCAGAACGGTATACCATTCATCAATCGTCTCTGGTACAGGCAATCCCAATTCATCCAGCCAGTCTTTACGGATAATCGGACCTACATAGGTTTTATCAAATTCGGATCGAATAAAAGGAAATGCATAATAGTCCCCTTCGTCCGTCCTTATATCCTTAGCAATTTGCGGATTTTCCTGCAATACCTTCTTAAAGTTAGGCGCATACTTGTCGATAACATCATTCAGTCTTAATATGTACCCTTGATCGATTGCCCTCTTGGGCCCACCCGGAAAATTAAGCCAATTGTTCATCCAAACGTCCGGCAAGTCATTCGATGCCAGAACAAGATTAAACTCCTGGGTATTCATACCGGCCCCACCTAAAAATTTGGTCTTGATTCCTGTCCTTTTCTCCAACTCTTCAAAAAAATGATTGGGGGGCGTTAATTCAACAGCTGCCTTGTCCTCTCCCATTCTTGTTAGGGTTACGTCTACCGGCTTTGTAGTTGTAGGCTTAGCAGGAGCAGCGTCGGGTGCTTTAACAGCTGTACACCCTGCAGTAAGAAGAAGAGCAGCCATAATGGCAAGAAATTGTTTGTTATTTTTCATGTGACCTCCTTGATTATTGTTGAGTTTGGGATCCCAATTACAATATAGTAAGCGCATTCAATTATATCAATCAGCATTAAAAAAGGAGTTGTCAAAAACCAAAAAAAGGTAATCGACGATTTGAAATTAATTGTTCAATTGTTAAAAAACCCCATGGTTTACCATGAGGCACATGAAATAAATATACGGACAGACCTTATTGCCCATTAAATTGATACTTTCCTGGTGTGATGCCCTCGTATTTTTTAAACACCTTGATAAAGGTACTGCTGCTCGTGAAACCTGTACTTCGTGCAGTGTCTTCAATGCTCTCACCCTTAAGGAGCAGCTGCTTGGCATGTTCAATCCTCGTTTGACAAATAAATTCATGTAATCCCTGGCCCCTCTGCTCCTTGAAGAGCCTCGACAAGTATTGTGGGGTCATCGAAAAGTGCTCGCCGAGCAAAGACACACTCAGATTCGGGTCATGATAATTCTCTTGAACAAATTCAGTCACATGCTCATTCTTTACAAGGTTCGAAATACTTTTGTTTTTACTTTCTATGTGTTGACAAACATAATTAAATATTTCAAGCATCTGATACTCAATCTCAAATTTCGTATTGCATTTAAGCAGTCGGCGGAATGGTCGCAATTCTTCCCAAACCGAACCATGATGCTGATCCTGGATCAGCTTCATCATCGTGCTCACCAAATCGATCATAATGCATTTTAGCATTTCGATTGAAGTATTTCCTTGGTTGAAGCTGCTCTGGATCACCCCCGTTACCAGCTCACGTGCCTGGATAAATTCACAGCTTTTGAGCAGATTGATCAGTATGAGCTCTTGGTTGACTGTGTAATAATAATCCTTGTTGGTGTGTTTCAAATCACCATACCAGACAACCTTTTCATCACCAAGCAGCATTAAATATTCGAGCGCCTCCAAGGCTTGCATAAAGGCCTGATGTATGCCTCCCATTCCTCTTTGCAATCCACTTATCGTTGTCGCAAATTGAAAATTGTACCTTTTCTCTATAAATTCTCTGGCCTCTTTCAATTCCGCCTCTAAGTCATCCTTCCAATCATCGAAGCCCGCTGGTTGTATATTCAATACAGCTGCAAGCGTTCCGTCCATATCTGTGAAATGGAGAGTATGCTTAGCTCCAATCAGCTCGGTAACCACATTGGAAATGATAAACTGCAGCAATTGAAACTCGTTGGAAACCCCCTTGTCACTTTCAAGATGAAAGAGCATAACAAGAAAATAATCGGAAGACCACAATATATGATAGGCTTTGGAAGCCTCCTCCAGAGATTGTTCCTTTTCAATATGGCCTTTCATCAATCGGTGTAAAAAGTAATTCCGCAGCAGCTTAATATGCTGAACCTGTTTGTGATTGCTATCATCTCTTTCCTGAATGGTTTTAATAAAATGCTGACGGATCAATTCAAATTCGTCTTGCTCTTTCTCTACAGGGGCAAAAGCTTTCCCTGTTACAAATCTGACAAGCTCCTGAATCGGATTATAGTTCTTTCTGGCAAATACCAGGATCATCACGCCGCCAATGATAAAACATATGAACAAACCAAGCAGATTCAAATTTCGTATATGCTCTGCTCTTTCCCAAAACACCTCCGCAGGAATCATACTCACATATTTCCAATCCACCACACTCGACGAAGCGTGGGAAATCATTACCTTGTGTCCCTGAACGTTCTCGAAAAAGGGCTCGTCCTTCTTCAGTTCCATTTCGCTGTAATGTATAGATAAAGGAAGCCCGGCATCCTTGGTATGAAAAACGATCTGATCATTTTTATCGAGAATTAGCACTTGACCATATTGAATCCAATCCATATTTTTTAGAATTTTTTCTATTTTGTTGTTGTTCAAAGTGATGACAAGTGTACCTAACGGCTGGTTGCTGTTATCAATCGGTAGTGACTGCACAAGCGCGGCGGTTTCGTTCAAAAGACCGTTGTCACGCGTAGGAAGGACCCGGTATTCTTTAATATAAGTACTTCTAGCGAATTTCTGCCAATCCTTAAAGGTAAAGATAGCGCTTTCATAATACATTTGATAAAAATGACTTTCTTCCACGAAGGTATCCGGTGTCAGCACCATATTCATACTTTTCGAGTATACAAAAATATCTTTAATAAAATCATTGTATAGCAAGTATTTATGGATTTCTTGTTTGGTTTTATAAATTTGAAAGGGATCCTTTTGTTGATCTACGTCCAGGTATTTTCTGATATCCGTATTAATGGACATTTGATTGCCAAGCTGTTCTGTCTGCAGCAGCCCGCTATCCACGATAAATTTAACCTGATTAAGCAAAGCCTTATTAGCCCGTTTAATCTCATACTCCACAATGCTCCCTGTTTGTACATATATAAGAGCGCTGATCAGTATCGGAATGAATAAAATCACACCATACGAGATTTTCCATTTGAACGCGACACTATTTTTGAAATGCATGCGCAGCATGACCGGGTCCCCCCACCGCCTAAATTGAATTCATTTTCCCATCAAACGCAAGCTGACTGCGTAAACGTATAATGGCCTAGTGGATTCTGTTGGATTTATTATAGAGGAAGGAGCTATGAAATGCACACAATATAATCATAAGTAATCACTCTGTTCCCTTGCAATCATCTTGCCACATAAAAAAACACAGAGAGACGAACATTCGCGTATCTCCGTGTTTTTGCACAATCTGATTCATTTCGTCTTATTCACAAGGGTATCAAAATGGAGTTTAGCGGTTATCCAGCAATAAGCTTAATACCAGCCAATATAATCCCGATCAAAAATCCACAAATGGCTCCATTAACTCGAATCCATTGCAAATCGCCGCCAATTTTATCCTCCATCAGCGTAATCAGCGTCTTATCGTCAAAACGATCAATGTTTTCACGAATCAGCGTACCGATTTTATGGTGATTCGCCTCGATCCAACGGGCAATCTGCTCACGCAAGCCGCTTTCGAGCCGATCCAGCAGCTCCTCGTTGTCACAAACTTGATTAACCAGCTTGTTCACCACCGGTATCACATAGGCTTCTACATAATCCTCACGGTTCACAAATTCCAATGCTTGAGCCTGCAAACGCTGCAGCATCTCCAGCAGCTTCTCCTCAAGCTTCCATTCATCCAGCAGCTGTGTCTTCCAGTGATCCATTTCGATCGCCAGCTTATACTGGTTGCCCGGATTATCCAGCCAGCTGTGTATGGCACGCATGACCGCTTTACGGTTAGGATTATTAACGGATCGCAATCCATCCAGCCCATTCAGCATGAACTGCTGGATCAAACCGCCGAGCTTCTCATCATTGAAAAATCCGGCAAAAGCGTTAAGCGCAAACTGCATCATCCCGCCCGCATTCAGATTTTGCAGCGCCTGAGAAGCCATTGCACCCATTCGATCGCGTATTTCCGGTTTCATAATTAACTGTTCAGCCGTATTCAGCGCAAAATCGAATACCTTCTCATCGTAGCCCCTGGTGTAAACCTGTTGAAGTCCTTGTTTGAGCAGATCCTGCAAATCCAGTGCATCAATCATATGCCTGACTTCTCGTTCGCCTAATGCGGCAAGCTTTTCAAGTGGCAGCTGACGAATGGCATATTCACTTAGCGTGACCACACCAGTCTTAGCCGAATTTGTACTGAGCTGCCCTGCTGCGCCCTGCAAAATTTTGGATACCAACGGGATTTGAGCCAGCTTGTCCGTAATGCTTTGCTTGCTTAGTAAATCCTCCTGAATGGTGTTGACCAACGCTCTGGACACCTTTTCCCGATTTTTGGGCAGTAAGGCCGTATGTGGAATCGGTATGCCGAGCGGATGCCTGAACAGCGCTGTCACTGCAAACCAGTCTGCCAGTCCCCCTACAAGCCCCGCTTCAAATCCGCTTTGTAAAAACCGAACCCATATCGGACCTTCGACAAATAAGGTTCCAATAAATCCTGCCGCCATAACAACAAGCGACACCGTTGCTGTATATCTCGAATTGCTTCCCATCCTTATTGTCACCTTCCTTCATGTCAGCACCTGTCTATTTAAGCAACATTATACCATTCTCCTGTTCCCGGTGAAAATCGCCACTCTTATTGGCTATTTGGCTGTACTGGAAATGGAGGATGTCATGCCATATTTTTTACCCAATTGCTGTCCAAACAAAGCAGCGAGGATTTGCTGAAACAGCATACCGGCGATAACCGGCAGGGCGACAGGAGGTGGGAAGAAGCTGATCGCAAGCACCGCGCCTGCACTTAAATTGCGCATCCCTGAATTTATCGTAAGCGCTATGGTCACTTCACGGTCCCATTTCATCCAATGAGACACCAGCCAGCCCGCGATATAACCAAAAGCCGCAAGCACAAAGGCTACGATGATGATTTCCAGCAGCTTCATATTAAACTGCTTCAAATAGGGAGCTACCACCGAGCTATTGATCGAAACGACAATAAACAGCCCGATTTTGGAAAAAGGAGCAAGCTTTGGACCGAGCATCGGTTTGATTTTGCCCTTCGTTAATTGATTGAGCAGCATTCCGATAATAGAAGGGACAACAACCATCCAGAGCAGCCCGCCCATAATATCCAGCGGCTCCATATGAACCTTGGCTCCTACAATCCAGGAAAGACTCAGCGGAACGATAATTGGAGACAGCAGCGTATCCAACAGGATGAGTGCAAGCGTAAGCGCGATATTTCCTCCATAAATTGTGACCCAGACGAGACTCACGACTCCGGTTGGAATGACGAATAACAGCACAAATCCCGTCTGTGTCAAATCATCACCCGGAAAAAAGTAGGCCCCGGCGGCCCAGCCTAATATAGGCATGACCAAATGCAATATAAGTAGATTAGCCACAATCGGCAGTGGAAGCATCATTACCCGGCCCAAATCCTTGAAATTGGAGCCAATGCTGCCAGCAAACGTCATTGCGGCAAAAATCCACGGCACCAAAAAACTGAACGAGTGCAGCCATGCGGCACCCAAGAGACCCACGAGCACACCTGTTGGTGTAAGAAACGGCATACATTTTTCTAATATTTTGTTTAGTCGGTTTAGCATACTCCAGCCCTCTTCTGCTTTTAAATGAACAACATTTAATGAATTATCGTTACATTGTAGCATAATCACGCGAACTGCAAACGATCTTTTTTGCTATTCATCCAAAAAGAAAACGCAAAAAAAGAGCAGTTTACAGCTGCCCTGTTAGATGATCTCTCTCGTTAATCCTTCTCCAGCGTACGATAGCAGCGGCGAAATCTCGACAGGCCCCTGAACCTCATCAAGCGAAACACCCGCTTTCAGCAGCCAGCTCCGATGCAGCTCGTAAATAAGCTTTCTGGCTGTTTGTGGGCTGTCCTCACCTTCCTTGTTTTTTACAGGTGCAAAATCATGTTCACGCTTTCCTTTAAGAACCGTGATCCCCGCAGCCGATGGAAAAAAATCAAAAATAAACCGTTCGAATTTGTACCCATTCGGCTGTGAAGCTTCAATGATCTGACCATTCACATCTACATGCCTGATTTTCTTGTGAGCGATATGGTAGGGAATGCTGTTGTTCACCTGCTGCTCGATCCAGTCACGGCGAAATAAATGAATTGAGATGTTGCCAAGCCCATACGTCAGCTTCCCTTCACTATTGCATTCAAACATCAAATGCTGTGGCAGATCGGAATATTCCACGACCATAGGCCGATTGTTTTTCATACATATAATACCGACCTTCTCCTCGGGATACGCCTTATCTATCACTTTGGTCGCAATTGGGTTGTTATAATGAGCAGCAACACCAACAAACCCAGGGTCCGCCACCTTAATAAGTGCATTATCCACATTATAATAAAATAACCAATCGACACCGCGGCGCTTCATGTCGACTAACGCTCCAGACTTGTTCAAAGCGGCGAAGCACTCTCCATTTCCGCTTGGAGCCAGACCGATCTCATCCTTCTCCGATAAAAATATACGGCCCTCCTCATCTACAGCAGGCATGACCCCTTGATCAAAAAAAACACAATCGTCAGCACTATAACCAAAATAACCAGCTCCCGCCATATAATCGACCGTTTGCTGATGATTATCCGGGCTTGTCATGATATACCAAGGGATTCGGCTTCCTGCTCGCTGAGACAGATTGAGCAAGCGCTCCGCTTGAAGCTGAAACAACGACTTATGGGAAGGCAGACCAATATCGTAGGTCCCCTTCGGTCCTTCATGCCCCAACCGGCTTCCCTGGCCTCCGGCTACAACAATCGCTCCCACCCTTCCTTGACGAAGCAGCTCCCAACCCTTATCTGTAAAATACTGCTGCTGCTCCTCACTGAACAGCTCCCAATCAAGCGCTCCGATCGGCGACAGGTCTTCATAGATTGCAGGTGTCTGTGCTGCACGCACTTCTTCTAATGCTGCCCACTGGTCCCAATTGATACTCAGAATCTGATTCAGCAGCTTCAGCTGCGATGCCTCGGACAGTTCATCATAGAATTGAAGCAGATGTGCCTGATTGTGCTGGATAAGCAGCTCCAGCACCCGGTTATATAGCTCTTCCATTGCCCGCGCCTCCTAAACTTAATTTCTTACGGCTGCTAGGTAGCTTCAATTATTATTGCAGCCAACCATTTTTCTCGGCAATACTGATCGCATCAATACGGTTTTTGGCCTCAAGCTTCTGCAAAATTTCCGATACATAATTCCGTACCGTGCCTCCCGTTAGGAACAGCTTTCTGGCTATTTCGTTTACCGATAAACCCGCAGCTACCAGCTTCAGCACCTCCTGCTCCCGTTCCGTCAGCGGATTTTCCGCTTCCCATAACGAAATAGAAAGTGCAGGACTGATCGCTCTTCCGCCCTTGTATATGCTCCGCAGCGCGGCTGCAAGCTCGTGTACGGGCGAATCCTTTAACAAATAACCCTGAACTCCATATTTGATCGCCCGTTGAAAATACCCCACGCGAGCGAAAGTTGTCAGGATCACCACACGGCAAGAATGACCCTGTTCCTTTAGACGCTCAGCTACATCCAGTCCGGTCAGCTTGGGCATCTCGATATCCATAATACAAATATCCGGTGACAGCTCAACAATCATCTGAAGAGCCTGCTCACCATTTTCAGCCTGACCAATAACTTCGATATCGTCTTCCATATCCAGCAAGGCACTTAATGCGCCGCGCAGCATGTTCTGATCCTCGGCAATAATCACTCTCATGTCTGATTCTCCCTGATCTTCACATTTTTCACAACCTTTGGAACAACAAGACTCACCCTTGTTCCTTCACCCGGAGCAGAATGAAATTGAAGCTTGCCCTCCACCAGCTCCAGACGCTCACTGATTCCACGGAGTCCTGCACATGTCTGTGATTTCACTGATGCTGAGTAAGCGGTACCGACTCCATCATCACGAATCGTCAAGGTAAAGGGGTCCATCGCTGCCGTGCATTCAATAAAGCATTGCTTGGCTTTACTATGCTTCACGACGTTCGTCACCAGCTCTCTCAGACACATCCCAAGAATGTTTTGGATTAAGGGAGGTACCTCGGCTGCTTCGGCTTTCCCTTGAACATGCAGGTCGATTCCTGCCGCAGACAAAATCTGTTCGGCATGCGCCAGCTCCTCGCTAATCGTTACAGCATTAATATCCGACACGAGTTCGCGAACCTGTTTGAGAGCAGCCCGTGCGGTCGTTTGTATATCCTTTGTCTCTTGAATGGCGCGTTCGGGATTTATACTTATCATTTTCTCAGCCAGCTCGCTTTTGAGCGCGATCAGCGACAGTGTGTGGCCAAGTGTATCATGCAGATCACGGGAAATTCGCTGCCGCTCCTCATTTTTGACCAGACGTGCAATTTCATCATTTGCCATGTTCAGCTTACTGCGCAGCTCCTTCGAACGGAATACCCCACGCATAACGATGGGCATCACAGTCATTACAAGCATCGAAGGTATGAAGTTGATCATATCCGATTCATTCAACTCTAGACCGCTAAAAAACAGGACAAGGATGAATACAACCAACTGAGCTGCCATTCCGACTATAAACTGTTTATTGGTGGGAAGCATGCCAACGATGGCAGCCGTATAAAATCCCATAAATATAAAGCTCTGATCATAATGCAAGCAAAAAAAGCCGATAATGACAAACAAGCCCATCACACACAGCAGTCGCCGTGACGAGTCCAGATAAGATAGCAGATAGATCAGTACAAACAAAACAAGCACAGAAAAGCCGATCCACATCTCGGAAGCCGATTTGTGGAGCAGCGCATTAATAGGTATGATCAGGTAAATCAGCCAAACGAATGAAAACATTAAGCTTCCCCGTATTTTCCTGTCAATCACTGAACTGGGCTTTGTCATACCGCTTCCTGCCTTTTTATGATATACGACGATAATACCATAAAAATGATCACATAGGCTGCAAGAACCGCAATACCTGCCCAATCCGGTGAGACCCCGGCAATGATATTCCATGCCCCCTGACCGTATCGGTAAGTGGGAAGCCACAACGCGATATGCTGCATGAGCTGCGGCATGGTCTGTATGGGCATCCATAATCCTCCGAGCGCCGACATCCCTATAAATAAAAGCTGGGCCAGCACTTGGACGACCTCAATGCTGCGGATCGTTCCAAGCAGCGTCCCCAGCGCCATAAAGGGAACAACCCCAATCCAGATCCACAGTCCGCAGGCTATCCATTGACCCGTCGATAAATGCACATCGCGAAACACCGCGCCGATAATAAACATCAGTACAATCGTACCCAGATTGACGATGGATTGGGCTGCTATTTTGGAGAAAACATAGGCACCCGAAGGGAGAGGAGTGAGCTTAATCAATTGCACCCAGCCCTGCATTCGCTCCTGTGCAAAGCGCAGGCTCAGCGTATTGATGCTTCCTCCAATCACGCCAAATACCGTCATGGATATTAAATAGTAGGCCTTCCAGTCCATGCCGCCTACCTCCGTATTCGGATCTATCGTACTCGTAAAAATAAAATAAAACACAGCAGGCATTAACAAAGCAAACATTATAAATTTTCGATTCCTCAAGGTGCGCAGCAGCTCGGCTTTACATTGCGCCAGCATCGCTCTCATAAAAACATCTCCTTTCACTTGCGATTGATAACAGTTCTGCTGGAAAATACCGTTATTCCCTGACCAAAGCCTGAAAAGCTTCCTCCAGACCAACACTCTGGATTTCAATATCGGCCGCATCCAGCTCCTGCCGCACAATCGCAGCGATCAGCTGATCCGTATCACTGCTGTACAGCCTGACCCTCCGTCCCTTCCACTCCGCATCCATAACGCCAGGAAGGCTGCGCAGCCGTTCGTCGGTCAGTCCGGTTCCCGCTGTAAAGGACAATATTTTGCTATTTGTCGATGCTTTGATTTCCTCCGGGGTTCCGTCAGCAACAAGCTTGCCCTTGTTAATGACAATTACTCGATCCGCGATGGCATCAGCCTCATCCAAATAATGTGTCGTCAAAATAATCGTCCTTCCTTGGCCTGCCATGGCTTTGACCGTTTCCCAGAACAGCTGCCGCGAGCTGACATCCATACCCACTGTAGGCTCATCGAGAAACAGTACGGATGGATCACCCGCCAAAGCCAGTGCGAAGCCCAATCTACGTTTTTGTCCGCCGGACAGCGCCGTCCCGAGCTTCCCCTTCTCCTCCATGAGACCTGATATTTTGAGCAGTCGGTCTAAGGGCATGGGCTTGGAATAATAATGACGGAACAGCTCGATCGTTTCCCCCACCTTCAAACCGTCAATGCTATGAACATCCTGCAGCATGGCTCCTATTCTGTCTTTGACAGCTCGATCCTGCGGGTCACCGCCCAACAATCGAATCGTTCCGCTTGTCGGTTTTCTCAGACCAAGCGTCATGGCAACCGTCGTCGTTTTCCCGGCACCATTAGGCCCCAACAGGGCCACCACACTGCCTTCATGAATCGTTAGCGAGAGGTCATCTACCGCCCGCTTGCCCTTGAACTCTTTGGTAACATGCTGCAGCTCTATAACTGAATTCATTTCAATCACCTCATGTATTCGACTTCCTGCTTTTAGTATAGTCTGGATTGACTTTACACCCTACCGACGAATGTCATCGCTTGCACCTGACAAATGTCACATCCATGAAAGAGAGTCCTTCCATACAAAAAACACCCCTAGCCCACTTGATAATAAGCGGTCAGGGATGCTTGTAGGATGAGAACCGATTGTAGCGTGAGTAATGAATCTTCTATTCAGGCTGTTCGCCAAGCGGCAGCAATTCGATTAAATCCTTCATCGCAATGTCCGGCTGCGGATAGGACAGCGGCAGCTTTTTCAAAGTATCCACAATTAGCGACAGCACAACATAATCTCTGTACCAGCGGTTATTACCGGGCACCAGATGCCAAGGCGCGTCCTTCGAGTTGCAATTGGTGAACACACCCTCGTATGCCTTTTGATAGGCGTCCCAATAATTGCGCTCCAGCAGATCGCTTGGAACAAATTTCCATCTTTTGGATGGATCGTGAAGCCGTTCCTCGATTTTTTTAATTTGAAAATCTTTCGAAATATGTAGGAAAATTTTTAATACGACTGTATCATGATCAGCCAGCAGCTTCTCAAATTGCTTGATGTGCTTGAAGCGCCGCTCAGCCTCTTCATCCTCAATCTGATTGTGTACACGCGTGATCAAAACATCCTCATAATAGGAGCGATTAAATGCTGTAATGAACCCTCTGCCCGGCGTTTCCTTATGGGCTCTCCACAGAAAATCATGTGAGGATTCTTCGGTTGTCGGTTGTTTAAATGAAGTCACCTTGAAGCCCTGCGGATTGACCCCGGACAGCACTTTTTTAATGACGCCATCCTTGCCGCTGCAATCCATCCCCTGAAAAATAATGAGCAGTGAATACTTTTTCCCGGCAAACAGCTTGTCCTGCAGCTCTGTCAATTCCTCTTTCAGCTTCTCGTAATGCTCGGTGACCTCTTCCTTTCCGGAAAAAGAACCCGTATCATCGGGATCATATTGGCTTAGCTTGATTTTTTTGTCCCGCGGCAGTTTAACATTTTTGGACACTCTCAACCACTCCTCTTGATTCTGATGATCTGATGATACATCGGGCAGAACTTGATAACCTAACGAAGCAAATGCTCCAGCTTGTAAAAACGCAGGGCGTTATGGCCGAATATCGCCGTTTTTTCCGATTCTGTTATCCCGCCTGACAAGGCTTCCTCTACCAGACTCACCACTCGTTCATAGCTGGCCGCCAGCAGACAGACAGGCCAATCACTGCCAAACATCACACGCTCTGTGCCAAAAGCTTTTACTATATGATGGATATAAGGAGTCACCTGCTCTGTCGTCCAAGTATGATGATCGGCTTCTGTTACCATCCCCGACAGCTTGCAGGTTATCGACGGATAAGAGGCAATTTCATCCAGTTGTGAAGCCCAAGGCTCCCACTGTTCCTGTGCAATAACTGGCTTGGCGATATGGTCAATAACCCCACGAAGATCAGGTACCTGCTGCAGTAATTTCAGCACAGTCGGCAGCTGGTGTGAACGCATCAGCAGATCGACCGGAAAATTCTCGGCCTCCAAAAACTTCAGCGCTTGTAAACTTGCGGGGCGCAGAACCGCATCAGCGTCCTCCATGATTTGAATCATAATACGAATTCCAACCAATTTGGACTGTTTTCGTAACGATTCATATTGCTCACGAAAATCCTTGTGCTCCAGATCCAGCCAACCGACAACACCCGCAATAGAGTCGTTGTGCTGTGCCAGCTCAAGCATAAATTCCGTATCCTTCATTGTCGGAGCTGCCTGTACAACAATCGTCTTGTCAATCTGAGTGCGTGCCAAATGCTCTGACAGATCGGCAGGAAAATAATCCCGGTGCAATATTTCTCCATCCTCTTTGGTCCAATCGTAGTCTCCACGTGCCAATTGCCAATAATGCTGATGTGCGTCTACTCTCAACCTGCGTGACCTCCCTCATTCGCTGCTCTTTTTGCAGAGTTCTGTTAATCTCTTAGCCATTATATTACAATAGAACCAAACGGTTTTACAATGACTTCAGGTGTTCCATACTTTTTACAAAATAATTGATATTTTGCTGTTTCAAAAGCTATAAGTTGGGTAATTAATTGTATCGAAACAACTTGGTGAACAAAATTAATGAAAATATCGCAAAATTGTACAATGATTTTAAGGTTATTTTAATGATGATCATATATACTATGTATTATATCCAATTATTAGGCGGGTGAGCGTAATGAAATTGTTCATAACAGTACAGAATAAAAAGGTGCCTGTTTACTCCGATGAAAAGAACAAAAAGAAACTGAATCTTCTTGTTTCTGCTCTTGAATCCAAAGTAGTAAAAGGAAAAAGAGCAATTAAAAAATGTCTCGACTCCTTAATTAGCATCGAAATTGTCGGATGCGAAGCGATTCTTCATTCTTACAACGAAACTGACTCTCTGGCTTTATCGCTCTATTAAACTACGGTAAAGCCTTCTCTGTTACCCAACCATACATATTACAAATTAAGAAGCTGCTGCTGCGGCTTCTTTGTTGTTTATTACATACACGTCCCCATTTGCAGGTGAATTGTATCGGATTCTGTTATAATTCTTGCATACATAAGAACAGCTGGAGTGATAGAATGACCATTTTGCCCATAGATTCGATTCTTCCTCAATTAAAAGAAACTTTACAAGTTCACTCGGCCATTGTGCTGGTGGCCCCGCCCGGAGCAGGCAAAACAACACGTGTCCCGCTGGCTCTGCTGGACGAGCCCCTATTCGCAAAGCAGCGAATCCTGGTGCTCGAGCCGCGCCGCCTCGCTGCCCGTACTGCTGCCCGCTACATGGCCGCATCACTTCATCAGCAGGTTGGTGAGACCGTTGGTTATCGGGTTCGAATGGACACCCGTGTAGGCCCCTCTACACGAATCGAAGTCATTACGGAAGGTGTTCTTACCCGGATGCTTCAGCAGGACCCCAGCCTGGAGGGCGTAGGTGCTGTCATCTTCGACGAATTTCACGAGCGCAGCCTTCACGCAGATCTTGGACTTGCCTTGTGCTTGCAGGCACAGGCTTTGCTTCGTGACGATTTACGTATCATCGTGATGTCGGCAACACTGGACGCCCAAGCCGTTGCCGGATTGATGAACGATGCGCCAATCCTGATTAGCGAAGGGCGAAGCTTTGAAGTAGCTACCCATTATTTGGACCGAAAACCTGAGGGACGCATTGAGCAGACGGTTGTACGCGCAATAGTCCAAGCGCTCGAGCGGCATGAGCATGGCAATATGCTTGTGTTTGTTCCAGGAACAGGAGAAATCAGACGAATCGAAGCAAGACTGCGCGAGCTGCAGCTCGGTCCGCTGGTTCAGATTACCCCACTGCACGGTTCCTTGCCACAAGAAAGTCAGGATAAAGCTATCTCCCGAGGTCAAGCGAATGAACGTAAAATTGTGCTTACCACCTCCATCGCTGAGTCGAGCCTTACGGTTGATGGAATCGGGATTGTCATTGACAGCGGCCTGAGCCGTGTTCCCCGCTTCTCACCGCGCACCGGGATGACCCGTCTGGAAACCGTTCCGGTATCTCTGGCATCGGCGGACCAGCGCAGGGGACGAGCCGGCCGCCTCGGTCCAGGAACCTGCTACCGCCTTTGGACGGAAGCCGACCATCGTCAGCTCCAACCGCTTAGCAAGCCGGAAATAGCAGAGGCTGATCTGGCTCCCCTGGCTCTGGAGCTGGCGGCTTGGGGTGTAACCGAGCCTACTGAGCTGACGTGGCTTGACTCTCCACCACGGGCTGCATTCGTTCAGGCTCGTTCGCTGCTTGTCCAATTAGGAGCATTGAACCAGGACGGATCAATTACAACCGAGGGTCGGCGTATGGCAGGTCTTGGACTTCATCCACGCTTGGCACATATGCTGCTTAAGGCAATTCCGCTTGGATATGGAGAGCTGGCTTGCGAGCTAGCTGCCCTGCTCAATGAGCGGGACTTCTTAAAGGGTGATGCTGCAGCTCCGAATGCAGACTTGCGGTTGCGCGTAGAGGCACTTCGAAGGACCATGAAGTCAAAGGATTACTCGTCTGGACCCTTATTCTATGAGGATTTTACCGTAGATGCTGCCGCCTGCAAACGTATATGGATGGAAGCTGGCCAATGGAAAAGAGAGCTGCATATTCAGGTTGCAAGCCAACCAGAGGATGTGCATCACTGTGGTCTGCTGCTGGCCTTTGCGTTTCCCGATCGAATCGGGCAGCGTAGATCACAGGGAGGCTTTCTGTTAAGCAGCGGACGCGGAGCACAGTTTATGCATATGCAGCCGCTAGCCAACTCACCTTATATTGTAACTGTGGAGCTTGATGATCAAGGCACCGACAGCCGGATTTATTTGGCTGCTCCGGTTGAATGGGAAGAGCTGGAGCAGCATTTTAGCCAAAGTATCGAACGGGATACCGTTACCGTATGGGATCCCACTGTACAGGCCGTCCGTTCCCGCCATTCTATACGTATGGGTGCTATCCTTATCAAGGATGTCCCAAACCACTCACCTGATCAGGAGGATGTACACCGTGCTTTAGTCAGCGGAATTGTCAAGGAAGGTTTAGGCCTGCTGCCTTGGACAAAAGCATCTCTTCAATTACGTGAGCGTCTCCAGTTTATGAATCATTATGATACCGATTGGCCTGACGTGGCGGACCCTGCACTTATCATGAATATTTACGATTGGCTGGCTCCGCATCTGCATGGGTTCAAAAACCGCAGCGACCTTCAGCGGCTGAATATGTTCTCCATACTGGAGTCCATGCTGTCGTGGGAGCAGCGCCGCGCATTGGACGAATCGGCTCCAACGCATATCACCGTCCCAAGCGGTTCACGGATTTCCGTCGATTACAGCGATCCTGATATCCCTACCTTATCCGTTCGGCTGCAGGAACTATTCGGATTGGAGCAAACTCCGCGCATTGGAGGGGGTCGAGTCCCAATACGGCTTCAGCTGTTGTCACCTGCCCAACGCCCTGTTCAGGTAACGAGCGATTTGGCAAGCTTTTGGCGACATACGTATTTCGAGGTCAAAAAAGATCTTAAGGGTCGTTATCCGAAGCATTACTGGCCCGATGATCCGCTCGTTGCGATGCCCACCAGCCGGGTACGCCCCAAAAATTTACAATAATTGAATATAATCAGTTCAAACAAGCTAGACAACAGCTCATGACAAAACAAGACCAGATTGGCGATGCCGATCTGGTCTTGTTTTGTCTTTTGGAATTTTTTTACAAAGGAAACAACTCGTATGTATGGTTACTCCCAAGGGAACTTGGTGATCAGGTAATGGGCAAACTTTTTACTTTCTTCCCTGCGAGCTTTTCTCATCTCCGCCCGTTTGAAAGCCGTCTCGTGCAGCTGCTTCTCTTCCTCGCTCTCCGGAATAACAGATGGAACCTTGGCCGTTTTTCTATTTTCATCAAAAGCAACGAAGGTCAAAAACGAAGTCGCCGCGATATTGCGCTCTCCCGTCTTCAAATCCTCGGTTACTACTTTTACAAAAACCTCCATCGAGCTTGTTCCCGTCCAGGTAACGAAAGACTCCAAGGAAACGGCATCACTTGGGTTAATCGGCAGCAAAAAGTCAACCGAATCCGTTGAAGCCGTCACAACTGAACATCGTGAATGCTTTGACGCTGCAATTGAGGCGATATCATCGATATACGCCATTAGTTTTCCACCAAACAAGGTGTTGTTGTTGTTGACATCAACTGGAAATACCCGTGCTGTTTTGTAGGAACGGGACTCCTTGACAAATCGCTGCTGCTCCATAAATTTAGCTCCTTTTTTCTTCTGAACTTTATCTACCCTAACATATCATATCCGTTAAAAGCTGGCTATAACGCTGCTACCTTTCACAATCAGGTACAACCTCATCCGTATGAATTTCCAACACACCCAGGTCCAGAACGGTTTTATTTAGACATGGGTCAAAGCGTCTCACGTGAATATTAGCCACGGGCGTATGCTGCCGCTCTTTTGAACTGCTCATCGGTTGGGCGTACACCTGTATACAGAATGAATTGCTCCAATGCCTGAATAGCAAAAACCTCCGCACCCGTAATCACTTTCTTACTTTTTAGCCTTGCATGACGGATCAGCGGAGTCTCGGCAGGGAGCGCTACCACATCAAATACAGTCTCAGCCTTATCGATCAGATCGGGTTCAAATGACAAATCGTCAGCCTCTAAACCACCAGCCATCCCAACAGGTGTCACATTTACCAACAAATCCGGACGAAGCATTCCCAGATCATCCGTCCACTCATATCCATAAGCTTGTGCCAATGCACGGCCAGCCACTTCGTTCCTGGCAACAACAAAACCTGAACCAAAGCCTGCATCACGCAGCGCACATAAGACAGCTTTGGCCATACCGCCGCTTCCACGTAGAGCAAATACACTCTCACGCCGCACATTATGCTGGCTCAGCAATTGCGAAACCGCTATATAATCGGTATTATAGGCCTTTAATCGGCCTTGGTCATTCACAATGGTATTAACAGATTCGATAGCTGCTGCAGACTCATCCATCTCATCAATAAATGGGATACAGGCTTCTTTGTAGGGCATGGAGATAGCGCAACCACGTATTCCCATGGATCGAATGCCACCGATAGTCGCTTGCAAATCATTCGTGGTAAATGCTTTGTAAATGAAATTAAGATTCAACTCGTTGTACAAAAAATTGTGAAAACGGGTACCAAAGTTGCCCGGCCTTCCTGCCAGAGACATGCATAGTTGAGTGTCTTTATTAATCGCCGCGTTCATAATGAATTACCTCCCGTTTAAGCAATTTGCATGCTGTTGATGTCATCATTCTGTGCACATATTCAGTCAGTGTGCATATATATGAGATTCATTCTTCTTATTGTATTCAGCCTCTTCATAGATTACAAGTTCGCTTCATCTAAGGTCGCACCTGATAGTCTATGTTTTTCGAACTGATAATTTGTTACAATAACCATACAACTGTTGAAAGAAAGTAACATTATGGGCAATTTAAAAGTCGGCAGTTGTTCATCAAAGGAGGTGCTTTACATGATGTTTATAAGTATTGGTTTCCCTTTGTTAATCGGCATCATCTTCATTCTATCCGGGCAATTATTAAAGCATAAGCCCCCTAAGAACATTAATGCCATTTATGGGTATCGGACTCCTCGCTCAATGAAAAACATGGACTTATGGAACGAAGCGAATCAATATAGCTCGAAAATTATGATAAATAATGGTTATGTAATGATTGTGGCTGGATGCTTGGTTGGCCTGGGTCTCGGAGTCAAATATCAGGTCGCCGCCATATTTTCAATAGTGGGTATGATGCTTTTGCTAATCATTATGATGTTTATCCAAGTAGAGCGTAGATTGAAGCAATTAGACAAATAAACAAATCACAAGGGCTACATCCACTTTTTGCTTTTGAAAAAAAACAGCATTCCCACCATGATCGCGGCCATTAGAATCCACACATAGAGATACCCGAAGCTCCAGTCTAATTCCGGAATATCTTTAAAATTCATACCATACACGCCAGCGACAAAAGTTAACGGAAGGAATATCGTGCTGATGACGGTAAGTGTTTTCATCGTTTCATTCATGCGATCCGATTTCATACTCACCTGCATTTCCAGCAAGCCCGTCAGCGATTCACGGTACATATCGATGGAATCCACAACCCGTGAGATGTGATCGAAAATATCTGCGAAATAAACATCGGCCTCAGGATGGGAATACGGAAAGCTTTGATGGCTGATCGTTCCTATCACGGTTCTTTCTTCAACGAAAACCCGGCGAAGGTTATGTGTGATGCGCTTTAATTGGAAAATTTCACGGGATATTGGGGCGTAGGGATCATCATGAATGGCCTCTTCCCATGTTTCCACCTTATCTTCAATGTGATCTATAACTTGAACGTATTCATCCACACACCTGTCCATAATATGGTACAGAATCTGAGCAGGGAACGTCATTCTTCCCTCAATTTCTTTAAATTCCTCATATAAGCTGTCAAGCAGTGGAATATCATCCTTATAGACGGTTACGACATAGTTTTTTCCGATTACCAAGGCGATTTCCATAGGATCATACTGCCCATTGATAGCAAAAAATGAAATGAAAATATTGTTTTTGTATCTATCCATTTTGGGGCGTCCATGCAGCTGGATACAATCCTCTACCAGAAGATGATGACTCTCCAGTAAGTCAGATAATACATGCTTGGTTTCGGATGACTCCGGGTTACACAGGCGAATCCAGACCATTTCATGGTCCGCTGGTTTTCTTACTTTTTCTGTAGTTGTTTGATGGGACAAAGTATTATAAATCAGCATAAGTATCCTCCGTCAGCCTGTGTTTTCTTGTTAGGCCGAGTTCTCAACTCATTATATCACTCTAAATGCGATAAAGTTACGTCTTGCAGTCTAGATTTAAATATCCAGGCGGAAACAAATTCGTCTCTAAGCCGGTTTGATCGTAAAAAAAAGGCGGGTCCCCCTCAGCATAGCGAGCGGTACCTCCACCTTTGATTTCACCGATCACTGCGTCCGGCCCCTCCTGAGCGATTAACCAGTTATAGGCTCACCGGTTTTTTTAGACGGATCGATTCGTATGCGGCCAATGCGATCACTGTTGAATTATACCCGTCTTTTCCGGTAACAGATACAGTCTTCCCTGCTTGTATACAATGAATAAAATCGGCAATCAGCATCTCATCCTTATTATCACCCCAGTAGCTCCACTCGGCATGACCCGTTGCTTCGCTGTATACTTCATTGATCTGGGCAAAATAATCGATAGAAATCATACCGTCCGTACCGATTATTTCCATAGTTAAATCACGTTTATAAGGAAAGGCGTGCGTACGCGACCAGCTTGCATCCAAAGCGGCGATGATCCCGTTCTCATATTTGACGTGAACCATCGCCGCGTCATCAATTGCGATGCCATGAAACAAGCTGCCCGATTCAGCGTACACTTCCACCGCCCGCGAGCGAAGTATCCAATTCAACAAATCCATGACATGTACCGTATGATCAATCAGTGCGCCACCACCGGACAACGTTGGGTCGTTGAACCAGCCACCGATCATTTCACCTTTATTTGTTGCTTTGACAGCTACTATCCGACCGATTTCTCCGCGGTCAATAGCCTGCTTGGCGGCAACGATCATCGGAATGTAGCGATTTGGAAAAGAAGTCATCAATTGAACGCCGTTCGCTTCACATGCTTCGATCATCCGGCGCATTTCTTCTTTGGTAAGACCGAGAGGTTTCTCGCATAACACATGTTTCTTATGCTGTGCTGCTTCGATCGTCATTTGCGCGTGTCTGGAGTTTTCAGAGCTGATGATGACCACATCGGCATCTCCCGCAAGCAGCTCGCGATAATCCGCAAAATACGGAAGTTGATACTGCTGAATAAACGGTTCTACGCGCTGCCGGTTTTCGTCGGCGATTCCGACCAGTTCCACATCCCGGCGCAACGCTAACGCCTGTAAATAACTGACGGCATGAAGATGGGCGAAGCTGATCATTCCTACTTTCACTTTATGCAAGGTCTCCACCTCCACGAGCTTCTCCGCTAACCATATCGGCAGCGCTTGCAGATGCTAATTCCACCGGCTGCCCCGTACGCAGCGATTGTTCCGCTGCAATGACTACTCTCAGCGTTGAGCAAGCATCCTCGGCGGTCATCAACGGCTCGCTGCCATCCCTTATGTAGCTTATCAAATGAACAAGCTCATCATATTCCGGATGACGGAAGGAGGGGCTACATTCAGTCCTCACCGGCTGCGATGACACTGTATCCGCTGCTTTATGAATGTGCAGCCCGTTTGTTTTGCGGCTGTCGTAACGAATAACTCCTTTAGAGCCGGCGTACTCGACTGCTGAAGCATAGGTTCCGGGATAACCCCAGTACGCTTCAATGTTAGCAATCGCCCCATTATCAAATTTAAGCGTCACAAGGACGTAATCCAACCGTTCGGTCGCCGTACGCATCGCATACACGGTCGCCACTTCGCCGATCGTCCAGCGCAGCAGATCGATATCGATCAGAGCAAGACGGTGCAATGCACTGCTCTTGGCGCCTTCGATTGTCTCGTCGTTCAGTCTGCCTGTCCAACGTACGCCATCTGTATCGGCACCATCCCGACAAACATCCGCTGAAGGCAGCGGACAGTAACGCTTGACGTTGACCATGCCGATACGGCCGATCGCTCCGGCCCCGATGCGTTTTTTCAAGTCCATGTTATGGTAATAAAATCGCTCCGGGCGGCTAAACAGCAACCGCCCCCCATGCGCCTGGGCAGCATCCAGCATGTCTTGAATATCCTCCGCTCCAACAGCCTCCGGCATCCGCGCAATCACATGCCGACCACTGGCTAACGCCTGTAATAGATATGGCTTCTGGCTGTCCAATGACAGACCTGTACACACGCAAACTGCGTTTGCAGGCAAGGCTGCATCCAGTTCCTCATACGATGCGAAAGCCGGGCATCCGCACCGCTCAGCCCATTCAGAAGCCCTTTCGGGTTGCTCATCATAAACGCCAACGATGTCGGTATGCTCCATGCTTAGCAGGTGCTGCATATAGCATGCATCAGTCCCACAAATTCCAATTAAGGCTAATTTAATCATAAACCCTCCTCACACACATATTTCCAGCAGCCCAAATGATTCCGCTTATAGGCTTGATTGAGCTTGACTTAGCTGCAGCTCGATACAAAATGTATATGACTTTTGTTCTCCCGGCGCCAGCATCGGCAATGTTCCCCGTTCGCGGTGAACAGCCCGGCCTTCCGTTGACGCGTTGCCCGGTTCAATGCCTAATACATACGCACCTTTACCAGGATGCTTCCATTGTGTCAAGCAAGGACTTGCAGCCTTGTCGTAATCCAGCTGCAAGGTCAGCTTGCACGTTTGTCCGTTGTGTATAACTTGATTGCTTATTTGAACCCGTACGTTACCTTCATCGGCCCTAGCATCCTCATGCAGCATAACGGTAGGCTGTCCATTGTCCATCGGTGCGGAGAAACCGCTCCAACCATCGGTCGGACCTTCCCCGTTGATCCATCTTTTCGGACCGGGCGGTATGTTAATCTCACAGCTTTCGCCAATCAGCGGGAATCCGAAGTTAAAGTGATGCATCATCAGATGCTCAACCGGCTGAAACGATTCGTTCGTTACCTTATCCGTAATATAAATCCGGTTCTCCCCAAGCCTCGTAACGATAGTCCGCTCCATCGTGAGGTTTTCCCCATTCACCGCACTTTCACGGACAAGACCGCGAAAGATCAGTTCATACTGCCCGTCGTGCCAACGCCCTTCCGTTTGCAGCAGCTCGGCCGCAGTTGAAGAAATACGCCCATGGGGTCCGAAAGCTTGGCCCTCGTCAATACTCGGTTTCCCCATCGTGATCAACCCGCAGGTGGCAAGCAGACCGCCTTCAAAGCTGTGGTTCCAATTATCTCTTTCGTAGGAAAAGGGAGAAACCGGCCCGTTTTGTGACATCCAGGCGATCGGGATACCGTAAAATTCGCACATTCCGATATCGAAAGCACGGCTGACTGCAATATGAAATTGCAGGCCGGAGCCATTGCGGACCTGAATCACCTCATTGCCCTTGCCTTTGCCTCCAACCAGCTCCATTCGCTGAAAGCCGGCTATTTGACGAATATCCGCGATATGCTCGAGAAGGCTCTGTTTATCGTGCTGTCCATATATATTCAACATCGTGTCACTCCTTTGTTGAGATATTTTATATTTTATTCCAAATAACGTGATGGCAGCCACAACTAGCTAACTAACTAACGACAGGCTGGCCCCGTCTCGAGGATTCATAAGCAGCTAAAGAAATCGCCGCTGAGCGCAAGCCGTCCTCCCCTGTAATCGGCACAGGTATTCCTGTTCTTATGCTGTGAACAAAGTCGCCAACGATGAGCTTGTTTAGATTATCGCCCCAGTCGCTCCATTCGGCGTTGCCGCTCAAATTGCTGTAAACCTCGTTGCTCAGCTTCCTGACATCTACGTTGATCGTTCCTGCTGTCCCAATAATTTCCAACGTTAAATCCCGTTTCATCGGAAAAGCTTTGACCCTCGACCAGCTTGTATCCAGCACGCCGATAACCCCGTTCTCATATTTGAAATGGATCATCCCTGAGTCGTCGATCGGAATATCGTGGAACAACGTAGCACATTCCGCATACACCTCTATGACCTTCGATTGCAAAATCCAGTTGAATAGATCCATGACATGGACGGAATGGTCCAGCATCGCCCCGCCACCGGATAAATTCCGGTCAACAAACCAATCACGTCGAGGTAAAGCCCCCTTGTTGGTGCCTTTTACCGCAATGACAGTACCAATCTCACCGCTCTCCACAGCTTCCTTAGCGCGAATCACAGCTTGAACATAGCGATTATTAAAACCCGTCATCAGCTGTACGCCATTCTCTTTGCAGGCTGCAATCATGTCTTCCATTTCTGCCACGGAGACGCCTAACGGTTTTTCGCAAAATACATGCTTTTTGGCTTTCGCCGCATCGATGGTTAAAGCAGCGTGATGCACATTTTCCGAGAAAATGAATACAGCCTCGACATCGGTGTCCAGCAGCTCCTTATAGTTGGCGAAATAAGGGTACTTCTTATCGAAGGGTTCGACATAGGAGCGATTCTCATCCGCAACCCCGACAATCTCCACTTCCGGATGGTTGGCCAGCGTACGCAGAACACCTTCTGCATGCGTATGGGCAAATCCGATCATCCCTACCTTTAATTTAGCCATGGCTCGTACCTCCCCAAGCTACAGGCATACCGGTCTGTGCCGAACGGATGGCTGCCTCGGCAATTTGGAGCGCCTGATGCGCATCCTCAGCAGTAACCTGCGAGGCTGTACCGGATCTTATACAATTGAAAACATGCTCTAGCTGATAAAAGTACGGACTATGGACCATCGAGCTTTCTCCTGTGATCGTATTCGTCAAACCTTGCTTTTTTTTCAGCTCGAAGCTATTCGTATTTCTGCTGTCATAACGAATCACACCTTTATTTCCAGCCGCCTCTATTCGGCAGCGATACGGCTCCGGGTCGCCCCAATGGCCCGCGAGGTTAACAATCTGTTCGTTTCCAAATCGTAAGGTGACGAGAGCATAGTCAATCCCCGACACGGTTCGGCGCATAGCATAAACGGATCTGACTTCACCCAACAGCCAGCGCATCAGGAAGATGTCGTGGATTAATCTTTGCAGGATGATCCCCTTGCTCTTGCTCTCATCGCTGTACCAATCCTTGTAGCCCAGAGGATGCGGACCGGAATGCTGGATATGGACGACCCCCACATCCCCAATCGCTCCTTTTGCTATTTGATCCTTCATATTTTTGTAGTGCGGTGAGAATCGTTCGGCATAACCTGCGAATATTTGTACACCCTTCGCTGCCGCCATCGCCATCATTTCCTCTGCTTCGGCTGCTGTAGCGCCCATAGGCGCCTCGCAGATAACATGCTTGCCTTGACTAATAGCTTTAAGGATATACTCCTTTTGCATATAGGTAGGCAGACATATACAAATGATGTCCGCTTCGGCGTTCGCCATCATTTCCTCATATGAAGTAAAGGCAGCCGTCCGACATAGGTCCGCCAGCTTGCCCGCAGCTTCAGCCTGAATGTCGCAAACTCCCGTTACTTCAATATTACCGATTTCACAAAGGTTTTGCGCGTATTGTGTCCCGAGATTGCCTCCGCCTAATAATGCCACTTTCATCGTCATGTCCCCTCCCTTGTATGGACCTTGCCTGCTTACGCGAAGTAGACCGCTTTCCCGGTTTCAGCTGATTCGTACACGGCTTCTAATATTTGTGAAACGACTAAGGCTTGCTCCGGTTTAACGACAAGCTCTTGATCATGCAAAATACTGTCGAGCCATACCCTCATTTCCAGTTCGATCGATTTACTCCTGACTTTATCAAAGGATGGAATACTCGTGCCCTCCATAAGAACTTCTTTGTCGAACAGCTTTCCGTGTTCCTCGCCATTGATCCACAGACCTTCCCTCATATCGGCTCCGCCTTTGGTACCGCACAAGGTAACCTTTGCTGCTCCCTCATGCCGTATATTCAGCGCCCAGCTTGATTCCAGCATGATAGTAGCTCCATTGTCCATAACGATCATGGCAAATGCGGAATCTTCAACCTTGAAGCTTGCCGGATCCCATCCACCGTTTCTAGCTGCTTCTTCGACTTGCGATAACTTGTGGTAAGCGGTGCCGACGACCATCTTGGGTTTATAGTTGTCCATCATCCACATGGTCAAATCCAGGGCATGCGTGCCGATATCAATTAACGGACCTCCTCCTTGCTTGTCTTTGTCCAGAAATACCCCACGGATCGGAACGCCCCGCCGGCGGATTGCATGTGCCTTAGCAAAGTAGATGTCACCCAAGTCGCCACTGCGGCATATTTTGTGCAGTTGCTGGCTATCCGCACGGAACCGATTGTTGTAGCCAATCGTCAGTTTCTTTCCTGTACGCTTTGCTGTCTCCAGCATAAGTGTGGCATCTGCAGTACTTATAGCCATCGGCTTTTCACACAATACATGCTTGCCAGCTTCCAGAGCCGCAATCGTAATCTCAGCGTGGCTGTCATTGGCCGTACATACATGGATGACATCTATATCCGTATCGGCCAAGAGCTCCCTGTAATCCGTATAAACAGACGCATCCGCAGCCCCAAATCGCTCCGCTCCCTGTTGTGCTTTATCCAAAAATACGTCGCTGAAAGCGCTCAGTTCAACCTCGGGAAATTTAGATAAATTAGGCAAGTGCTTATTGACAGCGATACCTCCACATCCGATAATGCCAAACTTCAGTTTTTTCAACATAGCTTTTCCTTCCCCTTTATTTCATTAATTTTTTTTGAAACGATTAACAGCAGCCTCATATATTTTGAGTAAATCCTTCACACCCATTTTATTAAGCGTATTGACGTACTGATCCCAGCTATCAAACGATTGCCCACCAGTAATAAATTTCAATTCCTGTTCTGCGACATAGGTAGCGATATCACTTTCCAATCCATTCAACTGATCCTGCTCATCCTTGGTAAACATGAAGCTTGGCCAAATATTTTTGGAGATATTAGGACCCAGCAGCTTGGCCGCTTCCAGCGAGCTTGGGAACGTATTGCCTGTTTTATCATATTTTTGCAGCACCATTTGCGGTATACCGCCACCTGGCCATGTTGAGAATTGTCCGGCAGCTTGGTCCAATGACAATTTAGGATTGATGCGAATATCATCCTTGTACTGAATATCACCATCCGGCAGCTTCTCATAAGTAACTCCCTCGATGCCCATCCGCAAAAATTTGCTTCCTTCTTCGCCATAGAAATAATCTACCCAACGCATAGTAGCCTCGGGATTTTTATTTTTGCTCGTAATCGCGAAGGTCCCTTGGCTTTGCGTAAATGGAGACACATTAGAAAACAGCTGGTCTCCATAAGGACCTTTTAATGCCGGAACCGGCACATAATCGTTCATATACCCATTGCCAGCCTGATTCAGGTTGCTTGCATGAAACGATCCCGCCAAACCTTGTGATAATTTAGCATTAAACTGCGGTACCTCCTGCGCAAATACCTCCCTGTCCATTAAGCCTTCTTTAAATAAACGAGCAAGGAATTCGAGCAGCTCTTTATACTTGGGGTCCATTGCAAAAAAGCGAATCTTCCCATTGGGGTCCTCATCAATATACACATTATCCCTGGCGCCTGTTGTACCGAGCCCCCATGAACCTCTCATGCCGGGAGTCATGCCGAAAGACTTGTCTCCTGTCCATGGAAGCTCATCGTTTTTACCGTTTCCATTCATGTCGTTTTCTTTGAACGCTTTAAGCGTTTTGTAATATTCTTCTATCGTCGTCGGGACAGGCAAGCCTAACTTATCCAGCCATTTCTTATTGATCCACAGTTTTTTAGTTATCCTTGGAGCGATTTGTTCATTAAGCTGCGGCAAGGAGTAAATGTTTCCGTCTGGTGCTGTAATGCTTTTCCTTACATCAGGATGCTTTTCCATAATGGCTTTAAAGTTAGGGGCATACTTGTCGATTAAACCGTTAAGCGGAATTAATATCCCTTGGGAGCCATAGTTGACTTCGTCGGCTGGAGTAAGAGTGGCACGATAAAAAGCTTCCGGGTAATCACCGCTTGCAATTCTAACATTTCTTTTTTCTTTATAGCCGGTTTGCGGTACAGCCTCAAACACGACCTTCACATTAGTCTTCTTCTCATATTCCTTAAAAATCAGCATGTCGTTCCAGTCTGCATGCAGCGGACCCTTGGCCCCCATCATTTGTATCGTTATCGGCTCCTTCACAATAGGAAAGCCAGTGGCATTAACATTACCATTCTCTTTCGTTTCTTTAGCTTCTTTACTATTGGGAACGGCTTCATTTGTTGCTGTACAGCCTGAGAGAGTTGCTACGGCTATAGTCATGGCTACGGATGCAGGAACCCATTTTCGTGTAAATTTCATTGTTCATCCCTCTTTCGATTCGTATAGTAACAGGCATAGCTATCCTTTAATCGCGCCGATCATAATTCCTTTTTCAAAATATTTTTGCAAAGCCGGGTATAGAATCAAGACAGGCAGGCTGGAAACCACGATAATTGCATATTTAAGTCCTTCAGCCAAATTTTGCTGCTCTACCATCGATTGCGTATCCCCTGACATCATCTCCTCCATTTGGTTTTGAATGAGCAGCTCCCTCAAGAACAACTGCAGCGGATACTGCTTCCGATCTGATAAATAAATTAAAGCATTAAAGAAAGCATTCCAATGACCCACCGCATAATACAGGATCAATACAGCAATAATCGGCATGGACAAGGGTAGAACGATGCTTACCAAAATTCTAATGTTCGTGCTTCCATCCATAAATGCCGATTCCTGGAGCTCTAAAGGAATTGTATTTTGGAAAAAGGTGCGCATAATAATCAAATTAAACACCGAAACCGCGCCAGGTAAAATCATGACCCAAAATGTATTAATAATACCCAGGCTTTTAACAACTAAGTAAGTAGGAATAATCCCACCGCTAAAAAACATCGTGAATACAAAGAAGGCCATAATCACATTTCGTCCGTAAAAATCCCTTCGCGATAGTGGATACGCGCCTGCAGTGGTCATGACAATATTGACACAAGTGCCCACGACTGTGTACAGAATCGTATTTCTGTAGCCAATCATAATATCAGCGTTTTGAAACACTCGCTTATAGGCTTCAAATGAAAGCTCTTTGGGCCATAACCATACCTGGCCCTGCAATACGAGCGTCGGATTACTGAGTGAGGCGCTTACAACATAGATAAGCGGATAAAGCACAATGATTAAAATCAGCGATAATATACCTAAATTGATGGTGTCAAACCATCGATCTCCTAAGCTTCCCTTAGCTCCTATTCCCATGAAGCCATGCCTCCTACCACAAACTCGTTTGACTTACGCGCTTCGAAATACTGTTCACGATAATTAATAAGGCGAAATTGATTACCGAGTTAAACAATCCGATAGCGGCCGAAAAGCTGTACTGGGCTCCAACTAGCCCATTTTTATAAACGTAAGTTGAAATCACTTCCGATGACTCCAAATTCAAGTTGTTCTGCATGAGAAACACTTTCTCAAAGCCAACGCTCATCACATGTCCAAAGTTCAATATGAGCAATATGATGGCGGTAGGCATCAAACAAGGTATCGTAATATAAATGATCCTTTTGATCTTGCTTGCCCCATCCACAACGGCCGCCTCGTACAACTGCGGATCGATTCCAGACAAAGCCGCCAAATAAATAATCGAAGCCCAACCGGCATTTTGCCATACCTCAGAAAGAACATAGATGCTTTTGAACCATCCTGATTCTGACATGAAGTAGACCGGATCTCCTCCCAGAGCAATAATGATCAAATTAATCATCCCGTTTTTCGGGGATAGAAACACCAGTATAAGTCCAACCATAACTACGGTAGAAAGAAAGTGAGGAGCGTATGTGACCGTCTGTACAACTCTTTTAAATTTGCTATTCCGCACTTCATTGATTAGCAGGGCCAAAATAATCGGGATGGGAAACGAGACCACAAGCTGATACAAGCTTAAACCCACCGTATTCCGAACCAATCTCCATGCGTAGTAAGAATTAAAAAATCGCTCGAAGTGCTTCAAGCCTACCCATGGACTCCCGCCAATCCCTTTGACCGCCATAAAATCCTTGAAAGCAATTTGCACGCCATACATAGGCAAGTATTGAAAGATGATGAAGTAGGCTACGACCGGTAAAATAAGTAAATACAAATCCCAGTTTCTACGAACACTTTTTAACGGACTGGATAACATTTGTTATATATTCCCTCCTCTCCAAAATAAGCAATAGTATCCATTATACGCCGTCGTCGTCCTGGAGTTGGACACGCAATGCATGCAGCTCCTCTTTTAAAGAGCGAATGATTCCAGCGTTGGCGGGATCGTCGTAAATGTTGTTCAGCTCGTACGGGTCCTCATGCAGATCGAACAGCTCCCACTCCGGCGGCTTCGGCTCGTCAGTCGAGCCCTTGGTGTCCAGCGCTTCCGCATAATAGTAGATGAGCTTATAGCGCTCGGTGCGGACGCCGTAATGGGCGTACACATAATGGTTGCCCAGATGCGTCCAATAGCGGTAGTACATCGACGTGCGCCAGCCCTCCGGCTTCGTTCCCTGCAAGAGCGGCTGCAAGCTCGCACCCTGCATATTCGCAGGCACGGGCAAGCCGGCATATTCCAGAAATGTCGGGGCGAAATCAACATTAAGCACCATCGGCTCGCATACACTGCCCGCTTGGATCCCCCTCGGGTAACGAATGATGAACGGGATGCGCAGCGACTCCTCGTACATAAAACGCTTATCAAACCAGCCGTGTTCGCCGAGGAAAAAGCCATGATCTGTTGTGTAGATGATGATCGTATCATCCGCTATGTCTTGCTCCTCCAACCAATCGAGCATTCGACCCACATTGTCGTCGATCGAAGCGACACAGCGCAAATAATCCTTGATGTAGCGTTGATACTTCCAGCTTTTTGATTGCTCGGGCGTTAAGCCTTCCGGCGGGTCCAGCTTCAAATCCTTCTTGAGCAGATCCCGATCCACCCGCATGCGGGCTGCCGAGGCGGCCGCCGCCCGGTTCGAATAATCGTCATGGAACGTTTCCGGCTCAAGAATGTCCATATCCTCATACATATCGGCGTGTTTGTCGTCTGGAATCCATGACCTGTGCGGAGCCTTGTGATAGCACATCAAGAAAAACGGTTTATCTGTATCCCGCTTATTCATCCAATCGAGAGACAAATCGGTGATGATGTCGGTGACATAACCTTCGTGAACTTTCCTTTCGCCCATTTCGATGAGCGTCGGGTTCATGTAATCTCCTTGCTCGGGAAGCACGTTCCAGTAATCGAAGCCGGTCGGATCAGCGGCTCCCCCGTGTCCCAAATGCCATTTGCCGATCATGGCCGTCTGATAGCCACCCTCCTGCAGGAGCTTGGCCACTGTTTGCTGACGGCCGTCCAGCTGATCGCTCAGCGTTCTCACCCCGTTAAGGTGACTGTACAGCCCTGTTAGAATCGACGCTCGGCTTGGCGAACAAAGCGCGTTAGTACAAAAGCAGTTGTCGAACCGCATGCCTTCATTAGCAATACGGTCAAGCTGCGGCGTCTTATTGATCCTGCTGCCGTAGCAGCTCAAAGCACTCGTCGCATGATCATCGCTCATAATGAACAAAATATTAGGCTGTTTCATCTTTTCCCCTCCTAATTTCGTTTCGTCGAAAGCTGGTCTCGTAAGTATCCGCTGTGTTTTCAAGCGCGAATGCTGACTTCACGATGAACTATATAACAGCCTGGCACACAAGTACATCGGCAGTATAATGAACGATCTGCATTTTATTACATCCGCATAAAACGGCCTTATGGCAACGGTCTCCAGCATCTGCAATTTCAACATTCCATATGCAATTGATTACATTTTGCGAAAAAAGAACCGAAAATCACGGGGATTTGCGGTTCGTCGGCTGGGGAGAATTAGCTTTACGGTACAGCATAGGCGTGATGCCTTCCAGCTTTTTAAACTTGCGTATAAAGTTGGTTTCATCCACATATCCGACTTGCTCGACGATTTGCTTCACGGTTAAACTGCTGGTTGCCAGCAATTTCTTGGCCTCATTCATCCGCAATAAATCGATATGCTGCTTTTGCGTATATCCTGTTTGGTCCTTTATAAAACGGGACAAATACGACGGGGATAAATCAAATTCTTGTGCGATCGACTCTTGGCTTAAGGAATTATCGTTGTAGTGATCCTGCAGATAAGCCATAATCCGATCGCTGAGATCGACATTTTTACTTTCCTTTTGTTCGTCAATATATTCGCTAAGCTGTTTGCAAAATTCGCATATTTTCCTTTTTGTCATTTCCAGCGTTTCAAAATCATGATTGATTAATAGCTCCAGGTCTTTCTGGAAATAATCATTTAACTTGTCATTCATCTCATCCATCGTATTAAACACCTTATTCATAATGCCCGAGCTTATATATTTGGCCGCTTCGAGCGAAAGCGGTTGGTTGACGATCTCATCGAATATTTCCGCAACAATCATTTGCGACTCTTCGGCCTTGCCTTGTTTGATAACCCTCACCAGCTGCATCTCCAGCTCTGCCGGATAGCGGTAATGCTGTTGCTTCTCCCACTCAATGTCTTCATAGAATATGATCTGGTCATTCCCTTTAATAAACCGGTACAGGATGGCTTTGCTCGCTTCTGCATAAGTATCGCATATCATGGACACATCATTGTAAATCCTACCAATCCCAACCGTTAATGAAAATTTATAATTTTCTCTAAAAAAGCTTTTTATTTTAACAGCAACTGCCGTAATATGCTCTTTGTTGTTTTTATCAGCCTTGACATTTAAGACAAGCGCGATTCCGCGGTCATCGATTAAATCAACCCCGTATCCGTGTCCCACTTCCCCGGACAGTTCTTCAGCAATATTAATAATGCTGAATTTAAACAGGTTCTGCATCGAGACACTGTTTTCCGTGCGAAAGCGGTCATAATCATCAATGAAAAAGAGCAGGGTGCTAAAAGAAGAATAAGAAAAGGTTAACGCTGACGCTTCCATCATATTGTGCAAATGCTGCGGCTGAATATCCTGCTTGCCTTTTAACAAAGAAAGCAGCAGCCGTTCTTTCATCATCCCTCTTCTACTTCCCAATTGGCTCATTAAACCTTCTTTTTCCGTAATCACTTCGTCGAACGCCTGCGACAGATAAGAAATTTCGTCCATATTGTCCGCCGTGCCCTTCAATACTCTTCGATCGACAATCATTTGAACGATGTTTCGCAAGGAACCGTAATTCTTATTGGCCAAAATAAAAGAAATCAAAATGCCTATAAGAAAAATGACTACGGCTGAATACGTAAAAATAATTCTGCTTGTTTGCACCTTTTGTAAAATTTGAGCGGTAGGAATCACTGTCACATAGGACCAGCCACTGTACTCTGAATCGACTTTGATCACCGAATATCTCCCATAACGGTTATGAACCTCGCTCGCTTGCGAAGTCAAAGCAGCCCCGTCCAGCCCGCTTAAAAATTGTTCCGCTGTTTGTTCCAACGTTCCTGATTGCAGGGAAATAACCGGCTCATTATGCTTATTCAGAATGTACGTATACCCGGAGTATTTATTGATGACATTACCCAGCATCTGGTCTAACATCTTTTCCTCAATCAAAAACAGCACCGCCCCATACGGTTTCCCTTGGTTAATGGGCAGTGGGCATATATAAGTAACAAATTTACTCTTTGTATCCACACCATGGATAGTAATTTTTTCCGCTGGCTTGACAACAGGTGTTGTCATTCCTTCCAATTGTTCGAAAAATTGTTGCTTCCCCCAATTTTCGTATTGGTATGCGTAATCAAAGTAAGATTCGTAGCTGTACACACCACTCGCAGCATACAGCTTTCCCGTATCGCGGTGGGTGTACACCAGCGCCAAATCATAGATTAAGAAATTGCTGGACCGGTATTTGCCCAACTCTGCGATGGCTCGAAAAGTTGGGTACCCTTCATCCCCCACCATGGAAGGCGTCATGTCCGGGTTGGCGGCAATCTGCATAGCGATTTTCTCAAGCTCCTTCATTCTCGAATCCACAGTATCACGAATTTGTGTTAGACCTATCGTCGTCGAGCTTTCCACTTCATCCTGAAATGTCTGAATAATGTTGCTAAAGACTACAATGCTAACAATTAACATCGAAATAACGAGCAGCAATACGTATGACAAAAAATATTTGTAGAAGCGAACAGAACGTCTGCGATCGATTTGCATTGCAGTCATCATTTTTTTCATCGTCTACCCTGCTTTCTTCGCTTGAAAAGGGTTTTGGGGTTCTCTGGCAGCGGTTACATAGAAACGTTGAAAAAACAGCAGAGATCCTCCCGTACAACAAGCGGACCTCCACCGTTTTCTCAAATCACATGTTAACCTGACTGCTGCTGATAGCTGACCAGCGCCGCCGCACCGTATAGACCGACGTTATCGCCAAGCGTTGCCATCGTAAATTCCACGTCGCGCATACCCAAGAGCGATTGCCGCTTCGCCATCTCCACGGCAGGTTTCAAGAGGAAATCCCCTGCTTTGCTAACGCTGCCACCGAAAATGATTTTTTGCGGATTGTATAGATTGATCATATTGATCAGTCCAATGCCCAAATAGGTTCTCGTTTCCTCGACGATTTCCATAGCCAAGGCGTCATGGCGAATAGCAGCGGCAAACACGTCTTTGGACGTCGGAGCTTCCAGTCCATACAGTTCCGACTGGCTGAAAGGCGCTTTCCCTTCGTTGGCGTAACGAACCAATTTGTGCTTGGTTCGCTCCGCGATACCTGTTCCTGACGCACAAGCTTCCCAACATCCATAATTGCCGCACTCGCATAACGGGCCGCGCGGGTCGATAATCATATGCCCGATTTCGCCCGCGCTTCCTTGCTCGCCGAGCAGCAGCCGACCGTCAACAATCACGCCGGCTCCGATGCCCGTACTGATTGTAATGTATAACATATTGTTCGCGTTCCGCCCGTTTCCGTACAACCATTCACCGAGAGCAGCGGCGTTCGCATCATTATTTAAATAGACGGGAACTTGAAACTCATCGATCAAAATCTGCCGCAGCGGAATATCCAGCATACCGGGTAGCGTGGTAGGGGAAAGCACGACCCCGGTAAATGGGTCCAGCGGCCCTGGGCTGCCGACGCCGATACCGGCGATACTGCCCGAGATCTGCTCACCAGCCTGGTTGATGACTTCATGAATGCCTTTTTTAATTCTGCCAATGACCGCATCCGAGCCCTCCTGCGCGAGAGTTAAAGCTTCGTCCTTCATCAAAAGTCTGCCTGTTTGGTCGAACAACCCTACCCTGATCTGCGTTCCGCCAAGATCGACTCCAACGGTATATTTGCTATCAACCATGCAGGATAACCCCCTCCGTGATAAAAAAGTGTTCAACCTATTTTCAAGCTCCGACTGTTGTCTACTTGAGTAAAGCGGCGGCGGCTTTATCGACGATTACATGAACGGTCGGATGCAGACGCAGCGCCGTTACTGGAACGCTCGGTGAAATATCCCCATACATCAATTGGTACAAGGCCTCAGCTTTCGCCGGTCCGCTGGCCAGCAGCACAATCGTTCTCGCTTCGAGGATCGTGCCGATTCCCATCGTGATCGCTTGCTTCGGCACCTCGCTGACATGATCGAAAAATTGGGCATTGTCTTCCAAGGTCTCACGTTTCAATGCAACGAGCCGGGTGCGTGACGAGAAAGCTGTTTCCGGTTCGTTGAATCCAATGTGCCCGTTGCGGCCGACTCCCAACACCTGCAGGTCAATCCCTCCCGCATCACGAATCGCCGTTTCATAACGCGTGCACTCCTGCTCCACTTCCGCGCTTTCCCCATTAGGGATGTCATAGCCGAGCGGCATTAACGGGTCGTACACATGACCCTTCATAAATTGATAGAAGCTTTGCGGATGCTGCCGGGGAAGCGCATAATATTCATCCAGATTAAACGTCATAGCTTGTGACAAGTCGGCTTTCTCTTCGCGGAGCTTGCGGTACAACCCTACGGGCGTCCCGCCGGTGGCAAGCCCTAGCACACTGTCAGGACGCTGCGTCAATTGGTGCAGCACTAATTGTCCGGCAGCCTGCGACATTTGTTCATAATCTTCAACAACGGTCAAATGCAGCTTATTTGCAGGGTTAGCTTCATGGATTTGAAGCGACCCGCGCTGCGTTCGGTTAGCCTGTTTCAACGAACTCATCCTTTCCATCATGTTGTCGATCCCCGGGATTAAATGAATGAAGCGACTTACGGCTTCATCACAAATATCGGTGAAATCCAAGCAAATTGGTTGTTTGTTTGGCGAACTTCCGCATGATACACATCGCATTCGGCGGCTTCGGTCTCAAAATCCGTCCATGTCCCGCTATAGCTGTACTCGTACTCGGGAACAGCGCGATGGAACAAAATCGCCTCCGAATTATACGCCTTAAGATGGACGCTGCGGCTTCCCTGCAATAGTTCGCCAATCGTCGCAGACAACTGCTTCCCATTCAAATTCATCTCAATGACAGTCGAAACGTCCCCATTGATTTCGAGGATTAAAGCCGCCGTGTGGGAGTGCAGCGTTGTCGGATTTTTAAAGGTCGTGCATGTCCACGAAACCTTCGTCTCCGATTGCGCAAGCAACTCGTTATGCAGCTCATTAAGATCCGGGTTGTCCCTCATCTCCGGAGTTGGTGCCAGCACGCTGCGTCCTCTGAAGCATGTTTCGACCGAGTCTATGATGCCGCCCTGAATGCCCGCCTCTCCTTGCCAAAAATAGCCGTCCTTGGAATCTCCCCAGCCCATTTCTACGCGTACTTTAAACTTTCCGGCGGAAGGATTGTTCTTCGTACGCAGTGATTCTCCTGCAATCGTCTGCCATGGCATAAAGTTTTTATAGACAACGATTTTATCGAGCCGATCGCAGCCTTTCACATCCAACCGGATTTCCCGACCATCCGCTGCTATAACCTCACTGCCCATATCAGCGCCATTGACTTGAAATCCGCATTGAATTTTATCACCTGTCACCCCATAAGTACGGCGCGCTAATATAGCCTCCCATATGGAATCGCGCGTTTTTTCCTTGGCCAAAACAGCTAAGCGGCCGTCGCCGTAAGAGCCCGGATAACCTGCATGGTGATCTGTGGAACCGACGAAGCCGAACCGGAGTCCCTTGCGAATTCCGGCAAGCACCGTGCTTCGTGAATCTCTCGGACCCATATCATGCAAATAAGGATGTGCGCTGTCATCAGACATACCGCAGCCGTGCTTGGAAAACACTTCGACAACCGGACTGATCGTCGGGTCGAACGTATCCCAATTACCTCCGCGGTAACCCGGCGTATAGCCAACATGATGGGGGACCGCAATGACTTCGCGGGGGCTGAGCGCCTTCACAACCTCGTAAGGCGAAATCCCTTGAAACAACGGCATATCGTCTCCCTTGCATACAATATGATGATCGCCATATTCACTGGAATGCGCCTCGTATCCTTGAAAGGTCACAAATTCGTGGGGTACATTCGCTTTGTTTACCGTTTCCACGATTTGATCCCAGCGCGAAGCCAGCTTGGCGAAGCCTTTTTCATGAAAATCGATTAGAAATTCGAGCTCTTTCGTTTTTTCCGGCATATCATGCCACGAAGCATGTCCAATAATTGAAACAAAATCGAGCTGCCCTCGCGCCGCCTTCAGTGCATTTTCCAAACTGCCGAAGCCATAGCTAATTCCACAATGATTGTGAATGTCTCCCCAATAAATATTCATCTGTTATTCGCTCCTCAAATATTTGATTTTTAAAGCCTCCGCCTGCTTGCCCCAGCCTGCTTTTTCCAGCCTTCCAACCCACTGCTCTGGAAGCATATAGCGAAAAGGTCCGCCTGTCCGGATAATTTCCTGCATGGGGTCGATTTCTGTACCGGCTTTGTGCAGGTTATTCGTCACCCATTGCTCCAAACGCTGCTCCATCAAATGGACGATGTTTGGATGTTCTACCGCTACGTTAACGGTTTGATGCGGATCGTTCTGCAAATCATAAAGCACGACTTCATCGAAATCGTACATACCCTCATGATACGTGCGGATAAAATACCAGCGTTGGTCCCGCACCGCTCTTTGACAAGCGTACAAGCCATGCTCCAGTACGATGTAGTCCCGCCCTTCTGTTTCTTCGCCGCGAAGCGCTGGCAGAAAGGAACGGCCATCCCAGCCGGATGGCTTCGGAAGCCCTACTAATTCGGCGATTGTCGCCATTACATCTACATTGTAAATAAGGTCATCATTCACGTGTCCCGGCTTGGTTACACCCGGAACTTTCATTATAAGCGGTATATGGTGAACAGATTCCGTAGCCATGCCATGTTCAAGATAAACCCCCTGCTCACCGAAGGATTCGGCGTGATCTGCGCTAATAATAATGCAAATTTCGTCCTCAATCCCAAGCTCGCGGTAGGCTTCCAGGATTTCACCGACACAAGCATCCATATAAGAAATACCGCCATCGAAACCATCAATAAGCTTTCGAAAATCATTCCGATCAGCGATTTCAAGCGGCATCGTTTCCTGCGGGATTTTGCTGTAATCGTCGCTCCAGTGCAGGAAGCTTGCCGATCTTGGATGACAGTCCTGCCGATGGCGCTGAATCGTTGCTTCATCTGGAAAAACTGGGGCAGGTAGGTCGGCAAACTGATCCGCATACTGCTTCGGATAGGTGTATTTTGAATGCGGATCCCAATATTGAATATGAAGAAAGTAATTATCATCCTTGCCATGCTCTCTGATCCACGGCAGGACGGCCGCATTGACTTCATGAGCATCCTCATTGCCGCCTTTTAACGTGTGCGTGTGGACCTCATTCCATCCGGCAAAGTACCACCACGCATGATGCCGATCCCCGAACGAAGAAAAAGTGACCGTCTTGTAGTCGACTTCGCGCAAATAGCGGGTGAAGAAAGGCACTTCCTTACTGTGGAAATCCCCTTCCGGATAACGAAATTGACCGCCTGGACCCCAGTGGGTTAAGGCTCCGTGGTTGATGGCGAATCGTCCCGACATAAAGCTGGCGCGGGACGGAACGCATGGGGATGCCGCGCAATAGGTATGATTGAAGCGAACCCCCTGCGATGCGATCTTATCCAAATTAGGCGTCGTGTTCCTGGAATAGCCGTAGCATCCCATGTGATCCGGCCTCAATGAATCGATATCCAAATAAATCATTCTCATCTTGTTTCCACTCCATGTTTGGATAGTATATTAATTTCACAATGAAATTAATTGAAGTGCGTGTTCAAAAATATCTTACCGGCACCGAAAGGGCTGCAAGCCCTGTGCCGGATTATAATAACGAGTATAGGGAAAAATTGTCGTCAATCACTTGTGCCGCTGCCCCGAGTACAATAACTTCCTTCATATCGGAGGATACGATTGCCGTCTTTCTGGAAAAAACATTCATCTCCCTGGCTTCCACCATTTTCTTAATTTGATCGAGTAAAATCGGATGACACGTGCCGAGCCTTCCGCCGATAACAATCATTTCCGGTGCAAAGTGCTGAATGACGTTGGATATGCCGACTCCCAGATAGGTACCTGTATCCTCCAACACTTTCTTTGCTAAAATAGAGCCTTTCTCCAAGGCGGTTATTATATCTTCAAGTTCAATGGCGTCTATGTCATTACCGAAATAATGCAGCTCGCTGCGGCCTTCAAGCTTTAATAGCTTTTTCATCCTGTCCACGACCTTCGGGATGGATACCAGCGTTTCCAGACATCCGTAATTGCCGCAGGTGCATTGCTCGCCGTATATATCGACTGTTGTGTGGGCGATTTCGCCGGCCTTCCCACTCAAGCCCCGATACAGATTATCGTGGATGATGATGCCGCTGCCGATCCCCAATTCAGCCAGAATGTATACGAAATTGGTTGAACCTCTGCTTTTGCCGAACCATTTCTCCGCCAGAGCTGCGACGTTGGCATTATTATCAATGGTAATAGGATAAGGGATTGCCTCTTCAAGCATCGCCCGCAGCGGAATTTTCGTTTCTCCATAAAAGTTCGAAGGCGATATATATCCCTCTTTGGTCTCGTTCATCCAGCCTGGAATGCCGACGCCAACTCCAAGCAATTGGGAAGCATCTACATGAGCATTTTCAAGTAATTTGGCAGGTATTTCCCGTAAGTATTCGATGACGTCAGTAATTTTATGAGCTTTTGTCGTCGGCTTTACTTCAAATTGAATTAAGTTCCCTTCCAGATCGACTAATGCCGAGTTTACGACAGTTCTACCAATTTCCACACCAATCGAGTAATAGCATTGGGCATTCAAAGCAAGCAGCACCTGACGGCGCCCGCGACTGGAAGGGAGCGTTCCTACTTCCCTGATGATCCGTTCCTTTAACAATTCCTCAATGATTCTCGTTACTGTCGGCTGAGGAATGTCCATGGCGTCGGATAATTCCTTACGCGAAATAGGTCCCTTATCCCGGATGAATTTGATCACCTTTTTAATATTCAGTTCTTTCCCAACATGAAACACATTGATCATTGCAGCCACCCTACAGACAATTTTCCTTAATTTTACTACACTCCTTGATTACAAGTCTATATTTATAGATGGCTTCGTGCTCCCCATCGTTTTATCTGTAAATAGAACGACCAGAAATGCTATTAAGCTGAAGCCAATGATCGGTATCAAGATAGGTACAACATACAACAGCAGAACAAGGAGGCTGATTCCCGCAATCATCAATAGAGCCTGCGGCAGCTTTCGAAGACTGAATACCAACGATTGTTTCAAGGTCTGCACAACACCAAGTCCACACGAGATCCGGACTGGAAATATAAACATCAGTGTAGACACGTATAATGCGCTGAGAAACAAGGACCACGCCAACAGAATAGTATACAGCCATGTATTTGCAGCAAAGTTGTGTGCAAACAAGAAATTGGAGGCAACAACCAGCAGTAGAAAAAGCATCGTAATTCCAAGACAAGTGGCGGGCAGGAGCTGCCTTACAAATGCTTTCCAGAAGAAGGGAAGGAGAGTTTCCCTATCTCTCTCCTTCCGGTACATTTGAATCGTTTGGATCAAGCTGGCGCTTGAAGCAAATACCGTAACCAAGGGTAAGCTGAATACAATCCAAACAAAATTTAATATGGCTAAATTCATCACCCATTCAAAAAAACGACTCGCTTTTTCCGCTTTCATGCCGTCTGCCTCCAATCAGCTTTCCAATTATTTTTGCAGCAGCTTATTCGCTTCCTGCGCTGCTTCGTCCAAAGCTTGCTGCGGTGTTGCTTTGCCATACAACGCCTTCACAATCGCCTTGGAAATTGTCGTTCCCACCTTGGAATAGTTTTCTGTCGGAGGTGGAGCAATCGCTTCGTTTAATGATTTGGAGAAGGGCTCTACCAATGGTGTTTTCGCAACAAATTCCTGGTATTCTTTCGTTTGCAGCGTTGCTGGTTGAGTAGGCAGACTGCCCATACCGATATTCCAGGCAGCTGAGTTCTCAGGCTGGAGCAAAAATTGAATAAATTCATAAGCACCGTCCTTATTTTGGGCTTCGGAAGGAACCGTTAAATACCATCCTCCCAAATAAGTAGCCGCTTTTTCACGCTTCGGCAATTGAGCTGTTTTCGTAACGAAAGGGAATTCCTTCGATTGCGTGATCCAAAGCGGGAAGCCGATAAACATTCCCACTTTGCCCGTTGCAAAGGTTTGGGTGATCAGGTTTTCATCCATTTGCTGCAATGGCGCAACTTTATGCTTCTGTACAAGGTCGACCCACAGCTGCAAGGCTTCTACGCCCTTCGGTGAGTTAAACGTCGCTTGCTTCATATCCGGAGTGAAATAATCACCGCCGTTTTGCCATAAAAATGCAGACCATTGGTTGTTGGTAAACAGCACTTCCTTTGTTGGCAGCAGCAGCCCCCATTGGTTTTTACTTGGGTCCGTCAGTTTTTTGGCATACTCAATTACCTCTTCCCATGTCTCCGGCGCCTTCGTTAACCCTGCTTGCTTGAATAAATCTTCGTTGTAATACAAAGCCGCTACTCCCGCGCTAAGCGGTACTCCCCACATTTTCTCATCTTTCATAATCACGGGGCGTAAGGATTCGTAAAATTGATCGGCCTTAATTTTCTTAGCCTTGTCCTTCGTTAATTCGTCAATGCTCATAAGTCCTTTGGAGCCTCGCAAAGCCGCAATATCCGGAGGACCCGCTGTAAACAAATCGGGCGGTGAACCGGCTGCGATTTGCGTAAATATTTTTTCCATCCGCTGATCGGGCGGTACGAAGGTCGGCTTGACGGTGTATTTATCCTGAGATTCATTGAATTTTTTGGCCAAACCTTGTACGACCTCGCCATTGGCTCCTGCCAGCGCATATAAGAAGCTCACCTCTTGCTTTGCTGCAGGTTTTTCTGAGGGTTTCTCTGCAGGTTTGCCCGGATCTGGAACGGCTTCATTCTTTACAGGCGTACTGCCGCCACAAGCTGACAGTGCCACCGAACTTGTAAGTAACACAGCTAGCGACCATTTCATTTTACTCATTATCTTCACCCCTATTACTTAGTGACCAAACAAATCCTTCAAATCGATGTAAGCCTCTTCTACAACTCATTTCAGTTGCTTTTGGACAAGCCTCCGAATTATCCTTTAACTCCTGAGGAGACCGATCCTTCGACGAAAAACCGTTGAAACGCAATGTACACAACAAAAATCGGAATCGAAGACAGTACGGTAGCGGACATCAATAGCGGCCACTGCAGCAAAAATTCACTTTTTATTAAGGCAAGACCTACTTGTACAGTACGCATCTCGGTGGATGTCGTCATAACGAGCGGCCAAAAGAAATCGTTCCAAATATACGTGAAATTAAAAATAACGACACTCGCAATCGCAGGCTTGGAGATCGGGATGATGATTCGAATCAAGGTCTGCATCCGGCTGCAGCCATCCAGATAGGCTGCTTCTTCAAGCTCCTTCGGTATGGAAAGGAAAAAATTGCGGATCAGAAACACAGCAAACGGATATACAAGAAACGGAATAATTAACGCTTTGAAGCTGTTCACCCAACCGAATGTTTTCATTAACAGAAAGCTGGGAACCATTGTCGCTTGATGCGGAATTAACATCGTGCCGAGAATGATAATGAAAATGATTTTTTTGCCCGGAAAATGCATTCTGGACAACGCATATCCTGCCATTAGTGATGTGATTACAACCCCAATTGTGGAGCCTACCGTAACTACTAAAGAATTATAGACGTAATGCAGGAGTGAAGCTTTCTGCAGCGCCTCGACATAGCTCGTAAGCAGGAACGTCTGCGGAATAATACTGACACCGGAAATTAGCGCTTCCTGCTGACTTTTAAAGGATGTAGACAGCATCCAGAGAAAAGGAAACAATGTTAATATACCCGACACGTAAGCGATGACAGCCGTGAACAACGATTTGAAGCCTTTCCCTTTTTCAACCAAAGCCAACTGTCCTTTCCATTAAACTTTGAACAACCTCTTAAAAACCCATCTTTTTATCCATTAGCTTAAATTGAAAGAGCGTAACCGCAAACATGAGTAAAAACAATACAAATCCGATCGCACTGGCGTAGCCCATTTCAAAATGCTGGAATGCTACCTCGTAAAGGTAATACACCATGACATTCGTACTGCCGAGCGGCCCTCCTGAAGTCATAACATACACCTGCGCAAAAACTTGAAAAGCATGGATGACGGTCATAATAATAACAAGCATGGACGCTGGCATCAGTAAAGGCCATGTAATATATACAAATTTCGAAAAACTGCGCGCCCCGTCAATGGCGGCTGCCTCATAATAATCATGTGAAATACCTTGAAGCGCAGCAAGGTAAATAACTGCATAGTATCCCATGTTTTTCCATATGCTCATAACAATGATCGAATTCAATGCCCACTTCGGATCATCAAGCCATTGCGGGGACGTTAATCCGGCTGCTTGAAACAATTGCGTCAGCGGTCCAATATTCGGATCGAATAAATACCCCCATATCATCGCGGCTGCAACCATAGAGACAACGACAGGGGAATAGAAAAAGCTCCGAATAACGACGATGCCGCGAATTTTTTGATTAAGCAATAAAGCGATTGCAAGTGCGGCCGCAACGGAAAACACAGTTTTCATGACGGTAAAATAAAGCGTATGGTATACAGAGCTGATAAACTCGCTATCCGCGAACATCCGCGTATAGTTGCCGATACCGATGAAAGTTTTATCCGGATCAATCAAATTCCATTGGAAAAAGCTTAAATAAATAATGTAATAAAGCGGAAAAGCCATAAAAACACCAATCCATACGATCACAGGGGATAAAAACATGTACCCTGAAACCGTTTCCGCAAAATTATAGCCTCTCTTCTTAAAAAGTGCACTTACCTGATGTCTAATGTAACTCACCTCCATTCACAGGATATTTAAATTCACTATAAATATAATTAAGATAAATAAATGAAAATAAAACTAGTATTTGATCATTTCCATTGGTTTTAGTATATCACCCTCTTTATATATTTTCAACATGAAATTAAATATGATTTGAGATGAACATCCGGCTTTTGCAGTTTGAAAGCGACTAATCCCGTGTGAGGAGTAGCAAATCCAATTCCGCTATCTTCAAAAAAAAGAACCCCATTGAAGCAGGCTCTTCATTTATCATTTATGAGTTGGTACTTCGACCTCAGTGAGCACCGCTTGAGCAATACCAATAAAATATTCGGATTCGCGGCGGATGTGGTTCAGCACAGTTAGCGCGGTCGGATTGTTTTTCATCGCTGTGCTTTCGGTACCCAGTTGGTTTAACAATTGAATAAATTGCTCACTTTGCCTTCTAGCAAATAAAACCAGCTCCATAATTTGCTTGTAAACCTCACTGCTCACCTGATGCTCCATGCACCCAACCCACTCCATATAACGAACAAACATCGCTTGTGTTCGTGCCAATGCCTGTTCCCATGCTTGTAAAGCTTCCACAAACGGCTGCTCCAAATCAGGCACTAACGCTCTTATTACATCTGTATGCTCAGTTTCCTGCAGCTTCCAGAATTCTCCCTCGTCGAGAATTCGCAGCGGCATTTTATCTCCGTAATCAAATTGCATTCACAGATACCTCCGTCTTCTCATCCGTTCATAGAAGTAATCTATTCTGATGAAAGACGATATATGTCTGTCTCGTTTGCTCTCCAATACAGGCTGTGTTGGACACAAAAAAGGATACCGGACCCGGTACCCCTCATTGTGTATATCGTATAGGTGCTATTAAGCCAGGCTTTCTTTTTCGAGGATACAAACCGCGTCGCCAAAATGACCACGGCACTGCTCCAATACAGCCAAAGCCCTATTCGAATCTACGGCAAATTTGATCATCAAAATTGCTACCCGTGCATCTCCATCTGCCTGTTGGGTGTACGAAGCAGCCTTATCGTGATCAACTCCGGTCGCTTCACCGACAATCCGGATGACCCGATCGCGCAGCTTTTCGTTCGTCGCCTGCACATTCACCATCAAATTACCGTAAACCTTACCGAGCTTGATCATCACAGTGGTCGTGATCATGTTGAGCACCAGCTTTGTTGCAGTACCTGCCTTAAGCCGTGTCGATCCGGTCACAACCTCAGGGCCAACCGGAACCTCAATCGCATATTCAGCCGCTGCACTGAGTCGTGCGTTGTCGTTGCAGGACACACTGGCCGTTACTGCCCCCATCGCCCGGGCGCGATTAATCGCCCCGATTACATACGGTGTGTTACCGCTGGCGGCTATGCCTACCAATGCATCATTTGCTGTCAGACGGGCTTCGATTTCTCTCGCACCCGCTTCGGCATCGTCCTCGGCATTTTCGATAGCGGTCATAATCGCCGCTTCCCCGCCAGCGATGATCCCGGTAACCAACTCACGGTTAACACCAAATGTCGGTGGACATTCCGATGCATCCAGGATGCCGAGACGCCCGCTTGTTCCTGCTCCTATATAAAACAGTCTGCCGCCTTTGCTCATCACCTCAACAATAGCTTCAATCGCCTTGCCGATTTGCGGGAGCGCATGCTGTACGGAAAGTGCAACTGTCTGATCCTCAGCATTCATGATTTGAATAATTTCCTGCACATTCATTTCATCCAACTGGCTCGTTTTTTCATTTCTTTGTTCCGTAATGGGTTGACTTTCGATGTGTTTCAACTATGTTTCCCTCCTTGTCTCCCATGCACGAATTTGTGTTTTCAATGCATCTGTAATTGCAATACCGGCCTGCTTGAGTGCAAGCACATAACAGCCTGTCACAGGCGGCACCTCGAGCTTACTTACTTTTAGCTTGCTGTTCATAATGTCTTGCTGCGACTCAAAGCAGGTTTGAAACCAGCTGTCCGAGAATAGCCCTCCACTAAGTAACAGCGGCAGGTCCGACATATCCTGGTTCGGTTGTAATTGCTGCAGTCGTGCTTTGGCGGTTAGCGCGATCCGGGCCAATTCCTTGACCGCTTGATCCACGATCTCCAGAGCTACTTCATCATCTTCCTTAGCCGCTTGAAGCACGACCTTGGAGAGCACAGCGATAGCGGTTCGTATATTCGCCTGTCCATACACATAGGTGACGATCTGATTAGGATCGGTTAGGGACAATTGGTCCAGTATATAGGATGTCAGCTTCGTGTTGGGACCTCGTCCATCATACTGCTTCATTACAGCAATCAACGCTTGCTGGCTCATATTGAAGCCGCTGCCCTCATCGCCTAACATATATCCCCAGCCCCCGACACGAACACTAATGGAGGCTTCAGGCACAAAGCCGTACGCAATCGATCCCGTTCCCGAGATCAGCACAATCCCCGCTTCTCCCCATGTCCCGGCAGATAATGCCGTAATCGCATCATTATGCAGTGTAATGACAACTGTAGCCGGCAGCTTCCCTTCTAATAAAGACAGAATTTGCACCTTATCCTCTGGGCGATCCGCACCGGCCAAGCCGAGAAAAACTCCCTTAAGCTGTGACTCCGTGCTGTTGGACAACGCCAAAGCTTGTTGAATCAAGGACAGCAATACTTCCTGTACAACCTCCCTGGAGTTGGACTTGATACTGCTGGATGCCCCATAACAGACAGCCAGCACATTACCCAAGCCATCACCGATCATACAGGCCGTTTTCGTACCGCCACCGTCAATTCCTATAAACCTGAACTCTTTACTTAACGGCACCGGCAGTCATCCCTTCCATAAATTGTTTGGAAGCGACTGCAAACAAGATGATCATCGGAAGCGAAGATAAGGTCAAACCAGCGAACAGCACGCTCCAATCGGTCGAATATTCACTGAACAGGGTAAGCATACCAACTGGAATTGTCTTTTTGACTTCATCCTGGATAAATATTAACGGAAAGAAAAAATCATTCCATACCGTAATAAAATTCATAATCATAACCGTACCGAGCGCAGGACGCATCAAAGGGGCAATGATTTTTACCAGAATCCCCAAATCAGAGCAGCCATCAATTTTACCGGATTCCTCCAGCTCCTTAGGTAAGGTTCGGAAAAACCCGACCAGAATCAGAACGGACATCGGAATGCCAATCGCCGTATATACGAAAATCAGGGAAAAGCTTGTATTCATCAAACCAAGAGTTTTCATCAGGATAAACAAGGGAACAATACCCAGCTTGACCGGAATCATCATTCCCAACAGGAAGAAGAAAAACAACGCCGGGTTCCACTTGAAATTAAATCTCGCAATATAAAACGATACCAATGCCCCCGATATGAGAATCAGTGCCACAGAAGTAACACTAACAAATACACTGTTCCAAAAGTAATCGAAATAAGGCAATTGATCCAGTAATTTTCGATACGCATCAAAGGTCCAAAGCTTGGGGAACGCCATCGGGTTTTTAAAAATTTCAATGTTGGTCTTGAACGAAGACAGCAGCATCAGGAAGATCGGGTATAGACTGACAACCGTGAACAATATGGCGATCGCATAGTGTCCAATACGTAATCCTTTGTGTTCTTTCATCGAGACTCCTCACCTTTCATGAATGTATGAGAGCACAGCATAGTCTGCATTCCGCTTAAGCCATATCCCGTTTTCTCACATATGCCATGAAAAGGGCTGACAACACTGCAATAATAAAGAACAAAGTCACTGCCAGTGCAGAGCCAAGTCCAATAGCCACTCCATCTCCGCTTGAACCTCCAAACGCAACCCGGTAAAAAAATACAGCCAGCAAATCGGTCGAATGGTACGGCTCACCTTGAGATCCCTGCATCGCATACACGAGCTCAAACGCCTCAAACGCCTGAACAAACGTGAAAATCGTAACAATAACAATCGACTGCGACATCATCGGGAAAATGATCGATTTAATGAGTCGGAAGCCTTTGGCGCCGTCCAAACGAGCCGCTTCAATAGCCTCTTGAGAAATGGATTGCAACCCTGCCAATAAAATCAAGATCGAGAAGCCAATTCCGAACCAGCTGTTGACCAAAATGATTGAGGTGAGCGCGTAAGCTGGATCTCCCAGCCATGGCTTTGCCCACTCCCCAAGTCCTACCTGCTTAAGCATCACATTAATCGCTCCGAAATTCGGATTGAGCATCAGCTTCCACAGAAATCCGACTACGATGACGGAGAGCAATCTGGGTAGAAAATAAGCCATTTTGAACAATTCGGCTCCCTTAACCTTCGTAAAAATGATATAGGCGAGCACAAACGCAATTCCATTCTGCACAATCATTTCCATGGCGAAATAGTACCAATTGTGTGCGAATGCATTCCAGAACAGCCCTTTAAAAGGTTCTGTCGTAAACAGCTTTGTGAAATTCGCAATTCCTATAAAAGCGCCCTTCTTGAGTCCAGTCCAGTCAAATAAGCTGTAACTGAACGCTGCGAGAATCGGATATACGATGAATAACGTATATACGGCGAGGGCTGGAATCGGGAATAAGTGAATGAACCCTTTACTCCAGTTGAACTTCTTATGCTTGTGCTTTGGTTCATGAGCCTGTGCATGGATCCCATTCATTACGCCTCGCCGCCTTTGTCAATCTGAATTTGTTTACTTATTTGGCTGCCGGTTTGAACCAGCTGTCCACGCTCTTTTGCAATTCTTCTGTAACCTTAGCAGGTGTTTCCTTACCCAGATACATACCTTGCAGCAGCTGCTCAAAGATCGATTTGGAGGTCGGGTTGCCGCCGTTAAAATGGATAACGAACATATACGGAGTTGAAACTGTATTGGCCAAGGTAGAAATTTTGGTGACGATCGGATCATTGGATTGAACACCCGGAATCGTGCTCGGCTTCTTCAATTCGTTCGCTACCAGCGTACCGAATTCCTTGGAGGTCATAAATTCAATGAATTTCATCGCTTCTTTCTTGCCTTTGGATTCCTTGTTGACTCCAAAAGATCCATCTACCCACGTAGTAACCGTAGCTTTACCAGCGGCTGCATTCGGAACAGCGAATAAATCCATATCGAGATCCGGATTCATTTTTTTCATGACCGCTACTTCCCAGTCGCCCATAACCATCATTCCAGCCTGCTCGGTCACGAAAAGGTTACGCATATCATCCATCGACAGCCCTACATAATTTTCAGGGAAATATTTGGTGAGGTCCTGCATCATTTGCACCGAATCGGTAAATTCCTTGCTCTTCAGATTCGTTTGACCTGTTGTCACTTTGTTCACGTAGTCGGTTCCGCCATAAATCGCAGGTCCAAGTGCGCCGTGTGTAAGTGAAAGAATCCAGCCTTCCTTGGAGCCAAAAGCAAATGGAGTCACTTTATTCTGCTTCAGTGTATCCGCCGCTTTGATCAATTCGTCCCAAGTCTTGGGCTCTTCAATATTGAATTTCTTGAACAGCTTCTTATTATAGAAGATTTGCGTGGAGCTAAATACCGTCGGCACACCATATACCTTGCCGTCTTTGCCCGTTGCCGCTGATAACGCTGATTTGGAGAATACATCCATGCCTTTAACGGAATCCAGAGGCTCCAAATATCCGCCATCTGCAAGTGCAATACCAGGCGCATAAGGACGCAAATGTATAATGTCAGGAGCACTGCCCGTTTGCAGTGAAGTGTTCAGCAATGTATTGTACTCTGTGTTTTTGGTAGGCTTGAACTCAATTTCGATGTTCGGATTTTTGGACTGGAATTCTTTAATGATTTTTTCGTAGGCTTCCTTGTCTTCTGTTCTCCAGCTGCCCATCGTCAGCTTAACTTTGTCTACCTTAGTGTCCGGCTTGGGGGCGGGTGTCGCACCCGGTTGGCTGGCAGTGCTGCTACAGCCTGTAATAACCAAGGTTAAAGCGGCAACCATAATAACGGAAAGCTTCATCGTACGTTTCATCTTGTAGACTCCTCCTTGGAATGTGCGAAGCTGATTGATCAGAGCATTCGCTGTGCTGTGATGGTTTACCTATATTCAATCCCCGACAAGCGAGGAGTAAATAGCTTCATGTACAAGTGGACGCAGCTCCCGGATCGGATTGCTTCTGCCATAATGGACCGCATTCGTCATAAAAACGACGATTAGCTCGCTATGCGGTTCTATCCATAGACTTGTTCCGGTAAAGCCAGTATGACCAAAGCTGCCAAAAGGCCATGTTGACCCACAGCTCGGAATTACGGGTTGCCCCTGCCATACTTCCCAGCCAAGACCTCTGCCTTGAAAAGGGTTGGTTACACATAGCTCGCGCTGACCTGGAGTGAGCAAGGATTCCTCTGAAGTCAGCCAGCTCCTTGCATATAGAAGCAGATCGGCGGCTGTGGTGAACATCCCGGCACTTCCCGATATGCCCCCCATTTGATAACACTTCTCATCGTGAACCTGTCCCACAATATAGCCATTTCCATCGGCCTCTGTAGCCGCGATACGCTCTTTCAGAGACTCATCAGGTGTGAATGTCGTATCCTTCATGCCCAGTGGCTGGAATATTTGTTTCGTCACGAATTCGGACAACCTCTGGCGAGTCAGCTCTTCGATAACGCTTCCCAAAAGAATGAATCCGAGATCGCTGTATACAACCTTCGTGCCCGTTTCATAAACCAGCTCTTGCTGCAAAATGTCCTTAACGACATCTCTCGGCTCATACCTGTCTACTCGCGGCAGATCGGCTGGAAGACCTGAGCTATGCTGCAGTAACTGCCTGATCGTTATTAGTCCGTGCCGAAAATCAGGTATATACTTCTGAACGGGATCATTCAGGGAAAGCTGCTTTTGCTGCTCAAGCAGCAGAATTGCCGGTAAAGTCGCGGTTACTTTCGTCAGAGAGGCCGCATCAAACATCGTGTTATACTTGATATCGCGAATCATTTGTCCATCCGAGTAGGAGCCCCACTCCTTGTGCCAGCGCAGCTTGCTGCCCAAGCTAATATCCAATACAGCACCAGGTATTTGATTAAGCTCTACCCAGCTTTGTATTTGTTGTTCAATGTTATGCATTGCGCTTCGATCCTCTGACTGCTTTTCTTGTATTCTCCAGCGCCTGGATTGTTGCTTCATATGAGCGGCTTGCAATCCCGACGTACAAAATATCGATAACGTTCAGCTGGACAATTCTGGATGCCATCGCTCCACTTCGAATGCTTTGCTCCATCGAGCTTGTGAACAAGCAGATATCTGCTAATTCAGAAACAGGATTATGACCAAATTTGGTCATCGCAATGATCGTGGCCCCGCTCTCCTTAGCAATCTCCAACGATTGGATAATTGATTCTGTTTGACCCGAATATGATATGCCAAATGCGACATCATGCTCGTTCATATTCGCAGCCAATGTAACCTGGGAGTCAAAATCAGACGCCATTTCACACCATCTGTTTATCCGTGAAAGCTTTTGCTTAAAATCCTGGGCAATCACGGCTGAGGCGCCAACTCCAAAAATATACACACGCTTGGCACGATCCAGGCTTTCAATTGCTTTCTCCACATCCTCTACCGACAGCACAGCCAAGGTGTCCTGAATCGATAAAATGTTGTTATGTGAGATCGACTGAATCAAGGACGGAATCGACCCGTCAATCTGGATTTCCTGATAGGAGGTCCCTATACTGTTCGACGACTTAGCGAGGTCAGCGGCAATTCTCAGCTTCAGCTCCTGGAATCCTTTCATATGAAGGGAACGCGCCAGGCGCACAATCGTCGCTTCGCTGACTTCAGCCATCTCGGCCAGCTTTTGCACGGATGCATTCATTACCATCTCGGGGTGCTCCAAAATGTACAGGGCAACCTTACGTTCAGTAGGTTTGAGTGTATCCAGCGATTCACGGATACTTATAAGACCCTGATTCACCATGCCATCACTATCCTTTACACTTAATTCGTTGAAGAGTCAGCAACATGTAAACTTAGCTTACAACTCCATTATAAAATAATATTTCGTTTTGTAAAGACTTTTTGTGAAATTTTATTTCTTTACAAATTTTTAAAGATGTTGTCCGGCTGCCAACAAGCTGCAAAGCCCCATCTATCAATACCCTTTTTCATTTCAAAGCAATAATGGTAAAATAAGATCAGGAGCTATGGAACTTATAGGAGGAAAATAATATGCCACAGTGGACGCATCCCGAACAATATACAGCTTTTGATAATGAAGATCAGGCATTGGCATTTTGCAAGGATTGGGGGCTGCTCCCGCAAAAAGCGGCGAAGCTGAAAACCTTCAGATACAAAGGTCAAAACCTGGACATCCCTTGTGAAATCGTAGGATATGCAGACCTTGTATTCGCTGTTATCCAGGTTGACGGTGAGCTTCATAATATCCATCCTTCTTATCTACGTGAAATGCAGAACGCCCATTTTGGTAAAATTAAGCTAGAGGAAGAATCGGAGGCAAGCGAAGCAGGTGCTGTTGCGAGTGAGGATCTGGCTGAGACTTCAAGCCAAAACATAGCAGAAGTTGCGCCCGGAGCATCTGCTGCAGTATCAGAACCGCCCAAAGCCAAAAAATCAGCAGACAGGAAAACCTCTGATAAACCGCCTGCGGCTCCTGTTGCCCTGCCGGAAGGAAAGGTTAGCGTTGAAGCGACTGTAGCAGAATTCGCCTCGGTACCTAATCCGTTCAGCGACACCGATGATGAAGTCGTGATCTTTGAGCAAATAACGTTCCAGCATGAGGGTACGGCTACATCACTGGATACTGCATGGTCCAGCCACAGCATGGCCTTGAAAAAATTGGAATTGCAAATAGGCGATCAGCTCAGCTTTGAAGCCAAATTGGTCGCCAAAAAGTTAAATAAACATCCCGTTAAATACAAAATCAATAATGCTGCCAAAATTACGAAACAAGATCCACAATAAGTGATCGAAATCCATAGGACAATCTGTGATCGGTCCGTATTCTTGTCATATATAACCGTGACAAAATACGGGCCGATCACGCTATGGTTACTTTTGATATTGGCCAAGCAGCGCCGACAGGTTAGCGTTCAAACCCTTAATATCAGGCTCTTCAGACTTCGAGTTACTCAAATGATATTTCTCTTTTAGCTTCAATATCCGGGTTACACTTGCATTTAACACTGACTCCGGAATTGTCCCATTGGATACTGCGCTCCGCAGCGCTTGAATGACCTGAACCTGCTGATCAAAAGAATGTCCTACAAGCACAATATCCCCGCCAGCCAGCACCGATTCTACCGCGGCCTGCCCGATATCATAATTTTGAGTAATAGCCCCCATGGTCATATCATCGGTAAAAACAACCCCGTTAAACCCCATCTCCTTGCGCAGCAAATCGGTAATGACAGCTTTAGAAAAGGAAGCAGGATGATCTGCGTCCAGCTTGGGCATAAGCAGATGAGCCACCATAACGGCATCCGCCCCATTGTTAATTGCACTCGCAAAGGGAACTAACTCCAACTGACGAAGGTGGGTTAAATCATGATTGACCACCGGAAGCCCAAGATGTGAATCCACTGCTGTGTCTCCATGACCGGGAAAATGCTTAACCACAGCAACCACTTGCGCGGACTCTATTCCTTGCATGGTTGCCACACCAAGTCGACTGACCAAGTCAGCCTGATTCCCGAACGAACGATCACCAATAACCGTATTGTTCGGATTACTGAACACATCAAGGACAGGGGCAAAATCCGTATTCAGTCCAAAACTTTTTAATTCATTACCGAGAGTTACTCCAATTTCTCTTGAAAATTCACTATTATTGATTTTGCCAATGGCCGCATTCGTAGGGAGCTTCTTCAATTCATCAGGAAGCCGGCTTACCCTGCCACCCTCTTCGTCTACGCTGAGCATTAACGGAATGCCCGTCACCGATTCGTTAGTGGATTTCAAGGAATTAAACAGGGCTAGCGCCTGTGGGGTATCTTTTAAATTCACCTTAAAAAAAATAAACCCGCCAACGTGGTATTCGGAAATAAGCTGTGTAGTCTGGTCATTATTGGTAAGCCCATCCATGCCGACTACAACCAACTGACCCACCTTTTCATGGATCGACATCTTCTTGATTTGTTCAAGAACTTTGTCTGCTGGTTGGGCTGGCTGATTTACAGCCGGCGGTGCTGGTGCAGGGACTCCCTCAGAGGGCGTACCGGTTTGTGTCGGTTTTGGAGTTGAATTGGGAACCGGGGAAACCGCTGCAGGGGGATTGGGATTACTTGCAGATGGGCTTCCTTGGCTCATACAGCCGCTCAGCGTAAGGAAACAAAGAGCAGCTATCACCCTACAACTTCTTTTTGTTGCCGTCACAGTTCATCACCTCATCATGTCAATTGGTAGCTGGAAGTGTCCAAATCGGTTAGCGAATGAATCCGTATAGGTTCGATTTCTTACGCTTACTTCCTATTCTTTCTCAAAACTTGAAATTTTACATAAATTCAGGAGAACGAAATTTAGATCAGTTCCTTGCGCGCTTTCAAATATTTGTACAAGATGCATCCCGATATAGCGCAGATTAGCGCGCATAAACCGATAAAGCCGTATCCAGCCTGTAGTCCACGCAGCAATCCTGTTTCCGCGTCCGGCCCATAGCTGTTTTTAATACCGCTAGTGATCGCTCCGATAGCATAGTTGCCCACAACGCTGCCAATTCCCATCAAAGTAACGGTGAACGTAATGGCAGTGTCGCTGCCGCGTGGATATCTTTTGGCAATAAAAGCCATGATGGTCGGATAAATCGGTGCAATTCCCACGCCTGCCGCAGCGAACAAAAATGCCAGGGATTCCCCGCCCCAGATAGCAGCAAACGTACATGCGGCAGAAAAAGCGGAGAAGATGATGAGAGACAGATTAAACCCGATTTTATCGGTAACCGGGCCCAGAAAAAGTCTTGCAGCCGAGAAGCAAAAAAAGAACGCAGACAGCATCCCGGAAGCCGCAACCCCGTCCCACCTGTAGGCTTTTTCCAAAAAATTGACCAACCAGCCACCAACCGCCATTTCCGATACGACGCCAAATGAAAGTATGAGCACCAGCAGCCATAAGGCGGGATCACGCACCAGCATTTTCAATGGAACCCGATCCTCCAGCGGCAGATCATCACCCGGAAAATAGCTGAGAAACGCCGGAATCATCGGCAGCACCGACAAGGATAACATGACCAGATACATCCCGCGCCAATCCAGCATATGCCCGTACAGAGTCACCGACATCATTCCCGAGGCAATCATCGGCGCCACCGTAGAGCTAAGTCCGTAAAAGAAATGGGAAAGATTCATCATCGTACCGGTATTTCTAATAAATATTCGCGCCCCAAGTATGGCAAGTCCGATCTCCAGCATTCCATTGCCGATGTACATCAAGAAGTAAGATGAGGAAAATATGGGATAACTGCGTGAGAAGTAAATCAGGATTCCCGACACCAGCATCGCTCCGAAAGCCAACAGGGTCACAGCCTTGATTCCCAGTTTGCGGGTCAGGTAGGCCGTAAAGGAGCACGCGATCAAATAACCCAGCGCATTCAGCGACAATAGCGAGCCCAGCTGCATTTCATCCAGGTTAAAGTCGTATTGAATTCTTGGAATGGCCGGTCCTTTAATATTTTCTGATATGCCAAAAATAATAAAACCCAAAAAAATCGTCGCCAGTTGCATCACATAAGTTTTATTAAGCCCGCTTACGCGTTGGAGCATGAATTAACTTCACCCGCCATTTCGTTAGTCAACTAAGAGCATACTACACATCGTACAAAGCCAAAAGCCCAATCAGGTCATGGATCACCTAATTGAGCCGATTCCAAACAGGATAGGCAGGTCACGAGACACAATAGCTAACGCTAATTGATCCGCATTCCACCACGATTTGTATTTTTACCGTAAAAGATTTCGTCCATTTCCACTTTCAGCCGCTCTGTAATCTTTTTTTCTTCACCGGGCGCCAGCTTTTCCTTGGTATAACCGAATAAGTAGTTGTTAATATCGAACTGCTTCAACTTGCATTTGGTATGAAAAATATTTTCCTGATACACATTCACATCAATCATATCATACATATTGATAATTTCTTCCGGAATGTAGTTTTGGATCGAGCTGATATCATGGTCAATAAACAGTTTGTTGCCGCGGATATCTCTCGTGAAGCCCCGAACCCGATAATCAATCGTCATTATGTCGGTATCGAAGGAATGAATCAAATAGTTCAAGGCCTTGAGTGGTGAAATTTCACCACAGGTCGACACATCAATATCCGCACGGAATGTACTGATACCTTCATCAGGATGATATTCAGGATAAGTATGAACGGTAATATGACTTTTATTTAAATGCATGACAACCGCCTCAGGAAGTGGCCCCGGTGATTCGTCAAACGATTCCTTCTTGGCTTCAACCGGCTCCTCCGAGATGAGAATGGTAACGCTCGCTCCTTGAGGATCATAGTCCTGACGGGCAATATTCAGTACATGTGCACCGATAATCTTGGTCACTGTTTGCAAAATTCCAGTCAGTCTCTCAGCATTATATTGTTCATCAATGTAGGCTATATAGGCCTCACGTTCTTCTTTGGTTTTCGTATAACAAACGTCATACATGTTAAAGCTTAACGATTTCGTTAAATTATTAAACCCATGTAAGGTTATTCGCTGCTCGGGCGTTAATGTCATGATGAACACATCCTCAATTCTTTTAGTCTGAATAAGCTTGAATCTACTTATATTACCCATAAAACCGCTATGCGTATAGATATTTACGAATTCTTCACGAATATCAAGCTTTCGCGTCCACCATCGCAGCCTTGTCTCCCCGCTGAATCTTTCCTTGCCGTACAAGTGTGTGAGACAAGCAGGTATATTTGTAGCCAGTGTAACATAGTATAACGTTCTCATAAACACCAAAAAACTTTGTCCGCCAGCTCAACGACCCGGCGAACAAAGCATTTATCCTTCAAAATGAATGATAAGCTCTATGACTTCCGATCTGCTGCCAATACGAACGGGCGGCCCCCACGTTCCGAAGCCTGAGGACACAATCGCATGCAGATTGCCTTTCTTCAAATAGCCCCAGTCCAGTTCAAAGAGGCGTCTTGTGATCAGGTGATTCGGCATCATTTGTCCACGATGGGTATGACCAGACAACATAATATCAACACCTGCGGCCTCCGCCTTATCCAGCCGATGCGGCTGATGATCCATCAGAATCAGAGGCAGTGTTTTATCCACACCGGCAAGCAAAGCATCCAGTTCCTCCCTGCCGCTCGGTCCACCATGCTCAGCAGCTTTATCTTTGCGTCCAATGACATAAAAGCTGTCGGCAATTTTCACCGAGCGATCCATCAGCACATCGATCCCAATCGCACTCATCTGCTCGGTGAATTCTTGAATGTGGCCACCCATGTATTCATGGTTGCCCAGAACAGCATAGATTCCGAGCCGCGAACGCAGCTGCTTCATCACAGCCCCCATATTATGACGGATAAAGGGCTTGATGTCATCATCGATAATATCACCTGGCAGCAGAATCAAATCCGGGTTTAAGGCGTTGATTTGATCAACCAGCACCTGAAGCTTTTTGTTGCCTACAACCGAGCCCAGATGAATATCCGATGCAACGGCCACCCTTAACTTGTCGAGCTGACCTCCGTCTTTGGGAATCGACATCTCGTAGGTGCGAACAATCGGATTGCGTGCGTTCCATAAGCCACGGGCCATGAGCAGCAGCACAACCAAACCTAATAAACTCCCAAGGATCAGCACGATTGTAGACAAAGGGACCGAGACTAACCACAGCACCAAGGCAGCCAGATCAACAAACGGGAGCAATACGAACGTGAAATACATCACAGCAAACCAGTATGATCCGATCTTCTTCAAAATGCTTGAAATCGAGTAAGGTAGGTAACGCGAGCCAAGACGTCCAATAATATAAGAAAAGGCAATCAACCAATAGCAAATCCACCAAATTGTAAAATTATGGATATCAAATGCATAACTCACAAACAACTGTGCATGCCAGCCAATATAATAATTGATCAAGGCAAATATCGATAAAAATATAGTAATCACTGCTGCAAATCGCGGGTTCATCCTCTGCCACTCCTGATCATTTCCATTAGAAAGTCTAATTTTGCAAGTCGTACTCACTTGGCTCGTATTCAAATTCGATCTTTATTGCCGTACTTCAATTAGTATTCCTTCTTGATATCTGATACAGCCCACTGCTCAAAAGGACGCTTATACTGGTCCGGCTTCATTTGCTTCATCACGATCGAACGCTGCTCCATAGGCAAGGCAATCTGCTCATAAATAAACTGATCGTCAAAATCAATGGCTGCCGCATCCTCTTTCGTACAGGCATAATAGACAGCGTCAGGCCGTGCCCAATATATGGCTCCGATACACATCGGACAAGGTTCGCAGCTCGTATAAATCTCACATCCAGTTAACTGGAAGCTGCCGATATGCTTACATGCATCGCGAATGGCTTGTACTTCCGCATGAGCCGTTGGATCATTATTTAAAGTAACCAGATTGCTGCCTCTTCCGATAATTTCACCATTACGTACGACAATAGCACCGAATGGCCCCCCTTGGCCGGTTAACACGTTCTGGACAGCAAGCTCTATCGCTTCCTGCATGCGCTGCTCTTGTTCATTTCTCATTCATGAAAACCTCCCATTGGGTAAACAATTTCACATGCAATTTCCAACATATTAATAATAGATCAAATCAGGATCATTTACAAAATAAATGTTCATTCTTTCCACCTCTGTTTCATTGTTAGACAGGACGGTTAACAAATGGATATAAATCGAATGGCTCAGGAGGAAATTCACATGCCCAAATCTACCTATTACGTAACCGTTGCAACGGGGCTTATCGAAGAGCTCCAAGCGCTGCAGGACAAGGCCAATCGAACCCATGAATTTGTTGTAGAAGCAAGCGATGAAGAAATTGCCGTATTGCGTGATTTGTTCGACAAGCAAGCGGCATCAGAGGAATTAACGTTCAAACGTGCGACCATCCCTTACAAGACTGCTGATCACGACCCTTCTACAGAACGATTTAATGGAGATATCCTTAACATTTATCGGTATTTGTATGAAATCGGAACCAGTGAAACCAAAAAGCATATCGAGAAAATGGGCATATTACCACGGTTGTTAAGCCCAGACTATCATCATGCTGGATATGAGGAACAAAAGTCCAAGCAATAGCCTTGATGATTGCACTGTAGGGCGCGAATGTTTGCGATTAGATCTCAGCCTGGTTCTGACATGGAAAAGCCTCAATCCCCGTCTATCTTGAAGGATTGAGGCTTTTTCCCGACCGATTAACTGCGCTATAAGAGTGCGGTAGCTAATGAGCGTGAGCCCAGTGCTACTTATTCACCGGACTATTAGCAAAAATGGATTATGAAATAGCAGGCTGTGCCGCGTCCTCGCTGATCTGTTTCAATCGCTTCATAATCGGATTGGCGCCACGACCAAAATAATCATGCAAGGTGCAGTATTCCGCATACAGCTTATCATAAACAGCTGTATGTGCAGGAATAGGCTGGAATGTCTCTTCTCTGATTCTCGCCATCTGTTCAGCGGCATCGACGATATTATCATAGCCGCCAGCCGCAGCTCCAGCTGCTACTGCGCCAAACATCGCGGCGCCCAAGGCAGGTGTTTGCGTGGAATCAGCGATTTTGATCTCGCGTCCGGTTACGTCCGCATAGATTTGCATCAGCAGCCGGTTGCGCTGCGGCAGCCCTCCGCATGCATACAGTTCGTTCACTTTAACCCCATTGTCGTTAAAAGCATCGATAATTTTCCTTGTACCAAAGGCTGTGGCTTCAAGCAGGGCACGGTAGATTTCCTCCGGCTTCGTTTGCAGCGTGCAGCCTATCAGAAATCCGGTTAGATCAGCATTGACCAGCACGGAGCGGTTGCCGTTCCACCAATCAAGCGCAAGCAGCCCGGTTTCACCCGGTTGATATGCCGAAGCCTGCTGCTCTAGCCAATCATGAACTCCGATACCTGCAGCCGACGCCGCTTGCTCGACATAAGCGGGAACTCCCTGCTCCACATACCAGGCGAATATATCCCCTACCGCCGATTGTCCTGCCTCATAACCGTAATACCCGGGGATAATGCCGTCCTCTACAACACCGCACATGCCCTCGACCTGCTTCTCGGTTTCGTCGAGAAGCAAGTGGCATATGGATGTACCCATCGCCATGACCAGCTTACCCGGTTCGACCACACCAACAGCAGGAACTGCAGCATGGGCATCCACGTTGGCTACAGCAACCGCAGTGCCTGCCCGCAGACCCATTAGCTGTGCCATTTCCTCGGTCAAACCACCCGCCTTCGTACCCAGTGGATGAATCGCTCCACGCAGCTTGGTGCTTGCCAAATCCGCCAGCCGCGGATCTAGAGAACCCAGAAAATCAGCAGATGGATATCCCTGTTCTTTATGCCAAATAGCTTTGTAGCCCGCTGTGCAGCTATTCTTGGCGATTTGTCCGGTCATTTGGGAAACGACCCAATCGGCCGCCTCCAGAAACTGATCTGTCTGGTCATACAGCTCAGGTGCTTCATTCAAAATTTGCCATACCTTGGCGAGCATCCATTCCGAGGAGATTTTACCCCCATAACGGGCCAAAAAAGCTTCGCCCCGCTGCTCAGCCGCCTCATTGATCCGGTTCGCTTCTTCCTGTGCAGCATGATGCTTCCACAGCTTGACCCAGCTATGCGGATTGTCGCGATGCTGTGGATCGAAGCATAAGGGCTGACCTGCTCTGTCGAGCGGCAGCATGGTGCAGGCAGTAAAATCGATCCCGATACCAATCACATCAGCTGGATCAACGCCAGATTCTCGAACGACCGCGGGAACGGACTGCCGAAGCACCTCCAAATAATCGTCAGGGTGCTGCAGCGCCCAATCCGCTTCCAGACGACGGCCCGATACGGGCAGCCGTTCATCGATAACTCCATGAGCGTACTTGGTTACATGGGTAGCAATTTCCGCACCATTCGAAATATCTACCAGCAGCGCTCTTCCTGATTCCGTACCGTAATCCACACCGATTGCATATGTTTTTTTCATAATGAATAAGTCCTCCCTACAGTCTACTTCTTGCCATATAAAGGACCAAAGTTATCGCAAGCACGGAAATCGGCTCCCGTACGGTCACTCGTGCCAAAAGCATTCCAGGCACTTGGCTGGAACAAGCGTTCCTCATCCACATTATGCATGCTGACTGGAATCCGCAGCATCGAAGCTAATGTGATCAAGTCTCCGCCAATATGTCCATAACTCACTGAACCATGATTGGAGCCCCAGTTGTTCATGACCGAGTACACATCCTTAAATGCACCCGTTCCGGTCAGGTTCGGTACGAACCAGGTCGTCGGCCATGTCGGGTTGCTGCGTTGATCCAGCTTGTCGTGAACATCATCCGGCAGCTCGACCGTATAACCTTCAGCCAGCTGCAGCACAGGTCCAAGACCTGCAATCAGATTAATTCTGGCCATCGTCACCGGCATCCCGCCGCGTGTTGTAAAATCAGTTGAAAATCCACCGCCACGGAAGAAGTCAACCGCCGGGCACCACTGGGTAGCCTCCAAAGATTGCTGCACCTCTTCGGCTGTAATGTCCCAATAAGGCTTCATTGCAGGTTGACCATCCACGCTTTGCGTGCCCGTTCCATCAAGTGCCGCTGGACCCGAGTTAATCAGATGGATAACACCATCCTTCGCTCTGCCTTCAAGCTCCTTGCCGGTTACACGCTTCACCGCTTCAGGACTCCAATACGTACGGACATCGGCAAAAATTTGCGCCGCATTCGTAAGTAAATGTCCGAACAGCATCGTAATCCCGTTCAGCGTATCATTTTCTGTGGCAAGTACATAAGGCTCCCGAATTCCATTCCAATCGAACGAGCTGGACAATATCGCCTCCATAAAATCACCATTCGGGAAAAAATCCGTCCAAGCCCGCTGACCTTGAAAGCCTGCGGCTATCGCATTGTGGCCCAGTGCTTCCTCTCCATAGCCAATGCCGTCGAGCTGCGGATTGCCGATCATTAGATCTCTTGCAATCAAAGTCATTTTGACAACCGTTTCCCAGTCTTGATCCTTTTGTTCACGAGTCCGTGTCAGCTCAGGCGGATTCACATCCCCGCCCTCCTTGCAGTTCTCCTTCGTCCACACCAACGCACGCTCATATTCTTCCTTATCATAAATGCCGAGCTCCATGCGGCGCACAAACTCGGTCATGTCCACATACTCGTTGCGCATGCCCAGGTAGCTTTGAAAAAAGCTCTCATCTGCAATGCAGCCAGCGATTCCCATCGAAACAGAGCCCATCGACAGGTACGACTTGCCTCGCATCGTCGCTACAGCCAAGCCCGCTTTGGCAAATTGCAGCAGCTTCTGCTGAACATCGGGAGTAATCGTCGTATCGCCGATATCCTGTACGTCTTTGCCATAAATACTGAAGGCGGGAAGCCCCTTCTGGTTATGCGCCGCCAATGCAGCAGCCAAATATACCGCTCCCGGACGCTCAGTTCCATTAAATCCCCAGATCGCTTTAGGAATCGTTGGGTCCGTGTCGATGGTTTCTGTCGGATAGCACCACGAAGGAGTGACTGTGATGCTGACACCAACGCCTGCGCGTGCGAATTTCTCGGCTGTCCGTGCAGCTTCCGCTACGCCACCGATACACGTATCCGCTACAACACATTCCACCGGCAATCCATTCGAATGACGCAAATTGGACGACAAAAACTCCGCCACAGTATGTGCCATATTCATTGTTACTTCCTCCAACGACTCCCGAATCCCGCCGCGACGACCATCAACCGCAGGACGAATACCAATTTTCGGCATACTGCCGTTCAAACGATTAACCGCTTCTACATGTTTCATAAAAAAACTCCTCTCAGGATTCCAATTTTTTAATTACAGGTTGTAAAATATCGCGAACTGCCTCTGTGCTTTCCGCACCCTTCTCCAATCGATGCAATATCGTTCTTCCAGCCTTGATACCCAATTCGTATGGCTTTTGATCGACATACACAATGCCGGAGCGCTTGAGCAGCCTTGCCGCCTCCACTTCTCCATACGAAGCAATCGCAATATCACCGGGAATGTCCCGACCGTTCTCGGTCAGCTCCAGCAGCGCCCCAAACGTCATTTTGTTATTGAAGGATAACAGTGCTGTCGGCGGCTTTGCCATTTGCAGAAAATAACGTACAGCCTCTCTTCCACCCGACTCCGTGAACTTGCCGTCATAATCATACGCAGCCTCATGCTCCATACCTGCCTCCGTAAAAGCCTTCTGACAGCCGACAAATCGATCCTGCCCCGTACTGACGCCCATACAGCCATTAATCACGCCAATAACGGAGTGCCCCTGCTGAATTAACTGCTTCGTCAGCTCATAAGCTCCATTCACATCATCCTCAGCTACGAGGTCAACTGCAGGTCCCGGTAAATCCAGGCTTCTATCGACCAAAATAAACTGAATCCCAGCAGCCGACATTCGTGCCACCAGCTCCTCATTGCCTCCTGTTGTTGCCAGGACTACAGCATCCACTCTTTTCTCCGTCATCAGCTGCAGCAGCTGCGCTTCTTTCTCCGGCAGCTCATCAGAGCTGCAAAAGATCAGGTGGTAGCCGTATTCCTGAACCACATCCTCCAGCCCTCGGCATATCGTCATAAAAAATGGATTCGATATGTCCGGCAGCACAACGCCAATCGTAAAGCTTTTGTCCTGCTTCAGGCTTCTTGCAATGGCGTTAGGCTGGTATTGCAGCTTGTCGACTGCGAGCATCACTCGATTCTTGACCTCATCGCTGACATAGCCGCTGCTGTTCAGTACCCGCGATATGGTGGCTGTAGATACGCCTGCCTCTGCGGCTACTTGCTTGATTGTGGCCTTGGCCATAATTGCCCTCCTAAGAGATGTACTCTGTAATCGTTTACGTAATCGATTACATATAACTATAATTCGTTTTCAAAATCCGGTCAAGTGGTTTTTATCAAAGAAAAAAGAGGTCTCAGAGACCTCAATTAAGTGAACAACCAACACCTGTTTATGCTGATACACGTATAGGTTCAAGCTTTTGCTGATCCGTGATTCAAAGTCGGCTTTTGCTGGCGTCTCCCGGTCTTCAGCTTTTCCTGCAGCCTGCCCAGGAATATATCCGCCAATATAGCCAATACAGCAGCTGGAATAGCTCCAGCATAAATTTTCAGAGAGTTGCGAAGGTTTAGTCCGGAATAAATTTCCCTCCCAAGTCCATCCCCTCCAAATAACGGAGCCAGCGTCGCCACACCGATGGCTATGACAGCAGCTACACGCAGTCCTGCCATCAGAAACGGTAATGAAAGCGGCAGTTGAACCTTTAGCAGCAGCTGCCAAGGGCTCATACCGAGCCCCTTACCGGCCTCGCTGATCCCTGCATCGACTTCCTTCAAGCCGACATAGGTGTTGCGAATAATCGGAAGCAGCGAATAAAAGAACAAACCGACTACTATCGTTTTAAAGCCCAATCCAAGGTACAACATCAATAATGCCAATAAGGCTAGACTCGGCATCACTTGAATCACATTGGCTACGGCCAATATGACGGATGCCAGTCGTTCATTGCGTGCGCTGACAACACCTAACGGGATACCTACGATGAGAGCGAGGCCAAGTCCACTGAATACCATGATGATATGACCCCAGGTCAAGCTTAGCAGGTGAACTGCATTGTCCTGCATATACTGAAAGAGCTCTATGATTCCATTGCCGTTCTGATTCATTGTCTCACATCCTCAACTTATTTCAGCAATCCGATTTCCTTCAAAAATTGTGCGGCTACCTCCTGTGGACTACGTTTATTCACATCCACCTCATAGTTCAAGGCAGTCATCGCTTCGGCATCAATTTTTCCTGCCAACGAAGTAATGACATCATTCAGTTCAGGCAATTGCTGTAAGATATCCTTTCTAACTACTGGAGAAGCATCATAAGGCGGGAAAAATTGTTTATCATCCTTTAAGGCCTGCAGGTTATATTGCTTGATTCCCGGATCTGTTGTGTAGGCAAGGACGACATCTACCTTTTTATCAGCAGCTGCTTGATAAACTAAAGATATTTCCATCGGAAATCTCTCTCCGAAGGTAAAGCCATAGAACTTGGTAAAGGCTCTGTAGCCATCGTTATCTCTTTCAAGCCAGGTCGTATCCACACCGAGCTTCATCGTTTGGGCAAGCTCCTTCAAATCGGATACTGTGCTCAGCTTGTGTTGATCAGCAAGCTCCTTGCGCACGGTGAAGGCATACGTATTTTCAAAGCCATAAGGCTCAAACCATTTGAAATCAAACGTTTTGTCGAATCCCTCCTGAGCTTGCTTTAATACCTCTTTGCGATCCTTCGTGTCTTGAATATCGAAATATCCGTTAAAAATTTCTCCCGTATACAAAGTGGCCATTTGAATGTCATTGTTCTTCATCGATTGAATGACAATCGGGCTTGCAGCGAGGTCTGGTACAATTTTCACTTTTACCTTCGTATTTTGTTCAATTAATGCTTTGTACATTTCGGCTAAAATTTTCGGTTCGGTATAGGTTTGGGTACCGATATTGATCGAAGCTGGCACCGTCCCCTCCTCACCGCTGCCCGCACCTTTATCACTGCATGCAGACAATACCAACGACCCCAACAATGCGACACTAACTGTAAGCAATATCCCTTTTTTTCTCATAATTCCTCCATTTATATCGTTTTGATTTATTTACATGTTCATTCAAGCCTTCAAGCTTTGGTTGCGTTCAATGACGTCGTTTGAGCTTTTCGGGAAACCCGTTTTTCAATACTGCCCAGAATTCGATCAGCGAGCAGAGCCAGTAGGATAGCGGAAACAGCCCCTGAAATAATAAGCTCTTTCTTATTGACACCGATACCCGAGACGATCAGCTCTCCGAGACCCCCGGCACCGATTAATGCCGCTAAAGTGGTCCAGCTGATAATATAGACTGTGGTGATCCGCAAACCGGACATGATATAAGGAAATGCCAGCGGGAACTGAATGAGCAGCAAGCGCTGGCTCGCACTGTAACCCATGCCCCGTGCCGACTCCACAATGGACGGATCGACAGCATGAAAGCCTGCATACGTATTTCGAAGAATAGGCAGTATGGAATATAGAAATAAGGCGAATATGGCCGGCTTCACCCCGATCCCCAGCAGTGGAATCAGAATGGCCAGCAGCGCCAAGCTCGGAATCGTCTGAAATACATTCGTGATTGTAAAAATGAGGGTATGAAGCCATTTCATCTGATTCTTCGCCAGAAACATACCTAACGGAACGGCAACCAGCGCACCCAGTACGATGGAAACTGCAGAAATAGTCAAGTGGTCACGCGTAGCAATTAAAATATCGGGGTATCTTTCCTGCAAAAATTCAACATATTTCATAAAAAAATTAGATTGCTGCATGGGCATCGCCCCCAATGATTTCAGAAGAATACACATCTGCCATATGGCTGACGACAGAACCTCTCGTGATAAGTCCAACGAAATAAAGGTCATCACGCACAACGGCTAAATTGGATAATTGATATTCCGTCATCATGTTTAAGGCTACGGAAAGCGAGGTCCCTGTCAGCACAACATGCTCCACTGGCTTCATGACATCGGCTACGGTTGTGCTTTCTTCCCCGTACTGATCAAGAACACGGTAAATCGATACCGATCCCTGCAGCTTGTTGTTTTTATCCACGATCAATAAGGAATCCACACGGCGTTTTTCCATCAGCTTCATGGCTGCAGCCAAACCTCTCGAAGGAAATGCAGTAGCCGGATTATCGACCATGACCTCATCGACTGTGGGAGCCTCCAACATATTGTGCGACTGGAGTCTTTTTTGGCCAATAAAGCTTTTGACAAATTCGTTGGCGGGATGACGCAAAATCTGTTCCGGATGTCCAGTTTGAACAATCTCTCCATCCTTCATCAAAATAATCGTGTCAGCGATTTTGATGGCTTCATCCATATCATGCGTGACGAATACGATTGTTTTTTTAATATCCTGCTGCAAGCGGACCAATTCATCCTGTAATTGTTCACGACTTATGGGGTCCAGTGCACTAAAAGGTTCATCCATCAGAATAACATCCGGGTTTGCAGCTAAAGCTCGAATCACACCAATGCGCTGCTGCTGCCCTCCACTTAATTCTGACGGGTAACGGTTACGGTATATATCAGGTTTTAAACCAACAAGCTCTAATAACTCTTCAACCCTTGCCTCGATTTTGGATTTATCCCACTTTAGAAGACGAGGTACAACCCCCACATTTTGTGCAATGGTCATATGCGGGAATAAACCGATATTTTGAATGACATAACCGATCTTTCGTCTAAGCTCAATAGGATCCAAAGTGGAAATATTATCCTGATGAATCAAGATTTCACCTGACGATGGGTTGATTAATCGATTAATTAATTTCATCGTGGTCGTTTTTCCACATCCGCTCGGGCCGATCAGTACCGTAATCTCTCCTTCCTTCAATTCCAGGTTAATATCGTTTAACACTTTGTGACCATCCTCATAAACCTTGTTAACTCCTTTAAATCGAATCATGCGGGTAACCACCTTTCGTTTTCTCTATTTGTTTTAACATAACGTTGTTTAATCGAATCCCTCCTATTCACTCGGTAATTGTTGGCGCAGCCGTACAAGGCTACGCAAAGTGCAGTAGTCTTGGTACATTCGTCTTATTTGGAAACAATAGTAAAGTAGAAACTGCCAATAAAGCTGCGAATAGGGAAGCACCGCTCCAATAAGATATTCATACTATACCAAACCAACATTCAACTGACAACCTTAAATTATTTATGAAGTTGTTTGTTGTCCATAAATAATCGATCACTGTAATGACAAAAAAGACTGTTCCATGGCCTAAAAAGCCACTAAACAGTCCTCTGAATATTTGCTTCGCTATTTATTCTTCCTGTAGAGGTATATTGAGAAAACGCTCGGTTCTTTCTTGAACTTGTCCATCCCCCACGACAACAAGAACATCGTCTTCTCTAAGAATAACATGGGGGCCCGGCGAGATGGACACTTGTGTGCCTCTGCGCAGCGCTACAATGGTCGCACCTGTATTTTGCCAAAATTGAAGATTTGCGATCGTTTTACCGACAACATGAGAAATATTTGTCACCTTTATTTCCACTGGATGGTAGGGCTTCAAATTTTGCAGTCGGTCTGATGCATTGATAATTCCGGTAAGCAGCACCTCAAACTTGCTATCGATCTCCTTTTTGTGGACCAATAGCAGCTGCAATTCCTGTTTGAGCGAGTATACCGATTTCAGATAATTGTTCCTGGTTATATAGTCGAAAGCGTTTTGATCCGATACGATCACGATCTCTTTTCCCTGTGACACGAAAACAATATTCTCATCCTTCAGCAGACCGATTGCTTTACGAATCGTTTCAGGGGAGACATGATATTGGCTTGCCAATAAGGAGCGGCCGGAAATTTTACTCTGGACGGGAAACTCCCCACTTACAATTCTTTGGGCAATATCGAGCGCTATTGACTTATAACCTGTGACCTCTTGCATCTTTCTCGCCCTTTCTTCGTGCATACCTGTATGTAGCTAAGGAACATGCACACATCGTACTACTTTCTGTTGCTATCATAAGGTATAGAGAAAGCTTCGTGCAACACTCCAGCCACTGCATAACTGCCTTTTATTTGGAAAGCTCACCAAACCGTGAAATAACAGCTAGAGCCGGATCAATCGGGACATTAGCTCGCTGTACATTTGCCGTAATATGGATGGAAGGTGTTTGGCGGACGGATCGTCCTGCGAATTGAGGAACAGCCCTTCTCTTGAACCACTTTCAAAATATGTCCTTTACTTTCTCTTTTAATATCATTTCAGCTTTACCAAAATCATTTTGATATGATCCAAAACTTCCACTTTTCACAAGTTCAAAGCCTGTCTTCAAATACAATCCAATTGCTTTATAACTCCAAGTTTGAGTATGTAAAAATACTTCCTTATCGCCTTCGAGTTCCATTATTACTTCAAGACATTTATTCACTAATGGCTTACTCAAACCAAATCCTTGATACTCTGGTTTTACTGATAACCAATGTATTGATGGATCTCTTCTATCATTTGTATAATTCCACCAGCCAGTATGGTAGCTAACATGGCAGATAATATTGAAGATAAAATTCTTAAAGACATATTAACAACAGGTTTTCCACTTGAAATGGAAGTGTCGAACAATTTTGCTAGAGATCGATGGACGGTTGACCATAATAGTTATTATATTGACAAGGATGAATTGAAAGGGAGAGAAATAGATCTAATTGCTAGCTATTTTTTAAGTAACCCTAAGAGTAATAACGTTTGTGTGTTCCCGAACCCTCACTGCCTTAAGGGACGAAGTCCCGGCCGCGTCGCGGTTAGGTAGTGAAGGGTTGTCTGCTGAATCCACTTCTTTGAAATCCCTCTTGCAGACCAAGGGGCGTAGCCCCGCAGTGGGAAAACGGTGTTATATGATGGATTGGCCCACTTCTTCGAATTGAGACAGGACGTCGGCCCACAAAATTAACTTAAATCTTTAAAGATTATTATTAAGGGTTCAGGTTTTTACTACGGTTTTTAAATGTCTTCCCTATAAGTCTTTAAGATGATAGATCACGTTCGGATAGGAGGGCCAACCATTCTTATTCCAATATTTAACTGCATTTTCGTTCTCAACATGTGCGAATAATACTGCCGTGTCGATGCCCTCCTGTTTAAGAATTGAAATACTCCTCTCGATCATTTTTTTAGCTATTCCTTCACCACGGTATTCTTCATCCACAGACACATGGTACAATGTTCCTCTACGTCCATCGTGTCCGCATAATACAGTGCCAATGATTTCTTTATTCAATAGAGCAACAGTACTTATTTCCGGATTTCGTATTAAATAAGCCTCAATTCTATTTCTAGAATCAAATCCTAATGATACTGCTTTTCCGAAGTTTCTGTTCCACAACTGAGCAATCTTATCATAATATTCTATCTTCATTGCACTGATGGTTACTTCGCTCATTCTCTTAGCTCCTTAACTTCAGCCCCATGGATGGGGCCACCGAATATACCCTCGTATAGTTACTTTGGGCTAATCTTTCATATAACGTTTGTGTATCTACGAACCTGCCTTAAAGGAGCGTAGCGACTGGCCGCGATGCGGTTAGGCTGTGCAGGGTTGTCTGCTGAATTCGCTTCCTCGAAATCCATCTGGCAGACCAAGGCCGTCAGGCCGCAGCGTAGATACGGTGTTAGACGAAGTGCTCTACTTCTTCGAGTTACCTAAAACTCTCTCGCTCTATATTGTTTATCTAAATGTTTTTAATATCAGATCTTCAATAGTTTTTATTAACAATTCTACATTTTCTCTGTTTAACAATAATTCTGGATCACCGAAGTATCTTAAAGAAATACACAATATTAAGTAATTAGCTATTTGAGATACGATTATTACACCTGTATTTTCTTTACTTTTACTATCTACATTGATAATGCTAATTGCTTCACGTTCTAAAAACGATGATCCAGATTTCATGCTAGCTAGCCCTGTATATAAACTATTTAATAGTAATTCTACATGTTCTTTATTTAATTTAATGTTTGCTTTCATCCCGTGTTCAAAGGCTTGAATAATCGATATTTCTAGACCTTCTTCGCCTGCAATTTCTACAATTATCTTACCGTTATTTTCTTTATAGCCCAAATCATCAATTAAAATCTCCAAGTTATTAGTTCTCCTTTGAAAAACCATAAAGTTTTAATTTATTGACGTCACTTAGAGCATTTCGTCTAACGTTGTTGTGTTCCCGACGCCTCACCGACTTAAAGCCCGAAGGGCTGGCCGCGACGCGGTTAGTCGGTGCAGGTGTGTCTGTTGATATGCTTCCTTGAAAATCCCTCTTGCAGACCAAGGGGCAGAAGCCCCGCAGTGGGAACACGGTGTTATAGGATGTGGCAGCCTTCAGCGAATTACATTCATGAAATATCTTAAATTTCTTAAATTTCTTTCTTGCTGGATATTGTTATAATTAATTTTCTAATCCAGTAAAAATAGATTACTAAATAAAACAATATTAACAAGGTTTGAATAATATTTGCGCCATTTTCAAAGTTGTGCTTCCCGCCCATCACAAAAAGATCCGCAGCTATATAAATACCAATAGCAACTGGAAACCCGATGATAATAATCCTTATAGTTATAGGGACACTTAAACAAATAAATCTCTCAACAAATTTCTGGCCATCCCCTACTTGATTAGATCGATAACAAATGAAGGTCCCAATAATTGTTAATAGAACTGAAATGAATCCGTTAAGGTAATCAAAATAGTTTAGAGAATTCATCCCTACTCCTGACCAATATGAAACTTCGCCACTAATAACACCAATGGAAAGATAACCAATCAAGTACTTCATCTTGTCTTTCTCAGTTACAGAATTAGTTATCAATTGTTCACTCAGCTTATTTACATCCCAAAGGTACATCGACATCACTCAATTCTTGAAGGTTTTAAATTATAAAAGGTTTGCTGCTATTTCCTATAACGTTTGTGTATCTACGAACCCTCACTGCCTTAAGGGACGTAGTCCCGGCCGCGACGCGGTTAGGCAGTGAGGGTTGACTGCTGAATACGCTTCCTCGAAAATCTTCTTGCAGACCAAGGCCGTCAGGCCGCCGCGTAGATACGGTGTTATATGATGCCGCCTCTTCCCTGAGTACTCCCACAAAATCAGTTAAATTTCTTTATAAATCCTGTTTTCAATCCTTTAATAAATCCGCTCTTCTCATAAAATTTGTGTATTTCTTCTCTCTTAGATCCTGTCATCAGCATGACCTTATAACACCCATTTTCTTTAGCAATTTCAATTGCTTTATCTAGGGCCATTCGGGCATACCCATTCTTTCTATATTCTTTATGAGTTACTACATTCTCTATTAGTCCATAAGGTCTTGCATTTCTAGTCAAGTTTTTAATGATCGTTAATACGCAGGTAGATACTATCTTTCCTTCATTCTCTATAACAATGATCTTCATGTACTTGTCATTCATTATTTCATTCCAAAGTTCTTCAAGTCTATTATCAAAAATTAAATCAGGATCTTGTTCATGCATGTGCTTGTATAATTTTAGAAGTTCACTTAATTCATTCTGATGAATTAATCGAGCAGATACGTTAGTCATAAGGGCTCCTTCTTATAAGTTATTTAAGGGTTAAATATAGGGGGGGTGCTGTTAGGCGGTTTCATATAACGTTTGTACATTCACGAACCCTCACCGACTTAAAGCCCGAAGGGCTAGCCGCGGCTGCGGTTAGTCGGTGCAGGGTTGTCTGCCTGACTTCGCTTCCCTGAATTACCTCGGGCAGACCAAGGAGCCGTAAGGCTCCGCCGCGTGAATGTGTTGTTAGGCGATGGTGCTGACTTCTTTGAGTTTACTTTCAAAATCTCTTACTCTAATAAATAAAAAAATGACACCCTTTAATACTTAGCGGTGTCTGTCTTTCTAGTCGTTATTTATTTCTGATTCTTTGTATAAATCCTAATACGTATTCTTTATCTTCCTTGCTTAAGCTTCGAATCGCTTGAAATAACTCCCGATCCAACTCATCTAATTGTGGGAATTGTATAATATCGGAAGCTCCCGTCAAATAATCTGTTGTTACTTCAAATATCTGCGCTAATTTCACCAATGTTTCAGTATCCGGATCACGTATCCCATACTCCCAATTGGCATATGTACTACTTCGCTTTATTCCTAACCGCTCTGATACATATGTCTGAGACCAGCCCTTGTCCTCTCTTAAGTGTTTCAACCGATCAGAAAGTACGGACACATGTCTTCACCTCACATTCAATGATATTGTAACAACAAATATTGTTATTATTGATGATTTACACAAAAAGTGTTGATTACACATCATTAATGTGATATATTCAAATAAATTTACACAATATGTGTAATTAATTCCGCAGTAAAGAGGGTGCTATCATGAATGTTCTTTGGTTATTACCTGATGATACTACTTTAGAATCCAGTGTTCCCAACATAGATCAACTTCTGTTTATATTAGAACTTGTGAACCTTATATCTATAAAAGGCATTTCCTATAAATCTTTTCAATCTGAATTAATTGTAGAAAACGGTCAATTAAAACTCGCAATTTCCTTAAATAAACGCCCTTCCAGCACTTTCGCCTAACGTTTGGGTATCTACGAACCCTCACTGCCTTAAGGGACGTAGTCCCGGCCGTGGCGCGGTTAGGCAGTGCAGGGTTGTCTGCTGATTCTGCTTCTTCGAAAATCCTCTTGCAGACCAGGGCCGTCAGGCTGCAGCGTAGATACGGTGTTATCGGATGTTGAGGCCTACTATGAGTTACTTTCAAAATCATTGTGAATTAAAGGTTTTCTAACTTATCAAATAACTCATCAATATTAGACATAGAATAAACATAAGTATCGTACTTCTTATCTATATTTTGACGTTTAATTCTGTTCATTTGGTCTTTATCTGTTAAGACATAATTACAAAATGGCAGCAATGTTGAAATATTTGATATATCAGTTGGATCCCCACTATCAATCAATTTCCTTTTTGAAGTAAATAAATCCGCGGTCATCCTTGCATTAATATCTACATAGGGAAGATTCTTATATTCAACTGATTTAAGAAACTCAATATATCCATTTAACCCATTCGATTTATACCTCTTCCAATATGTTAGTGGTATTGCGAGCATGTTATTGATTTGATTAAATTCCCTTTCTGTAAATGGCAACTTATTTCTAGATTTGTGCATTAGCGTCTCATACACATATCTAGTTGCGCTATAGTGGCCCATCAACTCATCCTCTAACTGCTCGTAAAAATCTTTATCCATATAATAATTTTCTTTAGTTCTTTGTAATTCTTCCAAATTTAGTTTTTTGGTGTATTTTCTTCTACCAATCTCTTCTGAGGTTGAATTAATAACAACAGATATGATAAATGGACTGGTTCTTTTAATCTCTTCTAACGGGTCTTTATAAAAAGCATCTTTATATGTGAGCATAGGTAACTTATTCGTTTCGTATAGTTTTATTGCTTTAATGACTTGAGTCTGTTGTATATCTTCGTTAGCTTTAAATCTGATACCAAGTGTCAAACCCAATATAGTGTTAGTTACCTCCCTTAGATCTTCCTCTATTTCTTCTTCATGATCACCTAGTGGACAAATTAGCTTTCCAGCCGCGACCTTCAATTTAATTAAATCGTATAATTTTTGAGCTCTGTTATCGAATGATTTTCCTGTTTTTGTCTTATATATCTCAATAATTGCAAGAGTGTCTAACCAGATAATAGGTATCGGTGATTTTTCTATTTTTATCTTCTTCATTGAATCGCATCCTGTAATATTAATATTTGCCTCAATTTCCGATAACGTTCTTGTATTCACGAATCCGAGAAGCTTAAAGGAGCGCAGCGACTGGGTGGCTTCGCAGGGTTGTCTGCTGACTCCGCTTCCTTGAAATCCCTCTGGCAGACCAAGGGGGCTCGCCCCCCGCAGCTTGAATACGGTGTTATCGGATGTCAATGCCTTCATTGATTCATCCTACAATCTTAATATTTGTTTCGCTGTTTCAATCAGATATTATAATTTTCTTGCCTTAATCACAAAAGTTAAAGGAAGCATTTTAGCTCTCTTTATCTTATCACTGTTATTATCGCTCGAATGCATGATATCGTCATCCGGTTGTTCAATCATTTGCTCAACAACAAATCCCGCTTTTGCCAAAGCGTTCACATAACATGACAGTTTACGGTCCGCTAATAATAGCTCCCCTTCAACTGCTACTGGATACCATGTTTCATCAAAGTAACTTTTCTGAAAAAAGAACCTACCGTTATCATCAGTAACACATCTGTGTATGGGATGAGACCAACTGAAAATAAATACACCGTCTTTTTTAAGGTAAGAAGCAATTCGACAAAAGGTACCTTCAAGATCGATTGTCCAACCGATGGCATATATTGAATAAACATAGTCAAAATAATCCTCAGGTATACCGCATTCTTCTTCCATAGGAGAACAGATCAATTTTGCCGATACACCAATTGAAACCAAATGCCGTGCTGCCTTCTCTATCTGTCTTTCCGATATATCCAGAGCCCATAGTTCAGATGCATTACGTTCTGCATGATATTGCATAGATTGACCGTTGCCACAGCCGATCTCCAATAGTTTTTTTTCTGAAATATCGCCAAAAAGTTGGTAGTTTTCCTCTGAAATAAACGCACCATAGTAAGGAAGCACGATTGCTTTTAAGAACTCATTACCTTTTGTATCCCAATAGTAACTGTTTTTCTGTTGAATAACGTTACTATCGCTTCCTTCTGGAGTTTTCTCATTCTCATCATTGCCAATTAAGCTTAATTCATTTTCATACTTTCCCTTCATAGATACACCTTCCATTTGTAATTTTTCTTCTTCCTATATCTACTACACTACAGTTTTAAACTCAGATTTGCATTGATTTCCGATAACGTTTGTGTATCTACGAACCCTCACTGCCTTAAGGACCGAAGGTCCGGCCGCGACGCGGTTAGGCTGTGCAGGGTTGTCTGCTGAATATGCTTCCTTGAAAATCCTCTTGCAGACCAAGGCCGTCAGGCCGCAGCGTAGATACGGTGTTATAGGATGTTCCCGCCTTCTCTGAATTACATTCAATAATTATTAATCCCTTTCATTCCACCGTATTTCAAAATTATTTCATTTAGTTCTTCAAGAGTTTTTACTATATAACTTTGATCAGATTCAAAAAAGAATATTAATTCATTATCAATTGATGGAAATTCTTTATATCTACCTTCAATGATTACCCTTCCTCTATTTTCTATTTTAATGCTCACTTCAAAATCAACTTCGCTATTAACTAATTTTGCTTCTCCACTACAATTATCAAATATTTCATTAAGTTGATTCTTAAATATAAATATTTCCCCTGTTGAGATCCATAAGGAACCGAAAGCTGAGTAACTTCCGCTCTTAATTATTATTGAACCTTCTGCACCATAGCCACCTGAATAGCATGTAGCATCAGGAAATCCATGAATTTTAATTAATCGAATAATCAAGTATTGATTATTCTCACCATATATTTGAAATTGGTTCATTTAAAATCCTCACTTCAATTGAACTATTGTCTTTAGCGGGAATTTCTTATAACGTTCTTGTATTCACGAACCCGAGAGGCTTAAAGGAGCGCAGCGACTGGGTCCGGCAGGACTTAGCCTCGCAGGGTTGTCTGCCTGAAACCACTTCCCCGAAATGCCTCGGGCAGACCAAGGGAGCGTAGCGACTGCAGTGTGAATATGGTGTTATACGAAGCCATCATGAGTTACTCACAAAGTTTTATTGTCATAATTATTCTAATTATTTGATCTCCTTTATAATCTTCTACTAGATTCATATCGAATGGTTTAAATCCTTGTTTATAATAAAACAACAATGCCATAGTGTTAGTATTATGACAAACTAATTTTAATTCTTGAGCTTTATAATGATTGATTGCCTTGTTTTTCATTATTTGAATTAGATATGTCCCTATTCCAATTTTTCTATATTCAGGATTAACTATTACGTTACCAAGCCAACAGTCTTTTCCTTCATCAGCTTTATAAAAATTACAATATCCAACTACCTGATCTTGATATAAAATTACAGTTGGTGAAAATCGGATTAAAGCCACTTCTTCAAGTTGTTCTGGAGTTATTGGATAAATTCCCTTAGGAAACATATAAAATAAATCTTCCTGGTTCTGAGGAAAAGTAGCTATGATCTTAAAATCTTCATGTCTTACATCCCTATATTGAAACATCGAAGAGGCACCTCCAAAATATTCAATATTACTTCATGGTTTCGTATAACGTTTGGATGTCTACGAACCCTCACTGCCTTAAAGGAGCGGAGCGACTGGTCGCGATGCGGTTAGGCAGTGCAGGGTTGTCTGCTGAATTAACTTCATCGAAATCCCTCTTGCAGACCAAGGCCGCCAGGCCGCAGCGTAGATACAGTGTTATATGAAGGAGTCTCTTCTGTGATTTGGCTGGCAAATGTTTTATTAGTTAATGTTATTCCAATTTACAAACCAAGCGTCTGAGATAAACTCATTCCATGAAAATCTATATTCGTCTGCTTCGATGAGAATCTCACAAAAATAGTTATTATATTGAGTACTTGCCTCACCAAATATCTTTACTTTATTGTTTAATAACATTTCAAATTTCAGTATTTCCATTTCAGTAAGTATTGTTAAATCTGCTTTCATAGGCTCTGTATCATACTTGTAGAGAGTAGACTCCACTAAATTAATATTAATAAATTCTAACTTACTTTCATCAACTCGTTTAGCAACTGAATGTGGGTTTAAGGGATGTTCTGCTAAAATATTTACTGCTTCTATATATAAATTAAGAATATTCTCAGTGTTCTCAAATGAAAGTACTACAGAATCATGAAAATCAATGTAATTAAAATCATTTGAACTGCTTGTATTCTTCCATGGTCGATTCATTTAAATCAGTCCTTAAATAATATTCTTTAGACTCTTTCATATAACGTTGTTGTGTTCCCGACGCCTCACCGACTTAAAGCCCGAAGGGCTGGCCGCGACACGGTTAGTCGGTGCAGGTGTGTCTGCTGAATCCACTTCTTCGAAAAGCCTCTTGCAGACCAAGGGGCGTAAGCCCTGCAGTGGGAACACGGTGTTATATGATGGCAGGGTCTTCTTGAATTCGCTCAAATTCCTTCACCAATATTATTGTATTCAGTATTATCTAGTTCAAGTAATAATGTATTTTGTATGTTAGAACTAGTCATTCGAGATGAGAAAAATGAAATGCAAAAGGGTAAAATTAAAATGTTCACGAAAAGTCCTATAAAATATTGTAATATCGATGCGTATAAAGTAACCTCCGAATTATTCATTATTTGATCTTGTTCTAATGAGGGAAACTGAAAGAAAAACGAACCACCTGCTAGCATTGTTTGTGCTATATTAGCCTTATTGGCATCTAGAGAAAAGGAAGCAAGATTATATTTCAAATTAAAATAACCAAACGTAATTAGAATAAATCCATTTAATAAAATATAAATACAGAATGTTGATAGTACAAATCTCCAGATAGCTGGAACTCTTGTAGTGCCAGTACCTGTTAATAATCGAAATTCCTCCACAAGTAGAAATGAATATACTATCAGAAAGAAAATAATTACATAGAAGGCAGTCTCATTACTTCTGTTTAAAATTTCTATAACTGCAGCCACAAAGCCAAGACCAATAATAACCAGTATAAATAAGGTTTGTGGAATAAATATAAGACTCTCAAATGACGATCTACTCGCAGAAAACCTAATAATTTGAACAACTAAAAAAATAAGAGATATAAACACTAAAATAACATATACCAGTTGAATAATTACATTCATTTGACTCACATCAACAAACTCAAATGAAGTAATAAGCATTATAGCAATGCATGTAAGTATAAAGATCACTAAATTTTCATGTATATATTGAAAATGTGTGTGGTTTATCCTAAACCATCTAGTTACTCCAATGTAGAGTAGTACACCAAGAAAGCAACTTACAATTGTATAAAATAGAACTGCCACCCAGAATACCCCCCCAATAGTTTCTTCCCTGCTTTCATATAACATTCTTGTATTCACGACGTCGCTCCCCCTTAGATAGCTCTTATCTTAGGGGGAGCGATGTGTCTGCCTGATATTCTACATTGAAATGCTTCGGGCAGACCGAGGGCCGAATGGCCCGAAGCGTGAATGCGGTGTTATACGAAGGTCCACACCTCCTGCATTACTTACAAATTAATATTAATTCATTCAAGTCAATTATCCCTTTTGCCTTTAACAAAAAGTCCATCCCAATAATTCCATCAATTTCTATCCCGTAATTCATCGTCCCTATGTCAACCTGAAAATTCTCAACTTTAAATCCATTTATTTCAATTGCATCTACAGTCTTAAAAAAGACGAATTCACTTCCGCCTACGCCACTTATTGTTCCTAAGACATCTTCGAGTTCTACAGTCAATCCAATCTCTTCTACTATATCTAATTTCAAGATCGTACTTGAGGATCCTGTATCAATCAATACCTGAGGTAATCTTATGCTTTGATTATTGTAATACACCGTAGTCCCAATAAAAGGTAAATCGCTATTTGAAAGCTGAATTGCTGTATTCATATCCGAACTCCTAACCATTTACGCTCTATTATCTCTAATTCTGTCTTACTTGTATGAGCAACATATAGTTCCCGGTTAGGTTCTGTCTTATGAATTAGTTTGTATTCATTCAAAGCATCTTTGCCTTCTTCGTATTGATTAATCAATGCTATTCGATCAACCATTCTTCTGCCATTGTCAGAATGCGCTTCTATTGCTTCGAAAAGTACCCACTGATCTGGAAAATGGTTTCTTAAAGTTTCCCAATTCATGGCTCTACCTCATTTCTTAGGCTTATAAAGAAATTATATCATATCTTTAGAACTTTCAGCCTTTGTGGACTTTCATATAACGTTCTGTGTATTCACGAACCCGAGAGGCTTAAAGGAGCGCAGCGACTGGGTCCGTCAGGACTTAGCCTCGCAGGGTTGTCTGCCTGATATTACTTCTCCGAAAAAACCTCGGGCAGACCGGGGCTCCGTTAGGAGCCGCAGCGTGAATGCGGTGTTATAGGAAGTAGCCGCTACTTGAAATACTCACAAGCTATCTTCAAGATCTATCTCTTTAATAATATTTCCGATTAATTCATGCTTAAATTTCAATTCATTCACTATCCATTTTCTTCCTTGTCTAGAAGTATAGTATTCATAGTTTTTTTCAAATATTTTTCTCTCTTTGACATAGGATTGAACCCATTTAATTTGACTATCTGGATCAGAGATTCCTAAGTAATATAAAGGTTTTACAGCTAGTTTCATTAACGGTTTATCGAGATCAGATCTGTAATAGCAAATATGTGAAATAATTGAGAAATAACCACGAGCAGCTCCTTCACAGTTGTAACTTGGCAAGTAATTATCTACTTGAGTAATTATTTCCTCATCGGAGTAACTAAATGGATCTGTCTTAATAGTTTTTAAAATGTTTTGAAGTTCGAGGCTTCTTGAGAATTGACGAATCATACAATTCATTCCCTTATTTCTTTGCCTTTCGGCTATTTCCTATAACGTTTTATTTGCGAACTTCGTAAAATAATCTTGTTTTATAGTATTTGCGAACTTCGGGAATATTACAATTTGTGACGGTTTTGTGTAAGACAGACTAAATCAGTCATCAATTTGATCAAGAGGACTTTTGATACGTCTGACATCTTTTATACTTACATGTGTGTACCGTTCGGTGGTCCGAGTACTTCGATGACCCAGCAGTTCTTGGATGTAGCGAATATCGATACCTCCTTCTAGTAGATGAGTGGCAAATGAATGTCGCAACGAGTGTACACTAACTTTTTTTGTTACTCCTGACGAAACTAAAGCTTGTTCAAAGATTTTTTGCACCGAGCGTTCCGTCAGATGCTTCTCCTTGTTTTGTCCTGGAAACATCCATATTTCGGGTTTTTCTTGCTGATAGTAGCGGAGAAACACTTCTAAAGCTGTATCGGATAGAAGGGTAAGCCGGTCTTTTCGTCCTTTACCTTGACGAATATGTAGGGTTTTACGTTCTTGATCAAAATCCTGCAATCGTAAACGCACGACCTCACTCACTCGTAATCCTGAAGAATAAGTTAAATATAAGATGGCTTTATGTTTCAAATTATGGATGGCTTTTAAAATGAGCATAACTTCATTGAGGGATAAAACATTTGGAAGTTTATGTTCCTTTTTGGGTCTAATATATGGTGTTGATTCAATTTGTTTAAGAACCTTCTGAAAATAAAATTTAATCGCACTGATTGCTTGATTTACATAGGAATGAGAGCAATTTTTTTGTAACAAATATAGTGAGTAGTTATGAATTGTTTGATGATTCCAGAACATATCCTGCTTCTTAAAGTAATTGAAAAAACGTTCGACTTGGCCCAAATAGGCCTTGACGGTTTTTGAACTATAACCCCTGAGAAGTAATTCATCTTTCAAGCTTTGCCTCAGGACAGAATCCCACTGAGATACATTAGATAATGAATCAGAAATATTTACCTGTTCATAGGATTGAAGCAAGTAGCACTCCTCTAACAATTGTGGTTCTACATAAAATTTGCAGTCTTTAAAGGTCATCAATAGCTGATTAATCACTTCCAATGTATAAGGCAGTGACCGGATAGATTCTTCGGGAATCCATCTTCTACCAGGTACATTCTTAATCTTAGCAATGCCATCTTTATAAAAGATGATAAATTTTACCGCCAAAGTCGTTTCATTGCGTTTTGATAAGGATATCTCCATCATGACCCGCCTTTCCATTATATCAATCATTGTAAAATATGGAAATGAAAAAGGAGGCTCACAAAGTCTCTGATAGACTTTGCAACCCCCCGATGCTTTCGGTTCGATTTAAGTTGTAAAAGATAATATAATATCATTGCGGATACTTGTCGTAAAGAGATGTTCATTCTAACCAATTGTTGCATGACAAATAAGTTTAGATTATGGCTTTCTTCGCAACAACGTGAGAGGCGTAAGCTCGACGACCTGTTAAGCGATTTGATGCAACGCTAGTGTCTTTCTGTTGATATCATAAGGTATAGAGAAAGCTTTGTGAAACACTCCGGTCACTGCATAACTGGCTTTTATTTGGAAAGCTCACCAAACCGTGAAATAACAGCTAGAGCCGGATCAATCGGGACATTAGCTCGCTGTACATTTGCCGGAATATGGATGGAAGGTGTTTGGCGGACGGATCGTCCTGCGAATTGAGGAAGCCAGGCACGCTGCGCTTCGAGCATTTCCGAAACCATCTCCCTTATCTCGTTCAACGTCAGCACAGCCGATGTGAGCGGATCAAGGGCACAAGCCTGAACGAGCGTTTCCGGATCACCGGATTTGGCTGCCAACACCGCTAACCGCTGGACGTTAATATTGGTCAAATTTAATGCTGCACATTGTGGTGGCAAATCACCTATAACGACACGGTTTAATCCATTGCGGTCAGCAAAAATTGGACCCTCGGCGCAGCAATCCGCAGGCAGATTCGTAATCATTCCGTTATTTCGCAAATTCCCGTTGAATTTGAATGGTTTACCCGTTTCCAGAGCTTCAATGATATAGGCACAGTATTCCACGCTGCGCGGCGGAAGATTGTAGGATTCACCTGCTAATATATCCTGCTCGCCATACTTGCTGTATACGTATTTGCACCAGTTGTAGTAGGCGCCGGATTCACCACCGAATGCTGGTTCGTCGCAGTATAGCTCCAGTGCCTTGGCATTTTTACGGAACCAGGGCACATATTCGGATAGATGCCCCGTCGATTCGGTCATAAAATAATTAAAATGGCGGAATACCTCTCCCCTCACCTTTTCATTGACATAAAACTCAGGCTGCTCAAACCGCTCCCGCAGGATCGGGTACAAATCATTGCCACGGTGTTCAATTTTCGTGAACCAGCCCATATGATTAATACCTGCACATAAGAAATCAATCTCTTCCTTAGGTACACCCACGTAACCGGATATTAAATCCAAAGTCGTTTGTACGCCGTGGCACAGCCCGACGAATTTGACCTTTGTCTCACCCAGCGCCCAGCATACCATTGCCATCGGATTCACGTAATTCAGCATTGTTGCCTGCGGACATAGCTCTTCCATCTCACGTGCGACTTCGAGTATAACCGGAATGCTGCGCATGGCCCGAAATATGCCTCCCGGCCCCAACGTATCCCCGATACATTGATCCACACCGTATCGAAGAGGTATCGTATAATCCGTTTCGTATACATCCAAACCTCCGATTTGAAATGAGCAAATCACGTAATGGGCATCAGTAAGCGCTTCGCGACGATCTGTCGTAATGACAATTTTTGATTTCAAGCCGTTTTCCTTGATCACGCGGTTTGCGAACGCTTCCACTTGTGACGTTTTGCCAGTGGAAGGTGCCATCAAATAAAAGGTTGTTTCCTCCAGTGCTTCTGTCGCCATCATATCCAGAACTAATGTTTTGCAGAAAACGATGCTTCCTGCACCGATGATTGCGATTTTTCTCATTCGGATTTCCTCCCCGGTGGTTGTACATTTGGTTACCAATTAAAGCTGCCCGGCTTATTTTCGAATCCGGCTTGAGCCTGTATATTCAACTGATGCGGTGTCATGCTCTGCGGATTGAAGGGCTGTCCGTGTACGTTATGAAAATCAGCCAGAGACACACTCGTAATGCCGCGCGGCATCAGTTCTATCGTTAAATCATACTCATTATTGAGTCGTAATGTAACTCCTTTCCAGACAAAATCATTGCCATTGTCGATCATGATATTCGTACTGGAGAAGGTAAGAGCCGCCTGCAAGTCTGTATGGTGGATGCTTCGCTGGTTAGGCAAGTAACTGCAGGCGTTCAGCACCAACAATAAGAGCAGCAGGGCAAACCAGATACACATCCGCCTAATAACCGCAGGACGAAGGCTTCTCCGCTTATCGGATTTTGATGAGGGCAGCAGCATACAAGAAGATGTAAATCTATATCCAGCTCTTCGGTTACTCATAAGCTTCTCCCTTCCTGCGGTTTCTTCGCATCTTATTTACGGTACGTCAGACTGGCATCAAACCACCATTCAGGTGTCTGCGGATGACTGCCATGCACCTCAATGGCGAGCGTATTCAAGCCTTTTACAATCACATTTCTTTGATTCGTGAGTGGATAGTCTTCAAATAACCCGCCCTGATGGGGAATGGCCACTGATCGGTAATCAACCAGCCCCTCCCGTATGGAATCCCTGGCAATTTCGATCCCGTTCAAATAAGCGATAAAGCCATCCTCAAATGCTACTCTCAGTATCCAATCCTTCATGTCCGCGGGATCTTCATCAACTACAAAGGTTTTACGAAAATAGTAGGCTGGCGATTGAGCCTGTGCCGGAAGCGTTGTGGCAATGCTTCTGCTTGCCAAGCTTTCCCGGGAGCGTCCGAAGGGCGCACGCGACCAGCCCCATTGCGCATCGGAATAGGCTGCGCTGCGCCAATCCTCTCGAGGCAGCGGACTCTGGGCGACGAGCGGCTGCTCGCCGGTCAGGTCGAGACCCTGCGGGAGCACGGTGCGCACGTCGGGACCGCCGGCGTGGTACTTCCACATCGCGCCGATACTAATCGACGCGCGCTCTTGCACAGCAGCCGATTGACGCAGTCCGGCTGCATCGAGTGCCAGCCGGTCCGCTGCGCGACCGGCGCTGCCCGCAGCCGCCGCTTCCAGCCGGCTGCCGCTGCCCTGGACGATGAGCAGCCCGCCTGCGGGGCTACTCATCGTCCATTCCGCCCACCCCGGGTGGGCGGAGGTGCTGCTGTAACCGGCCTGCGGCCGTTCGGTTACAGCAGCCTCCGGCGCGTAAGCCTTCGCGCCGCTCAATACAAGCTCGGCGCCGCTAGCCGCGAGCCCGCTCCAAACCTCAGGCTGCATCGGCTCCTTGTTCAGGAGCACGACCCGATGCAGCCGCGGATTATGCTCCGCTGTCTGCTTCAACCAAGCCAGCTGAATGGCTGGCTCCGTCTCCAGACGCTCCGCATTCAGAAACCAGAACCGCGCTTCGCCATAATCAACAAAATAAGCGGTCCTGCCATAACCAGTCAGCTGCTCCTCAGGGATATGAGCGAAACGTACAGCCATGTTCGCCTCTGTAGCCGACCCATCCCAAACCGGGAAAAATGCTCTGGGAGCCGGAACTGCTCCGGAGCGCTCCACTTTTCCAGCCAAAGCCGCGGGTCCGGCAAAAAGCAAAACATCGGGATGCTGCTTCATTTGTTCGCTTAACGTATCCACATAAGCCGCGCCTTCATCCTGTAAATAGGCCATCGTCCACACCGGGCTTTCGGCCGCTGGACTCGATTCAAATCGACCCGCAACAGGTGGTTTTGACCCTAACAGGGTCCCAAGCAGAATGAGAAACAGTAACAGACACAGCAAAGTGAGCAGATAGCCGCCTTGTTTATTTATCTTATCTGTAATACGCTCTTCACGGCTCTTCATATCTGACATCTCCTGACCTGCTCAATAGCTATTTATATATAAATTCCGCCTAACCGACGGCAACCCATTCATAAGGATCAACCCGTCCAGGTCAATCAAGTCGGCCAACCATAAATTTTGTGATACACAGGCGGCCACAGCAGCACAAGAAGTATCATCATTCCGATCGTAAACAACACCGTCCAGAACCGCAAACGCAGCTCAAACCATTTGAGTGTAATGAATAATATTAGCCAGCTTCCCAGCCAGACAGTGAGCGCTATGATTTCCTTGCCACCGTAGGGACCAATACGCAATCCACCAGGCAGCCAGGAGCTTAACCGTAGCAGCCATACATTGGCCGCAGCAGGATCAGCCGCACTCCACCAATGGGCAGCCGTCAAAGCAGCCATACCAAGTAAAGCCGCCAGCATACCCGCAACGACTTCACCCGAACGAGGCGATGTGCTGCCTCCTTTTGTTACCATGTCATCAAGCTCTCCTTCATCGTACACCGTATCCATTTCATCAGACACCCTTCCATTTGGACAGTACCAACCCAAATACAAATCCGATCAGTAAAGTAAGCCACATCATCGACAGCAGGACACCAACTGCATAACGAACCTCGCGACCACCGTCGCCACTGGAAGCAAACCTCCGCAGACATACAGCCGCTGTAATTCCGCAGGGAATCGCCATCAGCGAGACAAACTCTTTATATTCCATAACTACCCAATGGCCGAATGGCAGATGCAGCTTAAACCACTCGGCAGCGCCTTCTGGCGACTGATAGCCGATATACAACCAATTACCGATAATGACGGTCAGCAGCACCAGAAGATTGGTGACCAGCAGCCGCCACTCCAGCTTCAATCGTGCTCCCTGCGCTCCACGAACATACATATAGTAGGCATGCCACGTATAGGTAGCGACCAGAAGCGTCATAGAAGCACCTACGCCATGCAGGATACCTGCTATTCGATTAGCACTCGGTCCGCCAAATGCGTTGGCAAGCGGGATGAGTAGAAACAAGACAACCGCAATAAACCCTTGTGCGACCGCCAAGTCCCGGAACTGTGGACCTATTTTCATGCTTCAACGCTCCTATCGCTCAACTGTGAACGAATCAATTTCATTTTGTTGTAAATCATAAGCTTTAAAGGTTGCTTTATTTCCATTAATATCGATAACCATGTAATGATAGCTTGCTTTGGGGCCTACCACGACCTGCTTGGTTTCCTTGCCTCCATTATACAAAGGCGCACCTGCTCCACCGATCGTCAGCTGATAAATTGTGTTGTCAAAATGGTACCCATTGCCGTCAAAGCTTGCGTCCACTTTTCTACGGTTATAGTTATGCTCATGGCCAACGAGCACAGCCGTTACCTTATATTTATCCAAAAGCGACCAAAGTGCATCCCGTTCAGCAGGCTCGGCATCCAAAGAGCTTCCCAAATGGGCGCCTATCGGATAAGCCGGTACGTGGAATTGTACAAATATATGTTTATTGCCGCTAGCTTTCAGCTGGTTTTCCAGCCACGTCCGCTGCTGCTCATCAATAACATAGTGACCTGCGGCGTTTTTCCGATCAGAGTTTAATGTAATAAAACGGGCATTGCCATAATCAAACGCATACACCGTCTTTCCATAGCCGGGAAGCTGCTCCTTAGGCAGCATCGAAAAAGCTTCTGAAAATATTTTTTCATCATGCTCATGGTTGCCGAGTGCCGGATAGACGGAGGTCATCGGAAAATAATCACCGACTAGCCGAGACCATGCTCCCAGCTGTTTGCCAACGTCAGAGCCACCAACAACCTGATCCCCGGTAAACATCAGAAATTCGGGCAAAGGTTGTAAACCCTTGATCTTCTCCAGAAGACTGCGCAGCGTCACTTCATTAATACCATTGGACGACCCGCGGCTGTCTCCCATCACAACAAATCGAAATGGCTTTTGCGTGACTTGTGCTGTATCAGGCTTTGATGGTTGTCCATTATTGAGCTCAGGATTAGCGGCTGGCGCTCCAAACGAGCATCCTGCCAGCAGGACTAGTCCGACGATCAGCCAGACGAATCTGATAGTTCTAATAATTATCAACCAGTTTTCACGAGGATTCGTATGCATGCTGCTGCACTTCCTTTCCATATTCAACCGCGAGGGCCAAGCCTGCTGAATACAGCTTCATCACATGTCAAAGTTCCTTTTATACTAACACATTTTTCCGTACCCTACCAAGAATAAGGCTCTTCAGAAATTGGTGATTCAAGCTGACTACCGCATTCAGCAAACATTCAGTCTCTATTCAGTAGACATTCAGCGGACTTTCACTTAACGTTCAATCTGCTTTGCTATGCTGAAAGAAGCGTAAGTTTTCAGAGAGGAAAACACCCTATGCAGTTGTAAAAGTTTTGTAAAATGTGTTACTTTCGCGATTTAATCCATACAGTTGCGCTTCAAATGGGTAATAACAATTAACGAAGACCGCAGAGAGAGATAAGAGCAATACAATCGGATAAGAGTTATAACCATTAAGAAAGGTGGAGAAAGATATGAAACACATATTAAAAGCATGTATCCCATTTACACTGTTACTGTCGATCCTGATATCCTCACAAGCGATTCCCGTGACTCCCGCTATTGCTGCAGAGCCTGCTGTGAATGAGGATTGGACCCGTTTCCCTTTAATCGCCCATGCCCTTGGAGGTATTGATGGGGTCGATTACACCAATAGCCTTGAAGCTTTCCAAACGAATTATGATAAAGGGCAGCGGTTGTTCGAGGTTGATTTCTCGATTACCAAGGACGGCCTGCTTGCCGCCCGTCATGATTGGATGGGCTATCTGGCTACCAAATTCGAGCAGGATATACCTGCTAACAAGCTGGAGGAGCCGCTAACGCTTAAAGAGTTCAAAAGCTATAAAATTCTTGAAAACTACACACCGCTTTCTTTTGCCGACGTTGCCCGCTTGAGCAAAAAGTATCCAGATGTCTACTTTATTACCGACACCAAGGAAACCGATCCCGAGCTGGTCAAGCAGCAGTTCACCACGATACGTGATATAGCCAATCGAGTTGATCCAACGATTCTTGATCGTTTTATTCCCGAAATCTATTCTCCGGAAATGTTGGATATAGTTCGCGAGATTATCCCTTTCAAACATGTGATATTTTCGCTCTATTTGACCTCCATGGAGCCAGCTGAAGTCGTTCAATATGTAAAAGAACATGATGTACATGTGGTTGCTATGCCTGAGGAAAGAGCTACCAAGTCCTTCATCAAGGATTTGAACGATATCGGTGTAGTCACTTACGTCCATTCCTTGAATAAGGTAAAAGATGTGAAAAAACTGATGAGAATGGGCGTTCATGGGGTCTACACGGATTTCCTTAGCTATAAGGATCTTGGAATTGACGAAGCACCCTTGATTGCCGCCGGTCAGACCGATGCCGAGAACTCCGCTGCAAATCTTGCAACTCAGGACCCTTCCCTTGCAACAGCTTCAGCTGATACGGTGACAGGACAGTCCACAGTCGCTCCTGCCCCAACGACATGGGAAAAGATAAAGCTGCTGCTGGGACAGCTGTTTAATAACTAAAGTATAAGCCAAAGAACCTTCCGATCCACTCTACTTCGTGGGGAAGGTTCTTTCGTTTTTGTATGGCATTCAAGTTATTTCAGTTACAAGGGCTTATTCAGCGCTGCTCCTAGCTGGGCAAGCAGTCCCATCCCCATTTGAAACACGACCCTATAGCCGCTCCGCTGCAATTCCTTATGCCAATCAAGCTGTTGCTGCTGCATTCCGTCCCTCCTCTACGATGGTATTCCAGATCCAGACTTCGAGCTTGTCACCACATATACACGGTCCTCTTCGATTATTGTTTCGTACCTTTTGAGCTTAACCGATGCATCCAGTAAAAATTGTCCAGTCTTGAGATCAAATTCCCAGGCATGCAAGGGACAACGCAAGATTTGCTGATCCCTGTCATAGTGATATTCGTAGACCTGAGAGGTCAGATTGGTACCGCCGACCCACCCCTTACATATGCTTACTCCCCGATGAGGACAGACGCTTCGCCAGGCATGGACTTCACCTTCAACCTCGTACACCCCGATCTCCTGCCCTTCAAGGACGACCAGCTTGCTCCTTGCTTCCCGTAATTCCTGCAGCGTAGCTATATAATGGCGATTCATTCGGCCGCCTCCTTGCCGACAGGTCGTTTCAAACCGAACAGCTGCAGTGCAGTTTCACCCATAACAGGTGCTCTCAAATGCTTCGGAAGACTTAATTCGACGGTCTTGGCCGCGTCAAAATCCCAATGCGGGTAATCCGAGGAATAGAGCAGCGTTTTCTCCGCATGGATCATCTCCAGAATTTGCAGAAAATACTCTTTCTTTTCGGGCTCCTCCAAAGGTTGGGTCGTTAAATAAACCTGATTCATAATGTATTCAGACGGATATTTGGTAAGCCAAGGCACCGAGGATCGCAGCGACTTGTAGTGATTATCCAACGTCCATATCACATTAGGCAGCCAGGATATTCCACCCTCCATACCAATCAGCTTAAAGTCCGGGAATTTCTCAAATACGCCTTCACAAACCAGACTAATCAGATGGGCTATATAGCTGAGACTTAAGCCTGCATGCCATTCCATGTATCTGGTCGGGTAACCGGCATTGGTAGGCTCCGGTGCAATCCCTCTCCCCTCGGCAGTAGGGTGAATCGCTATCGGGAGTCCATACTGCTCGGCAGCCTCATAAATCGGATGAAAAATCCGTTGTCCATACAAGGTCCGCGAGGCGCTTGGCATCACAATCTGCACCATATCGGGATGATCGCCCCAGCGATGAATCTCCTTTACAGCAGCTACAGGGTCGCTATTATTAATGAGGATCGAGCCTTTAAAGCGCGAATCCTCTTGGAGCCAATAACCAGCTGTCCATTCGTTGTAAGCAGCAGCAACCGCATTGGCATAATCGGGATTATAATACACCGAAATATTGATCGCATCCGTTGTCAGAATCGCATAATCAATACCATTTTCATCCAGAAGCTGTTTCCTCATTAAAGCTGGGTCACTGCCCGGTGGCCCGGACTCCGGATAGGCATCCTTCCTGTACGCTCCAATCAGAGAATAATAGTGTGCGGGAATGACTCCCATCGCTTTCCATTCGTTGTGCCACGTTCTGGGCAGAAAGGGAAGCAGCTCGTCACTGCTCTTCAATGCGTGATGAACATCAATATCGACAATAACTCTCTTATTCATACAGTTAACTCCTCGTATCAGGTTTTATCTCAAGACATCATTAGATACAGACTGCCATCCTCTACCCTAACCTCATAACCCCGCAGCTTGGCGCTGGAATCAGGTGCCAGATGACGACCATCGGTCAAATCAAATTCCCATCCGTGCCAAGGGCAGCGCAGGATTTGGCCTTCATACCCGAATTCATATTCGTAGACGTCCTTGGGCAGCGTGGTTCCGTTAATTAACCCTTTGCACACCGGTGCAGCAGCATGAGGGCACAGATTGCGCCACGCATAGAAACGGCCACCCACATAGAAAATCCCGATCTCCATATTTTTGATGACGACGATTTTTTTACCTAGTGCCATAACTTCTTCCTCAGAGGCTGCAAAATATGGATTCAAGACTCATGCACCTCCTCCACTTCAGCCGCAAGAGCAGGTAATCGATATAACTCCTGCGCGGTTTCCCCCATCACACGCCTTTTCATTTCACGCGGCATCGGCGGCAGCGCCATCATCGGGTTATCAAAATCCCAATGCGGATAGTCTGTTGAAAACATCACCCGTTTATCGGCTCCGATCATTTGGAAAATTTGCAGCAGCTCCTTGGGATCATCCGGCTCTTCAATCGGTTGACTTGTCAAATAAATATGCTCGCGAATATATTCCGAAGGGCGACGCTTCAACCAAGGCACGGTGGATCGAAGCGCCTTGAAATTCTTATCCATTCGCCACATCAGGTGAGGCAGCCAGGATATGCCCCCTTCAATGGCAACAAATTTTAATTGCGGGAATTTTTCGAATACACCCTCGCAAACCAGGCTATTCACATGCGCCATATAGCCAGTAGGTAAAATGTTGTGCCATTCAAAGTAACGTGTCGGATATCCTGAGTTCGTCGGGGACGGGGAAATCCCACGTCCTTCACCACCTGGGTGAACGGCTACAGGAAGCCCATTACGTTCTGCCGCTTCATAAATCGGATGAAAAAAACGCTGACCGAGCAGCATCCGTGATGCACTCGTCATGACCACCTGCACCATATTCGGATTGGAAGCCATTCGGTCAATTTCCTTGGCAGCAGCAATCGGGTCTGTATTATTGATCAGAATCGAGCCGCGAAACTTCGGTGAAGCCTTAAGCCACAGCTCCGACATCCAATCATTCCAGGCGGAGGCAACCACGTTGGCATAATCCGGGTCCGGGTATAAGGAGATTTCAATTCCGGAGTTCAGGATCGCATAGTCGATATGATACTGCTCAAGCAGGTGCTTCAGCATAAATTCCGGGTCACTTCCCTGTCCGCCACCATTCTCCGGGACCGCATCCTTCATGGCTCCGCCGACTGCTGAATAATAGACCCGAGCCGCTCCAATCCCCATCTCCAGCCACTGCTCGTGCCATACCCTTGGGAGAAATGGCAGCAGCTCGTTCAAGCTTTTCATTCCATTGTGCACATCGGCATCGACGATTAATGATTTATTCCCCATTATGAGTCCCATCCTTTATTGGAGTTGTTTTGCTTCTAACATTACGTCCTTGCATTTCTTTATTCCTTTACGCTGCCAAGCACAATCCCTTTCATAAAGAAACGCTGGATGAACGGATAGACTAACAAAATCGGCAGTGCTCCGAGGAAAATTTGTGCAGACTTTGCAGTCCGATCTGAAACCTCAGCCAGCATCTCCATATCAACACTGCCTGCCAATAACGTATCCACAGCGGTAATAACCGTATACAGATAGCTCTGCAAAGGATAATTATGCGGTGAGTTCATAAAAATGATGCCGTCAAACCAGGCATTCCACTGTCCAACAATGGAAAATAGCAGCAGGGTCGCCAGAGACGGCGTCGACAGCGGGACAAAGATTCGCCACAGCACCGTCCAATGGCCGGCGCCATCCATAAATGCTGCTTCCTCCAGCTCTTTGGGGAGTCCGCGAAAGAAGTTAAGTAAAATCAGAATATTGAACACAGGCAGTGCATGATGCAGTACCAAGGCCCAAATCGAATCCAGCAGGCCAAGCGCCTTAATCGTCATATATAGCGGGATCAGACCGCCGTTAAACAGCATGGTGAACACAAAGATCCACGCATATAACGTTCTTCCCTTTAATGCCTTGGCATCCTTGGATAACGGATAGGCAACCAGAATAACAAGCACCATGTTCAAGGTAACACCCAGCGCCACACGCTGCAGCGTTACCACAAGCGAGCGTATGAACTCGGGTTTTTGGACAATAAATGCATAAGCCTTCCATGTAAATTCGACCGGCCACAGCTTGACAAAGCCTGCTGCCGCAGCAGAGCTGGAGCTGAGCGAAATCGCAAATACGTTAATCAACGGTAAAATACATAACAAGGACAAGCCGACCAGCAGCACATAATTCGAAATAATAAACAGCCTACGGGACCACGACGGATGCTCAACCATTACGCTTTCCTCCCTTCCCTAGAAAATTCTGTAGTTAGCGAAACGATAAGCCATCAAATACGAGGTAGACAGCAGGATAAAGGAAACCACTGATTTAAACAGTCCTATAGCCGTTGCAACGCCATATTGCGCATCAACGATCCCGATTCGATAAACAAAGGTATCGATAATATCGCCGCTTTCATAGACAACCGGACTGTACAAATTAAACACCTGCTCAAATCCGGCATTCAACACATTTCCTATACTAAGCGTGACCATTAACACAATAATCGGAGCCATGCCGGGTAAAGTCACATGCCAGGTTTGCTTCCAGCGATTAGCGCCGTCAATGACAGCTGCCTCATATAACGACGGGTTAATGCTCGTAATGGCTGCCAAATAAATAATTGAGCTGAAGCCAAATTCCTTCCATTCATTGGACAGCACCAGTGTAAAGGGAAACCAGTGATTATCCGCCATAAAAAAAATCGGCTCTATACCCAGCCACTGCAGGCCTTGATTCACAATCCCGGAAGAAGGCGACAGGATGTCCACCAGAACCCCGCTCAGGATAACCCACGATAAAAAATGCGGCAAATACACGAGAGTTTGCACCATACGCTTCACAAATTCTCGCCGCATTTCATTCAATAACACAGCCACAGTCAATGGAACTATTAACCCCGCTATAATTTTCATTACCGCGATATAGATCGTATTCCAGATAACCTGATAAAAGCTCGGAAGCTTCATGACATACACAAAATTATCGAAGCCGACTAAAGGTGAACCCATAATTCCCTTGGCCGGATTAAATTTCTGAAAGGCAATAATAATGCCCAGCATAGGACCGTAGCTGAAGATGAGTACGAGCAATAAACCCGGAATAATCATCAAATGCAGAGGAAGCTGCAGCCTCCATTTCGTATTCATTTCCATTCAACTCCCTTATGCTTCAAGACTTGATTTCGAAGGAAAGGGGCCGGGCACAGCCTCCCCGTAAGCCCCCTTGTATTATTTATTTTTGCTGTAATACTCGTTAACTTCCTTTTCAATTGCATCGCCGCCAAGGCTTTTCCATTCCTTGACGAATTTATCAAAATCGCCGATCGGTGCGGCACCCATAATAATTTTGGTTACCATTTCGTTCTGGATCTTTTGGAGTGTGGCATCCTTCTCCACCATCGTGGCTGTAGGGGCACCGGTGAAGGCATTGAACTGATAGTTCTTGTTTTTCAAATAGTTCGCGATGACACCGAATGAGCCCTCAGGACCAAAGGTCCGCTCCGAGAACCACAGGCTGTCGTCACCCTTGCGGAAGCCTGCTACCCGGCTGAAGTGGAGCGATGCCGGAAAGTCGAGCTTGCTTCCATCACCTTTGTTTTTCAGCTCCTCTACCACCTTCAAATGGGCATTAATATTCAAGTCTGCCGGGTTAATGAGCACAGGGAAATATTTCCCGGGGTAAATACCGGTTGCTGTATCGATAATAAACGGATTTTTGGAGCCGCTGTAATCGGTCTGGAAGTAACGTTTATTGTACAAATTCAATAATTTGATTACGGCTTCAGGGTTTTTGCTGCCTTTTTTCACGACAAAAAATGAAGTCGCCGCATCATTAGCCTGTAGAATCACGGGCTTGCTGTCTGCGGATGTAATCGGAAATGCCTGCCAATCCGCCTTCGGATCATTTTTGCGGTTGTCCTTGAAGAAGGTCGTCGCATCCGCCACATAGCCGAATGCTACACCCAGCTTACCTGCTGCCGCATCCTCAGCTACCTTTTTCCAAGACTTTACCGAAAACTCCTTATCGATCACGCCATCCTTATAGAGCTGCTGCAGCTTTTCGAGAGCTGGCTTCATCTCCGGCTGCACCGAGCCGTATACCAGCCTATCGGAGGCGTCCTTGACCCAAAATGTCGGGTAGGCATGGTACGCATTGAACAGTCCGATCAGTGAAGCAGGCGTGACCCCGTTATTGGCTTCCTTAAAAATATCCTTGCTCACACCAAGCCCAATCGTATCGGCCTTGCCGTTGCCATCCGGATCGTTTTTGGCAAATGCCGTGGCAATATTCAATACATCGTCCATCGTCTTCGGCTCCGCCAGATTGAGCTTCTTCATCCAATCCGTCCTGATCCAGACCATGCTGGCGGAGGCTACGCCATTGTTCTCAAATGTCTGCGGAATCCCCATCAGCTTGCCGTTCACGGTAACAGACTTTATTGCGGCACCGCCATCCTTAAGCAGCGCTTCCTTGGTAAACGGGGTTGCGTATTTATCGTAAAGCGTGGTCAGATCCTCCACCAAATTGGAATCGATCAAACGCTGCATGACCACCCGGTCAACCGCCATAAAATCGGGCAGCTCTCCTGAAGCGAGTGTGACGTTCAGCTTTTGTGAAAATTGGGAGGCATCGACAACCCACAGGTTTTTGACTTTAATGCCCAGATCATTTTCCATAATGGGGGTCCAAATGTTTTTATCCAGCGATTCGCCCTCGGCAAATTTGTAGCTCGCATCTATCGCACGAACCGTAGACACCTCGATTGTCGGACTGTATTTACCCATCGGATCTGCAGGCTTGTTATCCACTGCTGTTGTCGGTGGTGTAGAGCTCGGTGGTGGTGTATTCGGTGCTGCCGCCTCTTTGGTTGCGGTACAGGCGCTCAGCAGCAGTGGAATTGATAGCGCTGTCATTACAAGTGAATTGCGTTGTATTATCTTCATGAACGTTCCCCCTTGACTATTATTCTTACTATCCTGATTGTAAAACGAACCCGCCTCGAAGCATACGGGACTTTCTTATGATCGTTATCTTATTTTATCCAATTCATGAATTAGACAAGATTGATGCTGTCCATATAGCAAATGGATATAAGAAAAACTTCTGATCGAAGCCTATTCGAGGAAGATACATCCGTGTTTTACATGTAGCTTTTCTTGCAATATCAGAATATTCAGCTCTGCTGAAACTAATAAATTCTGATATTATGAAAAAGGAAACTGCTTGGTAAGCCAGCTTCCCATTCCATCATAATTCCCGATACTCAAGCGGCGTGCTGTTTGTGATCTTTTTAAATAAGCGGGTAAAATACGGAGCCGAGTCAAAACCAACTTCAGCTGCGATCTCGTGGATTTTGAGGTTCGTGCTTTTCAATAAGTGCTTGGCACGCGTTATTCTAACCTCTGTAATGTAGTCCAGCAGATTGATCCCTGTAAGCTGCTTGTATAGACGGGATAAATAAGGAGGACTCAGGTACACGACCTCGGATAAACGGGTTAACGACAGCTCTTCATTGATATAATCGTGCACATATTGATGAATGAGCCGAATCATATCCGTCGTTTTTTCTTCCTGAACATGACTGTTATGCTCCGCTATCGTTTCTCCCAATCGACAAAAGTAGCTCAGTGCCGTCTGCCAGGAGCGATGGTTTTCCAGCTGTATGTAAGTGTCTAGCTGCAGCTGCGGACCGATCCTGTCCGTCAGATTGCGTCGGTTCAAATAGGAAAGAAAAAAAGCCGATAAATGGCTGAATATTTCCAAAGTCAAATAGGTGATCTTCTGCTCCGTGAAAGCCAGCTCGTCAAACCGGGTAATGTCCTCATACAGCCGTGCAAATTGAGACTTATCTCCATTATCGAGATGCGGTTCAAGCAGATCCAGCTTGCGCAGCTGATTGCGGAATTCGGTCTCGGCGAAGAAAGCACGACTGGATCGCTCCCCGCCGGTCTCGGATGAGCCCGACTCGGTAATCAGCATTTCCTGGCTTCTTATCCAGCCGCTGCTTAACAGCAGCTTCAGTGAATCGATCTGCCGGGCCGCCTCTTCCCATAAGCATGACCCAGAGCTCATAATCAACGAAATGGGCAGCTTCAGCAGCTTGCTGCACGTTTCCTGGATAGATTCCGAGGTTCCTCTCACAAATCGGCCAAGCCGTTCCCATTCTTCAGGTGAAGCCGATGAGGATTGTCCATCACCGCTGCACTTGGGCTGTATCAGCCATACAAACCGGAATTTATCATAAGGGATGAACAGGAATCCAAATCTGTCAGCCAGTAACTCCTTGGCAATGTTCTGAATCGAATACAGCATCAACGATTTGTCCGATAGTGAAGCATACTCTCTCCAATCATCCACACGGCCCAAGGCCACGAATACTGGCTGCTCGGCATCCAATCCGATCTGAAGCTCAGCAAACCTTCTTGCTCGGACAGCCACCGAATCTCCCTCACCACGAAGCAGCTCCAACAAGTAATCACGCCGCAAGGCAGGGAGGGCTTGTTGAAGCTGCTGTCTGGCCTTAAGCGAGATATCACCCTCCATCAGCTCAGTGGTGATTTCCTGGGCTGCCTTTTCTATAGCCTGAAATATCAGTTCATCACCCTCGGTCTTGAGAACGTAATCGGTTCCGCCTTTGCGGATGGCGGTTTGGATGTAATCAAAGTCATTATAGCCCGATAAAAAAATAATTTTGCAGCGTGGCCATTGCTCTCGTACACGGTCCGCAAGCTCCAGACCGTTCATGCCTGGCATTCTGATATCGGTGAGCAAAATATCCAGACGCATATCGTTCATTTTATCCATCGCATGAATGCCTGAATAGGCTTTGGTCACCGTCAGCTCATACTGCTTCCATTCCTGTATCGCATCGAACAAGTAATCGACAGCTAACGGTTCATCATCGACTAGCATCAAGTGCAGCATGTTGTCCCTCCTGTTCCTTGGTCATCTGAATGTTCATAACTACCTGAAGGCCTCCCTGCAGTCCGGTGGACAGCGTAATTCCCGATTGTTCTCCAAATTTCAGCTGAAGCCTGCGGTGCACATTCATGATGCCGCTAACCTCCGCGTTCACCTGCCTCGATGATAATCGGCTCCGCCAATTCGTGAGATCTGTTTCTGACATTCCCGCTCCATTGTCTTCAATAATAATCCGCAGCTCATTAGGCCCCGACTCCAGTGATACGGACAGCCTGCCATCCGTGATCGTGTGCTCAAGCCCATAATTATAGGCATTCTCTACCAACGGCTGTAAAATAAGTCGTGGCACTTGAAATGAAAGCAGCGCTTCCGGCAGCTCATCAATGCTCACATGAACACGGTTGGAAAATCGGACGTTCTGGATTTCCATATACATCCGAACATGATGCCATTCATCGGCAAGTCGAACATCATCCCCCGTCTTCTTCGTAATATAGCGGAAATAATCGCCCAAATATTTGGTGAATCTCAGACTGTTATCGTAATCCTCTGCTTTGGTCATCCTGTACAGTAAATACAAGCTGTTATACAAAAAATGCGGATTGATCTGGGACTGCAGCTGATTAAGCTCGGCCTGCTGCGTTTGCAGCTTCTGCTCGTAAACCTCGTAGACAAGCGTATTCAGCTTCGCCGTCATTACATTAAATTGATGATACAAATAGCTGAATTCATCTCTGCTTTTATGATGCAGGGAGACCGACAAATTACCCGATTCCACCTTGCGGAAGGCACGAACCATTTTGGTCAAAGGCTTGTGAATAACCTTATACACCCAGTACGAAACGAAAATAATCAGCACCACGGTGACAATCGACATCAGGATAATGTAGCTCTTATATTTGTTGAGAGGTCCGAGCAGGTCCGCTTCCTGTACATAAACCATCAGTGTCGTATCGGTATCCGGTAAATATTCGAAAGCGGTAATATAGCTTTGCTTGTTCAAGGTGATCGTCTCGATGCCTTGCGTCCCTTCTCCCTTGTTCGTCACCCAGCTGCGAACATTAGCCGCTATCGGGTCCAGCTCCGGTTGTCCCTGCTCGCCTGCAATGATCCAGCTCGTATGCAGCAGCGCCGCTCCTCCCTTGGAGCCGGAAATTTGCCGCAAAAAATGCCGCAATTCTTCTACAGAAACCTCGGTCTCCAGTACAAATAACGGATCACGCTGGGCAGAAACAGGTAAACTCGGATAATATTCACGAAGCAGCAGCCTACCTTCCTTATACAGCAGCGGGGAGGTATGAGGAAGCTCGCGTTCAACCTTCAAACGGTTCGTCATTTCTGGTGATAACGCCTCCGACAGCTCATCTGTGGAAATTACCCGCTGTATCGGGGGGATGTAAACGCTTGCTTTTTTAACGTAAATACCTGAGCTTTTCATCAATTCCAGCTTTTGCTGAAATTGCTTCATCTGCGCCGTGCGCTCATAGAAGGTCAAGCCTTCTGCAATCACGCTTAACGAGGTCAGATCATTGTCATTCACATACTCGCGCTGCAGCCTGACCATGCGATCGATTTCCTTATTCAGGGAATTGCTGTAAAAGTGGATTTGCGAAAGCAGCGAATTGGACACCTCATCCCTTACAATTTGAGCACCCAGATCGTTCATCTGAATCGCCAAAGCGTAAACCGGAAGCACAACAATAAAGAACATCGCCAGCAGCTTGGTGAATATCGAAAACCACCATTTTTGCCAGTTTACTTTCATAAATATAGCCTCGCCCTCCTGAATGGCTGTACAGCTTGTTATTTGGTGCTAAGTCATAATGATACCTGGATGTTCCTGTAAGCTCTTGTATAGGTTTGCGTTCATCGTAGATGAAGCGTAATCACAAGTCAATAAGAAGTTAACAAGCGGCACAGTCCAGCTGAATACGACTCACAGCACGAAGAACAGCCACAGAGTAGGCCCTGTGGCTTGTTCCTCGCATCTTTATTTGGTTGTAAATGACCATACATCCGATCGGCTAAAGCCTCCAAATTCATCTCGTGCTATCGCGAACCAGGAATAGCTTTGACCCGGCTGCGTATTCGGATAGGGAACTGTCGCCGTGCTTCCGCTCGGAACCTTCGATGCTTTGCCGATCAGCTCATTCGTTCTCGAATAAATACCGATATAATCGGTTGCCACCTGCTTTTCAATCGGTTTCAGATTGAGCGGTAGCACGAATTCATCCTCGTCCGGCTTGAAAAAGTTATACTTATTCAAATAGGGCGAATACGTATTGACGAATAGCTTTTTATTCTGCAAATCGAATTGCAGGAAACGCATATAGCCCTGACCGCCTTCAGGCCCATTCTGGTAATCGCTTAACAATTCCAGCACCTTACGCTCCCCTATTTGCTTGATATTATAGGCAACACCAGGATTATGACCGCCCAGCACCATAAACACATTCGGGTTAGGCTCCACAAGTCGCTCATACACCCAACGCCCTTGACCATAATAAGCCTTGCTCGGCTTTAAGTATTCATGTGTCGCGATGATAGCATTGCGGTCTGCATATTTCTTGAGCACACTATTGGCCCAATCGAACGTTTTTTGATCGATCACCCAACCGAGATACACGATAACAAAATCGTTGCCCTTGACCGAAACCAGATCGTAATGATCGCGGTTATTGTTCAGATCTCCGCCAAAGGTAGGCTGCTTGATATACCGCTCGCGACCAAAATATTTCCAAAACTCCTCATAATTGCCGACATCATAAGCGACATCATGATTACCAGCAACGATACCATAAGGGATACGGGCATCATCAAGGGTTTTCATGCTTTTCGAGGCATTTTCCCATTCGGTCTTGCTGTTCCAATTATTGACGATATCCCCTGTGTGCACCATATAGCTGAACTTTTTTTCCTTCCAGTGATCAACAGTCCATTTGGTCATCAGATCATAAATTTTGGGAAACGACTCCGAATAGTACTGAGTATCGGTCATCCATAGAAAGGCAAAATCATACTCACCCACCGTCGGAATACGATCCTGCACAAGCACCTCTACCTTGCCGCCGCGCACCATCTGAGCTGGCTTGATTCTCCCTCTTAACGTAAAGTCCTCTGTCCCTCTGTTGGAGTCTATGTCTTCCCACAGCTGCGTATCAAAATTCCATACATACATAGTGACCAGTCGATCCGGCAGCGAATGCCCTGTCCAGACGATATCGGAATCGGTTAACGGATCATTGCCCACCTCAAAGGTGAAACGGTGATACGGAAATTTTTCCTGGTTATCATTAACCAGATATTGGTTATCTTTGACGGCAACCAAGGCTCGCTGCTCGTCAGTCATCATAGTCTCACCCTGCGGCACCAATTCGAGTGGCGGCTCGCGATCAACAGCATGGGTTAATGCCTCGTGCTTGCCTGTGTCACTCATATCGTAACGCCGAGCTTTGTAAAAGGATACATCCAACGGATCCTTGGTCGAATCATCCACCTGTACGCTTAGCTTCAGCTCAGCGGTTGAAATCGAAGAACGATCGGCTGGTGCAGGCTGGTTCGGCAGCTCAGGCGTTTCATTCAAAACCTGAAAGTTAACGGCACTACTGCGCTCATTGCCCGCTTTATCGGTTGTACTCACTTCCAGCTTATGCGCCCCGACCGGCAGCTCCGTTGTTTGCAGCTCGGCCGGCAGCTCAATCACCATGCCATCCAGCTTGGCGACAACAGAAGCAGTGCCGGATATCGCATCGTTGGATTTAACATTAACAGCAATTCGATTCTTGTAGGTTCTGCCCTCGATAGGTGAAACGACCTCAAGAACCGGTGCGGTGTTATCGACTTGAACGATAACCGTTTTGGCCTTTTTGCTTGTTCCCTCCTCTGCAATTAATTCAACCTTATGATTGGTTTCAGGCAGTTCCAGCGTATCCCATAAATAATAGACACTGCGATACTTATCGTCCTTGATCACATAATTAAATTCTTTTTGGAACGTGCCTGGATCCTGCGCCGCACCTGGAGCAGATCCGACTGTATACACAGTAGCTGTCTTATAATTCGGATCATCCAGAACCGTTCCGTCCCCAAGCTCGAACTTCAGTGCACGGAATTTCCACACATCGTGTTCGCCCTCCTTGTCATCAGGCGTTTTTTTGCTTCCAGCACGCAGCGTTATTTTATTATTTCCCTGCTGCAGCAGCTCCGCGTTGATGGGAACGGTCAATTTGGTAAAACCCGCAATATTTTTATCAAAGGTATAGGCAAGCTTGTCGTTCACCCATATCGAATTTTTAAACCCATCGCCCGACTTCATCCCATCGGCTTCAAAGGTGAGCATTGCTTTTTGCTGCATAACCGGTTTGGCTGTCACCTTCACATCATCAATGAGCAAACTAAGCTTCGACTCCGGCTTGCTGCCTGATGCTATGATCCCTTTGCTCCCTCTTACGATATCTCCATTATCCAAGGAAAGGGTAAGACTCGTATCGTTCGCAGAAACCTGCGGAATACCTATCTGGAGAAAGCCATCTATCGCGAGCAACCGAATTATCCACAGTAACCCGATCAGAGCGAGCGCGGTGAACAGGATCAGCACTGTTTTTTGCATTCCATTAAACCGCGGTTGATTCTCCATGCTGAAACCTCCCTCTGCTAGAACAATCCATGATGGACTTTATTGTATACCACCTTGCATTCGATTGATAGACAAACAGCCCCGCCACGAACAACAACGAGGACTGTTACTTGATGCTATTCCCACTTCTCCAGCTGCTCCACGGCCATTGTTAAAGCTTCCGCTGTCACTTCAAAAGGCATGTTTCCGATTGTCCCGGCTGCAGAGAGCACGGCGCTCATCCAATGTTCCTTCTCCGCCTCTTCAATCGGATAGTCTATGCCCAACTGGTGAAGCTTGACTGGCAAACCTATAAGCTTATAAAAGGCAAGCAGTTCATTTATTTCCGCTGGTTGACGCTGCTCCAATATTAATTGCACCAATGTGCCATAAGCAACTAGTTCTCCATGTAAGGCTTGCTGGGGAAGAGTTATCAAGCCATTATAAATCGCATGAGCAGCAGCCCAGCGGCAGTTATCCTCACCCAAGCCGCTGACCATACCGCCGCATAATACAATGGAGTCAACCACCTGCTGCAATGCAAACGAAGCATTCTCTTGCCTTGCATCTTCTATCGCAGTGACTCCATACTTCATTATGGTGTCATAGCCAAGCTTTGCTGCTTGCAGCCCGCTAATTGTCGGTATATTATGCCGCTTATCAGAGGAGCAGGCCGACGCTTCATACCACGTTGCCAACGTGCTGCCTATCCCTGCAATCAAATAACGAGGTGGCGCTTTGGCCACAACATCGGTATCGATCAGTACCAGCAGCGTATTATTGAGAAATACTTGACTATCATAATAATGACCCTCATCGGTATACATCACAGATAAATGTGTGGCCGCCGCGCATGTGGCTGCCAGTGTAGGAATTGCTATGAAGGGCAGCTTCAGATCGTGACTGAGTTTTTTGGCGATGTCCGTCACTTTACCCGCTCCAACCGCAACGATTAGCTCTGTACCTTCCTGAACCATAGCGGATAATCTCTCGATTTCATTATAAGAGCATTCCCCTTCATAGACAGCATATTCGTAGACGATATCGGCTCGGTCCAGACTCGCGGTCAGCTTCTTATCCACGCTCTCCCAAGAGGCTGCGCCTGTGACAATAAAAATCCGCTTTCCCCATTTGGCAATCCATTCGCCGGCTGCATGAATCAATCCCACCTCCTGCATATAAGCATTCGGTGTTCCCATCACCAAATGTACTCCGTTCATCTCAACCGCTCCTCCGTATGGATTGTACCAATTATTTTACATTGACATCAAAGGAGGCCGTTTGGCTGCTTGGTGCCACAATGTTAATTTTAAAGCTGGTTACGTCGCCTGCGGCACCTGTGTATTGAACTTTACCCATTTTATCTATAGTAACAGCACTTGGCTTGCTGCCTACCACGTTGCTTATAAAGAAACTCAGCTTCAGTACTTCATTACCATTCGTCCCTGTGTTTCCGATTTTAAACAAATCATTACGTGAAACAGCCGCTTCCTCACTCAAAGCCCCAGGTGCACGTTCTGCTACAAACTCACCAGCGTATTGATCAGTAACCGTCATTTTCTCAGCCAGCTTCGTATCCCAGATATACAGCCCTGCCTGAAGCTCCGCCAAGGCAACTTCCTTGCCTGTCTTGTTCAGCACGATGCTGCCTACAACCGGACCTTCATTCTTCGAGGTTACATCGATCTTCGAATTGGCAATTTCATTTCGGCCATTGTTATACAGGATGCTGAGCTGGGCTGTTCCCGCCTTGCCTCCGGCAACGAATCGACTGCCATTCTGATCGGCAGATTTGCTCGCTGCATCCGCCACCTGATTGTTGCTGGACGTAACCGAAACAACAGATGAAGGCACCTTGACGATCTCGTTATTGTCCAGCTTAGCTCTGATTTTAACTTCCTTGGCAAATCCGCGGTAGTTGTCATAGACGCTGCTCGCTCCTGCCGCCCCTGATCCTGTGCTCAAGTAATCATCAGTCGCCAGTAAAGTATTGTTTGAATGATCCAGATAGGCTTCATAGGTCAGCTTATTCGCAGAATCGTTAGGGTCAATAACACTCATTGTCGTGGAAACCGAATCAATTTCTGCATAGTTAACCCCGTTCACAGCAATGCCGCCATTCGTATCCGCCTTCAACAAGGAAGCCTTGAACAAATAATTTGCAGCTTTTGCGCCAGCTCCGGTGTAGAAATTGAATGATTTATCAAACACGGAATCCACACTCATATCGGATGAATCATGAGCCAGCTTAAAGTCCAGATATACCTCCTGACCCAATGTCATCGGCTGCAACATATATTTTCGCGGCGAGGCGCTGTTAGTCTGATCCGTCCGCTGCGTGCTTGCAAGACTGGTAGCGCCAAGCGTTGCGGCATCTCCTGAATTGGCTTTCAAGGAATAGCGAACTACATATTGATTAGCAGCATCGTACTTAAGCTCGCCGCCGAATTGGTCATACAGCTTGATTTTCAATTCATTATCAGTGCCGGCAGTCATGTATTTGGCTGGTGTAATTGAAAAGCGAATATCGTCAGCCTTGCGCTCTTCATTGCCGTTTAATGTCAACTGGGCTCTCACATCCGGACTATCCTTGAGCTGGATGGTGATCGTTGAATTATCTTTGTTGATCACACCTGTAATTGCGATCATACCCTTATGCGAGCCATTATTGGATATAGGATCAGCAGCCAGTGTTACGCCACCGTTGGAGAATATATTGAATTTGGCCCGTTGATCATAAATTTCCTGTGGTGTCAGTTGATTACCCTGGGAATCCTTCACAACAATCGGCACATAAAACTTCGCATCGGTCGCTTCATCCCCTGTCGGCACATCACCTTTGGATAAACTGTAATTATAAGTACCAAAAGCCAAACTTGCTGCCGATTGGTTGCCAGAGATCTTGATCACCTTCGTATAGGTCTGTCCCGACCCATTGGCGATAAGGGAAATGGTAACATCCTTCGTTTTATCAGATACCGAGCGAAGCTTCAGATCTGCCGCCGTGTCCCCGATCACATTGTCAATGAAAGCCAGGTTCTCGCCAACATTACCTTTTTCCAGGTCGGAATCATTGGTCAGCACCACAATACCTGCATTCAAATCCGCTTTATTTTCCACACGAATACCGTATTGATCATAGGCCTTTACATTCAGATAAGCGTAGCCGTTGGAAGCAATCGCATCCAGTTTGTTGCCGGAATCATTAACGAGCTGTCCGACCTCCAGCCTGGATACGTTGCTTTTATCCCCGATCTGGAATACTTTATTGCCTTGTATGCTTGTTGACTCATAGATGACCGTGAGGGAAACCCCTTCGCCCTTAACCGTACCATCAGGTAAATCCAGATAAAAGGCTTGCTCCCCGCCAATGACCGTTGTTGTGCCTTTGCTGGCATAAATTTTAAAATTGCTCGCCGATAAGGAGGATTGGCCGCCATACTGATTAGCTGCTTTAAAGTCAATACGAATCCGCTTATCGTTAGGCAGCGTATCACCAGCAGCCAGGAAACTGATGCCCGTGATTTGTTCCGCAGTCGTCGTAAATTGAGCGGATTTGGCCGACTCCTCCAGATTCGATACGCCATCCAGCGTAACGCCCCATGCTGCCGCATCCCATTTATTATCCAAAGTCAAGGTTGCTGTTGTGTTATCATCATTCCAACTGGTTGTATATCCGCTCGTAACTGGTGATCCATTACGAGTCAGAATCAGCTTGGCTGCCGAGGTATCAGCCAGGGCTCCGTTTAATTGAACGGTGAAGGTATTGGAATTGCTCGCCTTGAAGGAAGTAATCCCATACTTTCCGTTAAATATCGGCTTATACTGCTGGGACGATTCATAGGAGGATAACACAAGCAAATCACGCGTTGCCGGTACCATGCCGCCAAACGTACCGTCCGCATTCGCCTGAAGCAGCTTCAAGCTGATCGCCAAAGCCGCATAGCTTTGAGCCCAGGTGGATACGGTTGGATCGTTCAATCCAGCTGTTGCTTTCACTTGATTTTCCATACCGAGTCCGCGAATAAGGAACGTTGCCAGCTGCTCTTTCGTTACTTCACCTGCCGGATTGTATTGACCTGGTGCAAATCCGTCAGTTATCCCCGCTTTTACGATAGCTTCTATATAAGGTAATGCATAGCCATTGGCCGGATCGCTAGCTTTTACATCCGTAAAGGTGGAGGCTGTCAGCGTATTGTCTACCTTCAGCTTGAATATTAAAGCGGCTACTTTTGCAAATTGGGCACGGTTCATTTTGTCTTTCAGGCCGAATGTGCCTTCACTAACTCCATCAAATATTCCCGCACTGATCAACGCATCAAATTTGGCTTTCGTGGTAGCATCCAGATCCTTCAAATCATTGAAATCCATAGAGGATTTGGCAGATACCGCACCTCCGAGAGCAAGAGTTGAGAACACGACGGACAAAGACACAATAACTGATAAGCTTTTTTTCATACAAATTTCCCCCAATAAGTTGATTTTGTCAAGCAATGGACAAGTAAAGCCTATGTAATAAGTGCGGCGTTCGTATCTGGATGGTTTCCATGGATTGTGATGAACAAACACGCGAGATAATACTTATTACCCATTCTGTGGAAATTGAACATTATGCTGCATTGTTTTTGTGATACGCTGATAGCAAGGCCGCTTATACGTTCTGGCATGTATGAAAAAAGCAGGTACCTCAAGACTGCCGCCTCAGGTTACCTGCTTTTCCTTCAACCTCATCCCGCTCCACTCATCTACTCCTGGCCGCCGGAAATGTTACGGTGAAGCTCGTTCCCTCTCCAAGCGTGCTGCTGACATCAATGGTACCGTGATGGGCATCTACAATCGACTTCGCAATAGCCAGCCCCAGACCATGTCCGCCCATCTGTCGGGAACGGGATTTGTCCGAGCGATAAAAACGCAGAAATATTTGCTTCTGTTCTTCATCCGCAATCCCGATTCCATTATCTTCAACAACTATGATGAGCTTGCGATGGATATCGTTGGCATTTAATGAAAGCCTCAAAGTGACCTTGCCGCCGCTCGGCGTATACTTCAACGCATTATCCAGCAGGATGATAAGCAGCTGCTTGTAACGTGCCATATCTCCCTCGATTTCAAGCTTACCTGAGGCAATCATCTGCAGATCTATTTGCTTGGAACCGGATAAATTTTTCATGGATTCCACAATCATTTGGGCATGAGGCTCCAAATCGAAAGCTTCCCAATGCAAAATATATTCCGGCGTATCCGAACGAGCCAGCAGCAGCAGATCACTAACCAGTTTGGTCATGCGTTTGACCTCATCCTTCATGTTCACCAGCAGCTTTCGCACAAACGGATCCGTCTCCTCCGTCTGTTCCATTTCCAGTGAATCGATGGATGACAGCATGACACTTAACGGTGTTCTCAACTCGTGCGAGGCATCAGCCACGAATTCTCGCTGCCTCGTATAGGATTGTATAATCGGGATCATTGCTCGCCTTGACATGATATGGCTCATATACAGCGCAATTCCAAAAAACAGCACAGCCAAGCCACCAAAAATATACAATAACCAATTAAACAGCTCGTAGTTGTAGGAAATATTTTTACCGACATATAAAGTACCGATCTGCTTATTCCCCTGCATAATCGCTTTCCCTGCTGCCAGCAAACGAATTTCCTGAGTATTCTCCTGATCCAACGGTTTGTTGTACCCACGAGGAAAACGACGATCGCCAAATCGTTCCTTGGATAATTTCAGCTTGTCATAGCGCAGTTCATTTTTTTTGGGCGTCCAGCCCTTTAACAAACCCACCAACTGAGGACGCAGTCCCCGGCCGATATCGTTCCCATATAGCAGTTGACCATTTGGACCTATAATGTAATTAAACAGCTGATCCTGGGAGGGGCCGATTACACCCTGAATCTCCAGCATTCGCGTGTCCAGTATTTTATTCGTATTCATATGCTCCTCGATCAGACGCACCTCTTGTTCAACCACGGCTTCGACTTCACGCTCCTGATCGTTAAGGATAATAAAGTAGAGCAAGGCATACACAATCACTATAAAAATAATAAGAAACAGCATTAATAGTCCGCTGTACACAAGTGTCAAACGGCTTTGTGTGCGTTGAAAGATATCACTTCCCCAACGCCTGACGATCCACTTCAACCATTTATCCTTCAAGCTTATATCCCACCCCGCGAATACTTTGTATGAGTTCCTCCGAGCCGAATGGCTCCAGCTTTTTGCGCAGCAGCTTGACGGTTGCATCCACGATCTTGGCCGAAACATCGGTATCGTAACCCCATATCCGGTCCAAAATCACTTCCCGGGTCAGCACCTGACCCTTATTGTGTGCCAACAAATCCAATAGCTGAAACTCGCGGGGTGTTAGCTGGATCGTAATTCCACCTTGTTGCACGGAATATCCGGTACGATTCAGCTTCATATCTTGAAAATAGACAACCTCTTCCGTAATCGGAGCATAGTTGCGGCGGGATAACGCACGTAATCGAGCCAACAGCTCAGCTATTTCGAATGGTTTAATAAGATAATCGTCTGCCCCAGCATCCAATCCCTCGACCCGATCCTCCAATGAATCCTTTGCAGTCAGCATCAGTATTGCACCTGCATATCCTGATTTTCGCAGGGTCCGACAAGCATCGACACCATTGCCATCAGGCATCATCCAGTCCATAATGATGACATCATAATGAGAAGCCAGGGCATAGTCACGGGCATCATTACCTGTCATCACCCAATCTACCTGATAACCGGCTTTCCTCTTCAGCATATGTACAATCAGCTCGCCAAGGCGGGCATCATCTTCGGCTAACAAAATGTTCAATGCGCTGCACCTCTTTCTCTATAGAAGAAAGCATACCATGATTACATGAAAAATCAGTGAAAACTATTCATTCGATTGATATTCGCAGACAAAAATTTTTTATGTAGGAATAATGTTCCTTTCACCTAATTTTCACTTTGCAAGGATATATTAAGAATGCGCCAAGAAGCGTAACCAAAATAAACCAATCAGGAGTGATTTCTAGTATGAAGAAGAAACTACTGCCCATTACTTTAGGACTTGCCCTTATGGCACTTGCCGGTACAGCATACGCACAGTCAGCTACAACGACAACATCCACAGATACATCAACTGAACACAAAGCACAAGGATTCAAAGGTGGAGACAAGATGAAGCCTGGTGGTATCGCCAATCAGGAGCTATTGACTCTTTTAACTATTGATGAAGCTACCCTTCATTCCGAATTGAAAGCAGGCAAATCGTTGGCAGCAATTGGAGAGGCCAAAGGCATATCCAAGCAGCAAATCATCGATCTTCTTGTGAAGCAGGATGCTGACAGACTGGCCAAAGCGGTTACAGACGGCAAAATCACACAAGCACAAGCTGATGAAAGAAAAGCTAAACAGTTGGAAATGATCACTAAAAGAGTAGATCAAGCTGGAGCGTTTGGCGGTAAGGGCGGACCAGGCGAGCGTGGCAGCAAGGGACCTGAAGATCGCGGTGGACATGGTGGGTTTGGAGGTCCAGGCGGCTTTGCAGGTCCGGGTGGAGGCTTGGAAGCAGCTTCCTCGATTATCGGTTTGACAGCCAAAGAGATCGGAGATCAATTGAAGGCTGGTAAATCTCTAAGCGAAATCGCTCAGGAAAAAGGAGTCAGCAAGCAGCAATTGATTGATGGCCTTGTCAAGAAAGAAACCGAAAGAATCACCAAGCAGGTTGATGAAAAACGCCAACCAAAAGCATCCTCCACGGCTCCAGAGGCAGCTGCAACTGAGTAATTCACCTTCAAGGTGAGCATCATACTTAAAATAAGGGACAATCCCCATAATCCTCGGATTATAGGAGACTGTCCCTTTTGTCATTATTCATCTGCTGCATGACTACTGCCCGAACTTTTGCTACAATGTCATAGAGATGTGGATATACATACATCCATGATAGAGGAGAGAATACAATGGCACAAAATCGCCGACTGGAAACCGATCAGGAATTTAATGAAGCCATGGAAAAACAAGCTCTCATCCGAATATTTAAAGACGATCATATTATAGATTCCGGAGTTGTGATTACCCGCTTTGACGATCAAACCATCGTTGTGCAATCCGGCGTAAGCGGACTATTTTATTATTCAAGAGCAACGTGTGAGTTTTTCGAGACCAAACAGCGTTAAGTCTCTTTAAACTGGAAATGCCTCATCGATTTGTTTGGTTTGCTGCTCGCTGAGACTCCAGCCTACAGCACCTACATTTTCATGCAGCTGCTCAAGCTTACTCACGCCAATAATAGCTGCGGAAACTGCGGGACGATTCACAATCCAGTTCAAGCTTACTTGTGCGGGCGTTTTGCCAAGCTCGGTCGCGATGTCCTTTAACAGCTGAACACCCTCCTGAAATTTCTTAGCTCGTTCCGCAACGGCCGGTTCCTCGGCTCCGCGGCTTCCTCTTGGAATATTGGATTCATATTTACCGGACAAAATACCTCCGCCCATCGGACTGTAGAGGATCATCCCGATTCCTTGATCCACGCACATCGGCTGCAGCTCTTTCTCTACCGCCCGGTTAGCCAGGCTGTAATTAGGCTGCACCGAGATAAAGCTCGCAAGCTTATTCACATCACTGACCCATAATGCTTTCGTCAGCACCCATGCCGGGAAATTCGAGCAGCCTATGTAACGCACCTTGCCTTGACGGATCAAATCATCGTAAGCGCGCAAGGACTCCTCAAGCGGAGTTTCATAATCGACATTATGGGCCTGGTAGAGGTCAATATAGTCAGTGCCCAGCCGTCGCAGGCTGTTCTCGACCTCCTGCATAATATGCAGACGGGATTGGCCTCTGTTATTAATGCCGGGACCTACGTCACCATGCACCTTGGTAGCCACAACAACCTCGTGACGACGACCCTTGATCGCCCTGCCAAGGATTTCTTCGGCTTCTCCACCCGTATAACGGTTAGCATTATCGAACAGATTAATCCCAAGATCGATAGCCTCACGGATAATGCGAAAAGAATCTGTAGGCGTGACCTTACCCGGCTTCCCCCACGGAGGAGTTGGACTCCCGAAGTTCCAGCAGCCCAAGCTAAGTCTTGACACTTTAAGTCCTGATTTACCTAATCTAACATATTCCATTTGTTTTCCTCCTCAGAGCTTTGCGTAGCAAAGCTGGTATAGTAAATAAGCATCTACTGAGCTTTGCCTTGGCAAAGCTATTTTATCGATTGAAGTAAGCGGCTTGTTTCAGGAAAACGCTTTCTACCCGTTCAACAATAGCACCATCCAGCTCTGACTCGTTTCTTGCTTTTTGCCATTCCGGATCGTTTCTGAAAATCTCGAATTTGGTGTCGCGCTCTTCACGGTTGGCAAATTCCATCACGTAAACCAATTTGTTGCTTTCCGCATCGGTGTCTTCCCAAAAATCGGTAACCTTCATTCCGAGCCTGGAGAAAATATTCAAGGTGTGATTAGCGAAACGGTCGTTGATAGCTTGCATCCTGCCAGGATGAATATAATAAATTCGAAGCTCATACAGCATCAGGTCGTCCTCTTTTCCTCATTTGATTACCTACCTTCCCTATTATAAGTGACAAATCCACTATCGAAAATGACTGAATTGTTTGAAACTTAGTTTCGTGAAGTAAAGTACCTCTATCTTTTACGCAGCAGTGGCGGCTTTTTTGTCCCATGCATTCACGATCAGAACACTAACAACGCAGCCAAGAGCAATCCACCCGTTGTAGAAAAACACTTCTTTCATCCCAACCGCCTCGCTGGCATATCCTCCTATAAAGCTGCCAATAATTCTGGCAACACCCAGACTAAGCAGACCGTTCAAAGTCTGGCCGCTGGCCTTTAGCTCCTTGGGAACCTCCTGATTGATATACATCGCCATCGTCACAGAAAGCACAATAAAGATCAATCCATGCAGAAGCTGGGCTGGCAGCACCCAAAGTGGATTATCCGTCAGCGAAAATGCAAACCAACGGAGAGCCGTTGCGATACTGGCAATCAACAAAATATGTGTCATCCGTACCCGCTCAAATACTCGTTTTGCCACCAGCAAAAAGGGAATCTCGCTTATCGAGGAGATTACCATGGACCATCCAAGAAGGACGCTATCGCCTCCCATTGCCTTGAAGTAAACAGGAAAGAACGTATAGTAGTACCCTAAAGTAATTTGCAGGATCACGTTGATCCCCATATAAATCATCAGCTTCCGCTGTTTGAACAATACCCATATCCGCACTTTATCACCTGTCATCCGATAACCGGGAGCCTTGGGAAAACGAAGCAGCAGCAGCAGGGCGACCAGCATAACCAGTGAATAGACAGGAAATAAATAGTTAATGTTCAGCTTCGCTATAAAGCCGAAGGCAATTGACATCAAGGCAAAGCCGATCGTTCCACCCAGACGGATCTGACCGAACGACCAGCGCTTCTGCTTTTCCAGCTCCTGCAAAGTAATAGCATCACTAATTGCAAAGATCGATGTGTGAAAGAACGTAAATAAGCATACCATCGACATTAAAAACACATACATCGTGGACAGTGGAAAAAACAGCATAATGCTGCCACAGCCGATGATCAATATCATCAATATCGTGTTTTTATTGTTGGCCTGGTCCCCACGCGAACCCCAGAAGGGCTGAGCCAATAGAGCGACTAACGGCCCCAGGCTTAGCAGCGTACCAATTTCTGAAGGTGTTGCCCCAACAGATTGAAAGTAAATCGGCAGGAACGTACCATACACCGCATTTCCCATATAAATGACCATATAAAAAAGTAAAAAGTAGACCATGCATACATCCCTTTCGACGCTCAGGCATTTCTCACTATTGTATCAATAGCAGCGGACTGTGGGAAGACATTTGGGTTCTGAAATAACAAAAAAAAGCAGCCCTAAAGGCTGCTCATCCGTTCCATTTTGTATTTTTTCAATCCATTATAGGCCATCTCAAGCTGACTGTTAATATGCATTTCCGACGCCGAGTCACTCATCATGCTACAGGCCCTGACGAGACTGTCAATAACACTAAACAATTCAGGGTCCGTACGATAACAATCGGTGGATATCTCCTGCATTTCGTAAATCTTGTCTGCAAAGTTTGGATAAGCATTTAATGGAGTCATGTTAATCAAATCCCTTCTCGGTTAAGGAATAAAAGCAATGATGCACAATATAACTTCATTAAAAATGATTTAGTGTGTCTTAATAGTTATTGTAACGCTTCCAATGCTGTTTTACAATACACATTTCAATTATTTTTTACGTTCTGTACTTGGCAATTTCCTGTTCATACATATCTCCACCATGAGAATCATATACAACCATCACTGGAAACTGCTCCACTGTCAGCTTTCGAATGGCTTCCGGCCCAAGATCCTCATAAGCAACAACTTCGGCCGCTTTGACTTTCTGGGCCAGCAAAGCAGATAAACCGCCAATTGCAGCGAAGCATACGGCCTCATATTGTGTACAGGCCTCTCTTACCTGCTGGCTCCTCGGTCCTTTGCCGATGGTACCTTTGACTCCATACTTGTACATGGCAGGTGTGTAAGGGTCCATCCGTGAAGCGGTTGTTGGTGCGATCGAGCCGATGATTTGACCGGGCTTTGGAGGTGTCGGCCCTGCATAAAAGACCACTTCATTTTTCAAATTCACGGGAAATTCTTCACCGCGTTCAATCAGCTCCAGCAGACGCTTATGCGCCGCATCGCGCGCGACATAGATGGTTCCATTCAGAAATACCTCATCGCCTGCTCGAAACTGCAAGACTTGTTCTCTCGTTATAGGTGTCTCCAGAACAATTTTGGCCATGATTCAGCACCGCCTTTTATAATTTAGATTACACAGGATTTCTTGCGCGCAGCATGACATTGTAAATTGACGGCGACTGGCAGCGCGGTAATATGACAGCCGTACGTTTCCACCGCCACCCACAGGGCTGTACTCGTTCCGCCCAGACCTTGCGGTCCAATTCCCGTCTTATTGATTTCCTCCAGCAATTCCTTCTCCAGCTCGGCAATATGTGGTTCGTGGTGATATTCGCCCACATTCCGCAGTATCGCCTCCTTGGCAATCTCAGTGACTTTATCAAAGCTTCCGCCAATGCCAACTCCTACAACCAAGGGTGGACATGCCCTGCCGCCTGCTGCCAGTATCGTATCCATCACAAATTTTTTGACTCCGGCAGCGCCGTCTCCTGGAAGCAGAAACTTCATTGCACTCATATTCTCGCTTCCACCGCCCTTCGGCAGCACTGTGAGCTTAATTTGATCTCCAGGAACAATTTCAGTATGAATGACACCTGGCGTATTATCGTTCGTATTCTTACGCAATAAAGGATCGCCTACAATTGAATTGCGCAGATAGCCATCCTTATAGCCCTTCCTGATTCCATCGTGAATCGCATCATTGAAGCTGCCGCCTTCTATATGAACATCCTGCCCTACCTTGGCATAGACGACAGTAAGTCCGGTATCATGGCAGTACGGACGATCCTCTTCGGCAGCCAATTGTGCATTTTCAAGCAATTGATCCAGAATGCTTTTGCCCAGAGGAGATTTTTCGGTGGCACTTGCTTTACGGAAGCCTTCAACAATATCCTCCGGCAAGTAGTAGCAAGCCTCCATGCATAAAATAGCTACAGTATCACGAATTTGATCAACATGAATGGTCCTCATGATTCAGTCATCCTCTCTACGATTCTCGAATTTCCCCGAAAAAGCTTTTTCTTGCGGGCGTGATCCATTGGTCCATTTCTTCCCGCTTTTCTTCACCCACCAAACGATTTACAAGAACATCATGCCAAATATAATCCTCCAGCAAATCAATATGAGCCGGATCATCCGTATAAAACGCATTGCCGCCTTGTTCTATGGAATTACCGTAGAACAGCTCCTGACCATCTACCGATACAATGAACCAAGGGTGGTCAACATGCTCTACATAATGGGTTTTTCGGTGGAGTTCCAGCCCAGACAGTGGATCACTCACCTGGAACAATATGCCTCTCAGCAAGCAGCCTTCCTGCCGTTTCTTCAGATCCTCCATCAGATTGCGATACATCGGCTCCCACATGGAAAGCACGATTCGTTTGCGGGCACGTCGAATAAGGACCCGGCAAAAAGATAGGATGTTGTCCTCCCCTTTTACTGTAGACACATAGATTTCAGGCTCGCGCTCCTGCTTCTCAAGCGCTTTCAATTCTTTTTCCAGACTGCTGTACGTTTCTTCCCATTTTGATTTCATCGACTCAAGAAAGACATCTACCGGTAAAGACGAGTAGTGGGCTCCACCCTCGCTTTCCTGCTTCATGACCAATCCATGCTGCACCAGGCCATCGAGCACATCGTACACTCGCGCCCGCGGTACCCCCGATACTTTACTGATCTGATACGCATTTGAGAGTCCGAGCGGAACCAAGGAAAGGTATACCTTGGCTTCATATTGGGTTAACCCCATAGCTTGAATATTCCCCAGCAGTTCTTCCATTCGCAATCCCCATTTCTACGCCAGACATTAGTTACTATTATAGTAATCACTATAGATGTTAATTCCATATTATCAAATAAAATTGCGGTTTACAATGACAAAAAAGGATACATCCTCGGAATCGTGAATGTATCCTTCAATGGCTGATCGAAATTGGTTTTAATTGTTTAATATAGCTTCGATTTTCTCAAGCACTTCGCTGTCCAAAGTAATGCCAGAAGCGGCGCAGTTTTCAATTACCTGTTCCGGGCGGCTGGCACCGACCAAAGTACTGGCGACATTTTCCTGTCTTAAAATCCATGCCAGGGCTAACTGCGAAAGTTTAATACCCAATTCGTCGGAGATTTTCTCCAGCTGTGCGACTTGGATTAATTGGCTTTCTTTTAAATTATTCTCTCCCCAATTTTTGCTTGCTGCGCGGCTATCGGCTGGTATGGCAGAACCAGGACGGTATTTGCCTGTCAATATACCTTGTGCAAGCGGTGAGAACACGACTTGACCGATTCCGCTTTTGGTACCGAGTGGAATGATTTCCTTCTCAATGTAACGGTTAAACATGTTATAGACCGGTTGGTTAACAATGATCCTGTCCAACAAATATTTATCTGCAATTGCCAATGCTTCCTGCATTTGGGCTGCAGTCCATTCACTGATGCCCGCATACAGTACTTTACCTTGCGTTATCAGATCATCGATCGCCCGCAGCGTTTCTTCAACTGGAGTTTGTGGGTCATACCGATGGCAATAATAAATATCAACATAGTCTACAGCCAAACGCTTCAAGCTCGCATGGCACTGCTCCATCAAATGCTTACGTGACAAACCACGGTCGTTCGGGCCATCCCCCATCGGCCAAAATACTTTGGTTGCCAGAACATAAGAATCACGCGGATAAGCATTTAATATTTGGCCTACAACCTTTTCTGCTTCGCCTCGTTCATAGGCATTGGCCGTATCGAAAAAATTGATGCCGAGGTCATACGCCTGCTCAATAGATTTGACGGCTTTTTCATTTTCCACGTAACCTCCATAAGTCATCCAACTACCGAGGCTGATTTCACTGACCTTCAAACCACTACCACCAAGTCTACGATATTTCATTAAGTTATACCTCCATGGATTAAGTTTAAGTTACCTATTGATTGTAAGTTAAAGTTCGTTCCAAGGTAAGTACTGAATAAATGTTCCTTTAGTAACTTTGTAGTAAGTTATAGAGGTAACTTATACAACAACAAAAACCGTTAAAGCCCCGTAGGGGGATTTAACGGTTATTTCTGGTTGCTTTTAATGAACCAGGTTAGGTTGCTATGCTCTGATTTCTGCTTCTGGAATACGATTTAAGGTACTGCATAATGAAGGCATAATCACCTACGCTTGATTTGACAAATTCAATACCGTAATAATGGCAATAGGTTGTTGACCGCTGCCAGTTGATATGGCCTGTAATTTCTATATGTTGATTCAGAAGGGTAAATTTCACGGTAATATTAATATCGTTATCTGCTGCTTTGAGATTTAAGAAAGACTCAATCTGACATCCGTTCTGACTCAAGTCAACAAGTCTGGCTCCCACATCTTTGCTATTCATTTCCATACCATTGATTTCAATAATCGTAAATGGAGATTCAATATTCTCGGCAAATTGATATCGGAGTGGTTCTTTTCTTCGACTGGCTGCCAAACTAGCTCACCTCAAGACATAAGTTAATACGATCAGTATAGCATAGGATGTTCCTGATCATTTTAAAGCTTTAGTCAAGTGGAATTCAAATCGATTGTATTTTGACATGTCATACTGTTACGTATGGGTTAAAGTTGAAAATGGATATCGAACGAAAGCTTGAAGTAGAAAAAAATCATTCAATCTAATACCTTGATCTGCTAAACTAACCTAATGTTCTTCTAAACTATAGAAGAGGTGAACCTAGGAGGATGGATATATGGAACTTAGCGACACTACTTTCAACGAATATGTTGAAAATTATTTGATTTATCTCGCCGTAGAAAAAAAATTTATCAAAAAAAACAATAAACGCCTATCTTTCTGATCTAAATGGTTTTAGAAAATGGTGTAGCGAGAATTCATTCCATTCAATTACTAAGAAAGAGCTTTTTACATATTTTGAAGAATTAACATCTGCAAAACTACTTAAAGATTCAACTATAAAAAGGAAATATATTTCCTTTAAGGCTCTCTTTCAATATTTCGTACACAAACAATGGATTACTTCTTCCCCGTTAATCGACTTTGGAAAAAATTTTAAAAAGGCAAAACGCATTCCTAAAACATTGTCCATTCAGGATGTGCAAAAACTTCTACAATCTCCAAAAGAAGATTACAAAGAACTAAAAAGTGATTATAGAAGAAGAATTTGCATGAGAAACAATGCCATTATCGAACTTCTATTTTCAACAGGAATCCGCATCGGGGAACTGGTCAACATCAATATAGCGGATCTGGATTTCACTCAACAAACATTATTGATATTTGGCAAAGGTAGAAAGGAGAGAATGTTATATCTTTCGAGCTTGGAGGTTATTGACGTTATTAAGGAATGGCTGGATGCTAGAAGCCAATTAAAACCCAGTTGTGATGCCTTGTTTATTAATAAATATGGTAATAGACTTACGATATTTTCAATTGAAGATATTTATTATAAATATCGAGACACTTCCAAAATTAACGAAAAATCAACTCCTCATTATTTAAGACATACATTTGCGACACATTTATTAGATAATGGCGCGGATCTTAGAGCTGTTCAAGAAATTTTGGGGCATTCCAACGTGAGTACTACAGAAATTTATACAGAAGTATCGGTGCAACGAAAAAAAGATGTTTTGTCTAAGTATAATCCACGTAATCAATTGAATTTCTAAAGAAAAAACCTCCTAATAACTATGAATTATTTGGAGGTTTTTTTGATGGAGATAACACAATTGGTTCAATTCTACAACGAAATGAATGTGCTAGGAAAATTTCCTGATTTTTTATGCATTGTCTTCGTTTCTAACGATAGTAACAATTTCAATGATAATGATCATTTATCAGAGTGTGTAACAAGTCATGAGCGAGCAGAGATAGTTAATGCATTCCGTGCAATTGCGAACTTTGTAATCTCATACAAAAGCGAAACAGAATTTATTCAAAATATGGATGAACTTAAACGCAGATTCAAGTATGTACTTGTATATTCCATGGCTCAAAACACTAATGGTATAGGCAGAAGATGTCTTATTCCTTTATTATGTGAGCACTTTAATCTATACAACATCAGCGCAGACTTCTATACCTCCGTACTGGGCGGGAACAAGGTATTAATGCATGAACTAGTAAAAGGTCATCCGGGGATGTATTTTCCTATTACATATATTTATGAGAATAGAGCAGATATTCATTATATCCAACACTTTTATAATAATTTAATGAATTTTATGGTTAAGCCTAATTCAGAATCAGCAAGCATTGGTGTTAATAAGATAAATGTGCGCGAGATGTCCATAGATAAAGCTACTGAAATAATACAAGGCCTTTATAATATTCACGGGACATTGATCTTTCAACAGTACATAACAGGAAAAGAAGTAGAGGTACCAGTTATTGCTCACAAGGGAAGCTACTTCACTCCAGAAGCCATTGAAATTGTTTTTCCAGAAGGTAGTGATTTTCTGGACTCCCATATTGTTGCGAATGAGTCTTACGACTTTAACATTTATAGAGGCCCCCACAAAGAAGGTCTCATTACCGCAGCTAGGCACTGCGCTAAGCTGCTTCGATTTTCTGCTATAAGCCGTATTGATTTTAGGGTGAATGAAGAGAATTATTATATTATGGACATAACACCTAATCCTACAATTTCTTCGAAAAGCTCAACTCACGTTATGTTTGAAAATTTGTTCAATGGTGATCAAGATGCCGCTTATAAAATGCTTGTGTTTGAAGCTGTCAGAAGTCGAAATTTACTCGAACCATCGTTCAATCCCACCAAATAGAATCAGATTTTTATAATGTGCGTAAGTCTCTTCAGGATAGTAACTATTTAATAATTGCTCTAATTTTTTTTCCATTTCGCTTTGATTTAAATTTCTCTCCATCAGAGAACGCATATTACTGAATTTGTCAGTAAAAAATTGCTCATACGGTTTGAGCAGATTCGGATATTTTATTTCACTAAATAATTCAGTATATAACTGGTCAAAATCACTTTTGTTGCATTCTACAAAATAGACGTAGAGGATATTGTGCAAAGCATAGAATCTATGATAGCGATCCGTTCCATTTTTAATTAAAATTAATGTGCGAAGAGCTGTTTCTCTATCAGTAAAAAGTTGAGCAGCCGCCAGATTGTTTCGAATAATTGTGGCATCACTTGTATCCGTATTTTCAGCCTCTTTCAATAGTTTTTCAAATTTTTTTACAGCTTTTTGGATCGTTAGTTTTCCAGACATTCTTTGTGCAACAATATAATTGTTCTGATAGGACAAGTACGTATCTTTATTAATAATGTTTAAATCGAACGTGCTCTTTTCGTTCAGTACCATTACCGCTTCGTTATAACGACCCAAATAAATTAGTGAAAAACTGTAGTTGATTTTAGATAGTTCATACTCATATGGATATTCTTTGGACAGTAAATAAGCGCTTTTAGTGCAGCGTAATCCTTCTTCTATGTTTTCCATATAAATCGTATTACCTACGCGCATAAGTTTTAGAAAATTCCGATAATTTTTTCTACTATTCTCTTCGTTATACTTAAGAACTTTACTTGTGAATAGTTGGGAATTTCTTTTCTGTTTATCTGAAGGTTCGTCAAATGCAGCTGCTAAGAGTATTAAATTAATATGGAATTCATTCTCCCAATAAGACACATCATTGCAATTCGTACTCTTAAGTTTCCCCATTTGCTTGGACATTTCATCGTGTAGTTCTGGAAGAATAGAAGAAGTACTTTCATTTTCGAAATAATAAATAACTACCACAGAATAGCAACACAGTTTGGCTAGTACATTCAAATTACTTGATTTAGTTTCCTGATAAAATCTTTTCATTTCTGTACTTAGTTCGTTCGGTTTATGCTCGTTATGTTTTCTTGCCGCTTCCAATGAACTAGCATAAAAAGTTCCAATTTCATTTTTTTTCATTTTTAACACAATCTGCAATCGTTGTTCGTCAAGTCCTTCCTTTTTGGCATAATAATAGGCAACAATATAAGAAGAAATTGTATCCTCTGTGTTTCTGTTAAATTGCTGCTGTAACTCAGCTAGATAAAAATATTCTTGCGGATAATTTTTATTTATATAATGATATATCTTTTCAATTATTGGACTCTTCAGAGTCTCTTTTGCTCTATTGTAGAAAAAGTTCTTGATCACTTCTTCCATGAATTGGTAAGTATTTTCTTTCTTTCTACCCAATACTTTCGTATTGACGGCTGGAATAATATAATCAAACATTGACGGTTCCATGGCATCTTCAATATCAAATTTTGTAAAAGTATTTAAAAACAAACTGCACTGATACAAAAATATATCTAGCTGACTTCTATCAAGAGAACCATCTTTAAGTGTCGATAGCATTATATCAATAATTTTTTGAGTAAGCATTTCAACATCTGCATCTGCTGCTTGTGCAGATTTAGCAATTGCTTCACTGTATTTTCGGAAAAATTCAATACCTAAATGTCTTGTAAGACTGACAACATGAGTACCATATCCTGATTCGCGTTTGTCAATAAATTGCAGATCATCTTCTGAAATATCGCATTGTTTCCAGATTATATTAGAATAGCAATCCTCTTTTCTATTTTCGTCCAAATCAATATACTGAATAATTAAGCCTGTATCTCTTAATTTCTTTGCTTGAATAAAGTTAATCAATAACCCTAGCAGTGAATACTCTTTGTCGGATAACTTGTTATAGTTTTCTACTATAATAACTTTTTTTAGTTTTTTATAATCTTTATATGACTTTCTCCTTGGATTTAACATTTTTATTATTGGACGGAATTCTTTTTCCCAGTTCACTGCTAGCTCTGGTAAAATACCACCTGTAATTAACTCTAATAAAGGACTAAAAGAATTAATAGGAGTGGTCGGTAGTATCACTTTTAGCATATTTGATAAATTGAATTTTAATCCTCCTGTAATCTTAAGCTTACTGCTAGGTGCTTCTTCAGAAAGAACATCCTCAAATGAAATTTTTTCGTACTGAACAAGTTGATTCAAATAACTTGCTTTTATATTGAAACGACTGTTTGTTTTAATTCTTATGATTCTTTCCATCGAATTGCTCAACAAAGTTGCAGAAATAAATTGTTTAATCTCTACTTGTATTGGCAACTCTTGTGGTTCATTATTCAAAATAGAACCTCCAAATAATTCATAGTTATTAGTATATAAATTTTAAAAATATAGATATTTAATTTAATTATCATTGAACTAGAAAGCTACAATAAATATAGAAAATCATCAAATTAATACTTTATAACCAAATTAATGAAAATTATTCGACATTTATTTTCAGATCCCTCTTTTTTTCAAAATAAAGATTTATTTTCTTTTTGACTCACTCTCTTAGGTAATCAAATCGTAGTATTACAGCCTCATTATTGAACCGTAAGAATGTGAAAAAAAGCAATCACCTGTTTTCACAGGGAATTGCTCTGTTTCTGTCTAGATATTAAACGTGGAAACCCACGTATATCTTTGTTAAGTGGCGAAGCTATTACACCGAAGCATTTAACCCTATTCTTACCGTCGCTGCCGCGATCTGAACCTGCTCCATTTCATTGATGCTGCCAAATTTCAGAGAACGCAGCAGCACATTGTCCTGAATTAAAGACTCAAATTCCATGATACTGCTTCGGGTTTCGTCATCTGCTTCAATGATAAGCTCCACTCGTTGATCAATCGGTAGATCGTATTTCTTGCGAAGATCCTGAACGGCACGGATCAGCTCACGGATCATCCCCTCTTTTTCAAGCTCCGGTGTGATGGTTGTGTTCAGTGATACGGTCATTTGATACCCAGTAGCCGATGCGTAGCCGATCTTGGCCTGACGTTCGATTAACATTTCCTCCGTAGGAACACGGACAAGCTCTCCGTTTGCTTGACGGTAATCCACATAACCAACCTGCAGTGCCTTCTTGATTTCCGACTGCTCCATATTTCGCAAGCAGGACTGCAGGCCGGATACGAGCTTCCCATACTTGGGACCTGCTACCTTCAGATTCATTTTCAGAGCATAATCAGTTAAATTATCATCATGCTGCTCGACTCGAATCGATTTTACATTCATTTCATCCTTAATGATTTCCTCAAAATCAGCAACATGGAGCGTTTGATCCGTAATTACGATCAGCTCCGATAACGGTTGACGGTTTTTGATCGCTGTATCATTACGGATGTTGCGGGCCAGCTCCACAATTTGCCGGGTACGAGCCATATTATCCTCCAAAGCTGCATCGATGGCTGTTGAATCCAGGGCAGGATAATCAGCCAAGTGAACACTGCCTCCATCCGCCAGGTTCATGTAGATTTCATCAGCGAGAAATGGGGTGAACGGTGCTATCATCCTGCTGATATCCAGAAGCACCTGTCTCATGGTCCGGTAAGCAGCACATTTGTCCTCTGTCAGACCATGACCCCAAAAGCGCTCCCGTGAGCGGCGGATATACCAGTTGCTGAATTCGTCGACAAGACCTTCAATGGCTTGAGCCGCGGTTATAAAATCAAAGCCTTCCAGGCTTTCGCTCACCACAGATATCGTATGGTTAAGCCGGGAAACGATCCAGCGATCCAGCAAATGGTCAGAACCTGTCTTCTGGTCCAATGCATGTTCATAATGATCAATAGTCGCATACATCACATAAAAAGAATGGGCATTCACCAGCGTATCGATGACTTTGGATTTGGCTGAAGCTACAATATTTCGCGAGAAACGTTTGCTTAACCAGGGTGCACTGTCTGCCAGGAGCGCCCAACGGAAAGCGTCCGCACCAAATTCCTCGATGATCTCCCACGGATCGATGACATTGCCTTTACTTTTCGACATTTTCTGACCATTCTCATCGAGAATATGACCTGTTGCCATCACCGCTTTATAGGGAGCTTTACCTGTGAACAGTGTGGATACGGCTAGCAAGCTATAAAACCATCCACGAGTCTGATCGATCCCCTCGCAGATGATGTCCGCCGGAAACTGGTCGGCAAAGGCTTCCTGATTCTCAAACGGATAATGGTGCTGGGCAAAAGGCATCGAGCCGCTGTCAAACCATACATCGATCACTTCAGACGTCCGAACCATTTCACCGGCGCACTCAGAGCAATTCAGCTTCACGTCATCGATAAAAGGTTTATGAAGCTCCAAATTATCCGGCAAAGGCTGTACGGACCGGGCACGTAAATCAGCTACGCTTGCTGGAGCATGCTCGCATCCGCAATCCTGACAGACCCAAACATTCAGCGGGGTTCCCCAGTAACGGTTACGGCTTATGTTCCAATCGACCAGCTCATCGAGAAATTTGCCAAAACGCCCTTCCCGAATATGACCTGGATACCATTCCACAGAACGGTTATTGGCAATCATTTGCTCCTTGATCGCGGTTGTTCGGATAAACCAGCTTTCCATCGCATAATACAAAAGCGGTGTATGACAGCGCCAGCAGAAAGGGTAGCTATGCTCGTATCTCTCCTTGGCAAACAGTAATCCCCGCTTGGACAGATCCTTGACAATATCCACGTCACAGTCTTTAACAAATCGACCGACAAATTGCGGAACAGCCTCGGTATAGCAGCCGTCCAAACCGACCACGCTCAGCATGCCAATCCCCTGCTTCTGAGCCGCGCGGTAATCATCCTCCCCGTGAGCCGGAGCGATATGCACGATTCCCGTGCCGCTGGAGTCGCTGACAAAGTCTGCACCGATGACAACATATCGGGTTGGAGTACCCGCTGCATTCGAATTCGCTTGATTCGTTGTACGTTGGGGCTCGTCATTTTCACTTGGATAAGGAGCTTCATAGGTAGTACCCACAAATTCATGGCCTTTATGCTCGGACACGATCTCATAGGTGCCTTGTATCACCTGGGCGAGCAGACTTTTGGCCAAAATAAGCACTTCGTCGTTATGCTTCACTTTGACATAATCCAGATCGGGATGAACAGCAAGCGCCGTATTGGCCGGCAAGGTCCAGGGTGTTGTGGTCCAGGCAAGGAAGCTCTCACCTGCAGGAGTCCTGAATTTAACAGTCGCACTTAGATCCTTCACATCCTCGTAGCCCTGCGCCAATTCATGAGAGCTTAACGTCGTTTGACAGCTTGGGCAATATGGACTGACGCGATGACCCTTATTCAGTAAGCCTTCCTTGTGAATGTGGGACAAAATGTGCCATACACTTTCGATATAATCGTTGGATAACGTCATATACGGCGAATCCAGATCGGTCCAATAGCCGATGGACTCCGTCAGCTCGCGCCATTGCTTTTCATATCGGAAGACACTCGCTTTGCATTTTTCGATAAACTTTTCGACGCCATAGGCTTCAATTTCCTGTTTGCCCGAGATTCCAAGCTCCTTTTCCACGCCCAGCTCTACGGGTAAACCGTGGGTATCCCAACCCGCTTTACGCAATACCTGGTAGCCAGACATGGTCTTGTAGCGGCATATAAAATCCTTGATCACTCTTCCCAGCATATGCCCGATATGGGGTGCCCCATTGGCAGTAGGCGGCCCTTCGTAGAATACAAACCTCGGCTTGCCTAACCGCTGATTGATGGACCTGGAGAATGTTTGCTCCTGTACCCACTGCTCATATACCCGCTTTTCCCTCTTGGCTGCCTGCTCTTTCACATCAACTGTACGCATACGATCGACTCCTTTTGGTAATCAAAATATTTGTAAAAAAACAAAAAAATCCCGCCCCTGTAAGGGACGAGATTGAACTCGCGATACCACCCTAATTCTGTGTTAAGCTAACTTGCTAGCCATCACAGCACCTCAAACTACGCACCAACATGCGCGGCCCTTGTAACGGCGGGATCCCGTTAAAGCTTACTGTAACTTCAGCTTTACTTCTCGGAGAGGATTTTCTACTAACACATGAACATTGGCTTTCAGCAAAGCGCCAACTCTCTGGGGAACAAGTGATTAATATACTCTTTCTCGTTAACGAATTTGAATGATGTTGAACTTAATCTACTTTTACAACATTTTCGGATGATTGTCAATGGGGAGGTCTGTTGGCTGTACAGGCAGACGCAGGAAAAAGCTGCTGCCTTCTCCTTTGGTGCTTTGCAAATCTAATTTGCCACCGAGAAGTCCGGCCAACTTCAAGCTGATCGATAAACCAAGCCCTGCTCCCCCATAGCGGCGGGTAAACGTACCATTTTCCTGTTGAAAGGCCTCGAATATCAGATGCTGCTTATCCTGTTCAATCCCGATGCCTGTATCCTGAATGCGAAATACGATCCAATCCTCCAATTTTTCAAGCTTATCTTTTCCGGACGGGTAGACCTTATCCATATAGATTTGCATGGTAATGCTGCCCTGGGCTGTAAATTTGACCGCATTCGTGAGCAAATTACGTAAAATTTGAACCAGCCTCTGAGCATCGGACACAATGAACACAGGGACATTCTCCTGAAGATCCACCTTGAATTGCAAGCTTTTCTGATCTGTAATTGGAACAAATTGATGCTGGACAAGCTGGACCAGTTCATGTACAGACACCATTTCCCATACGATTTCCATTTTACCAGTTTCCATTTTGGATATATCCAGCATATCATTGATCATCTTCAGAAGCTCATCGCCCGAGGTATGAATAATCTGGCCATAATTGATCTCTTCCTCCGAATAGCGGGACCTGTCCTCCTCCTGAAGCAGCTGGGATAACGCAATGATGCTGTTCAGTGGTGTTTTTAGCTCATGAGACATATTGGCAATAAACTCGGATTTATATTGGGAGGCCAGCTGCAGCTGCTGTGCTTTCTCCTCCAGCTCCCTTTTTTGCTTGCGCAGGACCAAATTCATCGTTTTATTCTTCTGCGCACGCAGCTGTTCCTCATAGAAATCCTTCAAAATGAATACGAAGAAGGCATTCAACAAAAGTGCAGCCGGGTACGTATAAGGGGCAATATGCTGCAAGTAATTGAGCCTCGGTATAGATGCAAAAGTAGCGATGCCGATCACCTGAAGCGTATTCATCGAAATGATGGAGATAATAGCTTTTCTATTGTAGCTCCATGCTTTTTTTCGATACAAGGCAACCAGAAATGCAGCCAGACAACCGAGCAATAAGATATTAATGGAACCGGTAAATGCCTGAGCCGTGAACCCCGCAATCGTATACCGAGAGATGGCAATTCCGACACTAATGATCAGCACGAGCCGGGGATCGCGAAAAAAAAGCGTACCAAACACGATCGGCAGTGCACGCAAATCGAACAGTGTCGATCCTTGTCCCTGCACACCAAAAAACATGGCAAGCCAGCCCGCAAAAATGAAAATGCCGACTAGGCCAGCCTGTTTCACTTTCCAGGTTGCATGTTGAAATATGTATTTAAAACATAAATTAAATAAATACGCAGACGTTATCAGGACACTCAAGCTAATCAAAAATGTAACAAAATAATTAATGGCCATCCCCTCCCCTGTCTATTGTACAGGATATATCAAATAACAACACTATGACTGCTTATTAAAGTTAACTTTTCGCTAGGATTTTCGTATAATAAATCGTAAGCTTGTACGATAGGGAAGCGATAGGTATCGCAAGTTACGGAGGCATTCTGATGAAAACCATGGATTCAATCCTGTTACAAAGTAAAATCACACTGCCTATTCCCAGAGAACGCCTGATTCCAAGAGAACGATTGGTCGATTCTATAACCTACGGCCTGAAGGGCCGTCTTACCTTAGTCTGCGCCCCCGCCGGTTTCGGCAAAACCACCCTGCTGTCCCAATGGGCATACACCCGGCAGCTGCCCTGTGCCTGGTTATCTCTCGATGAGCGGGATAATGATATTATTCGTTTTTGGCGGTATATGACCCATGCGCTAGCCAGGTCCGTACCACCAGACAACGGTAAGCAAATGCTGCAGCTGGCTGATGCGCTACCTACTTTATCGACGACTTCCTTTCTGGATGCTCTGCTTAACGAGCTGTTTGCTCTCACGCAGGATATTGCTGTCATTATGGATGACTATCACACCATTCAGAACCCGGGTATCCATGACAGCGTATCTTATTTGATCGATTATTTGCCCGAGACCACACATATGATCATCTCCAGCCGCGCCGAGCTGCCATTTCCGACGATAAAATGGATGGCTAAGGAGCAACGCAATGCGATTGATACGCTGCAGCTGCAATTTACAGCGATGGAAACCCAGCAATTTTATCAGGAGTTATCGGGGGCAGAGCTAACGCATCGGCACATTGAGCAGTTGGTGCAGCAGACAGAGGGCTGGATTACGGCGCTGCAATTAGTATCGCTTTCCCTGCGAACCGAAGTCAATTACGACCGTTTTATAGAAGCCTTTCAAGGTAATCACCGGGATGTATCGGATTATTTGTTCCACGAGGTCATGAACAAGCTTCCAATCGATATTTACCAATTTCTTGTTCAAACATCGGTTCTTGGCAAGCTGGAGGCTTCGATTTGTAATGCGGTCACCGAAAGTACGAATGGTGCTCTAATGCTGGAGACTATCAAAAGCCTGAATCTGTTTCTGATCCCGCTCGATGATCATAATGACTGGTTCCGATATCACCATTTATTTTCTCAATTTTTGCGAGGGCTGCTGAAGAAAACCGATCCTGAACAATGGCTGAGATCCAACCGAATGGCAAGTGCGGCTTTTTCGGAACTTGGCTTGATGGATGATGCTATCGATCATGCTATAACAGCAGAGGACTATCCATTGATGGAAACCTATTTGGAGCAGCACATTCCAGCTATGCTGCAGCGTGGGGAAATGACCACCTTATTGAACTGGTTTCACAGCGTCCCACAGTCGTTCATGCTTTCTCCTGAGCTGTCGCTTTTATATGCCTTTATACTTGTCGTGACCAGCCAACTGCCGCAAGCAGAGATCCAATTGACCCGTATTGAACGAATATGCGTAAGTATGGAGCAAAAGGATCGCCAGAAACAGCTGCAGAGTGGGATTTTGTTCGTGAGATCCAATCTCGTGTTTGCTAACGGGGATTTCGGCAATTGGTTTACCTATACGCAAGGAATTCTTGAACACAATTTACCCAAGGACCCGATCTATTATAATTTTAATTACAATCCGAACGAGCCATTGGTTAGAAGAACGGCCTTAGGGTTAAAAGGAATGCTTACTCCGGATACGGAAACGATTGGTACCTTGTTCACTGGTGTGCTCGACGCACATGGCTGGCAGGATTCACTGATCAATTTATACGTAAAGCAATCTCTATGTGAGGGGTATTACGAATGGAACCGATTGGACGACTGCCTTCGACTGCTTCCATCGCTCACAAGAGCCGCATTGAGCAAGCAGGTACCTGGACTACATATCCCCGTCATAATTACACAGGCACGCATTCATCTTGTAGAGGGACATTACCAATCGGCTCACGATCGAATTGAGGAGGCATTGGAACTGGCATTGCAGCTTTCCTATAAGGCTGTCTGGGTCGAAACTCTTCAACTGTTCCGAATCCGAATATATCTGCAGGAGAACCGGATTTCCGAGGCCAAGAATCTGATCGCTCGGTTGGGAATATCGCATAAGGTCAGACCCACCTTCAATCAAGAGTATGCCTACCTGACGTTAGCCAGACTGCTCGGCCAACAACGTAAGGAACCTGAGGCTCTACGTCTGTTGGAGCAGTTGAAGCCCCAATCGGAAAGAGAGCAGCTGCTCTCCAGCCTCGTTGAAATTTCCTGCTTACAAGCTCTATTGGAGGCTCAGCGCGGACAGAGGAAAATGGCCCTGATATATATTCACGAAGCGCTTGCTATTGGAGAGAGGAATGGCTATATAAGGAGTTTTCTTGATGAGGGCACAGCGATGCGAAAACTACTGACAATGTACCATAACCATCGAGAAGGACAAGCTTCTGAAACGAAATGGACAGGTGTCTCCGAAGCCTATCCAGCGATGCTGCTACAGTTATTTCATGAGTCTAGCACACCGTCAGCCGAGCATGCCCCCCTTCCTGCTGAGCCGCTGAATCGGACGGAAATCAATCTGTTACGCTTAATCCGCCAAGGTCTCACGAATAAGCAAATGGCCGCAGCGCTTACGCTATCCGAAGGGACGGTTAAGGTATATCTCTCGCGTCTATATGAGAAGCTTCAAGTATCCTCACGTACCCAGGCTATGGCTGCTTCACAAGAGCTGGAGTTGGAAGAATAATCGATCTAGCCTGCTGATGCACAGCAAAGAGCACCCCTGTGGAGTGCTCCTTGCTGCCATTTAACTTCTTTTCATGGGAGTCGATACTACGGTATAACCTTGGTTCCAATCTGGCTCAAAATAATAACGACGTCTTCACGATTGAATTGTCCATCTCCGTTCAAATCATGTTGTCCAAAAGCTGCCGTCATATAAGTAATAATCTCATTGATATGAATCCCGTCATGCTCGACATCCAAATCAACCAGCCTTTGTTTCAACTGCTGAAGGGGGTTGCCATAGACAATCGTCCGACCAGCAGCGGCGTTCCCTTCTCCGATCAAGCTGACCACAGCTCCAGCTTTAATATCAAATTTCACTTCATCTCCGGGCAGCAGTTGACCGCTTACGTTCAATTTCACCTCTGACGATCCTTGTGTATAGACGACTTGTGCTACCGACAAATCAGAGTTACGGGATACATTTTTAATCGTATAGTAAGTGGGATCGCTACTCGCCCGCAGCAAAGGTTCGGAAAATGTCAGCTTCGCCTGCATTTCTTCAAGCACGAGATCATTAAGAGCTGGCGTTCCCGGTAGAATCACTTTAATCGTATATTGCAGACTTGTCCCGTCCTGCGCGGTTACATGTATATCTATCACATTTGGCAAGCCGGATGCCAGCTGTAACCTCAGACTATCCATACCGCTTTGAACGGTTGAATAACTGCCTCCGTTGATTCGCACCTGGATCGTTGCAGCATTATTACCTGCTGACGAGACTGGCTTTACGGTGAGTTCATAGATAGACTGACTTACCGTTAATGTATAGTCTGTAACCTCGGGTGAAAAAGCAAGATTTCCTGTGGAAACCGATAAGCTGGATAAGCTGGCGTCACTATTCTTCAGTCTCTCTACGGATAGCGTGTAAATTTTTGCAGCTGCCGTATCCTGCATCACTACTTTGATTTCCACTGTGTTGCTGCCCACGATCAGAGGAACGGATACAGGATATCCGCTCGAAGCTTGTGTATCGCTGCCTCCATTTATACGGACATATACAGCTGCTCCAGTTGGGTCTGATAAGGTTGGCGTTATAGCCAAGCTGGACGTGGGATAGGGAACATTCGCCATTGTGTAGAAAAATGTGCTGCTCGCAAAGGGTTCGTTCAGATTACCCGGCGTCACAGCTAAACCGCTTAACGTCGCATCATTATTTTTTCGAATCACTTTGATCGTATACTGCTTTGAGATGCTCGTATCCTGGGATAATACTTCCAGCGTGATCGTATTGCTTCCTACTGCCAGCGGCATGCTCAATCCGTAGCCGCTAGTTACCGGCGTGTAGCTGCCGTCATTCACTTTAATATGAACAAAAGCACCAGTCGGGTCCGATAATGTCGGCGTCACCATCAATGTATCCGTTTCATTACTCACATCAGGCAATGTATAGGCTGTCTGATTTGACTGAAAAACCGGGCTTATAGTACTCCCTGAGACGGCTAAGGCACTTAAATCCGCATTTGTGTTCGCGGCCCGCGTGACCGTAACGGTATACGTCTTATTCACGTTTGTATTGTAAGACTTTGTCTGAACAGTAATGATATTGCTTCCTACATTTAAAGGTATGGAGCCCGATGTAGCTCCATTAGCTGCATTCGAATCATTGATTTTGACGGAGGCTGCAGCGTCATTCAATACTCCAGTAATCGATATACTGCTCGTCGCATAAGACACGTCTGCCGTATATTTCGTTATATTGGATTGAAAATTCGGATTTAACGTCGTTTCATTTGAACGCAAATCCGTCAGGTCGGCATCATTTGTGTCTGGAAAATATACGTGAATCGTATACGTCTTGGTCGTCGTAGTATTTGTTGCCGTGACTCTTAATTGAAATGTGTTATCTCCCCGATTCGTACTTAGGTATCCGGTCGACGCATAATACGCCACCCCAACCCAACTGCCTCCGTTCATCGAATACTCCATGGTTGCATCGGAGTTCGCAGTTGTTGCTGCTGTGTAGAAGCCTGCTTCAGAGCTGCGCATTTTCACCCAATATTCTGTTATCGATGGAGAAAAAGCAGGTGACAACGAACCCGCACCTTCATGAATGCTCGATAAATCGGCATTCGCATCATTAACCACGGCCTGCGCTTTCCATGGGATTCCAATAATAAGTATGAATGCCGTAAAACTAACGATTAAAAATTTAGCTATTCTCACAAACTTCCTCCCCTAAAAAAGTCAAAATATGACTGTATAATATAATAAGCCCCTGTCATTATATCATAGCTATTATCCATTTTAATGCATATTTATAAAGTTCGTAGAGTCCAAAAAACAAAAAATAACACCCTATCCTAACGGACAAAGTGTTATCGTAATCCATATTTATTTGACAAACATCATATCCGTGTAATAGTAATACTTGCCTGGCGACGTAGTATCCAGCGTAGCTACCGGGAGGATATACACTTCAAGATCTTCTCCCTGTCCTGTCACTTCCACCTCAACCACATGTGTTCCTGCTGCAAGCGTAACTTCATACAGCTGTTCTATCGCTGGACGGTGGTAGGCCGGCATGAATTCGACGATTTTCCGGCAATCGATCACGGTTTCGCCATTCAGCCTAACAGAAATTGGAGCGTTAGCGGCTGCGATCAGACGCAGCTTGCGAGTTGAAGGATTATATAGATTTGTTCTCGCACGATACGTGCCAATCATATTACCTTCAGAGACAGCTTGCCAATTGATTTTGTTTCCTGCACACACAACTTCGATACCATTCTCTGCCTTAGTCGGTCCCCATATCGTCCAATATGCAGCACCTACCAGAGCGAAGGGGATACGTTCCTCAGACCATACGTGTCCATCATGATAACGCGTCCAATTCAATGTCAATCGATAGGATGACTCAGGCTGTGAAGAAGATTTGACAACTACTTTCCAGCTCGTTGATTCACCAGGATTTAAACGAGTCTCCTGTGCAGCAGGTCCACTCCAGTCCGCTGGAACTTCCAGTGACAAGCTGCCTTCCAACAAAACCAGTGAGCGATTCGTCACGGTGATAGTAAGGGTCTTGGACTGATCGATTGCAATCGCTGGGCCTTCGTCTCCATAGTTCAGAACAAGCTCCAGATTCGGCTGGCTGGATGTACCTTTTGGCAGCAGATAACGGTTTTCCGTTACAGGACGATTCCACATGGCCTCTATACTGTCACGTTCCTCCACTCTATCCTGAAAGGTAGTAGGAAGCTCTGGATGAACAATAATTCCTGTATGCCATGCAGCCAGAACCTGCTTCCCGACAGCTATCGTACGCCGTGTAAGCTCATCCAGATTTTGCGGAGCCGGAAAGCCTTTGATCGGGGGACTGATCACGACACGATCACCGACGGGCTGCACCCATTTCGCAGGCAAGCCCTCAGGACCGAGAATCATACCCAATATGGCACCCAAGGTAGCCGCCGTACAATCCGTGTCGTAGCCGCAGTTCGTCGCTTTCAGAATCGCATCCTCGAAGTCTTTTCCATAAAGCCAGCCGAGAATCGTAAAGGCGATATTTTGTGGAGCGTCCGTAAAGTTCTCCCGTCCGTGATGGTCCAGAATCAGAGCTCTTGCCTCGATCCAGTCTTTGCCTTCCTGATGCCACCGCTGCAAATCCCTGACAGCAAGCGCGGTGCGGCAATCAGATGGTATATAACGTAGCCCGATTTCTATCAAACGGTCACGGTCCTGCTCAAAGAAGATAGCGCTCTCAATCGCAGCAAACAGCATTTCGCCATATACGCCTTCTCCCCCTGCATGGTCAACTGTTGCATCCTCATATGCATAGCGGGCTGCTGTTTCCGGTGCACCCGGTGCTACCATCGCCCAGATTTCCGAGCGGATTGGGGACCCCATGCAGTTGTTAAACGGATTGTTGAACCAGCCGGCTACCGGAGCTATCAGACCTCGTCTCAGATTCGTCAGCGCGTAGCCATATTCATCAAAGGGGAAAAAGATATGATCCACCCATTCCTGCCCCAGTTCCTTGTTAGTTAAAGACGGTCCATATTGCTCCAGCGCATGCAGCCATACGAGCTGCAGATCCAGATCGTCATTCTCCAAGGGACCATCCGGAAGCTCAGGATAAAAGTCCAGATTCAGCAGTTCCTTCACACCCTCTACCGGTGCACCCAGCGTGCCCCCGATATTTTTACCCAACCAGCCTCCATAAACGATTCGATAGTAATCCTGTTCATTCAAAATGCTTATAGTCATCACTGCAGCTCCTTCTGATCTTTGGTATACTGTTGAGTATAAGGTCAGACCCCGGAAGATAGCCATGCAGGTAATTACGATTTGCAAGCAGTAAAACCTTGGAGGAAGCCATGTATTATTCACTTTCCAGACTCTCGGCACTTGATGTGAAATGGGCCGATTTGTTTGATGCCAATCAGGAATCCTTTCAGGAATTCCATCACAACCCTTATTACGAATTGATTCTGGTTGCCGATGGAACGGTTTATTTGCAGGCAGGTGAAGAGAAGCTAACGCTGCAGGCAGGTGATTCCCTGCTATTAATGCCATGGGAGCAGCACCGCGGCTGGCAACCCAATGAAAGGCAGGGGCAGTTTTTTTGGGTTCAGTTTGCCTCCACTCCCGATATTACCGAGCTGGACTATAACCGAGCACCCCAGCTTAAAATCGTCCATGCGCCTCCAGGCCAGACATCGACCGCCCAGCAGCATTTTGAAGAAGCATTGGTCCTGCCAAGACGGTTTCAAACCCGCAACAGATACAAGCTGCTCAGCTGCTTTGAGGAGCTTGTCCAGCTGCTAATAAAGCCCAAAGGCTATTTCCGCTTTCAGGCAACGCTGCTGCTAGGAGAAATCCTGTTCATCTTAACAAGCGAATTTCTCGAGCAAAGCCATACCGACAGTGCGTTCCCATCTTCCTATACAACCTTCCGAAAGCTGTTAAGTCATATCAATAACAACTACGAAACCGATATTACCAAAGAAGCTCTTGAGCTGATGACCGACAGGAAGTATGAATATTTATGCCAGATTTTCAAGCGATACACAGGCACCACAATGGTCCATTACATGCATCAATTAAAAATCCAGCAGGCCAAGCACCTGCTCCTTCACACGGCTCAAAGCGTTCAGGAAATCGGTCAATCGGTAGGTTATGCCGACCCGTTTTATTTCAGTCGAATATTCAAGCGAGTCGAAGGCATTTCCCCTCAGCACTTCCGACAAAAATGACAGGTGTTGAGCGACAATCAGCGGTTAATGAACGTAGATCATCTTTTTGGTCATACCACCGTCTACCGTCAGGTTCGTGCCTGTGACAAAATCATTCTCAGGGTCAGTCAAGTACAGGCAGGCACGTGCAATATCCTGCGGTTTTCCAACACGCTGCGCTGGATGCTGTTCATGATCCTCCGTGCGAAGACTGCTGTAGTCACCCGTTTCGATCCATCCCGGATTAATCGCATTCACCTGAATCCCGTCAGGGCCCAACGAAACCGCAAGCGCATGCGTTAATGCATCAATTCCCCCTTTGGATGCGGCATAAGCCTCAGTATTCGCTTCCGACATTGTCGACCTTGTTGAGGAAATATGAACGATCGAGCCTCTCCCCTGCTTCTTCATCACCTTGGCCGCTTCTCTCGAACACAAAAAGCATCCTCTTAAATTCGTATTCATCACATAATCCCATTCATCCATGTCCAGCTCATAGGGAGATTTGGTTATGCCAAGACCTGCATTATTAATCAAAATATCAATACGCCCAAATCTGGCTTCAATTTGCTGAAAAGCAGGGGCTATCGCCTTACCGTCACTAAGCTCCAGTTGTATCGCATAAGGCTCGAACCCCGATTGCCGCAGCAGTTGACTGGTTTCCGCCAGCTTGTGCTCATCCTTATCTATAAGTACGACCTGGGCGTTCTCAGCTGCATAGCTCACAGCAAGTACCCTTCCGATACCGCCTCCCGCTCCCGTAATCACAACCACTTGATTCTCGAATTTGCTCAACGTAAATGCTCCTTTCAGGAATAGGTTACTGCACTATTATAACCGAACCAGACACCAGCCGCTTATTCCGACTCTCCACGAATGGCAGAAGGTTGACCTTGTTTGGGCCTTGATATACCATGTTAATGTCGGCAATACGATAACAAATGATATGAGGAGCGATCAATATGGAATTGCGCAATAAAAAAGCACTGATTACCGGGGCAGGAAAAGGTATCGGAAAAGCGATAGCGATCGCATTAGCCAAAGAAGGCGTTCATCTGGGGATTATCGCCAGAAGCAGTATCGATCTGGAAACCCTTCAGGAAGAATTGACCACAACCTATGGAGTGGATGTGTTCATCGCAGCCGCCGATATTGCAATTCAGACAGAGGTTGATGAAGCTGTTGCCGCCTTGAGCTCAAGGCTTGGTTCCATAGATATCCTCATCAATAATGCGGGAACCGCACAATTCGGTACCCTGATTGATATGGAGCCCGCTCACTGGGAGCGCATTATACAAACGAATTTGATGGGCACCTATTATATGACCCGTGCTGTACTGCCAGCTCTTCTCAGCCAAAGCAGCGGCAGCATTATCAATATTGCCTCAACTGCCGGAGAAAGAGGCTTTGCAACGGGCTCCGCTTACTGTGCTTCCAAATTCGCCGTTCTCGGAATGACTGAAGCCTTGATGCAGGAGGTTCGCAAATCCAATATTCGTGTAACTGCTCTCACTCCAAGCACGGTAAATACAGAATTGGCTGTCAATACAGGATTGAAAATAGGTGATGAGGACCGCATGATGCAGCCGGAGGATGTCGCCGAGCTCGTATTGGTTACTTTAAAATTGCCAGATCGCGTCTTCATTAAGACCGCTGGAATCTGGACAACGAACCCGCAATAGCTTGCATCTGGATGTACTGTGTGTGGTCAACCTTCATTGGCAGAACCTTTCTCCTTCACATAAGGAGTCAGGTTCTTTTTTACACATTAAAGAAGCCCCACGCGGCTTCTGGACAACCAGATCGGTCTAAGGAGTATATAAAGTCTGAATATCGGCAGCACTTAACGCGTAGTTGTAAATGCGCACATCGTCAAGTAAACCGTTCATCGTACTGGCTGCAGCATGCCCGAGTGTTAATGGAAGCGAGCTTGAGATGTCTCCGCCCGTCAGACTGTTGTTCGTTCCAGCCAACACACCATCGACATACAGCTTAAGCCCAGTGCTGCGGCTGGCAACACCCACGACGTGATGCCATTGTCCATCCGTATAGGTTGCAGTAGTCTGCGCGGCATCAGCGGTGCTGCCATAGTCAAGCAAAAACCGCAGCGTGTTATTTGCCTCGAACCTTAACCAGTAGCCGTGATTCGTATCGCCCTTGTTGACGATATACTTTGTTGTGCCCGCTGCACTTGTCTTGACCCACGCCGAAACAGAAAAATCCTGGGTAGCTCCAAAGTCGAGATTACCATCAGCCGGATCATTCACCGTGACATAATCGCCACTGCCGGCAAAGCTTAGTGCGCCCCCGAACTTACCGTTAGCGGAACGGACCGCATTGACGATGGTCCCGTCATTTCCATTTCCTGTCGCATCAAGGGCAGCCGTTCCAGAAGCTTCATCCAGCTTCCAATGGGCTGTCAAACCATATACGGCCTGTACCTCCTTGCTCGTCAATGCATATCCGAACAGCTTCACTTCATCAATTTGGCCGTTCATGGTATTCGTCGAATTCGTTCCGATGGTCAACGGCAGCGAATTGGAAATATTCCCTCCAGTCAGGCTGCTGTCCTGTCCAACCAGTACCCCATCCACATACAGCTTAAGCCCGGCAATTCGATCCGCCGTACCGATAACATGATGCCATTTCCCATCCGTATAGGTTTCCGTTGACTGTGCGGCATCATAGGTGCTGCCATAATCGAGCAGAAACTTAATCGTATTATTAGCCTCGAACCTGAGCCAGTAGGAAGCGTTGGTATCGCCTTTGTTCACTATATATTTGATCCCACCGCTGCTGTTGGTTTTCACCCACGCGGAAACACTGAAATTTTGTGTGGTTCCAAAATCGAAGGCTCCGCTCGAAGGGTCTCCCAGATTCACATAATCACCGTTGCCAGCAAAGGTGAGCGATCCTCCGAATTTGCCATTGGTGTTATATACGGCATTAACTATAGTGCCGTTGTTCCCATTTCCTGTGGCATCTCCAGCAATCGACCCGAAGGTCTCGTCCAGCGGCCAGAGGCCCAGTAAGGAACGATCCCAGCGAATGAATGAAATTATCGCCCGATTCGGAACGACTGTGTTCCATTCATTGCTTGTAACCAGGCTTAGCTTGGGGGTGATCTCGGTGGTTCCGAAATTGCCAAGCTGGGCTCGATTGCTCGTGATCCCCATCGCAATACGTTCTGTGCTTTTCTTAAGGCGAAGTGTGATTGGATCGACCTCGGCCATCCATAAAGGAGCCCGATAACGAAAAATATCGGAATTGGATGTGTCCTGCCGTGTATACACCAGATACAGTGCACCCGGCTGTGTGAGCCAATGCATCTGGGTATTATTGCTTCCCGTCACTGTCGTTCCGTCATCCCACTTCAGTGTAACGGCAGACTGCCAGGTCAAACCATCGCTGCTTTTCGCCAGCCGGTTCTGGGTATCATCACGGATGGTCAGAAAGTACTCGTTGTTGAACCGGGTAAGTGAAGGCTCGATACCGGATCGGTTGCCATTGCTTCCGACATTGGCCACCGTTCCGCTTTGACTCACATATTGAAGCGTGCTTCCGTCAAACGAAGCCTTGACTACCTGCAGCGTCCCAAGCCCATCCAGCGAATTCAGCGGCCACAATATGGAACCATCCTCTGTCATATAGGGATAAACGCTGCCAGCATGCCCGTATACCCGAGGCCAACTGAATAAATACCAGTCGCTGCTCCAGGTCGAAGTTGCCGGATCATAGATGGCATAAGCCGGATAATTGTGCTTCTTGGCATAGCCATGAGCGACATCGTACGATTGGGCCATACCGAAGACAATAACCTTACCGGACTGCGCATGGTAGACAGGAACCGGATCGATCAGCATACCGGAATAGCCGTCCGGGAGCACTTTCCATTGGTACTGCGGAATGGTTGTGAACGAACTCCACGTTTCCCCCAGATCGCTGCTCTTGGTGTAGGCAATATCGTAGAACACATCACTTAAATTCGGACTTTCATTCGGATCCTTGGATACCGTACAAAGAATATCAGGTGAAGCTCCCTTCGGTATCGGTGTGCAGCGCAGATGCGTCCACCAGAAGTTGTTTTGTCCGTTGTTGGTATAAATCGTTTTCTCTTCAATGGTAAAGCTGGCAGCAGCACTGACGGAGGCAAAGCCAAGCAGCAAGCCTCCAGCAAGAAGTGTGAGTATGAGGAGGCGCACCACGTACAGGTCTTGTATTTTCTCACGAATAGACATTATATAGTCTCCTTTTAATGATTTATTAAGCGCTTACAAATAACCGTCATCTATCCCTCCTTCTCACGGTTTTAAGTATATATCCTCCTTTCCATGAGCCTGAAAGAGAGATGCCACTGGCATCTCCCATAATTTCAACTCTATATTAACATGAGAGCAATGGCGGTAACATGAGACGATCTCAAGATTTGGTGGACTTGCTCAAGGAGCTGCCGATTGCTTTCTAAATTCACTTGGAGTGAGACCCAGACGCTTTTTGAACAGACGGCTAAAATATTTCTCATCGGTATATCCGGTTTTCATGGCAATCTCATAGGTTTTTAAATTGGAGCCTTTCAGCAGCTGTTTGGCCTGGTCCAGCCGTACCTCCATAATATAATCCGACATATTCACTCCCTCTACCTGCTTAAACAGAAAGCTCAAGTAAACGGGTGACAGATATACTTCCTTCGCGATCGATTCCAGCGTAATGCTTAAATGATAATTATCCCTAATAAAATGCTTCGTTTTCTCCACAACTGCATTTTTCCCCGCCTTTCGCAGGTCCACAGTGATGGTGAATAAGCGCTCCAAATACAGCCAGATTTCATCCTCCAGCTGCTCCAGAGAGGCTGCTTCAATAAACCGCGAGATTTGATCGGTGGTCAGTAATTCGTCTGCCGTCAGTCTCGGATGCATTTCCACCAGCACGTGAGCGGCCGAGCTCATATTTTGCAGGGTCATCGATTTGGTCACTTGAACCGGATAATCGCGTTCCTTCAGATGGGTGACAAAGAAAGTCGTCCAGTCCCTCAGCTGCGCAGGGTTGCCAACCTTAAAGGCCAGGCGCAAGTCCTCATCTATCGGGTAAAAAGCAATCGACTTCTCCATAGCATCAGCATGCTCCCACTCCAGATCATCAAGCCAAATAACTTCATTAGGGCCTGTATAATATTTATACTCCAATGCCGTTCTGGCCGATTCAAAGCTGGCCTTGGCATCAATATTGAAGCTGGTACCGATTCTGGAAACACCTACGGTAGCATAATAGTGAAGCGTCCTTCGCAGGTTGCCGACTAATAAAAGCAGGTCTGTTCGCAGCTGTTCTTTATCGCTCGTGGAGCCATTAATCACAATAACAAATCGTTGATGCGCTTCATGAAAAATAAATTTGTGCTTCCAGCAGACTAACGTTTCTTCAGCAATATTGATAATAGCAAAATTCATCAGCTGCTGGTCCTCATAGCTGTAGGGCTTGGGATGATCGGGGTCCTCCTCCACCTCCAGCACGGCCAATACATAAGCCCCCTCCTTCAGCCCGATCTGTAAAAAGGCCGATTTTTCCGCAAAAGATTCTGCGTTAATTTTGGCTCCCTCCAGAAGCGACAGCATAAACCGGTAAACGATGAGCGGCAAATTTTCCTTGAGCTGGTTTTTGAGCTTCTTTTCCTCTTCCCAATCGCGTTTAATTTGCAGTAAAACCTTTAACAGCTGGTCAATATCGGGCGGCTTCAATAAATAGTCGGACGCACCGAGCTTAATCGCCTTTTGCGCATAAGCAAATTCATCGTGCCCGCTCAATATGACGGCTTTGATCGGCAGGTTTCTTTTACCCACTTCCTCCAGCAGCTGCAAACCATCCATTCCCGGCATCTGACAGTCCACCAGTATCAAATCAGGTTCGTGCTTATGTATAAATTCCAAGCCTTCTTTGCCATTCTCCGCTGCTGGAAGCCAGACAAATCCATGCTCCTCCCAGTTAATCAGCGCTCTAAGCGCCCGGGGCACAATTTCTTCGTCATCAATGACCATGATTTTCATACAATAACCTCCATTGCTCCTCACTCTCGATCATCGGCAGACGCAGTGTCACTTTAGTTCCGACGAACGGCTTGCTGTCAATCATAAGCTCATGCTCCGGACCAAACATCATCCGCAGCCGTTCGTTCACATTGCGAATTCCAAAGCCCTGCTTGCCGGAGGCGGAACCGCTTAGCAGCTGCTCCTTCTTGTCAGAACTCAGACCGCAGCCATTGTCCTCGATAACCATCACAATCTGATGGTCCACAATCCGACCTGAAATGATGAGCACACCCGGCTCGTTTTTCCGTTCGTTGAAGGCATGCAGAATCGCATTTTCAACAATTGGCTGCAGCAGCAATTTCATCGTCAAATATGAGCCTGCCTCAGGATCTATGTCATATTTAGGTGTAAACCGTTTTGGAAATCGTGCATGCTGGATGCTGATGTAGGCTTTGATCTGATTAATCTCCTGATCCAACGTATAGTAATCATGCCCCTTGTTCAATGACAGTCGGAACAGCTCGCTAAGTGAATGCACGACTCTTGCGGTCTGCTCATCGCCATTGATTTTGGAATTAAGAAAAATAAAATCAAGAGTGTTATATAAAAAGTGAGGCTCAATCTGGGTTTGCAAGGTTTTCAGCTCGATGATCTTTTGATGCGTCTGACTTACATACACCTTTTGAATCAATTCATTCGTTTCCATCACCATCTCGTTATATTTGTGGCTCAGCATGCCAATCTCATCCTGCGAGGTGACAGCAACCTTTTGCTTGAAGTCGCCTCTTTTAAAATTATTCATCGATTTCAACAGTATTTTGATAGGAGACGTGATACTCTTGGACAATACGACCGATATCAGCCCAACGACGACCAACAAGGTTAGTGATAACAGTAGGGTCACCTTCAATAGGATGCCATGCTGCTTGTGAATCACCTCTAGCGGTATAAAGCTGACAATATTCCATTCATACGGCTCGATGATGGTGCTGGAAACAAAATAATCCTTGCCCCCGATCGTGTAGCTTTCGGAGTGGTCCTTTTGAAATACCTTTTCCTTGAGCTTCAGGTCTTCAGTCAGCCTTTTTTTCAGAGCTGCATCCTCATGCTTGCTCGTAACCAGGTTATAATTATTGTCAAAAATAAAAATGTTTGCGGAATTGACGATTTCGATATCTTTAATGATCTCTCCAATAGAATCACGATTAACACCCATGAACAGCATCCCCAAGCTTTTATCATGGTCATAGGAATCGACAATTTTGCGGCCTACCATAATTTCATTGTAGCTGTGCCCAAAGGTAAAAAGCGAAGTACCGGAAAAGGTCCAGTAGGCACGCCCATCTCTGGCCGCGGTTGCGACATACAAGGGCTGATCCATCACTTCGGTATAAGGAATAACCTGGCGAAAATATTCGCTGAAGTCCCGGTACAGGAAGCCGTTCTCACCATAAATCACGAGGAAGGTCACATATTTTTTGGCGATTTTGATGTTTTCCAGATAATCAAAGCTGGCTCCTTCCTTTGTTGTCAGTGATTGGGACGCTTTGTCGCCGAGGACATGCTGCAGGCTTTCGTTATTCGTAATGTAGGAAGTGATATCCCCCGCATCATCCAGCATCAGCTTAATATTGTTGCCAATCAGCTTCATCGTTTGTGACTGATTACGGACGGACTCCTCCTCCAGAAAACGAGTCGCCATTGTATAGGAAAAGTATCCCAATGTAATTAAAGGGATCAAAACGAGCAGCAAGAAATACACGAACAGCTTGACCTGCAGACGTTTGAAAATGAACATAACCGGATGCCTCCCCGAAGCCGACTTACTATAAACGGTAAGAGTGTATGCCAAATGGCAGCCTACTGCTGAGCAGGCGGATGTTTCTCTCCATTCAATCTAACAGAAGGTGCTTTTAGTGTTCAAGGATTATTCGTCGATTGTGGATTTTCCCTTTATAAAGTCCACCAAACCTTTATTTTGTCACATTGTTGCAGATCGTTCAGGCAGATAAGATAGACAGTGTAGAAATTGAGAATGACCACAGGGAGGGTTAACCATGAATCAGAATATGAACAAATGGAACCGAGGATCGATCCGGACAGGTGCAGCCGCATTGGCGCTTACACTAGCACTTACGGGATGCGGGGACAGTAAGGCTCCTGCTGCAGCAACCGATAAAACAGCTAAGCCACAAGCAAGTGAAATCGATTGGAAAACGGTAAAAGCGGATATTCGCTTTGTGTTCCCGGGTACTTCAGAGGCGGAAAAAGAGCTGGCCGAGCAATTCAAGACAAAAATGAAAGAGAAATACCCGAACGTCAACATCGAGTACATGTATTTGTCCTGGACGGATATGGAGAAAAAGCTGGCTGTCATGATCAGCTCCGGGGATAGTCCCGATATTACACAAACCCAGGATGTAACGAACCTCGTGCAGCTTGGCGGATTGGAGGATCTCACACCTTACTTTCAAAAGCAAGGCGTGCAGCTGAAGAAGGAGGATTTCCTTCCGGGGACGATGGAATATGCCCAGCAGGATGGCAAGCTGTATGCGGTACCCAATCTCGCGAACTCCTTCACGTTGGTTGTCAATGAGAAGATGCTGAATGAGGCTGGCATGAAGCTCGATGAGCTGAAAACGTGGGCAGATGTGGAAAAAGCAGCCCAGCAGATGACCAAGGATGGCAAATACGGCTTTGGCTACCCGCTCGGTGTGCCCCGTTTTGCATTCCGTGTTCCGTTCACGGCCGCTTACAGCAACGATCTGGTGCTTAACGATACGACCGAGGCGAGCAAGAAAAAGTATCTGGAGACGCTGGAGCATTTCAAAAATCTCGAAGCTTACCAGCCCAAATCACATATCACCTGGGGTTATCCGGAAATGTTCCGCGCCTTCAGTAATGGTGAGGTCGGGATGATCGCAGCGGGAACGTATTTTACGGCAAATGTGTACAGCATCAATCCTGATATTGTCAAGGTTTCGCGGGCAATCGCTTATCCGAAGGGTCCTTCCGGCACGAAAGCCAAAGCTCCGGTATCCAACGTAGGTGTCGCGATGTTCAAGGGCAGCAAAAATAAAGATGTGGCCTGGAAGCTGATGGAGGAGTGGTCCTCACAGGAATATAACAGTACGCAGGCTGCTGTCGTTAACGTAACCGCTTTAAAAAGCACAAACCTCGACGAAATCGTCAAAAAAGCAGAAAAGGCTTACCCGAAAGCAATCGAGGGCCACAAAGTGCTGCTTAAGGATTTTAACGAATTACTGGCAACGTCCGGCGTACCGATGGATAAAATCCCCGGCCAAAGCGAGATGGAAACCGTCTTTCAGGAGCAGATCGTCAAGATGCTGACCGGTAAAAGCACAACAGAGGAAGCCTATAAAGGGATCAAGGAAGGCATTGACAAAATCAAGGATAAATTTAAATAGAGCTTGGACGGAATGGATGTGAAGAGAAATGTCGAAAATACTGGAATTTAGAGAAGCGGCTCCACAGGAAATTTTCCGTAGGGGCCGATGGAAATCTTTTGTTCACGCTTATGGCTTCGGTTATGTATTGCTAGCGCCTGTCGTACTGTACCTGATCGCTTTTCAATTTTATCCGTTGTTTGAAACGATCCGACTGAGCTTCTACGATTACTCGCTGATTTCGGGCAAACCGATGACATTTGCAGGCTTCGGAAATTACAAGGAATTACTGACCAATGACAAAGCTTTTTGGCGAATTTTCATTAACAGTCTCGTATGGGTTATCGGCTCTACGGCACTGCAATTTCTGATTGCCATCCCGGCTGCTTTGATTCTATTCTCCAAAATCCGTGGGCGCGGTTTATGGAGGGGGCTGATGATGGTACCCTGGGTATCCCCTGTGGTCATTATCGGCATCGTATGGAAATGGATTTATGACGGTCATTACGGGTTATTCAATTACTATTTAAAAAGTCTGCATCTGATCCAGGACGATGTCATCTGGCTCGGCCACGATACGCTGGTTTGGCCCGCTCTTCTGCTCACCTCTGCTTGGAAGGGATTCCCATACATCGCACTGATGCTTATTTCAGGACTTACAGGAATTTCCAAGGAAATGCTGGAGGCTGCCCATGTGGATGGAGCTACAGCCTGGCAGCGATTCACTCGCATTACACTGCCACTGCTCAAGCCGATCATGTATGTAACCGGACTGGTCAGCCTTGTGTCCTCGTGGACGAAATTCGAGATGATTTGGGCGCTGACCGGCGGCGGACCAGGCTATGCCACCAGCATACTGCCGACCTACCTGTATACGAACTCTTTTGTATATTTTGATTTGGGTAAAGGCTCAGCCATTGCATCCTTGTCCATGCTGCTCGTCATCATCATTGTTATGCTTTATTCTCGGCTGTTCGGCCGAAATATGGACTAGGAGGGGCTGAACCTGAAAGAATCCGCTGTACACCACATATCCAAATACATCTGGCTGCTGCTATTGATGGCTTTTACTCTGCTGCCCTTTTTCTGGCTGATCGATACGACGTTCAAAAAAGATACCGAAATGTTCGCGACCATCCCCACATGGTGGATACAGGAGCCTACGTGGCAGCATTACCTGTGGGCACTGAACGATAAGGGTCTGCAGCTAACCCGTCTGCTCATGAATTCCATTATTGTTTGTGCAATTACTGCTTTCATTACCGGCTTTATTGCTTGCATCAGCGGTTATGGACTGGCGAGGTATAAGGTCCCCGGTATCGGACTCGTCGTTATTCTAATCGTACTGGCGCAAATGATCCAGGGGCCACTAATCATGATTCCATGGTACAAGATGGCCTCCGCCTTTTCTCTATTAAACACGAAATCGATTTTGGTGCTCATCTATGGTACATTGACGATCCCTGTCGGGGTTTGGATCATGAGCGGCTTTTTCAAAACGATTCCTATCGAGCTGGAGGAAGCTGCCTACATGGACGGGGCCGGAAAGCTGCGAACACTATTCACCGTGATCATTCCTCTGGCGCTGCCAGGACTTGTAGCCATCAGCCTGTATGCGTTCATTCTTGGCTGGAACGATTACCAGTACGCGTTGATTTTAACCAACTCGATTTCAGCCAAGACGGTTCAGGTCGGGATCGCTGAGCTGATGGAAAGCATGGGCTCCACGAATTGGGGCGGACTCATGGCAAGCGGCGTCATCGTGATATTGCCGATCATCCTGATCTTTGCTTTGATCCAGAGATTCCTGATTGAAGGCATGACAGCCGGAAGTGTTAAGGGATAACCGACGATATCTTGCAGATACCTAGTTGATACCTTTACATCCGTAACGCCACATAGCCCATAATCAACGTTAATACAGCCAAGATGATCACAATATATATGAGCTTCCTAACCGACCTGTTGTTTTTCCTTTTATCGGCCTCTACATGAAGCACCTTCTGGACCGCATCAGCCATCAGATTAAATTTTTCTTCTGTTGTGTGAATGACGATTCCACCACAATGAGAGCAAAGTCGCTTAAACTCCGTTTGTTGAGAGCAGTGAGGGCACTCGACCATAATTTGTGACCACCTTTTAAAAAGAGCAGCCCACTTGTGGCTGCTCTACGATTATTTGTGTCATTCCGCTTGTTGAACTCTGCTTCAACTTGCTTATCCGCGCTTACTGCTGTTTGCAGCATCGCAGAACTGCCTAAGCGCCTGCTCCACAATCGATCTTGGGCAAGCCAGATTGATACGCAGCCAGCCTTCTCCTTCGGTCCCAAATACCGAACCTTCGCTAAATGCCACTTTGGCCTGACGGAACATCAAGTCCTTAAGCCCTTTAATGTCCAGTCCAAGCTCCCGGCAATCCATCCACAATAAGTAGGTCCCCTCCGGATATAACGGCTTTACTTCCGGTAAATGCTCAGCCAAAAAGCCAAGTGTGTAATCCAGGTTTCCTTTGACATAGACCATCATTTCATCGAGCCAAGCTTCGCCTTCATTATAGGCAACCTCAACGGCATCCTGTGCAAAATGCTGCGCCATATGCAGGCTAAGCGTTTTGAGACGATGATCGATTGTCCGTTTGAGGCTGGTATTAGAGGTCACGATAAAGGATGTGTGCAGTCCTGGCAAATTAAACGTTTTGGTAGCAGCCAGGCACGTAATCGTGATGTCGGCCAGCTCAGGAGACAACGATGCGAACGGTATGTGAGGGTGTCCCGGGAAGGTCAGGTCACAATGAATCTCATCGGAGACGACGATTACCCCATACTGCAGGCAAAGCTCTCCCAGCTTGAGCAGCTCTTCACGCTCCCACACACGTCCTCCCGGATTGTGAGGGCTGCACAGCAGCAGCAATTTGGCGCCACCCTTGAACAATGACTCCAAATGCTCATAATCCATCTCGAAGCGCCCATTTTGCAGAAGCAGCGAGTTTTTGGCAACAACTCGTCCATTGCTTTGAATCACATCATAGAAAGGGTAATACACAGGAGACTGGATGACTACCTGTCCACCTGGCTCGCTGAACAACTCCACTGCCAAACTTAGCGAGGTCACGATACTTGGTGAATCCGTTATCCAGTTGGTCTCAATATCCCAATTATGACGGCGTTTAAACCAGTTTACAATCGATTCCAAATAACTGTCCGTGCGGATTGCATATCCATAAATGCCCAGCTCGGCACGCTGCTTCAGTACCTTCTGAATGGCAGGAGGAGCCAAAAAGTCCATATCAGCTACCCATAGCGGGAGAATATCCGGTTCCCCGAACAGCTTGCCGCCTTGATCCCATTTATATGAGCGAGTATTCCGTCTATCGTTTAATTGATCAAAATTGTAAGCCAAACAAGGTCACCTCATTATCGATTTTTTAAAATTATACCATTAGTGACGAGCCCTGTATAACAACATTTCTTGAACATCCCGATAAACGAAGCTTTACCTATGGACTGCAGCTTCTATGCTTTGTTAGGAATTCTGGTATCGATCTCGCAATCCGCAACTACCAGCACATCCATATGCCTTGCGCGGCGAAGCAGATTTTTCACTATCGAGCCTTGCCACAGCTCCTTCCAGATCGATAATTTGGATTGCCCCATAATAATCTGCGTGGTTTTGTAGACATTTGCCTTGCTTACCAAAGCCTCGGGTATTTGCCTGCGATGCTCAGCCTTCAGCGTTTCAAAGGTTCCACCCAAGCGGCTTGTCAGCCTCCTTAGCGCCTCAACTCGCTCCAGTAATTCATGTGTGGACGAGATTTGCACATAGGTGACATACCAGGCCGCTTTCAATCTATGGGCAATTCGACAGCCTCGACGTATCAAGCGTTCTGCCTGTGGGGTGGCATCAATACATACGTAAATAACCTCCTGTCTGCGCCAAGGACCACGAAGAGAATTGCTTCTCTCCCAGGATTCCAGACGTTCATCCACATCATCCGCGATCTCTCGCAAGGCAAGCTCCCTCAAGGCAATCAGATTAACGGTTTTAAAAAAATTGTTAATGGCTTGATCCACCTTATCCATCGCATAGATTTTGCCTTCTCTCATTCGCTGCTGCAGCGATTGCGGAGCCACATCGATCAGCTGTACCTCGTCAGCAAGTCTCAGAATATGATCCGGAACCGTCTCTCTGACACGGACTCCCGTAATTTGCTCTATAGCATCATTCAGGCTTTCCAGATGCTGCACGTTGACGGTTGAAATGACGGAGACCCCTGCCGTCAAAATATCAAGCACATCCTCGTACCTTTTCTTATTTTTACTTCCGGGTACATTCGTATGTGCCAATTCATCGACAAGAACTACATCCGGATTACGTCGGATCACTTCCTCTGCATCCATTTCCTCCAGACGAGTTCCCCGATAATCCATAACCTTACGTGGAATCAGCTCCAGTGCGCCGATCTGTGCTGCCGTTTCCTTGCGACCGTGTGTTTCCAGCAGGCCGACCAGCACCTGAATTCCTTTTTTATCGAGATCGTTGCCATCACGCAGCATGGTGTACGTTTTGCCCACGCCTGGCGCAGCGCCTATATACACTTTAAATGTTCCGCGTTTGATCTGCATAATTTTGCGTTCAACCTCCTGAGAACTCAAGCGGCGGAACCACTCTTCCTCTTCCTTAGGTTTCGATAGCTTGGCAGGCAGAATTCGCTCCCCTTCATGCTCCGCGCGGTCTGCGACCATGAAGATGTCGATATTTCTCGTTTGCTTCAGCATGTCGTGGACAATAGAGCCTTGCCAGAACTCCACCCAGCGGGATTGCTTGGAATGACCGAGAACAATTCGGGTTACGTTATGATCCAGAGCGTACTTAACAAGGACCTTGGGCAGGGAACGGCGGGCACAAAGCGGGAGCTCGTCGAACTCTCCGCCTACTTTTTTAACCAATTTGACGATGGACCGCTTGAAGGTTGCTTCCACCTTGGACAGCTCTTTTTGCGGATTGACAAAAGTAACCACTCGCAAGTCTCCATTCAGACGTTTGGCGATTTGCTGGCCTCTGCGTACGTAGATTGATCCATTCCAATGATACTGCGCTGATACGAGAATACGCTCTGTTGCACCGGAGGGACCGATCAAACCTAACTCATCTCTATGCTTATCCAGGGATTCATTAACACCCTCAGCCATTAATCGCAAAGACAATTCTCGCAGCACGGCCAGATTACCTCTCTTGAATAAAGCAGATCCTTTGCCAAAATGCAGGTGGCCCTCTGCTGCCCGATTTAACAAGGTTTCCGGCGTGGCATCGATCAGTACAACTTCATCGGCAATTTCCAGTGTATCGGCAGGTACGGTTTCCTGGGCTTCCACTCCCGTTAATTTCCTGGCTAATTCCGTAACCCCTTCCAGCTCGTATACGTTGACAGTTGAGATCACGCTAATCCCGTGGTTGATTAAAAATCGAATATCTTCCATACGTGTGGCGTACTGGGCATCCTTGCGATTGCGATGAGCCAAACCATCTACCAATACCACTTCAGGATTACGTTTAATGAGTGCATCCAGATTCAAGTCTTTTTTTTCAACATTTTCTTTCATCCAATGTATGCTTGGAACCCGTTCCAAGTCTCCGATCTGCTCGACCGTTTCGGGACGCTGCATGGTGGACACGGCACATATCACCACGTCGATACCCTGATTTTTCAAATGCTGACCTTCACGCAGCATATGATACGTTTTCCCCGAACCGCTGACCGCACCAATATATACCTTTAATCGACCTCTATGCAGCTTGGAAATCGATAACAGAATCTCCTCTGGTGTTTTGCGTTTAAAATTTTCCATGAACGCCTCCATGCACATCGATTCGATCGTTTATATGTGTCCACTCACAGGATGAGGAAAAGGAAAAGCCCGATAAAGCCATAGCTTTACCAGAACTTTTCCTTCTATAAAGAGCTACTTCAGCAAGGCGCTCAATGCCAAGTTTAATTTTAACACATTGACCCGGGGTTCACCGAACAATCCCAAGTCCCTTCCTTCGGTTGTTTGCTGTACAAGCTGCTGCAGCTTGGCTTCGGGAATTCCGTTCAGCCTGCTGATTCTTGGAACCTGAACGAGAGCCGATTGCGGGCTGATATGCGGATCAAGTCCCGAGCCTGAGTTGGTAATCAAGTCAATTGGCAATTGACTCACGGGAACAGCAGGATTGTTGGTCTTCCAGTCCTCAATCGATTCCTGTGTCCGCTTCAGCATGTCAGGATTGGATGCCGCATAGTTATTGGACCCTGAAGCCTCTGCCTTGTAATCAATACTTGATACTCTGCCTTGAAAGTATTTGGGATCAGCAAACTTTTGTCCGATCAGTTCCGAGCCCACGATCTGTCCCTTGCTGTTGTAAATCATACTGCCATTCGCATTTGCAGGCATCAGCACCTGTGCGACCCCGGTGCATACCAGAGGATACATGATTCCACAACATACAAGAAATACTAGACTAACCCGAATCACGATTCCCAAAGAAAAGCTTGCTGTGCTTGACGCAGCATGTTCCGATTTATCCATTCTTTGATACCCTCTTTTCTGATAGATGTTGATACCGCTGCGAGATCAAGATTCACCGTACTTCTAAATCCATAAATGCACCATCAGATCAATAAGCTTGATGCCTAAGAACGGCACTACGATCCCGCCAAATCCATAAATAAACAGATTGCGCTGCAGGAGCTTATTTGAGCTCATCGGTTTATAGCCAACCCCTCGCATAGCAAGCGGGATCAAGAGCGGAATAATAATGGCATTGAAGACCAAAGCGGACAAAATCGCTGACAATGGGGAGCCGAGCCTCATAATATTGAGTGCCTCCATCTGTGGAATCGCGAGCGTAAACATAGCCGGAATGATAGCGAAATATTTGGCCACATCGTTAGCGATACTAAAGGTTGTCAAAGCACCACGCGTCATCAGCAGCTGCTTGCCAATCGCCACTACCTCGATAATTTTGGATGGGTCCGAATCCAGATCAACCATGTTGGCTGCTTCTTTGGCGGCTGTCGTACCGCTGTTCATCGCAAGCCCTACATCCGCTTGTGCAAGTGCAGGAGCATCATTCGTACCGTCGCCAGTCATTGCAACCAGCTTTCCTTCCGCTTGCTCTTTACGGATAACGGCAATTTTATCCTCAGGCTTGCTCTCGGCTATAAACTCATCCACACCAGCCTCACGGGCAATGGTAGCTGCAGTCAGCGGATTATCACCCGTACACATGATCGTTTTGATGCCCATCCTGCGAAGCTGCTCAAACCGCTCCTTCATCCCCGGCTTCACGGTGTCCTTCAAATATATGAGCCCGAGGATATGGTTATCTAGCGCTACAGCGAGCGGTGTACCGCCCTCTGATGCAATCGCATTGCCTTTGAGCTCCAGATCACTCGGAACGGCTCCACCTTGAGATTCCACCCATTTTCTTACCGAATCCACAGCTCCCTTGCGTACCTTACGTCCATCTGACAAATCGATCCCGCTCATCCGGGTTTCCGCTTTAAACTCGATAAATACCCCGTCCTCGGCAATCGAGCTGTCATAGGCCATTCCTTGCTTTTTCATTAATTCCAGCACCGAACGCCCTTCCGGTGTTTCATCCTTGAGGGAGCTGATCGCAGCCCATTCACCCAAAACCGCTATGTTCTCAGAATCTACAGGAGTAAACTCGCTGGCCATCCGGTTACCGAATGTAATCGTCCCTGTTTTATCCAAAATCATCGTATTAATATCCCCAGCGGCTTCGACCGCTTTACCTGACATGGCGAGAACATTAAACTGGGTCACACGGTCCATCCCTGCAATCCCGATAGCTGATAGTAAACCGCCAATTGTCGTCGGGATCAGACATACCAGTAATGAAATCAATACCGGTATATCCAATTGAATGTCCAGATATTTGGCAATCGGAGCCAAGGTCACGACAACAATAAGGAAAATCAACGTCAAACTGGTGAGCAGCGTGTTCAACGCAATTTCATTCGGTGTTTTTTGCCGCTTGGCGCCTTCAACCAAAGCAATCATCCGGTCGATAAACGATTCCCCGGGATCATTCGTAATTCTCACCTTGATCTTGTCACTGACAACACGGGTACCGCCTGTTACCGAATTGAAGTCGCCTCCTGCTTCCTTAATCACCGGAGCGGATTCTCCTGTAATGGCGGATTCGTCTACAGAAGCCAGCCCTTCAATCACTTCTCCATCGCCCGGTATCATTTCTCCTTGAGAAACAACGACGATATCTCCTTTGCGCAGCTCGGTAGACGGAACCAGCTTCAATCCACCGTTCACCACTTTATTGGCGCTGATCTCTTTTTTGGATTGTTTCAGTGAATCGGCCTGTGCTTTCCCGCGGCCTTCAGCAAGTGCTTCTGCAAAATTTGCAAACAGCAGAGTGAAGAGCAGAATCGCAAATACAGTCAGGTTAAAACCCATACTTTGACTCGTACCAAAATATCCTGGAAAAATCGTCATCAGCAGCACGATCAAGGTGCCAGCCTCAACAACAAACATAACCGGATTTTTCATCATCGTCATCGGATTCAGCTTCACAAAGCTGTCTTTGACGGCATTGCGAAGGATGTCACCAGATAAGCTTTTTTTTCTATTGGTTTGCATGAATAATATCCACTCCTTCCATTAACGAATCGTCAAATGCTCGGCTATCGGGCCCAATACAATACCAGGCAAGAACGTCAGAGCGCCTATAATTAAAACCGTTCCTATTAGAATACCGGCGAACAAACGGTTATCTGTGCGAAAAGTTCCGATAGTTTCGGGAACCCACTGCTTGCGCAGCATCGATCCGGCTACCGCCAACATCGCAATCATGGAAATATAGCGGCCGAACAGCATCACAACTCCCGTAGATATATTCCAGAATGGTGTATTATCGCCCAATCCTTCGAACCCCGAACCATTGTTAGCCGCGGAGGATGTAAATTCATACAAAACTTGTGAAATGCCATGAAAGCCCGGATTCGTTATTCCCGCTTTTCCTAAATCAGTAGCCAACGCAATTGCTGTTGATGCCAAAATAATGAGTGGATGCGCCAGAATCGCAATAGCAATCAGCTTGATTTCGCGTGCTTCTATTTTCCGACCGAGAAACTCCGGTGTTCTACCGACCATTAACCCCGCGAGAAATACCGCCAATATCGCATACATCAGCATATTAACGAGCCCGACGCCCTTACCGCCAAACACACAGTTCAGCATCATGAGAGCCATTGGCGTGATGCCGCCAAGCGGTGTCAGTGTATCGTGCATCGTATTGACACTGCCAGTTGTCGCCGCTGTCGTTACCGTAGCGAACAGTGCCGATTGCGGAATGCCAAAGCGGACCTCTTTACCTTCCATACTGCCCTGTGCGGCATCGATGCCCAATCTGTTCATGACAGGATTACCGCTTGACTCCGCAGCATAAATAAGGGACAGAAACATAATAAATAAGATCATCATCGAGGAAAAAATAACCCAACCCTGCTTGCGGTTTTTGGCAAACAAGCCGTACGTGTAAGGAAGCGCAGCAGATAAAACCCACATCGATAAAATTTCAATCACATTGGTCAGCGGATTCGGATTCTCAAACGGATGGGCCGAGTTCACTCCAAAAAATCCGCCGCCATTCGTACCGATATGCTTGATCGATTCCAGTGCCGCCACCGGTCCGATAGCAATTTGCTGCTCAGTACCCTCCAGCGTCGTTGCGGTTATTGTAGGCTGCAGCGTCAGAGGAACCTGAAGAGCCACAAGAAGTAGAGTCACTACAAAAGCAAACGGGAAAAATACACGAATATGCGCTTTTACAAAATCCTCAAAAAAGTTGCCTATCGTTTCCCCTTTACTCGTAATCCCTCTGACAAAGGCAATGGCTACGGAAAACCCGGTCGCTGCCGAGGTGAACATCATCATCATAATGACAGCCATCTGCGAAAAATAAGACAAGCCCGACTCCCCGCTGTAATGCTGCAGATTCGTGTTGGTCATAAAGCTGATGACCGTATTGAAGGTCAACGTTTCTTCCATGTTGTCAATCCCGTTCGGATTGAGCGGCAAATACTTTTGCATTCTCAAAATCATATAGCTTATGGCCACGAGCACGATATTCGTCACAATAAAACTGAGCGCGTAGGTTTTCCAGGTCATACCCTTTCGTTCCTTTAAACCGATCATTGCAAAAATCGGTTTTTCGATAAACCCAAACCACTTGTCAGTCCGATTCGCTTCATTAGAAAATACGTTATAGAGATAGGTACCTACTGGTTTTACCAACAGCACCAAAATGACAATCACGACGGCAATTTGCAAAATGCCCATTTGTTTGTTTCCTCCTCAGAGTTTTCGTAAGAAAACTTTCTTCGTAAGCATGTGCTGAGTTTTGCTTTAGCAAAACTGACTTCGTAAAGATTGGTGAAAAAGTCCGCTGCACGGTCAGATCATTCTTCCGAACGCTTCGCTTCTCCAGAACGATTCCGCCCATTCCGATTCCGCTAATAATTCACCGGACTACTCGTTTATTAAAATTTCTCGGGATTAACCAAGGCATAGGCCAGATAAATAAAAATAAATATTGTAAAAATAATGACAACGATCATAAACGCTCGCCTCCTGATTCTTCAGTAATACGCCCGCACCACAACAAAAATCCACTGAACAGCGCGTAAGCAATGGCTAGCATCAGTACCATATATAGATCCAACATGGTTACCCCTCCTAAGAGCTTCCGAAAAGAAGCTGGCACTTATTTCACACGTGTTTGAATTAAAAAGGAAACATCCTCGCTCGTCGTATGAATCACATAGGCAGCCCCGAGTCCTTTGTAGACCAGACGCGGATTACTCGTATGGGTGATGACATAAATAGGCTTGGAGGTCCATCTGCGGCACATTTGAATATAACGGCAGCACAGATTTAGGCTTCGCTCAAAAATAAACACTTTCCCTATGGTAAAGTCTGGAAGAGTCCAATTGATTTGTTCTGTGGTATCTACCATTACAATATTTTTCACACCAATATTGACCAGTCTTTGCTTTTCTCCCTGGTTGTTGGCAATAGCTGCAAAACGCAAGCCCTGCTTTAGCAATTGAAGGATGAAGCCTTCTCCTGTTTTATTGGGTGCCGAAACCAAAATGACTTCCTGTTGTTCCATTTCAATCTTCCTCCTATGAATGTCAAAAAGGAGACAACAAAAAGAAGCCTGCGAAAAGAGCGGAACTCTTCTCGTGGCTTCTGAAAACACAGTTATACAAACCGTGTCTTACGCACGACAATTGTTGCCTCTCCCTATACGCTTACGAGGTTAGCTGTCGGATTCGGGCTAGAGAGTAGCCCTACCCCAAGGCATCGAAGATGCCAAGAAGGATTCACCCCATGAAGCTCGTGTACCTGACTACGAATTAACGAATCAGGGATTACGCGCTTCTTTGGTTCCCCCGTTCCTTTTAAATTCAAGGACTCAGCGATAAAGTGCATGATTCATTTTCAATTACAGACAATCCCTACAAATCTACATTTCCTATATACCTCATGGTCGTTGAACACGATCACAAGCTTCATCATCCTCTCTCATAAAAACGACGCTCTCGCCCCTATGAACCGGTTCATAGGGCTGAAAAAGTTCAGCCGTTACTTGGAAAACTTTGTTGGAATCATGAGATGTATCATACGCCAGCCGCTTAACACTGTAAATAAATACCGCACGGCATACAAAGCTATAATTGACTTGCATGGTATCCAAATCCTTCTCATGCTCTCGATATCTGCATCCATCTCTCGATATCTCCGTTTTACGAAGGAAAATTCAAATACCCAGCATGAGCTAGCATAGATATAGATAATAAAGGGAAATCAGGTTTGATTCCGCTTTCATCGACCTTTTAAGCAAAAAAGGCGTAATTATGATGCGGATTGGAGTTTTACATTATTTAACGGCCAGCGTATGATACATTTCATTAACTTCACAACTCCATATCATCCATTATCAATGCTTAATTCCCATAAGATATGTGTTCAAAAAAGCGACTTTTTGAACGACCACTTCAGGGAAACGGGGGACCCAGTATAAGCTATCTAGGATAGATAGCTTATAGGGGTGAATCCTCTTGGCATCTTCGATGCCCGGGGGTAGGGCACTCTCAAGCCCGAATCCGGTAGCTAACCTCGTAAGCGAATTGAGAGAGAAGCACACTCGTATCTCCCTGACCTTATTTATTCATGCAAAGGAAGCCCGAGAGTAGAGTTTCTCTGCTCTCGGGCTTCCTTTGGTTTGTCCAAATTCAAAAAATGTAGAGGAGTGCATGCATCATGCTAAAGCTCGCCGACCCATTGACCGTACCCATTGAATTTTCCTTGTACCCTACAAAATCGGCTCCATGGAAATTTATCAATTTGATTGTCTTCTATTGAAAGGCCGAATCCCGCAAATCACTTCCGATGGCTCCTGCGGATTATTGAAAATATCCAGCCGCGGATGGAATAGTTGGGCAGAATGGAATCTCCCCTGCTGCAGCAATAAATTAAAGATCACGGTCTGCTTAATTCAGTCAGTAGACGTTTGGCATCTCCATTTTCCGTTTTGAATATTTCGTATACTTTTAAAGTCAGCGGCGTGTCAAATTGTTCAGAATTGCCGGTAAAAGCAATATTGTTCTCGCCTGTAACCAGACGTTCCTGCCCAATCAACGATTTCACAGAGGTGCCCACGAGCCGTCCCAATGAATCATGCAGTTCAAATTGAAGCTGCGGGAAGCTTTCATCTACCTGGGTCTCTTTGATGCGTTCAATATCGAAGAAAAACTTGCCTTTGTACGTATATTGAAGAGTCGCAGAATTGAACAAATAGGAAATATCCCAACGGTCAATCGCTACATCAAATGGGTATATACTGAATTTGTCTTCCTTGTCCGATGGCTGTAAATTTACACTGTAGGCAGCAATCGTTGATTTGTACGGCGCTTGTGCCGTTGTATCCTGAAGCTTTAAGGCAAGTCCTGTGCCTGTCTCAGTAGCTGGTACCACATACGTGTAATTGATGGTCGTTCCTGTGTTGGGCAGGACAGAAGTTGCCGCCAGAACTTGACGTCTGCCACTGTATTGGTAACCTCCACTGCCGATCAGTTCCGTTTGAAACATGGGGATAGCGAGCGGTCGCGCACTTTGGTTATACAAACGGAATTTAGCCGTTACTTGCTTGCTGCCTTCATCCAGGTTGTCATTCATATGAAGCTCAACCAATGACACCTGCAAATCCGGATGGATAAGTTCACTTCGCGCATCAAATTTCATGGAGGTGCCTAATGCATAAGCTTCATAATTTTGTGGAGCCGCATCGCCTGGGAGCAATATATTCAGTCTGCCCACTTGATAACTAACCACGTTGGAAGCTCCTGATGTGAAGCTTTCAGCAGTCAACAGATTCAAGCTCAACAGCTCAGTATCCTGATCGGTTGGAATTGCGTAATGCATATACTTTTCTTCTTTGGCATCCAATTGAATCGTATCTTTCTCTAATCGGCTGCCTGTGAACACCTTTTTATCGTTTTTCCCATCTATGGAAAAATCGGGTATGGCTTCTCGTTGACTCGACGGGTTATAAGCCAGCAATTGAACGACATATACATTACCCGTCTTGGTAGATTCCTTATGGATATCTACGGGAGTGTATTCGATTGGGGAATCCAATGCAGGAATCCGGAAAGCGTCAGACCACTTGCGGATCGCAGCAGAATCGGTCATGGACGTATCTACACCATTCCATGGCTGTATCGTGATCGGAACTGAAGCCATGAGAGTTTCTTTCTTGGGATATACATAATAATCAACATCTATCCAATTAACTTCGCTTATGCTTATTTTCTCAGCACGATCCAGTACGACCATGTAACTAATATCGGTTGTGGTCTGGGGCTGAATGATTCTTGGATTCGCTGTGCTTGGCTGCAGCGTATAGGTTATCCCTTTGCTGGTGCGTACACGAAACTCATAATCCGGAACCTTGGTGATCGAGGTGCTTGTATTTTCCATTTTGATCACAATGCCGATCCGGGTGCCTCCGAGAATTTCCTCTGACAGAACACTTTTCAGCTGTACATTCAATACATCTGTCAATGGATATACGGCAGCGATCGGTTGGACGGGTTGTGCAGGACTGATTGTTTCTATGCTCGTTGTTACGGGTACCTCAGCAAAAGCAGGACTCATGAAGCCGGTGATCGATGCCGATAACACGGCTGATGCTACGATGACGGTTAACCTTCTATTCATTCGTTTCGTTCTCCTCCTGTGACAAGCATGGTTTATTGAGCTAGCTGTACTTTTTCTTTATCCTTCAGTTGATTCTGCCCGGAGGTTACCAACGGTTCACCTTCCTTGATACCGCTTATGACCTCTTGATACGTATCACTTAAACGACCCAGTGTGACCTTACGCTTCTCTACGGTATCTCCTGCCATAACGAATACGAAGCTCTCTCCGCTTTCACGAACAATACTTAAGGTCGGCACGGTGACTACGATTTGATCCTGATCTTCTGTCAGCAGAACCTGAGCCTTCATTCCCGGCTTGAACTTGCGATCCTGATTGGGCAATTCAAGTTCCAATGAGTAGGCTTTGGATTGGGTGCTGACAACATCAGCCAGATAGCTCACTTTGGCCTTATATTTTTCAGTTGAACCGGATATGTAAAAGGATAGCTCTTGCTTCCCGCGGACTAGCGCAGCCGCCTCTTCGGTAAGCTCAGCTTTGATCTTGATAGGGTCCAGCTGCTGAATCTGTGCAGCACGGAAGCCTGCTGGAAGCGTCATGCCAACTTCAACCGGCAAATCTGTCAGTACTCCGCTAACGCTTGCTCTCACTTCCATATGCTCCAAGGTCCGATCGGCCTCTCGGATTGACACATCCGATATGAGTAAGCCCTGTTCCAGCTGTGATAAGGAATTGGTCGTTTCCAGCGTTTTTTGTTTCTGTAGACTGCTCTGCAAATCAAGCTTGAGATTGTTTAACTGGGTCTCTACCTGCTCCAGCTGGAATTTCGTTGATAGCCCCAAATCAAAGTCGTTGCGCATTTTATTATAATTCTTATCAGTTTCCTTAATTGCCGCTTCCAGCTTCACGATGCCGTTCTGTAAATCCTGCTTGCTGTTAGCCAAATCCTCCCGCGCCTTCACCAGCTGCTCTTTCGTTGAGGATATCGTCACGGTCGCTTTTTCTTTGGATATCAGCACATCGGTTGGATCAAGTCTAAAAATCACTTCACCTTTTTCGACGTTATCTCCACGCTTCTTCAATATCTCCTTAACATCGCCGCCAACCTTGACTGACACATCGAGCTGTATGGAGGAGGCGATATCAGCCACCTGCTCCAAAGGCTCACTTATTTTTTGCTTTGCTACTTTACTTACCTTAACCTGCTTGAGCTGTACTTCAGTAGCCTGTGCCGGTTGGGCTTTGGGCGTTTCCGAGCAGCCTGCAAGCATGACCGCTCCAACTATCATTAATCCCATAGCTTTTACACCTGTATGAACTGGATTGACCCTAAATGGTTTCATTGGAATGTTGCTCCTTTTCGATATATATCTGTCAGCTACTCGACCTACATGCTTTCTACTGTCGGGGTTTTGGCGATTCGGTTTTCTTTCCTGTTCATAAACCGCGAGATTCCGACATTCATTTTATCGATAAGTTCGTAAATCACGGGTACAACAATCAAGGTCAATACGGTCGAAGTAATCAAACCGCCGATAACAACAACTGCCAAGCCTTTGGAAATCAGTGATCCATCCGATACACCCAGCGCCAATGGCAGCAAGGTCATCACTGTAGCACCCGCGGTCATAATAATCGGACGAAGTCTTGTTAAGCCCGCTCTAACCAAAGCATCACGAACCGATAATCCATCAGCGCGAAGCTGCTGTACCCGGTCGATCAGTACGATGGCGTTGGTAACAACAACCCCGATCAACATCAAAAATCCAATCAGTGACGTAATATTGATCGACTCGCCTGAAATCAGCAACGCGATAAATCCGCCGATCGCAGCCATCGGTACCGAAAAGAGAATAACAAACGGCGCACTCGCATTCCCAAAAGCAATAACCATGACGAGATAAACGAGACAAATCGCAGCGCCCATGGCAACCGCCATTTGGCCAAAGCTTTCCTGAATATCGTCATTCACCCCTTGTGCCGTTGTACGTACACTTCCAGGGAGTTCTACTGTTTTCAAAGCTTCTGTAACTTTGGTGCTTACGCCACCTTTATCTTTACTCTCGATTTTGGCTGTGATTTTCACGTATTGCTCTTGCATTTCCCGAGTGATGGCAGCCGGTGCATCTACCTGTTTGATTTTGGCTACATCGTTAAGAGCGACGACCGCACCGGTTGAGGTAGTCAGCTGGATGCGTCCCAGCTTTTCCATCGAATTTTTGAAATCGTCATCTACCATGACCTTGGTTTCAAAGGTTACATTGTCGAATTTGATATCGCCCAGTGGTGCCTCTGCTAGCCACAATCGAACTGTGTCTGTAAGCTGCGCCGAGGATAAACCATACACACGCGCCTTATTTTGGTCAACACTGACAACGACCTGCGTCTTCTTTTCACTCAGACTGTCTTTAATCGTAGTCAGCTCCGGGAATTCCCGCATCTTCGCTTTGACCAGCTCGGCTCCGGCAATCAGTTGATTCAGATCTTCACCTTTCAGCAGATAGGCAAAATCATCTCCAGAGCCCATGCTTGGCGCTAGCAGCGCGCCTTCAATTTCCGATCCTTGAGGGGTCATCTCTATCATTTTAAGCTTAAACGTTTCGGCCATTTCCTTGGCATTGGAAGCAGCTGATACCGAACCAATAATACTCGCCTTGTAAGGCGTTCTTTCACCGCTTGTATTCATTTGGTCATACCCGACCATCGATTCAAAATAATCAAACGCCGGTTGTCCGGCAGAATCCTTGGATTCCCGAAGCATCGCTTCGATTTCTTTAACCTTCAAATCCATCGATTCAAAGGATGTATCCTGTGGCAGCTTTAACGTATACTGAACCTGCTTATTGGTTTCGCTATCCGGCATAAAGGCCATCGGAAGAAAAGGAACCGTTCCTCCTATCGAAATGATAAGCGCCAGTATCGCCGCCAGCACCGTCTTCTTCGGGTTATCGAGCGACCAATTTAATATTTTCTTATAACTGCCACCTAGCTTGCCGACCTGCTCTTCATCGTGATGCTTGATCTTATTACTTTTGAGCACCATCAGCTTGGCAAGCATCGGAATAACTGTCAATGCGATGATCAGTGAGGACATTAACGCCACGATCAAGGTAATGGCAAAGGGTCTGAATATATCCCCCAATACCCCGCCAACAAAGGTTATCGGTAAAAATACACCTGCAGTTGTAATCGTGGATGAGGTGATCGCCGAAGCTACCTTTGAAGTTGCTACCTTAATAACAGATTCATTACGGTCACTGACCCGCTGCAGCTCACTATAGATATTCTCAATTACAACAATCGAGTCATCCACAACCCGGCCAACGGCAATCGTTAAACCGCCGAGCGTCATAATATTGAGCGTTATATCGAGTGATGCCATTGCGCATAATGTAGTTAAGATCGACAAAGGAATTGACACCAATACGATCACGGTCATACGCACATTTCTCAGGAACAATAAGATCATGACGGAAGCCAGAACCGCCCCCATAATCCCTTCCTTCAGCATTCCGTTGATCGATTTTTTGACATCATTTGCTGCATTGTAAACAGGTGAAAATTGCAAATTCGGATATTCTTGTTTCCAGCCGTCAAACAATTTGTCAACATCATTGGCAAATTTGACCGTATTGGCATCTTTTCCTTTGAACAGCGTGAGACCGATCGCCGGAGTGCTGTCCAACCGGGCAATATATTTGGATTCGGAAATAGCTTCAACCTTGGAAATATTTTTAAGCATAACCGTGTCGCCCTTGGGGGACGTAATTTTCATATTTTCCAAATTGTAGATCGTGTTCAAATCACTTTCGATCCGAACTGATTGGGAGCTTCCGTTAAAATCAACTTTACCTGCCGGGCTCGTCATGAGCGCAGTTTGTATACTTTGTGAAACTAGCGCAGGTGTCATGCCGTAGTTATTGATCGCGCTAATATTCAGCTTCAGCTTCAAGGTAGCTTCCTGCTGACCAATTGAATCTACATGATCAATCCCATCCATGGCGCTTAAGGTAGGCTCGATAACATCCTTATAAATCCGGTTCAGCTCGTCATGGTTCATATTTTCGTTACCATTGATCGCAGCAAAGTATACCGGGAAATCACTGCTGCCGAACTTGGAAACCTTCGGTTCACTTGCTCCTTTTGGCAGCACAATATCCTTGATCGAGCTTTCGATATCCCGCTTTGCATCGTCAGGCTTTCTGCCGTTTACTAGCTCAACCGTGATCGAAGAAAAGTTGTCATTTGAGCTGGAGGAAACTTTTTTTACACCCTCCACACCCACAACCCGCTTCTCGATAACCTTCGTTACATTATCCATAACGTCCTTAGGAGGAGCGGGATACACCGTGCTTATAAATACGATCGGCAAGGAGATATCCGGCATACTTTCCTGTTTCAACGTGGATGCGGAGAATGTGCCTGCAAGGAGCAATATAAAGCTGATAATAATAATTGCTGCCGCATTTTTCAAAGAAAAATCAGTAAATTTGTTCATCATTTTACTCCTTTATCAAATTACAATAATTGCTTTTTGAGCAGCCATTCCTCGTTGAAGCCTTTCATTCGGGACATGTAGATATCACAAAACAATGAAATTTCGCTGAATCTTTGTTCGACAACGCGACAGGTCTCCTGATCCGCAGAATCCAGACCTTCTTGTTTCGGTAAAGCGAGCAAATTCCGTTTCAGCGTTTGTTGAACCGATTTGATCTTCTCTTTGTATGTTTCAAAAACATGGATTTCAAAATCATCCGTTATGTAATAGTAATCCTTTCTGTCATTCTGAACCGGAACCTTATTGCACAAATGCCGCGATACCATATTGCGGATTTGAACGCTGATCGCAGCCTTGGACACAGATAAAGCCTCAGCCATCTGCTGCAAGCATAAGGGCTCTGCCGAAAAAAGAAGCAGTGTAAAGAGCCTGCCAACAAGCGGACTGAAGCCTTCTTTTTCCAGGTGCATGGACATAAAATGACTCGTGCTTAACTTCATTTCGTCGAGAGTCTGTAACATCGTATTGCTGGTGGCCCCTTCCTTCAAGTACATGTAAGTTCATTCGTAACTTTAAGAATGATATTAAAGTTGTAATCATATTATGACTGACTGGTCATTATGAAAGTATAATAATGGATATATAGCTTTAAATCAACCTTTTTTTATTTTTATTCGTCACTAAAACCAATTTTGTGACCAGTCAGTCATATTGTTGACATGAATATGTTCGACGTATACAATGGCTGTATACATGTGATGTGCCAAGTTTGGAAACAAGGAGTGTCGAACAGAATGAATGACAAAAAAACACAAATTGTTCAGGCTGCAATCAAGCTGTTCGGAGAACGTGACTACCATACAACATCCGTTCAAGATATTGTCAGTCTTGCCGGAGTATCCAAGGGAGCTTTTTATTTACATTTTCATTCCAAAGAGGAATTGCTCGTTCATATCTTCAATCATTATATGGAATCGTATCGCTCATATCTGGAGGAGATTCTTCAGGACCCCTCGTTAAGCGCGCGGGAAAGACTATTTAAATCCATTGAATATCAATGCGAAGCCTTCATCAAAGATAAGGATTTTATTGCGATGCAGCTAAAAGGGATCACCTTTTTAAATAAAGCTCTACAGGATTTAATGATTGATCACAGCAATCAAAACGTTATATGGTTTGACCAGCGTATCATTGAGCTCTACGGATCGGAAATCAGACCGCATTCATTTGATTGTGCCAACTTATTTAACGGGATGATCAAGGAGTTTTATTTCTGCCATATCGTTTTCGGACATCCTATTGAAGGCGGGCAGCTGGCCGAATATTTAATGAACCGTCTGGACGATGTTATTTATGGAATTCTGAGTAAACCCACCGTTCCCATCCTTTCCAAAGCTGTTATTTTATCAGATCGCAGTTCAGAAACAACTCGCGAAAGCCTGATTGAGAGAGCGCTTACAACGAAGGGTTGGATTGAATCGCATGTCGAAGCCCCAATGGTGATGTGCACCATGCTTCAGTCGCTGGATGTAATCGTGCAGGAGGCTAATAAAGAAGAGCCCAACGATATCATTATCAAGGGAATGGTTAATTACCTGATTTCCTTGGCAGAGGGTGATTCGGATATTATCGCCGTATTCAACAAATCATTCGGTTGTGCCCGTATTTGCTAATTTACCGAGAAAAACAGGCTAACCTGAGTTTCCGGTTAACCTGATTGAGTGAACCATTCATTCACAAAGTATGTGTTTAGCGGTACTGCTTCAGCTGCATTTGATCGAGACTTTTGAATTCATATCCCTGACCGCGGGCATCGTCAATAATTTTGCCCATAGCCTCTGCATTATCCTGAGAAACGGAATGAAGCAGAATGACAGCACCAGGATGAAGCTGTGCCATCACTTGTTGGTAAGCATAGTTCCAGCCGTGCTGTTTTTTTGTATCCCAGTCCCTGTATGCCACGGACCAGAAAACACTGGTATAGCCCAAATTTTGACTAACCCCGAGCATCTGATCACTAAAGATTCCCCTTGGCGGCCGCAAATACCGCACTTCGCTTTGTGGGGTCAGCTGGGCTATTTCCACTTTGACTTTGTCCAGCTCATCCTTCATACGGCCGGCAGATATACTACTCATATCCGGATGACTCCAGGAATGGTTGCCAATGATGTGCCCCTCTTCAGCCATTCGCTTGACCAGCTCCGGTTGATCCTTCACATAATGACCAGTCACAAAGAAGGCCGCGGGCACCTTCTTATCCTTCAATACGTTCAGCAATTGAGCTGTATACCCGTTCTCATACCCGTTATCAAAGGTTAAATAAAGCTCCTTTTTCTCGGTATCCCCCAAAAAAATAGCTCCATGCTTTTGAAGAATGCTCATAAAGCCCTCTTCCGCGATCGAAGGAAGCTTTCCATCTTTGCTTTTTTTAAAGCCAAAATGATAGGGCCGACTATCGTCCTGCGCCCACACCTGACCAGAGAGCTGTACAACGCTAACCATTACCATTAACAACACCACGGCCTGTATGGCACGTTTCATCCATGCACCCTCTTTTCTGAATTGACATCCTTCATTTTCATTTCTCATAGCTGCCTAAAGGTAGTATTGCTCAGGTTGATATGAATCATCCGCTTAGTGAAAGAAAAGAAAGCTTGCAATCGGTGATCATGATCACGATTTCGCTCGAATTTCGCGTGCAATTTGTTCCGTAATCTCTGCTATGCCCATCGATCCGATATCGCCTTCTTCACGTTTGCGGACCGCCACTTTATTCGTTGACCGCTCGTTCTCACCGACTACAAGCATATAGGGAACCTTTTCAAGCTGTGCCTCACGGATTTTATAGCCAAGCTTTTCGCTTCGTATATCTACTTCTACACGAATACCTGCAGCTTCCAGTGCTTGCTTCACCTGCAGTGCATAATCGATGAAAGCATCGGACACTGGCAATATTTTCGCTTGAACCGGAGCGAGCCAAACCGGGAACGCCCCGCTGTAATGCTCTGTTAAAATACCGATGAAGCGGTCTATGGACCCGTAGGCTGCACGGTGAATGACAACAGGACGGTGCTTCTGATTATCTTCGCCGATGTAGGAAAGATCAAATTTCTCAGGCATTTGAAAATCAAGCTGGATCGACGCACACTGCCAGCTGCGTTTAAGCGCGTCAAGGATGTGGAAGTCAATTTTCGGTCCGTAAAAGGCCCCGTCGCCTTCATTCATTCGATAAGCAATACCACTCTGATCCAATACGTGCTGAAGGGATGCTTCTGCCAAATCCCACAGCTCTGCCGATCCCATCGAATCCTCAGGACGTGTAGACAACTCGATTGTATATTCAAAGCCAAACACCTGGTAAATTTGATCGATAAAAGCAATAACCCGTGCGATTTCTTCTTCGACCTGATCCGGTCTTACAAAAATATGCGCATCATCCTGGCAAAACGTACGCACACGCATCATCCCGTTCAACGCACCCGAAAATTCATGGCGGTGAACCTGACCAAATTCGGCAAGTCGTATCGGAAGCTCGCGATAGGAATGCAGTGTATTTTTAAAGATCAGCATGTGTCCAGGGCAATTCATCGGTTTAAGCGCATAATGCGTATCATCAACTTCAGTAAAATACATATTATCCTTGTAATGATCCCAATGCCCGGACTGCTCCCACAACCGTCGGTTCATCATAAGTGGAGTACGGACCTCCTGGTAATCCTGCTGCACCTGTACCTGGCGTGAAAAGTTCTCCAGCTCTGTACGAATCGACATGCCTTTGGGCAAGTAAAATGGCATTCCCGGCGCTTCCTCTGAGAACATAAACAATCCCAGCTCTTTGCCAAGCTTACGGTGATCGCGTTTCTTTGCTTCCTCCAAGATGAACAAATGCTCCTCTAGCTGCTGTTTTTTGGGGAAGGCTGTTCCGTATATACGCTGCAGCATTTTATTGTTGGAATCACCTCGCCAATAGGCACCTGCTACACTCAGCAGCTTGAATGCCTGAATACGGCCTGTAGACGGGAGGTGGGGTCCACGACAGAGATCGTAAAATTCACCCTGATCATAAATTGTGATGACCGAAGCTTCCGGCAAGTCATGAATAAGCTCCAGCTTAAGTGGCTCCTCCTGCCCTTCAAAGATTCGAATGGCCTCATCACGGTCTACCTCCCGTCTCACAATCGGCAGGTTCTCCGCTATAATGTTATTCATCACCTGCTCAATTGCGGCAAGATCCTCACTGGATAAAGGTTTATCAATATCGATATCGTAATAAAAGCCATCCTCAATGACCGGGCCAATGCCGAGCTTAACTGCCTTTTCACCATATATGCGCTTAATCGCTTGCGCCATCACATGCGCCGTGCTGTGGCGATATACCTTCAATCCTTCCTCGCTATCGAGTGTGATGATGGCTATATCGCAGTCCTGCTCAATAGACCGATTCAAATCGACCATTTCGTCATTGATTGTACCAGCCACTGCAAGCTTCCTTAGCCCCGGGCTAATTGACCCTGCTATCTGCTCAATTGTTGTACCGTAACCATACTCCCTTACAGCTCCGTCGGGCAGCTTCACTTTCACTTGATTTGCCATGTTAACTCCTCCATTATGATCATTTTTGTAAACACAAAGAGCACACCCGTCTCCGCAAAGGGACGAATGTGCTCGTGGTTCCACCCTGATTACAACCTGCTGATAATAGCAGATCCTCATTGGCTTCTGTAACGGGAATTCCCGGCGAAATTTACTCTCATGAGCCAGCATGATTTCCATATCGCAGCTGCAAGGGGGTAAATCACTTATTTCCACAGAAGGGGCTTTCAGCCGGTGACCCCTCTTTCTGTTCAGTATCCCTAAGTGTTCATGTCCTTGGTTATTGCTTGTAAAGGTTATTTGGTTATTAAAAAAACAAAAAGAGCACACTCGTCTCCGAAAAGGGACGAATGTGCTCGTGGTTCCACCCTGATTATAACCTGCTGATAATAGCAGATCCTCATTGGTTTCTGTAACGGGAATTCCCGGCGAAGTTTACTCTCATGAGCCAGCATGATTTCCATATCGCAGCTGCAAGGGGGTAAATCACTTATCTCCACAGAAGGGGCTTTCAACCGGTGACCCCTCTTTCTGTTCAGTATCCCTAAGTGTTCATGTCCTTGGTTATTGCCTTGCTTTTATTTGTTAATTAGAATAACGAATCGAGATTATTTTGTCAAGGGGTATTGTTCGTGGGTAAAATCAACACCTCAGAGTAATGAACTCACTCCAGCTCCATCCACGCCTCGAGCAGCTTATCGTGCCGCTCCTGCAGCAGACCGCGCTCACGCCACCGTACCTCCAGCTGCTCTGTATCGCTGCTGATACTAGCACCAAGCTCCAGCAGCTCTGCGTCTGCTGCGGCCATGTCCGCTTCGAGCGCTGCAATCTGTCGCTCGAGATCCAGACGCCGCCGCTCGGACGCGCGGGCGCTGCCAGCTGCTGGCGGCGCGGTAACTGCTGCGCTTCGCGATGCAGTGGCAGCGTCATGACTGCCCGCTGCCTGAGCCTTCGCACCAGCAGAGCCATGGCCACCGGCCTTCGCTTGTGCTTTCGCTCCCGCTTTGTCGCAGCTTTCCGCCGCTGCCGCTGGTGACAGGACTCCTGCTGCGCCATGGAAGTCCGGCTTGCCCTCGACACGCGCGCCGTTCCGGCGGACTCCACTGACATAACCGTTTCCTCCGCGCCCGGAAACCTCCTCTTCCTGCTGCCGCCTCTTCGCCCTGAACTCGTCAAAATTCCCGAGATATGGGGACACCTTACCCTGCTCTAACAACCATACCCGCTGCGCCAGCCGATTGATAAAATAGCGGTCATGCGAGATCGCAAGCACAGTTCCCGGGAATTCCTCCAAAGCTTCCTCCAACGCCTCGCGCGAAGCGATATCCAGATGGTTCGTCGGCTCATCGAGCAGGAGCAGGTTAGGCTTCGAGAGAACGAGCAGCGCAAGTCGCAGCCGTGACCACTCACCTCCAGACAGCAGGCTTACCGGACGGAATACATCCGCTCCGTAAAACAGATACCTCGCAAGAATACCCCTTGCTTCGCCTTCCTCTAAGCCAGCTTCCGTGCGGAAATAGTCCAGCACCGTCTGCTTGCGGTCCAATACCGCATTTTGCTGTGCCAAGTATCCAATTTCCACGCGGGCGCCCAGCCTGATTTCTCCACTATCGGGCATTTCTTCGCCCAAGAGGAGCTTGAACAAAGTCGTTTTGCCTGTTCCGTTGTCTCCTAACAGCATTACTTTTTCCCCGTATTGTAGACTTCCTTCCACCCCGGACAGCACATCACGACTGTCATAAGATTTGGAAACGCCTTCCAAGATTACCACCCTGTTACCGGAGCGATCCAGCGGCATCAGCCCAAAATCAGCCGTTTTTTGCTCCAGCACCGGACGCTTCACCCGCTGCATACGATCCAACGCTTTGCGAATCGAAGCTGCTCGCTTAAAAAACTTCTCATTTCCGCCGACCCGTCCCCACTCCTCCAGCTGACGAATCGTCTCCTTCATTTTCTTGATCACCTTCTGCTGCTCCTGATACTGAGCGAACTGCTGCAGCAGCCGTTCTTCCTTTTCCTTCATATACCCACTGTAATTGGTCGTATACGTATGAGCCTCTCCATCCTCCAGCTCAATCATTTTGGAAGCTACACGATCAAGAAAATAACGGTCATGCGACACAACCATACATGCGCCTGTATAGCTCCGCAAAAACTGCTCAAGCCATTCAATGCCCCTTAAATCGAGATGGTTTGTTGGCTCGTCGAGCAGCAGCAGCTCGGGTCGAACAATCAGCTGCGAGGCTAACGCTACCCTCGTCTTCTCTCCTCCGGACAACGAGCTGAAGCTGCGCACGTACGCACTCTTCGGAATTTGCAAGCCTAGGGCCACTTGATCAATGCTGGCATCCATTTCATAGCCGCCACCCCGTTCAAAGCGCTCTTGTACAGCGGCGTAGGCTTTCAGAAGCTGCTCAAGCCGTTCAGGGCTCGATACCACCTCAGGGTCGGACATTTCGTGCTCCAATTCGGTTAATTCCTTCTGGCATTGTGTCAGCTCCAGGTAACCGTAGGCGAGCACTTCATACACCTTCATACTTTCAAATTCAACGGGGATTTGCGGCAAATATCCCACCTGAATATCCTTCTTCAAAGTCAACATGCCTTCATCCACATGCAATTGTCTGGATATGAGCTGCAGCAGTGTCGATTTTCCGCATCCGTTTCGCCCGATAAGACCTACCTTTTCTCCTTCATGCACTTCAAAAGTAACCCCGTCCAGCACAAGGTGGGCACCGTGGTATTTTTTTATATTTTGGCCGTTAATAATAATCATAATATAGGATCCTCCTAGAGATGAAGACCCTAACTCAACAGCAAAAAAGAGCCGCAGCAGCAAGCCCGCGACCCTTCGGATGGTACAGCAATCCGTATCGGTTAAGGTAGGCGTCTTCTCGCGAATGGTACAACCGTATTTGAATAATCAGACAGACTTCTCCCGTTGTTCGGAAAAGTATGAACGATGCCAGCCATAGCAATCGGCAGCTGGCTAATACGGTTGTTCACCATTTCGTGATTCACCTACCTCACCTCCTTGTTTTTATTACTGTAACTGTAACATAGAACGCATGGATAATGCAATGTCTACTCTCCCAGCTTGAATACTTTAAGTCTCCGGGCAGCAAAAAAAGCTGCACGAACGGCGGCAGCCTTTTTGTTCCATCTCATCCTATTTGGAGCGTCCCTTACCTACCAGAAACTTTTTCTTCGTTTTCTTGTCCATTACCGGTAAGTGTTTATAGCTCCGTACCATCGGGCTTTTACATAAAGGACAGTCAGGTAATTCTTCTGTTACAAATTCCTTACGTGTCCATGCTTTGCATTCAGGTTGTTTGCATTTCCATATTTCAATGTGTTCCAGTTCTTGCTTTTCTTCCTCTAATGTCGTCGTTGCCATTTCCAATCAGATCTCCCTGCATTAATTTCTAGACTTCTTATTATTATACAGAAGACGACTATTGGCAAGCCCTATTTTCGTGATTAAACCAACATCTACCTACTTCACCATCCCCCATGAGGGTACAACAAAGAAGACCAGTAAGTGATAATCACTTTCGGCCCGCTGAGAATGCTTATTTACAAATACGGATATAGTCACTAAATGTGCCACTAATCCGTAAAATAAAAGGGAGTGGTTTGAATCGTAAATATAAAAATGGCTCCATGCTCAACATCTTTTTGTGCATGAATTGTGCCACCCATTAATTCTACCAGCGTTTTGCAGATCGCCAGCCCAAGCCCTGTACCTCCATATTTGCGCGCCATTGACGAATCCAGCTGCGAAAAGGGTTTGAACAAATCAACCATCTTCAGCGGGGGAATTCCGATTCCACTATCCTTTATGACAAATTCAATTTCAAGGGAATCGTCCTGCGCGGAAATTTGATTAACCATCACATGAATGCCGCCTTTTTTCGTAAATTTAACAGCGTTTCCGATTAAGTTAATCATGACTTGGCGAAGTCGGGTCGGGTCGCCTGCAATAAGCTGAGGAAGCTTTTCGTCGATGTCATACTCCATAATCAGGTTTCGGTCCAAGGCAGAGGCTGTAAATAATTCAAATGTTTCTTGAACCAACGCTTTCAGTTCAAGCGGTTCCTGCTCCAATTCCATTTTGCCGGATTCAATTTTTGAATAATCCAGAATATCATTGATTACGGACATCAAGGCATTCGCACTATTCCGTATAATCCCAGCATATTTTCTTTGTTCGGATTCAAGCTCCATTTCAAGGAGTAGATCCGCCATCCCAATCACACCATTCATCGGTGTACGAATTTCATGGCTCATCATGGACAGAAACTCAGATTTAACAAGCAGCGCATTTTCCGCTTCTTCTTTAGCTTGCAATAGCTCACTATCCAGCATTTTACGTTTCGTTATATCCCTTGCAATGACGTATACCCCAACCACTTTCACTTCCAGTATGATAGGAAAACTGATTACATCATAGATGACGATTTCGCCATTCGGATTCATCTCTTTGGATTCATAGCGCTGCACATTCCCGTTCGCTGTTTGTTGAAAATAGTGTTCGATACCAGGCAAATTTTCTTCAGAGGTAAAAGCACGAAAATTTAGCTGACCTTGTTCGACTTCTTCGCTTGCTAATCCCATTATTTTCTCAAAAGCCGGATTGACCGATGTATAATTTCCCAGTAGGTCCAATGAATAAATAAGATCTGGATGGTGCTCGAACAGGGTAACCGCCTCCCTGAATCGTTCCAAGCCTTTGTTGCTTCTTTCAAGCTCTGCTTTCACCGATTCCAACGCTTTTTTGTGCAAATCCAATTCAATAAATACCTTTACCTTACTCAGCAGGATATCCGTGTTAACCGGTTTGAACAAAAAATCGACCGCACCAGTCTCATAACCCTTATACACGCTAGCTTCCTCTTTATGGGTAGCCGTCACAAAAATAATTGGGATCAGCTTTGTTTTCTTATTGCCGCGCAAAATCTCGGCCAGCTCGAATCCGTTCATTTCCGGCATATTCACATCAAGCAAAATCAATGCAAAATCATGACGCAGTGTGAACGACATGGCTTCATTCCCCGAATGTGCTTTATAAATTTCGCAGCCTAACGTTTGTAATATTTGCTCCATGGCAAACAAGTTTTCTTCTCGATCATCAACGACAAGTATTTTAGCTGCCAGTTTTTCCTTTGCAGGTATCATGCATGTCCCTCCTTAAAATTTGCAGAGCTTCCTTGCTTCGTTATTTAAACAACCATACTCGCAACAAGGAAAGCAGATTGTCAGTGTCAATCGGTTTTGTCATGTAATCGTTGGCGCCGCCTTCAATACATTTCATTTTATCCCCTACCATCGCATTAGCCGTTAACGCGATAATCGGCAGCTTATTGAACTCAGGATTCTCGCGAATTCTTCGCATGGCTTCGTAGCCATCCATGACGGGCATCATAATATCCATAATAACCAGTTCAATTCCGGCAACCTGATCCAGCATTTCCAGAGCAAGCTTACCATTATCTGCCATAACCACGTCCATTTCGTAATGCTGCAGCAGCTTGGACAAAGCAAATGTATTTCGCAAATCGTCGTCCACCAACAATATTTTCCGACCTTTTAAAGTCTCATCCCCATCATGCAGCATGTTGACCCCATGGCGCTGTTCAAAGGGTAACGATTTATTCACATGCTGTAGAAACAGAGAAACTTCATCCAACAACCGGTCCGGGGAATGAGCGCCTTTGATGACAATACTACCCGTGTAATAATTCAATTCCTTGTATTCCTCTTGTGTTAACTCCTTACCTGTATAGACAATAATCGGTGGTACATGTGTCTTCTTAAGCTCTGACAGTTTGGCAAGTAATTCAAACCCTGTCATGTCGGGAAGCTTTAAATCGAGAATCATACAATCGTAGTCCTGTAATCGCAATCGTTCCAAGCCCTCCGCACCTGTCCGAACACAATGAATCTCGATTTTTTTGTGGAGGAGCATTTCATATATGGCTTTCTGATTATGAGCATCATCTTCAACAACAAGCATCAGTTGAATACGCTCCTGTAAAATAACTTCGATTCTGGCAAAAACGGAATCAAAGTCTGTGACGCTGATAGGCTTTGTGAGGAAACCGACTGCCCCTTTATCCAGCGAGGTTTGTCTATCTTCCTTGCCAGTAATAATATGCACGGGAATATGCCGTGTTTCACTATCATGCTTAAGCAATTCGAGCAATTTAAGCCCATCGATATCTGGCAGACCCAGATCCAACAATACGGCACTAGGCATATACTTCTTTATCAGCTGAAGACCACTGAAGCCATCTTCTGCCGCGATACATTTGAAGCCCTTGGCAGCAGACATATCCAATAAGACTTTGGCGAAGCTTTTGTCATCCTCTATAATCATGATTACCTTCTCGTTCATATGAGGCTCGATCTGATCCCGATCATCAGCAATAAACACTTTGATAGCTTGTGGAGTTTGGACCATTTCTGCTGCCGCGACGGTAATAGACTGCTCCATATGAGCTTCGGGTATTGTTTTCTCAGACGAATGGACCATGGAAGTAACCATATCGTTAGAGGAGGCCCTTCCGTTCATGGAGTCTCCAATAGAAGCGATATGATTCATGTCAAGCGGGAGAAATAATGTAAAAGTGCTTCCTACGTCCTTCTCACTCACCAAATGAATTTCGCCGCCAAGCAGCTTGGCAAGCTCTCTGGAAATCGTCAAGCCCAGACCGGTTCCGCCGTACTTGCGAATGGTAGAGCCGTCAGCCTGCTGAAATGATTCAAATATCGCCTTTTGCTTATTCGGCACAATTCCAATACCTGTGTCACTTACGATAAAAGCCACCGTATTGTTTGCTGTGAGAGTAGTATTGATAAAGTGAACATCCGCTGCAGGGTGGCAGATCGTCAAAGAAACCGTTCCTTTGGATGTAAATTTGAATGCATTGGACAAAAAGTTTTTGAGTATTTGTTCGGTTCTCTGGCCATCTGTTATGAGGGTCCACGGAATTCCTTCTTCTATTTGCAATTCGAACTGCAGTCCTTTATCCTGTGCTATCACATTGAACTGATACTTGAGATTGTGGACAATCGATTCCAGCTCAACTTCCTCCGGCATCACATTTAACTTACCTGCCTCTACCTTGGATAAGTCCAAAATATCATTGATCAGTGTTAACAAATTCAAGCCGCCGCTGTAAATGATTTGAGCCGACTCGATCTGATCCCCCGTCAAATTCCCCTCCCTGTTATTAGCGAGAAGCTTCGCCAGTATTAGCAAACTATTAAGTGGGGTTCTTAATTCATGAGACATATTCGCTAAAAACTCCGACTTGTAATTACTGGCCAGCTCCAACTCGTTGGCTTTCACCTCAAGAGCGTCCTTGGATAATTGGATCATTTCGTTTTGTTTAATAATATCCATCGTTTGCATTTCCAAGCGTTTGGTCTTAACCGCCATCTCATCGTTAATTACTTGCAGTTCTTCACTTTGCAGTTTTTGCTTCTCTTCGGCATACTTTAACATTTTGGTTTGTTCTTCCAACTCTTCATTGGATACACGTAATTCTTCCTGTTGTATTTGTGCTTCCTCGGCTAATAATTGCGCTTTTTCGGCAAGAAGCTGTGATTCTAATAGAGATTCTTCCGTTCGCTGACGACCGGAGGCGCTGTTAATAATAACACCTAATGGTGTGGACAACAGTTCAAGCAAATTTTGCTGTATGGGCGTAAAAGCTTTGAACGAGGCTAATTCAATTACTGCCACTACCTCTTCTTCGAATATAATAGGCATGACAAAAATCGTCAGCGGATTGTGTTCTCCAAGTCCGGAACTGATCTGAATATATTCATTAGGCACTTGTGTCAGCAATATCGGCTTCTTCTCCAATGCACATTGACCAATTAAACCTTCTCCCGAACGGAAACGATGCGAAATATTTTCCCGCTGCTTGTAGGCATAGCTGCCGAGCAATATAAAATCACCCGTGTACTCAGCATTTTTCCTTGTCTCTTTTACATAAAATACACCTTGTCCAACCTCGATCAGCTTGGAAATTTCTGAAATAAGCATTTTTATCAGCTGCTGCAGGTCGGTTATTCCGAGGGAAAGCTCCGTTAAACGGGCCAATTCGGCCTTCAACCAATATTGTCTTTCTTTTTCGGACATCATTTCCTGGAAGGTAAACCATACTTGAATAAGCAGAGATAGTGAAACTAAAATAATGAGAAGATTCATCAGATTCATAAAGACGAGCCAGTTTAAAGCTCCACTCCTGCTTCGTTCCAGTCTGTCGAGCAAAGCTACTCCATATTGATCTTCAGCTTGCTTCATTAAATCAATAACATCTGTCGATTGCAGATACCAGTATACCGGATCAACGGCAGGACTTTTACCAATCGCTCCATCCAATACGCTGTATCGAATACGATTGACCTCATCAACTACTTGCCCTTTAACGATGGCCTTATATTGACCAAGCCAATCCAAGCTTGCATTTGAAGTGAAGCTGTTCAAATAAAGCTGCCGCTCTTGTTCCAACGAGCCTAAGTTATATATATCTGCAGCTTGGATTTGACGAGCTTGAAGAATACGGCTGATGAGGATTCGTTCCTTGCTGAGCGCTGCTGCGCTTTGAGAGAAGCTGTGAAAGGCAGACAGACTTGCTGCGATTTCAAGATTCGAGCTTGCCAATTTCAATTGATCCATCAGACTAAAAAAAGACCCGAACGTATCATCATAGTACGTAAGGATCAAATTCGCATCCATTTTTTGTTTGTCGATTAAACCCCGCTCTGCATCGAGCTTGTCCAATATCCCTAAGGAACGTTCCAGATTGTCTCTCGTAGTCGCGTCCAGCTCACTTTTCGTTAAAACATCCGAATATTCATTAAAATTAGTTATACTTTGGTTGGAAATCTTTCGCTGCTCCAGCATTTGATTTCGTTTGAGCTCTGTCTGATCAGCGTAATAGCTGACTGTAATTCCTTGTTCCTTTTGAAGCTCATGAATCAAGTCTATGGTTTTCACCAGGAGCTTGGTCTTGGTTTCTAACTGACCTAACTCGGTTCGATCGTTTATTTTGGTAATAACCACTGTGATTGAAAAATACAGCAAACCGAGCATTGGAATTAAAACCATAACTACCAGCTTACTGTTCATTTTCAAGTTCTTTATCCAGAGCATTCCGATACCCTCATTTCTCCATCTCGCCAAACAAACGTTCCATCATTTTACTCAAAAATCCAAATTAGCCTTAACTACTTATATTAACACAATTAAAAGTAAAGATATATGTTTATTCTTAAACTAATCATGATGATATTTCGAGTCTAGCATTCTAGGCAGTTTTACAATAACCGTTGTCCCTTCCCCGAGCCTGCTCTGTAATTGAATAGAGCCATGGTGCAAATCAACGATTTTTTTTACAATCGAAAGTCCGAGTCCGCTACCGGAGCGGGCACGATTTCTGGCTTTATCAGCTTTATAAAAGCGTTCACTAATGTGGGGGAGTTCGTCTTCGGGTATTCCGATGCCCGTATCGCTGATCTTCACCGTAATATCATGTTCGACTGCGATTCCGATCCGGATCGTGTCTCCTGACAATGAAAATTTGATACTGTTGGTAATCAGATTCAACCATACTTGATAGATAAGCCCGGAATCTGCGGTAATGACGACTTCGGATAGATCCAGTTCGATAACCAGCTGCTTTTCCGCCCACTGCCACTCTGTCATGATCAAGGCCTGCCGAATCTGCTCATCCAGCCGGAAAGTTGTCGGTTTGACCATCGTCTTTTCTTTGTCCAACGCTGCCAAAGTCAGAAGCTTCTTGCTCATTGACGATAAGCGTCGGCTTTCCTCCTCAATGATGCGCAGATATCGTTGTGCCTCTTCTGGAGTAGCTTTCTGTTCAAGAATCGCCTGTGAAAATCCTTGTATAGACGCTAAAGGCGACTGAATTTCATGCGATACATTGGCTACAAACTCCTGCCTCATATCGTCGAGCTGCTTAAGCGCCTGCGCCATTTGTGCAAAATATCGGGCCAAATTACCAATTTCATCGCGGCGCGAAACATCCATTTCGATGTCATAGCTGCCGCTCACGATTTGTTGGGTTGCTCGGGTCAATTTTTTAACAGGCTTCACGATGTATCGCGTTGAAATAACGATGAACACGATATTGAACAAAAAGCTGAACACCAACAGTATAGCCAGCAGGGCTCGAACTTCACCAAACTGCTGTTCCAGATTTGGACGAATAAATACAGCGTATGTATTCCCTTTTGCCATAATCGGTAATCCGATGCTGTTCTGGATACTGTTTTCAAAAAGCCCGTTAACCATCAGCAGATGGCGTTCCTCCAAAATTCCTTTATAAATCCCTCCATCTAAAATGTGACGAATCTGCTCTGCAGCCATTTGTTTATTTTTGAACGGGGAGCCGTAAAAGGAGCCCTGCATCTGGTCATTCACAGCATAAATCTGGAATCCCATGTTGGCGATATGTGACAAATATTGCCCCAGGTCCAGATCCGGCGTTTTTTCATATAACGTCTTGACTTCATTGCCGATATTCAGTATTTTTTGTTCGTTATAGTTGATCAGATTTTGTACATAATAAACGTTAGCCAATAAAAGAGCCAACACACCACTCACAAGCGAAATCAGCACAAACGTTACCACAATACGGATATAAAGACTTCTCATCCACCTTGCACCTCGATCTTATAGCCTAAGCCGCGGATCGTAGTGATGACAAAGTCATCCGTTCTGTCTGCAAACCGTTCACGCAAACGCTTTATATGTACATCGATAGTCCGGCTGCCTCCTTCGTAATCCGACCCCCATATCAGCTGCAGCAGCTGCTCTCGCGTGAAAATACGTCCGGGTTGACTCGCCAATTGGGACAGCAGCTCAAATTCTTTCAATGGTAAAATGAGAACAGAGTCACCTGAGTCACCCGTTTTCACCTCATAACTATTACGGTCTATCGTTGTATTGTTCAACCGGATCAGCTCTGCTGAAACCATTTGATATCGACGCAGCAAGGCTTTTATCCGAAACATCAGTTCCTTCGGCTCGAACGGTTTCACCATGTAATCATCTGTACCGGACAAGAAACCTTTTTCTTTATCCTCGATCTCTCCCTTTGCCGTCAGCATGATGACCGGGATATCATAATGTTTGCGAATTTCCTTGCAAAGCTCCCAGCCATTCTTCGAAGGCATCATAATATCCACAACGGCCAAATGGATCTGTTCGTTTTCCAGGATGGTTGACCCCTGTTCACCATTGTCTGCTTCTGTAACGGTGTACCCTTCCTTCTTTAAAAGAAAAGATAATAGCTCACGAATGTGGGGATCATCATCCACAACCAAAATGTGCGTTCTCAATGTATCACTCCTGTCGAATTCGCTGAGGTTGTTCCTTAATAGTTTTCCCATAATAACGCCAGCATACATGAATGCAGCTTAAACACGCAATATGAACGGACGATGAACGGGATATTACAACAGTTGTAATCATTCGTACATCGTCCGTTCACACTGTCAGCCTACAATTCATCATGTGAGACGGTAACGCGAGGCCAACGCCTCCGTACTTCTCAACTTATCATAAACGGGGGAAATCACATGTTTGGTTTTATGTTATTTTTACATCTTACCGGTTTGGTCATTTGGCTCGGCTCCTTGTTTGCCATTGTGATCATGCTGATTATGTTAAACAAACAGCTGGGTTCGCTTGAATCCAATACATTAGCACAACGCATTATCCGCACCTTTAGCAGATTTGCTCATCCAAGTGCTGTCTTCGTATTAATCAGTGGGGTTTTGATGATTATTCAAATGGGTATGGGGCCCGGTAAGCCGTTATGGCTGGAGGTCATGGAAAAGGGAGGCGGAACGATCATCTTGCTTGGTCTTATATTCACCGGTATTCTGGGGAGTAAAGTTAAAAAACGCTTGAGCATCCCTGGAGAAACTCAGCCCATCAAATTATCAGGTTATATGATTGCCATGAGTATGGTTATTGTCCTGACGCTTTCCGTTGTTCTGGTTGTGAGTTTAAAAATTTGAACCGAAGGATAATTAGATTCCGACTGCGCAAGGCGCTTGGTCCTAGCTTGGTCCATTGCCGCAGTCGGTATCTTTCTTTTTCACGGTTACAATTCTACAATTACCTTGATAACACCGTTAGCGGGATCATACCACTTCTCAAACTCATCAATCATATGATCAAAGCTGACACGATGGGTAATGTATCGATCGATATCAACGGCTCCATGACGAACGGCTTGGATGACGGTATCGAAATCCTCTCGGGTAGCATTGCGGCTGCTCATAAGAGTAAGCTCTTTTTTATGAAAATCCGGGTCATTGAAGGCAATATCGGCTTTGACCAAGCCTACATATACAAGCCTGCCGCCATGGGACACATAGTTGAAGGCATCCATCATCGACTTCGCATTACCGGTAGCATCAAATACGACTGTCGGCAAATCTCCATCTGTTATTTCCGCCAACGCCTCCAAGGGATGATTCAGCACATTTACCGTGTAATCCACCTGTGCCCATTCCTGGCAAAATCGCAATCGTTCTTCATTCATATCCATGGCAATGACTTTCGCTCCCCGCTGCTTGGCCAGCACCATTACCCCTAATCCGATCGGTCCTGCCCCAATGACAAGCGCCAGCTCCCCCTTGTGCAATCCCGACCTTCTTACCGCGTGAGCGCCAATGCTTAACGGCTCCAATAAAGCCGCTTGATCAAGGCTAATGCCATCCGTTTTAATTAAATGCGAGGTGGGTACAGCTACGATCTCTCGCATCCCCCCATCGGTATGGACGCCAAGCACTTTCATTTGTGTACAACAGTTGGTTTTACCATTCCGGCACGCGATACAGCTTCCACACTCCAAATAGGGGATGACCGATACCTGCGCTCCAATTGGAAAATCACTGGAGTCTGATTGCAGGATAGTCCCCGACAGCTCATGTCCAAGTACTCTGGGATACGTAAAAAACGGCTGATTTCCTCTATAAGCATGAAGATCCGTTCCGCAAATACCGATTCTGCGAATTTGTACCAACACTTCCCCTTGCCCCATAACAGGCGGCTGGGCCTCGATCATGTTCAATTCATTGGGCTGCATGCATATAATACTCTTCATTCTCATTCTCCCCTTTGTCCTACCTATTATGGATTCGGTCCAAACCTCATAATTTAATTACGCTTGCAAAAAAAGACCATTAAAACCTGTTCTCATTATATCAGGTATAATTGAACAATAAATTGCATTTTTTGATACATTTATAACCGATTTTGATGTAAGCTATAGTAGAGGTGATTGTGATTAAAGCCATTCGCAAAAAATTCCCAATGTCGGAGCAATTTCCTTTTCAGCTAGTTTTTAAGGATACCAAAAGTCCTCAATCCGAGCTTCCTGATCATCTGCATGATTGGTACGAAATCGTCTATGTCTACAGCGGTAAAGGGATGTTTTTCATTGACAGTTCCTTTTACGAGATGATGCCGGGAGATGTGTTTCTCATTCCCCGCAATACGATTCATCGTGCCATGCCGCATAGAAGCGAGCCTGTTACTTCATCCATTCTTTATTTCAGTTCGGCTATACTGCCCGAGCTTTCTCTGGGGGATACTTTTTCGTTGACGGCGATATTCGAACAGCTTCGCAGCTCCAAGCAGTTCAGGCTATCCTTGGAAGGCATTGATCAAGAGCACATTCAAATGTTAATCGGAGAGATCAGACAAGAATTAGAGGAGGTACAGCAAGGCTACCGTTATGCTGTCATGCTAACGCTGCACAGAATTATTGTGGCCTTATCACGCATACAAAGCTCCACCTACAGGGAGCCAAGCTCGCTTACGACGACCAGCTCTCCTTGGATGAAGGAAATCGTATCCTATATAGAGCACAATTTTCATCGCAGCCTGTCTCTCTCCTTCTTAAGCCAGAGAGCACATGTAAGTCCTGAGCATTTCAGTCGGGTTTTCAAACAAATGATCGGAATGCCACTGACCGATTATATGCATACGAAACGCATTCTGATGGCAAAGCGTCTGCTAAAGGATACTAACCTTGCCATTGAGGTGCTGGCTGAGCAATGCGGTTTCCAGAGCATGCCCCATTTTCACCGTATATTTAAAAAGATAACAGGTAAAACCCCCGCCGTGTACCGGAGGAGGTAAATGGTTGGGAATCCAGCAAGCCTATCTGCGATTACTCCCCATAATTGAATGGTCTCTTCCCTGTAAGTCCTATGTAATACTTTTGCTGAGCAGTCGAGGACTATTCGGCGGTTACCTTAAAGCTGCCAACCAGATCACTCAAATCCTGAGCTACATGGCTTAATGAGTAGGCAGATGCCGTAATCTCGTTAACGGAAACGAGCTGTCCGTCTGTCGTGGCTGCCACGGTTTTGGCAGAAGAGGAGGAGGTTCTGGCGATGCTGCTCATTTCAAGGATAGATGCGGACACATGCTGAGAGCTGGCTGCCATTTGTTGAGCGGCGGAGGCTGCATCCTGAATTTTATCGGTTACATTTTCTGTGGACTGAACAATGATTGAAAAAGAACTGCTTACGTTTTCGATAGCTGTGATCCCTTGCTCTACAGCGTGTAAGCCTTGCCTCATCGTGCCTGCCGCATGCTGGGTATCATTTTGAATTTTATTAATGATATCCGTAATTTGTTTAACAGCTGCATTCGATTGCTCTGCCAGCTTGCGTACTTCTTGGGAAACGACTGCAAATCCACGTCCGTGCTCTCCGGCTCTTGCCGATTCAATGGCTGCATTCAGCGCCAGCATAACCGTTTGCTTGGCTATATCGCCGATCAGCTTCGTGATCGACCCAATTTCATGAGAATGTCCTTCCAAGCGCTGCATCTCTTCTCCGGAGCGTCTGACCGAATCACTAATGTTGTTCATAATACCGACAAAAGCTTGCATCGTGCTGTTGCCTACCTCAGCCTGGCGGGACGTTTCGATAGCCAGCTCTGATACTTCGGCTGTAGACTGAGCGATCCGCAGCGCACCCATGGTCATTTCCTCCATCGCCATGCTGGTTTCCGTTGCGCTTTGCATCTGATTCTCCGAACCCGCAGCTACGATTTGAACGGACTGCGTGACGTGTTCAGCCGCCTTGGCATTTTTCTCCGAGCTTGCCAGAAGCTGTTCAGAGGATGCGGCTACATGGATCGATGCGCCTTGTATTTGCAGCAAAAGAGTCCGCAGATTCAAAGACATCTTGTTCAGGGAATTCACCAACTGACCGATTTCATCGCGGTTGCTCACCTGAAGATTGTTCAGCGTCAGATCACCTTCGGCTATTCGCTGCAGCGCTAACGATACCTGCCTGACCGGATTGGCAAAATGGTTGGATATCAGCATCGATAAGCCGAAGGCTGCCGCTACAGCAATAAGAAGCGTGATGATCGTATCCCTCAGCGCGTTTTGATAAAGCCGCTTGCTTTCCTCTGTGGAGGCCATTGCGCCATCATGATTCAGTTTGACTAACAGATTAATCTGATTTTGCATCGTCTGATAAGCACCCTGCGAGCTGGTGAGCATCTTCGTAATTTGACCTGCATACGTGCCAGAGCCTTCTACGAAGTTCACTCTCGTTGACAAAACAAAGGCATCGGAATAATAATCCTTGTAATTCCTCCACGCCTTAGACAAAGCATCGAAATAAGCCTGCTCCTCTTCGGTTCTGATCTTGGTTGCATATTGCTCCATATTGCCTTCAATCGCGGTGAACAGCTTTCCCGCCTCAGGCATAAACTGCTTTTTATTGTCCTCATTTGGCTCCATGATCATCGTTGCCTGCAGGGCCAGCATTTGTTCAGCCAGCAAATTGATCCTGTTAATCGTTTCTATACTAAATAACCAGGAGCTCGTGATTTTCTCGTTTTCCTGCTGCATCGACGCTATTCTGCTCATGCTGATCGATCCAAGCACACCTAGAAGTACAATCATTACCAAAAAAGATCCGAGCAGTTTTTTTCTTACGGTGAGTGTGAGAGTCGAAGTTTGAATAGCAGTCCATCCCCTGTCCAACCATCCACGATGCAACCGTAATTCTCTAATCTTCATACATAAATCCCCTCCATCACAAGCTTGGCTTCCTATCAACAACTGTAACGGAGAATTGTCAGATGAATATCAATTTTATTTGTTATTTTGATTAATGTAATAGATAAAATCTATATGAACCTATAGAACATCATCGATTGATGAATCTGTTCAACGAATGATAAGAAATCATTAACTCCATCGTACTATTGCATCAGAAATCAAAAGATTGATTCAGGCTTCACTACCAAAATAGAGTATACTAGCATTGTTAATATGGGAAAGCATGGAGAGGAGCAATAACATGAGTCCGATGCCAACTAAAGAAGATCAGTTCGCTAACGTTTATGAACAAATTCCTACCAGCCATTATCTGGTTGACAGCCGCAGAGATTCATATTACACAGGTGATTATAAGCTCGGCCTTAACTTTTACAGCTTCAGTCATAATTTGAGCTCGTGGTTGAATGGCAGTACAGAAGGCGCGCCTCCCATCGATACTATGCAAGCTATCCGATTCGCCAAGGAAGCCGGGTTTGATTCCGTGGATATTACCTCGTATTACATACCAGGGTATGATAATCTCACCATGCCGACCAAATCGGATGAAGAGATTTTTGCCTATGCCCGAAATATTAAGCAGCTATGTGAGGAGCTCGGTATCGCCATCAGTGGGACGGGTGTCAAGAACGATTTTGCCGATCCTAGCGAAGCAAGAAGGGCTTTGGATATACAACGTGTCAAGTATTGGATTGATGTCGCTGCCGTCATGGGTGCACCTGTCATTCGTGTGTTCACGGGCGAAATCTCCAAGGACATTTTGAGCACAGACTGGGAAACGATTGCAAAAGAAAGAATCGTGCCCGCTCTACAAGCATGTGCCGATTACGGCGCTCTACAAGGTGTCAAGATCGGTATGCAAAATCATGGAGACATGACTTCAACAGCTGACCAAGTGATCCGAATTCTCAAGTGGGCGGATCATCCCAATATCGGCGTGGTGAATGATACAGGCTGCTACAAAAGATTTGGGGATCGTACCGGAATTGGTTATAGCTGGTATGACGATATCGAAGCCGTGCTGCCTTATACCGTAAACTTTCAGGTCAAGAAAAAACCAACCTCTCCGGATACGGATGTTCAGGTAGATCTTGAAGAGCTGTTTACCCGCATCCGCTACAGTAACTATCGTGGACATATTCCGCTCGAGACGCTTTGGGTGAATAGCGATCCCAATCATCCGAACCAGCTTGCCGAGCCGCCTTTTGAACAAATCCGTGATTTCCTTGATCAAATAAGAGCCGCTTCAGTAAGCACAAAAACCAAATAATCATAACTATGGACCAAAGGGAGAACAAACGATGAATACTTTAAAAGAACCCCGCAAAATTGCTGGCAGAAACGTGTACAGCATCCTGGAAACCGTGGATGTGCAAAGCGGCGAACGCAGTGTATTGGCCGAATTCGATTTCTTGATTGAGGCTCCTAACTGGACTAACGACGGGAAACGACTCATCTATAACAGCTTGGGCCGCCTCTACTCCTTTGACATGACAACGAGGGAAAGTACCTTGATCGAGTCCGGATACGCCATTCAATGCAACAACGACCATGTGCTGTCTCCGGATAACTCGAACGTCGCGGTAAGCCATCACACTTATGAAGACGGTCAGTCCCGAATTTACACGTTCCCGTTGCAGGGAGGTCATCCGATACTGGTCACGCCACTCGCTCCCAGCTATTTGCACGGCTGGTCGCCAGACGGAAGCACGTTGGCGTATTGTGCAGAGCGCAACGGCGAGTATGATATCTACACCATTCCAACAAACGGCGGCAAGGAAACACGATTGACCGATTCTCCCGGACTTAATGATGGCCCGGAATATTCGCCGGACGGCACATACATTTGGTTCAATTCGGTACGGACGGGCCTCATGCAGGTGTGGCGCATGAAGGCAGATGGCAGCGAGCAAGAACAGATGACGTTCGACGAGAGCAATAATTGGTTCCCCCATATCTCACCCGACGGACAATCGACCGCATTTATCGCTTACCGCAAGGGCGATGTTGCCCCTGGCGACCATCCAGCAAACAAAGATGTAGAAATCCGCTTAATGTCCAGCTCTGGAGGCGAATTTCGTACACTGGTCAAGCTGTTCGGTGGGCAGGGCACCATCAACGTCAACTCCTGGGCGCCTGACAGCAGACAGCTGGCTTTTGTGAGTTACAGACTGAAGGACTAATAACTAATAGGGAAGTGTTCACATGGAAGCGTTTTCTATCGGTTCATGGTCATTCCACGCTTTGTTCAAAGCAGGGAAAATCAATCTATTCGGCTATTTAGAAAGCATCAAATACCGCTATCGGCTTCATCATGCAGATATTTGGAGCGGCATGATGGCATCTACAGAGGATGGTTACATACAAAGCATCAAGGAAATCTTGGATGAAGAAGGATTGACCGTTGCAAGTCTTGCTGTAGATGGCGCTGACATTTGGCATGACGATCCTGACATTCGTGAACAGCGCTATCGCAAGGCGCTCCTGTACCTTGACATTGCTCGCAGGTGGGGCGTTCAAACGCTGCGGATTGATATGGGCGTAAACGCATTAGAGCTGACAAATGAGCAATTTGAGCTTTGTGTCCAGCGTTACCGGGAATACGCGCAGTATGCCCATGATCACGGGTTTCGGGTTGGACCGCAGACTCACCAGAAAGGCTCCCAGGTCCCCCACAATCTTAAACGGCTATGTGCAGAAATATCCTCTCCTGGATTCGGCATTGTACTTAATGTGAGCCGTTGGTTGACAGATCAAGAAATTGGAGACGAAATGATTGCCCCCTTCACCGCTCACGTTCAGTTCGACCGGGCTTTTGTCGATTTTGCGGGGCAGGGGCTGCTGCAAAAGATACAGCTGTTTCGCCAAGCAGGATACAAGGGATGCTGGTCCTTGGAGTTCCGGGGTGGCAACAATGAATATCTGGAAGCAGAGCATGATTTATTAACGCTGCGACGTGCTGTAAAAGAGGCTCAGAGCAAATTGTAAAAAGCTGATGCAAGGAACGCCAAAAAACTGCCGCTACGGTGCTAGCGGCAGTTTTTCTTGTCGTTCATGTTCGTCCGGCCAGACAATTGTCGGCCACGTGTCTTATTGCAGTACAGAATCATAACCTGTTATCGTTTTTGTTTCCAAACACTCCTCAAGACCATGCACGCCATATTCCCTGCCGATTCCAGAATGTTTAAAACCTCCAAATGGTGCTTTCATTTCAAAGCCGGCTCCATTGATGAGCACAACCCCGGCTGCAATGCGGGAGGCTAGTTCATTGGCTTTCTCGATGTTAGAAGAGCTTAAGTATGCCCCTAATCCATAATCTGTATTATTGGCCATCTCGATGGCTTCGTCTTCTGTGGTATAGGTCAAAATGGACAATACTGGACCGAATATCTCTTCTTTTGCAATAATCATATCTTCAGTAACATGAGCAAAAACAGTTGGTTTGACAAAGTAGCCCCTTTGCAGACCATCCGGATGACCTTCTCCTCCGATGACCAATTCCGCACCTTCTTCAATGCCTGACTTGATGAATCGTTGAACTTGGTTATATTGCTTCTCAGTTACAATAGGGCCAAGTATAGTATCTTCATCCCACGGATTGCCCACTTTCATTGTTTCAACAGCTTCCTTAGCCAATCGTTTTACTTCTTCAAGTCGATGTTTTGGAACTAGCAATCGTGTCCCCGCAACGCATGCTTGACCATTGTTAGTAAAACATTGTTTAATCGCGGTTGGAATGGCTGTAGAAAAGTCTGCATCGTCCAGAATGATATTGGGCGACTTCCCACCCAACTCCAAAGTCACCCGTTTCATCGTATCCACAGCACCTCTACGGATCTCTTTTCCGACTAGCGTGGAGCCAGTGAAGGATATCATCGCAATGTCTGGATGTCGGGTCATCTCAGCGCCAACCGTCTGACCCAAACCATTAACCACATTGATGACGCCGGCAGGAATATTGGCCTTATGGAAGCATTCTGTTATCATCTGCGTCTGGATCGCGCTAAGCTCACTCGGCTTAATCACAACAGGACATCCCGCTGCGATGGCAGAAGCCAGTTTCGCTGTAATTTGCGAATAGCTTGCGTTCCACGGTGTAATAATACCGATAATGCCAATAGGTTCAGAGACAACCTTAGCTTTTCCAATATATTTAACAAATTCAAATTCCTCTAATGCTTGCTTCGTATCCAGAAAATTCGCAGCTGCCAAATGAACACGACCGATTGCCGCGAGTTTGGGAGCACCGTATTCATTAATATTGGCCTCCATCAAGGCATCCGAGTATGCCATAATCGCATCGTGCAATCTATGCAGCATATGGCTCCGTTCCTCTACCGTTGTTCGTGAGAAGGTTTTGAAAGCTTCCTTTGCTGCAGCTATGGCTCGCCGTGCATCTTCAGCATTACCCAAAGTCACGCGACCGATGACTTCTTTAGTCGAAGGATTAATGAGATCCTGTACTTCATTGCCATAAGGCTTAACAAATTGCCCATTTACATAAATCTGATCTATATTTCTCATGAATAAACACCATCCTTCTTATTATCGCGCTTTACGTTCCCCAATTCATGACTTCATGATTTATCCTCTCTTGTCGCTGATTAGAAGAATATCACGGATTAAAATCAAAGTAAACATTTTATATCTAATTTGTCCATTTTGTATTTTATGTTTATATTCATTTCATTGTTAGGTATAATAAGGAGAAGAGTTGGCAGAAGGGAACATAATGAACATGCCCATAGAGAAACAGCAGGAGCAAGCACGAAATAAATTGCTAAAAAAATTAATCTCATCCGTCATGAAGGACGGCTTTCAGAGCTTGAAGATGGAGGACATCGCCAAATACATGGATGTAAGCAGAGCCACTATGTATAAGCATTTCTCTTCAAAAGAAGAAGTCATCGAAGGCGTTGTGCGAATTTTTGTGGATTATATTGAAACACAGGAAGATTGGAATTTGGAGGATGGCGAGACATCATTCGGGGTTTGGTTTCAACAATTGTTTGAACAGTCGGTATCGCTTGTAGGAAAGATTACTGACATATTTTTAAAGGATCTTCAAGCAGCTTATCCTGATTTATACGATGATCTGAAAGGTATTTTGAACAAACGCGAACAACAGACCCTTAAATTTTATCAGGATGGCAAAAGTAAAGGCATTTTCAATCAAGTCAATGAGAAGTTTATTTTGCTTCAAGACGATATATTGCTTCGGGAAATTATTAATGTTAAGTATTTGCTGTATAACCAAATGTCAATTCAACAAGTGCTTTATGATTATTATCATTTCAAAAAAATTCAATTATTCAAAGCGGAAAAGATGTCGATTGTCGACGATGCAAAAATTCAACCTGTGATAGATCATATTGTAGAAAAGTTTAATCGGACACTGTAATAGTAAAGCGTGGTCTCTGATTATGAGCTTCGCTTCTATAGGATCAGCCATTATAACTTGACAGTAATCAAATCACCTTCCTTTTAAACATGTTTTACCATGTTAGATTAAATGAAACCACCTCCTCTCCACTAAACGTTAATAGATGTGAAATAAATCTTCCGGTTTGCCCAAAGGCAGACCGGAAGATTGTCACCAGAAGAGACAAATTAGTTTCTTTGCGTTACAACCCAATACTGTAGGCTGTTGATACACTGGTATCCATGGTGATCACACGAGGGAGATGATTTCCACCTGAGGAGGATGAAGGTAGTCCTGATATTTGTTAGCGACGCTGCCTGCCTGGGTATCCCCTTCGTGGAAATATACCCGATATTGATACCGTACCGTTTCCTTTGGCTTGATTAATTTGCCGCCATTAAAGTAAAAATTGTTGGCTGCAAGCAAGCCGCCGTTGCGAATATGCCAATAGGTCGGAAATTGTTCATTGTCCGGATGGTCAAATGCGGCAATCCCGAGTGTACGTCCTCCCACTTCACCGAAGTAATCACACCATTCTGCACGTTTCCCCCAACACTCAGGTTCATTGACAGATCCGTATGAGTTCACTATCGTACCGCCGTTATTTACGTTCATAGATTCCGCTACACGGATGCCAAGTGGTCCGGCTTCTTTGGTAGCGCCAAATTCTACCTGGCCGTAGCTGGCAGTAAACACTACATCCAAATCTATGATTCGTTCGCCTGCTGGTGTGTTATATACAGTGATTGTACGGACTTCATCGATTTGCGGTTTTTTATTAAAGCTCGTCCATACATTGTGTGCGGTAATGACACCGCATACGGGTCCTTCAGTCACTTCAACAAATTTTTGATGAAGCTGTCTGCCGTACCGCTCCGCCGGTTCATTCCACATGTCAATTCCATTCACATCGCCGATAGCCAGCCAAAGTGAGCGGTGATGCTTATGTTCCACTGTTTCCAAATCGAGCCGGGTATAGCTCTCACCATAAGGTCCGATCATGGGTCCAAGATATGGCTTTGCAAAGGAGGCCTCATAGACGTACGAGGTAAAATAGCTGCCCCCGACCAACACATCAATTTTCCGCGAAACTTCATGGATAAATTCCACACCGGAACCCGTCATCTTTTGCCAAACGGCTCCGGATTCGATCTTATACATACGACTTTCGCCTTTTGCCAGATGCTCGACTACGAAATGAAAATGGTAATAATCACCAATTTCTCTTACTTGTACCGTGGTAACAATGCCTTGTTCGTCCTTCATGACCAAAGAATTCAAGGCAGCACCTTGTAACAAAGCATTATTTTTATCCAGTTGGAACGCAACAGGACAATAATTACGGTCATGATTGCCCGCTTTTAATTTAATCTGAAAAGATACCGACATCCTGTTTCACCTTCTTATTTAGTATGAACTTTACCATAGATTAGCTCCTTGCCAATGTTTTGGATTTGACCAGCGGAAGAAACACTTCCTTGCCCGTCCGCGCGGACTCATAAATGGCAAGAATAATTTCAACAGCCGCATAGCCTTCTTTACCTTGGATCATAGGCGGACGATTTTCTTGCACTGCAAAAATCATATCCTGTATTTGCCCGGCATGTCCCGTTGTGGAAATCGCCGCAGGGTCTGCTCCCCCGCTCTTTTTCTCTTGCTTTCCAAATTCACTCAGCACCTGAGCTTCTTCTATTCTTTCCACATCATCCGCGAGCTTATAGGCTTCGATATTTGCGTTGCTTGCATACACGGTTCCTGTACTGCCATGAACTTGTAAAAGAGTCTCAAGGCCCGGATAAGCGCAGGTTGTACCAATAAAAGTACCGATCGCACCATTTTCGAAATGGATGACTGCTACTGCGGTGTCTTCGGTCTCGATGTTGTGATTGTAAGCGCCTGCTTTGGCAAAAACACTCTTGACTGGTCCCAGCATCCACTGCATCAAGTCAATCGTATGCACGGATTGGTTCATGATCGCTCCGCCGCCATCCATCGCCCATGTTCCTCTCCAACCGCCGTTATTCGCATAATATTGGTCGTTACGGAACCATTTCACATGAAAATTTGCTGTGATTAGCTTGCCCAGTCTGCCACTATCAATCGTTTCTTTAATTTTTTTGTTGCCGGGGCTTAAGCGGTTCTGAAAAACACAACCTACATATTTCCCTGCTTTTTCAGCTGCAGCTAAAATGTCGTTGATCTTATCCAGCTGGATTTCGAGAGGCTTTTCCACCAAGACATGCTTGCCTGCCGCAAGCGCCTTAATGGCATCGTCACGGTGCCTGCCGCTTGGTGTACATACACTCACAACATCGATGTCCGGCCGTTGTAACAGCAGTTCATAACTCGTGTAACGGTTCTCCGGCGCAATGTTACATTCATCACCTACACTATTGAGAACGACTTCGTCAAGATCACAGATAGCAACAAACCCGCAACCCTTCGCTTTCACAGCACTCCTTACATGTGATTTACCAACACCCAAACCGACTACTGCATATCCTACTGCTTGATTACTCATCCTGTTTTCCTTCTTTCATTTAGTTGATTTATATGGCTTATTGCTCGACAACAGTGGTGTACCATTCCTTGGTCGTCACGATATTCTGCTTATTGTCGGCGTAATACTTTTTCATCCACTCGTCCACTTTATCCCCACCGGATTTTTTCCACAAATCCTGAGCTTCTTTAAGGGATTGTTCTGTCGTATAAGTGCTTCCGCTTACGATGGCCTTGTTCCAGAGATCTTGAACTGCCTTCATCGCATTGGTTTGGATCGTGAGCAGTTCTGGCGGCAGCGCAGGGGAGTTGCTATTGTCAATGACGTAAGGCATTGGACGTTCCGGCGTTACGTACTCTTTCTTGGCCGCTTTGTAAAGCTCCAGGAAATCCTTTTGCACGGGGTCACTCGTATCCAAAGGCCCTTCCACTGTCCCGCACTTTCCTTCTGCGAATTTGGTATGGAGAACCCAATATCCCTGGGTATACGAAACTTCTTTTGCAGATTTATCCTTGTCAATTGGCATTGGACAGCCACTAGGTCCCTTTTTCCAGTGAACGCCTTCCAGACCGTACTTCAATGTCGTAGAATTAGCCGGATTAAGTACCCAATCGAGGTATTTCATAACGGCGTCGGGATCTTTCGCATTTCGGTTGATCACTCCGTTTACGGCAAAAGGCGAAGTGGCTTCCGGACTGAAATGACCGTATTGGGTTGCTGGCATTGGAAGAATCGCGACTTCACCATCCGGGTTGTTTTTCTTAAAATCCTGAAAAGACGACAATCTGATCGTAGCACTCCAAATGCCTAATTTCCCTTTCATCCAATCCTGCTCGGCTTTTTTTCCGTTTGTGTCAACTAAAAAGTCCTTGTCCGTAACGCCGGCATCAAACAATTTCTTCTTATAATCAGCTGCCGCTTTCGCCCGCTGCCAATCATGCGTCAGCTCGCCATTGTCCAATACCCAATCCACATTCTGGAACATGTAATCGATCAAGTTGCCAAAGCTGCTGAGCGCAACACCATATGTATCCTTTTTACCGTTGCCATCCGGGTCCTGCTCGGCAAACGCCTTGGCGACGTTTAACAATTCCTCGGGCGTTTTGGGCATGCCCAAATTAAGCTTTTTTAACCAATCCGCTCGGATATACATACCGACGTTGGCATCGGTTCCGTTCACCTTGCCGATTTTATAGATTTTCCCGTCATTTTGTTTGCCCAATTTCGCCAGCGTCGGATATTTTTGCAAAACGCTTTGGTAATAGGGGCTGTCTTTTTTTATGAGATCATCAAGTGGTAATAGCTGGTTCTGTGTGTACAAGCTGTTCAGTAAATTTTTATCGTAGTCTATGATCAGATCCGGCGCAGATCCGGAGGCAAACAAGATGTTCAGTTTTTGAGCAGATTCCGTTCTTGGAATCGAGACGAACTTCACATGTACCGGGGCATTTTGATTGATCCAGTCCACCCACCGGTTTTTCTCCATCGTTCCTTCTTCCTTGGGAACATTACCGTAATCAAAGGCCATGACGGTAATTTCGGGCTTTTTATTCTCACCGGCTTTGTTGTCGCTTTCTTTGGGTTGGCTATTCGAGCAAGCGCTCAAAAGCAGGGCTGCAGCCGTTCCTGCAGCTAGAAACATAGGTAAGGGTTTTCTCAATCGTTTTCGTTTCATCATTATCCGCCTCCAAAAGAGATCTATCGAACACCTATCCTTTAATCGAGCCAATCATGCTGCCCTTCACAAAATACTTCTGTAAGAACGGATACACACACAACATCGGTACAATCAACACGAAGATCGCGGCTGACTTGATCGATTCGGGTGTAATTCGCTGCACCTGGTCGGGATCAAGCTGTCCTACTTCCTGAAGGATCGTTTGGCTTTTGATCATATTTTGAACGAGTACTGTCATATTTAACTTGCTGCTGTCATTGATATAAATCAACACGTTTGAAAACATATTCCAGAACCCGACAGCATAAAAGAGCGTCAGCGTTGCCAGTATCGGAAATGACAGCGGAAGTAGAATTTGCATCAGTATTCTCGTCTCTGAGCATCCGTCGATTCTAGCCGCCTCAATCAGTTCCTCGGGAATGTTCTCAAAAAAAGTCCGCAGCAGCAGCATATTATAGGCGCTGACAAGACCCGGAAGCCATAAGGCGCCATACGTATTAACAAGTCCTAATGACTTGACAACTAGATAGGTCGGAATTAAACCGCCCCCGAACAGCATCGTGAATACGACGGCCAGCGTAAAAAATCGACGCCCGTAAAAGTAGCTGCGAGATAGCGGATACGCAGCCAAAATGGTGAATATCATGCACAGTACAACACCAACGATCGTGATCACGATATTGTTTTGTAACGCCTGCAGGATGTTAGTACCAACGAATAACTTATAGTAGGAGTCCCATTGCAAGCCGATCGGATAAAGGGTAACCCGCCCAGCGGCAATTGAACTCGAATCACTCAGAGACATAGCGACAATATTCAGCAGGGGCAGCACACAGCTCAAGCCGGCCAATGCCAGGATCGTGTAGTTGATGAAATAAAATACTCTCTCCCCGAAGGTCGCCTTCATAACTCATCACTTCCTTGTAATTGTTGTAGGGATATCAGGCAATCGGCTACCACAATCCTTGTTTAAACTTACGGGCGATTTGGTTGGAACCGATAACAAGAACCAAACCGACCAGCGATTCGAACAACCCCATTGCGGCCGTAATGCTAAACTGCCCCCCTTGCAAACCAGCCCGATAAATAAATGTGCTAATAACTTCGGAGATATTGGCCACTACGCTGTTCTGAAGTAAATAAATTTGATCAAACCCCACCTCCATGACGTTACCCATCGCTAGAATCAGCAGCAAAATGATGGTTGGCCTAATACCAGGGAGCGTGATATGCCAAATCTGTCTCAACTTGTTGGCTCCGTCCATGCCAGCGGATTCGTACAGACTAGGATCAATCGTTGTGATGGCTGCGAGATAAACAATGGCGGAAAACCCGACTTCCTTCCAAATTCCCGATCCCAAGAAAATAGCAATCCATGAAAACCCATTGTACAAAAATGGATAGGCGGTCCCACCTCCCAGCTGCACCAGGTTATTAATGATCCCGCTTTCTCGGGAAAAAACCGTAATGACAATACCAGCTACGACGACCCAGTTAAAAAAGTGCGGTAAGTACACCAAGGTCTGCACGATATTTTTGAACCAGGTTTTTCTCACCTCATTAAGCAAGATGGCAAGTAAAATCGGAAAAGGAAAACCGATTAAGATTTTCAGCACGCTCAACAGCAGCGTATTGCGAATCGTATTCACCATCTGCGGGTTACTGAAAAGCAAATGGAAGTTGTCCAATCCCACCCAAGGGCTGCCCAATATACCGTCCGAAAAATTATACTGCTTAAAGGCAATAACCGCCCCCAGCATCGGTACATATTTAAAAATAATAAAGTAGACGATTACTGGAAAAAACATCATCATCAGCGGGATGTTTTTTCTAAAGAGGATTCTTCGCTGCAGGGTCCTCTCTCTCTCTAAGCCTATTACTTCAACGGGTATGGGTTGGTCATTCATCGTTTCGTCTGCTCCTCCTCTCTCTGAAATGGGTATTCTATTGTTGTGTCTTCACGCTTTTCACATTAGTTTATTTGCGTATCCACAGTCAATAAACATGATTCTGCCCATACACCTTAAGCTTTTTCCAATAAAAAAACCGATGAATCCAACGAATCAAGCCGTTAGTATACACCATTTTCGTCCACACACAATTACGCTGCTATCGAAACTCCTTGCGATAATCGCCTGGCGTCATGCCAACCATTTTTTTAAATACCCGAATAAACGAAAACGTATGGATATATCCTGCCTTTATTGCAATGTCCTGTACAGGTATGTCGGTTTCCGCCAACCACTTCTTTGCGCTCTCCACCCGGATCTTGGTCAGATAGTCGCTAAATTTTTCTCCGAAGGCTTCCTTGAATAATTGACTTACATATTTCGAGCTGATCTGAAAAGCATCCCCAAGATGTGTAAGAGATAAATCAGGATCGTCGAAATGAAGTTCAACATAGACTTTCACATTCTGAATCAATTGACGATTGTCGCGATGCTCCCGCTGCCCTTCTATCCTATTTAATGCGTCGGAAAAAAGTTTCAGGAAGCCTGACTGTAAATCGTCAAGCGTTTCGAACTGATTCAAAAGATCATTCATTCGGGGTAAGGCGTCTTTCGTCCAAATTTCCTTAATCTCAACTGAAAAATCGGATATTTCCCTAAAAATATGGTACATCATATAATTCATCAAGCTGACAATATCGTCCCTTGTGTAAATGTCAGAGCCAAGATCATCAAACAGCTTATTCATCTTAATCTCCCATTCCTCTTCCCCTAACCGGAATGATTGGGTGAGGGAACGGATGATTTGTACATGCTTTGAGGTTTCGCTGCCAGGCGACCTTGTCCAAACCTGTTCTAGCTCAATGACCCTGTTACCCCCAAGCGAAGACTTGTATTTCAATGCTTCCGAAGCTTCTTCATAAGACTGTTGAATGTCGTTAATTTGGAATGCCGCATTGCCGACACCGACTGTCACAGTGAAATCAAGATTTTGTTCCACCCATTTCCGTACGTTTTCGCATAGTTCCACTGCTCTTGTGTCATTCTTGGCTGGCCACTGGTACAAGGTTACAAGATGATGGCCTGATATCCATTCCGTCCATACGACCAAATGATGCTGATCGGCGATTTCCTTAATTACGCTGCTGAGAACGAATTTGAGCAAATGCTGATCCTTGCTTGGATATCGGTCGATAAAAGCTGCATATTTGTCCATTTCGAAGACGACCAAACTCCATTGCTCCGCATGCTCCGGCAAATCCAGCGCTCTCATTTGGGCTCCCCATTCCTCGGAGCTGATTGTATCGGCGTCATAAAGCAGCTCATAGAAAAAATATTTCCTGCGATAATGTTGGGTCTCTTTATGCTGCTTCTGAACCTCATTGGACTGCTCGATGAGTTTGTCCAGAGCTGTACCGATAAAATTGAATTCATCCTTCCCTTTTTCGCCGATCAATTCAAAGCTTTTTTGCAAGGAATAATGTTGAATGCGCCCCATAATCCTTTCAATAGGCTTATAGTTTCGGCGTGTGATGAATACGATCCATACGGCACCGGAGCATACGGCTATTAGCATGAACACGATCCAAATATAGGAGAAGATAGAGAACACACTGTATACAATATTACTTCCAATTCCGCTTCGAAACTCCCAGCCCGTATAATCCGACTTCATGCCGGGCAACCCCTTCTCCTCAGTTGGAGTGTGCTGGACCTTCGCATTTCGGACCTCTGTTCCAAAAAGTAAATTTCCATCTGTATCAACAACGTTCATTAAATCGATATTGGATTTATAAATGTCATCGAGTGATTTCTCAATCAAGTCGATCCCAACGTTTACCACAACGAAGCCTTCGCTGCCGGACTGCAAAGGAACTTTTCGGACAAGAGTTACGACAGAGCTCGATTTTTGATCAAAAAACTCGGAATAGCTTCGTAGGACCGACCAGTTCTGAGGAACCTCCTTATCTTGAAGCAGCTTCAAAATAAATCCACGATCCCCAAACTCTTCAAGCGGCATCATTGCATTTTTGCTCATTACCGTGTGGTCGAACAAGCGAACCAAATATATGGAATTAATTACAGGGTTCGTACCCGTCAAACTTTGGATTTTCTCGGAAGCTTGACTGTTCACGACATAACGATTCATATCCGACGTCGGATAAAAAAACTCCCCTATGCTTTTATCCGTCAAAATACCTTTGATGACCGTGTTATCAATATCTTTGAGCGAATGTTCGATCGTTTGTTTTACATAGGATAAAAATAGCCGATTGGCTGTTTCCGCTTCTTTTTGCGAAAAATCCCGCATGGCTAAAAACGAGATAAAAATGACTACAAATACGATAACCAGAAAAATCGGCAAATAGGATAGAAGTAAACGGTAAAACCATTTTTTCATTGAAAGCCACCCTCAATTGATATAAAAGTGTTTTTTTGATTACGCTTACATATTAGCTATTGAGAACGTTAAAATATCCACACATTTATGTTGTTATTGTACTGGACAAGTTCATCTGGAAAAATGTAATATTTTCGTTTCTTTTATGTAATATCATCGTTATAAGCAGCATGAGATGTACTAATCGTATAATTATACCACTGATAAATACAAAAATCCCGGGCAGTTTACCACCCGAGGATTTTTGTATTATTTACAATTTAAATTGAGGCAGCCACTCTTTATTTTTTTCAAACATTTCATCTACCATTAATTTAATTTCATTAAGACTAAGTACGGCTGAAGTAAGCGGATCAAACGCAATGGAGTGGAAAACCTTTCTCGGGTCCCCTTCTATGGCAGCTTCTACAGCTAATTCTTCACATCTGGCATTCGTATTAATTAATAAGGCAAGTTGAGCAGGCAATGGTCCTACATGCATGGGGTCAAGCCCACGTTTAGAAGCAAGTACCGGAACCTCAACACAGCAGCCTTCAGGTAAATTATCAATTAATCCAAAGTTTCGAACATTGCCATTAAACTCAAATAATGTCCCATCCCCGATGGTTGCATTAAAAATGTAAGCAGCATATTCAGGTCCTCTTTCAAGGTCAATTGTATCCTTTTGTAACCACTCATCTATTTCTCTTTGCCATGAATGCTCTTTTTTCAAATACGACTCAAGAATAAATGCATGTTTTCCTGGATTCGAGCCTGTGCCATCTATACAATACTTCTCAATTAAATCAGGTCTCTTCCTAAACCACGGATTGTATTCTGAATTATGTCCACTTGATTCGGTTACATAATAGTCAAGATTAGCAAACATTTCGTTTCTTACGATCTCTATGTTATAGATCTCAGGTTTCTTCAAAGCTTCTCTAATAAGTGGATACGCATCTTTACCGTTCCATTTATACTCAAGATAGAAAGCTTGATGGTTAATTCCTGCGCATTTGTATGTGATTTCATCCATAGGTGCGCCTATCCACTTGGCCAGCTTCCCTGCTGTTCCTTGAACACTGTGGCATAAACCGGTAACCTTTACTTTACTCATTCCCTGCATAGCTCTACAAAGCATAGCCATTGGATTGGTGTAATTTAAAAATATAGCATCAGGACAATATTTTTCGATATCCTTGCAAATATCAAGCATCACAGGGATCGTTCTAAGTGCCCTAAAAACTCCAGCTGGCCCTCTCGTATCACCACAATTTATATCTACACCATATTTCATTGGAATTTCAACATCATGTCTCCAGACATTGACTCCACCGGCAAGAATCGTACATACAACACCATCCGCTCCTTCAAGTGCCTCAGCCCTGCTCTTCATTGCGATAACCTTTGCCGGATATTTACCTTCCTCAATGATTCTATTAACTGCTTTGGTTATAGCAGCCAAGCGCACATCATCAATATCCATAAGTGCAATTGTACAATCTGATAATGCCGGAAATGTTAAAATATCTTTTACCAGAGTCCTCGTAAATCCAAAACTTCCCGCTCCTATAAATGCTATTTTCTTCATAACATGATTCCTTTTCGTTATTTAATTTATTAATAACCTCTAAAAGCAACTCCCCTTATTTCAATATCTCCTCAATTCTCAACAGCTCTTCCTGGCTGAAATCGAGGTTGTTCAAAGCTGCAACATTGTCTTCAATCTGACTTACCTTACTCGCTCCTATGAGCGCCGATGTTACGCGTCCTTCTCTAAGTACCCAGGCTATGACCATTTGAGAGAGGCTTTGACCACGCTCTGCGGCAATGCTGTTCAAGCGCTTGATCTTGGACATGACCTCATCCGTGATGGATTGGACATTCAAAGCTCGACTGGAGCCTGCCGCCCTTGAATCGGAAGGAATTCCGCTGAGGTAGCGATTGGTCAGCAGTCCCTTGGCTAAAGGCGAAAAGGCTATGCAACCTATTCCTTCCTCTTTCAGTACATCCTGCAGACCATTTTCTATCCATCTTTCAAACATAGAGTATTTGGGTTGGTGGATAAGACATGGGGTACCCAAATCTTTTAAAATGGCAGAAGCCTCTTGGGTCTGCTCTACGCTGTAATTGGACAGTCCTACATACAAAGCTTTCCCCTGTCTTACTGCCACATCAAGTGCACTCATTGTTTCTTCCATCGGTGTCTCGGGGTCAGGCCTATGTGAATAGAAAATGTCAACATACTCAATTCCCATACGCTTAAGACTCTGGTCAAGGCTGGAAATCATATGCTTCTTGGAGCCCCCGTCTCCATATGGCCCTTCCCACATTCTGTTGCCAGCTTTGGTTGATAGGATTAATTCATCACGGTAAGCCGTAAAATCGGCTTTTAGTATGCTGCCGAAATTCGCTTCTGCTGATCCTGACGGCGGACCGTAATTGTTGGCCAGGTCAAAGTGGGTAATTCCAAGGTCGAATGCTCGGCGCAGCATGTCTCGTTGGGCTTCCAATGCATGTACGCCTCCATAATTTTGCCAAAGGCCGAGGGAAATAGCAGGCAGTTTGAGACCAGAGCTTCCGCACCTGTTATATTTCATGCCAGAATATCTTTCATTTATGGGCATATAGCTCATCAAGTCACCTCCAGCTTTTAATAATTTAATTCACAAGTGAACAATTGCGGTTGTTAGCGTACCTTCGGTACACGCTTGGCAAGCTGTGCAGGCGAACCCGACCCGGAGGTCATCGGCGTGAGTCGGACCTGGAAGTGGAACCCCTCCGCCTTCAGTAAATACTGAGGGAGCACACCGGGACCGCAGCTGGCACTGCCGATGCCGTTCTGCGCAAGATCGAGATGCAGGAAGACGCGGTCGCGTTCCTTCAGCTCATAAGTATGCTTCGCCTTTTCCAGATCCTCACTCGTATAGCGCCTGGCCGTAAACTCGAACTGCGGTGAACCTGTCGCCAGCAGACCCGCTCCCTGCTCATTCGTCAAAGCGAGCCAGCGTGTATCGGTGCGGTTACCGTTTTCCTGCGGTACGATGTATTCGGTGAACAGCTCGTGCACGGTTTTCCGGTATACGCCAAACTTTACGGCCTGCTTCGAATCGGCGTACGCTTCGCCAGGGCCCCGACCATACCATTCCGCCCGATCACAATCGTTCGTCAGTGCCAGCCGCAAACCGATGCGGGGGAGCGTCTCCGGAGCACCACTGCCCTCGATCATGCCATTCACGTCGATCGTCACGTCCCCGTTGGCATAAATCGTGTAAGTATATAACGTGTCGACCGACCATTTCAAAATAGGCGGTGCCACACGTACCCTGCAGGTGACTGTTACGACCGTTCCGCTGCCATTACTGCTCCAGTCCACACTCATGACACGATGCTGCAGCCAGTGCAGCCCACAATTTTTCCATACGACCGTCGCTCGTCGATCATTCTCGATAGATGTCCTCCAGTCGCCGATCGGCCGCATATCGTTGTCTGTCGGAGCACGCCACAGATCGAGCCTTGGTCCTTCCTCCAGCAGTCGGACGCCGGCGTGTCTCCAGCCTGAGATAACGCCATAAACACGGTCAAATAGAAGCTCAAAATCACCGCCACGCACCTCCAGCATCACACCGTTCTCCGTCACGGACAACGGCGCGAAGGCAAACAGTTCAAGGTTAGGGCTATGCTCCGATTTGTTCGGGAATTCAAATTGGGCCCATGCAACCTCGAAGCCTGATGTGGCCCAAGCCGTATCGGCGGCAAGCAGGAGGCTGACGTTCAACCAGTAATCGGTTGCCGGCTGCAACCGACTCGGCAGCGCATAGTTGATGTTCAGGGTGCCCGTACATCCCGGCGCGATATCGGGCAGCTCACATTTACCCGAGCATAGGACTTTTCCATCTGCCATTACATTCCATACAAGATGCAAATGATCCAGCTTATGCAGGAAATCGTATCGATTCGTAAGCTTCAACTGCCCAGCCTGCAAATCCAATGCTTCGATCACAACCGGCTCGATCACCTTCTTTAGCTCCAGCAGTCCCGGCGATGGCACACGGTCCGGGTTAACGAGACCGTCGATAATGAAATTCATATCGTTCGGGTGGTCATCAAAATCGCCACCGTAGGCGAAGAATTCCACACCGTCAGCCGTCCTCTGCCGGATGCCCTGATCAACCCATTCCCACACGAAGCCGCCCTGCAGACGCTTATACGTATAGAAGACGTCCCAATATTCCTTCAAGCCGCCCGGACCGTTGCCCATCGCATGTGCATATTCGCAAATGATGTGGGGCTTGCCAAGATCTTCACGCTGGCCAAGCTCGTGCAACTGCCAAATCCTGTTGTACATCGTGCTGAACACGTCAGCGGTCACAGCCTCCCTATCTTCTGCGTAGTGCACCAGTCGTGTTGGGTCATGCTCCTTGGCCCAGCGATACATCGCCGCATGATTACAGCCGTAGTAAGATTCATTGCCAAGCGACCAGAGGATGATGGAGGGATGATTCTTGTCACGCTCGATCATCCGTTCGATCCGGTCTATATAGGCAGCCTCCCACTCCGGGTCGTCGCTCAATTGATTGGAATTGTCTGTTCGATGGAAGCCGTGGCATTCCAGGTCGGCCTCGTCAATAACGTAAAGTCCGTATTCATCACACAGGTCATAGAAGCGCGGATCGTTAGGATAATGCGAGGTACGGACAGCATTAATATGGTGCCGCTTCATCAGCAGCACGTCCTTTCGCATCCATTCAAGCGGTACGGTTCGTCCAAGGTCGGGGTGATGATCGTGCCGGTTGACGCCCTTAAACATAATCGGCGTCCCATTGACAAGCAGCAAGCCGTCCTTCAGTTCAACACAGCGGAAGCCAACGCGCGCTGCCGTTACCTGCGTGGTATCCCCAATTACCCGGATCAACAGCTTGTATAAGTACGGGTCTTCCGCAGACCATTTCCGAGGGTTGACGACAGGAAGCGTTAACACCGCCGAGTGGTCCTGCGTCAGTGCACATCCGGTTATTGTTTTCTCCGCACTGCCGCCTTCAACCGGTCCCCCGTACGCATCGAGCAGCTGCAGCTCGACCCGCACGGCTTGGGCAGCTGCGTTCACGCTGCGCAAGCGCAATTTGACATCGAGAGTCGCATCACGATAGTCCGCATTGAGCAGCGTCCGAACCGAATAATCGTATAGGTGAGTTTGTGGCGCTGCTGTCAAATAAACGTCGCGGAAAATACCGCTCAGCCACCACATGTCCTGATCCTCGATATACGAGCCGTCCGACCACTGCATGACGCGAACCGCAAGGACGTTCGTCCCCTCGTGAACAAGGTCAGTGATATCGAACTGCGCCGGCATGCGGCTGCCCTTGCTGAAGCCCGCCTCCCGTCCGTTTACCCAAATGAAGAATGCACTGTCTACGCCTTCAAAATGCAGCGTAATGCACTGTTCGCTCCAATCAGCCGGAACCGTAAATTCACGGCGGTAGGAGCCGGTCGGATTATCGGTCGGCACCAGCGGTGGTACGACCGGGAACGGGTAGACGACGTTCGAGTAATGCGGCCGGCCGTAGCCGTGCATCTGCCAGCAGGAAGGCACAGAAAGGTCATCCCAGCTGCTTGCATCGAAAGCTTCCAAGTGGAAGCTCGACGGGGCGTGAGCAGGAGTCGGGGCGTAGTTGAATTTCCAAGTTCCATTTAGTGGCACATAATTGGGGGATAATTCCCGTTCGCAGCATAAAGCGCTTTCGTCATCACCAAACGGGATGAATGCAGCTCTTGCCGGCAGCCGGTTTCGGTGCAGCAGCCTGTGATTTTCCCAGTCATTCATCATATTCAACCAAACACTCCAATCGATATGCCGTAGAAATATGGCATGATGTCATTTATCAAGGGCTGAGAACATAGATAGACTTCCAGAGAAGACTATTGTAAACGTTATTATTGTAAGCCTTAAGTTCACTAAGAAAAATGTAATAATTTCGTTTCTTTTATGTACTATATTCGTTCTAGAAGCGATATTAAAAAGCGAGGTCTCTGGATAAGAGCCTCGCTGCAAAATAATTGATATGAGCATATATATCCATTTACTGCTGGTACATGCTTACATTATCAAAGTAGGCCGTACTGTTGTTGGGTCCATTCTTATTAAACTCGATTTTGGCGATATTGGAGACAGGAGCTCGAAGCGGCTTGCCGGTCAACTTCTTGACACCGTCCACATACAAGTCGAAGGTATCCGATGTGGTATTGATGACAATTCTGACAGGATACCATACCCCTGCTGTATAGCTTTGAACTGTCTGATAGGCGCCATCATAATGAACCTTGATATTCCCGTCGCTCGCCATAGTCATGCTGAAGGCGTTGATTCCTGCGGAGTCATACAAGAAAGGTGCCGTGTAGCTTTGGTTGTTGACCTCATTGCGTATGGTCGCTTCCACCACTACGGTTCCGCTAAGTGCAGTCCCGACCGTCCTGGAAATTGTGTCCGAGGTGTTGGCATTTGTGTCCGTCCGTGTGATCTTCATACTCCGATTGTTGGCAGTCGGTAACGCCGCAACTCCAATCGTGCCGCCTGCGCTGGGCGAAGCCGTCCAACTGGAAGGGACAGTACCAACATCGGTACCGTAGAAATCCGCTTTAATCGGCGATGTGACAAACGTAATATTGGACGTATTTGCACCTATATCAATTAACCCCTGGGAAGCGCTTGTGATCAAGCTACCGTTCATTTTCAAATCGCGGAGGATTACATTGGAAACCATGCTCGTGCTGTCATTACCTTGAATTTTGGAATGAAAATTGTTAATGTCCTCAAAGGTACAACGAACCAGTTCTATATTACTGACAGGGCCAACCTCCGTACTCCCATACTTGGCCGTCCAGATGAGGATCGGAGCCGTCATAAATTGGCCGGAGGTTCCATTATTATGGATCTTTTCCGTTCGGATGTCGATAAAATGAATACCGTCCCACACACCATTTCCTTGGTCATGATCCACACTGATGCCTCGATAGCCCAGGATCACGTCAATATTGATAAACCAAATATCGCTGACCGATGCCTGTCCTTGCATACCTACCTTGGTACCTGCAGATTCAGTATAGGCAACCGAATTTTTGAATACGACATCCGTCATCGGTTCTTCTGTCGATGATTTGGCATCGTATACGTCATCACCAGTATAAGCGAAGCATTGATCCACAACAGCATGGGAAGTATTAACGAGATCAAAGCCATCTCCATGAATCCAGTGAACGTTATTTATAATCTTCACATTACTGATTTTGACGTTAGTAGCGTCCTCAATCCTAAAGTTCCAGGTTGTTCCATCCCTTAGGGTAATCCCCTCGAAGGTCAGATTATTTGGCTTTGTTCCCGATGAATTTTTGAGAGAAGTGATGATATACTCTCGGTTCGGTCCGCTATCACCCGTTGTAAGCGTAGTCCCATTGGAGTCGATCATCCCTCTTCCTTTGATAGCTGCATTCGATGCCCCTACGATACGGATATTGGCCGCCCGAAAATTGTCCCCTGAGAAATCATAATCGCTTAACGTCGATGACCCGCGAAGTACAGAACCAGCAGCTAAATATAGTGTAACGTTACTCTTGAGCTCAAGCTGAGAGAACTTATAAATACCGGCTGGGAAATAAACCGTTCCGCCGCCTGTACGAGCGTTGGCATCATTGATGGCTTGCTGGATTTTGGACGTCATCAGATTGCCGCCCGTATTGTCCATACCCGAATAATCCATGATGCTCTTGACGCTACCGCCATTCGGCACTGGTGCCCCTGCTTCTATAGGATCAGCCATAATAACAAGGTTCTCCAGGTTATTGATCTTGATCACCAAGTACCGTGATCCGGCTTGAGGAAGGGAGAAGGTTAGATCCTTGCCGCTTACGGTTGCCGCAATACCGTAACTGTGAGGGCTGATGTCGTAGGTAGTAATCGTATCTTTGGCTGTTACTCTGAATGTAGCCGTACCGGAATAAGACAACTGGGCAAAGGAATAATCAAACTGCCTGGCAACCCTGACAGTAGTCGAATCAACCATCAAAGTGTAGGCCGAGCTTGTACCGAAGTAAGAAGGATATGTCACTACCGTTGCAGCGGATGCAGGCTGGGCCATGTCGATAGAGAAACTGAAAATTAGGGCAGCAACCACGATAATTTTCGCCAGCAAATTTCCGATTCGCAATTTCACTTTACTGAAATGCATTAATTATTTCGCCTCCTGTTAATTGTAATCCCTCACACTTGATTACCTGTCCTTTCAAACCTCCTTCATAGATGATCGATTAGATAGAATAACCCCCTCTCGATTAAGCGTTTGTATCTATGATCTAATTCCTCCGGTTTGCACGAAGATAGACCGGAAGATTGTCACCAGAAGACGAAGGTTAGCAAAAGGAGCTTCTGCGCGATTTAAACAGGTTTTGTTTGCGCTTACAAATTAGCTTTCGATAAGGCTCTAATCAAATCTTGTTATTATCATACTGCACACGTTAATCAAAAAAAATGTAATCATTTCGTTTCTTTTATGTAATTTATTCGTTATTAGCAGCCTTAGATGTACTAAATTCGTATAACTTATACCGCATTGCATACAAAAAACCTGGGCAGTTTACCACCCAAGGATTTTTGTATTTGATTATAGAAACCCGGCTGTCTTACAAACACCATGGTAGGCTAACTCATGATAATAGCTACTATTCATATCACAATTTAACCTCCACTTGATGTCAGTAATCAAAGCATAAGCATTTTGGGCCTGCACCTGATCATGATCCCGAAGCAACGTGACTTCCTTTTCACACCTTTTCATGCAATCGGTAAGAAGCTCATACCTATTTTCCGAAGTTGTCATCATTAATAGCCTGTACCTAAAAAACATTTCTGTATGCACTTTAAACACCTTTACTGCTTGTGTTTGATAGTCCATACATGTCTTTAAAACAGAATAGTCGTCTTCTGACAGCTCATTCTTGCACTGCTCCAGGATTTCACTCATTTTATGAACATTTTTAATGGCAAGGTCTTTTTCAGCCAATATAATTGATAGGTTTTCTTCACTTGGCTCTAAAATCCATTTTCTTTCCATACCGGCTGTATTATAGGGATGATCCATATATTGCAGCTGCCACTCGTACCTTTCTATAGAGCCAATAAAGGATGAATGGAAATTGTTCACAATGGATTCATTTGAATATTGGGCCTGTTCTGCTACTTTTTCCGACAACTGAAAAAATTGCAGCATTTCATCAGGGAATCCGCTTTTCTTGCATATTTTCCATATATCTTCCAGCTGTATATTCATATCCCAACAGGTTTTGAAAAAAACATCATATTTAATTGACTGTAATCCCTTTAAAACTGCATAATCTCCAACAAATTTGGTGTTTGGACCTAATGAATAACCACGTATCCTGCACATGTAACCACTTATTCCCTTTTCCTGGTAATACCTCATTCTATCCGGTATAAATTGCAGCGCACAGGTGATCCAACCGCTCCAATCCCCTCTATATTCACCTCCCAGATCAAATTCTACCCATTCCCTGCCCGGAGCAAGCCTGCCTGGAAGCGTCGCCGGAGAATGAAAACGATAAAAATCCTCGACCTGCATTTTACTTCGTGCATCACACCGCTCAGGTAATTTACCCAGAATGTCTTCATATAATTTTTCACACTCCGGATGATGGGTAAAGCTGGAACAAATGATCCGCCCATCACTTCTTCCTGCTTCATCCATCGCCTCAAGCGCTTTATCATACATCGCAAGAAAAAGTTCTCCAATCGACCTTGTATCCGTGTCAGGGCGGTAGCATTGCCATATTTCCATGGCCTCCCCTGTCCAGAGTTCAATACCAGAAAGGGAAGGGAAGTCCTCCATGACCTCTTTAATTTTGGACTTGTAAAAAAGCCACGTATCTTCACTGTCTAATCGCAGCACGCATAAACCCGTTTTAGGATTTCGATAAAACATGTCAGGGTGGATCTTTAGAAGCTCCTCGGGTATATTGAACTCGGTGCAGGACAGGTAAAAGTCCATTCCCCAATTTCGGGCCTCTATAATGATCCGATTAAGGCACTCCTTTGCAAGCTTAATCTTGCCGTGTTGATCTTCTCTTTCCAGTCTGGGGAAATGCCTAAAATCAAGGAATGGATACCAGCTCATACTGATCCAACTATCGATCCACATCAGATGATTGATTCTTTTTCTTGCTAAAAGCTTGATAAGGCTGATATTCTCATCCAGACTTGCCGTCGTTGTCAAAGAAGGCCCCCAATGCCTCTCGACACCCCTTTTTTTGATATCTGGCGTACTGCTCATTTTTAATAGGGGTAACCGCACTTCATGATCCTGGATGTACGTCTGATCGAGAATTTCACATATTCCATATAAGATGGCCTTTTCACTTTCACCCGAAACATAGATGTGAAAATTCCCATCTTTCACTACAGTATGAATCAAAAATGTCTGTTCGTCTTGGCCTTCCGTTACTACAGGCTCGATGATTCGGATTCGGTTACCTCCACAATGGTCTCCATTTATCTGGAGATTGTGAACATGATACACGTCCCTCCATTCGTCTCTTAACAAACCAATCGCATTATTCGTAATGATGCCACTGTTATAACAGATTTCAATGCTTACATTGCATTCTCCATCTTTTGTTAGATATAAATCCATATTTCCGCTTCTCCTAACTTTCATAATTAATTACCAGGCAATAGGTTCATTTTACCTGTAGGTTCAATAACAGGTAGCCTGACGGTAACTTTGGTTCCTATACCTGCTTCACTAACAACATCCAGACCATATGGCGATCCAAATTGTAGCTTTAATCGCTTGTTAATATTTCCAAGCCCAATGCTTTGTTTATCTGTTCCAAACAGTTCCATATTTTCGTCATCTCGTATCCCTTTACGTAATTCGGATAACTGTTTGTCAGTCATGCCTACCCCATTATCCTCGATATCTATTTGCAAATAGCCATGCTCAGATTCAAAACCGTGAATGAACAGACGTCCTACCCCACTTTTCATCTCCAAGCCATGGTATATCGCATTTTCCACAATCGGTTGGAGAATCATTTTCAACGTCTTCATCTCTAGAAAAGACTCTTCCATCTGGATCACGATCTCAAATTTACCCTTGTACCGGATGTCCATTATTAACAGATAGTCTTTAATACAGCTCATTTCGTCCTTAATACTCACCATGTCTTTGCCTTTGATGCTGTATCTAAATATTCTTGACATGGCGGACGATATACTGACGACCTCACTAATATCATAGGCTAATCCAATGCTGCTCAAGCAGTTCAATGTATTATAAAGAAAATGAGGATTAATTTGGCTTTGCAGCGCCGACAGTTTCGCTTGTTTTTTTGATAACTCGGCTTCATAGAGAAACGTTTGATTCTCAACCATATTTCGAGTCATAACCTCTACGTCATCTAGCATTTGATTGATATGGGTAGCAATAACACCTACCTCGTTTGTTGAAGGAATTCTTAGCCTATGTTTTAGATTTCGTTCGCCCACTTGGGATAGGAATCTTACAATTAACATAACGGGACGCGTGGTATTATACATAAAAATACTGCCTATCAGCGTCATCAAGATAATCATGATGATGCCTAGCCAGATGCCTAAGGAAACGATAGGCAACATATCACTTGTAAGCTCCGCAATAGGAAGAACACTGATGACTTTCCAATTTGTACTTTCAATTTTTTTATATTGGACAATGGATTTTTTACCTTCATACTCAATTTCGTCTTTTGCCGTACTGCTTACGCCTTCCTTCCAAAACACCTTCTCATAAAAGTCACCTGCTTTAAGACCTTTATTGCTAACGATCACCCTATTGTCTGAATCAAGTATTAAAAAAAGTGAATTCTTCGTTAATTCTGTTTTGTTCACTAATTTCTCTAATTCCCTCGTATCTAGAAGAAAAATACAGCTTCCGATTTTTGAATAGTCTCCTGTCATATCTAAAGAAGAAAATATAGGAGAAATAAAGGAATAATAAAAGAACGCATCACTTCTGTCTCTTACAATAGAAGAGAACACAGCCTTTTTAAAATCACCGCTTTGAAAATTGTACATTTTCTCCAAACTATTCAATATATCATTGTTGTAATGGAGAGAGTCTGAGATTTGCCTGTTTTTATTATTTAATAGAACAATGCTATAAATATTTTGATTAGAAGATCTTGTATGTGTAAAAATTTCAGATACATAGTCAATTAATTCTGCATTCCGAAATACATTATTCGACACCAACAGTTCCTGCACGTACTTACTGTAACTAATAGTAATGGAATCTCTCTCGACGCTTTTTGCGATCGTATCCACATTTTGCGCTACCTGCTCCATGAGATTCTCTGCAAACTTAGCAGCACGTTCCCGAGTTAGCGAATTGAAGAAAACATTATACATGCTCTGCAACAAGATCATCATAATCAATGCAATGAGTATAAGCAGCGATATTTGGTGTTTCAGCTTCATATTACTAATTAAGCGCATTCATATCCCCGCTCGTTTTACGATATTTGGAAGGTGTACACCCTAAATTCCTTTTAAATACCTTATTAAAATAGAAATAATCACTATAACCTACACTCTTACATACATCTGCAATAGACAAGTTACTATTCTGAAGCAATTCAATAGCCTTTTTCATCCGCAAATCCGTCATATACTGTGAAAACGTCATGCCCGTAACCTTTTTAAACAATTCACAACAGTAGCTTACATTAATAAAAAACTTAGTGGACAGATCCTTTAAAAACAGCTCCTCATGAAAGTTCTTATTGGTGTAGAGCAGCAATTCTTTAAATTTATTATTTGCATCTCCAAGCTGATCTCGTTCTGGATAGGATAGCTGTTCAAACACATATTCACTTAGTGTTTCTAAATTCATGAACTTTTCTTTCATCTCACTATAATCTAGAAACTCAAAGTCCAGTAATCGGCTACTGGTTTCACTGTATTTTAATGTATGCATAACAATTTCATTCCATAAAAACACCGCATCTTCAATGCCCAAACTGTTTGCACTAAAAAAAGCCGTTATCACGGTTGTCATATCCTTCATGGTCTTGTATTGAACTCGTTCGAGTGCTTCAATGATTTGTTCAGCAAATTGTTTGACATGACTTTTTTTGCCTTTGCTGTATTGTGAAATTCGCTTTGAACGATCTACAAAACAATCATTGCTCGCGATATCCGAAGTTTTTAAAAGCATGGATACATGATCAGCCCCATCACTGGATAAACTAATCCCTGCCCTGTCAACAACATCTTCTTTGGATGTAAGACTACGATAGATCAATTCACTTTGATCTTCATCACTATTAATAATAAACACACATTTTTTGGGCCCTAACTTCAGTGTAGTCAGTTGTGCTTTAGTTCCTAATTCTAATAAAACCACATCATCATATTCAGCGCTTTTAAAATACAACGTTACAACCTGATATCTTTTGTAAGGGAGATGGCGCAGCCTAGTACTCAATAGTGACTGATTGTCCTTGAATTCTTCCAGCAAAGAAATGTAAAAGCTTAAATCATTTGTACTGCGTTTGTTCTCCAGCTTTCTATAAAGCTTATCCAGCATTTCCTTAGCCTTTTCCATATCCAAAGGTTTTAATTGATAATCCATCGCACCTTCCTGCAGGGCATGCTGCACATAAGAGAACTCTGCAAAGCCGCTAATCACAATAAAATCAACGTCTCCGCCTTGTGCTCTTGTCCTTTTCATCAACTCGATCCCAGAGATATTAGGCATTCGAATATCTGTAAAAACGACATCGGGTCGTTCTTCACAAATCACTTCCAATGCTATGGCAGGTTCGGTTGTTTCACAAATAATTTTGAATCTGTTCCCGCTGCTCTCTATTAATTTTCGAATGCCGATCAAAGCCCAAGGTTCATCATCAACAATGACCACACGGTACATACGTCAAACACCACATTTCTGCGTTAATATCTGTAAAGGGAACTCTTATCCTCGGACAAAGAGTTCCCTTTTTCATTACTTTTAACATTATAACATAACCACTTTTATTTAATTTTAGAATTTTTCTTTGCTAAAGGCAACAATTCTGGTGCAAGTTTTAATTTTTCAAAATCTTCAGTAGATAACATCTTAGCTTTATTTTTTTGATAATAATCATTGTAGAACGCATCTACATCTTCGCCGCCAGCCTTCTTCCAAGCCTCTTTCGCATCTGCAATAGCCTTCTCAGCAGTCACATTTGGTTGTGCAAGTGATTTTAAGAGAATATCGTCTACAGCTTTTGTTCCATTCGTTTTCTTCAACAGGGTATCAGACGCAAGTGCCGGCAAAGTTTGTTGCCATTTTCTTGGATCGATAGCATTTGGTTTATTGACAATTTGCGCCATCTTAAAGTATAAATCTCCAAACTCCTGTAAGATAGGGTCGCTCGATTTGAGATACGAGTTGTAATACTCATTGGCTAAAGGACTATAAGTTGCAGCACCACCGTCTAATTGAAAATTTCTAATGATACTATAATCTGCTGCATAATCGTATTCAATTTTATTCTTCTCAGGGTCCACTACAACAACGGTACCTTCTGAGTCTCTCTTTTTGTAAACACCATCAGGTCCATTCACTAAATAATCGGAAACTTTAGGGTCATTTAACCAGTTAATGTACCTAACAGCAGCATCAGGATCTTTGGTGGTGGCATTAATAAAACCTACACCAGAAGGACCACCATTAACATATCCTTCAAAGCTGCCATACTTAGTCACAGGCAAATCAAATGTATCCAGTTTAGCAGTGGGATTTGCCTTTTTGAAATTCACAAATGTTGGTGAATTCAGCTGACTAAATTTCCCTGTCAGGAAAATCCCAATCTTTCCATTAATAAAATCAGTTAGTGCTTTATCCCCTTTATCAAGTAAGAAGTCCGGATCTACAACCTTCGCATCAACAATTTGTTTCGAATACTTAAGCCAATCTTGGATTCTATCCCATACATAAGTCAGCTTGCCATCCACGACCGCATATTTATCCGGATTGCCAAAACCAAACATGTGAGAAAGCACTCTTTGGGAATCCTGATTTAAGGTTAATCCATAGGTATCATTTTTCCCATTTCCATCGGGATCTTTCTCTGTGAACGCCTTGGCAACAGCAAGTAAGTCTTCCGGTGTCTTGGGCATAGGAAGATTTAATTTTTCTAACCAATCAGCTCGGATTACCGCAGTATGATTTGGTGAAACAGGAGATACTGTTCCGATGGTGTAACGTTTCCCATTTACAGTCGTGAGCTTTTGAAGTGCTGGATATTTATCTAAAACCATTTTATAGTTGGGCATTTTGGCAAGCAAATCATCTGTTATTTCTAATGCTTGCCCTTTGGATATAAAGGGTATCAAATCTTCATAGTTGGCTACGACATCTGGACCTTCTCCGGCTGCAAATAGCATGTTCATCTTCTGTACTGCTTCTGTTCTGGGTACCACGATAAATTTAACTTCTTCGAGCGGCGCATTTTCTTGAATCCACTTGGTCCAGCGGTTATTTTCATACGTACCTTCTGAAGCTGGAATGAGTCCTCGATCATAAACCATAACGGTTACTTTACCTTTTTTCACTTGACCATCAGGAGTAGTCTTTGCACTGTCATTCTTTGTAGGCACATCTTTAGATGAGCTACATGCTGTAAGTCCAACAGAAACAGCCATCACTAGCGATAATGCAACCAAACCACGAGACTTTTTCTTCATACAGTTATTGCCTCCCTTTTTTTAAAAAACTATTGAAATTTGAAATCGCTTTCGATATATGTGAAGAATACGATTATCGTACCCTTTACAATCGCCAAACATTACGTCTCACTTAGCCTTTTACCGACCCCAGCATAACACCTTTTACAAAATATTTTTGCAGGAATGGATATACAGCGAGCATTGGCAAAATCAATACAACAACACCTGCAGACTTAACTGATTCCGAAATGACCTCACCTGAACCCGATACCGCACTTAGATCAGTACTACTACCAAGCTTTATTTGCTCTAATTGGAACACCATCTGTTGAATGAGAACGGGCAATGTATATCCCTTTGAATCATTGATATACATTAGCACTTTTAAGAACATGTTCCAATACGTAACCCCATAAAACAGGCACAGCGTTGCTATCACAGCTTTGGAAAGCGGAAGATACATCTGAAGTAAAATTCGCCATTCTGAACAACCATCGATTCTAGCGGCTTCTTCCAACTCTTCGGATATATTTTCAAAGAAAGATTTCATAAGCAACATATTGTAGGGGCTAATCAGAGTGGTTAACCAAATGGACCAATACGAGTTCATTAATCCAAGAGATTTGACCAATAAAAACGTTGGTATCAAACCACCGCTAAACAACATGGTGAAGACGATTAAGAATGTGATTTTCTTTCTAGCAAACAATTTCTTTTTAGCTAACGGATATGCACACAATATCGTAAAAACCATACTAAGCGCAGTACCAACCACGGTCACAACGACACTATTCCAAAAATATTTAAACAAATCAGTCGATACAACTAATACTTTATAAGCAGCAGTTGTAAACTGAACTGGCCACAAATATACTTTGCCTGCATCAATAGCTGCGCCACTACTGAATGAAGTAGCAACAATATAGATGAGCGGAAGCAAACACGTCAGCGATACTATAAAAAGCACTATGTTATTAATCGTATAAAACGCTTTTTCTCCAGTCGATATTTTCAATGCCCAGTCCTCTCCTTCATATGTCTAGTTTGTTAGTTGATTAGAATAAAGCATTCCCTGACATCTTGGCTAATTTATTGGCCACAAGCACAAGCACCAAACTGATGACAGAATCGAACAATCCCATTGCCGTCGTTAGACTGAAGTCCCCTGAACGAATGCCAACCTCATAAATAAATGTGGACACGACCTCAGATATATCTTTTACGACAGGATTTTGTAGAACATAAATGCGATCAAATCCTACTTCCATAATCTTACCCGTAGCTAATATAAATGTTAGGATGATTGTTGGATACAAACATGGAAGGGTGATTTTCGTAATTTGTTTCCACTTGTTAGCGCCATCTACAACCGCCGACTCGTAATACGTAGGATCTATACTCGAGAGTGCAGCTAAGTAGATGATGGCATTAAATCCTGTATCTTTCCAAATACCACTTCCTAAAAATATAGACATCCATGCCGTGTGATTAAACATAAACTGGAAGGGTTCCCCTCCAAATGATTCAATAATAAAATTGATAGGACCCCGATTAACGGAGAAAATGTTAATAATAATACCGCCTACAATGACCCATGAGAAAAAGTGAGGTAAATAAAGAACTGTTTGTGCCGATTTTTTGAACCATTTTATTCTTAATTCATTTAGCAGGATAGCTAGAATAATCGGGAATGGGAATGATACAAGGACGGAAAGCAAACTAATAACAAATGTATTTCTTATGATCTCTAGTGTCTGTGGCTGTCCAAATATCATTTTAAAATTCCGTAGCCCTACCCAGTCACTTCCCAAAATACCATCTATAAATCTGTAATCTTTAAAGGCAATCACCGATCCTAGCATGGGAACATAGCTGAAAATAATAAAAAACAGAAGTGGCAATAGCAGCATGGAATACAATGGGATATTTTCTTTAATTCTGACTCTTCTGTGTAGTTTCTCACTATTTGTCAATTCGTTTTCCTCCTACAACGATAAAATTCTGACTTGGGTTATTTATGTTGTTTCGACTTCCTCCCTTAAATGAAAACGTTTCATTGAATGTACAACCCATCCATTGGTGTTTTGATGTTTTTATTATATGGCATATGTTCTTCACGAAAAATGTAATAATATCGTTTCTTTTATGTACTATGTTCGTTAATGGGAAGGATGAGATGTATGACGCTAAAAGGGATATGAGGCTTTTAACTGATTGTTGACATAGTAAAACAACGCAAAAGGAAGTATTAATCCCCTTTGCGTTGTTTACTTCATATTTACTTCTTCACCTTCGCATACCAATCTCTGGCACGCTTCGTGACTTCTTCACCACCCGATTTGTTCCACTTCTCTACGAATTCATCGAATTTACTGATCGGGTACTGCCCAAGGATAATCTTAGTCGCATATTCCACATAAAGCGTACGATTATTGATATCTGCAAACCCATCATAGACACTTGCAGGCATACCGTCACCGGCAATGGTTTTGAAGTATTTCTGAGCTTCCTGAATGTTTCGGATGCCTTGATCTACTGCCCACTTTCTATCCTCCGCCGACGTACTTTTGAACAGCTCAATGGAGAAGTCAGCAGTAGCTACATCAAGAAACGGGTGAAGGGGAATGTTCTCTTGTACGCTTTTGTCATCTGGAAGCCTGGAAGCTTTACCGTCCTTCATGACATAGTGCATACCCTCCACGCCAAGGTAAAGTGAATTCCAATTCTTTTTGTCGTACATGTTGTTCAGCAGCTTCAGCGTTGCCATGAGCTTCTGCTGATCCTTGCCGTTCTTCACAACCCAGGCCGGCGGCTGCATCTTCATCAAGGTATAGAAGCCCTTGTAGCCTGGTACCTCTGGGATCGGAAGTACGGAGTAATCGCCTTTCACGCCTTTATTTTTATTAATATTCTCTAAACGATCGAAGACCGACTCTTCCCAGTGGAAGTAACTGCCGACGTTGTTCGAATCAATTTTCCCTTCCCACTTCGCCTTATTGTTCAAAAGTGATTCCTTATCGATTAACCCATCCTTATACAATTTGGCGATGAACTCCAGTGCAGCTTTCATATTCGGAGAAACCGCAGCGTAAGTCAGCTTGCCATCGTACACATCCCAATCCGGTTTGCCTTCGAGCATCGCTATACCGTACATGGCGAATAAATGATCCATCCAAGCCGCCTGCTCCCGGCCACCGGTCGGGATCTCATCTTTTTGTCCATTTCCGTTCGGATCCTTATCCCGGAAAGCTTCGAGCACTTTCACGTAGTCATCCTGCGTCTTCGGCATTTGCAGCCCCAGCTTGTCGAGCCAATCCTTACGAATCAAACCCGTTTCTCTGCCATAGTCCAGCACGCCCGGGATATAATAAATTTTTCCTTGTCCGGTAGGATCATTGGCTTTGACCACGTCCCACACTTCCTTAGGAATGCTCTGCCATACATTTGGTGCGTACTTCGGCAAAAGTTCTGTCAAATCGACGATTGCGCCGTTTTTAGCCAAGCTGTCCTCGATGCCCTGATGAGGCCTGAACAAGTCCGGCATTTCATTCGCAGCAATCTTCAGGTTCAGCTGGTTCAGGTAAGTGGTGCCGCCGTTCCATTCCACATAAGGCTGAATGACGCCGACGCCGAGCTTTTCCTTATAAAACTCGTATACCTTACTTCCTTTGGTAATAGGTTTAAAGCCCGTATTCGTATTCCACACTTCAAGATCAACGATTTCCTCTGCCTTCGGAGCCGCGCTCTGCCCTGGATCAGGTGATGAAGAAGCAGCGGGTTTGTCCGTATTGCTGCTGCAGCCGCTAAAGACTGTAACGGCAAGGGAGCCTGTTAGTGCCAGTACCCCAAGTTTTTTGATAGCCATGCCATGTTTCCCCCTTGAAATTGACATTATATGTTCGAGGCTCATTAAGCCTTAAAACCGAAATTATCCTTTTACAGAACCGATCATGGCTCCTTTTACGAAATACTTTTGCAAGAAAGGATACACCGCAATGATCGGAATGATGGCGAAGATAACCGTCGCCGATTTTAACGTTCGTTCATTAAAATTAAAGTCAGCCGTTGAAGCGGCACCCGGCATAATCATATTATCATCCGAGATGTACTGGCGTATCTTCATCTGTAACGGGAACCAGTCCGTATTTTGGAGAAATAATAACGGAGTCTGGAACTGATTCCAAATGACTACCGCGTAGAACAAAGCTAATGTAGCAAGTACTGCCTTGGACAGCGGAAGCACGAATTGGAATAACATTCGAAAGTAACCGCAGCCTTCGATGAAAGCCGCTTCCTCGAGTTCCTTAGAGAACTCCTTGAAGAAGCTCCTCATGATGATCAGATTAAATGGGTTAAGGATATGAGGCACGATCAAGACCAACGGATTATTATAAAGACCGATACCTCGTACAGTAAGGAAAAAAGGAATGATCGGAGCCTTGAAAATCATGGCGATAACCACGCCCACCATAATTACGGAACCCCAGCGGAACTCAGGCTTCGAAAGCGGATAAGCTAGCAAGGCTGTAATTAATAGTGCCAAGCCCGTACCAATCACGGTTGAACCTAAGGTGAGGAAGAATGACTTCCACAAATCAGACCGGTCAATAATATACCTCCATGAATCCAACGTGAACTCCATAGGCCATATGGACACCAGATTTTGCACAACGGCACTTTTCGAGCTAAAAGAAATCGAGATAACAGACAGCAGCGGCACGATCGCGATGAACGATAACAGCAGAAGAACGGTCGTGATGCTTGCTACAAAAGCTTTTTCTCCTCTATATTCAAACATATCTACCATAACCCCCCATCGGAAACTTTTTTCGACAGCCTATTGAATATGTAAACCAGGATAAATCCAATAATCGACTGAAACAAACCAACCGCCGTTGCGAAACTGTACTGCGCTTGCTGAATACCAGTTCGGAACACATACGTATCAAGGATATCCCCTACGCTGTAAGTCATTGGCGTCAAGAGATTGAATACTTGATCAAAGCCCAAGTCCAGGAAGTTACCGATTTCCAACAAGAACAGGACAAGTACTGTAGGCAGAAGCAGAGGAAATGTAATATGACGAATCTGTTTGAATCTGGATGCACCATCCATCATGGCCGATTCATATAATTGCGGATCAATGGCACTGATCGCGGCCATATACACGACAGTTCCCCATCCAGCATCTCGCCAAATGGAAGTCAGTACATAGACCGGGCGGAAGTAAGCGCTATCTTGCATGGCCAAAATCGGATCATACTCGAACCAGCCCAAGATTACATTGAACAACCCACTTAAGGAGAAGATGTCAAACACAATGCCCGACACAATGACCCATGATAAAAAGTGAGGGATGTATAAAGCAGTCTGAATACCTTTCTTTAGCACGGATTTCCGAATTTCATTAATCATCAGCGCCAGCAGGATCGGAATCGGAAACACCAGCACGATTTTCAGAAAGCCTAGCATCAACGTATTTCCAAACACACGGACGAAATCCGGATAATCGAGAAGCTTCTCAAAATGCTTAAACCCTACCCAAGGACTATCGATAAACCCTTTGAATACCGAATAATCCTTAAAGGCGATCACAGACCCTAATAACGGAATGTACTTGAAAATGATGAGAAAAATGAGACCCGGAATGGCCATCACATAGAGTGGCCAAAAAACATTCATTTTAATTGTGCTTTTAAGCAATTTGTTCCCCCCTCGCGTCTAGTTGTATTCGCTTACAAAGTATACTCTCTAAGATGCGTGCCCTTCAATGGGACGTTTTTAAGTTTCGACAAGGTCATTTTATAGATACGAAAAAGTCCTTTCACCGTAGGAACAGCGAAAGGACTTCTTACAATTAGACACTTGGGGGCTTCTTGCGGTATTCACTTGGCCTAAAGCCTGTCAATTTCTCAAATAGCCGAGCAAAATGCTGTGTATCCGAATATCCGACCAGCCGGCATATCTCATAAACCTTCAGATCCGTTTTCTCCAGCAGCTCCTTCGATTTGCGGATTCGGATCTGCGTCAAAAAATTCATGTAGGTATCCCCCGTTTTTTGCTTGAACAACTGACTTAAATAGTAGGGACTTATGAAAAAACGAGCGGATAAGTCTGCCAGGCTGATCGGTTCATTGTAATGCTTCGATACGTATTCCTTGATCTCAGCGATGATATCCTTTTTCTTGGGAATATTGTGTTCCAGCTTGAACGCAATAATCCCCCGGATAACTTGAATCATCCATTCCTCCAGACGCTCCAATGTCCGAAACCTTGAGATACCTTCCAGAGACAGAATATTACGTCCCAGGAAGTCGTTCTGCTGCAGCTGCTGGAAGGACATCTTCCGTGCGCTCGATAAAAGGATGTTTAGGCACTGAAGCTGGAGATTTGCCGGACTTATGCCGCGATCGGCTTCCATCCCCTGGAAGATCTCACGGATGACTCCTACACATCCCTCTTCGTCCATGTTGTCGAGGCCAGATTCCAGCTTGGCAATCATTTCATCAGGAACCGTGTGTTGCTGTCCTGTCAGGCTTATTTCGAGAAACGGGATCACGGCGTCCATTCCCTTGATAACCTTGTAGTTCAATGCGTAACGGGCTTCCTCGAAGGATTGGCTGATTCTCGCAGCACGTTCCTGCACCGTACCGATTCCGACAGTCATGGACATCTTCAGCTCCCGGAACGCCGCTTCCTTCAGACGATGGATCGCACGGACCAGTTCCACATAATCGATTCCTCCGCCATGTGTAATCACCACAGCAACTTGGGCACCCCAATAACGAAAGCGATACACCTCCCGGTACTGTCCCAAGAAACGGTCTATTTGGCGAAATACCGGTTGAAGACCAAATTCCTTCAGGCCATCGACGCTGCCGTCGAATTCAAGCAGGGCGCATACGAAACGGGTACCCTGAGCTGGAATTTGCGCGATTCTAAGCAGTTCTTCCACAAAGTCCGTATTTTCGCTGCCAATTTCAAGGATGTCCTTCAAGGCACTCTCCCGCATACGGTTATGAACCTCCTGCTTCAAATCGTCCACTTCCTGAAGCTTGGCCCTGTTCGCACGGATCATCTCCATAACCTGACAAACGCAGTCGCGCAGTTCCAGTTCCTCCACCGGCTTGTTGATGTAGAACTGCACCCCCATCTGCATGCCTCTTCGAGCGTATTCGAAGTCAGCATATCCACTTAAGAGAATGAATTTAGCCTGGCTGTCCGCGTCCTTCAGCATTTGGATCATGTCCAGACCGTCTGCCTGCGGCATTCGGATATCCGTGATGACAATGTCAGGCTGCATTTTTCGAATTAATTTATACCCTTCCAAACCATTATAAGCTACGCCGACAACCTCACACTCCGGTATATAGCGGCCTATCATTTTTTTGAGACCGTCGACAATAATTTTCTCGTCATCAACCAGGATCAACTTCATCCCAAGCACCTACCCTTTCCATTTCCAACTAACACATCATTTCAAATCTTGGGGATTAAAATCTCAACCGTCGTTCCGTTCTCGACTCCAGGACGAACCGATAAATAATACCGCTCTCCATAATGGAGCTTGATGCGTTCTGCAATATTTTTTAGACCTAACCCTTTACCTGCCGGTTCATCCAGCTTTTCCAGCTTATATTTGTCCGAATCTGCCACCACCAAGAGAGCACGAAGCTCCTCCTGTTTGTCCAAAGTCATGCCGACCCCGTCGTCCGTAATCCGGATCAGGATTTCCTCATCTCCCGTCCAAATGCCTTCAATCTCAATATTCATGGTCCGGCCGTAGTCTTGGAATCCATGGTTGATGCTGTTCTCCACAATAGGTTGGAGTACCAGAGGGATGATGCTGCACTGCAGTATCTCCCCTGCAATCCTAATATCCAACCGGAATTTGTTATCAAAGCGGATATTCTGAAGCTGCACATAATTGGTTATATATTCCAATTCTTGCTTTACCGAATGCTGCCTGCCATCCTTGCCCAAGACTAGCCTAAACATCCGCGCCAAAATCTTAATCATGCTGGCTGTCTCCTCGTCATCTTTCATTAGCGCCTTCATGCGGATGGATTCCAATGTATTGTACAGCATGTGGGGATTGATCTGATTCTGGAGTGCGATGAATTTGGCTTTACGATGCTTGATCTCTGCGATGTACACATCTTCAATCAAGGCTCGGATCGTTACAATCATCTTATTGTAACTGTGTACTAGACTTCCGATTTCGTCATTGGTCTGGTCTTTCTCTATGGGCACGTATTGGCCTGCTTCTGCCTGCTTCATGCTCCTGCGGAGCGCCTTGATTGGCTTGGTTATCGTATAACTTAGACCAAGCGAGATGAGAGTTATGACCAGAAAGCTCGTCACGATCACGATCACGGTCACTCCTTTGATCTGATTGATCTTCTGCAGCAGCAGTTCGCGGGGAATCTCAGTTCTGATAAATAGATTACCCGATTGGGTGCTTCCTGACAAAATAATCCGGTCAGTACTGGCATCATCCTTCAAGTAATCCGCACCAGACTCCAACACCTGCTTCCAGGACAGTCGGCCGCTGGCAGCATCGGAATGGTAGACGATTTCCCCTTGACGATTGCTTAGGATGACACGCATACCGTATTTGTCCCGAGCCAAAACGAAGGCATGATCAAGCTGCAGCAGCGTGAATGGGTCCAGATCGATGAGAAGCATCCCCGCATAAGCCCCACCAGAACTGAACAGTACCCTTCCCACCGTCACTACAGCTCCTTCCTCTTTAGCCTCGTAATAGGAACGGTCATGTAACCCGGAAATAAAAAACGTATCGTCTGAGCTGCGGAGCTGCTTGTACCACTCCTGGGTCAATAGTGCGTTCTCGTTCACCATGCTTGTGGCTGTGGTGTACTGGTATACGCTGTTATCACGACTGATTAGCATCACGGTACCCATCTCCGGTTTGAGCAAAGCAACTCGTAGCAGTAGCCTTTGGACGGCAACCTTCTGGAGTACCAATTCATCCATGGATCGCTCCTTCTCTTCTCCGAGCCCATAGATGAATTCGTTGTCGACTAGTACCGACTTCGTGACCTTGTCATATTCTTTCATGAATTCATTCAAAGAAGTCCTTATCTGGGACGTGTACAAAGCAGCGAAATCCTGGGAAGAATCCTCCAGCCCCGCTGTCGATTGATGAAAAATGATCACGCTTACACTCAGCATTGGAATGACACAGGCCATAAGGTATCCTGCCATTAATTTATTCTGGAACTTCATGTTTTTTATCATTAAAACTGCCTTTTGTATCCAACTACTATGCTCCATATTTCAGCCCTTCCTCGGTTTAACGTCTTCTCTTATCATTGTACATGCCGTGATATATGGACGCTACTCAAGTATCTTAGTTATAAGCTGGTTCCCACCAGGTAATACTTGCATCTATTTTCATTCACCATACTTTAAGGATAAGAATAATTCAAATGGTCATTTTTAAGATTCTACTATGGTATTTTAAGTGATTTCAAAATAATCATCACACACTTCACATCCAAATCACACATACACCTGGATATGATTGATGTTTAGGGCAACATACTTCGCACCTGGAGGAGCTCCGCCCAAACCTCCTTTAGCGATTAATATAAAAACAGACGAGCGATAAACACTATCGTCCGTCTGTTTAAATTTTTATATATAATTAATCTTCCATCTGACTGGGATCAAGCTTGTAAAAAAGTCGGGTAGCGCTCTCCCGCTGCGATGCCTTTCGGAGAAATGCGTTCGATCTCCTCCTGCTCCTCTGCAGAGATCGTCACATACAGCGAGCGGAGATTTTCCCGCACTCGGTCCAGCCGCTTCGTCCCGGGAATCGGAACAATCTGCTCGCCCTGCGCGAGCAGCCAAGCGAGAGCCAGTTGGGACGGTGTGCAGCCTTTGCGGGCGGCAAACTGCTCGATCAGGGCTACGACCTCCAGATTTTTGGTGAAGTTGTCACCCTGGAAGCGGGGGAAATAGCGGCGATAGTCGTTTTCGGGCAGATCGTCGAAGGTCCGGATTTGTCCAGTCAGGAAACCGCGGCCGAGCGGACTGTACGGCACAAAGCCGATGCCAAGCTCATGCAGAACCGGCAGCACCTCATTTTCCACTTCGCGGCTCCACAGTGAATATTCGGTTTCCACCGCGGTGAGCGGATGAACCGCATGCGCGCGGCGAATCTGATCGGCTGTAGCTTCCGACAGGCCGATATAGCGAATTTTGCCTTCCTGGACGAGCTCCGCCATGGCACCTACCGTCTCCTCGATCGGCGTATTCGGATCGATGCGATGCTGATAATACAGGTCGATATAATCGATGCCTAGCTGAAGAAGGCTGGCGTCGACTGATTTTTTGACATAAGCCGGGTGTCCGTGCGCTTTCAGATCCGGTGAAACGATACCAAACTTGGTAGCAATCACAGCTTGGTCCCGACGTCCTTTCAAGGCACGGCCAACCATCCGCTCATTACCGCCGAACTTTCCTTCCATAAGTCCATCGCCGTAAATATCCGCCGTATCAAACAGCGTGACGCCAAGATCAAGCGCACCGTGAATAGTGTATATCGACTCTTCGTTGTCTGGCATCATCATCGTGCCAAGACCAAGGGCTGACACTTCAAGCCCGAGACTGCCCAATTTTCGCTGTGTCATCTCATTCTCCATCTTAGTAAGCCTCTTTTCCGAAAGTTCGAATATGGTTCGCTAAAGCATGATCTTATTCTAAACCGCATTTCCGAGAGCAGCCACAGCATGCTTTTACTAGTAACAGGACTACCAGGATCGCAGCTTATTAACTCCCGGAGAAAAGGGGAAGGACAACGCAGTCAGGGCGACAGTTCACAGTTCCTGGATGACGCTAGTCAGCCACTGGCGAATATATGCACAGATGAAGATCGGAATGATCCACCGTAAATGCCAACGAATTGATGTCATAGGCAAGGACTTGATTATCGCCGGGCATGCTGTAGAAAACCCGGGTTACCCTTTTAATTTCCACACGATGCAGCTTCCACAAGGCGGCAAATTCAGCGCTTTCTCTAGAGAGATCGGCAACAAACTGTGCGAACCACGGGTCATGCGAGTATTTATCGTATGAGGTGCGGAAAATGGCCACCGAATGCGCCGCCATCTCTTCCCAGTTGACCAGGCGGCTGCGCATCTCCGGGTCGGTGAACAGCATTGCCATCATATTCCGCTGCTCCGGAGGTCGCGACGAAAAATCCGCGATCCGTTCATCGACCGCGCGGTTCCATGCAAGCAGTTCGGCCCGATCATTGCTGATAAAACAAGGAAAAGCCATCTGATTAACGATCTCTTGCCACTGCGGCTTTATTTTCGTGGTAATCGGGGTTACTGCTTCAGGCTCGTTGGCGTTCCAGAGCCCGAGCAAATGCACATGCTCATCCCGGTTCAGCTGCAGCGCCCTGCCAATGCTTTCGATCACATCCCGGGATACTGCAACTTCCCGTCCCTGCTCCAGCCACGTATAGTAGGTCGCACTAACTCCTGCCAAAATCGCGACCTCCTCCCGCCGCAAGCCCGGCGTTCGGCGCTGGCCGTGTGACCTTGTCAGCCCGGCCTGTTCCGGCTGCAGCTGGGCCCGGCGTGATTTCAGATAAACGCCCAGCGTTTTGGCACGCGTGCTATTCATGTCCGTGCTAACGATTTTGCCGTTAATGTCGTTTGGGTTGAGCATTGAAATCACCTCTTGTGTCCGTACTTAAATTCTTATTTAAATTATTATTTTAGTTAGCATGATTTCCAATGGCTCATTTTCCAATAATAAACATCCTGCATCTCGGTATCCTAACTTTCTGTAGAAATGCTGCGCCTCTTCATTAGCCAGAGTTGACGTCATGACCAATTTAAAACCTTTTTGTTTCATTTCATCTTCCCAAAAGAGAACGACTTGCTTGCCTCCACCTATACCTCGATATTGTTCGTCAATCCAAATCATATTCATGAAAGGTATATTATCCCAGAAATATCCATATCTCATCCATCCGATATTACTTTCATCCTGGTTGCGCAGCATGTATATTTGATTTTCTTTTATTTTTGGCAATATTAAGCTCTCCACAATATGATGGTCATGGTCTCGTATGTACCCATAGTCAGAATCCGTTGCAACAACAATTTTCATATTTAACCTCCTGCATGTACAAAAGAAGTTGTAGTAGCCGCTGAGAAAAAGTTAACGATAAGAGGAGCTAATAAATCTATATATTTAAATATCATGTTGACTTTTAAATGCGAAAATCTCATCAACAGCTTGGTGATATCCACCTGATCTTTGAAAGGATTCCCTAATTTGTGCAGAAGCTTTATTGAAAGATGAGAGGTCTAACACATGATCTACGGCTTCACGCAGTTGATTTGCTGTCAAGCTTTGCATTTGTAATTTAATGCCTGCTCCGATATTAACAACTTGCCCGGCAATTATCGGCTGATCCGCGCTTTGCGGGATTACAATTAGCGGAACCCCGTAATAGAGACCTTCATTGGTACTGTTCATTCCGCCATGTGTAATAAACAATTTGGTGTATTTCAATACATCAGTTTGTGGAACGTAATTTTTTACGATGAAGTTTGTAGGAATTTCCCCTAAATCAGAAATTTGCGTTTTATTTCCAATAGACATGACAATAGTATGATCCGTATTCCCTAATGCCTCAAAACAAAGCTTATAGAAATCAATGGCTTGGTTAAAGACAGTACCCAGTGAAATATAAATTGGGCTTTTCTCCTGGATTGCAGTAAGCTCGAAGTTTTCTTGAGTTAATCGTGTAGAGATGGACGGACCTACAAATTTATAGGTTTGGTCGAATGCTTCTCCAAAAGGTTGAAACTCCCGAGTTGTATAAACGATTGTAAGTGGGGCAGGATTACAAAAAACTTCGTAAGGTGAACGGATCTCCACATCATATTGTTCCTTCACCATTACCGTCAGGCTGTGAAATTTATCAACTATTTCTGCAGGGACTTTTATGGAAAATTGTTCCATCATCTTATCGAATGAAGCTTCTGTCTGCGCAAAAGAAGTGCAGGAGCTGATTGCGGGAAGCTTAAGAATTTGAGCAAGTAAACGTCCACAACCAAACATCGAATCATGGATAATGTAGTCAAAACGCTCCCCTTTGATCTGTTCAAGAACGCTGGGTATGACTATATCTGTCGTAAGTAAAAGACCGTTGATTCTTTCGAGTAAATAGTCTCTTCCACCTGAGATGAAGGCCTTTATAAATTTTTGATCGTCAAATGTTCGTACGGAAGCTCCCGTCTTCTCAATACGCTCCCGAAAAGCTTCTATACAAAAGTACACAACCTCTTCTCCACGCGAAACAAGCTCTTGCACAACTCCAATAGTTGGATTGATATGTCCTTCTGATCCACCATTAATAAATAGAACACGTGCCATTTCTACCACTCCTTAGGTATACAGTTCTCTAAATTGTGTAAGAGTAATGGGCTTCCCCTACCCTTGCTCAGCTCAAATAATGGAATTAAGTTTATCATAGTACAATACTTGAAAATCTCAAAATTTTGATCACCATATTATTCCGCTGTTGTACCTGTTACTTCAAAGGAAATAAAAAAGGAGCCGCTACAAGCAACTCCTGCACACTCGTTTTTCGTTACCTTAATATTTGATGATTCATTTTTCATTTTTATTTATTAAGTCTTCTATTAACACCCCGTTAATCTTCAATCCAGATATATCACAATCGCGAATATCCATATTTGCTAAATTACAGTTTGTTAATTGACTGTTAGAGAGGTCACAATTAATATAGTTAATTGGTTTGTAAACACCATTCGGATTGTAATTACCGTCGCCTTCCATAGGGAGAACTACATTACGAAATTCAGTGCCAAATAAATGAACATGGTCAATAACAGCATGACTAAAATTAGCATTTTTGATTTCTGTACCTGAGAGATTAGCATCCGAAATTCTGAGCTCGGACATATTGACATCGTTTAATGCCATTCTTCTCATATTTGCATTATTAATTTGCGTCTTTGCCATATTAACATTATCAAAATTTAATTCCTCTGCTTTAACCTTCTGAAACCTCGACCCAGAAATGTCCGCCATTTCAAAATCTAAACGTTCAACTTTTATTTCCATCTTCATCAACCTCCCAATCATTAATATCAAACAATATTCAATATATCTTTGGAAATCCCTTTATTTCCCATACACCTAAAATAATAAGCATGTCAAAAAATATCCGGAAAAGCATACGGTTCACGAATTGCATAAGACTTATCCTGATGGAAACATAGACGTGGAAAAAGACCTATATATTGGTTTAACTGTCCGCCTCTCCTTAAAAGATGGCTTGACGATGTTTTGACTTATGGGTGGGCTTATGGTTCGCTATCCACTTGATCATTTATGATCTCCTTTTGAAACTACCTTTCTATACTGCAATGCAAATTATCGTTCGTTCTTTGCGTTTATGGAACGGAAAATGAGCCTGGTGAAAATATGCGTGGAACAGAAAACGAGTCGTCTACAAGCGAATTGGAAATAAGTGCACTAAAGACCACGTTCAGATAATGAATATTCAACTTTTGGTGGTCACATCTATTAAACTATCCCGCCAGTTAATTCTACGGAAATAAAAATTCGGATGATATACAGTATCAACGACAAAAAATTGTTTCAGATCTCAATAAAAAAATAAGAGCCACCGCAGTAGCTCCTATTTCTTGATGATAATAATCGTTTTTTCGCAGCCATTGTTTAAAGAAATCCCACGCGTCTTTCCGAATTACAAACAACAGCCATGGACGGGAAAGCCATGCCTGGTTACAAAGATTGAATTACCTTCCACTTGTTTGCTTAATACATTTACCTATTTTGAAATGTAATAAACTTTGGCTTTGCCGCTACAGTACTCGGATGACGATTTTACCACGCGCTCGTCGGCTTTCGCTCTTCTCATGTGCTTTGGCAGTATCCTCTAAGGGGAACACTGAATCGATCGTTACGTTCAATTGCCCACCATTAACGAGGTGAGTCAATTCGTCCAAATAAGCAGTAGAGATCGCCGGGTACTGCACCTCCTGGACTGTTACCGACGCCTTGGCCGCCTTAACGGACGAATAGCGTCCCCACGTAATCGGTACGAGGCGACCTCCCGGCTTCAGGATATCCAGAAGCCAATCCACCTTTTCTCCTCCTACTGTATCGAGGACGATGTCAGCACTCCGTTCGATCTCTGTCGGTAGACTGGCTGTATAGTCGACAAACGCAGTGGCGCCCAGATCGAGCAAGTATGACTCGTTACGTGCAGAAGCGGTTCCGATGACACGAGCCTCCTTCCATCGAGCCAGTTGGACCGCAAAGTGGCCGACGCCTCCGGCGGCACCGTTAATCAGCACGGTTTGTCCCGTTTCCAGTTTCCCTTGTACGAACAGCGCATGCCAAGCGGTAAAGGCGGACTGAGGTAAAGCCGCTGCCTCAACGAAATCAACCGAATCAGGTTTGAGTGCCAAATACCTGGCCGGTACAACGACATATTCCGCGCAGCCCCCACTGTTGACGGTCATTCCATAGACAGCATCGCCCGGGCTAAAATTCGTTACTCCTGCTCCTACACTGGCAGCAACTCCCGATACATCCCAACCGGGAATATAAGGAAGCTTGAACCGGTCACCAGCCAATCCCGAACGGATCTGCCAATCGCCTGGATTGATACCGACTGCATGGACACGGACGAGAACCTCGTTTTCACCCGCCACCGGAACGGGCACTTCCTCGCAATGCAACACGTCTGGCCCTCCGTAAGTCGAATACTGGATCGCTTTCATTTTCCGGGGTATTTCCATCGCCATGATCATTTATCCCTCTTTCGCTTCATTGTATAAACGCGCCACGTTCATTACAATAGTAGTAAAGCTGGAGACTGGTAACAACGGACAATTCAGCGGATACGTCGGTTACCTGACAAATAGACGATTTTGTCGGGGCCGTCGATTCAAAGATCCGTTGACGTCATACGAGGAGCGATATAAGCTATGGAAACCAAAAGGAATGAACTCGATCGTCGGCGGAGGCGGTCTCAGTTACTACTGAAGCAATCGTTCGCGGAACTGATGCGGGAAAAAGGGTTCACCGCGATGACAATTCAAGATATCACCGACCGGGCGGATGTGCACAGAGGAACGTTCTACGCTCATTTTCCGGACAAATTCGCACTGCTGGAGCAGTCCATTCGTGATAAATTTCGCCATTTGCTTGGGCGTGAGATTCCACCGGATGCAGGCTGGAATCCGGGGCATTTGCGGGTGCTGGTCCGAACCGTACTGGAGCACGTTCGCTCGCTATACGGTCGTTGCAGCCCTATCGATACGGTTAACCCTCTGTTCGAGAGAGCGATCCTTGACGAGCTCGGCGAATTGCTGCAGCACTGGCTCGAGCGGCTTCGGGCGGATCGTGCTGATTGGACCATCCCCGTCGATACGATGGCTCTCATGACGAGCTGGTCGATATTCGGCGCTGCAGTACAATGGAGCAAAACTTATGATGATATAAGTGTCGACGAAATGACCGATCGCATCATAGCTGTGCTGGCGGAAGGTTCAGGCTTAACAAAAAAATGTAATCGCTAATGATATGCATGATCGCATCTACGTCAAATGCTGCCGAATTCCATACACGAACGGGGCCAAGTGATACCCATCCAGATAAAAGGGCTGATGTTAAAGAATCGCCATTTTCATATCCCACCATTGGTATACCTGGAAATAGGTTGAAACAATTTTAATAATTTTTCACTAATCTTTCTTGGGAATCACCGATACCATAAGGAAAGAATCTCCTCAAGAAATGGTTCGTATTCTACCGACCCTTACGGTTAATGGTCCTTACTTTGCAGCGGGTTTAAAAAAATAATCCTCTTCCGTTTCACAGTCTGGCCGGTATAACGATCTTTTTTCTGCCGCGGGTTTCCCTAGCCTAATCCAGGATTCGCCAATGAATAGATAGCTCCAGCAAACTCCCTTTCAATTTGATTGTATTAAAGGCAGACGATTATTGTAGTTCTTATGAATTGTTACATAAGCGGCAGTGAGAGGATTAGGCAAACAATTGGTACGAATGAGATAACGGTCTCTTTGTCATCTGGTGCATAATAAGGATACGAGGGTGCTCGTATCGGAGGAGTTACCGTGGGTAGATCGTCGATATTGTCGATCTGCTGGATTGGTGCCGTTACGGTGGTGGTCGACTTACAAATCATTTTAAAAACGGAGGATTTTATATGCAAAAAGTAACTTTGAACAATGGTGTTGAGATGCCTATACTCGGTTTTGGTGTATTTCAGATTGCAGATCAAAAAGAATGTGAACAAAGCGTTTATGACGCTATTATGGCAGGCTATCGGCTGATTGATACAGCTGCCTCTTATCTAAATGAAGCAGCAGTTGGCAGAGGGATCAAACGGAGTGGCGTGGCAAGAGAGGAATTATTTATTACTACGAAACTTTGGGTTCAGGATACTGGTTATGAGCGCACAAAAAATGCTTTTAAAAAATCACTGGAAAGATTGCAGTTGGATTATTTGGATTTGTATTTAATTCATCAGCCATTCGGCGATGTGCATGGTTCTTGGCGCGCTATGGAGGAATTGTACGCGCAAGGAAAGGTCCGTGCCATTGGCGTTAGTAACTTCCACGAGGATCGCCTGATCGATTTGATTATTCATAATGAAGTCGTTCCTGCCGTTAACCAGGTTGAGACGCATCCGTTCAACCAACAAATCGAAAACGCAAAATTCATGAAAGAGAATAAGGTTCAAATCGAATCCTGGGCGCCTTTTGCTGAAGGGAAAAATAACTTGTTCCAGAATGAGCTATTGGTAGCCATGGCTGAAAAGTATAATAAATCCGTTGCTCAAGTGGTTCTACGTTGGCTGACACAAAGAGAAGTCGTTGTGATTCCAAAGTCCGTTCGCAAAGAAAGAATGATTGAAAACTTCAATATCTTTGATTTTGAATTAAGCCAAGGGGATATGGAGTTGATAGCTACGTTAGATACGAAAGAGAGCCTATTCTTTTCACATCGCGATCCTGAAAAGGTGAAATGGATCGGTACCCGTAAACTTGATATTTAACAATCGCTATTCGAAAGTTCACCGGCAGGTTCTATTTCCGCGAAAGAACACAAGAAATAATTCGTTAATTTAACAATTAGATATTGAAATAAGGAGCAGATGCACTTAAGCAAACTGCTCCTTGTTTCATTTGCAGAATCCAGGTATTTATTGAGCAATTTTGCCCGTTAGCCATTCATGCAGCGCAAGCGCTGCACCATAGAGGATGAAAATGAATTTTCATCGTGGCTTAACGCGGCGGCCGATCTATGTCGACACCCGCGTCTCTGTTGGTTAATATTCCTGGTTAGCCTAACGTCTTTTCCGTTTCGAGGGCCTCAATGCTTTGTGATCCGAAGCTCAGAAAAGAAAGCCTCGGTTCCGATATCTACGAAAAGACCAATATTTCCCGTGGTTACCTCTGCCTTAGTCTTGTCTAATGAAATGCATTCAGTTCCATCCACAAATACCTTCAGATTTGTCCCGTCAATTTCCAGCATGAGATTAAGCCATTCGGCAGGCCCAATGTTCGCTCCCGCCTCGAAACGACCGTCTGGGTATTCCTGTCTCAGACGGTCGAACCGCCAATCGGGGTATGCGAAATACTGGACGGCACGCTTGTCGCGAGGCGACTCGGGCTTTGTCTTTAAGCCGTTTAACGGACGAACGTAGACTGGCTTCAAAGGCATCCCCACTATCGCTTATGCGATATGCCAGGCCTGCGAACCCGCGTGCATAAGCCGGAGCATCGTCTCGTAACTTGCTGAACAAGTTTACCGATATAGTTCCATTCTTGAAATTTCCAGGAATCATCAAGAATGTCGGCATATCGATGAAATCAACGTTGGGTTCGCCTTCTGAAGCTTTATCCGTCAGCGTAACGCGCAATGCCTGCCGCCCGCCCATTGTAATCAGGTTGGCGGTCACGGACAGAGGTCGGGCTCTTTCTGGCAGCATCCCGAGGTCGTAAGTGATGGTCTGTGTGCTCATAGTGGCTTCCTCCCTTAATTAAACGTTCTGGTGTGAGACTTCTTTTCCCAAAAAGCATCTGATAGTTATTACATCCACATTCATAATATAAGATCCTGAATCATTTCATCCTCCAATAGGTTAATTCATTGCGATATAAATCCACTGGACATGTTGTCATTGCAATCATAAACTTATGATATACTCGTTAGTATCTGTTGTGAAGAAGTTAGTTTAATAAGCAATAAATGGAAAGCTCTAATCCTTCGTGAATTATTGAGTGGTACAAAACGATTTAGTGAACTTAGAAATGGAATATCGGGTGTTAGCCAGAAGGTATTGACACAAAATTTACGTTCAATGGAGGAGGATCGAATCATAGAACGCAAGATATACGCAGAGGTTCCACCAAGAGTAGAATATTTTCTTAGTGATTTGGGTAATACGCTCAGACCAATTATCGATGCAATGGCAACTTCCTAAATCTTGCTTAACTATTTTTACCGTTTGTATTATCAGGTCAACCAGTCTTTTCTGGTTGATCCTTTTTTATTTGTTATCTGACCAGACAATATGAGTCTCTTTCAAAGATATGCGTGCAAACTAAATTGAATTTCCATGCTGTTTTGGATCAGGTCTTCCCTGCATACAAAGGTGTTTTCGGGGCTATGTATTCAGGCGTTTCACTCCGGTTTTTAAAGTCGTTTCCAACAATTGCATAAGTCTCTTAATTCATCTACATGCTAATATCCAATAATTAAAGCGCTGCATCTTTTTAAAAATGTATGAATCACATCTGGCAAAAGCACCTGAAGTAAATCTGATGTCTCTAAAAATCAAAACAGATATGAACACGTTATGATCTCTGTTTTATTATCTGTCCTGTTGTATTTTATCTGAGGTCTCTAGATTTTTGAAAAAACTGATTTTAAGATCGATTTTCTCCAGCGTCTTTTCAAGCTCCTTCATTTGATCGATAACTTTCCTGCGATAGGTTTCCATAAATTCTCGCCGTGCTGTTATTGTGGAAACTTCACTATTGGGCAAGGCAATAAAGTCCTGCATCTCCCGAATCGGCATCCCCATGGCTCGAAAGTAACTTAAAACTTGAAACCATGCGATATCGGACTCTGAATACTGACGATATCCATTTGCGTCCCGTTCTATATCGCTAATTAACCCGATTAGCTCATAGTATCGCAATGTGTGAATGCTTAATCCCGTTTCAACAGAAGCTTGTTTGCTCGAAAATTTGTTTTCCATATTTTTATTATAGCATTGATTCGAACTGTATTGCTATCGAGTGCACTCTATACTTTATCATTACACATGTAAGTAATCATTTGATAGTGGGAGGAATTCATTATGCGTATTTTTGTCACCGGGGCAACCGGATTCATTGGATCTGCGGTTGTTCATGAGCTCATCGAGGCAGGGCATCAAGTCGTCGGACTTGCCCGCTCGGACACAGCCGCAGCATCCTTGACGGCGGTTGGTGCCGAAGTGCATCGCGGTGCCCTCGATGACCTCGACGCCCTTCGTAGAGGCACCTTAGCAACGGACGGTGTTATTCACCTGGCCTTCATTCACGACTTCTCGAACTTTGCAGCGGCCGCCGAGATCGATAGACTGGCGATCGAAGCGATGGGAGCAGCACTCGAGGGCTCTGACAAACCATTCGTGGGCACCTCGGGGACTCTTATGCTCACATCGGGACGCCTAGGGACGGAAGAGGACACGCCGATCTCAGCTACGCCGCGCCGATCCGAGGAGGTGGCGCTTGCACTGGCTGCACGCGGGGTTCGATCATCGGTCGTGCGTCTTGCACCGTCCGTGCATGGTCCAGGTGATCATGGCTTCATCCCATGGTTGATCGGCATTGCTCGTGACAAGGGCGTCTCTGCTTACATCGGCGACGGGTCCAACCGTTGGCCGGCCGTCCATCGCCTCGATGCGGCGCGTCTGTTCAGACTAGCAGTGGAAGGCGCGCCAGCGGGCTCCCGACTTCACGGGGTCGGTGATGAGGGTGTTCCATTCCGCGACATTGCCGGCATCATTGGTCGCCACCTGAACCTGCCGGTCGTCAGCATTCCCCGCGAGGAGGCAGACGCCCACTTTGGTTGGCTTTCCTTCGCCGCATCTGCCGACAATCCGACATCGAGCGCCCTGACTCAAGAACGCCTGGGCTGGCGGCCGGTGCACCCCGGGCTGATCCCGGATCTCGAAGAAGGTCACTACTTCCATGGCTGAACGCCCACCGAAGGAGCTGTTGAAGCAGCTCCTTCATCGTTGTGTAGGGTCCTTCATTTCAAAAACCTATTCAAAAGCGATCAGAGCCTATCTAAATTTTGTTCATTTGTTTCTTCACTAAGGGGTTTGAGTTTGTTGTAATCTTTCAGGGGCTTCAAGCTTGCGATGAGATGCGAGTTAATAAGCGTAAAAGGTATCCCCTTTATATAAACCGATCGCTCACAGTATGTTCCGTGACCGCCTTTCGACGGTATGTTCCAGGCGACACACCGACCATTTGCTTGAACAGTCGGTTAAAATGACTAAGATCATCGAAGCCGATTTCCTTGGCGACATGAATGATTTTGTCATCAGTCGTCTCCAGTAGACGCTTAGCAAACCGAATGCGAATATCGTTGCGATATTCCAAAAATGTCTTACCTACTACCCCGCGGAACAGCGCGGTGAATTTACTTTGGCTCATGCCTGCCATCGAGCTCACTTGCTCAAGCGTCAACGGACTGGCGTGGCGTAACTCGATGAATTGACAGACCCGTTCGATCATTTCATTGTCGCTTGCGATGGAGGAAAGCGGCTTTTGCTTGTTTTTCTCGTATATTCGGCTTAGAGTTATGAAAATCTCAATTAACTTGGTCTTAATGAGGAAACGATAGCCACTTTCTTTGGATTTGTATTCATCAATGAGCCGATCCATCAACTCACGAAGCTCGAACTGCTGCTTCAAGTTCAATGTCAATTTGCATTGAAAGGATACGTTAGACCGCAGGAATGGTTCCATGTAGTAGAACTCGATAAACGAAGTCACGTTCGACAATGCCTTGAGCTCCCCGATCAAAAGCGAAGGCACGAATAACACATTAACTACCTTTAATTGCTGGTTCTCTCCAACGCGGTAGGCATGTTCCTTCCCCGGCTCGATGATGAAAACGTCCCCTTGCGATATCGGAAACAATTCCCCTTCGTATTCGTGCTCTCCCTCACCCTGGGTAATGATTGCGAGTTCCACGAACTCGTGCGTGTGCGGAGGAATCGTCTTGTTGCTCTCAATTTGATAAGGAGCGGCATGAAAGAGAAAATCCTTGCTTTCTAAAAACTTATCGTTTTTGTACAAATCTGCCACGACTTCTCGCTCACTCCTTAATCTGTCGGATTCGCCAATTCGTTCGTTAAATCCACCAAGTTTATTTTCCTACCTTCATTATACAATGGTAACAGTGAAGTTAAACTAAAAATCACGATGAAGGGATGGCGTGCAAATGACTGTCCAATTTGAAATCGAGAGATTTGAATCGCAAGAATTACGCAATAAACTTGGGGATTACTGGATGCGTGTGCCGGAACAAATCTCACTTTTGAATCGTTTTATTTTTCTGGATTGGGCTTCTGCCCGACTTATTGCCGGCTGGGTTCCCGCAGCTAAGGAACTGGGATGGAAATCCGAGCTAAGCCGACACATGTGGATAGATATGACCTGTGCGAATCGTCTTCTTGGCCGCAAGGAAGAGCTTGCCGCAAACACCAAGATCCATATTCCTACACCTCAAATTCAGAAGTTTCTACAGGATGTATCCGCAGCAGACAACTTCTATGCGTTTCTGGCAGGCTGGTATCTTGAGGTTAAGACAGATATCGTCCACGCATTGGAACGACTTACCGAATCACTCGACCCGATCTTTGACGCACCGACATTAGAGCTAATCGCTGAGCTGCTGCCGAAAAAACGCGATCAGATCGAATGGGCCAAACGCCTGATCCATGATTCTGTGAAAGATCCAGCCATTCTTGAAAGCGTAACGAGATGGCGCAAATACGCACGCGAATACGTCAGACACCTGAACGGCACAGATGGACGTGCAGATTTGGGCGCTATTTCCAAACCGACCAAGCCAAATGTGGAATCCTATGGACCCGCACCAAAGAAAAGAACGATGCCCGACTGGTTGATAAAGGGAGACTTCGCAAATCCACCGGAACCTGTGCGCGACAACCTGAAAGTATTCATGTGGCACTATATGACGGAAATTCAGGTTGTCGATCCAATGTGTTATGTTTTTTATGGACTGGACGACATGCCCTTTGAATTTTACGTCGATTTCAGCCGCCATATCTGGGACGAGAGTCGCCACCATCAGATGGGCGTTCGTAGGCTAGAACAAATGGGCTACGACATCAAGCAATTCCCTATTCCTTTTGCCGAAGATGCGATTCAAGAGCTGGAGCAATTCTATGCGGAATTGACGATGTTTGGCGAATCGTGTTCGTTCAGCCGTAAAAAGAAATCAATGGACAGCTTTTACGCTAAATCCGATATGATATCCGGCATGACTGCCGAGATCGATATCGTCGACGAGCGAACACATGTAAAGTTCGGTAAAAAGTGGACACCCTTGCTTTACAAGCATCGATTTGAAAATGAACAAAGCTTAGACGAAATCGTGCGGGGCATTATGGACCGACGGTTTGCTGGAGCCGCAGAAGGTAGCGATCTCGGGAAGCTCAGCGAGGAAGAACGCAAAAGCATTACGCACTTTGCTTTCTGCGGCAAAATCGAATTCAAGAATCTAGTTTTTGACAAGCTATAATAAGATGGGAATTCATACACTCGCTATGTTTTTAAAAAAATTGAACATTCAAAGTGTGGTCTGCAAATCTCACGTAATAAGTAAATTGGAATGACTAAAAGCTGTCGGAAGCTTCCGACAGCTTTTAGTGCGTGGATGAGGGGCAAAGGCATGAGATTTCCGTTCATGATAGTAGTAGCTATTATGAGGCCTCGTAGTTTTTTAACGGCATGCCTACATATTCGCGGAAGGAGCGGACCTGCTCTGCCTCGAACTCGAAAATGACCGCAAGCTCATTACGATAAGGCCGCCCATTTAACGAGCCTTCCGCGCGAAATACCACCATTCCGTTGTCCTCATTCTCAAGCACGATGAGCGGAGTCAGCTGCACCTGCAATACTGAACGCTCGAACCTGATCAATTCCTCGAACCGCTCTTTGCCTTGCTGCTCGTGATTCCACCCCTCTAGCGGAAGCGGAACGATGAAATGAAAGCCTTCCGTAACCTTCTTAAGAAAATCGACTGTATGCCCTGTTTCGAAAGCCTGTTTAAAAGCATCAAACACTTCGCAAGTTCGGGATGGGACTGAGCCTACGGATTTTTCCATGAGAGCACCCTCCTAAAAAAATATTGTCTTATTTGTTGATGTACCATAAAAAAGGACCCTTGCTTTTCATTGGTTAGTGCGACAGAACCTTTAGCTGGCTCGATATCGTTCCAAGGTGAATGGCTTCGTGAATCAGAGCGAAGTTGAACAACTCGCCAGCGGTGTTGAATTGGAACGGTCCCAAAGCATACGGAGTTGAAAGCTTCTCGCCCAGCATTTCAGGTGTCAGCTCAGATAAGTGTGAAAGCTGGGCCGTTAACATCTCGACTAACTCTTCCTTCGATGGCGGAGCAAATGTCCAGTCCAAGGGCTTTGTCCCAGAGTTAAACAGCTTATCATACGAGCCCGGTATGGCCGACGGAGAGTTGAAGCTTAGGCTAGAATACTGATCCATCCAATAAATCATATGACCAACATTCCAACGAATGGTATTGTTGAAGCCTGCCGTTTGAATGTCGAATAATTCCTCTTGGATAGCCTGCACCTGCTGCAGTACCACTTGACGTACAGTTACTGCCGTGTTGATAATCATTTCAGACATGTTGATTTCCTCCTTTGTAATGAGAAGCGCTTGATATGTTCCAAGTATAGGTCTCCTGGAGCTTTCCATCAATGCAGTGGACATTACCGGAACGTTAAGTATAAGTTAACGATTATTATTGACAGATAAAGAAGATGGAGTGACAATAATCATTGAACATGCATTCAGCGATGCTATTGAAAGCAGGTGTGAGCCATGGAGCTAAAACAACTACAGTATTTTATGGCGATTTGTGAAGAGCTTCACTTCACGAGAGCAGCAGAAAAAATGGGAGTCAGCGCACCCAACATCAGCCAGCAGATACGGAGATTGGAAGAAGAATTAGGGGTTCTGTTGTTTGATCGTGTGGGAAAAACAATTGTCCTTACAGATGCCGGAGCGATACTTCATCAACATGGAGCTGCCGTGTTCGGACATCTACAGCAAGCGAGCGACGCCATTGCTGACCTGAAGCAGATGCAAGGCGGATCGCTATCCATCGGCGTCTTGCCCGGTGATGCGGATCTCATGTTTAATGCCCTGCTATTGAATTTCCATCAGACTTATCCAACCATCTCGCTGTCCCTTCTGGAAACCATGAAAGTAACAGAACAAGTTCTGGACCGAAGCATTGATGTAGGCGTAACCATTGGACCTGTTATCGATGAACGTCTCACGTCAATCCCTCTGTTTCACGAGGAGTTCTCATTGGCGGTAAGTATGAAGGACCCCCTTGCTGCGGAGAACTTCATCCCCTTGAACAGGCTGCAAGCCTTGAAGATGGTGATGTTCCCACCCGACCATCAATGCCGCAAGCTGATCGACCGCTTTTGTATGGACAACGGATTTACCCTGCAGCCGCATATGGTGACGACAACATTATCCTCCCTCCTCCAGATGGTACAGAGCGGAGTTGGTAGCTGTGTTCTGCCGCGATTGCTGCTGGATAATCTTCACCATACAGATATCAAAGTTGTGCATCTGAGAAATCCTACGCCTTCTCAGGACATTTGTCTGATCTACCGCAGCGACAGATATGTCGGATACGCCATGCGCACGTTCATCAAAACTTTGAGAGCCTATATCGAGACCGCTATCAATCATGCGAAGTCTTCATAGATAGGGGAGAGTTCAAGCGTATTGAAGAACCCATTTTTTTATTTGAGCTGCTATATCAGTTACGTCGGCAACCGTAGTATCAACAATCGGCATTGAGGGGATATATTCCTTATCCGCATTTTCAAGCAACCATTTTGCAAATTTCTTGTAGTCTTGAATCATTTCATCTGGCCAATTTCTTTCACGTAATCGCTTTTCACGAGTCTCATCATCACAATGTAAATTCAGATAATATACATGTTTAAAATAAGGAAAATCAATACATTTTTCAATATCCCAAGTCATTGCTGTTCCACATATTATAGTCATCCGTCCACTTTCAGCTGTATTTCGCGCAACCCGAAGCCAAACATTTCGTATTTGTTGCTCGTCTGTAATGCCTAACTCACGGAGATTATCGATATCAAAGATATTAAAATTCGGTAATATTTTTCGCAATTCGTTAATAACGTAGGTTTTCCCCGATCCACTAGAACCTGTTACAATAAATAGGGGCACCTTTTGCTTTGATATTGAATTAACTTCACCAACCATTTAATGTTCCACCTTTTATGATAATATACATGCTTATTTTATTCTAAATACATTATCAAACTACAAAAAGAGCCTTTTTAATTATAACTAATTTTATAATTTACATTTATAGTAAATAAAGACCTAATCTTTTTTAGATTAGGTCTACAACATGCAAGGGTTCTGCAATTTGCTGAAATTCATCAGCTTTAGTTCCTCTATTTATAAACCAAGTCGCACGATAAGCCTTAATACCTGCGTTTGTTGCACCCACCAGTTCGTTTGCACCTCCATCACCAATAAATATAGATTCAGAAGGCTCTACTTTGAGTCGATCGCAAGCCAACGTGTAAATTTCTTTGTGTGGCTTAGAACATTTGACTTGGCAAGAAAGTACAAGCTCATCAATATAATTTACCAAAGCGCTATTAAAAAGACCATGAACTTCTTCAGGTGAGCAGTTACTAATTAATCCAATTTGGATATCTCTTCGCTTTAATTCTTCGAGCAGCTTAAGCACATTTGGTTCAATTTGACGATAGAGTAACAGCTTCGTGGATACTCGTTTTTTATTAAGTGAATGAAGGATTTCATCATCGACATCAATATTCAGCGTATCACAAATGTCTTTCAATACCATGAAATAATCTTCGAAGTATCCATTCATCCTTCCTGGTCTTCTGGCAACCCATTCCCGTTCAAATAATTCTTCACTAATCCCTAAAGACGGTCCAGGAGAAACGCTGTCTGGAGTACCAAACTCTATAGTCCTCCCATTTTCCCTTTCTGTTATGAGTGTCTCAAACAAATCAAAGAAAACAGCCTTTACCATCTAGACCCCACTCCCCATCAACTATGTGAATCTATTACTCTATGAAACTTTATCACATATAATAAATTAAATAAAAACAATTTTTCCAACAAAATGCTTTAAATTTGTCCGATGTACAATAAGTCAATATCAGGAGTATTTTCTTTCTTTACTCCTTGTTTGACCAATTCATCACAATGTATGTGTCCTATCTTTAGATCCTTTACCGACTTAAAAGTCGTCTAACTGTAATCCACTCCGAGGGAAAACCACCCAAACAAAATGTTCAGAACCTACTATTCTCATCTTTCTTAGAAATAGTCAATATCAGATCCTCCAACGAACCGATACACTGTTCGACTTCATCTAGATGATAAAATGTACTTGTCGTTCCAATATCGTTGATTTCATGTGTCGGGGAGTATAAGTATATTTTCTTTTTTGATCCTAGAGCTATTCCTAACTCCACATGGCTGCCTTTACCCGCAGGCATCATTACAATTACAACATCTGCATTCAAGACTCCTGCCATTTCCTCATTTCCAATCTCACGGAGTTTCGATATAGAATCCACCTTTGAGTGCGTAGTCCAATCGTAAGTCTGTGTAAACCCACGTGATTTCAAATCCTCTGCAACACCTCGAACATTATTGGCGTTTTTGAAACTGGATGCTATGTAAAATTTCATATGCTGTCCCCAATCAGTTTACTTGGAATTAACTAATATGGGATGCATCTTCAAAAATTGAAGAATCGCATCGTTTACCAATGTCGGATATTCTCTTATCATATGAGGTCTATGGCTTCCGCCCGAAACAACAAAATAGGTTGAACCTTTTACTAAGGAACTCAATAGTTTGATTCTTTCTTCACCAGCAAATTCGTCATATTCCCCTGAAATAAAAAATGCTGGACAAGATATATTGCTCAGTTGTTCTTTAGTAAGTTGGGGGTAAAGACGCCAATCCTTTGCACTTTGCCGCATAAACTCTTGCCAGTTACCTAGATGTGCTTCTTCATGTCGTTCAATCATTTGGTTTATCATATCATATCGCTCATATTTTATAAGACGTTCTGGTTCATAATCATCTGCTCCCTTCGAGTCCGCAAATCCGCTAGTCCCTATAGTCGTAAGTGTCGCTATTCTTTGGCGTTCTTTCACGGCACAGTACAGTGCAACATTTGAACCACAACTATAACCAATAAGATGTGCTTTGGGGATATCCAGAGCATCCATGAAGTGTAAAATATCATCTGCTAACTGAGGTGTACACCACTCAAGGCTTTCGCACCTAGTACGACCATGACCTCTGAAATCCGGAAAATAACAAGTGTAGTTCTTTTGAAAATCCAGCATTTGACTTGCAAAAGCTAAGATTCCCCTTGAAAAATGGCTATGCAAAAATATAATCGGGTCACCAACACCCATTTTTTCATAATACATCTCTAAATCTTTAAGCTGTAAGTATGGCATCCGGCTTAACCTCCCTTAAATGAACAAATTTTTAATTTATGGTAAGCTCATCCTTTCTACAATAAGATCGTATGTTCCTGTATTATAATACCATAATAATCCATCTAAATAATAAATTATTATAGAAAAGTGCCCATAACGTAGTAGTCAGACCATGCCCGCAAGCGCGTTCTGTTTGCTTATTAATCTAAACGTTATCCTGTATCCACGACCGTAACTTCTCCGCATAGAAAGGAGGATGTTCGTCTGGATCGGTCTGATAGCCTTTGGTCAGATAAAGCTGATAAGCTTTATCCCAATTCTTCATAGCTGGACACATCGATGCAAAAACGAGATCGTACGATTTATTTATTACAATTTCTTCAAAAGTTTTTCGGATTATCTCCACTTGTACTGAATAGTTTGCTGCGTTATTTTCTAGCATCATAGCCAAGTCAGGAGAGGTTCGATAGCTGTAATATGTGCTCCTTTCTCGGCAAAAGGAATGTTAGGATCATCATTCCATGCAGACTTCCAATCACCTTGATTAAATAAATTCTTTTTCATAAGACCCTACTTCTAAAATAATTTAATTGTTGATATTAAAGATATTTTATATCTTTATTAAAAGCACAAAAATCTGATGCAGAAGCATCCATACCCATTTTAACAAGCTTAATTAAGATTTTTGGATAAAAATGCAGTTGATAGCCTTTTCGGCAAGTATGTGTACACGAACAGGCTTGGTAGAATAAGAGCAGAATTTGTGGCTTTGAATACTTCAATGTGTCATTCACTTTCATCAATTAAAGATTTTAAGCATCTTTATTATATGCATTTTGCTTGAGGTGAATTAATTGAAAAATTATTTGAGTAATACAAAAAATACCTAGGCTGAGGATAAAAAGCCTAGGTACTTGTATATTTTCATTATTGGCCCATGTGCATAAAAACTTTCCAACGAATTTTGGAATTTCACCCATTCCTGTCACGTTACAAACCTATATATTCAATTACATCTCCCGTACCCGCAGTTGCTGCAATTTTTGCAGCCTTCACTATTAATGAGTGAGGCTGAGCCGCATGATGGACATAGATCCAGCGAGATTGCTGAGTTCCGATTGACTGCATATTGTGCAGTCGTCTCCATAATGACTTCCTGCGTTGCCGTTACATAAGCATCAGCTTCGTTCGGGGTACTTCCGTGCATCTCCAATGCCTGAGCCACTGCATCAGCAATAGATTCCACTCGATTAGGGCCAAAGCCGATTGCACCTGATCCACCTATACCCTTCAAATGCTTCGTTAACAGCTGGACTTTATTCCCATGGTCACCATAACGCAAGAATAGCGAGCAGACTCGTCCAAGAGCCTCCGACATCGCAAATACGTCGGACCCTGCCTTCCCAACGTTCAGGAATACTTCGCTCGGTGAGCCATTCATTTCGTTAATCGTAATGTAAGCCATACCGAATGGAGTGTTGTACTTATAGGTTGCGCCGCGCAGTACCTGCGGACGGCTTTTATACTGTTTATCCACAACCCCACTGCTTGTGGTTGGTGCGTATGCCGCATGGGACTTCTCAACCTCGATAGAACTTCCAGCCGCCACTTTGTCTTTCTCTTGCTGTTTTGATTGGTCTGGTTGCACTTTGTCCGGTTGCGCTTGTTCTACATTTGCTTGGTCTCCCTGCACAATCGCTTCCTTCTCACCTAAGGCCACCTTGCTCTCTTCCTTCTTATCCGTTGAAAGCACCTGCACGTCACGACTTCCATCGCGGTATATCGTTACACCCTTGCAGCCCAAATCAAAGGCAAGCTCATACAGGCGTTTCGTTTCCTCTAGTGTAAAGTCCGCCGGACAATTTGCTGTTTTGGAAATCGAGCTGTCCACCCATTTCTGTATCGCGGCCTGGACCCTGATATGGTCTTCAGCTGACAAATCCATGGAGGTTACAAAATAATCCGGAAGCTCCTCTTCGGTATGAGCATCCTTCCATTCCTGGGCTATCGGCACCAATTGCTTGTCAAACCCAAGCCGGCTTTGCCTGTAGTATTCGAATGCAAAATAAGGCTCAATTCCAGTCGAAGTACCAACCATTGTACCTGTACTTCCTGTTGGGGCCTGCGTAATTACAGTCACGTTGCGCATGCCTTTTTGTTGAATCGCCGTTCCCACCTCGGGATAAACGCTGGTCATCGTCTTCATGAACCCGCTTTGCAGAAAGGGCTCGGCCTCGAAGCGCTCGAAGCTGCCCTTTTCCGCAGCAATGTCGGCTGAAGCCAAATAGGCTTCCTTGGCCATAAAACCGTACAGCTGATCCAGAAACAGCAACGATTCCGGGCTTCCATAACGAATTTGCAGCTTGATCATCAATTCAGCTAATCCCATCGTACCCAGACCTACACGACGTTCTCCCTGCTGATTAATTCGATTTTCTTCAAAATGATAAGGGGTCTTATCGATGACATTGTCGAGGAATCGTGTGGAATGACGCACGACTTTACCCAGTTCAGCCCAATCGACATCCTGCTTCTGCTCATCATAAAACTTGGAAAGATTGATTGCTGACAGATTGCATACACCCCAGGCTGGCAGCCCTTGCTCACCGCATGGATTTGTACAAATGATCGGATTAAAATACCAGCTGTTCGACATCTGGTTGTAATATTCCATGAAAACAACACCTGGCTCTGCCGATTTCCAAGCAGATTCCATGATAGTGTGCCATATTTCACGCGCCTTGACCGTACGCTGCACATGAACCTGCTTACCGAGCTTTTTCCATTTATCCAGATCGCCATTCCAGACGGTATCGTAATCAGGGTCATTCGTGTCCGGGTAAACCAACTGCCAATCCAGATCCTCCTTAACGGCCTTCATAAAACCGTTGCTGACGCATACGGATAGATTGGCGTTCGTAATCTGTCCCATCGTCTGTTTTACCGTAATAAAATCGACTACATCTGGATGCCAATCATTCATCATCAGCATTAAAGCCCCTCTGCGACTGCCTCCCTGCTCGATGAGACCCGTAGCATAACTAAATAATCCTCCCCAGGAGACGGCTCCGCTCGATGATCCGTTGACACCTTTGACGATCGAACGCCGTGGACGCAATGACGACAAATTAATGCCGACACCCCCGCCTCGTGCCATGATTTCAGTCATCTCCGATAACGTAACCATAATGCCGCCCCGGCTGTCATGGGGAGAAGGTATGACATAGCAATTGAACAAGGTAAGCTCATCGCTGGCATCAGCGCCGGCAGCAATACGTCCACCGGGCACTAGCTTCCAATCGTCCAATAAGGCTCTGAATTTCTCGGTCCACTCTGTCTTTTTTTCGGGAGTTGCTTCTACAGAAGCCATTGCCGATGCGAGACGGTCCCACATTTGCTCCGGCGTTTTCTCGATAGTTAAGGTAAGCTTTTCTACAGTCGAATCGACCAGCTCTCCATTACGGAGCTTCACCTTTACCTGGTTGCCGTTCCTGCTAACCACCTCTCCAACTTCCTTAGCTGGAAATTTGGGATCATCCTTGGTCAGAACCAGCACGGTATCACCGACTTGAGTCAGGCTCGTATCCGCATTTTTCAAGGCATAGCGGTCAAGAAAGATTTTTTCACTTAAACCATGGAGTCTGGAGCTTTCGATTTTATTCAAAGTAATAACCTCCCGAGGAATTAGATGCAATTAAAACACAATATGTAGTATGTATGAATCATTATAGTTCACTATATGTAGTTTTTCTAATAGGGTGATGACGAAATACAGCAGTTAGGACAAGATGCGGCGGCTTTTGCTTAATTTTTCTCTTTCTATCGAGGTTTTTCATTCGTTGACTTCTGCCTATCTCCTTGATACCCTATTCATAAGGATAATTCCGGTTATTCCGTTGCGGGAAGCGTTATTTCTAATTTACCATATTACGCCCAGACAATCAAACACATGTTCCCATTTGCTAGGAGGCATTCAATTGTATTTATATCAAGATCAATTTGTACCAAAAACAGAAGTAGCCATCTCGCCCGATGATCGCGGATACTATTTTGGAGATGGAATCTATGAGGTATTCCGCGTCTATAACGGAGAGCTGTTTGAAGCCGAAGGGCATTACCGCAGACTGGAAAAAAGCGCAGCAGATGTCCGTATTTCCCTGCCATACAGCATCAAGGAGCTTCATGAAAAGCTGATCGAGCTCATTCAACTTAACCATCTGCAGGAAGGTACTGTCTACATACAAGTAACACGAGGCAGTGCCCTGCGCTCACATCCTTTTCCGAGTCAACCCGAGCCTGTCCTGATGGCGTTCACCACGGAGATGCAGCGCCCTATGCATAAGATGGATCAAGGGATAACCGCGGTAACTGCTGACGATATTCGCTGGCTTCGCTGTGATCTGAAGACATTGAATCTACTACCCAATGTAATGGCCAAGCAGGATGCTCTGGACCGTGGGGCTGAAGAAGTTATTTGGCATCGGAATGGAACCATTACGGAATGCAGCGCCTCCAACTTCATGCTCATTAAGAATGGAGAGCTGTGGACCCATCCGGCGAACAACCTGATTCTGCATGGAATTACCCGCGATGTCGTCCTGAAGCTGGCCCTACAGCTTCAACTGGTGGTACACGAAACTCCATTCCTATTAGATGAATTAAAGCTCGCAGAGGAAGCTTTTATAACCGGAACCACCGTTGAAATCACCCCTGTGATATCCATAGATAATGTCCATATTGCTCAAGGCTTGCCTGGACCGATCACGCGTCAACTGCAGCAAGCTTTCAGAAAGCACATCGGACTTGCTTAGGATTTTAATAACTTCTAATCTTGTATTTACCCTGAACCTTGTATATTTAAAACAGCTTTTGCTAGAAATAATACAAAAAAACCTCCGAAGCATATTATCTCCGGAGGTTCCATGTTTCATTAGCGTATTTGTCTGCCATTAGCTGCTCGGCCAATGCTATCTCGTAATCCGTTAACCCCTCTTCCACCAGCTCAACTCCCAAGCCTTCGGCCAAACCGATTCGAAAAGCATCCTCCACTTCAGGCAATGCTACAACAGCCCTTCCAAGATCGCGACACAGATCATTGATCGCTACCGCTTTATGTACAAATTGCTGCCGCAGCCGCTCCTGCAATCGCTCGCTTCTGAATAACAGCACCCGAAATAGCTGATCCACATCCATATCCAGCAAAATAGATCCATGCTGCAGCACTACCTGCTTTTGCCTCGTTTGCGCACTGCCTGCAATTTTACGTCCCTCGACAACCAGCTCGTACCAGGATGGAGAATCAAAACAAGCCGCTGACCCCATCGACTCATATTTGCGCTTATCGTCTTCACTTGCCAGCTGTACCATTTCGGCATCCAGCCCCAGCTTGCGAAAGCCAAGCACAAGCCCCTCACTCAGAACCCGGTAGGCCTCAGTCACACTTCGTGGAATTCCCGGATAATTCTCAGCCACAATTATACTATAGGTCAACTCCTGATCATGCAGCACCGCGCGCCCTCCCGTCGGACGTCGAACGAATCCCAAACCTTCCTGCTTTAATTGCTCGAAATTGATTTCCTCGGCTGCCCGTTGGAAATAACCAATCGACAGCGTAGCCGGATCCCAGCCATAGAATCGTACCGTTGGCGGCACCTTACCTTCACTATGAGCCGTCAATATTGCTTCATCCACTGCCATATTATAAGCAGGATGCTGCCTGCCTGATGAAAGAAACCGCCATTGCTTCGTCATATTCCTGCCTCCTCTTGAGCTTTATTTAGTGCTACCCACTATCATAATGCATCCGAACTAGTTATGAAAGTGCTTCTTTTCGTCCATACTACTACGTAATGCTAGCCTTCTACCAAGGTTCTTCCGAACGAGAAGCATGAAAGGAGACACTACCTGTGCAACCATCCGGCCCTAACGAATATATACGTCCCTTTAACGACCATGTCCAGCTGCATTTTGGACGTGACTGGTTTGAAGAACTGCACACGAAAGCGATGCGCAACGGGCCCTGGGATGATTGGACACTGTACCAGCTTGCCTATGAAGCTGAACAGGCCAGCCTGATTTCGAGCTTTGACGAGCTGCAATGCCTTGTGCATATTCAGAATGTGACTCCAATGAGCCATCAAATCGATACCGCCAAAAAAGTGCTGACCGAGATGCGCGGCCGTGCGATTCTTGCCGATGAGGTCGGATTGGGTAAAACCATCGAAGCTGGTCTCATTTTAAAAGAGTATATCATCAGAGGTCTCGTCAAAAAAGTGCTCATTCTGGTACCAGCCTCTCTTGTACTGCAATGGGTTCGTGAGCTGAACCAGAAATTTGCAATCCCTGCGGTTGCCCACAAAAAAGCCTACATGTGGGAGCAGGCCGACATTGTCGTCGCATCGATGGACACCGCCAAACGGGACCCGCATCGGGACATCGTACTCGGTCTCGAATACGACATGCTCATAATTGATGAAGCTCACAAGCTTAAGAACAAAAAGACGACCAATTACCAGTTCGTTACTGAGCTGCGCAAAAAATATTGCCTGCTGCTGACCGCAACTCCCGTGCAAAACGATCTGAAGGAGCTCTACAACCTCATCACCCTGCTGAAGCCAGGTCAATTAGGCGGACAAAGCAGCTTTCAGAGCAATTACGTAGTCGATAAACGCATTCCCAAAAACGAAGATCAGCTTCAGCATGAGCTGTCCAAGGTAATGATTCGCAATCGCCGCAGTGACGGCAATATTCATTTTACAAAGCGAGTTGTCCGGAACCTGACATTAAAGCTGTCACCGCAGGAGCAGGCGCTTTACGAGGGCGTGACTGCATTCGTAAAAGGACGGTTTGAGGATTCAGGTGGCGACTTCAGCAGTGCTTTATCACTGGTAACGCTTCAAAGAGAGGTGTGCAGCAGTCGTGATGCCGTATTCCTTACACTTGTGAACATGTTCAAAAAAACACCTGAGGATTCCCCCGCACGGCCCCGAATTTGGGAGCTGATCGAGCTGATCCGCAGCATCAAGGCAAATACGAAGGCAGAGGCCGTTATCGAGCTCATCAAGGAGATCAACGATAAGGTCATTATTTTCACCGAGTATCGCGCTTCACAGGAATATTTGATGCACTATTTAAAGGAGCACGGTTTCTCTGCAGTGCCTTACAGAGGCGGGATGAATCGCGGCAAAAAGGATTGGATGATGGATCTGTTTCGCAATCGGGCACAGGTGCTTGTCGCTACGGAGGCAGGCGGTGAAGGGATCAATCTGCAGTTTTGCCATAATATGATCAACTTCGATTTGCCATGGAATCCAATGCGGGTTGAGCAGCGAATAGGGCGTGTGCATCGGCTTGGTCAGACACATGATGTGCATATCTACAATTTGGCCACAGAAGGAACGATAGAACAATATATTTTGTCGCTGCTTCATGAAAAAATCAACATGTTCGAGCTCGTAATCGGTGAGCTGGATACGATATTGGAGCGCTTTGACAAAACGCAAACGCTGGAAACCCATCTGGCCAAAATGATATTAACCTCCCGCAGCGATGAGGAGATTCGTCGTAACATAGACGAACTGGGACACTCGATCTCGTCTATTCGTAATGAGACCCTTCAGCAGGTGCAGGATGCAGCTCCGCTTACCTTGATCCTGGATGCCTTAGGACAACCGATCATCCACGACACGGAGGTGCTTCCATGAAACCTGAGCAGATTGAACGGTTCGTTATGCGTTTCCTGCAAGCCGAGAAGTGCGATATTATCGAAAGGCATCCGGCTTATGTCACCGCCAAGCTTTCCCCATCGGCTGATAAGGAGCTTACCTTCCGCCCTTATTATTGGAGCTTTGTGGAGCGAACCGGAGTTGTACCGGAGACCATGACTTGCACCTTTATCTTTGATCCCGATGCCCACAAGGCAGTAACCCAGTCTGTACAACCAACTGCGAATCAACAACCGCAGGCCGTTGCCGGATATGTCACTTCTGGCGGGGTATCCCTACCCGCAACAGCTGCAGAACCATCAACTGGCAGTCCCGTATCGCCACAACCACAGTCACAGCCGGACAGCATCCTTGGGCGATATTTTGGATTTGTCCCCACACAGATCACCGCAAGGATTCCTAAGGATGAGGTCACCTTCGGGAGTCGTCGCTTGCTGCAGCTATTTGATGTTGTCCGCAGTAAAGGTAAATTTGTTCACCTGTATGAGCAGTTCATACCGGATCAACCCAAATCACGTACTACTTCGGCCTATGAGAACTGGCTGCAAGTTAATTTCAAGGTAGAGTTGGCCTGTGATATGAAGCGAAGCGAGATCCATTCACTGGGCATTCATTTGGGTACTGGCGAAATTCGCAGACAATTTCAAGAGCTGCTGCTAACCAGACAGCTAACACCTCGCTTACCTGCACACGTATTTCTGAATCCGGATACCATTACATTGGCACGCGCTGTCCTGTATCTGGAGCAGCACCTGGAACAGCTGCTGCGAGGATATGATCATCGATGGGCAGAAGAAGCAGGCAGCCGCTTGCAGGAGGAAATCGACCGGATTGACAGCTACTACAAGCCCTTAATCCAGAGCACCGAGCTTGAGCACAAGTCAGATATTGAACAGCAGTATACGAACCGGAGACAGGAAATCGAATGGCAGTATCGGCCGCGCATCATGATATCCGTCATCAACTGCGGTCTTTTTCATTTACAAACAGTGGGCATACACAGTAGATGACGTATTGTGCTACGTGACAGCAAAATAAGTAACAAACTTTGTTTATTTGAGATACAGGTTGTAACAAAATAATTAACACATATTCAGTACAATAGATGCATAGCGAAGCAACAGGAGATGTCGAATATCACGAGGACATCTAGAAAGCAGGTGAATTTATGGATAAAGCAAAACTATGGGTCATTTCTGTACTGCTATGGACAAGCCTTTCACTCCCATCTTCACTCTCGTCGGCCGCATTGCCGCTAGCTGCCCAGACTGTGCCTGTACCCGCTGCCATGCAGACCCCGCCTGATTCCAATAGTATTGTGCAGGCACCTTCCTTCATGGAAGCTGTCCAGCAATGGATGAAGCAGCTGTCAGCTGAACCAGGCTACAGCGCGTGGAAGCAGGCAACCTGGTCGGGCTACTCACTCGGACCCGGAACACACGGCTGGATTGTCCTCATACAATCTGATGGTCGTGATGCTGGCTATATGGTCATTCACGCTGCCGATCCGGCTAATCCCAACAAGTACCAGCTTACCGAATACGGCAGCGGCGGGAAGCCGCTGTTCAGCCTGCAAACTCTGTACCGTTCACTGGTACAGCTCGAACTTATACATAGCACTTATACGGTCCAGCCTTGGTACGTGAATCCTTTATATGCCCTATGGATTGTAGAATCTGGTGGTACTTATTATTACCTGGATGCCATCACCGGAGAATCCTTGCCCATTGGTCAGCTTGACCTGCTTCAGAAAAATACCGATCAAGCAAACGCTGCTGACACTTCCTTGCTTTCCGAGCATACGATAAAGCAGAGACAGGCAATTCCTTCCTTTGATCCCTATGAGAAGCTTCCTTGGATACAAGGTGTACCCGCAAGCTTTTCATCCTTTACTGAGCTTCAAGGTGAGCTTCAGCAGCAGCGAAAGCTAACTTACACGACAGAGCTTTACCAAACCAAAATACGCATGGTAGCCGCGGTTATCGGCTTCCATCAATGGTCCAATAATGAAGCGTTTCTACTGCTGGAACAGGATGGGCATCGTGCGATTCCCTACTCCTTCTTATCCCAATCTGGGAACCTTTTCCGATCCTCCCCTTAGGTTGTTCTCCTCCTCTATATAGAAAAGCTTCCTACCTGCTGTAATCGACTTTCCAGTCGATCAAGATGGCAAGAAGCTTTTCATTTTTTATAATATCAGAATGTTCAGCGGAGCTGAACATTCTGATATTGCAAGAAAAGCTACATTTAAAACACGGATGTATCTTCCTCGAATAGACTTCGATCAGAAGCTTTTCTTATTAAGCAGCCCTTTGAGCCACATGGCTATTGCATAAGGTACCATTCCAAACCAACGATACGGCCAAGGCTCACGGACCTTTCGGTGAATAGCTCTTGTTTGCTTGCGAATTTTTCTTGGGGTTTCCACATAATCCAGCAGCTTCTCTGTAACGTATGTGACCCATTCATCACCCTGTGCCAAACCTCAGTCACCCCCATATTTCAAGTGTAACCGTGATCGTCTGTTTGCAAACCTCTCAAGAAAGGGATCATCCTGATATAAGATTCCAACACTGCATGGATTTGCTGACACCCTAAAGCTGCCAGAGTAAAGAGCCTGCAAGGAGTGACAATGACGTTTACTTCATCATCTTATCCCTCTGCAGGCTCTCGCCAACACATGTATCCATCTACTTTTTCATTACAGCGGACTGAATTACATTTTTTCCGGTGCTTTCAACCCAATTAAAGTTAGCCCGTTGCGAATCGTAATTTGCGTACATCTGACCAAAGCCAATCTTGCTTGTCGAAGCGCTGCATCCTCAATCAGTATCGGGCTATCATGGTAGAATCGGTTAAAGCTTTGCGCCAAATCAACCAAATAACGACTGACCACTGAAGGCTCCAGCTTCTGCGCCGCTTGCTCCAGACGTTCCTTGAATACATACAGCTGTTTCAACAAAGCTTGCTCGGAGGCGTTAACCAGCACGTCGGCAGCATGATTCTCCAGCTTCATTGGAAGCTCCTCGCCAGCTGCTCGCTCGCCAGCTTTGCGCAGCACACTGCTCGCTCTGGCATGGGTATACTGGACATAGGGTCCTGTCTCACCCTCAAAATTCAATGCTTCCTCCCATGAGAAGACAATATCCTTGATCCGGTTATTACTTAAATCGCTAAAAATAATGGCACCCACGCCTACTTCCTGGGCAATCGCAGCTTTATTGTCCAGATCCGGGTTCTTTTGCTCAATGATTTCACTTGTTTTTTCAATAGCCTGCGTAAGCAGCTCTTCCAGTCGAATCACATTGCCCTTACGCGTAGAGAGCTTCGCACCTTCAAGACTAACCTTGCCGAAAGGCACATGCACAAGACGATTATGCCAATCGTAGCCCATCAGCTCGATAACCTTGAACCACTGCTGGAAGTGAAGACTTTGCCCGGCGTCAGTCACATAAATACATTTTTCAAAATCATAGGTGGCCTGGCGATAGACAGCCGCGGTCACATCACGAGTATGATACAAGGTACCGCCATCTTTTTTGATCATCAAGGCCGGTGGCATATTGTAGTCGTCCAAACGCACCAATTGCGCGCCTTCATCCTCTTCAAGCAGGTTCTTAGCCTTCAGCTCCTCAACAATAGCAGCCATTTTATCATTATAAAAGCTTTCGCCCGTGTACGCATCAAACTTCACGCCGAGCAGCTCATACATTTTTTCGAATTCCTTAAGACTGATCTCTACAAACCATTTCCACAGCTTAATTGCTTCCTCGTCACCCTGCTCTAATCGAACAAAGCACAGACGCGCTTCATTTTCCAGCTCTGGATTTTGCTCTGCTTCATCATGGAACTTGATGTACAAACGCTGAAGCTCTCCAATGCCTTCTGCTTCAACGGTAGCCTGTTCTCCCCATAGCTTGTACGCCACAATCAGCTTGCCGAACTGCGTACCCCAATCACCCAAATGATTAATTCCCACACAATGAAACCCAAGAAATTCGTGAATCTTGTAGATTGCATTGCCGATCATCGTCGAACGCAGATGTCCAATATGAAACGTCTTCGCAATATTAGGCGATGAAAAATCGATGACGATATTACGGCCCTGTCCGATATTTTGCGAACCGTAGCGATCCTGCTGCTCCAAAATCTCACCAATTACGCTGGATGCCAGGTGCCCAGGCTGTAAAAATACATTGAAGTACCCTGCAACCGCTTCTACCCGCTGAACAGCCGGATGCTGCTTCCAGCTTGCTGCCAGCTCCTCAGCGATCGCTTGCGGCGCTCTGCGCAGCAGCTTGCTGAACTTGAAGCATGGCATCGACAAATCCCCCATTTGCGGATTCGGTGGGTATTCGATCAGTTCCATGATCGTCGCTTCATCTACGCCCTCTAATTGTGGTCCTAATTGTGTTGCTAACAAATGCTTATAATCCATGAATGATATGCCCCTCTCTACAACAACTGCTTGTCCAATGATGAAACTGCCTTGTATGCAATAAAGCACCCCGGGACGGGGTGCTTGTTAGACTTCAGTCCCAAAATACCGTTAATTGTCTATGAACATTATAGCTATCCGCAAAAATCGAGTCAAGCAGCAAAGTAACAAGAACCCTTTAAGCCTTAATCAGCCAAACGAGCAGTGAACATCGATTTGGCCATACGGGATCCTTCACAGTAGATTTCAACCTCGATCTTGCAGTATCTTCGACTAAGCTCAATAATGTTAGGAACCAGGTCGATCACACTATCGATGGGTATGGGCAGCAGAAAAAAGTTCGATGAGCTGTCCAATATCAGGTTTCCCCTCTTCTCTTCTTTAACTATACGCATGGCAGCCTGACTCATCAAGGTTGTCATCAATCCTTCTGATACCATACCGACATGATTGGTCATTTGTGCGGATATCGTTCGGCGATAGAACAAATGTCCGTTCTTGTCACGCATTTTTTCCACACTGGACCAGAGCTGATCTTCAAAGGTTTCCCCGTTTTGCGGCTGCGTCTGTGCAAACTGAAGCGCCTTTAACACATCCTTGCGGCTGATGACACCAATCATTCGACGGTCTTTTCCGACTACTGGCAGCAGTTCTATCCCTTCCCACACCATCGTATGGCTGACATAAGCAACAGAGGCTTGAGACTCGATCGTCAGCGGATTTTTAGTCATGAATTGATCGACCGTTTGATCGGGCTCTGAGCCCCAGACGTCTCTCGTCGTAATCATCCCGATAGGTCTATATTGCTCGTCGACTACCGGGAAACGCGTATGTCCTGATTCTTCTATCAATTGCTGCACATGCGATACCTTATCTTTGGCATGGAGGACATACACTGGAGTATCTGGATCCGTTCTGAGTATGTCTTGAACCAGCATGATTTTCTTTTTAATCATTCTATCGTCAATGGCCCGATTAATCATCGTAGCCACTGTAAAGGTATCATAACTCGTAACGATGATAGGAAGCTCCAGCTCATCTGCCAGCTCTTTGGCTTCATCCAAGGGATGGAACCCCCCCGTAATCAGCACGCCTGCCCCCTGCCCCAATGCATACACATGAGCCTGCGTTCGGTTACCGACAATCAACAAATTATCCGGATCGATGTAGCGCTTCATCGCTTCAAGCTGCATCGCTCCAATGACGAACTTATGTAACGATTTATGCAATCCCTTGGTTCCACCAATGACTTCACCATCGACAATATTCACGACCTCGGCAAACGTCAGTTTATCGATCTTCAAATACTCTTTTTTCTCCACGCGAACCGTGCCAATCCGATCCTTCGTGCTGACGATACCTAAGCTTTCCGCTTCTTTAATAGCCCGATAGGCAGTTCCCTCGCTTACTTCAAGCGTTTGAGCGACCTTTCTAACCGAAATGCGCGTGCCAACACTTAATTCTTCTATATATTGAACAATTTGTTGATGTTTAGTGAGAAACTCCTGATTATCCTCGCTCATGCTTTTTCACCCCACGCTGCCGCTGTATCACTCTGTTTTTATATTATACGATAACAGCACAAAAAAACAGTTCCTTTCCCCATTCGGAAAAGAACTGCCCTAAATATTAATCATAACCGTCTCTACATTATTCCTTCACTGCTGGATAATTAAGTGTCAAATATACCGGTGATAATGGATAAAAGGTAGTTTCAGTGCACGCATAACAAACGGTGTAATAACAGTCAGCGAGCTCTTCCAGCTTCTCCCCGCATTTCGAGCAGCATTTATCAGGAAGCGATTCATAAAACGTGCTTGAATTAACCAACATCCATCCCATCTCCCTAATAATTAGTTATTGATCCTACAAGCCAATTCTGTATTAATACAGTTTATAATTTATTTTTTTATTGTATAACAAAAACTCCAACTGTACAATACTGTTTTACATATATTTTTTTGTTGTATAACAATATAAAAAGGCAGATCGAATTTACTCATTCGTCTGCCTTTTTATATACATATCGGATATGAATCAAGCGAAGGTAATGCACATTGAAACAACAAAAAAACCTTCAAAATGAATTGAAGGTTTTTCAGTACATATGATGCGGTCAAGAGGACTCGAACCTCCACGGGGGGTTAGCCCACACGGACCTGAACCGTGCGCGTCTGCCAATTCCGCCATGACCGCTTGTAGCGACAAGAGATAATATATCACGATCTTTTACTGATGTCAACGTTGTTTTTAATTTTTTTGTAAACAGGTTCATTTACACCAAATCCACACTAACCATCCAGCAACAATCCAGATAGGAAGCGTGAACAAAAGTCCGAATATGGTTCCTTTTAATGCTGAGCCATTGTCCGACATGCCCCCCACCTCCCTGTTTCCATATAGAGCGTCATACCGCTTTCCATACATTGTTGATGTATCCTATGCAGGCTTTTAAATTCGTATGACACATTCATCATGTTTGCATACAGGCTCCATATAATAGTCAAGAAGGGGGCGAATATATATGGTACTGCTTCAGCTGATGATCGGCATTACTGCTGCTTTATTTATATGGGGCTTTATTCGGATGTCGTTTCACAGCTTGTTATGGGTGATCGGTATTACTTTGGTAGTTAGCTTGCTAATACCAGGTGCCTTTGCCTTTATTAGCGGAATTTTGCTCATTTTTATCGGCATGCTTGCCGCGTTGGGTGTGCTGTTTATTATCGGGTCCTTTAAGAACTAAAGCTTATACCCATTCGTTATAGCGCTCCTCTGTGTAGGGCTGATAGTGATATTTGCGGTTCAGCTTCACAACATTACGATTCTGCTTACGGATGGCCACTGTTTCGTCATCCCAGGCGACCACGATCCCCCGAACATCATTTTTCGGATCAGCATCCCTGACCACGCGAAGCTTTGTGCCGTCTATACGGTATTGATCCAACTGCTCTTCACTAATCATGATTTGTATACCTCCCTTACATCCGTCACTAAGTATAGAATACACCAATCCGAGCACACAATAAACAGGACACGCTGCGCTACATGAACCCATCAAAGGAGAATGTTGACTTGGATAAAAAAAACTACTACGTAACCGTCGGCTCCAGCGAGATATTAGAACCACAAGAAACTATCGGTAATTTTGATTTTGAGATATTGGCCACCGAAGAGGAGATCGACCAACTGCAAGAGCTATTCGAAGAATCTGAGGACGCACAGGACGATACCTTTTTCAGGGCACACATCCCAATCCGGTTGTACCATAATGACAAAGAAAATGACGCGGCTGATTATTATCTCTCTCAAATCTACAGCAAGCTGTATGAGCTCGGTACAGATGAAACCAAAGCCCATATCAAGAACATGAACATTCTGCCTCTACAATAACCAGTATGCTGATACAACAAAAAACCTATTCCCACCAAGGAGAATAGGTTTCCCTACTATGGATCGTACCCAAATACGATTAGCTGACATGTTCTTTGGAATCATTGGTTTCAAACCAGTAATCCAATACCTTGCTTGACATTACGCGCTTGCTGATGTAATCAACTTGCTGTTCGGAAAAATTCTGCTGCCACTCTACCCCAAGCTCATTGCACAACTTCACGATGGTCAACAGCTCGGACCATGCCACATATCTTTTGTACCAAAAAAATTGAGGATGTTCAATCATATAGGGATACAGATCATCAAATTCTGTATGTTTACAATCGAGGGCACGTTCAAAGTGAATTTTCGCTTCGCTTAACTTGGTCATGAAAAAATCGTTTGGAATTTCATTCCCCATAGCAAATGCCTCCTCTCTTATGCATAATAGTATTATAAATGAAAATGCGTTCAGATGGAAGGCTTTCCAACTTTGAAAATTATTCATCCCCACACGAAAATTATTCGAAAATAATATTTCCATTCTCCATTGAAGAGATGCTTACCAACGATTCAACTCTGATTCCCGACTCCCTGATTGTTCGTCCGCCAGCCTGGAACGTTTTCTCAACAGCAATACCTACCCCTACCAAATGGGCTCCTGATCTGCGAATAATACGGATAAGCCCTCTCGCCGCGTCTCCATTCGCAATAAAATCATCGATCAACAGGATACGATCCTCTGCAGATAAAAACTCGCGAGCTACCATAATATCGGTAACAAAGCCTTTGGTAAAAGACGGAACACGCTCACTGTAAATTTCGGTCGTATCTGAGCTGACCGGTTTTTTACGACGGGCAAACACCATAGGTACATTCAAAATCTGTGCTGCCGCAAAAGCAATGGGAATTCCTGACGATTCAATCGTCAATATTTTCGTTACACCCTCTTCGGCAAATATAGTGGCAAATTCCTTACCCATCGCTGTTGTGAGCACAGGGTCCACCGCATGATTCAATATGGCATCCAGCTTGATCACTTCATTGGAAAGAACTTGGCCAACCTCTCTTATACGCTGCTTTAATAATTCCATCTCATATCCTCCATCCGAAAAATCCTTACTCGTTAACTTATCATAATGATATTCCGCGTTTCAAGTCCCACATCAATAAACTTTTGTAAGTTTCGAAACTTTCTGAGGGGGTAATACGTCAGATACAGTATATAGTGCCACAAAACAGCTGTTTTTTTCCAAATTGTCTGGAATTGGTCAAATTTACGCTTTGTTCTGGTCCCCTGTACAGAGTATGATTAGATTGGTTTTACATTTTAATGGAAGGCAGGATGCAGATGACAACGAAATCCAAATTACATACCTTGTCGCCAGCTACTATCGTCCTCATCTTACTATTATCAGGCTGCACCTATCCGACATCCGAGTCCGCTCATCAGCATCAACCCGGTACGCAGGATATGACACCTCAGCCCTTAACACTTGCAGAGCCTACACCTACTTCTCCATCGTCGCCTGCGGCTATTGACGAACCAGCACCTGCTGCGCCTCCTGCAGCGGCCAACGCCGCCAGTGACAAAGTATCCTTGGCAAGCGTGGAGCCTGCGGTCAAGTCGGAACCCTCGGTTAGCGAGGTCAAACCTGCACCTGCTAAGCCTAAGATCGACATTCGTGACCCCTACAATCAGGCAAAGCCGACGCTGCTCGGATTAACCTTGAATAGCTCGAAGGAAGGTGTCACGACTCGTTATGGCAAGCCCACTGAGCAATTCGTGATGGATGAAGATACGGATCCGATAACTGTGCTTGATTACAAGGACTTTCTAGTCGGATTTAACAAAAAGAATCAACTAACCTTCATCGACATTCGCAGCGCCGAAATCAATCCTGGATTGAATGGGCTGAAATTAGGGCAATCCACAAGCCAGGTCTTTGAAGCTTTAGGCAAGCCCGATACCAATACTAGCTTTGTCTTGACCTACAAGTCGACAGGTGCCGTTCTCAAGCTTGATATTGATCCCAAAACCGATAAAGTGAACTCGATCAAGTTGTTCACCCTTCAGGAGTAACACAAAGAAAAAGCCTTAATCGGATTTCTCCGGTCTAGGCTTTTTCTTTATGTTACTTGGTGAGAGATTTGGTTTTCCGGACACGCCAATAAATAATTAGCCCCACAATGACTACAACAGCAATGACAATACCGGTAATCCCCAAATAATGATGAACAACCCCCATAATTTTCGGAGCGTTCACTCCAATAAAATGCCCCAAGGTCAAAAATGTCATACACCATATGAGCGCTCCGCATCCGGCAAACAACAGATAACGCCATAATTTCACACCACTTACACCTGCCCAATAGCAGGTAAAGTGCCTTATACCCGGTATATAGTAACCGAACACAACCGTCCACAGACCGTATTTTTTAAACCAGCTTTCGACAAGATCCAGCCTCTCAGGCGTCAACTTCACCCATTTTCCGTATTTATATAAAAAGGGCTTGCCAACTGTATTTCCCAAGTAGTAGCTGACTATCATTCCAACCATCGTACCCGCAAAGCTGGCCAAAAGTGATTTTCCAAAAGAAAGCGGCCCGTCAATCGTAGTCAAAGAACCCACAGTCGTCATAAGAATTTCATCAGGAATAGGTATACCCACAATCCCAACAGCCAGTAAACCAAATAGAGCGATATACCCATAACTTTCAATTAGTAGTAAGATTTCATCCAGCACCAGGACACGCTCCAGCATAAGATATGGTATAACGAATAAATTGGCATTCATAATCAAGTGGACATCATCTATTTTAACAGAAGTGCGCCAATTACCCAAATTCATGTCATGATATCATCCGGTCATTCATACCTTGTACTGTTCTGCATAGAACAAGCTGTATGAAGGGTGGACATCATTGCATGAGAAAGCTTGGACGCATCATACAAGTTGGTTTTACTTACGCCGGTACAGTTGTGGGTGCCGGATTTGCAACGGGGCAGGAAATATTGCAGTTTTTCACCAGATACGGTTGGCCTGCTACCCTAAGTATCTGCCTGTCTACTTTATTGTTTGTTGCGCTCGGGATCAAGCTGATGCTGCTTGCACATGACCTTAAAGCCCGTTCCTATGAGGATATGAATACCTTCTTATTCGGGCGTTCTATCGGCAGGTGGACCAATCTGTTTACACTTTTTACGATGCTGGGCGTCTCCTCTGTCATGCTTGCGGGTGCCGGCTCGGTGTTTGAAGAACAATTCCATTTGCCTTATCAGTGGGGGTTGTTCATTACGTTGTGTTTATCCTATTTGATTTTGACTAAAGGTATGCAAGCCATTATGGCCGTCAACTCTGTCGTCGTACCGCTTATGCTCTGTTTTATCGGAATGGTGGTTTGGCACACTTGGAGCTTGCCCGGCTCTGGTAACTGGCTGGAGCTTACCTCTGACTTCAGCCTCGGTCAAACCGGCCTTTCTCCCCTGCTGTACGCTGCTTTTAATCTATCGATGGCACAGGGAGTGCTCGTCCCTCTCGGCGGCCAAATTAAGGATCGTCATACGCTATATTGGGGGGGAGTAACGGGAGGACTGATCATCGGACTGATGCTCTTGGCTGGTCACTTCGCCTTATCAGCTCAAATGCCTGGCATTGCTCAATTCGATATACCGATGGGACAGCTCATTTCCAGTATAGGGTGGGTATGGCAGCTGCTTTTTGCATGTGTCATCTACGGTGAAATCTTCACTACCTATATTGCTGATTTGTTTGGTATAACCAAACAAATGGAGCAGCATTTCCAAATTTCACGCGTATGGATCGTGCTGTCTCTATTATTATTTACCTATATAATCAGTCAGTTTGGGTTTAAATCGCTCCTCGCCACCTTGTATCCGCTCTTCGGGCTGTTCAGCCTTGTCTGGATGTTCATGCTGATCTGGCCCAGAAAACGTGGATTCCACACGAACTAATGAGAGGACAAGGGATAACCTCAGCACCATAAACAGCATCCCAAAAAGCATGAATACAAAGCCGCATACCAGATATCCATAATGGTACAAAGGGTAGCTCTGGGCATCACGAATCACAGCCAGCACATCAGCTAAAAGAAACAAGCTTCCAATCGTAAAAACGCCAATTAAAGCGTAATCAAAATAAGTCCACCTCAGTAAATGCCGAAAGCTGCCATCCAGAAGTTTGCCATTTGCCGTCTCTTGCTTGCGTCTTTCCTGAAGTTGATTCATGGTGAGCCAAGCCATCAGCACCGCAGATCCGGTAACCAATAGCCCAATCAACCCGGCTATTATGGCCAATGTCTGGTTCATTCCCTAAACACCTCTCTATCTTCATTCACTGTGACTGCATAGATAATACATGTATAAGCCATAAGGTGCAAGTAAAAGTTAAAATTGGAAATATCCATAATAGCGCCAGCATGATCCCCATTGGGTATGTGCCGGCGTGACCCCACACAAATGCTCTATTAAAGCGGTGCACCCACGGTATTTCCGCTGCTGGCTCAACCGCATGCCTTGTATACGAAGTAATAACTCCTCGTTTCCAGCCAATATGGTAGGTGATTTCCCTTTCTCTCTGCTGCTTCGGCTCCATCATTGCGCCCCCGTTCGAATTCCTATATACTATAGTATTTAGTTACACCTAAAAAAGCAATCAGTTTATGAGAAAGTTTTCATTTTATGAGGAGCGTTGTGTCATGTGGTTTGTGTTTGCAGCCGCTTCAGCGGTCTGCTTTGGTTTAAGAGGCATTTTGTATCAATGGACATCGCAGCGGCCCATTGACCGTAATTTACTGCTGCTGGGCGTTTATTTGTCCGGATCGATCATCGCATTCACCGCTAACCTGATCGTCGGGCAGCCTGGGTCATTAGGAGCTTGGGTGGGCGTCCTGATGGGCTTGTTCTCCTTTATATCCAATGCCTCCATGTACCGCGGCTTTGCCGTGGGCAAAGCATCGCTGGTCGCTATGTTTACCGGACTCCCACCCGTTGTAGTCGTGATAGCAGCCTACCTGATCTGGGGGGAAAAGCTGAGTCTTTGGCAATCGCTCTCCTTTGTTGTTATCGTTTTTGGTCTGTTATTAATCCGCTATTCCAATGATATTTCGTGGAAAAATCTCAAAGGCGCTGGCTGGGGAGCTCTAGCCATGCTTGGCTTCGGGTTAACCGATTTATCCTCCAAGCAAGCTACCCTGCTTGGCGCAGAAATTCTGCCCACCCTGACCGCCATGTATGTAACAGGTACGATCCTGTTCGGTGTTGCATGGTTGCTTAACAAGCGAAAGCTGTCGGTTATCCAGAGAGAAACGGCGGCGGCTGTTGAAACGAATCCTTCAGGCAAGGACCAGACAGCTGCCTTGCGCGCCAGACAAGCAGTAGAGGACATGAAGGTTCCGGTCTTGTGGAGCACAGCCAAAACCTTATTGTGGGGCCTTGTCATTGGCCTGACCAATATATCCGGCATGATGCTGGTCATGCCTGCCTTTAAGCTGGGGGTAACCGGACTTGTATCTGCAGTAATTGCGATGAATGTCATTCTCGTATTGTTATACGCTCGATTCGGACTTAAGGAACGTTTTAGTCCATTGGAGACATGCGGCCTGTCTCTCGCTTTTATCGGCATTATCGTGCTGCGTCTTGCTGGCTAAAGGCGCAAGGGACAGTGAATTCATTTATCCAGAGCTAACGTTATCGGCACGACAAATAAACTGCATCCTGGAGATGGCAGTTTATTTGTTGTGCCGATAATAGGCGACTATTCTTCTTTTCGGTAGCTTCTGTATACCGTCTTCAGCTGTTGAACCACACGAGACATGGAATACGTATTTTTGGCTTTATCCCATGCGATACGGCTTAGATTGTAGCGGTAGGTTGGATCACCTGTCACCTTTTCCAGAGCATTCGCTAGTGCAGCCACATCGTCGACAGGTACAAGCAGACCATTTTGCCCGTGATTGATTTGCTCAGGAATACCGCCAACATCGGTCCCGATTAAGGCAAGCCCGCACAGCGCAGCCTCGGCAAAAACCGAACCGAAGGACTCCGCACGGGAGGGCAGGACGAACACGTCAAAAAATGGCATAAAGTCCTCGGGATGCAGCATATAGCCATAAAAAATAATTTCCTCGTAAATATTCAATTCAATGGCCATCTGTTCAAGCTCAGGTCGAATCGGGCCATCACCAATAAGATGCAGAACAAAAGCTTGCCCGCTCTTTTTCAGTTCTGCACAGGCAAGCAGCAATATATCAATGCCTTTGGCCGGAACTAAACGGCATACTGTAATCAGCTGGGGGATTTTGTTTTCATGAGGAACCGGACGAAACCGTTTTTCGTCAAATCCGTTAGGTATGACACCTATGCGCTCAGGTTCCTGTACAAATTCACCCAGATACTGCTTGAAGGAATTCGACACGGTGAGCAGTTGATCCACCCTATCTTCCAGCTCACAGTAGATCGAGGTCAGGAACGCATGCTCAACTCCATTTGGCTCTATTTTGCCATTAAGGATAAGCTCCTTCTCATAACTGGAATGCACCGTCATAATGACCGGAGTGTCCGGATACAGCTGCTTCATCACGAGCCCTACAATAGGATGGTGAGCATGAATCACATCATAGGTTTTGGTAATCCGAAGCTTCGTCCACCATACATAATCCTTATAGGTTTGAATATATTTATCGACAATCGGATTGCCCGCATACATTTCCCAATCGAAGGTTGCAAATTTTACCGGCTCAGTTCCCTTGCCTCGCACCCGCTTCGGAAGTGAAAAGAGCTCCATCTCCCAACCACGCTTGTTAAACCGGTCCAGAATGAAAGGAATCATGGAAGATACGCCACCCGGCTGCTCTGGCGGAAAAAATAACGCTTGTAATATATTCATGAGTGCCCTCCGTAGTATCACATCTTTATTTTAAATTTTATGACATATGCCTGCATCAATGATATCGTATCAGGTATGTATGACCACTACAAGCGTATTCGTGAAAAGAAGAATGTTGACCAAAACGAATGTATGTTTCTATAATAAAGGATATCTCTCCATGAATGCGAGGCTTATATCACGAATGAATACGCTAAATTTATCAGATTTGTGGATTGGGACTTTGGGAACCATCATTTCTTACACGATTATTGTCGTTATCCTGCTGTTGACCTTGCTTGTTTCCTTTCGGTTGCTGGTCAATCGCAGAAAAATCGGCTATTTTTCCATGATGCTGTCTTTAGTTATTCTGATCGCCCAGTATGCGCAGCTGATTCAGTTTCAATTATATCCGACTCCGAATGAGACAGCGGTATTCATTGCGCTTATTTTGAAAGCATCGGCTTTTTTAATGGTCAATATCGGCATTTTTCAGCTTTACAATCCTACAAAGACCAAGGAAAGAATCATCATTGGAGTCATCTGCGGCATCATGGCGCTTGTTGCAGCTACTTACTGGTATATTCCCGGCAGCTTTGAAGGCAGTCCAGAACAGATAAAACAGCTTCAGCCGCTCGGTCTGGAACTATTCATGTTCGTGATCATTTTTGTCAGCTTTATGCTCGTTAATCCACGAATTGGGCAAAATGGCAAGTTCCAGCTTATGCTGACGCTTTACTTTTGCTCACATATGATTTATATGACGAACAAGTATTTGTTTAACGGGAACCAGGGGGTTCTCATCAAGCTTGAGCAGTTGTTTCCTATGGCCTTTCATATTGTGCTGTTCCTGTTTATTTTCGAACGCATTATTGAAATGATGCAGGCGATTTATAATTCTTCGATCCGTGATGGATTGACGGGACTTTATAATCGCAAATTTTATTACAATCGTGTCAACCAGCATCTGGAGCAGCATATTAAGGTATCCGTCATTTTCAGTGATATCGATAACTTCAAAAAGCTGAACGATACCAAGGGGCACCATATGGGCGATCAGGTGCTCAAGCAGGTGGCTCAGATCGCCAAGGAGGTTGCTGAACCCGATGGAATTTGCGGCCGTTATGGCGGTGAAGAAATTGTGGTGATGGTCATAGGCGACAAAGCAGAGACGTCTGAAATAGCTGAAAAAATCCGTGCGCGCGTGGAAGCTGAGACGATCGTAACCGTGAGTGTGGGCTTTAGCTGTTACAGTAAGGGCATCGGTGCTGACGAGCTCATCAAGCAAGCGGATGAGGCGATGTATAAGGCCAAAACGACCGGTAAAAACAAAGTGATCGCTTACGCCTGACAACAAACAAATAGGCGAGGATGCATGCTCATGCACCTTCGCCCTTTTGTTATTTACAATTATCCGGATTTACTGGACACCTTGCCGTTACGGAACGTTACTTTAATAGAGGTTCCTTCATTAGTCTTATACTCATAGGTTTGTATTTTGTTAACGCCGCCATCGTCCTGCGATTCGCTAATCAATTTCCCCATTTGACCCATGACTTTAGCTGCCTCATCATATGTCATTCCAAATTCAATTTTTTCTAGTTGACTTAATGTTGCAGTTGGCTGCTCCTTTGCCCCATCTGGTCTTGGAACCTCAGGTGCCGCTGGCGTGGCAGCTGGTGGAGTGGTAGCCGGAGGTGTTGTTGTACCTGCAGCAGGTGGAGTCGTTGTGCTTGGCGCTGGTGTCGTCGTTGTAGGAGCCGGTGACGGTGCAGGCACTGGTGTCGTAGGTGTCGTAACCTCTCCTGGTTGTGCTGCTTGTGGCGTCGTGTCTTTGGTGCATCCGGAAAGGATGATGGTCAAAGCAGCGACTAGGATAATAAGTTGGCGCAAAGAATATCTCCTCCCTTTCTTCTAAGTTGTCAGGAATAGGATTCCCTGAGGCTATTTGTTTCAAACCTCGTACCTATTATAACGCAATTTAATTAGGGATGCGAATTCCACCAGCCGCTTCACCATGCCAACTCACTGATTTACTGTTCAATGACAAACAATGCATCCAGCGGCTGCTCCAGCAGCTCACTAAGCTTCTTGGCCGTACCGGGACCAACTGACTTCACAGAACGCTCCAAAAGACTTATATAAGAAGGGCTCAGACCCGACTGCTTGGCCAGCTCCCGTTGGGACAAGCCTTTGAATACCCGGGCTCTCACAAAAGCGTCCGTATTGGTTCGAATTCTTTTCATCTGTAAGCAGTTACTCCCCTCTTTTCCTTCTATTCCCCATTTTATCATTAAATTTTACTTTTGGAAATATTTTATTTACTTTTGAATACATTTGTGTGAGCGTTGAAATTACAGAAGTTTACTGATATTATATCAATGTTAACCATTGTTTACTTATGAAAATGCAGGTGTCCCTTATGAATTTTTATGAGCAGCTGCGCGATATGCGCAAATTGAAAGGTTTTACTATTCGCGAATTGGCGGATCGCTCTGGGGTTTCTTCGGCCTACATTTCCCAAATGGAAAATGGCAATCGTGGAGTACCTTCTCCGGATGTATTGATGAAGCTATCAGAGGGCTTGAATACCCCCTACTCCAATTTGATGGAAATCGCCGGTTATCTGGAGCAGCCCCAAGATAGTGAGCGCAGTAAGGATTATGTAAAACCTCGTGTGAACCTGAGACGATTTTTGCGTGATAATGAATTGAGCTTTGATGGTGTTGAACTCACCGAGCAGGATAAGGAATGGATAGAACGGATGTTGACCGTCTTGTTTTGGAAAGACAAGAAGAAAGATGAGAAAACTGAAGTCTAAGCAATCGTTCCCCTTTAATTATCTAATGAAGCAAACCAGCCCGAAGGCGCGGATTAAGGCTCTTACAGTCCTTAATCCGAACCCTCGGGCTGGTTGTAATTGTGCAAACTAGTGAACCCAATCTGCTTCATAATTGATTTCTTCAAATGGTTGATTTTGGTACAGCATAATGAGATTGAAGGATTCGAAATCTTTTTCCTTGTCCATTTCCTGCATCATCAGCTTCGCAATCGACTCGCGATCCACGGAATCTCCCGGCTCACGAAAATCAATAAATCCTTGCAGCTGACGATAGCTGGCATCAATCGTAGCTCTTCCGATTGGCAAACCCCCGTGTGACTGCTGGTAAATTTCGAAGATATACGTGTCGCCATTGCCTTTGGTACGAACCACCGTATAATCTCGTTCCTCCTCATCGACTAACGCTGCTGAAGCCGAAGGTGCCGAATATCGTTCAACAACAGCTTCTTCATCATGAATTGAACCTTCTAAGCCCATCACATATTCATTTTGCTCTTCGGCATTCTCATCCTCAAAGCGTTCGTATTCCATCCAATCATAATCGTAGTCGTAATCCTCTTCAACATCAACCCAGTCTGATTTCTCCAGATTAGCATAAATAAGCGGATCCAGCTCGCTATAAGAAACTGTTACCTCACAAGTTCGGGCACCCAAGGCATAGGTTAAGGACTCCAGGTGCTCTTGTACAAAGGTCAACACCTGCTGTCTGGCATGTTCGGGAAATACCGCTTGCTCCAATTGGACGGCCCCGGTAATCCGGTCTGCCTCACGATAAACGAGCGTCATCATTCCGATACATTGATGTTTCCATATAATGTCGCTTACTTCTCCACTCGCTGTTTTCAAATCGGTTCTAAGCCAAACATCGGTCATCCAAGCTCGCCTCCAATGGACTTGATATGTGTGGTTGCCAGATGTCAGAAACCATCAATGATTAGCGTGTCCCATCCCGCCCAAAATATGAATCATCAGGATAAAAGTCCAGGCCAAGCATGATCATTGTCATATGATAATGTAGACCGTTGACAGGGAAGGCAATTAACTCCAACGTATGTGCCCCCCAAGTGAAGCGTACTAATTTTGCCCATTGTTGACCGGTCAATATGGAGTATGGGAGGAATCAGCATGTCTGCAGTCGGAGGTTTGTACACGAGTACTGGTGCTATTCTTGTATTATACATCTTGTTGGTCATCATTCTCCGCGCCGGTTGGCTGTAAGCCCGCTCAAAAAAAGACCGATATGCTGTGCAATCACAGTCATTCGGTCTTTTGCATTTATACGTGGGTAAGCTGTAATTGGGCAAGCTCGTTTTCCGTCAGTTCGCGATAAGCGCCAGGCGCCAGGTACTCATCCAGCAGCAGCGTTCCCATGGAAATTCTTTTGAGAAACACGACCCGTTTGCCAACAGCTTCAAACATTCGTTTCACTTGATGAAATTTACCTTCCTGAATCGTCAGCTCGATTTTGGCAACGGCACCTTTATCAGGATCACCGGCTTCCAAAATATTCAACTGGGCCGGCATGGTGAGGTATCCGTCATCCAGGGTCACTCCGCTTCGGAAAATCTCCTGGTCCTTCACCGTTACCAAACCATCCACCTCGGCAAAATACATTTTGGCCACATGCTTGCGGGGTGATAGTAAATTATGTGCCAGCTTACCATCATTGGTCAGCAGCAGCAAGCCCTCTGTATCCTTGTCCAGTCGCCCAACAGGAAATAACTCATAATGGGCATACGATTCATCCAGCAAATCCAGTACGGTTCGCTCGCGGCTATCCTCTGTCGCTGATATGACGCCCTGCGGCTTGTTCAGCATCAGATACATAAACTCACGGTAACGTACGATTTGACCGTCCACCGTAATCCGATCCTGCTCCGGATGAACCTGCATCCCTCCATCCTTGATCGGACGGTCATTGACTTGAATAAGACCATTCTTGATCATTCGCTTAATTTCACTTCGTGTGCCGTGGCCAGCATGAGCCAACAGCTTTTCCAGACGCATGGTTTGCTTCAACTATGTCCACCTCCACCCCGGGGGATATTCATTTTTTAAAATACCATCCTGCCATTTGCCCCAGCCAACAGGAAAACCATCGATAAGAACGAGGCAATAACCTTTGAATGCAATGTCATGATTACGCCTCTGAATGGAAGATTCGGTCATCTCCAGCGTCTCTCCCTTCAAATATCTGGCGGCGGCGGCAGAGGTGGCTTCCAGTTCAATCGTGCGAACAGCATCCTCTTTACTGAGCCCCATAGCCAGCGCATGTGAAGGTTCAAATCGCTGTTTTTTCAAAGTACCGATGTACCATCCAGGACGAATGATGCGAATGCCACTTAGGTCTGGCAATCCGATCGGTGATGCATAAACATGCTCCCCATGCAGCGTTACTTGTGAAATCCCAACTTCCGGAGCATGCTCAGTCATGAAACGATACAACAGCTGCAAATCAACCTCAGCAGGCTGCTGCTTGCCTACTGATTGTAAGCCTGGAGAATGCTTACCCTTTAACGACTTGGCAGACTTGTTCGGTTTCATGGTCGGACGAGCTGCCGCGGACTGGAGATTCGCTTCTGGTTGAGCAGCGGCGCTGGCAATCCCATTATGCAGCAGTACAGCCACAAAATGCCCTTCGCCCTCCAGCTGGTGCGGCCATAGTCTTACCGTCCCTTTTACAGCCTCTCTCGCACGATCTGAGAAGCTATTAAGCTGTCCGGATAGTTCTGTGTCATATCCATGAGATAATCCATCCACAGCCGCCACAGGCACTACCATGAATTCGGGGTGCTTGTCCAGAAATTCAGCGATCATCGCCTCATTTTCATCCAATGAAAACGTACAGGTAGAATAGACCATACGACCTCCCGATCGCAGCATACATGCCGCCTGGTCCAACAGCTCTCTCTGCATAACGGCATAACGTTTTACCCAATCAGGCTCCCAGGTCTTGGCCATATCAGCTTCCTTACGGAACATCCCCTCACCAGAACAAGGTGCATCAATTAATATTTTATCAAAAAACTGCGCAAAGCTATGCTTAAGCTTTTCCGGCTGCTCGTTCAATACGACGGCGTTCCGTACTCCGGACAGCTCGATATTTTTGACCAGCGCCTTCACACGATCCGAATGAATATCGTTCGTCACCAGCATGCCTTGACCCGCAAGCTTAGCTGCGATTTGTGTAGACTTCCCTCCAGGCGCTGCGCATAAATCAAGTACCCGTTCACCAGGCTGAACGTCCAGAAGCTCTACTGGCGCCATTGCACTGGGTTCCTGAATATAATATAAACCGGTGTGATAGTGCGGATGCTTGCCAGGTCTGCTGTCCTCTTCATAATAAAAACCACTGGATGCCCACGAAATCGATCTTAGCTGTAATGAAGTCAGCTTTAAGAACAGCTCCGCAGTACACTTCAAGGTATTAATCCTGAGGCCGTACACTCTGGGTTTGTCATAGGAAGCAATGAATGCCGGGTACTGCTCTCCCAGCAGCGAGCTCATTCTAGCCACAAATTCCACAGGTAAATACCTGCCCTGTATTCCATCACTTTCTGTCAATAGGTGTCCAACTTTCCTTAGTATCATAGATGAATGCAGCCGAGCTCGTGAACTGTACCTATTATATTTCTTATAGCCGGATGCTGCAACATGTCATAATTCATTCATTTTTGAAGGAAACAGCAGCAGGAAACGACGATACTTTTATCGAAATCCTTGGATAGCCAAATGATTTATCATATAATGATAGAATTCACAAGTAGAGAGGATTATACCTGAATGAAAAAGATTGCGATTTACTTATCCATCATTGTTGTACTTTTCGCAGGGCTATATGTCGTGAACCAACAATCGGACAAAGCCAAGAATAGCAAATTTGCCAACAATGTATACGGCATGGCACCCGACAAAATGAATCCTGAAACCGTCAAGCAGCTTGATGATCCCAATTATCAGAATATCATTTTGCCGGCAGAGCTAGATAAAAAGCTGAACGCCAAGGAAGATTTTTTTGTGTATTACTTTGCCTCTACCTGCCCGCACTGCAAAAGAACAACTCCAGTTCTGGCCCCGCTGAGCAAGGAATTGGGAATCGATGTCAAACAGTTTAATCTTGAAGAATTCAAAGATGGCTGGAGCAAATACAATATTCAGTCCACACCTACTCTGATCTATTATAAAGCAGGTAAAGAAGTGGAACGGATGGTTGGCGGCATCGCTGAAGCCGGTCAGCAGGGGTACAATTCAGACTCCTTCAAACAATTTTTGCAAAAATATAATGCCAAATAGAGCAGATGAGCGAAAGCTCCTGCTCTATTTTTTTAGATTCAATGCTCTTCTTCCTCAACACCCGGTATTGGCGGATTGGCTATAAGAACCTCTACCGCTTCATCCAAATTCGGATCGATGACCCTAATATTCAAGTCATAGAATGCAAACGGCTGTTCAGCCATTCGTTCCAGCTGCTGCAGGTAACGCTGGCTATCTGCGACCAATAAAGCCAGGTCGATCCCCATTACCTCTGCTTGGCGACCCGCCAGCTTCTCCAGTGCCGCTGTGAATAGCTTGATTGCTCCACTCACATTTCCATTCCGATGATGATACAAACCAACAGCTACCTGAAGCATTCCTTGATATAAAGGAGCCCTGCCTTCCTCAAGCCAGAGCTCCTCCATCACCTCATGACACTCAAAATACTCGCGTTCCACATTAAAATAATAGATGAATTTCACGTACAATCGGTCATATTCCGGCCTCGCAGTCAATGGAAGCACCTCCATTTCTTATGAAGCCGCTATCCTTTTTTGGCACGAGTGATAGCATCATCAATCTCCATGGACAGCTCCCTCAAATATCTGATATCCTCTGTCTCCCAATGCTCGTTAAACCGAAATTGAAACTGTACGGCTTCACGAACCCGATGGTAAAAATACAGCTCCTGTATACCGTTGAGTATTCGCGATACAATATTCGAATTATCCTCAAACAGCTGCTGTGCTTCCATTATCTCATCACGGATGCTGCTCATCTCCTGATCCAGCAAATAGGCTGCTTCGGCCGCTTTACTGAGTCGTTTGATAACCTCCGGCGGCAAACTCTCCCGGTATTTATAGTTCAGAGAATGCTCGATTGTGGCCCAGAAATTCATAGCCAATGTACGGATCTGAACCTCAGCCAGCACCCTTTTCATCCCAAGCGCCGTTTGTACGGGATATTCCAATATCATATGGTAGCTGCGATAGCCGCTTGGTTTCTTGTTCAGTACATAATCCTTTTCATACAATAACGTCATATCCTGCCGGACGCGAATCAAATTAGCCAGACGCTCGATGTCCTCCACAAACTGGCACATGATGCGAATGCCGGCAATGTCTTCTATTCCGGTTTCCAGCTGCTCCATAGGAACATTCAATCGCTTGGCCTTATCTAGAATGCTCGATATTTTTTTGACTCTTCCAGTCACAAATTCGATTGGTGAATATTCATCACGGCTTTTCAATTCACCGCGCAACGTTTTGAATTTGACCTTTAATTCTTCAACAGCCTGGTCATAAGGCATGAGAAACTTTTTCCAATCGCGTCCATCCATCCATACCCCTCCATTTTACCGATGCCGATGTGCGGAACCGACTGCTTCCGTAATGTTAGCAAATCCGTCCTTATGCAGCAATTGTTGCAAACCCTCATTCAATCGCCTTACCAGTGAGGGGCCCTCATAAATCAAAGCCGTATAGATTTCTACCAGACTGGCTCCCGCACATATTTTGTCATACGCATGCTGGGCTGTAAACACACCACCAGAGCCAATAATCGGCATTTTGCCTTCCGTAAGCTCGTATAAAGTATGAATAAGCTGTGTGGAACGTTCGGTTAACGGCTTACCGCTGAGTCCACCAGCTTCTCCCTTATGACGATGGGTCAGACCTTCTCTGGAAATCGTCGTGTTTGAGGCAATGATCCCGGATACCCCGCTTGCTACAATCGTTTGCACCATATAAGTAATTTCATCAGTCCCAAGATCCGGTGCTATTTTGACCAAAACCGGCTTCGCGGCTCCTCCATGTTTTTGATGCTGGAGCTTCATCTCGTCTTGAACGGCAGCCAGCAATCGAGATAAATCATCACCATGCTGAAGGCTGCGCAAATCCGGTGTATTGGGCGAACTGATATTCACTACAAAAAAATCTCCGTACGTATACAATCTGGTAATACAAGCACGATAGTCGTCTTCTGCGTGTTCGTTTGGTGTCAGCTTATTTTTGCCGATATTCACCGCAACCGGGATCGTACGTTTGGCAGTCTGCTCCAAATGCTTGGCCATCACATCAATGCCTACATTATTAAACCCCATGCGGTTAATTAATGCAGTGTCCTCGGGAAGTCTGAACAACCGCGGCAGCTCATTCCCAGCCTGAGGCTTGGGTGTAACGGTGCCAACTTCCATAAATCCAAAACCAAGCTTAGAAAACCCGGCGACTGCTTTCGCATTCTTGTCGAGCCCTGCGGCCAGTCCTATCGGATTGGCAAAATGAATTCCCCATAAGGTTGATTCCAATGCCGCCGTTTGCTTGACCCCATACAATCCTTCAAGCAAGCTATTAACTCCTGGAATCGTCGAAGCCGTATGAAGCCCATCTATAGTAAGATGATGTGCCTTCTCCGCATCCATTCGAAAAAGCAGCGGTTTTAACATATTTCTGTATAACATTCCTATTGTCTCTCCCTTGAACAAACGATAACTTATTCTCTTTGAACAGTTTATCGTTTTATGCAAGAAAAATAAAGAGCAGAGGCTATACAAAATCTTGTTTGTTCGCTGCTACAGTATGATAAAATATTCATAAATCCATCAAAAAGGCAGGGCGACTCCTATGCAGCGAAAAAAACCAACTTATTTACGACAACGTAAACCTCAGGATACCGTCAACAAAAAACGAATCATAATAGTATGCTCCGTTTTTGCTGCCCTGATCATTGCCATGGCTCTATTACTTCTATTGCCTTAGGAAAGCGTTTTATTTATCTACATCAAGCTAATCAAGCCATTTGTACACTTTCCCCGGATTGGTTTCATTGCTGGTCAGGGGAAGTGTAAAGACAGGCTCCCCACGCTTTATCTCTGAGGGCAGCAAGCCCTTGCCAATCGTAACCGGTGTCCCGATCGGTGCCATATCGAACAATTCCTCGATATCTTCCTTCAGCATACGTACGCAGCCCAAAGATTCATCCTTGCCTATGCTGTTAGGTTTATTCGTGCCGTGAATAGCGTATAAAGGATTGGAAAGCCCCATGCCTCTGCTGCCAAAATCACCGTTCGATTTTCCATTCGGATTTCTTACTTTCTCCGCTATTTCAAAAGTTCCCTCAGGGGTACGATCTGCGCCCAAGCCAACAGGATAGCTCCTGACGATAATCGTTCCACTAACCAAAGCCAGTCTATGGTTCGTCTTATCCACAATAATCCGCAGTGGATCTTTAAGAGGCTTCTGAAGTCCAGACGCTGATGCCTCCTGACCATTCCCGGAAGAGCCAGAACCTTGACTTGGGGGTACCGTTGTTGGTGTTCCTGATGCTGATGGACTCCCCTGCGGAATAACCGTATCCGTTAATTGGGCTTTATCCTGCTCATACAGCTGCTCCATGAAGGGAGTAACCCCGGGAAGTATATTTTGCGGATGCGGCTGGTTCAAAGCCTGCAGGTTCTCAGGAAGCTTTCCATTTATACGACGGTATGCATCTATAGCTGATCGAAGCACGACTTCCTGCTCGCGCTGCCCCATCCAGGACTGATAGATGGATTTGGGCTTTGAATCTTCTGTCGGCACGCATTGACAGCTTTCTGCGTCGTGATATTGGATTTGCTGCTGGGCCGCATCCTGCTTGCCTTCGACGGAAAGCAGAATGTCGGGAGGCTGCAGCCAGGATATCCATTTGCCGTCTTCTGTCAGTTTACCCGATGCCAATATAGCGTAGCTGTTTATCCGCTCCTTAATCAGCATCTCCTGTAAAGCCGCCCCTACACGCTCCTTCGTTTTCGCACCCGCTATGTAATACACCTTGGTTTGCTGCACCTGTTCCAGACTTACATCCTTCGGTAATGCCGGAAGAGCAGTCTGCGTCTCGGGCTCAGGTGCAGGGGCAAACGCAGGAAGGTATGCGATCCCGAATACAATCAGGGCCAGCAAAACTGCCAGCCGCGCACGACTCAGCCAGCGTTTCCGTTTGCCCCGTCGATCCAGCTGCTCCAGCGCCTCCTGGGATTCAAGAGATACTGTAATCGTTTGGTTTTCAAAGGCTTCATAAATCTCACCGGCTTGTCCATAACAGTACAAGGCTTTTCCACGTTTGCCCAGACTATCATATTCCCTTCCCAACAAGTACCAGGCCATTTTATTAGTAGGATGCTCACGCACATATTTTTTCAGTCGCATCTGATCGTCCAAGGTATTGTTATTGAAAAATTGCCTCAGCTGTTCCTCATGATCCTTTGGTTTCACGGTATCCCTTCTTTCAACCTACTTACTGTAACCTACTTACTGCAACCTTCTCACTGTAATATCGGCACCATCCTTCATTTTGTAAAGGGTTGAAAAAAACACCTCCACTCCATAATTGAAGTGAGGTGCTTGTGATTGTTATTCGAATATATAAGGGGGATCAATCTCCCCACCCTTTAAGTAATTCCGCGCTTGCATCACATTTTTAAAAGCTTCAACGACCCCAGGGTCAAAATGCGAGCCCTTACAGCGTACAATTTCTTCCACACCTTCCTGGCAGCTAATTCCTTTGGAGTAAGGACGATCGGTAGTCATTGCATCAAAAGCATCGGCAACTGCGACAATACGCGCATAAAAGGGAATACTTTCACCCCTCAGTCCTTCCGGATAGCCGCTTCCATCCATTTTTTCATGATGGTATTTCGCAACCTCCGTTGCTTGTATCATCCGCTCCACAGGCTCTACCTTCGACAGAATACGTGCACCTATCAGGGTATGAGAAATCATAATTTGAAACTCTTCCTCATTCAGGCTTTCTGCTTTCAATAACACCCGATCGGGCACGCCAATCTTGCCAATATCATGCATCAAAGCAGAACGATAAAAATGCTTGCATTCTTCCTCGGATATTCCAAGCTCCCTTGCTATCCACAAAGAATAGAGGGCTACACGCGACGAATGTCCGGACGTGTAGGGATCTCTGGAATCCAACGCAAAAACCAATGAATGTATCACACTTATCGGAAACGGGTGGTCCATCGATGTCAAACCGCTTTTTAATTCTAATGCCGACTCCAGCAACAGGGTAAGATCTCGATTACGTTGTTTCAACTGTTCCAGTTTGTCTTTGAGCTGCTGAATATCGGACACGGATATGCCTCCAACTTAATCGCTTTTTCTCATCATAATCGAAAAGACCTACTATGTGAAGTGAAGAATGCATCTTCTCTGCACACAATAGGTCTTTGGAATGAAATCTTTAACGGGTAATTGTTGATTTAGTTCTTAAAATCGCTGTTCGGGCTGCATCATTCCACTGAACATCCAAACCAATTTCCTCTGCAAAAAAACGAACTGGAACATACGTGTGATCTTCTTTAATGTAAGGTGCGACATCCGTTTCCTTTACAGCCGAATCCTTGCCCTGCACGATACGTTTAACGCCTGTCTTATCAATGTACAATTCAATGGTAACACCATCCTTGGCCAATTGTACACTTCGTTTCTCATCGTTAAAGGTAACTGTATAACCAAGTGCTTCCGTTATGGCACGAACCGGTACCATCGTTCTTCCGTTGTCAATTTCCGGTTGTACATCGAACTGAATCCACTGCGGTCCATACACTACTTTTACGTTAGCATCCTTGGGCAAATTAGCTGGGAGCTGGTAGGCGCTTATTTTACGTATTTTATTATTGTAAGCATCTGCGACGATGATATTACCCTCGGATGTGATCGCAACATCAACAGGGTTTTTGAATGCAGCACTGCGTTCAACACCGTCAGCTTCGCCACCGCGTAAACTGGCAGCCCCAGCTAATGTTGTGACTTGGCCTTTATCCAAATAACGGATGGAGTGATTCAACGAATCTGCAATGACCAAGCCGCCATCTGCCGTAACAGCAAGTCCTCTTGGAGAATTGAATAAAGCTTGATTGGCCGGACCATCCGCATAATCACCAGGTGCGTAAAGAGCCGTTTTGGAATACACAGTGCCTTTATCATCAATCGTACTGCTGCCTGCAACTGTTGCTACCGTGTTCTGTTTGAGGTCAATATAACGAATTCTTTGGTTCCCAGTGTCACTTACAAATAAGTTCCCCTTGCTGTCCAGGGCCAGTCCTGTTGGCTCGTTGAACTTCGCCGTTTGCAGGGCTCCATCCAAATAATCGCCTGCTTGAACGACCTGACCAGGTGTCACTTCAATTAAACGTCCTGATAGAGCATTCAATGACTTGACCTCGCCGCTTGGGCTAATACTCCGAATTAGATGATTAAGCGTATCCGCTACATACAGGGTTCCATCTGCAGCAGCTACGACATCTGACGGAGTATTGAAGGTAGCCGTGCTACCCGATCCATCCTTCATTCCAATCTCACCGTTACCGGCAATTGTAGTCACGTTGCCTTCGCTGTCTATTTTCCGTATTGCATGATTTCCTGCATCTGCTATAAGGAGGTTTCCTTTGCTGTCCAAGGCAAGTCCCATCGGTTCCTGGAAAAAGGAAGCATCTGTCTTTCCATCATAACGTCCGCCGACCGGAAAGCCCTTTTCGTCTTTGAGAAGATTCAGTCCGGCAAATGTAGTAACCTGTCCGTCTTTCAGCTTCCGAATGACATGATTACGAGTATCAGAGATAAGAACCGAACCATCCGACAAAGCAATCACGCCGGACGGGTTGCGAAACGAGGTTGAAGCCGAGGCTCCATTCTCATTTCCGAAATCACCGATACCAGCCAAGGATGTAACATCGGTTAATATTTGATCGTTGCTTCCTTTTAAGCTATCCACCGAAAATGAAGCGCCCCATACAGTCGATGTGCCCATCAATAAGGATGATATAAAGGCTGTGGCAACGATTTTGCTAACTTTTTTCATAGTTTTCCCCTTCCCGGATCATTCCTTACCTTGTAATAACACTTATCGATTTGGGTGCGTTCGGCAAGCTTGATCCCAATTCATACACCGTAGCTCCTGTTTTATTAACAATTTTCACATAAACCAGATCTACCACAGCCGGATTTGAAGCAGAGTTGCTTACGGTCAACGGAATTGTTACTAGTAGCTTCTGGCCGCTTACAGAAAGATTATTGATGGTTCCGGTCGTTGCTGTCGTTTCAAATTGTGAAGCGGCATAAATAAGTTCGTTTTGTGTGGAACCTGCATGCTGTGTTAACGTTTCTGCCATATTCGATCCATCGAAAACGGTGCCTGGCACGTCAGCTATAGCCGATGTACCCGTATAGCTCAAGGAATTGTTATAAACCAGATGCGCTTCCACCGCATAAAATTGGCTGGCATCCACAAAGTCATTTAAATTCAGGTTTAGATTGATGATATTGCCGCTTGGTCCACCTACCTGAGAAATCGTAATATTAGCAGGACTAGCAGGACTGCTGCTAACTGTAATTTGTGGAATCGATACTGCCATGCTAACTTTACCTGCACGCTCAGTTTGAGCCGTTAAGTTGTATATCCCATTTGCTAAAGAAATATTGAAAACGACATCCGTTTCCCCTTGTCCGGGCGCACTTGCAAGCAGGGTAGTACCATTCATGATTTGAATCGTCGAGGTCGAGGCAGCCCTCAATTTCAGCTCGATATTGCCATTAGCACTCGTTATCGCTTGCGTAGGACTGATCAGTGAAGGGACCTGAGGAACCGGGTTGCTGTTGTTATTGTTGGTGCTTCCACCCGTGCTTCCACCGGTACTTCCGCCAGTGCCCCCTCCTGTATTTCCATTTGTTCCGCTTCCTGTTTGTGGAGGTGTGGTAGACGTATTATTTGATTTGTTCTGTTCGTACACAGCTCTCTCAGCAGCAGACAACTGCTTGAGGTATTCTGCCTCCGCGAGCTTCGCAGCCTCATCTGCTGCTTTTTTATTAGCTTCTTGCAAACGCTGTTTTTCTTTGGCTAGCGCGTCCAGAATTGCTTTATATTTATCAAGCTTCTCCTGTTCAAGCCTTTTCTGTTCAGCTAGCTTACGTTCTTTTTCTGCTTTCAGCTTATCTAATTCGGCCTGCTTTTGTTTTTCTTTTTCCGGATCCAAGCCTGCTGTGCGGTCAAGAGGTTCAACTTTATTCAAATCAATCTTTTTGTCATTATCAATAATCTTGGCATTAGCCTCAGCCACGATTTGATTCATTTTATCCGGATCGATTTTCTTTTGATCTAACGCTGTTTTGATAATGTTGCCAATAATGTTATCCAAGTTTTTGCTGATCTTGTTCAAAGTCTCAATGTCGTTGATCGTCAATGTGGAATTGCCTGTGTCCGCTTTGTTTTTTTCAGCAATTTCAGCTTTTTTCTTTTCAATAAACTCCGCGTTTTCTTTATCGATTTCCGCTTTGTTCTTGATGATAGCTTCCAATAATTCAGGAGAGGATCTTTCTACCAATTGAAAAATATCAATAATCTCCGTCTTCATAGCCACATCTGTTATTTCGTCACGACCTGTTAAGTTGATTTGCTGTGTAGGCAATAGCAATGTCTCATTGATATTCTGCGGATTGCTGGTATCCGGTTGTTGGTACGTAGTTGTTGTCGTCAGAACGGCACCTGCTCCAACCACGACAAAAGTCTCACCCGTTACAGGATTAACGCCTGTGTAAAATTGCGTCCCTTTGACCCCCATCGTTGCCGTAGGTGTCTCAACTTCGAACTCATCCTCCGCACCAACCAATGATTTAACCTTTACCCACATGGAACCCGCCCAAGAGGATACCTTGGACTGCTTGCCGCTGCCTTCGTTAGCCAAGTCAGTAACACTCACCTCGGCATTATCTCCAATAGTAATTTCATCATCATGGTCAGCTATTCTTACAACAGCTGAAGAGCCTGCTCCCGTAGAAATAACATCCCCTTGATTCAAAGTCATGTCACCATAGGCCGTGTAAGACTTGGAGCCTCCCGATTTTTTAACGGTTACATCACCTTTAACATTAACAATTATAGCGGTCCGTGTGCTCTTGGCCTGGATGGGCTCAGGTAATACGACAGACAGGAGGGAAAATATCATACTAAATGCTACAAATAAAGACAAAAATGATTTGCTGCTACCCATCCTTATCCTGTTCCAATATCCCACAATGAATCTCCTCTCATCTTCTATCTGACTATGTTTGAATAATCTGACTCTCTCTACCAATTGTAATTTGAGAGACTTCAAATGGCAATGCAAAATTTGACACATTATGAGACCTTGTCCCGCTTTTTCCCCTCTCCAGGAGCCCCTGTTATACTCACTACTTCAAACAGTTTGAGTGGGGCACTTTTCCCCTTCATCAGCTTCTCCCCAGCGAATTCATATTCGAAATAATCCTTCGTTAAATCGTAGGTAGATTCAGAAACCCAAACCTTGTTTGGACGCGCATTGGATTCAATTCTCGCGGCTGTATTTACATTGTCTCCGATGGCCGTGTAGTCCACACGAAGATAAGAACCAATATTGCCAACAACAACATCACCGGTATTGATCCCGATCCGAATGCTCAAGGTAACACCATACTTGGCTTCAACATCTCTGCGGATCTGCTCCATCCCCTCCTGTATTTCAAAGCCGGTTTTGACTGCGTAGTAAGCATGATCGGGCACATCCAACGGTGCATTGTACAGGATCATTGCAGCATCACCGATAAACTTGTCAATCGTCCCGCGGTTCTGCAGGGTAACCTCGGTAATCAGGTTAAACATCATATTCAGAAAGTCGACGACCTCTTCCGGCTTCAGCTTCTCTGATAGTGGTGTAAATCCGCTGACATCCAGAAACAATAAGGACAATTCCCTTTTGATACCGCCAAGCTGAATTTCCGAGTCGCTTTTAGCAATTTCTTTAACCAGATCAGGTGAAATATATCGTCCAAATTGCTTGGTGATGTAATTTTTTTGCTTCGTCTCAAAATAGGTTTTCATCGCGATATTGCCAATATAGGAAATTAATCCGCTTAAAACAGCTCCAATGGTGTCCAGGTATTGATCGTTATATGTAAATGTTATGTATTGCAGTGCCAAAAGACCCAAGGATACAACAAACACCAATACGATGCTTGTAATCGGTTTAAGTCTCCATGTGAGGAAACCGAACAGCACAATCATCAGAGCAGACATCGCCAACGTAATCACACCGCTGACAGGAACAATGACCTTTTGATTCAAAACCTGATTCAGGATGTTCGCATGCGCATAAACCAGATGCATGTGGCGTTCAATAGGTGTGATCCCTTCATCGGAGCCAGGTGCCGTATACCCAACCAGAATAATACGATCCTTGAACACCTGTGGAGGAATTTCTCCTTTCAACACCTTGGCGAATGGAATGGTCTCAAAATCAAATTCTTTCCCTTCCCATTTGATCAGCATTTCCGACTTGGGGCGATTTTGAAGCACGGGGAGGTTCAAATACTTCGATACATCAACTCCAGCCACCTGTGCCAATGCCAGACCAAGCGTCGGGAAAATGCCATCAGGTGTATTGATTTGCATCCAGTTAGTGCGAATAACTCCGTCTGTGTCAAAGGCCGCATTGATGTGTGCCTTGTTGACTGATTTTTGAATCATCGGAATCGGTTGATCCGTTTTGCGGGCCATAATGAGCTCGCCTTCCTTAACCTTGCTTGATCGGTCAAAGTCACCCTCCAAATCGGCGTGGGAAGGAAAAATAATATTTTTGTGCTTGGTCAGCTCATCTGCAAGCAGCTTATCGCTTTCCGGGAAGTTGCTCTCGGTATAGAGCTCAATATCAAAGCCGATCGCTTTGGCACCAGCCGCTTCAAGCCGACTGATCAGTTGAGCATACACCTTACGATCCCACGGATATGGGCCGACTTCTTTAATAGAGGTGGTGTCGATCCCGATTACCAGAATATCTTCATGTGGAGCCCCGGACATCGATTGCTTCATATTAATGTCGAAAACTTGGTCGGATAGTACCTTCCACAGTCCGAATACGAGAAAAACCAGACAAATAAATACAACAAGTGCATTACCTATAATTATGACGGCAGATTTGCTGACACCTTTTTTCATTTTTTGCCCCCTTACCCAAAGTTTCGCTCTAATATTACCATACTTTTTTCCCTAAACACATAAATTTCGCATAACTTCACAAAAAAAAGACCTTTCTCCCAGGGCTTAGCTCCCAGTGGAAAAAGGCTTTGGTAAAAACTAATATAAGATGTTCAAAAATCTCTCTTGAACACGTTCTACTTAGTTGAATGGCGTATCTGCAACTTTGATTGAATCTGTAGGACAGCCATCTTGAGCATCCTGCAAATCATCGTACAAATCATCCGGAATTTCGGTTACACCTTTGTTGCCATCATTGTCGAAAATGACTTCCGCCAATCCTTCATCATCGTAATCATAAATGTCTGGTGCTGTAGCACCACAAGCGCCACAGGCGATACAGGTGTCTTTTTCTACCCAGGTATATTTTGCCATTGCTAGTTTCCCTCCTAAATTGTAAGCTCATCCTAGAATATAATATAAAACAAGCAAAAGTTCAATTAAAAAAGTAAATTAAGCTCACATACGACCTTGAATCCAACCTGCTATGGAAGCCAAATCATCAGGATCAAAAAAAGGCACTCCTTCAATACTATATGCTTTCAGAGCCTCAGGAGCTACAACAGCAATAGGCATCTGATTCAATTCAGTGAGAATATGTGCCTGCTCCTTATTGCGAAACAATGCCACTTGATCATGATTCCCTTTTTTGAACCCTTCTATTAGGATCAGGTCAAATTCTTCTGCTTGCAGCCTTGTCAGCATGACCTCAAGCGAAATGGATTCTCTTTGAATCCTGACGTAAGAATCCGGGGAAATAATGGCCACTGCTGCTGCACCAGCCTCCACAAATTGGGCGGAGTCGGCTCCGGACGCCTCTGTATAATGTCCATGAGCATCATGCTTCACTACTGCACATCGAATGTTCATGTGACTATAGTAGCTGACGAGTCTGGAAATCAGCCTTGTTTTGCCGCTGTTGGAAAAACCTGCGAAGCCAATCACAGCTGCCATGCCTACTCCTCCTCGAAACGTCGCTGTTTTAAGTGATCCATCTGCAAGGAAGTCCCTCTCAGCTTGTGGTTGCGAATTAAAGTGGATGGATCGTCGCCCAGCATACCCGCAGTTAAAACTGCATTTTCTCCGAACTTGTCACGCAGGGCATCCAGGGTTTGGACCAGCTTATCCTTCATTGGCTGCTTCTGGTAGTTGAACAAATCCAATTGTACAGCAGCTTCTTTTTTGTCCAACAAGTTTTGAAGGGTAATGCCCAGTAAACGAATCGGTTTACCTTGATGCCAATGCTCATCAAACAGCTTGCACGCTGTCCTGTATATATCTTCACGGATTTCGGTAGGGGTTGACAGCGTGGCCGCCCTTGTTATCGTTCTCATATCGGGATCACGAATCGTGATTGAAATCGTTTGAGACAGCAGCTGCTGCCTGCGCAATCGACGTCCCACCTGATCCGCCAAATTAAGAAATACTCTAAAAATCGCCGTTCGGTCCGTAAAATTAGTCGGTAATGTCGTTGTATGTCCTATGGATTTGCTCTGCTCTCGCTCCGAGTGAACCTCTGAAGCATCCTCTCCATTGGCAGCGTTCTTCAATATGGCTCCCATAATACCAAAGTGCTCAGACAGCAAGTGATCATCCGCCTTGGCGAGCTGACCCAATGTTTGAATATTCAACAGCCTCAGCTTGTCCGCAGTTTTACTGCCAATTCCGTAAAGCTGATTGCAGGGCTTGTCCCACAATACTTTGGAAACATCCCTTTTGCGCAAAATCGTGATTCCATTGGGCTTCTTCATATCCGAGGCCATCTTGGCCAGCAGCTTGTTGGGTGCTATTCCAATTGAACAAGGCAGCAATAATTCCCTACGAATTCGGGACTGGAGCTGCTCTGCAATCTCAATAGGCGTTCCAAATTGCTTGGAGCCGGTAATATCGATATAGCATTCATCAATGGACATCGCCTCAATCAGTGGGGAATAGTCATAGGCGATTTTCATAAACCTTTGTGAAAAATCACGATACAGATCAAAGTCAGGACGAATAAGAATCAAATCTGGACATTGCTTAAGCGCTTGCCCCACCTGCATGCCAGTCTTAACACCTTTGGCCCGAGCCGTATAGGAGCAGGTTACGACAATACCTTTGCGAAGCTCTACACTCCCGGCAACCGCTGTAGGCTTATTGCGATAAAGCTCAGGGTCTACAGCCTCGTGCACTGAGCAATAGAAAGCGTTCATATCGATATGCAAAATAACTCTCCCGTTTACCGGGTAAGCTTCATGATTTGTCTTAATCATATGGGGTACACATGGTTCGACAAATAAATTCTAAATGGGACGAGCCAGGCATATATTTAAATGTGATAGCTCTGGTTGCTTGAGTAGACAACAGTCATGCACCCCCATGAGTTAGCCTTACTTATTAAAATTAAAAAGCGTTTCACTCACAAGCATACCTTTCTACGGGTTTGAGGTCAACTGCCCAAACCGTCTATTTTGTGAAAACAATACCTTATCGATATTTGTTGTGGTATAATACTACATTATATTTCGTGAAAGCGTTCCAGGATCAGGAGGACTAGTTATGACTAAATTCGTTAAAATTTTTGATACTACTTTAAGAGATGGCACCCAAGGTGAAGGGATTAGCTTATCGGTCGAGGACAAGATGAAAATCGCCCGTAAACTGGACTCGCTTGGTGTTCACTATATAGAGGGTGGATGGCCAGGCAGCAACAACAAGGACATTGAGTTTTTTATGCGCGTGCATGAGCTTGAATTAAAAAATGCCAAAATCACCGCGTTCGGAAGCACACGCCGTAAAGGCATCCTTCCCGAAGATGATGTGAACCTGAATAGAATTTTAGAGGTCGGTGTTCCTGTCGCGACGATTTTCGGGAAATCATGGGATTTCCATGTTCATCATGCCATCCAAACGACACTTGAAGAAAATCTTGCGATGATTTACGATTCCGTTCACTACTTAAAAAGCAAAGGCCTTGAAGTCATCTATGACGCCGAGCATTTCTTTGACGGCTATAAAAATAATGCCGAATACGCGCTGCAAACGATCAAGCAGGCTGAGAAAGCCGGAGCTGATTGGATTGTATTGTGTGATACCAATGGCGGTTCACTGCCCCATGAGGTCACGGAAATTGTCACAGAGGTTAGAAAGACTATTTCAATCCCGATCGGGATTCATGCCCATAATGACTGTGAGGTTGGCGTAGCGAACAGCCTGGCTGCTGTAATGGCAGGAGCAACGCAAGTACAAGGTACAATCAATGGCTTTGGTGAGCGCTGCGGCAACGCTAATTTGTGCTCGATCATTCCTAATCTGCAATTAAAGCTGAACTATTCCTGTATCAGCGCTTCACAGCTTGAAAGCCTGACAAGCGTAGCCAAATATGTCAGTGAGATTGCTAACATGCATTTACCTGTCAATCAAGCTTATATCGGCTCTGCAGCTTTTGCCCATAAAGGCGGCATTCACGTCTCAGCGATTATGCGGAACGCGAGCACCTATGAACATATCACACCTGAGCTCGTCGGAAACAAACAGCGTGTTCTTGTATCCGAATTGGCAGGTCAGAGCAATCTGGTGTTCAAGGCACAAGAGCTTGGCATTGACTTTAACAGCAGCAATCAGGAATCCCGTCAGCTTATTGAGCAAATCAAAGAGATGGAGCATCAAGGCTACCAATTCGAAGGTGCCGATGCTTCTCTGGAGCTTTTGATTCGTGATGCCTACGGAAATTCCGAGGAAGTATTTGTACTCGAATCGTTCAAGATTATGGTTGTGAAGACGATTAATCAGCCAGTTGTTACTGAGGCTATCGTGAAGCTGAAGGTCAATGGCGAGTCCGTCTATAATGCGGCAGAGGGCAATGGTCCTGTGAACGCTCTGGATAATGCGCTGCGCAAATGTTTGTTGCAATATTATCCTGCTCTGGAGAATATTCATCTTAGCGACTACAAGGTTCGCGTTCTGGATGAAAAAGATAATACGGCGGGTAAAGTCCGCGTTCTGATAGAATCTTCTGACTTTGACAACACCTGGAGCACAATTGGTGTTTCCGCCAATATTATCGAAGCCAGCTGGCAGGCATTAACCGACAGTATTCGTTACGCTTTAATCGGCAAACCAAGAACTCAAGTGCAGCCTGAAGAGCAAAAAGAACGTTTGGGACTCGTTAATCATTAAGCTGCAGCCATTCATATGTATTCAAAAACCGCCATTGTGATGTATCCATCACAATGGCGGTTTTTGGTCTTTATTGAGCAGCAGCCTGATTTTGGCTTCCAACGATTTTGCTGGCAGTACATGAATGACATCGACCAGTACACCCTCTTTATTGATCAGAAAGCTCGTAGGAACAACCTGCAGCCGATAGCGTTCTGCTGTAAGTCCCTTCGAGTCCAATAACACCGGAAAAGTCAGTCCGTATTGCTTCACAAAACCTTGCACATCCTGTAAACGATCTCCCTTCGTTACATTAACCGCATAGATGTCCAATTCATCCTTATAGGCTTCATACATACGATTTAGATCTGGTGCCTCTTCATGACAAGGACCGCACCACGAAGCCCAGAAATTGATTATAAGCGGCTTATCCCTTGCCCCTCCCACATGATAACTCTTACCGTCCAAGCCTTGTAAATCAAACTCAGGAGCCGGCTGATTACGTGCTGCGGCCGGACCGATACTTGCTGCTGCCAAAGATTTGTGGGCATTCAGCTTGTCCAAACTCACCATTTCTCCCATCAGCATCAAAGCAATCATCACCGCTATTGTTGTTAGCTTCACTACCCTACTCCCTTTCCGAAATCAGGTTATATCGTTATTATGGCCCAGAACCACGAAAAGAATGACTTTCTCGGTAATAGGGTACTTTAGTGGTATCAAACCTTATAAGGGAGATTGACGGATGGAACAAACAAAAAAAAGAAAGCTTGGCATATCCTTCGACAACAGCAAGACGCCTGACTCCCCAAGCTCCAAGGGACACGGCCGGGAGTTTATTGCCATTGCAAGTGTTCCTATCGTATTGGTACTTGGCAATTCCATGCTCGTTCCTATTTTACCTGATTTACAGGAAAAGCTTGGGGTGAGTCAATTTCAAAGCAGTCTTGTGATTTCCTTATTTTCGGTAACGGCTGGACTCATCATCCCGATATCGGGGTATTTATCCGATCGGTTCTCCAGGAAGGCAATTATGATCCCCTCTTTAATTATATACGGCGCTGCCGGTGTCTTGGCAGGTTTGGGAGCCGTCTGGAACTCATACAGCATTCTCATTATAGCAAGAGCGATTCAGGGGCTAGGGGCAGCAGGGACAGCTCCCATTGCCATGGCCTTAGCCGGAGATTTATTCAAAGGGGCCACGGAAAGCAAGGTGCTTGGCTTAACCGAAGCTTCCAATGGATTCGGTAAAGTGGTTAGCCCTATTCTCGGCTCGCTGTTAGCACTAATCGTCTGGTATGCAGCTTTTTTTGCTTTTCCGGTATTTTGCTTGCTGTCCTTGTTGGCTGTTATTTTTTTTCTGAAAGAACCAGCCAAAGAAAAGCAGCCACCAAAGCTCAAACCTTATTTGAAAAGCATCGGTGCCATTTTGCACGAAAAGGGACGCTGGCTCATCACTTCATTTTTTGCAGGATCACTTGCCTTGTTCGTCTTATTTGGTGTGCTTTTTTATTTATCAGACTTGCTTGAGAAACCACCCTATCTGATCGATGGCGTCAAAAAAGGCTTCGTGTTAGCTATTCCTTTGTTGGGTCTGGTCATTACGTCCTACACCACAGGAACGTTGATCAAAAAAAATGGAACCCTTATGCGCTGGCTGATGAATATCGGTCTTTCCTTAATGACGCTTTCACTTGGTGCCTGCATTCTGCTGCACGATAAAAACTTACCGCTCCTGATTGGCTTGCTTACCCTCAGCAGTGTCGGTACAGGCCTTTTACTGCCTTGTTTGAACACCATGATTACCGGCTCTGTCGAGCGGGAGCAGCGCGGTATGATCACATCGATCTATAGCAGCTTGCGCTTTCTTGGAGTCGCTATGGGTCCGCCCTTGTTCAGCTGGATGATGGATATTTCACACCGAATTATATTTATATCTGTGACCTCACTATGTCTGATAGCTCTAGCCTTTGTGTTTTTTCTTGTTAAGCCGGAAGGGACCATCAGCTAACAGTATTCTTTCTAACCTTATCGCATTCCGTTATACTGAGAGTCATACGTCACTGCATAAGGATGTTGACTCTCATGTATACATCAATCCTCTTAACAAGCTCTGTCCGGGAGACAGTCATCAGTCATTGCATAGCAAATAAGCCGATGGAAGCATGCGGCTTTCTGTTGGGATGTATCGATGTCACCCAGATCCGTATTACCGCTTTTGTACCTGTTGCTAATGCTTCCAGGCATCCTGAGAGACAATTTTCCATGCACGCTTCGGATATGATCCCCATTATATTAAACAACACCTGCACGATTGTGGGGATTCTTCATTCCCATCCAAACGCCGCGGCCACTCCCTCTTCAGAGGATCTGTCCACAACCTGGTATAATATCCCGTCTCATTGGATCGTATCGCTGCAGCAGCCCAAGATCGAAATCGCCGCTTACCAGTACACGCACAATTATCAAAGCCCAAATAGCTGTAATGAAACACAAACTACCAAATTCCCCCAAAAGCAGGCTCAATATCATCCTATCCCGATCTTTTTAATAGAAGATGAATAACGAATTTCGTTCCAAGCAATAAAACACCCTCCATCCGGTCTATACAAGACCTGTGAAAGATGTTTAATGGTTGCCAAGATGCGTATATAAATCACCCAGTGAATGAATGTCTCTGGATCTGATCTCATTCATGTAGCTGCTCCATAACTTAGCGGTCATTAAAGCATCCTCTAAAGCATGGTGTCGCAGCGAAATATCAATACCATAAAATTGCAGCAGCGTATCCAAATCATATTTACCCAGCTTCGGATTCAACCACTTACCGATCATCATCGTATCAATCATCCGGTGTGAAAGACTTACCTTTGAGGTTTTCCATAATGCCGAGTTTAAGAAATGCTTATCATGACCGGTTCCATGAGCTACCAGCACCTTCTGCTGTACAAATTCCAGAAAAGCTCTCAACCCTTGGTACAAATCCGGCGCTTGATCAGCCATCTCATTCGTAATTCCTGTCAGCTCGACCACCTGTTCGGGAATTAACCGCTTCGGATTGACAAGACTATAAAAGCTCTGATCCTCCATTATGGCATCACCGTTGACAGCCACTGCACCTACAGAGATAATCTCATCACCATTGTAAGGCGAAAATCCAGTCGTTTCCAGATCAAACACGACCAATTCCACCGTATCCAGAGGGATATCATAAAGTGAATTTTTCCTCTGCTCCTTCATCATCGACCGCATGAAAGCCATCTGTTGAGCACTCTGGACATCAAACATTGAAGTAAGGGCTGGTGTAATCCCACCCATTTTATATAAATGCCACATCCTGCCTGCAGGTCTCATATCCTTCATAATGAGGTTCACCTAACCTTTATCCAGCTCTTTGGATATCATCTTTTTTACATATTTTTGCAAATCATTGCCAATTCGCAAGCACAGCTTTAATTCATTAATCCGTTGTTTGGTAAGTCCGTCCGCGGTCAGCTTACCTCTGGACGTGTATTGGTTTTCCTCTAATTGAAAAGGAGTTAAAGAACGCAGCTTCAAAGCAATCGATAATGCCTCAAGCCAATCATAGGCTATTTCCTCTTCTACATGACCATACTGCTGCAGCTTTAAAATTCTTTGCTCAGTTGAAGATTCATTCACATCAGCCTGTATAGCTAATAGACGAACTCCATTAACAATAGGGATATAAGCACCGTACTTGATATCCACGCCTCCTGCATCCTCACCATATCTCTCTTTAATCAATTGTCCGAACAAACCAAGTGAAATCTTATGATGAAGTGTGTTGTGCAGCATGTGTTCCAGCATAATAGGATGCTTGTCGATATAAGCAAACAACTCATCCATGAGATCATTAACCAAACCTTCGTCTCCATAAATAAATCGCATGTCCGCCAAAATAAGCAAGTAACGAACATTTTCCCAATGTGGGTCCTGCAGCCATTCATGAAGCATCGAGCGATAACCGCTGTACGTATTTCTCCATCGATCATTCGTACAGATCACATCACCCGAGCAAGGAGGATAACCCAACTCAATCAGCATGCTGCTAATACGCTGTGTCAATATTTTAAAATATAAATCTGCCCGCTTTGAGGCTGCTTCGTCTGCAGGCTCTGCATAGATCAAGCCATTATCCTGATCACTCCACAACGTCTGCTCACGTCGGCCTCCACTGCCAAAAAGCACAAAGGCATAAGGCTCTGGAGAAGCACCCTGCTCAGCATGAACAACGGCTTGTGCAAGCTCGATCGTTTGATGGATCAACCAGTCATGGACCTGATTCAATTCACGGTTCCAATCCAGTGAATGAGAAAGAAGGAGACGTTGCTCGAATTCCTCATGCAGCTGATCCCGTAAACGTCGAAGCTGCTCCATATCGCCAGCTTTCTCGATTTCCATACGAATCATATCCAATGAGAGAGGTTTCATGCGCGTCTCCTTCAATCTACAGTTATTTAATTAAATGATTCACAAATTCAAGCTTTATGCAGACGTTGTACCGGCTTGAACTGCTTTTTTCATTTGCTCCGGATAGCCGTAAGTCCCATGCTCGGAAAGATCCAGACCAATAATTTCTTCTTCTTCAGTAACTCGCAAGCCGATAGTTGCTTTCAAAATACCAAGAATGATGAAGGAAAGTACGAGTACGAACAAGAATGCACCGAATACGCCGAGAGCTTGAATACCTAATTGGTGGAATCCACCGCCGTACAATAAACCAGCTCCACCTACACCAACTGATTCCGCCAACTGTGGTGTAGCAAAAATTCCTGTTGACAATGTTCCCCAAATCCCTGCGATACCATGAACCGAGAAAGCATAGATCGGATCATCAACACCCATCTTTTCAAACCATTGAGCCGTAAAGAATGTAATAATACCGGAAATCGCACCGATGATAATAGCATCACGAGGAGTTACGAAAGCGCAAGCTGCTGTAATCGCCACAAGCGCGGCAAGTACACCGTTCAACATGCTAGGAATGTCCGCTTTACCAAAGTACATCCATGATACCACCAGCGCCGCTACTGCACCAGCTGCTGCTGCAAGGTTCGTCGTCAAGGCTACATAACCGAAGAAACCATCGCCAGTTGCACTTAGCGTAGAGCCAGCGTTAAATCCAAACCAGCCGATCCAGAGAATAATAACACCAAGGACCGATAATACTTGGTTATGTCCGGGAATCAGATTAGGAGTTTTATCTTTATTATACTTGCCAATCCGCGGTTTAAGCAGGATCGTGGCTACCAATGCTGCTGTAGCGCCTTGTAAGTGAACAACGGTCGAGCCTGCAAAGTCCTGCATACCCAACGCGCCAAGCCAGCCGCCGCCCCATACCCAGTGAGCAACCACAGGATAAATCAGCACAGTGAACAATATACCGAAAATGAAGTAAACAGGAAGCTTACCACGTTCTGCAAAACCACCCCAAGCAATGGCAAGTGAAACTCCAGCAAAAGCTAATTGGAACAAGAACAAGATACTGATTGGAATCGGTGATTCTGCAAACACACTGATTGAAGCTGCTGTTTGCTCGGCCGTTCCATCCAGGAAGAACCCGCCAGTGCCTACAAAGGCGTTACCATCTCCGAAAGCTAAACCGAACCCTACCGCCCAGAACGCGATCGCACATAGACCGAAGGTTAAAATTGTTTTACCGGCAACATGACCAGCATTTTTCATACGTGTCGAGCCTGCTTCCAGCAATGCAAAACCTGCTTGCATGAAGATAACCAGTATGGCACCTAACATGACCCAAACGGAGTCAATCGCAGCCGCCAGCTGAGCAGGTGTTTTATCATCTGCAGCAAAAGCGAGGGTAGGTACTAGCAGCGACATGGCGCCAGTGGAGAATATTAACTTCTTTAACATGGTCGACACTTCCTTTTTAATGTTAGTTTATATAACATGTTCTGCAACTCTTATTGCCATTATAACCAGCTTTGTTGGATTTGACAATAGGATTTTATTGAATAAATAGTTAAAAACGAAAAATAACCTGACATGAATTAAGCATAATTCGGTTTTTCTAGTAATATGATAGCAATTTCCAAGAAAAATCAGCTTTATATATGACACAGACCCATTAATTTATTGGATATTTTGTATTTGTTCAGCTCACTTGATGTTAGGTATGTTCATTCTTTTTCCAAAATAGCATAACGTTTGACTGTATGGTTTGCTTTCAGGTATCATAAATACTAAAGAACGACATGATTACATACTTTAATGTAAGTCCTACTTATTATAGAGGGGCTTGCCGTTATTGAATTTCATTAGGGGTGATGTGAATGGGGATATGAAATTGTATAGAATCGGTGAGCTGGCACGCTTATCTGAAGTCAGCCCCAGAACAATCGACTATTACACCAAAATCGGCTTGATCGATCCGGAGACGAGATCCGATACCAATTATCGCTTGTATAGCGATGAAACGTTAATGCGTCTTAAACGTATTGAAATTATGAAAAAGGACAAATATACTTTGGAAGAAATCAAGGCAAGCTTATTATCCTGGACCAAGGTGAGTCACAATGAGCTTGTAACGGATAAGCTAACTTCTATCCAGGTTCATCTTCAACAGCTGCAGCGGGAAGTTCAAGAGATTCGTCCTATTATAGATAAGATGAAGCCTGCGCAGATGAAAAAAATGAACAAGGTACTCACTCCTCACACGGTGGCCTGCATCGAAGCCTTGCTCTTGCTTCTGGGTAAAAGTCCCCTATCTTAAAGATACTGGAGGTCTAGCAGCATGTTTTTTCACCCTTTGGATTATTTGATCATCGTTGCTTTCATCCTTTCCTTATGGGCCCAATTTCGTGTAAAAGGAACCTTCAATAAATGGTCTCAGGTTCATGCATCTGCAGGGCTCACAGGAGCCGAGGCAGCCCGCCGCATGCTCGATGCCAACGGTTTGTACGATATACCTGTCGAGCCCGTTCAAGGCAGCCTCACCGATCACTACGATCCAAGCCATCGTGTCGTGCGTTTATCAGAGCCGGTGTATTACGAAACGTCCATTTCAGCCATATCGGTCGCTTGTCACGAGGTCGGTCACGCCATTCAGCACAAACTGAGCTATCCCATGCTTTCATTCCGGCACTTTATGTTTCCCGCGGTTAACTTCGCATCCGGCATTGCTCCATTTCTCATCATGGCAGGATTGTTTTTTCAGCAATTTAATTTTCTGCTCGGTATTGGCATCATCTTCTTTTCAGCAGCAGTTGCCTTTCAGCTTGTAACGCTTCCGGTGGAGTTCAATGCAAGCAATCGTGCCAAAGAGCTCATGATTTCCCAAGGCTTTATTCGAAATGACGAGAAAAAAGGTGTTTCCAAAGTACTTAACGCCGCTGCACTTACCTATGTGGCCGCTGCACTGATTTCTCTACTTCAGCTTCTCAAGTACATCATGATTTTCAACAACCGCAGGGATTAAAAAAAAGCTGGTCCTCCAACGCTCAAACGAGCAGGAAGGCCAGCTTTTTCAGTTTTCTAGTTCTCTTGAAAATGATCAAATAAAAAATGCTGAAACATTTCAGCAACAAGCGGCAGCTTGTCCCCGGTTCTTTGAATTAATCCTACACTACGAGTCACCGAAGGTTCAATAACCCTCACCTTGGCTGGCTGGAGCTGGCTAATTTCAGTTAAGGCCATCTCCGGCAGCAGACTTACCCCTACTCCCGCAGCCACTAATCCACGGATCGTATCCGTCTCTTCGCCCTCAAAACCAATCCGCGGGACAAAACCCGCCTTTGCACATGCTTCCAATACAATATTTCGAAGTGAATATTCATCACTAAACATAACAAACGATTCTTCTCTGAGCTGCTCAAGCCTGATCGTCTCATTGTCTGCCAGTTTATGTCCTTGCGGCAATATAGCATACAACTCCTCCTGCAAAAGCAGTCTGCCGCTAACATAAAGATGCTTTTCAGGAAAAGGAGAAATAAAAGATAAATCAATCTCTCCCTTCATCACATCGCGAATGAGACTGTTATACGTTCCCTGTCGCAGCCTGAATTTCACATTGGGATGCGATTGACGAAAGCTCGCAACTACAGTCGGTATCAAGTAGATCCCCAGGCTATGCGGGAAACCAATACGAATCTCCCCCGCCTCAGGGTCCAGAAATTCCCTGACCTCACTGACCGCACGCTCCATATCAGCCAAGACCACTTCGATGCGTTCAAGAAACAGCTTACCTACTGAAGTGAGCTGCAGATTGCGTCCTTTACGTACAAACAGAGGTACCCCCAATTCTTCCTCAAGCTGATGAATTTGTCGGCTAATCGCTGATTGTGCAACGTGTAGCTCTTCTGCAGCATTGGTTACATGCTGTTTTCTTGCCACTTTCACAAAATATTGAAGCTGCCTTAACTCCACACGATTGATCTCCCTTCGATTGGACAAATTCCTTTTAAAAAGTTTATAATAAAACTTGGTGAAATACCAATCATTCTCATAAGATAATAAGGAGGCCCAATTAACATGGCACAAGAGCGTACAGGTGTAGCAACCCTGAAAGGCAATGCGATAACTTTAGTTGGCAATGAAGTTAAGACAGGCGACAAAGCTCCAGATTTCACTGTTAACAAAAATTTGTTGGAGCAAGCAACACTGGCTGACTATGCAGGCAAAGTCAAGCTGATCAGCGTGGTCCCTTCTCTTGACACAGGCGTTTGTGACGCTCAAACTCGCCGATTCAACGAAGAAGCAGCTAAATTGGGCGATAATGTTGTCGTACTGACAATCAGCGTTGACCTTCCTTTTGCACAAGCCCGCTGGTGCGGAGCAGCCGGTATCGATAAAGTTATTACACTTTCCGATTACAAAAACCATTCCTTCGGATTAGCATATGGCGTATTGATCAAGGAGATTCAATTATTGATGAGATCTATCTTTGTTCTTGATGCGAATGATACCGTACAATATGTTGAATACCTAGGTGAAATGACAGAACATCCTAATTATGAAAATGCCATCGAAGCTGTTAAAAAGCTCGTATAATTCAATTTAGTGGAAAGTCTAACTTTCCATGACATAAAAACAGCGGGAGAAGCCAAGCTTCCCCCGCTGTTTTTATGTAAACCTACATTAGATGACCTTACAAACCTTGCAATCAGCTTGCCTGCTTTTTTAATTAATCCTCTTTGTAAGCGGCAAGCCTTTTGTCTAACTGTTTGTATATTTCCAGGATGGTGCGGTAATTGGATCCAAGGTCCCCGAGCGACCCTCGAGAAGCCGAATAAATATCGATAGCTGTTTTTAGTGGGTTTATCCCGAATAAGGTTAATGTAATATCTTGCGTCCGACCTGTAACTGTCTTTTTCTCTACAACGATTTCCCCTACATTTCTTACCTCATGGAGAAGCTTGTACCCATTCATTTTCTTAAACATATTAGTAACTTCATCCCAAACTTGATCCATAGAAAGCTTATAATACCGGGTCTTTAATGCCGGATCCTTGGCTTTCTCTCCTGTCCCATCGTGACTGCGAATTAGGCCGATTAAGGTTCGCTTTAACAAAGCTTTCCCCCCTCATGAGAAGTGCAAAATATAATCTGTAAACACTATCTTTAATCATACCATTGTTTGTTCGGTTGAGAAAGTATTATTTCACACTTTAGACAAACTATGTGATTCATATTAAAATTCTTTACAATTTTATGACAGTTATTCTATTTGTATGGCACATGCAGCAGGATTTCATAAATTCATTGCGAATATATGTATAGAATCATTTGTTTATTAAATAAACAAAGTTCCTATATTACATTTCGAGGTGAACCCCATTGACTTACTTTTTAGGTATTGATTTAGGAACATCAGCAGTTAAATGTATTTTGGTTGATGATCAGGGAAAGGTCAAAGCAAGCCACAGCGAGGAATATCCACTTCTGCAGCCTGAACCCGGCTGGGCCGAGCAGCACCCCGAGGACTGGTGGAAAGGTACAGTGGCAAGTGTAGTGGCCTTATTAGCAAAAGCATCGATTGCGGGCGATGAGGTAGCAGGCATCGGATTATCAGGCCAAATGCACGGCTCTGTATTCCTTGATTCCGAGCTGCAGGTTGTACGTCCGGCCTTATTATGGTGCGACCAGCGTACAGCTGCAGAATGCGACTTCATCGAGCAGGCAGTTGGAGGTCAGGCTGAGCTCGGCCGATTAACAGGCAACAAGGCATTAACCGGCTTCACAGCGCCCAAGGTGATTTGGCTTCGAAATCATGAACCTGAGCACTATCGTCAAACCCAACATTTGCTGCTGCCAAAAGACTATGTACGTTTACAGCTGACAGGGGCTCTTGGTATGGATGTAGCGGATGCCAGCGGTACTTTATTGTTGGATGTTGCCGGGCGCAAGTGGTCTGAGGATGTCGTCAATCGTCTTGATATTCCGATGGAGTGGCTGCCTCCCTTATTCGAAAGCAATGAAGTAGCAGGTTATCTACTCGCTGAGATTGCCGAGCTGACTGGACTTAAGACCGGCACACCCGTCGTAGCGGGTGGCGGAGACCAAGCATGCGGTGCAGTAGGTGTTGGTGTTGTGCGTGAAGGAATAGCTTCTGTAGCTCTTGGCACTTCCGGTGTTGTGTTCGTTCATGATGACAGCTATCAGATGGATCCCGCATGCAGACTTCACTCCTTTTGCCATGGGGTTCCAGGAAAGTGGCATCGGATGGGTGTCATGCTTGCCGCCGGAGGTTCATTTCAATGGTGGAAAAACCATTTTGCATTTGAAGAGCTGCAGCAGGCAGAGGCTGAAGGACGCGATGTTTATGAGTTTTTAACAGCACTTGCAGAAAGTGCTCCTTTGGGCAGCGAGGGACTGCTCTTTATGCCATATTTGACGGGAGAGCGCACACCACATCCCGATCCTAAGGCGCGTGGAGGCTTCATAGGCCTGAATCTTCGTCATGGTAAAGCCCATTTAACGAGAGCTGTGCTCGAAGGCATTACATTTGGGCTGAGAGATTCCATGGAGCTCATCAAAGCCTCAGGTATTGAGATCAAGGAGCTTCGTGTAAGCGGCGGCGGTGCGCGCAGCTTATTTTGGAGACAGATGATTGCCGATATATTTGGTTATCCAGTAATTACAGTTAATTCAACGGACGGACCCGCTTATGGCGCTGCTGTCATGGCCGCCTCAGGCGTGCTTCAACAAGAGATTAGCGACCTCTGCGAACGATGGATCGAGACCGTAGAACGGGTGGATCCAAATCCACAGCGGCAGGCTCAATATGAGAAATATTATGAGGTTTATCAGACGTTGTATCCCACATTAAAAAACACGATGCATCAACTCAACGATCTCGTTTCCTCATAATCTCAACCTATGATCTTACTGTTACTCCATTTCCAAACAAACAAAAACCAGTCACAACACCATATTCGGTGTTGGACTGGTTTTTGCGTTTAAAGCAATAATTTCCGAGGAAATAATATGTACTTGGAATATTCGGCTGAATTATATGTATTTGTTAATAGGACGCAAAAAAACCCGCAAATGCCGTCCGGTTTAGCGCTTCAAACCCGCTCTCGCAGGTGGGTGTCCGCAAAACCACTTTTGAGGTCCCTTTTCGAGGGCATGTCAGCCATGGTTTAATATAGGTCTCCCAAGAAACAGTCATTGGTTCAAAACAACTTAAAACCGTAACGAACATCGCAGGATTTTTTTGTACCCTTATTATATGATTTTGAGGCATAATTGTAAACCTCAGTCTCGCATTGATTATATCCAGGTCAGGATAGTTATGGTTTATCCGTTTTGTTTTCTTCTTCCGAGTCTTTTTTATCCAGGTTAATCGTCGGCAGTAAACGGCTATCCTGATCATTCTCTGATGCTCCCAGTGCTTCAACACCCGACTCAGCATTCGCTTTACGAGCAGCCTCCTCGGCTTCCTCAGCAGCTTTCTCCTCCAAAGCCTGCTGCTTGGTTTGCAGCTTGCCGAATATGAGATTAAAGTGCCAAAACGAAATAACCGCGATTAGACTTCCCATAAAGAATGGGATTAAAAAAGTAAATTGTGTAAAGCTGATATACACCACAAATCCGTTACAAATGATCATCGACAAAGAACGAATCGGATGCCCGATCGAAATCAATACCGCATTTTTCAGGACTTGAAAAAATTTCATGTGCAAATGGCTAATGATCGAAAAGAAATGAAAGAACGAAACTCCAATTAAAGCTGTAAGCGTCAACACTAAAAATTTTAAAACTCCAAAGGTTCCTGTCTGACTACCGTAAAATTTAAAGTTCGTATACAGGATGACTGCGATTAAAGCATACACAATACCACCCAGCATGCTCTGTACGAAGTTCTCTTTGTAACCTCTGAAAAAGGTTTTTAATAAAGGTGCATCCTCTTCGCCAGTCAACCATTTCCGAGCAACGGCAAACATCGCAGCGGTCGAAGGAAACAAGGTAAACGGCGATACAATGGCAATCAGAATCAAAGTCGACATCAACTGATCCAACGATTCCGTTTGCAATAAAAGCAGACCTAACAGGAAAAAGGGAAGCGCACATATTACCCATAATACGTTAATAACAGATAACCGCATAATCCATTCCGATATACGGTAAAACCCTCCCATGATACCTCTAAATTCCAAAACAATGCCCTCCTCGTTCATATGCGTAACTGAAAAATTCGTATATCGTATATTATAGCTTATTTTAGCATTGGAAGGTAGCAAAACAAAAGGTGAAGCTTGAAACGCAAGCTTCACCTCGAGAGCATTAGTTTTTCACAAGATCTTCATTGGGACGAGCAGATGTGGTGCGGTTAAAACCACGATCCCGACCATAATCACGGCCTTCATTGCGATTGCTGCTGCCACGGTTGTCGCGACCTTCACGTGAGGAGTAGTCACGGCTTCCACCGCCGCTGCTGCCACTGCGTGGAGGTCTCGAACCGCCACTACTGGAACCAGAAGAACGATCATAAGGTCTGCCGCTGCCACCGCTGCGAGCGCCAGCTGCTGTACCGTAGCTGCCAGTCGGCTTGCGTCCGGAGCTGCGTACATCTTGTCTTCTCTTCTTGGCGCGTAACGGCTCTTCAGGAGTCAATTCAATATTGACTTCTTTCTTGTCGCCAGTTAACAATTTCAATGCTGCTGCCAACAGGTGAACGGAATCGTGCTGCTCCAGCAATTGAATAGCCAGGCCTTTATATTCATTGTGATCGTCTTTGTCCAACAGATCCAGGATACGCTCAGCTGTCATTTTTTGCTTGCCTTCGATAGCTTCAGCAATACTTGGCATTGGCTTCTTGGCGATCTTTTGACGAGTCAATTTCTCGATAAAGTTCAGGTGGTCGATTTCTCTTGGTGTAACGAAGGTGTAAGCTGCGCCTTCTTTACCTGCACGACCTGTACGACCGATACGGTGAACATAGCTTTCAGGATCCTGCGGCAAATCGAAGTTGATTACATGAGTAACACCGGAAACGTCCAGACCACGAGCTGCAACGTCGGTAGCTACCAATACATCAATACTTCCGTCACGGAATTTACGCATTACATTATCGCGCTGATTTTGTGACAAGTCACCGTGTAAACCTTCTGCTGTATAGCCGCGTTTTTGCAAGCCTTCTGCCAATTCGTCAACCCGGCGTTTTGTACGTCCAAATATGATGGCCAATTCAGGTGAGTCCATGTCAATCAAACGACACAAAGTATCGAATTTTTGTCTTTCCTGCAATTCAATGTACGATTGATCGATCAAAGGTGCACTCATTTGCTTAGGAATCACAGATACATGCTCTGGATTGCGTAAAAATTGTTGTGCCAATCTTTGGATGTTGGTTGGCATTGTTGCTGAGAACAGCATCGTTTGACGTTCCGAAGGTACCAGCTTCAGGATGGACTGGATGTCCTCCATGAAACCCATGTCCAGCATTTCGTCTGCTTCATCAAGGATAACCGTTTGTACGTCATCCAGCTTGATTGTTTTTCTGTTGATGTGATCAAGCAACCGTCCAGGTGTACCGATAATGATTTGCGGTCTTTTTTTCAAAGCACGAATTTGCTTCACGATATCTTGACCGCCATAGATTGGCAAAGAGCGAATGCCCTTGAATCTGCCAAGCTTTTCGATTTCTTCTGCAACCTGTATGGCCAGCTCACGAGTCGGGCACATAATCAAAGCGACGATTCTGTCTTCTTTAACGTCGATTTTGTTTACTAATGGAATACCGAATGCTGCCGTTTTCCCTGTACCGGTTTGCGCTTGGCCGATTAAATCGCGATTGTCCATTGCGATAGGCATAGCTTTTTCTTGAATCGGTGTCGATTCCTCAAAGCCCATCTCTGTAATGGCACGCAATACCGTTGGGTCCAAGCCGAATTCACTAAAATTTTTCAAATGTTTTCATTCTCCTTTTAGGGTGTTGTTTGTATATACCCTTAAGTGCGACTCCTATATCCTTTTTTGTATCTATAAAATGCGTCCGAAGCATTCGTAATTACATACGCAAGGCCGTACTTAAGAATATCTTTAGTATTGTACCATAAACTCTAAAAATATTCCAGAAATTTCAGATGACCATGAATAATAATAACCCGTTTGAAACCTGCACTACCTCTTAGTCGTATACATTAGTTATAATGTTGGTTAAGTTGTTATTTATTCAAGGTTGTATAAAGGAGAAATTGCTCATGTCGATTTGGAAAAGAGTCGGCTCTATTCTGAAGAGCCAAAAGGAACAACCTCCTGTGCAGGCATCCAATCCGATGGAGGACACTGTGGTTGGTGACATTGTGAATGTTGACCTTGAGGAGTATATTGTATCGGGAAAGCAGATTTATTTTGACCGCGGCTTCCCTCCCCATCGGATAGCTTATTATTTACAAAATGGCAACACCATTTCCTGCCTGCTGGTCGAGAAAGGCCGCACGTATGAATGCTTTATATGCGAATTCGTTGAAGGGGCTCTGGACAGTCCGAATGATGTTCCAACCTCCTTGGAAGTTAATGGGGGTATCACTTACACTCTGGAAAGCCAGCGAAGTGACCTGGTTCGAATAGAGGGGAACACTGATTTTCGCGGCAGTGAAGAGGTCATGCTCTGGAGATACTTTGGACCGGACGGACAATATTTCTTCCTGCAATGGCAGGATGGTAAGTTTGTTGCGATGGAAGGCACCAAAACACCGGCAGGACAAATCAAATTTATGAAAGGCAGCCGCTAGCAGGCGGTACAATACGGTACTTACCACCGTATGGAGGAGTGATGCTTTTTGAATAAAAGACGGGTTTCGTGGTTAGCTATCGTTCTCGTTTTTTCACTTATATTTCCTTTGCTCGTAGGCTGCAGCGATGCGGGTAACTTTGTAAAAGATAATTATTCGCTTGTTGATGTTCAAGGTCAAGGTAAAACCACAGCCAAGGTTTATTCCGTAGAAGGCAAGGACGTTCCTACGGTATCTAACGAGATTGCAGCCAATGAAAAACCAAAGGAAATGAGCAAGGAATCATTAGATCAAATGTTCCTTGTTTATAATAGTAGAATTATCAATGTACAAAAGGATCCTAACAAAGAAAATACCACTTTAGTTGAAATCGACAGCATTGAATACGCCAAAGAAAACTATGATTCATCCTTTCTTCAAGGGTACGTAGCAGCTTCGGTGCTGCAATCATTACTTGGAAGCGGCTGGTCTAGCGGAAATCGTTCAGGTTCTGATTACAAGGGTTACCGAACGACCCAGCGTTATGATGATTATGGCAAATATCAACAACCAGCAGCCAAGCCGCAGGCCTCACCCAAATCGACTCCTGTACCGACAACGACAGATCGCAAAGGAAGCTTTGGAACTACACCTGCTGCGCCGGCTCCATCTTCCAACAATAGCTCGAACAGCAGCCCGAAGCCAACAACGCCTGAACCAGGTAAAACGACAGCACCATCTGTATCGAATAACAAGGGCAGCTTTACAAGCCCTTCATCTTCATCGAAGTCATCTGGTTCGACATCAACAAAACCGTCTACATCATCGAAAAGCAGCAATATCAGGAAAAATGACGGCTCTACTTCATCCAACAAATCTTCAAGCAGCTCAAAACCCAGTACGAGCACACGCTCGGGGTCTTTTAAAAAGAAGTAATTTTAACCATTTCTATTTAGTTTCCTTGTGCTATAATAAAAGAGTAATCTCATTCATATCTTCAGCTTTACCTTTGTTCATCGTAAGTCAAACCTGATCTTCTCAAATAAGACGAGGAAGGGTGTTGCTTGTGGAAACAGTGAAGTTATCGACGATCGTGATGAGATTGACTCCCGAGTTGTATCCTTTCCTGACAAGGTCCGAGCTCGAATTTGAGATTGTACTTAGGAATGGGATTGAAGCGTTGGAAGCGGGAGATGCTATGGAAATCATTCAACACAGTATTTCGGAACAACAAAAAGACGCCTTTCTCCATTAAGGGGGCGTCTTTATTTTGGATTATGCAGAAATTGTTATGGTTTCGTAATAAATGACTGCTATGATATAATAAAAACATGTTATGATAGGTTTGTTAAACAAAATCGGAGGTGTATTACGTGGGAGCTTTATCTCCATGGCATATCATATTAATCGCTCTTGTTGCACTGCTGCTGTTCGGACCCAATAAATTGCCTGAATTAGGTCGCGGCTTCGGAAAAATGTTTCGCGAATTCAAAGAGGCAACTTCCGGTAACGGGTCTTCCTCAGATGAAACGACACCAACCCCGAAAAAAGAGCTGCATGAGGTCACCCAGGATTCCAGCAATCAGCATACCAAATAATGACGAATTGAATTAGAAAAAGCTTCGTTGAACGTTCAACGAAGACTTATACGACCAGCTGATTTCAAGGAATCAGTTGGTTTTTTTTGCTCTCAGCGTAATAACGTGGGTCCCAAGGAAAAGTACTGCAGCTAAAGCCGTCATACAAGCACCCAGTACATACATCCACTGCCCACCCCACATATCCTTGATGTAACCACCTACAAAACCTCCAGTAATACCTGCCAGCCCTAAAAAAACTGCTGAAAAAAGAGCTAATCCCGTCGAACGCATCTCCTCCGGCACCAATCGAACTGCATACTGCAGAGCCACAATCCAAAAAACCGCAAAAGTAATCGAATGCATTATCTGCATAAACATCAGCGCTGTTGGATCCGTAATCCAGCCGTACAGCAGCCAGCGTATGGTATACAGAATGGACACAACACCGAGCAGCGCCATTTCGTGATAGCGATTCATATATCTGCTCAGCAGGGCAAATGCAGGTATCTCGCCAACAGCAGCTATAGCCCATCCCCACCCGGCCATCGAGTCGCTCCCCCCAAGATCCTTCAAATAAAGCACAAATAGTCCGTCATTCATCCGGTGAGGAACCATCAATATGAAAATCAACAGTAAAAACCAGAGAAAGGGACGATTCTTCACGATGCTGCCTACTTCTTTTAGCGAAATTTTTTTGCCGCTTGTTTTGTCGTCTTTCAAAAACAGCAGCAAAATCAACGGCAATATCCAGGCAGCCCAATAAAGCCAGGCGATATGCTGCACCCCACCCAGTGCTTCAAGAATAAAACCGGATATAACTGCCGCTGCCGTAAATCCAATGGAGCCCCACAGTCTTACTGATCCGTACGACTTCCCATTGTGGGCAGCCCCCTTGATTGTCATACTGTCGAGCAGCGGCACTGCTGACAGCATAAAGAAATAAAGCATCAACATAAAAACAAACGCCCAAACATAAGCGTCCGTCTGAAAGATCCCTACACTAGAAGCAACCGTCAAGGCCCATAATCCGAAAATAATAAATTTGAGTGTGTTATAGCGGTCACTTAAATAACCCCACAACGGCTGCGCGAATATGGCCACGAAAGGACCTACCATCATCAGCAAACCGATTTGTGATGAAGAATAACCTTTTAAGCCAAAATAAAGAGGAAGAAAAGGCATCAGGACAGCTGAAGTTGCATAGTAGGTTAAGTTAAGGCCGCGCAGTGTCCAAATTTGTTTATTCATAACACCTATCCTTTGGGTAATATGTCACTATATCCGAAAATTCAACACAATCCGTTATTTTTCCCTATGATGCACCAAGCTTCTCTATTATAATAGAAAATATCATTCTGGCAAGGAGAGATTAGGCAACCATGGAATTATTACTAACTTCATTATTAATGATGATGAGTCAAACTGGTGCAGATCATCCTGACGTAAGCTTTGATCAGCTCGTTCAGGCATCACTTGATTCGAAAAATGCAGTTGTACAGCAAGTTTCACCACAGGCATCAGCAAATGCAAACACAACAGCTGACCGTTTGCGCCCTGTGAACAAGGTAGACCCGCAAAAGGAAGCCCCGAAGGTAAAAGGCGTATATGTTACAGCTCATAGTGCTGCCGGTGCGCGGATGAGCACGCTTCTGAAGCTGATGGATGACACCGAACTGAACTCGATGGTCATAGATATCAAAGACGATTGGGGATATATTACCTATCCGACAGGAAATCCCGAGCTTGAAGCTCTGGAATCCACTCAAAAAATTATTGCGGATATGCCGAAGCTCATGAGCACACTGCAAGAGCATCAAATCTATCCAATTGCTAGAATCGTAGTTTTCAAGGATACGGTGCTCGCCAAAAAACGACCTGAGCTTTCATTTGTAAACCCGGACGGCACCCTATGGAGTAATGGTAAGGAAAGCTTTGTTAACCCGTATAGCAAAGAAGTCTGGGATTATAATATTAACATTGCCAAAGAAGCGGCTAAAGCTGGCTTTAAAGAAATTCAATTTGATTACGTACGTTTCCCTGAGGGCTTCGAAAAACGTGCTGACATCTTAAAGTATGACAAGGATGAGCGTTCAAGAATCGATGCTGTATCCGAATTCGTTAAATATGCCAGAGAACAGCTGACTCCTCTTGGCGTGAGAGTATCCGTTGATATTTTTGGCTACGCGGCAGCCGTTCCAGCCGCTGAAGGTATCGGTCAGGATTTTGAGAAAATTTCGGAAAATGTAGACGTGATAAGTCCGATGATTTATCCAAGTCATTACAGTACCGGATGGTACGGCTCCAATGTGCCGGATGCTGCACCTTACCAAACGATCAATGGAGCCATGAAGGATACAACCAAGAAATTGGAGCCGATCCAAGCGCTCAATTTAAAGCCGATTGTCCGACCGTGGATTCAGGATTTCACAGCGTCGTGGGTTAAAGGTTATGTGAAATACGGCAAGCATGAGCTGGATGAGCAAATTAGAGCGTTAAAGGATAACGGTGTGGAAGAATATTTATTATGGAATGCAGTCAATACGTATACGGGGAATGTCAACTACTTAGGGGAATAACCCTCCCAAACCCTCCCTGCTAGGGAGGGCCCCAAAGGGCGTTGCCCTCTGGACTCCCATTGGTGGGACGCGGACTTTGGTGTTCTCGGGGCGCTTATCGTCCCTGTGGGACAAGCTTGACTTTGGGTGCGAGGGCTGGAGTTCGGACTTTAGTGTTCTCGGGGCGCTTTGGCCCCTCGGGACAAGCTTGACTTTGGGTGCGAGGGATGGGGCGCGGACTTTGGTGTTCTCGGGGCGCTTTGGCCCCTCCGGGACAAGCTTGACTTTGGGTGCGAGGGCTGGAGTTCGGACTTTGGTGTTCTCGGGGCGCTTTGGCCCCCCGGGCAAGCTTGACTTTAGGTGCGATGGATGGGGCGCGGACTTTGGTGTTCTCGAGGCGCTTTGGCCCCTGCGGGACAAGCTTGACTTTGGGTGTGAGGGCTGGAGTTCGGACTTTAGTATTCTCGGGGCGCTTTGGCCCTCCGGGACAAGCTTGACTTTGGGTGTGAGGGCTGGAGTTCGGACTTTAGTGTTCTCGGGGCGCTTTGGCCCCTCCGGGACAAGCTTGACTTTGGATGGGGTGGTTTTAGTTCGGATTAAAAAGTATGCAAAAGAAGGTCTTGCTGACGCAAGGCCTTCTTTTCGTCGTTACACACGGGTTATAGTGGATAATATTTTAATGAAATTATAAGTTCGGAAGCTGCCAATCGATCTCTGTCTGGCCTATACTTCGCAGAAAGTCATTGGTTTTCGAATAGGGCTTGCTTCCATAAAAGCCTCTGTGTACGGACAAAGGACTTGGATGTACAGAACGCAGTATGAAATGACGCTCATTCGTTATGAGCTGAGTCTTTTGCTGAGCATTACTGCCCCACAGGATAAATACCAGCGGCTGCTCACGCTCGTTAAGCTTGCGTATAATTTGATCCGTGAAGCGTTCCCAGCCTTTGCCTTTATGCGAATTGGCCTCGCCCTCCCGTACAGTCAAAACCGTGTTAAGCAGCAATACCCCCTGATCGGCCCAAGGAACCAAATATCCATTGTTCGGTATCGTGCAGCCAAGATCGTCACGCAGCTCCTTAAGCATATTTTGCAGCGATGGTGGCTGTCTCACCCCCGGTTTTACCGAGAAGCTTAGCCCGTGAGCCTGTCCAGGTCCATGGTAAGGGTCCTGACCGAGAATAACTACCTTGGCTTTTGCATAAGGCGTATAGTGCAGCGCATTAAAAATATCATGCATATTCGGATAAATCGTTCGTGTGCTGTACTCCTGCTTCAAAAATTGGCGCAGCTCCAGATAATACGGTTGTTCAAATTCAATTGCAAGCTGCTCGGCCCAGTCATTGCTTAATATGGTCATTAGCTGATTTCACCCCAAGCTTGAGTTATTGCTTGATCGAACTGAAAGTTTCGACCATTTTCACAAAATATTGCAGCGTATGTAGTACACGTTCACGTGTTTTCTGATTGGCTGGTTCACCCTCAGGTGTAAAGATACGGTTCTCACCACCAATGGAAATCCATTCCGGGCAGTTGATGCCATGTACATTACGCACGATCGTCTGCAGCTGCTGCAGGGAGCTTACTCCTACAGGACCACCAGTCGAGCTCACCGATAGCACCACTTTCCCGTCAAATTGGGCAAACCCCGTATAATCCAACGCATTTTTTAACACACCGGATGGTGCACCGTGGTATTCAGGTGTTGCCAAAATAATGCCGTCCGCTTCATTCAGACCATTTTTGAATATGGCAAGATTCGCGTCATCGCATTCGACATCGGGTGAATAGAGCGGTAACGGTAAGCTGTACAAATCTAGAAAAACAACTTGACATCCTTTATTCTCCAACACTTGTTCCAAATGTCGGCATAGCTGTGTAGTTGTTGCCTGTTTACGATTACTTCCTGAAATGATAGCAATTTTTGTCATGTAATGATATCTCCCTTAATCATCTAGTTTTCATACATTTTAGTACACTCAAATAACGAGGTCAATCTTTGGTTGCTTATTTATTTATAATCTACTATTCTAAAAAGTCCGATATATAGGAAAGTACGGCTAAGAATTTGCTTGAGCAAACGGGCTCAAAACTTGCATGTCATTTCTGTTTATCGTTACAATAGCAGAAGATCTACTTAAAGGAGATGAAGCTCCATGCTGGCAATTGGACAACAAGCACCGTCTTTTAACGCTGAGAGTACACAAGGTCCGTTGCACCTGAGCGATTATTTTGGCAAACAGCCTGTTGTGCTGATTTTTTACCCTAAGGATGAGACGCCGATTTGCACCAAACAATTGTGTGCTGTTCGCGATTCCAAAACCGAGTATGCCGAGTACAATGCATTGGTAGTGGGAGTAAACCCAGGTTCACTAGCTGAGCACAAACAATTTTCTCAAAAGTTTCGATATGATTTTCCGTTAATTAGCGATCAGGGAGACCAGGTGCGTCATTTGTATGATGTTGGTAAAGTATTTCTCCTTGGCCAGCAGCGCTGTGTTTTCGTAATCGACAAGGACGGAATCATCGTGTATGCCAAAAAGGGAAATCGGCCGACAGCGGAAATTCTGGATGCACTGAAGCTGCAGCAAACCAAATAAATAACTCAGATTGATATATCGATCATCAAACAAAAAGACAGTCCTCTTCTTTGGAAGGGAACTGCCTTTTTCGACGTATAGATTATTGGGACAAGCGCTTAGCCAGCTCGTACAACTCCATGTTGAACTGTTTTTTGGTATTAACGACTTTTTCGATATCAGTAATCGTAAGCTCACCCTTGATAATTCCGCAGCCTTTGCCGGACTCACCCTCGATTAACATTCTTACCGCAAAATCTCCAAGGCTGCTGGCCAGAATACGGTCATTATGCGTAGGCGCTCCCCCACGTTGGATATGGCCAAGTACGGTTACACGCGGTTCAATCGAATCCTTGCGTCTGGAAATCTCATTGGCAATATCTTCGCCTTTACATACGCCTTCGGCAACAATAATGATACTGTGACGTTTGCCCATTTTGAAGTTCGTTTCCATCCGATCCGAGATTTCATCCAAATCAAATGGAACCTCCGGCACCAGAATCGTTTCTGCACCGCTTGCCAGACCGGCATACAAGGCAATATCTCCGCAATAACGTCCCATAACCTCAACTATCGAAGAACGTTCATGAGAGCTCATCGTATCACGCAGCTTGTTGATCGCATCTACGACAATACTAACTGCTGTATCGAATCCGATTGTATAATCGGTAAAAGGAATATCGTTATCAATCGTTCCTGGAAGCCCCATTGTTTTAATTCCAAGCTTGCTCAGCTTATTCGCACCTTGATAAGAGCCATCGCCGCCAATGACGACAAGACCGTCAATTCCTCTTTTCATTAGGTTGTCGGCACCCATTTGCTGACCTTCAGGTGTTATAAATTCTTTACATCGAGCTGTTTGCAGTATGGTTCCGCCGCGTTGAATAATATCTCCTACGCTTCTAAGATCCATTTGACGAATATCATCATTGATCAAGCCGGCATAGCCCCGTTGGACTGCATATACCTCCAATCCATGATAAAGCCCGCTGCGCACGACCGCACGGACCGCTGCATTCATACCTTGTGAATCTCCACCGCTTGTAAGCACTGCTATTTTTTTGACTGTCATGTATGGTTTCCTCCCTAGGAAATGAACAATTAGTATCTTTTACGAACCAGTATGCTGTTTGCAAAGAAGAAAAGCCTCGTCAAAGGACTTCCCTTCATTAATTTTCGCGATATTGCCTTCACCTGTCTCTGTTTACTAACCTTCGGATCTGACAAATAGAGCGCGAGCAGTCCCTCAATTATCATCTGATGAAAAGCCGGGTTGATCAGCCGTTTGGTTCTCATTCTGGCTTCAATAACAAACGAAGCTATACGATCTACGGTTTGTTCCATATCCGCATAATAGCTGCAAAAGTTCAAATCGCCTTCAAGCTGATCCTCCTGCTGGTCAATCAAATAATCAAGTAAAATGTGTAAGCCGCAAATATAAGGAAAATAGACTTCCTGGATAATGTCAACAAACCGGAGCGTTAAGTTTGATTCTGAAGCTGCCACAAACATCATAAACACACCTAAAGTGGAGCCTGTTGCCGCAGCAAACTCATTCCAGCTAATGTCCTTATGGCTGCTCTCATACTGCCCCCACCATTCCGCCAGCGCCTGCTCTCTGAGGTCCTGCCTAATATGCTTGTACACCTGTAAATCACAATACAATCCAACCCATTTCAGCACCGAATCAGTGACCAGCGCATAGGAGGGAAGCATGCGAATACTTGCCTGGCATGTTTTGACAAGCTCATTTAAATAACCGCCATCTTCTTGTTCCGTTCGATATGCATAATAGTCATGGAGTGGCTGAGCCGGATTAACAGCATCAAGCATCGATTGATGGAGCCTGCGAAAATCCTGAGGGTCCAGCGAGGTGCTTCGATCACACAAATTATCCAGATAGTCACTGATCGTCTGAAACGCAATAATCAACGGAATTAATACATGACGCATAGGCATATTGGCAGTCGCATATGCCGCTCCGCCTTGACAATGAAATTGTTTGCTTGTCAAGCTGTCAAGTGCTTGCTTCTTTAACTCCTGGTCGGGCATAGCTTCAGCCTTATTACGCCAATACCGAAGCTGCTCCTGAACCTCCGGAAGCACATAGCGATACATACGCAGCATCAACTGCATGGGATGGCGTGGGGCGAGCCGTGTGCGGCCAGCTTCAAAAATCAAAAGCTGTTCCTCCACTCTTATCATAGCAATATTGCAGCAGGAGCTTGATTTCAATCCATTGGATATGCTGCAAAAGCTGTTCAGCATTGTCATCCCTTGCTACCGTTACCTGCTGCTGAACCAGATCGACAAAACCGTAAGGGTCCCATGACGAGCCCGAAACGAGTTTGTCCAGTCGGCCCTTCAGGTTATCGCTGCCAATGGATTCATACTCTGCATGGGATTGTCGGTAAATCTCTTTCACTTGTTGAAGTAATAGAGCAAATACAGGGTGATCCCCTACCTGACGAAACCAATATTTCGAATTGCTGTAGTCGCCCTCCATCCGATGCATGATCCCATGCCAATAGCTCCCTGTGGTATTGTGAATATCCTGCGAGAGCGTGTGTGACTTGTCCAAGCTTTCATTCAACAAGTGCAAACCCGACTGAACGGCATGTACGTAAGTTAATTGATCCGTGTTCGTGCCTTCCTTCGACAGCTTCGCAATTTTGATATCCAGCAGATCATCCCACTCCTCCGTAGGATAGAGCGATGGCCGATGTTCTTTTAACACAAGCCACAATCTACTTACTCCTTCTGTCCACGACAAAACATTTCCACCTTCCTTAACTTGATTCCAGTCGAAACCCATACCCTACATTATAATATAAAGAATCGGCAATGCCCACCATAAATAAACCGAATCGGCAAAATGAATCCTATTTACCTGCCTTCAATGATGCGCAGCGGAGGTCGCAACGTCCTGATTGACTCTAAACCATAGGTTCAATTCATTAATTGTACCCGCCAATTCGGCAATTTCGGAGTTAAGCTGACATGACAGCTTAAAGTTATCCTCTACATTTAGATGATTTTGCTTCTTAATGATGATTTGCTCCAGCCTTTTTATATGATCAGGTATCGTACCGCGTATTTCTTCCCAGCGCAGTAAAATAATCGAACGTTCTTCCTCCGAATAGTCTTCCCAATCGTTATCAAAGTGTGGCAGCGGAATACCGAGGCGTTCATCGGTTATAAAGCTCCAAGCCATACGGAACAACACCTTTCCATGCAATAGAGATGTTTTTATGTACACTAATGTACCATGAACCCCTTTCCTTCTGCCAGAGGCAATAGACAAATTTTCGCATTGAGTTATCGTAAAGTGTGCTATACTGGGAGGAATGATTTGAGAATGGGTTCAAGTAGGAGATCCTTATATGACTAACGATCCAGAAACTAATGTGTCCTTTCGACAGCTATTATCTTTTTTTATCCCGCTTGGTATTTCCGCCAGTTTGATAACAATCTCTCATTTGATCATTAACAGTACGCTGGCAAGGTCCGCACATCCTGAAATAATTATTGCCAGCTATGCGCTGCCCTTCAGTATTTTGGCTATTACCGAGCGACCTGCGCTTTTGCTAAGACAAACCTGCTCCGCTCTCGTCAGGGATCGTGTCTCGTTCAGGGCCGTATCCATCGTGAGCCTATATATCTTCTCCAGTATCCTGCTCATGGGCGCTCTCATCTCCTACACGCCTATTGGCAAATGGGTTTTTTTCTATTTGTTCGGTGTTGATGACGACATGCTTGGACCGATGATTGATGTGTACCGGGTGTTGATGTTTGTGAGCATTTTTTCCGGCCTGCGCTGCTTATTTCAAGGTGTCATTATATTTAACATGCGTACGAAATGGCTGACCATAGGCATGATCGTACGTCTGCTCGTGATGTATCTGGTTTCTTTATATTTCATTAAGACCAATGGCGTAACCAGCGGGCAGGTAGGTGCGATTATTTTCTTATCGGGTATGATGGTGGAAGCACTGATGAGCTTTCTCGAAGGACGCGTGCTTCTGAAAAAAATTCCCGAAAAAGCTCCTGAGCATACGATTGAGCGTCCAGGGCAAATTTTTCAATTTTACAAGCCCTTGCTCTACTCTTCCATTATTGCGGTCATTATTGGACCGGCGATCAATTCCTTTATGGGGAAAACATCCGACTTTCAGCTATCTGTCGCATCGTTTACGATCGCTGCTGGTTTGACTCAGCTTGTACAAAGCTTTTTCTCGTATATTCACCAGATTGTGTTGAACTTCTATAACAAGGATGCCAAGGCTGTCCTTCGATTTACGACTGCGCTGTCCTGTATACCCGTTCTCCTGCTGACGATCTTGTGCTACACGCCTATTGGCATGTGGTTTATGGAGCACGTTATGGGTGTAAATGAACGATTGATGCATGCAAGCTTAAATACATTGAAGATGTTTATGATTATGGTACTGGTCTTTCCTTGGCTCGATTATGGTAATGGCCTAATCATGCTGCGTGGTGAAACGAAGGTGATGGTATGGTCGCAATCGGCAAATGTGCTCATTACGCTAATCACGTTGACCTTGTGCATTGCTGTAAGTCCAGGAATGAACGGAATGATCGGGGCCTTTGCCCAGTCGCTCGGCATGGTAGCCGAGGCTATCGTCGTAGGGCTTGTACTGAGAAATATACGCAAATCGGGAGACCGCTCTCCCTTCCATATGAAACTTAATTCCAGAAACGAGTGATAGGGTTGAACAACGCTTTACCGCACCAGCAGCCGAGGTATGCCATCCTGCGAGGCTTCAGCTTTTCTACTTACATGACCATGGCCGTCATCGTCTCTTACTTTCCTTTGTACTTCAAATCCATGGGTTATTCCACCGTGCAGATCGGTTTGCTGTATTCAATTGGACCGATGATCGGCATTTTTTCCAATTTGTTCTGGGGCTTGATCAGTGACAAATACCGTACGGTTAAAAAGATATTAATCGTCGTTCTGTTCGGGCAGTGGATTATGGCGCTATGTGTATTTCAAAGTACTCAATTCGGCGTGCTGCTAATGCTCATGGCCGTTTTTTTCTTTTTCCAGTCCCCTATCAATTCGCTGTCTGACAGCTTGACGCTATTGACGATTCAGGGCTCTACCAAAAGCTTCGCCTCCTTTCGGGTATGGGGGTCCATTGGTTTTGCCGCAGCTTCCCTGGCATTCGGTATGGTGTTGAAGCAGTATGGTGCGGATCTGACGATTTATTTGTGCCTGGGGACCATTGGCTTGTCACTGATCATATCGACAGTTCTGACAGACGGTCGACGAACATCACATAAAAAGCTCGTATTTGCCGATTTGGCCAAGGTGATTCGCTCCAATGGTTTCCTTATGTTCATGCTTATTGTGCTGATCGCCTCAGTGGCCCACCGCTTTAACGATGGATTTCTGGCTTTGTTTCTGCAGCAATTGGGCGCGGATCAAACCATTATCGGCTGGTCCTGGTTGGTATCGGCGTTAAGCGAGGTTCCTATATTTTTTTTGCTCAGCAAATATGGACATCGCTACAAGGAGCTGCCACTGCTCGTCGTTAGCTCCTTTGTTTATGTGATTCGTTTCCTGTTCATGAGTCAAGTGGAAAATCCGTTGTGGGTCATCGCGATTCAAGCTATGCACAGTATATCCTTCGGCATTTTCCTATTCACCGTTATCCGCTATATTCAGAGTATGATTCCTGATGAATACCGGGCAACCGGACAAGCCTTGTTCGCGGTGACCTGGTCGGGCCTTGCCGGCTTATTCAGCGGTGCCTTGGGTGGCTGGTTGTTTCGCGATTGGGGACCGCATGTTATGTATGGAGTGGGCGCTTGCCTGTCAGCTGTAGCGATGGTGAGCTTTTTCGTGCTGCATTTACGATCCCGGGATGTCGGATAAACCTGTTTTTTTCAAAAAACAACAATTTCTGCAACACAATGGCCGATTCGTTCGTCTTACTATTGTACATACAAAGTCGATAGTAACGGAATTGGCTTCCTACGGAAGCTTAGTCAATGCTTACGAAGTAAGTTTTGCTACGCAAAACTCAGAGCTTAGGCTTACGAAGTTAGCTTCCTACGGAAGCTTTTAGGAGGAATCACGTGCTTGCAGTAGAAAATCTGTCTCACCGTTTCAATAATGGCGCTGAAGAAACGCCAGTACTCAACGATATTCATTTTGTCATTGATAAAGGAGAAATGGTCGCACTGCTTGGCAGCTCCGGCTCCGGCAAGTCTACCCTGCTCAATCTGATGGCGGGGCTTATGAAGCCTACCCAGGGAAGCATCCTCATTAATGGTCATCCTATCGAGAAAATGTCGGAAAATCAGCTCGCCGAGTTCCGTAGAACGCAAATCGGCTTTATTTTCCAATCCTATGAGCTTATCCCCCATCTCACTGTTCGCGAGAATGTAGAGCTGCCCTTGATATTTCAAGGTATCAAAGCCAAGATCCGCAAGGAAAAAGCAATCGCCTTATTAACTAAGGTAGGATTGGAAGAAAAAGGCGATATGTTTCCCTCCCAGTTATCAGGCGGACAGCAGCAGCGAGTCAGTATCGCACGGTCTCTGATCACCTCCCCCGCCATCGTTTTTGCAGATGAACCGACCGGAAATCTCGATACGAAAACCGAAAAGGAAATTATCGATCTGCTGATCGAATTAAATGAAACCTTGTCCATCACCTTCGTCATTGTGACTCACGAGCTGGAAGTAGCCCGACGCACACAAAGAGTGATTCAGCTGCGCGATGGCTTTTTGGTTGAAGGGGAGCCATGGGTCGGTGAAGACGAATGAATATATTTGATTATTTGCGACTCGCCTGGGATCAGCTGAAACGGCGGATCGTAGTTACGGCGTTATGTACAATGGGAATCGCCATCGGATCGGCCTCTATTATCGTTGCGCTGTCGTTCGGCGAGTCCATTAACCATTACAGCCGTGTGCAAATGAGCCAATTTATGAAGACAGACGAAATCACTATACATAGCGGAAACCCGCCATCAAGTACAAGCAGTAGAGATCCGAATGAAACCAAGGCTTATGAAATAACCAAGTCCAAAATTGATATTATGCGAACCTTTCCTAATGTCAAAGCCATTGCGACTTACCAAACACTGAATTCGATGCAATTTGAGGTTGATCACAAATCCGGTTACATCAATAACCTGTTTGCTACAGAACTGGATACATTAAGCGATTTCGGCTTCGAATTTCAGCAAGGCGGCCCAACGGATCAAGAAAACACGATTATTCTGAGCTATGGCGCGACGATGGGACTTTTTGATGAACAGCTCTCACGCTCTAATCAGCAGGCCTACCGCAATGACTCAGATTATGATGGAGGCAGTGCCGCAAGAAATATCCAAACACGTCTGATCGCTTACCCTCTGTATCAAAAACAGGTGATATTGAAGCCTAATCTCTATGGTCCAAGTGGAATAACGTCCACTAATATTCAATTTCCGCTGCGCGTGATCGGCATATTAAAAAAGCCGGAAGGCATGTCTGATCAGAATGCAAGTAATATGAAAACGGCATTCATCTCCCCGTCCTTAGGGAAGAAATTACAGGAAGCGATCACGAATGCAGCTAATGCCAGTGCTAATGGAAGCAATCAGGAACAACAGCCAGTACCTGAGTTCAACGAAGTCAAAATTAAAGTAACGGACAGTACCCATGTGAAGAATATCGAGGATGGGGTCAAAAAGCTGAAGCTCTCGTCCCAAACCAACCTTCATTATGAAGAGCAAATGCAGGGACAATTAGTTATTTTACGGTTTATATTTGGCGGCGTCGGCTTATTCATCCTGTTTGTAGCCTCGATATCTATTATTGTTGCCATGACCATGTCCACCCACCAGCGACGCAGACAGATCGGGATTATGAAGGTGCTCGGAGCCAACCTCAGTCAGATTCGAAATATGTTTATTGCAGAATCCGCGATGCTGGGGCTGCTGGGAGGCGCTTGCGGCATTTTACTATCTTATTGGGTCATCTGGGGCATTAATCTGGCTGTCATTCAATTTTCACCTTCCCAGTCAGGCAGCGATCTGGAAATTTTATTTATCAGCACGTGGATTTTACCTGTCGGTTTATTTTTTGCCGTCATGACCGGAGTGCTTTCAGGCATTTATCCGGCTATCAAAGCATCCCGAACCGATGCCTTAACCGCAATCAAACGAGACTAGGAGAATCTGAGCATGAAAAAGAAAACATGGCTGCTCGCAGCAGCCGGAATATTCATAATAGGGATAACCGTTGCGTTGTATGTATTAAGCCACACTCCCAAGCAGGCTCAGCAAAATGGATCAAAAAGTATGTCCAGCCTTACCTTTAAAGTGACCCGTGAGGATTTGGTTAGCTCCGTAGAAGTCAAAGGGAAATCATCCTATCAAAAGGAAACCTATGTCAATGCGCCCTTTTCAGCTGATGTGAAGGTATGGAAAGTAAACGAAGGCATGCAGGTAGCCAAAGGAGACCTTTTGTTTCAACTGGACGATTCCTTACTAAGTGATGAAATCGCACAGATCGAATCCAATCAAAAGAAAACCGAGATGGATATCCGTTTAAGTCAATTTCAACAGGAAAACCTGAATGGCGTGGACCTTCAAACTGCCGGTATCTCCGAAACGGAAGCGAAGCAAAAATATGCGCAAACTCAAAGCAGAAAAATGCAGGAAGACATCCATCGGCTAAATCTGGAGCATATGCAAACGCAATTAGCTCAAAAACAGGAAAAGCGCAAAGCTGCACAATTTACCTCTCCCGAGAATGGTATCTTTTTGTTCGAAAGCACCAAGGAGCCGCAGTCATTAAAAGAAAATGAACGTGTCGGCAAAATCGTTGACCTCACCAAGCTGCAATTAATCTGCCTCGTCGGCGAATACGATCTATTTCGCATTAAAGTAGGCATGCCAGCAGAAATCAAGGTCGATGCCCTTAGAAATACCGTGCTGCAGGGTAAGGTCGAAAAGCTTTCCAAATTTGCAAAGAGCAGCACCTCCAATTCAAGCAGCACCGCAGCCGCACAATTCGAGGTTATCATTTCCCTGGAGCCCAATGATCAATTAATAGCCGATCTCAGCCTGACGGCAACCATACACGCAGATAAAAAGCCCAATACCTTGTTAGTCCATACACTTGCTGTTCAACGCGACAAGGATAAGTATTATGTGATGAAGGATAATGGACAAGGCGCACCGGTTCGGCAAGACATCACGATCGGCCTGGAAACACCGGAGAAGACAGAAATTCTGAGCGGGTTGAATGAAGGAGATACCGTCGTACTGGAGTAACCTGCAGGTACAGCCATGCTTGCCATTCTTCCTGGTTGTCTTCCAGCATGAAAACCGTTATAATCATCGGTAGATCTTAGTACCAAGTCACAATTAGTGCAGGAAAGCTTAAGGGGATGAACCAATCATGCAATATGAAGATTTCAAAACAATACTCATGGAACGAAGAAGCATTCGCCGTTTTACAGAGCAGGATGTCTCTATTCAGGATATCAAGGAATTGATCGACTGCGCGCGTTATGCCCCAAGCGATACAAATTCGCAAACATGGCAATTTATTGTCGTTGTCAATCGCGAAAAAATTAAAGAAATCGAGCAAATGACCTGGGACCAGCTGCATAAAAAAGCGGCTGAGGCCGAGACGCGCGGATTGAGCCGTGAAGCCCGTATGCTGGTAAAGTCATTCGGTCCTTATGCTACCGCATTCGCCGATGCACCTGTGTTGATCATCTGTTTGGCAACTCCGTATGCATCGAAATTTCGCGATAAAATCTTCGATCCTATCCAGCTTGTCCCTGACTCCGTATGGGATGAGGAAGGCATTAAAAGCAGCTGTCTCGCTGCACAAAATTTGATGCTCGCTGCCCATGCACGTGGTTTGGCCACCTGTCCGATGACAGGCCCAGTCCTGCTTGCTGCCGAGCAAATGCGTACTTATCTGGACATCCCTGCGGAGTGCCAGATCAATATGGTTATTTCCTTGGGCTATCCGGTCGATCGACCAGGACTGATGGCGCGTAAGGAAGTAGACGATATTTTAAGAATTGTCGACTAGATCGGGATCACGAATCATCAAGTCAGTGAAATTAAGCATATATAACCTTAAAAAAGGATGTACGGAGCAGCTCCTGAGTTGAGCTTGTCCGTACATCCTTTTTGCTTCGTGCTTGTACTTGTGTGGCAGGCATCTGCTATCTAGTCTGGAAATCCGATAAGGTTAACCGATGCGGGACATTTCTTCCTCTTCGATTTCGTAGTTGGAGTACACATCCTGTACATCATCCAGATCATCGAACGAATCCATCATTTTGATCAGCTTCTCAGCATTTTCGCCTTCAACCTTGATCGTATTTTGTGGTGTCCAGCTTACCGAAGCCTCGGTGAATGCCAGTCCTTGCTTTTCCAGCTCGGTTTTCACCTTTTCAAACTCATGTGGATGCGTTATGATCTCGAAGCTTTCTTCCTCGGTCCTCACATCTTCTGCGCCAGCTTCCAATGCTTGCATTAACAGCTCGTCCTCATCCAGCGGATGCTCCTCGCGGTCAATGGTAAGCAGTCCCTTCTCGTCAAACATATACGATACACAACCGGACTCTCCCATATTACCACCGCGTTTGTTGAAAACCGCACGAACATCAGCAGCAGTCCGATTACGATTATCTGTCAGACATTTAACCATAATAGCGACTCCACCGGGTCCGTAGCCTTCGTACATGATGACTTCATACTCCACGTTGTCGCCATCGCCCGTCGCCTTCTTAATGGCACGCTCGATGTTGTCCTTGGGCATGTCGATCCGACGTGCGCTCTCGATGGCTACCTTCAAAGCAAAATTGCTATCAGGATTCGGACCACCTGCACGAGCCGCCACGAAAATTTCCCGTCCTAATCGAACAAACTGATTATTTTTCGCTTGGTCTGCTTTACCTTTGCGATCTTTAAATAACTTAAATTTCATAATATAGCGCTCCCTATGGAAAAAGTATCAAAGGTATCTTACCATTTTGCAAGGGTACGGGTCAAAGAAAATGATAAAAACAGCTGGAGAAAACCGAAGTTTTCATCAGCTGTTTGAGGTTTACTAGCTATCGAGAAAAGCCTGGATCTTATAATTTAACGACGTTAGCTGCTTGAGGACCACGGTTACCTTGAGTGATTTCGAACTCAACGGATTGGCCTTCGTCAAGTGTTTTAAAGCCTTCGCCTTGAATTGCGGAAAAATGAACAAATACGTCTTCGCCGCCATCAACCTGAAGGAATCCGTAACCCTTTTCTGCGTTAAACCATTTAACTGTACCTGTCATCAAAAACTACCTCCTAGAAATATCGCCATTCGAGAGCGAATAGGATAATTATAGCATCGTAAATGGCATAAATCAATCTGTAAAGTAGCTCCCCACGCCTCTTTACAGCTTATTTCGTTATGCATAACAGCTCCGAGGAACCGGGGATGAACGGAAGCCCAGAGGGTATCAGCTCCGTCATAAAGCCTTGTTTTTCAAGCGTTGCCCTTAACTGCTCCAGGTGCGGGTAGACGTCCCATTGCAGTGAACGAAGCGGATAAATCCGAACCTGTCCGCCAACACGGCAAACACGCAGCAATTCTTCAACAGCACTGAGGTGGAATTCATAGTCAAACTGTTCGTGATATAGAAATAAAAAATGGCTGCACAGCACAACTGAAAATGCCTCATCATCAAAAGGCAGCTGCGGAAGTCGCGCCGAGTTATATCGCCCTGTCCCTTCCTGCAAGCGGTAATCATCTATGAATTTCTGAAGAGATTGCTCCCTCTGTTTCCTATGATTGTCCAGACTACCGTAATACGTCCAGTCAAAGGAGCTTTCCAAGCGTGCCAGCTTCTCGGTCGAGGCTGCAATTTCCTGCGTTCCGTGCTCGTAGATCGATTCGGGGTTCATATCATACAGCGGGTCTACAGCCTGCGCCTGTATGCCCCTGGCGCATGCCTCTGCAACAAAGGATGACGCACCTCCAGCAACATCCAGAACAGGACCATCCTGCAGGGATAATTGCCTGAGCACAAACATGCTCTCATACTCCGCAAACGATCTGCACGTCATGGCTACACCGATTTGTTCATACCTCTGATTACTCATTTCTCATCTCTCCTCAACTATACTGTACTCAGCTTGGCTTCAAAGCCACAGCCCGCCTATGCGAGCTTAATGGAGATTTTAACACACCCATTTCATACAAACAATACCATTTTATTAATCTGTTGAGCTTTACGGGAATTGCCCTCTTACAGTGGCATATTGCTCAGTAATCATTTAAAATTGCAGGAATAATTGAAATTATGTGAGCAATGATATACACTAAAGCAACAAAAAAGATTTGAAGTGAGGGAAAAGATTTGTCTAATCATGGATTTAAGAAACACACGATATACAAAACGGATAAATGGAACATGATGACGGTTGAGGTACAAGGGAAAACATTGATTTTGCGAGAAATATCCGATCAATGGGGCGAGGAGAGCCATACCTTTTTAAGCCGACCTGAGATGATGCATTGGGCCGAGAATCGTTTCTCTGAGGAGAAATATGCAGATCGTCCAGAAGAACGGGAAGCGATACTCGCTGCCTTCAAGGAAATCTAGACTGCCATAAGCTGGACTTGACTTGGTGCTTGTCCTTCTACTATACTAAAGTTAATTACATAAGGATTTCCTCCAAAGGGGAGTAGCTGTCACAGTAAAGTCGTCATTACGGGTGTAAAAACCCCGGCTTTATTGGCAACGTAACGTTGTTAGCAAGACCTTTGCCTATTAGGTAAAGGTCTTTTATGTTTGAAATGACCTTTACCATTACGGTAGAGGTCATTTTTTATGTAATCAAACCTTATTGAGGAGATGATTCGAATGGAATGGTTGGATGCAGCTTTTTTCACGGCACTGCTAAGTATTATCCTTATTGATTTGGTGCTTGCGGGTGACAATGCAATCGTGATTGGAATGGCCGCGAGGAATTTACCCAAAGAACATCAAAAGAAGGCTATTCTCTGGGGGACTGTCGGGGCGATTGGCATTCGTATCGCGGCTACCTTAGTGGTCGTTTGGCTGCTGGAGCTGCCTGCTCTCTTATTATTCGGTGGTCTTGTTCTCGTGTGGATAGCATATAAGCTGTTAACAGATAAAAAAGATCACAATATCCAGGCTAAATCTCGACTCTGGCCAGCGATTCAAACCATCGTAGTTGCTGATGCGGTGATGGGATTCGATAATGTGATCGCCGTAGCCGGTGCCTCCCATGGTAACTTTCTGCTGGTCGTCCTAGGACTCCTGATCTCCATCCCTATTGTGGTCTGGGGAAGCACTTTATTCATCTACTGGATGGACAAATTTCCTTGGATCATGTATATCGGTGCAGGTGTGCTTGCGTTTACAGCAGGTAAAATGTTGACTGGAGATCCGTTGGTAAGCGTATGGTTCACCGACAACCCTGTCATGAAATGGACGGTTCTCCTTGTGATTACGGGTGGCGTGCTGCTTGCTGGCATGTTTAAAAAAATGCAAAGAGCTTTTGTTTCCATCAATGAAAGCGGACATTTAGCCATCCCACAGGAGCTCGTTGTGGAAGCTGGGATATCTCAGGATGACAGCTTCAAAGCTAGTCGTGATGCAAACGGCAAGCTGGTGCTTATCAAAATGAACAGCTAAAAACAAGGAGTTTGCGACAGCACGGCGAAACCATTAGGAGAGCATCAGCCGATTTCATAGACGGTGCATGCGATTCCATCGTAAGAAGAGGTGTTTTTTTAGGTGAGCAATTCCGCTTCCATCCTTACTTTTATTATTGTTGCATTTTGTTTCGCCTTGATCCTGATCTTAAAAAAGGATTCGTTACCGAGCGGCGTCAAGCGCCCTCTTGCCATTATGGCTCTGGTCATGGTCGCCTTTGCTTTCACCTTGATCGTGTACAGCTTCTTCTCATTGCAGTGAGAAGAAATGATAAGAGCGTCGCGGTCGCTCACCCAAGTTTTACTTCGATAATAAATTCTCTTTATGATGAGAGCGTTACTACCGGGAATTGCCTTCGTTCATCAGCAAAAGAAACTACCTTAAAGGCGCGGTCGCTCACCCAAGTTTTACTTCGATAATAAATTCTCTTATAATTAACTTACAATCGGGTCATACTAGGGGAAAATTGCAGGGAGCGTGAGCATAATGCGTTTTTTCCCCATAGTCATGACAGGTATTCTGCTTACAGGTACGATTCTTTCATCCCCCGTAACGGCGGACGGCAATACCAAACCATCCAAATTATCGAGGAGGGCTCCCATGAGTCAAGTTGTTAAACGTACGGATGTTCCTGTAGAACAGCGCTGGAAGCTGGAAGATCTTTTTCCTAATCAGCAAGCATGGGACACGGAATACAAGGAAGTTAAAGAAGCTTTGCAGCAAATCAGCGAATTTCAAGGAAAGCTGAACAAGCCTGCTGCGATCAAGCAATGTTTTGAATTGGAAGACAAAATTTCTGTACATATGGAACGTCTATACGTATACGCCAACATGAAGCATCATGAAGATACAGCCGAACCAACTTACCAGGCATTGTCCGATAAAGCCAAAAAGCTCAGCGTGGAATCGGGCGAAGCCTTATCCTTCATTTCTCCGGAAATCTTAAGCCTGTCGGACGACGAACTGCAAAAGCTGGTGAGTCATCCCGAACTTAGCTTTTATAAGCGCACCCTGACCGAAATGATTCGTGAAAAACAGCATATCCTTTCCAAATCGGAAGAAGCACTGCTGGCTCAGGTAGGCAACCTCTCACAGGCGCCGAGTACGATTTTCAGTATGCTGAACAATGCCGATCTGAAATTCCCCAAGGTGAAAAATGAGCACGGTGAAGAAATTGAGCTGACACAAGGGCGTTATATTCAATTCCTTGAAAGTCGTAACCGGGAAGTACGTAAAAATGCTTTCAAGACGATGTATGACACGTATTCCAAAAATAAAAATACGATCGGCGCTACACTTTCTGCCAATATTTCAAAAGATATTTTTTATTCCAAGGTTCGTAAATATCCTTCAGCCCTGGAAGCCTCCCTGTATGGAGACAATATTAACAAAGAAGTGTACACCAATCTGATTGATACGATTCATGAGTCATTACCATTGATGCATCGTTATATGGAGCTCCGCAAAAAGCTGCTGAAGGTCGATGAGCTTCATATGTATGATCTGTTCGCTCCGCTTGTAGATGAATACAAGATGGATATTACGTATGAGCAAGCACAAGGCATGGTCAAGGAAAGCTTGAAGCCTCTCGGTCAGGATTACTTGAACATTTTGCAAGAAGGCTTTGACAAGCACTGGATTGACATTTACGAAAATGAAGGCAAACGGAGCGGTGCCTATAGCTGGGGCGCTTATGGAACCCATCCTTACGTGCTGCTGAACCACAAAGATAATTTGAACAGCATGTTCACCCTGACTCACGAGATGGGCCACGCTATTCATTCCTATTTGTCGGATGAAAATCAGGAATATCGCTATGCGCAGTATACGATCTTCCTGGCAGAAGTAGCCTCCACCTTGAATGAAGCGCTGCTTATGGACTACATGCTCAAGAAATCAACAGATCCCAAGGAAAAAATGTATTTGTTGACCTACTACATGGATCAGTTCCGTACGACGGTGTTCCGCCAAACGATGTTCGCCGAATTCGAAAAAATCACTCATGAAAAAGCAGAACAAGGCGAAGCACTCACTCCTCAGGAGCTCAGCAAAATCTATTACGATTTGAACCTGAAGTACTACGGTAAGGATATGGTTGTGGATCAGGATATCGAAATCGAATGGGCGCGCATTCCACATTTTTATAACAGCTTCTATGTTTATAAATATGCGACTGGGTTCTCCGCGGCAACCAGCTTTGCTAAACAAATTCTTGAAGAAGGTCAGCCTGCCGTCGACCGCTATCTTGGCTTTCTGAAAAGCGGCGGCAGCGATTATTCAATCAATATATTGCAGCGCGCAGGTGTAGACATGTCAACACCGGAACCGATCAAGCAAGCGATGGATGTATTCAAAAGCCTCCTGGACCAAATGGAGCAATTAACCAAGTAGTTGACTCACTCAACAAGGCTGCTTACGTTCACCATGTTCGCAGTCTTGTTGGTTATTTGGCACCCAAGGAGGCTAGCTTAGCATGAGGACCCAATGGATATTTATCAGTATTTTATTTTTTGGATTGTTGACTGCCATTTTTGCTGCAATCAATACGGAGCCGGTTAATGTACATCTGATTTTTACAGATATGCAGCTGCCGCTCATTATTATCATTCTCAGCTCCACCCTGCTCGGCGGATTGATCCTCGGATTAATTGGCATGAGCAAGCAGTACAAATTGAAACGGACCATCAAGCAGCTTGAAAAGCAGCTCAATGAGGCACAAATGGCACATGCGGTTCCATCGTCAGCGACTCCAACTGATACTACCTCTCTTCCTTTAACCTATGCAGCATCGGAGAAATTGCCTTCTTCGGAATTGTAAATGTTTGCCTAAAGTAGTCGCGTCAATGCTGGTCGCTTAAGCCGTTCCATAACATGGGACGGTTTTTTTGATTTGAGCAAATTTTAATTGATAGTCATTGGAACATATTCCCTCTTGGTTACGTTAGAGTTTGTAAGAAGTACGGGAATGAAAGCATTTACGAGGAGGGTATAAAATGAAAAAAGCATTAACGTTGGCTTGTCTGCTAGCCACAACGGTTTTTTCGATCGGGGTCTCCGCACCACCTGCAGCTCCTGAAGGTGGCACAGCTATTGGCTTAAACGTAAACGGGAGCAATGTCTCCTTCAGCTCTATGCCGCTTTTAATCGATAATACCCTGATGGTCCCTTTACGAGATTTATCTGAATCTCTGGGTGTGCAGCTAGAATGGGATGAAAGCTCCCAAACTGCAGCAGCTGTTAAAGGAATACACAGTATTAAATTGACAATCGATAATAAACAAGCCTTTCGCGGGGAAACACCCGTAAATCTGGAAGCAGCGCCTCGTATGCACAATGGCAAGCTGTTCGTTCCATTGCGCTTTTTTAGTGAATCGTTCGACTTTAATGTATATTGGGATGGACTGAATAAGTCAGTCGCTATTGTCGATGCTGATAAAAGCCTGCCTACAATCGGCTCTGCAGACCATATGCTGGAGCTGTTCAAAGATTATTCAGGTGCAGGTCGCGGCAGCGGAGGCAGCGTAAGCCTGATGACGAAATCAGATATGGCTACAACGGCCGTGGTACAGGAACAATCGACCTCCAAAGAAAAATCATCGAGTAGTGCTCCTGCAGCAGCCCCCGCTCCTCAAGCAGCGGCAGCGGCAGCCAACCCGGATTATTCAGGTACCAACGTTCAGGTTGAAGGCGTTGACGAAGCTGATATTATTAAAACAGACGGCTCTTATATTTATCAGGTTAATCGCAATCGTGTCATCATTGCTTCCGCTTATCCTGCTGACCAAATGAAGGTCACACAAACCTTGACATTTGAGGATCAAAATTTCCGAGCCAAGGAGCTATACATCGATGATAAGCATATGGTAGTCATCGGTACGACATCCTATAGAACTACCGATGTTGTACCTATGGAGGGTCAAACGTCTCCTGCCATGCCAGTATCCGGACCTGCGGTCCCGCAGTCCTCTTCTTCAAAGTCGGCAGCTCAGCCCCTTTCCGTTTCACCTGTACCTGCTCCTGTTTCAGCAGAAAATATAAAGATCGTATCCTTACCCGGTGTTAATCTTTCACGAAATACAACCAAAGCAATCGTTTACGAACTAGGGGATCGCACTCAGGTGAAGAAGCTTCGTGAGGTCGAGCTCGATGGCAACTATGTATCTTCGCGCAAGATTGGCTCCTCACTATATCTCGTCTCCAATAAAGGCTTCAATGTATATCCACTGCTGCGCGGCGATGTGTCATCAACCGACAAAGCAGCAGCATTAAAAAGCTCAGCACCTTCTTACAGGGATTCTGCTGCGGGTGACGCCTTCATTAGCATTGGCTATGAAGACATTCGTTACTTTCCCACCTCGGTGCAGCCAAACTATTTGTTAATCGGCGGCTTCAATCTGAACCAGCCCGAGCAAAAGCTGAACGTCTCCAGCTACCTCGGCTCCGGTCAGCAAGTATATGCATCAGAAGCCAATTTGTTCGTTACGACCAATGAATACACACCTGCTGCCGTACAGCCCAGTACAGGTGAGGATCCACTGGCAAAACGATTCATAGTCCCAGGAGAAACAAACAGCGTTATTTACAAATTTGCTATGGATCAAGGCACCATTCGCTATACGGGCCGCGGCAAGGTTCCAGGGCGGGCCATTAACCAGTTTGCGATGGATGAAGTGAATGGCAGCTTCCGTATCGCCACAACTACCGGATTTGCCGGACGCGATGATGATATGACATCCAAAAATCATATGTATGTGCTGAACGAATCGATGAATGTGATTGGGCAAATTAATGATATAGCACCCGGCGAGCAGATCTACTCGGTCCGCTATGCAGGCAATCGTGCCTATATGGTCACTTTCAAGACCGTTGATCCTTTATTTGTCATTGATCTGCAGGAGCCGCAGGCACCCAAAATTCTTGGCAAGCTCAAGATACCGGGCTACAGCAATTACCTGCATCCTTACGATGATACCCATCTGATCGGCTTCGGTAAGGATGCGGTCGAGGTTTCAAGCAATAATGGAGCTAATGGCTCTACACAAACGACAGCTTATTATCAGGGTATGAAGATGGCGATGTATGATGTAAGTGATGTGGCGAATCCGAAGGAACTGTTCTCGGAAAGCATTGGAGACCGCGGTACGGATTCCGAGCTGCTGCGTAACCATAAGGCACTGTTGTTCTCCAAGGAGAAGAATCTGCTCGCTTTCCCTGTCACTATAATGGAGACCAAAAGTCATGCAGCTTCAAGCTCAAACCCGGCAGTGTCTGTTAATAATATTCCAAGCTATGGCGACTTTACGTTTCAAGGTGCTTATGTATACCAAGTTGATGTGGCAACCGGCTTTAAGCTCAAAGGAAAAGTCACCCATTTAACCAGTGACGATTACTTGAAAGCTGGACAGGTCGCTTACAATGGCAAACGCAATATCCAACGAATTCTATATATTGGGGATGCGCTGTACACATCATCGGAGCAAATATTAAAAGCAACTGACATATCGTCCATGAATGACTTAAAGTCGATTACTTTACCTTAATCGGTGCAAAGAAACCGTTCTTCACATCTGGCGAATTACAAATATTCGCTGATGGAAGAACGGTTTTCAATTAGGGAGCCTCATCCATTTTCAGATATTCAAGTAAATGAAACCTGCACTTACAGCACCGCCAATTCCTGAGCTGATAATATTGACCGTATCATTCGTCATCCATGAGGCTCCGCGAATACGAATTGCCTGTGTATCGTTGCAATGACGTCTTTTTTCTATTTCCTTACCGCAGACCGGACAGCGATACATGACCTGCCATACCGCTCCCAGCCAGGAGTCCGACAGCGAGCCTGCCATACCGCCAAGAGCACCTAATAAGAGCAGTCCTATAACACCTACAGCCGAAGTAACGACGATGGAAGAAGCAGCCGCGGCCCCACTGATAGGCTGTCCCCAACCCGTGCTTGTGAAAGCCCAGCCCACCACACCGATCAGCAGCCCACCGGATAAAGATGCGGCAAGTCCTGCAGCTGTTATTCCGCCAGAGGTGCCCGCTGGAACTTTTCGCCCACTCACTATGGAACGCGGCAGCGAACGGCTTAAACCGCCGATTTCTGTTGCCCATGTATCTGCATTGACTGCAGCCATAATGCCCATGAAAGCAGCCCACCACAGCGAGTGCGGCCATATGCTGTTACCCAAGCAAAGCAGCGTTCCCAAGCCTCCGTTGGCTGCTACCTGTCCGGCATCCCTCCTGCCAGACTTTGCATAGCTGCTCTCAACGACGGCTTTACGCTTATGCTTCCACTTCGTGAGCAAGGTGGAGGTAAGGAAAAAGACCATAAGAGTTCCATACCACGGCAATCCTCCAAGTGCGTACAATAAGGTCCCTACGATTACCGCGGCGATAGCTCCAGAGACAGATAAAGATTGTTTGCGCCAGGCTGCCCACGCAATGAATGAACTGCACGCCAAACCGATCAACCAGTCCAACATGAATTGTTTTCCTCCATTATTCGATAAAATTCTACAATATATATTTACAGAACTATTGCATTATAATATGATTTTCTTAGTTGAAAAAACGCAAAACCCCAGGGAGGGTATTAACGTGCATGAAGCTGATCCGTTTGGGACACCCAAAATAAAGAAAAATCTCGAGCCCGAAGAAATGCTTCTCGTTATTTTTGATTATGCAGCCAAAATAGCGAACGAGCGACGACTGGATCATTTGATTATGCTAATGGCTGATATGGGCCGCGAGATGGTTGTTTCAGATCGATGTACGGTATGGCTTATAGATAAACAAAATAATGAATTATATTCCACAGTAGCGCATGGCGTTCCCCAGCTCAGACTTCCCCGAGATGCAGGCTTGGTCGGGCACTCGATAACGACAGGGCAACCTATTTTCATAGAGGATGCCTACGTAAATACCGAGTTCAAGAGTGTATTGGAAAGTGGCGCTATTGCCATGGATCTCAAAACCGGCTATCGTACCAAAGCATTGATGGTCATTCCGTTCCGTAATAATGAGGGCGAAATTATGGGAGCTTATCAGGCTGTTAATAAGCTTACCGTAGAGGAGCAATTTTCCAAAAAGGATTTGGAGCATCTCACCTTGGCCTCCTCTTATGCAGGCAAATCACTCGAATCCGCCCTGCTCTCCAATGAAATTGAAGAAACCCAAAAAGAAATCATTTTCACAATGGGAGAGATCGGCGAGAGCCGTTCGAAGGAAACCGGCAATCATGTCAAACGGGTAGCCGAATACTCTTATATTCTGGCCAAACAACTTGGTATGAGCCACGAGGAAGCCGAGTTATTGAAAATCGCTTCGCCTATGCACGACATCGGCAAGGTCGCCATTCCCGACTCTGTACTAAAGAAGCCTGGCAAGCTGACAGATGAAGAATTTGATATCATGAAAGCGCACACCAACATTGGGTATGGGTTATTGAAAAATTCAAGTCGCCGCATTTTGAAAACGGCTGCTATCGTCGCACATCAGCATCACGAGAAATGGAACGGCCGTGGCTACCCACGGGGAATCCAAGGTGAGGAAATCCATATCTATGGCCGTATTACCGCTATTGCCGATGTATTCGATGCACTTGGCAGTGAACGGGTGTACAAGCAGGCTTGGGAGTTGGATCGTATTCTCAATCTGTTCAAGGAAGAACGTGGCCAGCATTTCGATCCATTGGTGGTTGATGCCTTTATGGCACAGCTGCCAGAGATCCTCAAGGTACGTGAGCTGTATTCGGATGCTGCCTTGGCTGAAAAGGACAAAGGAGGAATCGCTTAACAGAGCGATCCTCCTTATTGGTCTTATTACGTTAATCCGATTGTAAACTCGCCCATAGCCTCTGATCCCCACAGCAGCTCGAATTTGTCACCAGAGCTAACTGCACCGACACCAGCAGGTGTACCCGTGTAGATAATATCTCCTTTACCTAAACCATAATGCTCGGCAATATAATCAACAATGACCTGAAGATTAAAAATCATATCATTGATATTACCCCGTTGAGCCTCAGTACCGTTAATTCGCAATGAAAACTCCGTTTGTCTTACTTCCTCATAGCCTTTGAACGGACGGAATACCGTTAAGGCAGCCGAATTCAAAAAGCCTTTGGCCGGAAGCCATGGTTGGCCCTTTTTCTTAATCACAGACTGAACATCACGCAGTGTAAAATCAATTCCAAGCGCCATCGTATCGATCAAGCTGTCTATGGACATACCAGCCTCGTAATTGTGTCCGATATGCACAACCAGCTCGGTTTCATAATGGACCTCTCCTTTGTCCCCGGGTAGCGTGATCGTCTGCCCATGGATTGGGGTAAGTGCATGGGTCGGTTTCGTGAAAATCATCGGTTCATCAGGGATGTCATTCCCAAGCTCCGCAGCATGCAAGCCATAATTGCGTCCAACACAATAAATATTGCGAATCAACTCCATGATCCAACACTTCCTTCGCTCTTATCTAATCGGATACCCACGACTCAAATTATAGAACAGACGACCCCAATACTCAAATAGATATCATCATTTATCGTCTCTTCACAAATACCTATCGCAATTATAGGCTTTATCTCTTGGACAGTTATTTACTTGTAGCGTAAAGTAAAAAGTACAGTCTGTATGTGAAGGGGCTTTCATCATGCTGCAAACATTTTTTTCTACCATTTATCATGTATTTCTACCGATTTCATTACCTGTCATTGGCGGTATGCTGCTCAGACGCTACCGTGGACTGGACACAAAGGCCATATCCACACTCTCCTTATATGTGCTGAGCCCGGCATTGATCTTTGATACGCTGACAAAGGCACAACTGTCGTTTGATGATGTCTACAAAACCGTCGCCTTCAGTGTCCTGAACTTGCTGCTGCTATGGGGAATTGCAAGTATACTCGGACGTGTGCTCAAGCTTCCGCCAGCAGAACGTGCAGGTTTAACCATGGTCTCCACGTTCACGAACAGTGTTAATTATGGCTTGCCGCTGGTGCTGCTGGCATTTGGTCAACTTGGTCTGGAAAAGGCTTCTGTGTATGTAATCGGGCAAATTTTTATCGTGAATACGATTGGTGTTTATTTCGCTGCTCGGTCCCACTTTTCCGTTCGTCAGGCCATGAAATCTATTCTTACCCTTCCCTCCATCTATGCAGCTGCGCTGGCCGTGATCGTTCGCAGTCTTCATATCGGTATTCCCGAAGGTTTGGATAAAGGGATCATGATGCTATCCGCCGCATACGCTCCAGTCGTCCTGACTGTCCTCGGCGCACAAATGGTGAACAGCCGCTCGGCAGCCTGGAAGCCAGGCCTGCAGAAGGCGCTGTGGACCGGTATCTCGATTCGACTGCTGCTTTCACCTCTTCTGGCGCTGCTTGTGTTGGCCATTCTACATATCGACGGAACTTTATTTTCGGTGCTGTTCATCCTGGCTTCAATGCCTGCTGCCGTTAATGCCTTCATGCTGGCTGAGCAATTCGACGCTTCGCCCCAGTTCGTGGCACGCTGCATTTTGTGGACAACATTGGCATCATTCCTCGTATTGCCTTTTGTAATTGCTCTGATTCAATAAGGAGCAGCTGCCTTGGGAGTACCACTACGATATTTGTAGCGATATTCCCTTGGCGGCATCCCGATCTGCTGCTTGAACAATTTATTATAATAGCTCACATCACCCACCCCTACCCGCTCAGCCACGCGAATAACAGGTTCATCCGTCTCTCTCAACCATTTTAAAGAAGCTTGAATGCGAACCTCATTGCGGTATTCGGTAAATGTTTTGCCTATCGTCTGTTTGAACTTATGGGTAAAGCTGGTTTTACTCATCCCGCACATCTGACAAATTTCCTCCAGCTGAAACGGCTCCGCATAATGCAGCTCCAGAAATGCACAAAGCTCACGAATCGCTGAATGCTCAGGCCGAAACCTGATCTGTACCAGCCGCTCTTCGTAGCAGCGACTCAGCCAAACCAGCAGCTCGATCAGCAACGCTTTTATCGAAATCCGATAGCCCAATGCCTTATGGTCAAATTCCTCAATGATCCGCTCCAGACGCTGTTGAACCTCCTTAGCTTCAGGAAGTGACAATTTCAGATGGGATTCGAAATCGGCCTTTTGCCTGAGGAAGGGCTCCACATAAAAAAAGTTCATAAACGAGGAGACCTTCGACAAAGCCTGCAGCTCAGCCTCAAGAAACGACGAAATGAATAAAATATTATAAACCTTGAGCGGAGCCGTTCCAATGACCCGGTAATCATGCTCCACATCCGGCGGTATGACGAAAATATCCCCTTTGGATATCGGATAGGAGTGCCCCTTGTACAAGTGCTCGCCAAAGCCGTCGGCCACATAAACCAGCTCAATAAAATCGTGGGTATGCGGATTCATCACTCTCTCTGGCAAGGTTGGATAAGGGAATGCTGCGAATGGAAATTCCTCGCTCTCCAGGTATTTTTCCTTCGGATAGAGCATGTGCGGTCCTCCTTAAAAATCCGGCAAATACGTCCCGTTACCCTGTTACAAATTGTTCCGGGATATGCTTCTACAATTATTTGTCCGCTTTGCTCATTATTGTAGACGAGCAGCCCTGGCATAACAAGTCCTCCATTCACCTACTTGGTCCACAAGCGGTCAATTGTCCGGGTTTAGGGGTCGATATTCCAAGAAATTCTCATTAAAGTTTCCTATACTTATAAGGAGAGATCGGAGTTATAGTCTCTACAAATCGAAGGCGCAAAGGAGTATAGGAATGAACAAGCAATGGGAAGCTGAGTGGATTGCGGACGCTGCTTTTATCGGTCTGCAGCCGATCGATTTGTTTCATAAAGAAATGGAGCCGAAGGAACTGCCAGATCATCGAGAGGACCTCAAAAATCTGCATATGCTGGCCAGAAAGACTTGGGTGCTGGAGGAGGCTTTCACAGATGCCATACTGGATATTACAGCTGACGATTACTATAAAGTATATATAAACGGACAATTCGTAGGACAGGGCCCTGCTCAAGGTAATTATTTTCATTATTATTATAATCGCTTCGATATCACACCTTATTTGCGAAAAGGTAATAACGTTATTGCCGTTCATGTCTATTATCAGGGCTTGATCTGTCGTTCCTATAACAGCGGGGATTATCGCCAAGGCTTAATAGCCGAGGTGTCGGTCGATGGGCAGCTTGTAGCGAAAACCGATGATACCTGGAAGGTGACCCGAAATAAAGCTTACGTTAGCGGCGAGATTATCGGTTATAACACCCAATATTTGGAGCATATCGATAATCGCCTTCAGCCTGTAGGATGGCAGGAGCTCGACTATCAGGCAGCAGACTGGACCGACGCTTCTGTCCATACTGCAGATGATCACCAATTGCAGCTGCAGCCAACACCACCACTTGCTGTCTACACGGTCAAGCCAGTAAAGATAATCTCGCTTGCAGAGGGAAGTTATGTACTCGATTTTGGCGGCGAATTAACCGGACAGTTCCAGATGCGCGCTCAGGGCAAGGAAGGACAACAGATCGAGCTTCGCTGTGGTGAGGAGCTGCTGGACAATGAGCGTGTTCGTTACGAGATGCGATGCAACTGTACCTACCAGGAGCAGTGGACCTTGTCAGGCGGTAATGATGTGTTAGATATGTATGACTACAAAGCTTTTCGGTATGTTGAGGTGCTCGCCGAATCCGGTGTTCACGTCGATACAGATAGCTTTGCGGCTGTGGTCAGGCATTATCCGCTCAATGAGGAAGCTTGCTCCTTTGAATCGTCCGACTCCATGCTGAACGCGATTTGGGAGATTTGTACAAATGGTCTGAAATTTGGATCACAGGAAAATTACGTAGACTGCCCTTCCCGGGAAAAGGGTCAATATCTCGGTGACAATACGGTCATTACACATGCGCACACTTATGTATCCGGCGATTTACGGCTGTTCCGAAAATCACTTATCGATTTTGCCTTGTTGTCCTCGCATGTGTGTCCGGGTATTATGGCTGTAGCTCCGGGCCACTTTATGCAGGAGATAGCCGATTTTTCGTTCCAATGGCCGATTCAACTGCTTGAATATTATAAGCAGAGCGGTGACGAAGCCTTTTTGCGTGAAATGTATCCTGTGGCTGAGGGGATGCTGCGGCATTTTATAGCTTACCAGCGGGAAGACGGATTGCTCGCCCATGTAACCGACAAGTGGAATCTGGTGGATTGGCCGGAGGGTATGCGTGACGAATATGACTTTCCATTGACTAGACCGGTTGGTGAGGGCTGCCATAATGTTGTTAATGCATTTTATTATGGAGCACGGGTTGCCGTGAGGCAAATTCGCAGTATCCTTCAGGTCGAGGAGACTGACGATTTAGACAGCTTCAAACAGGCGTTCCGCCAGGTGTTCTGGAATGAGCAGACGAGGCTGTTCGTGGATGCAGAGGGATCGAAGCATTCTTCCCTGCATGCGAATGCGCTGCCGTTATTGTTCGGTCTGGTCGATACTGAGGAGAATCAGGCTGTAGTCGAATTACTGCGGAGCAAGCGTTTGAACTGCGGCGTATATATGGCGTATTTTTTATTAAAAGCTTTGGCTGCTGCCGGAGAGTATGCGCTAGTGTATGACCTGATCCGCTCGGAGGAACTGCATTCGTGGGGCAATATGGTCAAGGAAGGCGCAACAACCTGCTTTGAGGCATGGTCGAAGGATTTGAAATGGAATACCAGCTTGTGTCATCCGTGGGCTAGTGCGCCTATACCTCTGCTGATTGAAGAAATTATCGGGCTTAAGCCTGCTGCTCCGGGATGGAAGGAAGTCAGCTTTAACCCTAACGTACCGGATACGCTGGAATGGCTGTGCATTTCGTTTGAAGTGCCTGCGGGTACGATTCGATTCGAGCACAAACTCGGACATTCGAAGCTTATACTTCCTGAGGGTGTTAGCTTGAGACCAAATTGAATGCTTTGACCAACTGAACATTTTCTGTTACAGTTTAAGCTAGAGGTGAAGAAAATGATCAAGCTTGGTATTTTGGATCAATCCCATATAGGTGAAGGTAAAATTGCTTCAGACGCACTTAGAGAAACAACGCTGCTGGCTCAAGAGGCTGATAAGCTCGGCTACTCCCGTTACTGGGTATCGGAGCATCATGCATCCAAGGCACTCGCGCATTCAAGCCCGGAAATTCTGATCGCACATCTTGCTGCAGCAACGGCCAAGATTCGGCTGGGTTCCGGTGGCATTATGCTTCCGCATTACAGCGCCTATAAGGTTGCGGAAAATTTCAGACTGCTCGAAGCTCTGCATCCAGGGCGGATCGATCTGGGTTTGGGGCGCGCTCCTGGCGGCATGCCGCTCGCTACAAGAGCTCTTCAGGAAAATAAATTTGTGGATATTAACCAATACCCGCAGCAGGTTAGAGATTTGACAGGCTATTTGCATCAAGCAATGCCTCCTGAGCATCCGTTTGCCAGACTGCATGCGTCCCCTTCTATTCCGACCGCACCCGAGCTATGGCTGCTGGGTTCCAGTGATGAGAGCGCCAAGATTGCTGCAAGACAAGGTGCTGCTTATGCATTTGCTCAGTTTTTTGGTGTACCCGGAGGTGAGTCTGCGATGCAATACTATCATGAGCATTTTCAGCCGTCCATCTTAAACGATCACCCACGAACTCTAGCCGCTGTTCTGGCCATATGTGCAGATAGCGAGGAAGAAGCCAATATGCTGGCAACCAGTACAGACTTATTTTTCCTTCGCCTGGAGTTGGGTTTGGAGCTCAATACTTTTCCTTCCGTTGAAAGCGCCATGGATTATCCATACACAGAAGCAGATCTGGAGCGCATACGAATACGCCGTCAGCGGCGCATCGTAGGCACTCCAGGGCAGGTAAAGAGCAAGCTGCTGGAAATTAGTGAGCTGTATAAAACCGATGAATTGCTCGTTGTCACCCCAACTCATGATTTCGAAGCACGGTTAAAATCTTACAGACTTCTTGCTACAGAATTCGGATTGTATAGTTAGTTTGCTTACAGGTTTTAAAGCTATGGATTCACCGCTCCGGATTGCGACGGCTTGGTCGTTCCTGGAGCGGTATTTGCTTTGGGAGTCTGCGCAGGCTGCTGTGTCGATGGCTTGGCAGGCTGTGCAGGTTTTGCAGGTTTTGTCTCTCCTGTCTTCTTATCTGCAGGTTTATCTGCAGCAGGCGGTTTGGCTGGAGCTGCTGGAGCCACTATATCTGATATCGGCTGTTTGGTTGGGCCTGCAGTAATTTTGCCATCGTTCGCAACAATGGCATTAAAGGATATTCTTGACATCCGTTCAAACAGCTTTAATCCTTCCGCTTCCGGCATGCGGACGGGCTGGGCACCTTTGGTCAGTACAGGCAGCATCTGCAAATTGCACTTGCGATCCTTCGTACATTCAGCATCAAGCACCATCGTCTCCCAGGTCATCGGCTCCGCATTGGTCGTGAAGATAAAGTTACCCAGGCTGTAGGCAATCCATTTACCATTGTACTGCTCAAAGCCTTGAAGCACGTGCGGATGGCTGGCCACAACCAAATCGGCACCCTGATCAATATATTTGTGCGCGAGCTCTGTCTGTTCCTTGGCTGCAACGTCCTGGCGTTCAATACCCCAATGAGCGATGACTACAACGAGATCTGCCACCTCGCGAGCATTCGCAATAGCCTCCAAGGGAAGCTTCGTTGAATAGGTTTCGGCTACGCCAGGTTTCTGTTTGCCTGCATACCATCCGGCATCCGGCGCATTGCGGCTGAAGCCGAGAAAAGCAATCTTGATGCCATTACGCTCCATAATAACCGGTTTGTAGGCTTCTTCAATATTGCGGCCCGTCCCTACCCGCTTGATATCCACTTTGTCCAACGCATCCATCGTATCCAGCAGCGCATCCGTCCCATAATCAAGAATATGGTTGTTAGCTGTATTGACGAGATCAATACCGGCATCTTTTAGTGCAGGCAGTGCTTCAGGTGATGAACGATATATGTACTCCTTGCTTTGTGCCGTTCCCCGTGACGAGATCGGTGTTTCCAGATTGGCTACGGTAATATCAGCTTTCTCCAGATATTCCTTCATGTACCGATAAGGATAATCCCAACCGTTCTTAATTAATAATTGTTCTACATTGCCTGCAAACATCACATCGCCGACAAACGTAAGCTTAACGCTTGAACGATTCGCACTCGTACTGCCGCTCGAATTCACCGCAGGCTTGGTACCAGGTGCTTGACCGTTGACATTGCTATCGCTTGGCTTGTCCGTCGTTCCATTGCTGCTTGTGCCATTCCCAACGTTACCACTCGCTGCAGCATTTGATGGCTTAGCGACTTCCGTTTTACCTGTAGTGCCACCAGACGCCGCTACAGGCGCCGTTGCAGCTGGCGGAGCGGGAAGCGCCTTATCTGCCTCCTTGCCAAACAGCCAAACTAACAAATAACTAAAACATGCTATCGTTACTAATCCTATAATTCCGAGAGTTATCCACGTATTTCTCTTGATCTTATTGACATCGCGATGTTTGACAGCTCGAGTTTCTATGACAATCTTCTCCTTCTGTAACAGGTTCATTGGGTTTGCAAACAGAAACACCTTGCTAGTATACCAAATTTTCATTCACCGAGCATGAATCTAAACTCACAAAAAAACAGTTGCCAAAGTCAACCCAAATTTGCTATTATGATTGTCCGTCCTCTTTGCACCCTTACATAACAACCCTCTTGATATTATCTTCAACAGCTGTACTCACCCTTTACGCACGTGTCTCAGAACTACCCTTTTCAAACAGAAAGTCATTGATGTGCTTGCTGCCGTTACCAGCAGGTGCGACAACTTCATTACAGGAGGTGTGTATGCTTTTTGCCGTTTTAATAAAAAAAGCGTATGACCGCAACTTGCAGTACCGAGCCTCGCATGCAATCAATACGGTTGCCAGTGCGATCTTCGGGCTTATTTACGTCTCTATTTGGAAAGGCGTAGGGACAACTGGCGGTGCAAGCGGTTATACACTGGAAACTGTCATTCATTATGTAGCATTTAATCAGGTCTGTTTATGGATTACAGTTTTTATGACCAAAGGACTCGGTATTGACCAATCCGTACGTACCGGACAAATCGCGCTTGATCTCATGCGGCCTGTTCACCTTTTTTATCATTTAATGTGCCGGGAATGGGGACAAATCGCCTACCAGCTTCTCTATAAATCTTTACCAATCTATCTGCTCTATGTGTGGACACTGGACTTACCGGTTCCGCGCAGCGCTTCCACATGGGCTTTAACTATCACAGCACTCATTTTGGCCGCCTATATGAGCATTTGCATCAACTATATGATAGGTGTAGCTGCCCTATGGACGACCGAATCGCAATGGTTGTTCTGGGTACATATCTCACTCTCCTCCGTTTTATCCGGCTTCCTGATCCCGAATGACTGGCTTCCCGTCTGGCTGCAAGGTATAGCGAGAATGACTCCCTATCCGTATATGCAGTATGTGCCCACCAAGCTTTATCTCGGTATGGAGGGTGCGTCCGTTCTCCTGGGAAGCTTGATCTGGTCCTTATTTCTGACTCTACTATGCTTTGCCGCTACAGCGATCGTTCGCCATAAAGTGGAGGTGCAAGGAGGATGAATACATTTCGGATGTACGCCCTTCTGATCCGTGCCAGCATCGTCAGCAAGATGCAATACAAATTTAATTTTTGGTTCTCGACGATGCTTGCTTTTGTGGTCAATACGATGGAATTTTTGCTAATCTCCATCATTTTATGGAAATTCGGCAGTATCAAGGGCTGGAGTTTGTATGAAGTGGGTTACTTGTACGGGACTATTTTGTTGTCCAAAGCCATTTACCGAACATTGGCCAGTGATGTCCATCACCTGGAAAAATATCTGGTTTCCGGTGATCTCGACCAGCTGCTTATCCGCCCCATCCCGCTGCTGCTGGCGCTCATGACTCAAAATTTCCGAATTATGCTGGCAGAATACATTCAAGGCGGTATCATCCTGACGGTTTGTGTTCACGAGTTGTTGCAATCTGGACAAATTGAACTTTGGGCTATTCCGCAAACGGTTGTGGTTATTGTCATCGGAGCCGTCATTTTGTTTGCAATCGGACTTGGTACTGCCACCTTTGGCTTTTGGATTACAAGGGTCAGCGATTTGCAAAATGTAACTGAAGACGCGGCTCGCACAGCTGTACAGTATCCGATGAGTTTATATCCAAAGTGGCTTCAAGGTATTTTACTAACCGTGATTCCTGTCGGAGCTGCCAATTACTTACCTGCCCTGTACGTGCTTCGCCATGAATTCGGGTTTTGGCTAATCCCGGCTATAGGCTTGTTCGCCGCTCTATTCTTATTCGCCATGCTGCAGTTCTGGAAGCTGGGCATGTCCAGATATCAAAGTACGGGAAGCTGAATCCAACATAATAAACGATCCACTAAAGGAGCTGTTCCATGATTGAAGTATCGGGTTTAAGTAAAACATTTCGGATTCCGCTTGTTGGTCAAGGACGCTGGCAGCGGATTCGGTCTTATATGAGCGGTGCTCATCAGGAAAAAATCGCGGTCAACGACATTAGTTTTATCGTCGAACGCGGTGAGTTTGTCGGCTATATCGGTCCGAATGGTGCTGGCAAATCGACCACGATCAAAATGCTGACCGGCATTCTGCATCCCTCCTCCGGCGAGGTGTTAATCGATGGGCACAGCCCACACAAATTCAGGCGGCAGGTTGTACGCAAGCTTGGAGTCGTGTTCGGACAGCGCAGCCAGCTGTGGTGGGATCTGCCTGTGAAGGATTCCTACGATATATTGGCTGCGATGTACGGCATCGAACGAATGCAAAAGGAACGTACATTGGCTGAGCTAAGCGAGCTGCTCCAGCTTAAGGAATTTATCGATACGCCTGTCCGTAAGCTATCGCTTGGACAGCGTATGCGCGCCGATCTGGCTGCATCGATGCTGCATAACCCGGATATTTTGTTTCTGGATGAGCCCACCATCGGACTGGATGTCGTAGCCAAAAAATCGATACGCAAGCTGCTTAAAGCCATGAACCGGGATTTTGGAAAAACAGTGCTGCTGACCACTCATGATATGGACGATATCGAGCAGCTATGTGAACGTGTAATGGTCATTAACCACGGCCAGCTTGCTTATGACGGAACCATTGATGGCTTGAGAGAGAGAATCGGCTTGCCCACATTAATGAGAATCAGCTTTGCCGAGCCGATCCACGTGCCTCCTGAATGGAGCGGTGCTTTTCTGATTGTCGGCCAAACCGATAATGAGCTCACTGTTCAGTGCAATCGTAGGACTATTCAGGCAATGGATGTATTGAGGCAAATTGAGGAGTGGGGTACGATCTCCGATGTTCATATGGAGGAGCCCGATTTCGAGGAAGTCATTCATCGAATTTATTAGAATTTCATGCCTATACGGGAGATACTCGAGTCTGAGTATCTCTTTAAGCTGCTTGATGAGTTGGAGCAATCGAGTCCGTTTATGTTATACTTCAACGTACATAGCAGGAAAAGAGGAGAACGGCCGTGGCACGTTGGAAGGTTAATTTAGCTGTCCTATGTATAGGCCAGTTTTTGGTAATGAGCGGAATGACGATGATTACACCCTTTTTACCTTTATACATACAGGAAATGGGTGTTACGGATCCTCATCACATTGCACTTTGGTCAGGATTTATTTTTGCAGGGAATTTTGTTACCTCATTTTTTTTCCAGCCGCTCTGGGGACGTTTGTCGGATCGATATGGACGCAAGGTGATGCTGCTTCGCTCCTCATTCGGAATGGCCGTCGTCATGACATTAATGGGTTTTGCCCACGATCCGACACAGCTGCTGCTGCTCAGGATTTTGAATGGCGTCATCTCTGGATTCATGCCGGCAGCGGTGGCCTTGATCTCAACCAACACCCCCCGCGAGAAAAGCGGCTTCGCCATGGGTATGCTGCAATCGGGTGGGGTTGCAGGCTCGATTCTCGGTCCATTCATCGGTGGATTGATGGCGGAATGGCTTGGATTTCGTTCTATTTTTTATGTGACCGGTGCTTTGTTATTCGGTGCCTCGATGGTGGCTCTGTTTCTCGTTAAAGAAAAATTCGATTTGGCCGAGGCCAAGAAGAAAACGAATATTACGATTGTCGAAGGCTTCCGTGTATTAATGAAGGTGAAGCAGCTGCCAGCGCTGTATGGAGTCACATTTGTTATTCAGTTTTCGATGCTTGCTGCCATGCCCCTTATCCCCCTCTTCGTTCAGGATCTGCATGGGAAAGGCGAGCTGCTTGCTTTTTACGCGGGGCTTGTCGGATCGGTGACCGGCTTCTCTAATATGATAGCGTCTCCATTGCTTGGCAGATGGAGTGATCGAATCGGATCTGTTAAGATCCTGGCGGTTTGCTTGATTGGAGCAGGGCTATGCTATATTCCACAAGCACTCGTTACGAACATATGGCAGCTGTTTGCCGCGAGGTTTATGCTCGGTGTGTTTATGGGCGGTATGCTGCCCTCGGTCCAAACACTAATTCGCAGCTACACCCCTAATGGCATGGAGAGCCGCTCCTACGGCTTCAACTCCAGTGCGCTCAGTCTTGGCAACATGATGGGACCGATTATAGGTGGAGCTTTGTCCGGTTGGGTGAGCATTCGTGGGATTTTCATCATGTCCTGTATTATGCTGCTCGGCAACGCACTGTGGGTTCGTCGCACTTTGAGTGATTCACAGCTTCCAAAACAGACAATCCAAAAAGCCGGAAGCGCCCCTCACTCTGGAGAAGATACCTAATACGGCCCGCATGACTCCATACATACCGACATATCCTTAGTAAAAGCTTTTGTCGACTTGCAAGCAAACTGTTTACTGTCATACGAAATAGCCCAACCTATGCAATACCTACAACAACAGCTTGCCACAGCAAGCTATTAGGAGGTTCTCGCCCTGCATGAAGCTGGACATTAAAAAAATCCTGTTTATTATCGTTTGTGCCGAGCTGCTGCTCTGGTATCGTTCTGTGATTGAGGTAAGGAATACGCACTATGAGATTGTGTACCATAATAATGAAGCTTATCATTGGAAGACACCCCAACCCGCAAGCAATCCAGCCGTATCGTTAAAGCAAGCATCATAAAACAGCTGGTAGAGGTTGTTCAAAAAGCCCGTTTCGCACTTCAAGGTTGACGTTATAGTTAATATGGATTCAAAGAGCATATTATTGGTAGAACCCTCCTTTAGGAAATAACAGGAGGGTTATTTTTTGAAAATATAGTGTCTACGACTGGCTGGTGCCCTCCCACATATCCGGCTCTTTCTGTCTCATGATCGGAATCATGACAAACGCTCCGAGAATGAACAGGATACCTGCGCCAGTATAAATCGTTACGAGCGGGTAGGCGTCTTTCAGCGTGCCGGCGAATGACATGGAAATGACCATCGTGCCAATGAACATCGGGGACAGTACACCATTGACCCGGCCCACGATAGATTGGTGTGACCATTTCAGGATCATCGTACTGATCCCGATATGGATGCACGGGAACACGAGTCCGTTCACAAACTGCACAATCAACGTTAATGGTACATTCGTTGAGTAACCCACGATGACCGTACAGATGGCCTCCACCAGCATACCGACGGCGAGCAACAATTGCGGTTCGACCTTCTTCGCAAACACGGCAACGATGCCGCCTCCGATCAGCATTGCGGCACCATTTACCATCAGGATGTACGGCAGAAATTCCTTCGGCTGGCCGAGGCGCTCAGTTACGATATAACCATTGAAGCATATATCATATGGGCCTTCCTTTTGTTTGGAATGTAGCTGCCATAAGCTTAGCGCATACTTTGCAAACGATGAAGCCAATCAAGCCCCCACTGGAATTTAGTATAAGATCATCGACATCAAAACTTCCAATAGAGAATAAGGCCTGCGCACTTTCCAAGATTAGACTTAAGCCTAAAGAAAGTGTGAACGCGCCTATCAAAGATATTTTTTTGTTGCTTAGCATGAAACCAAGAAAAACACCGAATGGCATGAATAACGCAACATTCCCAATCATGTTAATTAGATCATGAATCGATAAAACATGAATCGATCTCGATATTTCTTTAAAGGGGATCAGATTACCCTTTTGCAATCGCCTGGCGATATCTTCCGGGTTTCCCAGACTCTGCTTAAGTTGCTGCCCAAGAAATGTCATATCGATCGCACCGAACTTTAACAGAATAATTTTGAACAATGCGTACACATATAAGACAAACAGTGCATGGATTTTAAAGTTATTCAACGTTCTCTTACGTTTCATTCCCATCTCACCTTCTGGAGTTTCCCGAGCCACAAAAAAACCATTTCTTCATCCTTAGTTTCCTCCTAACCATTCGTACACTTTCAGGATAAAGAAAACTATTTAAAAAGAAATGGGGTTAAAAATAAAATTTTTCTTAAACTTCTACATCTATTTAGGTCATTTAAAGACTGTACGAATCAAGCTGCCTTAGATTACCTTAGGCACGGGAAAGCAGGGAGTCGGTATTTGTGGTCGTGCCCTTCTCTAACGGTTGTTCCAAACTTTCATCAAAAGGAATAACTACATGCCAGGGAACAAATCAGACCGATAGTCCGGATGTAGCATTTTAAGTCCCTAACAAAAAGACCATGCTTCGACAGCCAATAATGACGGCTTGTGAGGCATGGTCTTTTTAATGGAGCTGTCTGCTAGCGTACACGTGCAATAGCCAATCCATCATATGCCGGTAGAACAACGCCCTCCAGCCGTGGATCACTTGCCATGCTTTGATTGAACTGACGCATCTTGGTCACTGCATTCCCGTTCTGCTCCGGGTCCATGGCCCGACCATGCATCAGCGCATTGTCACCCATAATAATAGCCCCTGGATTGGCCAGCTTGATCGCCCATTCCAGGTAGTTCGGGTAGTTCCCCTTATCCGCATCGATAAAAAAAACATCAAATTTCTGCCCTTCATCTGCAAGCTGCTGTAAATGATGCAAAGCCTCTCCCACCCGGTACTCGACCTTGTCCCCAAGTCCAGCCTCATTGAGATGCTGCTGAGCAACATCAGCATATTCCTGCTTAAGCTCCAGCGAAATCAGCTTACCTTGATCACCCAAGCCGCGAGTCAAACAAATTCCACTATAGCCGCCCAAAGCACCGATTTCCAAAATACGCTGAGCTCCTGTCATTTTGACCAGTAAAGTCAACAGCTTGCCATAACCTGGAGCTATGGAAATCTCCGGCATGCTGCGGTTCCGTATCCCTTCCTTTACTTGTTCCAATTGCTCGTCACGAGTCAACAATGATTCCACATATTCCTCAGCAGATAACTGCGTCATCCTATAATTCCCCCTTATATTGTATAAACCAACCTTATCACCTATAATATCAGAAGCATATGTTTTAACCGGAGGTTAAACGGACTGATATTTCAAGGAAACATACCTTTGTAACGCGGTCGCCCATCCTTGATTGACTTCGATCCTTGTTTACTTATATTATCAGAAGCATATGCTTTAACCGATGGTGTTTATAACATCATTGTATGGCTTTTCCAATAAGAGTTCAACTGGAGTGTGTAAGATGTCTGAAATTCAATTAATCGCCACTTGTCCTATGGGTCTTGAGGCTATTCTAGCTCGCGAGATACGCGATTTGGGCTATGAAAATACAACTGTCGAAAATGGCCGGGTTAACTTTACAGGTGACGAGCTGGCGATATGTCGTGCCAATTTATGGCTGCGCACAGCGGATCGCGTGTTAGTCAAAATGGGCCAGTTTGAAGCCCGCACCTTCGATGAGCTGTTCGAGGGCACCAAGGCACTGCCATGGGCAGACTGGATTCCCGAAGATGCCGAATTCCCTGCGCAAGGACGCTCTCACAAGTCACAGCTATCCAGCGTCCCTGCCTGTCAAGGTATTGTGAAAAAAGCCGTCGTCGAAAGCCTGAAGCAGCACTATCATACCGAATGGTTTCCCGAGACGGGAGCTCGCTTCGTAATGGAAGTCTCACTATTGAACGATATTGCCACACTGACGCTTGATACAACGGGTCCAAGCTTACATAAGCGCGGCTATCGCAAAATCGCTACTGAAGCACCGCTAAAAGAAACAATGGCCGCAGCTATCGTACTGCTCAGCCGTTGGCGAGTGGAGCGTCCGCTGTACGATCCATTTTGCGGCTCGGGAACCATCCCTATCGAGGCTGCTATGATCGGCTGGAACATCGCTCCGGGACAACGACGCTCTTTTGCTGCTGAGGCGTGGCCGATTATTCCCGCATCATTATGGGATCAAGCCAGAGATGAGGCTTATGATCTGGTAAAAGACGATGTGCCGCTTGAAATTATCGGCTCGGATATCGATAAGGATGCGATTGACATCGCACTCGCCGCGGCCAAGTCAGCCGGACTTGCGCGTGAGCTAAGATTCCAGGTGCTTCCAGTGGCCAAAGCCAAACCACAAGGGGATTACGGCTGTATCATTACCAATCCTCCATATGGAGAGCGTCTGGGAGATCTGAAAGAAGTGGACAAGGTTCTCCGTGACCTTGGCTTGCTGGCCCTTCATCTGCCAACATGGTCCAGCTTTATTTTGAATCCGAACAAGCAGGTAGAGCACTTCATGAGCCGGCCTGCTGACAAAAAGCGCAAGCTGTATAATGGACGGATTGAGTGCCATTTGTTTCAGTATTTTGCTCCGGGTGGATTGTACGGGCCACGTCGGGAATCTTAAGAATACAATCACCCTGATGCTTTGACATCAGGGTTTTACTATGAGGTGATTGATCTGAGTCGTATCCATTGGAAACCTATCAAGCTAAGCCCTCAACAAACACTTGCCTTGGGGTTTGCGGTCATTATCGTCCTGGGCTCGTTCTTGCTGTGGATACCAGCTGCTTCAGTTGAAGGCAGTTCGCTCAGCTATATCGATGCGTTATTTATGGCTACATCGGCAACCTGTGTAACTGGATTGATCCTCGTCGATACGGCAACCCATTTCACTCATTTTGGACAAATTGTCCTGCTAGTCATGGTGCAGCTGGGCGGATTGGGATTCATGACCATGACCACCTGGTTCGCGATCGTCGTCAGAAAACGAATCTCCTTGAAGGAACGACTTGTCCTGAAGGAATCGTTGAACCAAATATCGATCGAAGGCATCGTCCGACTGATCAAAAATGTGGTGGTCTATTCCTTAGTTGTAGAAAGTATAGCCGCCTTCATTTTTGCGATACGCTGGTCCTTTGAAATGCCCTTGGGCAAAGCCATATATTATGGAGTGTTTCACGCTGTGTCATTGTTCAATAACGCCGGATTCGAGCTAGTTGGTGACTATAGGAACCTGACGCCTTATGTCGACGATTTTGTGATTAATACGGTATCGATGATCCTCGTCATTTTGGGTGGAATCGGCTTCATCGTGATGTCCGAGCTCATTGATTATCCAAAAACACGACAGCTTTCCCTTCATAGTAAAATTGTGCTTTCCGTTTCAGGCTTTTTGGTCGTTTTTGGAGCGCTTGTCATATTTATTTTTGAATTTTCCAACACACATACGCTGGGTCCTTTACCTGTATTCGATAAGATCCTCGCTGCTTTTTTTCAATCGGTCAGTACAAGATCCTCAGGAACCAATACGGTAGACATAACGAGCTTGAGGCAGGCTACCCAGTTTTTCATGGTCCTCCTGATGTTTATCGGTGCAGCACCTGGATCAACGGGCGGTGGAATTAAAGTAACTACCTTTGCCATACTGATTGGAGCCATGATTACGATGATCCGGCGCAAAGAGGATGTCGTGCTGTTTCGCTACCGTTTGGCGCAAGAGTATACACATCGTGCTCTTACCGTAACCTTCCTTTCCCTGCTGCTCATCTTCATTGTAACCATGCTGCTGCTTGCTACACACGACTATTCTTTTTTAATGATCTTGTTTGAAACCACCTCAGCTTTTGGAACGGTTGGACTGAGTATGGGACTCACTCCGCATCTAACATTCACTGGAAAAATACTGATTATTCTGATGATGTATGCCGGAAGATTAGGACCCGTCACGCTCTCCTACGCCTTGCAGCCCAAAAATAAAAAGGAACTGTACCACTACCCTGAAGGTAAGATCACAATTGGATAAACGCAGCAAAAAAAGAATCAGGCTCACGGAGCAGCGCAACCAAACGGCGCAGCTCCGGTACCTGATTCTTTGTACGTTTAATGCCAATTCTAACTACATTATCCGTTCTGCTTCATCGTTTCAACCAGCTCATGCAGCACCTTGCCGGCATCATCATAAGGAACCTGGCACGTTCCTGCCGCCTTATGCCCACCGCCGCCATTTGCAAGCATCAAAGCGCCTACGTCGGTGTTGGAGGTACGATTGATAATGCTGTGACCGCAGGCAAACACACAATTTTGCTTATTTCGGCCATCGACAATCCAAATCGAAATATTTTGTTCCGGATATAAGGCGTACACCATAAATCGATTGCCCGGATAAATCGTTTCCACGTTGCGCAGATCGGTAACAATTACATTGCCATCTGCATATGTATGCTGCTTTAACATCGCTTTATAGTCGACGTCCAGTTCAAAATAACGCTTTGTCCGCTCTACAACATCCGGCAGCTGCATAATCTCGTCTACCGTCATTGTCGCACAGTGATCGACCAAATCCTCCATCAGCTGATAATTGCTGATTCTATAATCTCGGTAGCGTCCTAATCCAGTGCGGGCATCCATAATGAAGGACAACAAATCCCAGCCCGAAGGATTCAAAATATCATCTGCAGAAAACTGCGCGGAATCCGCTTTATCCACACCCTGCATAATGTTATCGATGTCACCAAAACGTTCCTTGCCACCATAGTAATCATATACAACACGGGCAGCGCTTGGGGCCACACGGGTCTCGCCTTTATATACGATTTCTGGTCCTGTCCGCTCCAACTCACTCGAATGGTGGTCAAACCATAAACCGCAGCCGGGTACATACGGGACATTCGCCAAAATATCATTGTCATTGACTTCAACCAATCCATCCTGCATATCCTTCGGATGAACGAATTTCATTTCGTCGATCATGCCCATTTTTTTAAAGAGCATTGCACATACCAAGCCATCAAAGTCGGATCGTGTAATTAAACGCATGGTCTTTCCTCCTATATAGTCCCGTTGAACTATAGTAATCTATCTATTATTATAAACAATGGACCTAATAGAGACAATAGCTGGAAGCAGAAAAAAGCATACCTTTGGCCGTGTCAGCTCCAAGATACACCTGCATAATCTCCTAAATATAACCAGATTCCATTTTATTTATCTACATCGCATGTCAATATTATTTCCATTCTCTGCTTAAGCGAGACTCTGCTCATTAGTACGAAAGCTTAAATAGTGATATAAGCTGACAAATAAGTCATTTTCCAGATCGCAGCGAATCGATAGCTTGACCTCTCCGCGCCAGTAGAATGTTATCAGATGACCGGTTTTCCCCATCACCATTTCCACATCCCACCATGGATTCCGCAAATCAAATATCTCACGGTTAATAAACATCTTGGGGCCTTCATTCGACAAATAAATGCCGATCATGTCGGTGCCAACCTTCGTATAAAATCCGGTTCTTGTCATCATATTTCTATTTTCGTTCATCTATGATCCACCTCTCTTATCTCTCAAACAAAAAGACTCCTGATCCATTGGTCAGGAGTCGCAGTTATATGCGCATCACAGTACCTTCGGCAGCTGGCTGGCTGGGTGCATCTTGCTTGCACCGTAAGCCCCTATAGTTTTGCGTCACAAGCTTCCACTTGCTTTGCCATTATCGAGAATTGAGCTATAATTATTCGACAAGTTTAAGCATATAAGATAAGAAGCTCATTATAAATGAATCTGTAGACCCAATTAATCAAATTATACAAGTCTAATTACCTAAATTATCATTTATGATAGATGACACTAAGACATTACAATGCCACTATCGTACTCTTTGATGAAAAAAGAAGCCTCGACCACTATAAAAGTGACGAAAGCTTCTACTAAGCTTTACTCCAAATTAAGGCTCATTTGGGGTGACCGTGAGTCTATATTCAGCATGAAAGGTTCCATATACGGCCGTTATCACGGAGGTTCCCGCACGCAGCGTGCTCACCGTTCCCTCGGCAGATACCGTTGCTACACTCACGTTACTGCTGCCATAGGTTACTCCTGTTACCCCGTTCACTACAGTGCTGTCATTGTAGCTTGCGCTCACCGATAACTGGGTTGAGCCTCCGGCCTGCACAGCTGTAGAGCCGGCAAGCGAAATACCCGACAATGCGGGACTGCGCTGCTGCTCAAACGCTTCCACTGCCTGAAGAAGAGTAATGTAAGCTGTGTTCAGCTGCGATGTGTTAACGGCGCTCAGCTTCATGGGTGAAGTGGTCGAGTAAACGACAAAGTATCCCGGACCTGTTAAAGGATTAATGCTGTCAACCTCGTCAAACACGAGTTGATCGTCGACATACATGACCAGGCGGATACTCCCGCTTACCTCTATCGCTCCAAATTTCAGTTTATGCTTGGTGCCGCTTGTAATCTGGGTATTGGGCAGTACGCCAAAGCGTGGTGTGAAACCAGCCAGTTCCCCAAACAGCATTTCCCTCGTGCCATTGACCCACTTCTGTACCTCCCACACATCTTCCTTCACAATGATCATATAGCTGCTGGCTCCTGTTCCCATCGCAATTGCGGGATTCGAGGAACGAATGGCAAAGCTGGGCCAATCCCCTTCACTGTACGTATACTGCATATTGAGCTCGAACAAATCGCTGCCAAAGGTTTGCCTCTCATAGCCTACACCTCTGCCGAATACTTCCACGTAACCATCCTTAGGCGTAATCGGAGAGGTCCATCGATCCAGATCCCGCAGCATTTCATTACTGACGGCACTTCCGGGATTCAGGCTTTGCAGGTAGTCTTCTGCCGAATCTATTGCATTCTGCAAGCCAGTCTTGGAACCTGCGGCATACTCCCCATAGTCTGCTCCTTCCGATGCATTGTCGTGCATCTGCACGGCTTCTGAAATCGTGCGCTGCAATATTGCCTCATTTACAGATATTACCTTATAGGAGTAGCCCAGCATCGCGGAGTTAAGCGCAGACAGCGCCGAATCCACCGCCTCCTGCGTGGAATTCGCAGCATTGCTGACAAGAAGAGCGGCTGCAATTGCTGTGGACAACGCCTCTCTGACCTCGCCCGTATATTGACCTGGCTGCGTTCCCTCCGAGGTAGTGCTGTACAGCTGTTGTGCCTGGCTGATGGCTGTATGCAGCCCGTTGAAATCAGCTTGCTGATTTTGCTGGTGGATGAACCAGAACGTAATAGCGCTCAGCTTGTCGAGCGCACGATAGTAGCTGTTTGGCAAAGCACCCGTCTGATTCGCTGTAACGTCCGCTTCGGAGACTGCAGTCTGGAGCACCAGCCTGGAGCCCGGCGCATACTGCCCGATGATTTCGCCTTCTACAGCCTGGGCGTGCAAATTTTGTGCCAGTAACACCGCTGCCTGCAGTGCTGCCTGATCTGCTTCAGCGACTTCAATAACCTCAAACTGGTCCAGGTAATAGGAAGCTGTGCCAGTACCCGCTGCGAATTCAAAGTAAACATAGGGCTCTGCTCTTACTTCACTGCCATTATACGAGTAAACTCCGGATATTACCGTCCATCCGTCGCTACCGACCGTTCCCTCTGCTACGGTGACGATTTCATTGGCAGGAATGGCTTGAGGCCCGAAGCCCAGCTTGATGGCTCCCTGCTTGCTACTGCCGGATTCCAGCTTCACCCGCACCGACAGCTCGTAATTCATTCCTTTTTGCATAACGATTTGCTGTTGGATATGTCCATCCTCCGCTGTTCTGTTCACCTTGGCTGCATAGACCCCTTTGAACCGTGCAGAGGCTGTCTTGGCAAAAGTGGCGTCGACGGGCAGCCATACATTGTCCTGTCTCGTTTCAAAGCTGGAATTCCGCACGACATTGTAATGCTCTGGATCAGTGAGATCGCGATATTCGGGCTGGAGGCCAGCCTGCGCAATAATATCAACAGCTTCCGAAGGCCAGATGGCGTCGGGAACCACATGCATTTGGGCAAAGGTATTATTCGTTCCTTTATCGTTGATAGCCCCAGTCGTCGTGTAATTTCCAATAAACCGGTTGTCAGACATGACCGCACGGCTCAGGTGGGCAAAAAGCGGTGCCAGCGGTTTGTTTTTCGTGCCATGGTCCTGCCATACCGGACTTTTATTTAAATCAATCACGTTGTTTTGCGCCAGCCACCAGTTGGAGTAATTGTCCGGGAAAAACACACCGCCGTTATTCAACTGGTCCCTCACATAATTGCCAGTAATCCGGTATGCAGGCTCGTCAATCGAGCCGGCTGTCCTTCCCAGCGAATAAAAAGCACCGCCGTCGTAAAGCCCCGTACCCATCAGATTATCGATATAATTGTTCTGGATATAAACATTTTTCGTAACAACAGGCTGATCTACCTCGTGATGCCAGCCGAGATGAATGGCCGTATAGGGAATATTTCTGATCTCATTAAAACTGATGTTCAAGTCGCTTCCATGAGCAACCGATATCGCGGATGCCGGTTCATACTCGATCCCGATCGTATCGATATAATTGTTGACGATATCTACATGGGATAAAAGCAGATTTGGATTGTCGGTCGCTTTTTGCGGGGTCGAGGTATAAGGTTCTTCGACATTCACCGCACTGCCGGAAATATCACGGAAGGTGTTGCCTCGAATCGTGCTGTTCTTGATGCCATTTTTCATGAACAGGCCGGTGCTTCCCAGATGCGTAAATTCATTTCGTTCAAAACCGATATTCCGGGCTGACTGTACGGTTATAGCAGACTCCGGAAGCCTGCTGCCGGCATCCCGCACCGTATTATTCTGATTGGCATGATTGCCGTGGATAAATTCAGGTCTTAGCCACCCCGCATGCTGGAAGCTCAGATTCTCAAATACAAGATCGTGGACAGGCTGCTCCGGGGAAGCTCCCTTCAGCGTCAGCAGTTCATCGACTACAGGCCGGATCACCTCAACATTCAGCATATTCTCGCCTGCTCTGGGCTTATAGTATACATATCCCGTACCACGGTTCAGGTACCACTCGCCTTCGGAATCCAGCAGCTCATAGGCATTCTCATAATACTTCAAATGGTAATCGGCGTAGAGCTTCGGTCCGGCCGTACCGACGGCATACTGCCATCTGACCGGATTCATCCGGATCGTGGCAAACCCGTCGGCTGCCGTAATTGTATCTACCTTGATCCGATGCTGCATCCAGTGGGATTGGTAGACGAACTCCAGGTCCTGCGGCCGGCTCCAGCCCGCCAGAAAGGTATCCGTAGTTGTGTGCCCGTAGTCGGGCTGGAAGGTGACTTCAGCGGGAGCCAGTTCACTCCTTGCCCTCACGGCACGCTCGCCATTAACATACAATTGGCGGGTATCGACATCGGTGCCGACAAATGCCTTGTAAATGGATTTTTGTTCATCATGAAGTGTCCAGCCGGTTATCTGCTTGCCACCGCTGATGACGGGCTTTTCGCCGGGATAGGCACGGTAAATGACCTTGTGGCCGTTAAATCCGGAATCACCGGCGTTGAAGGTAAGCGTGCTTGTTTTTATTGTGTAATTTTCATAAGTGGCCGGCACCACTCTCGATGTGTAGCTGGACGAATAATCGTACTTTCCGCCACGCAGGTATACGGTTATATCGCTGAACATGTTCGTATTCATCGTCCGCACTTCATCCCTGGCTCTTTCAATCGTCTTGAATGGCGCCATCTCGGTTCCCGCATTCGTATTGCTGCCATTGACCGGATCTACGTACAGAGCTGTTCTGGTATCATAATGGATTTCGAGAGGCTGACTTAGTACGGGACTGCCTGCCAGTCCATAATGGTCAACCGGGGTAACCTCGAACTTCACATATTTGCCGCTGTAAGCTGTGGCGACCGTCAGCGTTGCAGCATTCTGCCCCTCCAACACAGAGTAGCTGCCGTTTGCCGTATCCGCCATATGCCACCGATAAACTGAACTTCCTTCCGAATCGCCATTAGGATCGGCGTACTCATAGGTACCCGTCAGCAGTTGGCCCGGAATTGTAACGCCATACACAGCAGCATGAACAGCCGTAGGCGCAGTGTTGGTCGCTGAAATATAAACCGGAGCACTGTAAACCGCTTCTCCGACGGATGGAGCCGCACTGCTGCGCGGAATAATTTGCAGACGGATGTATTTCTCGGCATCGAGAGCAGTCAGCGTGTACAAGCTTCCTGTCTGCTGATCGGTTATCCCCGATGCGCCGGCAATTGCCGTAAGTGGACTCGCAGGCTGCTCTGACCTCCACCATTGGTAGGTCGTGCCCTGCTCACCATCTCCATTCGGATCGCTGTACGTATAATGCCCCGACAGGGTTTCTCCGATGACGAATCTTCCTGTTATAGCCGTGTTGAGCGCTGCAGGAGGAATTTCGCCTACAGCCACGGGTAAATATCCGGCAACAAGACTATCGGAAGCCAGTGTGGCCTTTAGCGTGTATACGCCAGCCGTCACGGTCGGGGAAACTGAGAGCACCCCTGCTCCGCTTATAGCGAGTCCCTGAGCAGGAGCCGACTGCAGTGACCAATTGACAGTCTCGGTCTCCATCCCCGCTGTAGTACCATATTGATTGAATACCGTCGATTGGTAAGTGATAGCGGTTTGCTGTCCTGTCTCCGGTACAGCTACCCTCACAGGCCCGGAAATCGATATGCTGGCTGGAAGCAGCAGTTCGGTTACAGATACATCATCGACATTAAAGGTATTCGTTGAATTGTAATCGGTTTCAAAATACATGCCCACGTTGACCTGCTCCAGCTGACCCGTATACGTATGCGTGCCTGTAATCTGTACCCATTGACTGCCCAGCGTACCGGTTACTGCTATTTTCGGATAACCGCTGCCACCTGATGTATAGGTGGGATCGGAGGAGGTGGGATAATCCAGTTTGATGTAAATGTACTTTTTGCCTTGGCTGGCCGGGTTGAGACGTACCCAGGCGGAGAAGGCATAGGTTACATTTTTCTTTAATACCAGCTCCTGCCTCAGGTGGCTGTATGAGGTATCACGCGGCGTGAATTTGCCTGAGGCGCTTCCGCTGTGCTTAAGCACCGTATCCTTTTCAAGCAGGGCGGGACTTCCCGGCTTAGCCAGCCACGGAGAAAGGGCAGCGTCCTCAAATCCGGGATTTTGCACGATGTTGCCGACTGTTTCACCTGCGGCATATGTCTGGGAATTCCAGGCCTGCGGCATTAGCAGGCTGCAGATGACAGTAAAAATGATTAGAAATCGAACGCTTTTCTTCATGCTTGATTAGCCTCTTTTCCTTTGGAATAAACCTTTGTGTTAACAGGAGTCAACGTTAATATCCACTCCTCTTGTCATCTTCCATGATTCCATACTGGATCTGATACTAATGAAAAGCAGATACCCCTCATCGGTCAATCCGTTTGCTGTATGTAAGCAAGTGATCATCGAATGAGGGATATCTGTTGGCATATGTACAAGCTGTGCAAAGCGGGAATCCCCGTTGTCTACTGATCAATGCCGCTATCAGGACTGCCCGGTAAGCCGCCTCTTAGGGAGTCAACGCAATAACTGCATGCTGCTTCAGACATTGCAAGCGAATACGAGTTGAGCGCCCGCCTTCCGCCCTCGTAAGCTCCACCAATCCGCCCGATGGGGAATGTGCTTCACGCCATACACCCGGAATCTCGATGGTGATTGGTCTTGTCGGTGTAAAATCCTCCGGATACATCAGCGTTTCCTTACCTGACGGCACATGCAGAAAGCTGTGCGGAACATTAAGCAGATGGAACGTAATCCGTTCCTGCTGCTGCCAAACCGTAACAACAACGTTCGCTGGAGCATCTGTCGTGAACGGCGGCGTCACGCGCTCTGCCAGCAGTGAACGGACGGCCTCACGGGTACGACGGCTCGGCTGCTCCGCGTAGCCCGCGCCGATGTTGGCAGCCATCCACACGGCCGCCCCCTTGCCCGCCTTGCGGCGTACAATCGCTTCCCCCTCAATGAGTGGGTGCGCATCTTCAGGCAGCTGGCTGTGCCGGGGCTGCGGCACGCGATATTGCCCGTAGGCCAGCACCTCGCAGCCTACCGTGCGGATCAGGGACGACGCACCGGACAGCATTACCCGCGTCGGCAGTCCAGCTCTCAAGAGCGCCTCACTGCCGGCAGCATCACGTTCAGCACCTGCGCTGCTATCGATTTCTGCATTTCCAACATGTCGAGTAAACCCGTCAGCCTCGCTTAAATCGCGCAGAGCTAGCAGTGGACGCGAAAGCTCACTATCCCGCCAGGTCACACCGAACCAGGCATCCAGCGCTCCTGCTCCGCTATCCCGCAGCTCGCCCCATTCGTCCAGGATGCCGCTAGCGCCCGTTATGAGCAGCAGTCCTCCCTGCTCGACGTAATGCCGCAGCTCAGCTGCCGACGCATCAGACAGGCAGCGCACATCAGGAAGCACGACCGCTTGATAGCGGCTCAAGTATTCGCCTGTCAGCATGTTATCGAGCAGCACCTCTGATGGCAAATGCAGCGAGTTCAGCAGATTATGCATGCCATGGACTGCTTTCCAGGTCTGCCATGTATCCGGCAGGCCGTCATTCCCGCCGATATGGGCGTAATCCTTCGTGGCTCCGGACAGCACCAGCCCTATGCAGCCAGGCTGTACGCCGCCCACATAATCGGCAATTGGATTAAGCGCTGCCGAAAGCTCAGTAATAAGCTCTGCATACTCGGTCGGGAACGCTTCGAAGCCGAAGCTGGCAAATCCGCCGGAGGCAGCAGAGCACTGGGCATGAAACAGCATGCTGGCCGGCTCGGGTTCCGGTATCGCTGCCGAGTTCTGTGCCGCGTCACGGAAATAATCCCATATTTCCGTTGGGTAATTATCGTTCAGTGCGTGTAATATTTTGTGCTGCAGCAGCACCTGGTAAGGGCGCGAGCAGGACTCGGAGGCAATCATGCCCTCCATCGGCATACGCCGCAGCGGCGATCCGCTCCGCTGATCATGCCCAATTCGGTTGAAATAATTAAAAACGACAATCGCCTCCGGCTTCCGTTGGCGAACGTAACCACTTAGCGAGCGCCAATAATCAGTGAAGTTCTCATAGCGCCATTCTATAAATCGGCGGAAGGACGGATCGCGAAAATCAATCGCGGTCGGAATCTCCCTGCCGGATTCCCGTAGGTACAGCTCAGCGCAGTAGGGGCAGCGGCAGGCCATCCGACCGCTGCTATCGCTGTGCAGGTAGCAGCCGTCAAACCAGATCCCGTCAAAACCGAGATCGCCGACAACCTCCAGGCAGTACTCCTTCAGCATTTCGCCATAGGGAGAGTTATGGCAAATAAATTGATCGTCGCGGGGCGTATTGCCTCCTTCTCTCTCCTCCCAATATACGTAGCGCCACTCCGGGTGCTGCTCCGTAAGCAGTGGGGCTGTGTTCAGGTATTCCCAGCTGAACAGGGCAATTCCGCGCAAATGCGCCTCCGATACGAGCCAACGGTATAATTCCGTATCCGCATCCTCCCTAAAGGGCAGTGTCCGGCTCTCAAACAGTGGAAACGAGCATTTGGCCGACACGCTGTACCACCATGCCTTCACTCCTTTAGCCTTCAATAGATCGAGAATCGTGATGAGCTCCTCGCGCGTATGCATGCTCCGCCTTGGACGGAACTCCAGCCTGTAGGGGGTGTAGGCATACCCACCGCCATCCTGTTTGCCAAACTGCTTCATCCTGTGCTCACTCCCGTTATTTTTGTTCATAAAGATCCTTCATCAGAATCGCCTTGTCCTTGTTCTCCTGATACCATTTATCAATAAATTCATCGACCTTCGCTCCGCCAGCCTTCTCCCATACAGCCTTGCTCTCCTGGATGAATTGATCAGCCGTATAGGCGCTGCCGCTAACGATCATCTTGTTGGCCAAATCAAGAATCGTTTTGTTGGCATTGCTGTTAATTTGCTCCAAATCCTGAGGAAGAACCGGCAAAAACTCTTTTACGGTAATACCGGGCATTGGCGTCTGCGGGTTCACGTAGATCTCACGAGCTTTTTTCAAAATTTCGCCCATATCCTTCTCCGCAGGTGTCGGGTTCAGCTTCTTGTCCAAACCGCTGCAGTTATCCGGTGCAAAATTGGCCAGCATATTCATATCTAGCGCATAGCTGACTTCTTTTCTGAATTTGTCGTAATCGATTTGCTCCGGGCAGCCGTTGGCAGCCTTGTTATAGTGGACCCCTTCCGTACCGTTGGCAATCATCGTTTCAAACGCCTCGGTCGACATAAAATCAATCGTTTTCATAACGGCGACGGGATCCTTAGCTGCAGCGTTAATACCTCCCGTAATTTGAATTGGCGTGTTCAGCATCGGACTGAACTGTCCGAACTCGGTTTTGGGCAGCGGGATCACGATAACTTCAGCATCGGGCACATTTTTCTTAAGCGTTTCATAAGCTTTTACATCTGTGCCGCCTATCGTGCCGCCACGGATTCCGACCTTACCGTTGATCCAGTCCTGGAACAGCTTCTGCCCGTTTTTATCAGATACGAAATCTTTATCGGTGTAACCCGCGTCATAAATCCTTTTCTGGTAGGACAAGGCTGCTTTCAGACGGTCCCAGTCATGAACCACCTTGCCGTTGTTCAGAACCCAGGGATTCTGCCCCGTCCCGTTCAGCGTAAATCCATTGCCGAACATAAAATTCAAGACGATGCCCGATACAAAGCTGAGTCCGATCCCCTGCGTATCCTTCTTGCCGTTGCCATCAGGATCCTGTTCGGTGAACGCTTTACCTACAGCCAGCATCTCCTCGGCTGTAGTCGGTACCGGCAGATTCAGCTTCTTCAGCCAGTCTGCACGGACATAAAGAAACTGCTGTGGATCATTATTGTAGGGACGAGCCAGGAAATACATTTTACCATCGGGCATACTTGTCGCCTTTTTAATCGCCGGGTACTGCTCCAGCCGCTTTTTGTATTCGGTGCTGCTCTTGGCGATCAGATCATCCAAAGGCATTAATTGCTTTTGGGTGTAGAGCTGGCCCAGGTAGGAACGGTCGAACTCCAGGATCAGGTCAGGTGCGGAGCCTGAGGCAAACAGCACGTTAAACTTTTGCAGCGATTCGAAGCGCGGGATCGGTACATACTTGATGTTCGCCGGCCCCTTTTCCGTCAGGTATTGGGTCCAGCGGTTGTTATCGATCGTACCTTCCTCGGCAGGCACATTACCCCGGTCATAGATGGACATAGAGATCGACCCGCGTTTCTCGGGTGCCGCCGTGCCTTCCTTCTCCCCAGCCTGTCCAGATGGCGCTTGGCTCCCACTGCAGCCTGCAGCTGCCAGAGCGGATGTCGCCAATACCGCCACTGTTAAAGCTAATCGTGTATTCATTCGTCCGGCCATTTTTCCGATTAAGCCTGATTTGATTTTCATTGGTCAAGACCTCCCATATCTGATTAAACGGCAATTAAAATTCCCAGCTCTCGAAGCTATCCTTTGACCGCCCCGATCATCACCCCTTTCACAAAATATTTTTGCAGAAAAGGATACACGGCCAGCATCGGAATGATCATGACCATAATACCAGCCGCTTTAATGCCCTCGGGCGTTACATCCAGCGTCTCCCCTGCAGCCATTTTGTTAACCTCCTGCAGCAGTGACTGGCTGCGGACCATTTGCTGGATCATGACCGTAAGGTTATACTTTTCCGGGCTGTTGATATAAATCAGAACATTGAAAAACGAGTTCCAATACTGTACTCCATAGAACAAAGCAATCGTCGCCAGCATCGGCAGCGACAGCGGCAGCATGATACGCATCAGCAGCTTCCACTCTCCACAGCCATCCATGCGTGCCGCTTCCTCAAGCTCCTCGGGAATATTTTCAAAAAAAGAGCGCATGATCAGCATATTGAACGTACTGATTAAGCCCTGCAGCCACAAGGAGCCATAGGAATCGATCAATCCCAGCTCCTTGATGACCAGATAGGTCGGGATCAGCCCGCCCTGAAACAGCATCGTGAACACGATCGCCAAGGTTAAATAGCGGCGGCCGTAAAATGCTTTGCGTGATAACGGGTACGCGGCAAGCGTTGTAAACGCCATACTAAGAGCAACACCCAGAAGTGTAATCACCACATTGTTCATAAATGCCCTTACGACCGGCGTGCCTCTAAGCAGCATCACATACGACTCCAGTGAGCTGTCGATCGGCCACAATGTCACGAAGCCGGACAGCACAGCATCCTTGCCGCTAAGCGACAGCGAAGCCAGATGCACCAATGGAAGCAGGCACAGCAAGCCTGCGGCTGCCATCAAGATATAATTAACGGTGTAAAATAACCTTTCGCCGAATGTGTCCTTCATCTCCGTTTCCTCCTCACCATAATTGACGGTTGAACCGCCGGGCTATCGTATTGGCGAGCAGGACCAGTACCAGTCCGACCAGCGATTCGAATAGTCCAAGCGCAGCCGTCAGGCTGAATTGACCTCCCTGCAGCCCGGTACGATAAATGAAGGTGCTGATCACCTCGGATACGTTGGACACGATCGAATTTTGCAGCACATACACCTGGTCGAAGCCGACCTCCATGATCCTGCCCATTGCCAGAATCAGCATCAGCACAATCGTTGAGCTTAAGCCTGGCAGCGTAACATGACGGATCTGCTTCCATTTGCCGGCTCCGTCCATGCTCGCCGCTTCATACAAGCTCGGATCGATGGTCGTTAATGCGGCCAAATAAATGATTGCGCTAAAGCCCGCTTCCTTCCAGATACCGGAGCCGAGGAAGATGGATATCCACGACCATTCATGGAACAGGAAGGCATACGGTTCTCCCCATATCGCCCCAACACCGCTGTTGACGACCCCTCCCTGCGAAAACAAAGTGATCACGATGCCGCCGACAATGACCCAGGAAAAAAAATGCGGCATATAGACGAGCGTCTGAACGGTTCGTTTAAACCAGGTTCGACGTACCTCGTTTAGTAAAATAGCCAGCGCAATCGGAAAAGGGAATCCAACAAATACCGAGAGCACGCTGAGCAGTAACGTATTGCGAATAATTTGCACCGACTGGGCCTGTGTGAATAAGTTGTCAAAATTGGACATCCCGACCCACTGACTTCCCCAAATCCCTTCATAGAACGTGTAATTTTTAAAAGCAATGACCAGCCCCAGCATCGGCGCATATTTGACGATCAGATAAAAAGCAACCACCGGGATAAACATGATCCAAAGTGGAATGTTTTGTCTAAACCTGCGACCGTGCCAAAAAGGGCGCCGCTTCGCTGCCAGTCTGCGGCTCTCGTGTCCCGTCAGCTTTACGGGTGTGCGGCTTGCCTGCTTCGCTTCCATGCAAATCCTCCTTTCCTTCATCCATGTGTCTGATTCGTTCTGCTCCCTGCTCTTGGCACTTTGCGTACTTGCTGCCTGCCCTCGCTGAACGATACCAACATAACCCCAGGTCCCGCCCTCTGGCAATAAACCGTTTTCTCGTAAGTGAATTTGACGCTTTACGGTATTCGTGTATATCCGCTGCCACGCTTTTCCTTATGGAAATAGCAAAAAGCTGCCTGGCAAAGCCTCGGCAGCCACATGAATTTCTTTGATTCTCTCACAGCCTCCGCAATTCCTGCTCCTTACGGAAATCGCCTGGCGTCATGCCAACGAGCTTTTTAAAAACGCGGATAAACGAAATCGATGACAAGTAACCCGTACGCTCGGAAATTTTCTGTACAGATTCACTCGTTTCCGCCAGTAACCGCTTCGCGTGCTCGATTCTCACCCGGGCAACATAATCGACGAATTTCTCGCCGATCTCCTCCTTGAAGATGCGGCTGAGCGTCTTGATGTTAACCTGATACGCTTCGCTGATATGGGTTAAAGACAAATCAGGTTCGGTGTAGTGGTCGCTGACATAGGAGCATACCTGTGCCGCAAGCGTATACTGCTCACGCTGCATACGCAGCGCTTGCAGCGGCTGATCCGCTTCCCGCAGCAGCGGAAGCAGCGCCTGACGCGCCGCCTCTGCCCATTCAAATTCATCTGGTATTTCATGAATACGGTCAAGCACAACAGATGCCCATACCTCCTGTTGTTCCTGCGGAAGCTCATATTGCTCCCGCTTCAGCTGTGCTTTAAAGGTACGTATGGAAGCAGTCAAATCCTGACGTGAATAGATGCCTTCAGCCAGCGTTTGAAAGGTATGACCAAGCAGCATTTCCCAATCGGCATTCCCCAGCCGGAACCATTGGGCGGCTTCCCTCATTTCCTGCAGCAGTGGGTCAATGTCTGTTCCTTCCGATAACAGCTTCAGCTGTGGATCATACACAGTCACCCGGTTCGGACCCAAGGATACCTTGCGCTCGGCTGCGACAGCAGATTGCTGAAAGGACAATGCTAAATCCGCAATATCCTTCACCAGTCCGCCAATACCAATCGTAACGGTAAATTTGAGATACTGCTCTACCCATGCCCTTGCTTTTTCGGACAAGGCTTTAATCTTGAGCAGCATATGCCGCTCACCCGCCGCTTCGCCAAAGCGGTATAACAATCCGAGTCGGTGAGGCGCCGTCCATTCTGTCCACAGGTTTTCCCCTTCCTCTTCGGCGATTTCCTGAATCGCGCTGCGCAGCGTGAACTTGAACAACGCCAGATCCCGCTGTGAATATTGCCTGGAAAAATCGGGAAATAGATCAATTTCCACAATGGCAGCCACGGCAGACCCCACAGGTCCGGGCATCCCCACCTTTGCAGCTTCCCGCTGCCACTCTTCCCTGGAAAGCATCCGCGAACCTTCCATAACCTCCTTATACAGATGGATGCGTCTGTATTGGATGCCTTCCTCCTGCTGCTGCTCGAAGCTGTTGGTCTGTTCAATCAGACTCTCGAGCGCACTGTCTATAAAAGCAAATTCGTCCTCACCTTTGCCGCGGCTCACATGGCTGTTCTTCTTCTCGGCAAACGTATGAATGCGCCCCAGAATTTGCTCCAAGGGTCGATAATGCCTATGGCTGATATAGGTCATGGCCGCGATTCCGGCAATAACGGCAGCTAGACCAAGCACGAACCAGATATAGGAAAAGGTCGATATATATGAAACCAAGCTTTCCGATTGCAGTCCGACATGCAGAGTCCAGCTCGTATAAGGTGAGTTCAGCTTCATATCTTCCGTATCTGCCAGGGAGCCATTGGCCTGCTCACCCGTACAATAACGGTCAAAGCCAGCAAAGCTTCTTCCAGTCTCATCAGACATGCATAACAAGGGACTGCCCTCCGGATTCATATCCCAGAGTAGACCGGCCAGCGAGCTTGCTCTGACATTGATGACGATCAATCCCTGTTCACCTGAATAATAAGGAACCTTCTTGATCAGCGAGACGACACTTTTGGGCTGATTCTCCTCTGCAAACAAATACAAGCTGCGGATACCGCTCCACATATAAGGACGATCATCCTTCATCACACTCTGTATAAATTCCTTATCTCCGAACTGCGGAAGCTCCGACACAAAATGGTGCATCAAAACCTTATTATCCGCAGCTCTGTACAAATAAACGGAATCAATCATCGGCAGTGGTGTCATAAAGTCACGAACAGCTCCTGTTACCTCATAATATTCATAAGGAGCTTGCCCACTCGGGCTCTTGAAATAGGAAGCTACCTTATCGTTTAACAGCAAGTTTTTGCTGGCCAACGTATCGATATTATGCAGCGTGCTATCAACAATTTGCATGACCTGTCCGGCGAACAACAAGTTTCCCCGCAGGGTTTGCTTTTTCATCATTTCGCTCGTCGTCAAAAAAAACACCAGCATCAGGCAAAAGACCACAGCGAAGAAAATGGGAATATAGGATAAGATTAATCGATAAAGCCATTTTTTCTGCATCCTGTTCCTCTCCCGTATTCATTGGACATCTTTATCCCTTCATTGTATACGGATACATCTCCAATGAACATATACGATATTCTTGCTAACCGGACTAAAGCAAAAAAGAGGGCTTTCGCCCCCTTCTTATAAAAGCACATTCAATTATTTTACATATTTCTTAACCTTTTCAATCGCCTCGTCCTCAGTAGCCCCAGTCACATAACGCCCATTAATATATATAAAAGCAAATCGTGAGCAGGGACCGCAATAAGATTTGCAGGCTACTTTGATGTCAGCGTCCGGGGCCAGCTTTTGCAGCTTGGATACGGCCGTCTTCATCTTCATATGCTTGCACTTATCACAGACGCGAATATCGTTTGCCATAACTTACAAATCCTCTCATATCCCATGAATGCACAGCTTAGTGATCGCCGTGATTCCCTTTACCCGGATTGGTGACTGCAAAGCCTTCCTCCGGTGTGTAGAAATAATCGATGCGGATTCCATCCAGTAAAGGCTCGTCCTTCTTCAAAACCACATCAATTCCTTTATCAGTGCTAACTACAACGTCATCCTCAGTCGGCTTGTCCATCCCCATACCATAATGCGCATGGTCACCATGGCTATGCGTAATATAGATGCGAACCTTTAAATCTTTGTCTTCTTCTTTTTCCAGCTCAGCCAGTAAGACTTTCGCTGCATTACGTGAAATTTTAACGTTCATTTCCACTGCCCACTCCCTGTATGCTTTTCTCCCTATTGTAAAGAAACCACTCTCGGAAATCAACCCATTATACAGCTATTTGACTGTTATTACAGTTCTGTAATAAATCGGCGCACCTCGTCCAGAGTCAGATCGGGTGTATGCAGGATGGAAGGAGCTGCTTCTGAAGATGCCAAGGTGCCTTGATACAATGCCTCTATCGCCTCCGTATCCTTCAAAATATGCCCGGTAAGCAGACACACCGCTGTGCATTCCTTATCGATAATACCGGAAGCAGCAAGCTTTTTCAGCCCTGCTACTGAAGCTGCAGATGCAGGCTCACAACCGATACCGCTGCGGTCGATGCGACCTTTGGCCAGCATGATTTCCTCGTCAGTCACCGATACGGTCACACCTTCCGTATACTTGATGGCATACTGCAGTGCCTTCTTCCAGCTCGGCGGATTCCCGATATTCATTGCCGTTGCCCGTGTATAGGGGTTCCGTACAGGCTTAAGCCGGGCATCTCCATGAGCAACCATCCGGTGAAACGGACTGGCCCCCTCCGCCTGAACAACGGCAACGCGTGGCAGCTTGTCAATCATCCCGAGCTCCTTCAGCTCGTACAAGCCTTTGCCCAATGCAGTTGCATTGCTTAATGCGCCTCCCGGCACTACGATCCAATCCGGCATTTGCCAACGCAGCTGCTGGGCAATTTCAAATACAATGCTCTTCTGACCCTCGATTCGGAACGGATTGATCGAATTGCATACATATAAGCCGAGCTGCTCACTATGAAGCTCGCTAAAACGGATTCCATCATCATAAGTACCTTCAAACGATATCACCTGAGCGCCATAGGCGAGCGTCTGCAAAACTTTATTCATCGAAATATGGTGTTGGGGAAGAAAAACATACGAAGAGCAGCCCGCCCATGCAGCGTACATAGCGAGTGAGGACGACGTATTTCCTGTTGATGTGCAGGTAAACCGTCTATAGCCCAACGAACGGCCATGGGAAACCGCAACCGCCATGCCGTTATCCTTAAACGAGCCGCTCGGATTCTCGCTCTGTGCCTTCAACATCAGCCAGCGTACACCGGCAAATTCAGCCAAGGTCGCTGATGGGTATAGGCCTGTATTCCCTTCATATCTGCTCGTTATATACTCATCCGGCAATTCCGGAGCAATCAATTCCTTATACCTCCACACACCACTTGCCCATGATGACATTCGATCGGCCAATCTGTTGTCGAACTCCAGCTTTAACCTTTCCCCATCTACGCCCCGATAATCTTGCCTGACCTCCAGCAAGCCGCCGCAATCACATAAAAAAGGGTTCCTTCTTTCCTCCAGCCTATAAGCCTTCACGCAATCTATACAAACGAATTTCATCGGTTACACCGTCCCCTTCTATGAAGTGATGCCAGCCCTTGCAGCTCGACTGTTTATCTCTTACAATAGAATAAAACAACTCATAAATATAATATTCTGATTTTATGAATTCATCAATTATATTGATGAATTCAACTAATCGCATGGAATGGTAGGAAGGGAGGAGCCACCCAGGATGAATCTGCATGCATTAAGGCTTTTTTATGAGGCTGCTTCCCGAGGCAGTGTCACCAAGGCTGCTGAAGCTATGCATATCAGCCAACCAGCCGTAACTGCACAAATCCGCAATCTGGAGCAGGAGCTTGCCCTTACCCTGTTGTCACCACAGGGACGAGGTGTATGTTTGAGTGAAGCCGGAGAGCTCGTATATACTCACGCAGCAAAACTGTTTGCTTTAGAGCTGGAGATGACCCGACAGTTTACCGCGTATCGGGACGGTTCACTGGGTAAGCTGCGATTAGCTGCAACCTATCTCCCTGCCAATCATTTATTGCCAGCCTGGATGGCAGCCTTCAAGAGCAGTCACGAGCAAATAGAGCTATCCTTGACCACATCGAACTCACGCGCGGCCTTTAACAAGCTGCTGCACTATGAGGCGGATTTGGCCTTCATTGGGGGCAGCAAAGAAGCTCCCGCAGGCTTGCTGCGCGAGGAGCTTCTGATGGATGAGCTATGGTTCGTCGTTCCGGGCCAACACCCTCTTGCAGGCAAGACGGTTTCTTTGGCTGAGATGCTGCTGCAGCCATTCGTGCTGCGCGAGGAAGGCAGTTCCTCACGGGAAACGTTGTTCGCAATTTGTCGGCAATATCAAGTTCAGTTCCCACAGATTGGCTTACAATTCAATGGCCAACACGAAACGATGCGTGCGGTGATGTCAGGCTACGGAGCCAGCTTCATATCCGCTCTGGAAGCAGCTGAATACATCCATCAGCAAGCATTGGCCAGAGTACATGTAGAAGGTATCCATGCACCCAATCCGATTGCCGTTTACCGCAGGTCTGATGACGATCTCTCCCCTGCATGTGAGCAGTTTCTGGCGCATGTGCATGCACACATCTGCTGAATTTCAATTCTTAATCATTTTCTTATTTTTTTCGATAATCGCTTGGAGAAATCCCGATCAATTTTTTAAAGGCACGAATAAAGGTAAAATAATGCACATAGCCAATTTGAACCGCGATATCCTGAATGGGCAGCTGTGTATCCTCAAGCATTTGCTTGGCGTGCTGAATGCGGATACCAGCTAAATAATCCACGAAGTTCTCCCCAAATTCATCCTTGAAGATTCGGCTTACATAGCTTTTGTTCATTCCGAATTGCTCGCTTAACAATTGCAGTGACATATCGGAGTTGGCGTAATTTTGCTCAATATACTGCCTCACCTGATAAATAAGATGACGGTTATTGCGGCTCTCACGAATCCCTTTCCAGTTCTCCTCCACCTGAATCAATACAGCGAAATAGGTTTGTTTGATTTCTTCTGCCGTTTCATAAATTTGGAGCGCTTCGGTCATCGGGCCAAGCGCTGTTTGCTTCCACATCTCCACATATTCTGCCGGAAAATCGGAAAGCTCCTTCGTAAAGGTAAAACACATATAATTGATTAAATTAATGATTTCCTTCGAGGTATGTCCGCCTTTGCCCAATACCGTAAAAAAATACTCGAACTGCTTGCGCCAATCCTCATTCCCACTTTTATACAGCTGCGTGATGGACCTCGTAAGCTCCAATAGATCAAATAGCTCAGCTTCCGTTTGACGAACTGTTTCTTTATAGACGATGACACGGTTGTTCCCAATTGAAGTCTTAAGCTGCAGCGCCTCCTTGGCCTGCTGAAAGGATTTGCGAATACCTGACAGCTGCTCAAGCATTGTACCGACGCCGATCGTTACCGTGAATTTCAGATTGGTCTCCACCCACGCCCTCAGCTGCTCCCCAATTGCGATCATTTGCGCCGACTGAGCCTCCTCGAAACGATTCTCCGAGCTAAACATAACTCCCAGCGTTTCCGCAGACATCCATTCACTCCATACCTTCAAATCCTGCTCGGCAGCCAGCTCATCCCACACATTCGTAATAACAAACTTCAATAAATATTGGTCTCTGTACGAGTAGTTATGCGAAAAATCACTCATACGATCAATTTCCACCAGGATAACGGCAAAATCCACACCATCCGTCTGCAGGCCGAAGCTCTTCATTTCCTCACGATATTCAACCTTGTCAATTTCCCGATCCCCATCCAACAACTCATGGAAAAAATGCTTCTTCCTATATAGTAGATTGGTGTCGCTTTGACTCTGATATCGATTCGCATAATCAATGATTTGATCCACAGCGGAATCGACAAAATGCAAAAGCTCCCGGCTCGTATTATCGATTTGCTGTTTACTGAAAAAGTCCGAAATTCGGTTAACGCTGGCATCAATCGGTCTGGCGTATCTTTTGGATAAATAGATAGTACCAATTGTCGCCAGCAGCACGAGAATCATGCCAGCAATGATCCAATTTGAATACAACTCAGATAGAAGTCCATATTCGTAGCCGTCCTTTAACCCGCTGCGGATCTCCAGATTGGAGACGCTTGAACGAAGCGAATACAAATCTCGTCCCCCTGCCTCATTACTCGAAGCCAACAGGTTTTCTTGCTTATCAAACAGCTTCACATAGCTGACAGTTTGCTTGGACATATCCTGCAAAAGCGCTTGGAACGCATTGATATCGATATTAATGACTAACATGCCGTACGGATTGGTGAACATGGGCAGTTTTTTGACCAGTGAAAGCACGGGAACTGCCGAGGCTTGAGTTTCAAACTCCTTATATGGTCTCTTGTCTGTCCAGTAGCTGGAAAAAGGCTTTTCGATTTCCTTAGTAATAAAATCTCGATCGGGAAAACGATCCAGCGTATGCATCGATTCGAGACTCAATATGCTTTGATCAGATATCCGGTAAAAATAAATAGAATGAATCATCGGAAAGCTCATTTTGATTTTACTGAAGCGATTGGAGATCGCGCTATTCAATAAGTACGGACTCGCATCGTCATATTTTTGAAACATATAGTTTTGCAGTTCTTTATCGCTGTTGATCTCGGTGATCGTAATTTGGTCAATATTTTCAAGTAAGGAATCCAGCCGCTGGGTTACGTACTTCGTGAAAGCCTCGTTGGACTTTACGGTTTGTTTATTGGACAGATCGCTAAGCGTCATGAAAAACAGAAAGCTAAGAGCGAGCACAACCACATAAAGAATCGGCAGGTAAGTCGTGATCAGCTTAAAAAACCAAGGATTTTTTGTCCTCATGGGGTGCCTCCTCAAAGTGTGGTGAATAAGTCCCGCTACGCGGCCAAATATCCATCCGATCGCTGTTGTTTCCATATTTTTTGATTTTATAAGAGATTTAGCGGTAAAAATACAGAAACAAAGGCGAGCGCTGACGCTTCTCCAGGATTATTTGGCCGCTCCGCTCTTTATTCACCGCACTTCTAAAAGTTTTAGAAGAAAACTTACTTCGTAAGCATAGGCTTTGTTTTCGGAGAAAGCCGAAAAAAGCGAACAGAAGCTGCCGACCGTAAATCCTGTCGACAGCCTTGTGACTCGATAGCCCCTCTTTAGAATAATAAGCGTATTCAAAAGGAATAGCGGAGGAGAAGGGGGTGCTGGAGGAGCGTAGTGTTCGCCTTTGAAATCGTGAATATACCACTCAATATCATAATCATTCTTCACGATTTCAACAGCTAAGAGTTTGCGAATGCAAACTAGCATCGTAAGCATAAGCTTGGAGGCATCCCCCTTCTCCATAGCGACCTAACTTTTTGAATACGCTCGTCAGGGAATTATTTGAAATTCATATCCAGCAAATCCTTTGGCGTAACCAATTGATCTTTATTTTTGCTGTACCAATCCTGATACCATTTCTCCAGCTTATCGCCATCTGATTTTTTCCACAGCGATTTGGCTTCCTGATCGGCCTGTTCAACGCTGTATCCGCTTCCGCTAACAATCGCTTTATTGTATAAGTCCTTAATCGGATTCGTCGTGTCGTTTAACGTTTTATTAATGAAATCCATATCGGAAGGCAGCTGCGGCATGTAGCTCCCCAAGGTGATGTTGGCTAGAGGCCGATCTTTAGTAATATTAATCTTGTACATCTCATTCATCAGATCCACAAATTCTTTTTCCATAGGCTTGCTTGTATCGAAGGATTTGATTTGCGTATCAAACTCGTTATACAAATATTGTCCGCCGAGCATCCGCAAATCGCTAAGCCAATCAACTTCTTTTTTATTTTTATCGGCATTGATGATCGTTTCTTTACCGTTCTCAACCTTATAATGCACACCCTCCTGACCAAAATAAGAAGCCTTAATCATCTCAGGTGAGCTTAGGAAATCAACCAGCTTCATCACACCCTCCTGATCCTTCGTATCGGTATTGACGACCGAGGTCATTTGCACGGGAGGATTAAACGGCGGAGTGAATTGGCCAAATGAGCTTTTCGGGAGCGGAATGACGATCAGCTTCGCGTCAGGCACATTTTTTTTCAATGTTTCGTAAGCACTGCTGTAAAAGCCACGAATACCTCCACCGGTGCCATAGATGCCTGTTTTACCTTGTACAAAGTCCTGCTGTGCCTTTTTGCCGTTTTTATCGGTTAAAAAGTCTTTGTCAATGATCCCCTCATCGAACAGCTTTTTCTTAAACTCGGTTGCTGCCTTAAGACGGTCCCAATCCTTGACCCATTTGCCATCCTGCAAAATCCATGTTGTATTCTGGAATATATAATCAACCCACAGATCATTGCCGGGATTCGTTGTGCTTAAGTTCAAGCCGTATGTATCTTTTTTACCGTTGCCGTCCGGGTCCTGATTAGCGAATGCTTTGGCGATTTGATACAGATCCTCGGTCGTTTCGGGTGCCTTCAAATTCAGTTTTTTCAGCCAATCCTCGCGTACCAGCACATAATGATAAGGTACATAACCTAGCACGCGGCCGAATTCATACAGCTTTCCGTCTTCCTTCATACCCAATTTTTTGAGCAGCGGAAACTTGGTCAATTGATCCTTGTACACGGTGCTGTATTTATTGATCATATCATCAATCGGCATAATTTGCTTTTGATTATAGAGCTGATTTCGGAACACACCATCATACTCCTGAATCAGATTGGGAGCGGAGCCCGATGCAAACAGCGTATTAAATTTTTGCACGGATTCCCCCCGCGGCACGGGCGAGAACGTAATGTTCATGTTCGTTTTTTCCTGTATCCATTTGGTCCACAGGTTATTTTCAATCGTTCCCACCTCAGGTGGTATACTACCGCGATCATACATGGACAGGCTGACGGTTTTTTTGGCTTTGGACGCGTCTCCGTCTGTCGTACCCGCTGATGGTTTGCTCTCGGAACAGCCGGCTAACGCCGTAGTCAGAGATAAGCTGATAATCGAAGCGACATAGATGGTTTTTTTGTTCATGAATAGTTGCCTCCTCATTTTTCTGATGCCTGTGCTCTACCCTTTCACCGATCCAATCAATACCCCTTTAACAAAATATTTTTGCAAAAACGGATAAACAATTAACATGGGTACGGTCATTACGAATACACCGGCCGCTTTGATCGATTCTTCTGTAACCGAATTCAAATCCTCAGGCGATTGATTCGCTACATCCTGAAGCACCGTCTGGCTTTGTATCATTTGCTGCACCAATACGGCTACGTTGTATTTGGCGGTCGAATTAATATAAATCATCACGTTAAAGAATGAATTCCAGTGCGATACCGCATAAAATAAGATTAACGCTGCCATGACCGGCATCGATAATGGCAATATAATCCGCACCAGCAGGCCCACCTCGCTGCAGCCATCCATCCGCGCCGCTTCCTCAATTTCCTCCGGCAAGCCCATAAAAAACGAACGCATAACGAGCATATTGTACACGCTGACCAGTGCCGGAAGCCAGAGCGCCCCGTAGGTATCAATTAACCCCAGCGATTTAACGACCAGATAGGAAGGAATCAAGCCTCCGCTAAACAGCATCGTGAAGATGATCGCCAGCGTGAAAAACTTGCGGCCATACATAAATTTTCTGGACAACGGATAAGCACAGCAAATCGTAAAAATCATGTTGAGTACCGTACCGACAATGGTGATAACCAAGCTGTTCTGAAAGCCGCTCAAGATCCGGGTGCCGAAAAAAAGCTTATCATAAGATTCAATGTTCCAGCCAATGGGCCAAAGCGTCACACTGCCGGACACAATAGCCGCGTTGTTGCTGAGCGATAATGCGAACAAGTGCACCAAAGGCAGCAGGCAGCTTAACCCGATTATAGACAAAATGACATAGTTAAACGCGTAAAACCACTTTTCACCTAAAGTATCCTTCACGATACCACCCCTTTACCACAGTCCTTGATCGAATCGTCTAGCAATACGGTTGGCCATAACCACGAGGAACAAGCCTACAAAGGATTCAAAAAAACCCATCGCCGCAGCTAAGCTGAAACGTCCACCATTGATGCCGACCTTGAAATTCCATGTGGAAATAACCTCGGACACGTTGGAAACCACTGAATTTTGCAGCACATACACTTGGTCAAACCCAACCTCCATGACGTGACCTACAGAGAGGATAAACATAATGATAATGGTCGGTCGGATTGATGGAAGCGTAATATGCCATATCTTTCGCATTTTCCCTGCTCCATCCATAGAAGCCGATTCGTATAGCGCCGGATCAATTGCAGCTAGAGCAGCTAAATAAATAATTGCGTTCCAGCCTGCGCTTTTCCAAATACCTGAACCTACAAAGATCGTGATCCATGAAGTTGGGTTATACAGAAATGGAAATGCGCTTCCAAGCAGCGGCGCTAGCCAGTGATTCACAATCCCTTTTTCCTGTGAAAAAATAAGGATAATCAAGCCCCCGATAATAACCCAATGCAAAAAATGAGGTAAATACACAACCGTTTGAATGATACGTTTGAACCACATCTTTCTGGCTTCATTCAAAAAAATAGCGAGCAGGATCGGAAACGGAAATCCGACAATCACCTGCAGAAAGCTTAATACAAATGTATTGCGAATGATCTCAATCATCTTCGGTTGGGTAAATAACAGTCGGAAGTTATCCAGTCCTACCCAGGGGCTTCCCCAAATGCCATCATGAAAGTTATAGTTCTTGAAGGCTATGACAAGCCCTGCCATAGGTGCATAACGAAAGATGAGAAAATAAAGGACAACCGGTGCAAACATAAGCAGGATCGGAATATTTTGCCGGAATCTCTTTTTATCCCATTTCCTTGAGCTGGAACGCACTTTGATCGATTCTGATTGTACTTGTGATTGGATGACTTCCACACTCCTTCCTGTGGGATCGTGTTGAATCGGCTGCAGCCTATCTTCAAGTTAGCGGAACAGCTTCATTTATTCAATTCACCATTTTCCATATGCCCCACATATCTTTACTGAAGCCTTATGGAGCGCATAATCACCTATTTTGCACACCACACGTTTCTTGCTTTTGTGGGCGCAACAAAAAGAGAGTACCCTATCCTGTACCCTCTGAGAGCAAGCTTATTATCAAGTTATACGGCTGTAAGTAAAGGCTTTATGTATCACGTGCACCTTGTTATGACGAATAATCATCCGTGCTATACACATAAAACCCTGACACTCTATTCGCGGCAACACCTGCCCAGCTGTGGAACAGATGGCTGTCAAAAGGGTGTCCTACGAGCCATGGAGCCGCTGCGATCTGCAAGATTAAGCCAGCACCCAACATGAGCCAAACGAGCAGAACTTGGTTGGCCTCAGTAATCTCAGCTGGCTTACGAACAAATCTGTAATAAGCTGCAGAACCAAACCCATACAATAGAACAGCCAGCACAGCAAAGGGTATCGTGTAGGAGGACGAATGTTGTCCTGTCTCTCCCCATAGACTATCGTTATAATAACTCCAAATAGAACATAAACTCAGGTCGATGAGTAGCAGTGATTGTGCAGACAGGGTTGCCTTCAGCTTGTAGGCGATAGGATTGCTCATCTCCCGCACTCCTTTATACATTTCGATGAAAGTAAACTTTTCATCTCTTGTGTATAATCATAGCTTTCTTAACTGAAAGCCTTCTGAATGTGGACTGAATAAGCAATGAGAGTTCGCCGTTAAGCTACAAAAGCGCCCCTTGATTATAAGCCAACACAAACGATTCGTATCTTCGTGGCTCAGGACAAACGGTCAAATCGCCAAAATGCCGATGTATAGCCAGAATTTGCGATTGATGCGCCCGCAGTGCTTCAGCCTTCATTGCCCAATGAGGCAAAGTATCGATAATCAAAGAAGGCTGATAGCCATCCTCAGCCAATTTTGCGGTAAAGTAGTAATACAACTGTTCCACGGAAGGACATCTTCCGCTTAATACTGCCGCAGTCGTTATTTGGGAAATAGCGACATGATCCGGGTGGTAGTTACCACCGTCCTCAGGAAAGCTGACAATAACCTTTAGCTGATGCTTGTTAATAAAATCAACAACCGCATCAACGAATGGAGCGGTCTCCACTTCCTTTAGCTTCCCATCCGGGTAACCCAAATGCTCGACAACAGCCAACCCAAGAATTTGTGCGGCACGCTCCATTTCCTGCGTTCTTACTTCCGCAAGCTCTTCAGTCGTCGCATGTGCGAAAGCCCCGTTTTTCTTACCAGCATCCCCTTTGGTTGCCAGCAGCAGTACAGGCTTCTCTCCACGATCTGCCAGCTCTCGGATTAGACAAGCACTCAAAAAAGTTTCATCATCCGGATGTGCATATATAAAACCGACCTTGTGCCATGATTCCATAGACATCTTCCCTTCTCTCATACATCTGCTCCTTTTACTGCTGTAAATGGATCAAACAAATGCAGACCCAGTATATCAATCTTTGGATCGACTTGCCAGAGGGTCGGATTCGTCCTTTATTCAGTCACATCCTCACCGAATTCCAGCTTGATAACCAGCACTTCATCTGTGATCTCGTTAATGGGCAGATTACGGATACGCAAATAAGCACGTTCCTGCCAATACCATGGTAGCAGCTCCACGCTCGACTCGAGTTCTTGACCATTATTGAGCAGTATAGCCCGCTTAGGAAGCACATCGAGCGGCTTCAAGATCACCGTATTGCTCTGAAGGTCGCGATAAGCATGAACATAAACGGTATTGCCCTTGCGCGTCAACAAGACATGATCCCGGAACACCCGGCTCTTCACTTCGTTAGCTGACTCGATCTCATCCTTGCCTCCCATGTACGAAGCCGGTACAGCTCCCTCAAAGGATTCCCGAATCTTCTTGTACCACTGCCCGATTCGTCGAAGCGTGTTTGCGTTCTCACTAGTGATCGTACCGTCAGGCCTGGGTCCCACGTTCAGCAAGTAATTGCCTCCCATAGCCAAAATTTTGTCAACACTCTGCATCAGAAATTTGTCAGAGTAATAATCCTCGTTCTCGCGATAACCCCAGCTTTCTCGTCCAATCGATTGGCAAGCTTCGGTAGGCGTAAGGAAAGAACCTCCTTCGGGAACATGCCGCTCAGGGGTACTGTAATCGCCTTCATCAGGACCGCGGTTATTAATCAAAATACCCGGCTGTAGAGATCGAACCAGCTCATTCAGTGAAGGATCATGGTATTCAGCGACGTTAACATCCCAGAATAGCTGGTATATAGGCCCATAGTTCGTTAAAAGCTCCCGTAATTGCTTGGTCACATATTCGTAATATCGATTGATATCGGGCTCATCTCCTGGACGGGGACCGAACATCTCGTGATGTCTGCCCATATTCGGATAATTGGGATGATGCCAGTCCGGGCAAGAATAGTAAAGACTCAACGGAAAATTACGTTTTCGGCAGGCTTCTGCCAGCATTGCTAATACATCCTTACCATACGGTGTATGGGTAATCTTATAATCCGTATGTGAGGTGTCCCACATGCAGAAGCCATCATGGTGTTTGGTGGTAAAGCACAGGTACTGCATCCCTGCCTCTTCGGCCAGATCAAGCCATGTCTCTGGATCAAACTCGATTGGGTTGAATTCATGAATCAGCTTTTCATAATCATTCCGCTTCACATTACCTCTCCACAATATTTGTTCGTGCCAGGCAGGAATAGCATATAAGCCCCAGTGGATGAATAAACCAAAGCGCATATCGAAAAATCTGTCGCGTGCATCGTTAAATCTTGAAATCATCGTCCATCCTCCTCAAATCGAAATAGTAGCTCGGTTCACCTTTATCATAATCGTTCCATTTACAATGAACATCTGGTTTGTTAACCTATTTGTAGTAAATAGTAACTATCATTTCACTAAAGGTAGGTACAATCCATGCATAATCCATCGAATGATTCCCTACGGACTTTACTATCCAATCTCCAGGTAGATGTCATTATCGCAAATGTTCAAACGGTCGATCTGGACTGGAAGCGGGAAAACTATGTGCACAGCTTTAACCGATTGTATTTCATTATCGAAGGGGAGGGCCAGATTGAGGTCGATGGTATTGTCTACTACCCTAAGCCTGGCCAGCTTGTTGTTATGCCTTGCCATGTTTTGCAGTCCTATTCAACTATTAATGACTATCCGTTTCATAAATATTGGTGCCATTTCACAGCGCGTGTAGGCAACAGGGATTTATTGGAGATGTACCGTTTTCCCGTGTGCATCGACGTCCTTTCAAGCTCCGAGGTTGAGACCTTGTTCAGCCGAATGATCAGCGAAATGAAGAAACAGACGCCCTCATCTATTCTTAATATCCAGGCTTCGATGCTTCAATTGATAGGTTTATTCATTGATCATGGCTTTGAACAAACGGCAGTCCCTTCATCGACCACGCAAAAGTTGAGCCGCGTGTTTCAATTTATCGAACAAAATCTGGAACATAAAATAACGATCGAGCAGCTTGCCAGCTTGGTCGATTATCATCCGAATTATTTCATACGGGCATTTCATTCCGTGATGGGCTGCTCTCCCATCCAATACATCAACCGGATGAGACTTGACAAGGCCAGGCAAATGTTATCTACCGACATGAGCATTGGAAGCATCGCCCGTGCGGTAGGTATCGAGCAGCATAACTTTTCGACGATGTTCAAGAGTTACACCGGATTTTCACCCAGAGACTTTAGACAACTGCTCATGCGATAGCTCGTATTGGGCACTGTGGTATCATCCGTACGGGAATGTACACACAACGCAAAAAGAGGACATGGAAAATCACAAATTCCATGTCCTTCTTCAGCATGAATTTCAGGCCCAACCTCAAATTAACGGTTGACATATTCCCTACAACAACTGACGTTAAACGTTTATCGCCGATACCTTTAAAGCATCCAGTGACACCTTGTCACCTCGTGGATCACGAATATGAACCGTTGCCTGCTCACCAGGCAGCAGGTCAAAGAAATTGTCGCTGAAGCGGACGTTGCCCTGCGGCAGATCAAGCTTCACCATTCGGGCCAGTGAGCCTTCGGCTGTAATGGTCACGGTCTGCTTATTCGCGTCGACTTCAACCTTAAGCGCAGCCGCGGACAGATTCAGATCCTTTTGGTCACGCAGATAGTGCAGATTGTCTGGAGCCTCGAAGTCTACTGCCGTAAGCTTGACGACAACCTCTTCTGCAGCTCTGCCGTTCAATATCTCAGCCTCGGTCAAACTTCCCAATTGGACAGCCCCGTTGCTTGGCACATCAGCTTGTAATAAGGTGCTGTACACTTCACTACCGTTGAAATCATAGACAGCTACCCGGACTTGTCCTTTATAGGCTTCAACACGGTCATTTACAACCCATATATGCAGCGATTGTCCAGGCTCATGATCAACCGAGAGCAGTAGTGGATGATAAAATTTCTTCGCATAATAGAAGGATGCCTTAGGAAGCAATTCATAATCAATCAGTGACCAGCTTGTGCCCGGCCAGCTGTCGTTGTGCTGCCATACGAGCGATCCGCTGATCCGCTTCTTGTTGCGGCGATAATGCTCAATCCCGTATTTCAAGCCTTCGGCCTGCGTCAGCATCGAGAAATTCATATATTCCTCAATATTTTGCGGAATGCCTGTGTAGCCTTCCATCAGCAGGATGCCTTTTTGATGATTCGTATCCTTGTTGCGGTAAGCCATTTCCACGCTGCCCCAGTAGAACTGTCCATCCGGGATATTTTTCTCCAATGTGTAACGGTTGGCTGACGCATGCATACCAAATTCACTGCTGAATAAGGTGAAGTCCTTTTTGTAATTCTTGAACGTAACGCCTTCGATGCTGTAATCAAGCAGCGGCACGTCTCCGAACTTACGCGGATATACCGAGCCATGCCATACCTGCCAGTTGTGCCGGTCTCCGACATCCGGATCATTGGCATCATTACCGCCATAAGGTGATGAAGGCCAGTAAGGACGATTGTCATCCAACGCCTCCAACACTTCAGGAATCAGCTCATGATAAATCTGTTCACCGTAAAATGGTGAAGTAATGTCACCGGCAGCGGATTTCATATCATACAGCCAGTCGATTTCATTATTACCGCACCAGAGTGCTAGCGATGCATGGTTACGAAGTCTTTTGACGTTATACATGACTTCCTCGCGCACGTTATTCATAAAGTTCTTGTTGAATTCAGGGAACAGCGCATTGGCAAAAGCAAAATCCTGCCACACCAGCACACCGCGGCGGTCACATTCCTCATAAAACACATCTTTTTCATAAATACCGCCAGCCCAGACACGCAGCATATTCATATTCGAATCCACAGAAAGAGCGATCAGGTCACGATAGCGCTGATCCGGAATCGCACCGATGAAATTATCCGCTGGTATCCAGTTCGAGCCTTTGGCGAATAGCTTGACTCCATTGATGATAAAAGCAAAAGCATGCTGATCGGCTTCATCCTTCAGCTGCAGCTCAATGGTACGAATACCGAAAGGCTTGCGATAACGGTCTACCCGCTCATCATTGGCAATCAGAACAACCTCCAGCTCGTACAAATAAGGCTCGCCCAAGTCATGCGTCCACCATAGCTCTGGAGATAAGACTACCAGTTCCACAGAGCCCTTATTTTGCTTAATTTCAAGCTGCTCGGATACCGCCGTATGCCCATCCTTCGTCAACAGCTTCACTTCACACAACAAGTCCTGGTCCTTCGCATAAGGCGTCACTTCCGCATCAATATGGATGATGGCTTCTCCCTCATCAACAGATATTGTACGCGCATAGACACTTTCCAGCTTCGCCATGCGATTGCTTTCCAGTCGTACCTTGCCCCAGATTCCGACCGTCACCATCCGCGGACCCCAATCCCAGCCGAAATTCATCGCTGCTTTGCGAAGCCATGGGCGTTCCTTCGTATAGGATGACCATTGAAACTGCTCTTTGTCCCGATTGTGCAAATAGAGCGGATCGAACTTGACGGCAATGCTGTTTTTCCCATCACGCAAAATTTTCGTGACATCAAACGTATGCGCCATCAGCATATTGTCTGTCGTACCGATCTCAAGCCCATTCACATAAACTGTTGCAAATGTATCCAAGCCTTCAAATATCAATTGGTGCCGTTCGTCACTGTTTGCTTGCTTCACATAATCGAACTGCGTGCGGTACCACCATTCCTTTTGCTCAATCCACAAGCTCTTGGCATCATTATGTCCGAAGTAAGGATTATCGATAATATTTCTTTCAATTAATGCTGAATGCACGTCGCCCGGCACTTGAGCCGTAATCCAGAACCGATCGTCCAGATTAGGCGAAGCCATCTCCATCGGTCTCTTCTGCCCCACATCAAAATGCTGAATTCTCCATACGCCCTTAATTTCCATGACTTGGTTCCTCTTTTCCTCTATCCATTATTAGCGGATGTCTCACGAAATTCGCTCGGTGTTTTGCCCGTGTACTTTTTGAAAATTTGGCTAAAATACTTAACATCCTCGTAACCGACCCGAGCCGCAACCTCGCTGATTTTGGCTGGTGAAATCGTTAATATTTCCATCGCTCGTTGTATCTTCTGCCTCGTTACATAATCGCCGAAGGTAATTCCGGTCTCTTTCTTAAATACCTCGCTCAGGTGATTCGGATGCAAATGCACGTGCCTTGCAACCTGCTGCAATCCCACATCACTGCCCAGATGCTCCTCAATGTAAGCCATTGCCTTCTGCGCATGAGTCGCTTGTCCCTCGCCCAGACGATTGTGATACAGTTTCATCACGGAATTTAAATATTGAAACAGCGTGTCCTTCGGGGTAACACTAAGCTTAAGCTGAAAATGCTTCGGGCTCTCCTCCATTGTACTCTCGCGTCCGGTTGCCGACATAACCCGCTCCAGCCAGCGATGAGCCGAGATCGCAACCGAATGAACCAGAGCCTCCAGCGATTCAAGCGTCACCTGCGGATCCTCCAGCTGTACCTGAATAAACCGCTGCACCCAGCCCTTCAGAGCCACCGAATCATCCTCCAGCAAAATAGAAGACAGCTCCAGCTCCTCATCGTGAGTACAGACTGTTTTACCACCCTTGCGTTTGACAATATCCTCATACAGCCAAATGCTCTCATTAATTAAAGTCTTATAGTTAAAAGCATCGTTAGCTGTTGTATACGATTCATGCATATGCTCATGCTGCTGAACGGGGGTACCAAAAGCCGCGTACAGCTTGCATTTCAACAGCCGCTCTATCTTTTGAAAAATAAACCGGAGGTGCTGCATCCCGTTATCGCTGCCATTACCCAAACGGATCGCTGCAATCACTCTTTTTTTCTCCAGCAGTGACTCGCAGTTCAACAAATCCTGCAGCATATTGTCAACTGCAAACAAAAGCAGAGACGCTGATGAAGGCGAATCCTCCCAGCCCTCTGCCGTTACAATAAACACCTGAAGCTCGCTTCCGGGCGTATCACTTTCACCGAACAGTCCGGGTAAGTAGGTATGGAGTAAATGACGGTCAATCGGTCCCGCTTCCCCACTCTTGATCCAACGTTCAAAGGTACGATTACGCGCTTCCTTATTCTTATAATGATCCTGACTATGCGCAGCCCATTTATCTTCAATTCGTTGTCTGGCCTTTAACACGGTCTTGATGATTTCCTCCGGCCTGCTCGTTTTCAACAAATAATCGCTCACACCTTGCCGAATGGCCTGCTGCGTATAGGCAAAATCGTCGTACCCCGAGAGCACAATGACTTCCAGATCCGGGATGATCTGAATCGCTTCTTCAGCAAGCTGGAGTCCTGTCTTGCCCGTCATCCGGATATCGGTCAGCAGCACGTTGGGACGCTCAAGCAGGATCCGTTCAAGCGCTTCCTCCGCTGAGGATGCTGGCTCCAGCAGCTCCATACCGAGCTCATCCCATTTAATCACTTTAGCCAGTCCGGTTCTGATGATAACCTCGTCATCGACGATCATTATTTTCATGTTGTCCCTCCAAAACCGGGATCGAGAATGAAATGCGTGTACCCGCGTTCAGCCGACTTTCAATAATCAGACCTGCATCCAGCCCGTAATGAAGCTGCAGCCGTTCATTCACGTTTCTTAATCCGTAGCTTGCATCGGGATATAGCCCCCCATCCGGCGGATTCAGATTGTTTGTGATCAACTCCAATTGCTCCTCGGTCATGCCGACTCCGTCATCCAGCACCATAAAGCTCATCCGGTTGGCCTTGTGCTCTACGTACACCGATATCATCCCCTTTCCCTCTTTTTTTTGGATACCATGAAGCATGGCGTTCTCAACCAGCGGCTGCAGCAGCAGCTTGAGCATATAACGATCCTGCAGCTCAGGATCTACCACGATATCCATATCAAATTTGTCCGGATAACGAATCGATTGAACCTGCGCATAGTTTTTGATGTGGGCAAGCTCCTGATGAACCGGGCAAAATTCCTTGCCTTTATTCAGACTGAATCGCAAGAAATCGCTCAAGGCACCAACCATATCTGCAATCCGCTTCTCCTCATTCATCAATGCTATCCAGTGAATCGAGGAGAGGGTATTATACAGAAAATGCGGATTAATCTGGGCCTGAAGCGCCCTCATATCCGCTTCCTTCTTATGCGCTTCGTTGCGAATCACTTGTTTCTTCAGCTTCTCGATATGCTTGCCCAGCATGTTATAGCTCTCCGCGAGCTTGCCAATCTCGTCTGATGAAGCAACTGAATACAGCGGTAGCGGTTCTTCCGGATTGACCTTGGCGATTAACCGGGTCAGCACACGCAGCGGATTCGTGATCCGTTGAATGAGGAACAGAATCAAACCTGCTGTAGCCACAATGGAGAGTGCGACCGCGACACCGGTCAGCTGTAAAATATATCGGTTCTGCGCACTGTACAGATCAAACGGAATCACGCCTATTAATACCCACCCGACTAGCGGTTCGCGGAAATACAGGATCGTCTTTTTGGCCCGGCCTTCGCCATGATTCACAACGCCATACAAAGCCGGATTTAATTCATTCAACAGACCAGGCATCAGGACATCCAAGGACTGGGAAAGCCAGCTTTTATCCGTGGCTGAAAGCACGATCCCCTGTTCGTTAAGAAGCGCGACGCTTCCCTTCCCATCACCCAGGTTGGGCTCTGACCAGTACCTGGAGATTACCTTTTCATCCAATGAAATCGTCAGCCAGCCGAGATTCCGATAATTATCAGTGCTGCGCAAAGGTCGAATGAAGGAGATCACTCTCTGGTTGCCGGCATAATTCTGCACGTTATACAGGGTGGTCCACATCTTGCCTGTCACCTCCCGCACATTAACAAGACGGTCCAGATCAGATTGATACAGGCTCGTCGTAGACAACGGCGGATTCGAGTTGGCCGGAATAATCTCAACATTCGAAATGTATTCCTTGGAGCTGATTAGATTGGTCATAAAGCTGCGAATACGTGTCTGAGAGCCTACATCATCATCCAGGCTGTTAACATACTGCTGAACATTGCTCTGACCAATCAAAAAAATGGACATGTTCTCCACGTCCTTGATAATAAAGCGCAAATTGCCATCCATCTGACGAAGGGTATCAATGCCCGCCTGTTCGGTTTTTTCTTCCGTAATTTTCGACGAAATGACATAGGCAAATCCCCCTAGCAGCATAAGGGGAATCAGTGTGGTTATGAGCATAATAACAGTCAGCTTGCGCCCTAAAGAATTTCCCATCCATCGCCACACCGGCATTGATCATCCCCCCTGCTGCATCGTCCTAAGAACACTAGCGAGAACCGGCTTAGCCTTTGACTGCACCGGCCGTCATGCCCTTCATTACCTGCTCCTGAAACACCAAATATACGAGGATCGTGGGAACTACAGCGATCGTCATGGCAGCCAGCGTCAGACTGTAATCCGTTTGAAAGCCGTCCGCGAAGGTCGCAATACTCAGCGGCAAGGTTTTGAGTGTTGATTTGCTAATAAACACGAGAGCAAAGGAAAAATCGTTCCAGAAGTGCAAAAAGCTTAAAATCGTTACTGTCGACAAAGCTGGTGTCGAGATGGGCAGCATAATTTTCAGAAATACACCCCAAAGCCCTGTTCCATCAATAAAAGCCGCTTCCTCTATTTCCTTGGGTATCGAAGATAAATAAGCAACCAATACGAAGATAGCTGTAGGCAGTGCAAAGGCCGTGTAAGGCAAAATAAGTGCCCAGTACGTATTTAATAAGGAAAGCTGCTTCATTAAAATAAATAACGGCACCAAGGTGCTATGAATCGGAATGAGCATGCCAACTACGAAGAAGCCCAGTATCCAGCCCTTGAACCTGAACTGCAATCTGGCTAATACGAAGGAGGACAATGCAGATACGAATAAGGTAATGGCCAATGAAGCCAGGGATACGATCACCGAATTCACAAAAGCCGTACCCATCTTGGACGTACTCCAGGCTTTGACAAAGTTATCGATCTGCCACGTTAACGGCAAGCTAAAAGGACGGTTCAGAAACTCGGCGTTCGTTTTGAAGGCACTGATGAACAGCCAAAATAAAGGGTACAACGTTAAAATACCATAAACCGTCATGAGAGTCCAAAAAATAGCGGGCCTCCATTTTTTCGCGGAAAATCCGGACTTGGCTGGAGCTGCTTGTGAGTATGGAGCCATAGTTTTGTTCATTATGAATGGACCTCCTTTCTATGCGTTCTTTGACTTTCTGCTTGTCAGCCATTGGCTGGTTCCGATAAAGAGCAGACTCAGAATAATAATCGAGGTGGAGATTGCACTTCCGTATCCATAACGATAGGAGGAAAAGGTCGAGTTATACATATAAGTAGCCAGCAGCTCCGTGGCATGTGCCGGTCCGCCTTTGGTCATCACATACACAAGGTCAAACGACTTCAGGCTTCCTGAGATACATAGCACGATGGCAACCTGTATCGTTGTCCAAACCATTGGCAGCGTAACGGAAATCATTTTGCGGGCGCCTGTGGCACCATCTATGAGGGCTGCGTCATGAATTTCACCGGGTATATTTTGCAAAGCCGAAATGAAAATAATTAAATATAAACCGACAAAGCTCCAGGTCAGCGGAGGAATTAGCGCGTAGATCGCAATATTGCTGTCGGAAAGCCACTGCATTTTCCAGCTGCTTAATCCCAAATAATCGAGCAGAAAGTTAAGAATACCGATTTGCGGGTGGTAAATATATTGCCAGATCATCCCGATAACGACCGAGGACATGACCATGGGCATAAACACGGCGGATCGCAGAAACCGCTGCAGCGCATTGTTTTTGAACAGTACAATCGCCAAAATCAAAGCGAGCGGCAGCTGACCGAATACCGAGGCAAGTACAAATATAATATTGTTTTTGAGTGCACGCCAAAATATAGTATCGTGAATAACTTCCACGTAGTTTTTCAAGCCGATAAATTTGGCTTCGCCAATGCCCTTCCATTCAAAGAAACCGTAATAGGCAGACCAAATCACAGGTACAAATACGAATAAGGTATAAATAAGTATGGATGGCAGTAAGCCCATAACGATAAATCTACGCATGTTTAGTGTCTTCATCTCTCTCACTTCCTTTCCAAATAATCAGCCCTCCACCAGGGAGGGCTGATTCGTACCGATGCTCGTTGTGCTCAAATATCTGATTGGTTTAATAAACTTGTTGTCTTGATTGAAATTATTGAAATTATGGTCCTTATTTGCCAAGAGCGCCTGCTTGCGCATCCTGCACTTTTTTGGCGACAACCTCTGGGCTTGTACCCATCAACAATTCCTGAAGTCCGTTGTTGATCACTTCAACTGCAGCAGAGCTTAATTTGGAATCGTAAACCGGGCTGATTTTTACATTTTTCGAAAATTCGCTCAGCTCCACGAACAAAGGATGTGCTTTGCTTTTATCTACATCAATCTTATAGCTGACGAGTGTGCTGCTGCCCAGCGTCGCTTTTTGACCTTCAGGACCGGACAATGCATAAAATAATTCCATCGCCGCATCTTTTCTCGCGCCTGTCAGCTTCTTGCTAACGCCTAAGCCTGTTCCAACTACACCTGCTGTGGATTGCGGATCGCCTTTGCCTCCATCAATTGCAGGAATGATTGTAATGTGTGTTGTATCCAAAACTTCCTTTGGTGCATTGTTTACCAAATTCGCTGTTGCCCAACCGCCATCCATGAACATCGCGGCTTTTCCCTGGAAGAACAGCTGCATCATTTGATTTTCGTCGATACCATTAAAGCCATCCTGGAACGCCTTGGATTTGCCCAGATCCTGAAGAACTGTCAACGCTTTGATAAATTCAGGATCAGTAAATTTGGCGCCATCTTGAGCAGAGGCCTTCAAGAACCAGTCCGTACCGGTTACACGATCACCAATCGTGCTAAATATCGTGGATTGCGCTACCCAGTTGGCTTTGTTGCCCAGTGCGACTGGAATGATATTGTTTTTGTTGAACGTGTCAATGGCTGTTTTCAATTCATCCCAGGTTTTCGGTACCTTCACGTTATATTTGTCGAAAATAGCCTGATTGTAGTAAATAAATGAGCTCAGAGCGAGGTTCATCGGTACAGAGTATACTTTGTTGTCTATCGTGTATCCATCGAGAGCATTCGGAATAAAGTTATTTTTCCATTCCGGTTTGCTGTTCAAAAATTCATCAATTGGCTGCAGCAGCTTGCCATTCACGAATTCCTTGGTCATCGCATCCGGCCACATTACGAACAAGTCCGGCATTTCATCAGCAGCCGCTACTGTACGCAAACGGGTTTTCAAGCCGTCTGTCGGCAATCCCTCTGCTTCGAGCTCAATCTCGGGATGCTGCGTTTTGAAATCATCAAGGATTTTACGCATGGCAATACCTTTGGCGTCCTGGCCTGTCCAGTTATGCCAAATCGAGAGCTTCACTTTTTCTTTATTAGCCCCACCGGCCGCCGCACCCTTATCTTCAGTTGTTTGTCCCCCTGCACATCCGGCAAGCATGGACGCTGAAACCATTGTAGTTAGAGCAATCTTGGTTATTTTTTTCATTTGTAATTCTCCCCTCTCGTTCTATTGTTCATTCTACAAGCTTCATTCTCATTCGGTAAGGGGAATATCATAAGCACAGGGGTAGAATAATATCAGATTGGTCAAGAGCATTGTCATTCTTTACACATAGAAAAAAGGATGAAGCTAGTTAGCTTCACCCTGTATGGAGATAGAATTACCCGTCAGTCTGGAATTCATTCCGATAAACTTCAATAAAAAAGAAGTAACGGATGCCTCATCTATGTGCGTAACCTTATTTCATCCCCGTCATCGAAATACCTTCTATGAACTTCTTCTGAGCCGAGAAAAAAACAGCCAGCAGCGGAACCGTAGCGACCATAGAAGCAGCCATGATAAGATGTCCTTTGGTTCCTCCTTCATCCGTGAACATGGATAATGCCAACGGCACTGTGTAAAGATCACTGGAATTCAAGTAGATCAAGGGCTCGAAAAATTCATTCCAGCTGTGCAGAAACGTCAATATGGACAACGTAGCGATGGCAGGGGTGGCCAATGGCAGCATTATGCTCCAATAGATTCGAAACGGTGTACATCCGTCTATTTTGGCCGACTCACTCAGTTCATCAGGTATGGTAACAAAAAACTGTCGCATTAAAAAGACTCCAAATGTCCCGCCCGCCCCAAGAATCGCCGGAACAATCAATGGAAAATGGGTGTCAATGACCCCGAGCTTACCGAACCAAATGAATAGAGGGATCGCGGTTGATTCTGTTGGAATCATCATGCTGCTAAGCAAAACCAGAAAAATAACGTTCTTGAACGGAAACGATACTTTGGCTATCGCATACCCGGCTAAGGATGCTACCAGACATGTTCCAACAGTCACTAAAACTGCAATATATAAGCTGTTGAAAAGATAAAGATGATACGGGTAACGCTGAAATAGCTCCACATAATTGCTCCACATGACTGGACTCGGTATCCATTGCGGGGGAACTACAAAAACCTGTGAATAATCTTTGATCGATGTGACGGCCATCCAATACATCGGTACAAGACTGATGAAAGCAATAACGGATAATACGATATATTGCGGCAAATAGCTCAGTATTCTGCTGCGAGAGCTATTCTTCATAATGGACCCACCTCTTTCTCCCGTACCATTGAATCAATGTTAACAGCAGAATAATAAAAAACAGAATAAATGAAAGTGCTGAGCCATAACCAAACTCATTAAATTTGAAAGCCTGCTCGTAAATATAAAACACCATCACATGCGTACTCGTTCCCGGGCCACCTTTGGTCATAATATAAATTTGCCCGAACACTTTCATCGAGTTTATCAACGTAATCATAACGACAAGAAACATCGTCGGAGAAATCAGTGGAAGCGTCACATGCAGGAAGGATCGCCAACGGGAAGCTCCGTCAATCCTTGCTGCTTCGTAGTACATAGCAGGAACACCATTCAATGCAGCCAAAAAGATCGCCATATTCATCCCCAAGCTTTTGAGCAAGGTAACCGTAACGATAACCGGAATCGCCAATTCCAAATTATACAGCCAGCTCGGTCCGGTAATTCCAAATACCTTCAATGTTGCGTTAATCAGCCCGTTATCGGTTTGAAAAATATACTTCCAGACGATAGCCCATACCACAATCGAAGTCACTATTGGGGAGAAAATAGCCGTCCTGAAAAAGCCAATTCCAGGGATTGCTCTTTGTGTTAACAGGGCTAAAGCCAAAGTAATCATGATATTAAGCGGGACAAAGAGCAGGGTAAAATATAATGTATTCCATAGGGTCTCCAAGAAAACCGGGTCCTCGAAGAAGGCCATCCGGTAGTTGGCGAGTCCAATAAATATCAAATCGCTTATTAAATTCCAATTGGTGAGGCTCATCGCAAATGATCCGATGATCGGGCCTAATAGAAATAGAACATACCCTAGCAGCATCGGCAAGGTAAATGCGTAACCATACCATTTCTCTCTTCGGTTCAATTGCCGGTTGCTCCGCACAATTGTCCGCCCGTTGCTTTTAACCTGTTGACTTGCATTGAGTACGCTCATGAATATTCCACCTTTCGTCCTTATCACCAAAATCGTATAGGTCAGCGATAAGGACGTGAGTCAAATTTCTTACTTCAAGAGAGGGCTAACCTCTTTTTCCATTCGTTCCAAAACCTGTTTGACCGTAGCATTCCGGGTATACAGCATATCAAGCAAGCTTTGCATTTTCGTATCAATTTGCTGCCAGTTGGACGGAGTAGGTATAACACGCCCTCCGGCAAGCATCGGTTGGGACATGGCCTGCTTAATCCCTTCAGCAGAAGGCTGTGCATTCAAATTGGCGAATTCGGCGGATTCCAGCACCGATTTACGAGTTGGCGGGAACGTCGACTGCAACGTCTTCATCCCTTCCTTGCTGGTAAAAAATTTGAGCAGTTCGAGCGCTTCCGCCTTATTCTCCGAATCCTTCATGACCGAATAACCGGATACCCCATTATAGAACGGAGCATCTGCCTTAGGCCCTTTCGGCATTGGAGCAATATCAAATTCGAGCCCCTCTGCTTTACGGGCGCTTGCGGAATAACTGAAGGGACCGCGGTACATGCCTATTTTCCCGGATTCGAATGGAATTTGGTCGCCCGGCTTCGGATGAATGAGATCTTTAAACATCATGTCGTCATACATTTGGAAAACTTGAGCACCCTCCGGCGAATTCAATAAAAATTGGGATGCATCTTCATTGAAAATATCTGCACCGTAAGACCAAATCGTATCGGTTAATGCATCCTTCCAGTTACCCCCATCGCCGATCTTCACACCATAAACCCCCTTGGACGGGTCTGTTATAGCCTTGGCCGTTTTGAGAAATTCATCGTACGTCCATTTACCTTCTTTCACCAACTCGTTCGGGGTTTTCAAGCCTTTTTCCTTGAACAATTTTTTGTTGTAATACAAGATTTTTGGACCGGCTGAAAACGGGATGCCGTAAAGTTTGTCGTCTTTACGGTAAATATCCATGTTCGACGGATAAATATCATTAAGATCGTAAGCCGAATCTTTCGCCAAATCTGACAAATCCATTAGTTGATTTGAATCACGTAGTTGGGGAATGATCGCATCATACAACCAGGCTATATCGGGCACTGTCTTACTGGCGACCATGATGGACATTTTCTTCGGATATTCTGCGTAAGGAATTAGCATCACTTCTACCTTGATGTTGGGATGGGCCTCGGTGAATTTTTTTCCTAAATCTTCAAACACTCTCTTGCGGTTATCATCCCCCCAAATACTCACCTTGAGGGTGACTTCTTTCTTCGCCTTGTCCATTGTACCGCTCGATTCATTGCTGCTTGATTTGACATTCGCACCGGATGAACAACCTGCCACAATCGACAGAAACATCGCCGTTGCAACGAGAACAGAACCTGCTTTTTTCATGCTCTAGACCCCTTCATTATTTTATTTAGCGTTTGACTGAAGCGCTTACAGTTACTAATTATAAAGATTCTCCTGAGAGTCAGAAATCACCAACAATTGTGAAAAGGTGCGAGATTTTAACATAATCTTATGTAGGTACCAAGTGAATTAGCGGCTCATCCATGATTGCGGTAATCGGAAGGAGTCGTTCCTACTCTTTGCTTGAATACGTTCATAAAATGCTTGGCACTCAAGTACCCGGTCATATTAGATATTTCATGAATTTTCAAGTTAGTTTCTTTTAGAAGCTGCTTGGCTTTGTTCATCCTGCTATCCGTAACAAAATCGGAATAGTTTTGTCCTGCCTCTATTTTGAACAGCTTCGACAAGTAATGATGGGTCAGATTGACCTGCTCGGCCACTCTTTGCAAGGAGATGTCTTCGGCCAAATTCTGCAGCACGATTTCCTTGACTTTACGGATTGCATATCGTCCTTCTTTGGCTTCATCTGTAAGTTCGCTGTCTATCGAGTACGGCTGTCTATGATCATCCATCTTATTTTTGATTCTTTGTAGAGCCTCAGCCAATTCCACACGATTCACAGGCTTCAATAAATATTCCGCAACCTCATATTTGATTGCCTGTTTGGCATATTCGAAATCTCCATACCCGCTCACAATAATAATAAATAATTTCGGGAAATTGCTCCTGACTCTCCGAATCATTTCAATCCCGTTCATTTCCGGCATGCGAATATCTGTAATGAGAATATCCGGAGATGTAACACTGATTAAATCTAACGCATCCTTTCCGTTTGCCGCTTCCGCTATGATCTTAAATCCGCCGATGACGGCTTCTATCGTATTTTTCAAGCCTTTGCGTATATGTTCTTCATCCTCGGCAATCATAATTTTGTACAAACAAACCCCTCCATTCAAAAAACAGGTATGATTAAAAAGAAATGACCAACAAGGAGATGCAGCAAAGGTGAACACTTCGTTTTTACAAAAGGGTCCGCTTTCTCCGCTCGGTACTGTATTTCTTTTGTTCATCTTACTAGCCTTCGGTTCAATTGAATATACACGACCAGCAAAAAATCCCCTCCAAGTAAACTTAGTGTGGGTTCTTAACACTGTCTACTTAAAAGGGATCATTCAAATCACCGAACGTTATGAAAACGATCACACGAAATAACCATGGAGCCGAGAATTCCCGCTATGCAACAGATCGGTAATGTGCTGATATTTTCCATGACTACCTAATCATATTTCAACATAAACTTTTCCTTGGTCTATCGATACATCGAACTTCTCTACGGTTACGTCGTATGTCATTGTCCGCACTTTACGATCCACGACCATACAACCGGTTTGGAGGTCAAACTCCCAACCGTGCCAAGGGCAGCGTACGATTTCCCCTTCCTTATCATACTGGAACTCTCCCGGGCTTGAGGAACTGATCCATGATGTGACCGGTCCTTTGCAAAGCTCGGCTCCCTGGTGCGGACAATAGTTCAACAAGGCGTGGAACCGGTTGTCGCTTAACCGATAAATCCCGATATTGCGGCTATTGATCTGGATCAGCTTGGTTGCTCCAACAGTAAATTGTTCGGTTGTTCCGATAAAATGTCGCGTCATGACTTTATTCCTCCGTAGATTCATGCAGTGGCAGTCCATACAACTTGGCTGCATTGTTGTAAAAGATGTTGTCCGACATGGCTTTGTTCATCTTCGGGAATGTCAGCTTCGGCGAATCGAAATCCCAGTGCGGATAGTCGCTGCAAAACAACATCCGCTCTGAAGCAAAAGACGCCTCCATCATAAGGTCGAACAGTGCCTTATTCGGCACTTCTTCCAGTGGCTGCGAGCCGTAGTACATGTTCGTTTGCAAATATTCGCTCGGCTTCTTCTCCACCCAAGGTGTCTGTGGACGAAGTGCCCTCCAATCCTGATCCAACCGCCAGAAGTAAGGCGCGATCCAGAAAACGCCCGCTTCGATGAACAGCACCTTCAACTGGGGATATAGCTCGAAAACACCCTCAAAGATAAAGCTCGCCATGTGGGCCATGAATACTTGCGGTCGGGCCGCGCGGCCTTCGATATAATAGGAGGGATAACCTGCTCCCGTTGTCGATGCATTGCGCCCTGCTCCTTCGCCGCCGACATGAATGGCGAAATGCAGATCATGCTTCAAACATGCTTCATAGATCGGATGATAGTTTCTCTGGCCGTACGGATGCGCCGCTCCGCCCTGAACATAAGCCTGAACCATCTGCGGATGAGAGCCAACCCGTTCGATTTCTTTGACAGAGGCGGCAATATCATGGTAAGGGATGTTGATGGAGCCGCGCAGGCGCGAATCCTTTTCCAACCAATGCTCGATCGTATAGTCATTGTAGGCAGAACACAAAGCAGCCGCATAATAAGGGTCGGACACCATCGTGCAGCCTACAAATTCGCCGGTCAAAATGCCGTATTTGACGTTGTACTCTTCAAAATGCTGTTTGATCATGAAATCCAGATCGGACCCTGCCTGTTTCTCCTCATTGGGGAATGCATCGTATCGCCGCCCATGGAGACCCCCGTTTAACCCGAACCCTCCATGAAGCGGGCCCCAGATTTCAATCTGCTCCCTGTACTTCCTGGGTAAATAAGGGAATATCGCTTGGATATTCGGGATATTGTGATGAATGTCGCAGTCGATCACACCGATATTTTTTTTATCGGCAACAGATCCGCCTTTCTTTGTATTTTCTTCGAGTAAACTCATGATCACATTACCCCCCGTTTTTATTCATGATAAGCGCTTTCAAGTTCTGATTATAATGGTTCTCTTCATAATCAGAAATCACTGGGAATTGTGAAAAGGTACGAGATTTTAATATTTGTACCTCAGTAGCGCCCCAATTTATACAGGTATTTTAAGCACAAACGATGAACCTGCTTTCACATCTTTGCCGATAAATAGTCCATAGCTGTCACCGTATAAAATTTTCAACCGTTGATTCACGTTTCTAAGACCGAACCCTTTTCTCACAAGCCCAAATTGATCACGCTCGTGCTCCACCGGATGCTTACTGTTTATTTGCTGCTCGACTTGTTGAATTTGCTGCTCTGACATTCCAACGCCGTCATCGTTCACTTTTATAAACAAATCATCATTGTTAAAATAAGCTGTCAACAGAATCGTTACCGTATCTTTTTTCAGCGCATGCTCGATCACATTCTCAATTAACGGCTGCAGAATCAGCTTGGGCACCAGGCAATCTTCATAGGACGGTTCAATGTCGATTACCGCATGAAGCCGGTTTTTCAAACGAAACGATTGGATCTGCAAATAATGGTCCACAAATAAAAGCTCATCCTTCAAGGTTACGGGTCTCTCCATTTTCGCCACCGTATAGCGCAGCAGCTTACCCAAGCTTGTGACAATATCGGAAATTTGCAACTGCTGATTGTGAAGCGCCAGCATATTGACCGTCTCTAATGTATTGTACAAAAAATGCGGATTGATCTGACTCTGCAAGGTGAAAAGCTCCGCTTCACGTTCTCTGATTTGGGTCTCATATACTTCACGTACCAAGCGGTTCAATTCATCCACCATGTTGTTAAAGGCAACTGTCAACTGTCCGATTTCATCGTGGGTGACAACTGCTGCTTTTACTTGAAACGCCCCGCTCTGCACCAGCTTCATGCGGCTCTGCAGATGGCGGATTGGTTTGACTAGACGATTGGATATAATCATCGCAACCCCATATGCGGCGATTAATGAAATAATGGAGATAATAATGGTAAACGTAGTCAGCTCTTGGGCGTCCCTGCGTAAATCATCAAGTGGAATATGCCCAACCAAAGACAACTTGCTGTAATTTGAAAAAACAGTAGAAACGATAGTGTCCGGAGCGTCATGGGTTACTTGTGCAAATGACCGCTCCGGTTGATCGCTAAGCTCAAACGGATAAAGCAGCACCTCATCACGGTTATAAACAAAAAAACGACTGTTGGGTGTAAAATCGACTAACGACAGCACCCGCTGGAACCCTTCCATAGTAAGATCTACTTTGATAATTCCAAGAGGAACCTTGGTCTCCGGATGAATAATTACCCTTGAAAGGGACACGACTTTAAGAGGCTGTAAATAATAATTTGCTGTATGAGGAGGAACGATTTCAAGTCCTCCTCCTCTTTTTTCAACGTCTGCCATCCAATCGTTGTGTGCGGTATTCCAATAAGATTTGATACTATTTACCGTACTGCTGAATATTCCACCGTCATTCGTAAAAATCATAATGCCTTTGATTTCCGTACGTTCGCTTGTAAAAGAGGATAAGAACAGGTTGACCTTACCATGCTCCTCCACAGATAAATAAAGATTCGGGTCATAACTTCCGCCATGATTTGAAAGAATGCCCAGCAATCCCTGATCATAGAGAGGTGCCTGCGTCAACCGGTCGATTTCTTTGACATAGCGATCCAGGTTCAAGTTCATTTGTTCCATAATTTTCAAAGTGGAATCCCGTGTGTTGCGATCGACATCCGAAGAATATTTATGGTAAGTAAAGACCCCACTAATACAATAAGGAACAGTAATTAGCAAAATAAAAAAGATGAAAAATTTCATATGCATTGGCATAAAATAACGGTGTTTGGCCATAGTCAATCTTCCCTTTCCGGATACATAAGTCATTTATAACTTTTGTATATTCTACACGCCATCGAACATCGAGGGAAGGAAAACCACGAATAGCTTCTCAAGATTCCCAGCAATGTTAATAGAATTCCTATGGTATAGTGAAAAATGAGCATGGTAAGTAACCTTCCATACTACTGAGGTGGAAGGTTATTTAATATTTTTCTGTTATCCATAGCTCTGTTATATCTCAGTAAGATACTCGTAGCACTTGCTGCTCCAGCCACTTCAGCACATCGTGGGTAACCTCTTCACGGTTAATTTCATTGAGCATTTCATGCCTGCCATCCGGATACAGCTTGCAGGTAACCTGCTCGATGCCAAGCTGGTCATACATCCCCATCAGTTGAGGAATTCCTTTGCCCATACCTCCAACCGGATCCCGATCACCGGCAAATATGTAAATCGGCAGCTGCTTGGGGATGCGTTCCATGTTGCTCTGAAGGTGAATATCAACTAATCCACGGAAGAAGTCCCTGAAAAATCCTGCGGTAAATATACCACCACAATAAGGATCTGCTATATAACGATCAACCTCCGCATCATCGCGGCTCAGCCAATCGCAACCCGTCCGGTTGGGGCGAAATGGCTTGTTATAGCTGCCCAGCGACAGCTTCATCAAAAGTGGACTGCGGTGCTCACTGCCTTGCAGGGAAGCCAGCAATTGTGCAAGCATGATCCCAACTCTAAGGGTCGGTGGATGCTTGCCGTTTGTTCCTGACAGGATAACGCCCCTAACCTTATCGCTGTATGTATACATATATTGCTGCGCCAGGAACGAGCCCATACTGTGACCGAGCAAATAGACAGGCACACCTGGATGCCTTTTTGCAATAATGTCAGTCAACTGCGCCATCGCCTCCGTCATTTTGGCAAATCCCTCGGTACCCGTAATGCCCACCTGATTCGGATGTCCTGCTGTAAGCCCATGTCCCCTATGATCATTGGCATATACTTCGTAGCCCGCTTGTACTAATGATCGAGCAAATCTCTCGTAACGTGCTGCCGTCTCCGCCATGCCATGAGCAATTTGAATAATGGCCCGGGGCTCTTGTCGATCTTCAAGGTTCCAATGATAAACGCATATCTCCAACTGATCGATATCCTTAAAAGTGAAAGTTTCCGTGTGCACAAGTCATGCCCCCGCTCTTACTTCAGCTGCTGCTGTTCGATTAAGTTCATTATAAAGGAACGTACTTATATTTGCCTTATCCTATTAAAAGAAATCGTTATTCACATCAAAATAACTGATTTGTCAGACAGGTAATGCTAATGATAAGGTTTTAATAAAGTTATCCCACTATGCATAGTGGAGAATGAGGAATATATACAAGGAGGAAATCTACCTATGTCTCGAATTGCTGCAAACTTAACGGACTTGATCGGCAACACCCCTTTGCTTGAGCTGTCGAATTATAACAAACATCAACAGCTTAACGCGAAACTTATAGCCAAGTTGGAGTATCTCAACCCAGCAGGCAGTGTCAAAGACCGGATCGGCTATGCGATGATCCAGGCTGCAGAGGAGCAAGGCCTTCTAAATAAAAATTCAGTCATCATCGAAGCCACCAGCGGCAATGCGGGAATTGCACTCGCCTTCGTAGCTGCCGCCAAAGGATACAGGTTAATTATTGCTTTGCCGGAAACGTTCAGTCTGGAGCGAAGAAAGCTATTGACAGCTCTGGGTGCGGAACTGGTGTTGACATCAGGATCGGAGGGTATGCCAGGAGCGATGCGAAAAGCTGCAGAATTGGCTGCCCAAATACCGGATTCCTTCATGCCTCAGCAATTTGATAATCCGGCTAATCCGCAAATTCATCGTGCCACAACAGCAGAGGAAATTTGGCGGGATACAGAAGGCTCTGTAGATATTTTTGTCTGTGGAGTGGGGACAGGAGGTACGATTACAGGTGTTGGCGAGGTGCTGAAATCCAAAAAGCCATCCGTGCAAATCATCGCAGTCGAGCCTTTTGATTCCCCTGTTCTATCTGGCGGTACCAAAGGCGCGCATAATCTTCAAGGCCTTGGGGCGGGTTTTGTCCCTTCGATCTACAATCCGTCGGTTATTGATGAGATCATGACAATCAAGAGTGAGGATGCCTTCGTAACAGCACGTTTATTGGCCAAAGCGGAAGGACTCGTTGTCGGAATTTCCTCCGGAGCAGCGGTTTACGCGGCTACCCAGATGGCCAGACGTCCTGAGCATACAGGCAAAACGATTGTAACCTTACTCCCGGATTCAGGAGAGCGCTATTTATCCACAAGTTTATTTCAAGAAAAATAGTACGGACTTGGCTCACCTCCCCACCATTCGCCGAGACAACCTGTCAGCGTCCCGAATACTGTAATGGTAGATTCGTTTAAGCCATAAGGAGGTCTACAAGTGAATCGGTCCGAGGTGAAATCATACCGCTACCGTGTTGGAAAAAACCATTTTCTTGTTATTCACATTCATCAAACGGCGACGGCAAGCTCTGTACAAGGCAACGTTCTGGCAAGTAATGCCGTTAATGTGCACATTTCAAAAAAGCAAAAACGGCGTTGATTGGCAGAACACGGATAGGGATGTACCTCTGGAAGGAGGTGAGCGTTACTATGCAGCGTAAAACAGCAAATCGTCAAAAATGGGCCAAAGGAAACACAAAAGTCATTGTCAAGCAAGGTGCCAGAGCTACAATTGGTCAAGGTGGCAATGCTTTTGCAATCAATGCATCGGAAGTAGCTGTGGTCAGAGTTCGTCCTTAGCGGTGATTATAGAATGGCTGTCTTCTAGTCTCGCTCAGACTAAAGACAGCCATTTATATGCTGAACTACATGCAGTTTATTCGCAAAGGATAGCCTTTCGAATTTGGGTTCCATCCCGTATTTCTGATATGATAGAGGTCGGAGGTCGACATACGGATGGAATATCAAACAATCGATTATTGGGACGAACAGATTTGGAACCAGGCGGCACCGATTTACAGACAAGGCTTTGACCCCGAGAACAGCAAACCGACAACAATTATTCGCCGCTCCATTGAGAGAAAGCTGTGCCAGCTGCATATCGCCAGCAATCAGTCTGACATCATCGCCATGGCGTTAACGGGTAAGCTGGAAGGCATCAACGGACTGCTTATCGATTACATGGCAGTTCGTGAGGATTCGCGCGGCCAGGGCATAGGCAAAATGTTTTTGGATTATATCATCAGCTGGTCCAGGTCTGCGCTGCAAAGTACAGGGGCTGTTATTGAAATCGAGTCCGAGGATAATGCTACCAATATACAACGTCTTCACTTCTGGCAGCATTACGGGTTTACACTAACCAGCTATGTTCACACCTACATTTGGGTTCCGGAGAAATATCAGGCCCTGTACCTGATTTGGCAGCCCGGCAGCCAGATTCCCCAAGACGGGGAGATACTATTCGAGCATATCTCACATTTTCACAACAAGGCCTATGCCAAGAAATAAGGCAGCTCATTAATTCAAAATTACAGGTTTACAACTACTACCTGTTCATTTGATCTGCATACAGGTAAAAAATATAGTCAGTGGGCACACCCTTATGCCCTAACTGGCGCAGCATCGCCGTTATATTGCCACGATGATACGTTCCATGATTGACAACATGCTGAACCAGCTCTACAAGCGGGACATTCAGCTTATCGTGCAGGATGCTCACAGGAAATCAGCTTGTCCATGTCCTCCTGCCCGGCAAAAAAAGGCACGGTATTGTTCAGTCATATTGAGGTACATAGCTCGCTTGAATAAGCAGTGTTGAGTGCTTTAACTTTTCTTAATGCTCCGCCTCCATCTGGACCGTCGTCCGATATTCAGATGGCGTCATACCAATCATTTTACGAAACACCTGTGTAAAATATTTGGCGTCCTGATAACCTACCAGGGGCGCTATCTGGTATACCTTGACATCCGTATTGCGCAGGATCGAGCAGGCCCGTTCAATTCGCAGCTTGGTCACATATTCGAGAAACGTAACTCCACTCTCCTTCTTAAATAACACGCAAAAGTGGCTGCAGCTGAGTCCGATGAACTCGGAAACCTCATCAATACTCAGATCATGATGAAACCGTCCGGATATATATTCGATGGCTTTCTGGATGGTACGGACTTCATCCTCACGAGCGGACACCCGCAGGGTTCGGCCTGTGTGCTCCAGCAATGATTGTTTGAGCAGCAGCTCCAATTCATCAAGTGTTCCGCAAAGAGGAATATGTGAAATCAATTCCTTGATACTCATCAAGGGCTCCTCGCTTAAATCGCTCAATCGCCGGGAGATGCCAACAACGAGCTCTATCATCATCGCTGCGGCATCCTCCTGGCCTTTGCTTTTATTACGAAGCTCGTTAATGAGCTCCTCCAGCAGCATGGAAATTCTGCTGCGATCAAAGCCGGCAACCGCTTCGGTCAATCGCTGCTCCCAATACAATAACGCAGCGGAGGCTGACCGATCAGCAAAGGCACCTTCGGCTTCCGCTTCCTGTAACCATGCGGAGGCCGCTGTCGTGTCGGCATCCACATACACCCGCTCCCGCCCACCAGTAAATCTCGCTAACAGCGCCTGCTGTGCGCTGCGATAACAAGCAAACAACGCATCCAGTCCTGAATGCTGTCTGCTGATTCCAACCGAGCAGGACAGCTTCGTGCATATTTTCACCAGCGTGATGATTTCTCCCGCGGTTTGCTCGGTTTCCTGCATATTGCTGTTTTGCAGCAGCAGGACCCATTCCCCGCTTCGAAACGGAAATACGGTCAAAGCACCGCGCTTCCCTCCGTATTCGCTCAGCACATTGCCAACTGCAAAAAACCACAGTCTGCGGTCCTCCTGGCTCCAGCGGTTCACCTCCAGCGTATCATCAAAGCCAACGACAAGCATCACATAAGGATGCTCCAAATCCCAGCCCTGCAGCCAATAAGTCGGATTGTATGGCTTGCTGTTTCCCTCCAGCATACTGCTGATCAGCCGTTCTCTAAGCAAGCTGGATAAAGCCTGTGCAGAGCGGGTCAAGTAATCTTTCTCCGATTGGCGTTCAGCCTCCTGCTCCAGCCTGCTCCTGGCCTCACGCATAACGGTCTCAAGCTCTTCATGATCGACAGGCTTCAGCAAATAATCTGATGCGCCATATCGAAGAGCTTCTCTGGCATATTCGAATTCCCCATATCCACTGAGCAGGACGAAAACTAATGAGGGCTGCTGATGCAGTGCTTCTTTCATCATCGAAATCCCGTCCATGACCGGCATTCGTATGTCGCTGATCACAATGTCCGGCTTGTGGGCTTGAATCAGCTGCAGTCCCTGCTCACCATTTGCCGCTTCTCCTACGATTTGCATCTGCATTTCCTCCCAAGGCAAAGCCACCTTCAAGCTGCGCAGAATAATCGGCTCGTCATCAACAAGAACTACCTTATAGATGCTGGACAATGGAAAACACCTCCTTTGGACACACTCTTGTTACGGGTTATTTGCCAATCAGCTCATAGTACTGCTGCAGATGGGCTTCCAGACTTTGCAGCGCTTCCCGTGCCGATACATTGCCTGCAATCAGCTGCTCGGCGACCTGAAAGAACGGCTCCTGCAAAGCAGGTGGCAGCGCATTATCATACGGAACAAACGCTGTAGGCGATGCCTCCAGCAAATCGACAATTTGTTTGAATACCGGTCCGGTCCGGCGATAATCAACCGCTATTTTCATAGCTGGCAGCCGGAAGCTTTCATATACAATACGCCTCTGCACATCCGGAGCATAAATAGCCTTCACCAAATCGAGCGCAGCTCGGCGCCGTTCACCCTCAAGATTGGCCGACAAGCCCAGACCGAAGGTGTAGCCTCTGGCCAGACCAACCGATGCCTCCTTCGGTCCCGACAGTACAGGGAAATTGAACACCCCTACCTTGTCGGCAAACCCTGGTGTGGAATTTTCACCCTGAAATAAATCAAGCTCCCAGCTGCCGCTCAGGAACATCCCGGCCTTGCCATCCAAAAACAGCTTCTCGGCATATGCAATACTGCGTGTATCCGACATCGTCGGGAATGGATTCAGCTTGGCGAATTCAAGAAAACGCTCTGTCGCCTGCTCATAATCGGCATTCATGAAGCTGCCTTTTCCTTTCACAATCTGATCTATCACCGCAGACCCTGCAAAGCGCTGCAGGAAATAATGATAATGCATGGCCCCCGGCCAGCGCTCCTGATTTCCCAACGAAAATGGAACCAACCCTGCTGCTTTCAGCTTGGTGATCACCTGCACAAGCTGGTCCCAATTGGTGGGAACAGACAGACCCAGCTCGGCAAACAACTGCTTGTTATAATAAACCGGCTCAACAAAACCTTCGATCGGGAGACCGTACACCCCACTGCCAAACTTCCAAAGGCTCAGATCGTAAAAGCCATCGTCCATGCTGTTCTCTTTCAGAAAACCAGACAAATCCAGCAGCCGCCCTGCTCGTGCGTAAGGCTCGATTTCAGCGCCGCTGAACAACACGAAAATATCCGGTGGATTTCCTGTCACCATCTCACTCTTCAAGCGCTGCTCGCGATGAACGGTTTGATCCAATCCTTCAAAGTCAACGCGCACGTTCGGATGGTCCAGCTCAAATTGCTTAATGACTTCAGATACGATCTTTAACATCTGGGCGTTGTGCTCCTGAATCCAGACATGACGAAAGCTCAGCTTGATCTTCTCTGTCGCCTGAGGCTGTGGTTCAGAGGAACAGCCCGCACCTAGAGCGACCAGAATACTTATAAGTATTCCAGCCAGAAGCGCGCGCATCCGTCCTTTCATCGTAGAGCCGTTCCACAGCCCACAACACTTGTTGTCAAGGGACTTGTTCATTGGCCCGCACCTCCTCCCTGACCATCCGCTAATATCCGCGGCATCCGAATCCGTACAATCGTGCCTTCACCACGAGTCGAGCAGACCATAATCCCATAGCTGCCGCCAAAACGAATCCGCAGTCGATCATGCACATTTTTCATGCCTACACCGCGATGCTTGGTCTTGTCCGTGCTCTGCTGCCGTCCGGCAAACAGCTCCTCCAGCCTGCTGGGTTCAATCCCGTGTCCGTTATCCGCCACTTCCACAACAAGATCGTTCCCGACCTCCATGACACGGATACGAATAACTCCTTGCTCCTGCATCGGTTCGATTCCGTGATAGAGCGCATTTTCCACAATGGGCTGAACGATCAGCTTCAGCGTCAGGTGTCTTTTCCATGTGTCCGGCAACTCCATTTCATAATTCAGCTTATCGCCAAAGCGGCACATCTGGATAAACAAGTAATGCTTGACATGCTCCAGCTCGGTAGCAATCGGAACCAGCTCCTGTGTCTCACTGATACTGATCCGCAGCAGCTTGCCGAGTGAAATCACCAGTCTGCTGATTTCCTTATTACCTTGAAGCACGGCCATCGAATTGATCGTTTCCAGCGAATTATATATAAAATGCGGATTGATCTGTGCCACAAGCGCCTGCATCTCCGCTTCCTTCTTCCTCTCCTGCTCCACTTCGACCCGCCGGATCAGCTCCTGAATTTGACCGCTCATCCGGTTAAAGCCCCGCACCAATAACCCTGATTCGTCACGGTACACCTCACTGCCCTGTCTGATCTCCGTGAATTTGCCCGATTCTGCCAATCGCAGCGCTTTCACAACTGAAATTATCGAATGCACCAGCTTGCGAATGAACAGAACATCAAACAATATCACACTGAGCAGGGCAAAGACGAGCAGACCGAGCGCCAGATTACGGATCCCAGCGGTTTCTGCGTACATTTGATTAAGTGGTGTCAGCGCAACCAAATACCACCCGGAAATTTGGGAGGGATAATAGGTGATAAAGGTTTGCTCTCCTTCGTAAGTGTCGACATAAGCATGGCGCTCCTCATGAGACTGGAGAAATGGAAAAGACATCTGTTTCCCCAGATGCTGGCCCGACTTACTGAACAGCACCAAGCCCTGATGGTTCACAACCATCATCTCGCCTTCCTTAATCGTCCCCGCTTCCCAGAAAACATGATCGACTGCATCGGTCTTCACCGTCAATACGAGGGTTCCGATGTCATCGAGTGAATAATAGTCCTTAATCGTACGTACATGGGTAAGCTGCTGATCGGTGGCTGTTGAATTTTCAAAAGGGCCTAGCCACAATGGCCGTCCATTCAAAGCTCTCATCTGCCCATACCAGGGCTGCTGCTTCAGCATCTCATAGGTTGCCGCCGGAGCCGCTCTGGAGCTGTGAACCAGCTCATTTTGATTATATAAGGTCAAAGACGTTATTTTCGGATGGGATAAAAGCAGATTGTTCAACTCGGTAAGCAATTGACGACTGGCAGCTCCTTCATTCTCCCGAAGCTCTCCCGTATACTTGCGCTTCAAAAATTGCTGAATAACCGGTTGGGTAATACTCAAGTCCGAGATCACATTCATTTCGTTCAGCGCATACTGGATTTTGCGGTCCGTTTCCAGCAGGCTGTTAGCGTAAAAATTCTCCGTTTGCTTTTCGATAGCACCGTTAAACAGCTTGTAGGTAATGCTGCCCATCAACACAATCGGTATAAACACAAGCAATATAACGCCCAGCATAATTTTATGGCGCAGCGACATAATGAGTCCTCCAGAGTTGTAGCATACCGTATTTACATATTCTCACCGGAGAGGGGATTATCCTGCTGCGCCGCTTGTGGACCTTTCAGCTTTTTACAGCTCCTGAAGTTAACCCCGATATAAACCAGCGGCTAAATAGCGCAAATACGATTAATAAAGGAAGTGTTGCGAAGAACGTAGCTGACATAATCATGCCATAGTCAATCGAATCGTTGCGGCTGAACAGCTGCTGCAGCGCAATCTGAATCGTAAAATTCTCATTGTTCTTAAGTACAACCAACGGCCAGAAAAAGTCATTCCACGTATTTAAAAAAGTGAAAATACCAAGTGTCGCCAATGCGGGTACGATGATCGGCAGCACGATCCGCCAATACGTATTGAAATATCCGCTGCCATCGATCCGGCTTGCTTCCAGAAGCTCCGTGTGAATACTCGATATAATATATTGCCGCATCCAGAAAATCCCAAACGCTGAAACCATACTTGGCACAATAATTGCTTTATACGAATCAATCCACGACAGCTTCGCCATCAAAATATAGTTCGGCAGCACACTCAGCTGCTGAGGGACGAGCAGAGTCCCAAGGACGAGCACAAACAGCAGCTTTTTACCGGGAAATTCAAATTTGGCAAATGCAAAGCCCGCCAGTGAACAAAAGAACAGTACAGAAACGGTTGTCGCACCTGATACGATAAACGAGTTCCAGAGTGCCCTGAAAAATATAATCCGCTCCAGTGCATGTGTGAAATTGGCGATAAGCTCCGGTCCGGGTATAATGGCGGGCGGGATTTGGTATACTGCATCTCTCGTCCGGGTTGAGATCACCAGCATCCAATAAAAGGGATAGGCCGAAGCGAACGCTCCTGCAGCCAGCAGGATATAAATAATGATTCGTGAAATGATGTTTTGTTTTTCTCCTACCGGCATTACGCTTCCCCTCCCATTCTTTTGGACAACCAGGTATTCAGCAATGAAAAGATGACGGTGAACATAAATAAGATGACGGCCGTCGCAGCCGCAGTGCCAAAGAACGAATTACGGAATGCTTCCGTATACAAATAAATCACCATCGTAATGCCCTCCGAGCGGGTCGAGCCTGAGCCTCCCTGACTTAAGAACACATAAGGCTCGGTAAATAGCTGAATACTGCCAATCGTTGAAATCAGCACGGTAAATAAAATAAACGGTTTAAGCAGCGGGACTGTGATATGTGTAAACAACTGACGACGGTTGGCTCCATCGATACGTGCAGCTTCGTATAAATCGCCGGGGATGCTTTGCAGGCCCGCTAGAAATATAATCGCGTTATAGCCGGTCCAGCGCCATATAACCATCGTCGCAATCGCCGTCTTGAGCGGCCAGTTCTGAATATTCCATGCATAAGGTCCCATTTCCAGAAAAGAAACCAAATAATTGGCCATGCCTTTATTGGCAAATGCTGCGCTAAAAATCATCGTAACCGCAACAATGGAAGTCACATTTGGTAAAAAATAAATAGCTCTCAGCAGCTTCGTTCCTTTAATAAAAGCGGAATTCAAGGCCACAGCAAGAATGAGTGCCAGAATGAGCTGTGGAATCGTACCCATGCCACCCATAATAAACGTATTGCCGACTGAGGTCCAAAAGGTCGGATCGGTCAAAACAAGCTCAAAATTTTTCAAGCTGACAAACTTCATATCCCCCATACCGTTCCACTTGTACATCGACAAATAAAATGTAAAAAAGATCGGATAAATTCCAAAAATAGCGAACAGCACAAAAAATGGTGATATAAACAGATAAGCCGCCAATCGGCTTCTTCGCCGCTCGGTAAGCCATGGACGCGCAGCATCGACGACGGCGGGTGCGGCAGCATGGATGTTCATTTGATCACTCCTATAGGGGAGCAGATTCACCTGATACGATGAACCCGCACCCTCCAGATATTCGTCCAGCAATTAACTGCGTTTATTCAATTCTTTGATCTTCTTAATCGCACTATCCCACTCGGCTTGCGGATCGCTGCCTTTTTGCTGGACATTGCTCAGACTTTCTTTGAAAATGCTGTCTGTTGCATCATGCAGCTTGCCATAGCGGATCGGTTTGACACTTTTCGTAGCTTTGGCAAATTCAACGGAAATCGCTTGATTGTTGTAGAAGGAATCTGTAAGCTCTTTAAACTTGGCTTCTTCATAAACTGCAGGAATCGATGGCATCAGGCCATTCGAGATATACGATTTAAGCTGTCCTTCCTTACTGTCCATCCATGATATGAATTCATAGGCTTCCTTGGCGTTTTTCGATTCCTTGGGAATACTCAGGAACGAACCGCCCCAGTTGCCAGCGCCTTCAGGCATTTGGGTAATCATCCATTTACCCGTTGCATCCTTGGCATTTCCTTTAATAACGCCACTCATCCATGCCGGAGCCAGCATGACAGCAAATCCGCCATCATTGGTTTCTTTTGCCCATTCCGGTGTCCAGAGCACGTTTTTGCCAACCCAGCCTTCTTTAATCCCTTTTACTGTAAAGTCATAGGCTTTTTTCACTTGCGGGTTTTTATCGCCAATGAATTCATCATTATTGTTATAAAAGATTTCGTTGCCTTGATCCCGCACGCCATTAAACAGCAATCCAGGTATATCTACAAACGTTTTTCCAGTTTTTTGCTTGAACTTGTTTGCAGTTTCAGCGAATTTATCCCAGGTTGCAATTTCTTTGTAAAATTCTTCGGGTTTGCTCGCAATACCCGCCTGCTCCAGCAGGTCGGTGCGATAATAAACGACAGTTGGACCTACGTCCGTTGGCAAGCCAAGCTGGAATTTACCGTCCGTGGAGGAAGCCTGCTTCCATTTCCAATCCAGATAATTTCCTTTCAGGCTGCTTGCGCCAAGATCATTCAAATTATTGAACTTATCCTTCGCCTCCATGAATTTTTCCAGGAAAGCAATTTCGACCATGAAAATATCCGGTGCACCCTTATTCGCAGACAGCGCCGTTAACATATTATTGTGATGAGCCGTTTGGTCGGCTGTGTTTTGAATTTTGATCGTGACATTAGGCTTAACGGCCTTATATTCTTCAGCCAGCTTCTCGTAGCCGTTAGTGCCCAAAGACCAAAATGTAAGCTCCACAGGTTTGTCTGTTTTGGCTTCGGTCTTGGCGTCTGTGGCACCTGTTGATTTGGCTGGCTCGGCGGCAGGCGTAACACCGCTGCTGCAGGCGGCCATCGAAGCGGCAAGCAGCAGCGCTACCCCTGCTGTTGACATTTTTGTAGCTAATTTCATTTGAATATTCCCCTTTCAATCTAGTGATCATCTTGACCTCTTTATCGTAAGGGAAACGCGATTATTTGCCGAGGTGGCAATCCTTCGATCTTAGGTTGAAATTAAGATGATGGAAAATAGGAATTCGGACATCACATTAAAAAGAACCAGCATTCCACCTCAATAAAGGGGAAACACTGGTCCTTGATAGCTTAACGTCAGAAATACATAATCAATTGACTCTGGTTAGCATGATTTTATCATTAGCCAAAGTATAATTACCGCTGCTTGGATCTTTACCTGTAACTTGAAATTTAAACTGCTTGTTTCCTGCAGAGCTGAACGTCACATTGCCTAATCCAACGACCGAATAGCCTGGAACACTTTGATACTGGTCTACAGGATTCCCCTGAACAGCACCATCGATATACAATTGCGCCGTGCCGCGGTCGGGATGCTTTTTAACCCGCGCACTTACTGTGTAGGTTCCGGCTGTTGGAACATTGACCGTGTATTCCACCCAGTCTCCCACTGCGTTAAAGTTGCCGTAGCTTAATGCTCCACCGCTGGCGGCGGAATCGCTGCCAATTGCCGTGGTATCTCCTGCTGATACGGTTGTGGTCAAGCTCTCGAATTCATAATTAAGCGGTTCCTTGGTAAGCGAAATATAGTCGGTTGCCAGGGTATAGCTGGCACTGCTTGCATTCTTGCCTGTGACCTGAAATTTGAATTGCTTGTTTCCTGCTGAGCTGAACGTCACATTGCCGAGATCCACTGCGACATAGCCCTGTGCGCTTTGGTATTCATCGATCGGCGTGCCCTGTGCGGTGCCGTCGATGTACAGCTGTGCCGTACCCCTGTCGGGATGCTTTTTGACCTGCACTCTCACCCTGTATGTTCCCGATGCAGGAACATTCACCGTATACTGTACCCAGCCTCCCACGGCATTGGCATTCGCGTAGCTCAATCCACCGTTGCTGGCGGCTGAATCCGCTCCATAAGTAACCGTTGCACCGGTTGATGCCGTCGTGGTCAAGCTCTCTGCTTCATATTTGACGGCTTCCGGTACCGCTGGCGGAAGGATAACATCAGGTGATTTATAGGTAAGCCTTATCGTATCCGTAGCCAAGATATAAGAGCTGCTGCTGGCATTTTTCCCTGTGATCTGGAATTTGAATAGTTTATTGCCAGCTGTTGTAAAAGCGATATGGCCAAGATCGACCTCGACATAACCTTGAGCACTCTGATACTCGTCAATAGGCGAGCCTTGTGCTGCGCCGTCTATATACAGTTGTGCCGTACCTCTGCTTGGGTGCTTCTTAACCTGAACCTTTACATTGTAGGTGCCCGGGCTTGCCACGTTTGCCGTGTATTGGACCCAGTCGCCCACTCCATTCAGATTCCCGTAGCTGAGCGAGCCATTGCTGGCTGCTGTGTCGGCTCCATTCGCAACGTTCGAACCTGATGATGCCGCTGCTGTCAGACTCTCTGCTTCAAGCAAAATGCCGGAACCGAGCGTAACGCTGCCTGTACCGCCTGTGCCAATGACGACGTCGCTGGTAATGGATTTATTGGCGGTCCGGTCAAATACAACCACCTTACCCGTGGTTCCTGCAGTTCCGGTAACATTGACCGTCAGGCTCGATGTGCCGGAAGTTTGCGTGAAGGATGCAATCTTCTCATCTGCATATAGCACCTGCATGGCTGCCGCATTATCCTCCTGAATCCAGAACGCCTTACTCTTGGATGTGTTATCGGCCAGGTTCACAGGAAGTCCTGGCGATTTCAGCTGGCTGCCTGTGAATTTGCCTTTATAGCTGTAGGAGCTGACACCGCTATCGTTCATCGTAATATCCTCAACCAGGTAAGTTTTGCTGCTGTCGAGCCACCTGAGATTGAGGGTCAGATCGTCTGGAACAGCCGTTACATTCGCAGCTGTGGCAATGACCAGCGCCTTACTTTTATCTTCAGACGCATACATCCATGCGTAGGAGCCTGACGTATCAAAATCCGGACCGGCATAAAGCGGCCTTGTCGTTTGCTCCGTTAATGCCTTGATTCTCGGACTCTTCCGCCAGTTGTTGAATTTTTTCAGAGAATCCATACCTGCATTCGTCCAACCGGAAGGGTCTGTATTGAATTTGATCACTCTTGCCAGCATATAGGAATAGTAGTCCTCGACTTTGCCTGACGGGTTACCGCCGTAATAAACGGAATTCATAGGCAAATAGCCAAAGCTGTCCATGCCGATTTTCATGCTGGTGCCCACTCCGCCGTTAGCGGACAGAAATCCGTTATCGGAGATATGCAGCAGTCCGTTGTTTCTGTCACCCTGAGTAGGATATATATCCACTTCGCTGGTCAGCTTGCCAATGAAGTCCGGGTGTCGTGACGTCAGATCGTTCATATAGTTTTTCACCAATACGTTTTTTCGATAAACGCTGTCGCTTGGATGCGAGGTTGAGGTCGCCGCCGTATTGGGCCAAAATTCGGTCAAATCAATCATTTGATGCGATAAATGATATTGAGGAATCATCGTATCCTCAACCTGACTTCTTTTGAACTCAATGTTGGCAGGGTCAGCCAAATCCCTTCCTGCATTATGGTTGTCGCCTGTCATGCTGAACCATAATCCGAAGCGCAGGCCTTGTCCTACAATATAATCGGTCAGGGATGCCATATTGCTTGTAAAGCTGGTCTTCGCTGTCGTGGTATCTCGGGTCGTATTCCATAAATCGTCGATCATCACCATATCCAGACCTGCCTGTACAGCCTTCGGCACGACTGTATTTCTGAAAAATGCATCCGTGCGTTTCCCTATATAGTCCCAGTCGTTGGTAAGAAACAGGGAAGTCACGTCATGATATTTGAAGCGCTTTCTAAAATGCTCCTCGACTGCCATTTTTCCATCAAGGATATCCCCCTTGAATACCGTCATATTCACTGAAATATACTCGAATTCCTCATTAGGAAACAACACCAATTGCAGTGCATCGGTATTGGTGGATAGTTTGACATTCGTGATCCCGCTCCAGGCATTAATGCTGGCAAAGGGCGGCAGCATGCCAGAGGTTCCCTCGGTCTTCCAGTTCATTTCCGGCTGCAGGCCCCAGCCATCACCCGTATTATAGACTGTTATCGCATTTTTCCCTGCATTCGGAGCCAGCGAGCCCGATGTACTGTACCAGGCCATATTCGGTACATAATACAGCGTGTGTGCATCATTGGGCAGGTTCAGCGAGATGATGTCCGAGTTCGTAATCGTCTTCTGGGCAGCCGCATTATTTTTAATGGAGTTGCTGTACTTCAATCCGGATTTCCCGTTATAAATTTCAAATTTCAGATTAATGGTTACATTTTCTGGGGAAGTTCGGGTCACCGGGATAGTAAGCTGCTTACCCCAATTGGTGCCGAATTTGGTAATGTCGGTAATCGTGGCAGTACCCAGCGTCCATCCGCCATCATTGGCATAGAGGTCGCTTCCACCATAGTTATAGTAAAACAAATATTGGCTTCCACTCCCGGTGAGATACTCCTTTCCGGCCTCTTTGTTGTAATAGCTTGTCAGTTGAATACTTCCACTTGCAAAGGACACAACTGACTTCATCACATCATTTTCCAGTGTCCACACATCACCACTTCTGACTACGCTCGAATTAGCGGCATACGCTGTCTGAATGCCACTTGTTGGAACAAACGGAATGCTTGAAAACAGCATACCGAGCACGAGGACGAAACACACGACCCCCCGAGCCATACTTCGGGCTTTACCTTTACCCATTATTCATCACCATCCTTAAAATATGTATGTAAAAAGGTGATATTCGGAAAATTCCCATATCACCTCTACACCCTTCACTTATCCGTTTTTATTTACCTGCCTTATTCATGTAGTCTACATATTCCTTTTCGGCATCGGCTGTAGCCGGATTCCATTCCTTCTCCAGGAAGTCCTTGAACTGCTGCAGGGTAATACTGCCGAGAATATACTTCAATTCCTGGTCGTCCTTTTTCTTGACCATATCGGGAATCGTGCTGTTCAGATTCAGAATTTTGGGCGACCTGACAGCAGGAACATTGATAACGTTCATCTGCTTTAATGCACCATCCAGCTGTGACTTGTAAGCGTTAAGTCTATCCAGGGTATCTGCTCCTTCAATGATGGCAGCGTTTCCATCTATCGCGTTAGCAAGCGTCATGTACGTGCTTGTCACGGATGCAAGCTTGGTAGCCTGATCGGGAGTCCGGGTTATATTCTTCGTAGCCGGATCATAATTGTCGTAGGTCACGCCCTTAATACCAAGCTGGAACAAGGTATTCGCTTCCGTTGTATTGCCCCAATCCAGAAATTTCAGCACACTGTCGATATTTTTGGAATTTTTGGCTATCATCCAGCCGCCCCACGTTGCAGGTGTGACCCAATCGGATGCAACGCCCTTGCTATTTTTTAACACAGCCTGATAGGTGTACTTTTTATCCGATTCCTTATCCTTTGCCAGATTGGCCATAACCGCATATTGATGTGCGTAGATGATACCGACCCGGTTCTGGTTCATTTTTTCCTGATCTACATAGATCTTGTTAATCAGAAACTCGGGATCAATCAGCTTCTCATCATTTAACTGCTTCAGATAGGTCAAGTAAGGAATATAGCCCGACATTTTTTCTCTTATTTTATACGTTCCGTCTGTATCCTTGGCTCCATTCACGATAGGAAGATCAAATGCGGAGGCAAGAAAATTGGAGGCATTCCAGATTGTATTGGCGCCCAGCGTCGGATTGGAAAAGCTTAGGCAATACGTATCCGGCTTTCCGTTTCCGTCAGGATCGTTATGGGTAAAGGCTTTGCATACATTCGTGAACTCGTCCAGAGTCGTAGGCGCTTTGAGATTAAGCTTATTCAGCCATTGCTGATTGATCATATAGCCCCAGTGGTTGACTACATTCGTTCTTGGAATGATATAGGTCTTTCCATCATTAACAGATTTGACCCCATCCCACATTTCTTTCGTAATATTTTTTGTCAGATTCGGATAATTTTTAATTTTGTCGTCCAACGAGGCAATCAGATCATTCTGCGCCCACTTTTCCATATTGGCATCTGCGCCACCCCAATTGTAGATGAGGTCTGGCAGGTCTCCTGACGCCATAAGCACCTGGAGCTTATCCACATAGTTATTGATGGGAGGAGCTTCAACCGATAGCTTGACATTGGCCAGCTTTTCAACCTCCGCTATAACCGGATTATTTTCTACAACGACCGCTGCATTCACTCTGTTAAACATCTTGATTGTGGCAGGTGCTGCTTTGGCTGGGGCTGGCGCCGTAGTACCGGGTGTTGGCTTGGTGGTGGCTGCTTCTTTGTTGTCAGTATTCGGACTGCATCCCACCACGATGGAGGAAAGCAGCGCAATGCTCACTGAGGAACTAACCAGCGTTTTGACGGACCCTTTCAATATAAACATCTCCTTTTTAATTACCATTTATTAAAACTGCAAACAACTGCAGATTTTAATCGTTCGGATGAAGCATAAGAAGCCCTTTTATCCCTTGATTGAGCCTACCAGCACACCCTTCATAAAATACTTTTGCAGGAAGGGATAAACGAGCAGAATAGGTAATGTTGCAAAAATGATGATCGCCATTTTAATCGTAAACACGGTGACCCCCGTATTGTTCATGTCCATCGCATCCTTGGTAATGCCTCCATCGTCAACAACCATTTCGCGTAAGATCAGCATAAGCGGCCAGAGGCTTCTTCTCGACGTGTAGATAATGGCCGAAAAGAACGTATTCCATTGGGTTACCGCATGAAAAATGACAAAGGTGGCTATCGCCGGCTTACACAGGGGAACGATGATCCGAAACAGCACCTTAATTTCATTGGCCCCATCGATAAAAGCCGATTCTTCCAGACTTTCGGGTATCGCACTGACAAAGTTTTTCATCAGAATCAGGTTATAGGCGCCAAGAGCACCAGGTAAAATCATCGCCCACAGTGTGTTATAAATATCCAGGGCTTTAATGAGATAAAAATTCGGTATTAAACCCCCATTAAAAAACATCGTGAACGTGATTAACACCATAATCACATTTCTGCCCTTTAAATCCTTCTTGGAGAGCGGATAAGCCGAAATGATCAGCAAAAAGATGTTGATTGCGACTCCCACAACCGTGATGATGATCGTATTTTTGTATCCGGTCCACATCAACGGCATCTGAAGAATCTGCTTATAGGCGGACAGCTCGATATGACTCGGGATGAGCTTTAATGGATTTTGCAAATATTCCGAATAAGGGGTCACAGAAAAGGATGCCACATAAAAAAACGGGAATAAACAAGCTAATGCGAACAAGGTGACGACTGTATAATTAAAAACGTCAAACAATTTATCTCCGAATGATCTAATACTCAAGCTCTGCTGCCTCCTTTTACCATATCCCGTCCTCTTTCAGCCATTTGGCAATCTGGTTGCTTGCCAGCAGGAAAATCAATCCGATCACTGAGGTGAACAGCCCAACCGTAGTTCCGAAGGAAAACCGGCCACCAATTAAACCGACCCGGTATACGTAGGTTTCAAACACCTCGGAAACACCCAGATTCAAAGGATTCTGGAGCACAAAAATTTGTTCAAAGCCGTTGCCCATAATTTGACCGAGCCGCAAAATAAGTAAAATCACGATCGTTGATTTAATACCAGGCATCGTCACATACCGCATTTTCTGCAATCGGTTGGCACCGTCGATACTGGCAGCCTCGTATAATTCGGTATTGATGCTAACCATGGCGGCCAGGTAAAGAATGCTTTCCCAACCGGACTCCTTCCAAATACTGCTAATAATGACCAAGGGTCGGAAATAATCATTGTCCGCAAGAAAGAAAATAGGTTCCATCCCGATCTGTTTGAGGAAAATATTTACAATTCCCCAGGAGGGTGACAGGAAGTTGACCAGAATACCTCCGATGACAACCCAGGATATAAAGTGAGGCAGGTAAATAATGGTCTGCGTTACCCTTTGGTACGTGCGATTTCGCATCTCATTTAAAAGCAGGGCCAGCAGGATCGGAAAAGGAAATCCGAAAACCAGCCTAAGCATGCTGAGGTAAAGTGAGTTCCAGAACACCGTGTAGAAATCACTTAACCCAAACATGTATCTGAAATTGTCGAAACCGATCCAGGGACTCCCTACAATACCTTTGGCAAAATTGAAATCCTTAAAAGCTATGATGACGCCATACATCGGAAAATAATTAAATATTAGAAAATAAATCACACATGGGATTAACAAAATGTACAAATATTTTTTCCTGTTCAAATAACGCAAGGCATCCTTTGTAGTTTTGGCCCGTACGGTCCCCATCCGTTTATTCACCACCTGATTATCAAATTCTGACTCTTATTTGGTTTGAAGCGCACGCTGCTCTTTGAAAATATCGTAAATATCGTTAGTCCAAATCGTTTTGTCCTTATCGTTGGCATAGAAGCTCCTGTACCAATCGTCAACCTGCTTGCCTCCGGCTTTTTGCCATGCTGCGATTGCATCCTGTTTGGCCATCTCCGGGCTATAGCCAGGCGTCAATATCGACTTTATCCAGATATCGCCCTCGCCGACACCGACCTGCTTCGTCGTGTTGGTCAGAATCTGCTGCAGTTCCTTTGGCAGCTGAGGCATCTGTTCAGAATGAGTCGGTCCCGCTACCGGTAGATCAAAGCGAATAAAGGACGAATTCGCTTCAAACATCTTTTTCACCTGATTTTGAAGAACATCCCGGGCATCGAGCTTTTCCGTACCAAAATAACATTTGCCCGCTAATGTCGGGGAAGCCAGCATAGCAAAATCGCCTGCACCGAAATTAAATTCAGTTTTCCATTTATCCAGATTGATCACCTGCGGGCATGTACCCGGCTCCGACTTGCTGTGCACGCCTTCAAAGCCGTAATACATCGTTTTCATAAAAGTATCGGATGCGGCAAAATCAACGTATTTCATCACCGCTTCCGGATCTTTGACTTGAGCGTTGACAACAGCCGTCATCTGGATCGGATTGACAAAAATCGGGTTAAATTGCCCTACCGGAGTTACCGGATACGGAATGACTGTAACTTCGGCACTCGGAACATTTTTTTTCAATTTCACATAATAATCGTTATAAAAAACAATCGGAACGTTAAACTGCTCCATATATATCCCGATTTTACCGTTCAGGAAATCCTGCTTCGCTTTTGAGCCATTCTTGTCGTTCAAGTAGTCCTTATCAACCAGACCTTCACTGTAGAGTCTTTTTTTAAACGCCGTAACCGCCTTAATGTGATCCCAGCCATGAATAAGCTCGTTGTTTTGCACAATGAAGCCCGGGTAGGTGACGCCAAACATTTCATCCAGAATAGCTCCGGAGCTATAGGACATCGCGATACCGTAAGTGTCCTTCCTCCCGTTTCCGTCCGGGTCCTGCTCCGCGAAAGCTTTGGCTACCTGATACAGCTCCTCAGTCGTTTTCGGGATGTTCAGGTTCAGCTTTTGCAGCCAATCGGTACGGATAAACAAGCCGCGCTGCGGAATCGTTTCATTGATACGCCCGAACTGATACAGCTTGCCATCAGTTCCTGTTCCCGCTTTCCTGAGTGATGGATATTTCTGCAAAAGCGCTTTATATTCCGTACTATACTTGTCGATCATGTCGTCAATCGGACGAAGCTGCTTTTGGTCGATCAGCGGATTTTTGATCTGCGGCGCATATTCCAGAATCAGGTCTGGTGCTCCTCCGCCTGCGAATAACGTGCTCAGCTTTTGCTCCGATTGTGTCCGGGGTACAGCTATGAACTTGACTTGTACCGGTCCTGTTTCGTTAATCCATTGGGTGATTTTATTGTTTTCAATCGTGCCTTCACTGGATGGAATATTGCCACGGTCATAGATGGTTGCCGTAATCATCCTCCGCTGATCGGACTTAGACACACTACTATCACCATTCCCGTCGATCACGGTCGTACAGCCTGTTATCACGAAGATCCAAGCTGCGGAAGCCAGCATCGGAAGGACTACTCTTGCTATTGGATTAGACATTGTGGTTCCCCCTGTTCATTTACAATGTCTATCATACCATCTTCATCTCACCGCACCTTCCATATCTTGTTGTTTGTCTATATAGCTAATTGTAGGGAAATAGGGAGAGAGCAACATCTACGATTTATGGGGAAAAAGATAAAATTTTTAGATCAAATGGAAATCGATAAATGAACGAACCACCGCAAAAATGCCAATACCAGATTGGGCAGCCATAACTTCCTGCTCAGCCCATTTTCGTGTCCATCATTGACATTAAGCTTTTCTATGTGTTACTGTGTTAATTAAATAATACAGTAATACAGATTGTGGTCGATGGAGGAAGCGATGGAATTTAATCAGAAAGAACCGATTTACTCCCAAATTATCGACGAATTTCGCATGAAATTCATCCAAGGCACCTATACACTGGGGCAAGAAATCCCTTCGCGGCGTGAGCTTGCCAAAACGTTGGGAGTCAATCCCAATACCATTCAACGGGCATACAGGGAAATGGAGGACATGAATTTGATTATTACCGTCAGGGGTCAGGGAAGCTTTATGACAAGCGATCGGGATATGCTGGAGTCGATTCGGAAAGAGGCGTTGAACGAGACAGTCGGGCAAAGCGTAGAATTGCTGCGGTCTTTCGGTAAATCCGACCAAGACATTTTGGACACGGTGAAAAAGTATTTGGAAAGGGGAAAAACGCCATGATCAATGTGGAGCATGCCATAAAAACGTTTAGCCGTAAAAAGGCGTTGGACGATATTACGTTTACTGCGGATGAGGGACAAATTATCGGAGTGTTGGGAACGAACGGCGCAGGGAAGTCGACGGTCCTTAAGGCGATAGCAGGTCTTTTACGATTGGATGGCGGCCAAATCATGATTGACGGGAAATCGCCATGCCTATCGACCAGGGGGATGATGACCTTCCTTCCTGATGTGAACGTTTGGTACCCTTGGATGAAACTATCCGACAGCATGAGGTATATGAAAGACATGTACTGGGACTGGGACGATAATAAAGCACGGCATTTGCTCGATTTTTTCGAATTATCGGCAGATTCGTTGATTCATCATGCATCAAAAGGAACGCGGGCCAAGATGAAATTACTGCTCGCTCTAAGCCGGCAGGCAAAGTATATGCTGCTGGACGAACCTTTTTCCGGCATAGATCCTTTCGCAAGACAGCAGATTGCCCAAGCGATCGTAGAAGATTTCATGGAAGAAGGGCAGACGATCCTCGTTACGACGCATGAAATATCGGAGATCGAAGTGATGCTGGATGAGATACGTTTTATTCACGAGGGTAAGCTTCTGCTGGCTGGTAATGTCGAGATGCTAAAACTGGAACGAAACCAATCGTTGATGGAAATGTTGAAAGAGGTGTATGATCATGCACGCGTTTAGGCGATTATTCTTGACCGATCTGCGAAATCGAAGGAATACGCTGCTCGCTACGTTGGCAACAACCGTTCTTTTGAATGCGGCGGTTTCCATCCTCATCTTTTATTTGCACCTGCCTCAGGAAGGACTTGGTCTGATTACGATGCTTGATGTCATAATTTTTGCCGGCCTGCTGTTGATGACGTTTCTTCACTGCTTCTCTACATGGCAAGAGGAGTGGAAGCAACAAGCGATTACCCATTTGTTATCCCTTCCGGTACCCAGAACTTATATGCTGATGTCCAAATATATTGTGATTTTATTGGAGGCACTGCTGATAACGGTGGTTATGATTGTGGGTATGTGGGTACAACTGGGGATGAGCAACGGACAATTGTTTCGAGTCGAACCTTTGCTTTTATTCGATTGGTCGAAAGTTTTGCTCATCGTGAAATGGATTTTCTCTGCGACTGGGCTTATATTTCTATGTTTTACGAGCATATTTCTTGGAAAATGCAGCCGTAGTCATTCTATCCTGATCACTTTTTCAAGCTTTACTGCGGGACTGCTCGTTTGGATCGTAGCCTTTGCCAATTTCCCGTCCTTTCTCACATTGCTCATCTTTTGTCTGGCATATTTTTCAGCAAGCTGCTATTTGCTGGATAAGAAAGTAGGAATCGAATGAAACAGCCGTCGATTTTCGGACAGTTTATACGCCATTCGGGTCAGGTAGGCAGTTTGGTTCCCAGCTCGGTTTTTTTAACCCGCAAAATGCTTCCGCCCTCCTTGCCATGGCACAAGATGGCCCAAATCGCGGAGTTGGGCCCCGGCACCGGTGTATTTACCCGGTATATCAAACGACATATGGATCCTCGAAGCCGGTTATTTTTGTTCGAACAAAATGATTCTTTTCGTGAAAATTTGAATATTCAATTCCCTGATCTCCCCATTCTGAACGATGCATTGAGATTGGGGGAAATCGTTAATGAAACTGGCAGACCGTTCGACTTGATCGTTTCGGGTCTTCCTTTTGCTAATTTTTCTTCCGAACTGAAAGAAAGACTATTTCTATCCATTGAGAACGCATTGGCAAGCAATGGAACGTTTATTGCGTTCCAATATACACTGCTGCTCAAAAAAGACTTTCAGACTCACTTCCCATCTATCGAAACGGGGCATACATGGATGAACGTACCGCCAGCTTGGGTGTTTAAATGCAAAAAAGTGAGGGGAAAGTATGACCCAGTCTAAGCCTGCTGGATGCCGCACAATCAGCTCTGATAAAGCTTGCGGTAATCTTTAGGGGATAGACCCGTGGATTGCTTGAACAGCTTGGCAAAATAATTCGGTAAATCGTAGCCGATTGTGCCGGACACCTCGGTAATTTTCATATCCGTATTGCACAGCAGCTGCTTGGCTTTTTCCATGCGCAGCTCGATTAAATAATCGATAAAGCTGCGTCCGGTTTCTTTCTTGAATAAATGGCTGAAATAGGCTGCATTCAAATGCACCTGCGAGGCTACCTGCTGTAACGGCAGCGGCTCAGAGTAATGCTCCTCCATGTAGCGTGCAGCCTTTAAAATCGCATTCTCGCTGTATTTCTCCTGCCATCTCGTGAAGTTATGGAAAAAACGCTCTGTTTCCGTTTGCATCCAGCTATAGATCTCGTCCTTGCTGCTGCATTCATGCAGCTTGCTGATTCGATCCGTCAAGATTTGAGGCTCATATATCTGCTCAAACTGCTTACGAGCCGTATCCTGAAGCGCAAAGCTCAGCGATAATGCCTCCATTTTCCCGTTTTCCAGAGACATTCCGCTAGCTACTTTCATGAAATGCTCCAGATACTGCTTCAAAGCTTCCATCTGTCCAGATACGATAAAAGCGACCGTCTGCGCACTGATCAGCTGCTGACGCGCCCGATTCATCGGCAGCGTGCCCTCCGTGTCCGTCCCTTTATCCGTATGCTCGGCTATTCTTGCTCCTTCCATACCGGCTTCATAGAGATCGGCGAGCTGCGTCAGGCTGTGGGCCAGGCCGGCATGATGCGTTGAAACCGATAAGCCCAGCAGACGAGGGATCGTTTCACATACCGCAACACAAAGAGCCTGTACCTCGGCAGCATCATCCATGAGCAGAGCATAGCGGCCGTATTCAATAAGCAGCAGCTTGCCTGCTATCCCGTGTGTGTCCAGCAATTCACTGATAATGTTTAAAACAGCAAACTGCAGTAACGGAACATCTCTACGCGTATATTGCTTGTGAGCAGGATAATAATCAGTAATTCGGAACAAGATCAGCTTGCACCCATGCAGTCCTTGCTCCAGTTCTGCTACTGCCTCCGTATGATAAGGAAACCTCAGAAAAATCGCCCTTAATGTATTTTCCAGCAGCAGCTGATGCTCGGTTTCCTCCTTTCTGAGCCTTGCCTGTTTGTCCAGTACAAGGTCATTCACTTTATCCAGCGCGTCATATACATCCTGTTTACTGCAGGGCTTGATAAGCAAATCGAGTGCACCGAAGCGAAGTGCAGTCTGGGCATATTGGAAGTCCTGAAAACCCGTTATAACGATAAACTCAATATCCGGGAACCTGCTTTTTACACGCTTCAACAGCTCAAGGCCATTCAATAACGGCATTCGAATATCCGTGATAACGAGGTCAGGCAGCAGCTCCGCTATCAAGCTCTCCGCCTCTTGTCCATTCTCCGCTTCCCCACATACGCTCCAGTTGGTCGTGGAACCGGTGATCATTTTCGCAAGACCTTTCCTGAATAAAGGTTCATCCTCAACCAGAAGCAGCCGATTCATCTGCTGCACCTCCTTTCATAGGCTGGTAAGCTTCACACGGCAAAATTAAACGCATCATCGTTCCCTGCTGCAGCCGCTGGATATCCAGCCTGTATGGCTCGCCATGCACCAGGTAAATACGTCGTGTAACGTTGCGAACGCCGAGGCTCTCCCGTTCTCCATGCTGATCGTGGACGGAGCGATCCTTCATAATGTGATGGATTGTATCTGCATCCATCCCGCACCCGTTATCCTCGATTTCAATATGCATTTCCGTATGCTGTCGAAAAGCGCGAATGGATAGGCGCTTATTAGCCGTCTGATCACGAAACGCATGAACAAATACGTTCTCAACGAGAGGCTGCAGCAGCAGCCTTTGCATACTACAGCCGCTCAGCTCCTCTTCAGCTTCAATACTGACATGCAGATCTTCCCCATGCCGTGCCTCCTGTATCGTAATATAATTACGGATTTGCGCCAGCTCATCCTGTAAGGTGCTTGGGGTCGACACAGATGCCAGGGAATATCGGAGCAGCTCCGACAAGCTGGTTACGAGAGAAGCCGTTTCCTCATCCTCGTAAAGCAGCATGATTTTCCAATAAATAGAGTTAAGCGCATTATGCAAGAAGTGGGGATTCAGCTGCGCCTGAAGCGCCTTTAATTCAGCCTCCTTCTCACTCAGCTTGCTTACATACACCTCCTGAATCAAGGATTGAATATCGGCTGCCATCGTATTAAAGCTCTCCGCGAGAAAAGCAAATTCATCATTCGACGTTTTGGCAATTTTCACACGCAAATTACCTTTTCGCAGCTGCTGCATAGCCGCTACCAATCCTTGGAGCGGCTGAAGCAGTCTGCCGCTGAAGAAGGAAACACAAACCGCCATGAGCATCACACTGACCAGGCCGGAAATTAAAGCTACCTGATAAACACGCCGTCCTTTTGCCTCGATATCCACCAGGGAAATGCCGCTTACCAGAGTGAACGATCGCGGCTCAAAGACACTTTTGACAAATAAATAATCATTGCCGTCCTCCGTACGCTGGGTAAAAATCCCCTCCTTCTTTTCCCAATCCGGTACGAATCCAGTACTGCCTTCTGGCTCCCGGCTAAAAAGGATGCGGTTATACTGGTCGTAGAGATAGGCCCCTGTAGTTCGACCTGCCATCAATGTTTCGAGAGGGGTGGCCAGAAACGATTCGTCAATGATCATAATAATCATGCCATATACCGTTTGCTGTTTGGTTGATTTCAGCAGCCTCGCGGCCACAAGATGGCTCTTCTCACCGGACGGATCCGAAGAATCCTGAATAAGCATCCGCTGCCACACCAGCTCAGCGGACTCGCTTTTCAAACCGCTTTTGACCCTATTATAAAATTCGGGAAATTCAATCTGCAGCGAAGGACTCATATGACTGAAGTAGCTGTTAGTACCCTGCAAGTCAACGATATACAAGGCGCGAATTTGCGGTGTTTCATTTTTTACAGGAAGCAATATATCTGCCAGATCCCTCTCCAGTATAAAACTGCGATACTCCGTGCTTTCTCCTTCCGCAGGCTCGGCATGCATGTTTTGGACGATTTGCTCTACAAGCGGATGGAAAAAAATAAAGTCAGTGATCCGGTACATATCCTGAATTTTGAAGCCAATCTGCTCAATCGTTTGTTCGCTCGTATTGAGATACTGCTTGCTGATTTCGCTCTCAAACAGGTTCAAATAAATCCTGTAGGAAACATAGCCGGTAACCATGGAACACACAATAATGATCACGGAAAGAATCAATATTAATTTCACTTTAAAATGTTGATTGATGTATTGGAGAACATGTCTATGCTTCATCGCGATGAACTCCCTCTGCAATCAAAGCTGCTACTACTATAAGTAAATACAAATAAAGTAGAGAAGCTGCTGTTACACAGAGCCTCCCTACACCATAAGCACAGTACGTAAACAATGAAAGCCTATAGTTACTTGTTAAGGCACAGTTGAATTAAATCATCAACATGGGCAGTCGCCAAGCATTCCACCGTATCTGCCGCCCCATAATAGATTTTCACCTCACCATCGTCCTCCAATATCATTCCCCCGGGGAAAATGACATCGTTACGGAAGCCGCCATCCGTTTCGTAGCTCACTTCCGGAGCCAGCAAGGGCTCTTGACACATACCGATGATCTTGTACGGATTGTCCAAATCCAACAGCATGATCCCGGCTGAATAACGCTTCTTCCAATACGACTCCCATCCGTTTCGACCACGGGAAGGATCTATATCTACCGCATGAAACAGAGTCAGCCAACCCTTGGAGGTTTTTATTGGAGGCGCTGCCGGTCCAAGCTTATCATTGGCGTACGGTACCTGCTCCAAACCCAACAGCAATTCCGTATTCCCCCAATATTTCAAATCAGGAGAATCAGAAATCCAAATATCAAAGCTGTCTTTGCCCCCTTTACCGTAGACGGGAAATGGCCGCTCCAACCGAATATATTTACCTCCGATTCGTTCAGGGAATAACACCATGTTGCGATTATCCGGTGCAGACATGCTTAGAACCTCGAAGCTTGAGAAATCGTCCGTAACGGCTACACCACCACGTACGCCATGCTTGGTATCAACAGCAAAACAAACATAACAGCGTCCATCAATGACGGTCAGCCGCGGGTCGTAGGTGCGAATAATCTCCTCGCTCTCCATGCCAAAGCAGGGCTTATCCTGCACATTCCAATGAATGCCATCCTGACTGTACGCAAGCCCCAAATTCGTCGTATGAATAGGCAGCAGCGTTTCATTCTCGACGTCGCCATAATCGTTGCGGAACATCATGACATACTGTCCTTCATATTTAGTAACACCCGCATTAAAAACAAGTGCGGGCTTATAAGGCACATCGCTTGCAGTCAGAACCGGATTATTCGGGTGACGCGTAATTATTGGACTGGATTTAAGAATTCCACTTATTGACATCGAAGTTTTCCTCCATAATATACAATATTTCCAACCTTTTCGCTCCATTTTTTAATCACTCAGCAGCGAGCGGCTCGAATCCTCATACAGCCAGTGTAAACCATCCGCACTTATCCAACATCTATAAATCATTGAAAAACAGATACAATTTTTAGAAATCCGGTAAATCCGTCTCACTGTGCGGTGAATTAACACAAAAAACTGCTGTCAAGAAACGAAGCCTCACAGCTCCGTATCCTGCAGCAGCAGCGAATACAGTGTCATTATTCATGTAGGAAAATCTTATTCAAAATGAATCGATATCCCTGTCTTGTCATCGGATATTTTGAAACGCGGATACCTTTGGCAGTCCTTATCCTCCGACTCCAGTTTAAACAGCCAATCCGCATAGGCGGTTAAAGAATCACTTTGAATCCTTGCAGTTAGCTGATGAATCATATCCTCTGGTTCTCTGCCGCTCTCTGTATGCGGGAACAATCCGTCCGTGACAAGCAGCAGCGACTTTAATTGGATTCGGTTTATTCTGCCATACTCAATAAAATCAGCCAGCTCCGGTTCACCGCTCAAAATCGAGTAGCCTTCCATCGTGTTCATTTTGGATTTATTACCCAAAATCACCGGCTTCACAAGCTCCCATAGCTCCTCGCGTTTGGAGATTCCGCGGCCAATGGCCTCTTCCCAGATCGCCTTGGATTGCTGATCGATATGAGCCACCTGATCACGGGAAACGGTACGGATCGTATCGTCCTTATACACAGCTGCGATCATGCAGTCTCCTACCTGGGCGTAATCCACATAATGGTCTGTAATACGAATGAGAGCCAATGCACTGGTCCATAATGCCGTCTTGTCTGAAAGCTGAATTCCGGCCTCAACCATTTTGTCACGCAATCGAATATTCGCCTGAATGACCAGCTGCTTCAAATTGGTGTCTCTGACATCCTCCTCGGCCAATGATTCCAAATATTGTTTAATAATTTGTGAGGCCAGATAACCTCCGGTTTCGTTATTGGGACCGCGGTAAGGATGCAAGGAGGTAGCTCCGTCCAAAACTCCGAATAGCTGTAAAGGCTCATTGATAATCAGTGCATCCTCATTCCACTCCGTAGTCCCCTGCCGCGATAACATCTCCAACTTCATGTTTCCCTTCCTCCTTCTCAACTCATCTGCATCTATATACGGCACATATCCTGCTTTATTTTCCGTTATGGCTTCCATAAATCTCCTCTATTTTCTTATTCAGATTAACGTCCTTATTTTGCTCCAATTGTTCAACAAGGGTTGTCATGCTTACCCATCGTTCATAATCATCTGCTGAAGGCGGTTTCACTGCCAGCATACGGGCCGAATCCAGAATCATTTTTTGCCGTTGACTCCATACATCCTCTTCCTGCAGCTTAACCAGCACATCCGATCGTGACGGAATGAGACCTTTGCTGCGCCATAATGATGCTTGTGTCTGCTCAAGAAGCAAATAAGCTATAAAGCTTTGGGCAGCCTGCACCTTGGCCGGAGCTGCTTGCATAAGAACCATGCCATGAATTTCGGGAACGATCCCCTGCTGTGCGAGGGTCGGTATACGTCCTGCATCAAATTGAAACTTGCCTCCTATATATCTTTCCACAGTAGGCAGCATTTCGGAGGAGCTGAGGAATACGCCGATTTTTCCATTAATGAAATCACTGGCAGCCCTACGGTGAACAAGCGGCTTCATAATCCCTGAGCGATGAATCCAGTCACTCCATGCAGACAATGCTGCATATACACGGCTGCTTTTAACAGAGAAATCCTTTGCACCAGCAGAGTCAGATATAAAGGAAAGATTATCGACAAACCAGGGCAGCTCATTATCAATAGCCAGACCCCAGTGTCCATTGCCACCGAGCTCGGAGCCTTCGGATAACGGTTGTTGGGCCGCTTGAACGATCTGATCCCAGCTGGTAAAGGTCTTTTCCTGCGGATGCTTTAACAGCTCCTGACGGTAATAAATCAACGGTAATCCGCCGCCGAATGGAACAGCCCAGTCGTTCCCTTCGTAATGAAAGGGAGCCGTGAATGTTGGATGCAGTTGGTTCCCACCCTCTATCAGGGCGTGTTCGACGGGAATAACCGCTTTGGTGTCCACGAGCAGAGACAGGCCATAATAGCTGTGCAGCTCGGCTAATTGTGGTGCCGCGTTGGCAGAAATAGAAGCTGTCAGCTCCGTAAATAACTGCTCGCTTGAACGAAAGTTGCGTACATCTACATCTATATTAGGATGAAGCTGTTTGAATTCATTTACATACGTTTCCCAGCCTTCGCTGTACAGCCAGATTGAGATCGCTGTAGTACGATCAGACTCGCTGTTCACTCCGCTGGCTTGATTCATATTCATGCTATAAAAAGCCCCAACCGTAAATATTAACAGAGCGGCTATGCCCCATAATGTCCATTGCTTTAAGCCCATATATCCTCCTGACAGGTCTGCGTCGCCATATCACTATTCCTATACTAACATTGCAGCAAGGCTTTTCCTATATAGCAGGGTGACGCGGCAGCCGACCGAGATTAAGAGAGGGACTTATCAAGCATCCTCCTTAAATGGTTACAGCTGCAGTCCCTTTTTACTCAGCTTGTTGGCAACTATCAAAGAGATCAGCGTGGTAATCGACAAAATCGAAGCAAGTGCTGCGCCCGTACCGTAGTTGGCCGTAAATACTTCACTGTATATCGTAACCGAGATCGTCGCTGTGGAGCCGTAGTAGAGGACAATGGTGGAGCTTAACTCATTAATGGTCGTAATCCAGCTTAGAATCGCACCGGACAGCACACCGGGACCCATCAGGCGCCCTGTTGTTTTGAAAAAGGTTTTCATCGGTGGTACTCCCAGACTGATAGAAGCCTCCTCCACACTGCGATCCAATTGATATAAAATCGCTGTGCTCGAACGAATGGTATAGGGCAGCTTGCGCACCACATAAGCAATGACAAGAATAACCCACGTGCCTGTCAGTACGACCGGCGGTTTATTGAACGCAATGATCATACTGATCCCGAGCACCGTACCCGGCATAACATAGGGAATCATGATCAACCCGTCCAGCATCGCGGTCAGCTTCGATTTTCTACGGACGAGCACGTAAGCAATCAGCATCCCCATCACAACCATGATCACTATCGAGATCAATGAAAAGCTGTACGTATTCAAGATAGCCTTGGGCACACGGAACAATATTTCCTTGTAGCTGTTCAAGCTGAAGCCTGGATGAAATACAGGGCCCTTCGTTTTAATAAAGGAAGTGACAATAACCGTCGCTTGCGGAATAATCGATACACAAGCCACCAGCAAAGCTCCCGCAGTTAACAGCCATTTGGCAAGCGGCCTTAACGTCTGGATCTTCGGTGTGCGCATCCCCGTCATGGTGTAATTTTTACGGGCGACAAAGAAGCGCTGCAGGAATAAAATACTTGTCGAGCATATGATCAGGATAACGCTGAGCGTACTGGCCATAGCCGGATTGCCGCCCATTTCACTAATAAATTGCTCGTAGGCCAGAATTGGCAATACTTTAAAGCCTTGCCCCAGCAGCATAGGTGTACCGAAGTCGGCAAAGGATGCCATGAAGACCATCAGAGCTCCAGCCGATAACGTTGGAAAAATCAGCGGCAGTGTAACCGTGCGAAGCCGATGAAAGCTGGAGCGTCCCAGACTTTCCGCAGCCTCCTCCAGTGAAGTATCGATCGTTTTGAGCGCACCCGAGACATACAAATAGATATGCGGATAGAACTGAAGGGTAAAGACGAAGACAATTCCCTTCCAACCGTAGACTGAAGAGAATGGAATGCCAAGGTCATGCAGAAAACGGGTCAAAAAACCGTTGTTTCCGAGCATCAGAATCCAGGAATACGCACCAATAAAGGGAGGGGAAAGCAAGGACATAATGACCAGAATTTGAATAAGTCCTTTACATTTCACATTATAGCGTGCCGTTACATAGGCAAGTGGAACACCGAGCAGAATGGAAAACAAGGTGGCAAAGGCGGATACCTTCAAGCTGTTCCATAGCGCGCCGTAAAAGTATTTCAGCTTCACGAAGTTCGCATAATTGTCCAGCGTGAGGCTTCCCTCATCGTTATAAAAGCTGTTGAACAGCAAGGTAAATAAGGGATACACAATAAAGGCAAACAGGAATACATAGACAATCAAGGTGACCCAGGACCAGAAGTCCCATTTTTTAAAAGAAAATAGTCGGCCCTTCTTAGTAGGTTGCACGATAAACTACCTCCTTGCCGCCTTTGTCGAACATCGTGGATTTTTCCAGCTGCAGATTCACCTGTACGGCTTGCTTCACCTTACGTAATTGATGAGGCTCTACCGCATGCTCCTGCACGTCGATCACAGGCCCGTTCTGAAGACGGACAAGATAGCTTACCTTTTCCCCCAAATACGTGACATTCTCTATCGTTCCCGGAATGAGAGGTAGTCCATGACCTTCTGTTTCCAAGCGGATGCGCTCCGGACGCAGCGACATCACGACCTTGCCTTCATACGATTTGGCAAGCGGCAGCTGATACGAGGCACCGAGTAAATCGATCTTTGCGAGCCCTGAGCTATCCATCCCTCCATGACAATGAGCTTCGATAAAATTGGAGGTGCCGATGAAATTGGCTACGAACTGATTCGCGGGATAAGCGTATATATCTTCCGGAGGAGCGATTTGCTGTATTTTCCCTTCACTCATAACTGCAATTCGATCGGATACGGCCAATGCCTCCTCCTGATCATGGGTGACGTAAATCGTCGTGATATTCAATTCCTTTTGCAGCATGCGTATATCTGATCTCATCTTGATTCGTAGTTTGGCATCCAGGTTGGACAACGGCTCATCCATCAGCAGTAAACCAGGACGAATGACAATGGCCCGAGCCAATGCAATCCGCTGCTGCTGACCGCCGCTCATATCGGAAGGAACACGATCACGCAAATGCTGAAGCTGTACCATCTCCAATGCTTCCATGACACGCTGTTCCGTTTCTTTCTTGTTCACTTTACGTGCTTTCAGCCCATAGGCGACGTTCTCAAAAACCGTCATATGCGGGAAAATCGCGTAATTTTGAAATACCATCCCAATGTTTCGCTCATGCGTAGGAATATCATTGATTTTGCGCTCCCCGAAGTAAATATCCCCTTCTTCCTGACGATAAAAACCGGCTATCGTGCGCAGCAGGGTCGTTTTCCCGCATCCACTCGGACCAAGCAGGGTAAAAAATTCCCCTTCCTGGATGGTCAGATGAGCGTCATTGACTGCCTTGGAATCGCCAAAATATTTGGTCACATGATCGAATACAATTTTTTGCATAGCTATAACCCTCCATTATCTAAAAGAAAGGTGCCTCCATCGTTCAAGCAAGGCACCGTTGATGGTTTTAAAATGTCTTATTCCTGTCCAGTAACAATTTTACCAAAACGTTTAATGTTGTCGTCTTTCTTGGTTGCCGCCCAGTCAAAATCATAATCGACGAGCTTGATATCTTTTGCCTCAGCAATGCCCTTCACCACTTCAGCATCCTTACGGACGGATCGGCGCTTGAATTCCTTTTGGATCAACGACTGTACATCCTTGCCTACCAGAAAATCAATAAACTGCTTCGCTTGCTCCATGTTTTTGGCACCTTTGATTACTGCGGCGGCATCAGGAACAGCCGAGGTTCCATCCGTAGGGTACATAATGCCTACCTGTGCACCACCCTCGACATAACGGAGAGCTGCATCCTCCAGCGTAACACCGATTGGAAATTCCTTATCCGCCACACCTTTATATACTAAAGCCGAGCCGGACAATACTTTGCCATCGAGGTTTTTAACAAACTTTTTAACGTAATCCCATCCGTTATCTTTGCCGTTCACTGTCAGCATCGTGACCAGCTGTGTATAGGAGGAGCCGGATTTGGCCGGATCCGCGTAAGCAATTTTGCCTTTCCACTTCGGATCCAGCAGATCGTTCCAGCTCTTCGGCTCTTCCCCGACCTTCACCAGCTCTTTGTTATACATAAAAATCATCGGCAAGGCCGCAAACGGTGTCCAGACATTGCTTTTATTCAAATATTGCGGAGCGAGATTGTCGAACTCCTTTGTTTGGTAAGGCTCGAAGTATTTATTGTAGGCCTCCAAGGAATCAGCACCTCCAGCCCAGAATACATCACCAAGCGGATTAGCTGCTTCAGCCTGCACACGCTTCAGCAAGTCTCCTGTACCTCCTGAAATCAGCTGTACCTCAATGCCCGTACGATCCTGAAACTCTTTTAGAATCGGGTTGTTCACCTCGGCTCCATTAGGAGAATACAGATTCAGCTTGCCGCCCGCCTTGGAAGCTGTCGATGGAGACGCAGGCTGAGGCGCAGCTCCCTCCTTCGATTTCGGGGTTTCCGACGTTCCACAGCCCGCCAAAGTTCCTACAAGCAACAGTGAGGCAAGAACACTTGTAAACATTTTTCTCATTGTGTATCCTCCAGTTAGTAAAAGCAGATTTGATTTCTACTTCATACTATAATGTTAGATATACTAACTTTAAATGAGATGAAATTTCTAAATTGTTTAAATTATTGTCGAAACGTCCATAAATATAGACGTTTCGACCTTTAACGGTTATGAATCGTTAGTTTTTTAGAATAAAGTTTCATTAAATGTTATATACATGTTAATTATAATGACTGTTATTCCTGTCCAGTAACAATTTTACCAAAACGTTTAATATTGTCGTCTTTCTTGGTTGCCGCCCAGTCAAAATCGTAATCGACGAGCTTGATATCTTTTGCCTCAGCAATTCCCTTCACAGCTTCTGCATCTTTACGGACAGAACGGCGTTTAAATTCTTTTTGAATCAGCGCCTGTACATCCTTGCCTACCAGAAAGTCGATAAATTGCTTGGCTTGCTCCATATTTTTGGCGCCTTTGATCACCGCTGCGCCATCAGGTACTGACGAGGTGCCTTCAACCGGATAAATGATTCCGACCTTGGCTCCACCTTCAACATACCGCAGCGCCGCTTCTTCCAGAGTCACGCCGAGTGCAAACTCCTTGTCCGCTACACCCTTGTACACAAGACCGGAGCCGGACAACACTTTTCCATCCAGGTTGGTCACAAATTTCTTAATAAAGCCCCAACCATTGTCTTTCCCGTTTGCTGTAAGCATCGTAATAAGCTGTGTGTAGGAGGAGCCGGATTTGGCCGGATCGGCAAATGCAATTTTGCCCTTCCATTTCGGATCTGTCAGATCCGTCCAGCCCTTCGGATCCTCGCCCGCTTTCACCAGTTCCTTGTTGTACATAATGATCATCGGCAAGGCTGCAAACGGTGTCCACACATTCGTTTTATCCACATATTGCGGAGATAAATTATCGAATTCCTTTGTTTTGTACGGTTCAAAATATTTCTTGTAGGCTTCCAGCGAATCTGCACCGCCTGCCCAGAATACATCCCCGAGTGGATTAGCCGCTTCTGCCTGAACGCGTTTCAGCAAATCTCCCGTGCCTCCAGCAATCAGCTGCACTTCAATCCCCGTACGGTCCTGAAATTCCTTTACGATCGGGTTGTTAACCTCTGCTGCATTGGGTGAATACAGCGTCAGCTTACCGCCTGTTTTGGCAGTCGGCTGCTGTGCGGCAGGTTGAGGCGCTGCTCCCTCAGCCGGTTTGGCCTTCGGTGTTTCCGTTGTGCCACAGCCCGCTAATGAACCGACCAAAAGCAGTGATGCCAAAATACTGGTTACCATTTTTCTCATTGTGTATGACCCCCTATTAGTTTGAAAGCGTTTTACTTCTAGTACTACTATATCCACTGATGAAAGTGCTTTCAATGTGATGAAATTGCTCAATTGTTGAAATTTTTGACCACTTCATTCGCCGTACATCCACTCTTTCCGTCTAGCGTTCCCCTTATAAAACACAAAAAAACACAAAAAACCGGCCCAAGGGCCGGACATAGCCTATATAGGCGGTTATTACAACGGTAAACTCTCAATCCCGAGCCGCTTGCGGAACTCTGTCGGTGTTTCTCCGGTATATTTACGAAAAATTTGACTGAAGTAACGTGAATCCTGATAGCCTACCTGAACGGAAACCTCGTATATTTTCAATCTCGGATTCGTTAACAGCTCCTTCGCATGCCGCATCCGAATCTGCGTTATATATTCCAGAAAGCTGGTACCCACCTGTTTTTTAAACAATCGGCTAAAATAGCTTTCACTCATATGATGGCGTTCTGCGATGCTCTGAAGGGTAATATCTTCGGCATAATGTGCTTGAATGAAAGCTTCAATTTCCTCGAATCCGCTTTTCTTATGCGTGTCCGACTGCTCGGTATATTTGCGGTTCCATTCGAATAATGAAGTATTCAGCCGTTTCAGTGACAATTCCAGCGTCTCCTCCACCCGCTCAGCCGAAGCCAGCGAAAAGCTGCTGTCCAGTACGATGCCACGAAGCTCTGAATCTCGCAGCAGCAGCGAATACAGTGTCACCGTATATTCAAAAAAACGCCTTCTGGCTTCCAAGCCATCCGTATGACGATGAATAAGCTGGCTGTACCAGAGCTCTGTCATTTCCTTGATGGATGCAGGATTTCCCCATTTGACCAGATCGATCAATTCCTCCAGTCTCGTATAATTGGCACGAAGAGGTTCCTGCTGCCGATCCATATCCTCAAACCAGATCATGCGCTTCTGACCGACAAATACCGTTTGATACAAGGCGCTCATCGCCTGTTGATAAGCAGTCGGAAGCTGATCGATATCGATACAGGGCTCGCTTGCGCCCAGTACATGGCTTTCTGCAATAAAGGGCAGGAGTGGAGACAACTGATCCAGCATTTCGGTAAGCGGAGTACGGTCTGTAATTCGGTTAACGACTAAGGCATAGCGGTTTTCGTGTATTCTCACTGCAGGCAATGTCGACAGCACGGCTATTTGCTCTTTAATCCCCTGCTTCAGCTGTTCTCCAGCTGCCCCGCTCGTATGCAAGCCATCAAGCTGCAGCAGCAATACCCGGTAGGAGGAAAATTCCTCCGATGAGGATCCCCCGTACTCCAACAGCCACTCCTTCTCCATCGTTCCGGCATAATCCAGCAGCAAATCATAGAGCATTTTCTCCAAAATCAGCGGATGCTCCCAGCTGTAGCGCAGCTCCATACGTTCCTGCAGCGATTGCCGCTGCTTCTCCTCATCCAGCTTGGAGGTGATGCGTCCGATGACACGAATCAGTTCATCTGCATTGGTTGGTTTAAGCACGAAGTCAGCGGCCCCCAGCTTTACTGCTTTTTGGGCATAAGTAAAATCATCAAATCCCGTAAGAAACACGATTTTCATTTTTGGCCACAGCTGGGCTGCTTTTTCGGCTAATTGAATCCCGTCCATTGCTGGCATCCGAATGTCCGTTAATAATATATCGGGCTGCTCCTGTTGTATAACCTCCAGACCCGTCACCCCGTCACTTGCCTCACCAATGATCGTGCAATGCATGTCCTCCCACGGAATCGTCAGCTTCAATCCTTGCAGAACAAGCCATTCATCCTCAACAATGACCACTTTATACATGACGATCCTCCCCTGCTGTGCGCATTACAGGAATTTCAATAATGACCTTGGTCCCCTGCAATGCCTTACTTTCGATGTCAAAACGATAGTTGGAATGGAAATAAAGCTCCAGCCGTCGCTTCAGATTATGCAGTCCGATTCCCGTATTATGCTCATCATTGGATTCGAACTTGCCGTGTAGAAGCAGCTCCACGGTTTCGGGTGGTATACCTACTCCATCGTCGCTCACTTCAAGGCGAACATGCTCTCCCACACGTGAACCATGAATCCGCAGATGTCCCTTGCCCGGCCTAAGCTCAAGACCATGGGTAATCGCATTCTCCACCAGCGGCTGAATGAGCAGCTTCAGGGTATAGAGCGCTTCAATGTCTGGATCGATAATTAATTCCGCTTCCAGCTTTTCGCCGTAGCGCATTTTTTGAATGACCAAATAATTACGAATCTGCTGCATATCCTCTTGTACCTGAATAAAGGGCTGTCCCTTGCGTATACTGAACCGCAGCAGCTCGCCAAGTGAAACCACGGTCTGACTAATATCGTTGATCTTGTGAATACGGGCCATCCAATTAATCGAATCCAGTGCATTATACAAAAAATGCGGGTTAAACTGAGCCTGAATCGCCTTGATTTCAGCCTCCTGTACCATGAGCTGCTTGGTATACACCTCATCGATCAGCTGTTTGATCCGCTGCACCATTTTGTTAAAGCTGATGCCGAGCTGTCCGACTTCATCTCTGTACCTGGACCGAAAGGAGACCTCCATATTGCCATTCTCCACCAGATACATCAGGGATCTCAGCTTCCGGAGCGGATGGGTAATGGTGACAGATAGCACATAAGCGAGCCAGCATGAGACAATACCAAGCATAATGACTATAAAATACGTCAGATTACGGATGCTGCTGCTCTCCTTGGTCAGAACAGCTACAGGAACAACACTAACCATCTTAAATCCGGTAATTTCCGAGGTATCATAAATGACCATGGTTGCAGGAGCATTCTTGCTGTCCAGCTCAAAAAAACCTTTGTTTCCGGCAAGCACATTTTCCAAATAAGGCTCGTTCAGCTTCGTCCCGACGATATGCTTGGATGGGCTGCTGGAGATCACATAGCCGTTGCGATCCAGCAGCAGCATTTGTCCACCGGGCTGGAGTTGAGCCTTATTGTATTTGTCCGCTAGGGCGTCCTCCATAATATCGACGACCATGTAACCAAGCGGCTGGCTCGTCTCGATCTTTTTTAGCAGTCTGCCGCTGCTCAGTACAATACCGAAATCCTCGAGCTTTTTCATACTATAGTGCGTGTCCCAAATGATATTGCCGCCCGCCAGCCGCATCTTGCGAAACAATCCCCAATTTACATTGTAATCATCATATTGGTTCGGCAATAGCTTGCCGGTAAAATAGCGGTCTCCATTGGAGCCAAGCAAATATATCGCAATATTCCAGCTTTTAAAGCCCAGGAACGTGTCCAGAATATCGTTGATCCGTTTCTCATCCTGATGCTTTTCTACCAACGAGCGCTCACCGTCTTTGGAGAGCACATCCTGAATTTCGCGGTTGCTGTAAATGTACATCGTAAGCTGCTCGATATCCTTGACAAAATAGTTGAGGCTGTAATTAACTTGGGATAAGCTTTCCAAAATCGTCTGGCACACTTGCTTTTGAACGACCTGCGAGGATTTATAGTAAGAGAAGGTTCCCAGAATGGATAACGGGATTATGGAAAGCGGAAGTATCAGCAGAATCAGCTTCTGTTGGAGACTTGTTCCGAGCAGGTAGTTCTGTATCCGGTTCAGCACTTGCGCCATTTCGCACCCTCTCTCGCTTCTTATTACACATCATGCCCGATGCAGGTTGCGGTTAACAGCTGACCGAGCATGAATTGTAACTATTGTAATGCGGAGAGTCTGACAGCGTCAATTTATAAAATGATTGTTCATCTATAGCACAGCTTCGGCAAGCAGCTCAAAAGAACGCAGCCGATGTTGATAGTCAGGTATAGGGGTAACGACCAGAAACTCGTCCACACCGTATACTTGTCCAAGCTGGTCCAGCTCGATTTTGATCTGCTGAGGCGTTCCGACCAGCAGCTTGCGCTTGGATGCAGCACTCACTTCCGCACTCTGCCCGGCCTGGTTGAACGCTTTGACCGCCTGAAGGGCGAGCTGTCCGGCCTGTTCTTCGGTCTCTGCACAGACTACGCCTATGGCAACAATTGCACGTGGTTTCGAAGAAAGAGCGGAAGGCACATATTGCTGACGATAGACCGAGAGCATCTCGACCCCATCATTGTCGCTCATAAACTGCCCGAATACATATCCCGTACCATATTGTGCTGCGTAAGCGGCACTCTTATGGTTCGTACCGAGCATCCACACCTCAGGAGCTTCTGTTGGAATTGGTCGTGCCAATACAGGTTCACCGTCTTGCCGATAGGTATGGGTCAGCAGCTCCATTAAAGCTTGCAGCGAGTCAGGCAGCTGTCTAAGATTGTCCAAGAAATTACCGCTTAGAGCCATAGTCACATGTGCAGAACCCCCCGGTGCCCGTCCAATCCCCAGATCGATCCGTTCGGGATACAAGGCTGCCAGCAGATGAAAGCTCTCTGCCACCTTAATCGGCTTGTAATGCGGCAGCAATAGCGCACCGGAACCAAGCCGAATTCGCTTCGTCAACGCGCCAATATGCGCAAGCAGCACCTCGGGGGATGTACAGGCCAAGCCGACCATATCGTGATGCTCAGCAACCCAATAGCGATGGTAGCCCAAGCGTTCAGCGGTTTGAGCCAGCTGCAGCGCTTGCTGTAGAGCAAAGGGCGCACTGACCTCCCCAATTACAGGAACAAGATCCAACACACTCAGCTTGATGTCACCCACTTCTCCTTTCGTAACGAAGTCAGATCAGCAAAAGGGCCACCCCTATTGGGAAGACCCTTCATCTGATTGTGTTCACCTTTTAATTTGCATATGGACCCGATTTCTGCTCCAATGAAGATACATCAGCAGTTCCTTTTACAATTGATCCATAAAATAAATCTGCTGCTCCCAGCCGAGCACCTGCTTGATTTTAGCATTGGACAGCAAGCTTACACGCCCCTCCAATGGAACACGAATATCCGTAACCTCTGACAAATGTGCAGCTACCAGCTCCTGTGTATCCCGATCCGAAGAAGTATCGTCAGCAGCCAGGATAAGCGCTTGCACGCCAAGTCCGTCTTTTTCTATCGCAAGGCGACAAGCACTGGCGACATCACGGGCATCAATATATGACCACAAAATCCGTTTTCTGCCTTCCGTATCGGCGAATTTGGCCTGAATCGTCGCATAGCTTTCAGGAATAAGAATATTGCCCAAACGAAACGAAATGACCTGCATCCCTGTACGGCGATGGAAAGCTTCGGCTGTTACCTCATTCACAACTTTGGACAAGCCGTAGCTGTCCTCAGGAAGCTGTGGATGCGCTTCATCGACAGGCAAATACTGTGGTGCAAAATATTCACTGGCAAATACCATACCGTAAGAAGACTCGCTTGAGGCAAGTACAACCTTTTGAATGCCCAGGTTCGCTGCTGCTTCCAGCACATTATATGTATTCATGACGTTATTGCGGAAACAAACATCATTTGTATGCGTATAAGCCTGTGGAATAGCTGCAAAATGGACAATACCTTCGACTTGGCTGCGGTTCGTGCCACTGAATGGTGCCAGAGCATTATGAACCTGACCCAAATCATTCAAATCTATAATTATCGTACGGCACAAAGGCTCTTCGGGAAGCTTCCAGTCCAGATTGATAACCTCATAGCCCTGCTCTATAAAATGCTTTACCAGCCAAACACCAGCCTTGCCGCTGCCTCCGGTAATAATAATCTTTTTTTTGCTCACAATATGACACTCCTTTGATAGTTTACAGATTCGGTTCCATAGGAACCTGGCTGCTATTGCTATTTTATCCATAGTTCTTTAAAATGGGAAGTAGTGAATTTTTATTCATATTATTACAGGAAATATACCTAGTAACCTTGAGGTAATCCCTTAATAACAGGAAGGATGGTACATATGTCTCTCTTAGAAAATGAAACCAATAATAAACTCACAGAAGCTGGAAGCAATTATATCCCCAAACAACCTGTGTACATCGACTGCTCCATTGAAAGAACGCTGGATGCTATTGGCGGAAAATGGTCTTTTCTTGTGCTGCGTGAATTATTCGGCGGAACGAAACGTTTTGGTGTACTACAAAAGAAAATCAACGGCGTCAGCCCCAAATCGCTCACCGAAACCTTGCGTCATCTGGAGGAGCAAGGCGTATTGGAAAGAACCGCTTATCCGACTGTACCTGTCACTGTCGAATACACCTTGACACCAAAGGGCCATGATCTCCACCAGATTTTGAAAGAAATGAAGCTTTGGTCCGCCAAATGGACTTAATCCCCTATTCCCCTGTATGACGAGGTGACCGGATGATAGCGTTTTACCAAAAATATTGGAAAACCGTTTTTGATATTGCTTTGCTGCTCATAACCATTTATTTGTTCATGCTGCTGTTCAGTTATTTGTATCAGATTGCGGCACCGATTTTTCTCGCCTTTATCATTTACCTGATTATTGAGCCTTTGGCTCGCTTTTTACATAGACGTGGTTTAAGCAAAAGTATTGCCTCCGCCATTTCAACGGGATTGTTTATTCTCGTCATTCTCGGTGTCATCGCCGGTGTCGGAGTCATTTTTACGAGTCAAATTCTGAGCCTTAAAGCCAGCTTGCCCGAATATTCAGCGATTATGCAAAAGCAGCTGATCCTGAAAACAGAATTTCTGCGCAACAGGATGGACGCACTGCCGGATGATGTGATACATAAAATAACCCAGTACTCGACAGAGATTGCAGATAAAGCTTCTCAGCTGGCGGGACAATTACTCACCAGTACATTCTCGATGCTGACCAGCTTTTCCACCTTTGTCGTCAATTTCGTGATTGCGATTATATTGGCTTACTTTTTAAGCATAGAGATTGAAACCTGGAAAAGAATGGCCCGTGATAAAACACCGAAAACATTCAAAGCCGCGTTTACCTTTTTGCGTGAAAACGTACTGCTCGGAATCGTCGGCTACCTGAAAGCTCAGAGCAAGCTCATCGGCTTAACGTTTATCGTTATTTTTATTTCGCTGCTGCTGCTCGGAGTGGACAATGCCTTTTCGATTGCTCTGCTGTCAGCCGTTTTTGATGTGCTGCCGCTGCTCGGCGTGTCTACCCTGTTCATCCCGTGGATCATTTATTTGTTCATTGTCGGACAGACGACGCTTGCGATCTGGTTATGCATTATACTCGGTGTCGTCATCATGGTCAGACAAATTATGGAGCCCAAAATCACAGGAGACTCGCTTGGCGTATCTGCCTTTACGATGCTGTCCTTCATGATCATTTCTCTCTCCTTGTTTGGCATATCCGGCCTGATACTTTCTCCGATCCTCATCATCACCATCAAAGCATTGTACGCGCAGGGATACCTACAGCGCTGGATTCGCTGGCCTGAAGGTGAATAAAACAATAAATAAAGAGCCCAGTGAGCATAAATCGCCGGGCTCTTCGTATATCCAATTCTTTACCGCTCTGTCAAATACAGCATCCGCTCACCCGGGGTCAGCATCTTGAATTTTAACATTGGGTAATAACGCAGCAGGTAATCGACAAAATAAGCCGGGTTTTCCGTGTTGCTGGCGAACATATCATAGTGCATCGGAATGATCATCTCCGCTCCGATTTCAGCTGCCATATCTGCGGCTTCACGAAACGTCATATTACCGTAAATATGATTGCGCAGACGCCGCCAGTCATGACCGTTGATGGGCATACAAGCGATTTCGATCTGATGCGGCTTCAGCGCATCCTCCAGCTCCTGATCCGCAATTGCATCCCCTGCATGATAAAATACAAGTCCATTAAAATCAATCACATACCCCAAAAAGAAATGGTTGCCATCAGCGTCGGTTATGTACTGCTCGTGCTTGCAAGCAACAGGGGTAACGGTGATGCCGGAAGCCAGCTCGAACTTGATGCCCGCCTGTGCCGGTATAATCCGTTCACGGCCAATACCCGCGTCCACAATTCGCTCGATATGAGGCGCCGGACAAATAAACATCGCCTGCGGGGAGCGGACCGCAAGATCTTTTAAGGTTAACGGATCCAGATGATCCGAATGATGATGAGTGATGATGACATAGTCCGCGTTGTAAATCTCCTCCGGCTGGATTGGAGGTGCAAAGGATCGCGCGGGTGAAGCTGACAGATAAGGATCAAAGTAGATGATTAGTCCTGATTGTTTGACAACCAGGCTTTCCTGTCCTAACTGCCATATTCCGATACCATCCTGTGGAACCACAGTTGCATCCATTTGCTCTAATAATTGTTTGCCTGTTTTGCGGATGACGATTTTCTCATTCATAGCTTGAATCCTCCTATTGGCTGTGAATCACTAAGGCGATAACGCCTGCATGAGCTTATTCCATTATACTACAAGCTACTTCACAGCGTACTTGCGTTCAACGCGATCCGTGAAAAAATTCATCAGCAGCAAGGAAACTGCGATATCATCAACCGGCAGGAAAGGAAGCAAATCAGGGGCAACCCAGTATACGACAGCGGGTATGACAAAGAGCAGCTTTTCTCTCAGCGGTACTTTACTGGAAAATAGGAGTGGTATGATTCGTTGGAATACATGACCCCAATTTCGAAATGAAAGCAAACGTCTCCACATGGTATGGTCCCCCTTTGATATGATCCAGGCTGCTGGCTTCAACTACCGTAGGCTTGCCAGCCTGTATACTTCATATACGCAGCAGCCGAATCGGGGTTGCAGGAATTACAGTTTGAGTGCCTCTACCATAATTTTTGAAGCTTTCCCGTACATATCGTCCAATTGCGAGTAAGGCAGTGGGTTGATTCCGAGGCCCGTTTCTACCGTGAAGCCTGGCCTGCGAAATTCCTGAATGAACCAATCCTTATATCCGGCGTCACTACCCGTCAGCTTCACTGCCCGATAACCGCTTACCTCGGCAAAACGCTCAGCGATAGCTTCCGATTCAACAGGCTCATAATCATTGTAATTCCAGTAAATTTCCTCGCCTTGCGTATGAAAGGCTATCACCATCGCAAAGTCCCGTTCTCTTGTAAATGCCTCGATAGCTATCGCTTCCGGCTCGGATAAGGGAGAGCTCCCACTATAGTCCCGGGAGGACGGATTGGCTACTTGGCGACGCGCCCGCTCCAATTCCCAGTTAGCTGGAAACTGATCATTCAGATCAACGCCGTGAATATTGGCCTTCCAGCCTGAGAAATCGGTAGACCCGCCGTTCCATTCCAACAATTCGTGTCGCTGCTGATCCTCCGGCTTGGTTAAGACAAGCTCTACCCCATCCGGATTCACCATCGGCACGACCCATAATGAGGTTTGCTCAAACATTTGCTTGGCATCCACTCCCTGCACCGAATTACCACGCGCATAAGCTTCTGCATATTCACGAATAAACCGAATGAGCAGCGATGTCGTAATCCATTCATTCGCATGAAAGGCCCCATTAAAATGTATGTGTCTGGTACCGCTGCCGATTCTTAGTACCGGAATGTCCCTGTCTTCGACACTGCGGCCGATCGATCCGACCTCGAGAAAAGGATAGTGCTGTTTCAGCTGTAGAATGTCCATAACCATCCCGGCATAATCAAGACCTTTACCATATTCGTTCATCCATATGCACCCTCTCATTAAGAAACGATCCGAAAGCTTATGGCTCCCGAATCGCTGTCTCATAAAATTGTTGGAGATCGCCAAATGACGGGCATGACTCCAATTTGATCATTCAACCAAATTTGTGCTATTTTTTTGAACATCCATGGATCTCCACTGCAAAAAAATTGATGTACTGGCATTTCCTCCGTCGTCGCCAGCATCCCTTTGTGGTACAAAATCGCGCTGATCTCCCTCGCCGTTTCATCTGCGGAGCTAATAAGTGCTACCTGTGGTCCCATCGCTTCCGAAATCGGTTTAATCAAAAAGGGGTAGTGCGTACAGCCCAGAATCAGACAATCCATCGGTACCGTACTTAGCTCCTGCAAAGAGCTTTTAACTACAGCTGCCGTCTGCTCGGCCTCGAACAAGCCCTTTTCCACTAAAGGCACAAACAAGGGACAGGCTTGGCTCGACACCTGAATATGCGGTGATATTTGGCGCAGAGCCAGCTCATAGGCTTTACTTTTAATCGTGCCTTCAGTTCCAATAACGCCGATCTTACCGCTTTTCGTGTTTTTGATTGCAGCACGGGCACCGGGATGAATAACGCCCACTACGGGAATCGATAGGCGGGAACGGATTTCGTCCAATGCTACGGCTGTCGCTGTATTGCATGCGATTACGACCATTTTCGGATTAAAGTGCATAAGATAATCGACAATCTGATGTGTAAACTGAATAACTTCCGCTGAAGATCTGGGTCCATAAGGTGTGCGTGCGGTATCGCCAAAATAGCAGATTCGCTCTTTGGGGAGCTGACGCATCACTTCTCTGGCTACGGTAAGCCCACCCACTCCGGAATCCAGTATGGCTATCGCTTGCTGCACGAATATTCGCTTCCTTTGTATATGAATATATACCGCATACCTCTAAATAAAGTATGTTGCAGGAAGCCAAAACGTACCGCCAGGATGACCCTGTCCGCTCCTATTATCTACCTGGAGGCTGAATATCGGTCAATAAGGCAAGCTCGTAGCCAGCTTTGCGTATCCCTTTAATAATCCGATCCAACGCTTCAATATTTTCAGGGGAGCCTTGATGAATCAATACAATATTGCCATCATGGAGATTTCCCATAATATCATTATATGGATCATCTGCTCCATTAGCACGCGGTACCCAGTCTTTCATTGCCGTGGACCAGAATACCGAGGTATAGCCCATATCCGACACCATGCTTAACAAATGCATGTTATAGCGACCGTAAGGAAAACGGAAGTACGGCTGGATCTCTTGGCCCGTCACTTCTTTATACAGCTTTTCATAATCGTGGATTTCCTTCTTGACCTGCTCGTCCGTCTGTAAATTCATGTCCGTATGCGTCATCGTATGATTGGCAACGAGATGTCCATCCTCGACCAATCTACGGACGAAATCAGGATCTTTTTTGACGTTATATCCGGCAATAAAAAAGTTGGCTTTGGCATTATTATCCTTCAGCGACTTGATCAAGAGCTCTGTATCGCCCATCGGACCGCCTGTATCAATCGTTAAGTATACTTTCTTACCGGTTCCAACCCATAAAGCCTTCATGTTATACGTGTACTGATTGATTTCATTAGGAAAATTCGGGACCTTCCCCTTCGGCTGCTTCATATAGTACCATGAATAATCCTTACGATCATTTGTGATGGGCTGACGCGGTTTATATGTATTCGCAGCTACGGTGCTGCTGCCAGAGGCTCCGTATCCGCTGTCTCCCCCATTGCCTACAATGGCGGCTGCAGGATTACTCGGCTGCTTGAGCGGCGGCTGCGCAGGTGCTTCAACTGGAGCAGCTGGCGATTCCACTGGTGGCTGTATAGGTGACGGCTCCACGGGTGCTTGTACCGGCTCCGGGGCAGGTGTAGGCTTCGTATCTTTAATCGCATCAGCCCCGGAAGGTGTTGGCTTGCCAGTTTCGGCTTGCTGCTGCGCCGACTCCTTCGAACCGCTTGTCCCTGTGCAAGCTGCAAGCAAGGTTCCGCACAGGATTACCGTTAAAGCTGCAGCGCCTGCGCGGCTTCGTTTCTTCATCATGAGGTTCGCTCCATTCGTAGGTTATTCGCTTTCATTTATCATAACATTCCAAGAGTAAGGCATAAAGAAATTGTTGTAAAAAACAGCTTAAAGGCACACGTTCCATCGAAATTCGGTATATGTCCCCGTTCCATTGTTCCGTTCTTAGTATTTATTAAATCAAATGCGGCTCCATACATATAGAGGACTAATGTCATTTTGACAAAATCCCATCAGATTGCGAGTGATGCAAATGGAGGCGCTATATTGTTCAAAATGTAATGAGAAGATCGTTGAGGAACACCTTCCTTGCAAGTATTGCGGAACGTTCGCCAGTCGTACTGAAGGAAATGCTTTAGTCAAGGACAGCACGACCAAGCCTCAAAAAAGCAAGCTGATTATTTTGATCGTCTGCCTCGTTATAGTTGTGATAGCTGCTTTCATTTTTCTGCGATAGCAAGTAGTCTTCTGCACTTTGCCGTGCCCTTTAATGTGCCAAAAGGACCTTCCGATTTCTCTCGGAAGGTCCTTTTCGTTGTTAATCTTTTCTCTTCCTACCCCAAGTGCGGTGAATAACAGCAGAGCGGCCGTAGTGTTCAAAAAGGATAGCGGAAGGGAAAGGGGTATGCTGTAGGAGCGTAGCGTTCGCCTTTGAAATCGTGAATATACCGTAACCCTAAAATTCAAAATTCACGATTTCAACAGCGACCGGAGGCATCCCCTTTCTCTGGAGCGAACTGCCTTTTTGAGCACGGCCCTGCAGCGCCCCATTTTCACCGCACTTCATCTCTTCACACGAATTTCGGCAGCCAATTACCGTGCGCTTCAATCAGATCGTCACACATCGCTACGATATCATCCATCGACAGCTCGGCAGCCGTATGCGGGTCCAGCATCGCCGCATGATAAATATGTTCTTTTTTACCAGTAATCGCCGCTTCCAGAGTCAATAATTGGGTGTTGATGTTCGTGCGGTTCAAGGCAGCCAGTTGTGGAGGCAGATCGCCTACGTAAGTCGGAGTTACCCCACTTGAATCGACCAGACAAGGCACCTCAACGCAAGCCTCACGAGGTAAATTCGTGATTAAGCCTGTGTTCATCACATTACCGCCAATTTTGAACGGATTGTTGGTTTCCATAGCCTCCAGCATGAAGGAAGCGTATTCCTTGGAACGATTATGCTCCAAATTTTTGTTGTTAACGAGCTCTTCACGCATCGTTTTCCATTTTTCGATTTGACGGATACAACGACGTGGATACTCATCGAGTGGAATATTGAAGCGTTCGATCAGCTCCGGATAATTTTTCTTAATAAAATATGGATGGTACTCGGCATTATGCTCGGAGGATTCAGTTACATAATAGCCAAAACGGAACATCAGCTCGTAACGCACCATATCCGTATGCTGTTCTTTTTGTTTTTCTTTGGCACGGCGTTTAATTTCCGGATACAGATCCTTACCGTCCTTGGTCACTTCCAGAAGCCAAGCCATATGGTTGATTCCCGCGATTTTGGTTTGTACGCCTTCCGTATCGATCTCAAGCGTCTTGAACAAATGCGGCATGCACGCCTGAACACTGTGACACAAACCTACCGTTTTGACACCGCCATACGTATTCATCCCGTTCGTCAGAACAGCCATCGGGTTCGTATAGTTCAAGAACCAGGCATCCGGGCAAACCTCCTGAATGTCCTTGGCAAAATCCAGCATCACGGGCAGTGTCCGCAGATTACGGAAAATCCCGCCTATTCCCAGCGTATCTGCTATCGTCTGACGCAGGCCATATTTCTTGGGAATTTCAAAATCTGTAATTGTGCAAGGATCGTAGCCGCCAACCTGGATGGCATTAACTACATATTTGGCTCCGCGCAGCGCCTCCTTGCGATCCGAATACGCTTTCACATTGCATGTGCTTCCGATCGATTGCTTCAAATTATTGAGCATGTTCTCGGAATCCTTCAGACGCTCGGCATCAATATCGAATAAAGACAATTCGAAGCCTTGCAAAGCAGGTGTCATCATACAGTCACCCAACACGTTTTTGGCAAACACGGTACTACCTGCACCTAAAAATGTAATCTTGGACATCGTAACAGCCTCCCAGTTCATTGAATAAGTTCATAACCTTAACTAGAACTATACGTCAAGAAACCGGGAATGCATATGGAGACAAACCATTTTCACATGGATAAATGTAGTACGTTTGTCGTTACCCTTTACGAACTGCTGACCATAGAGCAAGTTGAATAATTGTAATTAATGTAAAAGCCATAAAAGCCAGCACAGGAATTGTAATAAAACCAAGCCAGTTAATATAGTCAACATCACACGGAACAGGCCCACACGTAGTCGCTGCTTCCTTGAACCAGGAAGTCTTTTGCATCAGGATATGATACAGTGAAATCCCCATTCCCCATATACTTAAAGGAAGTACATAGATAAACTGCTTCGTATCCTTGCGAACAGCAGCAATCCCAAGTATAATCGCCAATGGGTACATCAATATTCGTTGATACCAGCACAGCTTGCAAGGTAGATAGTTCAGAATCTCTGAAAAATACAAACTTCCAAACATAGCCATTACGGCAACAATCCAAGACATATGTAGTCCATTTTCTTTAATAAACCGATTCCAACCCATGGTTCAGCGCTCCTTGTTTTCCTTCTAATATAGGTATGTACACTTCATCATATCAAAATCAATCGAGGTGTTCCACATGAGTTCATATCATCATCACGTCTCATTTAATCCGCATCCCAGCAAAGGGGAATTATCTGTACTGTTTAGCGGTCATGCCCAGACGAATCCGCTGCACAAGGTAGGTCCACAGGTGCTTGACTACTACTTGGTGCATTATGTGGTATCGGGTGAAGGAACCTTTCGCTGTATGGGGCAGGACTATCATCTGGAGCGTGGGGGCAGCTTTTTTATATTTCCCGGGGAATTGGTCAGCTATGAGTCGGATGAAATGAACCCGTGGAGCTATCGTTGGGTAGGCTTCAAGGGCAATCGGGCTGATGAATATTTGCACATGCTGGGTCTTTCACAGCACCGACCCGTGAATGTGACCAAGCAGCACCGAAAGCTCAATGCTTTATTTTATCAACTGGATCACAAGCTGCAGGCGCGGCTTCCCAATAGTGATTTGCAGTCCCAAGGCTATCTGCGGCTGATCCTTGCCGAATATGCTCAATCCCATCATGAGACTAATGTTCCGAAGGAAGAGGCATCAGGGATTCAGCAGCAAATTGAACAGGCGATCCGTTGGCTGACCCTCCAGCACAATCAGCCGATATCCATCGAACAAATGGCACAAAGCCTTGGGTATCACCGCACTTACTTATCAAAAATGTTCAAGCAGCACACCGGAATGTCACCCATGAATTTCCTGCTGAAAATACGGATGGAGCGTGCACGACTGCTGCTGCAGGATACATTGACTGTGGAGCAGGTCGCTTCATCTGTCGGCTTCGGAGATGCACTGTACTTTTCCAAGCAATTTAAAAAGTGGTTTGGCCGCTCACCGTCTGAATACCGGCAGGACCAAACCACCAACCCTTATGATTGCAATGAGTAACCGATCGGCATTTTGAGATCATACAACCCTGTACGTTCATTTACGCTTCCTGCCATGCTTCACTAGTGTCATTCGCCGTGAATGCCGCAGCCAGGAATAATACGCTTTCAAATCGCGAAGCTGAATATCTTCCGACAAACGTCCCAAAAAGGTAACAATAATCATTTTATGCAAAGGTTTGCCCGTGATATCCGTTTCATCCTTGAGCACCATAAATTCGGATACCACGGCCAAATCATCATCGATCAAATATACTTCTTTTTCATTTTCGTAATAGGGCTGCATCCGATTGTTTTTCAATACCTCCCATAAAAAGGTGCATATGTGCTCGAAATTGCCTTGATCGCTGTCAATTCTTTCCGACCATCGGGACAGGGCGTGGCTGGTAACGACAATATCAGCAATTTTGTATCCGTTAAACTCAATAAAAAAGGGTTCATAGGTGCTCCAACGCTTCATGCTTTTGTCCTTCAATATGTATCCCCCTCCCGATTCATGTATGGCTCCCCCTGTGATAAATGTAGTATTTATACTACATAACGTCAAGGTTTACTTTAATTTACTGGCAGTATGTGAGAAAATAAAAATAACTTCCAACATTTTCGCATCAACCTATTTCATTTCTATACAGGCTCACTTACAATAACGATTAAGAGGTGATTTTAATGGGACAAGCTATCCCTAATTTTGGCAAATTTCTTGAAAGTCTGCGCGGTTCCATCTCCTTAAGAGAGGCAGCCAAAAAAAGCGGATTATCGCATGCGTATATACGTGATTTGGAATTAGAAAAAAACCGTTCCACCAATGAAAAAATAACGCCTTCCCCCGATACCTTACAAAAGCTGTCCAACGCATACGGCTACCCCTATAAGGAACTGATGATTAAAGCCGGGCATCTTGAGGAGCACGATCTGATGCCTGACGCGGCTACCCCTGATATTGAGGTGGATCTGGGCCAAGTCTATTACATCGAAATTGGTATGAGAGATATTATATATGCGGATCAGCAAGCCCGATTAAAGAAAAGCATTGATTCATTAAGAGACTTCAGCGATTTCCTGGATACCTTGGAAGATAATGGATTCAAAAAGATTGATTCTGATTTATATGTAAATTTTCATAATATCCGCAAATACGATGAACGCAATGGCTTCTTATATTTTGATGCCTCCGGTGAAGGGGTTTGTGTCACGATATCAGCTACCCGCCAGCGCAAATACCACGAGCTTATTGTACGTCATGTAGCCAACAACAATCAGTCAAGCCTTGAATTCTCATTTGGCAAAACAAGCGGCAAAGAAGCATCAATCTCTCCAGCCCGTAACAAAGGCTAAGCAATATGATTATTGAACTGGCTGCGGCCCTATTGGGTGCAAATTATTACAACTTCCATACCGCTGGATTACATATCAGTATTACCTCCTAATTTATTCAATCAATTTCAGCCTTGAAACGATTTTGTATTTTGCCCGTGTCGGTTATTATTAGTGGTTTGCCATGATCAGGGTAGCTTATCGTAGGGAAGCTATGGAATTAATAGCAACGAGGTCCAAAATAATCAGTCGGGGGATCTATATGCTTGCTATTGAACAAGTTCTGGAATATCTTGTCCATTTTCTGGTCTGGCCTACTTTTTTTATGTTAGCCCTAGCATTATTCCGTATGCGATTAAAGCAGTATGTGATACCAATTATTGTGTCGACCTGTATCATGGCCCCAGCTGCCGCCTTATTGCAATCTTCAGAATTGATTTATTTGATAACCATTATTCAACCATTGGTTTTTTTATTCTGCCTTATGGTCGTATTTCACTTCAAATTTATTCATAGCATCATTATGATAGGTTTAGTATTTATTTATGATGTATTCGTAGAATACAGCTATAATATTGTGGTAGCCCAATTTAACTACGAGCAGTTTTTGCTTATTACTCAAAATGAATACATCATGCAAGCTTTTTGGGTAACCTTCATTAATTGTTTAACCATCTACATTTTAACGAAATCAAGATGGGGATTCACATTTATTTCTCCCCGAAGCATTAAAGCCCGTTCCGAAACATTGAACATTCAAAAAAAGCTGTATGTAAGTGCTATGATTTTTATTTTTCCTTTTAGCATGATTGGTTTATGTATTTTTCTGTGGAACGAATTGTTTTTGGTAGTGCTTTCTGTTGCTTCACTTTGGATCGCCATTGTTTTGCATTATTGCTATAAAAGAGAGTTGCTTGATTAGACCGGGAACTTATTCGTTTCGTGATTACAGCTAAAAAGAAAGCTTCTTGTCTAGTCAGGTATGGCTGTCAAGCTGAAAACTATCGCCACAGGAGGTGGAAACTTTATGTTTGCTAATCAACAAATACTGGAATATTTGATTTATTTTCTGGTTTGGCCTTCCTTATTTGTACTGGCTCTCGCATTATTCCGTATGCGATTAAAGCAGTATGTGATACCTATTATTGTCAGCACCTGCATAATGACGCCTGTTGCCGCTTTGCTGCAGTCTTCGGAAATAACTTACCTATTAACAATCATTCAACCGTTAGCTTTTTTATTTTGCCTGATGGTTGTGTTTCGTTTCAAATTTTTCCACAGCGTTATGATGATCGGTTTGGTATTTGTTTACTCTATAGCTGCAGAGTTTGCTTACAATATGATTGTAGCTCAATTCAACTACCAGTATTTTTTGGATATTCTTCAAGATGAATATATCATGCAAGGGTTTTGGGTGTCGTTTATCAATTACATGACAACCTACTTGATTATACGTAGTAGGTGGGGCTTTACTTTTATATCAGCTAGAAACAGTAAAATTCATTCAAATGCCATGATTATACAAAATAAGCTTTACTTGAGTGTTTTAATTTTTCTTGCTTCGTTTAGCATGATCAGTTTATCTATTTATTTGTGGAAAGACATGTTTTTGTTCATCTTTACATCTACGTCTACAATTCTTGCTGTTGTTCTTCATTATAGTTATAAGAGAGAGTTCCTTGATTAGATTCACCTGCTGCTGAATAAATCAATAGATGAGTATACAACTTTTAAAAGATCGCTTCTACATACCGTTTTAAATAAATTGTATGTATTCAGTGATGATTTAAGGTTTATAGTAGTATGAAAACGCTCTATTCGACAAAATTCTACTTGTTATGTAATCGATAGTGTATTAATATATCCATATACTATAATTTGCTAATTTGACTTGACACTAATGCAAAGGGAGCACGTTATGATACTTCTCACAAGAACAGTTTTCACAGTAATCGAGTTCACAGCAATGCTCCTTTTTTGTCTTTCTCTGTTTCGAATTTATTTTCGATATTCTCTGCATAAAGTAGTTGGAATCGCTGTAGTTATGTCATCAATTTCGGTCTATATTAGAGATTACTTAGAATTAACTGACTTTTCATTAATACCTGTTCTTGTAACCGGCGTTGTTATGATTACGATACTCTTCCAACTTCCCATTATTTTTTCATTTTTAGTGTGCGTACTCGGTTTACTTGCAACTGCAACATTTGAAGGACTTGTGATCTATCTGGGCTCTTATTACGATGTTTTTACCGAACAAATGCTCAAAGCCTCTATAATACAATTCAGTATATTCGAATTGGTCAATGCAGCTATTTTACTTTTAGTCATGTACCCCATACAGAGGTATAAACTTGGTTTTCACACAACAAGTAATGATGCGTTAAAAGCTTATAATTTTTGGTTGTCTGCTATTTTAATCATAGCCATCTTCACTATGCAGGTTGCACTTGTCAAACTCTCTACGATCCACATAGTAATTCCAATCATATTAGGTTTAATTTTATTAACTGCCGTTTATCTTGCTTATTTACATAACAAAAAGCTATGGAAAAACAGAAGAGAAAGGTTGTCCAAGCAATGAATTTCATCGATCGATCTGCTGAATCCATAGCCAAAAGCATTCGGAGGAATTATGATAAAGCAGGATCTGAAGCTGTTCTGAAATATTCATTAAATCTTGTGATCAATACGCTTACAGCCATAATGATAGCATTTTTATTTTGTACTTTTACTGGCCATTTATATCAGTTCCTGATCGCCTTTATATCTTTTATTGCTATTCGTTTTGTATCTGGTGGCATGCATATGTCTTCTTCACTTGCTTGTTGCATCATGACAGCAACTATATTTGTACTAACTTCATTTATTGATTTTAACTATAAAGCAATATTTGTAGTTCTAGATATAGCTTCAATCGTTATTTTCCTCGTTACAGTACCTAATGACATACAAGGTCTTAGCAGCCTTGATAGTAAATATTATCCTTTATTAAAACTTATTGCAGTATTATTTGTATCTAGTAATTTTATTATTCACTCCACGGTTTTAACTGCTTCCTTTATTATACAAGCCTTTTTAACTACACCTATTGCTTATAAAGCTAGAGATTTACTAGAAAGGAGGTGTCTATAGTATGAAAACCAAATTTGCTATTATTGCGAACAGTGCTCTAATGGTTCTTGCAACGATTTTTGTAACTACAAATTCTGTCCTCGGTCACCGTCCAGAAACTCCACAAGAGCTTTTAAAAAAATAATGTGTTATTGTAACATGTAGGGGCTGCGCTTTGCCGCGGCCCCTATTGTGCTATCAAATCCTTCTCTTATGGAGCTGAGTCTTTATGCAGAAAATTCCCGTCACGCGAGATGGCAAGAGAGGGTCAGAAATACTGATTATTGATTCGAGCGAAGTTGTCAAAATCGACAAAATTCGTGATCGTGAAATTGTTATTCATACCCAAGAACATCAGTATTACCTTGACTTCTCATTCGACAATTTAGAGGAATGGCTGTTTGAGGATGGCTTTCGATTATTGGATAATGCCAATATTGTCAATATGAATCATGTGGCGGAATATGACAATAAGAAAGGCATCGTCTATCTCAACAAGCAGGACCGTAATAAGTACAAAGTAGCTTCTGCGGCCCGAATTCACCGCGAGCATGTGGAGAATGTGATTCAGCTCATTCGTACATCGGATCCAAGCTCTGCTGAACACAACCCCAAAAAACATGATCAATTGTTTGAAAAAATCATCAGCGAGACTCAGGATGGCCAACTGCTTCGTTCTTATGCAACGATCCGTGCCGTGAACGAACGCAAGCGTGCAGAGGAAAAGATCGTACATATGGCTTACCACGATGCTCTCACCAACTTGCCCAATCGGTTGCATTTTGATCAGCGACTTAAAAGGAGCTTCGCCGAAGCAGAACGAACCAGTGGTAAAATGGCTATTATTTTCTTCGATTTGGATCGTTTTAAAGTAATCAACGATACACTTGGGCACCATGTTGGCGATCTGCTCCTTCATGCTTTATCCAATAAGCTTAAAGATTATGTTCTGGATAAAGATCTTGTTGCACGCTTCGGTGGAGACGAGTTTATTGTCTTATTATCTAATATTGCCAGCATGGATGAAGCCACTCAATTTGCCAAAGGGATTCCGGAGCTGCTCAAGGAGCCTTTTATTTTCGAGGATCAGGAACTGTTTGTAACAGCCAGCATCGGAATCAGTCTTTATCCGAACGACGGTACGGATGCTGAAACCTTATTGAAAAATGCGGATATCGCGATGTATCGTTCCAAAGAGAAAGGTGGGAATTCATACCATTACTATCATCCGGAAATGAACAAACGCTCTATGCATAGATTGAGTCTGGAAATTAATCTGCGAAAAGCACTGGAGCGTAACGAATTCCACGTATATTACCAGCCCTTTGTCGATTTGAGCCATGGTGAAATATTCGGTATGGAGGCGCTCATCCGCTGGTTTCATCCGGAATGGGGAATGGTCTCTCCTGCTGAATTTATACCGCTGGCCGAGGAAACCGGTCTTATTATTCCGATAGGCAATTGGGTGCTCCGGCAAGCTTGCATGCAAAATAAAAAGTGGCAGTCGCTTGGTAACCATCCACTTCGTGTTTCTGTCAACATCTCAGCCATACAATTCCATCAGCCTCAGTTTGTTCAAATCATTGAAGACACGCTGGAGGAAACGGGCCTTGATCCATCATTGCTCTGTCTGGAAATTACAGAAAATGTCGCTATGACGAACGTCCCTTATATTATTGAAACGATGCAAAAGCTGCGATCCATGGGTGTCTTTATTTCGATTGATGATTTTGGCACCGGCTATTCATCATTCAGCTATCTGAAGCGATTTCGAGTACATACGCTCAAAATCGATCAATCGTTCATCCGAGATGTGACCTTTGATGAGGAAAATGCCGCTATCGTCACGGCACTTATCGCCATGGCTCAACAATTAAAAATCAAATCCCTTGCAGAGGGTGTCGAAACAAAGGAACAGCTTGATTTTTTAATTATGCGAGGCTGTGATGAAATTCAGGGCTATGTGTTCAGTAAGCCGATTTCGGCTGATGAATTTGAAATTTTGCTTAGAGAAAATAAACAGCTGTCGATCATCTGAATCATAGAAAAAAGTGTGCGGTCTTGTACTGAAACTTTTTTCTATTTTTTTTCGTCTACTAATTAGTGAACTTAGTATAGAGATAAGGAAAGGAATCGAACATGGCAGCAACAACTGCATTAAGGGGTGTCAAAAAGAAAGTAAAAAAGAAAAGCCGATCTGTTATCCTCACATTAACCTTGTATACCTTTATCGTGCTAATGATGTTTGGGATGATGTTCAGCTTATGGTTCTTTTTGACAGAATCAGGCTCCAATCTTCGTTATATGATGGCTGACACGCTAATTTCTACTCAGCATCGGCATTGGGCCGTCTATTTGATTGGTCAGGAAGAGCTTAACAAACGTGTCGACAATTATTGGAAGCAATTTGATAAATTTGCCGAAATCAAGGATCAGAAGCTTGTCCAGGTGAACAAGCCTGTGGAAACCAAGGTTGTCGAAAAAAAGCCGCTTGTCCAAATCGAACCGATCGAAGGGAAAAATTTTAAAGGTAAGCTGTTGATTGTCAACGACGCCAAAAAGCTTAGAATAGGTGTTCCCGGTAAAGCAGGCAAAGGCGAGAAGGTATCCTCCATGGTCGAACGTCTTGGTGCGGTTGCTGGTGTGAATGCAGGCGGCTTCGTCGATCCGGAATGGAAAGGAAATGGCTTTCAGCCAACCGGGATTGTCATTTCAGGCGGTAAGATTTTTTACAACGATGGCGGCATGAATACAGCAAATCATATCGTGGCGATCGATAAGGAAGGTCGGATGATTGCTGGCAAGTACAAGCCAAGCGAGCTGCTGCAAATGGGCGTTCAGGAGGCAGTTACGTTTGCGCCGCGGTTTATTGTTAACGGTGTAGGCCAGATTAAGAGTCAAGCTGACGGTTGGGGCGTTGCACCACGGACCGCGATGGCACAAAAAGCAGATGGCACGATCATGTTTGCCATTATTGATGGTAGACAGCCCGGTTACAGTATCGGTGCCACGCTCTATGATATTCAACAAATATTTCTGGAAAAAGGTGCGGTGACAGCGGCTAATCTGGATGGTGGCTCCTCTACGGTTCTAGTCCATGACAATAAGATTGTTAACCGTCCTTCCAGTGAATATGGCGAACGGTATTTGCCTACGGCATGGCTCGTTTTCGATAACCCCAATTCGGCCCCGATACGCAATATTTGGGAGGGTCTGGACCCCAGTAAGATTGATGCCTCCAAATGGTGATTATAGCGCTTAACAACAAAAGACACGGGTACGGCAACGAAGTGGCGCTGCTGGAACCATGTCTTTTTGTTGTGGAGGTCAACCAGGCTTTGCTAACGGGTTTGTGTACCTAGCTTACTTTAGACTCGTCCTGAGTCGTTAACTCGTTCTCCGTGGATCCTTCCGATGTCCCTTCCGTAAGGGTCAGTGAAGCTTTATTTTTCCAGGACAATGCCGTTTCCTTTGCTTTTTCGGACCATTCCGATGTATGGCGGCTTACTGTTTGCGCGGCTAGCTGTGTTTTTTCATTTAAGGTACCAGCCAGCTGCTTTGTTTTATCGGCAATCGACTCTGCAGCCTGCTGGGTCTTGGTTGTAACCTGCTGCACACCATCCGCAATATCCGTTCTCAACTCCTTGCCTGATTTGGGAGCAAAGAGCAGTGCAGTCACAGCTCCCAATACAGTACCTACTACCGCTCCGATCAACAAATCCTTGTTTCTGTTATTGGTTGTCAAACTGATCATCTCCTTCACTGTTGTTCATTCGCAGGTGAGCTTGGTTTGGAAGATTTCCGAGATTGCCATTTGTGCCACAGCTCCGCACCCATAGTCGTCATGGCGATAAGATTACGCACCGTATCTTGCTCATTTTGAAGAGTAGCACGGGCCTCTGTTATCGAATTGGACAATACCCCCGATATCCCCTTAATAGACTTGGATAGACTCGCAGAGGCTTCACCCGTGCTCTGTATGGCCTGCATAATTCCATCTGCTGCATGTAAGCGGCGTTGGATATCAACTGTCAGGCTTTGCGTGGTTTGGATTAGCTGTTGAGTGTCCTCCAGCGTGCCCTTCATCTGTGCCTCCATCCGCTCCATCATCGCTAACGACCTGCGGATGGCTCGACGAACCTCAATCCATAAGAGAACGGCAATTCCAATCACCATCACGCTGGTGAGCACGGCTAAGCTAACGATTAATGGCCAATCCATGTATCCGGACCTCCTTCCCAAGCAGCTTCCCAGGACGAACGCCTATGGAATACTACATTATAGGTAGCAGCCCAGCGATTTGACACACATTTCTCAAATTTGTTTGGTGGAGCAATAGCCTGTTCGTGCAAAAGGTGGCATAATAGACTCATAACTTGTGGATGAGGTGGATGGTAGCATGAATCGTGAACAAGGATTACAATGGATTGAAAAAACGCGGATTATAGCGATAGTTCGTGGTGTTGAGGAACGTCATATTAACGATCTGTCCCAAGCGCTGTTGGATGGCGGGATCCGAGCTATGGAAATAACATTGAATACGTCCGGGGCCTTGTCGATGATTACCAAGCTGCAGACGCAGTTCGGCGAACACATGTACATAGGTGCGGGAACCGTACTCGATATGGAAGACGCGAAGCAAGCGATTGAGGCAGGCGCCTCCTACATAGTCACCCCGAACACGGATGAGGATGTTATCCGTTATGCTGTAGAGCAAGGGGTTCCGATTTTCCCGGGAGCGATGACGCCAACTGAAATCGTCAAGGCATGGAAAGCAGGCGCAACCGCGGTGAAGATATTCCCGGGAGCCAGCCTCGGATTAGCTTATATCAAAGAGCTTCAAGGACCACTTAATCATATCCCGATGGTAGCCGTAGGCGGAGTGAATGAGGCCAATATTGCGCAGTTTATTCAAGCGGGCTGCTATGGTCTGGGAATTGGCGGGTCTTTGATCAATTTACAGGAAATTGCCGCAGGTAATTTCTCATGGATTCGTGACAAAGCAGCAGCGTTGACAGCTAATGTGTGGGTGAAGTAACCAGACCGTCATCATATCTTAAAATAAAAACGATCTCCTGCGCGGGTAATGTGCGGGAGATCGTTCCTATTTGGCTTGTATCGAATACGAGCATTTGAGCCCGCCTTTGACCAAGCATTCCGTTCGCTTGACATCGGCACCAAGCAAGGTCTCAAACATCATCAGCTCGCAGTGACAAGCATGGTTATACTGATTGGCTACCTGAGAAATCGGACAATTGTGCTCATTGATGACAAAGGTACCATCCTCGTCAGCAGACCAATTTACCATGTAGCCATTTGCATTCTGAATTTCCGCCAGCGCCTTAACCCGATCCCCGAGCTCTTTGCCTTGCATTTGCTCTTCATAGCGATCAATCATCTTTTCCTTACGACGTTCAAATAACAGCTGTACCTTGGCCTCGCCTGCTTCTTCCACAAGCTCACCTAACAGATCCAATGTCAAATTATAGTAATTCTTCGGAAATAATTCATCTGCACTTTCCGTCAGCGAATATAAATTTGTCGGTCTTCCCATCGCTTGGCGTACCAGCTTCGATTCGATCAGACCATCGCGTTCCAGTGTATTCAAATGCCGGCGTACAGCCATTTCCGTAATTCCGAGCTGCTTGGCTATTTCGCTGACAGCCAAAGGTCCTTTGGTTTTCAACATGGTCAGTACGACTCTACGTGTCGACATATCAAATTCCTGGGTCACTTAGTCTCACCGCCTTATTGTTTACTGTCGTGTTCACCTGACAATCCTGCTCATAAATTGATTGTATATGAAAATCAGCTATAAGTAAATTATTATACTAAAAAGTATCATAACTTTCCAGTTTTCTCACAAGATCTGCGGCAGCAGTTCCTAAGGATTCTTACACCAGCTCACGGCTAATAAACGCGGGAACCACAGCTTCAAAAATGGCAAGTGCAGATGGGAGCGCACCGATCAGCGGGTGAAGAGTTTCTCGGGGATAGCTGGCATACTCCTGCGCTAGCGACTTCCGAAGCTGTACCAACTCGCGAAAAACAACGGCTGTATCTGCTTCAAAAACACGCTCATCCCTTAGAATCTCAATAATATCCTCGTAGCTGCTGGCATCCCGCATCATGAACGCATCAATTAACAAGCTGCCGACGTCGGTAATGGTCTCAATCGATAAATGCAAAATACGTTCCTGGGCCAGATGCAGCAGCAGCCTTTCGGATGATGGTGTCAGCTCCCAGACTTTCTCCAGCTGCTCACATGCCGCGATTAGTGTAGGAATAAACTTCAGTCGCAAATCAATTTGTTCATGATTGACATAATACATGGGTTTTATCTCCGTTTCTTATTTCTCCATTTGGACCACAGCATGATAGCCGGAAAACTGGCCAGCATCAGAATGATTAACATGGCTGCCTGCATCAAATATTCATAGCTCATGATTTCCCTTGCTCCTTTGCCTGCAAACCCGAATGAGCCTGTGCTTCGCGCCAATAAGCCCAATGATTCGTAGGTCCGTGTCCGCCACCAATACCAAGCTCGTGTCGAATTGCCAGTGTGATGAAGGTTTTGGCTGTTTGTACCGCCTCAGTTAAGGTCTTGCCTTTGGCAAGCTCAGCCGTAATTGCAGCTGAGAATGTACAGCCTGTTCCATGGGTATGGCGTGTCTCATAACGTTCTGCGGTGAAAAAATGAAACTGCTTTCCGTCATATAAGACATCGGTGGGATCGCCAATTCGATGCCCTCCTTTAATAATCGCTGCTCCTGCGCCAAACTGTTCAACAATTCGAACCGCTGCTTCCTTCATGGCATCCAAGGAGGATATCTCCATCCCGATAATGACCTCTGCCTCCGGAATGTTCGGCGTCACCAGCGCCGCTAACGGCAGTAGTCGCTTGCGCATCGCATCCTGTGCATGCTCAGCCAATAGCGCAGCACCACCCTTGGCAATCATTACCGGATCGACAACGAGCTTACTCAGCTTATGCTTGGTCACCAGATCTGCGACCAGTTCAATGACTTCCGGCTGCGACAGCATACCGGTCTTAAGCGCATCAACGCCAATATCCGATATAACCGACTCAATTTGCTTCGCTATGCCTTCAATAGGAATATCATAAATACCATGAACTCCGAGTGTATTTTGTGCGGTTACCGCTGTAATCGCTGACATTCCATAAACCTCAAGCATTTGAAAAGTTTTCAAATCAGCCTGAATACCCGCTCCACCACCGCTGTCCGAGCCTGCAATGGTTAGTGCTTTAAAGACTTGGTCCACATTTATTCTCTCCTTCTAGTGCGTGCTCATAAGGTCTGTTGTCACAACCAATAGCTTCTATTACAGGTTAACATGTCTTCCTCTTATCATAAAGTGTATAGGTCTGTTTTCCCACCGTCAAGTCAGCAGCTTATTGAGCATTTTATGACAACTTTCTCAAACGCTTTGACGGTCTGCATAGGCTGCGTTATGATGGTCCTAAATCGATTGCCGCCAAAGGAAGTGCTTCCCATAAGAAAGCATGAGCTTCATGTCCTGACTACAGCTCAGCAGGAACTTGACGAAGTAGCAGCCATTGCTTCCAGGTGCCCGACTGAGCTTATTGATATGTTTCATTTACGGGAAAAACAACGCAGCGCTCACGAGCTGACAGTATGGTACACAACTCTTAAGCCGTTATTCGCCCAATCTGCCATTTATATCAATGATCGGCTGGATGCGGCGCTCGCCGTACAAGCCCCTGGCGTTCAGCTTGGATTTAATAGTCTGACCATTCAGCAAAGCCGCCAGATAATGCCCGCAACCGTCCGTATAGGCCGCTCTGTCCATTCAGCCGAGGAAGCGGTACACGCAGCCAAGCATGGAGCCGACTATGTGTTTTATGGTCATGTCTATGAATCGAACTCCAAGGCCGGACTCGCCCCCCGCGGCGTTGCCACCCTGGCTGCTGTTGTAGCTGCCAGTCCGATCCCTGTCATTGCAATTGGTGGCATTGAAGTGTCCCGAGTTGAGGAAGTGCTGTCGACAGGATGCAGCGGAATTGCCCTGCTGTCTTCCATCCTGCTGCATTCCGAGCCCGCTCAACAAATCATCCGTTATCGAGAAGCATTGAATGTTTCCCAATACAGCCCAAGGAGAGGTTAATATTGAACACCAGGTCTACATCCGCAATCATTATCGGCGGCGGTATTATAGGTTGCACGATAGCATGGGAGCTTGCCCGCAGCGGAATACGCTGCACCCTAGTGGATAAAGGGGCATTAAATCAGGAAGCCTCAACAGCTGCCGCAGGCATGCTGGGAGCACAGGTAGAGACACATCAGCCTGGTGCCTTCTATGAGCTGTGCCGTCTGAGCCAACAATTATATCGCAATTGGAGCGAGGAAATTCATCAAATCAGCGCGATTTCGCCACAGTACATAGCGCAAGGAATTTTGCGTGCCGCACTTCACAGCGACGACGAGCAGGAACTGAAAAGCCGCCTCCCCTGGATTCAGAATGCCGAGTGGTTAGACACATCTGAGATGCTTGCTATGGAGCCAGGTATTTCCCCCCACATTCTGGGTGGTCTTCGCTTTGCGCAGGACCATCAAATTCATCCCGTACAGCTCGCCAAAGCGCTGCAAGCAGCCCTTCATAAGCTTCGCTGCGAAATTCGTGAATGGACACCTGTACTTGGCCTGCTGGAACGGCAGGGTCGCATCGAAGGGGTGCGAACAGCCGAGGGCTCCTTATACGCCGATCATGTCATCATATGCGCGGGAGCCTGGGGATCATCCTTAATTGAGCCACTTGGTCTGAAGCTGCCGATATTTCCAGTTAAAGGGCAGTGTATATCGGTGAGAACCGAAGCGCCTGTCCTACAAGGTACTGTATTTACACAAGGCTGTTATATCGTACCGAAGCTCGATGGAAGCATGATTATTGGAGCTACTCAGGAAGAAGCAGGCTTTAACAAGCGCTGTCATGTGAATGTGGTAAGTGATTTATTCGGCAAAGCCGTCAAGCTGCTGCCATCGTTAGAGCAGGCCGAGCTTGTGGGCACCTGGGCAGGTCTGCGTCCGGGTACAAGAGATGGCCTGCCGTTTATGGGAACATCTGCGCAGGCTCCTGGCTTAACGGTTGCCATGGGTCACTACCGCAATGGGATCTTATTAGCCCCCGCTACAGGCAAGCTGATTAAACAACTGATTCTGGGCGAGCAAACCACAATCGATCTGAGCCCTTTCTCACCCGACCGCGCGAGAGCTGTCTAGCGCAGACCAATCGCTGTGAACGACTTACATGCAGGAGGACTTTGAGCGCTCCATAGCGAATAACTCCAAGTAACAAAATGAATGGATCGAGACCGACTCAGGAGGAGCAGCTTCATGAACGAAATGAACGAACAACAAGCCACTCAGTGGCGCAAAAGAAGAACCATGGGCAAAGGCAAGTATGTGATGTATTTTGGTATATTAACCTGGGGAATCGCAGTAACTGCCATAATTACAGGAATGGAATGGCTGACACAGCATACCTTTCAAATGTCCTGGTTATACATTCGGCTAATCGTGTTTGCTTCAATCGGATTTTTTATATCCGTGCTGCGCTGGGAAGCCCGTGAAAGAAAATTCAAGTCTTATCTGATCAAAAAAGGAGCTTCGGAGTAATCCGATCAGCTCTTTTTTTAGAGTTAAGAATTATACGTTTTCAGCGAAGCTGAGCGATTCTTATCTCGCAAGAAAAGTTACATGTAAAACACGAATGTATCTTCGTCGAATAGGCTCCGATCAGGAGCTTTTTTTATTGTTTCCAAAAGATTATTTCAAAAATCCTTCGCAAATTATTAATTATTAGTCACTTGACAAACGTAAGCTAATTTAATATCATACTAAAGTAAAGTAAGTTAATTTAATTTCAGGAGGCATCATACTTATGTCAAAAGTATTATTTATTAAAGCTAATGGACGTCCGGTTGATCAAGCAGTAAGCGTCAAATTATATTACGCATTTTTGGAAAGCTACAAAGCAGCTAACCCCAATGACGATATTGAAGAATTGGATCTTTTTAATGAAACATTGCCATACTATGATGTAGATACGTTGACTGGCCTCTTCAAGCTTGGCAAAGGTTATGAATTAACAGGAACCGAGCAGGAAAAAGCCGACAATGTTAATAAATATTTGGAGCAGTTCCTTGCAGCTGACAAAATCGTTGTTGCTTTCCCACTCTGGAACTTCACGGTTCCTGCACAATTATTGACGTATTTGACGTATGTTGCACAAGCAGGCAAAACATTTGCCTACACAGCTGAAGGCCCTAAAGGCTTGATTAGCGACAAAAAAGTTGCCTTGCTGAACGCACGTGGCGGAGTTTACAGCGAAGGTCCTGCCGCTGCAATCGAAATGTCCCTGAATTATGTTAAAACGATCTTTAATTTCTTTGGAGTTCAAAATCCGACTACTGTTGTTGTCGAAGGACATAACCAGTTCCCGGATCGTGGTCAATCCATTATTGAAGAAGGCTTGGAAAAAGCTAAAGCTGCTGCCGCTTCTTTCTAAGAATTTAACGAAGAATCATCATAACATAAACCTAAAAAACTCCCGCACACCTATATATTTAGGGACGCGGGAGTTTTTTGTATACATTTTAACAGATGCAAAGACGACTCAAGTACTTTTCTTTCTCATAATAATCAAAGTGAACAGCAGCAGCACTTCAATGTTCACAAATGCAATACCATAGCCTGCCAATCCAAAAGTACGCGGAAATCCGACAAATAAAGAAGCCCACCATAAACTAGCTGCTGCGAATATAATCAAATTGATAGCTAGCGAAACCACTGAAGACATGAGCAGCTTTTGTGTCTTCCACATCAGCCCCACCCCTGCCAAATTTGGAATAATAAATCCGATACCCATAATCAGCCAATAGTAAAAATCGTAGGACAACGTACTCACTCCCGAATGGGTCTATTGTTTGCAGCAATCTTTCATTAGATTACCAAAACGAATTGTCGAACACAACCGATTCACCGTAACGTTGCAAAAATGTCAAACTCTTTCGTTACAAAATATCATCAAATTTAGTATACTAGTAGAAGAATCATTCTTAATGAAGGAGGTGCCATGATGGCACTTAGCAAAGCCAAAAAAATTCGTCAAAAGCAGGCACGTGAGGGGAAATACAATCCCGAGCTGAATCGCTTAAGCTGGAATGGACTTGACCCTGCAGCACGTATAACACCTACTCTGAGAGAACATAAGGAAAAGTTGCAGCGCAAACATAAATGGAACCATTCCCTGGACAGCAGAGATGGTTCCATTTACTTATTATATCGGAACATATGATGATATCCAGCCATTGGAAACTTTGAAATTCAGCTTTTATACCCATCGCTTTTATGATAGAGTTAAGCTTGGAATTCTAACTATTAAACGGTTTAAATATGTCGTTCAGTTCGATGCAGGCTTCAAGGGGAGGTATTAAAGTTGTTCAGCAAAGTAAGATTCAATTTAAGAACAAAAATTATACTGGGCTATCTTATTGTACTAATTGGCCTTAGCATATCCATACTTTTAATCAATGACCGTGTTATGTCAATGAAAGTAGACAGAGAATATATCACGGGACACGATTTCCAGGTTCATAATCTTAGCAATGATATTGAAAAAAACATGCTGGATATGGAGGATAGCCAGCGCGGCTATGTCATAACCGGGGATGCCAAATATTTGATCCCCTATAATAATGGATACAGCAGCTGGAAGGAAAACTATAATAAGCTTCGACAGTTGATTATAGATAATCCCAGACAGGTGCAAAATCTGGAAAAGATCAAAACCAACATCGAGCTTTGGATCGCTGAAGCCGGAGATCCTGTATTATCGATGAAAAAGGACAATAACAACACGGGAATCATTGAATTTTACAAATTAGATGTCGGTAAAAAATATACAGATCAGCTGCGCTCCCAGCTTGCAGCCTTTCGAAGCACCGAGCTCTCCTTAACCGAGGCGCGGAGTCAACAGCTCATCCGTGATAATGAAGTACTTCTCTCGATATTAAACACCATATGGATTGTAGTGTCCGCTATCTCCGTGCTGATCGCTCTAATCACATCCAGCTCCATCGTTAATACAATCAAGCAAGTTACAGGCTCGATCAAACATATTGCGACCTCCAAGGGTGACTTATCCATGCGGGTTGAAGTGAAAACAAAGGATGAGGTTGGCGATCTCGCCGAGATTACCAACGAGCTGTTGTCCAAGCTTGAAGAACAAAATTGGATCAACACCCAAATTACGGACATGGCAACAAATTTTCAAGGTGTGACCGAAATGAAATTGCTAACTCAATCCTTCATCAATAGAATCGCCGGTTTAGTCGAAGCCCACTATGGAGTCTTGTATTTACGCAAGATCGCGGATAAAAAAGACATGTTGCTCCGATACGCCTCTTATGCCGGGCAGGCGGATGGTGTGGGTGTAGAAAGCTTCCGAATGGGTGAAGGTCTGGTTGGTCAAAGCGCATCGGAAAATCGAATTCTGATATTGAATCAATTACCGGACGATTATATTAAAGTCACGTCAGGCTTGGGCCATACAACACCAAAACAAATTATCGTAGCACCCATTATTTTCGAAAAAAATGTGCTTGCTGTCATGGAGCTGGCTAGCTTGAACGAATTTACCAAGCTTCAACGAGAGCTGCTTGAACAAATTGTCGAGCCGTTTGGAGTCACACTGCACAATGCGGCCAGCCGTACGGAAATCGAAAATCTATACAGTGAGTCTCAGACGATGGCTGAAGAGCTGCAGGCACAGACGGAAGAGCTGCAGACACAAGCCGAAGAATTGCAGGTGCAAACAGAGGAGCTGCGTTCCACAAATGAGCATCTGGAAGAACAAAACCTGTTTGCCGAACAAAAATCGTTTGAGGTGGAGCAGGCCAAGAAAGAGCTGGAGCTGTATGCCGAGCAGTTGCAGCAAAGCTCTCAATATAAATCGGAATTTTTGGCTAATATGTCTCATGAGCTGCGTACACCGCTCAACAGTCTGCTTATTTTGTCCCAATTTTTAGTTGAAAATGCCAATGGTACGCTAAATGCCGATGAACAGGAGTACGCAAGAATTATTAATTCCTCCGGGAATGATCTCTTGTCGCTGATTAATGATATTCTTGATCTATCCAAGGTTGAGGCTGGAAAGCTTGAGATCGAGATTGCAGCTGTCAATCTGACAGAGCTTCCTCATGTTATGGAGCGCAGTTTCACACCAATTGCCAAGCAGCGCAACCTTCAATTCCGTATTATTCAACATCCTGGACTTCCTTCTTTGATTTTCTCGGATGAACAGCGGCTGCAGCAAATACTGAAAAATTTGTTATCAAATGCCTTCAAATTTACCGAAAGTGGAGCTGTCACTTTGTCCATTCGAAAAGCAGATCCGCTTGAAGCCAATATTTCGATGCCGGATGCAAGCACAGCCAATGTCATTGCCTTTTCAGTATCCGATACAGGCATCGGTATTCCTGTTAACAAACGTATGCTGATCTTTGAAGCGTTCCAGCAGGTTGACGGGAAAACAGAACGGAAATACGGGGGAACCGGACTCGGCTTGTCGATATCCCGTGAATTTGCCAATTTGCTTGGCGGCCGCATCGCTTTGGAAAGTGAAGAAGGTAAAGGAAGTACGTTTACACTTTATGTACCCTGCCTGCACAACCCTTCATCGATGGAGATGGTTACGATGTATGCTGAATCCTCGGCTACTGCTGTCAGCGCCTTGGAGCTGTCTGAAGCTCCTTCTGAAGCCCCGCCTATCGATAACCTGATCATTCCTGAGACCAAGCCTGCCGTGATCCATCAATCGATATTTGGCGGTAAGCAGGTACTTGTCGTAGACGATGACGTCAGAAATATATTCGCTTTGACCAAGGCACTCGAAATGCAGGGCATGCGTGTACTAACCGCTCATAATGGAAGGCAGTGTCTGGATATGCTGGATCTCCATAAGGAGATTGATATTGTATTGATGGACATAATGATGCCTGAGATGGACGGGTACCAGACGATGAGACATATTCGTCGGGATCAACAGCTGAATGAGATGCCTATTATTGCGCTCACAGCCAAAGCGATGAAATATGACCGCGAAAAATGTCTGGAAGCTGGCGCCTCCGATTATATTAGTAAGCCGATCAATTTAGAGCAATTATTTTCTGTTATGCGCGTTTGGTTAAGCAAATCCTAAAATCAAAAAGAGTACAAAAAGAAGCCACCGTTGATCACAACGGTGACTTTTTTTGTAGCTGTTATATGGAAGTTTGGATTCGTTTATTTCGACCACTGCTCTTTCATAAATCTCAGAGAAGCCGGCAGCTCCTGAGCGCGATCCTTGACCGTACATTCAGCCGACACCATACCGTTATAGCCTGCTGCCTTCAATTGCGCCACAAATTGTTCATACGGATATTGACCTGTTCCGGGAGACAGACGTCCGGTGTCGGCAATATGAATATGGGACAGCCAATCCTTATGAGCGACAATGGTTTCCAATGGCTCAGACTCTTCATCCATATGATAAAAATCGGCTAGTACTCGAATAGCAGGATCATTAATTTGCTTGGCATAATGCACACCTTCAGCTACACTCGTGATCACATTCGATTCTTTGGTGTTTAGAGGCTCGATAACCAGCGTAAGGTTAGTACCCTTAACCTGCTCGGCAATGATCCTTAGCAGCCTTAATAACTGCTCCTCCGCACGCGCATGCTCCCAACCCTCTGGGATGCTGCGTGATCTTCCACTTCCGAATACAAAAATGGACGATCCTGCTTGAGACATCGTATCTACGGCTCTGGCCAAATAGTTCGTGATGATCGTTTCATTAGCCTCTGGACCTACGACTTTAATATCTCCGGGAAATAGCACATTCCAGGCTTTAACCGGAAGTGGGCTATTGATATACAAAGGTAACGCTTTCTTGAAAGCCTCTTCATCTTGACTCAACAAGGGAGCAATCGAACATTCAATATAATCATATCCATATCTTTGAAGCTCCTCAGCATGCTCGATCTGCATGCACCAACCAAATGCGGTCATTACAATACCTCCTTAGGGTATGTTTATCACAAGAAGACGGAAGGAACCCCCGAGAGTGCAGGATCCGGTTAACTCTCATCGCCTACGTTTAATTTTACAGTAAATATATCATCGTTTCAGGACATTTCTTGTCGATTTTTTCAATTAATCAACATATCTTGACCTTGACATCGAACACATCATTTATTTCGCTGAAGAAAATTTAATTATCGATTTCCAACCGTTCCGAATGGGTATACACGTTAAAGGAATGCCCGCGAATAAAGCCGATTACGGCAATACCAAGGTCATGAGCAAGCTCCAGCGCCAGCCCTGTCGGGGCCGACTTGGACAGCAGGATGCCGACGCCAATCTTGGCCACCTTCAGCAGCACCTCTGAAGATACTCTTCCACTAAAAACAATAACCTTCCCTTGAAGCAGGGTGCGATGTCTGATGCATTGTCCAAAAATTTTATCCAGTGCATTATGTCTGCCTATATCTGAACGAACAAGCGAGACAGGCGCTCCAGTGCTGTCAGCACTGCATAAAGCCGCATTATGCACGCCTCCGGTATGATGAAATTCAGCGGAAGCTTGCTGTAGCTGGTTCATTAGCTCCAGACAACGTACAGCACTAATACGAGTCCGTAATGGAATCGTCTTGGCTGTTCTCGCATCATTATGAAAATAAAACTGCCGACTCTTCCCGCAGCAAGAGCCAATGAATCGCTTATTATACGAATCCTTGCTGGTGTTTTGCTTAACCGTGAGCTCGACATCGACAAAACCGCGCTCCACATTCAGCTTTAAGGTACGGATGTCCTCGATGACGCGAATAACCCCCTCAGAGGCGAGAAAGCCAATCGCCATATCCTCCAGATCCGAGGGACTGCATACGATGGTGGCAAACTCCTCTCCGTCTATTCGAATAGTAAGCGGATACTCAGAAGCTACTACGTCTTCTTGCTCATTAAATTGACCGCTGGAATACTTCAATATGCGCCATGTGGCCGTTACTGGCTGTTCTATTGGAGAATCATTCATAAAGTCCATTCCCATTCGGCTTCACCCCATTTCCGTTTCCAGCTCCAGCACTCGTTTTTCCACGTATTTGGTGTCTTTAAGGGCATGGAACGTTTCTGCCTTTTCTACAACTGCAGCTGTATTATATTCAGGTATGCCTGCGTGAGCTTCATAGACACCTTTAGGGATCAGGCTGTTGCCTTCAGGCCAATGAACCTCAATATTACCTTGTTGAATCGGAACCGGCTTCGCCCGCCCATGAAGTAATCCGTATTGGTTATATACTACGATAGCATCACCCGCTTTAAGCTGCAGTGCCTTGGCATCCTGCGGATTGATCAGCACATCGTAACGATCGGCTCCATTAAATGGATCAGTGGCACTATAGATCATGGAATTAAATTGCTTGCCGCGGCGGGTCGTGACACGGAAATGCCCTTCCGGCTTGCGAAGCTCAGGTTGTTCGATGGGGATCAGATTACCGCGGCCATCTGCAGTCGGGCACACTCCATCCTCGCAGAGCCAGGCGCCGCCCCATTGAAATACATCACCACGCTCGGATAAATGCTGAATACCATCATAATACGCAGCGGCAGCCGCAATTTCACGCCGAATATCCTCTGCACTCTGAAAAGCGACCAATCGTTTATACTCTGGATTTACTTTGGCTGCAAGCTCGGCATAGATCGCCCACTCCGCTCGTGCCTCACTGACTCTCGGCCCCTTGATTTCCGGTGAATAATAGACCATCCGCTCTGTGGATGTCGAGGTTCCACCTCCGGGCTGCTCATAGCGAGTCATCGCAGGCAATACGATCACGGCCTCCCTCGCTTCAGCAAGCGTAGACGTATTCAACACAATGTCCTGATGCACCCGAATATCGACATTTTCCAGACATTTGCGAACGAAATCGGGGTCAGGCATCGTTTCCAAAAAATTTCCTCCTGATGTATAGAAAAGCTTCAGCTTACGCTCGTGGTCATCAGGAAGCATCGAATTCTCCAATGAGACTCCGACAATATCCCCCTGCCATTTGGGCAGCTCGAAGCCCCACACCCGTTCCATGCGCGCAATACCATCCGCACTGAATTCGCCGCCAGGCAAACTGAACGGATCTGCACCCATTTCTCCTGATCCCTGTACCCCGCTGTGTCCTCGGATGGGCATCAACCCGCAAAACTCACGGCCCAGAAATCCTCGCAGCAGGGCCAAATTCGCCACCTGTGAAATATTGTCCGTACCAAAACGATGCTGCGTCAGCCCCATGCTCCAGACGAATACAGCTGACTTCGCCTTAGCCAGCAATTGGGCAAATTCCAGCATGCGCTCACGGCTCAATCCTGATGAGCGTTCCAGCAGCTCCCAATCCTGCTCCCTGACATGAGCCTTTAGCTGTTCATAACCGTTCGTATGCGCTTGAATGAAGGCATGATCCACCGCAGAGCCTGGACTCGCTTCTTCCATCTCGAACCAATGCTTCATCACACCGTTCATAAAAGCGATATCCCCACCAATATGAACCTGATAAAAGTCATCGGTCAGCTTGGTCCCAAATAACGCAGACTCTGGGATAGAAGGGATCCAATATTGATCCATCGACGGCTCATGATAAGGGTTAATGACGATAATCCGGGTGCCTTTACGCTTGGCCGCGTACATATATTTGGTCGATACCGGTTGATTATTAGCGGCTACACTGCCCCAGAACACGAGCACATCAGTGCCAATCCAATCCTTATAATTACAGCTGGAAGCTCCGATTCCGACGGAACGCTTGAGCGCTGTTTTGGATGGGGAGTGGCAGATTCTGGAGGCGTTGTCTATATGGTTCGTTCCCAGCAAGCGTGCAACCTTGCCTGCAGCGTAATAGGATTCATTAGTGATGCCACGTCCGGTCAAATAAAACGCAAGCTGCTTGGGATCGATGGCTCGAATTTTTGCGGCGATCAGCTCTAGAGCCTCATCCCATGGAAGTCTGGAAAATCTGTTCTCCCCAGGCCTGCGTATCAGCGGATACGGAATTCGGCCCAGCTTGCGTAGGGCTGCACTGTCCATAGTGCGCAGCTCTGCAATATCCTGATGCAGCACCTCCGGTCTGATCTCCGGCATCGTATTGAGACGCAGAACGTTAAGACGGGTCGTGCAAACATGCGGCCCTGCAAGCGTCCTGTCATACAGTCCGGATACACCAAGTGCACAGCCATCACACACACCTTGTGTCAAAATTCGATAGGCATATGGCAGTTGATCTTTATTCTCCCAGGCAATCTTCAATGATTCTTTAATATGATGTGGCTTGACTTGCCCCAATCCGAAGGGAGCTTTACTCACCCACAGCTTCGGGTCCAGTCGTTTGGGGAGCTTAATGGGTCCTGTATGTTGTGTTTTACCCAACCAGATTACCTCCTTGGTTTCATGCAAAATAATCAGCAAAACCCATACATTTACAAAAAAAGCCGCAGCAGTCCCTCCGTTTTTTGTTGGTACAAAAATAAAGGTTCTGATGCGGCTGTTAGTCTTGAGCAGGATCGCTGCCAAGTGCCAACGGCACATGTATGCAATTATGACGGTTTCAACTATTTATTGTAATGAAAACTTGCTTTCAATATCCTGATCGAACACAAATATCGACATCCCAAAATCCTTTTCCAGATCGATATCTACGAACAGCTCGACAAATTTGGCCCCCAGCAGCTGTTCCATTTCTATCGGCGGATGATTGCGATAAATATCTTTCACCATTTCGGTACGCGCTGTGCGCAATACCTGCTTGCCTTCCGTTCCTGAGGCGATGAACTTTTCCACCGGCGACAAGTTGCCTTCCATCTCACAAATTGCCCACTGCTTGCAAAAGGTGGTCCGAATTTCCCGCGGTCCCTTGCCCATATGTCGTTTTCGAAACGCTTTCACTAAATTGCTGAACTCTGCTTCCTTTTTGTTCATACCGAGAATCCCTCATTTTCGGGTCTATGAAGCAAATTTTATCATGGTCCTGTACAGAGTTCAATCCCTAAGCAAATTAAGCTATAATACGAATAATAAGTATTTCAGTGAATGGTGGTGAGCACACTGTCCAGTATTAAAGATATAGCCAAGCTTGCACAGGTTTCCCAAGGTACGGCTTCACTTGTTTTGAATGGAAAGGGAAACGCACTACGGATCTCGGCGGCAACCCAACAACGGATTTTGGAAGCAGCCCGGACGCTTAACTACAGTCCTAATATCTCGGCTCGTCGTCTGCGCAGTGGTGGAGAAACGGTCGCTCCGATCATTGCGTTATTTTGGACCATGGATACACGCGCTTCACTGATCGGTCGATATTTAAAAGGAATTCAGGAAAGTATGCACGCGCAGGAAACCGAGTATGAGCTGTTAGTTCAACCTTATGTCGGAGGCCGGATTCAAGACGTCAAAAGCCTTGTCACCGGTACCCGCTTCAATGGAGCGATTATTGCGAATGCTACGGATGAGGATGAGGCCTTTCTGCAAACGACACCGCTTCTGGTTCCTGTTGTGCTGTATCAGCGGTATTCCGATAAATTTTGTACGGTTAATGTAGATAATGAGCATACAGGGCAGGAGGTTGCCCGTTTGTTTACAGGCAGAGGTCATACTCATGCAGGTGTCATCGTTCCGAGAGTATCCTCCAGAGCCATCCAATACCGCAAGCAGGGGTTCATGGATAAGGCAGCGGCGCTTGGACTTTTGATTAACCCTGATCATATAACGGAGGGGGAGTTCTCGGAGGAAGGCGGCTATCAGGCGGCACAAGCACTGCTGCAGGCTTCTGAAGATCGGCCTACAGCTTTATTTGTACTTAGTGATCAAATGGCTGTTGGTGTACTTGCAGCCCTGCGAGAAGCAGGAATAGGCGTTCCTGAGGATATGGAGCTTGTTGGACACGATGACAATGAAATCGCCCGCTTCACTGTTCCTCCATTAACCACGATTCATTTTCCGGTCGAGGAAATGGCCAAGGCTTGCTTTCAAATGATCGTCGATGTCCTGCATCATCAGGTTGTTCCACCCGCCGCACGCATGTTCGAGCCTCATCTGGTCATCAGGCAATCCTGCGGAGAATTTACAACAGCCAATCGATAGGTGCTCATGCAGCTGATGCCAATGTTCCTGATAGATAGCTGCAAAACAAAAACAGCAGTTCCGTCATCAACGGTTCTGCTGTTTGCTTTTTCCGATTATGGCATTTCCTTGGATTTAGAATGATTGCTGCCCTACTCAGCCTACTTCGCTATAGAATTCGCAACAGCAGCCTGCCCGTTCACGAATAAGCCTAACCACTGATCCAACTGCTTCATCTGGTCCATAACAAGTCGCTCTTTCGTTATAAAATCTTCCTGATTCCTCGCACGGCATTGAAGCGTAAAGCCCAGCCCCTGCTGCTGCAAGTAGTATTTGGCATTCAATGGATACAGCTGATGCTCAATCATCGAGGAAACTCCCAGATAGCTCTGCACCAGAGCTGCTTTGTCCGTATCCTTGCTCCAATTGTTAAACAACCATGCATATAGATCCGGATGAAAATTCGCCATAATCCCGCTAAATCCTGCCGCGCCGATCTTTAGAGTTTCCAGCAGGGTTGCTGAATTCGCATTGAAAATTTTGAGCTGACTACCTTTAACTGCATCTAATTTGGCTTGAATTTGCTCCACGTCGCAGCAGGTATCCTTCAGGAACAAAAATCTCCCAGTTGATGCGCACCAGGCAAGCAATTCAGGCGACATCAATCTTTTGTAAGGAAATGGACATTCGTAAATGCCGAGCGCTACGTCTGGCACAGCCGCCAATATAATCTCCGCATTGCGCTTCCATACGTCATCCGACTCATCCTGTGCTGCCAGTCGGTTGCTCACCATTACGAAAGCATCGATTCCTACCGCAGAAATCGCTTTAATTTCCTCGATCTGATCCTGTATGGAATCGGATACGTGACCGGAAGCGATCACCGGCACTCTGCCAGCAGCCTGCTTCTTGACGAATACGGCTAGCTGCACTCTCTCCTCCAGGGAGAGCTTGAACATTTCACTTGACTGACATACGGCGAATAAGCCGTCTACCCCTTTGGCAATATACCATTCAACGAGCTTTTCCAATGCATTGAAATCGATTTCATTTGACTCCGTAAAAGGGGTAACCATAGTCGGCCACACACCATCAACGATAAGATTTGCAGGCTGCTCCATTTAAGTATCCTTCTTTCTGATTGGTTTGCTAAAACGTTATTCCTAATATAGATTATATTTTCAAATCTGTGAACTGTCAATTCAAAAGATATGATCCCCCTGAATATGGACACAAAAAAACGGCATCTCTGCCGTTTCATTGTTACACACCTATTAAACCATAATTTTGCAAATATCGTTTGTGAACTCCACCGGATCCTGAATCGGCAATCCTTCGATAAGCAAGGCCTGATTGTATAATAACGCCGTATACAGGTTCAGCTTCTCCTTATCCTTCTCATAGGAGTCCTTCAAGGATTCAAACACGGCATGGTTCACATTTATTTCCAATACTTTATCTGCTTTTACATTTGGATTGTTCGGCATCGCTTGTAATATTTTTTCCATCTCAATTGTGAGCTCGCCTTCTGTAGACAAGCAAACCGGATGCGTTCTGAGCCTTTTGGATGCTCTGACATGGGTTACTTTACCGTTCAACAAGCTTGTCATATGCTCGAACAAAGCTTGATTGTCGTTCTTCTCGGCATCTGTATCCTTTTCGTTCTCATCCACTTCAATACCCAGATCGCCGCTGGATACGGATTTGAATTCCTTGTCTTTATATTTCATAATCATTTTAATCGCAAATTCATCGATATCGTCAGTGAAATACAAGATTTCATAGCCTTTATCGGACACAAGCTCTGTCTGTGGAAGCTTTTCAATTCTTTCATTCGATTCACCGGAAGCGTAATAAATGTATTTTTGCTCCTCCGGCATTCTTGCTACGTATTCATCCAGAGTTACCAGCTTTTTCTCCTTCGACGAGTAGAACATAACCAAATCCTGCAATACGTCCTTGTGGCTGCCATAATCACTGTAAATTCCGTATTTGAGCTGTCTGCCGAACGATTTGTAGAATTGCTCATACTTCTCTCTTTCGTCCTTCAGCAAGCTTTGCAGCTGGCTCTTGATTTTGCTCGAAATGTTCTTGGCAATCAGCTTTAACTGGCGGTCATGCTGCAGCATTTCTCTGGAAATGTTAAGCGACAAGCTTTCGGAATCAACCATCCCTTTGACAAAGCTAAAATAATCTGGAAGCAAATCGGCGCATTTGTTCATGATCAGCACGCCGTTGGAATACAGCTCCAGCCCTTTTTCGTATTCCTTGGAGTAGAAGTCAAAAGGCGTGCTCTCGGGAATAAACAAAATAGCCTGGTACACCACCGCTCCATCCGCACTGATATGAATATGCTTGAGTGGCTTATCGAAGCCGTAATGCTTTTCCGCATAAAACTTGTCGTAATCCTCAGGTGTCAGCTCGCTTTTGTTTTTTCTCCAGATCGGAACCATGCTGTTCACATGCTGCTCTTCCTGGTAGTCCTCGAACTCGCTTTCGCTTCCTTCTTTCAGCCGTTTGCCACTCACGTCCATCTTGATCGGGTAGCGAATGAAATCGGAGTACTTTTTGATAATTGCTTTTAAGCGGTATTCTTCTAAGTATTCGTCGAAGCTCTCATCCTCTGTATTGTCTTTGATTTTCAGGATGACCTCCGTACCGACGGAATCCTTATCGCACGCTTCAATTGTATAGCCCTCAGCACCAGTCGACTCCCACTTATAGGCGCTATCCTCATATAAAGACTTACTGATGACGGTAACTACATCCGCCACCATAAAAGCGGAATAAAATCCAACGCCAAACTGGCCGATAATATCATGACCGTCTTTGGATTGGTTTTCTTTTTTGAAGGCAAGGGAACCGCTCTTGGCAATGATCCCAAGATTATTTTCCAGATCTTCTTTGGTCATGCCAATTCCGGTATCGCGGATCGTTAGTGTTCTGTTCGCTTTGTCGGCCGTAACCTTGATATAGTAGCTGTCTTTATCGAAGACCAGTTTATCGTCTGTTAATGCTTTGTAATAAATCTTGTCGATGGCATCACTCGCGTTGGAAATCAACTCTCTGAGAAATATCTCTTTTTGTGTGTAAATGGAATTGATCATCATTTCCAATAATCGCTTGGATTCTGCCTGAAACTGCTTTTTTTCCATTTGAATCTCTCCTTTGAGTATCGAACAAAAATAGATTAGCACTCTCAGCCTTTGAGTGCTATTCTCTATTTTTATATCATTACTCGCTTTTAATGTCAATATAGCATAGAAGTTATGTATAATCGTAAATTGTCAAATACACACCTTAAGGCGTCATTAATGTGCGATTTACTTTGGTGCGTGGGGAGGGAAGCGACTATGGGATTCCGACCGCTGTCGAAGCCCGTGTTCCATGAATTTAGGCTTGCAGCGGTTGGAACACGAGCTTCAAAGGCGGACGCTGCCGCTTCTCCACCCCACAGTCGTTCCCTCTCTTGTTCTACTCTGAGCTTGGTGCAGCTTACTTCAAAGTCCGATGAAAAAGTTTCTGCTGCGCGGTCAAATATCCTTCCAATCGCTGTTGTTTCTGTATTTTTCTGAACCTATAAGACATTTAGCTGTACAAATACGGAAACAAAGGCGACCGCTGCGCTTCTCCAGGATTATTTGACCACTCCGCTCCTTACCCACCGGACTTTTAAAACTTTAATATGTAAATATGTTTAAAAGACCAGAGCCGAATGTCTCTGGTCTTCTTGATATATGGTTTAAATTAAAGCCAATTAGTCGTGAAAATTCAATCCTGAAGTGACTGCTTTTACATAGCCGGTACGGATAACAAAATCTCCAAAATGCTCGCCTTGCGTCCGTTCTTTCGCATATCGATGGAAAATAGGCTTGAGTGTATCCAGAATTTCAGTCTCACCGATATTTTCCCGATACAGCTTGTTCAGCCTGTCTCCGGTAAAACCAGCACCCATATACATATTATATTTGCCTGGCGCCTTACCAATAAACGAGATTTCACCCAATCCAGGTCTTGCGCACCCGTTAGGGCAGCCCGTCATCCGAATCACAATCTCTTCCTCGCGCAAACCAACTTCATCAAGGATCAGCTCCAGCTTACCCATCAAGACTGGCAAGTAACGTTCGGCCTCAGCCATGGCCAGCCCACAGGTTGGCAAGGCCACACAGGACAAGGAGCTTCTGCGCAATGCAGATTGGTGAGCACCATCAGACAGTCCATACTGCTCGACAAGCTCCATGACTTTACGCTTCTTCGGCGTCGTTACGTTGGCAATGATCACGTTCTGATTTGGTGTCAACCGGAAGTCACCTGTATGAATCTTGGCGATTTCGCGCAGTGCCGTCATCAGAAGGTAGCCCTCTTGGTCTTGAATCCGTCCACTTTGAACGTAAAGCGTCAAGTTCCATCTGCCGTTGCTGCCCTTCACCCAACCATAGCGGTCGCCGTTATGATCAAAATGATACGCACGCGCAGCTTCCAGCTGCCAGCCTAATCTGTTATGCAGCTCGGTTACAAACCACTCCAGACCATGGCGGTCGATCGTGTATTTGAAACGAGCATTTTTGCGGACAGAACGGTTTCCGTAATCGCGCTGGATCGTAACCGTCTTCTCTGCTACATCAATCACTTGCTCCGGTGTGCAGAAGCCAATAACACGACCCAGTTGCGGGTAAGTGCTTGTATCGCCATGAGTCATGCCCATTCCGCCGCCAACCGTAACGTTAAACCCAAGCAGCTTTCCATTTTCAACAACGGCAATGTAGCCCAGATCCTGAGAAAACACATCTACGTCATTGGAAGGTGGAACGGCCATACCGATTTTAAATTTACGCGGCAAGTACACCGGACCATAAATCGGCTCTACTTCTGCCTGGCCTTCTGTGCTGTCGAGAACCTTTTCGCCATCCAGCCATATTTCGTGATAAGCCGGTGTCCGCGGGGACAAGTGATCGCTAATCTTGCGTGCCCAATCGTAAACCTCAGCATGAACCTCAGATTGGTAAGGATTCGGATTGCTCATTACATTACGGTTTACATCACCACAGGCAGCTAATGTAGTCATCAGCGTGTCGTTAATGGTGCGAATCGTCTTTTTCAAGTTCCATTTGAGAACCCCATGCATTTGAAAAGCTTGACGTGTTGTTACGCGCAGCGTTCCATTACCATATTTTTGAGCCAAACTGTCCATAGTCAGCCATTGGGTTGGTGTAGCTACGCCGCCTGGCGCCACTACGCGCAGCATGAACTGGTAAGAAGGCTCCAGCTTCTGCTTTTCACGCTCGTTACGCAAGTCTCTATCATCCTGCATGTAGCTCCCATGAAATTTTAACAGCCGATTATCATCCTCGGGCAAACCGCCGGTTATCGGGTTTCCTATCGTTTCTACGAGCGCTCCACGCAGGTAATTGCTCTCGCTCTTAATATGCTCAACTTCGCTTGGCGGTCCGCCTACAGGCTTCACCAATTGATCATTCGCCATAGTTGCTATCTCCTCTCGCACTCAATCCATCTTCTATTAATACACGTCGCGCTGGTAACGCTGCTGCTGCTGCAAATCGTCGAGATAAGCGACAGCTTCTTCAGGACTCATGTTGCCTTCCTGCTGGAGGATAGTGACCAACGCAGCATGGACGTCATGTGCCATATGCTTCTCGTCACCGCAAACATAGATATGTGCACCTTCTTGAAGCCATCCGAAAACCTCGCTACTTTTTTCGAGCAAACGATGCTGTACGTAGACCTTTTCTTCCGTATCGCGAGAAAACGCAACATCCAGACGTGTCAGCACGCCCTCTTTAAGCATACGCTGCCAATCGGTCTGATACAGAAAGTCGGTAACAAAATGCCGATCGCCGTAGAACAGCCACGTTTTTCCTTGTGCACCAAGCTCCTCGCGTTCCTCCAGAAAAGACCGGAATGGAGCGACTCCCGTACCTGGCCCAATCATAATAACAGGGACATCCGGGTTCGTTGGAAGCTTGAAATTCGGATTATGCTGAATATAAATGGGCAAGGTGCTGCCATTCTCTAAACGCTCTGCACAATGAACGGAGCATACGCCATACCGTTCCCGACCATGGGCTTCATAACGAACTGCCCTGATTGTAACATGCACCTCATCCGGGTTAGCCTTAAGGCTGCTGGCAATCGAATAGAGACGTGCGGGTAATTTCCGCAAAATAGCTGTAAAGCTGCGAGCCGAAACTTGACCCGGTGAGAAATCCTCAACCAAATCCAGCAAATCGCGACCGTCCAGATACGCCTTAAGCTCCTGCTCATGTCCTGGCGCCAACAGCTCGCTCAGCTTAGGGTTGGAGAACAACTGCGCAGCCTGCTCCAATAATGGCTTTGTCAATACCGTAATTTCAAGATGATACAGCAGCGCTTCGCGTAAAGGATGCTCTTCACCCTTCTTGTTCACCGGAACGGACTCCTCAGGATTCCAGTTCATAGCCTTAATCAGTGAATCTACTAATTCCGGGTGATTTTCCGGATAAATCCCTACGCAATCGCCAGGCTCAAACTGCAAATTGGAGCCCTCAAGCGACAGCTCAAGATGACGGGTTTCCCGATCCGAGCCGCGGCCATTCAGATTCAAATTTTCCAGAACCTCGGCTTTAAAAGGGTTCGTACGGGAATATTCAGACTGCTCTTGCCCGATGGTGCTAACCGATACTTGGGCAGCATTCGATGCCGCTGCAGATGTATGTTGGCTTCCACTTAAAGAACTTAGAACATGCTCAAACCATTCTGCTACCGGTTCGTCATAATCCAGATCACAATCAACGCGCGGAGTCAATCGTTGACCGCCAAGCTCCTCCAGACGAGTATCGAAATCCTTGCCGGTTTGGCAGAAAAACTCATATGAAGTATCTCCCAAGGCAAGCACGGAAAAACGCAGGTTTTCTAATTGAGGGGCTCTTTTGCTATAAAGGAATTCGTGGAAGGACCGGGCGTTATCCGGCGGCTCACCTTCACCATGGGTACTTACCAGTACCAACAAATTCTCAACCTTCTTCAAGCCATTCGATTTGAAGTTGTTCATGGAAGACAAGGTTACCTGAAACCCTTGCTCTTCGAGCTTACGGGACAAGCTGCCAGCCAGACGCTGACAATTACCGGTTTGGGAACCAAAAAGAATCGTCACTTCACGGGAAATAACAGGTTGACTGACTGTAGGAAGTGCTTCCACAACTGCGACCGCACTTGCTTGCTGATCAGCGACGATCGGTGCCGATGCTGCCGTTCTTTGTAGGGCGGACAAATACCCGCTGATCCATACCTGCTGTGAATCTGTTAAGGTTGGCAGAAGGCGATTAAGAAGCTCAACTTGCTCCTGATTAAAAGGACTGTTCGTTACCTGAAGTTGCAACAATATCCACCTCTCATAAACATAAAATCTTTTTTTCTATCCAAATTGACATTTCATCAAATACTAACCTAACATATTACAACAAAACGATCAACGGAGACATTTCATCCTGATAAATGATTTTATTACATTAATATCCATTTTAAACAAAAAGACATAGAAATCGGGGTGATTTGCCCTGATTTACCCCATTTCATTATTAAAAATGATAGTTTTCATTAGAAAAAATGATATAGTCTTTTCGCAATATGAACTGTAAAAACAGCTGTATCATAGAAAAACCGCTCGGGCTGTCACCCCGGGCGGTCCAATCGCAGAAGGCAAATCCCACTTAAAGAGCTCTATTTCAATTCGAGTGTTACCAGTTGGTTAAGACGTCTGGATCGTTCCGCTGCAAAGCCGATCCGGTGACCATCTACCGATTGTTCAAGTGTAGTGGAGGAGATAGAGGGCTGTTCTCCGCCCAACGCACGCACGAAATCCTCCACTAATAGTAGATCACCCCCGCCATGACTGTCATCAGCTACATCGACGGCAATCTTGTGCTCCTTGTATTCCCGCCCTTTAACCGGGTCTGGCTGACGCAAATAGAAATAGCCGTCCTCAAGAACCCCTTGAATCTCCCCATGCGTACCGATGATATGCAGGATGCGACAAGATCTTGAAGCGGTACCTACCATATTGTGGGATGCTGTTGCCAAATTATCAAATTCAATAATGACAGACTGGTGGTCTACAACATCGTTATCGCAATGCCATACACAGCGGCCGTAAGGATTATCCGTACGCAACGATTCCAGCTTATCCTCCTCACTCATCCGCATACCCAGGTGATAGTTATTCCACACATAAAAGCCCCAGCGCTCCATATTCAAATAATGCTTACGCGCTGAGTACATACAGGATTCTTCAATGCTGCAATCGGTCAGACAGCGGCTGCCAGCTCCCACAGGTGCTTTCTCCGGTCGGAATTGCATACGACTGCCGAAGCTGCTTACTTGTTGAGGCCGGGCCTCCCCCATCAGCCAGGACACCAAATCCAGATCATGGCAGCATTTGGCCATCAGCATCGAGGACCCGCATTGGGCTTCGGAGCTCCATTTGCCGCGGACAAAGGATACCGCCATATGATGATAGCTCACATGCTCCGAGGTATGCATCGTCAAGATTTCGCCGATTTCGCCGTCAGACACCAACTGCTTCACTTTCTTGTAAAAAGGCGCATAACGAAGCACATGGCATATCATCACAATCCGGTTATATTTGAGCGCAGCAGCTTCCAGCTCCAGCGTCTCCTCCTCCGTCACACCAATCGGCTTTTCCAGCAGCACATGATACCCGTGTCCAAGCAAGGGCAGGGTTGTTGTGACATGAAGCTCGTCCATCGTACCATTAATCACTGCGTCCGCCAGTTGAGCATGGCCTAACAATTCCTCTACGGAGGCAAACGTGTTGTGAGCAGAAATTCCAAAACGCTCCGCAGCCAATTGTCTGCGCTCCGGGTCCGGCTCCACTACACCTTCAATCTGTAATTGGTCGGGATAACGTTCTGCGTAGGATGCATAGACGAGACTGCGTTGTCCCGCACCTACAATGATTACGCTTACAGGCTTGCTTGCATTTGAACTCATTTTGACTCCTCCTCTACCATCTTCAGCATTCAAACGGATTCATGACAAGTCTGACATTATGTGACGAGCTGATATGGCAATCTCCGTATCACCTTGATTATATCGTGAATTCGAAAAGTAACCAGTCCCTAATTTCACCTTTTTCTACTGTTTGTTGTCATCGTGAACCCGTTGCGCATTGGCAGATTCATTCGTATGCTTCTTGGACAGCAGTGTAGCCCCTTAGCTTAAATCGTGTTAATATATAGGGATATCTGAAACGAAGGTGGAGTTTCTTCAATGGATAATGTCGCCACAATCATGGGCATTCCTTTTCCCAAAATGACAATGGACCAAACCGTACAAGTACTTGACGAGGTCATCGATCAACATAAATCAGAGCTTTTCCATGTCGTTACAGGGAACCCGGAAATCGTAATGTCCTGCCAACACGATCAATCGCTGCGTTCCATTGTTGATGAGGCCGGTCTCGTTACGGCTGACGGTATTGGCATCGTCATGGTTTCCCGCTTGAAAGGTGGGCATCTTCCAGAAAGGGTTACCGGATGTGACCTGCTCTTCAAGCTGCTGGAGGCTGGAAATCACAAAAAATGGTCGTTCTACTTTCTCGGCGCAGACGATGCAACAAGTAAAAGAGCAGCGGAAGTGATTAGTCAAACCTATCCGAATGTATCCATACTGGGCAGGCACCACGGTTTTTTTAAACAGGAGGATGATGCAAGGATTGTTCAAGAAATTCAGTCCTTGGCACCTGACTTCTTAATCGTAGCACTTGGGGCTCCATACGCTGAACGATGGATTCATAAATATAAATCAAAGCTGAATGCCAAAATCGCTATCGGTGTCGGAGGCAGTCTTGATGTTATTGCAGGTAAGGTCAAACGGGCACCCGAGGTATGGCAGAAATTACATGCAGAATGGTTGTATCGGTTAATTAAACAACCGTCGAGGTGGCGAAGACAGCTGATTTTGCCTCGTTTTGCCATAAAGGCGCTATTGTTTAGAGAGCATTAGTGTGAAAACAGGGATCGCCTGAACATCGGCAATCCCTGTTTTTGTATTATTTTTTGGTCGCCACTACCATAATCTCCACTTCATCGAGGTTGATCTTTCTTTTCCCCCATCGTCCTGCTGTACCACCCCAGATGCTATCAACGTGAAATCCTGCGTTGTCAAACATCTGTTGAAGCTCTGTTGGAAAATATCTGCGTTCCTTCATCTGTATGTTCTTCTTTCCCTCCGGCAAATCCCATTCAACGACGCTTTGCTCAATCATCGTTACCGGATTAAAAATACCTTGTTCGACCTCTTCTTGAGTAAATTTCCTAATTTTTGAATAGGCATTTAAAGTGGTCAAAATAAAGCGAGCCTTCGGTTTAAGCGCATGACTCACATTGCTGAGGATTGCCATATCATGCTCAAGGGGATCATCATCTTGACCCACTAAACCAAAGGCACCTTCACACAGACAAATTGCAGCGTCATAAGATTCGCTTCTGGTGAATTTTACTGCATCACGATGAATCCACTCGACATGAACCTTTGCTGCTTTGGCTGCTGTCATAGCTTCTTCCAGCATACCGGACGATATATCTATACCTGTAACCTGATACCCACGCTGTGCAAGCTCAATGGAATGTCTTCCTGTCCCACACCCCACATCGAGAATGAAGCTACCAAAGGGAAGTTGCAATTCGTCAAGAACAAAATCAACTTCGGCAGCCGTATTTTTAGTAAAACCATTATTCATATAAAAAGGAGCATGCGTATCAAAAAAAGCTTCCCAGTTATTAGCGCTCAATTTCTTATACCTCTTTTCATACTGCATCGCTCCCTTGTATTCGAATATGTAAAGTGTAGTATATGATTTCCGATCATACAACGGATTAATTCGTTATTAACGATATTGTACAAATCTGCTGTGCATGTTGATAGGCTTATGTTTAAATCCGTTTACAAAAGGCACACTAATTATGGAAAGCTCCCATTTCAATCATTTAAGCTCCTTCGTGACGATAAGTGTGTCTTTCGATCAAAACGTGATATCTGATACATTATTTTATTCAATAATATGATAAGCTAATCGAGACTACTTCAAAGGGTGTGTACAGATGAATAATCAAGGAATAACCAATGAAGAATTGACGTTGTTACTATCCAAGGATGTTTCCGACAAGCCTGAAGAGGGTCCTCTATTTATTCCAAGATCCAAAAAAAGACGAAGAAAACATAAATTGTTTTCCCGCCTATTATTCTTTTCGCATAAATGAAAGCAACCGTCACACTCATGCCAATGTATTACTTTGTTATTGGTTTCACTTCATTCTCATACTTCCTGAGGTAATCCTCTAAGGTTATCTTCTTGCACAGCTTTGCTATCAAGTCATAAGGAATGCTCTCCATCTTCTTAAAACGTATGCATGACTTTCCCATATCAAGCTTTGTATGAACATGCTTGGGATATTCCTGCTGTAACCAGGCTAAAACCTCTGGAAATATATAAATTCCCATATGATAAAGCGCCACATAGTTCTTCTGGGAAGCTATACTTATAAAGGGTAGAGGCTCCTCAGGATTAACATGATACCCAGACGGATACATACTATGGGGTACGACATAACCAATCATTCCATAGGATATGGTTTCTTGAAAGCCTGTTGGAAGATTCTCCTTGATCGTATTTCTCAGCTTGTCCATCGCTTGCTTCCTGTCTTCAGGTAGTTGGCTGATATAGGCTTCTGGACTATTTCCCTCGAACTTCATTGTATCGGTCAGCTCCTCACAATCTCATGAGTACTCATACTAATATACCCACTATGACACTGCCCTAATTGATGCCTCCATGCAAATGATGGGCCAGACTCGATTTGATTCCTAGAATCACAACCTTTTGCTTTCGTATAGTCCTCTTGTAATGATCGATTTGTTGGACATACAGCGCATAGGCTTCCTCAGCTTCTTTTAAAGCAAGTTCAGCCTCAATTAATCGGACCCTCAGCTCTTCTCTTGCCAATTCTTCTTCTTCCATTCCGTAGCTTCCCCTTAAATTCAAGATAATTTGATCCCCAATTGATTTCAAAATCAAATTCACGAACTTTCACTTTTTTCTTTTAAATACGCAAATAACTTCTTTGGAAGAGCCTTGGTGTTGGCTTGTATCAAAGCAAGAAATTAGCTCCCAACCCTGGGAACCCATGAGATTCAGTTCGCTATCAAATTCATCCAAATCCAGCTTTCCCCCTGTGAAAAAACCTTTTGTAAAAAATTTGAGCGTTTGATATTCCCATTGTTCCATCGTAGTTATCGTCCTTTCATTTCAAATACATTCTGCCTACCCTTTCATTTATCATACCAATGTTGACCAAATTAGTATATGATCACACCAGCCGCGTGGCTTCTTCCCATTCATATACAACAAAAAAAAACGACATTTCTGTCGCTTTAATAGTAGACATGTCTTCCAGTTAATTGGCCATACGAGCGGTTCGACGGTGAACCATGAAGTAATAAATGAAAGCCGATAACAGCACGACAACACATGCAACAAGAAACATGATGCGGTAGTTCGCAGCGCCAGCAATCAGACCAAGAATAAACGAACCCAGCCCATAACCAAAATCAAACAATAAAAAGAACGTTGCCGTAGCAGCACCGCGCCGCTCACTGGAAACCGATTGGATGGCGAGTGTCTGAAAGGAGGGAACCAAAGCTCCATGACCCAGTCCAATGATAGCACCGGCAAGCAGCAGCACAAAGCTCGAATCGGCTTGACTCAGTATCAGCATACCTATCGCGAAGCAAAGAACACCCGGATAAGTCAGATAGTTCCCACCGTACCTGTCAAATATTTTACCAACAAGCGGTCTGGAAATAATGATCATCACGGCAAATACGATAAAAAACAGCCCTGCCGCATTGTCTTGATGGAGTTCTATACTATAGGCTGTAATGAAAGAAGTTAAGGAGCTGTAGGAGAACGCAAGTACCATTCCCGAAAACGCGATCGGCAGCGCTTTTTTCTCGATCAGATTCCGCCATGACATTTTTTCTGCTGCCTGCGGAATGGATTGGCGCTTAGTATCCTTTTTGACAAGCATAGTGAATATCAGAGCCAAACACGAAATACCCGCGCTGATGGTGAACAATACAGCTTCACTGTCGAATTGATTCCATAACATGATCCCAAGTGCCGGACCAACAACCATGGCGATGCTCATGAACATGCTAAAATAACCAATGCCTTCTCCTTTGCGGGATTCCGGAATAATATCTGTCGCCAATGCGCTCGTCGAAGTAGCCGCGACTCCAAAGCTTCCGCCATGAATGGCACGAATGACCAATAATAATAAAATACCGGATACCCCAAAGTACACAAAAGATGCCGTTACGAAAACGGATAATGATATTACAGACAGCTTTTTCATGCCGAAGCGATCAACCCATCTCCCTGAGAACAGGCGCATCAGTACGCAGCCAAGAGACCATAGAGTAATGACCAATCCCATTTGCTGCTTGCTGCCATTCAGTACCTCTTTCACGAATAACGGCAGCGCGGCAGCAAGCATATAGAAATTTAGAAAAATAAAAAAACTGCTTATACATATAACCATAAAATCTTTGGTCCAGATCCGGTTGCTATTCAATCAGCTCATCTCTCTTTACTCATGATAAGCTAAATTATAACGAATCCCACTTATAATAATAAATACATTTAGTTGTATATATTCATAGGTTTAGAACTATATGAAACGTGAGTCATGGATGAGTGATTTTGATTTGTTCAAAATGGTCAATAACAAAATCGATAAAATTGTGCACGGTGGAGGTAAGGTAATGCTTCTTATTCAATAATAGCCCGATGGTTCTGAAACAAGAAGGCTCTTCAATCCGCAATTTGACAGTATCTGAAGAAGCGGAGTTAAAGGATGTAATCGATGGATAAAAAGCGACTCCGAGTCCTCTGGCCACTAATTTCTGCGTAATGCCTGCCTCGTCCCCTTCAAACGCGGTAAAGGGTGTGAAGCCGGCTTCCCTGCAAAAATCCTCAGTGATGTCTCTGAACCCGTGACCGGCTGGCATAGCTATGAATGGCTCGGATTTCACTTCATCTAGTCTGATGCTTGTGCGATCCGCCAAACGATGCCCTGGTGGAACCGTCAGCAATACTTCTTCCCTTAACAGCGGAATCCATTGCAAATTCTCACTGATCAGCTCCACCGTTGAAATTCCCAAATCAATCTCAGCACTTTCCAGCTGCTTGCTCATCAGTGCTGACGATGACTGATACTGTCTGAATCTGACCTGAGGATACAAGTTTTTGAATCCGACTATTAAATCCGGCAGGATGCTTGGAATGGTTACTGCGATTGCGATTTTCTCATTGTTTTTCCGGCTAATCTCTTCCATTTCCCTAAGCCCTTCATTTAACTCCATAAAAACATTTTCGATTCTTCGAAGATAGGCTTTGCCGCATTCATTTAATTCAATTTTTCGCCCATTGCGCGTAAACAATTGATATCCCAGGCTCTTTTCCAGACGTGAAATCGTTTGGCTCAGGGATGGCTGAGCAATTCTTAATTCCTCCGCTGCTCTGGATAAATGCTCATATTTGGCTACAGTTTGAAAATACTTAAGCTGAAGTAAATCCACTCTCAACACCTGATCTTTCTGTTATTAGTTAACATCATACTTCGCGCCATTCAATTGTACAGGATTCATCGATTTCATTGAAGCGCTTGTACCCAGGCTTCTTTATTATACTGTTAAGATTGCTGACTTTTGGACCGCAACGGTAGAATGAATGCTCATCTTTGCTGCAGACTTAGCCATTTCCTGTCCAAGAAGGTTCACTGATTTTTCTTCAAATCTGCTTGTTTCCTTCCATTACTCTTGAAATATACTAATTATATCTAGTATACTATATATACCAAGGTGGTGATTGTTATCGACATTTGTCCGTATTTAGAATACTCGTTTCAGATATTGGGTAAGAGATGGAACGGCCTAATCATACATTACCTTTCCCTTTGTCCGAATGGAGCGGCACATTTTTCTGAAATTAAAAGGGATCTTGCTGATATTACTCCAAGAGCACTTTCATTGAAATTGACTGAGCTTGTTGAGCATGCCTTAATCGAGAAAAAAGTAACGACAGGCTCCAATGTGATCATTTCTTATGAATTAACGGAAAAAGGACGATCTCTCACAACTGCACTACAATCCGTCCAGAAATGGGCACAAGAATATAAGAATCTGTAAGGAAGAGGCGATTCTAATCCCTAACAATAAGATGATTTGCGATTTAGAAACAGGCGTATGCGGTACTGCAGATGAAGAGTCCATACCATTTATTGATCTTAAGCCGTCCAAGAAAAAGGTTGACCTCTACTATATCACTGACCCGATCTGCTCCCATTGCTGGGCGCTTGAGCCCGTATTACGGCGTTTTGGGGAGCAATACGGACATTATGTCAATTTCCATACGGTGATGGGTGGTTTATTGGAAGGTTGGGATGGATTTGCTGACGTCAAGAATGGCATTGGCAGTCCAGCCGATGTAGCCGGTCACTGGAAAGAAGTTGGCGCACATTCCCGTATGCCGATTGACGGCTCATTATGGCTTCATAATCCAATCCTTTCTTCATATCCTCCTTCCCGAGTGTTTAAAGTGATCCAACAACAAAATGAGCACCTGGCTACAGTTTTTCTGCGCCGGGCAAAAGAAGCTGTTTTTGCACATAATCAGAACATCGGGGAAAACCTGGTGCTGATTGATATCGTAAATCAAATGGGTCTTGATGGGGAAACAATCGTGGATCATGCAGAGCTTCCGGCCGCCCAGCAATTGTTAGAGCAGGACTTTGACCTTGCCAGATCGCTCGGCGTACGCGGGTTCCCCACGATCATTATGACCAACGGGAGTAATCAAGGCGTCAAAATCGTCGGTGCACGCCAACTGGAATACTATGTAAAAGGACTCGAACAAGTACTGCCGACAGAAACACTTCAAGTCAAACCGTTGCCAAAGCTTGCCCAGCTTCTTGAAAAAGAAACTTGTTTGTTCGCAAAAGAGATTGAGATTATGTATGATCTTGAGCGCAATCAATTTGACTCCTTTCTGCAAAAACACCTTCTGCCCGAAGCGTACACACTCCACGAAATACTGGGTGAACACTATATAGAAGGCAGCTTCAGAGCAAACAGCCGATCCTAGCAGGATCGGTTGTTTGTTTAAATGGAGTTTTTTTGGGACAACCCAAGGTTACACGCAGCCTACGTGCCTTGCCCTGATCTATTTCTGATCAGCATTCGTATCTTCCGGTTTATCTCTGTGAGCAAAACAAGCTGCCAGCAAACCGACACCAAGAACGAGCGCCAGCAATAAAAATGTAACCAAGTAGCTGCTCCATTTCATTAAATAAATCGATACAATCGGACCCAGACTTGTTCCAGTAAACAGGATAAACGTATAAACCGATACGGCAATCCCCCGCGATTTGCCGCCCAATTGACTAATAAGTGAAACCAGAGACGGGACAGCCAACGCAATTCCAGCCACAAATATCAAACTCATGCCAATCACAAGAGGCAAGCTGGGGAACAGCCCTAAGGAGGCCAGACCTGCAATAGCTATGCAAAGTCCACCGCGCAACACGTTGCGAACTCCAAACCGTTTAGCCAATTTACCAGCGAATGGAGATATTAGCATACCCACAACACCGATCGATCGAACAAAAAGGATTTCATTTGTACTCAGTCCAAAATCAGGACCACTCAAATAACTACCCAAAACGGTGTACATACTGACGAATGACATCAACAATACCAACGCAACTATATAGTTTAAAATAAGGTTTTTTTGCGTTAATAAGGTTCCAATTTGCTTGAGCGGAGACCAAATGCTGGCGTAAGATTGATGAACCTCATCTTTGGGCAACAGACGTAGTACCAGAAGTGTAGTCACGGCATAGACGATGGTTAACAGATAAAATACGGCATTCCAACCATATTGCTGACTAATCAGACTGCTGATAACCTGACCAACGATTCCTGCTATCAGAAATCCGGTGCTGATAAAACCGATTGTGGTCACCCTCCTTTCAGTTGGGAACATGTCTACGGCATAGGCAAGCGCAACAGGCGAGAACGTAGCTGCGGCAGCGCCCTGCAATCCTCTAAGTACAAGGACCCATGCGAAATTATCCACCATACCGAGCAGCAAAGAAATCATTGTTAAAGCAATAAGTCCGATAAAAATCACTTTCTTGCGGCCATACTTGTCGGATAACGCTCCATAAATCAGGCACCCCATCGCAAATCCTAACGAAAATACACTGCCTGTCGCTGCAGCTTGAGTGAGAGTGATATTAAAAATATCAGCGAACATCGAAATTAGTGGCAAGGTAACATACAGACTTGACATGACCGCCATGCCAGACCAACAAAGAATAATTGTCATAATTGAATAATTTGGGGAACCAACGGATGGTTTAATGAATCGTGACATGCAGCACCTCTTTTATATACTTTTATCAATCACAAGAAAATAGTAAGACTATCTAACTATATACCCAAAAAAATTTATCTCCCTACCCCCAGCCGCTTCTCTATACTCTCATTTAACTTCATCACTATCTTTTCGAATACCTTTCGTTCATTCGGATCCATCTCAGTAATTAACGAGGAGCATGTAGTCCAGAAAGCGGGTAATACTTGATCAACCATAGCACGGCCCTCAGGCGTAATGCTCACATGAATCATGCGACGATCCATGGGACTTGGCTCGCGAACAATCCAATTTCTCTTTTCCAGCCAATCCAACAAAGCCGTTACAGAAGCTCTCCTAATCCCTAACCTCTCTGCAAGCGCGGAAGGCGTGACAAGCTCCCTACCCTCATGCAGCGTAAGCAGCAGCAGCAAGTCAAATTTGCTCTCGGTAATGCCAAATTGCGATAAATTCAAGTCCATAACATCCAAAATATTATCCCCAAGCCAAAGCATTAATAAGCCGATATAAGCCGATTTTCGGTCCGTGTCCTTCGAAGCGGTTTTGTCCATCAGATTGAGATAAGGCTTGGATCCTAACTTTGGCAGCTGTTCAGATGTATATTCCTTATTATTTTTTTTGCTCATGGGTTCGCACTCACCTCCTAAAAAAATTAGTTAGATTAACTAACTATGAATCAATTTAACCTATTCTTCTCGATAATGCAAGTGTAATTGCAACAAGCAGATTCTCACGCCCATCTATTTAAAGCACAAGCTACCTACAAAAGCGTACTCAAACCATGGTATAATAAAAAGAAATGGAGTTGATGGTCAGATGCCGAATTTGCTTGACCCCCGGAATGATTTCGTGTTCAAACGAATTTTTGGCAGTGAGGACAATAAAGATGTGCTGCTCGCTTTTTTGAATCGAACGTTCGCCGAGTCGGGTGAGTCCCCGCTGACAGAGATCGTTCTCCTGAATCCATACACCGATAAAGATGCCCCACTCGATAAGCAGTCCATTTTCGACATATGGGCCAAGACAATAGAGGACAAATTGATCAACATCGAGATGCAGCTTTTCAATAAATACGATATCGAAAAGCGTACGCTTTATTACTGGAGCAAGCGCTACTCCAGCCAATTGCAGGAAGGGCACACTTACAAGGAACTGAAAAAATGTGTCACCATTAATATCTTAAACTACTCGTTTATTTCTAACAACCGTTATCATAATGTGTTCCATCTGAAAGAAGATCATACTGGTCTTGAACTGAGCGACGATATTGAGATTCATTTTATGGAACTGTCCAAGCTGGACGATCAATCTGTTCCCGTCGAAGGGGGGTTAATCAACTGGTTGTTGTTTTTGAAGGGTGCTGACAAATCGAATTGGGAGGTGCTGAAGATGAATGAACCAACATTGAAGAAGGCGATGGATACGCTGGAGTTTCTAAGCCAGGATCGGGAAGCTCGCCGCTTATATGAGGAACGGCAGAAGTATTTGCATGACGAAGCTTCCATGATTGAATGGGCTACTGAAAAAGGGATGGCTCAGGGAGAACAAAAGAAAGCCATTGAGATTGCTAAAAATATGCTCTCGATGGGAATCGCAGTTTCAGTCATTGTCAAAGCAAGTGGACTATCCGAAGCCGAAGTTGAATCACTAAAGCCTATTCAATAATTGCAATCAACGGTCCACTTTTCAACATTAACAATGATCATCCTGCCCCATGAATAAGGGTAAGTCGATCATTTTTTACTTTAGTTATCGATTCAATACTTCATTTGATCGTGTAATCAATGATAGTATCGACTCCCAAACATTTCACCAAATCTATACTGTGGAGCTGCATATCCCCGTAACTTTTGCCCCAAAGGATTTGGCAAGTCGACACACGTGGAATCAAAACAAAAAAAACGACATCTCTGTCGTTTGAGTTTACATGTTTTGGTGGAATCAAGGGGGATCGAACCCCTGACCTCTTCGCTGCCAGCGAAGCGCTCTCCCAGCTGAGCTATGACCCCAAGTTGATAATACTCCGGAAAAGGTAAGTCATTATGTTTGTCCGTACTTGGGTTAGAATCCATGACCTGCTTTTGCTTCTGGATGATCTAAAACCGCAGTACGTTTGGCGACAAAAATGATCATACCATAGGTACTTTCCGCTTGTCAACAGTCTTTTCTCAACTTATGGTTGTATCTATTTAGTATCGTCACCAACATGATTTTTAGACAAAATTTCGGTGAGCTCTCTCATAAACATATTAATATCTTTAAATTGACGGTACACGGACGCAAATCGAATATAAGCGACCTCATCGACTGGATAGAGCTGTTCCATCATGATCTCTCCAATATCGCGGCTATTGACCTCCGCGTGGGCGGTATTGCGGATTTGCTTCTCCACCTCGGATACAATCATATCGAGCTGCTCAATCGATACAGGTCGCTTTTCACAGGCCCGAATCAAGCCTCTCAACAGCTTTTCACGGCTGAACTCTTCGCGACTGCCATCCTTTTTGATCACAATAAGCGGCGTTTCCTCGATCATTTCGAAGGTTGTAAAGCGCTTTGTGCATTTTTCGCATTCTCTGCGACGTCGTATCGATTTATTTTCATTGGCGGCTCGGGAGTCAAGCACTTTGGTACCATGGTAGTCACAATAAGGACATTTCATCGGGTAACGCTCCTCTTGTTAAACGGAATTAAAAGCTAGGATGTAATTGGCAACGAATACCTGTAATGAAGTTCGCAGAAACGCACATAATAGGTTTACCAACTACAAGGAGGTGAAACACACATGGGCGCAGGACAATCTCGTAGCAGCAACGTTCTTGTAGTACCTCAAGCAGGTCAAGCATTGGATCAACTGAAATACGAAGTAGCTCAGGAATTGGGTATCTCCATTCCTCAAGACGGTTACTACGGTAACATGGCTACTCGTGACACTGGTGCAATCGGTGGACACATTACACGCCGATTAGTACAAATCGCAGAACAACAGCTTGCTGGTCAATTTAAATAACAACTGATTTGATGATGAACAAGAAGTATGGGAGGCCACTTTTACTTAGTGGCTTGTCCTATACTTCTTTGTTTTTCAGCCGGAATGCCCCAGTCCTCTGCATACAGCTTATGATACTTATTATAATAATACAAAACCCGCTGAATGTAATGTCTTGTTTCACCGTAGGGTATGGAGGCAACATTTTCCAGAGTTCCGTCCCACTGCTCGTCATTCAGCCAATGGCTGACATTCCCTTGTCCGGCATTATAGCCGGCTATCGCAAGCACTGCATTTCCCTTGAACTGCTTATGCAGCCAATTTAAGTACCATGAGCCCATTTGGATACTTACAGCAGGATTATGTAGATCATTCTTATATGAAGGTGAAAAGCGAGCTGTATCGACTATCCAATCCGATGTATCCGGCATGAGCTGCATCAGGCCATAAGCCCCTTTTTTGGATTCAATATGGGTCTGATAGTTGGATTCTACCCGAATGATAGCTGCAATCAGAAACGGGTCCAGCTGATAAGCTGCTGCATTTTTTTGAATTTCAGTTTGATATCGAATCGGATATAACATCTTGCTAACTGAACTGCTGGTCAAAAAAAGAAAACATACAAAGGTAAAAAAAAGCAGGGCGAATACCCGTTTTCTCCGCCAAAAGCTGACGCTCATAACAGCCCCCTTTCCCTGAGGAACCTGTCCACCTGACCTTCCGTTAGGATCAAGTCACCCTGATTATCGATAACAATGTCAGCCCTTTCCTTTTTCAATTCAATATCCATCTGTGCCTGCAATCTCTGCTCCGCTGCCTGCAGGGTCATCCCGTCGCGCAGCATTAATCGTTCAAGCTGAACGGCTCTGGGAACGTACACCACCATAATGGCTTCATATTCTGCTTCCAGCCCCGATTCATACAATAAAGGAATGTCAGCAACGACCAGCTTGTCCGGATATAAGTTCTCATATTGCTCCATCCGCTCGCGCATTAATGCCCTGATCGAAGGGTGCAGTAAATTCTGCAGATCCTTTAATGCTTCCGCATTGCCGAAAACCGTTTCTCCCAGTTTCTTGCGGTTCAATGTCCCGTCAGGAAATAATATTTCCTTGCCAAACCGGTCCACTATCTTATCAAGAGCCGGCATTCCAGGCTCTACAACTTCTCGCGCGATCCGATCGGCATCAACCAGCATCGCGCCGCGCTGCACCAGCATATTGCTAACGGTGCTTTTGCCGCAGGCGATGCCTCCGGTTAACCCTATGTTCATGGTGGCTAGTCTCCTCCGAGTTTTGCTTTAGCAAAACTAACTTCGTAAGCATTTGCTTATTATAACAGCTTCATAATTCCCATCACAATCAATACAAAGCCAGGAAAAACAGATAAGCTTCGCATCCATGATAAATCGGCATATTTATAACCAACCCGCAAGCCTGCCGCCAAAAACACCCCGCTTGCCATAGCGATAACCATTGAGGTCAGCCATGGCGTAAAGCCGATCAGGGCCGCGCCAATCCCGGCTCCAAAAGCATCCAAGGATAAAGCGATACCGAGCAGAAAAGCTTCATAAGGAGAAATATTTCCAGATCGATCCATATCCGCCATAGAAGGTGTTCGCAAAATTTGAATGACCAAACCAAAGCGTTTAAGCTCGATGTACAATACTTCCTTGGCGCTTGGCTGTACGTCTGGAGGATCGTTCACCACTCCAGCGGAGGTTTCCATGTCTTGCACCACAGATGTCTTATGACCCGTCTCATCTACAACAGCAGCACGTTCTCCATAACTCGCACCCAACAACACAACCTCATCGCGTTCTTCTGCAACTGCAGCGGGTTGAGTCGTTGCAGGCATTGCTGCCGGTACTGCTTCTGTTGATTCCTGTTTACTTCCCAACACCTGATATAATGCCCACATGCCGATACCGATCAGGATGATGCCACCGATGCTTTTTGCAAAAACCGGATCGACATACGAGCTAATCCAGACACCAATCTGCATCGAAGTATAAATAATAATACCGGAGCAACCTGAAATGATAGCAATCGATACCAAGGGCATCCGAATCTTACGCAGGCCGTACGTCACACCTACGCCAAAGCCATCCAAGCTAACCGCTAAAGCCAGCAGCATTAAGGAGATAAAAGGAAGCATGGCATTCCCTCCCGACCATTTTACCCTACTATATGGCGGATAGGGATGGAGGGTGCAGCTTTTATATAGGCTTTATCTTCTTGCCCCTTGCAGGCTTCAAAGGCTGACATTGTGGACAATAATGGGTACCCCGTCCAGCAACAACGCTTTTTTCAATGGGCTGTCCGCAGGAATAGCAAGCTTCCCCCTTACGCCCATACATCTTGAATTGATGCTGGAACATACCGATCTCACCTTGTCCATTCACAAACGATTTGATCGATGAGCCGCCCGCGGCGACAGCTTCACTCAATGTCTTCACTATGGCTTCGTGCAGAGCGGCAAGCTCCTTGGATGTCAATGAATTGGCTTCACGCTCAGGATGAATTCGAGCGAGATGCAGCGATTCATCCACATATATATTCCCGATTCCGACGATGTATTCCTGATTGAGCAGCAGCGGCTTTATTTTCGTGGAACGATGGGCAATCCTTGCCCGAAACGCAGCCAGATCGAATGCCTCTTCCAAAGGCTCCAGACCGAGCTTTTTGAGCGGCTGCTCCTCAAGCTCCCTTCCCTTGGGAAACAGATGCATCGTCCCGAACTGGCGCACATCCTTGTAGCGCAGTTCACTGCCGTCCGTAAAATGAAATACGACATGCGTATGAAGCTCTAAAGGGTCGCTGCTATCGTACAATCCGTATCTGCCTTCCATACGAAGGTGTGATACAAGAGAGTAATCATCCAGCAGAAAACGTAAAAACTTGCCTCTTCGTTCTACGCTAAGAATCGTTTGCCCAGCCAACTGTATGCAGAACTCGCCGACTTCTTCAGGCTTGATAATAATTCGATTCAAATGAACACTAACATGATCGATCTGTTTACCGATGACCAATTCGTTTAATGTTCGTCTGACGGTTTCAACCTCCGGCAATTCCGGCATGATGTCCTCACCTGTCCTATATGATTATTTCGCTTCGTACCAATTGGAGCCTGTGTCCACATCCACTTTGAGCGGAACGTCCAGCTTGAGTGCGCCCTCCATAACTTCCTTTACGGTTGTCCGCATCACTTCGATCTCGTTCTCAGGCACCTCGAATACCAATTCATCGTGTACCTGCAGCAGCATACGACTAGCCAGCCCATCACGCTTCATACGCTCGTCCATCTGGACCATTGCCAGCTTGATGACATCAGCCGCGGTACCCTGAATAGGAGTATTCATCGCAGTACGTTCAGCAAAGGAGCGCAAATTGAAGTTGGAAGCAGAGATTTCCGGCAAATACCGGCGGCGCTGCAGCAGGGTGGTCACGTAGCCATCCTTACGGGCCTTCAGCACGATATCATCCATAAAACGGCGTACCCCTTGGAATACGACAAAATATTGCTCGATGAACGAAGCGGCATCCTTACGGGAAATATTCAAATTTTGCGACAAACCGTAATCGCTGATTCCGTACACGATCCCAAAATTAACCGCCTTGGCTTGTCTGCGCATATTGGAATCGACAGCCGATTCAGGGACACCGAATACATCCATCGCGGTTTTCGTATGAATATCCATATCGTTCAGGAAAGCTTCCATCAGATTCTTATCCTGTGAGATATGGGCAAGCACACGCAGCTCGATCTGCGAGTAGTCAGCGGTCAGAATCGACCAGCCAGGCTGTGATGGGACGAATACCTTACGGATTTTGCGTCCCTCCTCCAAACGGATCGGGATATTTTGCAAATTCGGAAATTGTGAGCTTAGACGGCCAGTTGCAGCGATCGTCTGTCTGTAATACGTATGCACTTTACCGGTTTCCGGACGTATTTCCTTTAACAAACCTTCGACATAGGTGGATTGCAGCTTGGCAAGCGACCTATAGTTCAGAATATGGCTGATGACCGGATGATAAGGCTCCAGCCTTTCCAGCACCTCAGCATCCGTCGAATAGCCGGTTTTTGTTTTTTTGTAAGCAGGCAGATTCAGCTTCTCGAATAAAATCTCCCCAAGCTGCTTGGTCGAATTGATGTTGAACTCGCCGCCAGCTGCTTCATAGATCGATTTCATGATCTTGTCCAATTGTGCAGCAAGCTCCACACCGTACTGCTTAAGCCCTTCAACATCAACCTGGATACCTTTTTGCTCCATAGCAGCCAGGACGTTCGCAAGCGGCAGCTCCAGATCGTAGAACAGCTGATCCATATCTTTTTGCTGTAGATCCTGCTTCATGAGTATCAAAAGGGTGTGAATCGCGTTAGCCTTACGGCACAGGTGGTCCGTAACGATTTCAATCGCCGGAACCTTGAACTTGGCCCCCTTGCCGAATACGTCCTCATCCGCTTTGAGCGAAGGCAGGCTGTATTTGACCAGCAGTCCATGCAGGGTAAGCGCTGATTCTGTAGGGTCGAGTAAATAAGCCGCCAGCAACACATCGAATGTAGTCCCCCGAAGTGCAATCCCCTGCCACGACAATGCAATCTCGGCACGATGCTGGTCATACACAGCGACAGACTTATCCGGTGATTCCAGCCACGCTTTGAGCTTATCCACCTCAGAGCTATTCTCCTTCAACAGCTCGAATGGCACATAATAACAGGCCTGATCCGTATGAAACGAGAGTCCCAGCACATACCCGACGTGAGGATTGTCACCAATGACCTCGACATGCATCGATTCGACCTTGTCCAGCACATCAGTCAGCTCTGCAAGCTGCTCCAGCTTTTGGATAGCTATCGCCACTAGCTCTGCCTGCGGCTGCTGATCTGCCAGCTTCACATCTCCGCCGGTCAGATCCATTTTTTCCATTAAAGACTTGAACTCCAGCTTGTAGAACATCTCTGCCAAGGCCTGCTTCTCATACCCGTTATAAGCCAGCTCGTCCCAAGGCGTACCGATAGGAACCTCGCGAAAGATGGTTGCAAGCTCCTTGCTCATTCTCGCGTCATCTGCGTGCTCAATGACCTTTTCCTTCATCTTGCCCTTCAACTGATCCGTATTGGCCAGCACACCCTCGACTGAACCGTACTCGTGCAGCAGCTTTAATGCCGTCTTCTCCCCAACTCCCGGAATACCTGGGATATTATCACTCGTATCGCCCATCAGTCCCTTCAGATCAATGATCTGATTCGGGGTCAATCCATATTTTTCCATAATATAGGGTGGGTCGTACAGCTCTACATCACTAACCCCTTTTCGTGTCAAAGCAATCTTCACATGCTCGGAAGCCAGCTGCAGCATATCCTTATCACCGCTAACGACGATGACCTCGATATTGCCAAGCTCATCTGCCATACGCGTCAAGGTTCCGATAATATCATCCGCTTCATAGCCCTCCAGCTCAAACTGGGAAACGCCGAATGCCCGGATCAAATCCTTGAGTACCGGAAATTGCTCGGACAGCTCGGGTGGAGTCTTGGCTCTGCCGCCTTTATAATCCTTATAATTCGAATGTCGAAACGTCACCTTACCCGCATCAAACGCAACGAGGAAATGGGTAGGCTTGTGTTCTTCCATTAGCTTCAAAAGTATCGTAGTAAAACCAAAAACAGCATTCGTGTGCAAACCACTTGAATTACTTAGCGGTGGAAGTGCAAAAAAAGCACGGTACGCAATACTGTTGCCATCAATGACGATCAATTTGGACATTATAGCACCTCATTTTCCATACTACCTCCATGATAGCATAGGACAACGCAATATAAAAAGCTTAATCCCACATTCCAGTACATAGGTGTGACGCCAGACATTCGAGCATAAACATAGGATATCAGGGTGTGCAGTAAGCTTGAACGGAGGAGATACCATTGACAGGGAAAGTTTACAAGATCCCAGGAAAAAAAGCGATTTGTTTTGATCTGAATGAGACGTTAATTCACCAAGGCATTCACTTTGAGCAGGCCTTTCGCTCCGTCTGCAGTGAGTACGCCGCTCGCGGCTTACAGCAGGATCAAGGTGAGGTGGATAACCTATGGGATCGATACCAAGCCAACTGGCAGCTCAACAAAAAAACGAGGGGACCGTCTGTATCGTTTGATCAGCTTCAGGAGCAGTGCCTCCAGCAAGCGATCCAGGAGCAGCAGATTCCGGTTCATCAAGGATTCGCGAAGGATTTTTTTCGGCTCGTGCGACAGAGACGCATGGAGGGCAAAGCTCTGGTACATGGTGTAGAAAACACGCTTCGCGAGCTTTCCCGGCATTTCAAGCTGGCGATTATTAGCAACAGCCCCCATAACGAGGTCATGCATCTGCTCGAGCGCTTTCAGCTTCACGCTTTTTTTCCGTCAGAACGAATATTTACCGCTCATAAGTTATCCGAGAAAAAACCGGGAAGCTCTCTGTTCAAAACAGCTCTGCAGACGCTGGAGCTAACCCCGCGGCAGGCTGTTATGGTCGGCAACTCCTGGAAACACGATGTTTGCGGTGCGGTTAAGGCGGGACTTGATGTGATCTGGCTCCAGACTAGTCAGGAAAACACAAAAAAAATTTCCCGACAAAAGCTCGGGAAACGCAATATTTATTGTATTCAGGAAATTAATCAGCTGCTCGAGCTATTCCAATAAATAAGACTCCATATCTGTTTTGCCTGGTTCCGCTTCTGTCCATTCAGCCAAACCAAGGTACGTACTGCAATACACGCTTCCGATACTTGCTTTGGACAGTTTTTTCAAGGTTGCAGCGGATTGAGAAATCTCTTCAAGGTTGATCGGTGTCTCGGTTTCGCATACTATCAAAGACAAGGAAATCGTCAATCCGCTCGTTTCAATCCGATTTCCTTTCCGATCCTCCACATAGGTCCAGTCATCGCCTTCATAAAATAACGGTACGCTCTGGTCGAACCGGCGGATGATTTCCTTGCACATCCGATCCGGCTCATCCGTAGATGTAATCATGATAAAATCGTCGCCTCCGATATGACCAACAAAATCCAATGGCTTGCCGCACAGTACGATGGCATGCTGGAGCACATCTGCCGTGAACTGAATCAGCTGGTCACCCTTTTGAAATCCATACCGGTCATTAAACCATTTAAAATAATCAAGGTCTGCATACACAACCGCGAAAGGCTTCTTCTCCATCAGCCTTCTGGTCAGCTCACGCTGAATCTGGATATTACCCGGCAGCCCTGTCAGCGGGCTTGCTACCTTGGCATTTTCCATTCGGGTATTTGTGATGCACTCCAGGATCGCCCGGATGGAAGAGGCGCCAGCCATCTTGCCCTGGTTCGTTATGATGACAAAATCATACAGATTCGTATCCCGCGAGGTCGCCAGCTGGGAAACGGTTTCAATCGGAGTATCCTTGTCTACAATCAATGGCTTCGGGTCCATCATTTGATCAATCGAGCGATTCCAGAACAATGAAAAGCCATACTGACCTGCCAGCTTCTGAAACAGACGCTCCCGCATCATTAAGCCAACAGGCTCGTCATTAGATACGATAACAGCTCCCTGTGCCTTGACATTGCTTTTAAAAAAATTAGCAACCTCGGATATAAGCGCTTTGCTGTCGAAGATTTGAATCGGTGCAATCACATCACCAATAGTCAATGTCCCGCCGCCTGTTTCACGGATTTTGCGGTGCTGAACAATTAATTCAATCCACTTCGGATCAATTACCGCAATCTCTGCCGCAGGTCTGCCCAACAAAAAACCTTGAACATAATGGATTCCCATACGCGTCAGCAGCTGCAGCTCTTCCTGCGATTCAATGCCTTCAGCGATCAAACTGATATTCAGCTTGTCAGCGAACGAAACGAATGTTTCCACAATGTATTCTTTATTTTTATGAAGATGGATATGGTGTACCAGAGACCGGTCGATTTTAATAAAATCCGGCTGCAGCTCTGCAATTGCCTGTAAGGAGGAGTAGCCGGCTCCCGCATCGTCAATGGCAATACGATAGCCTTGGTTCCGATAATGGTCGAGTATACGTTTGGTCGTGGTAAAATCCTCAATGGAGCTGCGTTCCGTAATTTCAAATACGATGTTGCCGGGCTGCAGGCCGCGTGCCTGAAGCAGCTCAAGGGTTTTACCAGGAGCAAAATGCGGGTCCTGTAAAATAGCTGCAGAAATATTAATAAACAGCATTTCATTGTTGCGTGAGAAGAAGGCTCCTTTGATCGCCATTTCCCTGGACAATTTCTCCAACGTGTATAAAAATCCTTCTTCCTCGGCAAAAGGAAACAATTTCATCGGGGAATGGAACGGACTGCTCTCCGGACCGCGTGTTAACGCCTCGTAGCCGAAAACGGTACCATCCTTCAATGAAATAATAGGCTGATAAACGGAATGAATGAGCTTGGCTTCCAAAATATTACGAAACTGCTCCTTGAGGAAATCATTATCCGAATGCGCATTCGCAAGCTGGTGAGTGTCCATATTGATCCCTACTTTGAGTAAGTTGCTATATACCCATAACTATAACAGACAACCTTCATCCCTATGTCAAAAATGACCAGGGTTTTGTTAAATTTGTGTAAAACCTTCGTTCAGCGGATATGCAAAAAAGAGCCGTATATAAGGCTCTTTGCTCACGATGCCGGTTGCTTCTATTACACGTTCAAATCTTTTCGCTTGCCGGTAACCATATAAATCACGCCTTCACCAATATTAGTCGCATGGTCCGCAACCCGCTCCAGATAATGAGCTACAAACATCAGATGGGAAAGCTGGCGATTACGTTGGAAATCACTGCTCATCAGGGTAATGATTTCATTCATCAAGGCACTGTACAGCTTATCGATTTCATCATCCTTTTCGGCAAGCGCTGAAGCACGGTGAATATCCAGCTCCATGTAGGAGAGCAGGCTTTCCTGCAGCATATTTCTAACCAGCATGGCCATCCGAGGAATATCCTCAAGCGGTTTGATTAGCTCTTCCCCGGACAATCGAATCGAGATCTTGGCAATATCGACGGCGTGATCACTAATCCGCTCCAAATCCGTGGCAATCTTCAAAGCCATCCCTATGATTCTCAAATCACTTGCCATAGGCTGCTGTAAGGCGATAAGCCTTAAGCAGCGCTCCTCTACCTCCAGCATCAAATCGTCGATGATATCATCCTGATTGACAGTAGTAACGGCCAACTTCTCATCCAGCGTCGCTAACGACTCGATAGCCTTCGATATCGAATCCTCGACCAATGTCCCCATCTTGAGTAAAACCTTCTGCAGCTCCTCCACCGAATGATGAAAGTTATGGCGTGTGTCCATGTTTGGTTCTAGTCCCCTCTAGCCGAAACGGCCTGTAATATAGTCTTCAGTTCTTTGGTCCGACGGAGTTGTAAAAATTTTATCCGTTTGATCCGTCTCAATCAGCAATCCATTCAGGAAAAATGAGGTATAGTCCGAAATCCGTGCTGCCTGCTGCATGTTGTGCGTTACAATGATGATCGTATATTTTTCTTTCAAGGTCTGCGTCAATTCCTCAACCTTCAAGGTGGAGATCGGGTCCAACGCTGAGGTAGGCTCATCCATCAAAAGAACGTCGGGCTCAACTGCCAACAAACGGGCAATGCATAAACGCTGCTGCTGACCGCCGGACAATCCGAGCGCTGACTTGTTCAATCGATCCTTGACTTCATCCCACAATGCCGCTTGCTGCAGGCTCTTCTCTACAATCTCATCGAGAACCGATTTTTTCTTTGTTCCATGAATTCTCGGACCATATGCAATATTATCGTAAATACTCATTGGAAACGGATTTGGGCGTTGAAATACCATGCCTACTTTTTTGCGAAGCGATACGACATCTGTGTCTGAACCATAAATATCCTGGCCATCCACATAGATGCTTCCGTTAATTCTTACAATATCGATAAGGTCATTCATACGGTTCAACGTTCTGAGGAATGTCGATTTCCCGCAGCCGGAAGGTCCGATTAACGCTACGATATTATTGCTTTTAATATCCAATTCCACATTGTGCAGTGCTTGGTTATCTCCATAAAACAGGTTTAGTTTTTCTACTTTGATTTTATGTTTCTCAGCCACGATTATTTCCCCCCGGTCAGTCTTTTTTGAATCATTTTGCTTGGAATGGCAATACATAAGTTGAATATCAAAACTACGATAAGCAGAAGCGCTGCGCTTCCTTGGGCAATCTTCTTGGCGTCAGGAACAATGGCCTCAGACTGCACGTACCATAGATGTGTAGCCAGTGTCTCACCCATAGCCAGAGGACTAAAGTCTGGAAAATGGCGGGAAACCGATAAGCCGGCTGTATAGATCAGAATCGCCGATTCGCCCAAAGCTCGTCCGGCAACTAGCGTAATACCTGTAATCAGGATAGGCATAGCGGCTGGCAAAAGCACCTTGCGAATGGCTTGCCAACGCGTAGAACCCAGCGCGAGCGAAGCTTCCCAATACGATTCTGGCACGGAGCGAAGCGATTCTTCCGTTACCCGGACCAATACAGGCAAATTCAGCAAGGATAGTGTAGCGGCACCGCCGATAATCGAGAATTTCAAGCCAAGCAGATTAACGAATAGCAGGAAACCGAACAATCCAAAAACGATGGATGGCACCGAAGACAAAGCCTCAACAGATATCCGAATGAAATCTGTAAACCGATTTTGCTTGGCATAGATCGATAAGTATACACCTGCACCTATCCCGATTGGCACGGAAAACAGTAAGGATAAAAACAGAATATAGAAGGAGTTGAACAGCATCGGGCCAACCCCGCCGCCTGCCATCACCTCTGAAGGTTTCCCCGTGATGAAGTTCCAGGAGAGCTGAGGAAGTCCATCCCCTAAAATACGAACCAGGAACCAGGCCAGCAGCAGCATAATGACAACACCGGAAGCCCAGAAAAACAAAGTGGCCGCGCGGTCCGTTGTTTTGCTCGTCATTTCACTTCACTCCTTTTGGCAACGATCCGGATGGCGATAATCATGAACAAGGAAATCAACAGCAGCACGAGGGCCATCATGTACAAGGCATTGTTCCATACTGTGCCGTAATTCGTGTTACCCATATCCTTAACGATAGCTGTCGTCAGCACCGTTGTTGATTCTAATAAAGAACCCGGGATTTGCGGCGAGTTACCGATGACCATGAACACAGCCATCGTTTCCCCGATCGCTCTTCCCATGCCAAGAATAATACCCGTAATTATACCGGGACGCGCCGCTGGTACAAGCACTCTCCATATCGTCTGCCAGCGTGTTGCTCCCAGCGCCAATGAAGCCTCTTCAAGCCGACTTGGCAGCGCACGCAGCGCATCCTCAGAGATGGAGAGTATCGTTGGCAGGATCATGATGGCCAGGATGATAGCCGCTGGTAAAATTCCGTATCCAATCGTTCCCGTAAGCTTGGCAAGACCCGGTACCACAACAGTCAAACCGATCAGACCATACACAACGGACGGAATTCCGACAAACAGGTCCGTTGCCGGACGCATAATTTCACGAACCCATCGAGGTGCGATTTTGGCAAGGAATACAGCTCCTGATAGTGCTAATGGAACCGATAGGACTATCGAGATCAGCGTCAACAGCAGGGTGCTGTACAAAAAGGCGAAGATTCCGAATTCCCCTTTGGTCGGTGTCCAATCTGGAGAAAAGAAGAAGGTCCAGGGCGTTACGTCATTAAATGTCTTAACGCCTTGGATTCCGACGAATGCGATGACGGAGAAAATAATGGCCGATACAATAATGGCGCTTCCGACAAAAATTAGTTTCATCATCTGATCGGTCCGATTTTGCCGTTTGGTCCATTGGCTTACTTGTTTGTGTTTTAAAGCAGCTCTTTCAGTGAGTTGATCAGCGAAAGAATTCACAGGATGGTTCCCCCTCAAATAAATTAGCATACGAGCCTTCAAGAATAACGCACAGTGAGCTCGGCCTGAATGTTCTTTAATCATCATAGAGGACAATTGTTAATGCCATACAATTCAATTGTTAAGGGAATGTAAAAAGTATCGGAAATACGGTAAATAAGTGGCGCTGCAGGGACGAAATGTTCTTCCGATCGCTGTTGTTCAAGGATTTCTTCATTATATAAAGGATTTAGTGGTGGAATTTCTTGAACAAAGGCGAACGCTCCGCTTCTACAAAACAATTTCGTCCCCTCCGCTCTTTATTCACCATACTTCCGGGCGTAGGATTAGAGAGCCTGGAAGCATTGCGTTGCTCGCTTCCTTGAGGGCATGGGTAGAACAAGGGCATGGGCAAAACAATAGCAAGCGCACAACACAAAAAGGACACGGAGATCGCTCCGCATCCTACTTGATTGAGAAGTACTTATTTTTTCAAAAGATCGGCTTGTAAGAATTTCAATTCTTCCACTCTTTTGCCTTGGAACTCAGAACCTGTGATGTAATCCAGGAATGCTTTAACAGCATCTTTGGCTTCGCCTTTAGTATACATATGCTCAACACCGTAAAGCGGGTATTTACCGTCTTTAATTGTATCTTTGCTGAAAGCTACATCATTGAATTTCAAAGCTTTAATAGTATCGTTCAGGTAAGGCGTGTCCACATAACCGATAGAGTTTTGAGTAGAGCCTACAGTTGTTGCAACTGCACCGCTGGACTCTTGAGTAACGCCATCTTTAGTGAAGTCTTTGTTGTCAAGCACGATTTGCTTAACAAGTGTTCTGGAACCGGAGCTGTCTGGACGGTGAACAACTACGATTTTGGCATCTGTCTTGCCATCGATGTCTTTCCAGTTCGTGATTTTACCCATGAAAATGTCAGCAGCTTGTTGTTTGGTAAGATTGTCTACAGGAACATTTTTGTTAACGATCAGTGCGAAAGGAGCAATTGCCGCAACGTGGTCAACCAGGTTTTTGTCTTTGTACTCATCGCCAGCAGCAACGTCGGAGTTACCGATATCGGAAGTGCCGTCTGCAACGTTTTTCAAGCCTGTGCCAGATCCACCGGCAGTTACGTTAACGGTTACTTTAGGATTTTTCTCCATAAATTCAGTTGCAGCTTGTTTAACTAATGGAAGAAGTGCGCTGGAACCGGAAGCTGTTACGGTGCCTGTTAATTCTTTAGGAGTTTCTGCTTTAGCAGGAGCTGCCGGTGCTGCTGCATTAGTAGCTGGTGCTTTTGTATCCGTAGTTGGAGCCGCCGTTTGAGTACCACACGCTGCGAGTACCCCCATTAATAATACTGTCATCATTGCAAGACTGCCTTTTCTTGAGAAATGCTTCAACATCTTTGCATGTCCTCCCTTTTATCCTCTAGTATTTTGTTTACTTGAACATCTTAACAAGCGAGTGTAAAGTCTAAACCCTCGAAACGTTAACGGAATGTAAAAGTTTTTAATGTCGAGTTTTAGCTAAATTTAATGATTTTTTTACAAACTATGGACTTGTATTTAATAATCAACTCGCATAATAGGAAACAAATCACAACTACCCACTTGTACCGTTTGGCCTATTGATTTTAATAATGGAGGGATTAAATGAGTATTCTAATAAGTAAGAAGACAATTTCACTTCCTGCGTTGTCCCTAAAATTAAAGCTCATGCTTGGTTTTGCCGGGATGCTGGTATTGTTCCTGGGAATGGCGCTTTATAATTTGCAGCAGGTTAACGACATCAAAATTCAGCTCAGTCAGCAAAATGATAAGGTAGAGCTCAAGCTGATGGCACTAGAGCTTAAAGAGATGGTTCAGGAGCTGAATATTATCGCATCCGGACTCGAAATTTCCAAGAAAGCTGATTACATACCGAAGTATAATGAAAAAAGAACCATTTTTGACAAAATGATCAAACGTGTCGGCGACACAGCTACTACACCTGAACAAGCCAAATGGCGCAGCAAGCTGATCTCGCTGACAGTCGATTATACAAATACATTTGACGTCGCGGCCAAGCTGGTGCAGGAAAACAAGCTGACGGCGGACGATCTTAACAAAAATATGGAATATTTATACAATGAATCTCAAACGCTCATGGGCGACATCTTCGTCAATGTGGATCAATTCTATGTTGCTTATTCAAAGGATGCCGAGAACGCAGTCGCCAATACCCAGCATTTGCTTAACAATACAGTAACAATGATGCTTATCTGCTCCATAATTGTCATTATCTCCAGTATTGCCATCGCATTCTTGCTGATCAGTTCATTTGTTAAACCCATCAAAAGGCTGCAGAATGCGGTACATGCTATGGCTAATGGTGATTTGCGCAATAAAATCAACAGCACCTCGAAGGATGAGCTGGGAGCTTTAAGCAATAGCTTTGATCACATGACTGATCAGGTCCGCAGTATGCTCGCCCATACCCAAGTCATTGCACTCTCGTTATCCGAGCATTCCAAGACATCTCAAGGTTTCTCAGGCTCGACAGCAATTGTAAATGCAGATATCGTGCGAGCCATTCAGGAAATATCGACAGGCGCCGAGCAGCAAGCCACTCATTCCGAACAAAGCACTCACATCATTGCCGAGCTAGGCCAGGAAATCGAGCTGATCTCCGGATTGTCCAAGGCCGTTCATGAAAGAAGCAACGAAGCTGCCTTCAATACACATACTGGCTCCAGCTCCATGGAGGCTCTCCGCAGCGCTTCCCAAATATCTGAAAGCATACTTGATAAAGTACATACAACCATGACATCGCTATCGGCCAGCTCGGTACAAATCAACAAGATTGTCAATACGATTACCGATATCTCTCAACAAACCAATGTGCTTTCTCTGAATGCTGCAATAGAAGCGGCGAGGGCTGGCGTTCACGGGCGAGGCTTCTCGGTTATTGCCGAGGAAGTAAGGCAGCTGTCTCTGCAGACAAATGATTCGTCCAAATCAATTGCCTCGATCATACATTCGCTGCTGGCACAAACGAAAGATTTGGAACTATATATAGAAGAAGCACGTAAATCGTTCATTCAGCAAAATGGTAAAATGAATGAAAGTGTCGAGGCTTTTCAGGAAATCCGCAGCTCGATGGATGCACTCTCACTGGATATTAACCAGATTCAGACCCAAATTGGCCTTGCCCAGAAGAAAAATGAAAGCCTGATTGATTCTGTACAAATCGTTGCAGCCATCGCTCAGGAAACAGCAGCAGGCGTTGAAGAGGTTACCTCGTCATCTATCCAGCAAAATGCAGCCATTCAGCAAATTGCATCACAAGCCGATGACATGATGCTGTTATCGCAAAAGTTATTTAAAGAAGTGAACCGATTTCAGATTGGAGATCTCGGAGATCTCGGAGATCTTGGAGATATCGAAGAACTTGGTTCAGGTCGAGCTGATGAGGTCTTAAGTGAAGAGGAGGTTGTCGCTAATCTTCATAAATTGAGTGAGCTTGAAGCCACCGACCCGGAGCAGGAGCAGCTTCCACAGACAGCAGCCGTCAAAGAAAGCAGCCAAGATTCAACAGAAAAAATAGCGAAACCGGCAGTTGAACAAGCAGCTTCGAAAACTGCAGATACTTCGAATGTAAATTCTATCGAAAATGAAACTAAAGAAGAGGACAAGGAAAAAAAACTCATACCTATTGGTTAACAGAGAAAGCCCCGCACCGGATATCCAATTCCGAGCGGGGCTTTTTGGAAATTAGCATAGAACAACGTCACTCTTTATTGCTTGGACTTTAAAGTGCCAAGCGTTGTATGTTCATCTATATCTTGAAGCCTGCGTCCCTTCGCAACTTTCAACCTCTGAGCCGTGTAAATGCCCGTATGTCCAGAGCATAAATAACTGATCACAACAGCAACAAACATGTAGATTGCCGCCTCGGAGCCAAACAGCTCAATACCCAGCAGAAAGCAAGCGATCGGAGTATTCGTTGCTCCGCTAAACACGGCAATTAAGCCAATTCCCGCCAAAAATGGACCATGCAGCTGCAATAGAGTACCCAGCGTATTCCCCAAAGTTGCACCTATCACAAACAACGGCGTCACCTCTCCACCCTGGAAACCAGCTCCGAGCGTAATCGACGTGAAAATCAGCTTCCATAAAAAAGCGAAAGATGCCGTTGTTTCATGAAAGGAGTCATTGAGCAGCGGTAATCCCAGTCCGAGATAATCCCTTGACCCGATAGCCAATGTCAGCACGATGATCATACAACCGCCGACAAAGGATTTTAATGCAGTATTTTTGAATAGTCGTGTAAATGTAGCTTTCAGCTTATGGGTTAGCTCACTGAACAGCCGGCTTGTCAAGCCAAATAGGATCGCCGCGGCCGCAACCTTCAGCAGTACGACCGCACTGAGCGGCGGCACTTGCCCCATCGAGTAATGAGCGTGCGTCACTCCCCATCCTAACGTCACCGCATGTCCAACCAAACTTGCAATCAGGCATGGAAGTAAAGCTTCATAGCTGATCAGACCGATGATTAACACCTCCATACCAAAGACAGCCCCGGCAAGCGGGGTACCGAACACCGATCCGAAGCCTGCGCTGATACCGCACATTAGCAAAATTTTACGGTCCTCCGGATGAATACGCAGCAGCTTTCCCAGATACTCGGACAAGCTGCCACCCATTTGAACCGCCGTCCCTTCACGGCCTGCCGAACCGCCGAACAAATGCGTCAACACCGTGCCGATCAGCACAAAAGGAGCCATACGCAATGGTATCGTTTCACGTCCATCATGAATTTGCTCTAAAATCAGATTATTGCCTTTTATACTGCTGCTGCCATAGGCATGATACATCCAGCTGACTAACGCACCGCCAAGGGGCAGTAAATATAACAGCCACGGATGCTCATATCGCAAACTTGTAGCCGTATCCAGACTTAACAGAAATAGCGCCGAGGCTGAGCCCGTCATAACGCCCACTACACCCGCCACCACTAACCACCACAGTACATACTTGATGAAAGCCAAGTACTGAAACCTCCGACTGCTAGAGAAAACCCGCTCTCCCCATTTTATCCGCAAGTTGTTCATATTCCTTGTCCACTCCCCGAACACTCTTTCACGTAATAATACCTCTCATGACATACAGGCGCAAGAAATTAATCCGGCTTAGGGCATAATTGATATGACGAATCCCTATCAAACTTTAGCAGGATGTGCTCAATTACCTTTTTATTCCATATAACTAGATGTTAAAATATTACTATGCAAAGGAGGAAGAAAAATGGATGACACTTCTGATCTAAACCCCATCGACTATGCTCAAATCATTATAAAGATTAACGCTTCGATACAGCCTGCAAGCAAGTTCGTCAAAGAGCTGTATGAACATCCTGATAAGAAATGGGATCCCGATAAACGCATTCTGAATTTAAAGGAAGAGTTAATTTCATTGGTGCATTGTCAACATGAGATTTTAGCATTAAATGTGCCTGATCTATTTTTAGTCGAGCACGTACAACTAATGTCGGCCTATCAAGATATAACTAACGGAACTCAAGAAATGATCCATAGCTTTGATGCGAACACAGGTGTACTGAACTCAAATCGTTATGAATCCGGTTATGCATTACAAAAAGAAGCTATCCATAAAATCATACCTGTTTTACAAACCATCATCAGAAAACTAACTCCATAAAGGCACATAGACCCTTAGCACACGCTCATTAAATGGCATCAAAAAAAGAGCTGCATGTCTACAGCTCTAGCATTTATAAGTATTTAATTTTGATATTTAATAAATTTATTCAATTTTCGATCAAGCATTACACTAAGTTGGACCAAGAGAGGGTCATGTAAACTTTCCGTTTGATCATACACATTGACCATGCAATTTTTTAAGGCCTCAATCTCTGCAACAAGCAAAACCAATCTTACTTTTTGAAGCTGTCGACTTTTAGTAAGCTCCATACACATTCCTCCTTTGGTTTTGAAAAAGAGAGTATTTCGGTAACTGGCTGGCATAGTCGAATTGACTTTAGCCCCTAATAGTTTTGCGTCCCCATTTTTCAATGGCTTTGCCTTTTTCGATATTGCGTATGCGATTCTATTATACTACAAATATCGCTATTTTTTATAGAATTAAAGCACTAAATCTTCGACATTATTTGCGTTTTTATTGAATTTTTTGTCATTTATTATCATACTATTTCCTTTATTTAAAGAAGTTTAATATTGGGAGGACTTGCTCTTTTCAATGGCTATTACCCATTTTTGCATCTGTCCAATCACGTATCCGCTGACATTCATAACATGCACTATACAAGGCGCGAGGAGGGATCAACATGGGTGCACTCGGAGTTGGCGGAAGCTGTGCAAGTTGTGCAGGTTATGGTCTTGGAACTACTACAGCTGTTATTCTGGTTCTCTATATTCTGCTTGTTATTATTTTAAGAACATTTTAAAGTAGTGACCTAACCACCTCCCAATCAACTCGGGAGGTGGTTACTGACTACCATTTCGGCGTCTGGACATAAAATATCAGGGTCATCCTCAAATTTTTACTATTTGGCTTCCTAAATAGTAATCGGCGCTATATAATGGTTAATGTTGTGAAATAATAGATATGTGGGGTACATATGAACAAAAAATGGCTGTTATTCGTAATATTGAGTTCTGTTATCATTTTGTTAAGCGGTTGTGTTAAAGGGGATTTTCATGTAACGGTGAACCGGGATCAGTCTGCAGAGTTGGATTACAAATTAGCCTTAAGCTCTCAGCTAATCGGATTAATGAGTATGAATAGTGCAAATAAGACGGATATGTTAGGTGAATTAAAAAAGAATTTTGAAACGGATGGCTATCAGGTCTCGCAGTATAAAGATGGAGATTACCAAGGTGTACAAGCCAAAAAACATGTTAAGGATGTTAAGGAAATTAAAAATGTCGGTGTCAATCAAGGCAATATCAACGCCGAAAACAAGATTGACATGACAGTTGATAAAGGCTTCATCTTTAATACCAATCATGTGATAGGTAATTTTGATTTAAGCAGCATGAAAGCCGATGCCAATGATACGATGGGCTTGCAAAAAATGATGATCAGTCAGATCGATTTAAAATTCACGCTGACACTACCGGATAAAGCGGAGCAGCAAAATGCATCCAGAGTACTGGACGATGGCAAGACCTATCAATGGGATCTGCTGGCAGGAGCCAATAATGAAGTCAAGCTGGACCTTAAAACCCCGAACATGGTGAATGTATCGATCCTGGTAGCGGTTGTTGTAATCCTGATTGCCGCTGTCATTTTCTTATTATTAAGAAGAAAAAAACGCGCACAACCCGTCGAGCCCCTTGCTATAGAAACCCCTATCGAATAATTGAAGCCTCCAAGCACACATTAGAAAAATGTGGTTTGGAGGCTTCTTTATTCAAGCTCATGAAGACAGTATCCCTCTTATTTAACAAAATCAAAATCCGCTGCTCTTGCATTGGATTCCACCTGCTCCGGACTTTTGCAGCCTGGGATTACACTGGTCACCGCCGGATGCTTCAAGCACCAGGCCAAGGCCCATTCTGCCATATTCACGCCTTCCGGCAGTTCATTTTGTTGGATATCCTGTACCTTTTGCAGCTTGATCAAGGTTTGCTCCTTATTATGTCGGGATCGCACGTCGTTATCAGCAAATTCCGCACCAGGCTTGTACTTGCCACTCAAGTACCCGCTTGCCAACGGCACACGAGCAAGCACACCCAGATCCTGACGTTCGCAGGATGGAAACACGCGATTTTCAGGTGTTTGATCCAATCGATTGTATACGACCTGAATCGCTTTGGCATTCACTTTCGACGCCGCATCTGTCTGATGTAAATTATCGTTGCTGCCGATTGAAATGCCGAGATTTCTCACTTTTCCCGCCTGTACCTGCTTGTCCAGCATCGTCCACAGGTCATCGTTATCAAACACTTCATCAGACCCAGAATGAAACTGATACAAATCGACGTAGTCGGTTTTCAAAGATTTCAATGAATTCTCTAATTGAATAAGCACTTGTTCAGGCGACCAGTAATTGATCGTTGTGCTTTCTCTATCTGCATGGTTATGGCCGAATTTGGTTGCGATTACCCAATCTGACCTGCTTTTTCTGCGTGCGATATAATCTCCAATAAAGCTCTCCGAAAGGTGATGACCATAACATTCTGCCGTATCGATCAGATTGATCCCAAGCTCTGCCGCTTTATCGAGAATTGCATCGACTTCATCCTGTGTAAAATCCTTCCCCCAGGCTCCACCAAACTGCCATGTGCCTACGCCTACCACGGAAACCTGTAGCTCCGTCTGTCCAAGTCTGCGGTATTTCATGTAACGTCAGCTCCTTCGAATTGAATGCTAAGTAACAATACCCATTATAGGGAAGTTTCCAAACCTCAACAAGAATGGAAAAAAAGGTGCGCTAGTGAATCTAAAGTAACTGATGGGGCTAATATGCTAGCAATCTCGTCTACAATCAAGCAGCCATGACTGCGCCATCAATGAAAAAACACCCCTTCGAGCCGCAAGAACAGTTAATGTCCTTGCTGCCCAAAGGGGTGTTACCATCCACTATGTTATTTAGCTGGAATCTCAACTTGACCGGAGCCATACGTATCAAACCAGCCTTTAATCGTGTCAAAATCACTGCTGAATGACAGGCTAAGCATTAATAGAATTCTTGCATGTGCCGCGTTCAAGCTGTCACCCGCAATAATACCATCGCCTGTTGTGTAGTTGCTGCCCGAACCAGTGCGAGTGGTGGCCACGAAGATCACGCCTTGCTCCTTGAAAGCCTTCGTCCGAGCATCACCCATAGCCTTGGATACTCCGCCTGCACCTGTACCGGAGGTAACAATCCCTTTGGCACCGTCCATCACAAAGCCTGTAATAGCGCCTGCGCCTGCATCCTGATAAGCATAAGCAATTTCTACCTTCGCCAAGCTGGTATCATCAATTTTTTTCAGATCAAAAGGTGTTTCCCATTTGTCCGCACTCATGAGCGATCTCGCATTGGCGCGATACACACGAATGTTTTTCTCATCGATATATCCAAGCATGCCAAGCTTCGGAGTTTCAAAAGTATCGGTCCGATACGCATTGGTTTTGGTTACGTCTCTTGCCGCATGGAACTCGTCATTCAGCATCAATACGGTACCGTAGTATTTGGTTTTGCCGCTTGCAGCAAGCTTAATCGCATTATACAGATTCGCTTGAGCATCACTCCCGATTACCGTCCAAGGACGCATCGAGCCTGTGATAATAACCGGCTTAGGGCTGCGAACCGTCAAATCAAGGAAATAAGCGATTTCTTCCATTGTATCTGTACCCGTTGTGACAACTACACCATCCTGGGTTTCGAGCACTTCATCTACTTTTAAAGAGAGATTGTATAATTGCTGCATCGTATAAGAGCCGGAGCCTGCATTACCAAATTGAAAGGTGGATACATCCGCGATTTGATCTTTGTTCGGTAGCGCCTTAACCATATCCTCCATCAATAATGTTCCAGCCTTGTAGTTCTGGAAGCTGGTTTCGTCAACAGATTTGCCCGCAATCGTTCCTCCTGTAGCAATAACCTGAACCTTAGGCAAAGCAGGTACCGATGGGACTGGCAAGGTTTGCTCTGCTACTGCTTCAGCCGCATAAGCGCTGGAAATCGGAAGTACCGAAACTGATGGAAATAACAAAGTTAGCGCAAGTCCTGCTACAAAAGTCGTTTTAATCCATGAAGATGGTGTAAGTATCATAAAGCAAACCTCCTAGTTGTATGTATTTTCATTTTTAATGTTATTAAACATAACATTAAATGATGAACACTAAGAGGATTATAGATGTATGTTAGGTTTTATACAAATATATAAACAGACCAATAAAACGCTTTATTGGTCTGTTTTATCGTTATAACCTTAATTTTCGCTGAATATCTCTAATTTTTAAATTCCTATCGGTTTCAAAGTTTCTAATAACATGTCATGAATACTTCCATTAGATCCAACCACATGTTTAACTGTTAGTGAGTATGGACTTCCCAGCGTATCACTGACCTTGCCACCGGCTTCCTCAATAATAAGCACACCTGCTGCAATATCCCAGGCATTGAGGCCATATTCCCAGAATGCCCCCAATCTTCCTGATGCGACATAAGCCAAATGCAGCGCAGCAGAACCAAGCGAACGGATCGAACGACATTGAGGAGCGATACCTTCCAGACTGTCCAGAACGGCTTGACGCATCTTCGTGTTAGAGGGAAATCCAGTTGATACGACGCTTTGTCCTAATGAATCCGCTGCCGACACTTGAATAGGCTCTCCATTCAGAAAAGCACCTTTGCCTTTTTCAGCCCAAAAAATATCGTCTCGGCAAGGATCATAGATGACCCCTGCGATAAGCTCCCCATAAGACGCCAGCGCAATGGAGACCGTAAAACCAGGAATCCCCTGCACATAATTGTTGGTACCGTCAATCGGATCAACAATCCATACAAACGGCTCTGATTTGGCCAGCTCCAGCCTTCCCTGAAGTTCTCCTGTATGAGCAAACGACTCTTCTTCACCCAAAAAAGCATGGTCAGGATACGCTTCAGCCAGACGCTGCCGAATAAGCTGCTCCGAGGCCTTGTCGATTTCGGTAACGACATCGAAGCTCGAGCTTTTTGTCTCCGTAATAAATCCGGTACCCATATGCGACTTAATCATCGCACCCGCTTCTCTCGCTATTGCTTTCGCAGTTTCTATAACACTCATGCCAATTCCCTCCTCTTTTCCGAAAATTCGGCAATGATAGCCGCGATCGCATGACTCTCGTGGTGAACGGTTACCGCATCGGCAACCTGGGTCAGCTGTGAATTGGCATTTTCAACCGCATATCCGCGATCTGCCTCGATAATCATGGTCAAATCATTTAAATTATCGCCTACAGCTACCGTATACAGTTCATCTACCTGCAGGATGCGGATCAGTTCCTTTAAGGCAGTTCCTTTCGTAGCATGCTGCGGTAAAATTTCTAGATAGTTGGACTCGGAATATACCATTTCGCACGGAACGCCATCGTCCAAAACGGCTTGCTCCAGCCTTTTGGCTTTATCTAAATTCGAATTAATAATCATTACCTTAGTCACAGGCTCTGATAATATTCTGTCTTCAAAGGGCAGGCATTGAACGCCATCCTTGCGTTCGTGCTTTTCCAGCAATGCATTTCGCAGAGGTGCGAATACCTGACCATTCTGATAGACAAGCAGGGTGATTTCATCCGATAAGCTCTCCATCAAGACACTCCATAGTGCAGGCGGGATCGTCAGCTGCTTCTCATACAGCACGGTATCGGTGAGCGGACAATAGATTTTGGCCCCATTGTACAGAATCACCGGCAGGTCAATTCCGAGCTTATGGATAATGGGCAGAACAGCTGCCTCCATTCTTCCCGTCGCCAGGGTGAATAAGCCTCCTTGCTCCTTGAATCGTCGGATTGCCGTTTCATTCTCTATACTGATTTGTTGTTGTCTATCCAGTAAGGTTCCATCCAGATCGGTAACCAGCAGTATTTTGTTCAAGTTCTCCAACCACCCAGCCTACTTAAATTATGTGGATAATGAATGCTCTTTTGATGCTTGATTCCTTGTAGAAATATGATGCGACTCCAACGAAAGTACCACGTCCATGGCGGCGATACGTTCCAATGCAGTGGCCAGCTTCTCCTGCTTTTGGATTTTCAGACTGAACTGCATATGCATGGAAAGTGCCGATGTATCGCCACCTGCTTCTTCTTCATGGGGAATCATTTTTAAGTTAACGATTTGTAAATCATACTCCCCGAATATCGTCGCGATCCTGCCCAGGGAGCCGGGATTATCGATAATCTGAATGTCCACTTCCTGGTATCTGCGGTTTCCCATTAGGCTCTTTTCCCATTTATTGAGCAGATACAAGCTGATCAGTACGAGAAAGGTGCAGAGCATGGCTCCCATATAGAAGCCTGCTCCGACACTTAATCCAATGGCCGCCACCACCCATACTGAAGCAGCGGTCGTTAATCCCTTGATCATATTGCCATTGCGCAGAATTGCCCCTGCACCTAAAAACCCGATGCCGCTGATCACTTGAGCCGCGAGGCGTGCGGGGTCCATACGTACACTACCCTCATTAACAAATTGCGAAAACCCGTAGCTTGACAGAAGCATGATCGTAGCCGAGCCGAGACAGACGAGAATATGGGTACGAAAGCCAGCCGCATGATTACTCCATTCCCTTTCAATCCCAATCAAACCGCCAAGCACTACCGCCAATATCATACGAAGCGCCAGCTCCAGATGTGTGATTTCCCAAACACTTGCCGTTGCGAATGACAACCCGGCCCACCCCCAATCTGTTGGATCCATCATGCGTATATTTGCTTAGGAGCAATTGTAGAGGTGTCGATCGGCTCCCGGTTCACCAGAATACCAGTCTGCTTATCATACACATTGACTTTATCCAACGGGAATGTGACCCATACCATCTTGCCAATCTCATAGTCCAGTTCCCCGATTACCTTAACGAGAATCAGGTTTTCACCATTGCTCGTCGTTTGAATTAACGTTTCCGAGCCCGCAGGCATGACCGAATAAATTCTTAGTGGAATGCCGTTCTCCACCTTTTCCGCGGAAATACGAATGTCTTCGGGATAGATGGACAAAACAACCTTACCGGAAGGAGGCTGCGTGCAAGGAATCGCCAGCTTGCCCAGCTCTGATTCCGTCATCAGCATCCCATTGTGGTACGTGCAGTCAGCATCCACGAAATTGATCTTTGGATTTCCAATAAAATCGGCAACTCTCAGGTCAGCGGGATGACGGTATATATTTCTCGGCGTATCGACCTGAACGAGATTTCCTTCGAAAAAGATTGCGATTTTGGTTGACAGCGTCAACGCTTCGACCTGATCATGCGTGACATAAATAATCGTTGTTTTCAACTCACGGTGCAGCCTTTTCAGCTCCGCTCTCATTTCCAGACGCAGCTTGGCATCCAGATTGGATAAGGGCTCATCCAGCAGCAAAATCTTCGGCTCGGTCACAATAGCGCGTGCTATCGCTACCCGCTGCTGCTGGCCGCCGGATAATTCAGAAGGGTACCGATCCTTATATTTGGATATCCGCATTTTTTCCAGCGCGCTTTCCACCTTGGAGCGAATTTCCGATTTGGGCATTTTGTTAATGGCAAGCCCAAAAGCAACATTGTCAAACACGGTCATGTGCGGCCATAAAGCATAGCTCTGAAAGACGAGATTCAAGCCGCGTTTGGATGGTGGTGTGTAGTGGTTTTTGGCGCCGTTGATCATTTCCTTGCCATTGATCGTCATGATGCCTTCCTCTGGATTTTCCAACCCGGTGATCACCCGCAGCGTTGTCGTTTTGCCGCAGCCGGAGGGACCCAGAAGCGTCATGAAGTCTCCTTCCTCAATCGTCAAATCGACATCCTTCAAAATATGGTTTTTATCAAAATATTTATTAATCTTCGACAGTCTGATTCCACTCATATGTTTAGCCTCCTATGCCTTTTGAAAGATCTGCTTTTCCCCACTTCGTTGCCACAAAATGCGTTATCATGATTAATGCGATAATAATAATGACGATAGCGTCCGCATACTGCTGATAGCCCTTCTCTGCGTAGCGGAACGTAAGTGTCGTTAAGGTGCTGGTCTTCGGCGTGACGAGCAGAATGATCAGATCCAGCTCCTTCATCGCACTTATAAACAAGAGCAGGAACGCACTGATCAAGCCCTTGCGGCTGAGCGGCAGCATAATCCTGAAAAACCGCAGCATGAACGATGCGCCGTGCAGCTTGGCTGCCTCCTCAAGCTCTCCGCTGATCTGCAGCATCGTGCTGGTTCCCGATCGCGTGGCGAATGGCAGCTCCTTAACTATCGTGATCAGAATTACGATCGACAGGGTTCCATATAAAGCCGGCAGCAGAAAGTGAGGCTGAGCAAACATGGACAGATAGATCGCTGCGAAGGAAATACCCGGAATCAGGTAAGGCATGAACGATAATTGCTCAACAAGTCTGGAGGAGAGCGCCTTTCTTCCCTTCGAAATCACATAGCCGAATATAAGTCCCATCACCGAGGCAACAGACGCAGCAGCCAATGCGATAAGCAGTGAATTTTTTAAGCCCAACAGAATCGAATCGCTCTTCAGAATACCTACCTCGCCGGAGGCAATCGAGAAATCCGAATCTCCAAACCAGTAGTGCGTGGTCAGGTTGCTCAAGCTGTAGTTGCCGTCCTGCAGCATAAACGTTTGCCAGAACAGCAGCAAGAGCGGGAATATACCGGCAAGAAACATAAACAGAAAGACCAGCATGACCGAAGGAATTTTCCATATGCCAAGCGGGTTCAGATTTTTCCGTGAATCCTTGCCGCTTATCGTCGCATAACTCTTTCTTTTGCCAATTGCACGCTGATTAAAGTAAATCGTCAATGCGGAAATAATGATCAGAATCAAGCTTAAAACATAAGCATCCGAGATCATCCGGTTTTTCATACTGCCGTACAGCATCGTGGCAATCGTATAATATTTGACCGGAAGTCCGAGAAATGCGGCGGCGCCGAAAGTACCCATACTTTTGGAGAACGTTAGAATCAATGCCGATAAAATGGCCGGAAGCACGAGCGGAAATGTAATTTTGCGCAAAATCGTAAACCGGCTCGCTCCGAGAATATCGGCTGTTTCCTCCAGACTGCTGTTGATGGAGCTAAGGGAAACCGCAATAAGCAGGTAAAAGAACGTATAATAATGACCAACCAGCACGATCGAAATCGGTAAAAACCCGTAAGAGATCCAATCCGGTGGATTAATACCAAATACATACTGCAGCATCCCCTGTGTGCCGCCAACCCGGTCATTTTTGAAAACGATCAGCCAGGCAAACGACTTGATCCACGAAGGAAGCATGTAAGGAATGATGGCCAGAAACGCAAACGTTTTTTTGAACGGCAGATCTGTCCGGGTTACAAGCCAGGCCAGCCCTCCCCCAATGACCATGGAGAAAAATGAAACGAATACAGCAATATTAAACGAATTCAACAGCGGCTTATAAAAAATCGATTGACTGATATCGCTGTACAGCACGTGAAGCCAATGATTAAGCGTAAGATTGCCGGGTACGGCTTGCGGATTGGCCCGGATGTCCTCAGGATGCCAGGTCATGGTATGGGACACGATCTCCCACATCGGAATAACGATCGTATAGCCGAGAAATAAAATCGCAAAAATGCTAATTAAATGCAGTGGATTTGTAAAAATACTTTTGAGAATATTAACAGCTCGAGTCATCGTAAACCTGGAGGCAGGTCTCGAATATTCTAGTTTGCTCACTGGCTATGCACCCCTTCTCAGCCATGGGCTGATCCTATGTCGTCTCATGATGTGGCCTCTTTCAATCTGTGGACAGATGCCAGCACATGCTCACCGAGAGATTGATCCTGATCAAATTTGTTCATGGTCAGCTCCAGATTGTACAAGCCTGAATAACCGACCCGCTGAAGGGCATTCACGTACAGCTCCAGAGGCAAGCTCCTGCGGTCTGTCAAAGGATTGTGAGTTCCCGTTGCTCCAAGTCCGTGAATATGCGTGTGGATAACCTTTTCCAGAAAAGCATCCGGCGGAAGCTGCTCCAGATAGGTTTCCGGCGGAAGCTTCAGACCGTGCGTATCCATCAAATTCGAATAAAAATGCCCCATATCCCACGTAATGCCTACATGTGGACTATTCACCTCTTCAACAATTCGCAGCACACCGTCTATCGAATCGCCCGGGTCTACCTTGCTTGACTTCTTGCGGTTATTTTCCACAGCAATTCGCAGAGGAAGCTGCTCGGCATCGATTATCGCCACCCATTCATGCAGCAGCTTGACAGTTTGCTGATGCAGTTCCTCTTCGACACCAGTCTTGGCGTCAAAAGCATGAAGCGCCATGGTCAAGCCGGTTTGGTATTTAGGGTAATTGGTTAATACGTAGCTCATCGACGGATAAATCTCGGCAAAACGACTGCCCGCGAAATCGCCCGCCACATGCCCATGAATCGACAGCTGCAAGCCGGCATTCCAGATTAACTGGATCACTTCCCGATAAGCCGATTCATCGGCACCGCGAGGAAGGATGCGAACCTCAATCGAACCCACACCTGCGGTCTTTAAAACATCCAGCAGCTTCTCTACGTTGTCATAATGCGCAATCAGGTCATTCGTGCTGTCCTTGCTTGCCTTGCCCAAAAATACGGGGGCCTGAATTGAAAATCCCAGCATATTCCTTCATCCCATCTCTCTTGGTTTTTGATCTTCTTATTGATTCTTGATCCAAAAGTTCACAACATCCTGATATACCTTGTAAAATTTCTCGCTATCGTACTGCCATACGTTCAGCTCATTAATATTTTTGCTATTCTTATGCTGAACATCGGTGCGTGTCATCCAGGAGCCTACCTCGTTAAACGGTACCGTTCCTTCACCCTTGCCGTCGGCCTCACCAGCCATCCAGCGGACCAGCAGCTTCGCAGCATTAGGATGCGGTGCCTTGTTGCCTACAAAAAGCAGCCCTTCATCCACCACCGACAGCTTTGGCTTCAAATCCCATATAATGTCTGCCTTCAAGCCTTTTTCCGACATCTTCCGAATATCGCCGGATACCCCGATAAATACAGGAGCCGGTTTGTTAGGTGCCGCTTTACCCACTGCATCCTGGCCGTCCCCGCTGCTTTTGACCAAAATCACGTTCTTATAGAACTGCTGCAAAAATTCATAGCCTGCGTTTTTGGTGCCATTCAGCACGATATCCTTGCCAAATTTTTCTTTGTACGCCTTGGCCATATCCTCTGAATTGACCACAAAGGCAACGAACATATCCATCTGGGCAGGAGACTGGAGCGGATCGACCATCAGCACTCTGTTTTTCCATTCCGGTGTGGTCAGGTCCCACCAGTTGTTGACAGGAGGCGTTTTATTTTGCTCGGTGTTGTAGAACAACGTACGGAATTCAAAGTAGGGCACGAAGGCGATCCCTTCGCTTTTATAAGGCTCAATAATTTTGGCTGCGATGTCACTTGGCAAATACTTGAACAGCATCCCCTTCTTCACCAGCTCCTCTTCGATCGCCCCGCCTACTTCCTTCGTTAAAACGAGATCGGCATTAAAAATTCCGGCTGCCTGCTCGCGAATGACCTTATCCATAATGACATTGGATTTTAAATCGAACGTCTCGACATCAATGCCTGGATATTTCTTTTCAAAAGTTTTTTTAACGTCATTGATTCTGCCAGAGGTGGAGTATACCGACACTTTCCCTTCCTTCTTGGCCTTTTCATACAATTCTTCGACGGTTTCTGTTTTGTACAAGCCGGCGCTTTCTGCCCATTCCGATTTGGGAGCTGCTGCGGAAGCTGCTGGGGCTGCAGAGGCTGCTGCGCCTCCGGCTGGTTTTTCATTGTTGACTACGGGAGCTGTATTGCTGCAGGCGGCTAGCGCGATGGTGAAAGTCATTAATATGGGAAGAGCATTTCTTGTTATCTTCATGAAATTATCCCTGCTTTCCATTTTTTCATCCTTAACCCTCACTGCATCTTCAACCAAAACTCACGAAACTTCACAAAATTTTTATAAAAATAATCCGAGTCATAATTCCATACCTTCAGCTTGTCGATTGATGGTTGATCAGTTCGGCCATTATCCGTCCGGGTTGACCAGGAGCCCATGACATTAAAGGGCTTGAAGCCATCGGATTTGCCATCCGCCTCGCCTGCCATATAACGAATCATTAATTTGGCTGCATTCACGTTCGGTGCTTTATCAGCAACATACAGGTACGAAGGACCAACAACCGAAATTTTCGGCAATACATCATATGTGGCCGCAATACTGAGCTTCTTTTCAATGACATCTCGTAATTTACTGGATGCCCCAATACCGATTGGCGGCTTTCCCTGCGTCGAGACACCAACGGCTTCCACAACCTCATCGCTGGATTTCATCAAAACAGGATCATTTTTGAGAAAACGTTTAATAAATTCATATGAGGCGTTTTCCGTTCCCTCCAGTACAATATCCTTGCCGAATTTCTCCTTATAGGCCTGCTTCATCTCATCCGAATGCTGGATCATGGCCAAAAACAAGTCCATCATATCCGCAGAGTCTATCGGATCATTCATCAGCACCTTGCCCTTCCACTCCGGCATTGTCAGGTCCCACCAGTTCGTAATCGGCGACGTTTTATATACATCCGTATTGTAGAAGATCGCCCGCAAGCTAAAGTAAGGCACCAGGCCGCTGCTGTTGCTTTTATAAGGCTCAACCATGTTCTCGGACAGATCCTTGGGAATGTACTTATGCACCAGCTTTTTCGTTGTCAGCTCGGTCGTAACCGCTCCGCTGGCATCCTTGACGAATATCACGTCCGCGTTATAAATTCCCGCTGTCTGCTCACGAATGACTTTTTCCACGATATCATTCGTTGACATATTAAACGCTTCCACCTTGATGCCTGGATACTTGGCCTCGAATGTCGCCTTTACATCCTTAATCCGGCTGGATTGGGAGTAAACCACGACCTTGCCTTCCTGCTTTGCTTTGTTGTAAAGCTCATCGACCGTTTCCGTCTTGTTCAAGCCGTTGGTCTCAGCCCATGTAACTGCCGCGCTGACATCGGTTTTTGCTGAAGATTTATTGGCTGTATCTGCTGCTTTGGTGTCTGTAGATTTGGGGTTACAAGCAGTAAGCGCTATCATTAAGGATAAAGCAATCAAGCATGAGCCATAAGACTTTCGCTTTTTCATGTATACCTTACCTCCGATTGATTAACGAACCGATTTACTGCTGCATCAACCAAAAATCACGTAATTTAGGAGAATTCTCATAAAAGAATACCGGATCGTACTTCCACACATTGAGCTTTGCCAACGGCAATTCCTCCACAGGTGTAACATCGGACCTTGTCGGCCACGATCCTGATAAATTAAACGGCTTCAAGCCTGCTGACTTGCCATCCGCTTCCCCAGCCATCCAGCGTATTAACAGCTTGGCTGCGTTGGGATGCTTCGATTGGTCGCCGATATACAAAAGCGCCTGCTCAACCTGCGATACCTTAGGCTTGACATCATACGAAACACCGAGCTTGAGCCCCTGGCTTTGTCCTTCCCTAAGCTTGGTGGAAACCGCTAAACCGATAGGCGGCTTGGCCTGACCTGTCTTACCGACCGCTTTTACAATATCTCCACCGGAGTTGGTCAAAATCAGATCATTTTTGGACAATCGTTTAATAAATTCATAGCCGGCATTAGGGGAGCCGTTTAATTCAATTTCCTTGCCGAATTTCTCTTTGTAAGCCTGCTTCATGTCATCGGCATTTTGAATCATCGCCAGGAACAGGTCCATCGTATCCGCTGATTTCATCGGGTCGCTCAGCATGACTCTGCTTTTCCATTCCGGTGTTGTCAGGTCCCACCAATTCGTTACAGGCGGTGTCTTGTATACATCGGTGTTATAGAAAATCCCTCTGACTTCGACGTAAGGCACCAAGCCCTCGACTTGACTCTTGTAAGGCTCTGGCATTTTGGCTACCAGATCGCTCGGCATATACTTGTGCACAATCCCTTTCTTCAGCAGCTCCAACGTGAACGTACCGCCCGTATCCTTCGTAAAAACGACGTCAGCATTGTAAATGCCTGCGCCATGCTCCCTGATCAGCTTCTCCAGCATATCGACGGAGCTGACATTGTACGCTTCCACCTTAACGCCGGGATATTTGGCCTCAAACGAATCCTTCGTATCGCTGATCCGGCTTGACATGGAGTAGATGACTACCGAGCCTTCTTCCTTGGCCTTGGCGTACAGCTCATCTGCTGTTTCTGTTTTATTAAGCCCTGCCTGTTCCGCCCATGCGGACACAGTGCCTGCCTGGCCTCCCGTTGCACCTTTGTCAGAGCCGCTGGCTGCCGGATTCGCTGTATTGGAGCCGCATGCACTTACCATCAATACCGTACTGCACAGCATCACCGCTACAGCCGATTTGACCGTGAATCTCTTTTTCAAATTCATTGTACTGCCCTCCTTTTAGGGTTAAGCGCTTAATCTAAATGTATTTACAATTCCATATAATAGGCTCTATCAGGAATTCGTTTCCTCAAGCCATTGTGACCACGATTTATCAAATTGATTACCGACATGCTCTGAACAATACGTATAAAATGACTTCATGAATGCCAAACGTTCCAGTGCCGCGCCATACTTATAGGTTTCACTCGGATCCATTCTTTGAAAATCCCTGCCACCGATCAGAACTTGACGTTGTGTTATGGTCTCGAAATCTGCCGTATCGGCATTCCTCAGCATATCGTACATACAGAAGAAGGAACTGGCTCTCCCAACCCCGCCTCTGCAATGAAAATGCAGCCATACATCCTTGGGCAGTGTCTTCACCCACTCCACATAACGGTCAACTTCCGCATCGGAAGGACGGTGATGATCCGTGACGAAAAATCGCTTGTAGCCTACCCCCTCTTGCTCTGCCAGCTGCTCTTCACTCATAATCAGCTTAGGCTCGTGCACAGGTCCTCCGATATCTACCGATTTCCCTTTGACCTGATCAAAGGTTATGGAAGGCTGTGCTCTCAAATCGTCCAGCAGCTGCTGCTCCTTGGAGAGTACTTCCTCATTACTCATCCCTTTGTTGGCTCCATTATGCAGGCCGAACCAGTTAACAGCCATTCCGTTGACGAAGCCGTGATTTTCCTGACGCAAGTCAACAAGTATAATGGGAACGTCGCCAATGCTCTTTTTCATCGTTTGCAGCTGTCGCTGCGAATACTGACCACTTGCAGACGCTTTCAATTCAGTAAAACCTTGCAGGTCAGGAAGCATGTTATCGTCTCCGCTGATCTCTGAGGTACACATCCGAAATCTTTTGGGCAAATCGTCCTTATCATTATCCCTCTCTACAACTAAATAAACACCGTATTCCTCTGCTTGCACATTTGTATGTTCAGGCACGAGCATTCTCCTCTCATGAATGTATTTCTTCTGAATCCTCCAACCAAACCACAAGTAAGCGTTCTCATTTCGAGCAAATGAGGGGGTGCCCTCCGGCACCTTATTATCTTGAGCGGACTTGAGCTTCCGAGCAGGTTTGCCGGATAACCAGATTTGTATCCAATAAAATGGATTCCGCTGTCAATTCGTTGGAAAGTAACATCTCCATTAGCAGTTCTGCCGCTTTCCTTCCCATTTCCTTACGAGGCTGGGCAACCGTGCTGAGCTTAATCCAATGCAGGTTTGCTACCTCAAGATTATCAAAGCCAATAACGCTGATCTGTCCGGGAACGGAAATGTTATGCTCAGCCAGCCACTCCAATGCGCCGATTCCAAGCAAATCGTTGGCTGCGAACACGGCTGTCATTGATGGGTATTTGTCCATTAAGCTGTCCATCGCACGGTATCCGCACTGCATGGTCCTTCCATCAAAGGTCACGCCTCTCGGATCAGCTTCAAGTCCGCGCCTGTTCAAGCTATCCATGTAACCACGATATCTTTCTTTACCTGTGAAGGAATATTTTGGCATCCCTATAAACCCGATTTGGGTATGGCCCAGTGAAAACAAGTAGTCCATTGCATGGCAAGCACCTTTGTAATGATCAACGTCGACAAAAGGCACATTCAAGCCCTGCGGAGGTCTTCTGCGAAGAAAGACAACAGGTATGTTCAAGCGATGCAGCAGTTCAATAGCTTCTTCATCCAGAAAATCCGGGGTTACAATAATACCATCCATCTTCCGTTCCAATACGCTGATCAGAAATCTTTTCTCCTTCTCAGGACGTCTGGACGTATTCACGTAGACCACTTGATAACCACTATCTGACAATACTTCTTCAACATCATGCGCCATTGCCGAAAAGAAAGGGTCCGTGATGTCGGGGATCATTAATCCGATCGTATTCGATTTTCGCTGGATTAAGCTTCTAGCTACAGCGTTAGGTGTATAGTTGAAGCGCTTCATCGCGTCAAGCACTTCCTGCTTCGTCTCCTGACGTATATCAGGGTGATTATTTAATGCTCTGGATACGGTAGAGACGGAAATCCCCAGCTCTTTTGCTATGTCTTTTATCGTCGGCATCATCATTCACTTCCTTTTCGGTAACGTTTCCGGTAACGTTACCGAAATTGTAAAACAGAACCCCGTATTTGTCAATTAAAACTTGATTTGCACTTACACCTAAGCTGTACGGACTTATAATTCCACTCAAAATGGATGAGTTCGGGCCGGCAGCGTATTCTCTGTTTGCATAAGCCTCTGCAGCAGCTGCCAAATCAGCTCGGCCTGAATATCCTTATAATCGGGCTCGCCCCATACATTGTTCAATTGCAGCGGGTCTTTATTCAGATCATACAACACACCCTCCTGCCGGCTGCTCCACAGGGTTAAGCGGTAATCCTTGCTGCGATATGTTTTTTCAAAAACTTCGGTCGTATTTATGCGTGAAATCTCCATATTGATTTCCACCAAGGCGAAGGGTGTACGCTCTTCATCCAACTCCCCCCTCAGCAAGGGCAGCAACGATCGGGCCTGCATCGATTGCGGCTTCATGCTGTTCGTTAAGTCGCAGATGGTTGGAGCCAGATCGAACAGTTGAACGACATCGTCAATAACACGCGAATTCCCCTTCATATCCGGAGTTCGAATTATCATTGGAATTCGTATGCTTTCATCCTCCGATCTGCCCTTGCCCCAACGGCCCCAATCACCGAGAAACTCTCCGTGATCGCTCGATAACATTACTGTTGTATGCTCTGCAAGTCCGGATTCGTCCAAATAATGAAGCAGTCTTCCGATACAATCATCAACATGGGATACCAAAGCATAATAAGCGGCTTTTTTGCTGCGTATAGCAGCCTCGTTCTCTGGAGTAACCTCACAGTTTCTGGGTAAAGACAGGCTGTTAGGATCATATTTATTGGCCCAATCCGAAGGTACGATAAAAGGTGAATGGGGATCAAAAAAGCTCGCCCACAGCATAAAAGGCGTACCGCCATGCTCGCGTAAAAACTCGATTGAGGTGTCACTCACCCATCTGCTGTGTGAGACTTTAGCCGGAAAGCTGCCTTCTGAGGACAAATGATCCGTTCCATTTCTTACTCTCGAAGCACCAGGCTCAATTCGAACAGCCTTGGCATATTCAGGGTAGTGCCGTTCCACCCATTGGGTATAGGGATCCCGATAGGTCCCTCGCTCATCGGTCACCTGAAGCGTTCGATAGCCGTAGCTGGGATGCGGGGAAGTATGATCACGATAAGTATGATTCTGCACATGCAGCTTGCCAATATGCGCGGTATGATAGCCACGCTGACTTAATATTTGGGGAAAGGTCACTTCCTGCTCAGATAGTCGCACACCACCTCCCCGGACACCATGCGCATGAGGGAATCTTCCTGTCAGCAGCGATGATCGGGCAGGCATACAGGCTGGCGCATTCGTAAAAGCATGAGTGAAACGGGCCCCTTGGCTGCTGAGCCGATCGATATGCGGAGTTTCAATTTCATGATTGCCGGAGCAGGATATCGCATCCCAGCGCAGTTGATCAACTGTTATAAGCAATATATTCATGGTGACTCTGCAACCACCTTTCATATGAGCGAAGTGCAGCTTTTCACACTCATCTCGGAAGCAATAGCCCAGTATTTAACTGGATTGAAATATGTAGAAATATATAATTGGTAACGTTACCGGAAACGTTACCAAAATCGTAAACCAAATTCCCTTTTTTGTCAATTTACTTTTATACGTTATTTTTCCCACGCGTTTTATGATTTGCTAGTAGTTATTCCTCGCCTTTTTCATTTTTCTCAACTGCTGCTCCCAATGAACGCTTACCGAAACGGTCTATGCCTTCAGGAAGATGTACAGGCACTTCGCTCAGCACACTGCCGTCATCCAGACGCTGCCAGGTTTCAAAGCTGCGCTCTCCTTCGTGAAGCTTGATCACCCGCGCTCCCCGTGGAAAATCCTCAGGAGCTTTGCCGCTGAACCCGCTCAGTCGTGAATAACAAAGCCGAATGCCATGCAAATCCCCATAAAAATCATTGAGGTGGTCATGTCCGACAAAGGTACCCATCACATCGCCCATTTCTACCATGGCTGCAAACAAGCCTGAATTGATTCGAGGACTGTCTATGCCTTTGTTCTGGCTTCCATAGCAAATCCGAAAATCCCATATTTCGTTGTATTCGGGAAGTGGAATATGAAAAAAAGCCAACGCTGGCAGCGGACTACCGCCATTCCTCTCGGTCATTGCCGCTGATTGCTGCAGGTACCAGTCAATCTGATTTCGGTGGACCCATGTCGCACCTCCAAAGGGCATCTTCGTCTTGGCACCTGTATCGAGCAAGTACAACAAGGCGGAAGTTGCCTCAGACCGACTTCCAAGGATAGGCAGCACATAATTGGATAAGCCCTGAATATGTGAGGGTCCAGTCTCGAACAAGCTGTTAGGGAGCTGCTGTAAAATATCAACCAGCTGATCAGGCTCCACCTCCGCCTCCAATTCGTGATTGCCAAATACAAATGCCCAAGGTATCCCGCTATCAGTTATCGCTGATAACGCCTGTCTGAATGCGCTCAAAGGCTGAGGCGTTTCTTTCTTGTGAATAACATCACCGGTTATGACGATAAGGTCCGGCTTTTCTGCAGCAATAACCTCACGTATTAAGGCATCCGAGCGCCAATCGTTAGCGCTTCCATCCTTCCAGTGGATATCGGTGAACTGAACGATGGTAAAACTTCCATCCTGACGAAATTGCAGCTGTGTAGACATGATTGTTTCCTCCTAAAAGTTTTGAGTAGCTTAACTGACTTCGCAAGCTTCCAGATCCAAGTCCGGTGAATAAGTCTCCGCTGCGTGGTCAAGGTGTTCCTCCGATTACTGTTATCTCCAGATTTTCAGATTATTTCGTAAGCTGAACCCCACTCCTTTCCTTGAAAAAGCACATGCCACCCATCACCAGAACTGAAACTGCGAGGCAGAGGCTCCACGGCAGCAGCGGCATGCCTCTGGCTTGCCCCAAATCATAGAACCAGCCGCCAAGACTCGTACTGAGTGCTCCGCCAAGTGCCATCGAATACCCGTTAAAACCATAATAGGAGGCAATGAGCCGGGGTGGAGCAAACATTTGCACCACATCCAGCATCAGGGGAGCAGAGATCATCGTGCCAAGCGCAAATAACACAGAGGCTATACAGAGCATCAGCAGTCCCTTCGATAAGCCAAACAGCATAAGTCCGATTCCCATCAGTAGAGCGCCCAAGCCAATCAAAATAAATCGGTTTGGATAGCGCTCAAAATAACGGGTCACAGCCAATTGAAAGCATATAACGGCTCCTGAAACCGTACCATAGACATAAGCGACACTGGAGGGATCTCCAGTAACAGATACCGCAAGCCTCGGAATGGTGAGGAATAGCTGCATATATAAATAAAAATAGCCGATCAAAATAAGGGTATAGCCAACAAACGGCGCATCTCTGAGAATACTGCCGATATCTTTACGAAAATGACTTTTTGTGATTTCAATGTCCAACGCGGGCAGCACGATATAGATGTATATAGCTAGAAACAAAAATACCGAACCCGCAAAAATCCCCAGATAATGAAAATCTACCGCAAGCAGCATGCTGCCCATTAACGTAGAGGCGATGATGCCGATATTAACAATCATATTTTTCAATGAAAAAAGCTGCTTGCGATGTGCCTCAGGCGCTAATCTGGCAAAGGCAGCCTGGATCGCAGGCTCAAAGAGGGCTCCACCCAAGCCCGCGACTATAGCGGCGGCAAAAAAATGCCACGGATACAGACTAACCGCAAAAGCCATAAATCCAATGGATCGCACAGCCAGACCCAGAACCATCGTTTGCTTGCAGCCCCACCGATCAGCCATCAATCCTCCCATAAAGGTCATCCCCTGCTGGGAAAACTGGCGCACGCCGAGCATAACGCCTGTTAGTGCCATCGACCACATCAAGCTGCCTGTCAGGTATAGCGTCAAATAGGGAATTAGTGCATAAAAGCCCATGTTCATCATAAAAATCGTCACATACAGCATCTTAATCTCTCGTGGTGCAATCGCCCATATTTGAAACAATGTCATACGCGGATTCCATTCCTTTCCCACAGCCTGTTCCAGAAGGGTAGAACCATCTATTATCCATATGCTAGCAATCTTTCTAGCAATGAACAACTATTATATGAGTTTTTATTTTAGTAAACGACATTTTTCTCCAAATCTATTATAATGGTGATATAAGGTTTAAGAAAGAAGATGATTTCATGCAACCTAAGATTATTGCCATAATTATGCTTATGCTCTTGCTCGTACTTACCAGCTGTGGACACCCTGTTGAACCTGCTCCAGCTGCTGCGGTTCCTGCGCCCATCGCGGAAAATCAGCCTATTGAAGGGCCAACACCTGTCTCCGCATCAGCACCGACACCCACGCAAGCCCCTGTTGTCATTGGCCCAGCACTATCCGTCAGCCAGACCTACAACATTAAGGAGCATGTAACTTATTCGGGTGCCCGCAGCAACCAAAAGAAGGTCGTAGCCCTTACTTTTGACGATGGACCTGATTCGAAGTATACGGATCAAATTCTCAATCTATTAAAAAAACAAAATATAACAGCAACCTTCTTTGTCATAGGAGAGCATGCTGCTGCTCACAAAGACGTCATGAAGCGAATCATTAGCGCTGGACATGAGATTGGCAATCATTCATGGAGTCATTCAGACCTGACCAAGCTCGATGAGCGGCAATTGGAAGCGGAAATTGACAAAACCGATGAAATCATCCAAAGCTTAACGAATCAGCCAACAACATTACTCCGACCTCCATATGGAGCATTATCGCAGCAGGTAGTCGAATACGCGGAAAAATCGCATAAAATCGTTAACTGGTCGGTGGATTCCAGAGATTGGGAGGGTATTTCCACGGAACGGATATTGCAAAATATAAAAAAAGAAGTGAAGCCCGGCGCGATTATATTACAGCATTCGGCTGGTGGTAAAAATGGCAATCTGTCCAACACGGTCCAGGCGCTGCCGCAAATCATTGCTTATCTAAAAGAACACGGCTATCAATTCGTGACGGTCTCTAACCTGATTTCACAGAACGGGCCTACCCAATAACAAAGGAATCCAGGTGACTTGATGAAAGCTGAATACAAGGTTCTACGGAATAATATTCATAATAATCTGTGGAACGGAATTGCCTGGTCAATCGGATTCAACTGTGTGACTCCATTCATTGCCGTGCTTGCTGCCCGTTTAGGCGCCACAAACAATGATTATGCCCTGCTTTCTTCCATTCCTGCCTTATTTACCATTTTGCTTGTTATACCAGCTTCCATTATTATCGGGCGCTTTCACAAACAAAAACGGATCATTGCCAGTATAATCATGATCTGCCGTTTGTTTTATTTTTTGTTAATATTCGTCCCCTACATGGGTGTGTCCTCCATAACGGCATTGATTTTATTGGTTGGCCTCTACAATGCTACCAATTCGGTTATTGCCGTAGCATGGCAATCGATGATGGGCGAGATTATTCCCGCCAGCTACCGCAACCGGGTATTTGCCCAGCGTAACATGTGGACGGGATTGTGCGGATGCCTGGTTGCTTTTATTGCAGGCTGGGGCATCGATAGTCTTACTTATCCTTTTGGTTATCAGGTAGCCTTCTCCGTTGGCTTCGTATTTGCCTTCGTTGAAACGTGGTATTTTATGAGACTTCGCATACCGAGTGAAGAAATCATTCCCCACAATCAAATTATTGAACAGATCATCCCGGATAAACAGAGTCTTCAGTCCAATAGCTGGATCGATCGGTATAAGCTGAATCAGGGAAGAACCTACTATTTGTTCTGTGGAAGCGCGATCGTATATATATTTGCCTGGCAGGCGGCTTGGCCGATCTACGCCAAAATCAAAGCGGATACGCTGCTCGCCACCAATACAATGATCAGCATCGACGTCATTGCAGGGGCACTTGGCGCCCTGCTCGGCTATCGCTTATTTGCCCGTTATGCCGATCGCAGAGGCACGGCCTGGACCGTATTTGTCTCAGCATTGGTGCTTGGACTTACCCCTTACTTCTGGCTGCACGCCCCCAATATGAATTGGGTCTATCTGTATGATTTTATAGGCGGGATTGCAACAGCCGGCTTTCAGCAATCGGTCTTTAATCGGCTGCTGGAAATTGTCCCCGAGCAGGGCCGACAAAGAGGCATCGCGATTTATACGACGTTATCGCAGATTTCAGCTATATTTGCTCCAATTGTTGGTATGAAGCTGTTTACTGTGGTTAATTATGACACGAGTATGACCTTAATAGGCACCTTCCGTGTGCTTGGCTCCTTATGCTTTCTACTGATCGTCACACCCAGGCTTATGCGCTGGGCAGGTGCCGGCAGAGCAAAAAGTGTGGAATAAGCAAGCTGAAATAGGTAACAAAAAGAAAGGACCCATCCGTCTTTATATGACGAACGGGTCTATTTTTTTACCATTTATTTACATTAAAATATTTTGCAGATAAGCCTCCACCCCTCTGCAGGTGGTTGAACAACATATTTGGACAGCTTGCCCCCATTGGTTTCTATCGCCATTAGAATCCCGTCAGCTACAGGCAGCACATGATGGATTTCCCCATCCGGTACAAGTTCATTGGCAAGAGTAGTTAATGCGGGAATCAGCGCTTCGTCAAGCCAAGTTCTTTCTTGATACCATCTTGGTGGCGGAATAGGTGCCGGATAACCCTTAACAGGAGCCTCAAGTTCAATTGCCAAGCTGTGCGGATCGCGGGAAAGCTTACGGTCAGCACCTATCGCTGCCACGAACCTTAAATAAAGCTCAATCGTATTGAGGATCTCCGCGTAATCCATCGTCCCATTAGCATAACGAATTTCCACAGTGCCGATATCAAACCAAGCTGCTGTATTGATTCCAGAGCGATGAGATTGTGGACGTCCCCGATGGCGAACTGCCTTTGAACCTGGATTTATAACAAACTCATTTCGCATCTCCGAAGTAAGCGAAGGGCAATACAGCAGCCGATGCTCGCTGGTACGCACTATTTTTTGAATAGCCTGCTGATACAGCAGCGCTGCGTCGATTAGCGGCAGCACAATGTCTTGTCCCCATGGCTCCAAACCAATATGAACATGAAAACCACAGCTCCAATTTACTGTAGCACCTTGCTGCTGCAGCCGGTTCAACATGATTCGTATTTGGTCTCTATCCTCCCACAGGATCGGTGGTGGTTTAAGTTCACTGCCTGACTCAGATCCTGTCTCGTCTATCTGAAGTTCATCCAAGGATATAACCCAATCAGGTAAAAGCTCCAGGCCTTCCGGATTACCACCTACAAACTCAATCTCAATGCCAAATTTCAGGGCTTTCCAATCCACAGATTTAGGCCACATCGCTGTCATCCTCTCCTTATCTTATTGAACAGGTTACAATAATATATAGAAGAGGTGGACCACGAGATTAACGGGGAATTTTTTCTCTAAGCATCGCCATTCCTCCTGACTTATTAATCATATCGATTCTGTTCGTCCTCTGCGATACTTTGCAAGTCAAATGCTGTAATTGTATAAAGTGTATACGCATTGGTTTTTGCCGCCTGGTTTAATGCCTGTTCCCTCATATATTTGGGCGAGCCTTCTGTCTCTTCATCATAGAGCAGTATCATACCATCGGAATTACGTAGTAAAAACCTGTTTTTTTCCTTAAACTGCCACGGTCCCTCGTACTTCGTTTTCGTTACACTATTGACATAATCGGCGTGCTGCAGCACATGATTATAAATTTCTTTTTTATCGTCGCTCCACTTTTCCTCTTGCTCCAGAAATGGGGTGATGACTGCCAGCTGCAGATTGGGATGCTGCTGCTTGAGCTCAATCACCGCTTCAGCGGCCCACACCTCGACACCCCATTGACCACTAACGATGACCCACTCCAGACCTTCGTCCATTAAAGCCGTCACTTGTTTGGCGATTGCTTTCTTGATAATGGCAATTCCCGGATGCTTCTGCGAAAAGATACCCAGCTCCGTTGCCTTGTACCCTGTTATGAGCACCCTTTTCATGGCTTCCACACTTCCTTATCTAAGGGTCTTCTCCACAAAACGCAAACCACATTTTGCCGGTCAGACTCCTAATAACACCTTAGCATAAAGAAGGTAACAATGAAAAGACTCTACGGCCTGGGGGGAATCGGAATTCCCAAATCTGCTGCGCCGAGATCGGAGGATATCAAATCCGGTGCATACTGTTTAAGCAGCTCAAGGCCCATATAAGCTCTGCGAACACGCTCCCGGCATAAATTAATGTTAATCTGCTCCAGATGCTGCCCGCTTGGGTATACATCCGGATGATTACGCAGACCAAACTTGATATATACCGGTGATAAGACACGAATGAATTCCGGTATCTCATAATGACGAATAAACCCACCCAAGCCGTCCGGTGCTTCCACGTAGAGATCCAGCGGAATATCGACAGCCGGACGGATGGAGGCCAGCTTGGGCAGTGTCAATGCGGTAGGTAAATTGTACGTATCTGCGCCAATATCCTCCATCAGCTTGATCGAAACCGGATTCGCCGCCATCATTTGCACCGATACCTTGACGACAAAATCCGCTGCGATTAAGCCCTGCTTTTTCATTTCCTTGGTCAGCAGCAGCAAGCCCTCATCTGCGACCAACGCCCCCCGTACTCCCAAACGGTTAGCCCGCTGTAAATCCTCCATAGCATAAACCAGCTGATCTATACCCTCATGGCGCAGCGCAACGACCTTACCCGCGGGTGTTAACGGCAGCGCGCTAATATCCCATGTTCCACGCGGTCCGACAAATAAGCTGAGCTCAACGCCGCGTGCTGCACAGAGCACGACCATTTCAGAAATTTCCGCGTCGGTAAGCAGCATAATGCCACTCCCTTGAGATACGCGATGAATCACAATCCCGTAACGGTCCGCTTCCTCAAAAACGGCCTTTAACGCCTCCGGCCCTTCAACACTTGGAATTTCCACACGATACTGCGCACCATCGGGAAATCGCTTGGGCGAATCCGGCAGGTCATAAGCCTCCCGCTCCAGAAAACCTAATGATTTTAATAACGCTCTCGATTTATCCATCTAATTACATTCCCTTCCCTTGCTGATTTATTCATTTACTTGCCTGGCAGCACTTACTGATATTGCGCCTCTTGCGGCATACTGCTGTGCGGCCACTTCATGTCCGCATCCAGTGCCACCCCCATCGGTACAACCCCACGTGAAGCATCCGTACAATCTCGCAGACGGTTGGATGCCGCTACCATCCGCTGTCGATGACGTAATCGATCCAATCTTGCCATACCCAATTCCTTACGCTGCACATGAAGCTCTCCTTGAAAATGCGCTACTTCTCCAGTAATGAAGGCTTCAGAATCTAGCAAATCAATTCTTTTGCTGCGGAACTGCAGATGGAGCAGATCTCCCTCCTGCATATACAGCAGGCCTCCCTCATGATAAGCCTCCGGAGTCACATGACCAACCGCTGCTCCAAAGGTTACACCCGAATACCGTCCATCACTGATTAAAGTAGTCAGGCGTCTTAGCCTGCGGTCTGCATTAATATGCTGCATCGGCGTCATCATTTCCGGCATACCAAATGCCTCAGGCCCTTGTCCGGATATAATGACAGCCAACCTCAGCCATTCCTGCTGAATCATCTGATCAAACAGCTCATCATAATCCATGTCCTTCAACTGATCCAGGGGAACCGCTGCGTTATGACAGGCCATTTGCCGCATATGCTCCAAACGGAATAACCTGCACATTTTCAATCCATCCAGCAGGTTCACATCCAGCAGATGATGATTAGCCTCCTCTTCATTTTCGTAATACAGCACGAATGCAATTCTTTGATCAAATAAATCCAGCTGCTTGGTCGGCATACCGCTAATCTTCACGACTGCATTGTTAAAAAAGTTGCTGCTCAGCACATCGACACCGCTAAAGCTTCTTCTTGGTGTACTCAAAATAATCTGATTTTCCTTGACGCCATCCGCACTTAGATTCGTTGTGTCTGACAGCCGCTGCCGCCATGTTTGGCCCGTTACTGTAGGTGCATCCAAATCCATGGGGACTCCATTGCGTGACAGCTCATAAATCAAAGTCTCCATGCCTCGGATTTGCCCTGAGCAGCACTGCTGCGCCAAGGTATAGATGTCCCTGCCCTCTGTCAGGCTGTAATCAAACAAATCGGGAATGGGATGGGAGTTCACAATTGCTTCCAGATCACTCAAGCAAAAATCGTATCCAGCATAAATCATCGCACCGACAATATGCATCATCAGGTTCGTCGAGCCGCCTCCGGCACTGTGCAGCTTGATCGTATTGCCAATATTCGCCCGTACCAATTCACTCACACTGCATTCCGGCCGCTGGATAATGGAAAATAATTGTTCAATCGCTTTATCGACCTGTACCTGGGTAGGCGGCTCAACCAGCAGCTCCAGAACAGGGCTTACGATGCCGAAGCCTGCGGTAATATCCCGCGAGCTGTTGCCTGTACCATGAAACGCACAAATCCCGCCTGCGGAATCACAGGTGTTAACGGCCAGTCTTTTTTCAAAATCAAGGTGCTGCTCTACCGTCATAAGCCCACGCTCCACAGCACGTTGAAACACGCCCTGAAAGGATGTATTGGAGGAGCATTGCAAAATATAGCTGACAGCCTCGCGGATATCAGCACCTATATCGTCAAATCCTGCGGTGTCGGCCTGTGATGCCAGATCCGCCAGCTCCCGCTTCAAATCGTCGGGAATCGTACCACCCTTCAACACATGGGAAGGACTAAAGGTTGCAAATACATGATGCTCCCCACGGTAACGGCGAACCCGATCCAAATGCGCAAGCCCGCTTAAAATACCGAGAGGCTGTTTATCGCAGCCCTGTATCACAAAGGCACCATGATAAGAATGCGCTTCCATCTGATTGACAACGATCTCAGCTATTGCGTTGCGGCTTTGCAGCGAATACGACATTCCGATATTGTTCTGGGCTGTTCCGTCACAAAGCACCGGGGTGCTGAAATAAAAGGGCACACCGCCCTCCTGCCAAATTTTTAAAGCAGCCTTGAATACGGTTTCGTGATCCAAAATGTGCGCCGGATGGTCGGATGACCCGCCAATGATGGCGATTCTCGGTGCATTATGCTCCAGACGATCATATATATGTTCCAGCGTCCAATCAGGCTCACCGCCCCCGTAATAACCATCAAGCCCCCGCCTGGCGCGATCCAGCAGCCCTGCAACGGTTATCGGTTCATTGGCTTTTCCCTGCACATTGCCCTGATAAGAATTGGCCTTATTCTGAATTGTTATTTTCATATCGCTTCCCCGTTTCCGAATCATCTTCAAACAGATCCCTGACCCATGCATGCATAAAGCCTAAACTTCTTTTTAAGCTTGATGCTCTCCTTCCAAGCTTTCCTTAAGCTTCATACTGTCCTGCTTCACATCCTGCAGGTGCGACCTCATCATGTCCTTTGCCAGCTGAACATTTCTCTGCTCAATCGCCAAGGCAATCAGCATATGAAAGTGCGCAGCTCTCTCCGCACTGCCTTTGATACGCGTAGTCTTTCTTCGGCTTTCCAATAGCAGCTCCGAGATTCCTTTCATCACACTGGCCATCACCACATTGGAGCAGGCCTCCGCAATATGATCATGAAAAGCAATGTCAGACGCAAAATAATCCTCACCTGAGGCCAAGTCTGCGATCATTTGAGCCGCGGCGTCTTTAATATTGCGAATTTGCCCGGGTGAGCCTCTTTCTGCGGCAAGCGCAGCCATCTCAGGCTCCAGTACACAACGAAATTCCAGCAGGGAGAAGAGGTCCCCGACAGGAAGCGAGGTCAGATCGAGCGAGTTGTCCTGCCTCCAATGATTACGGCTCCGTACAAACATTCCCCGACCATGCTCAATCAGCAAATAACCCTTATTTTCCAATATACGCAGCGCTTCCCTAACGGTGGAAACCCCGACCTGTAATTCCTTGGCCAATGCCGCCAAAGACGGCAGCTTCTCGCCCGCTTTCCACACCTCCTGATCGATGCGTTGTAATAATTCATTCAATATTTTCGTGCTCGCAAGCTCTTTCAACGTAGTCACCAACTCATATGATATGTATATAAAGTTATAATAACACTTGAATTTCAAGTTCACAATATCCAATTTAAGTTCAATACGGACAGTAGAATTCACCAACCTAGCTACTCAACAGATCGAGTAAATAATCAGCTGCAGAACCTGTCCATGACAAAGACTGCCGTCCACAGGACGGCAGTCGGCAATAACAAACATACAGCAGCAGTTGGATCGATGTGATCCAGCAAGCTGTTGAAGTCGAATGGATACGATCCGACCAACCGCTGCAGTTGGTTGTATATGATTCAAAAAACGGTGCAATTCGATTAGGACTACCGGGGCTGGGCACCCGCCTGAACCTCGGCAAGCAGCGGAAGCTCGTCTACACTGCCGACCTCGACCAGATACAGGTTGGCGTATCCGCCACGGTCCGAGGTATACAGCACCTGACCCGCATCCGCCGTGAAGCGTGGATGCACATGGGTGGCGGCATTGATGCCCATGCCGCCATGATAAGCCAGCACACGCGGCTGGTCAAAGCCCGCTGCCGTCCGCTTCCAGAGCAGCACATGAGGGTTAATCATCCGCTGGCCGTCGCCAACGATCAGATCCAGATCATTGCTGTGGAAATGCTGGCTGTGAAACGGGAAGTCCAGTTCGATCTGCTCCGTGTTATCGTATTTGATGGAGCCGTAATAGCCGTGTACCTCACCATTCGGCTCCGACTTTTTGCCATGATAGCCGAGGTGGATGCCATCGGTAAACCAATATTCGTGACCGACCGTTTTGACAGGGCTTTGATCGGTAACGATCCGAACTGCCTTTCCGCTGTCGGTGTCCAGCATCCATACACGGTGATCGACATGGTGCCAAGGTCCTTCATGACAAAAGGTCAGCAGGTTCGGCACCGTTGGCGACATATTGACATGCTTGATCCAGTAATTCTCCGCGTATATGGTTTCTGATTTGCCGCTTTCAATATCGATTCGGACTAACCGTGTCTCGGGAAACGCCGCCCAGGTCTCATAGAAGCCGCCTTCGAATTCACGGTGCACCTTGTTTTCCGTAATCGAGACCACCACATACCGCCCGTCAGAGCTCGGCGAGCCTGAGCTCAGATAATAGCCTGCCGGTGTATCATATAGAACACGCTGCTGCAGTGTCCGCAGGTTTAACGCCAGCACCTGACCCAGATAGAACATATATATTTCCTCGTTGCCTTCATGCACATAAGAGAGCAGCAGCCGGTCAAAATAGCGGTCATCATACACCGGCTGCGGCAAATCGGTTAGCTGCTCGATATTCATCGTATCCATACGGAGCCGGAATAAATTGCTCGCATTATCCCGCTGCGCCTTGAAAATCACATCGCCTTTATAAAACGTTTGATTAGTAAAATAGAGATGATTGCTGTGGGCAAAATAATCGGTCAGCTGCAGGATGCGGCGGCCGGAAATTTGATCCCGATACTCGCGGTATTCCGGTTTATAAATGGTGCCTTGCATATCCGTCATTCCTCTCTTAGTCCTTCGCCTGCACGTCAGCAAGCTTCGGCAGATTGTCTGTGTCTCCGATTTCGACCAAATACATATTGGCATATCCGCCACGGTCCGACGTATACAGCACATGCTTATCGTCCTGCGTGAACCGCGGATGAACATGCGAGGCCTGCAGGAGCGAGATTCCGCCATGATGAGCAAGCACACGCGGCTCGCTGTATCCGTTCGCTTCGCGCTTCCACAGCAGGATGTGGGGATTCGTTATTTTTTGCCCGTCTCCAACGATCAAATCCATATCGCTGCTGTGGAAATGCTGGCTGTGAAACGGGAAATCCAGCTCCACGCGCTCCGTGTTGTCATGCCGAATAAAACCGAAGTAGCCATGCACCTGACCGTCTGGCTCCGTTTTTTTGCCATGATAGCCAAGCCGGACCCCATCGGCAAGCCAATATTCGTGACCCACGGTTTTTAGCGGACTCTGGTCGGGAACAACCTTCGTCGATTTGCCCGTTTCGGTGTCGAACAACCAGACGCGGTGATCGATTTTGTGCCAGGGACCCTCGTGGCAGTACGTCATCAGATTGGGAACCGTCGGCGACATATTCACATGCTTGATCCAGTAGTTTTCCGCGTAAACCACTTCGGATTTGCCGGTTTCAATATCGATACGCACAATCCGCGTTTCCGGGAACGCCGCCCATGTTTCATAAAAGCCGTCCTCGAATTCACGGTGCACCTTGTTCTCGTTGATTGAAGCGAAGACGTACTTCCCGTCGGCGCTCGGCGAACCGGAGCTGAGCTTGAAGCCTTCGGGCGTTTCATATAGTACGCGAAGCTCCAAAGTGCGCAAATGCAGCGCAAATACTTTGCCTAGGTAAAACATGTACGCTTCCTCGTTGCCCTCGTGCACGCACGAATGCTGCATCCGGTCATAGAACCGGTCATCCAGCGGGGTTTGAGGCAGATCCGTCAGCTGCTCGATAACCATCGAATTCATATGCAGTCGGTACAGGTTGCTCGAATTGCCACGCTGCGATTTAAATATGATATCTCCCTGAAAAAACGTATGATTCGTAAAATAAAAATGATTGCTATGTGTGAAATAGTCGGTCAGCTGCCGGATGGTGCGGCCTGATACCTTATCCTTATATTCGCGGTATTCCGGACTAAATTTTGTTCCCTTCATCGGTTTCGCTCCTTTGAGTATGGGGAAGCGGGTCCGGTTCCATGGCAAGCCGCTCTGGCGACGATTGCACCAGTTCGCGAAAATGACCGGGCGTAACCCCTTCGACTTTTTTAAAATGACGGGAAAAGTTCGGGCCATTGTGAAAACCGACCCTGCCCGCGATCTCGGCTACAGACAGCTGAGTCTGCGCAAGCAGCTTCCTCGCTGCCGTATGGCGGTAACGGGATAAATATTCGGAGAAGTTCATCCCGGTCTCCTTGCGGAATATACGGCTCACATACACCGGATGATAGCTGAGCCGGTCAGCACACATTTCCAGCGTCAGGTCGGAATCGTAATGGATCTCGACGAGCTGCTTGACTTCATCGGAAATTTTTTGAAAATGAACCTTGCGCTTTTCCTCCAGGATATGAATCAAGGGTCCGACCAGGCTTTCCTGGAACCAGACTTCGATTTCCTGCGCCGACTGCAGCTGGAACAGCTGCTCGAAGAGCAACAGCCGGTCTCCTGCCAGATGCTGCGAGCCGCCGACGGTTTCCTGCGCTACATTAAGCAGCTCTGCCAGCAATCTTACGAAGGAAACCCGGTACACTTGATGATTGACCTCATCACTGACGATCTGCGTTATGAACAGGCTAAGCTTGTCAAATGCCACCTTGTGGTCCGCCAGCTTGATCGCATCGACAAGCTCATCCAGCAGCTGACGCGGAAATATGGAAGCCTGCGACTCAGCGGGTACGACCTCGGCATAAAGCAAAATCGCTTCATTTCCAAGCCTCAACCGGTATTTAAGCGCTTCAAGGGATTCAGTGTATGCTTGACCTGCATGCTGCAGCCGAAAAAAAGGCGAGCTGATTCCCAGACTGACGGAAAGACCCCAAAACTCGCGGACCTTCATCTGCACCAGCTTTGCAAAATAGGACACATCCTGCTTCCATTGGCTCGCTGAATCATTCAGACTTCCAACGATCGTCACCTGCGATTGATTAATGACTACAGGATCAAGTCTATAAGGCTTATCGATCAATTCCCCGACCATATTGTTGATCGCAAACAGCAGCAAATCGCGGTCACGCTCCTCGAAGCGCGTATCTGATAACGAATCGATCTGGAGCACAAGCGCGTGATAGCTGGACGCCTGGAGATCGAAGCCCAGCTCGGACAGCTTTCCTGCAGCCTCGACCGCATCACCGGAGAACAGCTTAAGCAGGTAAAATTCTTTGAGCTGCGGACGCTGCCTTTCCAGCTTGGCAGAGAGCTCATTGCGCAAATGCCATATCGAATGGTAGCGCTCTCCAATAACATCCAATTCGTCGCGACGGGGATGCCGTTCCTGCTGCCAGCTCTGACCGAGCACAGCTTCGTAAAGCTTGCGGACAGGACGGTATATCCGGTTGGAGCCAAGCAGCGAAAGACCAACAGTCAAGAGAGCCAGCGCAGCACAGGTGTAAAAAGTGTACCATCCGATATCGCGGGACTTGGTTGTAATTTCCCGGATCGGAACAAGCGATACATAAATCCAATCATTGTAGGAAGCCTTGCGGTAAATAACCGCGAAGTTCCCTTGCGGTGCGGATAAAACAAAGGAGCCTTCCGCATCCTTGTAAACGCTTAATTCAAGAGCAAGCCTTTGCCTGATTTCATCGTTTTCAATGGAATCCCCTCCATTGGTAGCAACTGCCTGATAACGGTCGTCCAATATAAATGTCGTTCCGGCAAGCCTGTTGTCAGCCAGCAGCGTCTGCAGGTCCGGGACTGAGACCGATACGACCAGAATGCCCAACGGCTTCGGGGCATTTAGCGGCAGCTTTTTCACAAGCTTGATCACACCGTTAGGGTGGTTATCCTTACGGTTAGCCTGCTTGTGGGCAAACCAGAATGAGCTGAGCGGCGTTTGCAAATAGGTATCCAGCTGCTCCTCCTGCAGCTTGGCACTTCCTTGAATATATACGGAGCTGGCGCCGATCACCCAATCCTTCTCCAGACTGTACAAAGAAACATCGCGGATGCCCAACTCGTAGGAGTTGAACAGATTAAGGCTCTGCTGAATTTGATGCACAGCCATAAAATCCTGCTCGGAAATCTGCTGCCTGAGCGTAAGGTTGACCACGCTGGATATGATCAGATTATTGGCCATCTGGTCGATCAGCTTCAGTTCCTTCTCGATTCTCATTTGCGTTTGCAGCAGCACCTGCATATTGCTCTGGACCACCTGCTCCTGGATCACGTTCGCCGACTTCCAATACGCAGCCATACCAAGCAGAAGCACCGGAATGGTGCTAAGTAAAAGTACGAAGCTGGTTACTTTCAGAAAATAGCCCGAAAAAGATGTTCGCATGGTAACCCTTTCTCAAAAAGTAATGTCAGCATCAGTTTACCACTACTCTTGGAAAAGCAGAACATTTCATCCCTGCCTAAAAGCTTGATTTCGAGCGCGAATGCGCCAGATTCGCCTATAGCTGATCACGGTCATCTAACTCGACACCGCACATGGGGAGCTGCGCGCGGTGTAAGAGACAATACTATTTTTTGGACGCGCTGTACTGGGCGTTATATTCCTCTGTAATTTTATCGCCACCGCTTTTACGCCAGCTGTCGACCGCTGCTTTCCACGCATTTTCATCGGCAGCCCCGAGGATAAACTGGTTGCGCACATCTTCGATTTTTTGCTTGATCGAGCCGCCGACTTCCGCGTTCGTTTTGGAATCCAGTGCCTGCGACGGGTTGCTAACGGCAATGGCCGAGCTGTCTGCACGCATAAACTCCGTTCTTTCCGTTATCGGATCGGTAGTCATGATTGGAATCGCATTCGTACGAAGCGTCATCAAGGAGGCGCCGTAGGATTCCCATTCATCAATATATTTTTTGCTGTCGAGAACCTGCGCTTTGCCGTTATCCAGCTTGTACTGAGTGCCCTCCACACCCCATTTTAATATATTGACTCCTTCCTTGCCTGCCGTCCAATCAAGGAACTTGAGCATGTTTTTTAAATCTGCCTCCGTTTTGACACTCGTTTTTGGAATCATCACAATACCTTCATGCCCAGATCCGCCCACCGACCGTTCACCCTTCGGTCCATTTATACGATTGACGAAGGCCACCTTCGCACCCGGATTGAGCTGTACCAGATTTTCCTGCATTTTTTCGATATCATCGGCTGCTCCGATATATAAGCCCGCTTTGCCCTTGGCGAAATTGTCCTGCATCTGGACCTTATCCACGAGCAGAAAATCTTTATTAATCAACTGCTCCTGATACAAGCGGCGCATATATTTCATCGCCTCCAAATATTCAGGGGCTACGTAATCCGCAGACAGCTTGCCATTATCATCCGCCCAGCCGTTGGGTCCGCCCAGCCAGACAAGCACATTGCCAAAGGTCGTAATCGACTTCCAATCCGTAAAGCCGTACGTATCCTTTTTACCGTTTTTATCGGGATCATTCTCTGTAAATGCTTTGGCTGTATTATATAATTCGTCCAGCGTTTTCGGCTCCTTGAGTCCCAGTGCATCCAACCAGTCCTTACGAATGATGATCGCATTGCGGGATAAATCGCGGTCACGGGAAATCCCGTATATTTTGCCATTGAACTTGATGTTATTGGCAACAATCGGGTTCATCGTTTTCAGATTCGGATAATCGTTCAAATAAGGCGTCAAATCCCAGAATACTCCTGAATTTACGGCATTGGATATAACCGGATTTCGCAGATTCGCCGACAACACGACCAGCAAATTAGGCAAATCCGAGGAAGCGATTGAAGCCGTCAATTTGTCTGCGTAGGTACTGGCCGGTACCCAGTTGATCGTTAATTTGGTATTGGTTAATTCCTCTACCTTCTTGATCAGCGGACTGTCTGCTTTTGGCGGCTCCGGCTTGTTCAGCGCTGTCATCATGGTGATTTTAAGCGGATCGGCTGCCTTCGCGCTGGCATCCTGACCTGCAGCCGGCTGTTGGCCGGTTTGGGGATTGCTGCTTGAGCAGGCGGCAAGCAATGCTCCACATAGCAAGGTTAAGCAGGTAAAGCTGCTGTAATAGCTGTAATTCCGTTGATTGGCAGTTGTTTTCATATAGGCCTCCTGTGATGATGGTATCCATCCATATATTAAGATGATCGGATCATCCTTTAACCGAGCCGAGCATGACGCCTTTCGTAAAATGCTTTTGCAGGAAAGGGTATACGAGCAGGATCGGTACCGTAGCAACGACGATCACGGCCATTTTGACCGTTTGCGCCGGAGGCATCGCCCCTTCGTCCATCACACCGGAATCACCGAAGTTCCCGCTGGACATCAGAATAATTTGGCGAAGCAGCACCTGGATCGGCCACAGCTCGGAATTGTTGAGGTACAGCACGGCCTGCATGAAAGTATTCCAGTGGGCCACTGCATAAAACAATGAAATCGTTGCGATGGCTGGCATGGACAGCGGCAATACGATTTTGTACAAAATTTGCAAATCATTGGCCCCGTCGATTTTGGCGGACTCCTCAATACTGTCCGGCATCTGCTGAAAAAATGATTTCAATATGATCAGGATAAAAGCTCCGACCAGCCCCGGCAGCATAAGCGACCAGAGCGAATTAAGCAGGCCCAGCTGCTTGACGAGCAGGAAGGACGGAATCATGCCCCCGCTGAACAACATGGTGAACAGCACCATTTTAAGTACAAAGCCGCGTCCAGCCACATCCTTCCGGGCAAGCGGATAGGCTAGCAGAGCGGTAAAGACAACATTCAAAACCGTCCCGACGACCGTCACGTATACGGTAACGCCCATGCTTCTAATCAACGTGCTCGTTGAAAAGATATAACGGTAGGCATCGAGAGAATACTCGGAGGGAATCAGCACGAAGCCTTTGCGCAGCAGTTCTGCGCCTGTTGTGAAGGAACCGGCGACAATATGAATGAACGGCAGGATACAGACGGCCGCATACAGCGTGATACCTACAATGATAACGCTATCAAATATTCGGCTTGATAGGGAATGCTGGCCCACAATGAATCAACTCCTTAACATTTTGCGGAGCAGGATTTGCTGTACCAACGCTTGCAGTGAAGTAACCATACTTCTGGAGCGTTGTTGGCTTCAGTATATACCTTCCTCGCCAAGCATCTTGGCGAGCCGGTTGGCAGCAACGACCATAACCAGTCCGACTGCCGACTTGAACAGCCCGATTGCTGTGGAATAACTGAACTGGCCCTGCGAAATACCGGTCAAATAAACGAACGTATCGAACACATCCGCCACTTCACGGTTCATCGAGTTGACCATCAGGAATACATGGTCGAAGCTGAGGTCGAGCATGTCACCGACCTTCAGGATAAGCAGAACGACAATCGTGCTTCGAATGCCGGGAAGCGTAACATGCCACATTTGCTGCCAGCGGCTTGCCCCATCCATTCGTGCCGCTTCATACAGCTGCTGGTCGACGCCTGCAAGCGCTGCCAAATAAATAATGGTGCCCCATCCTGCTTCCTTCCAGATCGTTTGTATCGTGTATACCGGACGAAACCAGCCTTGGCTGAGCATGAAATTGACTGGCGTGCCGCCCCATTTGACCAGCAGCTCATTAACAATCCCGCCTTCTGTCGTAAGCATGATGTATGTCAAAGAAACAACAATAACCCATGACATGAAATGCGGAATGTAAATCAGTGTTTGCACCGCCCTCTTAAACAGCAGGCTTCTCAGCTCGTTCAGCATGAGTGCCAGCAGGATCGGAATTGAAAAGGCAAACGTCATGTCCCAAACAAACAGCATCAGCGTATTCTTGAACAGCAGCCAAAAGTCGGGCGACGAGAATAATCTTTCAAAATGCTTCAGGCCCACCCATTCGCTGCCGCTGATTCCGAGGAAAGGCTGGTAATCCTGAAACGAGATAACGACGCCCCACATCGGAACATACTTGAATACAACGAAAAACAAAATACCGGGGGCCATCATCGCATACATCCAGCGGTTCATGACGAGCTGTTTGCACATGCCGGTTATCCGATAAACCATAACGGATGGATTATTCTGTTTGATGGAAGTCCCTTTTGCGTTCAATATTGCATCTCCCTTCTGCGTTGATATGACTGGATCATAACGCTGTCCTTTTGTACTGTCCATTGTCCATGATTATCCATTGCACCTGAATGGGCCAGTAGTGTCTTTGCTTAACCTGCTGTGTCCCTGGCAAACCTGCAGCTTTTCTGCGTTGTGCGCTTGCAGGGCTTCCGGAAGGGTATATGGGACAAAAAGCTCCCGGGTTCCAAGGACCCCAAGAGCTTGTCAGACGTGCTTCCCTACACCCGGTTCAGTACCCGGTTCATCTTTTCCTCGTCGGTCTCAATGCCGAGCCCGTGTCCGTCGGGGACACGGATGAAGCCGTTGGCCACCACGAACTCCTTCGGAACAAACTGCTCGCGTACAGCATCCTTCTCGATCGAGTACTCGTAATAGCTGTTGCACTCCGGGGTGCTTGCGGCCAGATGAAGAGCCGCTGCAAAACCGACTCCGCGCGTCGTATTATGCGGTACATAGTGGATTCCGAAGGCCCGGCATAAGGTTGCAGCCCGTTTGGCCTGCGAAATACCGCCGCATTTGATCGGGTCGGCCGCATACAGATGGCAGGCGCCCTTCGCAATAAAATCGCGGAAGGTAAATATGTTCCAGTCCTGCTCGCCAACATGAATCGGCACAGGCAGCGTCTGGCATAGCTTGATATAGGCATCCACATCGTAATAAGGGCACGGCTCCTCATAATGGTGCAGATTGTACCGGCTTATTTGGTTATAAAGCTGTACAGCCTGAATGTACGTATAGGAGCTGTTGCCATCCACCATCAAGCGGCAATCCGGCCCAATCGCTTCCCTTACGGTTTTGACCTTCAAGGCGTCCGCATTCAGATCGACCGGCAGTCCGGAGCCGAAGCGCGGGCCCACCTTGATCTTGACGGCTTTAAAATCAAATTGCCGGATGCCTTCCAGCAGCTTGGCCGCTTCTTCTTCAGGAGCGAGATCCCGGCTCATGCTGGAGCCGTACAGGGGAATTTCTGCTCTGTATTTGCCGCCCAGCAGATTATATAGAGGCTGCTTCAAAAAGCGCGCCTTCGCGTCCCACAAGGCGATTTCGACGCCGCTGAACGCCATCGCCAGCAGCTGCCCCGATATTTTGTAGCTTTTGCGCATAATACTCTCTTCGATTTTCTCAAGATCGAACACGCTTTGGCCTATCACCTGCGGCTTAATCACGGTTTGTATAATGGGGAGTATAGCATCGACCTGCATGGGGCTGCATTCTCCAAAGCCGGATACCCCCTCGTCCGTCTCAACCTTCACATAAAACAGTCCCTTGGCAAAATAACAAACGATATTCGTTACCTTCATTGTTTATTCCCCATCCTCATCCGATTTGAATTCAGCTGACTCCCTTACCTCATGCCGTGCATAATCAAAATAAGTGCCATCCAGTCTGAAACAGAGCGGATTGTCAACCCTCAGCTCAAGCAGGTTGCTGCCGGGAGCAAGCCATTCCGATTTGCCTGTCCATACGTAAGGAGTCCAAGCCCGTACTCCCAATGAATGGCCATTGAGAACCAATTCGGCGCAATCATGAAAGTGAGGGCTTAATCCCGACAGCGATAATTCGAATTGGCCCGTTAAAGCCGCTTTTGGCGGGAATTGCACCTGTTTGCGAAATATAAAGGTTCCTGAATAGTGCGGAAAGCCTTCAAGGACAGCATTATTCGGATCACCCTCTGTTGGGAGGGACGTAATAACCGGATGCTTCTGTGCTGTAAAACGCACGCCAAACGGACCGCTCAAATAAAGCGGATCAACCACTCCGTCATACGGACGCTGGATCACGACCCGAATCATGATCGTGTTGCTTCCGAGGATAGGCGTCACTCTGCCTCCATCCCACTCCGTACCGTTAATGAACAAGCGGTATTCTCCAAGAATCGCTTCCCGGTCCATCCGCAGCTCGCATAATTCCGGCAGCTGCTCGACGTCAAAACCTGCCTGGAACCAGACAATGACCGGATAGGCGACTTTAACCTGAAAAGGAGTACCGAACCAATGGCTGCTGTAGCTCAGTGTGTGCGGAAGCTCATCCGCAAGATCTGCACATTGACTGATCCACGTTTTCGCATCCACCTCATACCATTTGACCTGTGGGTTCAATGCTCCCTGACCCAGCTGCCATTGCTGCTCCAGACCTTGATCCTCCAGGTCCAGTGCCATCAGAAATCGCCCTAGCCTGAGCGTGTTGGGCTCTGCCGCTTCCACTGCCCAGCCACTGCCCATTTCTGCGTGAATATGTGAAGTAGGCTGTTCCCGCTGATCAGAGCACTCGGTCAGACCGTCTTCAGCAGGAGCGATTGATGGGCTGTTTCGGCTAATCTCAACCAAATGCGACTGGTAAGGGGCAAATACGAGTGTCGCGGTTCTTCCCTTCCCGCTGACCCCGGAAGATAGCGGCCATGTCTCTCCGTTCTCCAAATCACGGATGCTTAAGGAATAGCCCGGATCGGCATAGGAATCCGCAAGACGAAGCTCGATCCGTTTCTCCAAGCCCTCATGGTTGGCGATAAAAAGCAGCTCTTCCCGGTCGCTAAGCTGCCGATGCTGCATGAGCAGACAATTCGTGCTTCCATCGTCGGAAACCAGCTCCGCCCGGCGGGGAAGCGTTTGGTTCAAAAGCTCGATCAGCAGATTCCTTCCGTTCACACGGGAAGACTCAGGTCCGTAAGGCACAAAGAAAGCGTTTCCCTCCATGCTGTGAATCCAGCCTTGGTCCGTCTGGTTGTAATCGGTATGACCGCTCCAATAGGAATCCGGAGCTGGAGCCTCCGTTCCGAACAGTGCCGACATCCCGAGCACAGCCTCGCTGCCTGGCTCAATAGTCTCATAGGGCAGCAATCCGACGCTGATGACAGTGCCACCGTCCCGCACAAATGCCTGAACTCGCTCCCAGGCCGCAGCCTCCAGATTGGTGATTGGCGGGATGATCAGTACCTTGTAGCTGCCAGCCCCGATATGCAGGGCGCCTTCGCTGATCCTGGCCTGCATCAGCATTTCCGGGTCCAGCGTATCATAATCACGCTGATGGATCAGCAGCTCGGTCTGAATTCGAATCCAGTCCGTCTTCATCCGCTCCAGCCGACGCTTATCTTCTTCGCTGGTTCCGGCAAATTTAAACTGATGGAACGGGTTGCCCATTTGCGTCCACAAAGAGGTCGTGGGATCGAGCACGGCAATATCGATCAGGGCGCTCCCTTCACTCATCATATAGCTCAAGCGTCCGATGTAATCCCCCAGCTGCCCGAAGTGCCTCCAATAAGGATTTTGCTCAAACTGCGAGGGAGCGGCATCATGCTTGCGCAGCCCGTCAATCGAATAAAAAAAGGCGTGAAAGTTGAACATATTCGTTCCCAGCACTGCCATCCAATCAATCATCCAACGGGCATCCTGTAGAGTCATCGACCAGCCGATGCTGTGGAAGCATTCAATTAAAGCGCGTTTTCTGCCTAGCTGGCGGGATAAGGAACTGCCCATTTTGGGATTATGCCGCAAACTGTGGGCATATTTTTCCATGATCGCGGACAGTGGGCTGCCCAGCTTCTCATGGGCGCTGTCTCCACCGGGAATATGGCTGTGCAGCTGTGTCGTCATACGCACGCCCGGCACTTCTGCTACGTATTCCATCTGGCCATCCTCGCACCAGTCGGCAATCCTTTTATGAAATTGATCCCGCAGCATCAGATGGATGCATTGATAAAAGTCATAACGGACCTGTGCCGTGTCTTCTCCGGCGTCTTCATATAAATGATGCAGCTTATCCAGCAAGCTATAGCCGCAGCGCTCTTCAAAAAAAGCTGGAATCATCGGCGACCACGGAATCTTCCCTGCCCTCAGACCGATTTCGTCCGTGAACATGCCTTTGATCGTTTGCCCGAAATATTCGCCCATCTCCTCGGTATAGCGTTCATGAGTCAGACGCATAAAGGCATTAACCGCTTCAGGATGGAGCGGATCGACAAAGGTGCCAAAATATTTGAAATCGTCGACCTCCTGCTCGGTAATGACCAGAATCTCCCACTGCTTCACATCAACGGGAAGGCTGTACTTGAGCTTTTTGACTGTGTGATACGTAAAATATCGCTTGCGGCTGTAAGGACTTGAGCCTGTTTGCTGAAACACCGTTTCATCCTGAAAGCTGCCAATCCATCGTGAAATATCTTGTGCATGCGGCCAGTCCTTTGCCCCGTCCGGAGATATCGGGACCGCCTTGGCCAACAGAACCCTGCCCCAGGGCAGATTCAGATCCAGATCCTCTCCTGCTTCTGCGCTTACGGCAGTTCGGGAGAGCATGCGCTGCTTCGTTTCCGGGTGCTCGAGCGTAACCTCCCCGCCGGCAATGCCGCTCGGGTACGGATATTCGTCATACAGCCAGACGTTCAGGCCTGCTTTCCCTGCCGCCTCTACAGCGAACCTTACCCTGTCAAACCATAGCTGCGATAAATAAGGAATCGTCATCCCCTGCCTGGCGCATATAAAAAAACCGCCAACTCCCTTGTCCTTCATTTCGGCGATTTGCCGTACAATCTCATCCTCTTCCATATCCCCGTTCCAGAACCAGAACGGATGCATCCGAAATTCCACAGGAGGATTGCGGAAATGGTCGTCGTTGATCAATGCTTCCACCTTCATTCCGATATATTGTTATTCCTGCCGCCAGTCGACTCATCCCTGCTGTTCTCTCTGTAGCGGCTCGGGGTTACTCCGACGTGCTTTTTGAATATTCTGCTGAAATAGCTGTGCTGGTAGCCGACGCGCTCTGCCACCTCATTCAGCCTCCAATCCGTGTGCAGCAGCAGCTCCTTGGCTTTATTGAGCCTGATCTCGGTTAAATAATCTATAAAGTTAAGACCGACCGACTGCTTGAACATCCGGCTGAGGGTGTAGGAGCTAAGCCGCTCCGATTCGGCAATAGCATCGAGGGACAGCTCCTCCATATAGCTATCCTGAATTTTCAGGACAATACGGTCAATAGTCTGCTGCATAAAGGCATCCTGCTTGCGTTTGCTTTCGTGCATGAAAGGCAGGATAACCCTGGACAGGAACCACTTCTCGATTTCCTCCGGCTCCTTTAGCTGGCACAGCTGGCTGTACAGATTGGCGCCTTCATAGAGCGCATTCAGATTCATTCCCATCTGCATGATCGAATGCTGCACAGATCCGAGCAGGTGAAGCATTCCTTGCTGCACCCAAAGCTCCTTTCCGGCATGGACCCGAAGCTCATGCAAAAAGCGGCGAACGGCGTCCACCGTTTCCTCCTCCAGTCCCATACGAAGCCCATGGATCACTTCTTTTTCCAAATGGAACGGGAAATCGGAGGTTTTCTCGCCATCCGTCACCCATTCCCGCAAATCGATAATCTGATTATCCTCCTGTAGATCGCGAAAGCGCAGAGCCTGCTTCGTTTCCTCCAGCATGGCCGGGATTTCCTTAAGCTGCGCAGCGGGCCGTCCCAGCCCAATCGCTACTCTCATGTGCAGCAGCAGGTTCAGCCTGTTCGTCAGTTCGTTCAGCAGCCGGTATATACGTTCGCGGCACTGCTCTAAAGGCTCCAAAGCGTCATAACCAAGCAGGAGACCGATAGTAAGATCGTGAAAATTGATCGTGTCTGCCTGGTCAAAGGCATTTGCTGCCAGCTCCTGGACAATGTTCGAGGCCGCAAATGTCACCAGCACCTCATCCCCTTCGGAAAACCGCCCCTGCAGACTGGAAAATCCAAGCAGCTGTACATAAACGACATTAAACCTGCTGCTCTTGACCTCCCAGCCCAGATTGCCCATCCGCTCCTGCAGATCCGATTCGGACAAATAATACAGGTAGCCCTGCGCCAGCTGCAGCAGGAATCCTTCCCTGACCTGCGGCAGCTGGCTTTCAAGCCGGGTTTGGAGCGTTTGGCTTTCTCTTGTGACATGATTCCAGACACTTTCGATCATCTCAAACTCATCACCGTCCTCCGGACGTGATGCGGCGCTTTTCCCACCCAGCAGCTTGACAAGCCGGGCCACAGGCGAATAAAGACGCTTGGAGGCAAACCACGATAGTACAACTGCCAACAGCAATCCGAAACAGCTGAAGCCGACAATCAAGCGGGAGATGAACACGACGGGTTCGGTCAGCGCTTTGAGCGGTGTCGCTGAAACATAGACCCACTCCGTACCGAGACGGTTGAAGGCTCCGCGCGAAACCGAATAGGTCTCACCCTCCCATTCAAAAATAAATTGTTCGTCTGCCGTATGTTCCTGGGTAATCCGTTTTCGCAAAGCCTCGTTCAGCGCCGATGCTTCGCTGTTTTCACCAAAGGGAGCAATCCATTCGCCGTCCTCCCGCAGCAGGAAGGAGGTTCCTTCGTGACGCGGCGTCAGGACGTTAACGATTTCTTTAAGCTTGCTCTGGTTGACGGATACGAGGAACATACCAAAGGGCCGGGGGCTGCCGCCCGGAATTTTATGAATCAGCGATAGCGAGTAAGTAAAGGTTGTATCCTCCGCACCTTCCACGTTTATATCAAAGTCGTTCCATACAGCCTGATTTTGCTGCATGAGCATGCTGTGATACTGTTCATGCAGACCTTCAGGCACACGGTGGTATCCATCCTCAGTAAACAGCAGCGGGTACGGCTCCTCGATGTACAGCTGCACCTGTTTGATCATCGGATTGAGTTCTCTCATGACCAGCAGTGTTTTGTAAATATCCTGCACTTGGGTGTATCCGTAAACAAAATCCAGTCTTTTCAGCTTGTCATCAAACTGCGGATCGAAGGCCCAGTGGGAAAGTGACGTTTCCAACGCAATCAACTGGTCGTCTATGCTTTTTTGCGTTTGTTTCAGCTGCTGCTGGTGAAGCCTGTTTGTTTCATCGGTAATTTGCCCGCTGCCAACCCAATAAATGCCCGTTCCGATCAGCAGCCCCGGCAGGCTGGCAATAAGGATGACCATGACGAGGCTGCGTCGGAAAAAACTGCCTCTCCGCGGCAGCGAATATTGGCGGTGAACCCATTTCATGATGCCATTAATGATGCGGTTATTCGTAATCACAAGTGAAGCCCTCCCCTACTAACCAATTCGGGATCAGACCCTTTGTGTCCTTCCACCGAAGAAATTTCAACCTTTTACAGAACCTACCATAACCCCCTTGGCAAAATGCTTTTGCAGGAACGGATAGATGCACAGGATCGGTACCGTGGCGATAACGACGGCTGCCATCTTCAGCATTTGTGCCGGGGGCGGTTGTATCAGGGGATCGGTTTCCGCCAATGGATTTTCCGCCAGCATGTTTTGCAGCAATACCTGTATCGGCCATTTCTGGTAATCATTCATATAAAGCAGAGCCGAGAAATACGTATTCCAGTATTCGACCGCATAAAACAGCCCGAATGCCGCTATAGCAGGGAGTGACAAGGGAAGCACGATGCGAAACCAGGCGGTAATTTCATTGCAGCCGTCGATCGCTGCCGCTTCGTCGAGGCTTTCCGGTATGTTCTCGAAAAAGCCCTTCATCAGTACCACGTACCAGCCGCTGGACAATACGGGCAGAACAAGCGACCAGATGCTGTCGATCAATCCCAGATTCCGTACCAGCATATAGTTGGGAATAATGCCCGGACTGAATAAAATCGTAAATACGATAAGCATCAGGGCCAGACGCCTTCCGAGCAGCCGTTTTCTGGAGAGCGAATAGGCCAGCGACGAGGTAACAATTAGGCTGCAGGCCGTTCCTGCAGCGGCCAGCAAACCGCTGATGCTTATGGCCCGAAGCATCGACGGATTACTTAATAAATAGTGATAGGAATCAAACGACCATTGTGTCGGAAAGAGGATAAGCGGCTTGGATAAATATTCACTCGTCTCCGTGAACGATATGATGAATACGTAATAAATCGGAAATACGGTGATTAAGGAAACCGCAGCCAAAATGACGATATTGACGATATGAAACCAGCGGTTTTCTCCGGTTTTCTCCATTGCAAGTTCACCTTCCTCAGTAAATGCCTTCTTCGCCGAACCTTTTCGACAGGCGATTTGCGATAATGACCAGTGTCAGTCCCACTGCCGATTTGAACAACCCTACGGCTGTGCTAAAGCTGAACTGACCCTGCTGGACGCCCAATCGATACACATAGGTGTCGAATACCTCGGCAACATTGGATACGGCCCCGTTGTACATCAGAAAGACCTGCTCGAATCCAACATCCATCATATGGCCCAGTCGGAGAATAAGCAGAATAAAAATCACATTGCGAATCGCGGGCAGCGTAATATGCCACATTTGGCGCAGTCGACCCGAACCATCCATGCGTGCTGCTTCATACAGCTGGGGGTCCGTTCCGGCTATTGCAGCCAGAAATATGATCGTTCCCCATCCCGCTTCTTTCCATATCGTCTGCACCGTCAAAAGAATCCAGAACAGGTCCGGATCATTCAGAAATTGTACCTTGTCCATGCCCAACGCCGTTAACGCCTCGTTGACAAATCCGCGTGATACGGAGAGCAGCATGAAGGTCAAACCGGCAATGATGACCCAGGACAAAAAATGGGGCAAATACACAATGGACTGCACTATTTTTTTGTACAGCTCGCTGCGCAGCTCATTCATTAATAACGAAAGCAGGATCGGCAGCGGAAAGAAGCATACGAGACTCATCATATTAATCATCATGGTGTTTCTGAACAAAACCCAAAACTGCGGATCGGAAAAAAAACGTTGAAAATGCTGCAAGCCCACCCACGGGCTGTTCGTTATGCCGGCGATAGGCGAGTAATCCTGAAAAGCGATAACGACGCCCCAAATCGGGATATATTTAAAAATCAGAAAAAACAAAGCTCCAGGTACCGCCAAATAATACAAATACTTATCGCGCCTGAGCCTTTTTTGCAATCGATAAAGCCTGCTTTGTCTGCCTGATGATGCTAAGGCACCGATATACATCTGCTGATCGGCCATTCTGCGGCCACCTCCTTACTTCCCTGAAACCTTAAGCAATGCCGGCTCTCTTCCGCTACTATGCATCCCCTCTCCCTAACAGGAAAGGGGACAACCATTCGGGTGCTTTACTTGCCGGCGCTGCGCTGCTTATAGGAATCATTGATTTCCTGCACGATTTTTGTCATTTGCGGATTGCTCTTCAATTGGTTTACATAATCGTCCCAAGCCGTTATCGGCACTACGCCAAGGATGACCTTGGTCTTCATATCCTGTGCCTGCTTGGCAAGCTCAGGTCCGTAGGATTGGAAGGTGTCCGAGTAAAGTCCGACACTGGCATCGGCACTGCTCGTTTTGGCCCGCTCATCCTGCAGCTTTGTGTATACGTCAATACTGTTCTGCGGAAAATTGCGGTGCAGCGAGTTGGCATACGGATCGGCGACATAAACGATTTGATTATAGTTATCGATGCCTGATGCCGTATACTTGTCCTTCAGCAGTTCCTTTTTGCCGTCCTTGACCGTATAATGCGTACCCTCGATACCCCAGGTCTGGAGATCAAATACTTCCGGGGACATCCATTTGTCGATCATCGACAAGATGGTGTTCAGCTTGGCTTCGGGCACTCTTTTGGAAATCGCGAGCATCCCTAGAAAGCCCGGACCCTTGGGGTTGAACTGATTGATTGAGGTAACGGGATAAAAAGCCTGATGATCATGAACCGTTGTATCGATTTTGCCAAGCTTGCTGATCATCTCCTGCATATTGCCCGTTTTATCGGCCAACATCCCCGCTTTGCCAGAAGCGAATATTTCATCAACCTGGCTTGCTTTCAACGAGGCAAAATCTGCAGGAATCAAACCTTCCTTATACGCCTTGTTCAGAAATTCAAGCGCTTGCCTCGTTTCCGGTATTAAATCAGTATAAACCAGCTTGCCGTCCTGCTCCTTCCAGTTGCCAGCCGCTCCGGTAAAGCTGTTCACGATAACACCCAGCGTGCCCATATCGGTTGCCGTTACATTTCCTGTAAATCCGATTGTGTCGGCTTTTCCGTTACCGTCAGGGTCCTTTTCCTTAAATGCCTTCATTGCCGCATAAAGCTCATCAGTTGTAGTCGGAACCTTCAGGCTCAACTTGTCCAGCCAGTCCTTCCTGAGCACAAAATAACGGGCTCCTTCAGCACCGCGAGGTCTCGGTATACCGTAATTTTTCCCGTCCTGCATTTTGGTTGACTCCCAAGCTACCGGTGCCACCTGCTTGCTGATATTGGGATATTTGCTGTACAGCGGGGTAATGTCCCAGAAAGCATCCTGCTTCACCATCGTACGGAACATTGAAGAAAACGGATCATCAATCATAATTACATCCGGAATGTCTCCGGAGGCCAGACTGACATTCAATCGTTCTTTGTAGTTATTGGCGGATACCCATTGAATCGACAGCTTCGTGTTGGTTGCCTTTTCGATCGCTTTTTGTACCTCTCCGTTCGGATCGGGCGGATTTGCGCTTGTGAACGCACTCATGATTTTCACTTCCACAGGCGGTCCTCCGGCCTCGTTTCCCGATGCAGCTGGCTTCTGCCCTACCTCCTTGGCGGCTGGCACCGCTCCACAGCCGGACAGTGCAATGGAACATACCAATGAAGCGGCGATTGCCGCCGGATATATCCTTCTTCTTTTTAATTTCAAGCTTTCCATGTACATCCTCCCGTTTCTTTTCTTGATAAGATTGATTTGTTTAGCATAGAGGGCGTCAGGGCCGCTCCTGTAAATTGAACTTTAAGGGAAGACGTATTTTCCGACAAGCTGATTTTTTTGTGAATGCTGTTTTTTGATCATTAGCACATTATTGCAAATACCATTTTGCTGCAGAACCACTCCCTCTAACCACCTCCATCCATTAAGCAATCATGTGGATTCAGTAGCAGCATGACGCTATGGATTGAGCTTATTTGGGTAGGCTGATGGTCCAGCATCTAGCAAAAAAATAAAGGTGTCGTTCCCTATACTTACTCTCGGGAAGACACCTTTTTTGGGTAGATATGGGTTCGCCTTAAATCAGATTACCGAGCTAAGACGTTTTATTGTGAGCAATTCCTCTGTAGACATAGCCAATGCGCGTTCACATAGCTCCTTTTTCAGCTGGTCAAGACGCAATTCATCATTCTCCGTCCTCGTGCCAGCCCGGCCTTTTTCCAACAAATCATAAAACTCCAAAGGCAAAAATCCGTCGTTCAACGATACTTCCACGGAATCGCCCCCCGATATAGTAATAACAAACGTGTAGGATTGGGCACGGTGAGGATCGTACTGCGCTACAGGATAATTAACATCAACAGTTAAAGTTCCATGCGTCGTCGCTCTTGTCACATATTCGATCGCATCACGAAATCCTGGTCCTCCATGGCCGGACATGATGGTGATATCTTTTCTTAGAGGCGCCTGATCACCGCATAATTCTTGAATCCCTGCCTGCAGTATTCGAAATGCGACAGCAATAGCCATTAAATATTGACCGCAATGATATTTCTCGATATCCTCAAACCTGATTTTTTTATGATGCTCACCTGTTCGTCCGTCCCGAATATGAATTTCCAACATTGCCGTTCCTCCCAAGTAGATATAGATTCTATTAATAATGATAATCAATTATGAATTTAACATATTATTGTTTACTAAACAAGTCTAATTTTATTTAAATGATATCAAATGATATTAAATTAACAATTATATTTCATTTTAATTAATGTCATTAATTATTTTACTGCCATGGATAAGCTAAAAAAGACACCTTCAACAAGCTGTGGCTTGTAAAGTGTCTCCTATGGGACTTGCGGGCTGCCTTCCTTAAGTTTCCAGCATAACCGTACCGGTTTGCGATATATCGGTTCCAGGTATAACACGTAACTCATTCAAAAAGGCCTCGGAATTTAAAATTTGCAGGAGCGCCTGGATCCACTCGCGATTGTGAGGTTTTTTTAACATCACGAGATCTACCCGCTCTTCGATCAATTTGACAAAATCGACATTATCCATCATCGCAGCCGTTTTCTCATTTCCGATCCCGATGTCCGCTTCTCCTGAGGCAACTTTGGCTGCTACCCCGATCGGATTCGACTCCTCTTGATCATACCCGATAAGCCGCTCCGACTGTATACCATGAAGGCTCAGCTGCGCATCCAGCAGCACACGGGCCCCGACTCCTTTCTCACGATTCACCAGCCGCAGGCCAGGACGCTTGAGATCTTTCCAGCCGTGGAGATCAAGAGGATTTCCTTGGGCAACCAGAAATCCGCACGGTCTGGAAAGCAGGTTGACAACAAGATAAGATGATCCGGTAAATATTCTGCGAATGTAAGGCAGATTATACTCACCTGTCTCCCCATCCAGCAAATGCGTACTGACAACATCGCATTCGCCTCGGTACAAAGAGATCAGGCTGTCCAAGCTTCCCACATAAGCGCGTAGCGGCCGCATTCCCGCAACATTTTTCTCGATATGCCTGGCTAATATGTCGATACTGATATCCTGGCCTGTGATGACGATGGTACGCATACCATTGGCAGCAGCCACCGCTGGATAAGATGGGGAGCGATCCGCAGGACGATCCGTGAATTCCTCTTGAAGGTTCGGTGATAAGCCTTTCTCACGTTTCTTGTAAGCGTCAAGGTCAGCAGCATCCACCCGCATTTGTTTGCCCACTCGATACGAAACCAGATCACCTTTCTTAATCAAATCATAGACGGTGACCTTGGAAATCCTCAAAAGCCTGGCGATTTCCTCGACTGTGTAAGACATTTCGGACATTTAAATCCTCCTTGCAGCGTTTCGTTATTTCTTAGTATTGTAGCACAAAATACGGATGCTGCCTTTTAACTGTCCTGAACAATTTTCTGAAATCCAAACGCCGAAAAAGCAAAGTCCCCTATTCCACTTTTGAGCGGTATAGGAAGCTTTGCTTTGGGCAAATGATGGTCTTATATTTAAATCATGCAGCAGGTTTGCACCTTCCGCAGAAATCGCGGTCGCTCACCCTTGAATGGCATCGGAAGACGTTTTCTTACATTGCAATAGCACTACCGTATGTGCCGGAACCTTCCATGTCCGCAGCTCCTGATCGTCCACAGCCGTCAGAACGGGCACTACATTCCCAAGCGCGTCTACCGTATTAGCCGCATAAATATCTTCATGAGTCAAGGTCCAGACGGTCGCCAGACGGTAGCCTTCAGGCAGCTCAAGCTCTACCTCTGCCTTTTCTTCCTGATGACGATTCACAACAGCAATATTCAGGTCGCCATCCTCACGAAGGACGGCAACAGCATCCACATAGGCTTCGTCGCTTGGTTCGTGTATCGCTTGAATCTTCTCATTCATATCCGGACCGTTGATTTGTGGTGCGGGTATGCGTATTGAAGGCGAGCTCACATTCACCCGGACCGACTGCCCGGTCATCCATTCCGCATATTGCTTGAATACATAAAACAAAGTCGTCTTGATGACTACTTCCTCTGTAACCGAAATGACCCCATTTCCGTTGATCAGAAATACATAGTTGGCCATTCCGACCGAAGGACTTAACCGGATCATCGCGTTGAATACCCCGGCTACGAATAACGCGTCCTGCAGATTGCGGGGACTATTGCGGTTTAAGCGATAATGCCCAATGTTCTCTGGATCGGGTTCATAATGACGGATATTCCACTCGTCCATAGAAATACGGATCTGCTGAGGGAGCTGAAGCTTATGATTCACTATGGTGGTCCTGATCGTGTCGATCATCCTGCGCAGCTGCTTCTCGAAGAAGACAGGCGTAAAAACAACCGGATAATATTCATTTCCGCTCTCCCGATCCACCGAGCTTCCATACAAATGGAAGGTTAAATAGTCCAAATACTTACCGGCCTGAACGACAACCTGACTATCCCATTCGGGGTCATTGCCGTAATGGGAGCCTACCCCAAGCAATTGAAGCGAAGCGTCGTATTTCTTATAAAACTGCGCCCAATTGGCAAGCTTGTGTGCATATTCCCGCGCACTCAGCTGACCGGCCTCCCAGAAACCCCAGGTTTCATTGCCGATACCCCATAGCTTGACATTGTAAGGCTCGGCATGTCCGTTCGACTTGCGCAACTGGGCATCGGCGGTTTCTCCGGCTCCATTGCAATAGTCGATCCACTGCAGTGACTCGACCAGCGTCCCTGTGCCCAAATTGACATTGACATAAGGCTCCGTGCCTGCCTTCTCGCACCACTGCAAAAACTCATCGGTCCCGAACTGATTGGACTCCAGTCCGCCCCAATGCCAGTTAACGCGCGTCGGCCTTGCTTCTTTGGGACCTATACCATCTCGCCAGTTATACAAATCCACATAACAACCGCCAGGCCAACGGATCACGGGAACACCAAGCTCCCTTACCGTTTCAATCACATCAAGCCGAACGCCGCTTTCGTCTGCATGCGGGGATTGATCATCCCAGACAGAAGGATAGATGCAGTTCCCCAAATGCTCAAAATATTGGCCGTAAATATACGGATTCACCTCACCCAGACGTTCTTCCGAATACACCTTCAAGTATGCCTTCATCGATTTCTCCAGCTCCTGTTCCTTCTTTAATTAGCGAGGGACTTTCCGGTCCCTCGCTCCACGATCAAGCTTTATGATTTGCTGCCACTCACTTGATCAGCAAACGGGTTGTGATGACTTGCCGTTCCCCCTGAACCGTTCTCTTTCGATAAACGCAAGCCAGGGTCTACCAGCTCTTCAGCTTCATCTGTAATTAAATATTGGCCTTGCTCCATAAGCAGACTTCTCAGCAGCTCCACGTCGACCTGACGTGTGGTCAGACTATTCGCAGCAGCCATGGCTGCTGCCGTACCTGCTCCCTGTCCTATACCCATAGCCGTAGCCATCACACGAACCGAACCAAAAGCAGTATGCGATGCGGAAATACAGCGACCTGCAACGAGCAAATTATCGAATCCTTGGGGCAGCAAGCAGCGATAAGGAACCTCATACACGGCTTTACCCGAGCCTGTGAACACCTGCTGCTCGCCTTCCGGAGGATGAATATCAATAGCAAACGTTCCGCAGGCAATTCCATCCGTGAACGATCGGCTGTTCAATACATCCTGTTCTGTCATTGCGTAATCGCCAACAATATGTCTCGTTTCTCGTATGCCTACCTGAACACCTGTATCAAGAATATACGCATGCTCAAAGCCTCCAATAGTACGCTTCATAAACTCGGTCACAGCCCAGGCCTGATAGCGTGTCTCCACCTCAGCCCGTGTCAGATCAAATACATTCGTTCCATCAATACCCTGCAGCCTCGTGCAGTTAATGGCAAATTGCCCATCTTGTGGAAGCTCATACATCAGTATTCGCGGAGCTGCGTCCTTCGGATATTCACCACGCTCCATCGCTTCCTTAATAATTTCCTTCATACCGAGAAAGGCAAGTGCACTCTGTGCATCAATCTCTTCGTCTGTAGGGGAATCCTTAAGCAGGTGACGGTTTGCCTTCATCCATGCTTTCAAATTGGACATGTTGACTCCGGCCACTCTGTAGAAAAGCGTAACCGGCTGCATCGCACCATCGGATTCACGTCCTTTCACAAAGGGTGCACCGACTCTGGCTACAACATCTGCATCCGCAGAGCAGTCAATGACCAACTTGGGGCAGATCGCTTGCCGCCCGGATTTATTCTCCACAATAACCGTTGTGACCTTACCGTTTCCGTCCGAGTATGCATTTGCGAATGTAGAATGGAGCAGCAGCTCCACTCCGGCCTCCTGAAGCAGTTCAAACAGCACCAGCTTCATCCCTTCCGGGTCAAACGGGGACATGGAAGCATTGTCAAACGTCAAATCCGTTACATGTCCTGGCGATACGGTTTTCGCTACGAGCCGATCCACAAGCTCTCCGGCAATTCCTCTGATCACCTGCTTGCCGTTCACGTCATGAAAGGTAAACATGGGATTGACCATGGCAACGGTTAAGTTGCCCCCTACGAATCCATATCGTTCCACCAATAATACCTTGGCTCCATTACGAGCCGCCGCAACCGCAGCACCGATCCCCGCTGGTCCACCACCAATAACAAGTACGTCAGGCTCAGCCACTACAGGCACCTGCATAGCCGGTTCATTGTAAACATTCATGATATCTCCACTCCTATTTAATAAGATTAGCTGGACCCTTGCCTTACTTCTTGGTAGTTTTATACCATTCATTGACCGCTTTCACTACATCGTTGCCTCCAGAGTTATCCCAATCCTTAATGAACTTATCAAAATTTTCGATCGACTCTCCACCCAGCAGAAGCTTGATAAAATAGTCGGTTTCTTTTTGTGTCAGGCTTGCCTGATTCTTACCAACAACCTCAATCGGAGGCATGAAAGCAATCGGATTCTTTTTTGCATACTTGTCAAAATCCTTGTTAATCGCATTGAAAGCCTCAAACAGCGTTGGAGTACGGCGCAATCTGGCTAACCACATATCCGCGTACTTGACCTCCTGAATTCCATCCAGGAACCAATAAGCATTTCCCCGTTTTTCAGTGAAAATAGGCATGATGGGACTGTATACACCGTTCTCTTCATTGAAGGTGGTACCCTTTTCACCAAGTGTCAGGAAGGTGAAGGTATCCATCTGCAGCTTCGCGTCCATGAACTTGATCGCATCCTCGGCATGCTTGGAGGACTTGGGAATGGCATGCACATACAGCAGCTTATCTTCCATTTGTACGCCTGCTTGTCCGTCAGCACCCTTGAGAGGAAGCATATAGCCCATCTTCCCGGTTGGTACATTTTTCGTAAAGGCCGCATTCATGTTGGAAGCATCATTCCATGTACCCGGAATCATAAATGATTTCCCGCTGACGAATTTCTCCTGTGCCTGCGCCGTCTTGTTCACAGCCCAATCCTTATCCAGCAAGCCTTCGGTGTACAGCTTACGCATAAAAGCCATATAATCCTTCATCGCAGGCTGCTTAATTCTTGGAAGAAGCTGTCCATTCACTTCAGACCAGTCTGTATATAGATTGAATCCGCTATAGATCATAAACACGTCCATATTGTTGCCGGTTAATGGAATCATGTCCGGCTTTTTCTCTTTGACTGTCTTGAGCGTCTGATATAATTCATCGAGTGTCTCCGGGATCTTAAGACCAAGCTCGCTCAGGATGTCCTGCCGAAGAATCATCGTTTTCTCAATATTGGCCCTTTCATTTTTTTGCGGCACTCCGTACAGCTTCCCGTTGTATTTGCCAAGCTCCCACGAGGACGCCGAGATCGCCTGCTTCATATTCGTGCCGTTCTTGTTGACAAGCTCGTCTATAGGCTGCAAGGCTCCCTGAGCGACCAAAGTATAAAACTGGGAGGGTGTCAAATCCAGAATGTCATATTCCGTACCTGAAGCGATTTCAATATTCAGCTTCTCCTCGGGTTTATCTTTGGGCAGCACGGAATAATTCACTTTGTACCCCGTGCGTTCTTCCACATCCTTGGCCACGGGATCGGTGTTCGGATCGAAGGCCACATTGAATCCCAGCACCTTAAGCGCCGGTTTGGGTTTGTTGGCGTCAGTTGAGGTACTGCTTGCTCCAGACTTGGGATCAGCCCCCTTGGTTTCCGGATTTCCTCCTGCTGAACAGCCTGCAAGTAAGGATAGCGTTAAAACAGTCGATATCAACGTGCTCATCGTTCGTTTAGTTCCATTCATGCCGTGTAGCCTCCCTTATCATCTTGTAATCTATTTTAAGGCATTGCCTCAAAAATTATCATCTATAATTTCGTGTTCAAAAAGTCGACTTTTCAGCACCGAGAAGGTTGCACGAAGGTAAAGAAGGAGGAGCGGAGTTTAGGCAAACCTAAATGAGCACCGGACTTCGAGCCTGAATGCAAGATTCGATGCCGAGTAAGCTTCTTGAGAGTCTTCGTGATCAAAAGGGGGCTTTTTGAACAACCTCTATAATTGCTGGAGCTGGATTTATTACCCCTTGACCGAGCCAACCGTTAAACCATGCACAAAATATTTTTGCAAAAATGGATACACCAGCAATATAGGAAGAATCGTCGCAATCACGGTAGCTGCCCTGAGTCCTTCTGAAGACAAACGTAACCGCACATCCTCAGGCTGCTGGGTCAACACGTCCTCCGTGTTGGAAATCGTATCATATAAATAGATTTGAAGCGGCTTTAAATTCACAGCGTTAATATAAATCAAAGGATGAAAATAATTATTCCAGTAGCCCACCGCATAAAAGATACCGAGTGTTGCCACAACAGGCAGGGAAATAGGCAGAAGGATCGAAACCAGTATCCGAAGATTGGAGGCGCCATCCATCTTGGCCGATTCCTCTATACTTTCCGGCAGGCCTTCAAAGAAGGTTTTGCAAACAAACAGATTGAACGGGACGACCAGCAAGGGAATAATCATCGCCCAAACCGTATCCAACAGACCCAGACCCTTCATCAGGATATAACCCGGAATAATCCCACCATAGAACAGCATACTGAACACATACAGGAGTACAATAAGCTTACGTCCCCGAAACTCCGGCTTGGACAGCGGATAGGCGGCCATGATCGTAATGGCCATGCTCAGAATCGTGCCTACGATGGTGACGAACAGCGTCACCTCCAAAGCTTCCATGTAACGCGATTTGGTAATGACAAATTCAAATGCACTCAGGTTCATGCCAATCGGATAAAAGGAAACCTTATTGGCCATCACTGAGGCCTGATCGCTTAATGACTTGGCAAGCACATGGAGGAAAGGCAGTATACATACGATTCCGACCATGGCAAGAAAAGCAACATTCAGTGCATCGAACCAGCGACTTCCCAAGCTTCTACTCTTCATGCTTTAACTCCTCCTACCATATACTTCTTCCCAGATAACGGCGACTGATCGCATTGCTGGACATAATCAGAATGAAGGCAACCACCGACTCAAACAGTCCAAGCGCCGTAGACATGCTGAAATCGAGCTTTCCAAGTCCAATTCGATACACGTACGTCTGGATAATATCCGCTACATCGTATACGGCGGGATTGTACATCACAAGCACCTGCTCGAAACCGGCATTGAGCACTTGCCCCAATCGAAGTACAAACACCAGCAAGATGACCGGACCGATACTGGGTACCGTAATATGCCACATTCTTTTGAATCGTCCGGCTCCATCCACGATGGCCGCTTCATACAGCTGCGGATCAATCGACGTCATCGCTGCAAGAAACAGAATCGTGTTCCAGCCTGTGTCCTTCCAGCCATCCGTAAACACGAGCAGCGTTCGAAACCAGCTGGTGTCGGAGAAGAAGCTGATACTTTCAAAGCCAAGTGCCCCCAAGAGCTGATTCACCATTCCATACGAGCCCATCATCGAATAAAATAATCCGAAAATAATGACCCATGACAGGAAATGCGGCATATACACGATCGTCTGTATCCAACGCTTCATCCACTGCAGACGCAGCTCATTGAGCAGCAGCGCAATAAGGATCGGAACCGGGAACAAGAACAGCAGCTTGTACAAGCTGATCATTAGCGTATTGGCAATGACTTGCAGAAAAGCCGGCTCATGAAAAATCCGCTCAAAGTGCTTTAAACCCACCCAGGGACTTTTCATCACAGAATCCACGATGTTGTCTCCGATAAATAGATTAAAATCCTTGAAGGCCAACGTAAGTCCATATAGCGGAATAAACTTGTATACCACCAGAAACAAGATGCCGGGAATGGACATGAGATATAAATCGATATTTTTTCGAGCATAGCCCCAGAAGCCTGATTGGCTTGCTCCTGTCTTGCGAGTCTTCTCCCCGACTGAAGGCTGTCCGGGTAACGCGGTCGTTTTACTCATCCAACATCATTCCTTTCCGAAAAAGGGTTTACACCGCATTCTCTTTACTCTTACAATAGATTTGGGTAGAAGAAGCTTCTGTATGTATTGTATAGGGATCCTGTTATTGAATACAGAGGAGCGGATTACGATTTCTGGTGTTGCTTTATACACATTCGTGAAATTGGATCCAAGGAGGAATTTGGTATGTATCGTGTACTCATTGTGGATGATGAAGCATCTGTGCGTTCCGGTCTGCGGGATTGCGTGGATTGGGCAGCACTCGGTCTGGAGGTTGCCGGCGAGGCGGAGGATGGAGAAATCGCGCTTTCCTTGGTAGCGTCAAGCTCCATCCATATCGTGTTGACGGATGTCAGAATGCCCCATATGGACGGAATTGCTTTGGCCCAAAAGCTGAGGGACATGCATCCAGCCGTCAAGGTTGTCATGATCAGCGGCTTCGGGGATGTCGATTACTTAAAATCGGCCATTAAATTGGAAGCCGTAGATTATATACTGAAGCCGATTCGGCTTCAGGAGCTGCATGAGGTGCTTACGCGTGTGGTCCGTCTTCTGCAGGAAGAGGATCAGACCAGGCAGAGCTGGCTGGCTCAGCAGATCAAGCTCAATCAAAGCATTCCTTTATTGCGTGAAAGATATTTAACCACACTGGTAGTGGATGGAACTCACTTAACTGAAATCCTTCAGGAGAAATTTCAGCTGCTTAATATTGATCTACCGGTAAAAGCGGCGCGATTGGGTGTTTTTGTCATCCGTATTGATGATTATTCAACCGCTTTGAGCGAGATGTCAGAGAGGGAAAAGCAGCTGCTCTCGTTCGCACTGCTGAATATTAGCGAGGATATTGTGAAGCAGGGCTACTGCGGTCATACCTTTGAGACCAAGCCTGGTGAATATGCCGGAATTGTTCACTTCCATACCGATGACGATGAAGAGCAGCTATTTATGACCCTTGAGGAATGCAGAAACCAAATCAATCGCCTGCTCAAGCGGAATGTAACGATTGGCGTCGGCTGCACGGTCCGGGATTGGAGCTCACTCTCCCAATCCTATCGAATTGCCGCAGATGCAGCAGAGCATCGATGGTTCCTCGGGAAAAATCAAATCATTACCATGGACAGTCTGGCCAGCGTCCCCGGACCACACCATCATACCCTGCAGTTGGATGTACGCTCCTGCATATCCGTACTCAAAGCACCCAACTGGGAAACTGTTACAAGCTTCCTGAATGAGGCCTTTGGAAAAGGCAAAGGAGCCGCATCGGTTCAGTACGGACGCATTATTAGTATGTATATGATTATTGCGTGCTCCGAGCTGCTGCTTGAGCTGGAGGCTTCCGTCACCGCAATCCAGGAGAGTGAACAGCGTCTGATGAACAAGCTGGCCGGATTTGAAACCGTTTCCGAGCTCATGTCTGCGCTGCTGGAGCATGTCCGCTTGACCTATGATGCAGTTGCCGTCAAGCGGGAGCATAAGACACGTAATGTGGTCACATTGATTAAAGGCTATATTGAGGAGCATTACGCCAAGGATCTGACGATAGCTGAAATCGCCGCTACGGTTTACCTGACAACGACATACATCTGCTTGTTGTTCAAGCAGGAAACGGGTATAACGATCAACGATTACGTTATTGAAGTGCGTTTGCGGGAGGCGAAGCGAATGCTGGCCGATCCACAGCATAAGACCTACGATATTTGTTATGCGGTCGGCTATAAGGACCCCAGCTATTTCAGTAAGCTGTTCAAGAAGCATACAGGTCTCACTCCCAGTGAATTCCGGGAGATACCCTTATGAGAACCCGTCTGGCCTTCCTTCTGTCCGGCATTTCCAAATCCAGCATCATCAAGAAATCGCTGCTGATTTATTTGGTTCTCATCCTGCTGCCCAGCTGCTTGCTTATGTATGGCTACTACCGTAAAACATCTGCCATTCTCGAACGTGATATGAGTACCTCCATGCTCCAGACACTCAAGCAAGCCGAATATAACATTTCAGGACGACTTGATCTCATCGAAAACATCTCTGATGGATTCATAGCCAATCCGGATGTGTTTGGCTTTTTATCCAGTCTCGACAAGCCGTCCTACCTGCAATACGATGACTTTCAAGTATTGGAAAAGCTGGTGAGCAGCGGTGAAAGAAACCGCGATATTCGGCAGATCCGGATATTCGTCCAGCCTGAGCTGATCTATGCGAATGAAGACATGCATTTCTTTTCGCTTAAGGATATTCAGGACTCTGGCTGGCTGGGTAAGGCTCGTTCGAGGAATGGCGCGATTTATTGGGGAAGCACCCATCTGCAGTCCTATATTGGAAGCGAACCCGTTCATGTCGCTTCTGCAGCGCGCATCTTGCATGATCCGAAGAATTACGACCGAATAATTGGTGCATTGGTCATTGATGTGAAGGAGCAATTATTAAGACAAATTCTTGATCGTATTGAGCTTGCCCCCTCACAGGAAGTATTTATCATCGATAAGGAGGGAACTATTGTTTCCTTCCTTGACGAATCCAGAATCGGGAGTCATTCCGAGCTGTCAGCGGAGCAAATGAACACCATATGGGATCAGGAGGCCGGTTATTTCCAAACAGGCGACTCTTCGGACTTCACGATATTGTATCGTCATATTCCTCTCTCCGATTGGACTATCGTAGCCAAGCTCCCATCGGTTGAGGTTTCCGGAGAAAGTATTGCCTTGACCAAAATTTCGGCTGTCATTATTCTCGCAGCTTTCTCTATCGTTTTCATATTTATTCTGGTACTCGCCTTTGCCTATGCAGCTGAAAGGTTAAACCGCAGGCTCCGGGAGCTGATCCTGGTTCTGAAGACGGAAGGTATCGACCGGCTGGATTCTCAGAATAGCGGCGACCTCAGGAAGCTCGAACAGGGTGTAGCCCGTATGGTACAGACCGTACATGACCTCACCGCTGAATCGTATCAGGCCAAGCTATTGGAGCGGGATTCGCAGCTCAAAGTGCTGCAATCCCAAATCAACCCGCATTTTCTTTATAATACGCTCGATAGTATTCACTGGATGGCCGTCAGAAGGAAAGCTGATGATATCAGTGATATGATCGAATCCTTATCTGCTTATTTCAGGCAAAGCCTCAGCAAGGGCCGTTATATCGTAACGCTTGAAGAAGAGCTGCAGCTGATCCGCTCGTACATGCATATTCAAAACAAACGCAATGATGATGGAATCGAGATGGTCTACCTTATTGAAGACGCTGCATGTTATTGCGACCTGCCCAAAATGATTATTCAACCATTGGTTGAAAATGCCGTTCTCCATGGTATCAATCAGAAGCGTCCCAAGCATGGTACGATCACGATTACGGCCTCCATAAAAAATTCGCTGCTGGCAATTACGGTGCTCGATGATGGCGTAGGCATCCCGCCAGAGCGTCTTGAGACACTGCTTGAACCACCTGCGGAACCAGCCACCATCCAGAGCTTCGGACTTTACAATGTTCATGAGCGTATCCGATTATATTCACAAAATGAACCATCCAGCGGTATGGTGATTACTTCCGAGTGGGGACACTGGACACGTGTGGACATTGTTATTAAAATAACCCGACCTTCCGGTGGTGAAGCAGCAGAGCTGACAGAAGTAAGCTCGGGTCCCCACAATGATTAACAGCAAGCTGAACAGAGCTCATATGCAAAGTCACTTGAATAAAAGGTTTAAAAAGGATACAGTTTAATTATCAAACAATCTTTCCACTTTACAAGGAGTGATAGGGCTTGAGTTCAGTTATTTGTATCACTGGTGCATCATCAGGAATCGGATTGGCTACCGCGATTAAATTCGCAGACAACGGATGGACTGTATATGCCGGAACCCGCAATGTTGAGCGCGATCAAGAGCTATATGCACAGCACACGAAGCTTCATTTTCTGAAGCTGGAAGTCACACAGCCTGAGTCGCTGCAGGCTGTCTTTGATCGGATCGAGCAGGAGCAGGGTCACCTCGATGTTTTATTATGCAATGCCGGATTTGGCTTTTTGCGATCCTTGGGTCAGGCTACATTTGAGGATATACAACGTGTATTTGACACGAATGTGTACGGGGTCATGCACTCGATTCGAGGTGCGCTGCCACTCCTCAGGAAAGCAGCAGCGCCGCATATTATTGCTACCTCCAGTGTTGGCGGGATCGTCGGACAACCTTTAAATGAAATCTACTGCTCCAGCAAATTTGCCGTTGAAGGCTTACTCGAAAGTATGGCGACCTATTACAAGCCATTGCTTAATATCGATATTACACTGCTTGAGCCAGGAGCCATCGGAACCCATTTTAACGAGACGGTATTTAATCATGTAGCCAAAACCGGTGGTATTCTTGAGGATGAATACAAGCCAATTATTGACAGCTTTATTGAAAGCTTTTCCAAAAGAAATACCGTTCCGCAAACTCCCGAGTCCGTAGCGGATGTGGTGCTGCAGCTTGTTGCTATGGAAACCAAGCCGCTGCGTCTGCGCACCTCGGAGGCTGCCGAAGCATTTGTCAGCACGAAAGTAAGCAACGACCCTACGGGCCTCGAAAGCATGTTGAAAGTGCGCAAGCTGCAATTAAATCTGTAAACGTAATTAATGGCAGCAAACAGAAGCCCGATGCAGACTCCATCAGGCTTCTGTTTGCTGTACACTCCTTTTCCTGAGGACAAAAATACCAGACAGGCAGATGATAAGCACACCGAACGAATATGGAAAAACCATATGAGCGGTATACAATGACGTACCTACAACAGGTCCAAGGAATGATCCGCCACCTTGCACAGCCGCAATAAAGGCAGCAACTCCTCTCTGCTCATGGTCCTGCACCGCCAGAGACGCGCCCGAGCTGTATCCAAGCAGCGTAAAGCCGATACCAATTCCCAATATTGCAAAATCTATATAGGCAAAACGAATACATGCTAACAGTCCCAGCAGCCCCAATGCGACAAATAACAATCCGACGCGCAGCACCGTCCTGGGCTGCCATTTCAAGTATTTACTGATCACAATTTGTGATGCGACGACCATAACGCCGGAAATGGCCAAACCAAGTCCGATCAGCTGAGTCGCTTCCCGGGTATCGTAACCAAGCGTATCCTGCACATAAAATCCGATGGTCACCTGAACGATGTTCAGTACAAACGATAGCGCAAGCCCGATCCATAAATAGAGGCGTATTCGCGCATCATTCGGCGATAGCGCTGAAGCTTGCCGATGAATTTCCTGGTTCGGCTCGTTTGGAATGAAAGCCAGAAACAGGATTGCCATCGCGAAAAGCAATATCGCAGCCGCATACATCGGCGCCGTAAGACCTACCGACGCCATCCCCCCACTCAACGCTGGTCCCAATACGAATCCGAGGCCATTGGCAGCACCAAATAGTGCCATTCCCCGCGTACGTGTTTCCTGTGTCGTCCATCCCATCACGTAGGCTTGCGCTTTCGCCGGAATACCCCCGAAGAAAAATCCCGCAATGGCGCGCAGCACTATAAAAATCCAAAACAGAGCTGATGAGTACAATGCATGAGCTTTTGCATAATCGGCAAGCAAGGCAAATACGATGAGTGTCACCAAGTAGACAAGCATAATCAACACCAACATCTTTTTTCTGCTCATAAACGTCATTTTTTCCCAAAAATATCCACCCAGGAGCCAGCAAAGTCCTGTTACCGACACCAAACATCCCGACTGGATTTCACTTAATCCCAAATTACGCGAAAGCGGACCGATGATCGGGTTGAAGGCGGCGATTGAGATCATTCCACACAATACAATAAGGAACATAATCATAAATCTGTATTTCACAACCCATCCACTCCTCTTCTCTATATTGCGTCCTTTATTTCGCCAGCGCCTTCATGATTTCTTCAATACCGTCGATTTTGGCAAGTGCCATCGGGCCGGGAAGTGAAGGATCCTTCAGTTCATAAACGCGATTGTTTTTCACCGCATTCAAGCTGCCCCATACCTTGCTGCCTTCCAGCGCTTTCTTGACGCCTCCCTGAATCGGGTTCTGCCAATTGTTAATAATGAAAAGATGATCAGGATTTAATGCAGCCAAACTTTCCAAGGACAATTGTCCGTCTGTTTGCACACCAGCTATCGGCTTCAGTCCAAGTCCTTTATAAAATGGATCAAACCGCCCGTCATTCCAGGTTACGAACTGCTCCTTGCCTCTGTACATCGCGAACATTACAGACTCATCACTTCGAAATGCCAATTTTTCTTTATACTCTTTAGATTTGCGATCAAATTCGGCAAGTACGCTTGCGGCTTTATGTTCTTTGCCGATCACCTTGGCAATTTGCTGAAGTGTCTCACGCCAGTCCCCTGCTTGGGGAAGTATAACGGTTCGTGCAATTTGACTTAGCTTCTCATACTGATCCTTCATATCATCCGCGGCGATAATCAAATCGGGCTGTGCGACCAGCAGTTTCTCCAGATCGACCTCCATACCAAGATCCATGATGTCTTTCCCCGCCAGACGTTTGCTCAAACTTGGAAAATTCCGTTTGATCGTTTCAACCCCTTGCGCAGCAATCGGATATTCGTCCAAAACAGCGAGGTAATCGACAAAAGCAATATAGGGTGCGGCTATTTTAACCGGTTTTGCCAGGATCACGGTCTCCCCCTTCAAATGGCTGATCGTTCTCGGAAACGAAGAGACAGCCGTGTCACCCTTGTTTGTTGTATCCGACTGCTTATCCACTTCCTTGCCGGCATAATTCGAGTTCGTCCCGGTACAACCTGCTGTCAGCCAAATCGTAATAAGGATGAGTAAAAACGAATACGTTCTTTGACCCCACATCTTTTTCCACTTCTCCATTTGCTTGCTCCTTGCCGTTATAAGCCTGGAAGGCTACAACTTTAATTTGATATATTGTAATTGAGATTCATTATCAATAAGCTAATGATACTACGCTTGCAAGGCAAGCTTCTACCTGCAGCCGGATTACTTTGCTGGTTAATGGGAACCGACCTACAACAAAAAAACTACTCGAAGGAGCAGTTTCAGGTGCAATTCTATTCACCTATTAATAGGACTCACGCAATGCGGAGGAGCTTCGAACAAAAACTCCGGGATTGACCCCATACTTCTCTCGGAATACTTCCGAAAAGTAACTGGAGTTGGAATAACCGACCGCAAATGACGTTTCGCTCACGTTCATCTTGCCCTGCTCCAGCAAAAGAAAGGCCTTTTCCAACCGCTGCTCGCGCAAATACCCGAATACGGTCGTTCCATACATTTCTTTAAAACCGCTCTTTAATTTAAAATCATTTAGACCAATCATCCGTGATAATTCGAGCAGTGTGGGCGGGTCTACCATACGGTCCAATATAATATCCCTCGCACTCTGGATTTTGTGCATATCACTCTTGGACAACTTAGGAGAATCCGGATTGCAATCAATCAGAAAAGATCGAAAGGCCAGAGATAAAAGCTCCAGTACACTGCACTCCAGCTCAAAATTTCGGGTATGCTGTGCAATAGCAGCTTGCATCATTCGTTTCACAACAACGGTAGCCGCTGGATGAATCGTTTCCTGAAAGATGCGATAGGACCGATTGCCAAGAAGCTGAAAAAAATCGACCGATCTCTCCCCGCCAGCCTCCTCCATAAAATGATGAAAGGTCGAAACCGGGATTCCGATACCGAGCATTAGAAAAGGCTGATTGCCATCGAATTCGAAGCGTACATCCGCATGATTCATAAATTGCAGGGTACAATTTCCCGGAACAAACTCATGGCGCATTCCTGCAACACTCACTTCTCTTGCCCCTTGTAAGCAATAATTAAGCTCTACCATAGCGGTTTCGGTGAAAAGCTTCAAGGCGTGATTACGATGTAAGGTGTAGTCAGAAATAACCACTTCGATATCGGTACGAGGGATAAAGCGACGAATAACCCCTTCCCCCATTTGTGAATGGAACGTCATCTGCTCCGTATGATTGACATTGTTCCTCTGCAGCTCGAACCCGTCGAAAAAAAGATTAAAGTTTTGATGAAAGTCTGACCTATTCTTGTATTCTGCTTTTGTCATACCATCCTCTTTCTTATTGCCTTGGTATCATCGGTCTTACCTTTTGCCTGGTTTCGTTATATCGCCCGCAATCTGCTCCATGACTGCCTTCTTCCCCATTGCAAAAAAGGCTTCGTTATAATTTTGCCTGCTTGTCATCCGGTATACATGTCCAGATTTGACAGCTTTGAGGCTGCTCCAGATTTTGCTTTGTTCCAGCACATTTTGCTCTCCGTCTGTGAGTAAAATCAAATGATCGGGATCATACGTGGAAAGCCCCTCCAGGCTCATCACCTTACCACCCCACGGATCGGGTTCCGGCGTCCCCGGAGCTTTGGGCAGTCCAAGATCATTAAAAACGATATCAGCCAATCCTGTGCGGGCATAAATCCGAATTTCCTTCTGCGTAGATTCGATCACAGCAAACGTTTCCTGCTTGGTGACATCGGTAATTTGATCATGCAATTGTTTGGCGCGTTGATCATACGCCTTCAGCCATGCCTCCATCTCTCCCTTCTTATCGAGTACCTCCGCTACAAATGCAAATCGTTCCCGATAAGCGTTAAAACCATACGGCACTCTCACCGTTGGAGCAATCTTTACCAGTTGATCATATATCTTCTCTTGTGTAGGTCCTGCCAGTATCAGATCGGGATCCGCTGCCATGACGGCCTCTATGTTGATTTCGGTTTGAAACCAGCCTGCGATACTAACGTTTGTCTGCAATTTGCTGGAGAGAAGCGGCGTAACCTTCCCGGGGTTCCCCATGTCGGTATTGCCGGTCAGTACAGGTTGAAATCCAAGCAGCAGCAGTTCTTCGGTGGAACCGGAAATATCTGCGATTCTCGCGGGGTTGGCTGGAATGACTACATTTCCCTTAGCGTCCTTAACGGTACGCGTCTGCGGTGTGGCTGCTCCATTGGAAGCTGATGGGGAATTCACGGATCCAGACGAAGCTTCACCTATGTCATGGTTCGGACTGCCACATCCGGACAACACAAACACCAGCAACACAGCGACACCAGCAAGCGATATTCTTTTAACGCCTAGCATATTCACAACCCTTTCCATTATCTCAGTGATAACCATTCTCAATGTAATACAGTTGATTATACTTCATCACAAAGAGCCAAACCACCTGTAGACGGATTACTTGGCGGTTTGGCGGATTATATTTTTAGATGTAACCGGATCATACTGCTGCCTTTTACATTCAACTTAACGAGGTAAACCCTTGCCAATTTTTATGAATTCAGCACTTGAAGGTAATCGTCATAGGCCACCCGTTCCTTGCGGTGAATGGATTGGATGACCGTATGTGCCATAAGATGGCTCTTAATATTGTCCATCAGATCGGTATCGGGTCTCGTATCATGCCGTACCGAATTGATGAACTGGTGCAGCGAATAGCCTTGACTGCTGTACTGCATTTGGGGTAAAGGAAGTTCCTGCCTCTCTCCACCTTTCCCGCTCAAATACGGAATATCATTACATAGCTCGACTGCGCCTTCACTTCCAGTTATGCGGATCTCACCGTTCCAGGTAGTGGAAGATCCGAAATCGGACAAGCTTCCGAAGTAATTCATCAGTACGCCCTTAGGAAATTCGAAGATGGCGCCGCCCACTGTAATGCCTTCACACCAGCTCCAGGATGGACGAATTCCATGTGCGGTGACATACTCTGGCTGACATTCCAGTAAATATCGGATTAGATCGAAGTGGTGAATGCTGACATCAGTGAACAAAAATTCCCCGGAATGTACGCGCCATGTATCAACATTCGAATTGTGCAGCCTTCTGAAGTTATAGTCGATATACCCGATGTCTCCGATGGAGCCGTTCGCAATTGCCTGCTTCATTGCCTGAATCTCGGGTGTCCAGCGATAGTTCTGATTAATCATCACTTTCTTGTCATAGCACTTATACTTGCGAACGAACTCCACTGCTTCCTCGAAGGAATAAGTCAGAGGCTTCTCCAGAAATATATGAAGGCCTGCTTTCATCACATCAAAGGCAATTGTCATGTGCGTCTGTGGTGGCGTAATGATCATGACTGCATCTGCCTGTACGCTGCTCAATGCCTCATTATGATCGTGGAACATCGGTATGGCCTTGTCTTGTAAAAGCTCTCCCGCATACTCCAAATTTTCATCGGCAACATCCACAATAGCTACCAGATCGACCTCCGGTTCCTTAAGTACAGTTTTCAGCCACGATCTGCCGAATCCCCCAACACCGATTTGAATTACTTGTAAGGGTTCCAAAGCCGCCCATCCTCCCCCATCAGCATATTACTTCTTGAAGTTCTCCTCGTATTTCTTCTGGGCCTCTTCCATTACCTTGGAACCGCCCGCTTTTTTCCACTCTTCAACATATTTATCAAAGTCGCTGACAGGTCGCTGCCCGGTAATCATATCAATAAAATATTTTAGCGTCATTTGATCCAGCGTATCGCTATTTTCGTTATATGCGGGTATTTGAATCGGCTGTAAAATATCATATTTGCCTTTACCTATGTGTTCATTAGCCCTGCGGATCGGCATCATTTCGTTAAGGGTCATGTACGGAGTCTGAAATTCATAATCGTTGAAAGATTTACCCAGGAACGTATACTGCTGTCCAATCCCGAACTTGATCTGTTCCTCTTCTTTATCATACGGAGGCAGATAAATAAAATCGCCTTTATCACCCTGTTTATAGGTCTTGCCTTTTTCTCCGTAAACGATATTTTCAAATGTCTCCGCATCGAAGGCAGTCGCATCGGCAACCTGCAAATATTTGGCCATTTTCCCCTTATCTTTTTCCATATGCTTGCCAAATTGTCCGCCGGAGCTTGCAATCGGATTTGCCTGCACGCTACCCTGCTGTCCGTCCGGTCCCTTCGGTCCCGCAGTCAATAACCAGCTCGCATTCGGCACATTAGCACGAAGCTTATCATAATACTTGCCATCAAAAAAAGCAGCCCGCTGTAAAAACTGATACCAGGGAGCGGTGACAATTCCGACTTTGCTGGAAATGACCTTATCGTCCACATTCTGGCCTTTATTCAGCACGAATTCGGGATCGATCAGCTCCTCCTTGTACCATTTATTGAGCAGCGTAAGCGCCTGCTTGGCACCGGGTTCGATCTCACCACGGACAATCTTGCCATTCTTATCGGTGAACGTACCGGGGAACACACCGAATGCGCCAAATATAGGGCTGAATATATCTTTAACACCTGCAGCTTGACCTGTCCATCCGTACGTATCCTTTTTGCCGTTCTTGTCGGGATCATTGTTGCGGAATTTGCGCATGGCCTCTTCAAATTCTTCCAATGTCTCAGGATTTTTCGTAATCCCTACATTGTCAAGCCAGTCCTTACGGAGACTTACGACAGCACGGTCGGGACCCAGCGTCTGGATGATCGGCATCGAATAGTTTTTGCCGTCTCTTCGGTACAGCTTCAACGGATCATCACCCAAGTGCTTCTTCAGCCAGGCCCAATAACGCGGGGCGTTTTTCTCGATAAGCTCCTGGGGAATCTCCGCTACTGCGCCCTGATTGACAAGCTTTTCGTATTCGGGAAAGCCCAGGTCCACCCATACATCCGGAATTTCCCCGGAAGCCACCTTCAGCAGGAGCTCATCCTTGAAATTATCCTTAGATCTTGGAAGCTGCTCCACTTCGACGTTGAATTTTTGCTGTACATATTTAACGGCATATGAATCCTTGACCGTTTTATCAAAATTTTGATTCAGATAGGTCAGCTTGTATTTTTTGTCTGCCTGGGGCGCTTCGGTTTTTTCCCCGCCTGTGCTTGTTTCCGAACTGCAGCCTGCAAGAACTGCTCCCATTAAGACTGCACTCAACGTCAACGGCATTATTATTTTCATAAAAACCACCCTTTCTTTAGTCGTATTCTGGAATCTTATTCACCCTTTAACCGCACCGATCATGATGCCTTTGACAAAATACTTTTGCACAAAAGGATAGATCACGAGCATCGGCAGGACCGAGAACATGATGACTGTAGCCTGCAGCTGGCGTGTGGAAAACATATCCTTCTGATCGAACTGATACAGCATCGTGTTCAGCTGGTCCATATTATTGTCCACAATGATTTTTCTGAGCACAACCTGCAGTACCTGCCTTTTCGAATCGGTGATATAAATCATAGCATCGAACCAGGCATTCCAATGGTTAACCGCAATCCACAAGGCCACGGTAGCCAGCACCGGTTTGGAAAGCGGTACGATAATTTTGCGAAAAATAAAGAAGTACCCGGCACCGTCCACACGTGCAGATTCCTCCAGGCTGTCCGGTATAGACCTGAAAAAGTTTCTCATTATTAGTGTATTAAAGGCACTGATCATACTTGGCAGCACGAGCGCCCAGACCGAATTAAAGATACCCAGCTGCTTAACGAGCAAATAATTAGGAATCAAACCTCCGCTGAACAGCATGGTGAACAAGACGAACGAGGTGATCGTGCGATTGTACGGCAGGTCCTTTTTGGATAAGGGATAAGCGAACAGCGCAGTGAAGAACAGACTGAGACCTACGCCGAGGACCGTACGCAATATCGTATTTCCATAACCGGTCCATATCGCTTTATATTGAAAAATCACATGATAGCTTTCAAAGGAAAGCTTGCTTGGGAGAAGAAGCATACCAGTTGTGTATAAGGTGCTTTCCGCACTGATCGACGTAATCACTTGGTTCCAAAACGGATACAAGGTGATGACCGTGATCACGATCATGAGCAAATACAACGAGAATTCGCCTATCTTCTCTGCGGACGTTTTTTTCGTTTTTATCATAGTCTGCATGCCTCCATCAGATACGCTGAATTACCAAATGGTATGATCCTTTCCTCCCATCATATGTACTGCTTTATTGACGAGCACGATGAGCACAAGAGCAACAACGGATTTAAAAAGGCCTACCGCCGTCGCGTAGCTGTAGTTCGTTTCCACCAATCCTTTTCTATAAACGAAAGTATCCAGTATGTCCGATACTCCATATACTTTAGGATTATACATGTTGAAAATTTGATCGAAGCCTGCATCCAGCACGTGCGCCATCCGTAAAATGAGCATGATGGAAATAACGGGTAACAGCATCGGTATCGTAATATAGATCATTCTTTTAAAACGGTTGGCTCCGTCCATGATAGCTGCTTCCTGAAGCTGTGGGTCGATTCCGGCGATGGCGGCAAAATAAACGATCGAGCCCCAGCCGAAGCCCTGGTATATGTCCGTGAGGATCAGGATTGTACGGAAATAACGGTCATCTGCCATAAACAATACCGGATCAGCACCAAACAGCTTGATTATGGCGTTGACAGGACCGTTCAATGAAAAAATGCTAATAAAAATACCTGCCATAATGACCCAGGACATAAAATGCGGCAAATACGAAATCGTCTGGACCAGCTTTTTAAACCGCTCACTTGTAATTTCGCTTAGCAGAAGGGCGAAACCAATTGGAATGGGGAAGGCGAACACGATTTTATAAAGGCTGATAATAAGGGTATTATTCAAGACTCGATAAAAGTTCGGATCGGCGAATACTTTGTAAAAATGCTCAAGTCCGACCCAAGGACTGGCCATAATACCCTGCATAATTTTAAAATTTTTGAAAGCGAGGACAACACCGTACATCGGAACATAATGGAAAATAATAAAGTACAGCAGACCCGGCAGCAGCATAAAGTAGAGAACCTGATAATTTTTTAGCTTCTTTCTGAACTCACTTTTCGTCCTTGAGACGGTTTCAGTACTCTGATTGGCTGCTATAATTCGTGCAATAATAATCTCTCTCCTTTCCAGCTATATAAGTTATGAATGCGCATTCATTCCTGTTTAATTAATATAGCACAGCACCATTTTATTTTAATTATCAGATTTTTTTGAAAACTATCGTTTTATTGCTTTCTATATTTGGGAATGGTCATAATCATCGCAGTCCCTTGTCCATATTCACTGAATACCGTAATGCCATACTCTTCACCGAACACGAGCTTGATCCGCTCATTCACATTTTTTAACCCATAGCCCTTGGATTGCTGGATCAAAATATTGTCCTGTATTTCCTTTGGGATGCCCGGTCCATTGTCTTCGACCACAAACTCGATCCATTCCTTATGGGCTCGAACGGTGATTATCAGCTGCCCTCTGCCTTCTTGTTTCTGATCGATCCCATGCAGGATCGCATTTTCAACAAGCGGCTGAATCGATAAATTCACCGTATCGTATTGATACACCTCATCATCGATATGATAGCTCACATCAAAGCTATGATCGTGCATCACGGATTGGATTTCCACAAACGACTGGGTGTTCTGCAGCTCATCCCTGACGGTTGTCATGCTTTCTCCCCGGTTAAGAGAGGTTCTGTAAAATCGGGACAGTGTAGTCACGACATGGCTAATATCGGTTGCGCCAATCTTCAGCGACTTCCAGTTGATGATAGATAACGTATTGTACAAAAAGTGAGGATTAATTTGAGCCTGCAGCGCTTTAAACTCTGCTTCCTTTTGAATAATTTTGTTTTGATATACTTCTGTCACCAGTTCATTAATACGAAACAGCATACTGCCGAAGCGATTCGTTAATTCACCGATTTCGTCCCTGTTCTCGCTGCGTATGTCCAATTGCATATTTCCGTACTGAACTTGTTTCATCAGTTTGTTCAAATGATAAATCCGTTTGATCATGGTGTGTGAAAATATCCAAATGAGCGCGAACAATATGGCGATACAGGCAACAAGGAGTATGACTGTTGCCTTGACAATGCTGGTTGCATCCATCGATATGTCCTGCTCCGGTATATAATAATGAAGCATCCAATCGGAATGATGCAGGGGAACATTAATTACAATATATCGAATGCCCTCGATATCGGCTGTATTCTCAGGCTGTGTTGGCAGCTGTATGATTTGGTGTTGAAATATGGCAGCGTCACGGTGGTTGGAATAGACGACGTTGTGCTGCCCATCGGAAATAAAAAGTCCGTCACGAGCCGAATCAACCGAAGAAACCGACGAAAGCGACTCAAAAAAAAGCTCCTTGTTCAATTTCAAATACAAAATACCTTCCATATTGTTATAAAGTATTGTCGGAAATTGTCGATACACAACGAGTTCGTCATTATTATGATACCAACCTGTCTGCTTTTGCTGCATGGCGGCGTTATACCATAGACTATTACCCTTTAGCCTGTTCAGGGAAAGGATGGAATCGCCATATTCCGGCATAGTATCGGGCATATATACGGTGAGCTGCAGCATGTCTTTATTCAAGCTCTTGAGCATGCTGAAATAAGGGTCCACATACTTTCTTAAATCTTCGGAAAGCAGTGTGAGACTTTTATATTGGGTGCCAAAAATACGCTGAAGTCCTGTATTCATCACAACGGAGTCGACCGTTCGCTCGTATTGCACTGTCTTTTCGTTCATGCCTCTTGCCATCGTACCTACCGTATCCTGTAAGCCTTGGACGGCCTGCTTGCGAAGAAACAGCTTGGACTGGTTATAAGAATAAGTCCCCAATAGCGCTATCGGAATTAAGCTTACGATCAAATAAGATAAAATGAGCTTTTGCTTGAAACGCATATTTCTAAACATGTGCAGCGGGTGACTCATACGGTATCCCCTTCCCTGTATCTGGCGGGGGTTTTGCCGTAATAATTTTTGAATATGGAACAAAAGTAAGCGAAGCTCGTGTAACCCACCTCATTGGTAATATCGGCAATTTTCATATTGGTGGTTCGAAGCAGCTCACCCGCTTTTTCCAGCCGATAGCTGGTTATATACTTGATGAGACTGGAGCCGGTTTCTTTCTTGAACAGATGGCTTAAGTAGCTTGGAGACAAGCCTGCTTTGTCCGCCAGGGAATCCAGACCGATATCCTTGTGATAATCGCGGTGAATCCATTTAAGCACCTCGCCAATCACCTTTCTGGAAGGCTCGACTGCTGGCTTCGACCTCTCCTCAACCAGCTGGATCATTAGATCCTTGAGCTGCATCAGGCTGCCTGCCTTAAATATGTGATCGGCAAACCATTGAAATGACATGTTCGAGTCACGATTGAAGCTATCGACATATTTTTTGGCAATTTCAGCACATATGTATTTTACGTAAATGGTAGATAATTGATTATTGAGGTGCAGCTCTGTAAACAGCTTCTCAATCGCGTCCAGAATCAAATGAGACTCACTGTAGCTGATATACCGTGATATTTCCTCAAGCATATTGTTGAGGTCCACTGGCACATCCTGCTGGGATGCACACATATCCTCTGCAAACAATACAGCCGAAGCAGACAAGAAAAATTTGCATTCCAGTATCTTCTCCATCTCCTGATATTCGGCAGGAACCATTTGAAGATCTTTCAATAAGCCACTGAATACGATCACACTATCGACCTCGTAATGTGCTATGAGGAACTCCTGAAGCTTCTTTCCGTATGGCTCCAGCTGCATCTTGTCCCAATTCCCCTCCAAACGCACGAAAAGCACGCTTTGATACTCATTCAAGTTCAAATACATACAATCCCACGGGAGTACACTTGTTAATTGCGATTGTAATCCTTCCGCGACTGTATCGAATAATTTCTTCCTTGTATCCAAGAGAAGGAGCCGAAATGCCGTGGCTTCCTTTAGCCAGCCTTGATGATTCCGTGCAGTTCCTATATGGTCTGCAGACTGGGTTCCATGAAGTAAATCAAACAGCATTTGCTCCTGCACATAACGATTCCCGATTTCGTACACTTGCTGCAACTGCTGCGATCTTGCCCTCTGCTCACGATCCTCATCACATAAACGGACAACCTCCGTCACCACCTCAAGAAACTCGGATACTTCAACAGGCTTCAACAAATAGTGGACCACCTGAATATGGATGGCCTGCTTAGCATATTCAAAATCGCCGTATGCGCTTACAATAATGACCTTAAGCTTGGGATAAAGCACCTTTGCCTTCGCGGCCAACGCTAACCCGTCCATGAACGGCATACGGATATCGGTGAACAATATGTCTACCGCATGCGTTTGTAAATATTCCAGCGCTTTGATACCGTTTTCCGCTTCGTTAGTTTCCAGGGTCAGCTCTAGTTTTTCGATTAAAAACTTGACGCCCTCCCGCTCGATTTTTTCATCATCTACGATCAAAGCCTTATACATCGAATCACCTTCGCTTCCAGTTTGAACTATAGTACTGTGCAGGTTCCATTCATCTATCTTCATAGGACAAAAGCATGCCGCATATTACTTAGACATGACATAATGACGGGGTGTATGATGACACGTACCAGGAACATTCAGAAGCCTAATTTTCTTGTTATACTCGTTGATGAACAGAGGTATCCCCCTGTATATGAGAACCGCGACATCAGAGAATGGCGTGCACATAATCTCGTTACGCAGGAGCTGCTAAGAACGAACGGACTTGAGTTCAATCGGCATTATATCGGAAGTGCTGCCTGCTGTCCCAGTCGAGCAACATTGTTTACCGGACACTATCCGTCCCTTCATGGTGTCAGTCAGACTAATGGAATCGCCAAGGAAGCCTCCGATCCGGATATGTTTTGGCTTAACAGAAACACGGTCCCAACAATGGGCCATTATTTCCGGGAGGCAGGCTACCAAACCTATTATAAAGGGAAATGGCATGTTTCCTACGAAGATATTATTATCCCCGGCACTCACAATGGCCTATTAAGCTATGATCCCGTAACCGGTATACCCAATAAGCAAAAAGTAGATTTATATCTTCATGCCGACCCTTTGGATGACTTCGGATTCTCCAGTTGGATTGGACCGGAGCCGCACGGGAATAATCCCCGAAATTCCGCTTCTTCAGCTGGAATTGGAGTCAGCGGCAGAGATGAGTTCTATGCTGCAGAAGTGGTTGAGCTTATCGAAGCACTGGATCACAAAAAACACGACGACGGGCATCTGGAGCCTTGGCTGCTAGTTGCCTCCTTTGTGAACCCGCACGATATTGTATTGTATGGAGCACTGACAGCCCATAATCCTATGTTTGATTTCGCAGTGGAACCGATGCCGCAGCCTGGCCCTCCGCCAACCATTCACGAGCCTCTACATACAAAACCCCAATGCCAGGCAAGCTATCGTGATGTATATCCACGGGCGTTGCAGCCTATATTTAACCAGCCTCATTACAGTAAGCTGTACTACCAGCTGCAAAAGAATGCCGATCAGCAAATGCTCAAGGTTTTCGAATCCCTCACCAAATCCTCATTTTATGACGAAACGATTGTGATATTCACCTCGGATCACGGAGACCTGCTCGGCGCTCACGGCTATCTTCATCAGAAATGGTATTGTGCTTACGAAGAATTTGTTCACGTGCCTTTGATCATTCATAACAAACAATTATTTGCCCAAGAAGCACATGTCGATAAACTGACAAGTCATCTGGATATCATTCCAACCATGCTTGGATTGGCCGACGTTGATCTGGAAAAGATACAAAATAGATTGCGCCAAAAATTCAGCGAAGTTCATCCCTTTGTCGGGCGTGATCTGTCATCCTGCCTGTTCGGCGTTGAGTGCGAACGAGTGGATGAACCGATTTACTTTATGACCGATGATGATGTGACGCGCGGTCCACATCAAGTAAATCCACTGGGTATTCCCTATGCTTCCGTTATTCAGCCCAACCATATCGAAACCGTAATTGCCTGTATCACAAGAAATGATAAGCAGCAATTGTGGAAATTTTCCCGTTACTTTGACAACGATCAATTTTGGAGCCATCCCAGTATCCGGGATGAGTCTTTCACTCCTGTTGGGAGTGTCTATCCGCATCCCGAGGGTGGCTACCAGACTTACAGCATCTCTATCAAAACAGAACCAGTCGCAGATGAATATGAAATGTATAATTTATCTGAGGACCCTCTCGAAACTCGCAATCTCGCCCATAATGCTTTTGCCACAGAGGAAACGAAATCTATTCAGGTGTTGATGGCACAACTTCTGAATGAGCAGCGGAAACAAAAGCGACTGATTCCGCATCAAACCAAATCGTAATTGTAAACCATTTCTCTACTCCAACGCTCCATAAATGACAGCCCGTAGACGATTATGAATGTAAGGCTCCAGACTCGGCAGCATCTGCTGCATGTAAACGACAGATAATTGTTCCTTAGGGTCGATTAACACCCAAGACCCGGCTAGACCTGCCCAGCCAAATTCACCAATCGAGCCGTTAAGACCGCCCTCTGCCGGGTCGATCAAGACTCGAACTCCCAGACCATAACCAAAGCCCTTCATCTGCAGCCAATTGAAATCCTTAAGCTGCTGGGGTCCCAAATGATTGGTTGCCATCAATTGTACGGTTTTCCGTCCAAGAATCCGCGCCCCATCCAATTCTCCGCCCCTTGCCAAGGCCTGCGCAAATCGGCTGTAATCACCTATCGTTGACAGCAGCCCGCTTCCACCGCTTTCGTGAATACATCCCTGCTGATAAGGGGCATCTCGCTCCGTATTAGGGGTTAGTGTCCCGTCTTCTGCCCGGTTATACATCATGCTGAGACGATCTCTTTTGTCATCTGGAATCCGAAATGAAGTATCCTTCATCTGCAGCGGCTCGAAAATTTCCTTTTGCAGAAACTCTCCGAAAGAAACACCGGACCATACTTCGATCAAAGCAGCCAGCACATCGTGGCTTGTACCATACTTCCAATGGGTTCCCGGATCAAAAGCGAGTGGAACCGTCGCTAGCGCTTTGGACAGCGCTCTCATATCCATCGTAGCGGTGGCATTTTCCATAACGATTCGTGTTAGCCGTTCGGTTTCTGTACCATCCCCGCCGTAGGTAAGCCCCGAGGACATGGTGAATAAATCCTTGATCCGTATCGGTCCTGATGCGGGAGATATCGATCTTAATCCAAAATCGTTATATCGGTGCACCGAAGGATTCTTAAATTCCGGCAAGTAATCCTCCAGTGGATCGTTTAGCATATAGATTCCTTTTTCGTAAAGCATGAGAGCCGCGGCGCAGGTCAGCACTTTGGTCATTGAGTAAATTCGATAGATCGTATCTGAATCAAGCTTCTTTTTCTTGTCCAAATCTGCATAGCCAAAGCTTTCCTGATACAATACCTCTCCACTTCTGACAACTGTAATGGCGCAGCCTGCAGGTCCTTTTTCCATAAAGCTCTTCAGCAATGGCGTCAAGCGTTGTAAACGTTCCATTTCATTAGCCCCTTTCGAATTGGCATTCAATTAGTAGTGTCATTATTTTCCGAGAATCTTTAGTAAATCAGCACTATTCTCACATCTGTTCACCAACTTGACAGCATCCGTAACTGGCAGCTTGTCCCCATCTATGGAGGCATAATAAGAAACCAATTTCGCACCGTTGGCAGCTAAAAATGAAGTGCCTGCAGCATCGCATTCTATAAGTGTTTTTCCCAATAAACTATGTGTAACATACGAGTAACTGTATAAACCATTAATGTCAACACCGGAGCGGATTAGATACTGGGCTGCATCAAATTTTTTATTTTGTATAGCGTAGACAATCGGTGTATATCCTCCTGCCTCTGAACCAAATCTGAGTTTGGGATCAGCACCATTCTCGAGCAATGCTCTTACCAGTTCTGCCGTACCTTTTACTAATGCAATTCCGAGAGGTGTTCCATTAAATCCATCAAAAGCAGACAAATTTATGTTCACGTTAGCTGCTTTAACTAATTGAGGTACTTCCTCGACTTTTGGCAGGGAGAATAATTGTAAAGCAGCCATATCGTAAGAGGTTGCATATTCTCTCAGGAAGTTTGCAATCTCCGTAAACCGTTTACGATCATCATTAGCATTCAAGTAGGCTGCGACAATATAAGGAGTATACTCATGTATCCGTAACAAAGGATTCGCACCGATCAGTATCAATTCCTTCACCATCGATAAATTACCAGACCGGATTGCCTTGATCAGTGGGGTAGGATCGCCAGCCGTAGCTGCAAAATCGGGCGATTGTCCGCATTGGGTAAACTTGTTAACCATATCCTTACGATCATTTCCAACAGCCATCAAAATGTTGTAGTCCACATTATGATCCGTTATGCTGTAGCCTTGATCTGTTAACCGGATACCTTTACAGACTGGTCTATCTAAGGGATCTTCATAGGTGTAAGTGATGATTTTTACAAATTGAAAGGTATGACTAGTAAAATTATATTCATACTGTGCCTCTCCAAAAAGGCCCGAGTGATAAATTGACTTATAATTTCTAATAAGCGAGCCTCCCGAAATATCTGCTCCGCTGAATGGATTCAAATCAATATCTTCCAACTTATGATCAGATATAGTTCCCAGCAATTCCGATGGCGCGTTTTGATGCGTGAGCGATTTGGGCTGTATTGTGCTAAAATCTATATGCTTCATTGACAATTTCCCATCGATTCGAACAAGCGTAGATAGAAAAGAGTCCCCTCCAGAGCCGCCACTTATATTGTGCAGAAGCAATGCATGCTTCCCTTGTGACGAGAGCTGTACAAAAGAACCATCTATTCCAGCAACCTCTTCTTCAAGCTTCTCACCGTTGGAGAGCGTTATGGAGAAGTTACGTTTATAGCCTTCTGTTCCATTGATAACCGCCACGGCATCAAATGTTTTACCATCAAGCGTGACTTTGTAATGGTTAACAGATGGATCTTCAGTTGTGCTTGGATTGAATGTAGCAGCAGATGTGATCCCAGCATCCGCAGTTGTGCTTTGTGTATTTGCTAGATTTGGAGTCTCCTTACCAATTCCGTTGCTATCAATCGGCTTCGCCTCACAAGCAGCAAGCAAAAATACAAATACGACGGCTGCCGCAAACCGTTTGACAGACTGACCCAACAACAGAAATCCCCCTCGTTCACAGTATGCTGCCAGCAGCACCTGATCTATGTCTATTTTATTGATGCTGGAGTAGTTGCTTGCTCGAGTTCCGATAAAATATGGAAAGCCTCTTTGTTCGTAAATCCACACATATCTACGGAAGGTTGTAGACTGCTGCACACAGCCGGGCGTTCGGAGGAACCGAATAATTTGCATGTATTTTGATCGGAAAGCTGTATACATCGGACTCCTGCCGGCTTTCCATTAGGCATTCCAGGGATTGAGGAAGAAATTGAAATGACTATGCAGCAGGCCGCACAACCCAATCGGCATTCCAAAGCTTAACCCCCACTCTTTTCCATTTTTCCTTATTATAGCATATCACACCCCTAAGAGAACCCAGACAAAAAAGACCCTCATTCCATTTCCTCTCTTCTCTCGAAACTGGTTATTCGATGCCGGAAAGATCATGGAGTTGAGGGTCTTTTTATGCTGATGCATGAATATTGGGCGTAAAATTTATACAATCGTCAAGTCTATTAATTTTGTTCTCTAGTCGCAGCAGCAGTTCATCCAGTTGAGCCATTTGGTTGCACAGCTTCGTATGTTCTACCTTCATTGTCTGAATCATCAAAGCTTCTTGTTCATTGTTGAGTTTCATCTCTGTCAAGGTGCTCGTGTTAGTTATCATATGTCCTCCTCCTCGAAATGAACCACATGTATATAGTTCTCCTTTAATGGTTTATTTAAGTGGGCTCTCATGTAATTAATCCTTTTATTCCAATTAGATGTCTCCACATTATAGCTCTGCACGGGTTGTCCTTTCAAATGCAGCAAGCCTGCTGCTTGGATTCAAACCCAAAAAGACGGCAACCGAGATTTCCTTGTAAAAGGAGCCTGGTTACCGCCTGCGGAATCACTTGATTGTGCTAACTTTTACTGATGGTTAGCTGGTCAAATAGTTCTCGATTGAAGCTCCCGCTTTCTTTTCCTCAAGCCAGCTCGAAGCTTTATCTGAAACCTTTTGCTTCATCAATGTCGTATGAATTTCTTCCTTCTTTTCATCCAAGGTTGGTGTAGTTGCCTGTTTATGATCGGTCACTTTAATAATGTGATAGCCGTTTGTTGTCTGAACTACGTCGCTGACGGCTCCAGTCTCAAGCTTGAAAGCTGCTGCTTCAAACGGTTCCTCCATCTCGCCTTTAGCAAAGTAGTTCAAATCCCCGCCATTGCTTTTGGTCGCTGTGTCCAGCGATTTATCCTGAGCGATTGTGCTAAAGTCCTCACCATTCTTCAACTGCTGCTCTATGGCATCGGCCTCTTCTTTAGTGGCAACCAAGATATGTGAAGCTTTCACTTGCTCCGGTGTTTTTAAGGTTTCCAGATTATCTGTATAGTATTGACTAATTTCATCATCGGTCACTGTTATTTCTGGCTCCAAAATCTTTTCAATCAGCAGTTCTGTTTGTATGCTTTGCTTTAGCTGATCGGATGTCATTCCGTAAGTGTCCAACGCCTGATTAAATTCGTCTTCAGAAGCAAATTGTCCTTTGGTTGATTCAAGTGCGCTATCGATATCCGTTTGCTGCACCTGAACGCCTGCCTTCTTGGCTTCCTGCTGAATCAATTCCTGATCGATTAAATTTTGCAGCGTTTTTTCGCCACTCGAAGCCAACACTGCATTGTACAGCTGTTCCTTGGCTATGGAAACTCCATTTACTTTGGCAACCGATTCTTGCCCTTTACTTACCGGAGGATATAGAAGCATATAGGTGACAAGGACGATTAACAATAATAAAGTTGAGGTGATCCATTTATAGTTCGTTTTTTGGGTTATCATAGTCAACTTCCTTTCTCTGGTTGAGTTTCTTCTTAGATGAGGTTATATATGACGATCAATAAGGTGATCATTATGAGAGAACGCAGTGGCAGCGAGTATTGGGAACTATAGGTTCTTAACATGAATACACCTCCTTGATGGATGCTTATCTCTGTTACGCTATGAATTATAAATTGTCCACCTGAATAAGAGCTGACCGTTAACTGAATGAATCCTGAATACAGAATAAACCAATCTTCCAAACTGGAGACATGACAAAAAGCACCGCAAAGGAAAATAGTTTCTCCTTTAACGATGCTTTATACGTCAGCCGCGGCAGACGATGCTTCTTTAAGTTACAACCATCAGCAGAAGTCTCCTTATGCAGCGAGCTCTTTCCTTGGCCTTCTTACGAGACCGAGATAAGCAAGTAAAGCAATTACACTCGTAGATAGGATAATCACGCCCAAGGGAACAGCCGTATGCTCACCTGCGATTCCGACAAGAGGGGAAACCACCGCACCCAAGATAAAGGGAATTAAACCAAGCAGTGCCGCCGCGCTGCCCGCGACATGACTTTGATGCTCCATGGCCAATGAAAATGATGCTGTTGCCGTCATCCCGATCGAGGCAACAAAGAAAAAAAGCGGGATGACAAGTGCCCATAAAGGACCATGAACAAGGGCTGCAATTAATACGGCCGCGCTGGAGCATCCAGCTAACAGCAGTCCTGTCAGCAGGAGGCTGCGTTCTGAGACCCTGTGGGTCAGCCTACCCACGATTTGAGAGCCGATGATTAAACTGATTCCATTCGAGCCGAATAAAATCGCAAACAGCTGAGGTGATGCTCCATAAATATTTTGGTAAATAAATGGCGTCCCTGATACATAAGCAAATACTCCGGCAATCATAATACCTTGTGCGAGTGCGTAGCCGGCGAACTGAGGGTCTTTTAACAGAGATTTGAAATTTCTTAATACCTGCATAAAGTTGCTGGGAACACGCTGCTCCACAGGTAAGGTTTCATCCAGCTTCCAGGTAGTCATGATGCTCAAGAAAATGCCGATTAAGCCCAATACAACAAAAACGCCAACCCATGTTGTAAAGGAGATGATGCCACTTCCTACCACAGGTGCAACGAGCGGAGCCAAATTACTTACGAGCATGAGCAAGGAAAAAAACTTGGTTAACTCATGACCGTTATAGACGTCGCGAACAATGGCTCTCGAAATGACGATACCGGCAGATGCAGCAAAGCCTTGAAGAAACCGGACGACGATAAAAAATTCAATGTTCGGTGCGAGGGCACAGGTGAACGAAGCTGCCAAATATAAGATCATGCAAATCAGCAGCGGCTTGCGTCTTCCATGTACATCGCTTAAAGTTCCCATCACCAATTGTCCCAGACCGAGTCCTAACAGACATGCCGTTAAGCTAAGCTGCACCAGTGAAGCTGTCGTACCGAATTGTGCTACAATTTCAGGAAATGAAGGCAAATACATATCTATGGTAAAAGGCCCCAGAGCTGAAAATGTACCCAATAGCAATGCAAATCGCAGTTGATTTCGTTTCTTTTTCTCTATATTCATCGTATGATTCTCCTTGTTATCCACCCTAAGTTTATTGCAGATTGCTAATGGTTACGCCAGCTTCACAGTCGCTCCGGCTGCGATCTCTACCGACTCACCATCTACACCAACACACACGGATAATGCCGTTGGGTTATGTACAATCGTGCCCGATACCGAAAAGCGAAGCTGCCTTGACGCTGTCATGTAAGCCACAATCTCCGCATTCGTTGCATACCAGATGTCCGGCTGATTCCCGATCAGCTGACCGAACTGCTCCATCCTTTCCCAGTTATTATCATTCTCGAATTCATAGCTGTGACCCCACACATACAGTAGAGACTGCCGTGAATATTTGGGCTGGTGCGCGAGAAACTTCTCACCATACTCCAGCATCAGCTTGTGATGACAGGTTGGCGACCATAGCAGCCAATTATCCGGCATCGTAAATTCGCCATGACTCTGAACCGTTCGCGCATATTCAATGCCTAATGAAGGAAGCATAGTAACAACCTGATCACTCCAGGTGCCAAACGGGTATGACATGCCCCGAACCGGATAGCCTACCAGCTCTTCGAGCGCCTGACGGTCTTCTACAAGCTCCATCACGATTCGCTCCGGTGGAATCAGCTCCAAGTGCGGATGATTCACGGTATGAGCCGATACTTCATGCCCTGCGAACAGCGCTGCCGTTTCTTCTGCTGTAATATACGAGTCCTGACCGAGCTTGCCCGAATTCAAATGGAACGTTCCTTTGAGGCCATGGCGGTTCATAATGTCCACCAGCCTGCGATCATGGATTCGCCCATCATCATAGCTTAAAGTGACCGCCTTCATTCTGCCGCCTGGAAAGCGATCGAAACGAACTTTCATCATAACATCCCTCTTCACTTGTGGAATCGAATAGCTGAATGATCATGTCTATCCTACCCTATCAATTCAGGGATGACAATATGAGACGAATGGTTTATATGTAAAGATGGATGAGACCCAGCGATATTTACCAGAAAAAAGAGAGGCTTATGCCCCTCTTCTTGTAAAATGATTAGCGAACAGCTTGCAGATGCTCACTTTCTACAGCTTCCAGGAAACGTTCGCAATCCAATGCCGCCATGCAGCCGGTTCCTGCCGCACTGATCGCTTGGCGATAACGGTGATCCTGAACGTCTCCGCAGGCAAATACGCCTGGGATATTCGTTTCAGTTGTACCTGGATTCACCAGCAGATAACCTTGCTCATCGGTTTGCAGCTGATTATCTAAAAATTTGGTGTTAGGCGTATGACCGATAGCGATAAAGATGCCATCTGTTTCAATAACCTCTTCTTCATTCGTGCTGTTGTTCGTAACTTTCAAGCCGGTAACACCACGATCATTAGTAAGAACTTCAAGCGGAGTTTTGTTCAAGCCCCAGCTGATTTTTGGATTTTGGCGTGCCCGATCCTGCATAATTTTGGATGCACGAAGCTCGCTGCGGCGATTGACCACCACTACCTCGGATGCAAAGCGAGTTAAAAAGTTGGCTTCTTCCATAGCCGAATCACCACCGCCGACTACGATAATCTTTTTGTTGCGGAAAAAGAATCCGTCACAAGTTGCGCAGGTGCTTACACCGCGGCCAACATTTTCTCTTTCACCCTCAATGCCCAAATATTTGGCTGAAGCGCCTGTGGAGACGATGATCGTCTCTGCTACAATATCTTCCCGACCTTCAATGGAAATACGAAATGGGCGGTTGGAAAAATCAATTTTGTTAACCCAGCCTGTCTGAAATTCAGCACCGAATCTTTCCGCTTGCTTACGCATATTGTCCATCAGCTCAGGTCCCATGATCCCTTCGGGAAACCCGGGGAAATTCTCGACCTCTGTTGTTGTCGTCAGCTGACCACCTGGCTCTGGACCTTCAATAATCAATGGCTCCAGATTGGCTCTGGCCAAATAAATAGCTGCTGTTAGTCCTGCTGGACCTGTTCCTATAATGACTGATTTATACACGGATGTACTCATGGTAAGCTCCCCTTTATTTACGATTATGATTGGATTGGGTGGTTCTTCGATATGTCTATATTACCAGAATCCAAATCCTGCCTCATGAAGGTATCGTGAAATTCGCATGAAGATCCGATGAAATACGAGGAAATATGGCAGTTGGCCATTTTAATACATAGAAAAAAGCACCCGCCTTATCCTAATCAAAGGAACTAACGGGTGCTTATCAGATATATAGGATAAGATTAGCTTATACACAGCCAGGGAACAGCATGCTTCCTTTCGTATATCGGTTCGTCATCAAGTCAATATCAAAGTGTTAATGAGGATACACATTTTGGTGCTCGATGCCGCACGGTCCCCCATCGGGATTGGCCTCCAGCTCCACCGTCGTACCGTCCTGCCGGAACAAAGGGTGGTAGTGGCTGCTAATGCTGGTTGCCGACTGATTCGCATAATGGCAGATAAAAGCTCTGCGGAAGCGATCCTTCGTTTTGTTACGGTATGAGCCATGAATCAGATTTCCATTGAAAAACAGCACATCGCCTCTGTCCATAAGCACTGGAATGGCTTTCTGATCCTTCGGCGGCTTCACATAATGAGTTGTAAAAGATTCGTTCTCGTCGGCCAGATCCGGACACACAATCTCGTGCTGGTTCGTCTTCGGTACAATCAGCAGGCCGCCATTATCCTCATCCGCTGCATCAATGGCGGTCCAGGCCGCAATACAGTTTCCGGGATCGACTTTTAAATAAAAGTTATCCTGATGCAAAGCCTGCCCACGTGATCCAGGCGGCTTATAATAAAACATGCTCTGAGCGGCGAGCGGCTCCTCCTCATACAAATCGCTCAGAACCTCCAGTACCGGCTGATGCAGCATATATTTTTTGGCTGTCTCGTTAAATCGGTGGGGGTGCATGACCCGTGGATATCGTTTCAACGGATCTGTTGAACCCTCATTCAGATCGGGTTCAAAAAAACCGGAAATCGTTTGATAGCTGATCTCTTCAAAGGTGCTGTCGATTTCCGCGAGTTGGCTTTGCCCAAATAATCCTTTTACGACGAGATACCCTTCTGTTTCAAAATGATGTTTCTGCTCCTGTGTTAATCTGTGCAATTGTAAGTCCATCGCCTTGCCTCCTATAAGCTGTATTTGTATAAGCTTATCGTAAGCGAATTACACTCCAGCGAACAGTAACAATGATGCTAAATATTCATATAATCCTGCTATATAGGTAGCGCAATGAATGGATTTGTTATATGCTGTTAATCAGAAATTAATCCTCTATCATAAGCCAAACTGTTTCTATATCTCAATCGAAAGCTGGGTTTGCATGGAATCTGGACCAATGGGCAAATATAAAAGCTATACCTACGATACGGTTATCGCCGGACATTTTCAGGAAACCGAAACCTACTTCATCAACAGGCCGCATGGCAGGAATGATTGGTTAATCACATTCACGCTGGAGGGTGAAGGCTATTTTAAAGTTCCAGGACATGAGTTAAACTGCCAATTTGGAGATGTGAGCTTGCTCAAGCCGGGTATCCCTCATCAATACGGTACACGACGCGGATATACATGGCAATTTGTATGGGCCCACTTTCCCTCCAGTCTTATTGAAACGAGCCTGCTGCCCAACGATAATTTGATTATGCAGTCTATAGAAAATGAGTCAGCCCGACAACGCATCCGCCATGCCTTCACCCGAGTGATTTCCGATTCCAGAGAGCGTGGGGAATACTGGAATGAACTGTGCTGCAATGCACTACGTGAGATTATTATGCTGCTGGCTCAAAAGAAAAGCCACGTTATGGATGCCCGGATCGAAGAAACGCTCTCTCTGCTTTCCCAGCGGATGAGGGAGCACATTCGAATAGACGACTTGGCCCATGCGGTAGGGTTATCAGCTTCACGATTGTCCCACCTCTTCAAAACAATTACAGGACAAAGCATTGTTGATACACTGAACAGAATGCGTGTTCAGCAGGCTGCGCTATTGTTTGAGCATACCGAACGCAGCGCCTCCCAGATTTGCTTCGATGTCGGGTTTCAGAACTACAACCATTTTACGAATCAATTTCGCAAATGGTATGGCGTCAATCCAAGTTCATATATGAAGCACAATCGATCGGCATCCTTACTGCTTGGGGACGACTAATTTGCATGTTCTGCTGCTTGTCCAAGCGGACTCGTTAAGCTGCGGCCAGATTCCATATAGAGAATAAAATCATAGGATTTAATTTGATCAACTGCCAAGAGCAGCTTGGTCTGTTCCTGCACCTTCAGGTTGAAAATAAATTGAATGGTAGGTCTCCCCTCCGAATCGATGGTCTCCTTATCCGAGATCATTTTGACATTGATGATTTGAATACCGTGCTCTCCGAATTTAGACGCTATGTGACCAAGAACCCCCGGGCAATCCAATGCCCTGATGGACACTTCACTGCTTCTTCGATTTCTAAGCAGATGCTTCTCCCATTTGTTTAGCAGGAAGAGGCTGACCAATACCATCAACGTGGCATAAAAAGCGGCGTACAAAAAACCAGCTCCCACACACAATCCGATTGCAGCAACTACCCAAACGGAAGCAGCCGTCGTCAGACCGCTAATGACTGGGCCATTACGAAGAATGGCGCCTGCTCCCAAAAAACCGACTCCACTAATAACCTGAGCAGCAAGACGGGCAGGATCCATTCTTACATTGGCTTCGTTCACAAATTGGCTGAATCCATAGATCGACAGCAGCATAATCGTAGCCGCACCCAGACAAACCAAGATGTGGGTACGGAAGCCCGCAGCATGGTTGTTCCATTCCCGCTCCATGCCAACCAGCCCTCCCAAGACAGCGGCAAGGACCATTCGGAGAAGCAGCTCCCCGTGTGAGATGTACCATATTTGTGAAATGTTATTCACGAATTGCACTTCCTTTTATATGACCGGAATGTATTAATAAATCCTTATTGGTGAATATACATCACTTTAACGGAAAACTCGCTGCGATCCCGAATCATCTGCAAGGCATCCCCAATTCCTTCTATGGGCACGCGATGCGTTATTAAAGGATCAAGCCGAAGCTTTCCCGAGGCAATAAAGTTCAGCACCAGCTGCCACTCGTTAACCGGCAAATTCGCATAATACGAGTTCCAGGTACCGATAAGCGTAAGATTGTTACGAAGAATCTCCCAGTAGCCCTTCTGTGTCAGCTTCATATCACCAGCTGGATTGCCCATAAGTATAACTTTGCCGAAGGGACGTGTCGTATGCATCGCATTCTCAAAGGAAATTGAGCTGCCTGCGCCCTCGATCGTTACGTCTGCACCACGCCCGTCCGTTTGTTCATGTACCCAGGCTACTGTGTCAGTCACGGCAGCATTACACGTGTTCGTAATACCTAACCTTTGCGCGAATGCCAGCTTCGCTTCATCGATATCGACGAGCAGTATACGGCCTGCACCCCAAATCTGAGCCCACAGGGCGAGCATCATACCAATCGGGCCCGCTCCATAAATGAGTACCGTATCACCAATGTCCACACTTGCTTGTCGGAGCGCATGCATGGCTACAGCTGCCGGCTCAACCATTGCCGCTTCTTCATAGGACACACCTTCGGGCATTAACAGCAGGTTCCATAAGGGTACCGTGATATATTCGGCAAAAGCCCCATCGCATCGCGAGCCCATATAATTGTAATTCTCGCATAACGCAAACTGTCCAATTTCGCATGCGCTGCAGCTTCGGCAGGGCATTAATGGAAACACCGCGGCACCGCGGCCGACTAGCGACTCATCCCCACCTTCGCCTACTTCTACGATCTCACCGGAAAATTCATGTCCAGGTATCGTCGGAAACGAGTAAGTTCCCTTCGAGTAGATTCGGGGAATATCGGAGCCGCAAATGCCGCACGCACGCACCTTCAGAAGAACCTCCCCTGAACCCGCATGCGGTTTCGTTCTGTTCTCCAGTCGAATGTCTCCGATGGCATACAAAGGCCAAGCTTTCATCTTCATCTTTCCTTTCTGACTGACTACCGAATGCCACCCATTTGCTGGCGAATATGCATAGCTGCTTGTGGATCGTTGCAGGTTAGCAAAGTAACACCGCATCCCAGTGCATAGTAAACCTGTTGCTCATTATCCGTACTCCAGCACCCGACAAGAAGACCCATTTCCTGAAACTCTTTAACTATTGCAGGGGTTAACAATTTTAAACTGATACCTATCGACCACATTTTAGAGTAGGTACCGTCTTTGCCTGTAACGAAGTTTGACATAAGCTCTTCAGGAAAGCCTTGTGTTTTCAATTCGTAAGTATCGTAGATATAAGTAATGATCTCGGCGTCAAAACAAGTGAATATACAGCGAGAAAGAAAACCATACTCCTTAAGCTTAGCGATTGCTAAATCCGCAATCTCTTTGGCATGAACACTTGATTTAATTTCTACATTTAAAAGAACATCGGGGTATAAGGCAAGCAGCTCGCAAAGCTCTTCAAAGGTTGGTATTTTGAGGCCTTCAAATTGTTTACCTAACCATCCTCCGGCATCCAATTGTTTAAGCTCGGCCATGGTATAGTCACTCACTTTACCAGATCCGTTGGTTGTACGGTCCACTGTTTCATCATGTATAACCATAATTATTTTATCTTTAGAAAAACGGAGATCAAATTCAAGCACGTCCACGCCCATTTCCAACGACTTATGAAGCGCAAGCAGTGTGTTTTCCGGGTAAGCAGATTTATATCCTCTATGTCCGACAATATTAATGGAAGGACTATTTACAAGACGTTCTAGCATGTGGGCTGCATTCCTTTCTTTTATGATCTAGCTATAGCTATTTAAGCAAAGAGAAAGCAGACGCCGAATGGATAAGCTCCAACTCGGTCTGTCTGCTTTCCTGAAAGGCCTTGTGGGTTCTGAAACGGTTACTTAGTACTCTTCAAAAGTTTTTCGGCTGCTGTTTTGAATGTAGCCAAAGTCGCATTAATATCTTTGCTATCATACATGATCGCTTGCATAGCAGAACGGAACTCTTGAATAATTGGCGTCCATGCCAAGTGCTTATTCGTGTCAATGCCGTATTGAAGCTGATCGTACGCGACCTGACGATTCGGTTCTTTCGCAAACAGCTCTTTAATTTCTTTGGACTCTACCATTTTCTTCGTGAAAGGCAGGTAACCTGTGTCAATTACGAACTGCTGTCCACCTTGAGGATCTGTCATCAACCAGTTCAAGAACTCCCAAGCTGCTTCTTTGTTTTTGGAAGAAGCAAACATCGCAACGTTCGCTCCACCTGTTGGAGTGGCGAACACTTCATTTTTAGGTAGGAATGCGGTTTTATATTCAAATTTCACATTTTTTTGCAATCCGCCGATACTTCCGGTTGATTCAAACAAAATGCCAATTTTACCTTCCGTGAACATCTGTTTAACGATATTACCTGAATCCTGAGTCGGTGGGTAGAACAATGCTCCTGTGTTTTGAAGATCTTTCAGGTAACTAAATACTTTGTTTCCTACTCCGGCATCAATAAATTCCATTTTAGTGCCATCTTCACTAAAGAATCTGCTCTTAGACTGGGTTATCATTGCTTGGAGATACCAATCATCAAACGGCATAGATATACCTTGACGTTTATAGCCGCTGCCATCTTTAATGACAAGCGCATTGGTAACAGTTTTCAATTCCTCCCAAGTAGTAGGAATCTTCAGTCCCATTTCATCCAGCATTGTTTTGTTTACGTGCATGATCGGAGTGGAACGGTTCAAAGGCAGGGTAACTAATTTCTTGTTGAAGGTAGAGTGACCCATCAAACCGCCAACAAAGTCATCCGTGCTTAAATTGGATTTTTTCATATACGGTGTCAGATCTTCCAGCACGTCCGCATCTGCAAACAACTGTACGAAAGAACGCTCCAGCATAGTAACATCCGGTGCTGAACCCGCTGCTGCTGCCTGTTGAAGCTTGGTAACCACTTCATCATAAGCGCCTTGGAAGGTTCCAACAACCTCAATATTGGGATGGGAGGCATTAAAACGCTTGATCATCGCATCTGTAAATTCACCGTTGGCTCCTCCCATGGAATGCCAATATTGAATCGTCGTCTTGCCTGCCTTTGCCGCTGGCGCTGCTGCAGGTGCCGGAGTAGTTCCCGTAGTCCCGGTCGTTCCGGTTGTTCCAGTTGCTGCAGGTGCTGAGCTGCAGCCTGCAAGTGCACCAATCAGCATCGTGGATGCCATAAGCATTGTCATATTTTTCTTCTTCATTTTTTTCTTCCTCCCTTTTTGCTTTCAATATTATTCATTATTATTCAAAGGAATTAAATGATTATTTAATCCCGGAATAAACAAATGCCTTGACAATCTGTTTGGAACAAATCAGGTAAACGAGCAGAATAGGAAGTACCAAGACAACGTTACCCGCCATTATCGTATGCCAGTTACTAATGCCTTCTGTCTCTCTAAGCATAGCGATTCCAAGCGTCAACGGACGAACCGGGTTCGAATCAGTCATAACAAGCGGCCAGAAATAATCATTCCAATGACTCACAAAGCTGAACAATGCGATCGTTGCCAGTGCTGGCATGGACATCGGTATCATGATTTTCCAAATAATCTTGAACTCCGTAGCATTGTCCAATTTAGCCGATTCAATAATTTCTTCAGGAATCTGCATGAAATATTGACGTAAAAGAAAGATACCAAATGCGTTGGACATGAAAGGAATAATTTGCGGTAATAAGGTTTTGATCAATCCCCAATCAGCGAGCATGATATAGACAGGGATGAAGGTTACTTGACCTGGAATCATAAATGCCAGTAGTACCATTGCGAATAAGAATTCTTTACCTACAAATTTATATTTGGCAAAAGCATAGGCAGCCGGTATCATTACAGCAAACTGCAAAAGAATGACGGAAAGCGTGACGATAATCGAGTTCTGGGCATAAGTCAAGAATGGCCCCGAACTCATGGCAACCACAAAATTATTCCATTGAGGTATTGCCGGAATCATAGTCGGAGGTATCGCCAAGGTCTCCTGAATGGTCTGCAGCGACGTGGAAATCATCCATATGAATGGAAAAACAAACATTGCGAGAGCTACTAGCTTAAGTATTGTATTTATTGTCGTCCATAGGTGCTTAAGTTCAAATGTCATGAATCGTCAAACCCCCTTTCTCTGGGTAAACCAGGTCTGTTATTGATAGTGTCTTATTTGATAGTTCTTGGTGATGTTCTTAGTGACAGTTTCTTATTGATAATGAACCTTTTTAGACAGCAAACGGAAGTAGACAAAGGTAAGTATTCCAATAATGGCCATCAACACAACTCCCGTTGCGGAAGCGAAACCAATATTCGTCGTTCTAAAGCTATAAATATAATAAACAATTGTACTGGTTGCGTTATTAGGACCGCCGCCAGTCATGATTCTGACCGTATCAAATACCTTAAAGGAACCGATCGTCATGATGATCAGGATGAAAAACAGCTGCGGTGAAATTAAAGGTAACGTGATTTTGAAAAACACCTTTAACTTCTTCGCATTATCCAGTGCAGCCGCTTCATAGATGCTTGGCGGTATGCTTTGAAGAGCAGCCACAATGATCAACGTATAATAGCCTACACTGTGCCATACAGATACAATAATGACGGATATCATGGCACTCTTCGAGCTCTGCAGCCATTGTGATGTCGGTAAACCCAAAGCCTTTAAAACAAAGTTCAGAAAACCGAGATTGGGTTCCATCAGCCAGAGCCACACAAGAGCAATAGACACAATGGAAATGATATGCGGTGTGAATAAGCCCGCTTGTACAATACTGTTAAACTTGCTCTGTTTGCTAAGCCATATTGCAAACAGCAGAGAGATAACTAACGTCAATATAACAACACCAATGGTATAAACAAACGTATTGCCCAGTGATTTATAAAAATCTTCACGCATGAAGACCTCTTTATAATTGTCTAATCCAATGAATGTGCTTTTGGCTTTATTCATCAGGTTATATTTAAAAAGGCTTAAATAAACCAAATACAGCATGGGGTAAATGACAAAGGTAAAAATACCGATCATCGCAGGTAACACCATGAGATAAGGACGGATTCGACTCAATATTGGTTTTTTATCCATACGCTCAACCTCTTTTCAAAGCTTCTAAGTAGTTATTGAAGCGTCCATCTTCCTCACCAATGCGATTTCCATTTGCCTCAAAGAAAAATATTTTATTGGCTGCGACTTCCAGACATACTTCTTGATCCACGCTGAAATTATCCTCGATACATTTAATCATATAAGAACTGTTATTGTGTTTCACTTGATAGACCGTTTCAGATCCAAGCATTTCCCTCGTCGCAATGAAGCCACGGATAGAGTAGTGCTGTCCAGTAGGCGCATTGGATAAAACGGCACTTTCCGGACGAAATCCGTATTTGATTCCATCAACACCCAAATCATCAATATTCATCGGTGGAACTCCAATGAACTCAGCAGCAAACTTGTTGCTTGGCTTCCGATACATAACATCGGGCGGCGCTTCCTGTTGAATAAGTCCTTTATTCATCAAAACGATTGTATCGGCCATCGACATGGCTTCTACTTGGTCATGGGTAACATACACAAAAGTTGTACCCAGTTTTTTGTGCAGCTCGATCAACTCAATGCGCATCTGCACTCTCAGTTTGGCGTCCAGATTGGACAAGGGCTCATCCATCAGGAACACCGATGGCTGCTTAACCATAGCGCGGGCCAGTGCTACACGTTGGCGTTGACCGCCGGACAATGTGGACGGTTTACGATCGAGGTATTCGGACAATCCAACCGTAGCGCTGATCGATTCCACCAAACGGGTCCGCTCTTCTTTGGGAACCTTATTATTTTTCAAGCCGAATTCAATGTTCTCCCTCACCGACATCGTAGGGTAGATCGCATAGTTTTGGAACACCATGGCTACACCTCTTTGGCCAGGAGGAATCTTCGTTACGTCCTTGCCATTAATCAGCACCTGACCAGACGTTTGGGGATCGATTCCAGCGATCATACGCAAAAGTGTCGTCTTGCCACAGCCTGACGGACCGACCAGAACCGTAAATTTGCCATCTTCAATCTTTAAATCCAAGTCTTTAATAACATCATGTTTATCAAATGATTTCGTAACCTTCACAAACTCAATAGATGCCAATTTGACCCCTCCTCATAGTTGTAAAATTTTAGCCGTTATTGCTTTTTTCCAAATCTTCTCTGTCTGGATAAATCATAACCTTGATACTTGTATCCTTGTGGATTCTTGCTACATCGATAGCTTGCTGAATATCACTAAGAGCAAACTTGTGGGTAATGGACTGACGCAGGTCAATATCACTATTTTTGAGCGCTTGTATAGCTGCCGGGTACGTGTTGGCATACCGGAACACACCATACACATCTAATTCCGAATCAATTAACAGGTTCATATCCATAGGAATTTGATCCACTGTCGGCAAGCCAATATATACAATGCGTCCCCCGCGATTAACCAATCCGATCGTATCGGAGATCGCTTGGCTGTTGCCTGACGATTCGATGATGACATCGATGCCATCACCCCCAGTGAGTAGGGAAAGCTGCTCAGAGATGTTGTCCTGCAATGGATTGATTACAGCTGTTGCACCAAGCTTAAGTGCCATTTCGCGTCGGAACGGCACAACGTCGGAAGCAATGATCTCGGTAACACCGAACAGTTTCGCTGCTTGAATGGCCAATAAACCTATTGGACCCAAGCCAAGTATCAGCATACGATCGGATGGCCCCACCTTCCCCCTTCTCATCGCATGAAAGCCGACAGATAGCGGTTCCAAAAGAGCTCCTTCTTCATAACTCATGTCCTCTGGCAGCATGAACAAAAAATCGCTTCGAATGGCAACGTATTCAGACCAAGCCCCGTCTACAGGAGGTGTAGCCATAAATACAACCTCTGGACATAGATTGTACCTCCCTGACTTGCAAAAATTGCAGCGGCCGCACGTAACGCCTGGTTCAACAGCTACCCGATCACCGACAGCGACATTCGTGACCTGATCACCGACCTGAATAACTTCACCTGCAAGCTCATGACCTAAAATAATCGGGCTGTCCACGATATATCTTCCAATCTTTCCATGCTCATAATAATGAATATCCGAGCCGCACACACCAATACAATGAACCTTTATTAAAGCATCATTCGGACCTGGAACAGGTCTTTGTACGGTTTGAACTGCTATGGACAACGGTTTTTCCAAAACTGCGGCTCTCATCATCGCTTCACTCATATTTATGTTCCTACTCCTTTTTACGAATGACTCAGGTAATGTCGCAGATTTCTTGAAGCGCAAAATTCATTGACTTCGTCCATCGTTGGAATACCGTCCTGAGCATCTAATTTTGTCACCTTTAAAGCGCTTACAATCGTTGCAAATCTCGCAGCGCTGCCCAAGGCTTCACCGTCAGCAATCGCACAAGCCAACGCACCTGCAAACGCATCTCCCGCTGCCACGGTATCAACGGGATGAACCTTAATGGCTTCCACATACTCCCACAGCCCTTTTGTATATACAAGTGATCCCATCTCAGCCATTTTGATAATGGAGCTTGTCACGCCTGCCCTTTGTTCCAAAAACCTTGCCGCTGCAAGTGCGGATTGGATGTCTATCACATCAATACCCGTTATATATTTGGCTTCCTGTCGATTTGGAATAAGGATATCGGCAAATTTCAAAACATTCAAGTGAATACCCTCTGCAGGTGCAGGATCCAAAATAACGGTCACCCCGTACTCGCGGGCTTTAGCCATTGCAGAAATCGCAGTTTCTTCAGGAATTTCCAATTGTACAAGCAGCACCTTGCTCTTTTTAATCAGTTCACTGCAGCTCTCCACGTCTCCAGCATCTAATTCCCCATTGGCGCCTCTTACAACTAGCATTGTATTCTCTGCGGACTCATCAACGGTTACGAGCACTGTCCCGGTACGCTTGGATACAGACCTTTTGATAAAGCTTACATTCACATGGTTTCCGTGCATAGTTTCAATCAAGCGGTCACCAAACGTGTCTCTTCCAACGCACCCTACGATTACGGCCTCTTTCCCCAATTTGGCGCAGGCTGTCGCTTGATTGGCTCCTTTTCCACCAGGAGAAAACCGGATTTCATTCCCGAATATCGTGTCTCCGTGACCAGGATAATGATCGGTTAGAGCTACAATATCCATATTGATGCTTCCCACTACAGTAATCGTCACCTCACACTTCCTTTCCCTATAGATCTGAACGGCTATTTATGGCAATACTCCCTCAAATCCGCGACCGCTTGCTCCAATCTCACACCCCGCATGAATAAACTTGATGTTCCGCATACAAGCATGTCAGCCCCCTTTTCCATAACCTGAGGAATCGCAGCTAAGCTGATATTTCCATCAACCTGAATCGATATATCCATATTGGAGGCATTAATTTTTTGTCTCAAATCGGCTATTTTCTCAAGCGTACTTGGAATAAATTTCTGGCCTGCAAATCCCGGGTTAACGGTCATTAAACAAACATAATCTACAGTATCCATCACATAATCCAAAATACAAAGGGGAGTTGACGGATTAAGGGCTATGCCCGCTTGGAGATTTCGATCCCGAATGGATTGAAGTACTCTTTGCAAATGGATTTTGGACTCTGCATGGACGGAGATCATATTGGCCCCCGCATCTGCAAACATGTCTATAAATCGTTCCGGTTCCTCAACCATCAGATGCACATCAAACGGTTTGCTTGTATGCGGACGCAGTGTTTTCAGCATATCGGGTCCCATACTAAAATTCGGAACAAAGCTTCCATCCATAATATCAAAATGAAAAAAATCAACATTTCCCTGATTCAAAATTTGCACAGATTCTATTAAACGACCCAGATCTGCACACATTAATGAGGGTCCTATCATTGCCATCGTTCACACCCCATTTTGTCTGTTTCAAAGCACACAATTTTTCATTTCAACAAATGATTCTTCGAAATCAACTCAATAGAAAGATTATATACTATATATTATTTGTTTTCAACATATTTTTTACTGAAAAAGAAACCAATCACAGATTAGTTTCTTTTTTATACAGAATTATATGAAGCAGGCGCTGCTCAGCTGACTACTACGACATTGATGTCACTTGAATCCATTTCCTGCAGGGCTTCAACTGGCATATGATTGTCGGTTACAAGCGTGCTTACTTCCTCCAGCCCTATTAATCGGACTAAGGATTTTCTTTGAAACTTACTGCTGTCTGCTAATAAAATCAGCTGGTCCGAAATGGAGGCAATGCTTTTTTTTAATTGTACATGTGCTTCATAGGGCTCGCTGATCCCTCTTTGCAAATCAAAGCCCTGACAAGAGAAAAAGAACTTGTCCACATGGTATCCATCCAGCATTTTTTCGGCTGGAGTACCGGTATTGCCTAACGAATGCCTATCCAGATAACCACCAATCAAAAATATTTGGATATTTGTTTTTTTGATCAGCTCGTAAGCTATGGGAATCGAGTAGGTGATGACAGTAATCTCTTTGTTTGGAAAGTACTTGGCCATTTGCAGGCAGGTCGTACTGGCATCAAGGGCTATCACTTCCCCGTCCTTAACCAAGGATGCCGCGTACTCGCCTATGGATCTTTTTTCTTCCGCTTGCACCAATTCCCGCTGTAGTACAGGGAGCTCTGGGCCTTCTTTACGGTTAAGCACAGCGCCGCCATGTGTTCGAAGCAGTGATCCTTCATTCTCAAGCCGTTCCAGATCACGGCGAATCGTTTCCTCCGTAACACCGAATCTTTTGCTCATATCAGATACACGGACTACACCCAATTCTTCCAGCAGATTCACAATTTCTTTTTTTCGATCATTACCCGCTAAGGTCTCCACTCTCTTGGATGTATTGTTTTCCACATTTACCACCTTACCCTATACTTGTTATTGTGATATCCCATCAACAAATCTTTATTTTGTGAGTTTTCATGTCCGTTTTACAGACTCCATTGTTAATCATTTTACTTCATCTTTGTATGAAGGGCAATGCCACAGCAATTGAAATAAATTAATATTTAGTAAATTTGGACATATGTCCACATGCAAACATTTGATTGGACATCTTTTGGGGTTTGAAGTAGAATGAAAATGCTTACAAGTTAGGAGTTGAAAACCAAATTTGTCAGGAGGCCAAAATGGAACATTCATGTGTACGAACAGAACAATCGATGGTAACCGAGGTGTCAAGGAAGCAGCGTTTTATTGGTAAAAGGCTATTGCAGGTTCTTTCGATTTTTCTTGCAGTAATGATGTTGTCGATTTCTCTATTAACAATCGGAGAAGGTATTGCACAAGCTTCAGTTCCAAATAAGTTCGATTTATCAGACGCCGCAGAGCCCTTGTTTACAAGCAAGGCACTGACGGACAACACGGTACAGCAATCCTTTGCGTTCGATAATACGAATAATTGTATCTATGTCGTGCAGGTTACAGCTGGAGGACAACAATTAGGAACAGAAACCCGAACCTACACGGCTGCTGAGAGAGCCCTTAATGGGGATTTAACGGTTACGAAGCTCAGTACGACCGGAACCGTATTGGGGAAAATGTATTTGATGGGGTTTGGACACGGGCTTTCGATCGGTGCGGAGCCAGTTGGCACGACTACCTATTTGTGGACCGATGTCGATGCTTTCCAGGATGATTCAACCGATGCGAATAGCTACGGCACTCAGTTAGCCAGATTCGCATTTGTGAATAATCAGGTATTGGTCCATACCGATTCATCGATTACTAAATACTCGCCAGTCGCAGGTGCTGATCGGACGACAGTCAATGTAGATATGGCTAACGGCCTGTTGACCGTGCGTTACCGCACAGGCGTTGTGGGAAGCCGCTCGTTCCATTACAGCGTTTATGACCTGGCCAAATTCAAGACGGGTACCTTTACACCGCTCGCTACAGTAGATCAACCGTCGACTTTGGGTTCCTTTAAAGGCTTTGTATCTTATGGCAGCTATCTATATGTACTGGATGGGAATGCCTACAATTCGTCCACCAACCCTACCGGCAACACGTATATAACGACGGTCGATTTTAATTCGGGCGCTCAGGTGGATCGGTCATTGACGAATGCAGGCAGCTCACTTCTATTCAGAGAGCCGCATGGCATGTCGATTCAGACTGCAGGTACAGATGTCCGATTATCCTTTGGTTTTGCATCCTACAAATCGTCTACGGATACAGGCAAGAATTCCAATATCTTTTATAAAGATGCTTTTGTATCAAAAATGTTCGATTTATCCGATCCGGCGGAGCCCCTGCTTACAGGTAAAGCACTGACAGACCCCACGCTGCAGCAAGGCTTTGCAATAGATAATACCAATAATCATATTTATATGGTACAGGTTACAAATGCAGGTCAGCAATTAGGGACGGAAACCCGGACCTACAGCAGCGCAGAGAGGGCGCTCAAAGGAGATTTAACAGTTACGAAGCTGAGCTCAACCGGTACCATACTCGGAAAAATGTATTTGATAGGTTTTGGACACGGGGTTTCCATTGGTGTGGAGCCTGTCGGTACAACCGCCTATTTGTGGACGGAGGTCGATGCTGTTAACGATGGATCAGATGGAAATGGTTATGGCACTCAATTAGCCAGATTCCCTTTTGTCAATAATCAGGTGCTGGTCAATACGGACTCATCCATTACCAAGTACGCCCCGGTAGTGGGAGCGGACCGGACAACCGTCAATATCGATATGACGAACGGTCTGCTGACGATGCGCTATCGAACAGGTGTTGTGGGAAGCCGTGCCTTCCATTATAGTACGTTTAATCTGGCCCAGCTTAAAGGAGGTACCTTTACACCGCTCGCAACCGTGGATCAACCGACAGGATTAGGCACTTTTCAGGGGTTTGCCTCTTATGGAAGCTATCTTTATTTACTGGATGGGACAGCTTATGACGCAACTACGAATCCAACTGGCAACACTTATATTACTACGGTGAACTTAAATACGGGTTTACAAGTGGATCGTCAATTGACAAATGCAGGAAGCTCCTTGCTATTCAGAGAACCGGAGGGCATGTCCATTCAGGTTGTCGGCACAACTGTTCGATTATGCTTCGGATTTGGTTCGTATCGATCGTCGACGGATACAAAAAAGAACGCCAACATCTTTTATAAAGATGCTCTTGTAACAGGAACCTGATTTGCTAAGAAAAGCATCTAAATCACGCTATGTGTTGACGGAAATATCTGTGGCTTATAATTAGCTTTTCTTCAAATTCCAGAATTATTCATAAATGCTAAAAACTTAAGGTTTATCATCAAACAAGAGGAACAGCAAGCGATCCATCGTTGCTTGTTGTTCCATCTTTCAAGCTTTGCAGTCGCATAAAGTGTTGGCAGTCGGAAGTCATATAAGGGAACTAAAAATTGTTAGGTGGCATATTAATGAAATACACACAATCAGAGAAATCGTTGGAACAAATGGTGTTAAAGAAAAATTCTATTACACCCAAAAAAATATTTATAACCATTGTATTGGCACTGGCATTTATCGCGCTAGTAATTGCTCTGCTACAAATTGGAAAGGACAATTCACAAATTCCAATTTCAAAAAAATTCGATTTATCAGACAATGATGAAGTCCTGATCACTGGTAAAGCGCTGACAGATCCTACGCTTCAGCAAGCTTATGCAATTGATAATACGAATAATCATATATATGTGGTACAGATTACAAATGCAGGGCAAAAATTAGGAGGGGAGACCCGAACCTACAACAGCGCTGAGAGATCTATCAAAGGTGATTTAACAGTCACTAAGCTCAGCACAGACGGTACGATATTGGGGAAAATGTATTTAACAGGTTTTGGACACGGGGTTTCCATTGGTGTGGAGCCTGTCGGTACGACAGCCTATTTATGGACAGAAGTGGATGCTGTTGCAGATAGGCACGAACCGAATAATGGTTTCGGAACAAAGTTAGCAAGATTCCCGTTTGTGGATAATCAAGTATTGGTCAACACTGATCCGTCAATCACAAAATATGCGCCAGTGGCAGGTGCCGACCGGACAACCGTCAATCTAGATATGGCCAACGGCTTGCTGACAATGCGTTACAGACTCAATGAAACCTTATTCCACTTTAGTGTGTTTAACCTGAGCGATGTGAAAGCAGGCAATTTCAAGCCTCTTGCTACGGTAGACCAACCGGCGGGTTTAGGTGTCTTTCAAGGATTTACATCCTATGGCAGTTACCTATATTTACTGGACGGTACCGCATCCAATGCAAACACGAATCCTAACGGTAACACCTATATTACGACAGTCAACTTAAATACAGGTTTACAAGTGGATCGAGCAATGATAAATGCAGGCAACTCACTGCTATTCAGAGAACCGGAAGGTATGGCTATCCAAAGTACAGGTTCATCCGTTCGATTAACCTTTGGTTTTGGTGCGTATAGATCGTCTACAGATACAAGAAAACACGCCAATATCTATTATAAAGACGCGCTTATATCAGGAAAATAAATGAATAATGAATAAATCAATAAATACATCTATATTCTTAGCTAATATTAAATAAAAACGGAACAACAAGCATCAAACGCTTGTTGTTCCGTTTTTATTTAATATGAACATAATAAGAAACCTTTATCGAGGCCATTCAAGGATGAGCGACCGTGGTTTAAATGTAGGAAGAAATAGTGCTATACGCCTACATGCAGCTCGGGATGGTTGCGATAAAATTCGGCCCAACGCTCCAGTTCATTTGTCGTGATCAGATCCGTTGGGTATTTGGCAGCGATAAGCTCCATATCCGCTAACGTATCTACGGGCCAAGGCCCGGAAATGATGCCCCGTTCCTGCATCATTTGTGAATATTGCGGTGTCATGAAGCGAAGCTGTACACCCAAAAAGTCACAGTCGATTTCTTCCATAAACGGAAACACGTAAGGCATACTGCCACTAGCGATAATGCCCAATCTAATATCTTTATCCAGCTGTCTTGTCTTGGCAATTGAAAAATGGTCGAAACCAATGATTCTGCATTGGTCCAATGTGTCCGTTTTGCGTATAATCTCCAGTGTCTTTTCTTCCACTCCGGAATAAAATTCGCCACATTGCTTCACTTCTACCAATATCGATATTTTACCCTTAAGCAGGTTCAATGCTTCTTCCAGGGTCGGGATCGTTTCTACTTCCTTAATGCGGAAATACTTAAGCTCATCCAAGGTATAATCACGGATAAAGCCTTTACCATCCGACATCCGCTCAATCGAATAATCATGCATAAGGACCGGAATACCGTCTTTACTCAAATGAACATCAAGCTCCAGATGCGTAAAAGACAAATCAACTGCAGCTTGAAAGGAGGATAGTGTATTTTCCGGATACTTGACCGGATAGCCCCGGTGAGCAACACCTTTAATTTTCACAGTAATATCTCCTTAAACATCAATTTATTGGATTATTTGAGCTCAAGTACCTGCAATGCCGTTTCTTCCGTTGTAATCAGCACATTCAGCAGCTTTCCTTGCAAAGCACCACTTATAGCTCGCACCTTGTGTGCGCCTTGCGCCACGCAAATACGCAGCTCGATATTCATCAAATCTTCCGTTGAGGTGCCTACGACCCTTTCGCTGATGCGTGGAAGGGAGAACTTGCCCTGCTTGTCATAACAATGAAACAGAATCTCTCCTACAGAGGCTCCACTTAACTCCTCATAGGTTAAGCCGGATACCAGATTTAACGACAATAACGTGGAATCCTCACCAGCATGGCCTATACTGAACACAATCGTTTCCATTTTGCGGATTTCCAACATGATCTCCTGTATGCTCGGATCCTGCATAAAGCTTTCCTTGCTTTCAGCGCTGCCGGCAATCGCAGGTGCTGGAAACAAATGAGCTTTGCCCCGAAGCGCTTGAGCCCACATCTGAATGATCGAGGAGGCAGGAATCTGATCTTCCTTGGCGCCAAAACCGCCTATCAGCTGATAAACCTTCAGTCCCGGACGCGAATCGCACAGATGCAGCTGGGTGCCGATTGCGTTCAGCGTCTTCCCCCACCCAAGCCCAATGGCCCCGTGTGAGGGCAGCACGGAATCCAAATATTGAGTCGCCATTGCCTCAAAAGGGTTCGCACTTTGATCACCCCGAAACACTACGCAGTCCTTCAAGCCATACAGCTTGGTAAGTTTGCGTTCCAAGGGCTCATGCCGACAGCTGTCCAGGTCGGAACGTATTTGGATTTGTACGATTCCTCTTTCCCTTGCCTCATTTAAAAATCTGGAAACCGAAGATCTTCCAATATTAAGCTGCACAGAGATCTCCTGCTGGCTCATGCCAAGGACGTAGTACATTCGCGCTACCCTCTCCAGAAAGCTCTCTTTAGACAAATGCTCATTTTTACTATTTCCGCTCATATGCTTCAAATCGGCTCAATCCTTCAACAAAACATCCAACTATAAGATAATTGTTGTCCGATTGTACCGCCTCCCAGTCCCAGAATGCCTTTCGAATATCCATGATCTCCAAATCAACCTAATCATACGTCCATGTTTGCACAAATGCTCAAATATACGATCATTTTATCATGTCAGCACAACGATTACAATATTGTGTTAACCACATAGAAGGTATATGATTTCGCATTTTATATCGGCTGTGTCAATGTTTCATAGTGATGTATAATCAGGTCGTGAACAGGATGTCCAATCGGTATTCCGGTAAAATGAGCAGCAGCCTGATGAATCCCCACAGCCTTGATTTTCGCTTGAATTTCTACAGATTCCTCGTCCAAACTGTAATCAAACAGCAGTGCCGTCGCTATTACCCTTGATAAATGATAAGGCTCTATTCCCAAATGAAAGGCTTGAAGCGCAGGACGCACCAATCGGTCATTCGGGGAAAGCTTACGGATCGGTGAGCGACCCACACGGACAACCCCATCAGATAAATAAGCATTGCCAAAACGGCTCATAATTTTTTGGATATATTGTGTATGCTCTTGCAGATTCAGACCATGCTTCTTAACAAGCAAGGAGCCCGTTTCCTCCAGTACCTGCCTGACCTGAATAGAGATAGCCGGATCAGCCATCGTTTCATGGATCGTTGCATAACCGTTCAGATAACCCAAATAAGCGGCACAGCAATGTCCGGTATTGACGGTAAAAAGCTTGCGCTCGATGTAGCTCTCCAACTGATCAACATAACCCGCCCCCTGTATCTGGGCAGCTCCCGGCGGCATGCCTTTACGATCGATCAGCCATTCATAAAAGGGTTCGACGGTTACCTCCAACGGATCATCATGACTTTGAATGGGCACGATCCGATCCACAGCCGTATTAGTAAAAAATACAGCTTCATCCGCCTTGCTGCATGCTTCCCGGCTTAACCGTTCGTACACCTGCTTCTTCAACAAGGAGCTTGCACGAATAGCATTCTCACAGGCTATGACCTGAAGTGGACCGGACGCGCTGTTCTTCATCCTCTGTTCTATGCCTCGCGCAATGACATCGGCAATCGATCCAAGCAAATTCACCCCTACTGCTGTAGTTATCAGATCGGCGCTGGCGATTTGCTGGATAACCTGTGCAACCTCATTACCGTTAATCGCTGATACTCCATTGACCTCCACGCTATCGTGAGACTCGGTTGCCAATGAAACCGTATAGCTCCCTCTTTGACGAAGCAGTGATACTACCTTTTCATTCACATCCACAAAACAAATCGTATAACCTGAACGGGAAAGCAGCAGTCCGATAAACCCTCTGCCAATATTGCCTGCACCAAAATGTACGGCTCTCATGATCACACTCCTCTTGAAACATGTAACCCCGGAGAGCTTGTTACTTCCCAGTTTTTTTGACGAATGAAATGAATCCCAAAGTTCAATTGCGATGTATGGGTGTACAACCACTTCCCAACACGATTCATATTTTGAGCAAATGTCCAAAATATAGCATTTGACCAAGTTGAAATCATTGTATCACACACAAACGAATTGCCGCAATACCGAAATGGAAGCTGCTGGAGACCGTTGTATAGTGAAAATACAAAAAAGCAACGCTGGAAACTATCACAACACTGCGTAAAAAGAGGTATAATTAAAGGAGAATTGCGACGGCATATACAGCTGAAACGGCTGACAATCAAGTGATTCAGATTGGGGTGAGCTATGAACATATCGAATCGTTGGAAGGATAAATTAATCTGGAAAATTGCATTAAGCTATTTGACGCTTACCGCAGTCCCCTTCATCATTTCATATGCACTGACTTCGACATACTGGTGGAATTCGTCCATGGAATCGTCCATCAAACATTCAGAGAAAATTTTGCAGTATTCCAAGGAGCTTGTTGATGTACATCTGAAGCAAATGGAAAATTTGACCCTGTCGCTTTATTATGAGCCGGAGCTGGCCTCCCTGCTCGGAAGTCCCGATTTAACAACGAACACCCAGATCCGCAGTGTTGTTACACCTTTATTTGAGAAGCTGTTCCACAATATGTCGCACTCGCGGCCTGACGTATTTAACTATTATTATTACGATCTGAAGGGCAATCTGATTTACGTATACCTCAACGGGGTGTGGATTGATTATATGCCCCAAACCAATTACAATCCGGTTCATGAAGCCTGGTTCAAGGAAACGCTGGCCACTAGCGGCAAAATCAATATCATACGAACGACACTGCCCATTCAAAAGGCGACTGATCCGCTGTTCTCCATGTCACGATTGATCAAGCTGTCCACCGATCCGATAGGTGTCGTTTTGATGGATTTTAACTTTAATGTCATGAAGGATGTCATCGGCAAGTCCTCTTTTGACAATAACAGCGTCTTTGTGATCAGTGATTTACAGGGAAATATGATTTACAATTCGGACCTTCAGACAGCGCAAAATAAAACCTTGCCCACAGATATCCTGCAAGCGGTTAACAGTCAATCTACCGGTTCTGTGAAATTAAAGCTGGAGAATAAAGACTATCTGATCGTTTACGAGACACTGGATCGTTTTTCCTTAAAATTAATTCATATGATTCCGATTTCCTACCTGATCTCTGAAAATATGAATTACATGCTGATCATAAATTTATCGATTTTCATCTTGATGCTGCTGCTGATTATCCTCTCGATTTATTACTTCAATCGCAAAATGGTCCCTTTGGAGCAGCTGAACCAAGTCATGGATCGCAGCGTGAAGGAACCCTTTGATACGAGAACAACAGTTACGACCACTGATGAAATTGGCCGTCTGGGCCTCAGCTTCAATAAGATGATGAGCCGACTGCAGGAGCTTTTTGAAAAAGATTACAAAAATAAAATTGATATGGTGGAAAGCGAGAAAAAAATGCTGGAGGCGCAAATTAATCCGCATTTTCTGTACAACACCTTGGATACGATCCGGTTCACGGCCTTACAGCAAGGCAATAAGGAAGTAGGCAAAATGCTGTATGCTTTATCAACCAATCTGCGCTATACCATATCCAATACGAGCAACCAGGTCACGATTAAAGAAGAGGTTCAATGGCTGGAACGATACATCTATTTGCAGCAGCTGCGTTTCAAGGATCGTTTTGAAGTGTTTTTCCAAATCGATGTAACCATTTATCACTTGAGTATTTACCGCCTGATTCTGCAGCCGTTTATCGAAAATGCGATTATTCATGGTTTTCAGGATACCGAAACCGGTGGAATTCTCCACATTAATGGATATTTGGAAAACAAAAGGCTGCTGTATTTTGAAATCGTCGACAATGGCAGAGGGTTTGCCGAAAAGCTGGATCAGCTTATAACCATCCACAATGTTCAGGAAATCAATCAGCATAAGATCGGGATGTATAATGCGCTCTCCCGTTTATTTCTTTATTATGGGGATCAATGTACGGTTTGTTTAAGCAGCACCCCAGGGAAGCGAACCGCGATACAAATCAGAATTGAGCTTGATGAGGAGGCCGCACATGAGAATCGTACTGATTGATGATGAGGATGTAATCCGTAAAGGGATGATTTATTTGCTGGAGCAGCTGGATATGGATATTACGGTAGTAGCTGAGGCGAGGAACGGGCAGGATGGTCTCAACAAAATCGAGCTGCTGCAGCCGGATTATGCCTTTATCGATATTCGAATGCCTGTTATGGACGGCCTTCAGCTGGTACAGGAGCTTCATGAGAGGAAAATATCACCCAAAACCAAATCCGTGATCATTACCGCACATTCAGAATTTGAATTTGCCCAAAAAGCGGTAAGATACGGAGTCAGCGATTTCCTGTTGAAGCCGTTGGACGAAGAGGTGCTGCTGGATTTGTTTCTAAGATTAGGTGCGCTGAAGCAAGCCGAGCCGGTCATAACCGCTACCATTGGAGTCGATTTGATTAGACAGATTATAAGCAGGAAACAGGTTACCAACCCTGTTATTATCGAAATGATGCTGTATATCGGTAAAAATTATATGAAAAGCCTGAAGCTGAGCGATTTGGCCGACGCCTTTCATGTCACTCCCAGCTACATCAGCAGCCTGTTCAAAAAAACTCTGGACGAAAACTTCGTCAATTTCCTGAATGATATTCGAATTGAGCTGTCCAAACGGCTGCTGGAGCAGGGGCAGTATAAAATCAACGAAATTGCATTTATGGTCGGCTACAATAACATTACTTATTTTGACAGGGTGTTTAAAACGAGAACGTCCATGACGCCTAATGAGTATATGAGTAGTTGGATGCGGGAGAGGTGAGGTGAAACAGTTCCGCTGTGCGGCCGTAGTGTTCCTACGATTGCTGTTGTTCAATCGTGAACAAAGGCACCGCTTCGCTATCTACAGAACACTACCGGATAAACACCCTTATGCTGGACACTACACCTCTCTGTTGAAGGGTAGAAAGAAAAAACGTTCGATCCCCTCCAAATTACAGGGATCGAACGTTTTTTTAGGGACGGCTAAACCCCTTCCAACCGACTACTCGACGACAGACCTTTTCTTAGCTCACCATACACATTTTCCAAAGCGATCCGGATCGTCCTTGTCGTACCGGTTAATAAGAACCGAACACCCAAGCCGGTCCATAGACGCACATCCTCCGTGGAAAATGCCGTTGTGCCTACAGGCACTTTGCCGCCAACCTGTTCAAGCACCTGTCGGATGGCTTCCCGCACCTCAGGCGCGTTGCGGTCCTTCACACCGAATGATTCCGCAAGGTCGTCCCGGCCAATGAAGATCATATCCACGCCCGGGATATCGGCGATTTCTCCCGCATGTCTGATAGCTTCCACTGTTTCAAGTGTCAGCATAAGCAGCATATCGCGGTTCGCTGCTTCGACATGCGCTTCCCTGCTCAAAGAGCCGTAGCCCGAAGCGCGTGTTGCCATCGAAAATCCGCGATTGCCGATCGGCTCGTATTTAACTTCCTTTACCAGTGCCCTTGCCTGCTCAGGGTCGTTAACCATAGGGATATGGATGCCTCCTGCCCCAGCATCCATCGCCGGAAGAATAAACCCCCGGTCATGGTTGGGAACACGAACGATTGGCGATATCCCTGCAGCATTGGCCGCCAGTATCAGATTGGGCATATTATACGAAGCAAAGCCATGCTCGCCGTCAAGCATTACATAATCAAAGCCAGCCATGCCGCACATCTCCACCAGCCAAGGTGAGTCAAGCTGGAGAGCTGCGCCAAAGACGATTTCGTTATTGTTTAATTTTTGTCTGATCCGATTGGGAAGCATCTATCATCCTTCTCTCTGAAACTTTCTTCTTCCAATACCCTGCCCCAGCTCGGCACCCTGTGCGACCAGTCTGCACTGCAGCTCGACAATGTCGAGCTCGCGAACTGCTTTGTTCTGCTCCACGCACATCGCAGCCGCCAGACCAGCCGCTTCCGCCTGTCCCATCTGAATCGGGATGACGCGGGTTGAGGCCATCGCCTCATGCGTCGCCGAAATCGGTCTGCCAGCTACGATCATGCCCTCAAGTCCCTTGGGCAGCAGGCAGGAGAACGGAATTTCGTACGTTTCCACCTGAGTCGAGTCGATTGTCTTCGACGCGCCGGGAATATGAATATCCATATGATAGCCACCAAGACATACGACGTCGTCGAACATTTTTCCGCTGACCAGATCCTCACCTGTCAGTAAATAATCGCCGACAATGTGGCGGCTTTCACGAATACCGATCTGATGGGCGGTATCCAGCAGCTCGACATGCTCAAAGCCCGGTGCGTAATTTTTCAGAAAATCAAAAATCTCCTTCATTTGCAGCAGCCCTGCAACCTCGCCGTTGGAATAGCTGCGGTTGTTATTAGGATTCACATTTTCCACACGGCTGGATACTACGATCATCTGACCGAATTTGGGAATACATACCCCTACCAGGTTGGCTCTCGGGTATTCCACACCTTCCTCGATGGCGCGTTCAATGTATTTCTGGAAGCCGCCCAGCACAAAAACCTCCGCGTCATCCATCTGCTCAAGCAAATTCGCTACAACCTCATCGCTCATGTCCCACGGACGGATCTGGGTCGGATTTTCTTTGAAAAACTGAACGAGCGGTTTGAACTCGATATTTCTGACACGGAATACGAGCGAGGACACCTGTGTTTTATTATCCACTGGACGTCCGTACACATAATCTGCGCCACCGCGTACGGCTGCGTCACCATCACCGCTGCAATCGATCACAACCTTGGCCGACAGCAGCTGCTGGCCTTCCTTATTCTGAATGATGATCCCCTTCACCACGCCGTCCTCGACAACCGTGTCAGTCAGCATACTGTGCAGGAAGAAATCCACACCGTCATCCTTCAGCATTTTGGTAACCAGATATTTGAACCAATGTGGATCAACGCCGAGCACATCGCTCGTAATCGGGTCCATATAAAATTCTGTGGCAGCCCCCATTTCCTGCAGCTTGCGTGCGATTTCATAGGCAATTCCCTTAACAATCAGCTCGCCCTTGTTGTTATGATAACCGAGCAGCGGTAAACCCGGGATCACATTTCCGCCGACAAATCCGTTGTATTCGACAATCGCCGTTCGTGCGCCCGCTCTGGCGCTTGCCATCGCTGCCACAATGCCTGTCGCCCCTCCGCCAACTACCACTACGTCGTACCCGTATTGTTTTAACATTGCGTTAGCTCCTGTCTTTGGCTGCCTGTAACGCTGGCATGCATATGAATGTTGTATAACAGCTCGCAAAACTCTTCTCTTGTCGTATAAAATAAAGCTTTTGCCCCCAGGTCCTGCTTCCAGCTCGCCGGAAGGTGCTCATGCTCTATAAGCTGCTGCCATTCCACGGTATCAGAACCAGTGTGCAGGAATTCATTGCGGAACCTGACCTCGTCATGGCTGTGGCTGCTGCCAGTATGGCGAATGGAATGATCTCCGACAGTACGGCTTGGGTTATTCCCAGATTTCAGGCTTTCCAGGTATGCATTGGCTCTGACTGCCCAGTTAAAAGCATCCTGTCTGGAAAGCGCCGCTCCCGGATAAAAACCGTCCGATTGCTGCCACGTCCCGATAATTCCCGCTGCACCCAGCTGTTGAACCCAAACAAAATCAGGATGGGAGGCGCCGATATCCGAAAAACGAGGTGCTTCATCAACGCGGGCCTGCTGCCAATCGACACCCTCCAGCTCCATAAAGGCACTCAGCCAGCGAACCGCCTCCGACCGTGTAACCGGATCATAAGGACGCGCATAATAGGTCGTGAAAAAGCCTTTGGTGGCAAAATACTGTATACCGTTGTCACGGCTGATAGCCGGGCCGTCCTCGTGATTAGGGTCCAGCTTTGTCCGCTCTCCCGGTCTGTTCAAAATCCACCATATCGGATCAGGCTCTGCCGTATCGTGAAAGAAGGAAATAACCTGCCCCTGCTCCAGCAAAAGCTTTTGCAGCTGTTTCACGGATACGTCCGCTGGCTGGCTGCCGTGCAGGAGTGCGAGATGGGCTGCCGTCCCCGCGGATTGTCCAAGCGCCATCCAGGGCGGCTCCATCCGCAGGACGCTGAAACCGAGATGTGTCGCTGAAAGCGCTCCGGGTACAAGCAGACTGCCAATCTCTTCAGGCACGATCACACCGTATGGAATTTGTGCGGGTTTGGAAATCGGCCGCAAATACACATGGCCTTCCATCTGCGGCCAGCCTGGCTGCGGCCTTTGCACAATATGGGAATCGACATGATAGTCCCCGACGGCGACGGAATCTTCGTGAACAGGAGTCCGCTCGCTGCCTGGTGCCAAAAAGGCATCCAGTGAAGTAAAGGTTTTCTTCCCGTAAATTCTTCTCGCTTCGCGCACATAGAACTCATAAGGAACATGGCCGTTGTCGGCGAATTCATCGCTGCAAAATCCCCATGTCAATACTTCCTCACGCAGCGCCTGCGAAATATCGGGATCATTTTGCAGGAACCAGAGCAGTCCCGTCATATAGGAGCGGTACCGCTTGATAATTGCTTGACGCCCTTCCTCGTCAGCTTCGGGATACTGTGTGTTTTCAACGGGCAGATCAAGACTGACTGCAATCGGACGGTTATTGCCGTTGAATTTGCCATTCGGAATCGGCGCGAGCCGGATAACGTCATTCAGGCCCTTCAACTTCCCTTCCCGGTACAATGCGATTAAAGGCACATACTCGTCACGGTTATAGGATTCCGGCTTCTGCGGGAGCACACGAATATCGTCCCGGTTCGTCAGACATAAACGGTAATTATAAGCCTGGATCAGCTTATCACCTTCCCCCGTGCTGCCTTCCAGCACCTGCAATCCAGGGTTTTTCAGAAAAATAAACCCGGCATACGGCTCATAATGCTCTTCTCTGCCCTCGCGTCCCACACGATAGCGCGCTCCGGCTGCCGCTGCCATGTCGCCTTCGTAGCTGCCGTCGATGAATATGCCGGCATGATAGATCGTGCTCGCTCCCGTGGCCCGATCCAAGACCTCAATGCTTTTAAGCTCGCCCGCTTCCTTGTTGACTCCGGCCAATCTCATGTTGCGCACAATCGTGATCGCAGACTGCTCGGCAAGCATTTGCTCAAAAATCATTTCCGCCACGTGCGGCTCGAACCAGATCCCGTCGTTGCTGTCCTTCACCTGCTGCGAATCCTTGCCATAGTGTTCTGTGTAATAGGCAAGCACCCGGCCCGACAGCTCCTTAAAAATACCGCCGAACGCATGTGGAAACCGCAAATCGGTAATACTCAGCCCGCTCGCCATCATGCCTCCGATGTGCGAGCCATTGGCGATTAATGCCACCTTCCTGCCGTATCTGGCCGCCGCCAATGCCGCTGATATCCCGCATGGGGTCGAGCCGTATACTACGATGTCATATGCGTTCTGCTCTTTGTTTGGGTCTTGCAGTTGCTCTTTGCTTGTCGTCATGTATATTCTCCTTAATTTTATCTCTTCTTCTCTTCTGTCGTTCTTTGTCTTGGGTGTTGCCTTTGGCTCCATCAGTAGCCAAAGGCCCTTGACAGGGCCCGCCTATACTCCGAGGAGTCTGTCCGACGGAGTGCACTTCATTTCCCGAAATAACCTGCACAATGAATCTAATCAGGGCTGCTCTGATTTAAGCACTCCTAGCCCTTAACAGCTCCAACCGTAATCCCCCGAGTAAAAAACTTCTGAAAAGCAACAAAAACAATAATCATCGGCAGTGCCGACAGCGTAGCCCCGGCCAGCAGCTGACCGTATTGAATCATATTTTCCTGCTGCAGCCCGGCCACGCCAAGCGGCAGTGTTTTCATTTTGTCCGAGCTCACAATGATCAGCTGCCATACATAATCGTTCCACGACTTGACGAATTCGAAAATCGCCAGCGCCGCAATAGCCGGAGCGGACAGCGGAATCACGATCCGCCAAAATGTTGAAAATTCATTGCAGCCGTCGAGCTTGGCGGACTCCATCAGCTCGCCCGGTATCGCTACCATAAACTGACGGATTAGAAATATCCCAAAAGGCACGGCAAGCTCGGGAATAATTAATCCCGTATACGTATCGAACCAGCCAAAGTCCTTGATCATGCGGAATAAAGGAACCAACAATACATATTTGGGCAGCATCATCATGGAAATCATAAAATAAAAAATCGCATCACGGCCGCGAAATTGAAGCTTGGCAAAAGCATAACCAGCCATACAGCTGAGCGTGCACACGAGCAGCATCGTACAAACCGATACATACAGACTGTTCCAGAACCACTGGACCGTTTTTGTTTTCCGAAACAGCTCCACATAATTGTTGAAGGAAAAGTCATGCGGAAACAGCTGCGGAGGCATTTCGAACCATGCCTGCTCGTTTTTGAAGGAGCCGGTAATTCCCCAGTAGAAAGGAAATAGCCATACAATAGCGCACAGGATCAAAAAGGCATGTCCGGCAATGCTCAGGGACAAATCACCTGCACTGGTTTTTTTTGTATTCACAATAACTCACATCCCTTTAATACTCGATCTTGGCTGTCGTAAACCGGAACTGAAAGTAGGAAATGATGCCAATGACGACGAACAGCACGGTGCCCATAGCCGAAGCATAGCCAAAGTCAGTATAAACAAAAGCATTCTGATACAGCTCATAAATAATCGTCGTCGTTGTGCCGTAAGGCCCGCCTTTGGTCAGCAGGTTGATCACCGCAAAGGTCTGGAAGGCATGAATCGTCGTAACCACAAGAATATACAGCGTCGTCGGCTTCACGAGCGGCCAGGTAATACTGACAAACTTGCGAAATCTGCCTGCCCCATCAAGCGAAGCTGCTTCATAATAATCGTTCGATATGCCGCCCAGCGCAGCTGAATACAAAATGATCGGCTGGCCGACGCTCCAGGAAATAATGACGAATACGAGACTGAAAAATGCGGTATTCGGATCGGCAAGCCAGGTGACTGGCGCTATGTTCAATAACGACAGAAAATAATTGAGAATCCCGATAACCGGCTCGAATGCGGCTCCCCAGACCAGCGATACGGAAACGACCGAGGCCACAACCGGGATATAAAATACACCCCGATAAAATGCAGCCGTTTTTTCGCTTTTATGCTGGATGAGTACGGCGATCAGGATCGAAAAGGCCACACAAATCGGGACAATGTAAATGACATACTTGAAGGTGTTGCCAAAAGCAGTAAGAAACGTCTCATCATAAAACAGCTTTCTAAAGTTATCCAATCCGATAAATCGGCTTTGTTTCATATTTAATTGATAAAAGCTGATCCGCACCGCTTCTACGGCCGGATAGGCCAGGAATACCAGAAAACAAATTAATGAAGGAGCGATAAACAGATAACCGGGTATATCCCGTTTGAGATTTTTCCACCAGGTCGCATTCACTTGCAGCACCTCTTGCTGTTTGGAAGCAGAGCCCATGTAAGCAGGCACAGACTCTGCTCTGTATATTTTTTGAAGTCTACTACTTTTTCAGCTTTTCCCGTTCTTCGGCAACCGCTTTATTGCCTTCGGCTTCAAATTCCTTCAGAGCCTGCTCTGGCGTCAGTACGTTGCTGAACATCGCCTGCAGCTTTTTGGAAAATATCGCTCTTTGCTTGTTAAAACCCGGAGCAGCCAATCCGCCGTCAACCGCATACTTGGATACTTTGGACGAAAATTTCGTATTCTCATCCGTGCTGTCCTTGAACAGATCGGCCTGCGATTTGCGTGACGAGAGCGATTCCGATGCTTTGACCGCTGCCGCATTTTCCTTGCTTCCAAGAAACTTTGCGAACTCGATAGCCCACTTTTGCTTATCGGCATCTTCATTTTTGAATACGCCGTAGCCATAGGTCGTCATAAAAGAGGTCGGTGTTTCACCTTTTGCATATGGAGGTGTCGTTACGTACATGTCGAATTTGTTAATCTCACCCTGCGCCATTGCATTGACCGCACGGGCATACTGAATGGTTGCGCCCTGGATTGTCGCTACCTTTTGCTGGTTGAACAGCGTCAAGGCATCCGCCTGTTTGATCCCCGCTGCGCCTGGATTTGTAATCTTGTCGTCGACCAGCTGCTTGAGGAACTTCATGCCCGCAATTCCTTTATCGCTGTTCAAGGTGATTTTGTTGTAGGTCGGATCAAAGGTTCTTGCGCCAAAGCCCCAAAGCCAGTTCAACAGGAACGCATCACCGGAGGTCGTGTCTCCGAACATACCCACGCCATATACATTTTTCAACTTGGAAGTAAGCGTACGAATGGCCGTATCATATTCGTCTATCGTCCAGGTGCGATCTTCGTTCTTCGGAAGCAGATCCTCAATGCCTGCCTGCTTGAACAAGGTGCGGTTAACCATCAGGATTTGCGGGGATATGCTCCACGGCAGGTAATAGTATTTGCCGTCGCCAATCGTTGTCTGAGCCCACACATTCTCATAGTAGTCTGCGATATAGTCCTTATCCAGGTGGTCGCCGATCGGCACCATCAAGCCCTTTTGCGCGTACTCGAACAACCGGATATCCGAATCTCCCAGCACATCGGGCATCGAGTTGGACTGAATGGCGATAGCTACCTTTTCCGGGCCGCCCTTGGCATTCAAGAACTCCGTCTCAATCTTCACATTAGGGTGAGCCTGCATAAATCTTTTGGCAGCGTCCGCTTCCCAATCGCCCAATGTACCGTTCGTTTCCTTGCCGGTAATTCCGTTCCATTTGGGATAGGACCAGAATTTGACCGTCACGGCTTTTTCTTTTTTATCCGCTGTCGGACTTGACGCACCAGTCGTTGTGCCGGTACTGGCTGCACATGCAGTTAAACTGAATGCCGTTACTAAAGCCACACTTGCCGTCAACCACTTCTTGACCCCGTTTGTCATCATCGTGTGTTTCCTCCGTTTACGTATAATCGCTGCTTACCTATCTAAATTAACATGAGCCTGTTGTTTATAAAATCATACAATCTTATAGTTCTTATACTATTTTATCGTATTCGCATTGAAAAGAGAGGTATTGCTGCCCTCTTCTCCCCCTCTGAAGTATCGATTCTTTTCTAATGTAAAAGGATCTTCTTTTGTTGGTGTTTGTTGACAACAAAAAAATAGGGCTGCATCAGCCCTATTTTAGGAATGTATTACCTTATCGGAAGCCCGCTCCGGTCAGGATTAGCTTTCTTCAGCTTAGCAGCTGATCATCCAATTAACGCCCTATTTATCTTCTGCTTGCCCGTACATGCCACCCCGGAATACCGGCTCGAGCGGATAGATCACCGTGCCGCCTGCCGCGAGGTTATCGAACGCTTCCCGGCCTTCGGCTCCAGATTCAAACTTCAGATTCAGGCTGATACCGTTCCCCTGACTTAGGTTTATCAGGAATGGTTGTTCACTTTACTGTGACGGCTCAATATTTCATTGCTCTGCAGAAAGCGATGGATTTGCTCGTTTTCCTCCGATGTAAATTGTCTTAATGGCTGTCTGGCTGTAGGCGTGCTGATAATCCCCTGCTTGTATAATACATATTTTTCATATGGTATCACGTCATAATTCACCAGATGCGAAATAACAACGTTGGCTTTACTTTGCAGGGAGCGTACTTCCTCCCATTGTCCACCCTGTATGGACGTATACATGTCCGTATACAGACTGGGCATCATGTTCATCGTACTGCCCACAGCACCATCCGCTGCGATTAAGGCACCCCCTGCGAAAACCTCGTCATGACCGTTCCAGATCAGGAAATCGTCCCCACACCTGGAACGAATCTGTTCCATTTCGAACAGGTTCAGCGAGGTGAACTTCACTCCGATACATTGCGGATGCTTCGCCATCTCTTCATAAAATCCGAGTGAAAGCTGGACACCTGTGGCACCGGGGAAATGGTAAATAATCATTGGCAGCTTGGTGGCAGCCATAATCGTTTCATAATGCTTCTGAATTTCTCTGGCTCCTACTTTATAGTAAAAAGGCACAACCGCAGAGACCGCTTCTGCTCCCGCCGCTTCCGCATGCTGGGCAAGCTCAACGGACTCCATCGTACTCATACTGCCGATGTGTGCAACAACACGCGCCTTGCCGCCAGTCGCCTGAATGACCGTTTCCAATACCTGCTTGCGCTCTTCCCGCGTCATCAGGAAGCCTTCTCCCGTACTGCCTCCAACATAAAACCCATGAATGCCATGCTCGATTTGATGCTGCACCAATTTTACCAATGAGGGATGGTCAACACCTCCGTCCTCATGCATAGGGGTAACCAACGCTGTGAAAATCCCGTGAAACCGTTTGCTGTTCGCCATTTATTATTGCTCCTCTCGTTATCTTAGGTATTATCGTACAGGATGTGGGATCTCCCAGGTGTTCATATTTTCTAATAAACCTCTCATATTTTTAAGAATTCGATTTTTTCGATAGTATGTATTCATTTTTTCATCTTTACTTATTCGTTCACGACCAATATAATCTGAGTAATCCGAGTAATATACAGTGAATTTATTTTCGGGATGCAGCAGAACTACTCAGTCTCGTTGCATTCGATTAATAAATGATGATGTCCGGAAAAAGGGAGGAAAAGAAATTGAAAAGAACATTTAATCTTGTATCTGTAAGTTTATCCATTGTATTGATGACGGTATTGAGTGCCTGCGGAACCAGCACCGTGTCCACAAGCCCTTCCCCAAGCAGCGCGACCCCTGCGACGAGCGCTGGTGCCCAGCCTGCCGCAGGAAGCGATTATCCGACAAAATCGATTCAGATTCTGGTACCCTTCTCCGCAGGTGGAGCTACGGACTTATCCGTTCGCGCACTTGCTCCGAAGCTTGAGAAGGTGCTTGGCCAAAAGGTTGAGGTAATTGACAAGCCGGGCGGGGCTGGCGCGCTCTCGATGAATGAAGTTATCAAAGCCAAACCGGACGGATACACCGTCGGCTTTACCTCTGTCGGACCAGGAATCATTACGCCTCTGACTACGGAAGTTGGCTATACAGCCAAAGATTTCGATGCTGTTGGCGGTTATATGGACAACCCTTATGCATTGGCTGTATCCGCAGACAGCAAATATGCCAAGCTTCAGGATCTCGTTGACGATATCAAGGCTAATCCGAATAAGGTCAGAATCGGCACCACCGGCCCCTCCTCCCCATCATTCATTGGTCTCCAGCAATTCGCCAATACCCAGGGATTGAAGTTCCAATTAATACCTTTTAACGGGGGAGTTGATGCTGTCAACGCCTTGCTCGGCAACAACCTGGAAGCCATTGTAAATGTAGATTCAGAGGTTCTGTCTTATATCAATGACAAGAAATTCAAGGCGCTCGCCATTGTAACCAAAAAACGCTCGGCGATATTGCCTGATGTGCAAACCTCCGACGAGCAGAATTTGAAAGGCCTTACGTTCGCACCGCCTCCAGGAGGCTTGATCGTTCCTAAGGGAACACCAGCTGCTGTCGTTTCCAAGCTGGAAAACGCATTGAAGCAGGCTACACAGGATGCTGACGTCAAAAAAAGCTTTGATAACATTTTTATCGAACCTATTTTCTCCTCAGCAGTAGAATTCCGCAAGGCCTATGACGATACGAATGCGTTCTACGGACAAACTCTGAAGAAACAGTAAGCCTACTGCGAAAAGACAAGAAAGAAAACAAGAGCAATGGGGAGGACAAGAAGTCTGTCAAGCTTCCTGCCCTCTCCCCGATTGCCTTTCAGAAAGGGTGCTTTTGTTGAAAGCTCATCGTTACTACTCCGCTGCCATTAAAGTGGTTCCATTCATTCTGGGACTCTTTTTTTTCATTTATTCCAGCCGCATGTCATTCGGGACATGGAACAATCCGGGCCCAGGGCTGTGGCCAACGTGTTTGAGCGTGCTCATTATGATCGTATCGGTCATGCTGTTTTTTACGGACAAGAGTGGGGAAAGCCATGAGGATGAGTCATTCACCAAGGATTCCCGCTATTCCCTGTATGGTGTACTGAGCCTCGCACTATTTATTGTGCTATTTGAACAAATCGGGCTTTCACTGCCCTCCGTCGCCTTGTTTCTGTTCTGGACACGCTTCCTCGGTATGGAACGGTGGATCACTTCCATCCTGGTGTCATTGGGATTAACCGCTACAATCTATATGTTATTTGCATGGGGACTGCATATTCCTTTTCCTGAGGATCAACTGTTCCTGTTATTTAAGTAGGGGGTCAACATGAGTACTATAGACGCAATGCTGTCCGGCTTTCAACTTGCTTTATCGGGACACAATTTAATTTACTGCCTCATTGGTGTATTGCTTGGCAATATCATCGGAGTGCTGCCCGGACTCGGTCCTACGGCGACCATTTCGCTGCTGCTGCCCTTTGCTTTTACACTGCCACCGGAAAGCTCGATCATTATGATGGCTGGTATTTATTACGGCGCTATGTATGGCGGCTCGATTACTTCCACGCTGCTTGATCTCCCTGGTGAGGCGGCATCGGTAGTCACGACTTTCGATGGCTACCAGATGACCAAGCAGGGTAGAGCTGGAATTGCGCTTGGCATTGCAGCCATTGGTTCATTCATCGCAGGCACATTTGCCGTCATTGGATTAAGCTTTCTTGCACCAGGTCTCGCAAACTTTGCAGTACGTTTCGGAGCGCCTGAATACACGGTACTGACTTCGCTCGGTATCCTATTGGTCGCTTATTTGGGAACCAAATCGTTTGTGAAAAGCGTCATCTGCGCGGCACTTGGCTTATTGATCGCAACGATAGGTCAGGACCCGATTACCGGATCGATCCGGCTAAATTTTGGCACCAATCATTTATTGGGCGGGATCGATTTTGCCGCTATGGCAATGGGCGTATTCGGCGTCGGTGAAATTCTCCACAATCTCGAAAAGCTGTCAAAAGGAACAATAGTTACGACAAAGGTAGGCAGAATTTGGCCGACGCTAAAAGATTTTTCGCAGGCCAAATGGGCTATCGTACGGGGAACGGTGATCGGCTTCATGATTGGGCTGCTGCCCGGAGGCGGCTCGATTATTGCAACTGTGGCGTCCTATGGCACTGAGAAGCGGCTATCCAAAACACCGGAGAGATTCGGTAAAGGAGCGATTGAAGGGGTTGCCGGTCCGGAGTCTGCCAATAATGCCGCAGCGGGGGCTGCTTTTATTCCGCTGTTGACGCTTGGTATTCCATCGGATGCCGTAATGGCACTGATCTTCGGAACGCTGCTGCTCAACGGCATTACACCGGGCCCTCAGCTGATCGCCCAGCATTCGGATTTGTTCTGGGGAGTCGTAGCCTCGATGTACATCGGCAATGCGATGCTGTTAATTCTGAACCTTCCATTTGTCGGATTGTTCATTCAGCTATTGCGGGTACGAAGCAGCATACTGATGGCATTTGCGGTCGTTCTGACGATGATCGGCGTATACAGCTTGAGCAACGACAGCTTTAATATGTGGGTTGTGCTGTTTTTTGGAGTGCTGGGCTACATCATGAGAAAAGCAGGCTTTGATCCGGCTCCCATGGTGCTTGCCTTTGTGCTCGGCAAAATATTGGAAAGCTCCTTCCGGCAGTCCATGCTAATGTCCAATGGCGATTTTGCGATCTTCATCACACGACCGCTCTCCGGAGGGCTGCTCTCTATCGCCTTTTGTTTATTGCTGTATACATGCATTCAAATGATATGGAAAAAACGCAAGACTTAAATCTCAGCACGATCGAGCAGCTTAAGCTCCTGTCGGATAAAGGATGCAAGCTTACGGGCAGCCGCGCTGAGCAGCTTGGTATCCTTTTTAATCAGCAGTCCGGTTATAAGTCCCGCGTCCAGATTTTCCAGCTTTCTCACAACCGTTCCCTCCAAAGGCGGAGTCACGGTGATCTTCGGTACGGCCGCAATGCCATACTGCACCTGAACATAATATTTTAAGGAAGCCATATTGCCGATTTCGATTTTCCGATAGGGCGTTCCCCCATTCTCGTGCAGCGATATTTCCAGCTTACGGCGAAACGGGCAGGTAGAATTTGTCAATAAAACCTGCTCGTTCTGCAGGTCTCCCAGTGTGATATGTTTTTTCTTCACCAGGGGATGCGACTGCGGCAGCAGCAGCACAATCTCTTCATTGAACAGAGGCTCAAAGGTTGTCCCAAGGCCGCTTTCCGGTGTTGCGCATACGGCAAAATCGACGGTTCCATCGCTGACCATCTGGTTGAACATATGGCTGTTATGAATTTTGATGTTAATTTCGACATTTGGATATATGCTTGTAAATTTCTTGAGCAGACCTGGAATCCGGTAGCTCGCAGTTGGCTCCATAATTCCGATGCTGACCGTGCCCTTCTCGCCATCGTTCAAATCGGTCATCGTTTGCTGAAGGTCATGATAGTTGCGTATGAGCTGATCGGCTTTTTCGATAAATACTTCTCCGGCATGCGTCAGGCGAATTTTCTTTCCCCTTTCCAGCAGCTTCACACCCAGATCGCTTTCGAGGTTCTGTATTTGCTTGGTGACCGTGGATTGTGCATATTTCAGCTCTTCTGCCGCTTTTTGAAAGCTGCCTGTTTTGACAATAATCTGGAAGGTAGCGATATTTCGAATGTCCATGATGGGATGTCCTTTCTAAGGTTAATTCGAAAAAAGGAAATGAACGCATTCCGTATTTCAATTATACAAAATCATCTAACGATGCTATTATAGCACTAATGTATTACTAAACACACTATTTTACTCGGATATAAATTTATAATAAGGGAGATTATCATGTCGATATCCAACGAAAGCTTATATCTTAGATCTAATTATGCCAAATATGCAGCGAAATTCGTTCCGTTTGCACCAGAAACGTTCAAGGCATTCTCCGAATTCAACAAGCTTGCCCTGCAGGACGGCGCACTGTCAGGCAAGTTCAAGGAGCTGATCGCGATTGCCGTGGCGCATGCAACAGGCTGCCCTTATTGCATCGATATTCACGTGACAACCGGACACAAGCTTCAACTGACAAAAGAGGAAATTTTCGAAGCGATTGCGGTCAGCGCTCTTGTTAAAGGTTACTCCGCTTTTTATCATGGCGCTAATGCGCTGAATGCGCTGCGGGACGACCGCGACGACGAGCTGTACAGCAGATCGAACCTTACTGGTATTGAGCAGTTTGAATCTATTAACGAGCAGCTGTATACATCTGTGCTGGAATTTCGCCGAAATGTCCTGGCAGGTCAAGTCGTCAGCAGCCTTGAAAAAGCGCTGATCGCAGTCGCGATTGCTCATATAACAGGCTGTGCCTACAGCATTGAGGATTTTACCGTGCTTGCGAAGCAGGAAGGCGCAGCAATTGAAGAAATCGCCGAAACCATTCTGGTTGCTACTGCACTGAAGGCGGGCTCGGCGCTGGCTCATCGGGTCAATGCGTACAGTGCATTTATACGGGAAGATGAAAATAATTCATAAGGCGGGCGAGACGATATGTCCAACAAACAAATGAAACTCGGCGCAGCGCTCCTCGCAACAGGAGAGCAAATGGCGTCCTGGTTATACCCGGGAACACCGGCTGATGGGGCTATTAATCTGGAGCATTACAAGCAGATGGTTCAGAAGTCGGAAGCGGGCAAGCTCGATTTTGCCTTTATCGCCGATGGCTTGTTTATCAATGAAGTCACGATGCCCCAATATTTGAACCGGTTTGAGCCTGTAACCGCAATCTCCGTGCTTTCCGCACACAGCTCGCATATCGGTCTTGTCGGTACGGTCTCCGCTACCTACAGTGAGCCGTTCACGGTAGCACGCCAATTCGCCTCACTTGATCTGCTGAGCGGCGGCCGCGCCGGCTGGAATCTCGTTACCTCCGCCCTCGACGGGGCTGCACTTAACTACAGCCGCAATCAGCATCCATCCCATGCAGACCGCTATGAGCTGGCAGATGAGCATTTGAGCGTGGTCAAGGGATTATGGGATTCCTGGGAGGACGATGCTTTCAGCCGCGACAAGGAAAGCGGTGTATTTTTCGATCCAGAGAAGATGCACCGGCTTGATCATAAGGGCAAACACTTTTCGGTTCAGGGGCCTGTCAATATTGGCAGATCTCCCCAGGGCTATCCGGTCATTTTTCAGGCGGGCTCCTCGGAGGCGGGTAAAGAGCTTGCCGCCAAAGGAGCGGACGCCGTATTCACAGGAATCGGAGGCGTTACTACGGTTGCCGAATCCAAACGCTTCTATGATGATGTCAAGGCCCGTCTCGCCAAATATGGCAGGACTCCTGATGAGCTGCTCATACTGCCCGGTATCGCGCCGGTCGTGGGTGCAACTGAAGAGGAAGCACAGGCCAAATATGAGCGTATTGCCGGCTTGATCAGCATTGAGACAGCCTTGCGTTATATGGGTCGCTGGTTTAACCATCACGATTTTACCCAGTATCCGCTGGATGAGCCCTTTCCTGAACTGGGCGATACCGGCAGTGAGAACTATAAAAGTGTAACTGATCGTATTAAAAGAATAGCCAAGGAAGGCAATCTCACGCTTCGTCAGGTGGCGATAGGCAATGCAACACCCAGAGGTCCGCTGGTCGGAACCCCTGTACAGATCGCCGATGAGCTGGAACGTTTCTTCCGCGCCGAGGCTGTGGACGGATTTATTCTACTCGGACATGTACTGCCTGAAGGGATCAACGACTTTGTCGATCATGTCGTTCCGATTCTGCAGGCGCGTGGCCTGTTCCGCACGGAGTACGAGCATACCACGCTACGAGGTCATCTCGGCCTGGAAGTGCCTGTTAACCGATACGAGAAGCATAGACAGAGCGCAGCCGAGGTTAGCCAAACAACCGGGAGGAAGTGAACAGCTTGAAGCATATTGTATCTATAGCATGGTTGCTGAGTCATCTGGAGGACACCAACCTCGTCGTCGCCGATTGCCGGTTCCAGCTGGGTCAACCGGATGCGGGACGTCAGGCGTTTGAGGAAGCCCATATTCCGAATGCTGTATATTTGGATTTGGAGCAGGATCTGTCTGCTCCTGTTGGGGAGCATCGAGGACGGCATCCTGTGCCGGATATCGATACGCTGGCCACGAAGCTTGGGCTGGCAGGGATTCATGCCGACTCCACTGTCGTCGCTTATGATGACCAAGGCGGAGCGATGGCTTCCCGTTTATGGTGGCTGCTGCATTATTTGGGTCATGACAAGGTGTATGTGCTGGACGAAGGCTTTTCTATCTGGAAAAAGGCAGGACATCCTGTTAGCTCCTTGCTGAAAGCAGCGGTCCCAACCGTGTTCACTGCCCATATTCGGACCGATATTGTTGCCGATGTGACAGAGGTTCAAGCCAAGCTTGGTCAGCCTGGAACCCTGCTTCTCGATTCCCGGGAAGCTCCCCGCTACCTGGGAGAAGTGGAGCCTATTGATAAAGCAGCGGGTCATATTCCGGGCGCGATCAACAAGTTCTGGAAGGATGTCCTGGACGAGCAGGGCCGATTCAAGGACGAATCTGCAATAGCCGAGAACTATGCACACCTTCCGCAAGACAAGGAAATCATCGTGTACTGCGGCTCCGGTGTAACCGCTACGCCGAATATTCTGGGGCTTAGCGAGGCCGGCTTCAAGAATGTCAAGCTTTATGCCGGAAGCTGGAGCGACTGGATCAGCTACACGGACAATCCGATCGCGACAGGAGAAGAGTAGGCCGCGTCCAACTGGCATTTGGCGTACAGACCACTAGAGTCTGTATGCCTTTTTTGTTGTTTTCAAATGGCTCCGAATCAACAAAGATTCAACATTTGCCGCAAAAAAAAGAACCCCTCCCCAAGTAGATTATTCTACTTGAGGACAGCCTCCTTAGATGCCTGTCATTCACTGCTTGGTTGTCAGCATTTTCACTGTTTCATCGATTATCAATGAATAAGCCGTCGGTCCAAAACCCTGGAACCACAAATCATATTGAACAGGATGAATGTGATTGTTCTTCATAGCCTTGAGTTGGCTCCAGATGGGGCTTTGCTTCAATTCCTCGTACTTCTCATTGCTCTCGATCAGAATGAAGATATGATCCGGGTTGATTTCGGGCAGCTTTTCCAATTGCAAAATAGCAAACGTGCTCTTATTATCCGGAAATGATGCCGGTGTCTTCAAGCCGAGATCTCGATACAGAATGTCATAATTCTTGGCGCCATAATAACGCAGTTCCTTATCGGTTACCCGTAGAAACATGACCGTCTCATTGCCGATCGCTGATCCGATCTTCTCTTTCGCTAGCTTCACTTTGCTGTCGTAGGTTTCAATCACTTTCTTAGCTTCTTCTTCTTTTTGCAGGACGCTTGCTAAGGTCATGAATGTTTGACGCCAATCCTTGGCTCCGTCTTGCGTTTCGTCCGGCTTCAATACAATGGTTGGCGCAATCTTGCTCAACTGCTCGTACCCTTTACCCATGCTGTCATTAGCAATAATAAGATCGGGCGATACCGCTAAAATGGCTTCGAAATTGGTCTCTGACTGCCAGCCTACATTTGTCGTACCAGCCAGCTGATCCTTTAAATACCACGAAAAATCTTTATTATCGGGTCCTGCCGGAACCGCCGAACTTGGCTTCACCCCAAGCGCCAGCATGAAGTCCGTAATCCAGGGGTTAAGCGCAGCAATGGCTTTGGGTTTACCTGTCAGGACGGTTTCACCCGAGATATGCTTGATGGTTCGGGGCACTGCTGCTTCCTCAGTTGGTGGGGCGGCCGCACCGCTTTCGACGGGCTCATTTTTGCCACAAGCGGAAATCAGGAGCATGGGTAGGATGAATAAGAGCATCATCGGAATATAGCTGCGTTTAGTTTGTTTCATCGTCGGCACGTTCCTCTCTTACAGCTGTCTTTCCAAATATGTGCGTTTTGACTTCTGCCGGTGTACGCGGCTTCTTGGGGGGCGGAACCTGATCATCCTCAAAATGGCCCAGATGCAGCATCCCTGTAATCTTCTCTCCGGACTGCACACCGAGTCTCTCCCGTACGGCGGGGTTCCAATTGTGATCATTGGTTTTCCAAACAACGCCAAGCTTACGCTCCCAAGCCAAAAGCTGGAAGTTTTGAATCAGCGCCGCAGAGGCCATCAGATCTTCTTCCCATTGCTTATCGTGTGTATCTTTGTCAGGCATGATCACAATTAAAAAGGCAGATGCCTGAGCATGCAGATAGGGTCTCATTTTCTCTTGTTGAGCCGTGTCAAAAGCAGGCATCAAATGCTCAATGAAAGCCCCCTTCTGCTCGGAAGGAACAAATAAGAATCGCCAAGGCTCTCGAAGACCGTGATTGGGAGCCCAAACAGCATCATTCAAGAGCTCCATGACCAGCTGTTCGGAGACAGGCTCATCGGTGAACGCTCTCAGCGTCCGGCGTGAACGAATCGTGAGGGCAATAGCACTCGATGAATTTTCCATATGTATTGGCTGCTTCATTAAAACCCACCTCTAGATGCTTAATTGATAATCATTATCATCAGGATTAATCGTAAGCGATAGCCAACCTTCATTCAATGGATAAAATCTTCCGAAGAGATGGACAAAATTCAAATTCTGCTAAGAGGAGCGCGACGTCAAATAATTGACCATCAGATCCATCGACATGAGATGCTGCATAGGAGCGTGCATGTTGAACCAACTCGGTACCTCTATCACTTGATTGCTTTGTACGGCACGCAGGGCTGACCATGTCCCACTTTGCTTCAACTCGTCGGTTAATTGTGTACTGAAATTGCAGTTGCAGGTCGAGAGAATGAGATGATCCGGGTTCAATCGACCCAAATCCTTTTGGGAAACAACGGTGTAGTGGCTTAAAGAAGATATGCCGAGGGGAGGAGAAAGCCCTAAATCTCTGTACAAAATATCCCCAAGTTGACGCTTCCCTCCATAAACGCGCCATTCATCGGAAGCGGCAATAAGCACCATAACCGTCTTACCTTGCTGATCGGCTGTTCGCAAGCGGGCTCTGGCTTCCGCCACTCGGCGATCATACTTGCGCAGCCAGTCCGCAGCTTGCTCCTTTTTCCCGAACAGACCGGCCACATCATAGAGCGTGCTTCGCCAGTCATCCTTCATCCATACCGTAATGGTTGGAGCCACATTGCGATAGCTGTCCATTATCAGATTATGCCAATTCGCGCCAAGAATAAGCTCAGGATCAGCACGCAGCACAGTTTCCTTATCCGGGCGGTCCCAGCGTCCGACAATTTTGACATCCTTCAGGTCCTCTGCGATATGCGGCAGCAGCCCTCCAATTTGATCGTTGCCTGCGTAAGAAAGGGTGGCAAAGGGCCGGAGATCAAGCGCAAGCAAATAATCATTTAATTGCGGGAAAACAGTCATTAATTTATCTTCGGAATGATTTTTGGAATACAGAGTGGGGGACACACCAACAATCTTCTTGAAGGTGCGGCTAAAATATAATTCATCGCGGAAGCCAACTTTAGTGGCCACCGTTTTGAGTCCCTCGCGGGCGGCCAGCGATGCTTTGGCATGTTGGATTCGCAAATGGGCCAAATATTCGACGGGGCGCATGCCGGTTTGCTTTTTGAATATGCCAGCAAAATTACTGGGACTGATCCCCTGCTTCTGCGCCAAGGAGCGAATCGAAATTTCATCCATATAATAGGACTCCATATACGCAATAGCCTTCTCAACGGCAAGCTGGGTCCCCCCCTGCTCGTTGGCCATCTGCATATCCATCAGGACGGTATGGAGTAACTCTTGGAAAATAAGCTGCTGCTTCCAGCGTGCTAACGGCTCATCGGCATCCTTCCGCACATGGAGCTGTTCCAAACAACGCAGCACCGCTGCACCGTCCTTCAAGCTAATAAGCCCTTCCTGTTCAAATAGCAAATCTTCGGAATCGGCGCCTGGAGGGTTCGCCACCTGCAGCGGACTGTTCCAACGGTAGTGAAAAGCTTGCACAATTATTTGCACAGGATGCTTCTCGCTAACTCTAGCTTCTATCAGGCTGCCGGGATGCAGCAAGAACAGCGCATTGGGCGCTGCCACATATTCCTTTCCATTTATAGAAAGGGTTCCTTCTCCTTCTTTTATAAACACCAGATGATAGCTCGTAATAAATCTGCGTTTAAAATGTGCCGCTGCACTGCATCGTTTGACGAGCACCTTTTGCAAAGTGAAACTGACCTGTCCCATATATGCGATTAAGTTGTGATTGATCATATCCGAATTTAAGCATCCTTTCCGTATCTGACAATAATGATAATCATTATCACTACATGCGTCCAGTAGGAATTTCTTCCCTCGCCTACCCCATTCTTTCCCGTTTGAACTGAGAACCCTATGAACTTTATAGATATATTTATTTTGTATGTAACTATAGGGTCTGTCAAATATTTTGCTGACTTGATCATCAACTCGTCTATTATTAACCTCTCATATTTTTAACCGGGAATTTGTTTTATAATGAGGCTACGAGTAAAGGAGGCCGCTCCATGTATCCCGACTACCTGTTTGAATATCCGAACCGCCAGACCCTCTTTCCCTTTTACATGAAAAAAAAATCGTATCAAGCGGTGGCTCCGCATCGACACGACTTTATTGAGCTTTCTTACGTTGCCGCAGGCAGCGGTCTCGAAATCATTAATGGAAGCGAGCATCCGATGATTCCCGGAACCTTTGTCCTGCTGCTGCCTTTTCACATACACAGCTTTCGATCCACCCCTGGTGAATCACTCACCCTGTATACCTGCAATTTTCCTATCGATCTGCTGACGGAAGGAAAGGAAGCCGAGCTTGGTCTGGCGCATCTGCTTACCGTTCAGGAGGATAGCTCTCGCTCGTTTGTAATGGTTCCTGAAAGCGACAGGACCCGTGTATGCCATTTACTTGACGAGGCGCTGAGCGAATTTGAAGCGGATATTCCCTACAAGCATCTGGTTCTGAAAGGAAAGCTGCTTGAAGCGCTGGCACTGTTTCTTCGTTACCGCTCATTACTGTCAGCAGATGATCCAGCTGTTCCTCCCTCCGGCATATCTGCAAAAGCCAAGCTCGTGACATCCATCGTTCAATACATGTACCAGCAGTACATGGAGCCGATGTCGCTTGCACAGGTAGCCCGGCATTTTCACATCACTCCAGCTTACCTTAGCGATTTGTTTCATAAACAGTACGGTATCCACTTTGTCGATTTCCTCCATGAGCTGCGTGTTCGGCATGCCTGCAGTCTGCTGCTTTCCTCAGATATGCCGATCGCAGAGGTATGGGTGGAAGCGGGCTTCGGCTCGTATCCAAGCTTCTGCCGCATTTTCCATAAAGTAAAAGGAATGGGCGCCAGAGATTACCGTGACAGCCAGCACAAGAAGCGGCTGCTCCCTTAAGTGTAGCCTTCTCTCATGCTGCTGCGCCCCCTCCTCATTTAAGGAGCAATGGTCACTACATTCGACGCCGGACTATCCCCCATATTGTTGTTGGCGACGATCTTATAGTAATAAGTGGTTCCGCTGACCACACTCGTATCGGTGTACCCGTTGGATGTAGTCGTTCCCGCTCCGGTAATGATCACGTTGTAGGTCGTACCGTTCGTAGATCTCAGCACCTTATAGCTGTCCGCTGCTGCCGAGGCGTTCCACGACAGGTTTACCTTCCCGCCGACTGCTGCTGCCGTCAACGAGGCTGGTGCCGCTGGCACAGCCGTCGGATTGCTGATCGTCGTGTAGATGACTACCGGATCCCGGGTATCAGTGGTCCCTTCGAGACCAGCGACTTTGACCGCGATTCCGCCCGTTTTATTCGTCAGCCGGAGGCTGAGCACACCGTCCGACTGGCTTTTATAGAACGGTGTAAGATCAAAGGTCACGAAGCTGCCCGCCGTAATGGGTGAAATCACTCCCAGAGCAGCGTCCGTTCTTGCCCTTTCGGGCTGATTATTAGCGGTAATCGTAGTCGGAACCCACGAATCATCGAGTAGACCATGCAGCTGTAAATCCCCACCCGCTCCGGCAGAGGTGACGTACAGCTTGAGCTGCACCGTATCGATACGGTCACTCAGGGCTGGCAAATTTATTTTATAATACCCGGCTCTCCGTTTGGTTCCGTCTCCTTTAATTTCCATCGTAGCTGCTGCACTATAATTCGTGTCGGCATTGGCAGCTGTAATGTTATCCACATACGTATCAGCGGTAACCGGCAGATTGGTTTGCGCTGAAGCGTTGACCTTGAGAGTTAAGGGCGGCGATGCTGCTCCATCGTATGCAGCCGTTACAATCGAGCTGCCCATGGCTGCTGCTGTCACCCATCCACTCGTGGAAACGGTCAGCACCCCCGGACTGCTGCTTGTAAAGGTTGACCCTGCTGTTACGTCCTCCGTAGACAGATCGGCATAAGTAGCGATAACCTTAAGCTGCTTCGAGGTGCCGCCCAGCGCAATCTGTACAGGAACCTCCGAAGCTACAATTCCCCTCATCGCGGGTGTTGATACGCTGACCGTATTGCCGCTCATGACCGATTTATTCGCCTGGTCCACAGCCTCTACCTTGAACGTATAGGTGGTTCCTGGCTGCAAGCCCAAAGCCTCATAGCTTGTTGCATCTCCAAGGGTCGTATCGATTTTCACATTATTCCGATAAATATGGTAAGCGGCAATTCTCGTATCATCTGTCGCTGCTGTCCAACTGATAGCTGCATGACGAGGTGCGATGCTTGCCACTGAAACCGGAGTCGAGCCGCTCCATGTCGGATTGGCCGTATCTGCTGGCAGACCCGCTGCCGAGTATTCGTCGGCTCCAACATCAGGGATACCAGTCCTCGGCTCACGATCCATATCCTCATTGACATAAGAATACGTCCCTCCGCTGCCATAGCTGCCTGCGGATGCGTTGATGGCCGTACTTGCCGAGCCGAGCTTTTTGTACGCAATCGTTCTCAGCCTGGTATAGCTGGATGAGGTCCACAGCCAGGCGTACTGCTTGGCATCATGCTGCAGCACCTCATCCTTCAGCAGCGGGTAAGCAACATTAACCTCGGATGAGGTCAGTGATGCCGAATTGCCGGTTATGAGCGGCACATTTTTTTGCGGAAACATGATGTTGCCCAACCATGTCAGACCCGGAATGGGGGTCATGATCTTGATCAGCTCTTTTTGTGAGCCGACTACGATGTTATTGGCAAAGGTCAGATTTGTGGGAGGCAGCCCATAACGAACGAGCCCCAGTTCAATATTGGCATAATTGTTGACCAGCGTGTTATTGGCTACCACGACATTTTTGGCTATGTAATGCAGAGCCGGATAAGTGGGATAATTCGTCATCAAATCATCCTTATCGCCAGTTGTAAACGTGATGGCCGCGTCGAAGCTGCTGCCTGTCAAGCCTTGAAAATAGTTGTTGTACACCTTATGGTTCTCGCCATAAATGCGGATGCCTCCTGTCCCCAGATTTTCACCGTAGGGGTCGGGGTTAAGCTCTGTACGACCATTACCGATGAACATATTGCCGTAAGCGCTGGAGCCGTTGCCAGCCCGAAATGACAAGGAGCCTAACGATTCAATAAAATAATTGTACCGTATGATATTCGCGCCACTCTTGACCGAAACAATCTCGGGATCGCCATCGCAATGATCAAAGATGTTGTATTGAATCGTCGTATGGGCGTCCAGATGCACCAATGTCGATACCCCGATCCGAATGCTCTCCGATTCGTTCTCCTGGCGTCCAAGCGTGTTGCGGAAAATGTTGTACTCCACCATATCGTATTGGGTAATTTCCTTGGTTGCAGCACTTGCCGCTGAAACACCGTCGAACAAAATAAATTTTCCTGTATCCAGCTTATTTTCCATTAAATTATGGTCAACCCGATTATGATGGCTGCCGGCTCCATCTATATAGACCCAATCGGTTTTGGGTCCGGTCGCGCTGCTCGTGGCAGGCGAATGAAAGTAGTTATTGGACACACGTATATGATGGGAGCCTGTCAAACGAATCCATGTAGAAGCCGTCATCGTTAATTCACAATCCTGCAGCGTAACATAAGAGCTCGTGGTGAATTTAAGTCCAGTCGATGTAAACTTCGCCATCCCTTTGTTACGGGCCGCAATGACGATTGGATTGTCTGCGGTTCCATTCACGCCTGTGTAGGATGCACCAGCATAATTGCCATTTTCAAGTAAAATGATGTCTCCCGGCGCTGCCGATGCGAGCGCAGCGGTAAGCTGGGTTGTGTTGGTGACCGTTGGTATTGTAACCGTTTTCGGAATGCCGGATACGGAAGGTGTACTGTCACTGCCCTCTCCAGTCGTCGTAACCGAGCTGACTACAAAATAATATGTCGTCCCCGTGGTCAAACCGGATTTCGTGTAATTGGTAGCCGTAACCGGTATGCTGTTCTGCTTCGTAAAAGGACCCGCCGGGCTTGTCGCCATCTTTACATTGTAGCCGGCTGCGCCATCCACCGGATCCCACGATACTTTAACCGCTCCCGTGCTCGGATAAGTCGCCGTAATATGATTGGGAGCTGCAATCACGGCCGGAGAGGTAGGTGAGCTGATGGCAGCTGCCTGCACATCATCAAAGGCGATCGTTCCCGCATTGCTGTACAAGCCGACCTGGCCTGTCGCATAAGGCGTTGTGTCCGTCCCGGACAGCACGAGCGTAGATGCGTAGTACCCTTCAAGCGTTAAGCTGGAATCGGCATTTTCAATCACCTTGAGCTTGAGAGGCAAATAGCCAAAGCTGTCAAAGGACGGGTTCAAAATCGTGTTGGTTACCGATACCCCGCTGGCGTTAGGTGTACCGGAAGTCTGCGGAACGCTGATTTTGGAGGTACCCGTAACCTTTTCCAAATAAAACTGATAGCTGGACGAATTTTTCTTCCACGTAAATCGGTAATAATTAGGCGTACTCCCGGATACGGAATATCTGGCTACCAACCCCGCATACGTGCTGTTCGCACCGGTAATCTTTGCCTTGGCAGACAGCTCCATGTTATCGGTCGTAAGCTCCGGGTTATTGCTGCCCCAATAATTGTTGGTCACCACATAGGCGGAGGTCGTTGTCGTATCCGTCTGATTCAGCACATGATTGCCAGTTGTACCGGAAGCAATCTCTCCCACCGACCAGTTCGTGCTGCCTCCAACAGCGTTTACCCACGGCTGGCTCGCGCTGGCAGTAGGTGCAATCGGAGATGTATACCCCGACGCTGTCGTTCCGTAGCCTTCAAAGCCTTCCTGCAGGGGATACGGCAGCGCCGCTTCTGCCAAATCGGGTTGAATCCAAGGTGTCGATACCGAAAGCAGCAGCGCCAGACAAAGTGAAACGCATATCAGCTTAGCTCCTTTTAACAATCGCCTACTGTTCAACTATAATCACCATCCTTTTACGAGAATATAGTGAGTATAGCTGTAGGACTTGTATCCGCAAATGATCTATTTTACACTGACTTGTGATTTATTAATCGTTTCATCATCATGACCTAGATCTGTTACACTAAGCATCAACAAGGGGGCAACATGCATGGAGAAAAATAACGAGACTCATAGGCGTCCAACGGTCGCTTTAACGGGGGCGGACGAATATATAGGATATAACCTGCTCAAGCAATTGTCAGGACAAGCCGAGGTTATCGCATTATCCAGACATGCCGACAACCGAGAGCATAGGGAATACGTGGAGTGGCGGTCCTGCGACTTTTTCTCTATGGATGACGCGGAGAAAGGTCTTGAGGGTGCGGATTACGCCGTATATTTGATTCCTTCCTTGCTGTCGACCGCCAGGCTGACACAGGCCAAATTTGAGGATATGAACGTCATTCTTGCTGAGCATTTTGGGCGCGCGGCTCAAAAGAATAGCGTGAAGCAGATCGTGTATTGGAGTGGCCTTGTACCACCTGATACGAAGAAGAGCGCACTTTCCCGCCATATGCGTAGTCGGCTTGAGGTTCAGCAGATCCTTGAATCCTTTGGGATTCCAGTGACGTCGATTCGTACAGGTCTGATAGCCCGGCCTGAAGGCTCATCGCTCTCCGAAGTGCTGAACGCATTAAAGCACAGTATTGGCAACGAAGAGCTGTTCGGAAAAACGATGGATATCGGAGAGCCTGATGTCACGACCTATGAGGAAATGCTCGAGCAAACAGCCGAGGTGAAGCGCTTAAAGCGGAAGCATACGATAAAATCCGATGTACGTTCTGTTCAGCGCATCCTTGTACCGGAAGGTAAGAACGCCACCTGGGCCGCCGCCCATTATTTGTCCTGGCTGTCGAGCTTCGCCAAGCCCTTGCTGAGGACCGTAATCGATGACTTCGGGGTATGCCGTGTTTATATTGTATTCGACCGTAGACCGCTGCTGGAGCTGACTTATTCCAAACAAAATAGCACAGCATCATGTGCTGTATATCAGATTACCGGCGGCATGTTCGCGAATACCAAAGAGTCGCCCCAAGGAAGGCTCGAGTTTATGCAAATTCCAGGCACACAGGAATGTATCGTTGCGATTCACGATTATGTGCCCTCCTTGCCTTGGTTCCTATACAGCTTCACTCAGGCCAAGGTACATATCTGGGTGATGTACGCCTTCAGGAAAAAGCTGCTTCGTCTCATCCTCCAACCTAACCTTTGACGCTCCCAAGAGTCGCATCTGCTGCGGCTCTTTTTTCGTTGTATCCAGACATTCCTATCCCATTCCAACAGTTGACATTTTTCATTTACACTTGTAATATCAAATTCAACAGGTTATATTTACATTCGTAAATGAAAGATCATCAGAAAGGATGGTTCCATTATGAGCACGATTCCCAAAATATCAGAATCCGAATGGGAAATTATGAAAGTCATTTGGAAAAGCAGCCCGATCACCTCAGAGCAAATCCTGCTTCAGCTGCCCGATGAGATCCAATGGAGCGAGCAAACTGTTCGTACGTTTGTGAACAGGCTATTGAAAAAGAAAGTAATCGGCTTTGAGAAATCAGGAAGAGGTTATAAATACCACCCCCTATTTTCCGAAAAAGAATGCGTTAAGGCGGAAAGTCAGTCTTTTATAAAAAGAGTTTTTGGTGGTGTTGCAGGCAGTATGGTTACCAATTTTTTGGAGGAGGCACATTTGTCCGATAAGGAGATCGAGCAGCTGCAGAAGATCTTGACGGACAAGCAGGATAAAGCCGATAACAAACCACAGGCATAATGAAGCTGCCCAAGTACATGTAAAGAGGTAAACCTATGGATATTGTATGTAACACTTTTGTCTGGTTTGTGTATTCGACCTTTGCGGCAAGTATTGTTGCCTTGTTGGTGATATCGATTCAAAAGTTATTTCACCGTTACATGAATGCCCGCATTCGACATGCGTTATGGTTGATTGTGTTGATCCGATTGCTGCTGCCCGTTTTTCCAAACAGCGACGTCAGTATTTTTAATATGGTGCCGTTCGCAACCGAATGGAGTAAGGCTGCTGCCGGTATCGTTTCTTTTGTACAAAGCGATCTATCTAACAATGGAACAAGAATTAACCAACAAGATGAATTACTTTCCCATGATAACAGCAGGTCAAGTCAGGATTACGTTAACAGGGAGCCTGCCCTATCTGCACAAAGGATGAAAGATCCTGAACCTGCTACTGTACAATCACATGCTCTCGGTTTAAAAATCTTGGCGTCTGTATGGCTTATAGGCGTAGTTGCCATCCTGACCTACTTGGTCTATTGCATAATGAAGATGCGACAAAGATTCCGTACCCTCCGATTGGTAACCGATTCTTCGATCATGCAGGTTATGGAGGATTGCAGAGCGAAATTCGACATTTCGTTACCGATTCCAGTATACACAGGCAATTATGCGATAAGTCCCTATATCTCAGGGGTGATTCATCCTTGGATCTATTTACCGGAAGCAATCGGCAAGGAATTGAGCACCTCGCAGATTTCACATGTCTTGTCCCATGAATTAGCCCATTATCGAAGAAAAGATATGATTTGGAATACAATCGGAAGCTTTATTCTTGCGATCCACTGGATGAATCCTTTGGTCTGGATTTGTATCAGAATGATGAAAGCTGACAGAGAACTCGCTTGTGATGCTTACGTATTGGAGATTCTGGGAGAAGCAGAGGCTGTTCCGTATGGGTTGACGATTATTGAATTTCTTAAGCGATTTTCTGCCAAACGAAATCAGCCAAACCTGCTGTATTTTCACGAATCGAACAACCATAACCAAATCGTTAGGAGGATGACAATGATCAAGTCTTTTAAAAAAGGATCGTATAAAATATCAGCGATTGCGATCATAGGCATGGCGATCCTGGCTGCTGTGACATTAACGAATTCTCATAATCCGATTCTGGCGATCAGTACGGATAACACGCTCGCAGCAACCGATTCGGCAATGAAAGATCGTATTCTGTTTGATTCCCCATTCCGGGACTATAATCGTTTGGACAAGGCTGCTCGAATTGCCGATTTTAAGTTTAAAGTCCCTGACTTTGTGCCCGAGGACTACAAATTTGAGAGTGTACATCTGAAATCGAAACAACCTGAAGAAAGCAAGCTAACCCAGGCCTCATTTTATTACGAAGCTCGTAAAGGAAACCAACATTATGGAAATTTTGAATTAAACGCGGTGTATGGTGGAAACGGACTGGAAGCCGCTTATGCGAAAATTGAGCAATCCGAACAACAGCTTAAAATAAGTGAATTTGAATTTGAAATAAAGAAAGAACCCCTGATCATTAATCAAATGGACGCTTTGAAGGTGACAGTAGGTTCAGGAAAGCGTGAAAAGCTGTACTATATATGGCAGGATCAGGATATCCAGTACCAACTTCATGGGAGCGTTTCAAATCAAGAGCTCCTTATGATGATAGAATCCATGAAATATCCTGATGAACAGATGAATGAACGTTATACAAGCGACTATATGTTGAACATTCAAATCTATGATACGGATGATTTACAGCAGGCTCCGGAATTAATCGGATTTACACCTAAATTTCCGCTGCAGCTATTCGGACAATTTCAAGCAATGAATGCTTTTGTCACCAAAAAGGTCAACTTCAGCTTTCCAATAGACGATGAGGATAAGAATACAAGACTTCTCAGTATTAGATACCAAAAGACTGACAATAACAATCGTAATGCAAACAGTTTTAATCTCAAGCAAATCAAAAATGGTCATACGTATCAAGATATCAAAAACAACGGATATGTTGACTTCTATCGTATAGACGGGCAGAAGCATGAAGTCAAGGTAAGCCCCATAGAGGTAGCAGGAATGGAAGTGCTTCAAACAGAGAAGTACAAAATCGACGGTCCATTAAGTAATGCGTATGAGGCGGATTTGGTAAGCTATTTCTGGATCGAACATGATGTGTGCTTTCAAGTGATGTTTAAGGAAAATGAATCACAACAAAATGAAATTGTAGCTTACTTGATACAAACTAAGGACGAATCGAAAAACCAACTAACCCGTTAGCCATACTTCGATTAAGGTTATGGGTAAGAATTTCGGGCGAAGAGGAATTCATGATCTGATATTGCAGCTGTGCCCCGTCCCTTTGCCTTAAAAAATAATTCCCTGGCGGCAAAGACACACCCTTGTTATCCTTACCATCCCAGGTCCAGCTGGGTGATTGGAAGCCCCAAATGAAATTACTATTTATACCAGGAAGCGGCAGACCATCGAAATGGCTTGGAGTTTCTTTATCAGGCGAATGCGTTATCGAGCCTACCCATATAACCTCCCATTTCCGGGTCGAATCGAGCGTGACTCTGCTTTGCTCATCCGTCGCACCTTGCTCGAATCCGACCTGATGCCCAAGCTTTTCACTCCTTTTCGATGTTTGTGATTTTAGGGATTTACTTTATAAACGCTTCTGAGCCGTCCGAAGTTGCAAAAAAACGTCCAGTGCTCTACACAAGAGCATTGGACGCTTCACGTTGCCAGATCAGGAAAACGAATGAACAAGCGGGTACCCTTACCCTGCTCACTCTCCATACATAAGCCGTATTTCTCTCCGAATACCAGCTGAATTCTGCGGTGCACATTCATCATGCCAATCCCGCCATGCCCCTTGCCACCAGACAGATTGGATTCAGCCAGTTGGTTCGTATCCAGCTGACTCTGCAGAACAGCAAGACGATCAGGAGCTATGCCCACTCCGTTATCCTCAACTACCATCACCAAATCATCGCCCTCAATCCAGGCATCCAGCCGAATAAAATGATGCTCCTCCAAACCATCCGCAAACGCATGCTGAAAAATATTTTCAATTAAAGGCTGCAGCGTCAGCCTGACTGTTTTCTTCAAAAAGAACTGTGGAGGTATCCGCACATCCAGCTCAAACTCCCGACCGATGCGATGCTTCATAATCGTCATATAATTGAGCACATGCTTTAGCTCATTCACGATAGCCGTCTCTTCAATATCGGTTTGTACGGAATAACGAAACATGGAGGCAATGGCATCGACAATTTCGGTGATTTCTTCGGATTGCTGGATCACAGCATAGCAAATAATATTTTCAAAAGTATTGTACAGAAAATGAGGATTGATTTGCAGCTGCAGGGATTGCAATTGCGCCTTTTGATGCTCCAGCTCGGCGTCCTTTTTACTTAATTCAGTCCGGTATAACGTATCCATCAGCTCGGATAAGCTCACAACCATCAAATTATATCGTTCAATCAGCTCATCCAGCTCATTACGAGTTCGGAGCTGCGGGATCTTGACCCAATTGCCCTGCTCGGTTTGGCGCATGCCTTTTTTCAATATCTGGATCGGCTTGGTAATGTTCCGGCCAAATCGATACGATAGCAGCAAAGCAATCAGCAGCGTAACGCCTCCCACCCAGATGGAAGATATCCGAATGCTCGAAAGCGGCTCATTAATATCCGCAGTCGGCAACGACACCATCAAATTCCAGCCGGAGTATGCCGACTTCAAACTGACCACCATTCGCTCCTCACCACCGGAGGCATCGATGAACGATTCCAGAGGGTTCGACTCCAGCTTACTCAGAAGCTGCTTGTCAACAAAGCTGCCAATCTGCTTCTTATCCGGATGATAGACGATCCGTCCCTCATTATCGACAATGGAAAAGAACCCGTTGGGTCCAAGGTTGATCCCTCGCCATAGCGTTGAAAATTCATTCGATTTGATCTCAATCGCCAATATCCCTTTGAATTCGTTAAACACCTCACCGTGAATCTTGCGTGCCAACGTAATAAATTGATTGCTGCTCCCGGCAAAGACGCTATTGTTAATAATCGTCAGATTTCCCTGCGCATCGGCCTCTTTATCCAGCTCCTCCAATGTAACCTCAGGCAGCGGATCGGCAATCGGCTTCAGCGCCGGATTCTCATAATACACCCAGTTATGGTTGTAATCGATCAAATATACTGTCATGATCTCGGGAGATTTGATGAACAGCGGATCAATCACATTAACCTTCAGCTTATTCGTAAACTCATAATACTCATAATCTCCCTGTGGAGGCGCATCGAGAAATTTTTTAACGTCCGTATTGGTGAACAGAGATAAATGGGCCCGCTCATACAATTTCAAATACAAATCGGTATGATTGACCGCATTCGAGACAATTTCCTTAAGATGCTGCTCATTCTGCTCACTAAGCTTCTTGGACGAAATATGATAGGAGAAAAATCCGATCGAAGCCGCGGTGATGATGACAACAGATGCAATATAGGCAAAAATACTTCTGGCGAGCGTTGGCTTCATTATTTGATCCCCATCATATGTCGGTATTCCAAGGGCGACAGTCCGGTGACCTTCTTGAACATGCGTGAAAAATGCGGATAATTCTCGTAGCCTACCTCATAAGCAATATCGTTGGTCCGATAGTGCGGAATTTCCAGCAGCTTTTTGGCCAGCTCGATTCGTTTCGTAATCCGGTATTGAACGAAGTTTTCCTTGTGCACCTTTTTAAACAGCAGGCTTAGATAAGGCGGGGTAATGCCGAGATATTCAGCCACGTCCTCAAGCGACAAGTCTTTCGTAATATGAGAATCCATGTAGTACTTGGCCTTTTGCATCAAATCCTGTCCACCCCGCTGTAGGGTCAGCTCATCAATCATTTTCAGGATCTGTATTTGAAGCTGTGCAAAATATTGCAATTTATCGGCAGCGTCCGAGATTTCCTCACCCTGCGGGTGAAAGCCTTTGACAGATAAACGTTTCTTAAGCATCATCAGGCAATCCTTCAACAGCTGAATGAAATCCGAATCGGAGGTCGAGGCCGTACTGCAATACGACCTTAACTGCTCCAAATGCAGCTCAACCTCCTCAATCCGCAAGGACCAGATCGCTTCGACAATTTTGTCGATCCATTCCTCATATCGAGATATGGAAAATACAGCATGATGGCTTTCATATACAAGCTTATCCAGCAGGCTATGAATTTTGGAGGGGATAAACGGCTTCAGCACATATTCCTTAACCCCATAAGAGATGCAGGCTTGCGCATATTCAAAATCACTGTATCCGGATATGATCACCTTTTGAATCAAAGGGTATTTCTCATGAACCTGCTTGCACAGCTCAAGACCATCCAGCTTGGGCATCCGGATATCCGTAAACAGCAGCTGAGGCATCGATTCCTCAATCATTTGGAGCGCTTTCAAGCCGTTACTGGCTGTTCGAATGGAATCAAAGGAATGCGAATGCTGCTTCAGCATGACAACAAGACCTTTGAGTATAAGCGGCTCATCATCTACAACCAGAATATGCTTCATGTGCCGTCCTCCATTTTGTGCAGGGATCAACGTCTGGATGTATTAGTCTCCCATGATGACGCCGGATTTCTGATTATAACGGTCAGTTGCTTCTTTTATGATATCATTCCCGCCCTTGGATTTCCATTCCTCCAGCACCTTCGGCCAATCGGAAATCGGCTCCTTGCCGTATACCATTTTCAGCATATGATCCAGAATAACCGGCGGCATATCCGAGAACTTGATACCGGCATCCGTATATTTGGCGCTGGCTGCGAGCTCAGGCTGGAATGCAATTCCACTACGACCTTCCTTCGTTACAATGGTATCGAACTGCTGAACCAGCTTTTTACCATCCTCTGTCGTGTTGAGCAGGGTCCGATTCAAGGCCGTATCCTCAACCAATCTCAGCATAACGGAACGGAACTGCTCCTCCAGTGTACCTTCCGGTGTGGTCGGCTGCTTGTAAGCTACCTTGCCATCCTTCATCGTGTACGTGTCGCCCTCAATACCAAAGTTGAAAAATCTGTCGCCTGCTTCGGTAATCATATAATTGTGGAATTTAACGATCGCTGCCGCCTTTTCTTGGCTGACCTTGCTGTTGATGTAAGAAAGTCCGCCCGTGTAGCTGTATTTCATCATGCCGCCTTTGCCGTCATCTCCTACAGGTGAAGGTATGATGATGACCTCGGATTTGGCATTCGCAGGTTTTGTGGTATTAATCCAGTTCAGCAGCAGATTGGCATTATGATTCCAGACACCCGATTTACCGGCATTAATATTATTTGTCCATTTGTTACCGTCCAGACTGGCAAAATCCTTCGCCATCAAGCCTTCGTCATACATCGTCTTGTACACCTGCAATGCTTTTTGCATCGCTTCGACCTTGAAAAACTTCGGAACAACCTGATCGCCGATTTTTTCAAACATCGTGCTGTAAGGCATCACATCATAAGCGCCGAAAATCACATCGGAATATACAAAATCTTTGCGGAAGGCAAACGGTTCAGCAACCCCGTTCTTTTTCATGGCACGCAGTACATTCAGAAGATCATCGACAGTTTTGGGTGCGGGCAGCCCCGTCTGATCGAGTAGATCCTTACGGATAAACGTTGCACGACGCGTGGAGGATGATAAGTATTCCGGGATCGCATAGATTTTACCGTTGTACTTGACCTCGTTCCAGGCTTCCTTCGGAATCGCTTTCAGTAAATCCTGTCCATATTCCTTCAGTAGATCATCCAGCGGCATAAACAATCCGCCTTTAATCGCTCCGCTCATATCGGGTCCTTCCGGGAACATGCCTTGAATGGTGTTCATCACATCGGGAATATCGTTGCTGGCAAACATCAGGGCTGTCTTGGGCTTGAACTCCGCATGTGGAACCAATCGGATATCCAATTCGGTATTCGTTAGCTCTCCCAGCTTCTTGACCCATTTGTCCTTGTTGATATCCGTACTAGCGAGTGCATACTTGTTTAAGGAATCGCTCATCGAAATCGAAATCTTGACCGGTCCCTGCGGTTTGTTGTCTGCTGCTTTGGGCGCAGCCGGGCTGGAGCAGCCCACTATTGTAACATATGTTAGCGATGCGAGCATACCTGCTTTTTTCCAACGTTTCATTGTATATGTTCCCCCTACGAGTTATTGAGTGGCTTCGACATGATCTTAACGCGAATGCTGTAACTGGAACATCGGTTTTTTTAAGCTCTGTTGATCTTTATTATAAAAGTACACGGAATGATCCATCCTGCACGGTTATGATTTAATCGATCCGATCAGCATCCCTTTAATAAAATGCTTTTGCAGGAAAGGGTATACGAGCATGATCGGAATCGTTGCGATCACGATGACCGCCATCTTCAGCCCTTCCGGTGAGAGGTTGGCGACATCATTGGCCGTATTCGCCAAATCCGATGAGTCGGTAATAACGAACTCTCTCAGCTTGACCTGCAAAGGAAACAAGGCCCGATTATTGATATAATACATCGCATTGGAATAGTTATTCCACAAGGCAACCGAATAAATAATGCTCATCGTCGCCATTGCCGGCTTGGATAGAGGCAAAATAATGCTCCAAACGGTACGCAGCTCCCCGGCTCCATCGATTCTAGCCGATTCGATCAATTCATTGGGGATGGAAAGGAAAAACGAGCGCATCACGAACAAATTGAATGCACTGATCGCCCCAGGCAGCATCAATGCCCATAGGGTGTCCAGCAAGCCTAACGAGCGAACGAGCAAATAATTCGGAATTAACGGCGCGTGAAATATCATCGTAATCAAAACCATCAGCAAAATATATTTTCGTTCCCTATACTCATGTCTCGATAGAGGATAGGCCAGGCTCGCTGTCATAATCAGATTGATCAAAGTCCCACAAACGGTAATCATTACACTAATCCCAAAAGCTCTCCATATCGCAGCCTGATGTAAAACGGTTGCGTAGTTCGCCATGGTAAATTCCACCGGCCATAGAATTACCTTACCGGTGCTAAGCGCAACCGAGCCGCTCAATGATTGCGCGATAATATTCAGAATCGGCAGCAGCATCGTCAAACTAATCAGTAATAAAATCAATGGATTGAGCAGCGCCAATCGGCTTGTTTTGTTGGATGGTGACATGGTTTTATCTCCTTAGCAAACTGACTTCTTATTTATGTATGATCTGAACTTTATATTGTAGTTAATTGTCCAAAGAACACCTTGGACAATCTCCTTCCTTCCTAATCTCTACTCTGTCTTAAAGGCCCGGTGAGCATGCAGCGGAGCGGCCGTGGTGTTCTGCAGAAGCGGAGCGTTCGCCTTTGTTCATGGATTTCAACCGATACATCTCTTATCCAATCAGGAAATCCATGAACAACAGCGATCGGAAGAACACTTCGGCCGCGCAGCGCCCCCCTCACCATATGCTCCTCACCACACACTCCTCACCGAACCTTTAATACAATCCCTCACCTGTTGCTCGCTTACTAAACGTATTCGCCGTAACAATCAGCACAAACCCAATCACCGATTTAAACAACCCAATCGCCGTCGTATAGCTGTACTCCCGTTGAATGAGTCCCACCCTGTAAATGTACGTATCGAGAATATCCCCATTTGAATTCGTCAGCGGATTCAAAAACACAAATACCCGCTCAAAGCCGAGATCCAGAAAATTCCCGATCTGCAGCAAAAACAATATTGTAATGGTCGTCATAATCGAAGGAATCGTAATGGAGATCGTCTGTCTCCACCGAGTCGCTCCATCCATTTGCGCAGCCTCATACAGATCGGGGTTGATACCGCTCATGGCGGCCAAATAAATGATCGTGCTCCAGCCCGCATCCCGCCAAATCCCAGAGCTTACGATGATCGTTCGAATATGGGAGTCCTCGCCCATAAAGTAGATCGGCTCCTGGCCAAACCAGGCAAGGACGTGGTTCACCACACCACTGGTCGGTGACAAGATTTCTATCACGATCCCCCCAACAACAACCCATGATAAAAAATGCGGCAAATACACAGCTGTCTGGACAAATCGCTTATAGAGCTGATTACGCAGCTCATTCATCATTAATGCTAAAATAATCGGAATCGGAAACCCAAAAACCAGCGTGTAAAAACCGATAGCCAATGTATTTTTCAAAATTCTCCAAAAGTCTGCGAACTCAAACATACGCTGGAAATTAGTCAGACCTACCCATTCACTTTTCCAAATACCCTCAAAAATGCTGTAATTCTGAAACGCCATCATCGAGCCTGCCAGTGGAATATACTTAAAAACCACAAAATAAAGTATTCCCGGAAGCGATAGCAGATAAAGAATTTTATACCGATTGTAGTAGGCTAACAAACTCACATTCACACATCCCATCGTTGTTGTTATATGTGAATCTTACAGCAGGGGTCTGAATAGAGGGAGTCTGTAATTTAAACATACTTATCTTTTTTTAAGATGGGTGTTAAGAAATTAGGGGGGGGAAATTGCATGCGGTAGAATGAGTGAATGAATCGCAGACAAAATTCAGGGGCATCTCCACTGGTAAACTGGACGTTCAATGCCCAATTGTACAGGAGTACCCCCGAACGAATAACATACTTCAACTCAGCAAATCCTCGGGAATAAAAGCCATATAAGTCAGCTCCGGATCAGACGATTTCATATAAAACAGAGCCACCTTCGTACCATTCTCGTCCATGTATAGAACGCCGTTATCATTGGTCATTCCATCCAGCACTTCTGGAGCAGGGGCTTTTCTTGCTTGAGAGGATATCAATACCTCATCGTATTTATCCGTAATCATGACAGTACCCTGGAGCGCCGGATCGACAGTATCCAATATGGATTGTAATGGGGCCGCCTTGAAGACAATGACTATCGTTGCATCCGGTCCGGTTGGGTCCGTCAACGGCAGCGATTGAAAAAGAGCCAACCCAGTACCCTTAAAGCTATCCTTGGAGGTCTGTCCGATATGAAGGTAGTTCTTGTTCTGGTACGATTTGATAAGCTGATGCCAGGTTGAATACTTCATGGAGGTGTACAACCGGGTGGAAAAGAACTGTTCAGGCGTATCCACAGCTTGTGTGCTCACGATTGCGTGATTGCTTTTGACGTACATGTACAGATCCAGTATAGAGGGGTTGGCAGCTTTATACCTGTTCAAGCTTTTCATCACAAGCTCGTCGGCGGGCTTCTGACTGACCGGTGAAGGCTCCTGAGCATACAGATAGTCCCGAACATTCGGGTCTGAAGCAACTCGCAGGTATACCCGATTCATCTGCTTGATTTCATTGTCCATGGTCTGCTTCACTTGCTTGAGCGCTCTCATCGTTTTCTCTTTTTTTTCATATTGCATTATCTGAGAGGAAACGAAGTGAACCGCGCCGCTAACGATCAGTAATAGGAGACCTAATCCTCCTAATAACAGCATCAGCTTCAGTATTGGTTTGTTTGACAACCTGCTGGCCATGCGCATACCTGTTTACGATCCCCTTTTTTGAAAGCGTTATCAAAACGAAGCTTGATTATTGCACGATCAAACGATGCTGGTCATCCCTGGATGTGGGGTACGATGATTTCTTTGATCTCTAACACCGCACTCTACACCACTGCACACCGCTCTACGTTACATCGAAGTTAGTTACTTCACAATATATTGTAGAACATTATGAGTACTCTAGCAATAACTAGTTCATTATCCTTGGTACCAGATTGTGGCATTAACATTTTCTTAAAAATTGTTCAAACTTTATTCACTTATTATTGTTTAGATACTATTTACAATTCAAACACAAAATGATATATTTCGTACAGAAACATTTCGTTAACGAAATGTTTAATGAAAAACTATAGAGATAAGGTGGAGTTAAAAATGAAAAACAGAAAACCATGGATGGCTGCAATACTTTCTACTGCATTATTATTTAGTGGTGCCCTTTCTTTAGCCCCAAAAGCATTCGCGGATGACGATGACTATCCAGTCATTGAAAGAGTAAAAGCACCTTTGGATAGACAGCAGTACATAACAGATCGTTTAAACAAGCTGATTACGATGACAGTAGCCTTTTCGGATAAAGATTATGTAGATGTGCAGGATGCTTTGCTTAATGGACAGTCATTAGCTCAAGCTTCCAGTATGGACAGCTCATTACTGGGTGAAAAGCTGAGAGCATGGATAGATCAGGATCTATCCAGTACTTTGCAGAACTATTCAATCACTAATGAGCAGTTAGCAGAATTGAAATCCGATTTGTACAATAGCATTCAAGTCGCTCTTTCCACACCAGGATACCAGGTGGCCAGTGTCAAAGGCGGATTTAATTATGATGCTCTTATGAATACATTTATGAAGCAATTGGAGAACAAGGCGGCAGCTATTTCAGATGAAGATTATGTGGATGTTCATGACCGTGTACTTAAAGGAAGCTCGCTCGCAGAGGCTACCCTTCTCGACCAAAGCTTTTTAAGAGATGCATTGGCCAGTCCGATTCTGCAAGAGCTTGATAAGGCGGTAGCCGCCAATCTGCTAACAGCTGATGAAGCTGCGAAGCTGAAGGATCAGGCAAACAACTCCATTTTATCTGCCGTTTCCTTGTCCAATGGGATTGATGTAAAGAAAGAATCCACATTTGATACACAAGCACTCATTAGCAAACATTTAGCATCCATCTTTAACGATGCTTTCCTGGTTACCAACACTGAGGATCTTGAGTATAATGAACTGAAAAGTGCCTATAACCAAGGTGGCAGCCTGACAAGTCTTACTGCTACATCAACTGATGAGCTCGCAGCTCGTATTTTGAACTTATGGAACAATGATATGCAGGCTGTTTCAGATAACCTATCCGCACAAGAATCGGCTGAATTCCAACAGAAAGTGACCGATGCCATTAGAGCAGCTGTTAACGCTGCCGGGAAGTAATCCACAAGCTGACAAAAGCCGAAGCATCCTTTAAAAAGTAAAGGGGCTCCGGCTTTTTTTGAACTATTTGTCCTGCTGTTTCCTGCCATTGTCTTATGGAAATGCTTAGCCTTTTACTGCACCCATCGTAATGCCTTGGGTAAATGCCTTTTGGAACAATAAAAAGATCGCGATCATCGGAATAGAGGCGAGCGCGGCTCCAGCCATCATAACTCCGTAATTCGTTGTAAATTCGCCTTGCATGGTAGCAATTCCAAGCGGAAGTGTCATCATAGGCGTTGATCGCGTCATAATCAGCTGGCTGAAATAATCGTTCCATGCACCTATAAAGGTGAAAATTGCGAGTGCACCCAACGCTGGCTTCAGCAAAGGAACAATTATCGTTGAGAACATGCGGATTTCCGAGCAGCCGTCTATTTTGGCAGCCTCCATCAGCTCCCCCGGTATCGTCTGGGCAAACTGCTTCATCAGGAAGACACCGAATGGCCAGCCAATGGCAGGAAGAATGAGACCATGATACGTATTGATCCAACCGAAACTAGCTAACATCGTAAATAAGGGGACAAGAATAACCTGTTTGGGCAGCGCCATGGATGAAACAAACATCGTGAATATGATTTTTCTTCCAGGGAATACTTTCTTGGCAAGGACATATCCAGCCGTTGAAGCAACCAGACACACGGCCGTCATTTCGCACAGGGAGATAAAAAAGCTGTTGAAGGTCCAGCGCCAGACCGGATTTTTAAATAAATCGCTCCAATTTTGCAGCGTCGGTGTGAGCGGAAACCATTCGGGCGGTATCGCCGTGGCTACGGTCTGAATTTTGAAAGCACCCGTAACAATCCAATAGAATGGAAATATGAATACGATGGTAGAGAGAATCAACAGACACACGGAACCGATCCGTGAGATGCTGATTTCCTGGCGTTTAGCTGATCTGAAATTCGTAGGACAGCTCTTCTCGTACCTATTTAATTGAGCATGTGATTTCATGATGTTCCCCCTAATACTCTACATCACTGCCAAAGTATTTGAATTGAATGACGGAGATAATCCCGATCATAATAGCCAAGCAGACACCCATCGCTGAAGCTAATCCGAAGTTACCAAGCAAGAACGCTTGCTCATACACACCATACATAACAGTAGAGGTGCTGTAGATCGGACCTCCGGAGGTCAACAGCTGGATTAAAGCAAAGCACTGGAATGTATTAATCGTTGTTATGACGATAATGTATAAGTTAGTTGGCATCAGCATCGGCCATATGATGTTCACAAAAATTTGCCAAGGGGTTGCCCGATCAATTTGTGCAGCTTCAATATAGGATGTCGGGATATTGCCCAGCGAAGCGACATATAGAATAATCGGCTGTCCCACCGAGGTTGTAATCAGAACCGCGATAATCGCTAACAAAGCCGTGCGGGTATCTCCAAGCCATGAGATGGGCTCGAACCCGAATAATCCTGTCACATAATTAAGAATTCCGTAGTTAGGATGATAGATCCAACCCCAGACAACCGTAATACTGACAACCGAGGATACAGCCGGTAAATAAAATACGCCTCTAAAGAAAGAACGAATAACCTCTTTGGTCTTGTAAATATTCATCGCCACAAAAACGGAAAACACAATGACGATCGGTACAGCGATGACAACAAGTAAAAAGGTATTGCGTAACGATTTAAGAAAGGTTTCGTTATGAAACAGTGATATATAGTTATGCAGCCCAACAAATTCAAAGCTTCTTAATGAATAATCAAAGAAACTGATATAGACCCCTCTTAGCATCGGATAGGCGACAAATAAGAGGAAAAACCCAAATGCAGGCAATAAAAATAAATAACTCATCAGCCAATCGCGTAAAATATAATGTTTGGACTTGCGCACAGCTGCCAGCAACTCCATCTCCCCTTTCCTTATGTTCATAGAAAGGAGCAGCGCACTTGCAACGCTGCCCCCATGCCATACCTGATGTTATTTGGACTGGGTTGGTGTCTTTGCCTTGGCAATTGCCTCGTTAGCTTTGGTCGCGAAATTATCGAGTGCCGCTTTGCCGGATACGCCCCCGATTAAGGCATTCTGCAGCTCAGGGAACCAGAAGGTGCGAATCTCTGCATAACCATCCGCTATCGTCGGCGGGTCTGTGATGAAGCTGCGAGCAAGCTCGGCATATTTATACTCGGAATCATCATACAGCCCTGTAACGGACGTCCGCGCCGATAAACCACCGGTTTGGATCAGGTTCTTCTTCCCATATTCAGGATCATTGGCAATAAAATCAATCAGCTTCTTGGAAGCGGCGATCTTGTCTTTGTCATTGTTGTTAAAGATCGCCATTCCGCCGAGGTAAGGCTCCAGCTTCGGTTTCGATCCGTCCAGTGTCGGGAATGGAAGCAAAATATCGTCAAATTTCACTTTTTTGTTCGGTACATTTTGCGCTTTAAGAACTGCGGAATAATTGATCGTGAACGCCAGCTTGCCTTGCAGGAACATATCGTTCACATCTGCGGCTGCTAAGGACGCTGCGCCCGGTACAACCAATTTATCCTTGCTCGCTTTGACAATCCAGTCGAGTGCCTTCGCGGCGTTGTCCGTATTGATCGCCACCTTGCTGTAGTCCTCATTCAAAAATCTGGATACACCGAGGTTAGCTATGTAAGCACGGGTTCCTTGATCTCCAGCTGTACTTTTGGCATAAAACCCTGATGGGATGACGTCCGGCGCTTTTTCCTTGACCGCCTGCAGTGCTTTTTCATATTCGGCTACGGTCCAGGTTCTGTCCGGCTTGCTTAACGGGAGTAAATCCAGCGCACCAATCTTTTCAAATACAGTTTTGTTCACAGCCATCATGAACGGCGCCGTATTGATCGGGTACATATAAATATCATTGCCAACCATGGATTGCTTCCACAAGGCAGGTGAAATATCAGCCTGCACTTCTTTAGTCACCATATCATTCAGTGGAGCCAGCAGCTTCTTCTTGCCCCAATCGATAATTCGACCCGGAGCATCATAGATCACATCAGGGGCTGTATTGGAGGCAATGGCGACATTCAGCTTTTGGGGGCCGCCTTCAAAGGTGATCATTTCCAGATTGACTTTTATGTCAGGATTTTTTTTGTTGAATGCAGCAATAATCTGCTTTTCGTATTTGCCAACCTCTCCATCTAACGGCTGAAAATTCGGGAAATTCCACCAAGTGATTTCAACAGGCTTGGCTGCCGGCTTCGCGGTGTCACCAGAGGCTGCTGGTGCCGTACTTCCGGAGGCTGCCGGTGTGGTGCCGCTCTTGGCCGGTTCAACATTACTGCTGCAGGCTACCAACTGCGTTCCAACCATGGTCACACCCAATATCGTCATCAGGCTTTTCTTTAAAGCTCCCATTCAATTACCCCCCAGTTATAGTTAGAACGTGAACATAAATCGTTTTCATTACTTCCCTTATCATAGGGGATATAAGCTAACATGAGAATCCCCCTGATTTTACTTTCATGGTCCTTTTCTGACCTGTTCTGAATATTAAGAGTTTTCTACCTATTATTCCTGTGACGAATGGTTCGAATCTAGTATAATACGGTTATCTCTTAACAAATCCGCGATAACGCTGTCACAATTTATGGGGGGATATCATGTATACATTGATGGTAGTCGAAGACGAACCCCTGATACGGGCCGGATTAAAACAATATTTCGATTGGGCGGAGCTGGGTATCAAGTCGATTGTAGAAGCAGATAACGGTAAGCAGGGACTGCTTACTGGACTCAGAGAACGGCCGGATCTGGTCATCACGGATATCCGCATGCCAGAGATGGACGGACTTGAGATGATTGGACAGCTGCGTGCTGAGCTTCCGAATACTGTATTTGTCATTTTAACGGGATATAACGATTTCAAGTATGCCCAACAAGCGATTCGCTTAGGCGGTGTACATGCTTTTTTACTGAAGCCATTGCAGTATGAGGAAAGCTTGGCGACCATCCGCGAGTGCATACAAAACCTCGATAACAAGCGTCAGGAGGCTCAGGCTCGTCTTGCTCTGCAGCTTGAAGCGGCAGAAAGCAGCCAGCTCAAGCGCAATCAGCTCATCAAGTATGTACTGGAGGAGGAAGAGCCCGCTCTGACAGAGGAATCCCTCCATCAGCTATACGGATTTAAAGGCACAGCCTGCTGTTATCTAACCTTTGTTGCAGCCCGTGTGCCCCATCCATCAAGTCTGTCCTATTCCATTACAAACCGCTGGCCCAGCCCCGAAGCCGATCAATTGATTACGGAACTAGTCAACATCATGTTCACATCAAAAAATATACGTCAACCACTTACTTATATCTCCAAGTCAAAATTGTATGCGGTCATCATCATTGAAGCTCAGGATCACTCTGATTTCACGTCTTGGGATGAGGAAACCTTGGACACGCTGCTCAAGCAAGTAAGCATGCAGGGCAATGCCTCCGTATTTATGGCAATGGGTCCCATGACAGCGGAGCTGGCGAAGGTTGGGATGTCCCTGCGACTCGCAGAAAAAGCTTTGGTACGGCGTTATTTCCAAGCGGGTCGTCATCTGCTCCAGCTTTCCCCTGCTGAGCATGCTTTTCCATATTCCAGGGACTCGGCACTGCCTTTTAACGAGAAGGACAAAAGTCAGATGTTGAGCTGCCTGGAGCTTGGTGACGACATACAAATCAAGCTGCTGATGAGACGTTTGAGTCAGGAAATGAGTACAGGTCGTTCCGAATATCCAACAGAGCCTTGGCTTGCCTTTCTTCAGGAATTGATAACGGTTACTTTGCGTTTTGCATACAGCAATGGCATTCAAATCGAAGGCGTGTATAGTGACAAGCTGCTATCGCTTGCTTGTGTGGATGACTTCCAGACCAGCGAGGCGCTATTTGATTGGCTTGCTGACTGGATGATTCGTCTCAGTTCCGTTTATCAGCAGCAATCGTTGCCTGCAGTCCAGCAGGAGAGTCTTATTTTCGATCAGATTGAAATCTATATCAAGCAGCACATCGATCAGGATATTACACTGCAAATGGTCGCTGATCGCTTTTTTTATAATCCCTCTTATTTAAGCAGACTTTTCAAAACGAAGCTTAAAAAGAATTACATGACCTTTGTAACGGAAATCAGAATTCATTATGCACAGGAATGTCTGATGCAGCCTCATTACCTGATCACCGATGTATGTCAGATGTGTGGTTATAAAAGCTACAAGCATTTTGTAAAGACATTTAGAGCTGTCACCCAGATGACGCCCACCGAGTATAGAAAACAGGTAAGGTCGTGAAGCCGTGAACCATCTTTGGAGGCACTTTTCCGACAGGGTTCGGATGAGGCATGTCAATACCCAAATATTCGTACTGATTATTGTCACAATTACGATACCGCTCATGGTGATTTCAGGCATTATTTATGTCTACTCGTTTCAGGCTGTCAAAAATGAGTATCAGGCCAGCTCCATACTCATTCTGAATAATTTGTCATTCAATATTGATCAGTATTTGCAAAGTATAGAAAAAGGTACGCTGAATGCCCAGACCGAGGATCAGCTGCAGCATGCGCTGGAAAATTGGTCCCAATATCAGGCAAAGGAAGCCGAGGATCAAAAGATCAAATACCAAAAAGTCATTGAAAATTTTATCAGCTCCATTGAAATGATTATCAAAAATGTCGACAGTGTGCAGATTTACGCAGGTGACCGTGTATTTTACTCCGCTAACTTCAATCGGTCTGACTATGATGTCAACGAATTTACCAATGAGGATTGGTACAAACAAACGGTTGCCAACAAAGGAGGTGTGGTTCTGTTTGGCACGCATCCACCGTTTCATCGCATTAACCCGCATGAGCCCGTTATCTCTATCGCCCGGGTCATTAATAAAATCGGGAGCAAGCAGCAGCTTGGCGTCATTCTGGTCGATATCCGTCTGGATTCGCTGCGCGAGATCCTCAAGCTGTCCGAGAACAGCAAGCGGAATTTTGTGATTGTCGATAATCATGGCGGCATCATCTACTCATCAGACAATGATCAACCGGGTTCAGACAAGCCGAATGCGATCAGCAATCTCGCGCTGCAAACGGTTTTGAATAGCGAAACAGGAAGCTTTTACTCCCCCATAGCCGGGCGGGATTCCTACATTAATTTTGTAACCTCGCCTTATTCAGGCTGGAAGGTCATTCAATATATGGATGAAAAGGAGATGACCAAACAGGCCGAGCTGCTCGGTAAAATTATTTTGGCCTTGGCCCTCTGTTCGCTGGGAACTGCCGTATTGTTTATGTTTATTTTGTCGACGCGTGTAACGAAGCCGATCATCTTATTAAGCAGACAAATCAAATTACTTGGGATGGGCAGGTTTGATGTCAATCTGAGCAGCGACCGGCAGGATGAATTTGGCGTGTTGTATCAGGGGATACGTAAGATGGTCGAGGATTTGCAAAGCTATATCGAAAGATCCTCCATGGCCAAAGCCCAGCAAAAAATAGCACAGTACGGAGCGCTCAAAAGCCAGATCAATCCCCATTTCCTCGCCAATGCATTGGAATCGATCCAGATGAAAGCCGTTATCAACGGACAGCGGGATATAAGTGAAATGGTGAGCGTGCTGGGTCTGTTATTTCGGATTCATACCCAATCGGGCAAAGAAACCGTTCCCTTGATTGAAGAGCTGGAGCATACCCGGCTGTACGTGAAGGTACAACAGATGCGTTTTGGAGATAAGATTGCATACAGGGAAAGCATGGCTCCTGGCACAGAATCGATATCGGTCATCCACTTTTCATTGCAGCCGCTGATTGAAAATGCTTTTATCCACGGATTGGAACGAATCACCGGACAGGGACTGCTCGAAGTGTCAGCTGCAAAGACAGGCGACGAGCTTATAATTAGCATAAAAGACAATGGGGTAGGCATGGACGAGGATACCTTGTTAGCCTTGCAGCATCGGCTGAGTCAGCCTTCAGACACTCTGGATCAAGAGCACATTGGCATTAAAAATGTACATGACCGGATTCAATTTTATTACGGAGAGTCCTACGGCATTGAGGTGCAGAGCCATATAGGTACAGGGACGACCATAACGGTTAGAATGCCAGCCAACAACGTCTCCCCATAAATGAACAAGTGATAACAGGTAAGGACCCTCGATCAGCAGCTTCAAACTGGAGATCAGAGGGTCTTTACCTGTTGTCGTATCTGCCTTGCTTAGGATTGGGCTGTTGCCTTTGATTCTGTAATCTCTTTCACATGTACCTTCCTGTCTTCCTTAAGCGATAGCGTAAGCGCATCGGCTGTTGCAATCGCAGCTCTGGCCGCCGTCCCATCCAGTAAAGGTTTGAATTCCTCCTCGACCTCAGCTCCCTGCATAATACCGTGGAAATACGCCATTTCTTTCTGCATAATGCCTTGCAGCCATAACGGTGGTATCGCACTCGGTTTACCATACATAATCGCTCCGTCTATTTCCAGACCTTTATAAATCCGCGTGCGATCCTCATCCACCTCTCGTGACTCGTGAAGCAGGAACTGTTCATCACCCTGAGGTGTTTTCAATACGACCTTCACATCCTGCATATCGATCAGAATCGCGCCCAGACTCCCTTGAATTTTGACAAAATGATCGCTCCATCGGAAAGCTGAACCATACTGCAGGGTCGCATATCGATTATTGGCAAATTCCAATGAAATGAACAGCATGTCATCCTCATCGCCGAATTGTTCCCCTTGGTGGGCCACATTGCCCCCCGTCATACATACCTTTTCCGCGGGGCCCATTAAGAATTGAATAAAATCCAGCTCATGGATATGGTGATACAAATGCCCGCCCGATATCTCTCTTTTCTTTTTCCAGCTGACAGCTGCCTGAGCTTCCTCCCAGCCATTGCGTTCTGCATGACAAAATAAGATATCTCCAATTGCACCCTCATTGATTAATCGTTTAGCGGTGCGGACCCCATTCATAAAGTTCATCACATGTCCCGCCATGAAAACAAGTCCGTTATCCTTCGTTTTTCTGATCATTTCATTACAATCCTCATAGGACAAGGCAATCGGCTTTTCACAAAATACATGCTTTCCATGAGCGGCCGCGCACAATACAGGGTGTTTATGATAACCGTTCGGAGACGCTACGAGTACCGCATGCACATCCGCTCTGCTGCATAACGATTCGATATTGGGCTCCATATCACAATGTAATTCCCGGGCTACTGCTTCTGCATGCTCAGGATCATAGACAGCTACGACTCGCGCTCCTTCCAATTTATCGATAATTCTCGCCAAACCCGCACCAAAATAACCTGTTCCCACAACTGCATAATTCACTGTATTCATTTGTAAATCTCCTTCCAAAATCCTATGTTAGTTTCTTTATCTAAATATAGATTTAACTGTTGATTTGACCCGTTATTTGACGGACCCATCCGATAATCCGCCGGCGATCTTCTTTTGGATCAGCATGAAGAACACAATGGAAGGTACTATAACAATGACCGAAGCTGCCATCATTTCTCCCCAATCGAGGATTTCTGAACCTGTTAACGAATAAAGCGCGACTGAAATCGGCATTTTGGCAGAGCTATTAATTAAGAGAAGTGCAAATAAAAATTCATTCCACGTATTAATAAACGTATAAATAGCAGTTGCTACGACACCCGGTGCCACAACCGGCAGGACAATTTGCACAAACGTCCTCATTTGCCCCGCTCCATCCACCTTCGCTGCTTCTTCAATCTCGACAGGAACTGTCTGGAAAAAGCCGGTCAGCATCCATATTGCGTACGGAATCGAGAAGGATAAATACGTAATGACAAGTCCTGTCCAAGTATTCGCCAAGCCCATTTTGATGATCAGGATGGAATACGGAACTGCCAGCAAAATAGGCGGGAACATGTAGGTCGTAATCAGGAGCTTCGTCATTTTCTTCCCGGCCCCAGGGAAAAACCGGACAATTCCATACGCGGCAAATGCAGATACTACAATTGTGACCAAAGTTGCCGATAAGGAAACGAGCAAGCTGTTCAGAATGTTGGTCGTAAAATGCAAATTATTTAAAACTCTACTATAATAATCGAACGAAAAGGCTTTGGGAAGAAAGGCTAACGGATGACTGGCCATTTCGCCTGATGTCTTAAATGAAGACAAAATGATCCATAGCAAAGGAAAAACCGACGCAACTGCCAATAGTGAGAGAAAACCATACAACAAGGAAATCGTAAGCTTGCTTCTACCTACGGTATTCATTAGCGATCCTCCCTCTCCCATTTGTTCAAGAACCTGAAATACAGCAAGCATACGGCGAGCAAGAACACCAACAAAATAATAGTGATGGCGGACGCGACCCCAAGCTGCTTCAAGCCCCAGCCTGCTTTATAAGCAAATATCGGCAGCGTGGCCGTTAAATCCGATGGACCTCCACCTGTCAATAAGTAGAGAAGATCGAAATTGTTGAAAATCCAGATCGTTCTGAGCACCAGCAGAAGCCCGATGACTCCACGGATATGACGAACGGTAATGGACCAGAATGACTGCCATGAGGTGGCTCCATCCATAACAGCTGCTTCGTATTGTTCACTCGGAATGGTTTTAAGCGCCGATAAGATATTGACCATAAATAAGGGATAACCAAACCATATATTAATGACAACGACCGCAGTAAATACAAAATTCGGATCGGCAAAAAAGTTAATATTGCTCGCTGTAACGCCAAGCGTCGTTAATAAGTTCGGTACAAATCCATACACATCATTAAAAATCCACTTCCAGGCAAAGGCGATAACGATAGCTGGAAATGCCCATGGAATAATCAGCAGCGTTCGAAACAGGCCGGAGAATCTGGGAATTCGGTTCAGTGCCAAAGCACTGGCGAAGCCAACCAGCAGCTGCCCTGCTATGGAGTAAACCGTCCATCTAATAGAGTTGACGAAAGCTCTATAAAAGTCAGGATTGGTCAGAACAAACGTAAAGTTATCCAGACCTACCCAGGCGTAGTTCGCTCTGATGAGGTGTTTGGACGTAAAGCTGAAATAGATGCTTGAAAATATAGGATATACTAACAAAAGGATGACAATTAGTACAGCAGGCAAAATAAATAGCAGGCCTGTTGTGTTAATCCGTTTCATCTTATTACTATTCATCCGCTACACTCCCCTCCTGTCAGATTAGTAGAAGGGGGAGGCCCCCCTAAGTAAATCTATTTGGCTGCCTTAAACAGCGTATTTAATTCTTTCTCAGCCTTTTTCGCAGCTTCTTCCACCGGCTCGTCCTTAAGCACAATGTTTTGGAACATTTTCTCGATCACGCTTTGACTTGTGATAATGCCTGATTGCAGCGTCGGTTTATATTCCATCCCTATCGCTGTGCCTTTATCCACGGCCTGACTCACGACTTTAACAGCATTGCTGAATTTCTTGATCGTCGGATTATCCAGAAACGCCGGGTCCTCAGCAATATCCTTCATGGCTGGCAGCATACCTGCAGGTACGGAGTGCAGGAATTTAATATACGATTCTTTTTCATACAGGCTTTCTACAAATGCTTTTGCAATTTCAGGATGCTTGCTATTTTTCCATACGACAAGAGGAATATTGGACGTTTCGATCCCTTGATCAGGATCATTGGCATTGATTTTGGGAATAGGCGCCGCTTCGATTTGATCCAGCAAAGCAGGAGAGTTCGTTTCAACGCCGCCGATATGAAACCCGCTGTTGAAATCGAATGCGGTTTTCCCTTGGTAGAATAGGGTCGACTGATCCAGCACCTTGAAATTGACCGAACCCTTTGGTGAAACCGCTTTGTACAGATCTATCCAGTATTTAATCCCGTCGATAGCAGCTTTACTGGTCAGATTAGCGCTGCCATCCTTCGTAATGAGTGTCTCACCGGCTGAACGCACATAGAAGTTCAAGAATCGGGTCGCCATCATATCACCCGTACCCATAGGAACCGACAAACCATACAGGTCGGGCTGATTATTCACTTTCTTGGCTGCATCCGCAAGCTCAGCCCAGGTTTTGGGAACTTGTACATTCGCCTTTTGCAGCAAATCCTTCCGATACCACATGACTTGAGCGTGTGAGTATAAAGGAATGGAGTAATTTTTACCGTTTACGCTGCCCTCTTTCAAAGGAGCATCATAGAAACGTTTTCTGCCGATTGTATCGATCACATCATCAAGCGGAATAATCGCCTGAGCATCCATCATTTCAACAACATGATTCGGCAAAGCCGTGCTTACGTCAGGAACTTGCCCTGCCTGTAATCCTGTTGTCCATTTGGTATAAAATTCAGACCAGGCAAAGGTTTCTATCTTGATCGTGACCCCAGGATTTTTTTTCATAAATGCATCTGCTGCCTGTTTGATTGAATCGTTTCTTGCTCCTTGTGTAAAGGAATGCCACAAAACAATTTCACCCTTGAGCTCCCCGGTGTTCGCCGGAGCAGCCTTTGGCTCCTCTGCAGTATTACTGCAACCAGCTGCTAAGATCGTTGAAGCAAGCACAACCAATGTCCATTTTCTTTTCATTGTTCTTGACCCCTCTCACATGATTGAAATGAATAAACCTTACGTCATTCGTAATCAAAAAGTGCTATTCAGGAAATAAAATCCACTGCGCATGTATGCGCTAACTATTTTGGGATTAACTAGCAGCATCCCTATCTATTCATCGTTGTTACACCATTAACAATATCTTAAAAGCATCTGCACTTGAATATAATAAACCGACAATAAATAGCACAAATCGATTAAACCAAGAAAATTTTCAACTCATCTATACATGTAAAGGAACAGCAGCACATAACAAAAAGACAGTCCGATACATCCAGACTATCCAGGCTTCCATCATATGATAGTTCAATCAAGCCTTGCTGCAGACGAGGAGGTTGGTAGGTCGAAAGCTAATCTCTTGCTAACTGCCTGTAAGCAAAGGGTGTGACCCCATAATGTTTTTTGAACATCCTTGAAAAATAATTAGGATCCTCGATCCCGACCTGATAAGCGATATCCGATATACGCGCATCCGTTTCCAAAATGCGTTTAGCAGCAACGACCATTTTTAATTCAGTCAAAAACTCACTGGGCGCCTTGCCGGTATGCTGTTTAAATAATCTTCGCAGCGACGAGGAGCTGAGGTTAACCATCCTGCTCATCTCTTCGATGCTCATATTCGTCTGATAGTTATTCAGCATGTACGACACAATGTTTTCTACACGGCTATCATTTTTATTGTCCAACTTGATCGTTCTCGGTTTACTGGATCTCGTCTCGAAGGCTTCGGAGCTATTAATCAGATAACCTACGATTAACTCCAGATAACCTCTTAACATAAAATTTTTGCCTTTTTTAGCCGAATCCTTCTCTCGGATGATGCAGTTAAAATAATATTTCATCTGAGGATCATCACACCGAATTTTAGTATCCACTCCAAAAATTTCAGACCATACTTCACTATTGATCAAGGGAAAAGCAGCGGTAAACCGAATACTCATAAAAGAAAAGTCATCCGTTGTCGCTTCGCAAGCAAGCGTGCTTCCTTGGGGAATATAAATAATATCATCTTCCTCCAGATGATACGTATTTTCATCTATTATGAAGGTGGCGTTGCCCTTGTGGATAAATCGAATCATGGAATAAGGAATTTCGGATTCATAATATTTCCATTCCTTCGGAAAATTAAACTTCTCAGCGTATAAATAATTGAGGCGGAGTGCCTGCAATATAGGATTATCCGACATGCCACCCCTCCTCACCAACCGAATGTTGTTCCTTCTTGTTCACTTTACATGATCAGGCCGTCTTGTTCAACAAATTGCATAAGCTCGGAACATACCAAACAGTCGGTCCTTGCTCGCACTTTGATTGCGATAGGACCGACTGTTGTTGATCACAGCTATTTAATGATTCAGGGGATAATGACAGGCGGTAAAGCGGCCCGCAGCGATCTCCTTAAATTCCGGTTCAACAGAGCTGCACAATGGCTGCACATAGGGACAACGAGTATGAAATTGACAGCCTGAGGGTGGATTGGCCGGACTGGGTACATCCCCTTTGAGCAGGATACGGGTCCGCTGTTTCTGTGGGTTAACTTCCGGTATCGCTGATAAAAGTGATTCGGTATAAGGATGAGCCGGCTGTTTGTATATACCGTCCACCGGACCCAATTCGACCAACTTACCGAGGTACATGACACCCACTCTGTCAGCAATATGATGGACGACGCTTAAATTATGCGATATGAACAAATAGGTTAACCCGAATCGCACCTGCAGGTCCTGCAGCAGGTTCAATACCTGGGACTGGATGGATACGTCCAAAGCGGATACAGCCTCATCGCATACGATCAGCTTGGGATTCAAAGCCAAGGCACGGGCAATGCTGATACGCTGTCGTTGTCCTCCTGAAAATTCATGCGGATAGCGATCAATCTGATCCTCATTCAGGCCAACTACTTCCATCAGCTCTTTCACCCGAAGCAGCCTCTGGCGGCTATCTCCGATCTGATGAGCAATGAGCGGTTCTGCAATAATATCCTTGATCTTCAGACGCGGATTCAGCGAGCCAAAGGGATCCTGAAAAATAATTTGCATATGCTGGCGAATATGCCGCATTTGCGCTTTGGAGAGCGAGAATATATCCTGCTCCTGAAAGGTCACTTTGCCTGCAGTGGGCTCCAGAAGCCGCAGTAATGTTCGACCGGTTGTGCTCTTACCGCATCCTGATTCACCTACAAGCGCAAGCGTCTCTCCGTCGATAATATCGAAGGTTAATCCATTCACCGCTTTAACCGGGTTAGCGGGCTTCTGAAACATTTTGCGCTTCACTGGAAAATATTTGGTCAGGTTTTCCACGCGAAGTAACGTTTTTTCCATTAGGTTCACCACCTTGAAGAGGTTTCGCTCATTGAGATTGTTCCAATTGATCCGCTTGTTCACCTTGTACACGTGCAGGATCAGCAAGCTCATCATACTTCCAGCAGCTGACGCGTCTGCCTGAGCCTTGATCTAGAAGTACCGGCTCTTCTCTGGAGCAGCGATCGAATGCATAGGGACAGCGCGCATGAAATCTGCAGCCGTCAGGCATGGCGTGAGGAGAAGGAACATGGCCTGGAATGGAATACAACTTTTCACGGGTACCGCCTATTTGAGGAATCGATTTCAACAATAGCTCTGTGTAGGGATGCAGCGGATTCGTAAATATTTCCTGCGACGGCCCCTGCTCCACAACCTGACCCGCATACATGACAATCACTTTCTCGCATACTTCGGCAACAACGCCAAGATCATGCGTGACCATCAGGATTCCGGTACCTTCATCCCGGTTTAATGTTTTCATAAGCTCGAGAATTTGTGCCTGGATGGTCACATCAAGAGCTGTCGTCGGCTCATCGGCAATGAGCAGCTTGGGGCTGCAGGATAAAGCAATCGCGATCATGACTCGCTGTCGCATCCCCCCGGACAGCTGATGGGGATATTGCTTCACTCGCGTTTCCGGCATCGGGATGCCTACCTTCTCCAGCATGCCGACGGCATGCTGCATAGCTTCCTTGCGTGACATCCCCTTATGCTGACGAACCGTCTCCGCAATCTGCTCGCCCACTGTCAGCACCGGATTCAGAGAGGTCATCGGCTCCTGAAAGATCATCGACATTTCCTGTCCTCTGACAGAGCCCATCTCCTTCGCCGTCTTGCCAATCAATTCTTCACCCTGGAACAGAATCGAACCGCCAGCAATACGGCCCGGTGTCTTGATCAATCCGAGAATGGATAAAGAGGTAATACTTTTGCCGCTACCGGACTCTCCAACCAAACCTACCGTCTCACCATAATCAATATCAAACGAAATACGATCCACAACATGAAAGGTTCCCCGGTCTGATGTAAAATCGGTAACCAATTCTTTCACTTCCAGCAGTTTCTTCTTCATCGTATGGCGGCATGAATACCCTGAAACCGTTTTAAGGACGGAATGGATCGCGCCTTCCTCCTTTCATCATTTGATTGTGGCTTTCATATCGCCGATGGATAGCTTCGCTCGCCTGGCTGCACGGTTCAATCCTGTGGACAACCCTTACCAGCCGATCCGAAATATCTTTCCAATCGACCTCAGCCTTTATATGCTTGATGACGATCATGGCTGCGCCCAATGTGCTGTCGCCTCCTGCCGTTAACAGGACCGGAAGCTGGAATAAATCTGCAATATCCTGCATCCAGGTTGCGCTCAGCACCCCCCCGCCAATTGGACGAATTTCTTCAAATCGTCCTTGAGCGACGAGCGGTTCCATCAAGGCATACAAGGTAAACAGGATGCTATCCAGCACCTCCTGCAGCTGCAGGGCATGGTCTGATGGTTGGGTAGGATCACCAGTCTTGCTATCCGGTAGTGAATGGATGGGCAGCAGCTCTGAAATACGTTGTCCCGCCCCTTCAAGCCGAATCCCCTGCAAATACATATCCCAGCCAAAATGCTGCCGGAAATAATGGTCTTCCCCGGTGTATGACTCCGTACCCTTCGCCCAAAAACGTGTTACAGCCGTGGTGCCAAGCGATATGCACAGCTGCTGCCCAGTGACAGAACCACTGGACAAATTGGCCGCCGGTCCGTCTCCTGTCCCTACGACGATGGGAATCACAGCCGATAATCCCAACTCGTGCATCGCCTCCTGCAAGAGTGCTCCGGCTGAGCGAACGGGATCACATACTTGCGGTAATTGTTCAAGGACTAGGCCAACAGCCGACAGCATATCCGGCCACCAAGCCTGCTGCTGCTGATCGTACAGCTGTGTAGTGGATGCGGATGCCGGGTCGGTCATCCAATTGCCTGTCAATCTCCATAACAAATATTCTTTGATACCGCCTATATAATGTGCCTTCGTCAAGATGTGCGGTTCCTCAGCCTGCAAGCATAGCAGCTTCGTGGAAGGATAAATCCCGGATAAAGGGCAGCCTGTCTTCGCATAAATGTCGGTACCCTGCAATCTCAGGCTAAGCTCCAGAACGTAGTCAGCTCCCCTCTGATCGACCCCGAGAATAAAGTCGCGCAGCGGCTGTCCTTCACGATCAAGCAGGACCAGTCCTGCCATTTGTGTGGTGATGCCCATCCCTATACATCCACTCAAATCATGTCCGTTCTGGCGCAGCAAACCTACCGAATCAACGAAAGCCTTCCATAATGGCTGCGCTCCAATCTCTACTCGATCACCATTTACAATGCTTGGCAGAGCAACTTTACAGCTCACTACGATACTGCCGTCAGTTCCAATACAGGCAGCTTTAACAGACGAAGAACCGATATCAATGGCAAGGATCGATTGTCCCTCGGCCTTCATCGAATTATTCCCCAAACAAGGCAAGAACACGGTGATAGGCTGCCGTCAGCTTCTGGATATCGAGATCGCCTGTTTCGGGATTTTTCAATGAACCGTACAAATGCGGCATAATGTAAGAAACACCCGCATCCAGACATACCTGTACGATCTCCGCGACATTGTCTGGCGTAATGCCACCTGTTGGCTCGATCATCATACCTTCTCTGGCGACAGCTTCAGCCACGGCGCGCACTTCATCCAATTTGGTGTTTCCTTCTATCGGGAAAAATTTAATGGACTGCACACCCATTTCCTTCATTATAGCTAACACGTTCTCAATAGCTGCGTGCCCTCGCCCTATTCGTTGGCTAAGCGGGCCTGTGCCGATATCAACGATACCAGGCTGACCTGTAGGCCTTACCATGGCGTTCACTATCGTTTGCGCATCCTTGGAACGTAAAGCATAGTGAGATAAAGCCGCCGCTGGGAAAATTTGATTCAGATGCAGCGGATGGGTTTGGAGCGCGAGCTGCAGTGCATGCTCCCATTGATCGGCACTGCCGTCTCCTAATCCCGCAGAAACTTGCACATGGTGCTGATGCAAGGCTTCAATATAATGAACGCCATCCTCCAGCCTTGGATAGTCTTTGGCCATGACACCGACAATAACGGCGCGTCCGAGCAGCTCGGTTGCTTGTACGGATGCTTCGACTGAACGTGTCTGAATATTTAGTAGAACCTTTCCGCCTATTGCTTGCTGCATCAATGAATTCATTATGGTCATTCAACTCCTCATAGATTCCTTGGTTATCCTTCCCAAATTCGCTGTATGACTTGTGCGATAATTCGGGTTTCTTCTATTTTTAACTCACGCGGATCAAATTGTATCATTCCTGCATCCGCGGAATGGTTTCTCGTGCGTATCGAGGGATTGTTCTGCTCCAATCGGCCGATCAGTTGTTTCGCTGACATCGCCGCATTCTGTTCCACGATCAGCTGCAACCGCGGTATCGGTCGTGTTGCATCCCAGGCCATCTTGGTACTGATTCCTGTCAATCCACAGCCCCTAATATCCGCTTGCAGTTTCTCCACGATTTCCTTTAATCGGTCCGCCATTTCCTGGGGATCTTCCTTTAAATAATAGGTCAAGGCGGTGTAAAAGCCCATAATATTTTCCTTGCCGATTTTCATCGCCCGTGCGTAGCCTTTTTCCTGAAGCTGGCAGGCGGCAATCAGATCCTGGCGTCCTATAATAAGACCTGAGGTAGGTCCTCCTATCGCCTTATGCCCACTGTATACGGCCAAAGCAGCACCTTGCGCCAAATACAGCTTTAAATCAACCTCAGCAGCCGCGTCCACGATCACCGGAATATGATGCTTGCTGGCAATGGCCACTACCTCCGGCAAGCTTAACATCTCATTGGAAACAGCATGGTGCGAGACCACATAGACAATGGCTGCTGTCGCTTCCGTAATTGCACCTTCCAAATGATACGGCTTTACACCATTAACGGTACCGATTTCTTTGGCAGTCGCTCCAGTCATCCGAATCATTTGGGTCAGATTCGCCCCAAAGCTTACGGCATGGCCCTTTTGCAAAATGACTTCATGCTTGCCGCCCTTGATTTCCGGTAATGCTTCGACTTTGTCCAAATCCGTTCCTGTCAGGACAGCCGCTATGGAAACGATAATCCCTGCGGCTGCGCAAGATGTAATGCAAGCCGCTTCAGCACCCGTAAGCTCTGCCACGCGAAGCTGGATGGCCTGCTTCAATGCCGCCATATCGACATAGCTTTGTGAAGCTGCAGACATGACAGAGGCTACCTCAGACCGCACAGCTGAACTGCCCAGGTAAGTCATTTTGCCTGCAGCATTAATCACTCGCGGCAGCTGCACAGCCTCAAAAGGATTCATGATCTGATCCGAATCTATTGGGTCATCCATATTTGCCTTTACTTTCGTATTTTCATTGGCGTCTATATTTGCATTCATCAGCATATCGCCTCCCGTCATTAGCCTTTGACCCATCCGTCAAGATGCATCGTTACCGACATATATAGGAAATTCATTAATGCACGATTGATCTCATGGCTCGTTCCGTCATTTTTGGGATCAACGTAAGCTGTTAATCCGTCTATCGCCCCTGCATCCACCAGACGATCCGTAATCCGGATCACATCAATGGCGCGAAGCACTTCTGGTTTGCCGGCAAGTGCAGCAATCGCGGCGGCAAGCCCGCATGCTCCCCAGTTCGAAATCACGGAGGCGATAAGTATATCTACTTCTGTTGCCGGGGCTACGGCTTCCCCCCGATACAAGTGAGCGGCAATGGCACTGCGGACATTCCCCATACCCAGTTCATTGCCGCCATCACCAATTCCAATAGTAGCAATCCCGCGTTTACGTGCTTCACTAAACAAGAGATCGGCTTTAATCACAAGCTCGGAAGGCACCTCCCGTGCTGTTACATTATGATATTTCCGTTCTGCATTAGCACCTGGAAGCTCCACGGAAATCATCGCTTTAGGCTGGATCTGCTTCAGAAGAGGATCCACGGCAAGGCGTCCCTCTTCCCAGCTGGTCGGAAAATCTATGACCGCAGCCACAGAGGCTGAAGGTGGACCCGGCTTGGATTTAAGCGCTGTTTCCAAATCACTGACGATTAAGCCTGCCGCACGCAGCGCAACTTCACCGAAAGGAATCAACGATTTCTCCATGACCAATATCGGTATAACGCCTAAAGCCTGCTCCAAGGCTCTTGCCAACACTGCAGCCCCAACCGGACCATCGGTTTCAGTCAAGCCTTTGATCAACCATGAACGGGATGGCCAGCCTGTAAATATCAGCACGCGATCCCCTTTGCCGACATGCTGCCGCAAATGCTCGGCAGCGGCCATTGTCAACGGCAGCCCTGTTTGTTCCCTCGCCGCATCATAGAGCTCATGCGAAATTCCCCTAGCCGTAAAATCTTTGGATACCAACGCATCAATGACTTCTCCCAAACGCGCGTATTTGGCTTCCAGCTGCAGTTTTGTCTGAATAGGATTCATGACTGTATCTTCACTCCCTGTTGTGTTCGATTTCTATTTGTTGTTCATTCCTATCTTTTTTTCGAGTCCATATAATCACGTAAACCGTCACCCAGCAAATTAAAGCTAAGAATTAACACAGCAATAGCTAAACCCGGAAAAAACATCAAATGCGGCGTCTGTGTGAAATAAGAACGACTTCGGCTGAGCATCGTGCCCCATTCCGGATCAGGAGGCTGTACACCCAGCCCCAGAAACCCTAGTGCTGCTGCAACCAAGACCGCCTCACTGGCCATTAAACTCAGAATAACCATACTGGACCCGAGAATGTTGCGAAGCACATGATGCACCATGATAAATAAGGTACGGCTTCCCGCTGCTTTGGCTGCTGTGATATACTCCATTTCGCGAATTTGAAACACAAACCCTCTTATATAACGTACAAGCTGCGGCGCCTGTGTAATCATAACCGTAATAATTAATCCGGTTTTGCCCGTACCTATCATCGACACGATAATAATGGCTAATACCAATGAAGGAAAGGTCAGAATCGATTCAGAAATCGTTGAGATTTGACGATCAATTCTCCCCCCGTAATACCCGGCCGATAGGCCAAACGGCAGCGCCAATAGAAACGCCAACAGGACACCACCAATAGCAATCGACAAATCAATCCTGCTTGCATAAATGACCCGCGAAAAAATATCTCTACCCAGCTCATCCGTGCCGAACCAATGCTGACCAGATGGTGTTAATAAAGCCGCCATCAAATCCTGCTCTTCTGGACCGTAGCGTGTTATCCAAGGAGCCAATAAGCTGCACAATACAATAATTAATAGTAATAAGGCTCCTACCGCCAGAGTCGATTCCTTAAGCATAGGTTTGAGGAACCGGACGACGAAATTGCTTTTCTTCTGAATAACCGATGCGGAAGCCATCTTCCGGCCACCTCCTAATCGTAACGAATCCGCGGATCGATCCGCCCATAGAGCAAGTCGACAAATAAATTAATGACCAGAAAGCTGCCTACAAAAAAGATCGTAATCCCTTGCATGAGTGAATAGTCGCGCATGCTTTGGGCGGATAATAGCAATTGACCCATGCCTGGATAGGAAAACAAATTTTCCACTACAACCGATCCCCCAAGCAAATAACCTGCCTGCAATCCGATCATGGTGATGACAGGCGGAAGCGCCGGACGAAGCGCATGCTTGATGACAACCTTCCATCCCGGAATCCCCTTGGCCTCTGCCGTACGGATAAAATCCTCATGAAGGACCTCCATCATAGCCGTCCTCGTCATCCGGGCAATCAAAGCGATTAATCTTGCGGAAATGGCAATTGCCGGCATAACCAGCGCAAGTGCGCTGCCATATCCAATAGCGGGCAGCCAGTTCAGCTCCACAGAGAATAGTTGAACCAGCAGCAATCCCAGCCAGAAATTAGGCACAGCAAGGAAACCAATCCAGATCAACAATAACGACCGACTGCTGAACGCACGAGGACGGAGTCCCGAAATAATGCCCGCTGGAATGCCAACTGTTATGGCAATAATGATGCTGACCAGCATCAGTTGAACGGTTGGCCATATGCGACCCGATATCACCTGAAGAACGGGCATATTATAAGATATCGAATCACCGAGATTGCCCTGCAGCAGGTTAGCTAAATAGTCTACATACTGCAGCAATATCGATTTATCCAATCCCATAGCATGCCGTAATCGGTCCACTTCATCCTGTGAAGCGTTGCCGCCTAATATCAGTGAGGCGGGGTCGCCCGGCACCAAACGGAATAACACAAACATTAAAGTTAAAAGCACAAATACTTGTATAATCAAATAGAAGAATCTGCGGACAATGTAACCTGCCAATGTCTCTCTCTTCCTTTCCTGCCGTATGAACAGGGAAAGCACCTAGGGTTGTATAGGTGCCATCCGTTGGCATTTCTGAATTTTCATCGATCAAGAACTGATTATTTGGCTTCGTGTACCAAGGTAAACACTACCGGAAGTACTTTAATGCCATCTACACTTTTGGCTTTGGCCGCTATGTTATTTTTGGCATACAGCCAAATATAGGGGGCGTCGTCCCATATCATTTTCTCGGCCTGACCCATCAGCTGGGTCCGTTTTTGCTGATCAACCTCTTTGTTAGCATTCTGTATCAGCTCATCCACCGCTTTGTTGCTGTACCAGTTAAAGTTCCACTGCGGCGGGTTTTTGGCTGCATCCGGATTCGTCGCAAACAACGCGTCCAGCTGAATGCCTCCATTGCCGTGAGATGGGTTGTAACCAAACAGAACCATATCGAAATCCACCTTTGCTTGTGGAACCTTGATTCCATCCCAGAAGGTTGATTTCTCCACCTTGTTGATTTTCACGTCGACTCCGATGGTTTTGAGCTGGCTTTTCATGGTTTCGGCAACAATGACGTCGTTTGGATACATCCCATCCGGCGTTCGCAGATTAAAGGAAAGCTTCTTCCCCTCCTTCTCCAGCGTCCCGTCAGCTCCTGCTTTCCAGCCTGCATCAGCTAATATTTTCTTCGCTTTCTCCACATCAAAGCTGTATTCTCCAGACTTCACATACCCGGTTGTATTAGGAGCAAGGGGGCTTGTCAGTACCGTTCCATATCCTTTGAACAAGGTCTTGACGATAGCTTCCTTCTGAATCGCCATATTCAGCGCCTGACGAACATTTTTATCCTGAAGAATCGTATTATTCTGATTGAGGCCGATGCCGAATACCTGTAGTCCCGGTACATTAATCAGATCTACATTCGGACTCGATTTCAGATCATCGGCTTGCTCCACGGGAACCGCGTCAATCACATCCGCCTGACCGCTTTTCAATGCTGCGATACGTGAAGATGCATCTCCGACATATTTAAATGTAATTTGTTTATAAGCGGGCTTCCCGCCGTAATAGTTATCGTTGGCTTTCAGTACAACCTGAGTACCCGGTTCAATCTTATCGAGAATGTAAGCCCCGGTTCCAACCGGATGCAATCCGATATCCTTGCCATATTTCTCTAAAGCTGCTGGACTTGGAATAAGTGCGGACCCATGAGCAAGTGTGTTCAACAATCCGCCATACGGCTCTTTGGTCAAGATTTGTACATTGTAATCATCTACCTTGACAATTTTATCAATCGGCGCCCACAGGGTAGAAGCTCCGGTATTATACGTCTTATCGAGCATTTTGGTATATACGCTGACGACTGCATCCGCATTAAACGGGGTTCCGTCCTGGAACTTGACGTCTTTACGCAAACTAAAGCTCCACGTCTTCCCATCACTGGAGGTCATCCATTTCTCTGCCAGGTCTGGTTTAAATTCCAGCTGGTCATCGAATTTAACCAAGCCGTTATATATCGCAAAGGCCGCTTCATAACCGGAAGGGTAGCCCTGGGGCTGCATCCCTGCTGTATCCAGTGAAGTGATGGCTACACTTTGCGCGTAAACAATGGAATCTTTTTTGACGCTTGCTCCTCCCGCAGCATTATTCGCAGGTGCAGGTGCAGATGTGCTGGTACAGCCCGCTGTCAAAGCAATGGCAACAACTAACGTTAACATTTTGAATGGATTCTTCTTCAAAACTAATAACCTCCCGATAGGTCCATTTGCAAGATGAACCTAATTGTATATTTGTTGACACCTGTTCAACCCATTAACCCTTTTTGTGCAGGTCCTTCATATGATCTATTCGCATTTCCGAGGTCACTTGCCTGACTTGCTCGTAATTTTTAATGACTTCCTCATATCTGGTTAAGGCCACATTGACAAAAAGAGAATCAAGAATCGCACTTTGTGCAATCCGCGAAGCCATCGCCTCTGTGCGAAAAGCGGTTTCACGGGAAGATGTGAACAGCACCGTATCAGCAACCTCGGTTATAGGAGAATGACCGAATTGGGTTACCGCTATCGTTTTGGCTCCTTTGCTTTGAGCGATATCGAGTGTACGAATAACATCACGGGTGCGTCCCGAATGTGAAATGCCTATAACAACGTCACCCTCACCGAGAAAAATGGCCTTGTTCGTCTGGCTGTGACCATCCGTAGCATAATGGCAGCTGATCCCGAGCTTGGAAAAGCGGTAATACGCATCTAAAGCGATGACGCCTGAAGCGCCAATACCAAAAAACGAAATGCTTCTAGCCTCTTTAACATACTCAATAGCTTTAATCAGATTGTCTACAGATAGCACGGACTCGGTATCGCTTAACGCCTGGGCAGCGGCTTGAAATACCTTCCGCATCGTTTGCTCTGCCGTATCCTTCAAATCGACCTTTTCGTGAATCTGCTTCACAGGTGAAGAAACCAAATCCTGAGCTAGTGCCACCCTCAATTCCTGATAACCCCGCAACCGAAGCTTTTTGCATAAACGGACAATTGTGGACTCGCTGCTGTCGCATTTCTGAGCCAATTCGGTAATCGTCATCCGGATAATCTCATCACCGGATTGAATAATAAACTCAGCCACCTTCTTCTCCGCCAGTGTCAAGTTATTAGCGATTTCCCGCAGTTTTAGAAATATTCCTACATTGAGCTGAGCTTCTTCTTCCAAATTTTCACCCCACCCTTAAAGAAATTAATTTTCTGTAAACCGATTATATAATAGATGAAAATTTTCTTCAACATATTTTTAATTTTTCTGGTTGTAATTTTCAGGATATAAATTTCATATAGGATTCTTTGGGGTTGCATCCATCACCGCTCGATTTGATTACGCTTTCATTCAAGGTGTTCTGAAGCAAGGAAAGACCGTGAGCAGGCCTGTCTGCAATCGGAATTGCATAGCTGCTTCATACGGTCTTCTCACCTCAACATGCTGTAACGATGTGCTTTTGTAAATTAACGCGCCTTACCTTTGTAGGTTCCTGTGTTGGTGAGGGTTACGCGAACATCGATTTTGTTCAAGGTATCTTCTTTTAATACCAGCTGGTTTTCATCCATTAATTTTTTCCAAATTTTATATTTTTTTTGATAAAGTTCTCCCAGCAAATTCAGAATATCTGTCTGAGTCGAGATGCCTTTGAGATAGGTCGCTTTGATTTCTTGGCGAACAACTGCTTCCGCTTCCTGTTCCATCTTCTTTTTAGATGCGTCTTGGACTATTTCATCTACATAAGCTTGGACCTCAACGGCGATATTAAAGCGCAATTCCCCATTTTCAAGGTAAGTCTCTATACGATGTTTAGGCAGCTTCAGAACTAAGGCCGCGATCGGGTCCCCTTTATCGGGAATATTAACGACCGCACGTTTCATTTTGTTATATAGCCATCGAGCCCCCTTAAGATCGTTTTCGGAATACCAGCCTTTTGTTTCTTGATTGTTGATCATGTAGGCGCCGTCCACTTTAAACATTGATTTTTTATTTTTATCCTCCGTCCAGCTATCATCTACGGTGGAAAGCGACGGAAGCATTGCCGTCCTTCCGGGTTCACTCACTTCTGCGATAAGCCTGTACCCGTATTGGGGAGGAATAAAGGACCTTTGAGAATAGCTATCTTCGGGGGTATCCATGATGCTCTCTAAAGGTGAAAAATTAAAAATTGATTTTTGTGTAAAGATCTTGAGCATGGGCTCTTTCGTGCCGTATACTAGAATGTTATATCTAATCTCACGATAACGGTTTATCGCGTCATAGGCTTGCCTAACCGATTCTGTCGCATTAAGTATTCCATCACTGCAAATGATCGCTCTGACATGTCCCCAGTATACTCTCACCTGTGAGGTTGCATAAATCGATGATAAAGCTTCGCTGACCGTTTTCCCCTGTCCTCTGCCTATCCACACAGGTACATTTTTACCAATTTGGAAATTTTCACTCTTCGCCACATTGCTAAAATTCAGCGTCTGTACATGGACGATATAATTGCCTCCCTCATAATCCAGGCCAATAGCTGTTACATAGACCATATTTTGAATGGGCTTGGAATCCCAGCAGCCAGACTCCAATAGGAGTAAAGCCAGGATGAGAACCCATTTTATGCTTACAGCCACGCTAATCCTCCCCTTGTCGGTCTGAATCTATGGTGTGTAAGGATTGAGGTCTTTTTTTATATTTGCTCCAGGGAAGTCGAAGAATAGCGCCTAACATATCTTTAAAATGCGGAGGGGAAATCGGCGCCATATAAGGCACACCGAAGGAACGAAGCTGGCTCATATAACCTATAATCAGCAGCATCCCAAGGATGAGTCCGTACATGCCAAGTAAAGAAGAAATCATAAACATCAAAAACCTCATAAAACTGACGGTTGAACTTAACGATTGATTGACTAAAGTAGTTCCTGCAACTACTGTAATGGCACCAACGACAACAACGCTTGGAGAAACCAACCCGGCTCGAATAGCTGCATCACCAATAATTAATCCGCCCACAACGGTCAATGTCTGTCCAATTGAACTCGGTAGTCGAAGACCCGCTTCTCTGAATATCTCTAATAGCACCAATAAAATTAACAATTCTGCTTGTGCCGTAAAGGGCAAACCAATTCGTGCTGATGCAACGGTTGCCATTAGTCGAAAGGGAATCTGATCCTGGTGAAACGAAGACAAAGAAACCCAGATACCAGGCAGCAAAATAGATATACAGAAGCTGAATAAACGTATCAAACGTGCAAATGATACATTTTGGAAACTTAAATATAGATCTTCAGGTGATTTTATTAGAAGCAAAAAGGTCGTCGGTCCAACCAATACCATTGGATTTCCATCAACGATAATGACAAATCTCCCTGCCAATAGACTGCTTACCGCTTTGTCAGGCCGACCGCTGTAATCGAGTAAAGGAAACATCGAATATTTGGCGTCGACAATCATTTCCTCAAGTTGGTTTATACTATAAAGTCCATCCACATCAATCTTGTTAAGCCTTTTTTTCACTTCATTCAATACTTCAGGAGAAATAATGTCATCAATGTACAGCAAACCAACTCTTGTTCTTGTTCGTCTTCCCAGTGTAACGGTTTCATAGCAGAGGGAATTGCTGCGAATCCGTTTGCGGATCAGTGACACATTCACTATGATGTCTTCTACGAAGCCATCCTTGGGACCCTTGATCGATATTTCTGTACTTGATTCTTCGGGAGTGCGCTCAGAACGATGACCGATACACATTCTAAATAAAGCAGAGGTTTGAGGAAACAGCAGCAGGAGATCTCCCTGAAATAATAATTCGGCTACTTCTACAGGTGTGGCTTTGGCTTCTATTGGATGTATAGGCAGGGTACCGTATACATTGTCCCCTTGCAGGTCAGTAAAACCATGCTGGCGATACATATTTTTAAGCTGTGGCAGAACGACCCTGCCAATTTGAGTCGTATCACACAAGCCCTCGCTATAAATGAGAATAACTTCGGAGCCACCATCATCCTCTAATCGAAAATTATGAATCTGGACGTCCGCCGAGTGAGGAAATAACGCCTTGAATTTAGATTCGCTCCAGTTCTCCGACGATTCAAGCTTATTTCCTTTCATGCAGCTTCCTCCTTTACCTTCCTGGAAATGAGTGCAATCGCCATGCATACGAGTGATATGAACAAAGCCACTGTGAATGAAATCGGCATGTAATATCGATACATCCATAAATATACAGAATAGCTTTCCAAAGGAAGCATCGTGAGCATAATATAACTGATCGAAATGGATACAATTAGCACAGTTTTCTTTTTCAAGCCTCGAAAAGGTAACAGCTCTCCTATTAATAGCTGTGAAAAGCTGACTCGTATCACCGCGCCGGAAAGCCATTGGAATTCGGATAAAAAATCCACATGCTCGATATTATTACCGAGTTTTACTAATCTCCATTGCTCGTAGGGTGATTCCATCTGCTTGGTGGCTTCCCTATGACCAAATTCCGTAATTCCCCCTATAATGGGACCGACTGTGATGTACACCATAATAGCTGCAAGGATCATCAGCTGCCATGGCCGAACACGGGACTTTATTCGATGCTGAATCGCTATGATCATAATCAGCTCTATGAAGCCGCCTCCCGCATAAAGCATGCCATGGATAACAGGCTGCCATCCATACTCCAGAACCGGCTGCAACAGGGTAAAATCTTTTTTGGGCATATTGGCAAAGCTCACAAAATACCCCAGTGCAATTACCATGGGCAATAAGATGCCTGCACTAATCGCTATCATGCGAATGCCAGAAATGGCGTAATACAAGCTGACCAGACATAAGGTGAAAATCAAGGCAAACCTGGGCGTACCCGGCAGGTTGTTAATATTGGCCCATGTTGCGGTGTGTATAACCGTCGTCCCCCCGATGAGATACAATTGCAAACAAATCGGAATGACAAGCAGCCACGAGATGGTGGAATTTGTCTTGCTCGCTAGCCAAGGCTGAAGCTTCTGTTGACCTGATTTTTTCATAAAAATAACCAGAAGGGCACACCACGGCAATAACAATACTCCTGCCAATAAAGCGGAAATCCAGGCATCCCTGCCGGATGCCTCCAGCAGCATAGGATTCACGACCACATGAGTCATAAGTCCATTCATCAGCATCAAAATCATGCACACCTGCAAAAAGTTAATTTTACCTATACTTTTATCCATGACACTATTCACCATCCGTCTGTTATAACGGTAATAGATTATCCAGATGTTCGAATATTATGCATATCCATCCATTTTACCAGCATCATACAAACAAGCTGACCCCGGTCTAATACCGTTGTCAGCTTGTGCTGTGTGCTATAAATTTTACTTCTTCAATTCCGCTTGTTCCTTGTTGTAGATAACCGTTGCTTGCTCAATCCACGTGCTTCCGCCTTCAGCTAAATATTTTTTCTTAAAGTCCGTGTAGAGTTTATCCAGATCGCCCTTCGATACGATGGCAGAGGTTCTGAATTCGAGCTCCATGTCGTCAAGAACCTTCTTTTTGTCTCTTTCAATATCAGGTACCCCAAACAGATAAGCATCGGGTATTGGGCTGTTATACGACAATTCAATCCCTTTGCGCGTCGTATCATTCATCAGCTGAAACTCCATTCCGTCCAGACGTTGAATAATAGCAGAATAGGCGAAGCCGCCCTGATTTCTCAGCTGAACGGCGTCATCATAAGGCTTGATCCATTCGAATTTGCCGTCTTTCATGGAATAGGTGGTTCCTTCAATTCCAGCCCATGTCAATCGGTCGCCTTCTTCGCTGATCAGAAAATCAAGCACCTTCATCGCAGCCTCAGGGTTTTTGGATTTACTGGAGATGTGTGTCCACGGACCTTTATCCTCACGGACAAAACGAACATTGCCGCCTTGACCATTCGGTCCCTTGAGCGTAGTATACACAAACTTCGGTTTAGGATTTTCAATATAGCGGGTCATCCAGTTTTGTGTGGTACCTGGAGGATTAAACTGAAAGGCACCCATCTTCCCATTCCATAGCTTTTCATATTCCTGCATCGCTGGAACGGTTGCAAAGTCAGGCTCAAGCAGCCCTTCCTTGTACAGCTTATTATAGTATTTGACTGCATCCAGATAACCCGGGGCTAGTGCCCACGGAGTCACTTTACCGTCAATTAGCACACCCCTCTTAAGCGGCACCCCATAAGCCGCGAAAACATGCTCGAATGTCTGATCAATGGATACGGACAATCCAAGACCGATGGTATCATTCTTGCCATTACCATCCGGGTCCTTGGTAACAAAGGCTTTCAGAACATTTTCATATTCATCCAAAGTTGTCGGTACCTTGAGCCCAAGCTTATCGAGCCAATCCTGACGGATGGCCAGTCCGTTACCGAGTCCGTAAGCATTCGGAATCGCATACGTTTTGCCGTCGATATAGCCGATGCCCTTTAAATATTTGCCTTTATTCTCACTAATGTTTTTTCCTGATTTCTCTAATAAAGAATCAAGCTCAAGAATGGCTTTATTATCTACCAGATCTTTGATCTTAGGCTTGCTGTAGCTGTTGAATATGTCAGGTGGGCTGCCGGAGGCGATCATCGCATTCAATTTATTTTCATAATCCCCAAGATCCACCGCAATGACCTGCACGTTGGCTCCTGTTTTTTTTCTGATTTGATCTATAACCGGATTGGTCTCAGGGAAATTCGTGCTCTTGCTCATAAGAATCGTAACGGTTGGTGTTTCTCCAGGCTTGGTTTGCTGCTGTCCCGATGAGTTGGTGTTCGATCCTTGCGCACCTCCACTGCAAGCGCTTAAACTTCCAACCGCAATAATTGTTGTCGTTGCCCATACGATGGATTTCCAAGATTTATTAATCATAGCCAGCCCCCTAATTTTTTGTCCGAATTCACATTTCATTATCCTTTCACTGAACCGATTAATACTCCTTTTACGTAGTACTTTTGCAAAAACGGATAGATGAGCAGCATAGGCAGTACCGATGAAATGACCGTTGCCATCTTGACCGATTCCTCGGTTACCATCCCGATATTGCTGGCAAAAGCCTCTGAGCCCTGTACCTGCTGCAAAGAACTGCTGTTGAGCATCGTCCGCAGAAACACCTGCAATACTTGTTGGCTCTGTGAGTTGATATAAAGGATGGCGTCAAAATAGGAGTTCCAATGCGCGACTCCGTAAAACAAACCGATCGCAGCAATTACCGGCATGGAGACAGGCAGTATAACCGAAATTAACACCCTCATGGGCGAAGCGCCGTCTATGCTCGCAGATTCTTCGAGCTCAGGAGGAATGTTCTGAAAATACGTTTTCATAATCAGCAAATTCCAAGCACTGATCGTACCTGGAATAATGAGCGCCCAGATACTATCCAATAGTCCCAATTCTTTAACGAGCAAATAGCTGGGAATCATACCGCCGCTAAACAGCATCGTAAAAAAGATCATCAGTGTGATCGCATTTCTGCCGATAAAACGCTTCAGGGACAACGGATAAGCAAGCATTGCCGTGAATAACAGATTCACACAGGTTCCCACAACCAGCCTGATCAAGGAGTTTCCGTAGGCTGTATAGATCCCCTTACTGTTCAATAAAATTTCAAACGACGACAGTGACCATCCCCGCGGAAGAAGGAATATGCCTCCACCCATCGATAGCTTGGGATCACTTAAGGCATACATCAGGACATGCCAGAAAGGATACAGCGTGCATAGGGACAATAGTAATAAAAATCCGTTTAACAGCCAATAAATGAACTTCTCCCCAAACGTCTCCTTCATGTTGGCCTCCTAAAAGTTTTGGTACAAAACTCGCATCGTAAGCTTAAATAATTCCGCTGTCCCGGTCGATTTTTTTGGCAATATAGTTAGTGAACAATACGAGTATCAAACCGATGACTGACTTGAACACACCCGTAGCTGTCGACAAATCATATTTGGCCTCTTCGAAAGCCAGCTTGTAAATAAAGGTGTCCAATATTTCGCTGACTTCATATACCTGCGGATTATAAAGCGCATACACTTGATCGAGCCCGGCGTTGAGGATATGGCCTACCCGGAAGATCAGCAAAATAACAATCGTTGTTCGCAGCCCCGGAAGCGTAATATGCCAAATTTGATGCCACTTTTTCGCTCCGTCCACCTTTGCCGCTTCATATAATTGGGGATCAATCGATACGATGGTCGCCAAGTAGAGCACAGTTCCAAACCCTGCTTCCTTCCATATATTCGAGACGACCAGCAACGATCTGAAATATTCCTTACTGCTCATAAAATTGATCACAGTTCCTTCATAACCAAGCCAAACGGAAATCTCTTTGATAACGCCCGTAGACGGGGAAAAAAAGGCATATAATATGCCTGTAATGATAATCCACGATACAAAATGGGGTAAATAAATGACGGTTTGCACAAATTTTCTATACAGCATGTGCCTGACTTCATTCAGCATAATCGCAAGGATGATAGGAGCAGGGAAAGCAAACACCAATTGGTACAGGCTGATAATCATCGTATTGTTAAGCGCTCTCACAAAACCACTCATTTGAAAAAGCTTGATAAAATTATCGAAGCCTACCCAAGGGCTGCCGGCAAAGCCTTGGTATACGTTGTACTTTTTGAAAGCAATCAATATTCCATACATCGGAACATAATGAAACACAATAAAGAATAAGATGCCTGGTATCGCTAATAAGTACAGATGCTTGTCTTTTTTAAGCAGAGTCAATGTTGCTTTAATTCCTACCACCGCCATTTCTGTAGGGATCACCCTAATCTCCTGCTGTTAGCTTCTGGATGTTACATGTGGACGAATACCTGCTGTTCATCTACAGAAACATCAAACCGCTCTACTTCTACATCATACGTCTTGGTTCTTACCTTCGGGTCCACCATCATTTGACCTGTCTTAATGTTGAATTCCCAAAAATGCCACGGACATCGTGCAATCTCACCCTCATGCTCAAAGCAAAATTCACCGGGTCCCGTGGATGTAACAAACGAGCTCGTAATGCCCTCGCATAACCCTGCACTTTGATGCGGACATAAATTCCGAATCGCATACAATTCGCCGCTCAGGTTGTACACACCAACACTGCGTCCGCCAGCTTGAATAATTTTTTTGGTTCCTGGTGTTAATTCTGAGATGCTGCCTACCAAATACCGGGTCATGCCAAAGCCACTCCCTTCGACGCTTTTCTTTGTGGCAAGCCGTACAGCTCCGCTGCATTCTGGTAGAAGATTCGATCCCACATATTCTCTTCCAATTTCGGAAAGGCATGTGTCGGGGAATCAAAATCCCAATGCGGGAAATCGCTTGCAAACATCAGATTCGTCTCGCAATGGATGGCATTCATCATCGGCTTGATCATATCGGTTGTCGGAGGAAGCTCCAACGGCTGCGAGGTGATCCTAAAAAATTTGCGGTAATATTCACTTGGCGGTTCCTTGACCCACGGTGTCTGGTGACGCAATGCTTTCCAATCCTGATCCAATCTCCAGATCAGCGGAGCGATCCACAGCATTCCCGCTTCCATCATCACCACCCTGAGTGTTGGGAACTTCTCAAATACCCCTTCAAAAATAAAGCTTGCCATATGGGCCGCCATAATATGAGCACGAGCTGCACGGTATTCAATATAGCTGGTAACATGCCCGGCACCCGTTGTCGGATTGTTGATGCCAATACCCTCCATGCTGACGTGAATGGTAAAAGGCAGGTTATGGCGAACGCAAGCTTCATAAATAGGATGATAAAATCGGTGCCCGTAAGGCTTCTGTGCTCCGTTGGAGACCACGACCTGAATCATATCGGGATTGGAACCAACACGATCAATTTCTTTGGCGGACAGGATGGGATCCTGCTTAGGAATCAGGATTGAGCCTTTCAATCTGCTTTCTCGCGACAAATATCTCTCCAAATAATAATCATTGTGTGCCGAACACACCGCCGCCGCAAAATCGGTATCTACCGCTGCATGAACCTCATAACCTCCCCCAGTCAATATACCATACTCAATATTGTAGGTGTCCAGGTGGTTTTTCCGTAAATAATCGAGATAAGTGTCTTCGTTCTCACTGTCTTCAGGGATGTTCACATCCTGCATACTGCCGTTGGTTCCACCATTCAAAAACATTCCGCCTTGTGCAGGCAGACGCCAACCAAAGGTAGCAATCTGTTCCCGATAAATACGCGGCATATACTTCAGCATACCTTCTCGTGGAGCTCTTCCATGAATATCCGTGTCAATAATGGAACGCTTCAACTTGGACTTGCTTTCTGACCCTTTGATTTGTGTTGTCTCCATTTGAACCACCCCTTTATCGTAAATGTCATCTTGGAACTACGTAATGTTCTGATTTCACTATTATCATATCATCGTAAAATACGGATTGTAATACACGCTTTTGCCATTTCTCTTGCACTTTTTTGCGTAGTTGGAGAGAACTAATATTCCAATCCCAATCTTTAATAAATGCGTTAAATATGATATTCTCAAATTAAAAGCCAGCCTGGTTGATCTGGTGACAGGAGGGGAATGCGCGATGCTTCAAAGCCTGATAAATGTAGATGGATATGTATATGCGGGACCCCAGCCTGGCTTCCAGCTGCCCGAGGATATATACAGTAATCATGTAATCCTTGGCGTAGAAAAAGGTGCGTTTGACTTCGATGTCGGGGAGTTGAACGGACATGCGGTTTTTGGGGATATCGTGATTTGTCCGCCCCATGTCGTGTTAAAGCGCAGGACACCTAATGAAATTGCCTTTCATATGATTCGTTTTACCGTACCCGAGGAAATACAGGATTCATTTTTGCGTCCACCTGTTGGTAAAATAACGATTCACGATGTGGCCCGGCTCTCCTCCACTTATACTTATTTGCGTAAGACTGAGCTCAAATACGGCGTCTCCTCTCCTATTCTGAACCATCTGGTTGCAGACCTCTTATTTTTATGTGATACGGAAAAAAAATCCGTTTTTAATCGTAAAAAGCAAATTGATCCCAGCATGCAGAAAGCAGCGGGAATCATTCACAAAAATGTGTTCGGTGAGCTTAGCATGCACGAAATTGCGTCCAGTCTCGGAATCAAGCAGCCTCAGTTTACAAGGCGGTTTCAGGCAGCCTATGGCGTGGCTCCTTTGGAATTTGTTACCCGTCTGCGATTGGAGGAGGCCAAGCGGCTGCTGCTGGAAACGGATGACACCATGGAATCGATTGCGACCCAATGTGGATATGAGAACGGCTCCTACCTGAGCCGAATCTTCAGCTCCAAGATCGGGACGAATCCTTCGTCGTTCAGACAGCATTATCGTGTCTAAACCCATACTTAGGTGCGTTGGTGAGGACTTGGGTATGGGGTTGCAGCCGTTGTTGAAGTCGTGTTCCATGGATGAGATTGGGCGGTGGGAACACGACTTCAAAGACGGCTCATAAACTTTCCACCCCACACCCATGTCCTCTCTCCTTCATATGTGCAGTCTTCTACTTCTTAACCCCAAGCCGATCTTCCATCCGGCATTCATAACCATGATCCTCTTATATATGAACAAAGAAGCCTCCCGCTCACTGGATTAGTGAACCGAAGGCTTCTTCTATTATTAATTGTATTGTGATGCTCTGCATGCTATAGATGGACAATCACCGCTCCATCTTCGACGGAAACCCCGAACATTTCCACTGTTACCTCATAGGACTTCGTTCGCATCGCCGGATCAACAATCATACATCCGGTTTTGATATCGAATTCCCATTGATGCCACGGACAACGGACGATTTCCCCTTCACGCTCATATTCAAAGCGACCCGGACCCGAGGAGCTGACAAGCGGTTTGGTCAGCCCTTTGCATAGCTCTGCACCCTGATGCGGGCAGACGTTGCGCAGTGCGTAAAACTGCCCATCAATATTGTAAATGCCGATGCTGCGGTTGCCGGCTACCACAATCTTATGAGTGCCTGGAGGAATTTCCGACACCTGGGCGACGGTGTGCATCTCAGCAGTTGGTGGCTTCTTCTGCGGGACTTGCTGTTGTGTAGACTGTGTCATGACTGCTTCCCGTCTCTTTCCGCCTTACGCGAAGGCAGACTATAAATATCGGCAGCATTCTGGTAAAATACACGATTCCACAGATCATTATCCAATTTCGGCAATGCTTTTAGCGGGGAATCAAAGTCCCAATGTGGATAGTCGCTGCAGAACATCAATGTTTCCTTTGCGAAGATGCTGTCCATCATCTGATCAAACACTTCCCGATTCGGCGTAATCTCGATCGGCTGTGTCGTAACTCGCACATTCGTCCGGAAGTACTCGCTTGGCTTCTTCTTCACCCATGGCGTCTGCACACGCAGCGCCTTCCAATCCTGATCCAGCCGCCACAGGTATGGGGCGATCCAGAATACACCTGCTTCCTGAAGCACAACCTTCAACGTAGGAAACCGCTCAAATACACCTTCGAAGATGAAGCTGGCCAGATGTGCCATCATAACCTGCGGACGCGCAGCTCGTGATTCAATATAATGAGTCACATGGCCTGCGCCTGTAGGAGCCGCATTCACTCCGTTCCCCTCTCCGCCAACATGAATGGTAAATGGCAGGTTATGGCGCACACATGCTTCATAGATCGGATTGTAATAACGATTTCCATAAGGAAAGATCGATCCGCTGGAAACGATTACCTGCGCCATATCGGCCCGTCCACCTATGCGATCAATCTCCTGAGCCGATAGATTCGGCTCCTGCTTTGGAATAAATACTGAACCTTTCAACCTGCTGTCCTGTGCCAGCCAGTGCTCAATGGTATATTCATTCACTGCGGTGCATAAAGCTGCCGCGTAATCATGGTTGATCGTACCATGCATTCCCATGCCTTCACCGGTCAGGATACCGTATTCCACGTTATGGGGATCGAGATGATGCTCCTGCATGTAAGCCAGATCACTTCCTGCGGGACCTCCAGCTGGTGGAAAAGAATCGACCATCCGGCCGCCAACGCCTCCATTAAAATGCATACCTCCAGGCAAGGCAGCTCCATACGTATCAACGAGCTCGCGATATTCACGAGGCAAATATGGTTTTATTACATTCATCCCTGTGTAGTGATGGATATCACAATCAATGATCGAATGCTTTAGCTTTGGACGTTTAACTGTCATTTGCTGTCCAGCTTCTGTCGCCTTCATTCGCTTCTCCTCCAAGTTAACGATTTGTCCTGCAGTTGCTTGACAAGATCAATTATATGATGAAGAAGCGAAATAAGATTGCCGATGTTTGACACGTTTCTAATCAATAATTGACCAATCTGATGAAGTGCTGCCTGCATTTATTCGGCTGCAAACAAACGCTGGCGGTATGCGGAAGGCGTCTCCTCGGTCAGAGCTTTAAAATGACGGCTGAAGTGAGAGGAGGAGGGAAAACCGATCATATACGCGATCTCCGAGACAGACACATCCGCAGACTCACGCAGCAGTCGCTTTCCTTCTGCCACCCTTTGCAGCAGCACATACTGGTAGAAGCTGATATCCATCTCCTTCGTAAAGCTTCGCGTCAAATGCTCTTCGCTGACCGCGAACCGCTTGGCAACCGCTTTCAATGATAATTCTTCACCCAGATTTCCACATACATAATCCAAACAAGCCTGCACAAGATCATTCTTTTTCCCCTTCATCGGCAGCATCGTTACGCGCTCCGAATCTGTCGTACTCCTTTGCAAATAAGCTGTGATTTGCAGTACAAGAGCCAATGCCATCCGCTCCCAGCCAATTTCCCGGACCCCCAGCTCGTGACTCAGCCCTCTGCACATCTCCTCCACTTTCTGGAACTGCTTAGGACTAAGCGAAAAGCTCAGGCACGAATCATCCGGTACCCAGGCAAAATCAATGAGACGGTGCAGGCTAGAAAGCATACCCTCATCCTCATTACTGAAGTTGACACAGATCACCGCACGCTTATAAGACGACTTGGAAATCATCTGGTGCGGCACGGTTCCACGAAATACCAGGACAGAACGGGGGGTTTGCAGCAAGATTTGCCTGCCTACAACCATCGTTCCCTCTCCCTCTTGAGTGATATGTATCTCCACACCAGGTTGATAATGAAAGTTGGTTCCCTTGGTCCACTCATTAAATCGCAGCAGAATAGGGAACCGATTTAAAGTTTTCTCGATATCCACAAGCCATTGAAGCTTGTCATTATTCATCAAGTCCTTCATGTCCACGTCTGCACTCTCCCTTATCTGTAGGAACAAAACTATCAGAACTATAGAGAGCGTTTACAATGCGGCCTCCGTAAATGCTATCTATTACCAAACTATACTACGTTTTTAGATGACTGCAAAAGATCTTTTTTGAAAATAGAAAAGAAGGCGCGCTATTACTCCCCAACACGCCTCCATCCATGCACAAGCTTACTTTTTATTATACTTTAAGTACTCTTCAGTATACTCTTTAATAATCTGGGTTCCTCCACCGCTCTTCCACTGTTCAATCGCTTTGTTCCATCCTGCTTCATCCAATTCACCGATAATAAATTTCGTCCGGGCATCGTTAATGATCTTGTCGATTTGCGTTCCTTTTTCAATATATGTATTGGATATGAGCGACTGCACTGGATTGGGTACAGCTATCTCAAGGTTCTCCTTCTGCACTTTCTTAAACTTATCCACAATTGGAGGCAGTGTACCTGTTGTCGCCTTCGAACCGTCAGCATAACGAATCATATCCAAATCAGAGAAATCAGCAGTGAACTTGGCGGCATCGCTCCTTACAAACTTCCCATTTTCCACCTTGTAGTGTGTTCCCTCGATACCCCACTCAAATAAGTTTTCAATCTCAGGATCGGACATTTTGTTCATGAACGACAAGACCTGCTTCAATTCTGCTTCTGTCTTAAGGCTCGTCTTCGGGAATACGAAAAGCGTAGGCAAAGTACCCATCGTATGAACTCTTACACCTTTAGGCCCTTCGATGCGGCCGGTCAAATCGAGCTGTGCCTGAGGGAAACCTTTGGCCAAATCTCCGAAACGTGATGCCGCATCATCAAGAGGACCCAGATACATTCCTGCTTTGCCTTTGTTAATTAAATCAAAGCCATTAGTAACTACAGGAAAATCCTTATTCATAAACCCCTCGTTATAAAACTGTCTGTAGAGCTTCATCGCTTCCATGTATTCTTTTGCATAAAACATCGGTATCATCTGGCCATCTTTAAATTCCCAGCGATTGGGCCCGCCAAGATAAGCGACAAATAAACCGAAACCTGATAAACCATTCGAGCTTCCAAATGCGAAAGTGTCGTCCTTGCCGTTCTTGTCTGGATCCTGTTTAACGAAAGCACGCATGACATTGAGTAACTCATCCACTGTCTTGGGTTCCTTAAGTCCTAGTGCATCAAGCCAGTCTTTACGGAATATAATTCCGTCCCGGGCAGGCGGGAAATATTTGCGAATCCCATACAGCTTACCATCAATCATAGTATTAGCCTGCAAATCAGGCAGCATTTCATTCAAATTCGGATAGTCCTTTAAGTAAGGCCCTATTTCCCAAAACATACCGCTTCTTAAGGCATTAACAAAGGCCGCATTATTGTTCGACCCTGTACGCGCCATCACAATTTCCGGCAAATCCTGTCCAGCGATGGCTGCATTTAGCTTGTCATTGTAGGCTGAGCCTGGAATCCAAGTCACCTCAAGCTTTGTGTTCGTGTATGACTGAATTTTCTTAAGCGCTTCCAAATCTGATTTTGGTGGTTCCGCATTAAAGTATGGCGTCATGAATCTAATCGTCTTCGGCTTCTGATCCTGTGAAGTCGCTGCAGCCGGTGCTGCGCCTTTACCTGCTGGCTCCACACTGGAGCAGGCGGATAGTGCCATACTTGTTGTTGCCAAAGCTATACCGCAGGTGACCCATTTGGAATGTTTTGTTCTCTTGTTCTTGTCAATCATCTTGTTCTTGTCAATCATCTTGTTCTTCCTCCCTTTATTGTCCATCTGTTCTTGTATGATAGCACCTTTGATTAGAAGGTGTGAATCATTCTTGTCATCTTGCTAATGTCTGCTATCCTTTAACAGAGCCAAGCAGTACCCCTTTTGCGAAATGCTTTTGCAGAAATGGATATACGAGCAGAATAGGAACGGTGGCCACGACAATCGTTGCCATCTTCGTTGTTTCTCCCGGTGGAACATAGCTCTCGCCCATCGACGAGGCATCTCCGACACTTCCCATTGAAAGAATAACGATTTGCCTTAACAGCACTTGGATCGGCCATTTATCGGAATCATTAATATACAAAATGGCTTGAAAGAACGTGTTCCAATGGCCTACAGCATAAAATAAAGCAAAGGTCGCAATAGCTGGAAGTGATAGTGGTAATACAATCCGCAGCAGGATCATCAGATCGTTGCAGCCATCGATTTTGGCTGATTCCTCCAGCCCGTCAGGCAGCTGTTGGAAGAAGTTTTTTAGAATAATTAAATTAAAGGCACTGATCGCGCCTGGAATCAGCAAGGACCAGTACGTTCCAAGCATGCCCAGCGATTTGACAACAAGGAACGATGGTATCATCCCTCCACTGAATAACATGGTAAATACGATCATCATCATGATCGGTTTACGCCACATCAATCCGGTACGAGCGAGCGGATAAGCCATTAGGGCAGTAAACACCAGATTGATAAAGGTACCAGCAACCGTAATAAAAATCGTAATCAACAAGCTGCGGGTCAGAACCTGGGTTGAAAAAATATACGTGTAGGCTTCCAATGAGAATTGAGTAGGAAATAACACAAAGCCTTTCTGCAGCAAAACCTCCGAAGGCGTAAACGATGCGCTTACCACATAGATGAACGGAAGCAAGGTTAACAAAGCAAATAGGGATAGAACCACGATGAGTATAATGTCGAACAACCGACTCGACCATGAATGAACATGCATCTTGTTACTTCTCCTTTCAGAATCAATTAATAAACGCCCTCTTCACCAAACATTTTTGCCAGACGGTTGGCCGCCATAACTAGAATTAATCCTATAGCGGATTTGAATAGACCAATCGCCGTGCTGTAGCTAAACTGTCCATTAATGATGCCGATGCTGTACACATACGTATCGAACACCTCGCCGACATCCCGATTCGTCGCATTTAACATCAGGAAAATTTGTTCGAATCCGTTATCCATAAAAGAACCTAGTCTTAGAATGAACATGATCACGATGACCGTACGCAGTGCTGGAAGCGTGATATGCCAGAGCTGTCTCCAGCGGTTTGCCCCGTCCATACGTGCCGCTTCATACAACTGCAGATCGACACCTGAAAGGGCTGCCAGAAAAATGATCGTGCCCCATCCCGTTTCCTTCCATATCACTTCGGCGGTAATCATAGTGCGAAACCACTTCTCACTGGACAGCACATTGATCGGTTCAGCACCAGCGGACTGGAGCATTAGATTGACCACACCACCTTCTGTTGTGAAGAGAACATAAGTGATTCCAACTACCGCTACCCAGGAGAAAAAATGGGGAATATAAATGACGGTTTGTACAAAACGCTTGCACCATTGCACCCGGACTTCATTCAACATCAAAGCGATGAGAATCGGCATAGGAAAAAAGAATACCAGATTATAAATTGCAAGTATAAATGTATTTCGAAAAAGCTTGGCAAAATCCGGATCGGTGAAAAGGCGGACAAAATGCTTCATGCCTACCCATTCGCTGCCGGAAAACCCGAGGAATGGCTGATAATTTTTAAATGCGATCAATACCCCCCACATGGGCAAATATTTAAAAATGATAAAAAATAGAACGCCAGGCAAAAGCATTCCATATAAATAACGGTCCCTAATGAACAAGCGCCATCTTCTCTCGCTCGTCAGGACTTTATCCGCCGTTTTCCCGGCAGACATGCGTGCTTCCTTCAAGTTGATTCCTCCCTTGGTGAATTGGTTATAGATTACACCCTAAAACAAAAGACCGGTAACCGTCTATAATCATGACGGAACCAGTCTCTTTTGTAATCAAATAATCATCAGGGAACTATACTCAGTAAAGCATGCATCTACCAGCCAAAGGCTCTCAAACGAACCGCTATGACTACTCCGCTGACTTACGGAATTGGCCGGGCGTCACACCTTCCATTTTGCGGAACTGACGGATGAAATTTTGCGAATTTTGGTACCGAAGCTTGCCTGCAATCTCGGCAATAGGCATGTCCGTATTAACAAGCCATTCTTTGGCCGTTTTCATTCGGTGCATCAGCAAATAATCGCTGAAATTAATACCTGTGCCTTTACGGAATACCCGCTTTATATAATTGGGATGATAATTAAGCTGGGCTGAACATACCTCTAAGGTTAGATCGGTATCAAACTTTTCGTGAATCATATCCACCATGACCTCGGCAATTTGGGTATATTGCGTTTCCCTCTGGCTTTCCAACCTGCGGATGAGGGGCACAATCATGGAATCCCACAGCCATTGCCTGATTTCCTTCATGGTCTTTAATGCATACAAACGATCAAAAGGTATCCCGCTGTCCTTCCCGCCTTCTACCATCCAGTCAAGTGTTTCCCCAGCATTCTCAGCGACCTTCATGATATCCACCAAAAGCCTGACGAACAACAGCTGGTATTCACGAGGACTAAGCGCCTGCTGCTGCAGTTCCTCAATAAATTGATCCAGACTTGAGGCTGCTTCATCCAAATTCGCCATTCGAATTTCGTCGCATAGTTCGCTGGCTGGAACCAGTGGATATTGTGGCTTGGAAACTGAATCCGGCACTACATCCTCAATATTCAATATTAATTCCCGATCAAGCCGGATACGATATTTCAACGCCTCTGACGCTTCCTCATAAGCCATGGCCGTCTGTGCAAACTGTAGGTAAGGACGACTAATACCGATGCTCACCGGCAGCTTGAGAACCTCTCGGATCTTTCCTTGAATGTACTCTGCATCTCTATATACTTGCTGGCGGAAATCGGTTATATCTTCGTCCTGTGTGTAAAACAGGCATACCTGAACCGCTCCTAACGGAACTGCGAATAACCGTCTGCTTTCAGGGATCAGCTCGCTGACGATATTATTAGCCGCATACATCAACAACTCCATATCCTCCGTACGATAGGTAGTCTCTTCAAGCCTATCAGCCTGCATAGCTAGTAAACATAAATGACGCCAACCGGTTCGGGTATACCCAAACAATTGTGCCTTCTCTTCTGCTTCTCTGGCACCCACGCCACCCTGCAGCAGACGCATCAAGAAATAATCCTCTACCTGTCGGATCTGGGTCTCGATTTGCCCGGCCATCTCCGAGTTGGAGTTGACAAGCCGCTGCATACTTTCCGCCATATGGGCAAACTCATCGTTAATTCGAATCGGTCCTTTGCTTTCACTCCTATCTGCCATATAGGCATACAGCTTACGAACAGGAGAATAAATTCGGCTTGAGCTAAGCAAGGAGAGGAACACCGTTATAACAAATATGCCAAGACATATGTAAAAAGTCAGCCAACCAATATTCCGAGAATCCTTAACCATCTCATCGATGGGAACCAGGTACAAATAGATCCAACCGTTATAGCTTGACCGCCTATATACAACACCAAGTCCATTCTTATTATCAGAGGACAGGAAGTACCCGCTTCGAGCTTCTTCTCGCTGCAACCGTTCGATATCTGATGCATTAAGCAGGATATCGTTCATTTGTTGGGGCTCGGAATGTGCCAGCACTTGAAATTGCCCATCCATGATCATCATCTTTCCAAGCATATCATCAATTGAATCGAGATTGCTAAGACCAGGAATCGGGATTTGCACTACAATCAGACCGTGTGGTGAAGCAGAAACAAGAGGAAGCTTCTTCACTAGACTAATATAAACCGTACCATTAATGATCTCGGGAGCCCAGAATGACCGTTTATCCACCTTGGCATACTGGTTGTACCGTTCCCGTCCAAGCGATTCCTGATAGGTGTGCAGTCCATCCTTATCGATGACCCAATCTTTCTCCATATGAACAAGCTCAACATTTGTCACATTGAATTCTAAGGTCTTCATCCCGTTTTGCGTGCTCATAAGTTCCTGAACGATCTGGAAGTCATGAACACCCAAGCTCTGATTGAAAGCATTTTTAACTAATGAGGTATTCAAATACTGCATAACCACGTTATCTACAGACATAAGCTCCTGCTCAATCCGTAATTGGGTTTGTTCCAAGAAGTTCCGGTTAGCAGCTTGAACCTTGTCCTGAATAATAGAGGATGACTTGTAATAAGAGTACAACCCGAGAATGATGACAGGGAGAGTTCCCAAGACCAGACTATAAACAAGGATCATTCGGAAATATCTAGAAAATCTTAGGCTCATGGTATCCTCCTTGTAACCATTCAGGATCATCTATGCAACAAGTATCGTTGTAATCTCCGATTTTCCATCCAATCATAACCGTAATTTCTACCACGTACAGTTATTATTCTACTTGCTAGTCCTATATACGGCAAGGCTATCCCTAAATTTATTACACTAAATCATCTTTAGCATGCTTGTAAAAATGCAAAATAATCATTATGGAACGATAATCATTGGGGCGCTTCCACTGGCGATTTCTCCGTTATCGAATACGATAGATTTAAAAGGACAAATACCCCTTGGAACAGGGGATTCATACAAGCTTATCCTTCTTGTTCCAAGGGGTTTGATAATGAATCATTACTTGCTTACGATTTCACGAGTTTCTTGATGCAGTGCTGCAATTTCATCTGCAGACAAGCAGCGATCATATATAGCCAAACCACCCATTAAGCCTTCATAAAAATTGCCCATTTCTCCAGATCGATTGACACCTGCAACCGTAAAGTCTGAACCACCGACACCGCCGTTGTGTAGCTCCTTCGGATACGAATACGGATTGAAGGATTCCCGTTCATCAAGCTGTCCGTCCAGAAATACTTTGGCATATTCTCCGTCGTAGGTGAACACAGCAAAATGCCAATCGCCAAACGAAACCTCTGTCTGCCCTATAGCTGCCGACATACAATACTTATAATCAGGAGTAGGCCCGCCTTCAGCAGAGACATGTCCGCATAGCTGCTGAGCGCTTTCCCAGATCCGCAGATTCAGGAACATGCAATACTGGCGATGCTTATCCGTTTCATCCCACATACCAACGACCGCTTCACATTTCGTTGATTCATAATCACCCGAACGCTTGAGCCAGGTGCATATGGTAAACGCTGTTTTGCCATGGAAATCAAGCGAAGGGCAATCGTTACGGGCAATTCGGTACCACTGACCATTGAGAATGTTAGCCGAGACAGGCCCGAAAACGCCTTCATTTCCTTTGAAGATCGCACTGCCACCTTCTTCAAGTACATACTGTTCCTTCCCCTTAGAAACTGGAAGCTCTCCTTGCGGCTCCTGAAAATCCCAAAAAGTAACCAATCCCGGTACATTGAGCACAGCGCTTGCCGCACGGTCACCTGCTTGTGTCACACTATCATCTCCCAATAATAAAATATGAATTGCACCTGCTGTCGCTTATCCTCCGGCATTTTTTATTATACAATGCAAAACGTAATTTCACTACATTGACCCTCATAGAGCAAGTGATGCCAATCCTCCCAGGTAATTCCGGACTCCTCAACAAAAAAAACCAAGCCGAATGTGATCCGGATTGGGATGATGACCATAATGAAAGTTAACTTTCTCTACTCTTAAGAAAAACAGATTGTCCCGAGGTCGCAGAAGCATTCGCCGCCAGTGTGACCTCCAGCGTTTTCATGGCCTCGCTGTAATCAGCAAGGATCAAACTGCGATCACCAGTATGAATCGCTTCAATGAACGCATGATCCTGAGCTTTATAGAAATCATCATCCCCTTTATACACCGTCGTTTGTTTGCCTTCTATTATAGTCAAGGTTCTGCCTTCAATTGTCAGAAGATACCCAGGGCCCATTACTTCCAGATAAGCTCGTTCGACAGGCTGCGGAAAAAACGTGGTGTCGATATGTCCGACTGCCCCATTAGCAAAAACGAAGTTCGCGGAAGTGACATCCGGGATATCGAAGCCCCCATCCTTCATCACAAGCAAATTCATATCAGCGGATACCTTCGTGATATCTCCAGCCAGGCAGCGCATCATATCCACATTATGTGTGGTCATTTCAACCAGCTGCCCGCCGGATTTGTCCATGATCGGCCACCAGGGCATTTGGGGTATGCCGCTTATGCGCAGTGCCCGCACCATCGCGATTGGCTTATCCGACAAATACGCCCGTGCTTTTTGCAAGGCTTCCATATAACGCAGGCAATATCCGGTGCTGACGATAATTCCTGCCGCCTGCATCACTTCTGCTTTTTTCCTAACTGCATCCATATTGAGGCCAACCGGTTTCTCAACTAATAAATGAATTCCACGATTCGCTGCGACCTCTTCCACATCACCATGAGCGAAAGGAGGGACACTGATAATCAAGCCGTCCGGCTGCTCCCGATCCAGCATTTCCTCATAATGGGTGTAGGCTCGCCCCCCGTTTTTATTAACCATTTTTTGTGCGTTTTCGAGAATCACATCACAGATCCCTACGATCTCTACCTTGGGATGAGGCTTCAAAGCTTTCATATGCTCGGCAGCAATACCGCCTGCACCCATAACAGCGATTTTCACCATACTATATACCGCACTCCTTCGGAATTTGATTGGCCAAGCACGCTTAGTTAATTCGGTTTGTCGCCCATGATCACACCAAGATGCCTCGCCGTATCGAAGATGAGCTGCTCCGGAGCACTTGTGTAAGCCGTCAATTCCGCAGTCAGCACATCGTTATAGCCGATCTCGTTCAATGCAATTCGTACTGCGTTCCAATCGACATCGCCTGCCAGCAGCGGGACAAAGCCATTCATGTTCCCTATAGCCAGCTTAAAATCCTTGACATGCACCTTGCGGATTCGGTGACCCAGTATACGAATCCATTGCTGCGGATAACCAAATAGCAGTGTATTGCCTACATCAAAATACGCGCATACCAAAGATGACCCGAAGTCATCAATGTACTTGGCCATTTCAATTGGCGACCACATGAACTTATTCCATACGTTTTCGATGCCCATATGGATATGATTGGCCTCCAGAGCCGGCAGCAGCTTGGCTAGCTCCGTCCGGCTGCGTTCATAACACTGCTCATACGAAACTTCCTCGTTCACTCTGCCGGGAACAACAAGAATCGTATCCATACCAAGCCATGCGGCAATTTGTATTTGCTTCTGCATGGCCTTAATTCCAAGATTGCGAACTTCCTGATCGGGTGAAGACAGCGGATAACGTCCCATGATTTCTGAGGAAAGTGAGCGCAGCTGGATCCCGTGATGCTCAGCGAGCCGCCCAATGGCTTTGGCTTCCTCCTCCGTGGTGTCCATGGTCAGTCCCACACCACCAGGTGCGTACAGGTTCAGTTCAACTTCATCGAAGCCCGCTTGACGACTCGTTTCAAACACATTCGCTAATGAAGTACCATTTGGAAAACACCATTGATTAATTCCTTTGCGCATCTACTTTTTCTTCCTTCCCGCCCTGCTTGTGACGCATGACTAACCGCATGCTGCCGTTTTTCGGGGTACACTAGAAGAATAATGCATTTCGAACCGCTTGTATTTATTGAAATCGAAACACAATTTACACAAAACGCCATCCGCTTAAATAGAAAATTCATCTGTCTTTCTTTGCTGCATTTTACGCCACTCCGATGGGGGGATTCCTTCCACCTTTTTGAACCATAACGAGAACGAATGCAATCTGGCAAATCCGATCTGCTCGGCGATTTCATTCAATTCTTTATTCGAGGAGCTGAGCAGCCATTTGGCCTCGACCATACGACATTGCTGCAAATACTGCTTGGGGCTCATATCGTAGATTTCATCGAACAAACGGCGAAAACCAGCCTCGGTCAGTCCTGCCAATGCGGCCAAGTCTGCGATTTGCACACCTTGACTCAAATTTTCACGGATATAATCCGCCGCCTTGGTGATCGTTAAGGCATGCTGAACCGATTGCGAATGTTCAAGCAGGAATAGAACGATGACCTCTACCCATGCGCTGTATGTTCTCATTTGCTTCTTAAGTGGACTGGACAATATGCGTAGAAATTCGCGAAAAAGCCATTCCAAGCGTTCTTTATCGAGACGGGATAGTGCTATGATAACTGGCTTGGAGCCGCTTCCAAAATCAGATAAATGCTCCATAATCCGAGCCGGTATATTTTCCAGATGCATGACCCCATAGCGATTCCACTGCTTCCCTTCAAACCGGTGCGGAAGGGCAGGCGGGATGATAATCACTTGCCCTGCCTCCAGATTAAGCTTACTGTCATTCCATTCGAATACGCCTCTACCTTCCAGCAAAATACTGATTTCCAACGTGCGGTGCTGATGAAAGCCGTCATCCGCCCAATCTATATTCGTAGTAGCCACAAAACTCCGGACATGAAACTCCGGTTTGGTTAACATCTCGCCTCCACCCAACTTGTTCACACCCCTCATCCTGTAGGACTTCCCCGCAATTAACTGGCAACCACCCTTCATGATATCACTGTAACCGGAACATATGGATAAAATCAACGCAAAAATAGTAAAGAACCGTTCGGCTCCTGTCCGGACGGTCCTGCTCTAGTACATAAGCCTATTTTAACGATAGGGCTACAGTCTATATAGCTTTTTGGCATTTTGATAAAAAATCTTTTTTCTTGCTTCAAGGCTCAGACGTTTGAGAATCGCATCCGGGGCATCAAAGTCCCAGTGGGGATAGTCGCTGGAAAACATCAAAATATTTTCCGCATCCATCATGTCAAACAATCTGATCAAATCTTTGGGATTATCCGGCTCTTCAATCGGCTGTGTGGACAGGAAACAATGGTCACGGATGTACTCACTTGGCAATCGTGTCAACCACGGCACCTGGGCGCGCAAAGCTTTGTAGTTTTTGTCCAGCCTCCACATCAGATGGGGCAGCCAGGCAATCCCCCCTTCCAGCATGACCAATTTCAAATTCGGGAACTTCACGAATACCCCTTCACAAACAACACTGGTCAATTGCGCCATAAACATCTGGGACAAATTCGTGTGCCATTCGATATATCGGGTAGGATAACCAGCTGAGGTGGGGGCGCCAGTGCCTCCTGTACCTTCGGTTCCGGGATGTACAGCTATTGGCAGTCCGTTCCGCTCTGCCGCCTCATAGATCGGATGATACATGCGATGCCCAAGTGGTTCGCGGGTTGCACTGGAAATAATAACCTCGATAATATCCGGGTGTCCGGCGATACGGTCGATTTCACGCGCAGCGAGCAGAGGATCCCCTGTTGATACGACCATTGCCCCCTTGAATTTATCGCTCCGCGGAAGCCACTCCGCAATCAAATAATCGTTATATGCAGAAGCAATGGCTGCCGTAAAATCAGGATCATGTGTTGCTGAAATATTATAAAGAATACCGGTCAGAACGACATATTCCATATTGTACTCTTCCAGTAGCTGCTCAAGCATATAATCCGGGTCCGATCCTTCCACCCCTCCGCCTGGTGGCTTGGTGTCCTTGCGCATTCCTCCCACTGGCGACCAGTACCCGCTCCCCATCATACCGATCCCGGAAGCAGCAACCCGGGTTTTCCAGGGCTCCGGTAAATAAGGAACCAGATCCTGCGGTTTTTTCAACTCATTATGCACATCCACATCGATGACCTTCAATATCTCACTCACTTTCATTACCTCCCTTATGTCCTATGTTTATTGTAATCAAAGAGACAAGGGATCACGATAAGTGATTCAACAATTTATTGAGAGATTCTCCGATTAGTATGATAAAATGAAGTCATTGGGAGGGGAGCAGGCTCGTGAAAATAACATCGGTTTTATTTGATTCTCAAATGGGCAAAAACTGGAGCATATCGAGGTCACCAACTAAATATGATATATTACTGCTTGTTATCAACGGAAAAATCACTTATACCTTAGGAGATGCCGTAATTCCTTTGCAGCGTGGAGAGGGTCTCTATATATCAGCGGGTACTATGCGATCTGCAGTCACAGACCCTGCCGATCCCCATCAGATGTTTTCGGTACACTTCAACGATTCTACGGAAGTGGATATACCTCTGCTTGCTGGAGAAGACCACCGTTGTATTCGAACCATCAGCTTCGATTACCTGAAGCAGCGGTTTTCTTTGCTTTATGATTGCTGGATCGGGCAAATGCCGTGTTATGAAATTATTTCCAAAGGAATTATGCTGGAAATATTGGGGATCGTCCAACGGGAGCTGATGTCCAAGCAGCATCCTTCCTCCAAGCAAAGCCTGGCTATGCACATTCAGCAATATATCGTCAAGCATTACCGGGAGCCGATTCGTCTCAGTGAGCTTGCTCAACACGTTGACCGGACTCCGAATTACATTTCGAGTGTATTCAAAGAAGTAACAGGCCGCACACCGGTCGAATACCTGCATCAGGTGCGCATTACCTCTGCCCGCGAGATGCTGCTTAATACCGATATGACGATCAAGGAAATTTCCGATTATCTCGGTTATTGCGATCAAACTTACTTCAATTATATTTACAAAAAAAATATAGGCTATCCTCCTACATCTACACCCAAGCGTGGCATGAAGCAGGCGGCGGAATAAGAAAAACCATCCTTGTCTAAACCCATACGTTGGCGCGTTGGTGAGGACATGGGTATGGGGCTCCAGCCGTTGTGCTGTCTGCCAATTCTAAGCCACATCATGTTTAAGAAAGACCGTCCAGCAAGCTCGCCGGACGGTCTTTTCGTGTGCACGTACACTTACGTGCGAAACTCCAAATGAATAAGCTTATTTCCCATAAGTGCGCTTGTAGGCTGCATTGTACATTTTCAGCAGATCGTCCACGCCCTGCTTCTTCGACTGGTCAATAAATTCGGCAACGGTTTGATCATTGATCGGTGTTTTTCCAGTTACAAATTCGGTTAGCTTCTGATCAAAATATTTGTTCAGGTTATTCAGCTTCGATTTTTCGATTTCCTGCTCATCCGCATTTTTAACGATCGATTTGGGTGCGTCAATAATAAATTTGGCATAGGAAGCATTAATTTCCTTGTTTTTGGCGTCCAAGCCTCTTTCCCATGCAGCACGCGCTATCGCGTTATTGATCGAGACGTTAGGAAACCACACGCCCCAATCACGACGCAATGGAACATAGGGACTGGTACCGAACTCTTCCATATATCTGGGCTTGCCATCCACCAGTTTATAGGTTTTGTTCAAGATGCCGAGCGACATCAAATTCGTGCCTTCCTCGCTGTATAAATAATCCATAAATTTGATCGCCGCATCTTTGTCTTTTACATTAGCGGAAATCGCAAGGCCGCTTGTACCGACGGCAGGCCGTGCGTATTGATAGTTTTTGACACCTTCAGCAGCGAATTGCGGGATGACATTCATATCAAAATCTTTATTGTTGGGGTTGGCTTTACGGGCTTTTTCAACTAACGGGTCCATGTCAGCCTTCCAGAAGTAGGTAACCATTGATTTCCCCGTCAGCAGTCGCTCCTCCCATTGGGCAGTAGTCAACAGCGCGAACTCCGGTTCGAGCAGCTTCTCGGCATACAGCTTATTCATGTATACCAATGAATCCTTGAACCCTTTATGATACCCGGCGAACTCATATTGACCGCCGCTTTCTGGTGTTTCGTTAATGAACCCTTCAACGCCCGTGAACGCTCTTAAGAATACCGTAAAGATCCCGGTCAGGTTAGGGCTGCTGACAGGTGTGCGAAATGTGAGCGGATACGAATCCGGGTGTTTTTCTTTCAACGCTTTCAGATATTGGTAGAACTCATCCACAGTAGTCGGCGCCTTCAAGCCGTATTTGTCCTGCAAATCCTTGCGAACGTACCAGGCGTAGTTAAAGCCTTTGGTGCTGGGATCACTTTCCAATACAGGCATGGAATAATATCCGCCATTCGCTGCTGTCGCCTGAGCCTTTGCTTCCGGGTTATTGTCAAAAAACTTCTTGATATTCGGCGCTTTGTCCAAATAGTCTTTTAAATTCAGGAACACCTTCTCCGGTCCAAAATCCCTTCCATCCTGATTAGGCACAAGTATAAAGTCGGTGACTGTATTCGTCGCAATCATTATTTTTCTTTTTTCCGGGAGTGCTTCCTCACTGATCACCTGAAAATCAATTTTGGCGCCCGTTTTCTTCTCAATTTCCTTGAAGGTTTCCCAATCCTGCTTAACCGGTCCCTCCACGCGATTAGCTGCCAACCATGTGAACGTTACCGCTTTGGGCTGCTGGCTTGCCGCTGGGGCTGGCGTTGTCGCTGATGGCGGCGCCGTTGTGCCACCTGTATCCTTTGCTGGCGTTGAAGTGCCAGCACTGGGTCCCCCGCTGCTACAGCCGGCAATCATGCCGCCAAACATAATAGCTGTAAGCGTCGCTGCATATGCTCTCTTTTTCACCCTAATACCTCCCTTAATGGTTCATATATAGGAACAGATTCCAGGGGAATCTATGGCTATCTAGCCTTTCACGCCGCCAATCATGCTGCCCTGCACAAAATATTTTTGGATAAAGGGATACACGCACAGGATCGGCAATGTCGCGATTACGATCAATGCATATTTCAACGATTCGATATAACTTTGATCACCCTCACCCTGCGGGTTGTTGCCGGCTATAAGGACACTGCGAAGCATAATCTGCAGCGGATGCATCTTGCCGTTATTCAAATACAGCAGTGCATCAAAAAAAGCATTCCACTGATTGACGGCTGTAAATAATCCGATCGTCATCATGACCGGCAGCGATAAAGGAACAACGACTCTCAGCAGCACCTGCATGGAGCCGCAACCATCCATAATCGCGGCATCCTCAATTTCCTCCGGCAGCCCTTCAAAAAACGTCCTCATAATGAACAAGTGCCAGGTGCTAATCAAGGATGGCAGCACGATAGCCCAAATCGTATCCAACATGTTTAATTGCTTGACAAGGAGAAAGGTTGGAATCAGTCCTCCATTGAATACCAAAGTAAACGCGGCCAGTATCAGAATCCACTTTCTACCAATCAGCCATCTTTTGGCCAAGGGATACGCCATAGCCGATGTTGCTATTAAAGTAAGAACGGTTTGCACCACGGTATAACGAATCGTGTTCCAATAGCTGATCCACAGGTTTTCATCGACGATAATTTTTTCATATGCGGCAAAATTGATGCCTTTGGGCCACAGCAGAACCTGTCCGCTGGCAACCATCGCATTATCACTGATCGAGGCCGCAAATACAAACACCATCGGATATAACATGATCATAATGACGACTACCATGATCAGCGTATTGACGATATCAAACAGCTTGAAGCCCAAGCCTTTTCGTTTCATGCTGTCCTCCCTCTACCATAAACTGGTCTGCGAATATTTTTTCACAAGCCGATTGGCCGTAACGACTAAGGTAAAGCCAATCACCGATTGAAACAGACCTACAGCTGAGGCGAAGCTGAAGTCAGCATTCAATACTCCTCTTCGATAGACGAAAGTATTGATCACATCGGACGTCTCGTAGTTCATCGGATTATAGAGCAGCAATATTTTTTGAAACCCGATCTCCATAAAATGGCCGAGACTGAGTACAAATAAAATCGTCATGACCGGAATCATCCCAATCAACGTAATATGGCGTATTTGCTGCAGACGATTGGCACCGTCCATTCGTGCTGCTTCATACAAAGCGGGATCGATGCCGGCAATAGCCGCCAAATAGAGGATTGTCCCCCAACCGACCTTTTGCCATATTTCCGAACTGATATATATGGTTCTGAACCATTCGGGCAAGCCCAGAAACATCGTCGGCTCGATGCCAAACGCTTTATGCAGCAATATATTGACGATACCGGTAGACGGAGATAAAAAGATGACCAGAATTCCGGCGATCACCACCGTTGACAGGAAATGCGGCATGTAGCTGATGCTTTGCACGATTCGTTTGAATGTTTTATTTTTGATCTCATGAAGCAGCAACGCCAGAATAACCGGTGTCGGAAAATGAAACAACAAATCGTAAATATTCAATAACACGGTATTGCGAATCAGCTTCCACGAATCAGGCGTATTATAAAAAAACTCGACAAAATGCGCCAGCCCGACAAACTTGCTCCCCAGCATGCCTTTTCCAATCGAATAGTTCTGAAACGCAATAATAATTCCGTACATCGGCACATATTTGAAAACAATATAATAGATGATGCCTGGGAGCATTAATAAATATAAGGCTTTATGCTTCATTAAATAACGTTTGGCACGTAAGCGCTTTCCAGTTGTGATTTGAGAAACGACGCGCTCACTCGTTCCTTTATTGACTCCGCTATTGGCTGACAAAGCACCCTCACTCCTTTTGTATTCACTTCGCTTGGTACTTGACAATGCATTCTCCTGACCTAAAGATAGGTGCTTTGGCAGCAATCGTAAAGCGTGCATTTTTGTGCTATGTAGCTATTTGTGTATCGTGCCCTTCTTATATCCTATTCCACGCTTCCCGCAAAAATAGCGACACCTACAATTATAGCTACGTATAATGAGCCTGCCGATGCCGCTGAATACCAAAGACCCGCTCCCTGTCATTATGACAGTGAAACGGGCCACATGGAGTGATATGCCATTGTTATTGATGATGAATCATTCGATATTTGCCGGGCGTAATGCCTTCATATTTGCAAAAGGTTCGGATGAATGAGGTCCGTCCCAAATACCCGACTTTTTCAGAAATGACGTCGATGGTCATGTCGGTCTCAAGCAAATATCTTTTGGACATCATCAAGCGATGCTTTGTAATATATTCCACGTATTTTTCCCCAACCGTTTCCTTGAAGGTCCGGCTAAAATGGCTTACCGACATGTTTAATTGCTGAGCGAATTTCTCCACAGATAGTTCTTCTCCGTAATGTTGATGAATATAGTCCAATATTTCTGCAAATTGCACGCTCCGGTCGCTTGGCTCCACCAATGGAAACATAATCGTATGGATATGCTCGAAGCATTGCTTGATTTCATCCCAGGTCGCACTGCGATTCAGCCTCTCAAACAAGCTGTAGTAAAAAGGAATGTTCAAGTCTTTACGTTCCGTCTCTACGGCGCGAATCCACGTATTCAACACGTCCGAGCATAGTCCCTTTACCTGATAAGCACTTGCGTTTTTTACGACTGCCACATCCAACAGGTCAAAGACCGATTTCAGCAGCTTGGCATAATTCCGTGATTTGTATATATTAAAAATCCGATTGACTTCATCACTGGATAAAAAGCTGTCAAGCTGCGTTCGATCTTCCCAAGCATTCTCTTCACTTAAAATCTCCACTCTGGAGTGAAGGCTTTTATGCTGCAGCATGGCCAAGGCTGAATCATAGGACAAGTACAGCTCACCGATATCGTGAACCTTTTTCCCGACTCCAATCGCAGCTTTAAAATACGGATTAAATTGCTGAAGAATCAGCGACACAACCTCTGATACCTCCTTAGGGCCCATATGTAAAAAAAGCGAATGCTGGACCACACACGCCAGCATATCCGGCTTCGTCTGGCACAGCCAAACGGTTCCCGATGCTGATTTGAGAATACGTTCCTTTAATTCCACCATCATAAACGTTTTGGACGTTTCCGAAATTTGCTCAAGCACCCACGAATAGTACTGGATTTCAATACATAGAACGGTTCGTGCTACATTCCGCTCATAAACAAAATCGATCTCTCTGGCATATAATTCGATCGATAAATTGTCACGGTATTCGCCGGATAGCATCTTCGCTATAAAATCCTCTTGTACAATCGGAGACATCCCACTCACCAATTCGGACAGCTCTTTATTCTCGGATATTAATAGCTTCGAGAACTGCTTAATAAAATCGTAGTCATTTCCTTTTTGCTGTACAGGCACAACCGATTTACGGAGGTGCGACGTCAATCCACTTTTGATTTCGAGGATCGGCTTGTATAACCTTTTACTTAAATAATAAGAGACCAACCCGCCTAGAACCAGGAAAAATCCGAGAAATACAAGGTTGAACATCCGGATCCTGTGTGCTGGCTTCAATAAGGTTTCGAGATCGATCAGACTGACATAATACCACGCGTCATTAAAGCGGGATTTCACATAAGATAACGCTTGCAGCTGGTCGTCTGAATAAAGTGCTCCTTCGGAATGAGAACGAGCTGCGTCCAGCAGCTTTTGCGGATTAACAATGGATTCGCCAGCCTGAGTAATCACGTTGCCCGTCACATCAACAATAGCGGTCCCTGCAACCCACTTCTCCTGAATACGAATATGCTTGCTAAGCTCACTCAGCTTCATGTTGACGATCAGATACACATCAGGGTGGTCACTATTGAACGGATAGCTCATCACTGCCGAAATACTGGAGCTGGACGATACAATATCATTCGTGAACAGTATTTTTTGATGCAAGGTATATGGCTTTGTAAAATGCATCATTTTTTTACCGGAAAAGTTGTTCAGGTATTCTTGCTTTTCCTGATCACTGATCGGATAAAAGTATTGAAAAAAATTTTCTTTGCTTGTTTCTGTGTTAAACCCTATAACAAGGTCGTATTTGGCAAAATAAAAGTAGGCGTTGGAGATAATATCGCCCGTATCCAGCGTATTTAACTGATCCATCAGATAATGGGTAATTTCAAAATAGTCGGGGTCTTTGACAGGCTCGTCGAACAGCTTCATAGCACTTTTAAGGTTAGAGGTACCCAGGAGATTAATCATGTTAGCCTGAAGAGAAGAAAAGGCGGTGTCGGTTTGGGTGGAGAAGTTGCGGATCGTGATGTTATTCGAATTCTCTGCCTCCTGCTCGATCAGCTTGACTACGAACACATAAGTAAATGTACAGGCTATAATAACGGGAATGAGAAAGAGAATAAAATAGCTTGCAAAAAACTGCCAAAACAACGCTATATTAAACGAGCGGGAGCCAAAAAACCGATTCACCTATCACACCAATCCCCTTCCAATTATTTGTATATTCCTATTTTCACACATCTGCTTAGGGGTTGGCAAGGTTCGAAATGAAATAAACATTCCCCGTGATCGATGACAAAATCCGCAGGGAATGTTGGATTGGAGCATGGTGGAAATCACATTTACAGGTTATACAGCTTTCTGGCATTTTCGTAAAAGATTTTATGGCGTGCATCGGGATTCAGACGCTTCAATATTTCCATCGGGGCATCATTATCCCAATGCGGATAGTCACTGGAGAAAACAATGAAGTTTTCAGCGTCAATCATATTGAACAAATCGATTAGATGGTTCGGATTATCGGGCTCCTCAATCGGTTGGGTAGAAAAGTAGCAATGATCACGAATATATTCGCTCGGCAGCCTCTTTAACCAAGGAACCTGAGCCCTCAATGCTTTGTAGTTTTTATCCAACCGCCACATCAGATGAGGCAGCCAAGCCAGTCCACCCTCCAGCATGACAAATTTTAATTCAGGAAACTTCTCAAATACACCTTCGCAAACGAGACTTATCGTATGGGCCATATAGTTTTGTGATAAACCGGTATGCCATTCCAAATAACGAGTCGGAATCCCAGCTGCTGAAGCATAGGTTCCCCCCGAGCCTTCAGCACCGGGATGTATGGACATGGGAAGGCCGTTGCGTACGGCCGCTTCATAGATCGGGTGAAATTGACGCTGACCGAGCCCTGCACGTTGAGCACTGCCCATGAGAACCTCCACGATGTCGGGATGACCGCCAACCCGATCAATCTCCCTGGCAGCCAGCAACGGGTCCTGACCAGCAACCAACATCGCCCCTTTAAACGACTTATGAACCGGCAGCCATTCCTTAATCAAATAATCATTGTATGCCGTACAAATAGCAGCCGCATAGTCAGGATCGGGATTTACACATATATTCATCGCGTCACCCGTCAGGATCGCAAATTCGATATGATTCGGTTCGATCAAATTCTCTACCAAAAATTCCGGGTCCGAAGCAGCCGGTCCTCCGGTAGGAGGCATACAGTCCTTGCGGAACACACCTATGGGCGACCATATTCCATGCCATGGATTTCCAATGCCGCTGCCTGCAACACGCGATTTCCATGGTTCGGGCAAATATTCAACAAGATCTGTTGGGGTTCTAAACGTGTTATGCACATCGGTATCAATGACTTTCTGCACTGAACTCATTTTTCTAAAAGCCCCCTTACATTTGATACATACATTGTAAAATGCAGGGTGTTGATTTGCGATTAATAATACTACGTTATATTCAGTAATTCTACGATTTCGGGAAAAACCCCCTATCCACGGATAAGGGGTTGGTCTAGAGGAGCTATATTTGCTTACTTGCCACCATACGTCCGTTTATAGGCCGTGTTGTACATATTGAGGATATCATCAAGTCCAAGCTTTTTTGTCTGGTCTATAAACTCTTTAATGGTATCATCATTGACTGGTGTCTTGCCAACAACGAATTCAGCCATTTTTTGGTCCATGTATTTGTCCAGATTACTCAGCTTCGATTTTTCAAGCTCCTGCTCTTCTTTCGTTTTTGCATATCCTCTTGGGGCTGGAATAATAATCGGTTCATAGGCCTCATTAACCTTCTTCGTTCTTGGGTTCAATGCACTTTCCCAAGCTAGCCGTGCAAGCGCAAAGTCGGAGCCAATGCCCGGGAACCAAACGCCGTAATCCTTACGTAGTCCGTTAAATGGAGACGTACCAAAGGATTCCAGGTAGCGAGGTTTTCCATCGACCATTTGGTACGTTTTTCCTTCGATTCCCAAAGAAAGCAGCTTCTTGCCCTCATCGCCTATCAAAAAGTCAAGTAATTTGACTGCTGCTTCTTTATCTTTAACCTTGCTGGATAGAGCGATCCCGTTTACGTTAACAACTGAACGAGCAAATTGATAGTTCTTCACATTCGGAGCGGTGAATTGCATAAAACCTTCCATATTAATCTCTGTATTTCCGCTTGCTTTGCGCGCCTTTTCAGCAATGTCTTCAAGGTCTGCTTTCCAAAGGAATGAAACAAACGATTTACCCGAAATAAGGCGTTCATCGTATTGTGCACGAGTCAATAGCGAATATTCGGGATCAAGCAGCTTTTCGCTATGCAGTTTGTTTAAATATTGCAAGGTTTCCTTAAACCCTTTCTGATACCCGGCGAATGTATATTGATCGTTCTCCGGATTCAGATTGATGAGTCCCTGAATGCCGGTAAACGCTCTCAGAAACACCGTATACAGTCCCATCTTCTTCTCGGTTGCAGGCGGGAACATGGTCAATGGATAAGAATCTGGATTGTGCTGTTTAAACCCCTTCAATACCTGATAAAATTCATCCATATTGGTCGGAACCTTAAGACCATATTTATCCAATAGATCCTTGCGTAAATACCAGGCATGGTCAAATCCTTTACCGCCAACATAGGAATCCAGATTCGGTACGGTGTAAATCCCGCCATCCGCTGCGGTTGCAAGTGCTTTTGCCTCCGGATTTTCTTCAAAATATTTTTTGATATTAGGTGCTTTGTCCAGGTATGTGTTCAGATTGAGGAATACGCCTTCAGGACCTTGCTCGCGTCCCTCCTGATTGGTGATGTGCATAATATCAGGTACAGAGTTTGTAGCGATCAGAATTTTCTTCTTCTCCTCCAGGGATGTAGCAGGTACAGCCTGAAACTCAATTTTGGCACCCGTTTTTTTCTCAATTTCCTTGAAAATTTCCCAATCTTGGCGAATCGGTCCTTCAATACGATCTCCTACCAGCCATGTATAAGTAGCCGGCTTGATCGCACTGGTCCCCCCATCTCCCGATGCCTCAGGTTTGTTTCCAGCACTGCTGCATCCTGCTGCTACTCCCGTAAGCATTACTGAGGTAAGTGCCATCGCTATTGTTCTTTGTTTGTGCTTCATTACTTAACCCTCCCAATTATCGTTCGTTAACTTGTTTGTATATAGTAACAGATGAACAAACCATCTGCAGCTACCAACATTACCCTGGATCTACTTGCATACCCAGGATCTTTAGCCCTTCACGCCGCCGATCATGCTGCCTTGTGTAAAGTATTTCTGTAAGAATGGATATACACAAAGGATGGGCAGTGTCGCAACTATGATCAAAGCGTATTTCACCGTTTCCATCGTTTGCAGGTCGCCTTCACCCTGAGCCGGATTAAGTCCCGCAATCAAATAATTACGAATCATAATTTGCAGCGGATACATCGTATTATCACTCAAATAGATGAGCGCGTCGAAGAATGCATTCCATTGACCTACTGCCGTAAACAAACCAATTGTCGCCATAACCGGCATTGATAACGGAATGACTATACGAAGCAGTATCTGAAGCGATCCACAGCCGTCCATCGTGGCCGCGTCTTCAATTTCCTCGGGAAGCGCCTCAAAGAAGGTACGCATAATGAATAAATGCCATGTACTGATCAATGATGGGAGCACAATAGCCCAGATCGAATTTAATAAATCCAACTGCTTGACAACGATAAAGGTTGGGATCAGCCCACCATTAAAAAGCATCGTGAAAGCGGCCATGAGTAGTATCGTTTTGCGTAATGGCAGCCATTTCTTGGCAAGCGGATAAGCCATAGCTGAGGTTGCCAGAAGCGTCAGCACCGTATGAAGAACCGTATACCTGATCGTATTCCAGTAACTGACCCATAGCTGGTTATCTGTAAGTATCCTTTCATAAGCTGCAAAGGTCACCATTTTGGGCCACAGGAATACTTTACCGCTTGCAACCATTGCATTATCACTAATGGAAGCCGAGAACACATACACCATTGGATAAATCATGATGATGATGAGAAAAATCATAAAAATCATGTTGAATGCGTCGAATATCGTTGACGCCAAGCTTTGTTTCAAGCGCATGCTTGTCCTCCTTTCTACCACAGACTGGTTTCGGAATATTTACGTGCTACACGATTGGCTGTAACGACCAATACGAGGCCGATAGCCGATTGGAACAGGCCGACTGCCGAAGCGAAGCTGAAATCCGCGTCGAGAATCCCTCTTCTATATACATAGGTATTGATAACATCTGCCGTTTCATAATTTAATGGATTATACAATAAGATGATTTTGTGGAAACCAATTTCCATAAAATGTCCCAGGTTAAGTACAAACAAAATGACCATAACCGGAATCATACCAATGAAGGTAATATGGCGAATTTGCTGAAACCGGTTAGCACCGTCCATCTTGGCTGCCTCATATAGCGCAGGATCGACTCCGGCAATAGCTGCTAAATAAAGAATCGTTCCCCAGCCTATTTTTTGCCAAATCTCAGAGCCAATATAAATTGTCCGGAACCATTCAGGAATCCCCAGGAACATAATCGGCTCTGAGCCTAACCACTTCAGTGCAAAGTTAACAATACCGGTTGTCGGAGACAGGAAGATAACCAGAATGCCTGCAATAACCACCGTTGATAAGAAGTGCGGCATGTAGCTGATTGTTTGGATGAACCGTTTGAAGTATTTGTTCTTAATTTCGTTAAATAAAAGAGCCAGTACAATAGGTGCCGGAAAGTGAAACAAGAGGTCGTAGGAGTTAAGAAGCACCGTATTGCGAATCAGCTTCCAGGAATCCGGCGTATTCACGAAAAATTCAATGAAATGCTTCATCCCAACAAACTTGCTTCCAAAGATCCCTTTTCCCATGGAGTAATCCTGAAATGCAATGACAACCCCATACATAGGTACATACTTGAAAATAATGTAATACAAAATACCTGGCAGCATTAAAAAATAAAGCGCTTTATTTTTTCGGGCAATCTGCCAACCGGCCTTCCATTTACTTACAACCATCTTATCACGCTCCTGATGTTGTCCTATAAGTTTCCGCGTGTTCTGCAAATCGTACTATGACATGTATCACACTCGTTAACGCATAGCCACAGCATACGGATTATACAAGCATCTGTAAATCGCGCATTTTTTCGTATCATCTTTTTTTGTTTGGCACTTTGAGACTGCTCCATATAAACGAAAAAAAAGCCAGCCAATGGCCGACTTTTCTGCGTATTTACCAGTGTTTTTACCCCTTTGCAAAAAAAGCACACTCTCAAAAAAGGCCTATTTTACACTCCTGTACTTTCCTGGTGTGATTCCTTCATATTTACGAAACATGCGGATAAAAGCGTTGCTCCCCAGATACCCTACACTTTCAGCGATCTCTTCAATTTTCATATCGGTTTCATTCAGCAGCTTCTTGGCCATAGATAATCGATACTTGGTTATATACTCCATATACTTCTCTCCGACTGCTTCCTTAAATGATCGGCTAAAGTGGCTCACCGACATATTCATTTTTCCTGCAAACCATTCTATAGATAATTCCTCCTGGTAGTGCTCTTTAATATATTCCACTACTTCCATAAACTGATCATTTCGATTTACCGTAGAAGGAGACAGGAACAGCAAGGAATGGATATGTTCAAAGTGCCGCTTAAGCTCATCCCACGTCTGACATCTGTTCAACAACTCGAATAAACCGGAATATAACGAAATATTGAAATCATTGCGCTCCGTCTCCACAGCACGAATCCATGTATTGAGCACATCAGAGCACAAACTTTTCATGTGCATGGCGCCTGCCTGCTTGCGTTCCCCCAATTCCAACATTTGGAGTACAGACTGAAGCATCCGATCATACTCTTGAGTTTTATGCAGGTTCACAATACGGTTCACTTCTTCAGAGGATAAAAAACTGTCGAATTGCGCCCGATTCTCCCATGTATCGTCTTCACAGCAAATTTCCACCTCGGCGTTGAGACTTTTTTGCTTTAACATCGCAAATCCGTATTGATAAGAATCGTGAAGGTTCCCTATCTCATGTACTGTTTTGCCAATCCCTATCGTGGACTTGAAATAAGACATGTATGGCTCCAGCACCAGCTTGAGTTGGTTGGAGATCTCTAATAAATCAAGGGCATTCTCCAAGTCATGATGCACAACGCATGCCAATAAATCTGATCTGGTTTGGCTTAACCACATCTTGTCTGATACCTGTTTCCAGATTTTCTCCCTCAATTCTACAAGCAGGAACGATTTGGACGTTTCAGATAGCTGTTCAAGCACATTATCATAATAATGATATTCAATAATCAGCACTGTGCGTGTAGCATTAATTACAACAGGAAAAGCAATTTCTTTGGAATAGTACTCAATGGAAAGATTATCTCTATATTCACCGAGCAAGATTTGGGTAATAAAATCCTCTTGTACAATAGGAAGAGCACCTTTAACCCATTGCGACATCTCCTTATGCTCGGTAATAAGTAATTTGGAAAACCTTTTAATAATATCGAAGTCATTGCCATCGGGTGAGTCATCGGCTGCATCGGGTGGGGAAAGGGATTGGTGCGCTTGTAAACGATTCCGTATTTCCAGTATCGGGGTATACAAACGCCGACTCAAATAATAAGATACAAAAGCACCGACCAGAAGAAAAAACAGTAGGAACCCGATGCTCAAAAAACGCAGCGTTTCTGCAGGCTTCATAAGCGTATTTATATCAATCCAACTGATGTAGTACCAGGAAGAATCATATTCGGAACGGACAAAAGAAACCGCTTGTTTGTCATTATAAGGAGAGAAGGCTCCTTCCGACTTCGTAAGAATGGCCTCATTCAAAGAATTTTTATTCAGCTCCGCTGTATCCGATTGGCTGATCACGGTTCCATCTGCGTTGATGATCGCTGTTCGAAAAATCCAACTTTCCTGAGTCTGGATCAACCTTTCCAGTTTGTCCTTCTGAAAATGAACCTCAAGATACACTTCAGGCTTAACGGAGTTAAAAGGATAGCTCATAATGACAGAAACGTTGGAACCGCTTGTTTCATTGTTACTGGACATATTACTTCTAAGATTGGCAGGATACGGCTCAGTGAAATGCATCATCTGTTTGCCTTTAAATTGAGTGATCAGCTTCGATGATTCCGACTCATCCAACGAATAATAATTTTTAAAATAAAACGATTTGTTTGTATAAATATTATTATCGATCACCAAATCAGAATTTACGAAATAGAGGAATGTACCTGATACAAGCGGCTCTGAGATGATGGAGTTTAACTGTGCCATCATCGCGTAAATCATATCTGTTTGTTCCATGGAGACTGGAGTTTTGCCAGCATTTTTCAGAATGCTTTTCAGATTGGATGAACTTAACAAATTGATCATATCTGCTTGAAGAGAATGAAATTTCTCATCGGCTTGATGAGCATTATTTTTCATGACAATGTGACTCGATTGCTCTGCTTCATTCTGGATCAGGCTAACAACAAACAGGTTCATAAACGTGCTTGCAACAATGGCAGGAATGAGAATAAGCATAAAATATTTGGCAAAGAACTTCCAGAACTGCTTGTTATTAAACGATTTTAGCTTGAAGAGCAAGGACATCCGTTTTGTCATCCCTTCCTGAGTACATAACCTGTTGAAATATGCTGCGGCGTCCGCCTTTTAATTATAACTGCAATTATTGAAATGTGCGATTGGTAATCATACGGCTTTTTGAGTGATTCATCGATTTGTATCAGGGACAGAAACACATTCTGCAAATAAAAAACACCACTTCGTCAGGTCAATGTGAACGTGATGAACATTCACTAACCTATTGAAGCGGTGTTTTTTATAGGATAACGCTGATTTTCCCACCTTCAACCTGTACTTTGTAGCTTCTTGTTCGGCACAATCAACTCCTCCTAAAGCTTGTACAGTTTCTTGGCATTGTCATAGAAGATTTTTTGTCGAGCTTCTGGGCTAAGCCGTTTTAAAATTTCCGTTGGAATGTCATTGTCCCAATGCGGATAATCGCTCGAAAACATAAGGAAGTTCTCGGCATCGATCATATCAAATATCGCGATAAGATCCTTGGGATCCTCCGGCTCCTCAATAGGCTGCGTCGAGAACATGCAGTTGCTGCGGATATACTCGCTTGGCATCCGTTTCAGCCATGGAACCGATGAGCGAAGCCCTTTATAATTCTTATCGAGACGCCACATTAAATGCGGCAGCCAAGCAATCCCGCCCTCTAAGCAAACGAACTTTAGATGAGGGAATTTTTCGAAAACGCCTTCGCAAACAAGACTCGTAATATGCGCCATATAATTCAGTGATAAACAGGTATGATATTCAAGATAACGAGTTGGATAACCGGATGGTGTCGGAGGTGGTGTTCCACCGGCGCCTTCGCCACCTGGGTGAATAGCGATTGGCAGTCCATGCCGCTCTGCGGCTGCATAGATTGCATGATATTGACGCTGACCGAGCGGTGCCCGCTGTGCGCTGCCCATAACGATTCCCACCATCTCCGGGTGCTCCGCCATGCGATCTATCTCTCTCACGGCAAGTATCGGGTCCTGTGTGCCAACAACAATGGATCCGCGAAAGGATGAATGCTTAGGCAGCCATTCTGCTACCAAGTAATCGTTATACGCTGAAGCGATTGCAGCCGCATGATCCGGGTCATGCATCGTTGAAACGTCCATTAAGGAACCGGTCAGAATACCATATTCAATATTGAAGGGTTCGAATAAATCCTTGACGAGATAATCAGGATCCGAAGCTGCCGGTCCCCCTGTCGGCGGTAAGCAATCCTGACGCAATACACCTATAGGAGTCTGATAGCCCCGATCTGGCATTCCGATCCCGGAACTTGCAACGCGGGTCCTCCACGGTTCTGGTAAATAAGGTAAAAGGTCTTTTGGGCTTTTCAATTGGTTATGCACATCAACGTCAATGATTTTCTGATTGGAAAACATAATCTTACACTCACACTCCTGCTGGATTTGATGTAATATGAAGATAATTCTTATATATATTGTAGCTGCATTCATTTCAGAGTACGATTGGTAATCATTCGTTTTTTTGAATGATTCTTTGATTTTCTTCTTGAACAAGGAGGTATACAGACACTATGATCATTGATAATGTAGCATTTCAGCAGGCTGTTCTTGGAAACTGGAAGGTACCGTTGGCTCCCACTCGACATCATATCCTCTTCCTTGTGACCAAAGGAGCCTGCATTTACCGGTTTGCCAATCAAACCCTTCAAATCAGCAAGGGAGAAGGGTTATTTATTCCTCAGGATACGATGCGTTCAGCAGAAACAGACAGCTCGAATCCGCACCAAATGTATTCTGCTCATTTTAGGGAATTAAACCATGAAGATCTTTCTTCATTTATAGACGAGCCATTCAAGCTTATACAACCACTCAGCTATGATTATCTTAAGCAACGCTTTTCGATGTTGAATGAATGCTGGATTGGTAAAATGCCAAACTATAAACTCATTTCTCGCGGTATCCTGCTGGAGATCTTGGGAATCACTCAACGTGAACTTACTATTGGAACGCATTCTCCAACCCGACGAAATCTGGCGCTGCGCATCCAGCAGTACATTATTCAGCATTTTCGCGAGCCGCTGCGGCTCAGCGAGCTTGCGCAGCATGTGGACCGATCACCAACTTATGTCTCTACCGCATTCAAGGAAGTGACAGGCCGAACACCTGTGGAATATATGCATGAGGTCCGTATTTCAGCAGCCCGTGAACTTCTAATGACCACCAACATGACGATCAGGGAAATCTCCGAATCCTTCGGTTATTGCGACCAGACTTACTTCAACTACATGTACAAAAAAGTAGTCGGCCATCCACCCTCTCATACGCTAAAGATTAGAAAACCTATATGAGCTAAGTGCACGATGGCTTAAAACTCCGTCTGCGCACTTCTTAAAGATGTGCACCATAAGTAAGCGTTTTCAGTCATTGCTTGTTAAGCCAATCTGACGTATCCAATACGTGCAATGATGCAAGTGCAACTGGACTTTTTGCTGCAATCCCTGGCTGCCCAGAAAAGCCTGATCACAGACCACCCATCGCCGATAAAACTGGGTTTGCCAGCGACAATTACTTTATTAAAGCATTCCGAAGGACAATCGGGTGTACGCCGACGGAATACCGAAAATCGAATACAGCTGCCGCCAGCAGATTGTGAAACCTGTTGTTGTCGCACCGAATAAAAGAGGATTTCAATCAATCGACTAAAGACGAATAAGGGGCAAATTTAAATGGCGGACTTCAAATAATCAGTCCATAAAAGTAACAAGAAGCCTCTGCCAGAGACTTCTTGTTGTTATTATTCCATTTACTATGATCGATTTACCTATGCATAGTCTATCTGAAGCTTGGGGGAATTCGGCAGTCTTCTTCTGCGATTTTATATGGAGTAATTCAGCTCCGGTCGTATCCGTTTGAGGAATTGCTTCGTTCGCTCTTCCTTCGGATCGCTGAACAGCTCATTCGGCTTGCCTTCCTCGACAATTACGCCTTCATCCATAAACACAACATGGTTTGCAACGTCCTGCGCAAAGCCCATCTCATGAGTTACGATGATCATTGTAATTCCTTCTTTGGCAATTTTGCGAATGACTGACAGCACCTCGCCTACCAGCTCCGGGTCGAGTGCTGAGGTCGGCTCATCAAACAAAATCACCTCGGGGTTAAGTGCCAACGCACGGGCGATGCCTACCCGCTGCTGCTGACCGCCGGATAATTGCGACGGATAAGCATCCAGCTTGTGTTCAAGACCTACTTTTTTCAACAGCTCGACGCTCAAATCTCTGGCCGCTTCCTTAGGAAGCTTCTTTACGACCAAGAGCCCTTCCATTACATTCTCCAGCGCGGTTTTATGCTTGAACAGATTATACTGCTGGAACACCATCGCCGACCTTTGGCGTAGCTGGTGAATTTCCTTCTTGCCTGCACGCTTACAGTCGATAGCGAAATCCCCGATGGTGATGCTGCCCTCGTCCGGCTTTTCAAGATAGTTCAAGCAGCGCAGCAGGGTGGTTTTACCCGAACCGCTGGGTCCAAGAATAGCGACGACCTCACCCTTGTGCACGGTTAAATCGATGCCCTTCAGCACCTGGTTACGGCCAAAGGATTTTTTGATCTTTGACATTTGAATCATGCTGCGCCACCTCGATTATAGAATCCATACATCTGACTTGCTGCTCACGCGGCCATTCTCTTTTCATGGCGGCTGTATCGGGTCTCCAGCCATACAAAGAGCCTCTCGCAGATCCAGCAAATAACCCAGTAAATAATAGAAGCATCAAAGTACATTTCCAGGTATCGATAACCGTCACCGGCGACGATTTTGGCTTGGGCCATCACCTCGATAACCTTGATTGCAAAAGCAAGCGAGGTGCCTTTAATCAGATTAATAAAAATATTTCCCAAATTCGGAAGCGCAACGGCAAATGCCTGCGGAGCAACAATTCTTATTAGCCCTTGGGATGTCGTCATCCCGATTGAATACGCCGCCTCCATCTGACCCGAATCCGTAGTGAGCAGCGCCCCGCGGATGACCTCCGACTGGTAGGCGGCCGAATTGATCGTAAACGCGAGCAGTGCAATAGCGAGAGGCGACATTTCCTGAAGAGGCAAATGCCAGCCCCACTCCCGGTTCAAGGTATCAACAAGCAGCGGCGTACCATAGAACACCACATATAGCTGCACCAACAAGGGAGTCCCCCGGATAAAGGAGACATATAATGCCCCCAGCCTATCCAGCACAGGTACTCTATAGATCCTGCACAGAGCGATGATCAGTCCGATAATCGTACCCAGCAGCATCGAGATAACCGCTACAATAAGCATGGAGGGTACACCCTTCAGAACCTCCGGGAATTTCTCAATAGCGAAGGCCAAGCTAAATTCGGCCAATGCAGCTCCCCTCCCTTTCTTCCTTATCTTGCAATACTGACATGGCCTTTCTTATAGCTTTTTTCCAACCGTCCAAAGCCCTTTTCAATGGCAATGCTCAGAACCCAGTAAATCAACGAAACGAGAATATACACCTGGAACGTATTTGCTCCATAATTATTTCCGAGTATGATCTGTACCTGCCCCATAATGTCAACAATCCCGATGGAGAAGGCCAGTGACGTTTCTTTTAATAAAATAATCACGTTGTTGCCCAGATTGGGGATCGCAATACCGAAGGCTTGCGGCAAAATAATTCGCCTGAGTGATTGTCCGTAGGTCATGCCCACACTGTAGGCAGCCTCCTGCTGGCCGCTTCCGACCGCCAGATAGGAAGAGCGGATAACCTCGGAGAAGAAGGCTGCGCTGTGCAGCGAGAAGGTGATTACGGCAAAGATGATCTTATCCCAGTCGTTCACATCCACGCCTACCAGTATCAACAGCTGCGGCAGCCCGTAATAGACCAGAAAAAGCTGAACGATGGTCGGGGTGCACCGCATGAACGACAGATAAAACGTGGCAAGCGCATAAATGATTTTATTCTTTTGAATTCTGGCCAGGGCGATAACCAACCCCAGCAAGAGTCCAAAAACAAGGGATAAGAGCATGATCGTCAACGTAATCGGCAGCCTCTCGGCTATTCGCAGGACCAGATTCAAAGTCGTTTCGATTCCGGCGCTGTTCATTCTCGTTAATCCTTCCGGAATTTATAGCCCTGCTGCACATACTCCAGGCTTTTAAATACATCCACCTTGAACCATTTTTCCGAAAGCTTCGGCAGCGTGCCGTCTTTAATTAACTCAACAGTTGCCGCGTCCATCTTTTGGGCAAGCTCTGTCTGATTCTTGTTGAAGAGCAAATATACCGATTCCTTCGAGATGACGCCGCCGATCTTCAGGTTCAGATTTAATTTCTTCACGGCATCTTCAAAATGATTGATGTTGAGCAGATGAGCATCGTATTTGCCCGATTCAACAAGCTTCAGATCGTCAGCAGGGGTCGTCTTCTCTACATCTTCAATTTTGATTTCCTTGCCAGGATGCTTGAGATTATAATCCTTCAGGATGTAGCGGAAGCCGGAAACCGGGGTCATGGGAACCAATTTCTTGCCTACCAGATCATCCAGGGTTTTGATATCGTTGCGGTCCGGCTTAACAGCCAAGCCTGTAATGGAATAGCCGAACTCTTGCTGCGGATACAAATATTTTTTCTCCCGCTCCGGGTTTTTGAACCAGAAGTTGGCGGCAAATGCGTACTTGCCAGTGTCGGTACCGATCAGTTGCCCTTCGTTATCCACGGATTCGTACTCAAATTTATATTCCGGAAGCTTCTTTTCCAGCTCCTTCAGGTAGTCGATCATAAATCCTGCCGGTTGGTTTTTCTCATCCAGAAAGCTGAATAAAGGTACGGGAACTGTGTTTAGTGCGGATTTAATCACTTTAGGTGCCGCTTTGGCAGTTGAAGCTGCTGCGGGCGTTGCTGAAGCCGGGATCGAGCCGCCATCCGCAGCAGGGGCCGTTTTGCCGCAGCCTGCCAGAATGGTAAGCAATACGACTGTAAATAGTAAATGAAAACGAGTTTTTTTCATGAAGTTATTCCTCCTGATAAATGGTTTGTTATTTGGATGATGGCGTACTGAGCGCAGACCAGCGATTAACCGGTGGTGTCAATCCCAGATGATCACGCAGCGTATTACCCGTATATTCCGTGCGGTAGCGGCCACGTTTTTGCAATATCGGAATGACGTGATCGACAAACTCCTCTAGGCCTCGCAGATAGTGTGAGGGCATAATGTTAAATCCGTCGCAAGCCCCCTGATCCAGCCAATGCTCCATCAGATCAGCCAGCCGCTCCGGTGTGCCTGCGAACGTATGATGCCCGCCGGCGGATACCACGTGCTTGCTCATCTGCCTGACCGTCCACTGTTCACGTTGTCCCAAATCCTTCAATAGCTGCAGACGGCTTTTCTTGTTATTGTTCGCCTCCGGGTTAATTTCCCAGTATGGGAACGGACCGTCCAGAGGGTACGAGGATAAGTCGACCTCGATGGTGCCAGACAAGGTTTTCACGGCAATTTCCGGCAACACCAGCTCATTAAAGTACGTTTCGCGTTCTTTGGCCTCATGCTCCGTAGAGCCCAGAATCGGTGCAAGCCCCGGCAGTATATGAAGCTGTTCCGGTCTGCGTCCATGGGACTTCAGCATCCCCTTCAGATTGGCATAGTAATCCAAGGCGTCCCGCAGGTTATCCTGAGCGGTGAACACAACCTCAGCCTTCTGGGCCGCAAACTGCAGGCCGCTGCCGGATGAACCTGCCTGAAAGAGCACCGGATGCCCCTGAATCGGGCGTGGAATATAGGAGGTTCCGTTGATCGAGAAATAAGTGCCTGTATGATCGATATCATGTACTTTGGTTGGGTCGAGGTATTGGCCCGAGCTTTGCTTGCTGATCAGTGCATCCTCTTCCCAGCTATCCCACAGCTTCATCGCCACATCAACGAATTCGTTCGCGCGTTGGTACCTTAACGCATGGTCCATATGCGCATCCTTGCTAAATTGGGAGGCGACACGCGGGTCCTGTGAGGTGACCATATTCCAGCCAGCCCTTCCACCGCTCAAGTGATCAAGTGTTGCAAATCTGGCCGCGACATGATAGGGATCGTTGTACGTCGTGGATAACGTAGCCGTCAAGCCGATCTTCTCCGTTACTGCTGCCATTACGGATAGCAGGGTCAGCGTATCCGGCGTCGGGATCGAGCGTTCCTCAGCTACCTTCCCATTCTGTTCGCCAATGGCGATTTGCTCCAGCGCCAGAATCGTATCGAACAACCCTCTCTCCGACAGCCTCGCAAAGTCTTGATAGAAAGACAAATCGAGCAGCCGGTCAGCGTGCGTTTCCGGATGACGCCATCCGCCTACATGCTGCCCGGTGTTTAATAGAAAAACACCGAGATGCAGCTGTTTTTTGGTATTCCCCATCGTTATCCCTCCTTGCTTATTCGCACGCTGACTGGAGCTTCCAGTCCCAGATGGTCCCGCAGCGTAGTTCCCGTATATTCCGTTCGGAACAGCCCTCTTCGCTGCAGCACGGGAATTACTTGTGCAACAAATTCCTCCAATCCCCCTGGCAGCAGCGGAAGCTGCAGGTGGAACCCATCACTACCGTATGCTTGGTACCAGTCTTCCATCCAGTCGGCAAGCTGCTCGGGTGTCCCAACAAATACTTTAGTTCCGGTAAGCTTCACAATCTGAGAGCTAAGCTCACGTAGTGTTGCCGCTTCGATTCCTGAAGCTTTGACCGCCTCCCACAAACCGGGAATAGCAGGAAGGGGTTCGTCCAGCGAATAACCCGTCAAGTCCAGATTCAACAGATCGGATAGAATGGCAATTCCCGTCTTTGGATCAGCGAGCTCCTGCAGCTTGGCTGCTTTATGTCTGGCTTCCGCTTCGGTTGCTCCTATTATCGGGGACAAGGTGGTAAGCACCTTGACTCCAGCAGCAGAGTACCCACTCACAGCCCTTCGTTTCTGAAGCTTTTGATAAAAGTCAGCCGCCGTCTCTATCAATGGTCGGGAGCTTATTACAAGCTCTGGCTTATCCAGATCGCCCTCATTCCTGTTACCCCAAGTAGAGCTTATACCGATGCGAACCGGGTGCCCCTGTGGAGGCCGTGGTATGCTTAAGGGACCGCGCACTTTAAAATGCTGCCCTGTATGATGGATCAAATGCACCTTGTCAGAGTCAATATAGCGCCCTTCTCCTCTGTCAATGATGACTGCCCCATCCTCCCAGCTGTCCCATAAACGCGCTGCGACTTCGATAAACTCCTGCTTGCGCTCGTTTCTCTGTGTGAGGGAGAGCTCGGGTGGACCACCGAGACGACGTTTTGGTTCATATAGATCGACCGCACTCGCCAGCCATGCCGTCCTTCCGTCACTGAGATGATCCAGCGCGGCCAATTGCCTGGCAACCGCAAACGGCTCGATAACGGAAGTAGATACAGGAGCTCCCAAACCTATATGCTTCGTGACGGAAGCCAACGCTCCCAGCAAGGTGAATGGCTCAAGCGGCAGCCCGGGTTCCCTGCCTGCTGCACGGAGACGTTCACCGATGGAAGTCTGGTCCAGAAGCAGCATATCGAATTTCCCACGCTCGGCCGTTTGCGCCAGACTGTAGTAATAAGCCGGTTCATGCAGCTTTACATTACTAACGTCAGGATGACGCCAGCTCCCAGGGTGATAACCAGTGCCCTGTACAGACAAAGTAAGATGCAGCTGTCCCTTTCTTCTACTCATGTTCGTTCAATGCTCCTTTCCACGCCGCTCAGCTTTTCCAATCCCTGTCTCAATCGGATTATCCGGGTAAGATACCCAATCGCTCCAGCTTCCGCCATACAATTTGACGTTCGTAAACCCAGCTTCGGTTAAGGCCAGAACATTAGGGCAGGCTGTAACACCTGATCCGCAATAAACGATGATTTCCTTGGATGCATCCAGCTCATGAAAAATTGCTTTCAATTCTTCCGAATCCTTCAACTCGCCTTCAGCAGTATAGGCATTTTTCCAAAAATGGTTCACTGCTCCAGGTATATGTCCAGCTATTCTGTCAATGGGCTCTTCCAAACCCAGATATCTTTTTTCCTCTCGGGAATCGATGAGCTGAGTGTCCAAGCGACCCAATCTTTGCTTCACCTCTTGGGCGTCCAGCAGCAATCCTTCCTGAAGCTGCGGGACAAACGTGCTGCCTTTAACGGATGAGACTTCTTTCGTAAGCTCATAACCTTGGCTTTTCCACCGGGATAATCCACCATTCAGCAGATAAACCTGTGGATGTCCGTAATACTTCAAAATCCACCATAATCGTGATGCCATAGCACCACCTTGATCATCGTAAACGACGACGATCTTGGACTCATCGATTCCCGCATCGCCAAGCTTCGCTGACAATTGATTCGTATCCGGCAAAGGATGCCTGCCTCCGTGGCTGCCAATCACATCCGACAAGTCCTGTTCAAGATCGAAATAAACGGCTCCGGGCAAATGACCAGCCTCGTATGCCTCTTTACCTGCAGCAGGTTTGCCAAGAAGAAACCGGCAATCTGCAATCACGATCTCTGTATGATTCAAGCGTTCATGGAGCCATTCCGCGCTAACTGTATTCGCCAAGCAGACCCTCCCCCTTCTTTTACAAAAAAATGATTGTAATATATCTATTCATATCGATATACTAGGATTAATATAAGTTAGCATGTGCAATTTTTTTAGTCAACATAATGACAAATATAAAAGATTACTGATGATTATTGACCAAAATGACCAATAATTTACAGTTCAAGGGGGTCACATCGCATGATTAAAGACCAATTTAATTTAATCCACATCAGTGAGGTCATGGATCAATTGGATGTTAGCCGTTCGACGATTGACCGTTGGCGAAAAACGAAGCAGCTGCCCAGCGTAAAAATAGGAAAAGAAATATATTTTGATAAAAATGAGGTTATGCGCTGGTATAGGCAATTTGGCCAAGTACGACAATCCTCGCCTGTTCTTACCGCCAATCAGACTATAACCATTGGATATACGACTGTTTCCACGCATATGTGGGGTCCGTTAATTATTAAGGAATTCGGATTTCTCGAACAAGAGCTGAGGCGTATCCGTCCCAAGGACCGGATCGAAATCAAATGGCACAAGGCCAAGGACGGAATGGAATTGATAAAAGGGATGATAGCAGGCAATATTCACTTTGCTACCTTTGGAGATTATGCCCTGTCGGTCAGTCATATGATCAGCACAATGCTGCCCGATTACCGCCCGATTCTGCTTGCCGCCGGAGGAAAATCCGCGAAGGGCGACGGGTTTGGGATGGTCGTCCCAACAGATCTGACACTTCAGAGTATTGGCGATCTCGCCACTCTGCCTATCGCCACCACATTCCGCACCAATGCGGAGTACCGCTTGAGAAAGATGCTGGAATCGCATCATATGACGGATTTGAACATTATTCATCGTTCTATTGAGGAAAGCATGGAAAGCCTGCGTCAAGGCAGACTGAGCGCATCAATTATGTGGGAGCCCTTCCTGAGTCTTGCCCATCATCAGCAAATCGGCAAATCGATTTTCAACCAGGAGCTGGGACTTGGTTTTATTGCTAACGTGGTCGCTGACGAGCATTGGGCACTCGATCATGAGGATTTGGTAGTCGCTTACTTAAAGGCCCATATGCAGGCCAATCGACTGATACGGGAGCAGCCCCATCAGGCAGCCAAAGTTTTTGCGCTGGAAACTGGATTTCCTTTGGAAGTTGTCAGCCGCTCCATATCCAAAATTCGCTGGGATGCGGCTCTGTACGATAATGACCTGAAGATGCTCAACTATTTTGACCCCAGCAAATATTTCGGCCCATCCACACCCCCGTTAGTCAGTTCGGAAATCCGGTACAATATTAAATATTTGCGTATTGCCGCGCAGGAGCTGAAGCTCCCCAATCTTCCCGCAGCTCCCATCGACGGCGCTTGGCCAAGAGACATTCAATATTGAAGCATCTGTCAAGACCATATTTAGGGTACGACAGCTCAGAGAGGCCCGCAGCATCGGATTTTATTATCCATTGCCGCGGGCCTCTTATAAGTATCTGGCTAACCACGATCACAATCAAATTCCAAGTTCTTTATATTGAACCATGTTCACAAATTGTTATCTATACCTTATAATTGTATACATGTGCTGATAGTGTTCTCCAAGTATGCGTAACAATCGGACGATTGTATTATAAGGCCAATTTGCGTTGCCTAACCATAAGCAGTTCGTGATGCTCCTTTTGTGCGCTTCCCTGAGCCCGTCACAGAAGGAGCATTTTCTTGGTGCGATAACCAAAAAGCAGTGAATACACAGCATTTTATTAACAAATTATATAGCGGAAAAACGTAAATAACTAACCTTGAAGTAAGTGTAAGCGGAATGGACAATTGTAGTTTCCATGCTGTATGTATGCTAGAATTGACTGCAATATCATTTTAAGTATGACTTGAGGAGGAACAACTTGAAAATCAAGCGGATTTTTGGGAGAAAGACTACCTTGCTTCAACGTATGATCATGTTAACCTTGGCTGTTGGTATTCTGCCCACCTTAATCGTAGGCATCAGCAGCTATCTGTTCTCCGCTTCAACCTTGCAAAATGAAGTCAACCGTGCGCATGTTCAGCTATTGGAGAATACCTCCGCAACCATCGACCGGGATTTGCAAAACATACAGGACAGTACGCTGCAGCTGCTGTTTCATCCTCTTTTTGGCAATGAAGCGCTGCAGAGGGGAATTAAAGAAAATGAATCCGAATTTAATATGCAGGTCGTACAATTTTTCTCAACCTTTCAATCCAATCATAAGCTTATTTTGGATATTTCGATGTATGTGAAGGATAACTACCTGCTGTCCTCTTCCTTCGGCTTATTTAAAATAACCCCTATCTACGACCGTAACAGGCTCAATGAGGTGATGACATTCCCCAAGGAGTTTCAGTGGAAAAATACGGTATTTCAAATCCGGGCGAATGATGCAGCCAAAGGGGTAACCTTCATTTGCAGACTGCCGCTGCAGGCCCTGAGTCCGGTCGGTCTGATGCTTGTCCGTATTGATGAGAAGCTGTTCCAGGATGCTCTCCAGCGTTCGGTAGCTTACCCCGGACAAACGATTGCAATTGTCGATAAAGAAGGGAAAACGGTCGCCTCCTCCTCCATGTCCGCACTTCCTTCCCAACTGCTTGAACAGATTCAGCAAAAAAACGTATCTGAGCACAAGCTTAATTATAATTGGAATAACCGTGACTATTTAGTGACAACGCTTACATCATCCTATACCGGATGGAAATATATCGATTTGATTCCAGTCGATGAGTTAAATGCCAAATCTGCCGGGATTGGGGTTATTACGGCGGTTGTGCTTGCCGTTGTGCTGTTGATTGCACTCGTTTTCACATTTTTGGGTACCCAATGGGTGTACCGGCCAATTGCCAATCTGATGATCCATATGAAACGGGATTCTGCAGGCAGTGAAGCAGACGAGGATGAGATCGGTTATGTCAAGCAGACCTGGCTTGCGTTAAAGGACGAAACGAGACAGCTGCAGGACCAATTATCCCAACAGCTGCCCATTATTCAGGAATCCTTCGTGATGCAGATGCTGCAGGGCAATTACTTGCATTATGCACCAAATGAGCTCGGTAACCTGTTCGAGCGTTATGCCCTGCCCCAGCAAGCCCAATTTGCCATTTTCATTGTAACCTATGATTCAAGCACCCCTGGAAAAGGTAAATTTTCCGATCAGGATCGGGATCTCGTCATCTTTGCGATGAAAAACATCATTACAGATCTCGTCCATGCCAATGAACATGTTTTTCTCGGAATCACGATCAATCTGTTGAATGATCAGATCGCCGTACTGCTTTGGAATCATATAAAGGTTGACAACGAATTTAACAGCGCAATGATTGCAGAATGGAAAGTATTAGTAAAGGGATTTGTGGAAGAAACCAGAAGCGTATTGTCGGATTATTTGCGGCTGCCGGTAACCGCAGGCCTTGGAACAGTAACTAACGAAATCCGCGATCTGCCCCAGGTCTACCATCAGGCGGTTTCTGCTTTATATTCCCGGCTTGTGGTAGGAGGAGAGCAGGTTATCGACCCCGAGAATGATTTCTTGAAAGTGAGCGAAAGCTTTCGATATCCGATTGAGCTGGAGCAGCATTATGAGGAATCTTTAAAGCAAGGAGACCTCGAAGAGTCAAAGCGAATGCTTGATGAGTTTTCCAACTATGTCGTAAGTGCAACCCATGTGACCAAAGTCATTCAAATGTCATATACACAACTGCTCGGTACTACGATTCGGACCATGTACCTGCTTGATATCGATCTGGATACGCTGTATAAAGGCGAGGAGCCCTATGAATATTTGCGCAAGTTTCAAAACATGGATGATTTAAATCATTGGTTTCTGGATAAACTCATTACCCCTATCGTGACATTCGTGCACAATAAAACGTTTGTGAAGCACGAGCATATCATTGACAAGGTAACCGCCTTCATTCAGGAAAATTATCATTTGGATATTTCTCAGAATCAATGTGCGCACAGCTTTGGAATCAGCCGAACACATCTCAGCAAGCTATTCAAAAAATTCCAGCACATCTCATTCAGCGATTATGTTACCCAGGTTCGAATTGAACGAGCCAAGAAGCTGCTGCGCGACACAGATATTCCAGTTGCCGATATTTCAGAAAAGGTAGGCTACCTCCACACCCAAAATTTTATCCGTGTATTCAAAAAAAATGTAGGGCTCACGCCTGGACAGTTTCGTGATGAAGGAGAGTAACTACATGTACCGATGATCCACCCGTATTCCAAAAAAGGATAACACCTTGCTGAATACGGGTTTTTAATTTGTCACGTACAGATACTCATTTTGTGATTATCCTTAAATACGGCACATGAAGAGCATTCACAAATGGCTTATTGTTGGCTCAATAAGAACCGCATACAATTCAATTATCAACACAGATGCCCCATCGAAACATGGACAGAAAGGATGAGCAGATTGCCTAATCAACAAAGAGCAGCTCTATCTCCAGAACTAACGGATTTGCCCGAGCCGAGGAAGAGCACAAAGTCCAACCGCTCATTTCTGCTTTGGTTAAAGAGCTGGAAAAGGACGTTTCAACAGGAAAAATATTTGTATCTACTTGCACTGCCGGGCTTGCTGTTTTTCATTATTTTCAAATATGTCCCCTTATGGGGATTGACGTTAGCTTTTACCGAATACTCCCCTTACCTGGGACTGCTCAAAAGCGAATGGGTCGGACTTAAACATTTCCAGAGCTTTTTTACGAATCCTGATTTTTGGCTGCTTTTCCGCAACACGATTGCCATTAGTTTTCTCAATATTGCCTTCTTCTTCCCGATGCCCATCATTATTTCACTGCTGCTGAACGAGCTGAAAAATTTGTCATTCAAGAAGTGGGTTCAAACTGCCATTTACCTGCCGCATTTCCTTTCCTGGGTAGTCATCGTCGGTATTTGCTTCCTGACGCTGAGTGGAAGCGGAATCGTTAATAAGCTGATCGCGGAATCCGGTGGGCAGCCGATTAATTTTCTGACCAATGCCGATACCTTCTGGGCGATGCTGACGGCACAAACCATATGGAAGGAAACAGGCTGGGGGACAATTATTTTCCTCGCTGCTCTGGCGGGCATTAATCCTGAGCTCTATGAAGCAGCACGTATGGATGGTGCAAACCGCTGGAGACAAACGTTGTCTGTGACAATCCCCGGGATCAAAGGAACGATTATTATTTTACTAATTCTTCGACTGGGTCAGGTGTTGGATATCGGCTTTGAGCATATTTACCTGATGTCCAGCTCCACCGTGACGGAAGTTGCCGATGTGTTCGATACCTATGCCTACCGGGTCGGCATTCAAAACGGCCGATTCAGCTTCGCCACAGCAGTCGGGATATTCAAATCCGTTGTTGGTCTGATTCTCGTCGTATCCGCCAATCGGTTGGCCAAAAAGTTTGGAGAAGAGGGTGTCTACTAAATGAAACAGCAGCTTGGCTCACGGGTGTTCGACACCTTTAATTACATCATTCTTGCCGTCATCTCCTTATCAACCTTTTTGCCTTTTCTGTATGTCATTCTTGTATCCTTCACCGATCCAATCGAGTTTCAAACCCGGGCACTCGTCATTATTCCTGAGCATTGGAGCTTGGCTTCCTACAAGTTTATTTTATCGACCCGAACATTTTTAAATTCACTCAGCATCAGTTTTTTTCTCGCTGTGATCGGAACCGTCTGTAGTCTGATCCTAACCAGCGGACTCGCTTATGCCTTATCCCGTAAAAAATTCAGACTGAAGAAAATCCTCATGATGGGTATCCTGTTCACGATGCTGTTCAATCCGGGAATGATTCCGAACTATTTGCTCGTCAAGGAGCTTGGACTCATTAATACGGTATGGGCGCTTATACTTCCTGTACTGACCAGCGCCTGGTATGTCATTTTGATGAAAAGCTTTTATCAGGAAATTCCCGAGGAGCTGGAGGAATCAGCCAAAATGGACGGCTGTACGGACATCGGTGTGTTTTTTCGGATTATCCTGCCTGTTTCTTTGTCGGCAATAGCAGCCTTTGGACTGTTTTTCGCTGTTGCCTACTGGAATACGTATTTTAATGCTGTACTTTATATCAATAAGGATACACTTCGCCCGATGCAGGTTGTGCTGCAAATGCTGCTTATTCAGGCATCAACCCAGGTAGGAGATCCTGCGGTAGCGCAAATGCTGCAGAGCGAACAGATGCTGCCGCCGGAAACGATCAAGATGTCCGCTGTGGTCGTCGCTTCTCTGCCTATTATTATCGTCTATCCGTTTCTACAAAGATACTTTGTTAAAGGGATGATGGTCGGTTCCGTTAAAGGCTGACACATACTGCATGGAAAGGAGTGAGGCATATCGAGGGGATCAGGTTATAAGCTGCCGGAGTATTCCGGTGGTACATCCAAGCATCACATAAGAAAAATGCTTCAACATTTGAAGGAGGTCCATGAAGATGAATAATTGGCTGAGAAATACGAATATAGGTGCAATGGCAGCCGTTGTTTTGCTGGCAGGCTGTAGTTCCACAACAACAACTTCGAGTACTTCGGAAGCACCGGCAGGCGATAATGGCTCGAAAGCACCGATAGAAATTAATATACTGACAACGACCTACAATTCTGCACCCAGCAATGACCTGGAAAGCCTTAAACAATTAAATGCCAAATTCAATGTCAAAATCAATGTGACTTACGTTCCCGCAAACAATTATCCAGATAAATTAAATGTCATGCTAGCTGCCGGCGATCTTCCCGATGTGACCCTGGTATGGGATATCAACACGCAAACCTTCGCCAACGCGACTAATCAGGGTGCATTTTGGGATTTAACCCCGTACATTAAAAACTATCCAAATTTGGCTGCTTATCCACCGCAAATATATAAGAATGTTGCCTTTAAAGGAAAAACGATGGGAATTCCCCGCGTTCGACCCATTGACGGACATCAATCGTTGCTGATTCGCCAGGATTGGTTAGACAAGCTGGGCCTTAAAGCTCCGACGACGATGGATGAGTTTTATAATGTGATGGAAGCGTTCACCAAAAATGATCCCGACGGTAATGGAAAAAATGATACGTATGGCTTTGTCGGCCATGGGACACCTACCATATCTTCTTATTTCATATCGATGTTTGGCAATGGCCTGCAGCATTATGTGGATGATAGTGGGCAGTTGCAGCCAAGCTTCTTTAATCCCAAAATGAAGGACGCGCTGGCATTCTGGAACAAAGTCAACAAGAATGGCGTTATGGTTCCGGATCTGCCACTTTTGCAGGTCAGCCAAATTCGTGACTTTATGACCCAGGACAAAGCGGGCATGGGCTTCACTAATACCTATGACGGTCACCTATATACAGACGACCTCAAAAAGGTGAACCCAAAAGCTGTGATCGTACCTTACCTGTTCCCAGCCGCACCGGATGGAAAAGTTTATATGGAAGCCGCACCGGGTTCATTTGGCATCTTTATGATCAATAAAAAAGTGAACGAAGACAAATTAAAGAAAATTCTTGAAATCTACGATTACACGGCAACCCGGGAAGCTTACAATCTGGTCGCCTACGGTATTAAAGGAACCGACTACAATGAAAACGCAGCCGGTGATATTACCCAGACAGAGGAAGGCAAGAAAAAAGGTTATGCATTTGATACATCCGCACAATGGGTTTCCAGCTATTATGATAAATATGTCAAAGCAGATTTGCCAGGGATGACACCTGAAACCAAAGAATATAATCACAAGCTGGTCGATAAAATCGCAACGGTCTCCGTCCCTAATCCCGGACTTGGTCTTGTTACTCCGACGGCTTTGGAAAAAAGCGCAGACTGGAACAAAAAGATTAATGACATGGAAACCAATGTGATTATCGGTAAAAACAGCATGGAGGATTGGGATAAGTTTGTAAAAAGCTTCAAGGATGATCCAACTTATCAAAAGCATTTGAAAGAATTAAACGAGCTGTATAAAGAAAAGATTAAAAACTAACCCGGATTCATCAAACCTGTAGGAGGAAATCAAACATGGGAACAAGATTAAAGGACAAAATCGCTATGATTACAGGATCATCGTCCGGTATCGGAAGAGCAAGTGCCGAGATATTTGCCGAGGAAGGTGCTCATGTCATTGTTAATGACGATGGAGGCCGCGAAGGTCTGGGTCAGCAGGTCGCTGACGGGATTATTGCTAATGGAGGTTCGGCCAGTTATTTTAAGGCAAACGTATTTAAAAGCGAGGATTTGAAGCAGCTGATCGAGCATGCTTATGAAACCTATGGCCGACTGGATATCCTGATGAACAATGCCTATAAAGGGCATACGGCTTCTGTTCTCGAGCAGGAGGAGGAAGACTGGGATCAGGTCTTCGCTTCTTCGGTCAAAGCCGTATTTCTGGGCAGTAAATATGCACTGCCAGGCATGATTCAGGCAGGTGGAGGCTCGATAATCAATACAGCCTCCGTACATGGGCTTCTCGGCGGCAGACGGCATGCTTCTTATGATGCCGCCAAAGCCGCCATTATTAATCTGACCCGACAGATGGCTCTGGATTACGGAAAGCATGGCATTCGGGTAAATTCTATCTGCCCTGGCAGAATTGTGACGGAAGGGAAAATCGATTTTCTGGAAAAATATCCGGAAGAGGTTCGTCGTCAAAAAGCCGTTTACCCTCTGGGCAGACCTGGAACGATGCGTGAAGCCGGATTGGCCGCACTCTTCCTTGCCTCCGACGATGCATCATTCGTTACGGGTCATGCCCTTGTTGTAGATGGTGGTCTGACCGCCCAGCTGGCGGATAGTGTATCCGAATCTCTCGAAGAAGGATTAGGCATTCTCAAGTCATAATAAATGAGGACAACGATTATGAGGTCACAATCAACCATTTATGCTTACATCGGGACGCAAACCGATAGCACAAGCGAAGGTATCTACGTGTATCGAATGAATCCGGCTACCGGTGAACTGGAGCATATCAGTACGACAGCCGGTGGTATCAATCCGACTTACTTGGCTATTGGTCCGTCGCAACGGTATCTGTATGCGGCGAATACAATTGAAGGCGAGGGCCTGATTAGCGCCTTTGCCATAGATCCGCATACGGGGCAGCTGACCTTTCTCAATCAGCAGCCCTCCGGCGGCTCCAAGCCTGTCCATCTGATTGTGGATCGGACAGGAAAATTCGTGCTGGCTGGCAATTTTGGTGATGGCAGCGTGTGCGTCCTGTCTATAGAAGCAAACGGCCAGCTGGGAATGATGACCGATTTCGTCCAGCATACAGGCTCCAGCATTCATCCAATACGCCAATTCGGTCCACGTGTCCATTCCATAACGCTCGACCCTGCCAGCCGCTTCGCGGTTGCCGCCGAGTATGGGGCCGATCAATTACGGGTTTACCGTCTGGACGCCGATCACGGGGAATTACAACCCGGTATCGTTCCACGGATTCCAATCGAAGCCGGCTCAGGTCCTCGTCATTTCGCCTTTCATCCCAACGAACGTTGGGCCTATGTCATCAATGAGCTGAGCAATACGTTGATGAGCTACGACTATGATGCGGACGAAGGCATTCTCAGTCTGAAGGAAACCCTCTCCACGCTGCCATCCGACTTTACAGACCGCAGCAACTGTGCGGATGTGCAGGTAAATGCTGCAGGTACGTTTGTGTACGGTTCGAATCGTGGGCATAACAGCATCGTCATTTATGCAATCCAACCCGATACGGGTGAGCTTAGTCTCGTTGGCCATGAACCAACGCAAGGAAAAGCGCCGAGGAGTTTTGTCATCGACCCGACAGGCAGTTATGTATTCGTCGCCCACCAGGATACAGACAATGTTGTGGCATTTACTGTAGACCGTCAAACCGGACTGCTGCAGCCTACAGGTCATAACATCAAAGTGCCGATGCCGGTTTGCATCAAAATGATCTCACTGCCCCAATAATAAGAATCAAAGGAGAGAACAGCTTTGTCAAACGATATTTCAAACCAGGAAACTCTAACAAAAGTCGCCATTATATACGATAATCGGGATCCTTTCACCTCGCATACCTCCATCATTTGGGCAATAAACCACTTGACAGCAGCTTTGGAAAGCCGTCAGGTGAGTACCGTTCTCGCCAATACTTCTGATAACGTTCCTGAGGCTGCCGTGAAGATCGTCATGGCCGGCCCGGAATCGTCACTTGTACATTCGGCGCTGAAGGCTGCCAATCTGAGCTTGCCTGCTGAAGCAGAATCTTTTGCGATTGCAGCGTCAGGTGGCGTACTTGTTGTATCTGCTATGGACGCTCGCGGTTTGATCTATGCCATACTTGAGCTGACAGACCGTATCCAGCACAGTTCCCATGTCATTGAGGAACTGCTTTCCATAGAGTCCTTTGCCGACAAGCCAGCAAATGCGATCAGGAGCATCACCCGGTTATTCTCATGTGAGCCGGAGGATAAGCCATGGTTCTATGACAAATCATTTTGGGATGAATATTTGACCGAGCTCATTACTCAACGGTTCAACAGATTCAGTCTTGCGCTGGGCATGGGCTACGATTATGGACATGACCCGGATGTTCACGATAATTATTTGTGCTTCAGCTATCCCTTCCTGCTTGACGTTCCTGGCTATGATATCAAGGTTACGGAGCTACCGGACGAGGAAAGACAGCGCAATTGGGAAATGCTCCGCTATATCGGAGATGAAGCCAAGCGCAGAGGCTTGCATTTTCAGCTCGGCTTGTGGAATCATTCCTATATATTCACGGATAGCCCCAATCAGAACTATACAATTGAAGGAATTACTCCTGACAATCATGCCGAGTACTGCCGCGAAGCGATTCGGGTTCTGCTGAGGGATTTCCCGGCCATCGATGGACTTACGTTCCGGGTCCATTATGAGGGAGGTATTCCAGAGCCCGCTTACGAATTTTGGCGTGTGGTTATGGAAGGAACGAAGGATGCCGGACGTCGGATAGAAATCGATATGCATGCCAAAGGCGTCAATGATGAGCTGCTGAAGGTTGCTTTAAGTACAGAGCAGCCGGTTTACTTGTCCCCCAAATATTGGGCTGAGCATATGGGACCTTCCTATCATCAAGCCGCAATCCGCGACGCCGAATTTTTCCAGCCGGTTAACCAGACGATGAGTATGTCATCCATTACACAGCTATCACGCAGATTTACACGATATGGCTATGCGGATTACTTGCAGGAGGATCGTCAGGTCGGTATCTTGTTCAGGCTCTGGCCCGGCACGCAAAAGCTTCTGCTGTGGGGTGATCCGGCTATCGCTGCCGGTTATGGACGCTATTCCAGCTTTAGCGGCAGCCAGGGCATTGAATTATGCGAGCCATTAACGTTCAAGGGCCGCAAAGGATCGGGCCGTGAAGGTGGACGCGAGCCTTATCTGGACACGGAGCTGCAGCTGCAGGGCCGCGATTGGCTTAAATACAAGTACACGTACCGTTTATGGGGACGTTTATTGTATAACCCGGACGCGAACCCTACCTCCTGGCAGCGCTACCTGAACAGTGAGTTTGGCGAGGCAGCCTCTTCCTATGAGCAAGCCCTTGCGCATGCCAGCCGAATTTTGCCGCTTGTTACCGTAGCGCATCTTCCGTCTGCCGCGAATGTTATTTATTGGCCGGAAATGTATACCAACCTGCCGATAGTGGCAAACGAGACCAGCAGTTACTACGATTTTGACACTCCAAGGCCGGGAACCTTCGGTACGGCTAGCCCGCTCGATACGGCGCTGTTTTATCGGGTTGACGAATTTGCCGATGACATTATCCAAGGCTTCCGTAAAGGGAAATATTCGCCTCTAGAAACAGCCGGGCGTCTGGAGCAGCTCACAGACACTGCTGAAAAACACTTGTCCCAGGCTATCCGTGAATCACAGGAGCCGGAAGCACCTTCCTTTCGCCGCTTTGCGGTCGATGTGGCGATACTGATCGATCTCGGCCGTTTCTTTGCCAATAAATTCCGTGCTTCTCTGGCCTATGCGCTCTACGAGCGAACACACGATAGTACACAGTTGGAACAGGCATTGGAATTGACCCGATCCGCTACACTTACTTGGAAGCATCTGGTCTCTATTTCGAAGGATATTTATAATTCCGATATTACCTTTGGGTTTACACCTCATGTCAGAGGGCACTGGTCCGATCGCCTGCAAGCTATGGAAGATGATCTCACTCTTATGGAATTGAAAGCTTCCGCGATTCACGGGTTGGCAGTGAATACAGAGGATACAGAAAAAATGAAAGCCGCCTCCCTCTTCTTGCATGCAAAAAACGAGGCGGAACGGATCACTGTCAGCCATCAATCTCCAGATAAGCTTCGTAAAGGCGAAGCCTTGAATTTGCACCTTGCCGCTTCCAATGCATCAACTGTGTATACGATTAATTTGCATTACCGTCACGTCAATCAAGGGGAGCATTATGTTATCCTCGGGATGGCTCGGCAAGCTGATGGCTTATTCTCAGCTAGCATTCCTGCCGCCTACACAGACTCGCCTTATGGCTTGATTTATTTCTTTGAAATTCATGATCATGAGGGCGATGTGTGGATGCATCCGGGATTGAATGCCGAGCTTTCCAATCAGCCATACTATTTGGTTTCTTTATAATGGACAGATTATTGAATGTAGCCATTATCGGCTGCGGCAATTTAATGTATCACTTTGTGTATGACTGTATGAAGCGGCTCCCTTTCAGACTTGCCGCCGTAAGCCACACGGATGAAGCGGAATTAAATAGATTTACAGACAGGTATCACGTTCCGAAGATTTACCGGGATTACAAAGAAATGCTGCACTATGAGCAGTTGGATGCCGTGATTTGTTTTCCGGCAGATGTGCATTCCCATTACAGCATGGCCAAGGATTGTTTACTGGCCCAAGTCCATGTTTTTATGGAAAGACCTCCGTGTTTTACTAGGTTGCAGGCACAAGAACTACTGGAATTACAAATCCGTACGCAGAAATATGTGATGACCCGGTTTAATAAAAGATTTACAACCGCTTATATGATGGCCAAAGAACTTATCGAGCGGGAAGAGTTTGGTCCGGTCACGATGTTTTTGTCCAAATTTCAAGGCTCAGAGAGCGCATCGGATGAGCTTTTCCTCTTCAATCATGTCAGCCATCATATCGATCTGGCCAGATACCTGCTTGGGGAATTCAAATCTGTTCATGTGGATAAAATTAAGGTGAATGAGCATATGGTAGGATTTAACATTTCATTTATCGCTAATTCCGGAGCCATTGGCGTTATTCAATCAGGTTCCCTGCAAAAGATCGAATACCCGATGGAAAGAGTCGAAATTACCGGGATAGGCAGCAATGTGATCGTGGACAATATTCGCAGTGTCGAGTACAATCGACCCGCTCCAAAGAGGGACGGGTTTCAACTGGAAAAACTGGCTGATGGGGGCGATACGCTCCTATGGAACCCGAATCACGGCAATATGTCCAATTATTCTTATTATGGCTTTGAGCAGCAGATGTTTCATTTCATAACGAGCATTTTGAACGGTGTCGCTCCCATGCCTCACATGGGAGATACGATTCACACAATAGAGCAGCTTGAGCTCATCCATTCTTTGATTCAAGAAGAAAGCTAAGCACTATGGAAATTTCCCCCTGCGTATGGGATATTACAGCATCACAATTTCATTGTCAGCCACCTGCCAGGGTGGCTTTTTGACTAACAAAAAACCTCGGGGAGATTCTCCCCGAAGCTGCGTCTGATTGCTGTCTTGCTATTGAAAATTGCGTGCTTCTTCAGCACTTGCGATCATTCACTCGGTCTGACCGGGCCATCTAATTTTTTATCGAAGCCCGGGGAGCGCGGGTCCAATGGACTTCTAGCCCGGTCGGATTCAGGTTTACCCGGTTTGGATGGTCCTTCACTGTTGGTTCCCTTGAATTCAGTCATGTAAATTCCTCCTGTCCTGGTAGATTCTTTCCTATTTAATATGTCCTCTCAATAGCGTTTTATCCCAACATAGAATGATTGCTGCGCCCGCTCATCATATACTGCTCTCACAATCAATATTCAGCGCCAGAATTCGCCTATTGACGTTGATATGCGCTTTGCCCAAAACGCCTGACCGTTATAATTCAAAAACAAAGCTGCCTTAAATTTGACTTCAAGGCAGCTTTGCAAGAGGTTCATTTATTAGCCCTTGTACGTAAACATTTTCAGAAGCACCGTAACTACCTCTGCTCTTGTCGTTTATCATTCGGAGCAAATGCGTTTGCGCCTTTGCCCTCGATAATGTCAAGCTTTCTCATGGCTCCCACTGCGAATTTCGCCCATTCCGGAATGTCCTTGTCGTCTGCAAAGCCCGTTGTCGTCGACGTCTGAACTGACTGCCCATAGCTCTGGCGATCATCACTGCCATTTCCTGGCGAATAATTTCCGCATCCGGACGGAATATGCCGTACTCATAACCGCTGACAATACTGGCATGCACCGATTGCGCCACTGCATTCTGCGCCCAGCTGCTTATTTTTCTCCATATCGATGAATGGTCCACAACGAGCAATCGCTCCACTCGATGCCCCTGCTCAGCTTTGCTCCGTCTCTACCACATACACGGCACGCACGCCGTCCCGGTTTGTCGTGTAGTACACGGATCTATCATCGTGGCTAAAAACTGGATGCGGGTGGCTGTCCTGGGAGTCCCAGTTCGAGCCGTGCGGGCACAGGGGGCTCCAACGGATCGTCCCTTGCTCCCAATCCACGTGAAGCACACACAACCAGTCGCCGCCACCATGCCCGCTGGTCTCCCACCCTTCCGGATAGTAATAACCGTCCGTTACCAACAGGTCTGTGTACCGGTTACCCACGGTGAAATGACCGTATTTGGTGTACCCGGCAGGCAGCGCGATTTCCCAAACCCGCCCGTCATCCAGCCGATATTTGCCGATATAGTTGGATCCCCCGTCCCGGTAAGAGCCGTGGTAGATGACTGATTCTCCGTCCTTCTCCCACATCTCGTGGCATGTCCAGTCCCCACGGCTGCGTCCGGGCGCTTCTTCGCGAACGCGAATGTGGCGTTCGCCGTCCCACAGCCAGATGCGGCGGATCCCGCAATCCGATGGCCATTCGTGGTTGTACAGAATCAGATTCCGGTTCACCGGCGAAAATTGCACATGCGTGATCCAGGCACCCTCCACTCTTTCGGCGGAGAGCTGCTCTCCCGTTGTAGAATCGTAAACGCGCAGGTACGAGCTTAACCCCTCATTCCTGACGCGGGCGTCTATATCATAATCAGGCCTGCCGTTCTTCAAGGTAGCATACTCCAACGCGCGCTCATCCGTAGTCGGGACACACAATCGAGTACCGTCCGCGCTGACATGCGTGAATGCCGTAACCTGCCCCTCCGGCAGGCGGTTCAACACACGGGATTGTCCTGCCAGATCGACGCAGCGGATTTCATCGCCTTCGATGTAATACACGATCCCTCTGGCCGGGTCGAGACTGATGCTCGCTTTGCCCAGCCCTCTCCCCTCAACTCCATCGAAATACACATACTGCTTCAAATAACCGGAGCGAATTGACGTGAGCTGGCGAACCTCTCCGGTGTCTAACTGCTGTACGAACAGGTTCGGATAACCGTCCCGGTCGCTGATGAATACCAATGATTGATCGTCTTCCGTCAGACTTGATGAAGTAAAGTATAGCAATTGATCGTTAGATTGACCTTGCGTGATACGAACAGGCTCCACTTATTATCACTCCTTATTGGAACTTCTCCCGATATTAGGTCGGTGTCATGCCGAAGTATTTCTTAAAAATCCGGTTCAGAGCAGCCACCATCATCGGTGTGTTTTCCTTGTTGCCTCATCTCTTTTCCCTCCCTTTCATTAATAGTACCTAATTTGATTGTTTATGTGAATCATTCCTTTATGGAGCCAACCCTGGCACCATTTGCAAAATGCTTAAAGAATAAAGAAGATGTTCTTAATCGACGGCAGTGTAATGTTCAGCACTTGTTGAAACCGGCTGGCACCGTCCATTTGCGCCGCTTCGTACAACTGCGGATCTACTCCTGAATTGTAAGATAGGTAACACCATGTATACACAAAATACCGACTGCACCTGGCAATCGGCTTTTGAATCCATTATTGTAAAATCGAATATCCCTTTGCTACGATAATTTGAATCCAAGCCCCCCGTCTACAGTGAGCATTTGACCTGTGATTTGTCCTGCATGAGCAGAGCATACGAACAAAATCGCCGCCGCAATATCGTCCTCGGTTTGCAATCTGCCGAAGGGCATTTTGGATGCATGCTGCTCCGGCCAATTATCTTCTTCTCCATTAGCCTTCATCAGTGCCCTCTCTCCGTGAGAGGCTACCCAGCCTGGATGCACACAGTTGACACGGATGCCGTGCTTTGCTAAAGCGCGGGCTAAATTCCGGGTCAGCGTCACAACACCTCCCTTGGATATCGCGTATGCAAACAACTCTTCTCCTCCTACGGTCGAATGCAGCGAGCCTATGTTCACGATACATCCCCCGCCCTGCCTGATCATCAGGGGGACCGCCGCTCGGCACATCAGGTAAACACCTTTTAGATTGATATCCATCACACGATCCCAGAAAGTCTCATCTGTTTGCAGCAAATCAGCACGCGGAAAGATTCCAGCGTTATTGACTACAATATCGAGCCTTCCGAATTGCTGCTCGGCAACCGAAACCGCATGATTCACTTCGACTTCCCGGGACACGTCGCATTGGACATACACCGCTTCTTTACCTTCGCTCTGCCACTGCTTCGCAGCTTGCTCCCCGTCCGGGGAAGCGTCTGCTATGATGACCTTGGCTCCATTTGCCAGAAACTGCTTCACAATGGCGGCTCCGATTCCTCTGGCTCCGCCGGTTACCAATACGATTTTCCCATCAAAGTTCAAAATGGCTTCACCCTTTTCCTTATTCTTATTTCCAGCAAACGATCGTTTCACCAGTTAAATAATCTGCTTGCGGACCGCAGAGAAACATGACGATTCGGGACATATCCTCAGGTTGGGCAATCCGCTGCAGTCTGGACAAGCCTTCTTCATTGCTCACCGTACGTGTAGCTGAAAAGCGTGCTGTGTAGGTCGGTGCCGGTGAAATACAGTTGACATTCACATCATACGGCCTCATCTGCTGGGCCAGATTTCTTGTATAATGGGAGATGCCCAGCTTGGCAGCAGCATAAATGATGCCTGACGTAACGGGCACATGTCCTGCAATTGAGCCGACATTTACAATTTTGCCACTGCACCGTTCACGCATATGCTGACCTGCAAATTTGCACGTGTACATCGTAGACAGCAGGTTGCGTTCGACAACAGACCGGATATCCTCAACACGAATATCCAGGCAATCGTTCGGCTCCGGGCGTGGGGTATTGAAGCCAATGTCACCACCCGCATTATTGACGAGGATATCTATGGAACCCAGCATTTCTATCGACCGTGCAATCAATTGCTCAACCTGTTCAGGATCGGTGAGATCGGCAGCAATAAACCCGGATTTCACACCCAGCTCAACAGCTTCCTCAGCCACTGTAAAGCCGGAAAGTGCTTCGTTGAATTCCATCGATTTGGTTTCCGTTTCATCGTGAATAATTACATTAGCACCGGCACGGGCTAGATCCATTGCGTACTGTCGGCCAAGACCACGGCTGGAGCCGGTGACTAGCGCGTTTTTACCCCTTAAATCAAAATCTGCCATGACTGCACCTCAACTTTTCGCCAAATTTTCATGAGCGCGGAACTCCCGGATCAACGTTTTCAAATAGGCAAGGGCTGTATTCATTTGCGATTGTTCATAAGTAACTATGGCTGCGGGCGATTCGCCTTTCTCAAAGGGTGTTCTCCAATCGCCTGTTGCCTTAGCATGGTCATGTACATACCTCAGCAGGCGAGTAAGCTGTCTAGCAGAGCGCTCTGGGTATTCCGTCCAATAGTCCTCTTCAAGCACCCTAACGTTTCTTGCCTCCAAAGCTCCATGCTCCACGGACATCGTTACCTGAGGAGCCGCTACCGAGAAAATTCGCAGCAGTTCAGGGAAATCTACCACGCCTTGACCAAGCGGACTCCTTACCAGCCGATACCCTTCCTCATACCAATACAGGTAATAATCCTTCAAGTGAACATTTTTTACATAAGGGGCTACCCGGCGAAAAAAGTCATTGGGCTCTTCAGCGGTTGCCAGCGGATTACCCGTATCGAGGTTAATACCAAACCTGTCCGATTTGATGGTTTCGCACAGCCAGAGCAGTTCCTCAGAGGCCAAATCCTGATGATTTTCCACGGCTAGATTGACATCCGTTTGCTCCGCAGTTTCAGCCACTGCCTGAAAGGACGTAAGAAGCTGATCCAAAAATGGCTTCCACGTACCGGCCATATGTCTGCGATCGCCACCAAATTTGGCTCCGCCCACCACGGTCCGCACCGTTATTGCCCCCACCCGCTTGGCAAGCAGCAGCGCTTCCTTTAATGATTCAGGATCATAACCGCTTGCTGCGATATTCACGAACATCCCTTTGAACCGCGCGTAGTCTGCCACTTCATCGAGGTCATGTTCCTTCAATATTGGATAAGGGATCTCTATCCCTTCCAGTCCATAGCTTTCCGTAATATCCATCAGCTCTATAGGCGTGATTGGTTTGATGCCCGATTGCGGATGGATGCCCATTCCATAGGTTGTGCCATAAACCGTGAGACCGTATCTCAAGCGCTTCAGCCCTTTCTGATCGTATTATTGTGCCGTCCACCCTCCATCGATGACAATGGAAGATCCCGTCATGAAGCTGGATGCCTCTGAAGCCAAATAGATCAATAAACCTGTCAGTTCATTCGGATTACCCCAACGTTTAAGCGCAAGGTGATCGAGGAAAAATTGATTAGCCACTGGATTGTCGATCACCACCTTGTTAAGCTCGGTAGCGAATGGCCCCGGACATATGGCGTTAGCCGTTATATGGTGCTCAGCCCATTCCAGCGCCATAACTTTGGTTAGTTGAATTAATCCGCCCTTGCTGGAGCAGTAAGCAGAGCGTTCCGGGAGCGCGACGGTGCCGAGCATCGAGGACAGGTTAATAATTCTTCCATAGGCTTGCTTGATCATAAAGGGAACTACAGCCTTGGCGCATAGGAAAGGAGCCTTCAGATTCGTGCTTTGCACCAGATCCCAGCTCGCCTCATCATATTCCAGAATCGGCTTGCGCACGTTGATGCCTGCATTGTTGACCAGAATATCGATCCGTCCCAAGCTCTGCACCGTCTCGGCTGCCATACGCTGAACCTGCTCGCCATCCGTAACATCCACGGCTAATCCTATTGCCTGTTGTCCGGTTTCCTCACGGATTTGCCTTGCGCCTTCAGCGGCTTTCGCTTCATCCCTGCTCGTTACTGCCACACTTGCTCCAGCTTCTGCAAGCGCCTTGGCAAAAACTAACCCCAACCCTTGGCAGCCGCCAGTAATCAGGGCAACCCTGCCATCCAAATTAAACGTACTTAAACTCATTTTATTCCTCCTTCGAGTTCAGATATCTAGGCGTTCAGTTCATTCGCTGCCCATTCATAAGCCATTCGCGGCACTTGAGTCGCCAGCTTTCCTCCGCTAATATCGATCATGGTTCCGGTTATATAACTCGCATAGTCGGATGCCAGGTAACAAATCAGGTGAGCTATTTCCTGTTTATTGCCCCAACGCCGAAGCGAGAGATTGTCCAGCAGCTCCTTTTGCTCCTTAGGAGAACGATCCGCAAACCGATTCAAATCGGTAGGAATGACTCCAGGGGCATAACAATTCACCGTTATATTCCATGGCCCCAGCTCCCCGGCAAGCACTCGAGTAAAATGCACTATCCCTGCCTTGGATGCGGCATACGCTGCCCCACCCAAGCTCGGGATAATCGCGGCGAATGAGGCAGTATTCAGGATGCGTCCTGATTTTTGCCTTTTCATTATCGGCAGCACAGCCTTACACATAAGGAAGCTGCCCTTCAGATTGACATCCATATTGAGATCCCACACCTCCTCAGGTAAGCTCTCCACCAGACCACCGCTTGCAACACCTGCATTGTTAACAAGGATGTCGATTCGACCGTATTGGTGCTCAACCTCTTGAATCACCCTCTCGATCTCCGAGTATTCACGAATATCGCACAGCTGTTGAAAGCCCTCGAATTGATGCTCAGCGAATACTTGATGCAGCTCTGCCAAATGATCCGGATTCACATCCATGGCGACCGTCCTCACGCCTTCACTGGCTAAAGTGAGTGCAATCTCCCGGCCAATTCCCCGCCCCGCTCCTGTCACAAGAGCCACCTTTCCACGTAAATCAATATGCACAATCTATCCCTCCCATTTCTTCGACTATTAGCTTCTAAAGTTCATTAAATTATGTAAACCCTTACATATAGAAATAATACTCTTTTCCTCATACACCGAAGATCTTCAGCAGAAAGCAAACTTCATATCTAAAATATATGTACGTTTGTCCGGAAGGAGTACAGCGATGGGAAGAAATCATAAGCAGCACCGTAGCCTCGTCCTGGTTAAAATAGCAGCTTCCAGAGCTGCACAAAAAGGCCTACCGCGTACTTTTCGCGAGGCCCTATTGTATCTGTACATTATTCGTTTAAATATATATAACTCTGCAGCCAAGCTGATGAGTTCATGGAGTCTATTTCAAATCCTTGATCGATCCAAACGATTCAACGATTGCTTGTACCTGTTCTTCTGGCAAATATCTATAATCATCAACTGTCACATAGCTTTCATTCAATTGAATTCTGAAAAATCGGTTTCGTGGCAAGTGATCCTTGCCGTTTATCCATTCGCCAATTTTGCCATCTGCTAAATCAACCTTTTTAATGAGTATATCCTTTGATTCGCTCCAGATTTTACTGCTTTGGGTAATCTCCATATATTTATAAAATAAAGTAACTGAATGATCATTGACTCCGACATTCATAAAAGCGTTATCCTTAACCGCTACCTTCGGTATATATACAGTCGGTAGGCCTGCTTGATGGGCCATTTCTAATATGCTGCCTAATTGCTACTTCCCTTATTCCTGATTGTTTTATGTATCCTCCACGCAGGTGGAGGTGTTATTTAGATAAATGCGCGGCTGATAATAACCAACAAAATAAATAGTACAAGAATTGCACCCGTAGTCGTACCCAAACCATATCCTGCACAACTAGCGCAACTTCCGCCAACTCCTAATGCACCCATATGTCCCCCTCCTTCCGCCTTACATATTTGTATATTATGAACACCAGCGGAGATTGGATTGGACGCTTTGAAAAAAACATAATCAGATGTCTCTATTGATCCTGATCCTGGATCAAATCACCCAGCTTCACTTGATCCGTAGCTTGCAAAATCATGGACTGTTTCATCGTATCATAACGAAAATGGTAAACATCAATGAAGTCCTGTCCTGCCCCATAACCTCCTGTCACAATGAGTTCACCATTAGTTACCTGAAATGGATGATGCGGCAGCTGGCCTATATGCGTCCAGATTTGTTCTGGCTTCATCTCCAGCGTTATCGGAAAAGCCTTCCCGCCGCTTACTCCAAAAAGAAAAGTCTCAAGCGCATGACAGTCCGTATACCGCGGCACATAGGCATAAATATCGGTTTCTCCAAACGTATATTTCTTTATTTCGACAGGTGTCTCCTCAGGCTGTACAATTTCAAAATCAACAGGGAATGTCATTACTGTGCGCTGTGACCCATCCGATTGGGATTCCCATACCATGGCGTAATCTCCTGACCAGCTTAAATCAGTCTCCAATCCGTAACAGCTTGGTGCTCCCAAAGGAGCCGAGACTGCTTGGCCAGCAGGTTGCACGAGCAATTTTCCGTCAGCATGCTTACCCATTGCCCTGACCGAGTTATCCTCTTTCTTAACGTCTTTGTTATCTTCCGCTGCAGGAAGAGAGTTAAGCTTCTCTTCGCTTATGCGGTTTGTACAGGCAGTGAGTACAGCCCAGAGCAGCATCACCAATATCATCTTTTTTCTCATCCGCTTTGCCCCTTGAGTGAAACTTGTTAACCTATCTTATAGACGAAGGGCAAATGGATAAAGTTACCTATCAGCTGCTAACAATCCCCAATACAAAACCATCGTAGCCTTTACTGCCCACTGTCTGAATCGCTGTAGCCGAAATCCTTGATTGCTCAGCCAACAAGTCATAGAACTGCCTGACGCCTTGTACACGAGGGTCCTGGCTATTTGCATTAATGACCTCACCATCACGAATGACATTGTCTCCTATAATGACAGTTCCAGGGTGGGAGAAATGAAGTGCCCATTTTAAATAGTTGGGATTATTAGGTTTGTCAGCATCAATAAATATGAAATCAAAAGGTTGTACGCCTTCATCTTTCATCTGGGCCAATTGAGCCAAGGCATCACCTACCCGAATCGTTATAAGTCCATCCAGCTGTGCAAGGGTTATGTTAGCCTGTGCTACCTGAGCATGAAGGGGGTCAAGCTCCAGGGTGATCAATTGTCCATCAATCGGTAGTGCTCTCGCCATCCAAATGGTACTGTATCCGCCCAGTGTGCCAATCTCCAGAATACGACGTGCGCCTTTCATTTGGACAAGCAGGTTTAATAGCTTACCTTGATTCGGCGTTACATCAATTGCTGGCAGCCCTGCCTGATGATTGGCAAATAACACTTGTTCCAGCACAGCATCATGTGGAATCAGACGCTCTATAACATATTGATCGACCTTATCCCAAGTTTTCGCTTGATTCATATGGATCACTTCTCCCTCATTCATTTTAGAAGTCCGTTGAATACATCTCGCTGCGCGGCCAAATATCCTTCCGAGATGATGCTTACGAAGCCAGTTTGCCTAAGCAAACTCTTAGCTGTTGTTTCCGTATTTTTTGATTCCATAAGATATTTAGCGGTAAAATTACGGAAACAAAGGCGAGCGCTTACGCTTCTCCAGGATCATTTGGCCGCTCCGCCCGGTTTTCACCGACCTTCTAGTTCTATTGTAAATGAGTTATAATCATAAATATAATATATCTTTTAATAAGATCGATATTTTAAATATATAAATTAAAAAGAGGAGCCGTTCAAATGAATCTGCATGCATTACGTTTATTTCATGTGATCGCCTCAACCGGAAGTGTGACACGCGCCTCAGAATTATTAAATATCAGTCAGCCTGCTATTACCGCTCAAATCAAGAAATTTGAAAAGGAATTGCTCCTCACCCTTTTGAAGCCTCAAGGAAGAGGCATAGCCTTAACCGATGCCGGTGAAGAGCTTGCTATACTGGCAAAAAGACTCTTCGCAGTCGAGCAGCAAATCGAACAATTTGCTCTCGATTACCGCAATGGCACCAACGGATGTATTCGATTAGCCGCTACGTATTTACCCGCTCATTTCCTGATTCCGACCTGGATTGCCAAGTTTAAACAGCAGTATGAACAAGTTGAGATGATTATTACGACGACCAATTCAAGTGACGCCTTGAAGCAGCTTTTACATGTGGATGTGGATATGGCTATCTACGGGGGATTACCAGAAGAATATGTGGATGAGATTCAGACCGAGGAATTGTTTCAGGATGAGCTATGGTTTGTTGTTGCACCGAATCACCGATACGCCAATCAGCAAGTAACCTTGCCGGAAATGATGAAGGAGCCTTTTGTCATGCGCGAGGAAGGCAGCTCCACACGTGAGCGATTATTTTCGTTATGTCGCACCTATAATTCACCGGCGCCTACAATCTCCCTGCAGTTTAATGGTCTGCATGAAGCTATTACAGCTGTTATCGCCGGATATGGTGCAAATTTCGTATCGTCATTGGTTGTACGCGAATATGTGAATCGTGGAGAGCTATGTCGGGTTCATGTGGATGGTATCCATCTCACCAATACGATTGCCATTTGTACGCGTAAAAACGAATCTTTATCTGCTTCTGCGACGAACCTCATTCAGATGATCCGCCATAATCCTTATAAGTATTCACTTTAATAAAATTAACTCGTTACTTTAGTTATTTCAACATCTGAAGTCCCGTATTTCTCAGCCTGGACACAATTTTCATTTCAATTGCTGCATGCTGGTACATTTCCGCCCAATCCTGGTTAGCAGCCAGCGTACCTCGAAAGCGATTTCCAAAACCAAATATGTCGGACTTTTTCTGCTTCGTTTGTTTAAATACTTTCTCAGCTCTCTCTTCAAGCTCCTTGCTGACTGACTTCTCAATTTCTGTTGTACTGTTCTGCGCTGACTGTGAAGAGTCCATTAGCGTCATTGTTAATAAGGTATGGATGCGAATGACTGGCTTGCCATCGATCATTTTCGAGGAGATCATGGTATTATTTTTGAGGATTTTCACATTGGCCCCTTCTGTCGTTTCAATTTCAAAATCGCTCATCTTTTGGGTAATGATTTCATAAATAAGTGTTTCTTCAGGTGTGAGCTTACCCACCATCTTGTCCTCTACAAAGAAGGCACTTCCTTTTAATTCAAACATATTCATATTACTTCTCACCAATAATGGCACGATATTTTGTTCCAAAGGGTTGTACATACGACTGAACAAGCGCCAAAGCGACACCTTGTTTTTTTGGGGAGTTCCACCGGCATAGGATTCAAAAAAAAGCTTGGTATAAATACCTGATAATTCTCCTGTAGGATTTGGTTTTGAAAATATTGGCTCCATACTGCCCGAAATCAAGGCTACCACCGTGCTTAACGGAAGGGTTCGATCTCTCACCGCGAATTCCAGGTAAGGTTTTACTCCCTTTTCGGCTAATTTCTGATCCAAAAAGATGGCTCTTGTCTCAGACAAATCAAGCGATTTGGGCAATCTCAATCGCAGCTTGTCCATTGCATCTACAACCGTATCTCCCTTTTGCTTGGCCATAAAATAGCTTTTATCGATTCCGCCTCCCCCTGACTGTGCCGTTTTGGTTATTGGAAACCGCACCAAAAGCGAAATTTTATTATCTTCGGTATGTTCGATTCCCAGGACGGCGACCAGCATTCGATTGTCTATATCCTTGACGTCCCAGCATCCTTGCAAGAGCATGCATAAGATCACGATACCACCCAGGCGGAGAAGTTGTGTTGGTTTCATGGCTGATGCTTCTTCCCTTTCTGTATCCGATATTTGATAAGGATAGCTGCCGGAATGACAAATACGACATATAAACGAAGTGGGGTTGCCCAGATAGCCGCTTGTTCTATCCAGTTCCATGAAGGTACAATTAACGCCAAACCATATGTCAGCACACCCGTGATTACATACAACAAATTTTCCTTAAACTTGGGAAGCAAGGTACGGATTCCGACGACGAAGCAATGGATCATTAGAGCCATGGCCAGTATGACATATATCATAGATACGGAAACAAACACAGCCGTTAGATTTTCAATGACCAGCCAGTAGTGACTTATCGAATCCATTTTGGTTATGTACGGGAAGGTAAGGCTTCTCGTTAGTTCGGGACCAAAGGTCAAAATGGGAAAGTACACGGCCCCAAATATAATTGGCAAAAAAAAGACTGCGGCTATTCCATACGGTTTCCAGAGCTGCTTGGGCTTATGCGTATAGGCACCCGTAACTGCAAAATAAATAAAACCTGTCCATATATATGAAGAGGCATAAAATGAGGCATGCTGTAAAAAATCACCATTACTAGGCAGCCACGGTTTTCCCAGCTGAAGCTGTATGTCACTCAGACTTAACAGGGTTAGTGCAATAGATAATGGAACACTAACAATCACGAATACGCCCGCTGTACGAACAATCGAAATAAGTCCACCAGATGCCAAAAATGCGGAGACAAAAACGACCCCGCTTAAAAACCATTGAGGTGTTGTGTGCAGCATGGTCATGGAAATCATTTCACCATGCGCACGAATCATCATAACAATGGAGCTCCCGACAAACGAAAGCAGAGGTATAATGAATATTAAACTTCCCATCATGCCAAATTGATGCATACAAATAGTAAAAGCATCTTTTCCTGGCTCCAAGGCCAACATACAGCTATACAGCCATGCACCAAACATACCGAGCAGCATCCAGATGACGATAATCATCCAATAACTCTCGTTCGTAGCTTGAATGATAAAATACGGATACAGAAAAAATGAAGTACCCCCAAATATCATAATCTGCAATACAAAATATTGGCTAAAGGAAATTTGCAGCTTGGATGGGTTCAAGTTCCCTGCCTCTTCTCTTTCCACAAATTCATGAGAAATTTAATTGAAAAAGGATGCATTTTTGCAAGCAGACCGATCCCCCGTGAGCGAACCCGAGCTTTGGGCCCAATAGGTGTCAGATACGACACACCAAAGGATTCAATACGGGAAAGAAAAATAACCATGATCACAAAACAAATCACAATGCCCAAAACTCCGATTATACTGGCCCCTAACAGAACAAAATATTTTAATAGTCTTTGTACAAGCCCCATTTGATAATCGATTACAATAAAATTTGTAATGGCCGTAGTTGCAGCTACGATCACCAGCAGATTGCTTACTATATTGGCTTGAATAATCGCTTGGCCGAGCACGACACCACCTACCATGGTCACTGTGGAACTGATTGACTTAGGCAGACGAACTCCGGCCTCTACTATGAAATCCAGAATCAATAACATGAGCATGGCTTCAATCAAGACAGGATAGGGCACGCCTTCTCTGCTCGCTGCAGCGGCAAGACTAATCTCCAACCGATTGACATCAATGTTAACTGAGGTTATCGCCACATAAAAGCCCGGCAAGAACAAATTCATCATTAAAGCAGCAAACCGCAGCACCCTTAGAAAAACAGCAACAAAAGGAGAGAGATACTTGTCCTCGGCTGATTGCCAGAAATCGACGAAAGCGGTTGGTGCAATAATGGAGAAAGGCGTCCCTTCAAGAATAATAATAACTTTTCCATCCAAAAGGGAAGCTGCAGCTCGATCCGGGCGTTCTGAGGTAATAGCAATAGGATACAAATTAAAAGTAGAATGGTTATTCATTAATCGTAGAAGCTCTCCCGAGTCCTGAATACCATCTACATCAATCTGGCTGATCTGGTCGCATATATGTTGTACCAGACTGGTTTCTGTTACATCCTTCAGGTAAACGACGCCCACCCTGCTATGCATTACGTTACCTACGGTAGATTCCCATATTTTTAAGCGCGATGTTTTCATTCTTTGGCGCAGTAAGGCAACATTTGTTTGATAATTTTCATTGAACGCATACATCGGCCCTTGGATCACACTCTCGGTTTGAGGTGACTGCACCGCACTTTGATGCGGATAATACGTCTCCAGAATGATTCCATTGGATGAATGTGACATGCATAATACGGTCTTCCCGCTACATATAGAGCTCTCGCATGTATCGAAGTTTCCTTCTGCATATTTAGTTCCATAAAAGCTTTCCAACACCGTATGAAGCTGGTTTTCTTCCATCGAAGCCACATGAAAACCTAAATGATCGGAACCAACAAGTGTCGATAAATAACAAAGATAGACCTTTTGGGACTCCATTTCACCAATGCAGACGACTTCAAAATCCGCTGCATCCTGGAAAGCTTCTTGCAGTGAGGTGAGAAGGAAAGTATGATTCGCTGACTTTAACATCTTCAGAATAATCGGATTCATTTTATTACCAATCGCTATCACCTCAATCATTCGATTCTGCACCAAGTCCCTAAAGATTAATATTCCAAATATGGGTAATATCTATACCCCAACCTGAGTAAAGCCATCTTTCCTGAACACGTACATCCGAGAATGTGGAAAAGGACCACCAGTTGGCAGTCCTTTCTCAAATTATTGCTTATCACGAATCAGATAACCTGGAATTACACGAATATAAATGAGCTCACCTGCCAATTCCACGATCGTTTGAGTGACAATAACCGCAGCTACCAGCCCATCTAACGGATTCGGTAATGCATAAGCAAACGGTAAGACAACCAGTGAGTTGCGTGTGCCCCCGCTAAAAACGAGCGCACGGGCAGCCGAAACGTCCAATCGAAACCATTTGGCCAGCTGAGCTGCGACAAAAGGCATAATGACCATAAAGGCGATATAAATTGGAATTGCGTATATGATGACTTCATAATATTCATAGATGCGGCTGATCTGGGACGCTACAATCACAAAAAGTGTTAAAGCCATAAAGGGCACCGGAAGCCATGCGGCACCATCTAACATCAGTTCTCCCATTTTACTGCGGGCCGCCCATAGCTGTGTACCCAAAGCAAGCAGAAGTGGAATCAGAATAAGTCCAATGAATGCTTCAAAAAAAGGCTCCAAGTGGATAAATGCAACAGCTTGAGCTCCGATAAAAAGCCATAGATACAAGGGCAGAAATAACATTTGGGTAATAAAAAGAAAAGGTGTCGAGATCAGCATGAGCTTTTCGTTGCCTCGTCCAAGGTGAGTAAAGACGATAACATAGTCAATGCAGGGGGCTAAAAGTACAAGCATAACGCCAAGTAATAGTGGTGGTTGATTAGGTAAAAAGCTCGTTAGCAGCCAGACTAATAAAGGAACAGCCGCATAGTTCGTAACGAGCAGGGCATAAATAAATCTTCGATTGGATAACGTTTCTTGTAAACGAAAAAAGGGAATTTGAGTGAACATGCTAAATAGTAGAATGGCAATCACGATTGAGGTTATATATCCAAATGTCGAAGAAAAAGCTGGCCACATCAACCCAATAACTGCAGCAACGATTAGGGTAATCGCATAAATCAAAATTTGTTTTTGCTCGAGCGTCTCTCTGGTAATCATAGTCTAATAAACGTCCCACCCCGATGTTAAAATTTCCATTTTATCATAGCAACTGCTGAACACATGCTGTCCGATGGAATCGCTAGTTTACAGCATACCATAAATATCCTGGGGATTGCAGCCAACCTCCAAATCTACCATTAAAGCAGGAGCTGGAGGTTGTTTGCTCTGTTCATAATTCATGATCAATAGAATAAATCATTTAAGTTCAGCCTGCTGATGATATTGATCAAACATTTCCTTCAATTTGGTTGCAGCGTCATCGGAGAAAATAAGCTGGAGATTCTTATCTGATTCCTCGGCTGATTGGGATGAGTAGACGTACATCTTCTTCTCGTATACGCTGACCGCTTCATCGAGATCGTCATAGTGAGCGAGGGCTAGCGCCAGCTCTGTTGCATCCAGCATCGCCAAGTTCACGCCTTCTCCGGCAAATGGAGACATCAGATGCGCAGCATCACCAATTAACGTGATACCCGACTTGAAGGCCCATTTCAGACCGACAGGCAGCATATAGATGCGTCTTGGGATCATCTTGTCGTTAGCGCAGTGGATATACTTCTTCAGCTGTTCATCCCAATCACTATAATACTCTAGCAGTTGCCTCTTCGCTTCCTTGGGCTGATTGAATGGAATGTTGCACGTATCCAGCCAGTCACGTTCGGCTCTAAAGCTTAAATATACCTTGATACGGCCATCTCCATTGAGCTGAGCAATAATCGCTTGATGATCGCCAAGACCAAACATCTTCCCACGAGCGTTAAAAGCGGCGAGTTCAGGATGAGCAGCGGCTGCATTGTCCACATTAAGCTCCACCATACTGAGTCCGCTATATTCGGCTTTGGCATCCGTGAGAAGAGAACGTATACGGGAGAAGGCGCCGTCGGCACCGACGACAAGATGGACGGTATCTACGTGCCCATTCTCAAAGCGAAGCTCATGCATCCCATTATCCAAAGGAATGGCTTCAATTAATTTATGCCCATAGTGAAGGCATTCAGGGTCGAGAGCGTTCAGCAGCAGATCACATAGGGCTCCACGATCAATTTCGGGACGTCCCCCGGTATCATCGATGCCAGCCACCTCATCCATATAAATATTGCCTGTTTTGTCAAGAAGCCGGAAGTCTTCTCCTTCATAGCGGGCAATCGCTTTAAATTGCTCGTAGAGGCCTGCTTCTTTAAGCGCAATTTGCCCGGTATCTTCATGAATGTCCAACGAGCCGCCACTCTCGCGGTTTTTATCCGAATCTTCGCGTTCATACACGACGGCTTTTATGCCGTGCCGCTGCAAAATCAGGGCTAACGTCAATCCGCCGGGGCCTCCACCTATAATTGCGATACGTTGTTCTTTTGCTGATGCTCCTGTCATCCTTTTCAGCTCCTCAAAGTTAGTTTGTGAATGTCTTAACTACTTTATAACATAACGAACATAGTTCGTAAAGAACAATGTTCGTTAAAACAAAAACCTCCTTCTGGTATGCTACCAAATGGAGGTTCAGCCTGTGTCTTATTAATAGGGATTATTGTTTTCGTGCTTTCACAATTAGAAAATGCGGGTTCTTCGAAAGCCGATCAAACCATCGCTTGTACCAATCCATGGATTCAGGTTTATCTTTGAACTCTATATCGGGCTGCGGCTCAACGATTCGGTCAATTACAAATTGTGCTGAGGTGACGTTAAGTATTTCCTGAAGAGGTCTCCTGTAAAATGTAACCTCTACGGGTCCGGATTCCTTTTTGTTCCAGGTTTCCTTCAGTAGCTCATGGGCAAAGTAATCGGGTCTATCAAAATGTTTAAAGTCCATAAAAGGATGATGCACAGAGAAAATCAGGCAGCCTCCCGGTTTCAGGATACGATGGAATTCACGAAAGGTGGGTTCCCAGTCATCGATGTAGTGAAGGGTTAATGAACTTACAATCAGGTTGAATGTCTCGTTATGGAACGGAAGTGTTTCAGCCAAATCACAAGTGAACACCGCTGTCTCTGAACCGACTCGTCTTTTACAAGCTTCTACCATGGCAGGACTTAGATCAACAGCCGTAACCTGAGAACCCCGTTTAATAAATTGCTCCGTATACCAACCTGCGGCACAGCCAGCATCCAGTACTGCAAGTTCACTCATATCGCTTGGCATAAGCTTCATCATCGCAGGTCGTTCATAATAAGCGTTATGTCCACTCGCAATATCCACATGTATTTCATAGTCTTTAGCAAGCTTTTCGTAAGCCTGGAGAACCTTTTCTTTCATTTCTTCACACCTTCCCTCTATTTGTCTGCACTTCACGTTATGTTAACGAATTCCACATTTAAGCTCATTTTCCTTGTTTTTATGCGCGAATAAGGTACTTGACGAACACCATCTTTAATTATATAGTTATACAAGTATCTAATTGAAAGCAAAAAAAGAAGGATGGTTTGCTGTGATTTAGTCTGTTTAATCCCGCCAGAGATGCTTGAGGTTTGAAGAAAATCGGCGCATGTGACTAGCGTCAATTGAGAGATTTACAACTACATGATAATTGGGAGATGATTTCAAAGGTGGCTCAATCCAAATCTTTAATTATATTCATCCTCGCATTCGGTATCTTTGGTATCATCAATACCGAAATGGGTGTAATCGGCATTTTGCCACAGATTTCCCAGCAATTTGGCATAACCGTATCCGATGCAGGTTTGCTTGTCAGCCTTTTCGCACTGGCTGTTGCGATCAGCGGCCCCTTCTTACCCTTGCTTTTTTCAGGAATGAATCGTAAGAACGCCATGCTCATGGTAATTGGACTTTTCGTTATCACCAATGTAATATCTGTTTATGCGCCTAACTTTACCGTGCTCCTAATAGCTCGGATTATCCCTGCGTTCCTGCATCCCGTTTATTTCTCGGTAGCTTTTACAGCAGCAGCCAGTTCCGTTAGCAAAGACCAGATTCCCAAAGTCATATCCAAAGTATTCATGGGCGTTACCGCCGGGATGGTCATTGGTACACCCATCACGTCTTTTATCGCGGACGTCATGTCGCTTGAAGCTTCACTTTGGTTCTTTGTTGTAGTCAATGCGGTAGCATTCGCAGCCATTCTCGCGTTCATTCCATCCATGCCTGTTAAGGAAAGACTATCCTATGGGGCGCAGTTGGGCGTGTTGAAGAAACCTCTGGTCTGGATCAGCATTGTGACTGTCGTTTTCTTGAATTCATCGATGTATGCCGTTTACAGTTTTTTTGCCGAGTATCTGGATACCGTTACTCACATGACTGGAAAACAAATCAGCCTGATGCTGGTATTATTCGGTGTCACCGGTATGGCAGGCAATCTACTAGCTGGTAAATTTCTAAGCAATAGAGCGATCGCAACAGCAATCGTGTTTCCATTTGTGTTTGGAGTCATTTATTTACTCATGTATTTGCTAGGGAATTTCACTATTCCGATGACGATAATTATCGCGTTATGGGGTGTGCTTTTTACCCTCGGGCTCAATATATCTCAATACTGGATTACTTCCTCGGCTCCAGAAGCGCCTGATTTTGCAAACGGCTTGTTTGTTGCCTTTGCCAATCTAGGCGTAACGGTCGGCACGCTAATTGGCGGTATGTTTATTGCAAGTATGGGCACTCATCATGTCATATGGTCCGGCATCATATTTCTGGCGCTTGGTTTTGTGACCATTATGCTAAGAACATCCCTTGGTTCAAAAAAAGCGAGATCTAAGCTAATCGTGACTAATCACTGATTGCCAGACAAGCAGCTCTTTTAGCAATAAGCATAGAGGGAACTACATTTCCCTTCTATGACTATTGCTAAATGGAGCTGTTTATTTGCTGTTATGAATCCGTCCCAATAGGATCAGAAATGTACGGGAGTGGAGGATCGATCGACCTGCCCTTCTCAAGAGAAATTTAATGCCAAATATGGTATGATAAACATAATCGCAGTTGCTTTTCATGGTTACCTGAGTCTGCGCTGCCAAATCAAGATACTTCCATAATAATCAAAATGAAGAATGGCTAACGACATATACTGAAGTTTAGATCCCAAAACAAAATGTCATAGAAAAGGAGAAAAATCTGTATGACTACGCTATCAGACCAGCAATTCGCGAGAATCTCCCGGGCTCTAGCCGAACCGCGACGTTATCAAATGCTCAAGGAAATCGGAGCAGCCAAAGAGCCGCTGCCATGCAGCATACTACACGAGTCCCACAACGTGAGCGCCGCTACCATCTCCCATCATATTAAAGAATTGGAGACAGCCGATTTGGTTCAATGCATTCGTGAAGGCAAGTTCATGAGTCTTGTCCTTCAACACGATGTTCTACGTGCCTATTTGGAAAAACTTTCGGAAATATAATAATCTTTCATTATATTCCAATTGACCTCATCGCTTCTGCCCAATCCATGATATGATGGAAAAAGAAACCATATCTACGGGAGGGCTATTATGACAGAACATCTGTTACCTCGTTCCAAACCTGAAGATCAGAATATCATTCCACAGGCCATTGAACAATTCATTATCGCCATTGAAGCTGCCGGATTGAATATGCACAGCTTTATGCTCCTTCGTCATGGGTACGTTGTATCCGAAAAGTGGTGGCCAACGCATCATCCGGACGAACCGCATGCTTTATTTTCAATTAGTAAAAGCTTCTGTTCAACAGCTATCGGTATGTTGGCTGATGATGGTCTGTTATCCATCGAGGAACCGGTACTGCAATATTTCCCTGATCACATGACACCGGAAATTGAGTCCAACATGAGCTCTTTACTGATCCGACATCTGCTTACAATGACGACTGGCCATTCAGAAGATCCTACAAACCTCATACGGAATACACAAGACGGTGATTGGGTAAAAGCCTTCTTCGAAACGACCATTGAAGAAGCTCCAGGTTCACGATTCGTCTACAATAGTGGCGCTACTTACCTACTGTCCGCGATCGTGCAGAAGGTAACCGGACAAACGCTCCTCGACTATCTACGACCCAGACTTTTTCAACCTCTTGGAATCGAAAATGCAACTTGGGAATCCTGTCCTATGGGAATTAGCTGTGGCGGCTGGGGTCTTAATCTTACGACAGAGGACATCGCGAAATTTGGACAGTTATACTTACGTAATGGAGTTTGGAACGGCCAACGCCTCATATCGGAGGAATGGATTGAGGAGGCGACTTCTGTTCATATATCAACATCTGCTATGGATGGTATAGACAAGCAGCAGGGTTATGGGTATCAGTTTTGGCGCTGCCAGTTTGGCGGGTTTTGCGGAAGAGGTGCAAACGGTCAATTTTGTATCATAATGCCCGAGCAGGATGTGGTCATTGCGATTACCTCGGACGAGAAAAGAATGCAGGCAATACTGGATATCGTATGGGAGAAGCTTCTTCCAGCTATAGAGTGAATACTGTCTATTTTCATATGTAGCAAAGCAAAGAGGCAACCATGTTCATTGGCTGCCCCCTAACCACATTCATAATTAGTCGACCTTGTAGATCTGGACCATTTTCATAATATGACCTTGCAGCTCGGCAATTAATTCGGGAGGCTCTATCAGCTTGACATAGCTGCTGTAGCTAAGAATGTTCTGAATCGCTTTTTCCATGGAGGAATAATGTGCCGTTACGGATATCGTCCCGTCCGGGTTATCTATGATCTGGTCATAACCATATTCATCCCGTACTCTCGTCTTGACCTCTGGATTAAAACACAAAACCGCTCTCACTTTAGCAAAATTAGCATGGCTCATGAACTGCCGTTCAACATCCTGCAGCGTATAAGCACGACGGACGAATAGCTCTGGCAAGCTTCGCAGCCTAATCATACGGGAAAGCCTGAACACACGTATAGCAGATCGAGTGAGACAATAGCCATACAAATACCAAACATATCCTTTGAGAAACAATCCCATCGGTTCGATCGTTCTTTCCGTTTCCGTTCCCTTGCTATCCAAATAGTCAAACCCGACGATATGCAGCTCTTTAATAGCCTGGCGAAGCGGGGCGATTTTCACCTTGTCATTGGGAGCTGGGGTGAAATCAAGATCCACATGAACCATATTGGCGGCATTCGATGGAGTCGGCATCAAGACATTGATTCTCTCCAAAAGCCCATCGATGTCCGAGCTGTCGGTAGCGGAGCGTGCTCCTTTCAATGCCGAACAAATAGCCGAAAAGTCATCGAGGGATAAGACTTGTTTATCTATACGATATCCAGACATAATCTCATACCCTCCGTCCGAGCCGGGAAATGAAACAATCGGGATTCCAGCCTGATTAATTGATTCCATATCGCGATAGATCGTACGCAGAGAAACTTCAAAGCGCTCGGCCAGTTCAGTTGCGTTGACACGGGGCTGATTGAGTAAAGTCATCGTAATGGCAAGCAACCGATCCAGTTTCACTTGAAGCTCCCCCTTGCCAAGTTTAATGGTCACACTTGCAGATTCTTATTATTTTCTACATCTAACCGTCTATAACCTTCTTATACAAGGAAGTCATGTCATTATCTGAAGCGACGGAAGAAGCTTTGCAGGTCGGGCGCCAAAAGATCCGGCGCATCCATGGCGGCAAAATGCGTGCCACGCTCAAACTCCGACCAATGTACGATATGAGTGTTATCGCGCTCTGCAAAACGCTTCATCGACTTGAAGTCGTAGCCAAACACAGCAACTCCGGTCTCGGTCGTATTAGGGCCTTGCACTGCCTGTTTGCTTTTATGTGCATTTTCATAATAGAGACGAGTGGAGGATTCCGCCGTATTGGTCAGCCAATACAGCATTACATTCGTCAGAAACGCATCACGATTGATGAAATCCACATGGTCACCAAACCCATTGAACAACTCGGCGATCCAGGCGAGCTGGCCTGCCGGAGAGTCGGTCAGCCCATATGTCAATGTCTGCGGCCGAGTCTGCTGAATCGCGTTGAAGCCTGCCCGTTCATGAAAACTGGCCAGAAATTGAAGTCGGCTCTGATCGTCTGCGGACAGGTCTACCATCTCCGCGGGATCGCCTGATGGGAAGGAGAACAACTGCAGCACATGGATACCGAGCAGACCGTCAGGCTTCTGGATGCCCATCTCACGGGAAACGAGCGCACCGCAATCACTGCCATGAGCACCGTATTGTTCATAGCCGAGACGTTCCATCAACTCTGCCCATGCATGGGCAATACGAGTTATATTCCAGCCGGCTTCGAGAGCGGCACCAGAGAAGCCAAACCCAGGTAAAGAAGGGATGACGAGATGAAAGGCATCCGCCGGATCGCCGCCGTGTGACCGTGGGTCCGTAAGCGGTCCAATCAGGTCCAAAAACTCTACAATCGAGCTTGGCCAACCGTGTGTGAGGATGAGCGGCATCGCGTCAGGCTCCGGTGAACGGACATGCAGGAAATGCACATTGGCCCCTTCTATCGTCGTGGTAAATTGTGGGAATTCATTCAAACGCGCTTCATGCTTGCGCCAATCATACTCATTGTTCCAATAAGCTGCCAGCTCTTTCACATACGGAAGCGACACGCCGTACTTCCATCCAGCGTCCTGCAAGGCTTCAGGCCAGCGAGTGCGGGACAAGCGGTAGTGCAGTTCATCAAGATCCGCTTGTGGAATGGCGATGTGGAAAGGGCGAATTTCAGTGTCTACATGGTTTGATGTGTGGTTAATTGTTGTCATTAAAAGTGCCTCCTCGAATTTGGGATCTCTGTGTTTCTTCTTTACACTTCTAATCATAAAGCAAGAACCCTGACAGCATACTGTCAGGGTTACGAGGGGGCTTAACATTTATTTCGTTATACGTATCTATTTCTCAAGAGTATGGACCGCTCGCATTGATTGTATGGTGATTCTCATCCTTGTCCACCCTGGACACGATTCCATACATCCTGCAGCTTGGCAATTATCCGATTTTTGCCTCGCAATGGCGCGTAACCTAAACGGCGATTAATTCTAAGAATGGGCTCGTTCGTGGAGTCATTATCCGTACGGATATAAGCGGCATTACGCTGTTTGGCAAGCTCTATCGCTTTTATTTTCAGTCCCAACGCGATTTTACGACCACGGTAAGCTCTACTTACACCGGTATACTCATGATACATTCCGTTGGTCAGCTGATTGTGCAATACATTAGATACACCCACATATTTATCACCATCTATCGCAATAATGACCTGTTCCGGTGCATAACCATCGACCTTCAAGTACCACTTACGCCATTCATCAATAGCTGGAACCTCACCGGTATGCCCCGGTATATCCTGAAGTGTCTCCTTGTAAAGCTCGTACAGCCTCTGTTCGCTACTCTCTTCAGCCTCATGGGCTAACGTTGAGAACCGCACCCCTTCACACTCCAGTGCACGGAAAAGATCATGGTCATTCATACTCACCAAGTCGACCTTCTCCATATCAAGCACGGACTGAAAAGAATGACGTTCGACTATAAACCCTCTACGTTCAGCAAATTGAAGCGATTCCGGACTGTCATCCCAAATCTCCATTACAAGTAGGGTAGCTCCAAGCTTGATTCCCCAATTCGTCACATGTCGCAGGAGAAGCTGCCCCACACCTTGATTGCTGTGCTGTTTAGCTACAATCAGCGTGCTATTGAGATGGCCGGGCTCTGTCCAGGGTGCCCGCCAAGCCCAAACAAAGCCTACGATCACTCCCTGCTCTGTAACCGCAACCTGCCGTACGCGATCATAGCCTGCAAGCAGCCCGTTATCATCGATGTAAGTATGGCCTACTTCGTAAAGCTTGGCATCGTCTTCCTCAAGCCTCTCGGCCGTAGTGGGTTCTGACCAGTATGTGTTTAATAGCTCTGCTAATTGTGCATAATCCTCCGGCAGCCTCAAGGGCCGAAGCGCAATAGACATGGTGATAACCTCTCTCCACTTTCAATTTATATCAAAAGTGTAGTTGTTTTTCCAGAATGTTACAACGGAGATTTTAGCTATAGTCGTTTATTCGGATATCAACCTTAACCTCGGGAGGAAGCGAGGGCAGCAAGCATTCCCATTCAAATAACTGATCAATATGATACACGCCATGCGGTAATTCAGAGCGGTAAACCTTATCTGCTACAGCCGCGGCCACTTTTGCCGTAATGCTGGCTTCCTTGATCCCCTGAATCAGGCACTCAATCAACACGTCATCTTGACCCCTCTTTCCCCACGCATCAATTTTCACGGCAAACATCTCTTTTCCAAATCGCAGCTTACCGAACAATAAGATAGCAGCATGGCGGATGCGCGGAAGCTTTAATAAACGGAACACACCCCCTGCTCTTAACCACGCCAGCAAGCCGGTTACGACAGCCGAATCGAAACAGAGCCGCGTGGATACCAATGGCACACCCAAGGTTCGTGATAAAGCATGCTGATCAGCAAAATTGAACCGATAAGACTTTCTATGTCCCATCGCTGATCCAAATTCCGTTATTTTACCGTCCGTAAAGCTGGATACAACAACCTTACTTCCCGCCTGCATCACAGTAAAATCCGTGCCCAGGTTATCCACTGTCCATTCGATAGCCGCTTTACCATGCTGGTCGCCCAAGCCCAGCATGATCGATATGTCAATCGCATCCGTCCGATCCATCAAATGTTTGGCATGAGCAGCCAGCAGGTTGGTAAGCCCCGGAGCGAGTCCAATGCTCAGCACTGCCGTTGCTTGGCCTGCGGCGGCTTCCTCATGTAGAAGCTCCAGCTGGGAAAGAAACGAATCGTCCGCAGAAATATCTACATAATGCACTCCGTTGTTGAAACAAGTCCGTGCAAATACAGGATCAGCCTGATCCAGACACATCACGACCAGCTTGATATCCTTCCATATATCCGGATCAACGACTTCCTTGATATTAATCTGGTAAGGCTTTACCTTCCCCTCCATTGTTAAGCAGAATTGCTCAGCACGGTCGAAGCTTCTTCCTGCCGCAATCACTGTTCCTGGATATAACTCACCCAGATGCTTGCAAATCATTTGTCCTACTTGACCATAACCACCAACCACCATGATGTTTTTTTTCAAAATCATTCTCCTGACCCGTATGCCGAATTCTCTATTCCGTCGTATCCTCGGATTTGAAGCAAAAATATCCTTCTATTAAATAAGAAGTAAAGTAACGCGATGTGTGAGTAAATCCAGCTTCCTGTAATAACAGTGCCACGTCTTCTGAGGAGATCGGATCTGATTCCTGTCCGATAGAAGCGGCGAATCGATCCCATTCCTCTTGTGTAATTCCGTTATCCAGCATATGAGTTTCCCAGGCTTTCAACTGCGTAGCAAACTGTTTGGTTTGCGGTTCACCATTCAACGAAGCCATACAGAGGGGAGCACCAGGCTTCAATCGCGCGGAGATCCCGCGAAGCAGCTCCAGCTTATGCTGCATGCCTTTGACAAAATGCAGAACCAGCATGCAAGCTGCGCCATCATAACGTTTCTCCAGCGGCAGCTCATCAACGGTTCCTTTTATTAAGCATACCCGATCCCCAAGCTCCTCCTGATTGACCCTTGATTCCGCGATCTTCAGCATCGGCTCGGAGGGATCGATACCTGTAAATGTCCAACTCTCATGCTTGCTGCCCAGCGTCACAATCTCATGACCGCCTCCTGCCCCAACGATCAGCATATCCAAGCTGGTATCCTCGGTATCTTCACTATGGTTGATCGTATTCAATATGCGATCCGTCATATCATGCAGTAGTTCGTAACCAGGTATTTTTAAGGAGATCGTCTCTCCATAGCGGTTCACATTTGGGCTATTCCAGTTCATTTTTGATTGAGGATTGTTCATTGTTATCGCTCCATTCCTTAGATTGATTGATGTCCATTGACAAGTTTGTGCAGCTTAACGATATCGTCTGCCGTAAACCGCATGGTGTCAGCTCCAACATCAGCTGCAGCATGGAAAATGTCCATCGCAAGCGAACCTGCCCCTGTAAGTACTACGATACGGGATCCAAGAGCCAGAGCCTCATCCAGATCATGCGTGACGAGCAGGACGGTTGGTTTATTCTTGTGCCATAGTCGCAGCAGCAGCTTCTGCATGTCTTGCCGGGTTCCGGCGTCCAGGCTTTGAAAAGGCTCATCCATCAGGAGCAATCCCGGATTGGCTACGAATGCCCGGATCAAGGAAACCCTCTGCTTCATCCCACCGCTGAGCTGATCGGGATAGCTTGTCAGCGCATGCGCCATTCCCGCTTCTGTCAACCAAACCGCAATATCCTCATCTCTAATCGCACGCTTCCGATCATCGAGCACCCATCGAACATTGTCCAGTACCGTTTTCCATGGCAATAGCCGGGGCTCCTGAAATACATAACCGATTCGCATATCGCTTCTACTTCTTATGATTCCCGCATCGGGCAGCTCCAGTCCTGCCGCCATTCGCAGCAGCGTCGTTTTACCGATACCCGAGGAACCCATGATGCAAGTAATTTGCCCTTCATGAAGTTCAAGAGATAGCTCCGACATAATCGTTCGATTACCGTAATGTTTGGTCACTTGTTCAAACCGCATAGCGTTTATTGTTCTCTCTTTCCTTGTGTTTTCCGTATACGTAGGTTCGCATTAACCATTCCAGACTCATTCCCAATAGAGCAACAAGCAGCGTCCAGGCGATTACTTCATCCGTCTTCAAATATAATCGTGAGGTGTTCAATGCTGCACCTATTCCGGTTTGACCACTGATTAATTCTGACATAACGACGGTCTTCCATCCGCTGCCGATGTTGATGGTGAGAGCTGACAACCAGTAAGGCCGCAGCGCCGGCAAATAAATGTCCCGTATTCGCTTCATGCGGTGAACGCGAAAGACGCTTGCCATTTCAAGCAAATCCTTAGGCACTTGTTGGATGCCCTCCACCGAATTAAAGAAAAACACTGGAAAAAGGGCAATCATGACGACCAGAATCTGCGCCCCTCCGTCTACACCTAACCATAGAATGGCCAAAAGAATCCATGACACAGGTGGTACGGATTGTAACAGTGTCACTGCTGGCCGTACGAATGCATATAGATTATCGTGATAGCCTGATACTATTCCAAGTCCGGTTCCAATGATAAAAGCTATACCGAAACCGATGGCAAGACGCAAGAAGGACTGTGACAAAGGTTCCCATATATGCCCGTTTCCAGCGATATGGAGCAGCGCCTGTAAGGTTTCACTTGGTGAGGGAAGAATTACAGCAGGGTACACACGGGCCACACCCTCCCAGATGGCAAGAATAACGAGAAAAGTATAGCAGCCCGGCCATTTGTTATAGACCGTAATAAAAACCCGCATCAGGCAGCCGGCCTCCTATCGATTCCGGTGAGTCCTGCAGCAAAATTTGAAAATATCGCTCTACTTCCGGCTTGGCATCCTTGGCGTCCTTATAAACCAAATTTATCTTGGTCATGGCAGCAGCTAGTACGGCTTGCGGGAGACCAAATGCTTCAGCAGACAGCTTAAGCGATTCATCTGGCCTTAGAACCGTCTCATTCAGCGCATCCCGATACATAATCTGAAATTGTGCTACTTCCTTGGTATGTGTCTTGGCCCAATCACGGTTTACGAAAATACCTGTCTGCGGTAAATCCTCACCAAATTGGGTTTGCCACGCTTTCTGGAAATCGATAACTTCATATAACCTGCCATCCAGCTTCATCCGCAATCCGCTGACCATAGGCTCTGGCAGTACAGCATACTTGATGGTGCCTGCTGCAAGCTGCTGCATCATTTCTGGGACGGTAGAATATGCAAGCTTGACCTTTCCGTCCAACCCTTCCTTTCTTAGCAAAAATCGGGTTAAAATATCGGGCGGACCGCTTTGTCCGGGAATATATACCGTCTCATTGGTCAGATCAGCCAAACGGTGTGCATCAGGTGAAGTGGAAATCAAATACATGGAACCCCACGTATTGACATGAAGCAGCTGCAGCGGCAATCCTTTTGCAGCAATATTGGCCCCAAGATTAAGCGGTGCGGCAACAAATGGTACATTTCCGGTCTGGATACGAGCAAGCAGCTGCTCAATGGTATCCCATGTTTCCACCTTCAGCTGCATATCTGGGCTCCCTTTCTTCTCGGCCAGCAATGCTGGAATCAGAGAAGGTGCTTTCGGAGATAACAGGATGACATTTTCCATATTTGTCGACGGGACCTTTGTTTCCTTAACGTCCTCCTCACTTCTGGAGCAACCACCTAAAAGAATAATGAGACCGATTAGAGTCAACAACACCAAATGCAGGGTACGACGACGCAGCATAGTTTCTTTTCATCCCCTTTTTTATATAGTAGAATAACAATAAGAATCATTCTCAATTATAAGGATGTAGTCGGTAAGGACAATCCCACAAATCTGGGATTTTCACAGAAAGCACATACCGGTTTGTACGAGGAGCAACGACATGAGCGTTCATACACATATAAGAGACGTCACCCAAAAGATATCTGCACTGGAAACAATTGAAACGAGTTCTGCATCTGGTTCGGATTATCGGGAAATGGTAATCCAACTCATACGCAGCGTCGTACCGTTCGAAGCGGCTTGCTGCACGACAGTTGATCCGAGGACACTACTCTCAACGGGGGCTGTTACGGAGCATAGTGTAGAAAAAATTCATCACCTGTTATTTGAAAATGAATACCAGCACGAGGATTTCAATAAATATACCAGCTTAATCCAAGCTGATGACCCCACCGCCACACTCAGTGGGGCTACGAATGGTCAATTGAAGCAGAGCTCCCGCTACCGTGACATTCTCAGTCCGGCAGGCTTTGGCGATGAAATGCGAGCGGCTTTGGTGAGCGATGGCGCATGCTGGGGGTATTTGACTTTATTCCGTGCTCAGAATCAACCTGTGTTTGGGGAGGCTGAGCGTTCCTGCGTTTCCTCTCTGGTCCCCGCAATTTCTCAAATGCTGCGCAAGAGAAGCCTGAAGCTGACGACACATGAATCGGAGCAGGTGCACATGGACGCTGGCATCCTGATTTTGTCGAACAGCCTTACCTCCCTATCCTCTGATGCAGCGGCCGATTATTGGCTTTCCTTGCTGCGCAAATGGGAACGAATCGACAGCACCACGCTGCCCCGGCCTGTTCGAGCAGTATGTGCTCGCGCCCAATCGAACCATACTCCATATCCGGACCAAGCGTATCCGTCCAAAGTCTGCTTTTATACACCAGATGGACAATTTCTGGTTATCCGGGCAAGTCGGTTAAGCGGACCCTCTGATTCCATGCTGCTGGCAGTTTGCTTCGAAACGGCGAAACCACTGGATATTATGCCCTTTATGGCGGAAGCCCATGGACTTTCATTACGGGAGAAACAAATTCTTGAGTCGGTATTACGGGGTTTTTCCACGAAAGAAATCGCCAGCTCGCTGCATATTTCCGCCTATACGGTTCAGGATCATATGAAATCGATATTCACGAAAACCGGCATGACGAGTCGAAGGGAACTCATATGGAGCTTGTTCTCCCGTTTTAGTCTGCCGAATGAACATGTACCGAACATAGACTGATATAATGAATAAAGAATAAAAAAGAATAGAGCAGGCAGAATGAACTCTGCTTACTCTATTCATATACAGTAATCAATGTATTCAATGATGTTCAAGCTGAAGATCTCGTCTGTAAGTTGGCGAGACTCCATGTGCGCCTACTAGCTCCTTGTGAATCCATATCGCAGCCTGAGAGCCTTCGCCCATGGCTATAGTCAGCTGCTCCGCGTGTACACCGATATCACCTGCTGCCCATATGCCAGGTATGTTGGTCATCTTGGTGCGTGGGTCCGTGAGGATATGCTTATTTTCCAGGCATTCAATGCCCACTTGGCGAGCGAGCTCCGAATGAACATGATTCCCGCCAAAAGCGATAAAACCCCGTTCGCCTGCAATCATACGTCCGTCATCCAGAAGAACACCCTGAAAATCACCGTTGAATTCACTTCTTACAACCTCTGACAACGCTGCGTCGATATGAACGATACCATGTGAAGCCAGCTTCTGGAGATGCTCATCATCTACCGCCTTATTCTGCCACTCATGATTGATATACGTGATAGCCTGGGTCCAATAGGTCAACGTCAGCGCCATGGCAGCACCAACATTACCTGCGCCCATAACGATGGTTTGTCGGCCATTAACTTCATAACCGTCACAATCGGGACATACATACACCGTTAGTCCGAGACATTGCTCAAGTCCGGGCAGCGCCGGAAACCTGTCGGTCAGACCCATCGCAAGCAATACGGTCATAGCCTGAAGGCTTTGATTGTCCTTTGATCTTTCTATCATAAATCCGTCTGCTGATCTTACAAGGCCGGTCACCTCATCTTGGATGAACTGCACGCCGAGTCGTTCCGCCTGTAATTTGCCAAGACTGCGAAGCTCATTGCCTGCCACCCCGTCCGGCCAACCGAGTATATTGTGGTAGCTTCTACAAAGGCTGGAACGGCCTTCCCCTTTATCTATAACCAGTATGCGGTGCTTGTACCTGCCCAGCTGTATGGCTCCTTGTAAGCCCGCAATACCTCCCCCAATAATCATACAATCGTATTTGGAAGTATCCAATGGTCTGTGACCCCTCATCGTTTTTCATTAGATTATCCAAGCTTTCCAATAAAAAACGAAGGTGAAGCCTTGTTGGCCGATCCAATTTATTCCTTTCCATCAGCTGAAGATCGAGCGCTTGGCTTCTAAAGGACTGTGCCATGGAGAAACACATGAATGGCTTGCCGATATATATTTAACGTCGTATCGTGGTTAGAGGAGCGTTTGGACATTTCGCCAAGTCCCATTAGCAGTCCCTCCAGTATAAACCCGAGTGTCCCCGCATCAGCCGACTTCAGTTCGCCTGCATCCATTGCCTGCTGAAGCATCCTTTGGTTCAATTGCACATGGTCAGAGAGATAATTGGCTACCTGTTCCTGCACATCGTTTCTTGCCCATTCACTGTATATAAATTCATCTGTAGCTTTGGTTAGCGGGTGGTTCAGATCATTCACGACGAGATGTTCAGCAAACCCATATAATTTTTCTTCCACGGTTGCGTACAGCTTTTCCTTCTCAGCCCATTGCTCCTTCCAATCCCGATCCCATTCGTCAAGCAAATACAGGAATAACCCCTCTTTGTTATGAAAATGATAATAAATATTCCCTTTGCTGCTTCCCGTAGCGGCTACAATATCCTCAATGGATGTGGCTGTATACCCTTTTTGGGCAAATAATGCCCTTGCGGCTTCAGCTACCTTTTTTTTAGTTTGCTCGCTCTGCAGCTGTTTTTTATTCATCGGGTCCATCTCCTTTTTAGATACCAGCCTTACGCAATGAATGTTTTCCTAAAGATCCCTGCCTCCTATAATAAATAACTATCGTGATCAGTACAATACATTCTGACAAGGGAACAGCCATCCAGATCCCCGTAATCCCCATGATCCTGGGAAGCACTATAATGAAGGCCAGCATAAGAAGCATTTCCCTTGCTGCAGTGATCCAGATTGCCATTCTCATGCTGCCGATGGATTGATAATAAGTCATCATCACAAAATTGATGCCCATAAACAGATAGGCGATTACAAAAATCCTCAGACCATGGACTGCATGAGCTGTGACCTGGCTGCTAAAATGTCCAAAAATCCCAACGATCGGCAATGTCGCCAGCTGTACAATCAGCAGTAAAACAGCCCCCGCTCCAAGCGCCGTGCGGACTGCAATCCGAATCGTTTGCCGCTTCCGTTCATCCTGCCGTGCTCCATGATAATAGCTGATCAGTGGCTGGATCGCCGAGCCCATTCCCAGGAAGGTCAGCAAAATAATGCTGTGAATATAACTCATAATAGAAAATGCAGCGACCCCGTCTGTGCCTGCATACTTTTCCAGTGAAACATTATGCGAAATCGTAAATACCGAGATACCGACCTCGGCCAGAAAGCTTGGAAATCCTACGATGATAACTGTAATCAGAAGTGCCTTATCCCATTTGAACCGCCGCAGCTTCAGATGATTCGTTTTTCTAAGAAAATGGGTGAAGAGCACCATTAAACCAAGAAATGCAGCAATGATCGTCCCCATAGCCACGCTGGCAACCCCCAGCTCGAACACATACAAAACAAAATAGTTGATAACAATGTTGGACAATGCAAAGGTAATCTGTGCCATCATCGACAGATTAGGATTACCGTCATTACGCACAAAGATGCTCACCGCATTCTCAATCGTAAATACGAATCCGAACAGCAGCATCACATTCATATAGGCAGACGCATAGGGATATGTCTCCGCATTGGCACCAAGCGCATAGATGAGCGGATCACGAAACATAAAGGCAGTGATGCCTATCACAAGTGTTGCTATGGTTATAATCGTCACGGAATACGAAAAGATAGTTTGTGCCTTATGATGCTCCTTCGCACCCATTGCCTGTGAATACAAGGTTGCACTCCCGATACCAATCCAGAGTGACATCGCGACAAATATCGTATATACAGGACTTGCAATGCCTAAGCCTGCGAGCGCCGTGGACCCCAGCTTGTTTCCTACCATGACACCATCAACGACAATATTGACAGCGACCAGCAGCATCCCCAGCATGGAAGGAATCAAGTAACGCAGGAATGCTCGACTAACCGATTGAGTATCCAGTAGGTGTGTCGTGTGTTGTTCTCTCATGTTGAAGCTCCTATCTGAACATTCATTTTATTATACTGAACGTTCGGTATAAATTGTAGCACATCAAAAAAAAAGTTACAACATTTCAAGACTTACAAGGGCTTGCAGGCAACCATCTCAGCTGGAAATTAAGTCCAGCGGATTTGTGAAGCCAGAGGGGTACTAGCAGTTCCAATAATAATTCTACTTGCATCTACTATGAGTAGTTTCATATACGAAAGCGAGGTGAAAGGTTATGTCTCATCTAAGAAATGATGTCGTAACAATAGAGTTCCGTCGGATTGCTGGTATTCGAGTGATTAGAGCTTTTCGAATTATTGGCAGTGTATTTCCATGTAGAGGTTTTTTATTTGTGGGCGGCCGCGTACTGCGTGCTGAACGCTGTCTCTTGAATCATAGATTCCGTCTAGTATCCTCCAGACCCAATATTTTAGTATTTGAACGCAGACGATTGCATCATTGATTATGATACTATACCCCATTTCCATTCATAACAATGAATACTAAAGCTAAAGCCTCGAAATTTGAGGCTTTTTTGTGTTATGGCTGATCGAATTTGTCCATATACATTAAAGAAATGAAGATACATATGCAATTTTGGGGGAGGAAGGTGTACGAATGGCAATTCGACCGGCTATTTTGCAAAAAGGCGATACCATCGGAGTTGTTACTTTGGGTAGTCCATTGGAGGCAGAGGTTATAGATGCAAACATTAATTTTCTTAAAGGTATGGGGTTTAATGTTGTTTTGGGTCAATATGTATATGCCCAAAATGGTTATATAGCAGGAACCGATCAGCAAAGGGCTCTGGACTTGATGAGAATGTTTGAAAACAATCAGGTGAAAATAATCCTGCCTACCCGAGGGGGTGTCGGAGTTGCCGGAATTATCCCCTATCTTGATTATCGTTTCATCCAGAGCCATCCCAAAATTATTTCCGGCTATAGCGATATAACCGTTCTGCTGAATGCCCTGTACCAATTTTCAAATTTGATCACTTTCCATAGTCTCATGCTTATCGATTTCAAACCGGATACGCCTGCGTATAGCTTTAACCAATTTTTTTCGGCAACGTCTTCGTTGGCTTTATACAGGGAAATCCAAAATCCGCCAGGATTGCCGTTGGTGAGCAGAGTGGGCGGTAACGTCGTCGGCCCCATAGTCGGGGGTAATCTGACTTCCTTGGTCGATACTTTGGGCACACCTTTTGAAATCGATACGCGGGGAAAAATATTATTCCTGGAGGATACGCATGAACCCATCAATACGGTATACAGGTATTTGAACCATTTGAAGTTGGCTGGCAAATTCGCGAATTGTGTTGGAATTATTATGGGAGAATGTACGGATTGTGCAGATGCCTATGGAAAGTCATATCAAGATCTGATTAATGAATTCGTTGTACCCCTTGGCAAACCTCTTATGACAAATCTGGCAAGTGCGCACGGTCCTTATAAAGCTGCGATCCCTATAGGAGCAATGGTAAATCTGAATACGTTCAATACTACTTTAACTGTGCTTGAGCCTACAGTCAGCTATTAATTCGAATTGCAAAAAAATCGACACGCTCCATCACATCAGCAATCGTGTATTGCCGTAAATCATCGATCAATTGACTTTAACTTGATGAAATTAGGCTACTTTCTTTGTGTCTACTTTGTTGACCTTCTTACATACAAGTAGACACAGAGAAAGTGTTAAATATAACGAATCTTACTTCAGCTCAGCCATCAATCGATCCGAATAACGCTTCAGCTGCTCCACCAGTGTACGCTGATGCGGCTGGAGACCCGCGCCATCCTTGACACGTGTAGTCAAAGTGATCGGAACGCCTGACAGCTGAATATTGTATTTGGCATCTACCGGATAATATTGACCCTCAATCCCCGAGGCGAGCCCCACGTAGTCCTGAACCTGCTCAGCCTTCTCCGGCTGCGTGTTCCAATTCTCAGTTAGCCACACATATAAATTTGGATGATGATTGGCCATGATTCCGCTAAAACCTGAAGCCCCGAGCTTCAGTGATTCCAGCAGTGTTGCCGAGTTGGCATTAAATAGCTTCAGGCCGGTTCCCTTGAGCACCTCAAGCCGAGCCTTGATCTCAACAATATCGCAGCACGTATCCTTAAGGAACAAGAAACGTCCTGTCGAGATGCACCACTCCAGCAATGCCGGGTTCATCAGTCTTTTATAAGGATAAGGGCATTCGTAAATCCCGAATTTGACATCGGGAACCGCCTGCAGAATACGCTCCGCGTTAGCCTTCCATACCTCATCGGATTCGTGCTCTGCTGCCAAACGGTTGCTCAGCATGACGAAGGCCTCAATCCCTTCAGCCCATATTTGCTTAATTTCCTCAATCTGGTCTTCGATAGAATCCGAGATATGTCCGGATGCAATAACCGGCACACGGCCGGAAGCCTGTCTGACGACAATCCGGGTCACCTTCACGCGTTCCTCCAGGCTCAGCATGAACATCTCACTGGAATTGCATACGGCAAACAACCCATGTACGCCCTGCTCGATATACCAATCCACCAGCCGCTCCAAGGCAGGCTCATCCAATTGATTATTTTCTGTGAACGGCGTGAGCATCGTTGGCCATACGCCATTCGCAATCGTGTTCCCCATTTTGTATTCCCACCCTTTATTATTAATGTTGCTTCATTGCTCATTGAGCAGTGACTGTTAATCGGCTGTTATCAGTTGATTCAACGCTACGGATAAACCGGCATAGTCGCCGACCTGCTCTTTCAGTCCTGCAGGCAGGATCCGGCACACGGACAATGAATGGGAGAGCGCTTCGCGCTGCAGTTCCTCTTGCATCACCCGTTCCAACAAAGGAAGCTGTCTGCCGTAAATACTGCCGATCACGATGACTTCGGGGTTCAGGATATCCACAAGGATCGCCAAGCCGCGGCCTAATTGACGAGCTACCGTCTGGAAAATATCAAACGCATCCGCTTCCCCGCGCTGCGCCGCCTCACCGATAGCTTCCGCTGTAATCGCAGGTATAGCACCAGGCTCAGCACAAAAGGAAGGAGTCCTTCCTTCCTTAAACAAACGTGCTGCTTCCATGCGCCCAAGCTCAGCAATACCCCCGCCACTGCAGAAGCCCTCAAAGGAGCCCGCTTTTCCATACCCGACAGGACCCGTTGGAGAGAGACGCATATGCCCAACTTCTCCAGCCATATCGGACGTTCCCGAATAGAGCCTGCCATCCAGAATCAAACCGGCTCCCATGCCGGTGCCGAAGGTGAGAAAGATCATATTGCGGCTGCCCTGACCTGCACCCCATTTCCATTCTGCCAATGCACACGCGTTGGCATCATTTTGCAAGCCGACAGGCACGGCGAAGCGCTCGCGTAATGGAGTGACGATATCGACACGGGACCAACCCGGCAAATTCGGCGGTGACAGAATGAGTCCCGCCTTGCTGTTCAATGGACCTCCGCAGCTAATGCCTATCGCTTCAAGCTGTCCATGTCCAGCATCTGCTTGACCAGCCTCAGCGAGCAGTTCTTCCAGCTCGCTCAACAATCGAGCGATATTGGCCTCCGCGCCTGATAAAGTAGCAAAGCGGCGTTTGGCAATAATTTCGATCTGCTCGCCAGCCCTATTCCCGATGACGCCCAGACTTACCGCACATTTGGTGCCTCCAATATCAATACCGGCCAAAATACTCATGAGGGGAAAAACTCCTCCTCCAGCATGATGCACAAGGCATGGTAAATCGGCAAATGCCGTTCTTGAATATCCGGCGTCAGCTCCCATGGCACCCGAATGGTTACATCGCACAGCTCCGCCATCTGACCGCCTTGATTCCCTGTAAGACCGATGGTATGAAGACCTTGAACCTTAGCGACCTGGATCGCCCTCGCGACGTTCGCGGAATTGCCGGAGGTGCTTAGTCCAAGCAGCGTATCTCCTCGCTTGCCGTATCCGTAAACCTGCTGGGCAAAGATCATTTCCGCTGACACATCGTTGGCATAAGCGGTTATCAAGGCCGAATGACTGACCAAAGATATTGCAGGCAGTGCTCCCTGCAAATGATCGGCAAGGAAATCCCCAGCGTCGGGGAATTGCTTGAGAAATGAGCTACGTGCTTCGTCCGACAAGTATCGCTTGGATCGAAAGCCTTTCATTAATTCGCCTACAATATGCTCACTGTCGGATGCGCTTCCGCCGTTACCGCACAGCAGCAGCTTGCCGCCTCCATGGAACGTTTGCTTTAGAAGCTCAGCAGCTTTCTCCACATCAGGCAGACATACGATCAGCTCCGGGTATTTATCACACATTACATCAAGTACTGCACTCATCGGTATACGCTCCTTTACAACAATAAAGTTAGCTCGTTCACTTGACTCGGTTCAGCTCATTCACTTTACTCGGCTTCAGCCAATTCAACGAAATTGACTTCTTTCACTGCTGAGCCTGCATCGTCGGGAACAAAAAATGTCTTGATTTCACATTTGCGGAACGCTGCGCTCCACTCACGCTGCAGCGCAGGCAGCTTGAACGCGGACTCGGTTTCCTGCCCCAGGGTCTCATAGCAGCGAACGATCCATCCGTCGCCATCCTCCGCACGCTTGAACGTCGTTGCCACAATAGCAGCCTCAGAAATGACAATGCCCTCTGATATTTGCGGAAGCAATCCTTCATGGTAAGTTTCCCACATGAGCAGCGGCGGAACATTAAGCTCATTTGCTTTTTGGACCAATCTGCCGTCCTTCCAGCTGCCGGAGTGAGGTACAAGTGTATAGCCAAATTCCTGTACACCTTGATCCATATATTCAACCTGATCATCGTCACGCTCGCTAAAATGATCGGCAAATATCGGACTGCGCACAACCGTCATTCGGATCTCGCTTCCCTGCACGTCATACGCATATTTGGAATCATTCAGCAGCCCCATTCCTCTGATCTGCTGTTCTTCACCATCCGTAGTATTCGGTGCGAGACCGTATACATCCACCCATTGCTGTCCTGGCACCTCGTTGCCATTCGTCGGCCGCTCAATAAAGCCATAAGGAATTTCCGAGACAGACTGTGGCTGCTCCACATGAACAGGGAAGGACAGCTTTAGCATCTTGTGTTTTTCTCTCCAGTCCAGCTGCACACGAACCTGTATATCCGATGAATGATGGCCCAGACTGATATCCTGACGCAGCACAGAGTTGTTATAATAGCTCGTCACACGAAGTGTAACGCGCAGTGGACCTTGCTCCAGCACCTTGATATGCGCATCGCCAAAGCGGCCGATTTCATCGCGGTATTGCACCAGATGATGGCCCCATGTATCACTGTGATGCTCGTCGATCACAATCGGCACAGCGCCCTTGCCGTTCAGCAGCTCGGTATTCGTCAACTTATCGAGAATACTGCTGATGTACCCGGTATGAGCATCCACTTGCACCCGGATCTGAGCATTTTCCAAGACATTGTTATCCACAAGAACCTCTCCTGCAAGTGGTCCCGCTGGAATGTCCTTATCGCGGTAAGTCCAATAAACACGATAGCCAAACGCAGGAACACGAGCCGTAATTAACGAGTCCCACTTGTCGTCTCTTCCATTTGTCCGTGACGCGCGTACAGTCTGGAGTGGAATCGGCGTACCCGCTTCGTCAGTAACACTTGTCAGCTTCTTGTTCACTTTAACAAGCGTCTCGACTTCCCAGGACAAAGGGTTAAACACAACGATAGGTGCTCCCAAATCATCCTGCTCCCAGGTTTGCCAATCCTTATCCTTGCTCAGTGACTTGACCTCAGGTTTCATCGTATCGATCGCCCACGATATTTTTTGCAAAGCCGCGTTCAGCGTTCTCGCGCCAATAGCCAATGCTTCTCCGTGAAACTCTCTCACATCGTCAAAGGCTTCCTTGATGCTGCAGCCGCCCATAATATCATGGAACTGATTAAACATAACGTTTTCCCAAGCCAGGTTGAGCGGTGCCTTGGGATAAGGAAGCCCCAACAACACATTGGCGAAAGAAGAGAATTTCTCAGCGCTCAGCAACCGATGCTCAGCGCGGCGATTGTTCGCTTTGGACTCGGAATGGGCAGAGTAGCAGCCAATAGCATGACGCTGCATTTCATCCTTGACAACAGGAATCGCCGGATTTTCCGTGACCATATCGGTAAAAAACTGATTCGGTGAGCTTAAAATAATCTGTTCGCGGCCATGCTCCTCACGAATTTCATCGATCAGCTGCAGGTTGGCTACCGTCGGTCCGCCACCATGGTTGCCCACTCCATAGAATGACATGTAGTCGTGACCTTTTTCTTTGGCAAGCCGCTGATGCTTGAGAATTTTGGCATCCTTGCCATGCTTGGTGAAATTGGCGTAGCTGTCTGACAAACGGAAGGTCATCACGCGGCTGCCATCCTCGGACTCCCACCAAAACAAGTCATTTTCCAGATGCTTCTCGTGCTCTTCAGGACGCATAAACAAGTAATAGTCCATACCGCTTTGCTTTAAAATTTGCGGCATCATACCGTGATGGCCAAATGAATCGACGTTGTAGCCAACGGTCGCCATAATCCCGAATTTTTCCTTGAAGTAGCGCTGTCCATACAAGCTGTGACGCGCAAAGGATTCACCTGACGGCAAATTGCAATCCGGCTGGATCCACCAGCCCCCGGTTATGACCCAACGCCCTTCAGCAACCCGCTCACGGATTTCTGCGAACATATCAGGAGCATTCTCCTCAACCCATTGATAATAGGCGGCGCAAGCGCACGTAAACACAAACTCGGGAAATTCGTTCAAGCGATCCAGAGCAGAGCGGAACGTTGCCTTGATTTCCGCATAACCCTCCTGCCACTGCCATAACCAAACCGGATCGAGATGGGCATTACCAATAAGATGAACCTTCGTATTTTCCGACATATCCACTGCTCCTTTGAAATAGTTTTACTCATCGTTAACTATCCTTTTACCGCTCCCAGCATAGCGCCCTGTATAAAATACTTTTGAACAAACGGGTACACCAGCAGAATCGGTAAAATGACTACGAATACGACGGCGTACTTAATATTTTGAGCCATCATCGTAATGCCTTCGGCAGAGCCTGTTTCTGTTGCTTGTGAAGTAAGCTCGCCCTGAACGACAATGTTCCGTACAAGAATTTGCAGCGGGAACATCGATTTATCGTTCAAATAAATCAAAGCCGGGAAGAAGCTGTTCCAGTGCGCTACCGCATAAAAGATAAACATCGTCGCCATAACCGGCAGCGATAACGGCAGCACGATTTTCCACAATATTTTTAATTCTCCAGCACCATCCACCGTAGCCGACTCATAGAGGGCTTCCGGTATTTCCTCAAAGAAGGTTCGCATTAGAATCATGTTGAACACATTGACCGCTGTCGGAATCAGCAGCGCCCATATCGTATTCACCATGCCGAGCGAATGAACGACCGTATACCTTGGAATTAATCCGCCATCGAAAAACATCGTAAATACTACGAAAAAAGCAAACAGCGATCTTCCGTATAAATACCTTTTCGAGAGCGGATACGCGCACAGCGTCGTCATCAATAAATTGACAATGACACCAAGCGAGGTGTACAGCAGCGTGTTCGTATAGGAACGCAGAATGGCCGGATCATCCATAACAATCCCGTAAGCTTTCATTGAAAACTCAATCGGGTACAAAAACACATCGCCCCTCTGCACCGCAATGCCCGAGCTTACGGACACAATTGCCATATAATAGAGGGGATAGATCGTAACGATGATTAAAACCAGCATGAGCAGCACATTCACAATGTCAAAGGGACTTATTTTGTTAAGTCTCATCCCGTAGTTGTCCTCCTCAAGGATAAATTAAAATAAACTGGCACCCTGTATCTTTTTGGCAGCCTGATTGGCCACGACAATCAATACAAGCGAGATGACGGATTGAAAAATGCCCACAGCTGCGGCAAAGCTGAAATCAGCGTCGATAAGTCCACGCCGGTACACATAGGTTTGCAGTACATCTGCGGTTTCATAGGTCGGGCCGCTGTACAGCAAAATAATTTTTTCGAAGCCTACAGACAGCATATGTCCAATCGTTAACAGTAATAATATAGTCGCCACTGTAGCCAAACCAGGTAGTGTGATATGGCGAATTTTGTGCCATCTGTTGGCACCATCAATAGTTGCCGCTTCATACAATCCAGGGTCAATCGAGGCCAGGGCGGCCAAATAAATAATCGAATTCCAGCCCATACCCTGCCAGATTTCGGAGCTGATATAGATAGTACGGAACCATTCCGGCAAGGCCAGAAACGTTTGTGCTTCTCCACCGAAATGGACGATCAATTGATTGAACAATCCGGAAATCGAGACAAAATTGACGATCATCCCGGCAATAACGACGGTCGACAAGAAATGCGGAACATAGGTCACCGTTTGAATAAACCGTTTGAACAGGCTGCTTCGCAGCTCATTCAGCAAAATCGCAAAAATGATTGGAGCCGGGAAATAAAAAATCAGTGCATACAAATTGAGCATTAACGTATTACGAAGCACCTTCCAGAAGTAAGGCTCATACAAAAATTGCTTGAAATATTTTAACCCCGCCCACGGACTGTGAAAAACGCCTTTTATGATCGAATAATCTTGAAAAGCCATCATATTGCCGATCATCGGAGCATAGTGAAAAATAAGAAAATAAATAAACGGAAGCACGAACATGGCATACAAGTATTGGCTTTTCCGCAGCTTTCTTCTTACTTGCTGCCATTTGGTTTTCTTGTTAACCGAAGGGTTGGATGACAAGGACGTACTGCCAGTGATGGTCGACATAATAATCCGCTCCTTTGGGTGAAAATGAAGGGACCGTCCCCGTCCATGGACTAAGCTCAGGTCCCTTTCTTCCATCCTTTATTTAACTCGGGCTAGTGCCGTATTATAGATTTTTTCAATTTCCTCCGAGCCTTTATCCTTGCATTGCTGAATAAAGGCAGCCCATTCCTTGTCTATTGCACCGTCGGTCATAATGAATTTATCCATTGTTTGCGTCAGGTAAGCATCCAGCTGCGTCCGCAGCTGCTTCAATTTCTCACGCTCTTCTTTGGTAAATGCAGGATCATACGCCATTCTGAACGCCGATCCATCCTTGATGTAACCAAGGTTCTTATTGGTCCATTCCGTCATAAGCTTCGCTTGCCCTGGAATATCGACAGTGTCATCCGCATATAGAGCAAAGCCTAGATAGCTCGTTCCAAGCTCCGATTTGATTGCTGCACCCGGATCGGTTTTATCCTTAAACTTGTTAGCAAATTCTTCTTTTTTAACCGGTTTTCCGTCAACCATGGTGTAATGCTCATTTTCAATTCCCCAGGAAAATAATTTCGTACCTTCTTCGGAGTAAATCCAATCGATATATTCGATGATTTTATCGGGATTTTTCACACTTGCACTAATCGCGTAGGATTCGGACAAATGGTCAAGCTGATACAGCAGACCACGCTTTACGCCCTTGTCGCTGGCAAGAATCGGCAGCATATCAAATTGCGCATCGGGATCCTTCTTCTGCAGGGCCGTATTGAAATTAACGCCAAACCCAGTATTATCCATATAATACAACGATTTGCCCGAGCTCAGCTTCTCCTGCCAAATTTGCGAGGTTGAGGTCGTATAATCCGGATCGAGCAATTTCTCGCGATACAGCTTGTTTAAGTAGGTAATAGCATCTTTAAATTGCGGCATCGCGGGTCCAAATTTATATTGCTTCAGCGCCGGATCATAATAAATCTTGGCTCCACTTACATTCGTATAACCGCTGCCCATTCCAAACGCAATCGGGTTGATCAGATTTTCAGTACCGGTCAACCCATTTGCCGCGCGGCTCGTGAACGGGAACGTATCCGGATAAGCTTCTTTTAGCTTTTTAAAAGCCTGATACAATTCTTCATAGGTAGTAGGGGTTGGAATATTCAGCTTTTTCAATAGATCGACCCGAATAACAGGTACCTGACCTGATTGTGAAGCACCTACCTTTTGCGCAAGCGGAAAGCCGTACAGCTTGCCATCAATTTTATTTTTGTTAATTTCCGGATTGTCTGCGATTACTTTTTTGAAGTTCGGCATCTTATCCAAATAAGGAGTCAGATCCAGAAACACACCCGTATCTGCAAAGTTGGAAATATCATCCTGCTTGACTAGCAGCACATCAGGAAGTGTATTCGTAGCAATCAACGTTTTCTTTTTATCATCGTAATTGCTTTGCGGAGTGCTTTGAATTTCAAGCTTGATGTTCTTTCTTTTCAGACTTTCCTGCACGACCATCGAGTTGGCGATCAGCGGTTGGCTCGGGTGCTCATACCTCATCCATGTTACCGTGATCGGCTTTGCGTTCTTCGCATCGTCTGCTGCCTTCGTTCCTGCCTCTGGTTTTGTGCTGCAGCCTGCTACTATAGTTCCTAATAAAGCGACCGAGCAGCCTGCGGCCAGATACCCCTTTTTGTTCATCGTCGTTCTCCTCCTTGAAACATGTAATGGTTGCTTTCACCCCCATAGTGTAAGCGGTATTCTGCAACCTTGAATACATCCGATACGACGCACGATGATACGTTATTCCACTTCGGACAGCGATGATACGTTATTCCACCCTGTTACAAAAGGACGATTGTCACTCTTTTCTGGCTTTAATATGACGGTAGTCGATAGGTGAGATGCCTTCATGCTTCTTAAACATTCGGAGAAAGGTCGTCCTGCTGTTCATCCCGATCCGATCTGCAATTTCATTGACTTTCAAATCCGTCTCCGTCAGCAGCTCCTTGGCCTTGGCCATCCGAATCAAGCTGATATAATCCGTAATGCTCGTTCCCGTCGTTTCTTTAAACATTCGGGAGACATACTTGGCCGACAATCCGATTTCATTCGCAATGTTTTCGAGATAAATATCCTTGGCATAGTTGCTTTCAATATAGTCGGTAATAAAAGAGATCACCGTACCCGTCCGACGCTCTCCCTTGGTCCCTGTTTCAGCAACGATCCGCTCGTAGAAGTTAATCAGCCTCTCTACGCGATCCGTAAACTCATTGGGTGTAATATTTTTATTGGCAAGCACCGCATACTCCTCTTCGGTAAGGAGAAGGTGGATGTCCAGCTGCCGCTCATTCGCATAGCGAATTCCTGTATTCCACAATTCAACGAGCAGGGCTCCAAGATGCGTATAGGATACACCGCGGCTTTTATTCGCTTGGATCAGACCCTCCACCTCGGTTGCCAGTACCTCTACATTACCGGCCTTCATGCCATTGACGATTTTTTTCTCATCCAGAAATGAGTAGTAATAGCTTTGCTCGATAGTCAGTCCGACCGCATCCGCAATGGCTATATCTGAATGATCCTTCCACTGATCCATCGCTGTAATGGCATCGCTGTAGGATTTGGTCATATCGCTTACCTTGTCATACGTCTTGCCCAGTCCGATAACCAGCTCGCAGTAAATCATATCGTATTCAAAGGTTTTTTTGATGGAATCCAGCGCCAGCATCAGCCGCTCATTGTCCGCTCCCTGCTTCAGATTAACCATGCATACATAAAAATTGTGCTCATACTCCATCAAGTAGCAGTTCACCTGCTGCTGCATGATCCCCCATAAAACCTTTTTCATTTTTTCCTGAATCAACAGTCGGTCTGCTTCCTCGATGTCCCGGTAAAACCGTTCCTTGTAATGAAACATAAAGCAGCAGCACAAATAGCTGTCGCCGCGAAAACCGATATCATCCAAAACCTGATCCAGCGTCTCCTGCTGCGTCCAGGGCTGACCACGAAATAAACTGGCAAAAAAATGATCCAACAGCCCGTTGGAATATTGGCTCACCTTCTGCACCGCATCCCGATTTTGCTGAATTAATTGATCAATCCGACTGCCAATGACACTTAGCTCATCGCTGCTTCTCAGTTCATTCGTAAATTCGATTTCCTTTTCACTCTGAACGAGAATATTGCGGATGTTTTTGATGGGATTGTACAAATTCATACTGAATATAAAGGAAAAGCAAACGCCAATAATCATCAAGGTGATGCATATCCAAAATACGAGGCTCAGGATACTCGCTGGCTCCTTGCCAAAGGCTTGAATCGGCGTAATCGAATAATAGTCCCAGCCAAAAGCTTCTGAGGGCATATGGACGACCAAAGCTTGCTCGTTAGCAACCTCCATGAACTCCGTGGAATCCGTTTTATCCAAATGCTTGCTGATTTGTTCAATCATTTCAGCACTGTAGCCGCTTTCGTTCAAAACCACTTGACGCTTTTTATCCAATATGAGATATGTAGTCGATGCATACATCGCGTTATTTTTTAGGGAAGCTGAAATCGCCTGAAGAGACAGACTTGTTACCATCGTGACCAATCTGCCATTAACATATTGGGTTGAGACGCTTGGAATTACCTTTCGGGTAATATCACTATCGATGTAGTTATGTACATCCGTTGGCGGCAGCAGCTCAAATAAACTGCTAGCTTGCAGCTTTTGCTTCCAATATTCTTTATCGTAGCCTTCCATCCGGTAAAACTTGTCGAAAAACATATCAAAGTCGGCCATCTCCTGGCTCGTATAAACCTTTACCGTATCCGTGTACATAAAAATATGATCAATGAAAGAGCTTATCGTATTCCGATTTCCCGCAATCGCTCTTACAATTAATTGCAAACTTAATTTTTCTTCGTTGTTCATCTGCAGATAAGGCTTTACATTTTGTTCGATAATCGGGTTTGAAAATAAATTATTGTTGGTCAATTGCGCACTGCGCAAATAAATATCAACCGTTTGTGAAGAAAACTTCAAATTATCGGTCAGCTTCTGCGAAACATCCTTTTTTACAACTTGATCAACATTGAAATACACGATCAAACCTATGATCAGGATAGGAATCAATAAGGAAAGAAAGTACATCAAAATTTTGGCAAATAACTTGTTCGCCGGGAATAGCTGCTTCAATGGATGACCTTTCATCTCTGTATCCCCCTTGTTAAATACATGGGTCGGGCATGAGTATGATTGCTTATGCCCGAATCCCTTTTTTGTTACCTGTTTAGAAGTCTGGTGAATAACGAGCGCAGCGGCCAAATGATCCTTGAGAAGCGTAAGCGTTCGCCTTTAAAATCGTGAATAAACCGCTTAATCTCATCCAATTTCATGATTTCGACAGTTGAGAGTTTGCTAAAGCAAACTGGCTTCGTAAGCATTATCACGGAAGGATATTTGGCCGCGCAGCGAGACTGATTCACCGGACTTCTAAACTTCGCTGTGATCCCAGCGGTCCAATATTTCTTGTGGAGATGCCGTCCCGGTCTCACCACACTTTTTCACTGTAACCGCCGCCGCCAGATGTGCGAATGCTGCTGCTTCAGGCCCTGTGCACCCGGTTCCCCAAGCGGATAAAAAAGCGGCCGTGAAGGAGTCGCCTGCGCCCACAATATCGATAGGAGGCGGCACTGGCCGTGTCGGTACCAGTATCATCTCATTATTTTCGAACCATACCGCTCCCTTTTCCCCCAAGGTGATGCAGCAAGGAGCACCGGCCTGTTTACTCAGCTGCAGACCTGCTTTCAATATATCACTTTCTGTGGCTTGTTGATGCTTTGAGCTTCCATTATACCAACGCAATGCCTCCAGCTCGTTCGGCTTAAGCACGACATGCTTGAATGTTCCGATCCGATCTCGGCTGTCTACAACGATTCTTTTTCCCTGACTTGCCCAGTAGCTCAGCCGCTCACGGACGATAGAACCGACCACACCATACTCCAGCTGGTCGGTTACGCTGATGACATCGACTTTTTCCGCCATGCGGTCCAACTGCTGGACAACCCTGTGCCCGGCAGCGTCGGACAAACCTTCCTGATTGATAAAATCTATCCGCGGCGCCTCCTGTCGCACCTCCTGCAAGCCGTGCAGCATAACCTTGCAGTAGGCGGGCGTGACTCGCCCTGCTTCCACCTGCACATACGCATCATCGATACCGCGTGAGCGTAAAGCCTCCTTCAGCAGATGTCCGCGCCAATCGTCGCCTGCTATCGAGCAGAAGCTGACCTCTTCACAGCCAAGTGCTTTGAAATTAACTGCTGCATTGCCGGCTGCTCCGGGAGCGAAGCGCTCCCCAACAACCGGTACATTATAGTGCGGCGTCTCTCTGGACAATTCACTGGCCGTCATATCGGCATGCCAATACATATCGAGGCAGCCATCCCCGATCACACCCACCTTTAAGCGGGATATGCGCTGCAAAATATCGGTTACCTGCTCACGAGCCAATCCACCAAATTGCCGGATCGAAGCCAGGTTCATCGATTCGTCACTGAGCATGAGACTGTCTCCCTTCCTGGTCCTCCGACTGGGCAGCCAGGACGATGCGGAACGTTTTCAGTTCAAATGGATTGAAGAAAGCTCCGAACCCATGATCGCCATGCTCAACAGGAACAGCCTCTTGTTCAAGAAGATTGACCTCTTCGGCTTGGTCGACTTTGAAATGCGTAGTAAAGGTAACTTCGCCGCGTTTACCCGCGTATTCATAGCAGCGGACGATCCAGCTGTCCGAATCCTCGGCTTTCTTGACGGTATCAATCATAACATGATCGCCGCTCACTCCGATAAAGCTTAACTGCGCAGGCAGAGACTGCGATTGTGGTCGGCTTGCCTGCGCTGGTATTTCCGCAACCACGACAGGCACATTCAACCGATAGGCCTGCTCTACAGTACCCGCTTCGAACCAATCGCCATCATGTGGAAGCAAAGAGTATGTGAAGGTATGCTCACCCTTATCGCATTCAGGATCTGGCTTATTGGACGATTTAATTAACGTGAGCCTCATCACGTGATCCTTAATATCGTGGCCGTATTTGCAATCGTTTAATAGGCTGACGCCGAATCCTCGTTCGGAAAGATCCACCCATTTATGTGCGCACGTCTCAAACCGCGCATAATCCCAGCTCGTGTTCCAATGAGTCGGACGCTGTACGTGTCCAAATTGAATTTCATAAGTCGCCGCGGCTGCACGAACGCATACCGGGAAGGCCACCTTCAGCAGGGTCTCACGCTCGTGCCAATCGACCCAGGTGGAGAAGTCAATCCGCGGGTGATGTGCATGCACAATCAGCTCCTGACGGATGACCGTCTTGCCATAAGACCATTCAAATTGGGCAACGGCGCGCAGCGGACCTTTCTCCAGCCAGACCACCGATTGCAATTCTGTAACATGACGGACCTTTTCCACATAAAAAATATCGATTTCCCAATTGTCATGATACGCTGGCTTATCCTCGTGCACATCAAAACGGTTGCCTGTCTCTCCCGCAGCAAGCACTTCTCGCTTCGAGCGTTTATCGAACAAACGGCTAAGCTGGCCAAACTCATTCCATTCCATATCATAAAATGGAGTCGACACTCCATTTTCCGAGAAGGAAAACGGCGAAGGTTGCATAACCTCTGTTGCTTCTGAAGCCGTCGAAGCTGCTGCTTCCAGTCCTGCATTCGACTCCATATGAATCGTTGTGTAGCCCATCGCCGGAATGTCGTTGACCAGCAGCAGCATCCGATCTCCTGCTCCATCAGCATCAAATCCACGAATCCGTTCAGCAGCAAGGACACGGCCTTCAGCATCTACCCACAACTGTCCTTCATAGTCTTCCTTCCAGGATAATTCTACCAGTTCGCTGCGCGTCCATGGCAAGGAGTTGAATATCATCCAGCCCTCGCCTTCCAAGGATACGCATGAGGTTAACAGACTCAGCCCATCCGTAAGTGCTCCCTGTGCCAGCCGCTCCGACTCCGCGTACTCAATACGGCAATCCTCGTAAACCTCTGTAATTGAGGAGCCCGGCAAAATATCATGGAACTGATTGCGCAGCACAATTTTCCAGCTGTCATACAGCTGCTTTTGCGGATAGCTGGAATAACCGGTGAGCGGACTGTTAAAGATCGACACAATCTCGGCATCACGCAGCAAAAATTCCATATGGCGATTCATCTTTTTCACATAGGCCTGTGAGGTATAGGTACCGCGATGCAGCTCCAAATACAGCTCTCCGTCCCAATGGTGAACGTAGCGGTCTGTTTGCTCTACCGTTTGCTCCAGCTTGTTGAAAAATTCGTCGGCCCGACCTGTTGTCGCCCTCGGCAAGCCCGGCATATTTTCCATTCTTCTGCGCATTTCCAGCATCGTACGTGTCGGTCCACCACCACCGTCTCCCCAACCATAGGATAACAGCAGCTCGGAATCGTTGACCTCCTTATCACGGTAATTGTTCCAGATCCCGCTTAATGTAGCAGGCAGCACCTGACCGTTGTAGGTATAGAAGCGGGTGAATGTGCTCTCCGGAATATCAGGGTCCGGCGTCGTAATATAATGCGTCAGCACCTCTGTCCCATCAATTCCGCGCCAATAAAAGGTATCGTGCGGAAAGCGGTTATATACATTCCAGCTGATTTTGGACGTCATAAAATGGCGCAGTCCGCTCTTTTGTAAAATTTGCGGCAGTGCCCAGCTGTATCCGAACACATCGGGCAACCATAAATATTCGCATTTCACACCGAAGGTATGCTCGAAGTAGCGTATGCCATACAGAAGCTGGCGGACAAGCGACTCCCCGGATGGGATGTTGCAGTCCGACTCCAGCCACATAGCGCCTCCAGCCTCCCAGCGTCCTTCCTGAACACGCTCTTTAATTTTGGCAAAAACCTCAGGGTAATCCTGCTGGATATATTCATAAAGCTGCGGCTGCGTTTGTAAAAATACATATTCCGGGAACTGCTCCATCAAGCGCAGCACCGTCGAAAAGGAACGAACTGCTTTCTCCCGCGTATGCTTCAATCGCCACAGCCAGGCTACATCGATATGCGTATGACCGATGCAGCGAACGGTTAGAGGCTGGTAGGTGGGCAGCTTCGCCAGCTCATCCTTCAGCCTTTGATTAGCCTCCTTAACGCTTGCGTAGAATGCCTCATCTCCAGGAACCCTCCAATTCAGCAGAAGAAAAGCACGGTCAAGCGCTTTCACCAACGCCTGTCGTTCCCAGCGGTTCTCCTCCAATACCTGAATCGTATGATACACAGCGAACGCGGTATGATACAAGTCGTCCGTTTCCGTTTCGAGCACGGCAAATGCGGACGTCCGCAGCTGATGCTCCTGCACAGTTTTTGTACCATCGGCTCCGCTTAATCCGCTCCACACTTTAAACAACAACTCCACCTTTTGCCCCCTGTACGATTCAGGGAACCATACCTCCGTATGATTGCTGCCCACACCCTGATAAGGCTCTCCGTTCACATAGAGCAGTGATTCGAAGCCCCAGTTATGACCGGAGCCGGTTTTGCCAAAATCGAACAAGCCAACAATTTGTCTGTCCGTCCATTCCGCGGGGATGGTTGCTTCGGTTTTCAACCAAGCGGTCAAATCCCAGCCTTTCCATCTGTCGCCGATAGCAATGCGGTCCCAGGCTGCATCCTCTGGCGGCTTCGCGGCAATTTCTGCCTCCTTATCGATCCAGAACAAGTAGGAAGGCAGCTCACGATGATCGATATAACGGTGCTCCTTCAGCTCCTCAATACGCTTTCCTAATTTATCCAATGTTAAAAACATGTGTAAGCCCCCTCAAGGTTTTTGTAAGAAAACTTACTTCGTAAGCTTCTTCTAGAAGTCCGGTGAATAAGTCCCGCTGCGCGTCCAAATATCCTTCCGAGAAGATGCTTACGAAGTTAGTTTGCAAGCAAACTCTCAGCTGTTGTTTCCGTATTTTTTAATTTTATAAGAGATTTAGCGGTAAAAATACGGAAACAAAGGCGAGCGCTGGCGCTTCTACAGGATCATTTGGCCGCTCCGCTCTTTATTCATCGCACATCTGGTTTTCGCAAGAAAATTCACTTCGTCAGTCTGGCACTTATGTACCTTTTAGCTGTCCAACCCCAACCATTGCTTCCATTTTGTCATGTCCGTGAAATCCCCTGCTATCCAGTCCGCTCCTGCAGCCTGCAGTCTTTCCAGCTTGACGGGATTCAGTCCCTCACGCTTGTCTTCGTCACTAGCCAGCCCAAGTGCCAACGCACCATTTTCCTTAGCCAGCCTGATCTCTACCTTGCCATCTCCAATGACCGCAAGCCCTTCACTATCGAACTGCTCGTGCCCCAGCAGATCCCTGATGACCTTCTCCTTGGAGCAGTCCGCACGTCCAACCGGAGCGCCGGCAATTTCTTTGAAATACGTTCGAACGCCAAGCACCTCAGCCTCATGCACAACATCGGGATGGTCGGTTCCACTAGCGATGTACATCGGGATTCCATGCTGCTGCAGCAGCTCAAGGATACGTTCCGAACCCTTTATCAAAAAATCCGATGGCTGATACTGCCCCGTCTCCAAACCTCTGATCCGCTCATTCACCTGGAGCAGCAGACGCCTGTTGTATTCCGCTTTATACTCCCATTCTCCGAGTATTTCCGCATTCCAGCCCTTTTCCTTTACCTTTTCGGCCAGCCAGCGCATCTGGAAAATAGTTTGAATCCCTGTAGATTGATCAATATAATCGATAATTTCCTCATTCAGCTTCTCTGCTTCCTCAGCTGTAAGTTGGTGGACGCCTGTAATCATTTCCGTAAAAAGAGGAATCATGACCTCCTCCCAACCTGCCCTGAGTGTCGATAATGTACCGTCAAAATCGAACAGCACCGCTTTAATCCGAACTGCCTGCTTTTCACTTGTCATTCGAGCCTGTTCCCTTCTATCTGGATAATAATGGATAATATTATTTTCTATGAAACATAGAGTAGCGAATTTTCCAATGGATCAACTATTGGCTTCAGCTGCTTCAATCGCTTTCCAGATTGCCGGAATCGTCTCCTGATGCAAGCCTTCAAAATGAAATCCTTTCCCCCCAAGACTGGTGGGACGATGTACGATATTTTTGCGCGGACGGTAGTAATACTCCCAATCGGCATAACCGACTTTAAGCGAATAATCACCAAGCCGGATAATATCAAAGTTAGCGGTCGTAATCTGATTCACAGGATATTGCAAATTTCTGGCGATCGACAGTGCCTTCAGAAATACCTCAGGACCCGTAACCGATGAGCCAAAGTTCATGAACACCCCGCCCTCCAGATGCGCAACGGTGTGACAATACGATTGAAAATCATAGCCGCTGGCACCAGCCTGAATGCTCAAATTCGATTTCGGGTGCAGTTGGATATCATCGGTACCTATCGTAATATGACATGTATAAGGAATATCGTATTTGGCACATGCCCCCAGCAGGCTTTCTTCGAGGTAGGGCAGCTTGTGCGAATGCTTACGGCTGTAATCGATCAAGCTTTCACCATAACCACGTTGGGACACATGGCCATCCTCAAGTGCCTGATGGATCAAATCTCCTGCCTCCTGCCACATGCCCAGCTTTCCTTCGCGTAAATAACCATCCTCCCGCTCTTCTGCCTGCCCGCTTATTGCAAGCTCTACATCCTGAAAGCAGGCGGCTCCATTCACAGCCAGATGGCTAATGAATCCTCGTCGGATCAGATCGATCAGCAAACGGTTAACGCCGCTGCCTATCATATTGCCTCCAATGGAGACGAGAATTCGATTGCTGTGTGCTCTGGCCAGCAGCAGCCGCTGCATGAATTCGTCAAAATGCGGAGATTGCCACGATTGCAGCGAAACAGCATGCTTCGAGCTCATTTCGCCAGCTGTGCTTGCTGATGGATCGAGCAAATCCTTCACATGCAGCCTGCTGACTCTTGTACCGATTGGATAAAGGATCGTTTTATTTCCATTGGTTGATGCGGGTTTGGTACCTTGATTGACCTCACTCCTGACTTCCGTTGGCGGGAATTCAATCCCAAGCTCCTGCTTTCTCCTCAAAAGACTGTGAAACAACGCCGGGATCGTCTGCTGATGCAGCCCGTGAAATAAATAACCTTTCCCGCCAAGCTCACTGAACCTATCGATAAACACACGGCGTGGACGATAGTGGTAATCCGGGTCAGTGGGGTCCGGCTTATCATCTGCAGACACGGGTACAATATCGAAGTTGGCCGCAATCATATCTTGCATGGGCAGCCCATGATTACAGGCAAATGATAATCCTTTAAGAAAAATTTCCGGTCCAGATATAGCTGATCCAAAATTAAGAAAAACACCTCCGTCACTCATCTCCGCAACGGACCTGCACATGCGGTCAAAATCCACACCGGAAGCTTTTCCCAAAGCCGCAAAATCAACGATGGGATGCTGGTGAATAATATCGGTTCCAATGGAGATATGGCATGTATAGGGAACACCATACTTCTGGCACTGTACGAACACGCAGTCATCGTAATAGGGGAACTTATCAGGATTTGCTGACAAATACTTGTATAGACTGGCGCCGTAGCCCAAGCCTTGCTCTGCTCCCTGTTGGATCGCTTCATTCATATAGCGACCCGTTTCCTCCCACATCCCAAAAGAGCCGTCCTCAATGGAGCGGGCTACATCCTCGGAGGTTTCACCAAGAAAGGCCAGCTCAAAATCATGAATGCTGGTAGCTCCATTGCCAGAAACATGCGTCACGAAGCCGTGTCTGACCAGTTCGATGATATATCGGGACAAACCGTTTTTAATGACATGGGCGCCCATCGACCAGATCACTGGTTTGCCAGCCAGGCGTTTTTCAAGAATGTGCTCGATCAGCTGCTGAAACTCAGGAGCCTCTGAGGCCGTTAAAGCTTCAGCTTGATCTTCATAGGGACGGGCCATGTTGGTGATCGTGACGAGATTCGTCCGTGAATACACGGAATTTGTTTTAATGCCTTCAAAAGATAATCGTTGTGTGTGTGCCACTTGGTTCCTCCTTAGAGTTTTGCGTATGCAAAACTAACTTCGTAAGCATTGACCTTAGAGTTTTGCGTATGCAAAACATAAGCTGATAAGTACGGTGAATAAGTCCCGCTGCGTGACCGAAGTATTCCTCCGAGATGATGCTTACGAAGCCAGTTTGCTTAAGCAAACTCTCAGCTGTTGTTTCCAGATTTATTTTATAAAAATATAGCGGTAAAATTCCGGAAACAAAGGCACCGCTCCGCTATCTCCAGAACACCACGGTCACTCCGCTGTTTATTCACCGTACTTATTAACTTATAAGATTGCGTATGCAAAACCTACTTCGTTACAGAAATTGCCTCAATCTCCAGCCAGGAAGAAATGCTCCCTCCGGCAGGGATCTCCAGCGCGTATCCTTGCTCAACCGCTTCACTCAAGGTCAATTTCGGTGGTATGTTGAACATTTCCAGTCCAATATTATAATCCCGGCCAAAAAAGGGAGCATCGCGGTCAGCCATGAAATTTTGCCAATACCACAAATACGGCCATACCTCGCCATCCCAGCGAACCTCAAGCGCTACTTCTTTAAGCGGATGGGTCACACGATATTGATAAGCTGCCAATTTAATGAACAGCAGATCCCTTACGGTACCTGGAGCAGGCATAATCGATAAATCTACAGCAGCCCCATCTTTTATCATATACGGCCATTCCCAGCTTTCACCGCTGGTCGGGTCGCATATTTGTGCGCCTTCTCCGAGGGAAATTATCGCTTCCCTCCCAACAAACGGAGCGCCGTAGGCCAAATGATGTCCCCAATTCGCCTCTACCGATGTTGCCGGTGACAAATTGTACAGTGTCTCCTCGATTCTCACCGCCCCACTTCCCGTGGTGAGTGTTATGCGCTTTTCCACACGTAAAGGTAGAGAACGAATAGAGTTGGTCAGCACAACCTGAATTTCGTCAGGTTCATCCTTTATTATGCGGTAGTCCCATGGCGTCACGGCCGATTCTCCACGGTGCACGGTTGCTCCCCGATATTGCGACGTATAGCTCACCTCCGGCAGCATTTCCTGCCACCCGCCCATATAGCTGCTTTGATAATCCGAATATAATGCATTAGCGCGAACAAGACCCTGCCCCGATATCCAGATGAAATCGGTATCTGTAGGTTTATGCAGCCAACGAATAGGCTCCGCCCCTTTATCCAACAGCAAATGAATAAGCAGCTTTTCATTTTCCAGCAGCATCGAACGGTAGCCTTTGTATTGAATGTCATCAACAATCCGACAGCCTTCATTACGCAGCGATCGATACAGTAAATCGGCCATTTTGCACCTCTTTTTATATTTACTTAATTATTAAGTTAATTATTCAAAAAAATTTGGTCCGCCCCCTGTCCAGAACGGACAGGGATTAGCTATCTTGTAGCGACAACAAGCGAACAGGCTCAGATAACAGGAACCCCAGCATTAAGGCAGCACCACCAACCGCACTTTGAGACGTCCCAAAGGTAGCTGGCTCTATTCTCAAGCGGTCTTTGGCAAAAGCATACAGCCTCGACTGCAAACGCGGCTTTAATTGGTCCAAATGTTCTGCCAGCAGCGGAAACAATCTGCCTCCAAGTAAAATGAGCTCGGGATCGTACAGATTCTGAACATTGACCAAGGCTGCCTCCAAATAAGCAAGCGTCTCGTCGATACACCGAAGGGCTTCAGGCTCCCCCTGACGTATGGCTGTCTGCAGCTCTGCAAGCGTGCTGCCCTGTGACCAACGGTTCAAAATACCCGGGATGGAACCAACTGTTTCCCAACAGCCGCGGTTGCCGCAATCACACATTTTACCATCCAGCACAATCGTCATATGGCCGACCTGACCGCATAGTCCATTCGTTCCGCGAACGATTTTACCATTGGTAACTACCCCGCCGCCAATCCCGGTTCCCATTGTAATGGAAACGAGATTTTGCACACTTTTTCCAAGTCCATACCAGCGTTCAGCCATTGCCGAGGTTCTGGCATCATCCTCAATCAGTGTGACAAGGTCAAATTGCTGCTCCAGCATCTGCTTCAGCGGATAGCCTTTCCAGCCGGGAAAATTGGGAGGTGCAAGGAGCGCCCCGCTCTCATAGTGGATCGGTCCCGGAATGCCTACTCCCAATCCAAGGATTTTTTCACCAGCGGCTTCAATCTCCTGTTTGACTGCCGTTACAATCGGCGTGATGACCTGAAAATAGGCTTCCGGCCCTTGAACGCCATTCATCTCTCGTTCAATAGATTGTAGGATGGTTCCATTCAGATCCATCACTATGATTTCAAAGCTGGTGCGTCCGATATCCAACCCGATAATGCGGTAAAAGCGCGGGTCAAAACCGAGCATAACCCGTCTGCGCCCGACATTCCCCGAAATCGCTTCATTTTCCCGCAAAATGCCCAATTGTATCAGATCATGTGTAAGATTGGTGATTGTACCTGAAGTCAGCCCCGTTAGCTCGACCAATTCCACACGTGAAATTTGACGATATTCCCAAATCCGTTCAAGGATCTCTGACATATTTTTTTGTTTAACCTGCTGCAAATAAATCATTTTGTTAGAGATACTCGCTCATTCCTTTAATTTTCTTAATCATTTAGTTAATTCACATTATACATGTGATACCTGCATTTTGTAAATCCCCAATATAAGCATCATACCGCACACAGCAGTGAAAGTCACCTTAAGCTATCCATTTCGAAGAACGTTGACATCACCAAAAAACGATGCTATATTTAATTTTGAGTATTACACTGTGAATAATATGTTTATATTTGCTACCGGATCACCGGAGACTGGCCTTATGGCTGAAGTCTTCGGTTTTTTTGTTGTCCAGCAAGTCATACTTCTTCAAGTTGAAAAGGGGAAACCGCGATGAATACCACAATAAGCCAATTACAGCAGCACCGCTCCATCCGTAAGTATAAACCAGATTCATTGACCGATGAACAGCTCCAAGCCATTATCCAGTCCGCACAAAGTGCTCCAACCTCCAGCAACATGCAGGCGTATAGTGTCATTGCTGTAACGAACCCCGAAATCAAGAGCGAGCTTGCTAAATTGGCTGCCAATCAGCCGTATATTGAGGAATGTCCTGTATTCCTGGTCTGGTGCGCCGATTTGTACCGCCTTCAATATGCCACCTCATCAGTAGAGGATATTCAAATACCGACCACTACTGAAATTTTCATTATCGCTACGGTTGATGCCGCACTGGCAGCCCAAAATGCTACACTGGCAGCCGAATCACTTGGACTCGGAGCCGTCTATATCGGAGGCATTCGCGACAATATTCGCAAGGTATCCGAGCTTCTACGATTGCCTAAGCTGGTTTATCCGGTTTTTGGCATGTGTGTCGGTTACCCGGATCAAGAGCCAAGCTACCGCCCCCGCCTACCTGTAGAAACGATCCTGCATCGGGAGCATTATTCCACCGACCATTATGACGAAGGCATTGGACAGTATAATCAGTCATTGCAGGCTTTTATGGCAACCCGCGTAGGCGGCAATCGAGACACGAACTGGTCCAAGGAAATGGCTAAACGTCTGAAATCCCGAAAACGCGATGATGTCACGGAATTTCTCCACGATCAGGGATTTGAATTGAATTAAAACTCAGCTAATGCTTACGATGCCAGTTTTGCATTCGCAAAACTCAGTTAATGCTTACGATGCCAGTTTTGCATTCGCAAAACTCAGTTAATGCTTACGATGCCAGTTTTGCATTCGCAAAACTCAGCTAATGCTTACGATGCCAGTTTTGCATTCGCAAAACTTTAAGGAGGGCCTTCATGCTTGATTTAATTATTATTGGTGCGGGTCCTTATGGGATTTCCTTGGCAGCTCATGCTTCCGCTCATGGTTTGACTTACAAATTGTTGGGATATCCCATGCATTTTTGGAAAAACCAAATGCCGCAGGAGATGTTTATTCGTACAAATCCGATTTCCATAGGACTTTCCGATCCACAGAACATGTTTACGCTGGACCGTTTTTCAGAAGAAACTGGGGTCGAGATTACGACTCCGCTGCCCCGCCCTGTTTTTGTTCATTATGCCATGTGGTTTGCTGACAAAACGAATGTCGTATTTACGCCTGAGTATGTATCTCTTCTGCAGCGGATTGAAGCCAGTAAAGACGGATATTCGGTCATCACCGAATCCGGTCAAATGTACTCCGCTCATAACGTTATCGTGGCAACAGGTCTGCAGCACTACGCTTACATTCCGGAGGTATTCGCAGATATTTCCTCTGACCTCGTATCCCATACATTTGGCTACAGCAGCTTCAGCTCATTTGCTGGGAAAAAGGTTGCTGTAATCGGAAGCGGACAAAGCGCGTGGGAGGCAGCAGCCCTGCTGCATCTCGCAGACAGCGAATGCGAATTGCTTTATCGGCGTGAAACTCCGAACTATAGCGTCAAGGCTGCTACAGGCGTTGAATTAATTGAGCTGGCCAATACGTTTTACGACTTGCCGCTGGAGCAAAAGCAAGCACGTTGGGTAAAACCAGCCGGCAGCATTGCCAGTTTCCTGCGTCCATATGTCGAGGGCAAAATACGTGAGACGGCTCATGTATCGGTTGAGCAGGCAGCTACGACCGCTGATGGCAAGCTGTTTCTTAAGCTAACCAATGGTGAGCATCGTATCGTCGACCATGTGCTGGCCGCTACCGGATTCCAAATTCAATTGGACCGTGTCCCCTTCATCGATCAGCATTTGCTGCAGCAAATTCAGCGTGAAGAAGCTGGATATGATCAATACCCTCTGCTAGATGTCCATTTCCAAAGCAGCCTCCCCGGGCTTTATTTTGCAGGCCCACTCTCCTCCCACACACATGGCCCCGCATTCCGATTTATCGCCGGGTTAAACAAGGCCTGCAAATCGATTATTCCAGAGATTAGTCGCGTACAGACTGTCGTGTAAACAAAGACCCCACCAATTCCACGAAATCGTGGTTTTGGTGGGGTCTTGTTATTTGTACGATATACGATATGCTTCCCAGCTGTAGTAGAATGCCTAGTTCGTAACTGCATGACGCAGATTAACAGGACGAGCCAGTCCCAGGTTCTCACGAAGGGTTGTGCCTTCATAAGCTGTACGGAACAATCCACGATTTTGCAGCTCCGGGATCACCTTATCGACGAATATTTCGAGTCCGCTCGGGAATATCGGCGGCATCAGGTTAAAGCCATCTGCGCCCCGCTCTTTAAACCAATGCTCAATCACATCCGCAAGCTGAAGTGGCGTGCCAGTAAAGGTAAGATGTCCCCGGGCACCAGCCAGATGCGTAATAAGCTCACGAAAAGTTGGCTGTTCTGTATGGATCTGGTCGATCAGCAGCTGGTGCCGACTTTTCATTCCTTGAATCGTTTCAACACTGCGTGCGCCTTCTATAGAAGGAATCCGGCTGTCAGGCGAATATCCGCTGAAGTCAATCCCAAGCCTTTCGGAAAGCCGCTGAATCGCTCCCTTCCAATCGGTCAGCTCAAACAGCTCATTTTCAATATCTCTCGCTTCTGCAACCGTATCGGCAATAATCGGGCTAAGACCCGGCAAAATTTGCAGCTGCTCGGGAGTACGTCCATATTTGGCTAATCTTGCTTTGACATCACGATAGAAATCCTGTGCACCTGTTAACGATTGCTGTGCCGTGAAGATCACTTCCGCCGTTTTGGCTGCAAGCTCTTTGCCGCTGTCTGAGGATCCAGCCTGCACCAGCACAGGCTGCCCTTGTGGTCCACGGGGTATATTGAGCGGCCCCTTGACCGAATAGCTGCTTCCTTTAAAGTCGATTTCATGGACTTTACTGCTATCGATCTGGATGCCCGCCTGCTTGTCATATACGAGAGCATCATCCTCCCAGCTATCCCATAGCTGCTTGACAACCTCCACGAACTCCTCGGCATTTTCATAGCGCTTGGCATGCTCCGGATGTTCGTCCAGTCCAAAGTTGTGAGCATCCGAGCCACCGCCGGTTACAATATTCCAGGCAGCTCTGCCACCGCTCAGATGATCCAGGGATACGAATTTACGTGCTACATGAAAGGGCTCATTGTAGGTCGTGTTGACCGTTGCGATCAGGCCGATATGCTCGGTTACCGTAGCCAAGCCCGAGAGCAAAGTGAACGGCTCAAAGCGTCTCCAGGTTCCCGAATAATTATCGGAAATAAATAGGGAATCCAGCAGACCGCGCTCGGCCGTTTGGGCCAAATGCTTGTAAAAGTTCACATCCAGTGTGCGCTCCGGCTGGGCAAGCGGATGTCTCCAGGCTGCCTCATGGTGTCCTGCCATAAAAAGAAATAAGTTAATATGCAGCTTCCGGTCTGTCTCACTCATGAATAAACACCTCGTTTTTTAAGATAAATTCGAGAGAGCACAGTTCAAGCCATCATGGCACTGTACTCCCTCCAGGGAAACTATTGATTCTTTTGCAATCGCTCGACTTCTTTATCAATGCTCTCCGATGCTTTACGGATGGCTGTATTGACGTCGGTACCCTTGGCAATACCTGCCGCCGCTTCCGTTACAAATTTGTTAATATCAAGCTCAAACTGGTGCGAGGTATGCTCCTGAATCGGCTTGACGGCAAATACATTTTGCACCTTTTTGCCTTTGAGCACCGGAAGGTCGGCACCGTATTCTTTTTCCAATTCCGGGTTAATGATCGCAGGCACTCTGCCGTTGCGTGACAAAATCCGTTGCGTTTCGTCGGACAAAATATGCGCAATCGCCTGGAACGCCTCGTCCTTATGTGTGCTCTTCGTAAATACAGACAGTGTATGGTTTTGCGCCTCACGCGACTTGCCCAGCTGATCGCTGAATGTAGGCACAGGTGCGATATCCCAGTTCACTTCAAGTCCCTGCTGGCGAAGCTCTTCAAGCGGCCCTACCATATTGGCCAGCCATGTAGGCCTCATCGCCAGATTGCGGTCCTTCATAAACTCATCGCGTCCGTACACGTATTTATCAGCTTTGCCGATATAACCGGGAATTTCATAATTTTGCTTGGCAATGTTGAATACACGAACCCAATCCGGTGTGCTTAGTAACGATTTACCTGTCTTCGGATCGATCACAGGCAGTGCCAGATTTTTGGCAATCCCGATTGGTCCTTCGGCATCAATACCGATATAGTTCACACCATTCTCCGTACGCGTCAGCTGACGTCCCAGCTCCAACGCCTGTTCCCAGGTCATCTGGGTATCGGACGGGTAAGGAACGCCGAACTTATCGAAAATATCTTTATTGTAGTAAAGAATATGTTGATTGGAGTTAAACGGAAGCTCCAGCAGCTCGCCTTTATTGGATAATTCCTTGGCATAGCTCAACATCTCCGGCTTAATTCGGGTAAGATCAAAATTATACTTTTTTACATACTCGTTCAAATCCAGCAGTACGCCCAAGCTAATAACTTTCCGGTGCGAGCTGGAGCTGGAATAAATGATATCGGGTATTTGCCCGGAGGAAAAGAAATCTTCCGGTGTTGTGCCTGTAGGTGGCTCAATCCGTTCCACCTTGATATTCGGATACTTTTTATTAACCGGATCAGCAATAAATGTTTTAAATTCGGTATTCGTGAACGTACCGCTGCTGTTGTAAAATTTCAAGGTGATAGGCTCGGTGCTGGCTGCTGCATCTTTTGGTGCCGATGATGCTCCAGACTTGGCAGGGTCTGTCGCTGCTGCGGTTGGAGCCTCTTTCGAGCAGGCGGAAAGTATAAGTAGAATAAAAATAAGAGCTACGGTTATTGAATGTTTGAACTTCATTTGGTCTGCACCCCTTGATTATGTTTAGTTATAGCTGTGTGATCAACTTGCTTGCCGCTCTTCGTACTCCCCGCTCCTCTCTGGGTACTTTATTCTCCATACAAAAACACCGGAGACCCCACAACAAATGTTGGTTGTCTCCGGTGTTCCGGTAGATTTATATTATTCCTATAGAATTACTATGAAATGAAATATAACACCAAACTTGAACGGTGTCAATCCTATATTCAAGCTTTTTTCACGTGCCGTATCACATAAATGGTTCTGGTTGTCCCGCTTGCCTTATCCCGTTTCTTGCGTAATCGTCCCTTGGGAGTGCAGATAAAGCTGTTCATAGTAGCCATGCAGCTCCAGCAGCTCCCTATGATTTCCCTCTTCCACAATACCTCCCTGGCTCATCACGATAATGCGATCGGCTTGCATGACGGTGGACAGTCGGTGGGCGATTACGATCGACGTTCTCCCCTGGGCAACAATACTTAACGCACCCTGAATCATTTGCTCCGTATGGGAGTCCAGATTAGCGGTAGCCTCGTCCAAAATCAATATTTTGGGTTGAAATACGATAATTCTGGCAAAGGAAATCAGCTGCCGCTCTCCAGCGGACAATCCGCTTCCCCGCTCCGATACACGCGTATCATAGCCCTCCTTCAAACGGGTTATGAGCGAATCAGCCCCAACCAGCTTACAGGCCTGAATGACCTGCTCCTGTGAAATCGTCTCATCAAACAATCTGACATTATCCATAATGCTGCCCGAGTATAAATACGGCTCCTGCTGCACAAGTCCAACCAATCGGTGCAGCTGGGCTTGTGGGATCTCCCGAATATCTACATCATCAATCCGAATGCTGCCCTGCTGCACATCATAAAATCGGCAGAGCAAACTGATCAGCGAGCTTTTCCCGGCACCTGTGGAGCCTACGACCCCGATCATTTCACCCGGTGCAATATGCAGATCGAGATCATGTATGACCTTCGTTTCCTCCTGATAAGCAAAGCTTACATTATCAAAATCAATTTTCCCGCTGATGGCAGCCAAATCCAGAGACCGCGTTTCCACTGCATCCGTAATTTCCGGCTTAATCGAAAATACATTCCAGATCCGGTTCAACGAAACCGTGGTCGATTGAAGCGTATTCCATTGCTGGGTAATCGTATTGATCGGCTGAAAAAACTGCCTGATGTACGTAATAAAGGCATACAGGACCCCAAATTCAATCGCCTTATCAAATACGGCAATGCCTCCAAGCCAGGTCACAAAAGCAACTGACAAATTGCCCAATATATCAAAGGAACGGTTAAACATCACATTCGTTCTGATCTCACGCAAATTTGCCTTGTAATAACTGACATTGTGATCCAAAAACCGTGATTGCTGCTCCTTTTCCTGATGAAAGGCTTGAATCAGGTGCATACCGGACAAATTTTCCGCTACATACGATACCAGCTGGGACAGCTGCGCTCTGGAGATTTGGTAGGTTTTGCGCATATAGGAACGAAATCCAGAGGCAATCAGTACAATAATCGGCATCATCACCATGCAATACCAGGTCAACTGAACATCCAATTGAAACATAATGACAATAATAAAAATCAGCGTCATCCCATCACGAACCAGACTTAACAGCACCTGTGTAAAAAACTGATTGAGCGTTTCCGTATCGCTGGACACATGCGTAATTAAGCTGCCGCTGGAGGTACGGTCATAGTAGGACATCGACAATTTAAAAATATGACGAAACAAATCCTTACGGATGCGAGCAACGATGGTTTGGCCAGCCAGCTGTAGCAAATTATTTTGCAAATAAGTAAAAAACAAGCTGCTGACCGATAATCCCAGATAGACCGCACATATGATCAGGAGAGTCCTGTAATCATTTTTGCCCACCATTAAGTTATCATCAATGGCGATCTTGACCAGATAGGGCTGCAACAAATCTGCGGCTATCGACAGCACGGTACAGAAAAATACGATGATAAAAGTAAGCCTGTGCGGCCTTGCATATACCGATAGCTCACGAAATGCGGACTTATAGGCTTTATTCGCTTGCGGTGGCTTGGTTTCCTGTTTACTGTTCGGCTTTTCCTTACTTAGGTTCGGCAATGCTGCTTCCCTCCTCTTGTATGGCAAGCAGCTTGGCATACAAGCCCTTTTGCTGTACCAGCTCTCTGTGGGAGCCGCGCTCAACAATACGACCCTGATCCAACACGATAATTTCGTCTACATGCTTGATAGCGCTAATACGATGGGCAATCCAGATCGTCGTCTTCTGGGCGCGTACCCTGCGCATCGTATCAATGATGCTTTTTTCGGTTACGGAGTCCACAGCACTGACGCTGTCGTCCAGAATCATAATCGGCGATTCCTTGATCAGGCCCCGGGCCAGACTGGTACGCTGCCGTTGTCCGCCTGATAGCGTAACTCCCCGCTCTCCCAGCTTGGTCTCGAACTTATCGGGAAATAAAGCGATGCTGGATGATATTTGCGCCTGTCGGGCAGCTTTTTCGACCAGATCCAAGGATGAGCTTCTCCGAAAAAAAGCGATATTATCGCGAATCGTCGTGCTGAATAAAAATCCCTCCTGAGGCACGTAGGCAATTTGGGTTCTCAGACTTTCCAGCGTAAGCTCGCGAATATCCGTACCCCCTATCCATACCGTGCCTGCCGGAGGATCATAAATACGGAGCAATAGCTTAACCAAGGTCGATTTGCCGCTGCCTGTTTTACCAACAATGCCTAATGATTTACCTGCCTGCAGACTGAAGCTGATGTTATGGAGCACTTCATCCTCTTCTCCCGGATAAGCAAAGGATAGCCCTCTTACCTGAATCCCCGAAGCGTTAAAATTGGACGAAACGGCCTGCTCGATTTCCACGATATCCGACTTCATATCCAGCAAATGGTTAATACGCTCAAGCGATGCTCTTGAGCGCTGCATCGTGTTAATAACACGACCGATTTGTTGAAGCGGATTGACCATCATGCGGATATATAGCGTCAGCGCTACGAAATTCCCCAAAGAAATTTGTTGATGAATCGTTAAATATCCCCCAAATGCTATCGTAACGATGAGCGAAAAGGCACCCAAAAACGGAATCATCGCTTCAAACAACGAGGATAAGCGAACCAGACGCAGCTGATGATCCCGGATGCGGTCTACAGCCTCCCCGAACCGTGCGATCATGATCGGCTCAACGGCAAATGTTTTCGCCACGCGAATACCGCCGAATTGCTCCTCCGCAGACTCCGTCATTTTGCCCAGAGACTCCTGTACGAGCAGGGAACGCTTCTTGATAACCGGACGAAAGCGGACAACGAGATACGGAATGAACAGCAGCGGGAATACACAGCAGACGATCAAATAAAACGGAATGGAGCTGAATAGCATCGTGACCACAACCGACAGGATCAAAATCGTCGAGTTGATAATGTGATTAAATCCCATCGAAATCGATTCGCGGATCGCGGTCACATCATTCATCACATAGCTGAGCAGCTTGCCTACCCCATGCTTCGAATAAAATTCAGCGCTTAACGTCGTGAAATGATCGAATAATCGTTTTCTGGCAACGTACTCAAACCGCCGGCCCATCCTCATGATCAAATATTGCCCGACCGCCGTCAACAGCCCGAAGGAAACACCAATACCGAGCAGCTCCAGGCTGTAATCGATAATTAACGTTTTGGTCAGTTCCCCCTGCTGCAGTTGATCGGTAAACAGGCCCAGCAGCTTCGGATAATACGATTGGATAATATTTCCACAAGAAATAGATAGAGCTGCCACAATATAAATCGGCCATTTGGACAGCACATAATCCGTCAACAAACGTGTCGCCTTCACTCGACCAGCCCCGTGCGCTCAATACCTTCAACAAACCACCGCTGCGCAATTCCATATACGATCAATACAGGGACAATGATGAGAAAGGACGCAGCCATTTTGATCGGCTCCGAGAAAATACTGGTTCCTCCCTGCGCCTCATCGGCCGACAAGGATGCAGCCAGCTTGGCCAAGCTGATCGACAGCGGGACTTCCTTGGAACCGGACATATACATCGACGGCAAATAGAAATCATTCCAATTCCACACAAACGAAAATAAAAAAACGACGATGATCGCAGATTTGGAAATCGGCAGCATGACTTTAAAGAAAAACCGGAAGGCATTGGCGCCGTCTATTCTTGCCGCCTCTTCAAGCTCCTTGGGCAGTGTTGAGAAAAATTGCCGGAAAATGATGACGAACAGCGCTCCCTTCAGTCCATGTCCGAATATAGCCGGTACAATCATCGGTAAATACGTATTCGCCCAGCCAATTTCCTTGAACATCAGAATCGACGGCAATATCGTCAGCTGCGGCGGCATAATAAACGTAAATATCAAGGCGGCAAATAACAGCTTTTTTAATGGAAATTCCAGCCGGGCAAACGCATAACCCGCAATCGAGCAGGATATAATTTGCAAAATGGAGACGGACAACGAAATCGTCAGGCTGTAAAAAAACGCCGTTTTAAATTTGAGCATCTCGAATGCCGCCTGAAGATGTCCGGTATACAGCGACCGGGGTACCCAGATCACGGACGAATCCAGCATATTATTAGCATCCTTGAGCATCGTGATCATCATATACAAAATCGGCTTCAAATAAATAAAAGCGGTATCGATCAAGATCAGATACAAAAACAAGCGGAATAGAAACCCTTTATCCGCCTCCTTGCCGATAAAAAAATATTTCGTGGAGATCAATCGGTCCCTGATGGATACATCGGCCAATTGACGTTTTTTGAATAATTGGAGCACGCGTTCCATGGTGGTCCCCTCTTTCCTAAGAGTTTTTGCGTATGCAAAAACTGACTTCGTAAGCATTTGCCGAGCTTCCTTTGGAAGCTTTCTTCGTAAGCATTTGCTTAAGCTTCTGCTAGCTGCGTTTGCCGCTGAATGCCTTGTCGACCCGGCTGTAGAGCAGCATGACAATACCGATGAATACAAGCACGATCATAAAATAGATCCACGCCAGAGCGCTGGACAACCCATAATTTGCTGTCGTCACCTTGCTAATAATCGGATTGGTCGGGAACGTAAACAAATCGACGACCGTAAAAATCAAATTCAAAAATATAAATGGGATGAGTCCCGGCAGCGTTATTTTCCAAAATGTATTCCAGGGATCTGCACCATCAATACGGGCAGCCTCATACACCGAGGAGGAAATCGTCTGCCTCCCCGCCAGAAAGATCAGAATTTGCACCCCGGAGTACCATAGTACAAGCACAAACGAGCTAATAACATGATTGATCGGTTCGACCCAGGTTTTGGGGACATATTCAATAATATACGAATCGATTCGTAAAGATTCCACAAAGGATAATGTTCCTTCACCCTGTTTAATAAATTCCAGTATAATTTGACCCGATGAAAAAATAACAGGCAGGAAAAAAACGACTCGAAAAAAGGTCCTTCCCCAAAACTGCTGGTTCAATAAAATCGCAATCAGCAGCGAGAATATAAGAATAATCGGGATCATTACGGCCGCTTCACGCAGAAAGGGAATCAAATCGTCATAGAGCAGCCCGCCATCAGCAAATAAAATTTCACGATAATATTCCACGCCATTGGGTATCGTCTCAATCCCATTGACCGTCACCTTTACACGATGAAAGCTCATGTATAAGGAGAACACCAAGGGAAAGGCTACAAAAGCCAGAAAACCGACTACCCATGGAGTAATAAAAAGCGTCCCCTCCAATTTGCGGAGCGTGGCTCCTTGAAGTTTCAGTTTGCTCATCGCTGCGCCCCCCTCTTCCCAACAATAAAATCCTGGGCCGGAACGCGAATACTGCCATTCGTGAATTCCTGCTCGTTGTAGTTCACAATGATGGTTTTGCCACCTTCGTAGGTGGTTTCTTTGACATTGGGAGCTAGCGTCCTGTGCCCGATGATCAGCTTATCCTGAACATCGCCAAGCGCTTCATTAAACCGTTTATATTCCTCGGCAGCCGGCTCCTCCCAATCCCGATAATTCATACTGTAATACCAGACAGAATAGGCGCCTTTCATCGTACCGGATGGAGCACTCGTAAATACATAGGCTGGATAAGCGCCCAATTCGATACTGCGCAGGAAATCCGTACGATATTGTTCACGTAAATTGGACCATTCGGATGTGTACGTGATCAAGCCGTGCAGCACTATCTGCGTAAAAGGTACCGATTCATCCACAAAAATATCATACGAGTAAGTATCAGCTAATCGGTGAATATGATTAACCTCATTTAAAGCATAGAAATTAGCGTTCTCCGCATGGACGCTGCCAAGCGTGTCCTTCGTCTGCTTAAGAAGAGCCTGCTGACTTTTTAACACCTCACTGCGGCTGGCCTGATAGCTGTTGTTGTAATCGCTGTTCAAATATTGCCCGATACCCTCATTGAAATAAATGCCGTCAGCACCGAGCGCTTTGTAGCTGCCCAAATCCTTTTGGGCCACATTAGCGGTAAAGATCGGACTCACCAGCGTTGTCATTTCGTGGTTAGCATAATTTTCAAATTCAATTACTTTGCCCGCCAGGTCACGAAGCCCGTCAAACATCGGCCAAAATCTGTCTCTGCCATTATTATTCAATGTATAGTTGGCTGTCAGGTATACGGGAATTTGCTGGGAATGCGCGTATTGGATAAATTGCTGCATCCCCTCATTACCCCCTATTCGTGAATCCACAGGGAACAGACCGCCATGTGAGCTGTAGCCATCCTGCTGCCATCCTGCATATTGAACCGTCAAATTTTTGAGCCCCCGTGCGGTCAGGCTCTTGATCATATCAATAGCCTCAGCCGTTGACGTTCCCTTCAAATATTTGTCCCACAGCAGTCCCTTTTTGATATCGGCACCAATGATGTCGATATATAGAGGAACCTCGCCGCTTTTGGGCTGAACAGGCTTCAAGCTTTTGTCTTTAACCAGATAGGTCCTGTATTTCTCCGCCATACCTACGTAATCGCTTTTGTCCGGTGCAAGGAAATAATAGCGGGTCTTGCGCTCCGGAACTGTAAACCGATCCTTACTGTAGGTAAAAAATCCGGTTTGCGCATTTTTGCTCGTATTTTGGAAAAATTTGATACGGTACTGCCATTCTGTCGTTACCCAGTTATATTGTCCGAAGGCACCATTCGGAGATGCGAATACCTTGCCGTATTCCTCACCCGAAACCATCACTCCGACCAGACCCTGAGCTCCCGATTTCAAACCAAATACAGGGATTCTAAGCGGATTGCGTGCTGTCGTTTCATTAAAGAAGGCACTATCTGGACCATATACATTAGCACGGTAAAACGATTTATCATTGGCCTGATTCGGCTTAAAGCGTATCAGCGCCCCTGAACCGTCCGGCACAAACAGATAGCCCTCCTGCTTATCATTGTAAGCCTCTGCTCCCAATAACGGATACAGCTTCAGATTCAGCAGACTAAGCTTGCCTTCTTTAATATCCGGATCCACAATAACCGCATCTACGTAATCATCCTGCAATCTGACCTCAACCGGAATTTTAAACTGCGTGCCTGTAAAATTGAACACGACCTTGAACCCGTTCGGCGTCGTTTGGAAGCCTTCCAGAACGCCTTTATCCTCCGTCCAGCTAATTGTTTTGGCCTGAGATTTGGAATTGGACGCATCGATGTATTCCAGCATAATCGGTGATAACAAATTATTTCGCCACGTTCCAGTTATCGTTTCCTTGGCCCACTGCTCCGGATTCGGATAGGAACGCCATAGTTGTCCGGTTTGCTTATTTTCCACCTTGAAGTGGGCAGTCGCGTCATCAACCCACAGCTTTAACACCGACGATTCGGCTATGACACGAAAGCCCACTTCTTCCGGTAGCCCTGACTTCGCCGCTCCAGCGGATTGCGGGGCGGGAGCAGAGGTCGCTGCTGGCTGCGATGCAAGAGGGGCCGCTGCTGGAGCAGCCGCTGTCGGATTTTGGACCGAAGCTGCGGGTGCAGATGACGCCACTATTGTGCCATTTCCGCTTGAAGGCTGTGGCGATACCGTGCCTGGCACCACTTTACCGTCCTCCTTCTGATCGGCGGCATACAGCCAGTTCATTCCCGGCTGTTGAAACAGCGCAATGCCGACTATCAAAGCTGCTATCAGCGCAGCTGCTGATCGATACCAAATCTGCCTACGCCTCATCGAATCGTTACCTCCTGGAAGACCGAATAACCGAAATCCGTCAATTCTTTCGTTAATCCAACCGTAATGAAAATCAACACGCCAAGCACCGTCATCGTAATCAACGACAGCACGACGCTCACTGACGTTTCTCCTATACTATAATTTTGCAAGCTCTGCACCTTCCAGAACAGCAGCAGGCCAATCCAGACAAATAAACCAATATACAGAAAATAATAAATCGAGCTTTCATTTAATGTCATCACATTGGAGAGGATCGTTAACGGCAATCCGACCAGCACCAATGGAAATAAGGCGTATGTGCTTCCATAAACAACATCACGGAATCGACCTTCCCCGCGTAAAATCGAAGAAATCAAATAGTTGGAAATGACCCATGCCAGCCATATCGCCAGAAATTGAACGACTACTGTCAGCAAATTAACTTCAAGAATAACAGCCGGGTTAAAAATGAAGCTGATACCTGCCTGCATGATGCAGTAAGATGCCAGAGCCAATATCCAAATAATCAGGCTGCTCCAGGCTCCTGCTTTGTTTTCGTAGCGAAGCCCTCCAAACCCGTCAATCGGATGCTTTAATATATAAAAGGCTTGCCCCAGCTGCTGTACAAGCAAACTTTCACTGCGCTTGCGCTGACGCCACTTTTGCCGCCAACCGCTTCGCTTGCTCCACTTTTCCAAAATAAACAGCACGATGAATACCGCTATAATGACATTCATCAGCACGCCGAAGTTCTTTTGGAACCAGACCAGACGGTTTTGCCAAAAGGCATCCGAATAGCCTTGCGCCTGACCCGCTTCATAAAACAGCTGCTGGGCCCGGGTATAGTCACCTTTTTTATAAGCAGCCTTCGCCAGTCCCAAAATCGCAGGCGTATAATAGGCGTTGAGCCGATTTACCTCTGCCCACAGTGCTTCGCTTTCCTCATATTTGCCTTCCTGGGTCAAATGGTTGGCTTTGTGCACCAAGGCGCCAAATTCTGAAAGCCGGAACGATTGAACGAAATTGTTTTCGCCGTCGAGAATAAACAATTCGTTCTTGGAGTTGGTTGTAATGGCCGTAGGTGTCTTGACCAGACCCAGCTTGGTCGTTACCGCATTGTCGTCGCCCCACCAGAAGAACAGCAAGTTACCGGAGCTGTCATATTGGTTCACAACCTTTAGCTTTGAATCAATCACGGTAATGTTGCCATCCCGGTCTACCGTTAAATCCGACAATAAAGGCACCCGATTCTGGTAATCAAAAAAGGCCATTTCCCCATAAGACGTTTTCTTATCGCTCTTGGCGAAATCACCTTTGCTTTCCAACTGGTCCAGCCCTGCGATATTCAGCTTTTTGATTTGTCCGTACTCCACATCCTTGGAAACCGTGTAGATCATGCCATCCTGATCAGCCGTCACGCTCGCTATCGAGCCGGGCAGCTTGCTGATTTCACGTACGTACATCTCCCGTGTGTATACCAGCCTTTTGAACATGTCGATTAAGGAAAAGCTTGTCGTATTGGCACCAAAGAAGCCTTGAAAATTGCCTGTCGGGTCCAGCTGGACAAGTCCTTGATAGCCGCCAAGTGCCGCTATATATAGAAATCCGCGTTTGTCGACGACCAGCTTCACCGGATCAAACTTGAACGATGCTGGAAGAAACTTGGATTCAGGACGCTTAAACTCACGAATGAGCTTGCCATCTTTATCGAGGCTAACCACACGCTTGTTCCCCGTATCGGCAACATAAATCGTTCCTTTGGGGTCGATGAACAGCCCTTGCGGCTTATTCAGCGGACTTTCCTTAACGTCCAAAATACGAACCAGATTCCCCTGTTCATCCAGATGTACAATCCGGTTGTTCCCGGTGTCTGCGATATAAATCTGATCCTTGTCATCTATAAACAGATCCTGGGCTTGCTTAAGCGGTGAAAAGATCAGCTGATCCGGCTTTTTCGGGTCAGGAATATAAATCTCGCGCCCAAGAGCCGCAACCGGATTGTAGGCAGATTGGGTCCAGACCAATTGATCGTAGCCATCCTTGTAATTCGTGTTATATGGCGTATAGGCAAGGATTTCCGCCGGTCGAATGAACACCGTCGAGATCATAGCCGCAAGCAGGATCAGAAGAAGCTGTTTGATAAGATACGAGCGCAAGAAGTCGTCCTCCTTTCTTATTTAATACCGGAATGCGCCATCGTGGAGATCACTTTTCCCTGGAAGAACAGGAAGATCAGCAGATTTGGCACGAACATAATTAAAGCCGCTGCTGCTGCTGCGCCTTGACGGGCTACAATATTGGCTGCATTGTTCGTTAATGTGCTCAGAAAAAACGGAAAGTTTTTCATTTCATCATTTTGCATAAACAGCTGCGAGGTTTCCACATTCCCCCATGAATTTTGAAACGTCAAAATCGCTACGGTCGCTACAGCCGGCATGCACACCGGAATAACAATTCGCAGAAACACCCGAATTTCGCCTGCTCCGTCAATTCTCGCCGCCTCCAGCAGCTCGTTCGGCAGCTGATCGATAAACTGCTTAAGTAAAAAAACACCTACCGGCATTGCAAGCAGCGGCAATATATGTCCCCAATAGGTGTTCATAATGCCGAGATGGCTGACGACCAGATATCGCGGAATTTGCATCACCTCGGGAGCGAACATCAGCGTCAGCAGAATAAGGCTGAACACAAAACGGTGACCCGGAAATTTATGCTTGGAAATCGGATAAGCGCACATTGCACTCACCAGCGTAACACCGATCACGGCAGCAACCGATATGAGCACGCTGTTAAACAAATAACGGGTAATCGGCACCGTGGAGTTGGCGGCTACCAGAAACAGCTCCGTGAAGTTCTGCAGGGTAGGCTCCCTGACAAAAATATTAGGCGGATACACAAACAATTCATGATAAGGCTTCAGAGCATGGTTCAAAATATATACGATAGGCAGCAGCATGAAGATGGACAAAAGAACCATCAGGACGATCAATATTTTTTGAAACGTGTCCATTCTTTGCAGCCGGGGTCTTTTGCGGAATACATGGGAAAGCTTCCAGGGCAAGCGCAATGTTGTCATTGTTTCAACCTCCTAAGGGCGAAAGCCCGATTAATCGTCGGCTGAACCGAACAACGTCCAGCTCAATTTGTTGGACACATACATCAAGATCAACAGAAATACCGAAATCGCTGCTGCATAGCCCATTTCAAAACGGATAAACCCATAATCATCGATATGATTAATAATCAAATGGCCTGCGTATTCAGGGGTCGGATTCACACCGGACAGCTCCACACCAATCGCTCCCGCTTTGAACGTCGCGACAATAGCCATCACCGCCCCGAACAGCATCTGCGGCTTCATCGACGGAATCGTGATAAACCAGATTTCCTGAATTCTGCTGGAGATGCCATCCAGACGCCCTGCCTCATACAGCTCCTTGTTCACATTGAGAATACCAGCCAGCATGGCCAGAAAGCCGACGCCCATACTGGACCAGAGCGTGACCACAATCATCGAATTCATTAAATAGTCTTTACTTGTTACCCACAGCTTAGGTACATCAATGAACCCAAGCTGCAGCAGTATACTGTTCAAATAGCCGATTCTATCACCCGTCAGCATAGGCAGCCAGACGATCGACATCGCAATACCAATCGTCAGGGATGGTGTATACATCGCAAGCGCGAACCATCTGCGCAGTGAATCGGGCAGTTGGGTAATCAGCCAAGCCAAGGTAAAAGCTGCAATATATCCGCCTGGCCCGACGATAAGTGCAAATTTGAACGTATTGGGCAGTGCATATTTCAAGAACAGCAGATCCTGAGAGATCAAATACTGAAAATTTTGCCATCCGATAAATCTCGGCTGTTCAATCGCATTAAAATAAGTGAAGCTCAAGCCTACCGCCGCAAGCACCGGGATCAAAATAAAGGCGGTGAAGCACAGCATGAACGGTGCAATAAAGAGATAGGATAGACGATACGCCCATATTTCCGAGAGCAGGCTGCCAAGTTTGCTCTCCTGCGGCTCCACCTGTGGCTTTGCAGACGCCTTGACGGGCGTGCTGATCGCGACATTCGAGATTTTATTTAACATAGGCGTTAACCCCTTCCCACGGCTTATTAATCACCGGCAAATCCAAAGTTTTGATTACACGTCCATCCTGATCGACATAACCGAATTCCTGCTGCTTGCGCCTGAGCTCCCTGTCGATGTCCAGAACAGCCGTTTCCAGTGAGCTTCGGTAATTCGTGCCATCCACAACAGCCCGCAGCCAGGCATTTGTAATCTCTCTTTCCAGAAAATATCCGCCCGGCAGGTTCGGGACATCCTTGTACCAGCTCCACTGCTTGAGAATGACGTTGGCATCCTCCTGCTTCCATGGCAGCTTGGTGAACGCCTGAACATTGGATGTATTCCAGCGGAAAGCGACACCATTCACCGCTTCGATATCGTTGCCATACCGTGCCTGGGTCTCTGGAGAAATCCACCACTGCATGAATTTCCAGGCCTGATCCTTTTTCTTGGACTTTTCAAAAATAACACCCGTTCTTTGCCCGCCTCCGGCCCACCGCTCAATGGTTCCATCCGGCTGCTTCACCCCGGGAATTTCGGCAATTCCCCAGCGGTTATTAAGCTCAGGCGCCGCAGCGGTCAGCTGTACATACATATTGTAGTCCGAGACGCCAATCGGCATCGTTCCTCTGCGGAAATGCTGGTAAAAGCTCGGGACTTCTTTTTCTACCGCATACGTATTATACAGATCGGTCCACTGCTTGAACGATTTAAAGCCCTGCGGCGTATCCAGCGCCGTTCGCAAGCCCTGAGGCTCGTAAAACTCCGAATGATTTTGATAAAAGAAAGGCGTATAATCCTTCGGATTCATATAAAAATTCAAAGAATTTTGCTGTAAAACCGGCAGCAGTGCATACACATCGTCCCACGTCTGCGGAATCTCGAGACCCAATTGCTTTAAAATATCCTTTCTATAAAAAAGCACCTGAAACGACTGCGTTTCCGGGATCGCATAATATCCCTTATTGTAATGAAGCGGCAGCCAGGCCCCAGGGCTGTACTGCTTATAAATATTCGCAAAATCAGGGAACTTTGATAAATCCGTGACACTTCCGCGTATCGCATAATCCACAGGTAAATCCTGCGTTAAGCCAAGCGCCACGTCCGGCTGAATGCCTGCTGCATTGGACATGACGAGCAGCTGTGGCGTAGGCAGCAGATTAACCTTCACCTTAATACCCGTATCCGCTGTGAATACCTCATCCGTGAGCTGCTGCAATTGATCCACATAGTCACGACCGCGCTGCACCCAGACGTTTAATACACGTTCATCCAGATCACTCAAGCTGTCCCGCGATTGGAAGGAGTAGAAAAAATTCGTGACTGAACCCGCTATTTGCGAAATCCAGGAAGCCTCCATCTCTGGAAACGGTTTTTCCAATGGAGCAATGTAGATTTCATCCAGCTGCAACGGCTGCTGCAGCAGTTGTTCAATGAAATTACTAATTTTTTCATTAATACTTGTAATTTGATCGGCATAATAAGGTACATCATCCAGCTTCTTCAGCAGCTCGCGAATATCCTGCGCGGACGTACTGAAGCCCTGGATAATGCTGTCTTTACTGCCGTTCACCTGCAGCAGCTGCCCGGACAAGCTATCCATCAGCTTGGCGGTATCATCCAAACGACCTGCCAGATCAGGCAGCTCCTGCTCCACCTTCCAGGTGCGGTTTCTATCAATCAAACCACCCGTGAGCGCTCTTAAATCCTGATCGATAGAACGAAGCCGCTGCGACAATTCATCAATTCCGATCAGAACCGGCTTGACTGGAGCTCCAGTCACAGCTATCGACAAGGTATGCTTGCCTTTTTCCAGAAACAGCTCGTAGGGCTTGCCGTCAGGCTGTTCAAGGACAGTTCCCTTCCAGCCCGAATTGTAGGGAAAACGATACGTAAGGAACTCTTCAAATGGAACCTTGTCATCAATCCTGATTCTGCGGAAAGAAGACTTTTGCGAAATTTGATTTTGCAGGGATCGCAGTGCGAGCTTGTATTTACCTGTCTCCGGCACCTCGAAGTTCCAGGTAATTTCCTGATTCTGATACATCCATCTTTTGGCTCCTACCGTATTGTAGGTGATTCTACCCTTGGCAACAGGAACGGTCCGCGGGTCGGTATCGGAGAACAGCTTGATCGAAGTATCATTCTTCAAAGCCATATCCTCGGCCTGTAGAGTCAAGGCTTGCGCTTCAACAGGCTTGGATTGTGGATAAGCAGCAGCCACTCCTGCGTAAGGCTTGAGCTTTTCGGGAGGTACGATTCGCAGCTCCTCTATAGCGACTGGCTCGTTTCCACTGAGTCTGATCGTATGAACGCCCTCGGTGAGATACCACTTTAACGGATTCGCATACGCGCCTTCCGAGTCAATAAACGGTTGTATACGCCAAGCCGGCGCTTCGATCGAACGGGGTCTGACTTCGTCTCCATCGTCATTTTTCAGGATCGGACGTGCGTCCTTCCATTCCCTGTAAAATGTAATCGATGAAGCCTCCCGAAAGGGATGCTTGCCATCAAGTGTTACGTCCCATGCGATTGGATTGCCGACCCCGTTACCCGGTAGCGGACGATAAGAAGCCTGAAATTCGTATAAGCCCTTTGCGGATACGTTAAACTGGTATTCCACCCAGCTTGTAGAAGCTGCCTTCCATAGCAAAACATCCGTTTTTCCTTCCAAGCTGCCTGTAGAAAAGATTGGACCCTCAGAGCGTGCCGCAGGTGCTGCAGCTTTAATGGTAACGGAGTTAGCTGCATCCTGAGCTCCCTGCTGCTTCCACGTTTGCAGAATATCTGCATAATATGGCTCGGAGTCAGGGCTATTTATGGTTTTGGCATCCGTTGCTTTGGCAGCTTGTGGTGTGACAGCAGTCGGGGGCTGCTGCTCCTGCTTAATAGCTGTCGCATTTGCCACCGGAGCTGTCCCTTCCGCAGGTAGGAGACTTATCGCTCCCAAGACGCAAGCTAACACAACGGGCAGGATTCGCTTCCGAGCATGTTTAGTAAAATGAATGGACAACAAAGCGTACACTCCCTTCCCGATGACAAATGTGATTTAAACAAACCTGGTTCCGGTATCTCTATGGAAAAATAATGCCTTCGTCATATCTGGAGAAAGCCGAACCTTTTCGTCTTCTTTGGCCTGGAATCCCGGATTGACCCGAACGACCAGCAGCTTATCCTGACCAATATCCAGATGAAGGAATCGATCCGCACCCATCAATTCACTAAGCTTATACACGCCGGTTAAAATCGCATCGGAGTAAAGACCTTCCAAATTAATATTTTCCGGCCGGATTCCAAGTGTTAACGTCCGATTAATCTGATTGTGTTTAACCAGGATCGGTACCAAATCATTAGGAATTTCCAATGTAAAGCGAGATGTGGAAAACTCCAGCTTGCCCGGAACATTTTCCACAATGCGCCCATCAATAAAATTCATTTGCGGTGAACCGATGAAGCTGGCAACGAAGGTATTGCTCGGGTATCTGTAGATCGTTTCCGGAGTATCCACCTGCTGGATGACGCCGTCCTTCATCACCACAATCCGATCACCCATCGTCATCGCTTCGATCTGATCGTGTGTTACATAGATGAAGGTGACACCCAGCGTTTTGTGAAGCTTGATAATTTCCGTACGCATCTGCACCCGCAGCTTTGCATCCAGATTGGAGAGGGGTTCATCCATAAGGAACACTTTGGGATTACGCACAATCGCACGGCCTAACGCAACACGCTGACGCTGACCTCCCGATAAATTTTTGGGCTTGCGGTCCAGATATTGCTCAATCTCCAGCACGCGCGCCGCCTTTTTCACCGCCAGATCGATTTCGTGCTTGGGCAGCTTGCGCAGCCGGAGACCGAAGGCAATATTCTCGTAGACACTCAGATTCGGGTATAAAGCGTAGTTTTGAAAAACCATCGCGATGTCCCGATCCTTCGGAGGCAGGTTGTTCACCAGCGTATCGCCAATATATATCTCGCCTTCCGTGACATCCTCAAGCCCGGCAATCATCCGCAGTGTCGTTGATTTGCCGCAGCCGGATGGACCTACAAAGACAAGGAATTCCTTGTCTTTGATGTCCAGATGGAAATCGTGAACGACCGGATGCTTATCCTTGCCATACCGCTTGTATAAATGATTAATCACAATTTCCGCCATGATCACTACTCCCTTTTGTTGCTAGAAGTACGGTGAATAAGTACCGCTGCGCGGCCAAATATCCTTCCGATCGCTGTTGTTTCCATATTTTTTTGATTTTATAAGAGATTTGGCTGAAAAAATACAGAAACAAAGGCGAACGCTAACGCTTCTCCAGGATCATTTGGCCACTCCGCTCTTTATTCACCGTACTTCTAGGTCATCCATCATCCATAGCTTCCTGATCAGCCTTTTGCTGTACCTGCGGGTTCTTTACGCGCTGATCCACCTTGGCCGGAACCTGCCGCTTCGCTCGTAATAACATCGATCTCGGCCAGCTCTTCAGCCGAGAGCTTCTCGCCTACATGCTGCACCGATTCTGTGACTTGCAACGCACTGGAAGCTCCCAGAATAGCGGATGTAATATGCGGTCTGCTCACAACCCATGTTAGTGCCAGCTGAGCCAATGACCAGCCCTTACGCTCGGCAATCCCTTTCAGCTGCTCAACAATTCGGAAGTTGCGCTCTTCATCAAGCAGCACCTGCAGACGTTTCTCGCCAGCTGCTCCACGAGTTCCTTCCGGCGGAGCTTGCTCAAAGTTGTATTTGCCGGTCAACAAACCACGTCCAAGCGGACTGTATACAATGACACCAACTTCTTCGGAAGCGGCAAAAGGCAGCAGCTCTTTTTCAATATCGCGGGCAATAATGCTGTATTCCGGTTGTACACTTTCGTATCGGTGAAGGTTTAAGCGGGCCGAGATGCCATGAGCCTTGGCAATTTGCCATGCGGCGTAATTGGAAGCACCGATGTATCTAACCTTGCCTTGACGGACCAGATCGTCCAAAGCTCTCAAGGATTCCTCAAGCGGCGTTTGTTCGTCAAAGCGATGAACCTGGTACAAATCGATGTAATCCGTTTTCAAGCGTCTAAGGCTGTTTTCAACCGCGCGAAGAATATGATAGCGGCTCTGCCCTGCGTCATTGGGCTCCAGTCCTACTCGACCGTGAACCTTCGTTGCCAAAATGATACGGTGTCTGCGTTCTCCTAGCAGGTTGCCAAGAATCGTTTCCGATTGTCCGCCCTCCAGCGGATTATTGCGATCCGAACCGGTTCCGTACACATCTGCGGTATCAATCAGGTTAATACCCGCGTCCAGTGCCGTGTCCAATACGTCAGCCGATTGCTGCTCGCTGATCCAGCGTCCAAATGCCATAGTGCCCAGACTGACCTCGGATACCTTTAAACCGGTTCTGCCAAATTTTCTAAGATTGATGCTCATGATTAAACACTCCTTATAGATGGGGATGGGTTATTTGTATTTATGAATGCGTTAAGATACGAAGCTATCCTTGTTGGTGACTGCAGCACGCTCCTGCAGCTTTTTCTTTACAGCAGGGATCAATGCTTTGCCGGAAATCGATGCTTCCTCCAGATTCGGATAGCCTGAGAGAATGAAGGAGGAGACGCCGATATCGATGTATTCAATCAAACGATCCGCAACCTGATCTGCTGTGCCAACAAAGGCCATTGCACCACCTCCGCGTACAACAGACAGCCCTGCCCAGAAGTTGGGGGCAATGACATAATCATGTTTGGCCGACTGCCTCCGCACCTGATTTTGCCTCTGCTGTCCTGCGGACTCGGCCTGTGAGAACCTAACCTCTGTTTCCTGAAGCGTCGTTGGATCGACTTTGCTTACAATCAGCTTGGCTGCTGCCCAAGCCTCTTCCTCCGTCTCGCGAATAACTACCTGCGCTCTGATGCCATAACGGATATTGCGATCAATCCCCTGCGTCCTGTGCAGCACATCGCGGTGATATTCCACTTCATCGATCTGCTCCTTGATCCAATCGAGCGGCTCCGCCCACATCAGATATACATCGGCTATCTCGGCTGCGGTTCGCTTCGCTGCAGGAGAGCTGCCGCCAAAATAAAACGGTGGATGCGGCTTTTGCACGGGTGATGGATAGCTGACTCCACCCTCGATTTGGAAGTACTGGCCGTTGAAGTCAAAGGGCTCCACTTCCTGGCTCTTGCCACGGGTAGCCAGTATTTGATTCCCTTCAACCTGCTGAGAGTTAATCCACAGCTGACGGACAATCTTGATATATTCCAGCGTACGTGCGTATCTGGCATCCTTGTCAAAGGCCAGTGAATCTCCCATAGCCTTCATATCCTCGGCAGAGCTGCCTGTCACGATATTGATCAGCGCTCTGCCTCCTGTCACCTCATCGAGCGTTGCTCCCATCCTTGCAGCCAGCGCAGGAGCGATTAAGCCTGGACGCATAGCTACCAGCGGCTTGAACACCTTCGTATGGGCGGCCAGTGTCGCTCCCATAATCCAGGCATCTGTACAATGCCCGCCTGTCGGGATCAAGGCAAAGGTGTAACCAGCCTCCTCCACAGCTTGTGCAACACGTATCATGTAGGCGGTATCCACGACACGGTCAGGCTTGACGCCAATAAATGGGCCATCTCCTCTTGTTGGCATATACCAACCGAATTCCGGCTCAATGGCTTGATGCTTTACCATCTTCTCCTCACTCCTTTGAATCCAGTCTGCGATTTTAAACAAAAAGAGCACAACAAAGTGTTGTGCTCTTCCAGTGGTCTGGTCATCGCAATTTATTATTCCTATAGTTTTAGTATGAATTTGATCACTTTACCATAGCACTGCCATTATGGCAATGATATTTTTAAATTTGTTCAGGATTACCTTACAAGCCTTTAACTATTTAGTGCCTATACATGAAGCAAGCTGTTGGCCGGACGTACAAGCCCCAGATTTTCACGCAAGGTTTTCCCTTCATAGCTCGTACGGAACAGACCTCGGTTCTGCAGCTCGGGGATTACTTTGTCAACGAAAGCCTCCAATCCGTTCGGATAAAGCGGCGGCATTAAGTTAAATCCATCAGAGGCACCGTGGGTAACCCAATGTTCAATCACATCAGCGAGCTGAATAGGCGTACCTGTGAAGGTTAAGTGCCCACGACCGCTGGCAAGACGATTCACAAGCTGACGAATCGTCAGGTTCTCCTTGCGGATCAAATCCAGTATAAGCTGATGACGGCTTTTGCTGCCATTGACCGAATCTATCCCCTTGGCGCTGTCAAATGCAGACACAGGAAATGGACCATCAATGGGGTAACCTGTCAAATTTACGCCGAACCGCTCAGACAGCTTGTCTACGGCATCCTCGACATTATTAAATGCGTTCAATTCATCCTCCAGATCCTGGGCTTCAGCTGCGGTATCCCCTATAATCGGACTTAGTCCCGGCAAAATCACGAGCTGCTCCGGGGTGCGGCCATATTTAGCCAATCTGGCTTTGACATCTGTATAAAATGCCTTACCTTCCCCATATGTAGGCTGTGCTGTAAAAATAGCTTCCGCCGTCTTCGCAGCCAGCTCTTTCCCGCTCTCCGAGGAACCCGCCTGAACCAGTACGGGATAGCCTTGCGGAGGACGTGGAATATTAAGCGGTCCTTTGACCTTGTAGACCTTGCCTTTAAAATTGATTTCATGCAGGCGGGTTTCATCAAACTGAACGCCGGACTGCTTATCAAAGACAAGCGCCTCCTCCTCCCAGCTATCCCAGAGTTGCTTCGTTATTTCGACAAATTCCTCAGCAGCCTCATAACGCTTGGAATGCTCCAGATGCTCCTCACGGCCGAAGTTGTATGCAGTCGCATCCGTATGTCCGGTAACAATATTCCATCCGGCCCGCCCCCCGCTGATATGATCGAGCGATGCAAATTTACGCGCCACATGATAGGGCTCGTTGTACGTTGTCCCCACAGTGCCGATCAATCCGATATGCTCGGTCACAGAAGCCAAAGCCGAGAGCAGCGTAAAAGGTTCCAGCCTTCTGCCGGTTCCTACATAGCCGTCTGCCATAAATAATGAATCCAGCAAACCCCGCTCTGCGATCTGTGCCAGCTTTAAATAATAGCGAAAATCAAATCCCAGCTCCGGGTGAGTGTCTGGGTGCCGCCATGCCGCTGCGTGATGACCGGCTCCCCGCAAAAAAACATTCAGGTGTACTTGACGTTTGGTTGTACTCATCAACCCCGCCCCTTTCTTTCATGTTATTGATCTCTGTGTCCATCATAGGTCCACGTGAAAAAACCGAAGACATAGCTTATAAAAGCCAGATCTCCGGTTGTCCGGTAGTTGGTCACCTAATGTTTATTATTCCTATGCTATTACTGTAGTTTGAAATATAACACCCCTTATGTTCTGTGTCAATAAGGTTTCGCAACATTTATTTGGAATAATTCTTAAGAATCCATCCCGGTTAACGTCAAGCCAGCTTTCTGATAACTGCTTGTGTGAATGCAGTCGTTGAAGCCGAGCCGCCCAGATCCTGTGTCCGTACACCGTCCGCAATCGTACTTAATATTGCCTGTTCAATAAGTCGTCCCAATTGATAAAGCACAGGATCGTTATGCCGATTGCTCAGCCAGTCCAACAGCATCACAGCCGAGAGCAGCTCCCCGATCGGATTAGCGATATTGCGGCCCGCAATATCCGGTGCTGATCCGTGGGCCGCCTGCGCCATCGCTCTATCATCGCTTGCATTAATCGAGGGAGCTAGTCCAAGGCTCCCCACCAGCTCACCTGCCAAATCAGAGAGAATATCGCCGAACATATTCGTTGTCAAAATGACGTCAAAATCCTTTGCACGCCGCACCAGATGTGCAGCCATCGCATCAATATGATAGTCCTCCACTCTAACCTCCGGGTATTGAGCCCCCACCTCACGGCAGGTGCTTAAGAACAGGCCGTAACCGAGCTTGATCACATTAGCCTTGTGGACAATAGTCACGTGCTTGCTTCGCTTCATCGCCATCTGAAAAGCCGCATGGGCGATACGTTCCGCAGCCTTCCGCGTAAATACACCTACCGATATAGCTACATCAGGAGTAACCAGCCACTCTCCTGTACCTGCATACATATTGCGATCCGGATAAAAGCCCTCCGTGTTTTCACGGTAAATAACCAGGTCCGCAACACCCACTACACTCTGGATTCCCGGAATCGTTTTGTTCGGACGGATATTGGCATACAAATCAAAATGGTGACGCAGCTCGCCGCTTGGATTGCGCTTTTCCTGATGCTCCGGTGGGTAGGATGAGGAATCGTGAGGTCCAATTATCCAACCATCGCAGCTTCCGAGCGCCTCCTTCGTGAGAAGAGGCAGTGCATCGCCGTACTCCCTGATCGCAGACCAGCCCATTGGTAGCTCCAGCCAGTTAAGCTCAACATTCGGCACGACTTTCGATGCAGCCGTCAACACATCGACCGTAGCCTGAACGATTTCCGGTCCAATCCCATCCCCCAACAAAATGCCAATTGTATACGCAGTCATTGGAACTCCTCCTTGTCATTTGACATGAATGCTGCCAATCATAACACCCCGCAGCCATTTCTACCAGAGGGTTGGCAATAAATAGACGAGCTCTTACGCTATCGGATCAGCTCTGCTGTACGGCAAGATTAGAAACTTGATGCAAATTTGCCGGTCGAACCAGACCCAGATTCTCACGCAGTGTATGACCCTCATAGGCGGTTCGGAATAGGCCACGGTTTTGCAGCTCAGGGATAACTTGTTTCACAAATACATCCAATCCGCTCGGATAGAGCTGCGGCATCACGTTAAAACCATCAGCAGCCCCATTTTTGAACCAATGCTCCATCACATCAGCCATTTGCAAGGGAGTCCCTGTAAAGGTAAGGTGACCCCTTGCACCAGCAAGACGCTGTACCAGCTGACGGATCGTCAAATTCTCATTGCGGACCAGATCGATTACAAGCTGATGACGACTTTTATTGCCATTGACCTCTTCAAGCTCCTTCGCTTCATGCAGGGGAACCGGGCCATCTATCGGATACTCCGATAAATCGACACCAAAGCGAGAGGATAACCTTTTCACAGCATTCGTTGTATCTATCAAATTGTCCAGCTCCCGCTCAATCTCTCTCGCTTCGGCTTCCGTATCCGCCAGAATCGGACTGATTCCCGGTAATATATGCAGCTGCTCCGGTGTTCGTCCATATTTGGCCAACCGCGATTTAACATCTGTATAAAAGGCTTTGCCGTCCGCAAACGTCTGCTGTGCTGTGAATATAACCTCGGCTGTCTTGGCCGCCAATTCCTTGCCGCTTTCAGAGGAGCCTGCCTGTACAAGCACTGGATAGCCTTGAGGTGGACGCGGTATGTTCAGTGGACCCTTTACGGAATAATACTTTCCCTTGAAGTTGATTTCGTGGACTTTACCATGGGCGAACTGGGTACCCGACTGTTTATCATAAACCAGCGCATCGTCCTCCCAGCTATCCCACAGCTGCTTTGTCACCTCAACGAATTCTTCTGCGGTTTCATAGCGAAGAGAGTGCTCGGGGTGTTCGTCCCTGCCGAAATTCGCCTCTGCCGAGCCTGATCCGGTTACGATGTTCCAGCCAGCACGTCCGTGGCTGATATGATCGAGAGAAGCGAATTTGCGCGCAATATGGAAGGGCTCATTATACGTCGTATTGACTGTGGCTATCAGTCCAATATGCCGGGTGACGGCAGCAAGCGCAGACAAAAACGTGAACGGCTCCAGCTTGTTCGTCTTGCCCACATAGCCATCAGCCAAAAAGAGCGAATCGAGCAGGCCACGTTCTGCGGTCTGAGCCAGCTCAATGAAATGTTGAATATCAAGCGATAGCTCCGGATGTGTGTTCGGGTGCCTCCATGCCGCCTCATGATGCCCGGCTCCACGAATAAAAGCGTTCAAATGCAGCTTGCGTTCGGATGTACTCATCTAATCAACCTCTCCTTTTGGATCATTATCATTGATTTTTCTGCAGCCTTTCAACCTCTTTATCGATGTTTTCAGACGCTTTGCGAATCGTCGAGTTAACATCAAGACCATGGGCCAAATCCAGATTCGCTTCAGTCATATATTTGGCAATATCCGTTTCGAATGGATTGGATTTATGGGTTTGCAGTGGCGTCCCCACAAAAATATTTTGAATTTTCTTGCCCTTCAAAGTGCCTACCTCTGCCCCATATTCCTTCTCCAGCTCAGGATTAATAATCGCAGGCACCCTGCCGTTGCGCGAAATAATTCGCTGCGCTTCATCTGACAGCAGGTATTGAATAACCTGGAAGGCGGCATCTTTTTTCTTGCTAAGGCTGGTCATTGTGATGGAATGAACCTGGGTCTCCCGTGTTTTGCCGAGCTGATCAGCAAAGGTGGGAACCGGTGCAATATCCCAGTTCACATCAATTCCCTGCTGGCGCAGCTCCTCCATCGGCCCGACCATATTGGCTAACCACGCCGGCCGCATCGCCATCGTCCGATCCTTCATAAAGACATCCCTGCCCCACAAATATTTGGTGTTGTCCTTAGGGAGGAAGCCGGGAATTTCAAAGTTAGCCTTCGTGATATTGAATACCCGCAGCCATTCCGGGCTGCCAAGCAAGGATTTGCCCGTTATCGGATCAATCGTCGCCAGCGCCAAGCTTCGTGAATAATAGGTGAGGCCTTCGGCGTCCAGACCGATATACTGTACCCCATTTTCTGTCCGTGTCAGCTGGCGGGCCAGATCCAGAGCCTGCTCCCAGGTCATCTGCTCGTCTGACGGATACGGAACACCAAATTTATCAAAAACGTCCTTATTGTAATACAAAATGTGCTGATTGGAATTGTAAGGAACACCATAAATTTCGCCGTTGTCGCCGAACGTATGAATATAGCCAGTCAAATAGGGCTTGATCCGGCTTTCGTCAAAATTATATTTTTTAAACCACGGACGCAAATCCTCGACAACCTTAAGCTTTTTTAACGTATGATAATTGTCTCCAAACACCAGATCTGGAACAGTACCTGAAGAAAACAATTCCGGAACCGTCACCGTAGAGGGTGGCTCCAGCCGGTCAATCGTTATATGTTTAAATTTCTTTTCCACCGGGTCCTTGATCTGGTTTTTGAATTCAGTAGCCGTAAAGGTCGCCCCACTCACATAAAATATCAGATTAACCGGCTCGGTAATTTCCACAGGCTTGTCTGATAACGACTGCTGATTCTGCTCGTCAGTCCTCTTCCCATCTTTGGAGCAGGCCGTGATTAGAACAGATATAGCTGCAATAATAGCAAGTGCCGATTTGGTTGGTTTCATCCTCCACATGCTCCTTTGGTTCAGTCGTTTGTTCATTGACATGAAAAATAACCGGAAACATGGTATTAAGCATGTCCCCAGTTGTCTGGAAGTGTAGTATTCATGATCATATTGCAACAGCTATCTCGCTGCCTCTTGTGCTTCGATTGTTTGGTTGTTGGCTGCCCAGATTTTATTGTGCTGGTTATCCGGTCTTGCCAAACCAAGATTCTCACGCAGTGTCCTGCCTTCATAGGCCGTGCGAAAAATCCCGCGATTTTGCAGCTCCGGTATTACCTTGTCCACGAAAGCATCCAGACCGGTCGGGAAAATTGGCGGCAAAATATTAAAGCCGTCAGCTCCGCCTTCGCGGAACCACTTCTCGATAAAGTCAGCTATTTGCAGCACAGAGCCTGTGTGGGTAATATGCCCATGGCCTCCGGCACTCCGGCTAATAAATTGTTTGATTGTAAATTTATCTCGAATCGCAGCATCGATAATCACGTCACGCCTTGACGTGATCCCTACTCTGAACTCCTCTGCTGGCCTCAGCTTGTCTATCGGCACGAGCGCATCCAATGGATATTCGGATAAATCCACCGTAAAGAAGCGAGACAGGTTACGCAGCGCGTTCTGTGTGTCCAGCAGCGTGAACAGCTCCTCTTCGAGGTCCCTGGCCTCCGCTTCCGTATCGCCAATAATCGGGCAAAGCCCGGGTAAAATCAGCAATTGATCCGTCTTTCTTCCGAATTTGCCCAGCCTGCCCTTTACATCTTTATAAAACTCCTGCGCAGCGCCAAGCGTTTGCTGAGCAGTGAAGATCGCTTCTGCCGTCCTTGCCGCCAGCTCCTTGCCGCCTTCCGAAGATCCAGCCTGAACAAGCACAGGATATCCCTGCGGTGGACGCGGAATATTGAGCGGACCTTTTACTTTGTAATATTCTCCCTGAAAGTTAATGTTATAGACCTTGCTCGAATCAAGGCGAATATCCTTTTCTTTGTTATATACGAGCGCATCCTCTTCCCAGCTATCCCACAGCTGCTTGACGACATCTACAAATTCCTCTCCCACCTTATAGCGCTGTTCCACATCCGGGTGCTCATCCCGACCAAAATTGTGTGCGGCAGATTGGGCTCCTGTTACAATATTCCAGGCCGCACGCCCTTTGCTGATGTGGTCCAACGAGGCAAACTGACGGGCAACATGATAAGGATCGTTATAGGTCGTTCCGACGGTAGCAATGAAGCCAATATGCTTCGTAAGGGCGGCAAGCGCAGAGAACAGCGTGAACGGCTCGAACCCGCGTGATAAACCGGCATAACCGTCCGCGACAAACAGAGAATCCAGTAGTCCCCGTTCGGCAGTTCGCGCCTGATTGGCAAAATGCGCCAGATCCAGGCCAGCGTTCGGATTGACTAACGGGTGCTTGGAAGAAGCCGCATGATGTCCGGTACCACGGATAAATACATTAAAATGGGCCTTTCTGGAAAAATCAGTCAATTCATTCACCTCATATCATCATATTCGTGCGTAAAGCAGATTCTCCCAAACCTATTGAGCTGGCTCGTAAGCGGTATCCTTCACTGCTTGGTGGTGTCTGGCTGTCCATATTTCCCGATTTTTGTTTACAGGGCGCGTCAGTCCAAAATTTTCACGTAATGTGGTACCCTCATAAGCTGTTCGAAAAATACCGCGATTTTGCAGCTCGGGTATGACCTTATTAATGAATGTTTCCAGACTGTGCGGCACAACCTGCGGCAATAAATTGAAGCCGTCAGCTCCACGCTCACGCAGCCACGTTTCAATAAAATCGGCTACCTGCAAATAGGAACCCCGATAAGTAACGTGACCATGGCCACCAGCACTGCGATTTAAAAATTGTCGGATCGTCAAATTATCTCTGCGCACGGCGTCAAGCACAACCTCACGCCGGCTTGTTATGCCTCCGTTCCGGCTGCCATCCTCAGGCTTAACCTTGTCGAGCGGCACCCGGTCATCCAACGCATACTCGGACAGATCGACCGAGAAAAAACGTGAAGCCTGCTTTAACGAGCTTTTCAGATTCAGTAAAGAAAATAAATCATCCTCCAGATCCTTGGCCTCTGCTTCGGTCTCGCCAACAATCGATCCCAGTCCAGGCATAATGAGCAATTGATCCGGATTTCTTCCATACTTCGCCAATCTGGATTTGACATCGGTATAAAACTCTTGCGCAGCTCCGAGCGTCTGCTGTGCAGTAAAGATCACCTCGGCATGCTTGGCCGCCAATTCCTTGCCAGCTTCCGAGGAACCTGCCTGCACCAGAACCGGATAGCCTTGCGGAGGGCGAGGTATATTCAGCGGTCCCTTTACATTAAAATAAGTGCCTTTAAAATCAATTTCATGAATATTGGTATGATTGACCTGCAGATTCCGCGCACTGCTGCTCGTTGCATTATCTTCATCCCAGCTATCCCACAGCTGCTTGGTGACCTCAACGAACTCATCGCCAATTTCATAGCGTTTGCTGGGCTCCGGGTAACCTCCCCATCTCGTAATATTGTTGCCGTCCTCTGGTGAATGCCCTGTGACGATATTCCAGGCAGCACGCCCTTTACTCAAGTGATCTAACGATGCCAGCTTTCTCGCAACATGAAACGGATCATTATAGGTCGTGCTTACCGTTCCGATCAAGCCAATATGGGTCGTTACTGCCGCCAGCGCCGAGAGCAGCGTGAATGGCTCCAGCCTTCTGCCCGTCCCCGAATAATTGTCCGCCATAAATAGTGAATCGATTAGCCCTCGTTCAGCCAATTGAGCCAGCTCTGCATACTTGTCAATGTCCAAATCTCGCTCAGGCTCCGCATCAGGATGCTTCCATCCCCCCGCATGGTGCCCTGCAATGCGAACAAACACATTAAGACGTATCTTTCGTTCCGTTTCACTCATATCTCCCACACTCCGCTCCGCAAATTAAATTCACCGCACCGACACGTTATCCAATAACCTTCATGCCTAATTCTACTTCAAGAACGCATTTTCCCAGAATGCAAAAAAACCAGAAACAAGCCGAGGCTGGTTTCCGGTGGTCCGGTTTTCCTATCAATTTATAAAATTCATATGCGAATACTCGGTTATAAACTTACCATCGAAATTATAATTTTGTCAAGATGTGTTTCCTTAAGAAATATACAAATTGGTCTGCTTGACTTATAAACAGCCTCTTACATACGTCACAACGATAAAGCGAATCAGCGTTAAACCACATGCTTGCAATATTCCAAAAATGATTTAGAATGCATAATAATCAAGTACAACTTCATTGCAAAACAAGCGATGACGGAAAGAGTACACGGTAATCGATTCATTACAGGGACGGAGTGCCACCGACTGAAAGCACCCGATCGAACGATCCGTCGAAGTTCACTCCCGAGCTGGTTCCTGAACGGCTGCCTGCATATGGGCATCTCTTAGGGATACCCGTAACTCCCTGCGTTAAGGGACTAAAGTGAGAATAGCATTCCTGATCGTACAGGAACTGTTGTTCTAATTAGGGTGGTACCACGGCTTCTCGTCCCTTGCGACGAGGAGTCTTTTTGTTTGCCAAAAATCATATTTAGAGGGAGCGAATGAAAATGGATCAAATCAATTTAGAGCAATTAAGGGGAAATTTAACAGGAATCAATCGACAGCTGCTGGAGTTGTTGTCGGAACGGGCACGGATTGCTCAGGAGATTAGGCATCTGAAAGAAACGCACGGCATTCCTGGGTTCGATCCTGTAAGGGAGAAGCAAATGCTGGAGGAGCTCGTCGCCTGTAACACCGGACCTTTGGATCACGAAGCCATCCGCAAGCTGTTCAAGCAAATTGTCCAAGCCACTACGGAATCTCAACAAACGGGTCATAAAAAACCATTACTGGTCAGCCGAAAAAACCAGAAGGCAGATACTATTGTGACCCTGGGAGATATTACTATTGGAGGTGGAAAGCCCGTCCTGATCGCTGGCCCTTGTTCGGTCGAAAGCTATGAGCAGGTGCGTCAAGTAGCTGCCGCATTGAAGCAAGCGGGAGTTACCGTCATGCGCGGCGGCGCATTCAAGCCAAGAACGTCCCCATATGATTTTCAAGGCTTAGGAATAGAAGGGTTGAAAATTTTGAAGGAGGTGGCAAGCGAATTCGGTCTTAAAACAATCAGCGAAATCGTCGACCCTGCCCATATTGAAATGGCATGCGAATATATTGACGTCATTCAAATTGGTGCGCGTAACATGCAAAACTTCGAGCTTCTAAAGGCCGCAGGCCAAGTACGCACACCTATCCTGTTGAAGCGTGGCCTTGCCGCTACTATTGAAGAATTTCTGCATGCGGCAGAATACATTTTGGCTGGTGGCAACAAGCAAGTGATGTTGATTGAACGTGGAATTCGGACGTATGAGAAGGCAACCCGCAATACGCTGGATATATCGGCAGTTCCGATTCTGAAGCAGGAGAGCCATCTGCCGGTTCTCGTGGATGTTACCCATTCAACAGGCCGCAAAGAAATATTCGCCCCTTGCGCCAAAGCCGCATTGGCCGCGGGTGCAGATGGCATCATGGTGGAGGTACATCCCGATCCTGCGGCTGCCTTGTCCGATGCAGCCCAGCAGCTCAATATTGAAGAGTTCCATCGCTTCCACGCGGAGCTCCAAATATAGTTTATTCGTATTCGCTATCCTCATGTACAAGTATCAGATATGCAGCGCCAGTTACCATTGAGCATCAGCTATAATCGAATAAACCCAAAGACCCATGAGATTGGAGAGCAAATCTTTCTCCGTTCTCATGGATCTTTGATTTTTACATAAAATGGTAAAACCACCTCCTTTATAAGGTGATTTGCCAGAACGCGATATTTTCTCTTTTCCAGGTATAAGTGATGAATATACGCTTTCCGTCGGCAATAATGGCAGGGTAAGAGTATTCTCCCTCCTGATCCTCCAGAACGAATTCATCGTCCCATGTATGTCCATTATCATAGGATGCTCTTAGCACCAGAGGCGTACGTGGCCCCCAATTGACCCCAACCGGATTAAAGGCCAGGATCAACACGCCGTTATCCATTCTCACTAGGTCAATACCGCTGTTATTATTAGGAAGCGGTGTCGGATATGCCTTGGACCAGATATGTCCCGAATCTGATGAATCGCTCCTATACATATAACCTTCACTGCTTCTCAGCAGCATATGTACCTTCCCGGGCTGCGACTCCCAAAGTGTAGGCTGAATCACACCTCTGCCAAAAAAGGATTGCTCCGAAACCGGAATATCGCTGCCTGTCACAGCTTCAATGCTGCTGTAGTCCAGCTCCTGGATCCAGATATCTCCACTTCGTATCCACGCAGCCCCTTGATCTGCAGAAATGTCGACAAAAGCCTTCCAAATGCCGTCCTCAGTAGATGCCGGCGCCAGCCATGTACCGTCCGAGAGCACAATGGGCTTATTTCGTACCGGACCTCTGCCTCCACGGTCGCCCTTTACCAGCTCAACCGGCAGTGACCATGTGTATCCGTTATCCTTGGATACGATAACTTGAGTGCTCCATTCCTTGAGAAGCTGTCCGACCTTGTAAAAAAGCATAAGCTCGCCATGATCCTTCCAAAAAAAGACGGGATTCCAATGAGGAATTCCGTCAGCAGCTGCTAACTGGATGGGAAACGTCCATGTTCCCTTGTGTCTCCGCGAATACCAGATAGCAGAGTCACCCGCTCCTTCCTTGCTCCCTGCAAACCATGCCGTCAACATATCACCATCCGGGAGTATCGCCAAGCTGGATGCGTGACAGCTCTCGAATGGTGCCTGGGCAGTCATAACTAATTCCTTGACCGCTTGAGTAAACATCATGGACCACCCCTCGCCTCCTCAAAAAGCTGGTGTTGTCGGATCGCTTCTACCACTCGCCTTTTCGTCCGAATTGGGCTTGGGCTGCAGCTCCGAACTGATTCCCTGCCTCTTTCATTCCTTGCAATAAAGCATTCATCTCGATACCTGCTGTATTGCGCCCTGATGTTATAACGGTGTCACACTCATTTTTATCCATAAACCGTGTCGCGTCAAGCAGTCCGGCCTGATCCTCCTCGGGAATGACGAGAAAGCCATGTTTGTCGGCATGAATCAACTGCCCGGGCTTGATTGTGGTACCGAAGACCTCAACTTCACAGTTCCAGCGCACAGGCCAGCTATAGGCATGACCAATACACATTTTGCTGGCAATCGCTTTGAATCCTGCATTATTCATTTCATCAAGATCGCGAATCGCTCCATCCGTAATTGTCCCGACGCAGCCGAGAGAACGGTGCATATTCGCACCTACCTCCCCCCAATAAGAACCATACGCATACGGTTTATCCAGATCCTGAACAACCACGATTTTCGGTCCGGGAATGCTGGCTATATATTCGCGATATTCAACCTGGGCGTTCGGATTTCTGGTCTGATGGTCGGGGTTGCTTGGTTCACACACTACAGTCACCGCATATCCAACCATAACTCCCATATGAGGCATGAAGTCTTTGGTCTCCTCCAGGTTAAAGCACGTTCTGCGATCGTGCTTAGAGATTTGTTCCCAGCCATTAAAGACGGATGGGGTATTCCAACGTTTGAGCTGCAGCAATTCGCTATGGGTTAAAGTCATACTGAGCTTCCTCCTACTATAAAGTAATATTTTCTCCTGCTTTCTCGCTTATCCTCAGTATTTCAACATTGACACCTTGAGTGGTAGTTGTGCAGAATGTAGCCTACACCTGATTTTCTGTAAGGACGTAGGCAGGAACAGAGCTTAGGATCGTTTGGATTCCAAAACTGTGGATAATTGGATATGATCGCACAGTTGGATCTCCACATTCACCCTTGGGGTTTACCCTCCTATGTCACACTGGGTCTATGCCCTCACATTCCTTCGTTCTACCTCTCAAGGGGTGGATGCCGATTCTTGCTCCTTTACGGGGTCGTTGCCCTTATGGAATGTTGTTCGTCGGCTTCTCCGATGCTTCTGTTGTCATTGCCTAACACATGTGAATTAACTCGAGTTACAGATGATTTGCTTTGTTTTTAAGCTGCCTCTAGCTGCATATGAAACTGTCGAACAGGACCGAGTACATCTTTCGCGTTGTACTCTCTTTGCTTTGTCCCCAAGGTATGCAGGACTCGAATCAGCTTTCCACATAAGGCAATGAGGGACTGTTTCTTCTTGAGCGGATTCTGGCTACGGGTCGTGTATTGCTTATGAAGAGCCTTAAACGCTTCGTTTTTAGCAGCCATTGGCATCACGGCGCGGAACAGTAGCGCACGCAGACGTGATCGCCCTCGCTTACTAATCCCTGTCCTGCCCTTGCGCTTGCCCGAACTGTTCTCTCTCAAGTTCAGTCCAGCGAGCCGTATGATTTGTTGTCCGTGATCGTAGTTGTTCAGATCGCCTACCTCCGCTAGAAAACCGGCTACTGTTATCGCTCCGATTCCTGGCACGCTCAGCATCTGTTCAGCCCCTGGGATCTCGCTGAGTATGTGCATAACCTGATTGATGATCTGTTCGAGTTGTTCACAAAACAGGTCGTACTGCCCCAGTAGCGTGTCCAACTCAATCCGAGCAGCTCTTGCACCCTCTGTAAGTCCGATCGATTCAGAAGCAGCCGTGTAGAGTGCCTCTGCACGTTTGATACCTACGCCACGTTTGACCTCCGTTTTCCAGTGAGACAGAACACTTCTTGCCCCTTTCAGGACAATATCCGCTGGCAGCGCAAATGATCGCAACGTCATGAGCGATGCCTTACCTTCCCAGGCCTTGAATACCGTGGTGTACTCGGGAAAGAACCGATCAAGCCAGTTACCAATGCGACCTTTGACCTGAGTCAAGCTAGCCGACACCTTCTCCCGAAGGTTCATGAGAATTCGTAATTCTGCATATTCCTTCGTCGGTAGCTTTGGCTCCGAGTACTTCCCGTTTCGGATGAGATCGGCAATGACTTTGGCGTCCTTGTAGTCGCTCTTGGTCTGAGAGTTGTCCTCCAGTTCTTTCGTCTTATTCACATGATGCGGATTCACAACGACGACTTGGATGCCTTGATCTTGCAAGAAAGCCGCTAACGGAAACCAGTAGTGTCCGGTAGGTTCGATGCCAAACACGATGTCTGTTTTGCTGTGTGTTTGACCGAGTTCCTTCATCCACATGGCCAGTTTCGTTAGCCCTGTATGGTCGTTATGGAACACGCAGTCTTTTCCTAGCTCAATGCCTCGGAAATCCACCGCTCGAGCCACATGAACCTTTTTGGCGATATCTGCTCCAACGACCAGTGTTTTTTCGGTAATTCGGGTAATCCGTTGATTCTGTTTCTGTTTTAGCTTATTCTTCATAGTGAGTGCCTCTTTTCGTATGTGGGTTTTGTTCTTCCCGGAACGTTCCCAGTATACTAGAGGCGCTTTTTTCATTCAAAGCTCAAATTACTTCATTACAGGAATGGCTCCTTAATAAATTAAATTTCGAAAATCGGTAATCGTATGAAACGAGATCAGATTCACATTATGCGCATCCTTGGCACGATGGTCCCCTGTCCGGCTGAGTACATACAAATCATTCCCGTCAATGGCCAGACTCGCATAATGGCGTGACTGCTTCTGCGAAGCACCCATCGTTACCATACCGGCAAAGCACCAATCGATGCAGTTGCGGGAAAAATGAAGCTGCAGCCGATGTCGTTCATTATTCGGTGTCCAGAACCGATCCTCAGGAAGCTTTTCCGCGCGCGTCATACTATCCGTTGCCTGTGTGCTAAGCAGCCAATACATCTCCGAGACATCGTCGTAAACAATGTGGAACTTCATCTGTCCACCCGGCAAAGGCACGTAGACGATATGTTTACCGGAAGGAACCTGCTCCAGCAGGGTTGTCATACTGCCATCGTCGTTCTCCACAACCTTTGCAATGGCGCCATATCCCGTGCCACCGGTATGCGCCCTCATCCAGAGATGGAAGGTGCGTCCCTCGGGATCGTAAAAATAATGATCCGGATCTACGATCTGTACGACATTCGTCTCCAGCCACCCGGCTGGCGCGCAATTGCGTCCGGGGGCGATCATCGTTCCCGTAATCGGTGCGGCATTATAAAAGGGAATGCCGAAATAATCCAGCTGATCCACAGGCACTGTATCGCAAAATGCCAGCTCGGATGCGAACGTCCAATTTTCCCTGATCAGCAGGTCACTGTCGATGCTACCTCTCATGAGAACAGGAGCAAGAATGCTGCATGGCCATATTTTCATACCGGTGAACGTCATTCTTTCCATAACCAGGTACACATGATCCTTAACGTAAAGGACATTAGCAGGGGCCTGATGCCAAATCTCCCCCTTAGATAAAAAGCTGGTCTCACTCCACGTTTCTCCATTATCGTCCGACCGGACTATCGCAAGATCGTTGCAGTGACCGATGACATAGATGGAATTCCCCGCTACAAAAGGTCTTGCATGCATGAATGGAAAGTCCGCACGAAACTGCCACGTTGCTCCTTTATCATCGGAGGTGAATATTTTACCGAACCATAATTGACCGTGCTCGATGACACGCTTTGGACCCGGAAGATCGTCCATACCTGGTCCGCTCAGATCAAGCGTGGCGACCAGCCTGCCATTCGGCAAGACGGCAATGCCGGGACTGTACGTATAAATATTGTCGGGATCGGGCGATTCATATACAGTTACATAATCCTGGGCAAGCGGTTGTATTGGCTTCATAGCATAACGCACAACCTTTCCATATGATCGATAATAGGTTTAAAGAAATGCACGAAATTTCTCAAGGGTATGAAATGTCAAATAATTGGCGTTATGAAAATTGTAGGCATCATTAAGCGCGGTCCGACTTAGATAAATCATATCGTCCCCATTAAACAGCCAATCGACGTATTGGAATCCGACCTTAAGATCATCCTCTGTCCAACCGTTATCCTGATAATTTAAAGCGTCCGTATGAACCTGCCACGATTCCAAATCGGCTGATGATACCAGAGACAATATATTGCGCTGAGATACATTGGGCAAGGTTACTCTGTTCACTAACGACCAATATCTTCCGCTGACAGGATCATAATGAACCGTGAATTTGGACATATTGCCATGAAAGTCAATGACACTGCCGAACGTCAAGTCCGCATCAGGATGTACGGTATTCACATTCAGTATAATAGCTCTTCCATAATCTGGATTGCCCTTGCCCGTATTATAACGAAGCAGGTTGACGAGCCTGCCACCGGGAGCGATTACGATATTCCCTTCCAGCAGCGATGGTCTGCCACCCTCAATGACACCCGGCCATTCATGACTGTATGGCAGAAAAGGAGCTATCGCCCAATTGGCCGGATCCAGCAAATCCGCATCCGCTGGTGCAGAGATGACTCCGGTGGCATGACCACCGAGAGACCATGACCCGTATTCCACCGCGCTCCAAATCCGCCCCTCGTGCTCAACGATAGGCATTGGCGCTTTATGAGGTCCGCCTTCCTCCCTGCTTCCGGCTGGTATCAGCTCCGTTGGCGCAGACCAGGTTGCTCCGCCATCGTCAGAGCGGCCTATCAGCAAAGCGCCGTATTCCGTACTTGTTGCAAGCATGTACAGTGCTCCGCGATGAAGAAACAATTTCCCCCAAAAGCACGGATAAAGATCGCACAGGAATGACCAGCTTTGACCGTCATCCGTAGATCGAAAAATCTTGCTCAGATTTTGTCCGCCCAGCCCCCAAAAAACATCATGGGAGGCAAGCAGGGTTCCATCCGCAAGCTTTACGATGGACGGGCTTGCCGGGGAACGGCCCGAGAAGTCATACGTGTAGTCATCGGGATGAATATAATTGACAACAATACCGGGTACCTCTCCGGTTCGCGCCTTTCTTGCCGGGCTTTCCGCCAACCGCTCATTGGAATCCTTCCTGATGGCACGAACGACAACCTCGTAATCTACGGCATGATCCAGATCGCTAAGTAAAATCGAAGTGGCGTCACCCGGTAGTTGGCGAGTTTGAATTTCTATCTGTTCTTCGCCTGCCGTCAGCTTGACCTCGTAAACAAATTCATCGGAATTGCATAATCCCTCATACTGCCAATCCAACTGCAGCTGCCGGTTTCCCGGAGCAAGCCGTACGATATTTAACTCACTATATGGGGCTCCATAACCCTTGGAAGCATAGGCGATTCCCTTGGCTGTTGAATAGCTCCAAGTAGGGTCCTCTTTACGAACGCTCATCCACCATTCATCCCTTCTTACGGCGGCAGGCTTCAGCTGCCGCCTCATTCTTTGCTATTTCTATCGGATTTGAATCACTTTTTATTTTTGGAGGCATCGATGATTTTTTGCTCTTCGACCCATTTATTAATCTTTTCCTGAATGTCTGCCATTTCAGCTGTCAGATCATACTTTTGACCATGATTAGCCCTCGATATCAGCTCTGCCATCCAAGGACGAATAAGTGAGAACATGATCGGCGGAAACAGCACGTTTTTGGTATCCTCTACGACCGTTAACAATTGTTTGGCATAAGGATTATCCTTTTCGCTGACCCAATCGGCATTTTTCCAGGAAGGCAGGTACTTGTAGTTATCATAGATAGCTTTTTGTCCTTCAGCTCCCGTAATATATTTCAGCACCTGCCATGCCGCTTCCGGATTTTTCGAGTCTTTGGCCATCGTATACGTTTGGGCTGTACCATAAGAGGTTTTTCCGTTCTTGTCCCGTACCCCTTTGGTCACGACATAACGATCCTGCAGCTTGTTTTTGAGGATTTCATCCGTTTTGCTGCACCATAAACAAATCGCTACATTGTTCTCGACCTTCCCCCAATTCTCAAAGCCGCGTCCAATTTCATATCCGGGAGGTAGGCTGGAGTTCATATCGATCAAGGTTTGCAAACTCTTTTTAATTTGCGGGGTATTGAAATTCAGTTTACTGTTCCCAAAGTTCGCCCAGTCGGTTTCGCCTAGCTCTACACCGTTCCCATCTGAGAAATAATCGAGCATCATGTGACTGCTGCTGCGCGGATCGTAATACATGCCGTAGGTTTGTTTGCCGGTCTTGGGATTGATCCCCGTCAGCTTGGCCGCTTTTTCCAATATTTCCTGAGCGGTTGGTTTATCACTGAGCGGTGCCACACCCCAATCATCAAATATTTGCTTGTCATACATAACCGTACTCGTATTGACGATTCCCGGCAACGCCATGACTTTACCATCGGTAGCATTCGTAAAGCGCTCTTTGTCCAGCCATAAAGAATCGTAATAATTTTGTTTCCAATTATCCCGTTTCAAGTAATCGTCCAGAGGCATCAGAAACCCTTGGTTATAAAAATCGATAGACGAATCCAGAATTAACACATCCACACTTCCACTAAGCAATAAAGATTGAAACTTCGCCTTTCTGTTATCTTGCGGAACTTCAATATATTCCACAGTCAGCTTCGGATGTTTGTCTAAAAATGGCTTCAGCATCGTTTTCATCCCTTTGACATTGCTGCCCGTTACCGGATCGATACCGTCATCAACCGGATAACTAAAAACAGCAAACTTGACAACACCGGATAAATTATCCGCATTTGCTGCGGGACCTGGAGCTGCACTATTGTCACCTGTCCCCCCACCGCCGCAAGCAGTTAAAAATAAAAGCAGTAAACACATTGTTAGCATCAGTGTCATTTTCCATCTATTCACTCGCATCGTATCACTCCTTATAAGTGGATGTTTCATTGTTTAATACCTGAATGGGCAACGCTTTGAATGATATATTTCTGGAAAAACAGGTATACCAGCAGAACAGGAATGATGGACAATACCGTGGCGGCCATATTCAGACCCGGAGGTGATTGTCCGGTTTGTGTGCGTGCGTTAAGCAAAGCGATTCCGATTTGAATCGTGTACTTGGCCGGATCATTCAGCATAATGAGCGGGAACAAAAAGCTGTTCCATACGTTCAGAAAGGTGAGAATAATCAAGGTAGCGACGATTGGCATGCATAAAGCAAAATAGATTTTAGTGAAGCATTGGAACTCTCCCGCACCGTCGATAATGGCAGCCTCCCTAAGTTCGCCAGGAATGCCGTCCATAAATTGCTTGGCCAAAAAGGTACCGAATATATTAGCGATGGCCGGCAAATAAAAAGCCCAGTAGGTGTTGATAAGCTGCAGCTTCTTAAATAGCATAAACAGCGGGATTAATGTCGCTTCACTTGGAATCATCAACGTAGCCAGCACGACCAGCAGTATGATTTTGCCACCCTTGACGTTCAGCTTCGACAACGCATAACCCGCGAGCAGCGCTGAAAACGTACTAATCACAATAACACCAACAGCAATCATAAACGTATTTACATACAATCGCGGCATATGGGTATTGATGATGGCAATTCTAAAATTTTCGAAACTGAGGTGCTCCGGGATCAAGCGAAAGGGAAAAGGGAATTCGAAAATTGCATCCTTGTCAAAGCTAATCGAAAGCATAACAATGAAGGGAAATAGGATCATTACGCCGCCGGCGAATAGGAATAACAGGGTCACAAGCCTTCCAAGCCTATCCACTTTTTTCCTCGATTGCAGTACCACCCCGGTTTTTGTTGCAGTGGACATCAGGGTCATATGTCTCATCTCCGGTTAATCCTTATTTTGAAACGCTTTAAAGTTAAAAAGAGTAAACAGCAAAATAATAATGAAAATCACATACGATGCAGCAGCAGCCTTGCCAAACTCATAGGTGTAGAAGCCGTATCGGTATACGTAGAGCATGAGTGTAAACAACGATCCGCCCGGGTTTCCATCCGGTCCCCCAATCACGAAAACATCGCCGAATCTTTTAAAAGCATTGATCGTACCCATGACGACCATAAAGAAAATGACGGGCTTCATTCCGGGAATCGTTATATAGAACCACTGCTGTATTCTCTTGGCACCATCCACGCTGGCAGCCTCATACAGATCGCGCGGAATGCCTTGAAGTCCTGCCAGCCAGATTAATACGGAATAACCCAACCCGTGCCACGTATCCATCAGAATGACACTAAACTGTGCGAGTCTGGGATCTGCCATCCATCCGAGTGGAGCCACGCCAAACCAGCTTAACACCGAGTTGGCAATCCCTTTTTCCGTCGGATACAGCAGCAGCAGGAATACAATTGAGGCCGCAACCGTTGAAGTCACATTCGGCAAAAAATAAATTGCTTTGAACAGAATGCTTATCCTGCGGGCAGCGATACCGTTAATCAATGAAGCGATAATAAAGCTCAGAGGCAATCCCATTCCAAGCCCCATGACACCCATGATTATCGTGTTACGAAGTGCACGCCAAAAGGTCTTATCGTACCAAATAAATTCATAATTGCTGAACCCTGCCCAAATCCCCCTTACCCCGTTATGGTGATACAAGCTGATACGGAAAGCCTCTCCTATCGGGTACAAGGAAAAGGTAACGACCCCCAGGATCAGAGGAAGCAAAAACAAATAGCCAACCGTATGTTTATTTACTAACATATTTCTTTTCGGGATCATTATCGTTCACCCCCTGTATGCTCATCCCTTGCTCTTATTATCCGTAATTTGCACATGGATAAATAGGTGAAATTCCTATGATTGGTTTGTAATGTTATTCAATTGGGCTGCATTTTCCGATACTCCAACGGGGTAACACCTACCCTTTTTCTAAACACTTGTCCAAAATACTTGGCATCGGTATATCCGACCTGGCTGGAAATATCGAATATTTTCAAATCGGATTGCTTTAACAGCTGCTTGGCTTTGTTGATCCGAATATCGGCCAAAAAATTCAAAACCGTCTCATTGGTCCTTTCCTTGAATAAATTGGCGAAATAATTAGGTGTCAAATAGACAACGTCGGCTACGTCCTGCAAGGAGATATCCTGCGCATACTGCGACTCCATGAACGAAATTGCCTTCTGAACGATCGAAACATGACGCTGCTGCATTTTCCTTTCGATGCTATGGGCCAGATCGTTGACATAATGTAAAAGCCACATTTCAAGCTGTTCAATGGTTTTCCTTTTCTTTATTTGTTCATCCAATGCCGTGATTTCCATGATGTTCCCATCTGAAAGATCCCACTCGATTAATTGGCGAAGCAGCGCGTAGACCAGCTGTAGACAAATCTTGCGTAAATGATCAGGAGTTGGGGTAAAGTCGTCGACAATAGCGCGCAAAAACTGCCTTGCATACCCAACTGCTCCGTGTACATCCCCGATCTTCAAAGCCAGGCACAATCGTTTTTCCAGGTCATACGGATATACGGTATGTTCAACTGAAGCCTGATATGTGACGTCACCGATGTACACGATGCTTTCTTTACCTGAATACAGACGATACTGGACAGCCTCCACCGCTTGTTTGTTGGATTCCGGTATCCATTCCGGTTCATCGTAGATGCCGCCAATTCCAATAGAAACAGACACCTTGTAATAAGTTTGGATATAATATTTTATTTTTCTTGCTATCGCTTGCAGCAGCTCCAAGTAATATTTACTTTCCATAGGCTCTGCTCGGCTAACGATCACTATGAGCTGGTTATCGTAATTTTCGACGATCTCGGCGTATAATTGTTCCCGAAGCAGCTCTTCTACAATGTTGCGAAAAGCAAATAATAAGAGCTGCTTATCACGAATTCGGGCACTCTGTGCTACAGCATCCTCATCATCGATCTCTACAACCAGGCATGCAAATAAATGGCTGCCGATGGAAAGGTCCAGGTAGTCACATCTGTTTCTTATATCCAATAAAGACATTTGGCCGGAAAGCAGGTAGCGCAAATACCTTTCCTTGAGCACAGGGATGCTATGCAGCAGCTGCTGCCTTAATTGTACAACGTCCTTCACCTGGCTCCTTTCTTGCTCCAGGCTTTGCTTGGCTTTTTCGATGATGGCGAATAACTCTTCAATTGTGCTCGGTTTCAACAAATAATCAAAAGCACCATTGCGAATCGCCGTCTGCACATAGGGAAAATTATCATAGCCGCTTAACAAAATCACCTTCGCATGCGGTACGATGCACAGCGCCTTTTCCGTTAACTCCAATCCGTTCATATGAGGCATCAATACATCGGAGATGATCAAATCCGGCTTCTGGTCCATGATCAACTCCATCGCTTCGACACCGTCTTCAGCCTCACCAACAATCTCAATCTGATGCTTGGACCAATCCATACTCATTTTCAGACCAGTCCTCACGCGTTCCGAATCGTCCACCAGAATCATTTTATACATCGATATATCCCCCTGGAAGTATGATTTGTATGTGGGACCCTTCATCTCTCCGACTTGCGAAGTGTAAGCCATATCCTTCTCCATAAGCCAAATGAATCCGCTCATTAATGTTATAAATGCCATAACCTCCGTTTTGCGAAGGCGGCTCGAGAAGCGCTTCAATTTGTTCCAAATCCATCCCGATTCCGTTATCGATAACTTCCAGCAGGATGAACTGACCTTCCCTTTTGGCTACAATTTTAATCGTCCCACGTTTATTTTTTAACGGTTTGATGCCATGCAGCAGCGCGTTTTCCACCAATGGCTGCAAAATGAGCTTAATGCACGCTTCCTCCAGTACATGGGGATCGGCTTCAATCGCATACTCAAATTTATTTTTGAACTGCAGCTTCTGAATCGTCAGGTAGTGCTCGATCGTTTCCAATTCCTTGGCGATGGTTGTCATTTCGCTGCCTTTATTGAGAATCAGCCGGAAAAATTGGGCAAATGCCGTTGTCATTTCCGCAATTTCATCATATTCCTTTGTTTTGGTCATCCAATAAATAGAATCCATCGTATTATACAAAATGTGCGGATTAATTTGAGATTGTAAGGCCCTCAGCTCCGCCTCTCTGATCTTCTTTTCATCATCCCGCACTTTGTGGATCAGGGTCCCGATTTCTTCCGTCATTTCATTGAAGCTCTCCGATATTTCCCCAAATTCCTCCTGTGTTCCCAGATGAACCTTGGTGTGGATGTCCCCATCCCTTACTTTTTTAATATGACGAATTAATTTCATGAGCGGTCGGGTAATGCTGGATGAAATGAACACGGACAGTAGAATCGATAACGCCACGGTAATAAGTATAATCATCACAATCGTGCCTTTGGCCAGCTCAATATGCTTGTAGACAATAGACTGCGGAATCATCGTAACAAGCTTCCAGCCCGTATATTGCGATGTAAAATAATGAACGGAATACATCGTGCCTTGCAGCATAATCAGTGAGCTTCCATTGGACGAGCCGGTAATCATCCTCCATACATCAGGATCTGCCTTGGTGGAAACCTGATCCTTGTTAACATGAGAAATAATGAATCCATTCTCGTCAACCATATACGTAATCGCTTTCATATCCGTGAGAATGTTTTTGAAGCTGTCAAATATAAAGCTTTCGCGGACACCAATCAGCATAAGCCCCCAGTCTTTAAGAGCTAACAAGCCCAATGTTTTTCGCGCATTATAAATCACCTTGGGCCCTGAATCGCGGTTGGAGAATATGTCCTTGTTGGCAAACAGCCATAAGGGCTTGCCCTTGGCCGCATACGACTGTTGATAAATGGCCGTTTGTTCAATTTCCTCTCTTGTCCGATTGGCATAGGAGGTGTTCACGAATAAGTTCAGGCCGTATGGGCCAAAAAAACTTACGGATTGAATCTGTTCAGAGCGCCCACCAAAAATACTCGGATACACCGTTTCGTAAAATATTTTTTCATAATTTGCTCTGACCGAGTCGGTAGAGGCATCGGATTCCATAATGATTTGCAGCTCTTTGTTCGATACGATGTTAACGTACAATTCGTCAATATCCTTGAGCTTGTAATCAATATTTTGCATCGTTTGCTTAAGTACCTCTTGGACAGATTGACCCACTTCATTTACGATGGTTTCTTTTAAAATAAGAAAAAATATCCAGCCGATGATAGACGTGGATATTACAATAAGTAGTACAAAGGATACGATTAATTTGGATTTAAGCCTCATATTACGAAGTGAACCTGCCATCGTTGCCACTTAAATCACCCCTATCTGTTTCATGCTTTTACAGCTTATCCTCGATATGGCTAACCACCTGCTGCAGCTTAACCGCATAATTTTCAATTGTGGAATCATCAAACCTGAGGGAGGGACCGGCAATGCTTACTCCGGCAATGACTTCCCGCTTTTTGTTGCGAATCGGCATTCCCATGCATTTAATTCCGTATTCATGCTCCATATGATCAATAGAATAGCCTCTTGCCCGAATCTGCTGCAAATCCAGTATAAGCGCTTCTTGGCTGGTTATCGTACTATCTGTAATGGCGATAAGACCCTTGTCTATGACTGCCTTGATTCTGTCATCGGGTAAATAAGCAAGCATCGCTTTGCCAATCCCGGTACAATAAAGCGGCGCCTTAACACCCAGCATAGACCTCGTGGAAAGCTGATTTCGCGGACAGGTAGAATCCAGATAAACGACTTCATTTTCTCTTGGCGTACCCAGGTACACGGTTTCATTCGTAAAGTCCGATAGCTCCTGCATCAACGGCAGCACGATAGTTCTGAAATCAATGTTACTATGGATTACGTTGCTGAACTCCAGTAGCTTAAATCCTAGCCTGTATTTCCCATTCTCCTGATTTTGCTCCAGATACCCTGCCTTTAAAAAAGTATCTGCGATATTGTGAACATTACTTTTATAAAGTCCCAGCTTCTCGCTTATTTCTGTAATACCCAGCTCAGGCGATTGTACCGTGAAGCAATCGAGAATTTTCAGCGCTTTAATTAATGATTTCACTTTTCCTTCATCTGACAATTCGATTCAACTCTCTTTCGTTGTATAGCTCGGTAACCGTATGATCCGGCCCTCGGTCGCAGAATCATGTGCCGCAGAGGTCACTTCGAATGTGCGGAAAGCATCGTCATAATCAGATAAGATACGAGAAGTATCCCCCGTTCGCAATGCATGCACAAAGGCCGCATTTTCCAATATGTACGGGTCCGAGCTATTCCGGTACTCTACCGTTCGGTCACGTCCGATTTCCTTCAGGCTATCCATACGAATTTCCACAACACCAGAGGTCGTGTACACATCCAGGCCTGTATGGTGACCTCTTGGAAGTATGCATGTATTGGATATCGTGGCCACCATCCCATTCACCAATTTGAGTGTAACGGTGCCCACATCCGGTATATCCATGCCTTCTTGAATTTCATGTAAACGTCGCTTGCTAAAGGCTGCGTACACTTCTTCGACTTCCCCGCATAAATAACGAATAAGATCAACAATATGAGTAGTCTGTTCGTTGAATTGCCCTCCCGAGCCGTTCATTCGTCTCCACCAGGCAATCTGCGGGAAAGAACTCATAAAGTAACCGAGTGCCATTCCCATCGTGCCTTCCAGCAGAAGCTCGCGCGCTTTGGCTACAGAATCGAGATAACGCCAATTATAGCCAACGGAAGTAATAAGGCGTCTGTCAGCTGCTTGCTTCCGCAGCAGCTCCAAATCCTCGGTCAACTCGATTCCGAGCGGTTTCTCCACAAAGAAAGGAATGCCGCGATCAACCAGGTGCCTTTCAATTTCACCGTGCCCCATCGGTGGTACGCAAATGTAGACAGCATCCAATATACACGTATCCAGCATTTGTACCACATTTGTATACGCTTTCGCGTCTGGCCAACTGCGTGCTGCCCGCTCCACATTTTCCTTGTTTCTGCCGCAAAAGGCTACGACCGATACACCCTCCATTTGTGAAAGTATACGTTGGTGCTTATCCGCATATCTACCTGTTCCTATAAAACCGATACGAAGTTTCATATCTCTCTCCTTGTCGTTCTATAATAGAGAACATAGTTCTATATATAATAGTAGGCTATACTGCTGTAATTTTCAAGTGAAGTTTGAAACAATCCAAACAAAACAATCCTCCTCATTTCTGAGGAAGATTGTTAATTCTTTCATGTACGTAATACTCGGGCACTCCGGATCGATCAATGGTCAGCCTCTCTTATTCGTAACATGAGGGACGGCATCGCAGGTTTCCTGATAGAAGGTTAACAAGCGTTCCTTCAGCTCTGCTAACACACCAGCCATTCCGGGATCATCAATCCGGTTGACCGTTTCTCCGGGATCATTTATTAAATCATATAATTCGTCCAGCTCGTAAAATCTGCGAACATACTTATACTCCTTTGTTCGACACATCACAGCTTTCGTATGCTCCGGTCCCTCCTGCAGCTGCCATTGAATTCGCGGCCAGTAGAGCCCGGTCGCACTACTGCCGTTGGCTGAGGTGCTTTCTCTCTCCATGCACTGTTCTTCACCATGAAGACGGCCCCCTTCACAGAACACAGCGTCACGTTGCTCGTCTACATCCCCCGCAAGCACAGGCAGGAGCGATTTGCCAAAATGGCTATGCTTGGGCTTAATGCCCAGCAGCGCTTCCACTGTAGCAGGAAAATCAATAAGCTCCACCATAGCTTCACTAACCCTGGGCTGCACGGATATCCCTTTGGGCGGCTTTATGACAAATGGCACCCGGGATAAGCAATCCTCGAAGGTATTCTGGGTTTTCTCGACGAGTCCAAAGTCACCTGTATAATCACCATGATCCGAGAAGAAGAATGCGGCAGTATCATCGTACATTCCTGCTTCTTTCAAGGCATCCATGACCATGGCGAATTGTTTATCAACACGGGCACACATTCCGTAATAGGTTGCACGAAGCTCATCCCAACGTTCCTCCGTCCAGCCTTGTAAAGCCTGCTGCTCATATATCCCCTTCATCAGGCTTGGCTTGGTGCTCCAGTCCTGTGGGGCAGGAACCCGCTGTGGCAGCTTATCACGATCGATCATACTGAAATAAGGCTCTTCAACCCCATAGGGAGGATGTGGATACAGCAAGGGCAAGTAGATACATAACGGCTTATCGGAAGGCGCATTCCGTATCATATCAATAGCTCCAAGCACATTTGCCCAATCCCCATCGTAGTAGGCTTCCTCCTCCTCCCCCTTCTCCAGCTTTCCAGCATAGAAAGAGAAATAATTATCTTCCTCCGGCGCCCCTCTCCAGCTATCATGGGCATGTAAATTTGTCTCCCGCCGGGGAATACGAGCAGGTTGATATTTGACGTCACAATACGACTCAAACCCGTTTTCAGCCGGCACAAGGTCGTTTTTACCGCCCCACCATACATAATAGCCTTCCTCTTTAAGTGTTTTCAGTAATACAGGCTCTTCCGGCTGCATCATATGGTACATGGTCCGATGTCCTCGAACATGCGGGTACCACCCACTCATAAAGGAGCAGCGGCTCGGTGTGCATACCGTATTCTGGCAAAAGGCATTGCGAAACGAAACACCGTCGGTTTTTACCATCTGATCCAGGAATGGAGTTACGGCAGCCGGATTTCCCATATGGCCCATAACATCACTGCGCCATTGATCGGGGTTAAATATAAGTATATGCGGCTTTTTCTTCATGGTTTGAAGCCTCCTCAAGTCAAATTTTTCAACTGATTTACATTCATTAGCCTTTTACAGATCCAGAAATGCCTTCTATAAAAAAACGCTGGAACACAATAAAAATCAAGATGACGGGAACGAGCGAGATCGAGGCACCGGCAGCCATACCGGACCAATCTATTGTATGCTCTCCAGCGAATGAATACATCCCGACTGCAAGCGTTCTGAGCTCCGGTTTGTTGATGCTGAAAATAAGCGGTACGAAAAAGGAATTCCAGGTCCATATAAATTGCATAATAGCTGTCGTTGCAATGATAGGCTTCGAGAGTGGCAGCATCACCTGGCAAAAGGTACGTAAAAAGCCGCAGCCATCCATCTCTGATGCCTCTTCCAATTCCTTGGGCAGGTTATGAAAGTAGGTCATAAATAAAAGGATAAACAACACATGCGCCCCGGACGATTCTGCCAATATTATACCCGGCAGCGTATTTAAAAGACCCAGGCTCTTAATAATTTGAAAAATAGGGATAATGGTATACCCTTTGGGTATGAACATTGTAGCCGTAATAGCCAGAACAAATAATTTACGCCCCGGAAAGTTGACTCTACCCAATGCATATCCGGTTAGCGCGCAAAGAACAATAACGATGACCACAGTGGAGCACGTAATAATAACAGAGTTGGCGAAATACGTCGAGAAATGCCCAACATTCCATGCCCTTGCATAGTTCTCCCATTGTGGAACCTCAGGCAAAAGCCTAAACCCGGCATTGATGTACTCGGTGTTCGTTTTTAATGAAGACAGGATCATCCAGACAAAAGGATATACCCATACGATCCCGCAAACGACAAGTACAAGGTGGAGCAGCAAACCCGTTAGCGATTTAGATTTAATCATTTCAAGACGCCTCCCTCTTGCATTTGGGCGAGTTTTGCATGCTTCGCATCTCTCCCTTCCTTGGTGTACCTGGCCAGCCAGCCGAGAGCAAGGGTAAGGATGAAAATCGTTAAGCCAAAAATGATGCCAGCAGCAGAAGCGTAACCGATCCGGGGAAATCCGCTGGAGCTGAAAGCATACTCATAAATATACAAATCGACGGTTTCGGTGGCGAAGAACGGGCCGCCGTTCGTTAGTGTTTTAACCAGATCGAACACATGCATGCTGTTTACAACAGTCAACAACAGAATGACTGTTGCAACGGGCATTAACAGAGGTAACGTGATACTTCTCAGTGTCTGCCAATAGCTCGCGCCGTCTACCTTGGCTGCCTCATACACGTCCCCCGGTAGTGACTGAAGTCCGGCAAGCCAATACACCATCATCATGCCAAAAAACTTCCATGAGCCTATCAGGATAAGGACAGCCATCGCCGTACTTCCGTCACCCAACCAGGGGATCGGCTGCTTCAAAATCCCTAGTGCCATTAATACTTCATTAACCAAAGCATGCTCATTACCAAATATAAATTTCATGATAATACCAACAATCGAAGTGGTGGTGACGACGGGAAGGAAGTAAATGGTTCGATACCATACCTTTCCTCTAAAAAAGGCCTGATTAAGAATAAGCGCCATAATCAAGGTAGTTGGCATCAGGATAACAGACTTAGCCGTCATGAATAGAAGACTGTTGCCAAATGCATTCCAAAACTTATCATCCTGAAGCAATTTACTGAAATTTTCAAAAGCCACAAAATTCGATAAGGGACCCAATCCACTCCAATCAAAAAAAGCGTAGACATAGCTCATAATAATAGGATATATCGTAAATCCAACAAAAAAGATCAGTTGGGGAAGTATAAATAGAAACGCCCAAACATGTCGGATTCTTTCTCTTTTCCTCGTACTGGATGTACCTGATCCTGATGCTATGAAGGATATTGACTCACTCATTGCACACAGCCCCCTTTAAGAATGAATTGAGCTGAGATTACTTGCCAATCTCGTCGTATTTATTTTTGGAATATGGTTGAAGCGGTGTCCAATTGGGAAATTTGTAATCATCAATGCTGATCTTGGAGCCGGCTCCCTGCACTTTCTTGATCGATTCCGATAAAGCCAGATTATATTCAGAGCTAAGCTTTTTTAGCGTTGCCTCTACATCTTTAATTTGCCCTGCCAGATAACCCTCCAGTATTTTTCCAGTGTTTTCCTTAGGCTTTTTACCATTTAATTCGGTGTTGACCTTTACAGCAGATGGGTTGCGCGTGTATGGATGAGGAGATAAAATAAAGGTCTCATCCTGAATCTTCTGTCCCTGCATAAACTGGACATTATCCACCTTCGTGTTTTTATTCTGCGCAATGATTGGTGATCCTTCAACACCCATTTCAAGCTCCATGGCATAAATCCGGTCCATATAAAATTGCAGGAACAGTTTGACTTCTTCATAATTTTTTGTGTTTTTGCTTACGTGAACCGAAGCCTTCGTCTCGCCTTGGAAAGCATAATATTGCTGCTTGCCCCCCTTGGTCGGCAATGGTGCGACACCAAAATTGTTGAACTTGTTATTCTGCTTCAGCTCCGAAGTCAGGAAAGTACCGTCTATAACAAAAGCGGCTTTGCCTCCGGCAAACAAGGTGGAAGCTTCACGGTAGTCAATAACCAAGCTGTTCGGGTGCAAAATCTTATCCTCTTGCAGCTGCTTGATATACTTCATCGTTTCAACCACACCGGCTGAATAATGTTCATATTCACCCTTTTTATAATTAAAGCCTGAATTTACCCCATCATTAGGCAGAATCTCAGGGGAAATTGCTGAGGCCATCTGCCCTATCATACCGCTCATTAACCAATCGGTCTTGACTCCAAGAATCAGCGGATATACATCCGGGCTTTGTTCTTTAATCTTCTTGCCAACCGCAACCAGATCATCCCATGATTTAGGAACGTCACTTTCTGATAATCCCGCTTTCTTGAGCACATCCAGATTATAGTACATAACATGGGCGTATCGGCGCGGGGTAAAGTGAGGCATGGCATACACCTTGCCTCCCATCGTTGTAAATCCCTCGGCCCAGGTTCCTTCATAGAACTCATCCTTCTTCTTCTGCGGGAACAGATCCTCCAGATCGCGGATGAGTCCAAGCTGGTATAATTGATCCGTAGGAACTGCAGCTTGATTGGAAAATATGTCGGGCAAATCGTTACTTGCTACTGCAGCCTGCAGCTGAGCGGTATATTGCTGAGAAGCAATTGTTGGCATATCCACGGTGATGTAAGGATATTTCTCCTTAAACTCTTTAATAGCCTTCTCGAATACAGGCTGCGATTCCGGCCAACGATGCCAAAATTTGATCGTTACCGGTTTTTTTCCATTATCTACAGCTTGGCCATTCCCGGCCTGGGGAGTATCACTCCCGCTGCATCCCGACATTATGGCACTCACAGCAACTATGCCAAGCAACCCTTTTGAAAGCGTTCTCTTCATTTTCAAACTGCCCCCTTATTAATTGATCTTCCTGCTAAGTATAATAAACAGTTACTTGATTAAGTAGTAGAATAAATTAACATGAGGTATGGACTTTTTAGCCATCTGTCACGCCATGCTTTTTTCGGTACTCCGAGGGACTCATTCCATAATGCTGCTTAAACAGCACACTGAAATACTTATAATCGGTGTAGCCCACGACCTCTGCAATTTCACCTACTTTTCTCCCGCTTTCCTGCAGAAGCTTCTCGGCTTGCTTCAGCCTATGCCTAACGACATATCGAATAAAATTTTCCCCTGTCTGCTGTTTGAATATGCGGCTTAAGGTCACTGGATGCATATACAACTGAGCAGCCACCGACTCCAGATTAATATCGGCCCCTTTGTAACGACTGACGATTTGCATAACCTTCTCAACTATATCACCAGGCTGGCTATGGTCCAGTCCAGCAAGCGCCTTGACTCCGCCAACAACAAATTTTCCCAGCCGTCTCTTCAGATCATCCCAATCGTTATGTTGATTAACCCATGATGTCCAATAAGCTAATTTGTCCTCCTCTACAACGCTAATATCGTATTTGGTGGTCATAGCTTCATCAAGTGCTGCCATCAGGAATGCACATTCCTTGCGCACCTGATGCATGCTGAAGCCTTGAAGCAGCTGAATATACTCACCAAGCTGCGTTTCCAAGCCAACGATATTCATTTCCTTCACATTCAGGAGAATACTGTGACGGATGTGAACTGCCAGCTTCAGCTGCTGCTCGCTCCCCCTATGATGCAAATCGGTTACAGCTCCAAAAAAACGACGTTCCTCACAGCTGGCCAGCTTAAGAAGAAGGACATTCGGGAACTCACTCCCCCTCATAAACGTTTCTTTTTCCTGCCGCGTACAACCGACAATCGCACCATACACCCCCTTATAGGCAAATATAAGAACAAGAGGCTCGTCCAGCGACTTCTTTAAATGGTCCAACTCCCGATTCAACACAATTTTTTTTGAAACATTCGTATCAAACCATAATGCTGTATGGTCTATTTCAAGTATGTCTATGGTTCCCGATTGCTCAGATAGATGTGCAGTTTGGTGGCGAAAATCATGTTCCAGCGTTGCCTTTTCCTCCTCCTCCACAATCGTGATCAATTCCAGCAGCTTGGTCGGGTCCACTGGCTTCAACAAGTAATTCATAGCTCCGTGCTCAAGAGCTTGACGTGCATATTCAAACTCGCTATACCCGCTTAATAGAACGACACGGGTGGCCGGAAGAGAGACTTTAATTTGACGAAGCAGCTCCAGTCCGTCAAGCTCAGGCATTAAGATATCGGTAATGACAATATCCGGCCGGATACTCCTAATCAAATGAAGAGCAGAGTGGCCAAAACCTGTATCGAAAACCTCAACGTTCTTTTTCAAGCTGTTTAATTTATAGATAATACCGGATCTTACAGCACTTTCATCATCCACTACACAAATTTTCACTCAGACTTCACACTCCCGCAAGGAAATCAATGGCTTGCTATCGAAATCATATCCCTATCAGTAAATCATACATCTTGACCATTAAGCAAAAGCAATCTTCAACAAATCTCATCAGAGTGATAAGGGAGTGCTATTCCATGTACCAAGGATTTTCGGCAGCATATCGTCGAATGAGGGCTCTATCGTTAAAAAGCAAGCTATTCATACTGCTGATTCTGATCTCTTTGGTTCCGACCCTTATAGTCAGTTTTTTATCGCAAATATTGATCATCCGCTCAAGTACGGAATACACAGCTTCCATATCTGCCCATATGATGGATAACCTGTCCAAGGAAATGAATAAATATTTGCTGGGTATTAACGAAACCCTCAATTCCGTCGTGATCGATTCTGAATTTCAAAAGTATATTTCTGTCCCTAATGACAATATCCCGCTTCAATCAAGCTACTCCATTAACTTCAGGCCCTTGCTGCAGCTGCTGATTCAATCCAAGAAGGAAATTATAACTGTATTGTATCTGGATAGATTAGGTAAAATATATTCTGAATCTCAGAAGGCTCATCTTAACATGGACTATGCTTTCCACACAGATCCTATGTTCAAGCAGGTGTTTAATATGAGCCAGGAAGGCGTCCTGGTACCTCATAAGCTTAGTTATTCAATATTTCCTACCTCTAATCAGGAGGTTTTTGCGTTTGTAAAGCCTGTGATCGACCTCAGCAAGAAATCCGTTAATGCATGGATCATTGTGGAAATTGATAGTGCCTGGCTCCAAGCGCTGCTGGATAATTCTAAACTTGGACAAAATGGACAATTGCTGCTGTATAGTAATAACGAAGGAAAATTTGCAGTGTTTGGGGATCAGCAAGCACCTATTTACCAAGCTTTAGCTCAAGAACTAGAAGCCCGCTCACAAAACAGCACGAATACGTTTATTTTCTCTTTTGAAGGAAAATCATATCAGGTTATGCATAATACGGTACCCTTAGGTAATTTACAGATGGTAGGACTAGTCCCTCTTGAGGAAATGACCAAGGGAGTAAAGCAAGCTCAGCTGCTAACGATTGTGGTTGCCTCCATCAGCTTTCTCGCAGCTCTGCTAATTGCCTTTCCTTTTATGGGGATCATGCTTAAACCGTTATACCGCCTCAAGTCTGGCATGCAGCTATTGGGCCGTGGGACCTCCGTCCCCATCAAGCATTCCTCTCAGGACGAAATCGGATTTCTGATTGAGACCTATAATAAAATGCTCAATGACCTTGAGACTATGAAGGAAGAAGTTTTGAAAACAAGGCTAAGTGAGAAGGAAAAGGAGCTGCTGCAGCTGCAAGCTCAAATCAATCCTCATTTTCTGTTTAACACACTTGAAACGATTGAATCCTATTCCTTGCATAATAACAGCGAGGCGGTCAGCGACATGCTTCAATGTGTTTCACGTATGATGCGCTACAACGTCCGCATGGATGGGGGGATGGCTCCTCTTCAAGAGGAGATGAGATATACAGAAAATTTCCTCAACATTCATTATTACCGCTACGGTAAACGGGTTGAGACCTTATTTTGCATAGAGCCGGAGCTGCTTCAGATTTCCATTATGAAATTATCCATTCAACCGTTCGTCGAGAACGCTTTGAAATATGGCTGGAGTCCGCTGCTTAAAAATCTGGATTTTCAAATCACAATAGGTGTACACTCGGAAGGCAAACAATGGGTCTTCACTGTAACAGACAATGGACAAGGTCTTCCTGAGCATGTAATGGATATCCTCAGTGAGCTGACAGCAAGTGATGGGGATACCTTGAATCCTTACTTTAAACAGCATACCGGTATTCATAATGTTTACCGCAGATACAGACTGGCTTATGGCAATCAATTTTCTATGAAATTCGCAAATAACGAAGCTGCAGGTCGAGGTCTAATTGTTGAAATCCGCTTGCCTGTTGAAGCAACATGGACTTAACTGAAAAGGAATGGGCTTATTGGCGGTTTCCTGTACGAATAACGGGGACCTGCTCGACAGGAATACTGTATAGCGCCCAAGCGCACAATCAAAACCCGCCGAATGCATCCATCCAGCGGGTTTTACGTTGATCTACTATAAGATACCTTGCTCAAGCATCGATTCGGCAAGCAGTACGGCGCCTTTGCCCGCACCCATCTTGGTGTTATGTGAAACGAGCACGTATTTAACCCCGCCTAGTACTGGATCTTCCTCCAGTCGTCCCAGGCTGGTCGTCATGCCATCCCCGACTTCCCTGTCCAGCCTTGGCTGCGGCCTGTAAGGGTCCTCATACACATGAATCATATTGTTTGGAGCCGAATGCAATTTTCTGTTTGTATACGGATTGTAGCCTTGTATCGCTGCCCTGACTTCTGCGATATCCGCTTTCTTGTCCAATCCTACAAAAACCGCTTCCGTATGCCCATCAAGCACATTCACTCTTGTACACAAACAGTTAACATTTATTTTCGCTTGTGCTATGGAATTATTATCAAATTTACCCAATATTTTCAATAATTCAATTCTTACTTTTCCTTCTTCATTCGGAATATAAGGAATAATATTGTCCAGAATATCCAGCGTTCTTACTCCGGGACTTCTTCCCGCTCCACTCACGGCCTGCATCGAAACCATTAGCACATTATTAATGCCAAAATGCTGCTGCAAAGGTTTAAGCGTTATGGCAAGCCCTGTAACCGTACAATTAGGCACAGGGAGTACAAAACCCTTCCACCCCCGCTGCATGCGTTGTGTCTGAACTAATTGTGCGTGATCATCATTAACGCCTGTGATCAAAAGCGGTGTATCTTCAAAATAACGAAATGCAGAAGCTGTTGAAAACGTAGGGGTAGTTTGAGCAAACCACGGTTCAAGCTCTTTGGCCAAATCTGATTCTACAGCTGTAAAGATCACATCCAGCTTTTCAGGTGAAAAGTCTTTTGAAGAAACGACAGGAATACCTTTCATATCTTCAGGTATGGGTAAGCTCTGTGTCCACCTTGAACTGCCATTGGCTTCAATCAGTGCTTTTTCATAATTGTCTGCATTTCGTGAGGTCACCATCTGGACGACCTCAAAATTCGGATGTTCTGTAAGCGCCAGAACAAATTGCTGCCCTGCCATTCCTGTTGCTCCTACGATTGCGGCTTTTAATCGACTCATAACCAGCATCCCTTCTAATTGGATAGTGATAGTACATTCAATTCACTTACAGATAACTACGTGCAAACAAAAAAATCCCACCCCCAAGACTTATAGTCTTGGGGACGAGATTGGTTAAATTCGTCGTGGTACCACCCCAGATTTGCTGATACGTCGCCGCAGCAGCCTCTTCAAGTACGGCATTACATAGAATGCTTATACTCTAGCTCTATAACAGGAGCTCCTGTCACACCATCCCTTTTGTCCGGTTCCGATGTGCAGCTCAGAGGCTTTCTTCAATAAATCATTTTTTACTCCCTTTCAGCTACCGGAGCTCTCTGTGAAAAAATCAATTTATTTACTTTTCTCTTCATCGCATTTGAATATGAGGCTTATGATAGCAAATACTGACCAAATTGTAAATCAAAAAGTATCCAATCAAGATTTCTTAACAAACTGACCTTGAATAGTTTGCGGATTCACCAACAGGTTGTAGATCGGGCACACCCGTTCAACGGCATCGCGCAGTTCCTGAATCGTTTCATCAGTTTCAGTTGAACCCAGAGTAACCGTATAAGCGATATTGTGCGGGTACACGGGAATCTCTTCATAACCAGGCTTGCCAGCAAGCGGGTGCAATTCCCCCGTTACTTCAACCTCCAGTGTTTCCAGTGAAACACCGCGAATCGATGCCTGAATTAACGTTATATGCGTCAGGCAGCTGCCCAGCACGCCAAGCTGCAGCTCCGGTGAGCTGGGTCCGAGATTATACCCGGCAAAGTCGTCCGGACTATCGCTAATAATTTGAAAATCCCGGATTCTGATTTCACGGACACCACTTCTACCGGCCGCACGCACCTTGGCCCGGTGAACGATGACCTCGGTGTTGTGTTCCGCCTGTGCAGCTCTGGCCTCTACCGCCGCTTTTTTTTGAACCAAATACTCGTTAAGTGTAGTCATATCGGGTTTGCTCCTTTTTATATCCTATTATTTTGTTATTTCAGCCTGCAAATGACAGGCAGACCTGTGATGGGGTGCTATCTCACGCAGTATGGGTATTTCCTGCCTGCACACATCCATGACGAACGGACAACGCGTATGAAACACACAGCCGGACGGAGGATGCAGCGGTGAAGGCAGGTCGCCTTTTAGTATAATCCGCTCCCGTTTGACTGTCGGATCAGGGATCGGCACCGCCGACAATAATGCCCTCGTATACGGATGCTGCGGGTTGAGAAACAGACTATCGGTCTCGGCCTCTTCCACGAGCTTGCCGAGATACATCACACCGATCCGATCCGAAATGTGCCGGACCACGCTAATATCATGAGCAATGAACAGATACGTGAGTCCAAGCTCCCCCTGGAGCTTCCTGAGCAGATTAATAATTTGCGACTGGATAATCACGTCAAGTGCAGATACGGGTTCATCGCATATGACGATCTTCGGATTCAGGATCAACACCCGGGCCAGTCCAATCCGCTGCCGCTGCCCGCCTGACAGCTCATGCGGATAACGGTAATAGTATTCAGGCTGCAGCCCGACCTTGTCCAAAATCTCAAATATCCGCTGCTCACGCTCCTGGCGTGAACCAATACCATGAATCACGAGCGATTCCTCAAGAATACTGCCGATTCGTTTACGCGGGTTCAATGACGTATAAGGGTCCTGAAATACCATCTGCAGCTGCTGACGCAGCGGGCGCAAGGCACGGTTGGACAAGCTCAGGATATCGGTTCCGCGGAATCGCACCTCACCCGATGTAACGTCATTAAGACGAAGCAGCGACTTGCCAAGGGTACTTTTCCCACAGCCCGACTCACCGACAAGACCGTAGGTTTCCCCCTCCCATAAGTGGAAGGAGACATCATCCACCGCCTTGACCACATTTTTGTTCAATCCAAACGAAGCGCCAGCCTTATAATATTTCTTCAAGTGCCTGATTTCCAGCAGTGGCTGCTGGTCAAGAGGTGCCGTTCTAATGGGTTCCTGATGAGGATGAGGCTCAATTCCCGGCATAATGAGTAACCTCCCGAGCAGCGTCTTCAGCTGTAATGCTGTCCAGTAATCCTCCCGAAAACTGCCCGGCATACCAGCAGCGCGCGGCATGATTATCGTCCGTACGCCTATATGGCGGCTCCTCTTTGTGGCAGCGTTCATCTGCATACTGGCATCTGCCCGCGAAGCGGCACCCTGCAGGGATATGATGCAGCGATGGAACATTTCCTTCGACCACATGCAGCTCCTCCAAGCGATCGCCATTCAGACGCGGGATCGATTTTATCAAGCTGATCGTGTACGGATGCAGAGGCCTCGTGAACAGCTCCATCACACCGGCTTCCTCAACAATTTGTCCAAGATACATCACGATGACACGACTGCACATTTCCGCGACGACACCAAGATCGTGGGTGATGAGCATGACGCTCATGCCGAACTCACGGTTTAATTCGGTCAGCAAATCCAGAATTTGTGCCTGAATGGTCACGTCAAGTGCGGTAGTAGGTTCATCCGCTATAAGCAGCTGAGGTCTGCAGGCAAGCGCAATAGCTATCATGATTCGCTGCCGCATTCCACCTGAAAGCTGATGGGGATAGTCGTCAATTCGCTGCTCAGGAGCGGAAATGCCAGTCAGCTTGAGCAGCTCAAGCGTTTTTTGCCGCGCCTCCCTGCGGGAGATTTTTTGATGGAGCAGCAGCGTCTCGGCGATTTGGTCACCAATCGTAAACACCGGATTCAAGGAGCTGAGTGGGTCCTGGAAAATCATTGAAATATCATTGCCCCGGATCGCCTGCATTCTTGCATTTGATGCCTGCAGCAAATTCTCCCCTTGATACAGCACCTCACCCTCGTAGCGAACCGTCCTTTTTTCATCAAATAACCGGAGAACCGACTGTGAGGTAACACTTTTGCCGCAGCCGGATTCACCTACGATCCCGATGAATTCGCCTGAATCGATATGAAAGCTGATCCCGTCCACTGCGGTAACCTGCCCTTTTTCCGTATGAAAGTGGGTTTTCAATTCCTTGATTTCCAACAAATGCGCTTGTTTCAAAGGAAGCCTCACCCCTTTGTATAAATAGTTATGACTTTATTTCCTAGCTGTCGTGTGCGGGTCCAGAAAATCTCTCAAGCCGTCACCAAACAAGTTGAAAGCCAGGGCCAATACAAGGATTGCTGCACCCGGGAAGGCCGTCATCCACCATGAGTTAAAAATATACATTTTGCCGTCAATCAGCATGTTGCCCAAACTCGGTGTAGGCAAAGGCACACCTGCGCCAAGGAAGCTGAGCGCCGCCTCCACGATGATCGCTTCAACAAATATAAAAGAGGCCTGAACGATCAGATTCGAAATGGAATTGAGCGCAATATGCCCCCACAGGATTCGCGTTGACGAAGCGCCTAAGGCTTTCATCGCCTCGATGTAGGTTTGCTCCCGAATAATGAGAGCAGTCGAACGGATAACTCGCGCTACATGCGGTGTAATGACAGCAATCAGACAGATGACCAGATTACGGATGCTCGGGCCAAGCATCGCCATGATTGCAAGCGCAAGCAGGATGCCGGGAAACGCCATCAAGCCGTCGGAAATTCTCATGAACAGATGATCCAGCGTCCGGTAATAGCTCGCATACAAGCCAATGATCAAACCAAGAATCGAAGAGCCCAAGGAAACCGCGAATCCAACCTCCGCCGAAATTTTCACCCCGTACACAACTCTGCTCCATACATCACGGCCAAAATTATCAGTCCCGAACAGATGCTCAGCATTAGGCTTCTGAAATCGACTTGCCACATCAATCAAATAAGGATCATGCGTGGCGAACCATCCAGGAAATAAGGAGAGCACAATAATGATCAACAGGATCACACTGCCTGCAACGACTCCCGTGTTCGTAATAAATCTCCGGAAAATTCGCCTGCGCTGCTCTTTGCCAAGCTCCGGTGCTACCGACGGCGCCGTATAGCTGCCGACTGCCTGGCTTTTTGCGTTATCTGCTGCCATAACCAAGCTCCTTTATGCTAACGGTTCAGTCTTATTCTTGGGTCAATCACTGCATATAGCAAATCAACCAGCAAATTAATCATGACGGTCAGGAACGCCACGAACAGGACCGCTCCCTGAATGACCGCATAATCCCGCCGCTGTACGGAATTAACCAGCAGCTGTCCGAGTCCGGGAATATTGAAAATCGTTTCCGTGACCGTCGCGCCCGCAATCAGCGAGCCAAACGATTGGCCGATAATCGTTAGAATAGGAATAAATGCATTCCGCAGCGCATGCTTGTAAATCACGGAACGTTCCTTTACCCCTTTGGAGCGGGCTGTTTTAATAAAGCCTGCGTTCAAAATCTCCAGCATCGACGATCGGGTAATACGTGCCAGAAAAGCTGAATGCACAACGCCAAGCGCAACGGCCGGCAAAATCAAATGACGCAGATGCTCCCACAGCCCCGCGCTTAAAGGCTTGTAGCCTGCGACAGGAAGCCATTTGAGTTCAACGGAAAAAATAAGCATCAAAAACAAGCTCAATAAAAATCCCGGTACCGTAATGCCGAACAAGGAAAACGCCGTGACTGTTTTATCGGCGGCCGAGCCATGACGCACAGCAGCAAATATGCCTACCGGAATGGCAATCATGACCGCAATGATTTCCGCAAGAATCGCCAGTGATAGCGTCGGCCCCAGCCGCTCGATGATCGTTTCCGTCACCGATTTCTTCATAAAGTAAGAATTGCCGAGATTACCGTGAAACACATCGGACATCCAGTGCACATACTGCAGGTATAAGGGTGTGTTCAGCCCCATCTGCTCACGCAGCTGTTCGACAATTTCCGGACTGGCTCCATCCCCGAGCATAACGGATGCGGGATCTCCGGGGATCAGATAAATAATGAAAAACACGACAATCGATAAAATGAACAAGACGGGAAACAGGTGCAAAATTCGTTTGAGCAAATAAATCGCCAATACGCTTCTCCTCTTTCATCGCCGATTATTTAAGAACTTTCGTGTTCCACAAAATTGGACCTTCAAAATATTTGTAGCCCGTAACATTTTTACGAACTGCCTTATAGGTAGCGAAATCGCCGATCTTAATGGCCGCCAGATACTCATATTCGTAAGCTTGGAGCGCATCAGCCGCTTTCCGTTTGTCTTCCTTAGTCAAAGCCGTCGTCGTCGCTTTAACCAGATTTTGCAGCTTCTCATCTTCAGGCCAGCCGTACGTTTTTCCAAGATAAAGCAGCTGGGACGGACTGGATTGCAGCGCGAATGATCCTACATAAATATCCCAGGTGCTCGGATCGCTTCTTTTGCTGATCATCGTAGTAAAGTCGTATACCTCAAGCTTCGATTTCACACCGATTTTTTCAAGCTGATCCTTGACCAGCACGGTAGGGTTATAAAATACGCCGCCCGAATCGCGAGTTGTCAGGAGCTTCAGCTCTTCACCGTTATAGCCTGCTTCCTTCAGCAGCTGCTTGGCCTTCTCGGGATTTTTCTGATTGTATTTCTCCTTGCCCGCCTCGCTGTACCAGTCCGTACTGTCCTTGTTGATCAGGCTTGGATTCAGCTGAATCAGGTTCGGATCGGAGGTAGAGCCGACAAGTATTTTTTCCACATCCAGGGCAGCGGCAATGGCTTCACGGAACTTCAGATTGGAGGTAATTGGCGCTTTTTTATTGAACACGACATTGTAGTCGGAAGACAAAACCTTTTGCACCTCTACATCCGGAAGGCTTTTCACCTGATTCAGGTTATCTACCGTAATATCGGCGAAGTTATAGTTGCCTGCCAGGAAGCTTGAGAACATCGTCGAAGTATCGGGAACGAGATCAAAGTATATATCCTTAATAAACGCTTCTTTCTTGCCCGTTACTCCATCCGCCGGCTTATCCACCGATTTATAATCATCGAACTTGGCGACGTGCACATACTGATCCTGCTTATATTCAACAAACTTGTATGGTCCGGTACCGATGAATTCCTTGACACCTTTCGCATCTGCTCCTGCAATAACCTCCTTGGGCATTATAGCAGCAAACTGCAGATAGCTGGCCAGCTGGGACGGGATGTCATTGCTCGGCTGGCTAAGATTCAGGACAACGGTGTACTCGTCCTTTGCTTCGAAGTTCGAGGCCCCTATCGACGTTTTGGCACGGGCCGTGATTTCTTTCCAACGATTCAGCGAGGCGACCACATCCTCAGCCTTCATTTCCTTGCCGTTGTGGAACTTTACGCCCTTGCGCAGCGGAAACGTGTACGTTTTACCATCATTGCTAATATCAACCGATTCAGCGAGTACCGGAATGGCTTCATACTTCGTATTGAAGGCGACCAGCTGCTCATAAATGTGTCTGTCGATATTGGCCACGCCGCCCGTTGGAACCAGATGCGGATCTAACGAGGCAAAGGTGAGCGAGAGCGGATACCTGACTTCACTTACGGTTTCGACCTCTTTCGTATCCTTGCCGCCAGTGCTTGCGGTTCCGGTTGCAGTCGAGTCGGTTTTGGAGCATGCGCTTGTAACCAGTAAGGCTGATAATAATAAAGTAATAATTGTAAGCTTGCGATGTGTTTTCATGTGCTGTTCTCCCCCTTGAAGCATAATAGTGTAGTTTCGCGTAAAATAAAGCCTTGTTTGCCGAATTGTTTCCCTTCGTTCACAATTCCTTGTAATCCGCTTGTTTTAATTATGTTTATATTTGATATAATAAAGCAGAATCGTCATTATGTATAATTGAAAAAAATAAACGAATAGTTTAGAAAACGTAAATTTACTTGATAACGGAGGTAGCAGCATGGAAATACGTATGATTCGAACGTTCCAGATGATCGTCAAGCTTGGCAGCTTTCAAAAAGCCGCTGAGGCATTGCAGTACTCGCAGCCGACGGTAACCATGCATATTAAAAAGCTGGAGGAGGAGCTGGAGGTCGAGCTTTTGGTTCGAGCCAAAACGATCAAGATGACGGAAGCAGGGCGCATTTTCTATGAACGGGCCGACAAAATGCTTAAGGAGTACGAATATTTGTGCGATGCCATCACCGACTTTCGGCATGGTGAAGCAGGACTTGTGCGCATCGGCGGCTCCGAGCCCTGGGTGAGCGAGTTTATGCCCACGCTGCTGCCCGAGTTCGTCAAGCTGTATCCGAAGGTGCAGATCAGTATTATGAGTGGAACGAGCAACAAGCTCAGCGAAATGCTTGCGAACGATCTGATCGATTTTGCCGTATGCACCGAGCCCGAGGCCAATTTGCAAATACAGTTCAAGCCGCTTCTGAAAGAACCGATGGCACTGTTGATTCCGCAAACCCACCATTTGTCCAACAAGAAAGAAATCACAGTCAAGGAATTGAAAAACGAGAAGTTTTTGATGACGATGGGCAACTGCCCGATACGTATTAAAGTGGAATCCATCATATCCGAAAAAATCGATGAGCTGCACAAAAGCATCGAGGTCGCCAACATCTCCTCGCTCAAATACTACGTGCAGGCTAATCTCGGTATTGCACTGGCACCGATAGTAGCGATTTATCCGGAAATTCCGGGAACCCTGCTCAAGCCAATCGTCGATCTTCACGAAGGGTTTCAAATCGGAATATTGAGAAGGCGATACGATCCCCCGCAAGGAACAGCTGTCGTCCGTTTTATGGAGGAAGTCGAGCAGTTTCTCATCTCTCGCCATAAAGTGGCTCATTCGAGTATGATTTACCGAATGGCCTGAGACTAGTTGGGGACAAAACGAAAGACTGTTCCATCATAGCCTGACGGAACAGTCTTTCTGCTTGACTTCAGGCCGTATGGCAGCCTTAAAATCGTAATATGAACCGGCGTTATGAGCTGGATGATTTCGAGGCTTCCAGCACTTCAGCCAGGCGCGTTAAATCGGCACCAAACACGGCTTGATATTGGCCGTCACCACCAATTTCCGTTACAGGGATACGGCGGATATTGTACTTGGCTTCGAGCACATCCCTTAGGATATCATGTCCTTCCACATCGATGGACTCATACTCGTATTGGTTTGCTTTCAAATAATTCCTGACCTGATCGCAATAAGGGCATTCCTGCTTGCTCCATAAAACGATTTTCGGCTGTGCTGACATATTTAATTGCCTCCTGTACCTAATGTTGTCATGTTATTACAAAATAATTATTCAGACCAATCCAGCAGCTTATCAGCAGTCCGCAGAAATACCTGCACACCCATAGCCAAGGCATCCTCGTCTACAGTGAATCTTGGGTGGTGGTGAGGGTAGACGATGCCTTTGTCTTTATTCTCGGCCCCGATATTGAAGAACACGCCTGGCGTTACCTGCTGGTAAGCAGAGAAATCCTCCCCTCCCATGCTCGGCGGAATATGCACAACAGCTTCCCGTCCAAATAAATCAACGGCTGCCTGTTCGACAACACGCGTAATTTCCTGCTCGTTCAGCACTGGACTATAGCCATATTCATACTCCAGCACGTATTCAGCTCCATGCGCCTCGGTAATCCCACGTAGAATCCTGTGAAAATGCTTGGGAGCCGCACTGCGTATATGGGGATCGAAGCTCCGTACCGTACCTCCGAGCTTGACCGTCCCCGGAATTACATTATTGGCTGAGCCGCCGATAAACTGCGTTACGGAGACGACAAGCTGCTCCATAGGATCGATATTGCGGGAAACGATATGCTGCAGGTTGATAACAGCCTGGGCTCCGATGATAATCGGATCGACCGTCAAATGAGGAGCAGCCGCATGTCCGCCTTTTCCGCGAATCGTGATGGTGAAATTATCGGGTGAAGCCATCATCGCACCATATGCGATACCGATCCGGCCGAGCGCAAGCTTGGAACTGAGATGGCTGCCAACAACGAAGTCCACCCCGTCCATCACTCCCGCATCCACCATTTCCTGTGCTCCGCCAGGCGGCATTTCTTCAGCATGCTGAAATATGAATCGGATTTCTCCACTCAGCTGCTCTCGCCTCGAAGTCAATAGCTTGGCGACGCCCAGTACCATAGCCGTATGGCCGTCATGGCCACAGGCATGCATGACACCTGGAACGGCGGATGCGAATTCCAGCTCATTCTCCTCCTGGATCGGCAGCGCATCCATATCGGCGCGAATTGCCAGCACCTTGCCGGGACGCGGCCCGATCAGCCTCGCCAGTACGCTGGTCGGTGTTGGACGGCTGATTTCGAGTCCGCCAAAACCTCGAAGTGTTTCCTCAACGAATTCGGCCGTCTTGAATTCCTGAAATGAGAGCTCCGGATTCCGGTGCAAATGCCGCCGCCATTCAATCACCTGTGCCTTGAAAGCTTCAGGCAGCTCATAGCCCGCTTGCAAAGTCGTACTCATCGCAGCTAACCCCCTTATTCCACATCATCGATGTGAATCTGTTTTCTGGTTTTGCATAACGCAATAATAATTCATCCAATCCGATATGTATAATTGGAAAAACTAATCGTTCTGTTTATAAAATATAAACTGACCGATTATCCATTCTTTTAACAGAAAGCCTCAGTCAATTTATAATTACTAAATTCGCTGTTTGCTTTTTTCAATTTTACAAATCATGACCTATGTTTTATGCTTTTGATACGATATTATTTATTATTCCAATCGGTTAACTCTATTTAAATACAATGGATAAAGGTGGAATCCCCATGAAGCAAATTCATCTCGGTGTTTTTGAAGTTAACGGCATCAATCATTTGACCCAAGGCATCTGGACACATCCCAATCAAAATCGGGTGAACTACAAGGACATCAACTACTGGATCGAGATTGCGCAAATTTTGGAACGAGGTAAATTTGATTTTATGTTTTTCGCCGATTCGTACGGCTATCCGAAGCAAAAAGAGGAGCTGGCATTCCGCGAAGCTTCCGGCTCCCCCTCCAACGATCCTATGCTGATCATCCCGGCTTTGGCTGTTTCTACCCAGCATATTGCGTTTACGATGACGACCTCGACAACCTATGAGGCGCCTTATGCCAATGCACGCCGCTTCTCTACGCTGGATCATGTAACCAAGGGAAGAATTGGCTGGAATGTGGTAACGACCAGCAGTAAAGCGGCTGCCGATTTGTTCGGACGTGATGTATTTGTTCCCCATGATGAACGGTATGATATCGCCGATGAGTATCTGGAGCTGAGCTACAAGCTGTGGGAAGGCAGCTGGGACGATGATGCTGTACGTATGGACAGGGAAAACCGCGTCTACACCGACCCTGCGAAGGTTCACAAAATCGTCCACGACGGCAAATATTTCAAATTGACCGGCTATCACGGCACAGAGCCGTCGGTACAACGTACCCCGGTCTTATTTCAGGCTGGTAGCTCTGCCCGCGGACGAGCCTTTGCCGCCCGGCACGCCGAGGGCGTTTTCCTTAAAGCACCGACAACACAGGTGCTGCGCGATCAAGTCAAGGATATTCGCAATATTGCCCAATCGTATGGCAGAGATCCAAGCTTCATTAAAGTGTTTACCGGACTCTCAGCGATCGTCGGCCGTACAGAGGAAGAAGCGCAGCGCAAATATAAGGAATACGAGCATTACAAAAGCAAGGAAGCGACACTGCTCAGCTACCAGAGCGTAACGGGGATCGATTTGACGCAGTTGGACCCGCAGTCATTTTTTGAAAATATCCATACCGAGCAGGGACAAACCCATACCGATCGCTTTACCAAGCACAGCCAAAGCCGCAAAACGGTTCAGGATGTGATCGACGATTTTTCTGCCAAAGGGTTTCGCGGGCTAACGGTCATCGGCACACCGGATAAAATAGCCGATCAAATCGAGCGTTGGGTGGAAGAAACCGATGTTGACGGGTTCAATCTCGAGCCTTATATACTGCCTGACTCTTATCTCGACTTCGTCGATTTGGTTGTGCCTATTTTGCAGGAAAGAGGAATTTTCAAAAAGGAGTACGCACCGGGCACGTTCCGTGAGCGTTTGTTTGGCCAAGGCGTAGCCAAGCTGCCTCATCATCATCCAGGCGCGGTCTATCGTGACGTCAGCCGCTTGAGTTAATGCTCTTGGGTCGATAAAATCAATAAATGTACCCGGAGGGAAGTCATATGTTCAGCTTTGATGATCACGCCAGCCGTGTCGAACTGTTCGAATATACGAACGAGCAGTACGATCACGTTCAGCGAATACGCAGAATCGGGCGCACACAGATTGGACCTGCAGCACGACAAACCGATCGTGACGGAACTTTTCCGGCTGTTGGTATCCATGCACTTAGGCAAGCCGGTTTAACAGGCTTGTGCGTACCCAAAGCCTCAGGCGGCTCAGGGGCAGGCATATACGGTGACACCTTGATGCTCACACTCGCATTAATGGAAATCGCTTCCTGGTGCTCATCGACCTCGCAGGTGTTTACGCTGCATCATACGGGTGTGCAGCTCGTTCATGCCATGGGCAATGAGGCACAGCAGAAATACTTTTTCCAGGAGGCGTTGGATGGCCATTTGTTTGCCAGCTTCGGCAGTGAGGCCGGACCGAATCGCTTTCAGCTTGACAGCACGCTTCGACAAGCCGACGACAGCAGCGGCTATCGACTCACCGGCAGCAAGCAGTTCGCCACCTCGTCTACCGGCTCCAAGTGGGCATTTTGGCGCTCGGTGTCCGGGGATGTGGAAGGCACACAGGATGACCGTTATGTGATGCCCATTGTTCGGTTGTCCGCACCCGGCGTTACGATCACCGATGATTGGAACGGGATCGGACAACGAGGTACGGGCAGCGGACATGTGACGGCAGACAACGTATGGATTCCGAACGAGCATTTATTCGGGAAGCCCGGCAGCTATCGGGAATGCGCCGATTATTTCGCGGCCCAGTTCCAGATCAACTTCGCAGCCCAGTTCGTCGGCATGGCTCAGGGCGCTTATCGTGACGCGTTGAATTACGTTAAAGAACGCGCTCGTCCTTGGGGCGAACAGGCCCATGCTTCTGAAGATCCTTATATTCAGCTGCGCGTAGCTGATATGGCGACCAAGCTCGCCTCTGCACAGCAATCGGTCATTCGCGCCGCTCGGTTGCTGCAGGCATATATGACGTATCCCGACCTGCGCAGCAGCATTCATATTGCCGCTTCCCATGCCAAGATTACGGCAACCGAGGTCTCGCTAGATGTAACGAATTCTATTTTTCAGGTTATGGGAGCTTCCTCGGCAACGCAAAAATACGGTTTCGATCTTTATTACCGCAACGCCAGAACGCTAACCCTGCATGATCCGGTCGATCGCAGACGGGAAGCTGTAGGCAAATACGAGCTAGGCTTGGCAGAGCCTGTCCCCCTTCCAGGAAAAGCTCGCTAATATACAAAAAAGTTACCCTCATTCTTCGGAATTGAGGGTAGCTGGCATTTCCGTTATTGATCGGGGAAAGGAACTAGGTGCTTGTGTGACCTACAGTTTTACGGCTAGTGATAAGCAGTTGTACTCCGATCATCGCAACAATAATTACAAGCATGGCGAGAAGGACGCTTTCGTTGTAATATCATCTTGGGTGTGGATAGCAGGACGGAAAAGGATGAATATCCTGAACCTGTGCAAAAGTATAGTGCATGGTTGCAAATTGGGAGTGGTACAAATATTGAAGTACAAAAATTTGGCCATTATGCATTCCGCATAAAATGCCGGAAATCCCTTGGCCAGTCGCTAAGGAAACGCCTACCGGTCGGCCGATCAAAGACATGGCTTTCTGCTGCCAGGGCACTGGTGATCCCTCCTCGAATCAGCATATGAGAAATCCGCCCTGAGTATTACCGGTGTCCTGGGAATACAAAGCCTTAAATGTCAATCGAACTATCCTGCCCTCTCATGATCCCGACTCCGTGACGCGCTAGCACTTCCTTTACGTCTTCGCTGCCTGACGCTTCGTTGGGCAAGGGAACGCCGGCTTGAAGGAGTTGCTCCGCCACCGCCGAATAATCCCCAGCCTGATCTCGAAAGTGAACGGATCCCCACATGCAGCTGTCCAATGCATTGCCTCCGTAACCGTGGGTTAGATGAGCAGATGCGCCGTACGCAAGCAGCAACTGTACCGCTTCGCCGTTTCCTCGCATAGCCGCGTTATGAAGCGCCGTAAAATCCTTGTCATCGCGGCGGGAATCGGCAGGGAACCCGGCTTCGAGCATCGTACGAACAGCTTGAACCTCATTGTTCCATGTGGCATCGGCAATTAAGCTTAGATCCTCGGGCGAGAGCGATTGTACCAGATTTGAATCCTGCTTAAGCAGAGTTTGCACAGCCGCGGGCTCGCCCTGCATGCAGGCAAGTAACAGCCGCTGATTTGATGGACTATGCTTCGCGATCAGATCCACGATCTCGGGGTGATTGCAGCGCGCCGCAAGATAGAACGGTCGCGTTTTTGCGCCTATTTTGTACGTGTAGATGTGTCCTCCATTTGATTCGCCGGAAGTGAAACTACCTCGTCCGACTTGAGCTTGAAGGCACTCGGGGTCAGCACGAATGAAAGAGCGGACCAGCTCCGGATCTCCGATATGGATCGCTATAAAAATATCTGCTGTCGAGCCACGATCAATGAGAAACCTGCATTTTGCCGTGTTATCGATCGCCCATTGAGCTGGCGTGCTGCCATGATCGATATCGCGCTTATCGATATCGGCGCCGTGAGCGAGCAGAAAATCAATGATTTCAGGCTCAGTGGCATAATGGAGCGGAACCTGCCCATCGGGTCCGCGCTGATTAACGGCGGCGGCATTCATCTTGACCATTTCTTTCACAGTATCCAACATGCCCAGCGCTGCGGCCGCATGTATATCAACGGGAGCTCCTCGTTCAATCAAGTATCGGGAAAGCTCATGATGTTCATGATGTAAAACCCCGAATCCTCCAGCCCACCAGCTGCTTTTTGCATGCAAATCAGCGCCGTGAGCAAGCAATACGTCCACGGTTTCACGGCTCCCGTTTGCCGCTGCGGCGACGATTGCAGGCGTATTAAAGGCAAACCACGGCTCGTTAATTTGCTGGACGAGAAAGGGATGCTCGTTTAGGCATCGGCTCGTCGCGACCGTTTCATTGCTCATGACCGCCTGTTTGAACTGTTCAACGACCATCTGCTCGTTCATGTCTTTAGCCTCCAATCAAATTTCGTATAGGCTCCCCTGCACCGCCTATCTATATGATCTTAAGCATGTCTTGCGGTTTAACAAACTTATATTTTGCAGGTATATGCTCATGATTCTTGCATCCCCATAAAGCTAAACCAAAATCAATACCGGCATCGAGAGCACATTTATAATCATAAATGGTGTCTCCAACATAAATTGAAGTCTCATGATTAGCGTTTGAAATCTCTAAAAATTTTAGTAATGGATCTAAATTAGGCTTATGTTTTGCAGTATCATCTGCACAAACAACATGTGATAAATATTTCATCAGATCAAACGGGACAAAATCGTTTTGTAGTTCAATCGTTGTTTTCGAAGTCACAATCCCCTGTTGTATACCTTTATTACCGAGCGAGTTCATTAAATCAATAATACCATCGAATATAGTAACTGTATGGAAGAAGTCCTTCATGAAATAATTCCATCTCTCATTTGCTTCAGCAATATCAGTAATTCCGAGTTGAGGTAATGCGATAGCGCCTGGGATTCCTAGTACAAATTTGAGCTCTGATGGGTCAATATCTTTGTTATAATCTATGCTTAACAATTTCTGAAGCGAAGCTAAGACCGCCTTTTCAGTGTCAATCAATGTACCATCAACATCAAATATTACAGTGTTATATTGAGGCATTACCAACACTCCTCTTCATTTACGTGTAGAAACCAAAACTGATCTATTCTTTGTTCACGACTTTAATCTCTATGCCATTTTTCGAAATAACTTTATTAAGATTATCTGGTAGCGATTTGTCCGTAATTATTGTATGAATTGAACTATAGGGCAGCCCTTTATATTTATGATGCTTATTAAACTTCGTGTAATCAGCCAATAAAATGACGTGATCCGCATTCTTTATCAACTCTCGCTTAAAGTAAATATCTTCTTCAAAACCATAATAAATGCCGTCTTCCGTAATTCCGGCAGTCCCAATGAACACTTTATTAAAGTTAAAGTCACTTAGCTTCTCAATAGCAGAGTAGCCTGAAATATGTCGTGATGATTTGTTTACTATGCCGCCTAAAATATGAATGGTTGCTTTATCTGATTGGACCAGTTCGTACACACAATCAATCGAATTAGTAACAACTGTAACTTCTTTTGATTCCAAGTATTGAGGTATAAAGTTTACCGTCGTAGAAATGTCCAAATATACCAAATCCGAGTCATTTATCATATTTGCAGCAGCTTTACCAAGTAAATTTTTTGAAAATGGCTCGATTTGAAGTCGTTCCTGATAATCCTCAATTTGCTTGTGAAAAGAAGGTAGTGCAATTCCACCGTAGGTCCTGGTTGCTAAATTTTGATTAGTCAGATTTACAATATCTCGTCTGGCTGTATCCCGAGAAACGTTGAACTTCTCACATATTTGTTTAATATTAATCGTTTTATGCAGTTCTAAATAATTTAAGATACTTATTAATCGTTCCTCTTGGTTCATAAATTCCCTCCTTAACATAAATATAAGTTAGTTTAAGCGATAACTCAACAATTATTACTTAAACTAACTTAATTCTTTCATATGCAGCACCGGTTGGTAAACGTATAATGCTAACAACAGTATGTCAGTGATATAATAATGAGCAGTGATACGAAATGGACTAACAGGCGGGGATACACATGAAATTGGAGCGATTGATCTCCATAATCTATAAGCTGCTGAATCACGAAGTTTTGTCTGCCTCCATGCTGGCCGAAGAGTTTCAAGTTTCCCAAAGAACCATCTATCGGGATATCGATGTGATCTGTGCAGCGGGCTTCCCCGTCATATCGTATCAGGGAATTAAAGGCGGTTATGGCATGATGGACGGTTACAAAATGGACAAAAGTTTGCTCGGTTCTTACGATGTCGATTCCCTGATCACCGTGCTTAGCAGCCTCTCCACCGTGTTTAAAGACGTGCGTGCCCAGGGGACCATTGAACGACTACAAACGATCGGACCCGAGCATCAGACCTCTAGTCTATCTGTGGACTTTGAAACTCGCCGGACGGAGCCTGATGCGCTTCGTCATTTACGAACGGGCATTACGGAGCGAAAAATCGTTCGGTTTGATTATATCAATGCAAATAATGAACGTACGACCCGTGATATAGAACCGACGTGGCTTCATTTCAAATATCGCAATTGGTATGTTTATGGGTTTTGCCGATCACGACGTGATTATCGGGAGTTTCGACTATCCCGGATGATGAATTTGTTCTTGACACAGGAAGACTTTCAGCCGCATCACGTGGTACCGAAGGAGGCTGTTTCCTCAAACCAGGAATGGTACGATCAGTTGAAAGATGTGGTAATTCGAGTGGGGCCGAAGGCTTTGTCGGAAGCATTGGATCAGTTTCACCAGGCAGATAAGCAATTTCATGACGATGGAAGTATGACGATACGAATTCCTGTTTATAAACCACTAGAAGCACGCTGGCTTTGGTCAATTCTTCTCAGTTTTGGCAGCGGCGCCGAAGTCCTCGAGCCCTTGGCACTACGAGGGGTCTTAAAAGAACAGCTTCAAAATACACTCCAACTTTATGAAGAAGTATGACAGACTGTTGTCATACTTCTTTGTTTATGATAGCAACAGAAACAAAATCAAATTCATAACCATTACAAGTCAAAAGGAGACTTTACCAATGTCGAAACATCCTGAACAAATGTTTGAATACCACACATGGGCCACCCAAACTATCCTGGGAAGAATCAAGGAGCTCCCGTCCTCTGTACTGAGTCAAGAAGTAAACAGCTCGTTTCCCACCATCGGTGAAGCGTTCGCGCATATCTATGCGCTTGACAAGTGTTGGCTTCAGGTTCTGAGTGGTACCAGTATGCCCAAGGCGCTGGAGGCGTGCCTTCCACTTCAACAAGAAACCCTTCGGTCCTCTGTAGATGAATTTGCGATTGCCTTTAGTGAGTTAGCGGAACAATACAGAGCATGGTTCCGAAGCCAGGACGACTTGGAGCAAACCATTGTGCTCGAGAACCCGTACGCCCGTACGCGCATCACTCGATTATCAGAAATTGTGCTGCAAGTGGTTAACCACGGCAGTTACCACCGCGGCAATGTTTCTGCAATGCTGCGTCAGTTGGGCTACGCATCTACCATGAACGACTATTCACTTTTTTGGTACCAGGGGCCTGCGGAATCCATTTCCTCCATATGATGAGTTGATACCAACTGAGAACAGAGAATTAAGTCTCCTTTGCTATTACTCTCCATATGTTAGAAAGGAGATTGTATTTTATATATGGAAATTGAAAATCTAAGTACAGTACAATCGAGAGAAGATTTGAGGATTTGGCTGCAGGAAAATGGTAAGACTGAAAAATCTTGTTGGGTAGTAGTTAGTATGACGCCAAACCCGGATACGTTGCTATATTTGGATGCAGTCGAGGAATCTTTGTGCTTTGGATGGATTGATGGAGTCAAAAAGAAAATAGCTGAAAATGGGCTGGTGCAGAGACTGTCTCCAAGAATCCAAAGAAGTTCTTGGACTGAATTGAATAAAGAACGTGTCCGCCGGCTCGAAAAGCTGGGGTTAATGAGAGATGAAGGAAGAAACGTACTTCCTGATATGAATCACGATTCTTTTAAAATAGATAGGGTTATCGAGCAAAGGTTAAAAGAGGAACGGGATGTATATGAAAATTTCTTGGCATTTCCAGCTCTTTATAAAAGAGTTCGGATCGACACGATACAAAGCAATAAAAATCAGCCCGAATTATTTAAGAGTCGATTAGACAAATTTATAACAAACACTAAAGACAATACATTGTACGGTCAATGGCATGATAATGGACGCCTTCTAGATTATTAAGATGCGCTGCTTGTCCTAACTGCGGTCACAAAAATACGAACAGGGCTGTGGAAAACGGATTTATTGCGAATTGTTCTTGCACAGCCGCCGCCAGTCCATCAATGGATTATCGAAGTGGTCAGACGATGAAAGCCTGGCGTGCAGAGCCGCTCTATTGGTTCTCACGCCATTCCGTCGTCTTGATGGTTGTGCCGAGTGTAGTTAATCGATACAGACCAATAACAACTGGATTAGCCTGCACCAATCCTTCACGCAAAAGGTCTTTGAGTGACTGATTTACGTCGGATAGATTACTCGATGCTTTCGGAAGCTGACCAGCGATCTGCGCCGGTGTCTGCCATTCAGTGGTCAATGCCAATAATACCGATTGTTGCAGTGGAGTCATGCTCATGCTTTCTTCCTCCTTTTTTACTAATAAACTCCCTCAATGGAGAATCACTTTTGTTTGTTTCCTTTAAAGTTAAACTGAATAAAACCATAATCGGTTAAGGCTCCAAAGTACAAAGCCAGAACGTCGAAGAAAAAGAAATAAGGATACCGTTCACAAAACCTCGTCCAATATTTACATTGTAAATCATACGATCAAAATTTTCCAATAAATAACTACCTGTCCCAAACCATACAAAAAGCCTCCTCTAAATCCATAATGATCCTGGGATTGGAGGCGGCTTTTTATATTTTAATACGTTGTTTGATCAAGGCCAGAGATTCCTACTGTCTCGACAATTTCGGGATTTGCTTCTCTACCCGTAACTCTTTGTTTTAGAAGTTTTCTCGGCAAATTTATTGAAATAATTTTGGGTACAAAGAAGAAATTTCTCCAGAGAGTCCCTCTTTCACTTTTTTACTTACATCATCAGCAATAATTTCATATAAATCCAACTCAACTCCATCTATTGCGATTTTCGCAATATCCTTTGGATCTGCCTTCGGTGCTTTGACGTTGGCTGTCATGTCCGTATCCATGAAAGCAACGTGAAGTCCCGCAACTCTAATATTATTTAAGGCTAAACTTAAACGTAATGCATTTGTCATTCCCCACTCGGCTGATTTAGCAGCAGAATAAGCTCCTTCATTGCCAATACTGAACCAAGATAATACAGATAAAATGTTTAGTATCGTCCCCCCTCCATTGTTTTCAATTATCGGTGCGAAGGCACGAATCATAGATAATGTGCCAAAAACATGCGTGTTGAATTCCAAGTTTATATCGTCAAACTTACCAGTCAAAAGGTCAGCTCCTGTGGATGTACCGGCATTATTGATCAGAAGGGTTACATCGCCAGCGGCCGCAGCAGCGGCTGCCACAGATTCGGGATCTGTAATATCGAGTTGAAGCGGCACAGCGCCTGGCAAATCAATTGAAGCTGGATTCCTAGCTCCAGCATATACTTTAGCTCCTCTTTTAAGAAGCTCTTGGGCCAAATTCTTGCCAAGACCTCGGTTAGAACCACTGATAATTGCAACTTGTTTAGAAATATCCATGTCACTACTCCTTTTTTGTTTGTTCTTTAGTGTACTCAATTATTGTTTTTTATCGTCACCAGCTTATTCAAGCTTGTCTCAATCCTTTTGAGAACTATCGTTCTCAAAAAGGCAAAAAAAATTATCCAGTACTAACAGCAATCTTGCCTTCTAGTAATTTGGTCATGAGTTGTTGCTCCCCCGAATTGAATTTTGAATGATGCTAGATCCCCCTGCTACTGCGAATGATTACAATGGCAATGTCATCCCAGCTGAATCAACATGTGTATATGCACAGTTTGAAGTAAATAAATCATCGGGAGACGTTTCACAGTGCTCCCGTGATCCTCAACAAGTCGTTTCGAAGAGCGCGTGCGTGCTCATAACCAATTTCAGTTTCATATTCATGTTGCGCTGCTTCCCATAAAGGCATTGCTTCTTCGATTTTAAGGCATCCGCTTGGCGACAGAGAGAGCAAGTGCCGACGCGGCTCGTTGAGATGACGAGTGGTCAATACATAGCCTTGAATTTGTAAAGGCTTCAAGGCCCGCACTAAAGTTGTACGATCCATCAGCAGCATCTCAGCCAGCTCATTCATTGTCAGTTCCTGATGGCGCTCAATGAAGTTTAGTATCGCTAATTGAGTCGAAGTTATTCCAGACGGTTCAAGATGACGTTCATACAGTTTTGTTACGTACCGGGTCATTTGCCGCGCGACTAAACAGTGACAGGATAAAGGTCCAAGATCATTCATGTATTCAATATATATGTGTATATGCACAAAAGCAAGCTTTTTATGATATACAATTTTTTCGCTCTAATAATAAGCTTCCTTCATAGTTATAATTGTGGTGAAAAGAATATTACAATGACTAATTTGGCCAAGGTCGCCGAGGTGCGTGATATGAAAGTATTTATCAAAAAATAGCAAGCTGAAATAATGATGTTTATGGAATGATTTCGTCTTTTCTCTTATGAATAAACTCGAGTGCAGATTGATTTTCTATAATCGTTCCCTGCTCCATCTTAATGAAACGATCGGCGACTTTTCTAGCCAGGCTCAAGTTATGCGTAATAAAAATAAGTGAAAAGCCTTTTTCGTTCTGCAACTGCTTCAATAAACGCATCACATTGGCCTGTGTCGAAGGGTCAAGCATCGTGTGAATTTCATCGGCAATTAACAGCTTTGGTTGCAAAATCAGGGATCTCGCTATGGCGACGCGCTGGAGCTGTCCTCCGCTCAATTCGCTGCATTTTTGCTCAAGAAAGCCATCATGGTTCGGCAACTGCACCTGTTGCAGCAAATGCTTCACTTGCTCTAAACGGTTTGCCTGAGATCCTTGTTTGAGCACATCCAGCGGTTCCTGAATGGCCTGCTTGACCCTAAAGTAAGGACTGATTGCTGAATAGGGATCCTGCAACACCATCTGGATACCGTGCATTTTTGCTGAAGCCTGCTGCATTTTTACAGGTTCATTTTCAAAAAGAATTTCGCCGCAATCCGGGAGTAATAATCCTGCCAACATCAGGCCAAGCGTCGATTTACCGGAACCGGACTGACCGATTAGCGCCACAGCTTCACCCGCACGGATTGAAATCGAGCAGCTGTGGCAAGCAGGGCGCTTCCCAAACATTTTGCTTACTTTGTTTGCCTGCAGCAACGTTACAATACCACCGCGTAAACAGGAGACACGTTGATTATCCTCACCGCAATCTTGCAGTTCAGGACGTTCTGTTGCACAACGTTCGATCGCTTGCGTGCAGCGATTGTAAAACGTACAGCCACCATGGTCAGAGGGCGGACGCAGCGATGGAATGCCCCATAAGTCAAGATAGGGATTCAGTTCCGGAGAAGACTGGATTAGCCCCAGGGTATAAGGATGTTGTGGTTTTCGCAACAAATCGCTTGTATGCCCCTCTTCCATCACCTGACCCTGATCAAGCACGATTAACTTGTCTGTCAGACTTTGAATGACTGGGAATTCATGCGAAATGACCAAAAGTGCAAATCTGAATTGTCGCTGCAGCGTATCGATCAAGGTTATGATCTCTTGCTTAAGCTGCGTATCCATAGCGGTTGTAGGTTCATCGAGAATCACCAACTGCGGTTCGCAGGCCAGCGCCATAGCGAGCAAAAAACGCTGCCGCATGCCACCGGAAAGCTGATGTGGATACATGCCCATAATGTCCTCTTCTAGTTGGACCAACCGTATGTAATCGGCCGCTACGGCATACGCTGCTTTCTTATCCATGCTCTTGTGCTTGATCAAAGGCTCTACGATTTGTTGCGATAACGTTAAAACAGGATTTAAAACGTGCAGTCCATTTTGAAACATGAGTGCAGCCTGATTCCAGCGAATGCGATTGCGCTCGGATTCTTTTAACGCCAAAAAAGAAACCCCATCATAGCAAATGTCACCGCTGTAGATATGTTCATCTCGGATCAAACCCATCAATGCTCGGGCGACTGTCGTTTTTCCACTGCCGGATTCCCCGATTAGACCAAGTCGCTCACCGGCGCGAAGCGTGAAGGACAGATCGTAAATCGCCCTTTGCCGATCAGCTTGGGACGGGTAAGCGATTTTCAAATGTTGAACGGCGACTGAAAACATCATGGCCTCCTTATTCGCGGACCAAGTCCGACTTTTTCTCCAGCTCCCGGGTCAGGAGAGCAAGAGAGAGTACAAACAATAGCAGAGCAGCCAAAGGCGAAATCACCCACCACTTCCAAAACGGCGTATAATAGATGCTTTTAAATTGCACTGCATGATGCAAAATCAATCCCCAGCTTCTGGATAGCGGATCACCCAAACCGAGATAGGACAAGCTGGCTTCAGCAATCACAGCGTGATTCACCAAGCGAATGCAGCTTACCAACATTAAAGGCGTCAGTGACGGTAGAAAATGATGTGTAATGATATGCCACAATGAAGCACCATAGCTGCGGGACAACCACACATAAGGCTCTTCCTTGAGTGCGAGAGCTTTAGCTCGAATCAGACGAGCCGGTGTCATCCACGTAAAGAGTGATAGAATCAACAAAATATTGAATAGGCTGGGACCAAAAAAAGCGCCGCATACAATCATTATCGGCAAGGAAGGCAATGCCAGCGCAGCGTCAGCCAGCCTCATTATAAGCCGATCCAGCCAGCCGCCCTTATACCCTGACAGCATGCCAAGCAGTGCTCCACCAAGACCGGCCAGGCATGCTGTGCCCAGTCCGATAAGCAGACTGGTTCGTGTGCCTTGAACCAATTGGGCCCACAAATCTATTCCTAAATCGTCGCTGCCCAGCCAATGCGTTCTGTCAGGCGGCTGGAGGGCTCTCGTGGAGGGCTCATATGTGGAATGCAGGGACAATAGGTTGGCGAAAACAGCAACGAAAATATACAAGAGGAACACAACCAACGCCAGCTTACCGCTCATCGATAGGCGGCTTAAAAACCTGAGGATGCTCATGGGGCGCTCACTCTCGGATCCAGTTTTCTTAGAACAAAATCTGCGAACGCATTCGTCGACAGCACCAGCAACGAAAACATCAGAAAAATCCCTTGAATAACCGGATAGTCGCGCAGCATGACCGCTTCTTGCATAAACAGGCCAATACCGGGATAGCGAAAAACATTCTCAACCAAAATAGCACCGCCTAGCGCGGTACCCAAGCTGAGAAAAACTCGGGTTACGATAGGCGGAAGCGCGTTGCGAAAGGCATGGCGGAATATAAGAGTCGAAGGGTTTAACCCCTTTGCTCTTGCGGTTGTTAAGTAAACTTTATCCAGCACTGACAGCATGCTGCTACGCGAATATAGATAGGATGCGCCGACGCTGGAAAAAGACAACGTCAAAACTGGAAGCGCTGCATGATGCACCCGGTCTGCCGCAAGCTCTACCCAACTCGAAAATGAATGGTAATGACTTTTTCCGCCTGAAAACGGAAACCAGTCCAAGGTGGCAGACAACCAGAAGAGGAGGAGGACGCCAAATATAAAACCGGGAATTTCGGCTAACAGGACAAACAGGACATACATGGACTGATCCATTGCTTTTCTATGCTGCCAGGCCGACAGACAGCCCAAGACGGAACCGATAACCGTACTGATCACAAGCGCTGCAGCTACCATCGATAGCGTCCAGCCAATTCGATCCATGATCATCGGCAGCACGGCTTTCTTATAATATAGACTGTATCCCCAATCACCATGAAAAAGGCCGCCGATGTAGGTCGCAAATTGGATTGGAAGCGGCTTGTCAAGCCCGTAGAACGCATAGTAGAGTGACAGTTGTTCTTCCGTATAGGAAACCGAGGTAGAGCCGTCCTCCGTATTGAGCATTAGAAACGGATCCCCTGGCATTAACCGTGGGATCGCAAAATTGATCATCACCAGAAGCAGCAAGGCCAATAAAAAATGCAGCACTTTTTTGATAAATCGCGAAGATACGAACATCGCTCCACTACTTTCTGGTTAAATAAGTCAGCTTGCTGTGTTGGGCGTAATGGTGATCATACATGTACATCCAGCCGTCAAATTTGTTCGGACGAAACACAAAATACGATTTCTGGTTAAACAACGTGAGTGCAGGAACTTCTTCCGCAATCTGTTCTTGCAGTTGGTTGATGATTTCATGACGCTTGTTCTCATCTGGCTCCACCATTTGCTTGGCCGCCAGTTGATTGATTGCTTCATTCTTGTAACCGATCGTTTCTGAAGAGCCTTGACCGTTTGGATTCGTAGCAAAGGTCATGCGCAACAGATCCGGGTCCCCTCCCCAGCCGCCTGTCACACTCAAGATCAACTCATAGTTTCCACTACGAGCCATTTCATCGTTTGTTTTCGTATCATACGTTTGAACGTTGAGCACAATCCCGGCTTTTTTCAGACTGATTTTGATCAGTTCGGCGGTCCGCACAGTTTGTTCCGTATTCGGAATGTTCAGTTTAAATGTAAGCTCCTTACCGTTAAGCAGCTGCTTCGCTTTGGCCGGATCAAACGGATAGGGTTTGATCTTGTTGTTGTAGTAAGGATGTTCTTGAGGCAAATATCCGGCGCTTCCCGGTATTCCCGCACCCCGAAGCACTTTCTCCACCAATTCCGCCTGATCAATCGCATAGGCAAATGCCTGGCGGACGGCTTTGTCCTTCAATTCAGGCCGCTTTTCCATATTAAAGTTAAGACGCACACCATGAAATGGCGGGTTTTGGATCACGCGATATTCCGGGTTATTTTGAAAGCGGGACAACACATCCGGAGTGATTTCTGCAATGTCTTGCTCCCCTTTTTCAAAAGCTAATACCGGTTCGCTGACCGGAACTTGTTCGATGACAGCAACACGAGGTTTTGGACCCCAATAAGGGTCAAACGCCTTGAAACGATATGTCCCTTGTCCGCCATTGTAATCATCAAGCGTGTAAGGGCCTGATCCTACAAGCGCTTTTGGATCCTTCAACGACACTGGATTTTCAACACCTTCCCAAATATGCTTCGGGATAATTTTCATCGAAAATCCAATTTTCTCCAAGTATGAGGCGTTCGGTTGCTTGACGGTAATTCGCACCTGGTTTTTTTCGACGATTTCTACTTTTTCCACAAACGTTTCTTTTCCTTCGACAAGCATATTGCGGACAGGGGGGTGTTTCAAATAATAATCATAGGAAAACTTGACATCTTCTGCCGTTAATACGGTGCCATCATGCCAGTGTACATTGTCACGGATCGTAAATAAATAGGATTTTCCGCCTTTTTCGATTTTCCAATCGGTGGCCAGCCACGGAATCAGACCCTTCTCGTCCTTTTCCAGAAGTCCGTCAAACAGCAAATACATATTGTACAAACCCGGACCTCGTGTGGAATGGGTAAACGGAGACGGGAGACCGTAGTCGCCGCCCGCCAACCGGATGACAAGCGGGGCAGCTTGGCTTACTGTATTCACGTCCGAGGCAGGCACTTTTTGGGAGCAGGCTGATAGTACAATAGCGAAGAAAAAGAGAACGATGATCTTAACGGATTTCAATTTGAATCCCTCCAGTCTATAAAGTCACAAGAATATGGCCAAAGCGTGTTGCGGTCTGTATCGGCACCGAATTCGGATATTTCTCTGCTATGTAGCTTTGTACCCTTTGTTTCGTGTCGGCAACAATCGGGATACGATGAACGGGCAGTAATTTCATGATGGATTCCAACGCCTCCTCAGGCGACATCAGAACGTCACGTTGTTCTTCGAACACGCGAAACTCGAATTGATATTGACGGGCATAGAGTATATTCAGCATGTAGACGATATCCAAACGCATGTCTGGCTGTTCTCCTCCCATCAGCAACGGCCATAACTCACGTATGAGGTTATGCTCCCTTTTTCCAGCATACATGCTTAGAAAGCAATACTTTCGGGCGCATTGCAACGCCTTTTCGAGATATTGCCAACTGCTGATGGCCGGGCACATGGAGGCGAATACGAGATCAAAGGCCTGGTTCCAACCTTCATGATCAACAAGAATGTCTTCCCATAAAGCCTCCTTTCCGTCGATAACAACGCCGTGGCTGTGGGCATTTTGCTGCAGCAGTTCGAGCATCGCCGAAGAAGGATCAAGCGCCGTCACCTGAGCCGAACGCAGGGCAAACGGGACGGCAAAGGCTCCAGGACCGGAACCGATGTCCAAAACCGTGGCCCCCTCGAAACTTACGCCAAGCTGCTCCAGCCATTGAATGACTGGCTCTGTCCGTTTTTTCCCTGCATCTCCAAGGACGTTCCCGGCAAAAGATTGCGCTCGGTTATTCCACATAGTGATCGCTAGATCCCCGTGTTGTTTTTGCGTGTGCTGCCAGACTTGATCCCACGAGGAGCAATCCTTAATATTGACAGTTAACATAGCACTCACCTCATTATTGTATTAACTAGCATTTCAAAACTATATTCACGAAACCTATCAAACTTCTCCAACCAAGGTAACTGCGAGCAGAATTCCTCCTTTTTTGCTGACGATTGGCATGTAGTTTTGAAACTCCCCTAATTGAAAATGATTATCATTCCTATTGGTATCTTACTTGAAAACATATCTATGATCCAATGCATTTTATGTAATAATATCATTGATTTAAAGGAATGAGCGGTGGAAGCGACATGTATCGGAGTTCTATAAGGGGCTCATGAATGCGTAAAAAAGCATGCGGCAAATTCGCCGCATACTCAGAATGTCGAGACCCCTCGACAGAATTTATTATGGATTAGTGGTATATCATGATCACATTGTCTCTTTGGATATCGACCCAAAATATTCTAATACTACATGACGGAATTCCTGAGCAATCCGCGAAATGTACCTACTCTTGTGCCATAACAAAGCAATCTCCCGTACCAACTCGTGGTCCTCTAATTTGAGATAACAGATATGTTCCTGTGGATTTCTTGCTGTACTTGGTATAAAAGCTATGCCAATTTCTGCTTCCACAAGAGCGGTTAGCCTAGCAGGTTCATCTCCCTCATATACGTATTTAGGCGCAAATCCAACCGATTTGCACATAGAGTCCACTAGATCGCGAGTACCGTAGCCTCTCTTTACACCGACAAACCATTCATCCTTTAATTCTGCCAAGGATACGCTGCTTTGATCTGCCAGACGATGCCCTTTGGGAACAGCTACTAAAATCGGGTCTACATACACAATTTCGCATTCAATGTCATCCCCTTGTATGGAAGGTGAAGACAAGCAAAAATCGACCTCTCCTCTATGAAGAAGCGTAACCATTTCCTGTGTGGTCAGCATTTGCACATGAAATTGAACATTGGGGCGTTTTTTCCGAAACTCCCGAAGGATATTTGGCAGCTTGCTTGCGGCGGTCACCGCCAATTCGAGTGTGCCATATTCCGGGCTGGATAAATCAGTAAGCTCCTGCTTCCCCTGCTCCAATTCAAACAAAGCCCTTTCTGCACGGTGAAGGAATCTTTTGCCGTACTCATTCAATCGCAGCTTCCTCCCTATTCGATTGAATAGGGGGACTCCTAAATCCTCCTCCAAGCGTTGTATCGTTTTGCTTAGTGACGATTGCGTAACGTGCAGACTTTGCGCAGCTTCGGTCACATGCTCCAATCGAGCTAATGTAAGAAAATATCGTAGTTGAAGTAGTTCCATATTGCACTCTCCATTCATTCCTTCATGTCACTGAAATCATAACATAAAATGCATTGGAATGAATAATTCATTTCGGGTAAGTTGACATTAATATGATGGAGTAAGTGATACAAAATGATCACAGCAGGTGGTTGGTGGTATCCGTACTCCTTTCCAGGATTCATACAATTAGAAATTATCCGCGTTCCAAAATACAGAGGAAATTTCCGGAAAAAGCACTCTTAGGTATTGTATGCCCTCGGCTGACTGGTCTTCTAATGTGCGGTAACCGTTCAAAAGTAGCATGATCCACTGAGCCTCGTTGAGCTGCAGCGAAATATTATACACTGCAGATGCGGAACCTCTTACGACTTCCACCTCCTCCTCACGAATGCGTATAACCATTTCCTGATCACCAAGTCCAACCAGAGCGTTGCAGGAAGAACCAAGTTTTCTTTTGTCTCGCTTTGCAGCATTCGTCGCGAGAATTCAGGAACGAGCTTGCTAAGTAGCCGAAGGTCTCTGTTCGTCTCTCCATACAACGCCATGATCGTTTTCAGATCGGTATCCTCATACCCCCTTAAAGAGTATAACGTCGAATTATCAAGCCGCATCATGTTTTGAGCATCGGCACTCTATACTTTTTTGGGATAAGAGAACCACCCTACCTGCTCGTAAAATGATTGAATATTTGTATTCAGAAGTGATAAATCGTAGCCATTTTGTTTCATGAACTCAGATTGCCTGCGTAAAATGCGCTGTGCCAGACCACGTTTTCTGTATTCAGGCAATGTTGACACGTTGCCAATGCCACCAAGCTTTAATTCCAATGATCCGAATCTTATACGAAGTGTGAACAACTGGACTGCCGCAGCTATTACGCCATCTATAACCGCAATCCATGTTGTATCCGTGGAATAGGCGTTATCATATTCCAATCGTTCTTGAAAGAAGCTTTTTCCTCGCGGAAGGACAGTATCCCATACATCGTAGATTTGTTCCAATTCCTTTCGTGAATGGATAGTTCGAATATGGATCGTTTCCATCTTTCAGCACCTCCTAAGGCTCGATTTAAGACATAAGCTCCGTGTAGTCCTGTAGAAACTGATCGTAGATTTGATTTGGTAATTCCAGCAAATCTTTCGTAGCTTGCATATGCTCACGCAAATGCTGCAGCATCTGTTCAATACGCGCACGATAAATCAACTTTTGAAATGCAAGATTATTTCTCTCCTGAGGGTCGTTGATGACGTTGTACAGCTCTATATACGTCTCATTCTTAAACATATCGACGATCAGCTTATAATCGCCATCGACGATACATCGCCCAAAGTTGCCTCTTCCTCCATTGCCATCGTATTGAATAAAAATTCTTTCGCGTCCTTTTATACTACCAGCAATTAATGGCATGAGTGATCGGCCGGACATAGGAGACTTCGGCTGAATCTGCGTATAATCGCATATCGTCGGCAGCACATCAATACTGCTGACTAACGAGCTGCAGGAAGTTACGGCCGGTTTGAAATCAGCCGGAAACTTCATAAACAGCGGCGTACGTACGGATTCTTCATACATACACATTTTTTGCCATAATCCGTGTGAGCCAAGCATTTCACCGTGATCACTCGTAAAAATAATCAGGCTATTGTCGTACTGATTTTCTTTCTTTAATTCGTCGATAATTTGTCCCACGCCATAATCAAGTAATGAGACCAATCCCAGATAGACTTTCCATATTTGTTTCCAATCTTCCCTTGAGTATCGGGTTCCTATGGCGCCGGTCAAGTTGTATAACTGGAGCGGTGACTGATTCCGGCACCACTCCCCGACATTCACGGGTAAATCAATCGTATTGATCAAATCAAACCAGGGGTCGGGTATTTCAAGGGGAGGGTGAGGAGCATGGAACATCACATTGAGCATAAAGGGTTTGTTGCGATCGCGCTCCCTGATCGCTTTCAGAGCGTCTCTGGTTATAAACTCGTCAATGAAGAACTCCTGACCTTCTTCGTAACGGCCAACTGCGGGTATTGAATACGATTTTGGACGTGTTATCATTCCATAAGCCATTTCCGGGACGATCCCCTGAAAAGCCGGTCCGCCAGGCCTACGCTTATGATGCTCCTTCAAAAACGCTTCGTATCGGCCCTCAAGTTTTCTCCAGTTCGTTTGGCTGTCAGGGGATTTATCCAGACTAGGCTCCATCTTAAGATGCTGTTTTCCTGTATGCCAGACGTCCCAGATGTTATCCATAAGCCCGTATAGATGGTCAAGGTCCGGACTTACTAAGGAGTGCATTTCCTCACCCCGATTAATTATACAACCTGTTTCGTTAGGATACATGCCAGTAAAGAACGCTCCGCGTGCAGGGACGCAAATGGGAGAAGCGCAGTACGCTTTTTCGAATACGACGCTGTTTTCCTTTAACCGATTGATGTTTGGAGTATGGACGCCGATGGCATCCAGTCTCAATTGATCCGCCATAATAAGGATAACATTCGGTTTTTCCTTCCTCATCGGCATAACCTCCATCCAAGCAATTTTTATATATAATAAATTACACTTGTTTGAGCTCTACGATTCTATTCTCCATTCGGGACTGGTCTGCCGCAAATCCGATCAAGTGCCCATCTAGCGATTTCTCCAGTGATGTGGAGGAAATTGATGGTGACGCGCCCTGCAATACTTTGACGAAATCGGCGACAATACGCAAGTCTCCTCCTCCATGCCTATCCCCGGACACTCCAAGTTCGATCTTCTGCTCGGCATATTCATGACCTTTACGGGCATCGGGATGTCGGATGAAGTAAGTTCCTTCATCCATTTCTCCTTGAAGTTCACCCTTGGTTCCTATGATGTGGATAGAACGTTCTCGTTTCGAAACGCCGCCTGTCATAACATGCGTCGCAGTACTGCCGTCCTCGAACTCTACAATGACCGTCTGATGATCGACCACATCGTTATTGCAATGCCAAACGCATCGGCCGTACGGGCTGTCGATCCGCAGCGATTCCGCCAATTCCTCATCGCTTATCGTGACACCTAAATGTGTATTGTAAGTTACGTATTCTTTCCACAGACGCTGCTCGATGTAGTTTTTCCGTGCGGAGTAAGGACAAGTTTCCTCAATGGCACAATCGACCAGACACCGGGTGCCCGCCCCGACAGGCGCTTTCTCCGGCCGGAATTGCAGCAAGCTTCCAAAGCTGCTTACTTTCACCGGGCGGACATCCCCCTTCATCCAGGTCAAGATGTCCAAATCGTGGCAGCTTTTGGCCATGAGCATGGAGGAACCGCTTTTGGCCTTGTTCCCCCACTTTCCCCTCACGTAAGCCATTGCCATGTGGTGATAGCTGACATTCTCGCTTGTTGTCAAACTGACGATATCACCAATTACTCCGTCAGCAAGTTGACGGCGAATGGATTCATAGAAAGGCGCATACCTCAGCACGTGGCAAATCATAACCTTTCTGTCGCAGCGCTGAGCTTCTTCATACAACTTCAATACTTCATCTGCGCTGACACCAATCGGTTTCTCCAGCATGATGTCATATCCAGCCCTCAGCAGCGGAATCGAAGTAGCTACATGAATATGATCCAAGGTACCGTTAATTACGGCATCGGCCATCTTGGGCTTACAAGTAAACTCCTCGAGATCGGCAAAGCAGCATTCCTCAGGTAGCTCGAAGCGTTCCTTGGTTAGAGTTCTGCGCTCGCTATCCGGCTCGACGACCCCGACAATTTTCATTTGATCGGGATGCTGCTCTGCGAATGAAGCGTAAATCAGGCTGCGGTGACCGGCCCCCACTATAACGACTGTAACTGGCCCCTTATCACTATGTTTCACAGACATGATGTTCTTACTCATCACTGGCCCCCCAGACTTTGTAAACCGGACAAGTCGGCGATGAATACGCGGCGTGTGCCACCCACATATCCATTAAAGACAAGATGCTTATTGTCCGGTGCCCAAGCAGGGTGAGGATCGACGCGAAGCACACCTGATACCTTCGTTCCTGGATTAGCAATATTGATTCGTACAATAGTCGATTCGCTCTTTTCCTGAAGATCGATGAAACGCAGCGGAACGGTTCCGTCACCGAAGGCTACTTTCTCGTGTCCATAGGAATCGGTAACGATATGTCTTCCATTAGGATGGACAGTCGGGTGCCCGGATCCTGGAATCGAGTCGATAATTTTGCCAATATTCGTACCATCCGCATTGACTTGAACCAAATACAGCTGTTTATCGCCATCGAGACACAAATTCATCGAAAGCCGTTGGCCGTCGGGGTACCAGTTAATATGGTGGCCGCCCTTTTCCCATTGTTCTGGACCTACTGCGACTCGGATATCACTGCCGTCTGAATTCATAGTGACAACCCAGTACTTCAATCCCCCCTGAATCATATTCCACGGCTGTTCCTGTTCCGTATGAAACCATCTCATGGTAAATAGGATCCGGTCGCCCTGCGGGTTAAATTTGCAATGAAATCCATAGCATTCGCCATGTTCATACAGAGACTTATCGATACCCGGCATAGCGCGGTCAAATACATCCTTAATGGATACTAACAGCTTGCTCTCACCGGTTTCCGTATCCAATGCATAGAGACCATCGTCTTCTCGAAAGCCGTAGTTGCGCGAAACATGCTCATCTGGAACGACAACGCCGTATCCTTGCTGCGTTCGCCGCATCCTTTTTGCACAAGCGGAAATAATCGTTTTGCCGTCCGGAGAGATTCGGTATATACTTCCAGGCATATTCCGCTTTTCACCTGTATGCGGGTTTAGGCGCACGCACAGAGCTTCCCATGTTGTCGTATCCACATCGTTGTAAAATATGGAATCGTCGTCCGCGCCCCAGTTGATGTTAGCGCCCAGTTGCGGCTCCCAGCCGTATGTTTGCGCGACAATCCGCTCTTCAGCTGTATGGAGATCGACGAGTACAATGTTGGCCGCTTCTCCCGGTTCAGGAAGGCGAAGTTCCTGTGGAAGCTGCAGCAAGGCGACATAACGCCCAGACGGGCTGACAGGCGATGTATCGAAAAATCGGTGTAAACAACCATCTGTCTCTGGAGTTATGCACCACACAGGGACGAGTGGATTAAAATCGTAGTATCGGGGAAAATGCTCGCTAATGTTCAACAAAACTCACTCCTCTAATTTAACTGCCTTAATTCGTTACCTGTCCACTACTTAGCTTGACCTGATCGGATTCCAGTGCAATATGATCGCCAGTCATTTCCATATGGTTCTTCAGTATAGCCACAAGCTGGTTCAATTCTTGATTATGAGATCCTGATACCGCCAAATTTGTCGTTTCCTGAGGGTCGCTCACAACATCGTACAGCTCCAGAAAAGTCTCGTCCTTGAACAGATCCGCGATCAACTTATACTGCCCCTTGACGACACTTCGTTGGAAATTTCCTAAGGAGCCGTTTCCATCATACTGAATAAACACAGCCTCACGCTCTAAGCTCGTTCCTTTCACTAATGGCATTAAGGATTTCCCGGATAAGGACTCGGGTCTCTCCAAGCCGAGGAAATCGCATAAGGTTGGCAGCACGTCGATCGAGCTGACCACTTCATTGGATTCGCTGACCGCAGGGACATAGTCGGATGGGAACTTAATCCATAGCGGAGTTCGAACCGACTCCTCGTACATACACATTTTCTGCCATAACCGATGTGAGCCCAGCATTTCTCCATGATCGCTGGTGAAGATAATGAGGGAGTTATCGTAGAGGTTCTGCCTCTTCAATTCACCGATAATACGGCCGATCCCATCATCCAGCAGGTTGACCAAACCAAGATACTTGGCCCAGATGGATCGCCATTCTTCGCGGGAATAGCGAGTTCCAAGCACTCCTGTCAGATTATACATTTGCAGGGGCGATTGATCTGGATACCAGACCCCGACATTGTCGGGCAGCTCGATCTCTTCCTCCCTGATCATGGAATACCAAGGCTCTGGAAGGTGATAGGGTGGGTGAGGGGCTAAATACATGGTGCTTAAAAACAAAGGCTTCTCATTGTCTCTGGAGGTTAGAGCGTCTAATGAACGATTTGTAATATATCCGTCAAAAAAATAGTCCAACCCTTCCGTGTAGCAGTCCATAGCAGGGATGGAATAACTTCTGACTGTTGTATGCTGACCGGTTACCATCTCAGGCACGAGTCCCGTGAACTTCGGACCTCCCGGAGCTTGTTTTCCGTGCTCCAACAGGAAGTCCTTATAGCTGGCTTCGGTATCCCAGTGTGTTTGCGATTCAGCTTGCAGTTCGGGCTTCTGGTTATAAAATAAATGCTGTTTACCGGTATGCCAGCTGTCCCAATGCTTTTCCATCAGCTGGTACAGATGGGGAGTTCCATCCTTAACCATGCCGTGCATTCGATCCTGTTCCGTCCATGGGTTGATCAAACATCCAGTTTCATTGGGATATCTCCCCGTGAAGAACGCCCCCCGGGCGGGAACACACAACGGGGAAGCGCAGTAGGCTCTGTTGAAAACAACGGATTCCTTTTTCAGTTCGTTTAAGTTGGGCGTGTAGGTTCCTATGGCATCATACCTCAACTGATCAGCCATAATGATAATCACGTTTGGCTTTTGATTATTCATACACTTATTTGCCCCATTTCTTCCTATTTTGTTCGACTGCCGCAGTTAACTTGCTTAAACCGACATCGTTCATCTCTTTCACATATTGATCCCAGTTAGTGTTAATATCCTTGGCACCGGTCACAAAATTGATTGACCATTCCGTCTGTTTTTTCTCAATAGACGGCATCAAATCCTTGGTCGCTCCATAGGACAACGCCGTAAACGGAGGCGCGACACCGGATTTTAAGGAGTAATCCACGTTTTCCTTCAATGCGCCTTCCACGTCCATTGCTGCAAACGAATAATCTGTGGTCATGGCCGTTAAATGTCCCAATGACGGAATGATATCCCGATCATAGAGAGCCGTTTTAACCATCTTGCCATTTTCCATTGTATAATGGACACCTTCTATGCCGTAGTTGAGCATCTTGATCCCTTCTTCACTATGGGTATAATCAATGATAGCAGCAACTCTTGCCAGAAAATCTTCATCCCTGCCTTTCTTAATTACAACAATAGGCTCCGTATTGCTCGAGTCTACTCTACCCGTATCTCCTGCTGGCCCTTTAGGCATCGGAATGATCAGCGACAGCTTCGCATTTTTGTTGGATTCCGCTAAATCCTTTTCGAGGGCCACATATCTTTCCGTAGGAGCCACCATAACTCCGGAAACTCCGGTGATGAACTTGGCCTTGGCTTGAGCCTCATTCGATGTAAACACTTCACGGTCAACTAAACCTTCCCCATATAATTCTCGGGCAAATTGCAGAAATGATTTATATTGCGGCATAACGGGTTCAAACATCCATTTGCCGTCTACTTTCCCCCAGTTGTTCACTCTGGTAAAGCCAGTAGATAAGCCCATAAATGCGTTCGAGCCAAGTGCAAACGTTAAAGGGACTGTGTTGGTCCCCCCCATTTTATTGTCTTTAAAAGCTTTTAGCATCGATTTGAATTCATCCATGGTCGTCGGCTTCTTCAATCCAAGTTGATCCAGCCAATCTTGACGAACAACTATCACATTTGGAATGACTCCCGCTTTGCGGGACGGTAGCTGAAATACTCCGTTCTCCTCACGGAACTCCTCGGTCCCGGGTTTGTCCATGTAAGCCTTCAATGCTTTTAAATCATACTTTTCGGCGTACTCGGTGAAATTCATCAAAAAACCATCTTCTTGTAGCTGGTTGTAAACATGCGCCCCTGTACTAAGCGAATATCGGAACAGATCAGGCATATCACCCGCAGCGATTCTTAACTCCAGGTTTTTTAGGTATTCTTTAGCCAAGATCCGCTCCACTTTAATATTTACATTGAATTTTTCGTTCATATATTTGATAATCGCGTCATCGGGATGCACATCGCGGGGGCCCCACTGAAACCATTTAATGTCATACTTTTTCGCCAAGCTTATTTTACCTGGTCCTGCAGCGGAATCCTGATTCTTGGCACTCTTAGAATCCATGCTGTTACCGGAATTATTCGAGCACCCCATAACGGCAATAACCAGAACGAGAATAAGGATTAAAGCGGTCATTTTTTTTGACAACATACATAAACACCCTTTCCTATCTAGGTTTTGAAAACTAGCCTTTTAATGAACCCATCATGATCCCACTCACAAAATATTTTTGCAAAAACGGATATACCGTGAGGATTGGCAATAAAACAATTACGATATTCGCCAAACGTATCGTTTCAGAGCTAAAGCCCTCTTCTCCGGATTCTGCCAGCATGACGGACTCCAAATCCTGTGTGCTGTTAATCATTTTTTGCAAATATTCTTGAACCGTTTTTAATTCCTTGTCGGTAACAAAGAATACCGATTGCATATAGGTGTTCCAGAAGGACACCATGAAAAACAATCCGATCGCCGCCAGTATCGGCTTGGACAACGGCAAAACTATTGTGAAGAAGATACGGAAATCATTGCAGCCGTCAATTCGGGCGGCCTCCTCTAATTCTTTAGGAAATTCCATAAACGTCGATCTCATAATAATTAAATAGAAGGTATTGACCATATAAGGTACAATATATACGGCAAAATTATTGATCAGCCCGAGCTCCTTGTAGTTCATATAATCAGGAATTAAGCCGGCATTCATGAACATCGTCATAACAATCAAGAACATGACGAATTTGGAGCCTTTGAAAGGCTTGGATAATCCGTAAGCCGAATAGGCGGTCATAAATAAGGCGACGGCTGTACCTATTACCGTAATCAAGAATGTAACCCTTAGATGAATAAAGATCGTACCGTCTTGAAAAATTTGCTTATATGACGCTAAAGTTGGTGCTGTCACCACCATTTTGAACCGAGAGGTTAAATATTCGGATTCCGACATGAAAGAAGCGACTACCGTCTGCCAAAACGGATAGAGCATGATGACGCACAATAGTACAAGGACAGCCGCGATCACCGCATCTCCTATGGGATGCTTACTGTCCCGGATCGTATGGGCCATTAGATAATCCCCCTTTGCCCAATGACTTTGGCTAATCGATCCGCCGAATAAACGAGAATGGCTGCTACCAATGTTTTAAAGAGTCCTGCCGCAGTGGCCAAACTGTGCTTGCCTTCTTGGAGTCCTACACGAAATACATAGGTATCGATAATGTCCGCCACGCTGGTTACCATCGGATTGCTCATCACCAGAATCTGTTCAAAACCTACATCAAGCAAATGACCAATATTAATAATGAACAGAACTACGATCGTGTTGGAGATGCCCGGAAGCGTAATATGCCAGAGCTGCTGCATACGCGAAGCACCGTCCACACGAGCTGCTTCATACAGAGATACATCGATCCGGGTCAATGCCGCCAAATACAAGATGGTACCCCAGCCCATGGTTTTCCAGACCTCTGATGCAACCAGAATCCCACGAAAATATTCCTTGCTTCCCATAAAGTAGATCGGCTCGTGGCCGAACCATTTCACAACTTCATTGATTAACCCGTCATGTACAGATAATAAGCTGTATATGATTCCTCCCAGAACCGACCAGGAAATAAAATGAGGAAGATACAAAATAGACTGGCTGATTCTTTTGAAAATTGCGTTTCTCAGTCCATTCAGCATCAACGCCAGCAGTATAGGTGCAGGAAAACCAAACAAGATCTTATAGAAACTGATAATCAGTGTGTTGACTAGAGCTTGTTGGAAATCGGTTGAACTGAACAATGTGACAAAATGGTCAAAGCCTACCCATGGACTTTTCTCTAACGGCCGCGTAATTCTAAAGTCCCTGAATGCAATCTGGATAAAATACAACGGTTTGTACCTGAAAATAATGTAATAAAGTAAAGCCGGAATAATAAAAAGAAAAATTTGATGTTTAGAATAAAGCATTCGAATTTTATGTAATTTGTTTTGCGCCATCTTATCTCTCCTTTGGTGTGGAAACGCATACAATTGATATACCTAGTATACTTTTACTTCCCTATGAAAAACAGAAGGTGAAAACCAGATAAAACGTGGGTTATTTTACAAAACGAAGCCGGAGTAAAATTTAAAGCCTGTTATGTTTGCGGTATTCCCTCGGACCCATATGTTTGGATTGTGTAAACAGCTTGCTGAAATGCTTCTCGTCTGAATAACCAACTTCTTTGGCAATCTCATAAATTTTCATTTCCGTCCCGACCAGTAATTGACAGGCCGTTTCGATTCGTTTCGTGATTAAATATTTAGAGAAGGTCATGCCGGTGTACTCCTTGAACTTGGAGGATAAATAACCGGGACTGAAGTAAAATTGCTTGGCGACATCCTCCAGGCTCAAATTGGCCATATACATCCCGTCCACATATTCTTTTACGGCAGCTATGCTTTCATTCTTCTTCTGCTGTATTCTTCGGTGTACAATTGCACTCCGTGCTTCTATGACTCTGATCATATAAGCCTCTAAATCGATTAACGAATCAAATTCATTCAAAGTAATGGCTTCATTCTCTTGTTCCTTCGTCATTTTTTCAAATTGCGCGACAATCTGGATACATAAATATTTCATATCCGAAACACTTATTTTTTTGCTCACGCATGCTTCGGCAAATATAATCCTGATCCAGTTGATCAAGCTTTCGTTGTCTCCCGAATAAACCCAGTTGACCCAATGCATGTCCGAAACCAAGTTATAATTCACACTATGTTCCTGCCCTTGCCAATCTTTATAGAATAACACCGACCGTTCCGCACTTTCCGAGTCTCCCGACCTTAGATAATCGACCGTCTTCATCGCTTCCTTGTAGATGAGAGGAATCTCTGATCTGAAAGACTTGACGTTGCCGATTCCGATTTTGTAGACGGTTCGGTCTAGGTGATGCTCCACTATACGGATCGAATCAAGCAACCTCTTATGGAACAATTGGCTTTCTTCACCCTCCCTATAGAAAATGAAGTGAATATAATGGTTATCTCTTTTAATCAAATACTTCAGCGGAAGCGTGTCACGGTCACAAAAGTCCGCGTACAATGCACGGGGCGAAGAAAGCCAGACACTCACTACACAATAATTATCTTCATCCCCTGCGTGACCAAGCTCTAACGGACTGCGGCCACTCCTATATTCCTGAAACATATAATCGTTTTTAAGCAGCAGCAGCTGGTTGCGTTGCTTGGTCTCCTCCAGTCTATGGGATAAAGCTTGATGCAGCTTCTTTAATGATTCCTCCAGTTCCGGAAACATATTAAGTTTAATGATGTAATCGAATGCTCCTTCTTTTATCCCCTTTTGAGCATAAGTAAATTCGTCGTAACCGCTAAGCAAAATAACCTCCGTATCCGGCTGTTCATTTTTTAACTTCACCAGCACTTCCAGCCCGTTCATGGCCGGCATATGGATATCCATAATAACCGTTTGAGGCTTATGCTCCCGGAACAGCTCCAAAGCCTCTTCTCCGTCAGAGGCAACCGCTATTAGCTTAAATCCTAACGATCCCCAATCTATGGAATCTTGCAGTCCATCTCTAATAATTTTCTCATCATCCGCGATCATAAGCGTAAAAACATTCATCCAACCAACCTCCCGGCTTGCAAAATGATTTTCATTCTAATTCGTGTTCCCGCGTCATAGACGCTTTCAATTTCCAATCCGTACGCTTCGCCAAATTCAAGATTTAATCTTTCGTGGACATTGGATAATCCGCAATGAACGGATTGAGCCTTGTTATTCATCGTGTTAATGGTTTCGGCAAGCTGCGCAAGATCCATTCCTTTTCCGTCATCCTCTATAATAATGATCAGATCCCCATCTTCCCGTTGGCTGGAAATCTTGATGGTTAATAACCGGTTCTTTACCATGGCATGATGAATAGCGTTCTCAACAATCGGCTGAAAAATAAATTTAGGTATTTGAACCTTATAATAAGCTTCGTCAACTTCTATATAAAAAGCCAACTGCTTCTCGAACCGAATGCTCTGAATATGCACATAGTTGGTAACATGCTCGAGTTCCTCCTCAAGCGTAATTAAATCCTTGGACCCAGATAAGCCCGTTTTCAAGAACTTGGCTGTTGCCACAAGCATCTTACTCGCCTCCTCTGACTTCCCTGTTTTAAGCAGCAGCATGATGGATGTGAAAATATTTTGCAGAAAGTGCGGATTAATTTGCGACTGCAAAGCTTTAAACAAGAGCTTGTTGATCCGCTTTTCCATTTCCAGGTTTTCGTTTTCTTTAGTCATTAAATCTATCGATAATGCTTCCAGCCTGCTTAACATATTGTTGAAATTTGTAGCCAGAACAACAAATTCAAAATCATGCTCGGTTCCATGTAAGCGAATTGATTGGTCTCCCGGGTATTCTTCCATCAGATGGATCGCCCTGCGTACAGGAGCGGTCATACGCTTTCCCAATATCGTAGAGGCGATAATAATGATACCTAACATACAGAAAATTTCAAACGAGTACATTAGGATAAAAATATAGCGCTGCTCTTCCCACGATGCCGGAACAAACAGCCCTAAATTCCACTCTTCCTGATCATCTATGGGGATCGTGGAGAACAACGTCTTTTGGCCTTTCACGGTAATATATTTATAGTCAATCGGATCGCTTATCATATCCTCGGCGTGCTTATGAATGTATTCTGAATAAGGATGATCCAGGGGAGAGCTGATCATTTGGAGATTGTCACCGTCGGTTTTCCGGTTCATGAGGATGATGGCTGATGTACCGCTTGTATGTTGTCGGTTGTCGAGAACTCCATTGATTCCGAATTCCATATATCCCATATACTTAAATATGTTCGATTTATCAACCGTATTGCCTAGATATTTGAATTCCTTTTTCATGACTAATAGGGGCTGCGCGGACGCAAGGGCCGGTTTATTTCTCGTATTGGAGAACACAAGCCGGTTATGGGCATCGTAGATGGAAATATAACTTAAGCTCTTATCGATGATTCCCTTCCTGATTAATATGTCGGAGAATTCCCTGTTCCATTGCATCGATTCTCCGTTTGCCTTCATCATAAGCTCTTGAAGCTCTCTGTTAAGGGACAAATACCTCATATAAGATTGGTACGATTGCAAGTTATTTTCGATGTTTTTTGCGGTCTGCTTGAAAATATGAATGTTATCCTGTCGCGAGTTCTCCTCAATAATTTGATCGAAATTATGAAAAGATATGAGGATCGTACCGAGGGTTGGAATAATAATCATAGAGAAAAACAGGAACAGCTTTTTGTATACACTGGAATGCTCTTTATAGGTTGTAATATAATGACGGATCGAGTCACGTTCTTCAAATCCTTTGACCTGCTTGAGTTTTTTTATGAAATCATACACCGGATTTAATATGATTCCCGTGTTAATATAGGCGATTGAAGCAAATATAATAAAAATAATCAAACCGTAACCGACAAGATTCCACACTATTTGCTTGGTACTGTGTTCGACTTGACTAATATCCCTCAATAAAATATATCTGTCTCCCTGTTTATACTTTATAGAGACGATCTGATTTTCAAGCCGCGTTGTAACTATAGCCCCCGCATCTGTCGGCTCCATAATTTTATTATTAAAAAGTTCCTTTATTTTCAGTTGATCCCCGTATATCACTTGATCTTTCGCGTTAAGCTTGATTAATTTGAGATCACTTTGGTCGAGCAGCTTCTGAAAATCCAATATTGCAATGATATATGCCCCATCTTGTATCGGCGCAATTAATAAGCTTTCTTCGTAAAAATCGCTCTGTCCGTATTTCCAATCCTCCTTCAATTGAGTCCATAAGTATTCGTTTATCGCTTGCGAAGCCGCTCTTTCATCCATGTTGTCCGTATATGAAATAATTTCATTTGCTATGGAAGTCCCGATTAATACTTGATTCTGATACAAAAAAATGCCTTTGAACTCTTTATTCGAATACAGAAACGTCCGCAGCTCGGAATTAAAGTCAAAAGCCTTTCTTAATAGGGTATTGTCGTCTTTGACGTCGCTGTCAAAATTAAAATGGAAATCGTCCATAAACAGTTGGAACTTTTCTTTGCTTTTATAAACTGAATTTTCCATTGTTTCAAGGTTGATCGACAGCTCACTTTCGTTGGAAAGCTTCATATTGCCTATAATTAAATTTTTGGAAACAAGATAACTAATTAAGGAGGAAATTGCCATGAAAGCAAGCATAAGCCCTAAAAACAACCCATTCAACTTCATCCTGAATGACATTTGAGTCGCTCCTTCAACGCATATTTGTAGAATCATTAAGATCAATGTTATCAAAGTACAAATAATTTTACCATGATTTCGCAACACTTTTTTTAAGCCAAGTCTTTCAAGAAAGCAACTATACTTTGCTCAAAAAAGATCAAATAGAATAAGAAGCACATGTCATTATACAAAATATGTAAAAACGGATTCAGTCTACTTTCTTGACATAGGTCCAGACGAAGAGCAAATAAAAAAGAACCTCCTCAAAAGGAAGTCCCCATACTGTGTATTAAGTCACTTTATACATCCCTTTTTGCAACAGGGAAATTGGACACCCTGAATGTAAAGTTTCTAACATAAAAAAAAGAGAGCTGCTAAAGCTCTCTATAAGCTGGCTGCATCATCCCTTGAGTGGGCTGATCCTTGGTACTCATAATATTGCGACTGAACCGGTGCATGAATTTGTGCCTCCGCTGGCAATGGCGGCTGCTGATATGGCTCATCCACATACATGATTCTGCGCTGAATTTGCATGAGCCCATTCACAACGCGAAGCGCGATCCAGAAAAGTACAAGGCCAACGCCTACGTACAGCAAATATTGTTGATTATAGGTCCAATTTAGCTGAAAATAATTAAACAAGTTATTCTCTAAAATATCAAGCTGTATTTCATTCATCAAAATGATATGCACGACTGGAAGAGCAATAAATCCTATTCCTAGTGAAAGCACCGTTACCATAATAACAAAAAATACAATGCCTGTTACAAATTTTAGTAAGACGAGCAGTAGATTTCGAATGAATAGTCCACTGTCAAAACCTCTCACCATTCGCATCAACCAGTTCTGCCCAGCTTCAGACTGTTGATTGTAGGTATACGAAACAGGAGGAGTCGGTAAACCTAAAATTTGTCTAATCATGCTTTGTTCAAAATTCACAATCCCATTCAACAGCTTAGCTACTCCAAAAAACAGCGGTATTCCGATAAATATTGGAGTTAAACCGATTGATAGTGCAAGTCCCGTTATCGCTACTGTAAAATAGATAATTCCTAACGGGAGAGACAGCAATAAATAGAGGATCGTTGCATAGGTTTTTGGATTAAAAAGCACCCACCTTACTTTACCTGTTGGCGCTTTTACAGTCGCTTCTATTGTTTTCATATTCAAACACTTCCTTTGGCTTCATAAGTCACGCTCTAAGTTATCATTATATCCCCCTTATTTACCCGACACCACCGTCTTAGGGAGTGTCTGTACCTAGGCTTTAGACTAGGACTGATCCTGTTGAAAGACCAGTAAACTTATGCATAGCACTTTATTCCTATATTTGGTATAGTTGGATTTGACAGATTTCGAGCAAATTCTCTAGCCGATGGAGAGATAGACTGGAGTTGTTATACAATGTGGATATTTATTAGTGTAATGTGTTTTCTGGGATCACTTGCTTGTTTATTAGGGGCGATTGTATCGCTGTTTCAAAAACAAGGGTTGCACACAAAATACTTTTTAATATCAGGAGCGTTGTTTGTATTTTTTATCGCAGCTATAGTTGCAGCACCTGCTTCACCCGATGTTCCGGCTACTGCCAATAGAACGAATGTTGCAACTACCGCAACCAACCAACTGAACACTCCCGTTAAAGAGGCCCCAAAAACAGTGCCATATACCATTTTTGAAGATAATAAAAATGAGAAGGGGCCCACCAGAAAGGTTAGGGTTATGACTGACGCCACTACCGAAGCTGAATTCAGGCAAATAGTAGAAAGTATACGTAAGGATTCCATGGGCTTCGAATATGTCTGGCTCTATTTTCATGATCCCAAACCAAGCAAATATGGTAGTACTGGAGATTTCGTGGGAGCTGTTCGCTTTCCGCTCACTCGTCGAGGTGTAGCTTTATCCGGTGCCAAAACTATCGATGAATTATATCTTACAATTGGTAATCAATCAGCTCAGACCCTTAAATCCGAAGTCGCCATCGATGTTAAACCCTATGAAGAGGCGGTTACCAAGCGTGAACAATCAAAACGGGTGGGCACTATCAGTCCTAGCCTGGAGCAATTTAAACAGGCCTTTAATGCATCTGCCAAACAATTAGGGCTTTCCCATCAAATTAACAAAATCAATTTCATTGATTCAAAGCAAGTTAGTTTTCAAGTTGAATTTAGTGATTTGCTCTTCTTAAACGGCGACCTCAATGCCAAAGACGGAAGCCTGCGATCAGCCTTCATGGCCGGTGGAACGGATGGAACCGACAAAACTGGAAATAACATGCTGTTATCGTTTGTTGCCCTGATCGCGGCTACGAATCCCGGCTTGTCGCGGGAGGAAGGTGATGATATCCTCATGGATTTGGGTTTCGTAAAAGGCAATGATACGCTTAACTTGAAAGAATCCGTAATTAAGAATGGGGTGAAATATTCCATTCAATCCAGCAAAGAAGCTGGCTTTTGGTTTTTTGTAGAAGACCCTAATCATGAGTATTGATTGCAAGGATGCATCAAGCCCGCATATCAGTTATCTGATAGCGGGCTTGACATTTGCGGGTGTATTCCCGATATATCCTTACCACAAGGTTGTCCAAAAGTAACTATTGCTGATGATCGGGACAGATCCATTTGTTGGAAAAGGTACATATATGGATGAAAAGGGAGCTAAGCGGCTTGTACTCATCCCGTCAAATTGCAAAAGCGGTTGGCGCACCCCATGTGCAAGAACAACAAAAGCTCATTAATCCATATATTGCTCATCTGGCTCATGTAAAGCTGCAGCCAAGATTTTCTCTGCGACGAATTCAGGAGTATCAGCAGGAGCGGGAAAACCTTGTCGCTGCTGGCGAACACCCAGAGCGTTTTTGCCAAAGTCCGTTGCGGTTGAGCGCGGATTGACGGTAATAACCCGAATATGCTCTGAGGCTAATTCACCTCGTGCCGTATCGGAAAGCATATTCAAAGCGGCTTTGGTAGCTGCATAAGCTGCTATTCCAGCAATATGCATCTTGGAGACCACCGAACTTATATTGATGATCAGTCCTCCCCCTTGCTCTCGCATGATAGGGATCGCAGCTTGCATAGCTGCTAAGGGTCCAAACACATTGAGTTCAAGAATCTTTCGGAAATCATCAGGATTGAGGTCAGCGATCGTTCCAACTGCAGATTGTCCTGCGTTATTGATGACCACATCCAGGCGACCAAAGCGGCGCACCGTTTCCTCAATGACTTGTTGAACTTGCTTCGGATCGCTCACGTCAGCAGGAAGAGCGACAGCGTCGATTCCCTGACTCTGTAATTCCTCAGCAAGATGATTGAGTGCATCGGCAGATCGAGCTACCAGTGCTAATGTAGCACCAGCAGTGGCAAAGCGGCGTACTGTGGCTAATCCGATACCCGCGGATGCTCCAGTAATAAGAACGACCTTGTTACGAATTTCCATAATAAATGTTCCTTTCTTTGAGAAGATTAGCCAAACCGTTTTGGAAGGAAGCGATCAAGCAGGCACCTGAAAAAATTAACCGATTAATGAAAGGGGCAAAACAGATCGGCTACATGGTGCTCTGCTTGCTTTCCTCTCTAATCTTACAGTTGGAGCACTTGATACGGAAGTTCAAAAAGGTTAGCATGGTATTAACTAATAGTTTATACAAAAGGGAGGTCCTATAAATGAATGAACAATTGAATACATTTATTCAGGTGGCAAAGTCCGGCAGCTTTTCCAAGGCAGCTGAAAAACTATTTGTTTCTCCAACCGCTGTGATGAAGCAAATGAATTTATTGGAAAAGCATGTAGGAGTGCCTCTTTTGATTCGCACTAACCATGGTGTTGGGCTTACCGATGCTGGAGAATCCTTTAGCAAGGATGCGGCATTTATTTTGCAGTATTTTCAAGAAGCTATGCTACGCACGCGTCAAGCCGCTCAGGCAAGTCAGCATATTATTCGCGTGGGAACCTCTATGCTTAATCCCTGCAAGGTTTTGCTAGATTTGTGGAATGAAATCAGCGACCAACATCCGCAGTTCAAAATCAAAATCGTCCATTTTGAGGATGATGCTTATACACTCCCAACCACTTATCGCACGATCGGCAAGCACTTTGATTTCATCGTAGGGCCAACCCTTACTGAAAACTGGAAGGAATATTTCCATATGCTTGAGTTGGGAAGTTACCGCTTTTGCTTTGCTGTATCTCGCAACCATCGGCTGGCTTCCAAAAAAACACTGTCAGTCAAAGATTTGTATGGAGAGAAGTTGGCTGTGGTGAATGGAGGAAAAAGTGCAGTAATTGAGGAAATTCGTGTTTTTTTGAAAAGGAACCATCCTAAAATCCGAATTAAAGATGTTCCGCGCCTTTATGATATTGATGTATTTAATCGTTGCGAGGAAAGTGGTGTTGTCCTACTAACATTGGATGCATGGGCAGATATTCATCCGTCCTTAGTGACCATCCCAAGCGATTTGAACATCACAATACCCTATGGCTTGCTATATCCCTTACATCCATCCGAGGATGTCAATACGTTTTTAGAAATCATAAAAGAAATGCAACCTAAGCACAGCACTCTTCTCCCGCTAGAGCTTAATAACAGAATTTAAGTGTACACAATCATAAAAAATTGGTTGGATCTTGATCCCACTGGATGATGGCTTCATTAAAATAGAGTTTTTATTAACCTAAATTTAGCTCTTCCTTAATCTTCTTCATCTCAGTTATAGCATGTTTAATCATATTTTATTGATTTTTTCACCTGTGTATACATTGTTATCATCAATCACTTCAGACAGATATTCCTCCAATTCGGCATTAGACTTATCCAGCAATTCGATACCATGCCATTCTCCATCCCAAATCGCAGCAACACGCTGCCTATCATCGTCATTTAATTCGTCAAAATAAAATATCCAATACTTATACTTCTTGTTGATTCTCATCTTCTCATCCCCTCAAATGAAACCGAGATTTTAACACCATAAATCATTTCCAATTCTTTTTTCAGTGAAATAAATTGATTTACCTGCCATAGCAAAGTAATACATTGAAAGATCGAAATCACCTTGTTCATAATTTAGAAATCCTAAATTATAATATACTTCTGTAAAATCAAGCCTCTCATGGAATTCTTCAAAGCCATGGTAGAATCTTCCTTTGTCAGGAGTCTGATACAAAAAGAATTCATAAATCCTTATTGCCTTCGCATAATATTGTTCACTTCACATTTTAGTAGGGTACTGGGAGGTAAATGACTATGACGAGAAAAAATATACTGAGAACAAAGATAACAATATTTTCGAAAATGAATTTTTTCTCTCCTACTAAGGTACCGTAGTTATTGCAACTGTGTTTGTTTCCGCGAGCCAATCAACCTTTGCACCTAAGGACTCACTAATAAATCTGACGGGCACCATGGTTGTAGCATTTACTAACATTACTTTCTCATCTAGCAACTGACGTTTTTCATCTACTAGAGCTGTACGAGAACCTATTCTCAGCTTGACCACCTTGCTCCCCAATGAAGCTGTAACTTTTCTCTCAGCCTCATTCCATTCAACTTTGGCGCCCAATGCCGAATAAATGCCTCTCATTGGTACTACCGTTGTTTAATTTAGTAATACTGAGGATTGTTCAAATAAGAGTTCTTCACCATTAAGAGTAACTCTAATATGTTTTTCTGTTATTTCGTTAAATGACTTATCGGGGTCTAAGATCCTTACGTTGCGCCCCTTTAGTTCCTCAATTACTTGAAACGTTTCTGCCGTTAGTGGATTATTCTTTAAATATAGGCTATGTAATGATGGCATTTCCCTTAAAGGGGTTAAGTCACTGATCTCGGTGTCATTAAGATACAAAAATTCTAGTAGCGGAAGTCCTGCCAAGGGATGGATATCCGTCACTGAGGTGTTAGCAATATTAAGACCCTTCAGTTTTTTCATATCTTTAAGGACTGAAATATCATCCACCGGATTACTCTCCAGACGCAAAACAGATAATTGAGTGGCTTTATTAAGTGGAGATATGTCATACACCTGGTTATTATCTAGATCAACATTGATTAGTCTAGTCATATTCTTCAGTGGTTCTAAATTAGAAATCCGGTTATGATTCATGTAGAGAAACATCATCCGATGCATACCACTTAGCGGTCCAAGATCTTCAATTTCATTACCAATAAGCAGCAATTGATTGAGCCCTGTTGCATGTTCCAAACCTTTCAAGCTCTTGATAGCGTAAGGCTTATATTCTAATAACTTGTCCATTCTGCTAACATCAGCAGCCAAAATCGGTTTATCCGAAAAATTCAGCTTTTCTCTGATAACTTTCTCTAAATTCGGATCCTCGATAACTCCTGAAGCCGTAGCAATGCTTGAGAACAATAATGATACTGTAAGTATCAAACTAAGGGTAGCTAACAATATTCTCCCTCCGAATATCTTCTCCTTTGTGAAAGTTTGAATCAACCATTTTTACAATAAACGGAAAATATCTAAGATTCAATTTCGACAAAAGTTAACAAATACCCTTTATTCGACAAGTAATTTCCATTAAAGGTTCAAAATCTATCTTAGAGCTATTCCTCAGTTCAAAATGAATAAACTCCTTCTAACCCCCCTCAACCCGTATCCCACCGTTGTATGCTTGAATAAAGTCACTTTACGAAAACAAGAAAAAAGACAGAAATAAACAGGGGAAAAGCAAAATCGCCCTGCGATAGATCTAGGGGAAATGAATGGGGAGAAAAATGATTGGAGATGGATCGAGAAGTACGGGGGCAAGATAGGAATATCAAGGGTTTCGTGTGTCGCGGCGACCTGCTGAAAACCCATTGGTGTTTATCCATGTTAAAGAAAAACCGAGCAAACTCAGTGATATTACTGGGTCTCGCTCGGTTACTTTCGGTTTTTTAGTCGGCTTCAGGGTGTCGCTGGAGGTTAGCGGTATCTGCTGCCTTTATCATCCACTAATATCAGGGCTTTATTACGATTTTAGCAGGACTTTATTTGTTATAGCAGGGGTTTATTAGCTGGTTACACCTCCCGATATATCCTTACCACGCACTCTACATGTGTTGTATGCGAGAATGTACGTAGTTGAAGTTTTGGGAAAAACTTGATAATTTGGCTTTACTGTTTAATTGAATCAACCCACTCATCTACTCCAGATTAATACAATTTATCCCTGTTTATCTGTTTATCTGTTTATTACAACTACTTTTTTAAGAGTTGTAGGATTTGCTCATGCACTTGTATCGTGCCTACAATAATTCCCCCATCATAAGTAATATCAATCTCATTTCCTTCTAGGTCCGAAAATACACATCCGACTTCTTCCAAAATAACACGACTAGCCGCATAATCCCAAGACTTAATGGAGCATTGTACAAAAGCCCCCAATTTACCAATAGCTATATCGCATAATTCAATCGTAGTTGCTCCATATACCCTAATCCCTCTTGCGCTTGATGCCAATCGGAAAAACGAATTCCACTTAACATTATATTCCAATTCATTCCAAGGGAGATTGAAGGCTAACAATTGCTGTTCTAACCTCGCAGTTGGAAGCATCTCCAGCTTGGATTGATTAAGAAACGCCCCTTCATTCTTAAAAGCATGAAATAGCTTATTGTTCATCACATCATACACAATTCCAAACACACCGATTTTTTCATAACAAAAGGCAACGGAAATAGCGAAATCCTGTCTCCGGTTAATCATATTTGTCGTCCCGTCTATTGGATCTATGATCCATAAATACGTATGGCTTGAACTTGTATTCGCAATGCCTTCTTCTCCAACAATATTATGTTCCGGATAATGCCTTTTAATATTGTCTACTATAAACGTTTCAACCTTTTGATCAATAATTGTTACCAAATCAGCATGACTGGCTTTAATATTAACTTCCAAATCCGCTTGCAATAATTGCTTAATTAGTTCACCAGCTTCAATGACCCAATTCATTGCTTGATTATATATTTGTTGTTCTATCATCGTTTACATTCTCCTCCTTGTAAGAATAACTATTATAAACTTGCACTTGAACGATTAATTTCGAGATTGATTACTCCCATTGGACTGGCTATCAGGGAAGAAATTTTATGTTTATGTTTAATACTGGAGTTTTTTATTACAAATTGAATTTGTATCGATCGTTGCGGTTCAATAACATGAAGTTTAAGTGAATGAATGAATATCTTTTCTTCCGCGAAAAATTTCATAAGCTCTTCGATATCCCCGCTTTTTGCTAAAGTAACTACATATTCATCTGCACGCCCTGATTTCAACACTTTCTTTTCAACAATATTTAACAAGAATAAACTGATCAATACAAGTACGGTAGCAAGGGCAGCCGGATAATAAAACCCAGTACCTACAGCTAATCCAATAGCTGCCACAACCCACAGAGATGCAGCAGTTGTTAACCCAGATACCCCGATGCCCGTACGCATAATCGTTCCAGCACCCAAAAAACCAATCCCGCTTACAATTTGTGCCGATAGTCTGGATGGATCCATACGGACATTAGGCTCATAAGCAAATGCTGAAAACCCATAGATGGATGTTAACGTAATTAAAGCGGCACCCACACATACAAGTATGTGTGTGCGTAAGCCAGCAGGATGTTTCCCTCGTTCCCTTTCAAGTCCAATTATCCCGCCCAAAATCAACGCAATAATGATTCTAATGCTAATTTCATTCAAACTAATATGCCATACTTGCGAGTCCGCCATCATAATGGAATACCCTTGTTTGCATAATTGTCATCATTCGCTCTTAATTTATCTAATGGAGTGACAGAGTCTAGTGCATCCGATTCATCCACCATTTCCAGAACCCAAATAAGCTCATTATCTGTATCTTTTAATCCATGGATAAGCGTATTAAAGGGAATCGTTCCTTGCCCTATCGCTAAATGCTCATCCATATTGCCATGGTTATCGTTCAGATGTAAGCCAATCAAATGTGTTTTGCATTTTTCAAGTTCATCTAAAGATTGACCCGAACCAACCATATGCGCATGGCCAACATCCAATAGGATTTTTAATCTATCCGACTTAACCTCATGTAACACATCCATTAGAAAATCACAATCGGATCCAAATCGATTCGCACTTGGAGGCACATTTTCCAATGCAATTGGAATTCCTAATTCACCATTTGTTAGGGTAATGAGCTGGCGCATAAAATCAGCAGTTTGAGTGACTGCCTTAGCTCTAAGCAGATTATAGCCTGACAAGTCCATGGTAGGGTGAGGTATTGAATCCTCGATGAAACCTGGATGAATTACTACATAAGAAGACTTTAATCTTTCAGCAATTTTAATAGCACTTTTCAACAGTTGGAAGCTTTGTTCAATTATTCTCGGATCTCTTGAGGTGGGATTTACTCCTTCTATAGGCGCGTGCAAGGACCAGCTAATGCCATTTGTTCCGGTTAATGCATCCAGCCAATTCAATTGTTCTTCGTCCCAATTCAGTATTGAACGATGTTTGCCTTCGCACATAATTTCTATGGATGTCCAGCCTGATCGAACCATACGTTCCAATGCATCTTCAAGCGGAATATCTAAGTATACAAGGGTAGATATTCTGTAATGATTTTTATGATCTCGAGTCATTTAAACACCCCTTCCTTATTTAATACCTGAGCTGATAAAGCTATTAATAAATTTCCGTTGAAAGATTAGAAACCCAAGCAGCAACGGTGCAACAACAATTAGTGTAGCAGCAGTGATCATCGACCATTGTGCGCCAGTCTCAGCAGATTTTGCAAATAGTGCAAGGCCGACAGTAAGCGGACGATTCTCAACAGAGTTAGTAACAATTAGTGGCCATACAAAGTTATTCCAATGATAGCTGACAGATACAAGGCCGAAAGACAATATTGCAGGGCGCGCCAACGGGAAATAAATCGTCCATAATATACGCCACTTACTGCAACCTTCAATTTGAGCAGCCTCTTCTAATTCAATTGGTATTGTTTTAAAATATTGCCTGAGCAGAAAAATCCCAAAAGCAGAAGCAAAATAGGGAATCATAATCCCTAATTTAGTATCTAATAATGATAGATCTCGCAGCACCAGATACTCCGGAAAAATCAAGACATCTACCGGTATCATAATTTGGATAAGAAAGAGTATGAATACGAAGCTTTTCCCAATAAATTCAAGCCTGGCAAAAACATAAGCAGCCATGGTGCTGGTAATCATTTGAAAACCAAATATACCAACAACAATAATGATTGTATTAATAAAATAAGTCAGGAATGGAGCTGCGCTCCAAACATTGATAATGTTGTCTAACGTGAAATTAAAGGAAAATCCTTTTGACAAAGGAATATCTTGTGGCCTAAAAGCCATATAGATCATCCATATTAGTGGAATTGACCAAATTATTGCAAATGTATAAACCAATACTATGAATGGAATTTGTTTAATTCTTTTCATTTAATCCGACACCCTTCAACGATAGTGAATTTTTTTATCCATTCCGAAAAACTGCAGTATAGTCATTACTAACATGATAAGTATCATAATTACCGTTGCCGCTGCAGCCATTCCGTAATCCCAGAATGCGAATGCTTGCTGATAAATATAGTACAGGAGTAAATTGCTTGAATTGTTGGGCCCGCCTTGCGTCATGACAAACAATTGATCTACGGTTTTGAACGAATTTGTTAAGGCAACTATTAAAACAAACAATGTTGTAGGCATCAGCAAAGGAAATGTTATTCTCCAGAATACCTTAAATGGATGAATACCATCTATTTTGGCAGCTTCATAAATTTCAGGAGATATGTTCTGAATTCCAGCCAAATAAAAAATCATAAAATATCCAGCTTCTTTCCAAATCATCATAATAGTCAAGGCTGTCATGACCCAAGTTTCAGAGCCTAACCAGCTTACATTGCCCATATGGAGAAAATTTGTTAATCGGCTTAGCAATCCATATTCAGGTGTATAAATAAACAACCATATATTAGCCAACGCTATCATAGGCACTACATTCGGATAGAAAAACGATGTTCTGACGAAACCGCGAAATTTAAGAGCTTTATTAGCAAAAATGGCAAAAATCAAACCTATGCCAATCGATGTTGGGACCGTTCCAATCATGTACCAAAAGTTATTTATCATTACTTTATGAAATATGTCATCAGCGAATAGATGCTTGTAATTTGCGAAAGCAGTAAATGATGGTTCTATTACCGCCAAGTTTTTTTCGTAAAAGCTCTGAACGATTGTTATGCCTATTGGGTAAAAGGTAAAAACTGTCAATAATAACAAGGATGGAAATAATAATGACCAAGCAAAGATTTCAGATTTCCATTTTTTCTTTATGGAACTAAACATATTAATCCTCCAATTCCTGTCTGAAAATAAAGAGCCGTTGGGATGATTTTAAGACCCCGAGAACGGCTCATCTCCTAATTTACTGCTTGAAAGGTGCTAGTGCCTTCTCTGCATCAATTTGGGCCTTTGCCAGGGCATCGGCCGCAGAAGTTTTACCAAATAACGCAGCTTGAATACTATCATTTAATATAGAGGTTACTTTCCCATTGTTATGAGTTGAAAGCTCCCCTTTAGCATATTGAAGTTGTTCACGTGCTATTAGAGCTGCAGGAAATTGTTTAATATATTCTTTCATAATCTCTGTATCATAAGAGGACTTTCGCACTCCAATATACCCTGTATCAATACTCCATTGAGCCGCTCTTTCCGGATCTGTCATGAATTTTACAAATTTCCAAGCTGCTTCTTGTCTTTCCTTACTGATCCCTTTGAATATATAGAGATTGCCTCCCCCTGTAGCTGTTCCATATTGCTTGTTCATAGGAAGAAAGCTTACACCAAAATCAAATTTTGCACTTTTTCGAACATTAGTTAGATTTCCGGTTGTATGATACATCATTGCTGTTTTTTGCTCCAGAAAATCTGAAGGTACTGTAGCCCATTCAATTATTTTCTCAGGCATGACTTTATGTTTTTTTGATAAATCGATCCAATACTGTAAAGCTTCTATGTTGCCTGGTGTGTTATAATACACTTCTTTGCCATCTTGATTCATTAAATTTTTTCCATTTTGCATGGCTAACCCGGAGAACATCCAAGTTGAGAACGTAGGTGCTGATGAAGGTATTTCTACGCCCCATCTTCCTTCTTTCTTCAATTTCGTTGCCATTGTTGTTAACTCATCCCAAGTTGTAGGCGGTTTCTCCGGATCAAGGCCTACTTCCCGGAAAGCATCCTTATTATAATAGAGGAGCACTGTGCTTCTTTGGAAAGGAATACTGTAGGTTTTACCATTAGCCTGTGCATTTTCCATAAATGCAGGATAGAAATCGGATATGAACTTCTCCCCACCATCTTTAGCAATAAAGTCATCCAAGGGCTCAATAGCCTTCATATCTAGGAAACTAAATAAATCTGCTGCCAATAAAACGGCTACATCCGGTGGATTACCTCCTTGAACGGCAGCCTGCGTCTTTAAAGTTGTATCTCCATAAGCTCCAGTGTATACGGGTTTAACTGTAATTCCAGGGTTTTCTTTCATAAACAATTCTGCCATACCTTCAATAGATGCAGTTAAGGGTCCTCCAACCTGAATTGGATAATAGAAGGTAAGCTCTACTGGCTTAACTGGCACAGCCGGAGTATTACTTGGCACCACTGTGCTGTTTTCCGGTTTTTGGGTGGGCTCTTTGGTTTCAGTTGCCCCTTTTGTATCTCCTCCACTAATTCCGCAGGCAGTACATACGAATAACATGACAACGGTTACAATCGTGACTAATAATTTTCGTTTCAACTTTATCTCTCCCTTTCTGATTTAATATGTTTATCATACTCTCCTTAAAATTGAATAGAAACGACTTGATTTTAAGCTTTGGTATGAAATATTATGCATATAAAATTTTAAGTCCCCATGATAGAATGAGAGTAACAAAACCTAGCAAACACGAAACGAGGGTCGACTATGCGTTCTGAATTTCGTTTAATTCCTCCAAGCCTGACACTTTCGACTAAGCTACTTATCCTCTTTATTTTATTAATATTATTACCATTGATTACCCAAGGAATCGTAACCTATTTTGATTTCTCTTCGACCATAGAACGGAGAACAAAAATATATGCCATTCAGATTGTTAATCAAATAAATAAAAGTCTCGACAAAACATTTATGGAAGAAAAGCAAAGTTTATCTTTACTTACCATATACAACGGGGAGATGAAGCAGATTCTCCAAAACCACAGTCAAGCCAATAATAAAGATTCTATACCCTCCACACTGGAGAAATCCACCATGTTTCGTTATATGGCTGCTTCCTCTCCTTATCGATCCGAAATCAGAGGTATTCAGATAATTACAACCAATGGATATTTATTTACTGACATGGATCCTTATTTAATAAAGTCCTTTTACTTTGATGATAATGAAACGTGGGTGCCAAGAGTTCGCAATGCGGCTGGATTATGGGTAGCCATCCCGCAACACTACCCAAAATATTTAAGTGAGACTAAACCTATGCCATACATTTCATTAGCCCGAATGATTATAGACCCTGGTAGTATGCAGTCCCTCGGAATTATAAAGGTTGATTTTCGCCTTGAGGTATTTAGTCAAATTGCAGCTAATTATAAATTCGGTGAAATCGGGAGTCTTCTTATCTTAAATAAAGACAACGAACTATTCTATGAACAAAATATTGAAGGTATCAAAACAGATTTCAAAGAAATCAATTCCGTTTTGCAATTACATAATGAAAGCGCATCATTTGAAGCGGAAATTAATGGTAAGAAGCATCTCGTCATTATAGATCAATCTGATAACACCGGTTTAAAGGTTGTAAGTTTAATACCTGAGCATTTACTGCTCAAAGAAACATTGCCTATTAAACGGGTATCCATCCTGATTGGAAGCCTATGTTTAATCGTAGGTATTATATTAGCCTTGTTTTTTTCATACCGATTAAGCCGTCCGCTTGTAGAATTGCGCAACAAAATGAAATTAGTACAATTAGGTAATTTCCGCCAAAGCATCGATGTCCATACACAAGATGAATTTGGACAGCTTGCAAGAGGTTTTAATCGAATGTCTGCAGAAATAGAACGATTAATAGAAGAAGTTTTATTAATTGGAATTAAAGAGAAGGAAGCAGAAATATCGGCTCTGCTTAGCCAAATGAATCCTCATTTTATGTACAACACATTAGAATCTATCAATATGAAAGCGATTCAAAATCAAAATTATGATGTTTCCGATATGGTTTCGGCTTTAGGAAATTTATTGCGTTATACGATCAACACTAGCTCTAAATATGTTCCTCTAGCGTTAGAACTATCCTCCATAGAATCCTATATTCAGATTCAACAAATCCGCTATGGTGAACGTTTAAAAGTATTCATTCAGGTAGAGAATCAGCTTCGTTCATTGCTTATCCCCAAACTACTATTTCAGCCACTTGTTGAGAATGCTATCTACCATGGGATCGAAGATATGAATAGGGGAGGAGAAATCTGGATCCGTGTAGATACCTTTGAGAATAACCTATTGCTCACCGTTCGTGACAATGGAAAAGGATTGACAGAGGATGAAATTAAATGGCTATATACTTCATTAAAACAACCGATTAACGCTTCTTCCAAAGGCAGTGGAGTTGCCCTTCGGAATATCGACCAAAGGGTCAAGCTAATGTATGGTGAAGAATTCGGACTTCATATAGATGGAATACCAGGCGAGGGAGCTTCTTTCACCATTACATTACCAATCGAACCAAGGAGAGATTACAATGCCCAAAATCCTAATTATTGAAGATGAAGAAGTCATACGTAACGGTATTAAAAACTTAATCCAATCTTTTCCTATAGCAATTTCAGTAACCGAAGCTGAGCATGGAAAAGCAGCCTTAGAGCAGCTCCACTCTTATATCCCTGATTTAATTATTACAGATATTAGAATGAGGGAAATGGATGGAATCTCATTCATAAAAAAAGCCAAGGATATGTTTCCCAACATCCCCATTATGATTATTAGCGGTTACGGGGAGTTTGAGTATGCCCAACTTGCCTTGCGGTATGGAGTTTGTGAGTATTTACTAAAACCAATAAACCGAAATTTATTCTTTCTAGCTCTGGAACGAATTTTTTCCTCCCAAAACTACTCCTCAGCTAGTCATGTAAAGATCGTCGAAAAAAATTTTCCTGATGAAATTATTGTTAACAATAAAGACAAATTCATTATTTCAAAAATTAAAACATATATACTAGCTAACCTTGAAGGAAACTTAACTCTTCAATCAATTGCAGAGCAAGTCAATCTTCATCCTACATACCTAAGTCACCTGTTTAAGAATGAAACAGAGATTACGATTACGGATTATATAGCTCAAGCTCGTATTGAAAAGGCAAAGTATCTCTTGTCAGCCACAACTTTAAAAATATACGATATTGCTCTATTGTCGGGATATCAAAGTCCAAAGCACTTCATGCTTGTTTTCAAACAACAAACAGGTAAAACGCCAAGTGGCTATAGAAACGAATTGCTGGAATAATTAATTAATCCCGATTTACCGGAAGATAAAAGTAAAGGAAGAACACTCAGTCACAAGTGTTCTTCTCTTCGATAATATTCATTTATCATTCCGTGTTGGTTTAAGGATGTTCGCACATGCGAACCAAATCCGATTCGGATATATGTTTAGTTAGCTTATCTAACTCAGTTGAAGCAAACCAGTCAACCTCAATGCCCCCAGCTCCGTATTTAACTACGTGCGTAACAGTAAATGGCGACATGAATAGGTTGTGATGAACAAGAGGAATAAAGATTATGGCTTCTCCCTCTTTAATAAACTTCAAGGATAACTCACCATAAGAGGTAAGCTCAGCGTAAACAAACCATCCACTTTGCACAATATAAATTTCTGTTAACTCTTTATGGTAGTGGCTGTTCTGCCATCCACCAACGCTTGATGCTTCCGTTCGTATGTACGAACTTCCATCCGAACTAACTAAACGGAACCTTCTCTCACCGTTTTCCATTTGTTGATGAACCGTTTCAATGCCAAATGATCTAGCTTCTTCAGAAGAAATGTTTATCGACATGGAATCCCCCCTTCTCTAAAGCGGCGACTTCATTAACGATAAGTAATTACAAGCACAGGTCTTTTACCCACAGAAGCATTCTCAGAGGATGCAAAATCTTTGCTGCCTGTCGAAGTATCCACCACATTCTCCAATAAGACAACACCATTGTTCGTTTTTGAACCATCTACCCACCCTTGAACCAGATCGGTAATATTAAAAGTGTACCAACCCTCCTTCACGCTATGGATTGTTAAGTTGTCAATGATGCTTGCACTATTAGACGGACGATTATTCCAATTTACTCCAGAAACCGCTTGCCCATTGATCCCTACCCCAGATCCTTCTGTCCATGAGCCTGTAACCTCTTGAAGACTTAGCAATTTATCCACCATGCCGTTTCGTGTGTTATTTAACATAAGATCCAAATGAGCGCTAGTAATAATAGCTGTTGCTGGAATACCTGAAAGTGAGAATTTGAAAAGTCCATTCTTTTCATCTGCACTTGTCCCTAAATAAGAAGTAACCTCGACTTCATCATGTCCACCCGTATTGTTGTCCATATAGGGCGTAAATTTGATAACATGCGCATCTGTAGCACCGGAATAGCTTTTTTCTCCCTGTCTGAAAGTAGCTGTAGTCAAACTATACGGTAAAGATGGGGTGACGGTTACGTCTGAAAAAGTTGCTTCAGTAAGAGCACCGTCATTATGTGAGGTAGCTGCCAAGCCTACATATACCAAGCTGTTCATACTTACTGTTTGAGCGCTGCCAATTTGCTGCCAGCTTGCTCCATCCGAAGATTTATATGCAGTAAACGTGCTTCCACTGCGAACCAGCTTTACATACTGAGGCGCAGTAACACCAGCTGCAGTATCGTAGTAAGTTGTACCTGTACCAGATAAATTTAATCCTGTCGTTGGACGACGTTGAAACATTGCTCCATTCGATGGAGACACTACCACATCCACAAACTTACTATCCGCATTTAATGATTCACGAATCATAATACCTGCTTTTGCAAATCCATCTGTATTTTTTAAATATCGAACCTTTGAAATAATAGTTACATCTCCAGTGACTGGTTGATACACATATTGAAATTCATCATTTGCCGTCCAAATATCAAAACCTGATGCCGATAGTGTAAATTGACCGTTTCTGTAACCGGCAGAGCCCACAGCACCAACAGCTCCTATATCTTTACGATTCCAGCCGGAAGGCAGGCTTTGTCTAAGATTCAAATAATTGATTAGCAACTGGGGGTAGTCTGTTTGGATCATCTTAGCCCCTTTGTTAATCATCCATCCCCAAACAGCCTCAGGGTTACTTACAGCATCGCTGTCTACATGTCCTGCGGAATAGTTGTTACTGAGATTTAAAGAGTTTATAAAAATTTTCGCTCCTGAATTCCTCATGGCGTTCAGGTTCGTATCACTTACTTGAGTATCTGATTCTGAATCAAATAGCAATTCAAAAACATCTGGATGCGCTCCGTTTATTAAATTTGTGATATCCGCTGCCTGAGCATCATCCACAACTGCAGCATAAAGCGGCCTTGGTGACTTTGAATCCATCCAGGCATCAACAACAGAGTTAGGTTCTTGACTCTTAAATATAGCTATGTCCGTAGTGCCTGTCGCTACAAGTACGTCCCAAATGGCATCTCTATATGACCACGCTTTATCCAGGTTAATCATAATATTTCCTTTTGCCAAATTCATAACCTCGGTTAAAGTAGGTACTCTTTCACTGGTGAGAGGCCTGCCTCCGCCCATCCCTTGCTGTAAATAAAGCGCTTTAATTTGAGCCAATGTTTTGGAAGCAACTGATCCTGTTCCGTTGGTTGTTCGATCCACCGTATCATCATGCATTAATACCAGTTGGTTATCCGATGTCATATGAATATCAATTTCAGCCATTTCAACACCCATATTAATCGCTCCCTGTACAGCAGAAAGCGAGTTTTCCGGACCGCTTCTCCAATCCGATTTATGAGCAACGACATGCACAGGACCATTGGGATCATGGAATTCAGAAACAATCGTACTAATCGAAACCGCATGAACTGGAGCCACATGAACCGTCATAATAGTTCCCAATCCTAACAAAGCAGATAAACAATAAATAAATATACACTTATTCATAATCAACCTCCCACTCGAATTGTAAACGATTACATTTTAATTATCGTTTATTGATTTAATTTTAGTCCTTTTTTAAATACTATGAAATCCTATGATTTAATTTATGGTATTAAATTATAAGGTATATTTAGTTAAATACCTCAATCTCTTGTAGAGCATAATGAGACCATGTGAGATTCGCGCTATTCATCTTAATCCTTACTCCTTTAACGTTGGCGACAGGAGTAAAAGACAACTGCCTAGATTCTGTTGCACCATTCGTCAGCCATGTCACGGCTCCTGAAGAGGCTACGGTTGTCCAATTCGTGCTCCCATCCGTTGATACTTGGATATCCCAATTCGTCGGTGCTTGCCCCTGGGCGTAATTAGTTGCAAGGTTTACTGCACTCACGGACTGTCCAACTCCCCAATTCAAGGTAACATATTGCGGAAAGCCTGGATTGTTGTTACTTACGATTGGTGCAGTTGTACCGTCATTAATGTTACTTGTTGGAAACTGGCCATCATTGCTTGTCGTGCTTGGTATTGCAAATAATGCAAGGTTATGATTATATACCGCGAGTTCCTCAATGGCATAATGTGACCATGTAAGATTCGCATTGTTAATTTTGATTCTTACTCCCTTCTTGTTGGTTACCTCATTGAAGGAAATCTCCCTGGATTCTGTGCTGCCGTTTGTCGACCACGATACTGCTCCGGAAGAGGCCACTGTTGTCCAGTTGGTGCTTCCATCAGCAGAAACTTGGATATCCCAATTCGTCGGAGCTTGCCCTTGCGCATAATTCGAAGAAAGTTTAACAGCATTAAAGGATTGCCCTGCACTCCAATTTAAGGTAACATACTGCGGAAAACCCGGATTATCGGTGCTTACGATTCCTGCACTTGTGCCGTCATTGACTTTACTTGTTGGATAATAACCATTGTTGCTTGTTGTACTTGCCGTCGCATTCAATGCTAGATTGGTTGGGCCTGCAGGTATGCCATTATTATAATGAAGTTTCACATATTCCGTGCCGCTTACAGCAACAGAAAACGTACCGTCAGTATTATTTGTAATGCTTTTCGAACCAGTTGAAACCCAATTATGATTCGCATTATAATAACCAACATCCGCTGAGCTCGGTATTCTGTTCGTTACTTTAAATGTGCCACCACCACCTAAGCCCATAAGCATGATATCGTTACTTGTTTTAAGAGCTATGCCGAGCCCATAATTGGACGTACTGAAATTCACATCAAAACCTATTGATTTGGTCTCACTACTGGTTTGACTCGGATTATAGAAGTAACTGATATCTGTTCCTGATGTATAGGACGTTAAATAGGGCTCTTTCGTAATTTGATTATTGGCATTGACGATTGTAGTTGCAGTTGGTCTCCATGTATGATCTAAACCTACCATCCCTTCACCGTCAATGGATTGAAACACTAATTGATAAATATCATAATGAACTGCGCCCTTGTCGTAGGCAGCTAATTCTAAATAAGGCGTATTGGCATACGTACTATTTTCAGAAATGGATAAGAATTTAGTCGAAGGATCTATGGAGTTGCGAATATTATTAATTTCCGACGTATACGGATCATTCCCCCAGAAGTCTATGTTAGGCGCATAGGTTAGCAAATTATTAATAATTGAAGCATTTTGACACCAATAATTCATCCGCGTATAAACGGAATAATCACTTTGTTTAATGACCTGGGCTAGCTGATTCTGATAAACGGCAAGCTGGTACTCTGCGAACGCAGCTCCATTGGTGTATCCTGAGGCATTATAAGCCGCTGTTGTGTCTGCATCGTAAGAACGATCCCACGGCCCACCATTGCTGCATGCCAGCGCATTTACCATCGACTCGTTGTTTACTTGAATGCCTATAGTCGTATGCGTAGTATCAAAGGAACCCAAATGATTCATCATAGCTTGCAAAGCTGCTTTTTCCCGGTTCAAAGTGTCCGAATCTGCCAAACTGTATCCTGTACAAGTTCCATCTTGATCGTGATTATAGGAAAAGATAGAACCATCACTATTACTATGTCTAGCATATACGGACGTATTACTTGTTATATACGAAGGCAGGAAATTAGAGCATCCGCCCCCTGCTACATTAATTCCGAACCAAATGATTTCAAGTTTCAATCCATTGTTTTTACTATTGGTAATATAAGAGTCCAACCAGGTCCAGTCATAATTATTCTGGGTAGGCTCCATTTGGCTCCAAGGTATGGGAACACTTATCGTATTAAAGCCTTGATTCTTTGCATCTGTATAAAAGGCTGCTGTATCTGCCAACGTTTTGCCACCATACCACACTGCACGATCAACTCTTAGTTGAACCGCAATTGGATTGAATGGCTTTCCCCCGACTTCAAGGTATGCTTTCCCCGCAGCGGTCGTTGATACCTTCGTAATGACAGTTGCCGCACTCGTAACAGCAGGGACACTTATTAAACTTATGAATAGAACAAGTGCTATTACCCTACTTACATAGACTTTGATAAATCTTGCTGAACCATTCTGCATGCTTTTTCCTCCTTAAATGGTTATAGCTCTTTACAAGCAAGCCTCATTTGTATAGCGCTTTTATTCCTTCGAATACCACCCCCTTTACAATTAAGCGTTGCAGTTCCCCATACATTGTTGTGCTATAGAATATGCATGCCCCCATTTTATCCAGCCTGCAATCTACCCCTTCACGGCCCCAGTTACAATTCCGCTAATAATAAAGCGCTGCATGACCACGTAAAAGAGCAGCAACGGCGCAATTCCGAGTGCCATCATGGGGAAGAATGCCGTCCAATCGACAGAAAATTTTCCGATATTTCTATATACCTCCAGCAAAATGACTCCCTTTTCCCTTGATTGCAAGAAAAGAAGTGGCGTATAAAAGTCGTTCCAAGTTGTCAATGAATCCAAAATCCCGACTGTCGCGATGACGGGTAATAAAAGAGGAAATGTAATTTTCCAGAAGGTAGCGAACACACCACATCCATCAATTGAGGCAGATTCTTCTAATTCCAAAGGAACGGTAGAGACAAAATTTTTGATTAGAAAAATATTAAAGGAAATCATGGTAAAAATATTGATTAGAATGACCGCTGTAAAGGTGTCAACGAGTCCTAACGACTTCATTAATTTAAATAGCGGAATAGTTGCTACCTGAAATGGCAGCGTCACACCAATCAGTATAAAAAAGAATAAGAAATTGTTGATGCGGTTCGGACGTCGAGCGAACGTGTACGCAGCAAGTGAAGCACATACAATCACGCCACTTACCGAAACAGCTGTAATAAAGAAATTATTCAAAAACACACGTGGATAATTCATCGTCTTCCAAGCTGCAGCATAACCACTAAAGTTGAACTTGTGAGGTAAACTCAATGGGTGTTCTGCTGCTTCAATTGGCGTTTTGAATGTTGTTACGAAAAGGTAATAGATGGGGATAATCATGATAGCGGCGAGCAGCAGCAGAATGATCTCTGTCATCACATTCCCGCGTCGTATAGATGATGTCTTCACAATAGTTTATCCTCCCATCTCTTTAAGATCTTCATTTGCACGGCAGCGATTAAGATAATTAGCAGAGAAAACACAACGGCAAACGCTGATCCATAACCAAATTGAGATTCACTAATCCCTTTGTTCATCAAGGTCATGACAATGGTCTCCGTGGAATGTCCTGGTCCTCCCCCCGTCATCGCAAAGACGATATCAAAAGCTTTTAGTCCTCCAATCATGCTCATCACGGTATTGAAAGAGATAGAAGGAATTAGTAGTGGAAGTGTGATTTTCCAGAAAATCACTCTACTATTTGCGCCATCAATATACGCGGCTTCGTACAGTTCCTTCGAAATCCCCTGCAAATTAGCTAAATAAATGACCATGGCATACCCCGTCCACTGCCAAACTTGCGTTATGATAATGGAATACAAAGCTAATTTGGGATTTCCAAGCCAATTGATTTCTGAAAGACCTATTGCTTTCAAACCTTGGTTAATCAATCCATAATCCGTAGCGGACATGATATACGACCATAAGAATCCAACTACGAGTGGACTTAAAACTGCTGGAGCAAAGAAAACAAGTCTTAATATATTTTTCGTTTTTAAGGGACGATTCAAGGCGACAGCCAACGGAATGGCCAAAGCATTCTGTAAGATTGTCATCGCAATGGCATAAATAATCGAGTTTTTGATGCCCACTATGGCCGAATCATCCCGAAATAAGTGAGTAAAGTTACGTATCCCTATAAAGTTCAGCTTGGGCTTATATAAGGACAAGTCCGTAAAACTGTATACAAAAGTGACAACTAAAGGATACATATAAAACAGTAAATATCCGAATAGAGCTGGCAATACAAACGCTATGAAGATGAGTTCTTTCCTCCACTGAAAGCCGTTAAGCTTTATCATGCTATCACCCCTTAAAAGCGAAATGTGGCATTCAAAACTGCCACATTTCTCCCTTTTTTCTACTTTTTCAAGTTGCTGCGAAGCTCATCTGCTTTCTTGTCAGTACCTTTTAATACTTCATCGATCGATTTAGCCCCTGACAGGTGGTCCTGAAGCAGCTTGCCTAATTCAGTAATAATCGTATCTCCAGAAATTACACCCCAGTTCGCCCATGGCACATAGACGTGACCTTGGTTGAATGCTTCTGCTGAATCCGAATATTGCTTTGGTAGACTACTGCTATCTGCACCTTTCAAGAAAGAAGTTCCAAAGCTATCTTTGATGAGCGCTGCCTGTGCTTCTGGCGTCGAAGTGAACTCCAAAATTTTCATTACATCTGCTTTATTTTTACTAGCTTTATTAACGGCCCAAGAGCTGCCAGGACCTCCAATTAGCCAACCCGTTCCTTCACTTTTTCCAGGTATCGGGAACATACCTAAATTTAAACTCGGGTTTTTCTTCATTAAGTCTTCATAAGACCAAGGACCTGATTCCCACATCGCTGCTTTGCCTGTTGCAAATTCATCCATCGCCTGATCGTATTCAATGCCAAGCATAGTCGGCGTCAAGTTTTTGTTTTGAATTGTTGTATCCCATAGCGTAAATGCGTCTTTCCAGCTATCGGACAATCTTTTAGTGCCATTTTCAAACTCTTGATCGAAGTTTTTGTTCTCTGGTTTCGCATAGAATTCATTCAACGCTACAGCGATGGATTGCTTCATCATCGGCTCCCAGGACTTAGCTCCCATCGATTGAGGCTTAATACCAGCTGCCTGGAGTTTCGCGTGGCCATTCATCCAATCAGCATATGACTTTGGAGGTTGTATACCCACCTTCGCGAAAAGATCTTTGTTATACCAGATCCCCTCAAACCAAGACTGCAGAGGAATCGAATACAGTTTTCCGTTAATTGTTAAAGGTTTTATCCCGGTATCATAGTATTTGGAAACAAATGGTTGCGAGGTCAGGTCTTCCAGATAGCCTGCAGCTGCCCATTTTGCATCTCCACCTTCGATAATATCAGGGCCTTCTCCACTGGCAAGATAGGTTGTAACGATATTCTGGTACGATTTGGAATCAACAAACTGGAACTGAATATCATAATTCGGAAATTGCTTGCGAAGCAGGTCTAAGTATGTCTTCCGAACATCTTCTTTGTTAAACCCGATAAATTTAATAGGTACTTTCTTCTCTATCGTGTCCTTGCTTGGGGTCGATGTTTCCGACGGGGCAGGGGTCGCTGCCTGTGTGCCTTCATCATTTGAACCACATCCCGCTAATAGAATCGAAGAAGTTAACACCGTTAAAGCTGTCCATGATACCGCTTTCTTCATATAGTAATTCCTCCCTTTTTATGCTACCCAAGTGATTGCTCGATAACCTTGACACTTTTATTGTAACGTCTTCCCATTTGCTTTGATGCGACTATATTTACGAATCACTAACCCAATATCACTGACTTTAAGCGCTTACAACGGAATACTAAGGTGAAAGAAAATCAGACAACTACAGCTCAGTTTCTTCTGAACTTTTGTTGTCTGTGTACCCATTTATCTACATTTCCTTACTAATTATGGGTTTTATACTCATTTGGACTAATTCCAACTTGCTTTTTAAACATCTTTGTGAAATAACTCGGGTTCTCGTAACCTATCTCTAAAGCAATCTCGTAATTTTTCATCGTTGTCTCCACGAGCATCCTCTTCGCTTGCTCTATCCTATATTCCGTTAAATAGTCCCATACATTCATACCCGTCTCTTTTTTAAAGAAGGTACTGAAATAGCTGCGACTTACAGAAACAGCTTCACAAATCTGTTCTAATGAGATATTCGTATTATAGTGCTGTTTGATATATTGTTTGGCTTGGTAAATGAGTGGGTTATGTTCGCTTTTCTCAAATCTGCGTAACGCATTTAGTTCTAATAAGATATCAATTATGAACTGTTGCAGTTCGGTTAGTGATCGAAACTTCTTGTCTACGTTCAGTCGAATACTATCCAACATTTGGAATGCTGTATGTTCGTCACGATTCCACAGCCTCATTTTCATCACGAACAATAGATCATAGAAACGGTGGTAAACATCATCAATATTCTTATCTGTATGGATTTCGATAACGTTCCAAAGCTGTTCGGCCAAATAATCCGTAGTAGAAGCATCCAACCATTTATCTACCCACCGTTGAAGTGATTGAATAAATGCTTCATTCGTAGACAGCCTCTGATCTTGTACAGAAGGCTGATAGATGAAAATTTGTCCGTCTTCGTGAAAAAATCGGTATTGAAGTGAATCAAGCGCTTCTTTATAGGCTTCGCTCAGTTGGTTTAAATCTGTTTTCACCAAACTTATACCTGCAAGGATTTGTATCCCGAGCCAATCTGTTCTTGCCTGCAGAATAGCGTCCAACGCTTCTACTTGGAAGGAAGCATGTAACGCAAATATCCATTCGCCAGGATAATTTTCAAAGAGAATATTTTGAAATACATCTCTATCTAAACGGATTCTTATTTCATTTTGCAACACTTTTGATACCTCAACCATTGTTTCTTGCAAATGCAGTTGTTCACCATAAGTCACACTTTCGGTTTTCAGAACAGCGAGACGATACTCGGTATGAGGCAGTGGAATACTTGACGACATCTGCTGAGGTAAGGGAGCGTACAGGAGATTTCGCCAGGATTGCTCTGCCTTCATTTGTTGCATTTCTTTCTCCTGCTCCTGTTGGGCAGCCGTCATTAACCATTCCTTTTGAATTTCTTTCATTACCGCCATAAGCTCGTTCTCATCGAGCGGTTTCAATAAATACCCTTTAGCACCGTTTTTTATCGCTTCACGCGCATATTCAAATTCTGCATAAGCGCTGACAATAATAATTTGCAAATCTGGTTTGGAGCTCAGCGCTCTGCGGATCAGTTCCATCCCGTCTACTTGAGGCATGCGTATATCGGTAATCAACAGATCGGGGTCTGTATCCTCAATCATCTCCAAAGCTTGTGCACCATTGATTGCTGATCCTACGATCTCTATTCCCATCTCTTCCCAATCGATAATATGCGCCATTAATTGCAGGGTTAATATTTCATCGTCTGCCAGCAGCATTTTCATAAGAATTCCTCCCAGGGAATGACAATTTGAATACAAGTGCCTTGTTCCACGTTCGTTGCTATCTGTAAGCCATACGCTTCCCCATATTTCATCTGGATGCGGTGATGAACGTTCATCAGTCCAACACCACCTTCCGTTTCCGTACCTGGCTTCCCGGAAAGCTTGCTACGTAATCGATCCGAATCCGCGGCACTCATACCGTTTCCATCGTCATAGACCGATATCGTCAGATCCTTCGCTTTCTGTACAAGGATACGAATGCTGCCCTGACCTCGATTGTGAAATCCGTGCAGAATTGCATTCTCAACAATAGGTTGCAGGCTTAATTTGATCATCGAAATCGATTTCAGACTGTCATCGCAATCGATATCATAGCGGAATTGATCCGGGTACCGATAATTCTGTATCTGCATATACATTTCGATATGTTGAAGTTCACTGGATACCGTTACAATATCTTGCACATTGTTAATCGCATACCGCAGCATACCGCCAATCAATGTTACCATCGTGCTGATGTCCTTGTTCCGCCCCGTTACTGATAATGCCTTTATTGATTGCAGTGTATTGTACAAAAAATGCGGATTGATCTGGCTTTGTAATGCTCGTAACTCCATAACTTTGCTTTGAATTTGATAGGTGTATACATCCCCCGTCAATATTTTAATATTCTCTATCAACGAATCGATTCGGTAAGTGAGCTTCTCAATTTCTTCTGTGCTTGTGTCGTATAACTTAAGATGATTATCTCCTCTTTCAATTTGTTGCATTTTTTGGATTAAACGAACGATAGGTCGCGTTAATTTGGCAGAAATGATAAAAGAAGCGATAAGTACAAGAATAATGCAAATGCCCGTTGCCATTAAAAAGTAGGTTCCAATTCGATAGGTATGTGCACTAATCTCTTTCAAAGGAATCAGGCTCACAATTTTCCAGCCTGTTACTTTCGAGGTATCGTACACAACCACGAAACGAACACCGCTTTCGTTCAAGATAAAATTCCCTGAGTGGGTATCCACTTGTTTCTGTAAAGCAGCTGACAGACCATCCCAATGAATATTAGTAGATGGCTTAAATATGGGTTCCCCTTTCGCATCGATGACAATTAAGAATCCTGACTTCTCCAACTGTGTTTCTTTCGCTAAAGACTGAATTTTACTTACACTTAAGTTGCATAACAGCATGGGAAAGGAAGAGTCCAGTGGACGAAAAAAATCATAGATAGGCGCAATGGCAGAGACAATCATTTCATCCGAGTTGCTGCTTGCATAATAATCTTGCGAGTGCACGCCGATAAAATTAACACGAAAGTAGGGAAATAACTGATTGGAATACCAAGATTGATCTTTAAAACGATACTCTGGTCTTACCGCTGCTCCTGTCTGATCGATCGCAATGCCATTCTTATCAAGTACAATAAAATCTTTGATGATCGGATTAAATTTCTGCACGTTCTGAAGATAATCATCAATGCGTCGCTGATTATTCAGTAATCCTGCGAAATCCGTCGGACTTACCGGTTGTGTCGCTTCATTGAGTACAGCGTTGCTAGCTGTTTGCTGCATTAAAGTGACAACCTGAGAAAATAGCGAATCGATATTACTTTTCTTTTCTTCAATGATCTTCTGAGTGTAGCTCAAGATTTCCTTAGACATGGTATTTGAAATGTAATTATAAGAAAGACTTCCAAATAACAAGATGATAATCGTAAATATAATACAAGAATACAAAGCGATATGACCGCGTATCGTTCTTATCTTGAAACGAAGTCGTTTCATAGTCAAAGCCCCGTTTCTTCTGAAGTTGCCGAAATGGAAAACGCTATCAATATAGGATGATTATAGATGAATTATCCTTGGATTGCTACGACAATAACCCTGATTTCTAACACAATATTACGCTCTGGCGTTAAAAAAGACCAATCGATTCGCGTCGATTGGCCTTACTTTTCCAGATACATCTTTAGTTAAATACCTCGACCTCTTGTACCACGTAATGAGACCAAATCAAGGTAAACACAGTTATAACTCATACAGTAAGCGTGATCTACAACTGCTAGAGGCCTGCCCACCAAGCATCAATTTGGGTTGGGATAATGAAAACCATCGAGAATTGGTATCTTGATATAACCTATTTCACTGCCTTTTGAGTAACAGATCCGCTTATTCGATTAACATCAGTTATTCCTTTCCACCATTTATAGGAAATGATTCCGTCGTCCTTCCTCTACTCGTGATGCTAATATTTATCTCGATATTTTGTAATGAATCCTCAGTCAATGGAAATGATTTTGAAGCTTTTAGTTGAGCCCATTCATGGTTTTTTTGGCGGTACAGAGATTCTAACAAATTGAGAGCATCTACCTTTTGTTTGAGTCCTTTCGCAAAGGTATTTCGGATCTCTTCGCGGATCATTTCTTCCGCTCGACTCCTGATGATCGAATCGGAAACTTCACTATCCATTTCATTGATGTTACCCCTTACCTTAATTTTGAGGTTAAAAAAAACCTTTCCTTGGCGAATTTCTGGTGTTATTTGTGTTTGTGGATGTTTAAAAACAACTGTTGCAACAGGTTGCTTTTCCGAATCGAGTGCAAGAGGTATACGTGCCGCTCGACTATCCAGCCACCGTGCCCCAGTAAAGGCTTCTGCGGATAAAAAACCATACCACTTCCCTGCATCAATTATGCCTACGCCCCCGACTTTGAGAGCTCGATATCTCATTTTGTTATCAACCCAATGTCCCTCCGATAAATTGATCATGGGAAGTAATACGGTTTTTCCAGGCTCCCGAATGTCGGTAATAAGGCTGTACAATCGCATGGGGTGTATAGACGAATTTTGATCATATACATCAGTTGGATCGCCTAACTGAGAATAAACAGGAGAGGATTCCATAATTGGCGAAGAAAGTAATATATCTTCCACTGAATTCTGCGTACCGAATATCCATAGGCTATAGCGAAATTCGCTATATCGTGTAAACTGATCTAATATTTCATGGATGCCAAACTTCAATACGGCTTCGCTAAGTACGGCAGTGTTCACATGTCCCCAGTAAATCCTTCGTTGGGTTGTCGCGTATAAATCATGAAGAGCAGCTTGAAATGTTTTACCTACTCCTTTCCCAACCCAACTCCCTTGCTTATCTCCCTGCCCCCCTCCGCTTTCTTGTTTCCCTAATGTGGTAAAATCCAAAATTTGTACATATATTTTGAATTGGTTATTCTGATAATCGACACCCACAGCATGAGCATAAAACATATGCTCCAATTCCCTCATATTCCAACAACCTGTTAAAAGAGGAAAGACAAAAAGGACAAACAAAACCAGGACAATGATACGCTGTTTCATTTATTTTTTGCTCCTCTCTCTTGTCGAATCCTGTACGTTCAGCATCTTAGGTCGTTTATTCTGAAAAGAAGCAGGCAGACGAACCAGTGAAGCGGTGACGTCACGCCAAGTGATGGGTGAAATCGGAGCCAGAAAAGGGATCCCGAAAGATTTCAAATTGGCGAGACTTATTAACAGGACAAAAATTGAGAGAAAAAAACCGAAGATCCCCAAAAAAGAACTGATGAGAAGAATTCCCAGCCTAATAATGCTCACACCCCCAGCCAATGATTGGTTCACCAAGGTAAAGGTAGATACAAGGGTTGCTGCTATCACAACCAATAACGAGGGGCTTGTAAGCCCTGCACGAATGGCTGCTTCCCCGATGATTAGACCACCAACTACCGCCAGAGTTTGTCCAACGGCGCTAGGCAGACGCATTCCTGCCTCCCTGAAAAGCTCGAATAATACAAGCATTACAAAGGCCTCAATTGGAGTGGGAAAGGGTACCCCCTTTCTCGAAGTTACGAGTGTAGCCAGCAATGTTAATGGGATTTGATCCTGGTGATAAGTAGTGATTGCAATATAAAAACCGGGAAGAAACAAGGAAATGCACAAGCCAAATAGCCTAAGTATTCTTCCGAATGTAATGTTTGAATACGAATTATGTATATCCTCTGCGGTTTTAACCAGCAGCATCAAATTTGCAGGAGCAATGATTGCCGTCGGGACACCGTCCAAAATAATCGCAAAACGCCCACGCAATAAGGAAGACACAACGTAATCTGGCCGGCCTGTGTAATCGAATAGCGGGATCAATGAGAATTTTGATTCGGACAACAACTCCTCCAATTCATTACTACTATAGACAGCATCGGTATCAATAGATGACAATCGTGCTTTTGCTTCTTCTACAATTTTTGGCTGGATGATATCTTTGATATACAGGAGCCCTGCTTTAGTTTGACTTCGTTTTCCAAGTGTAAATTGCTCATAGGAGAGGGACTTGGTTCGTAACCTTTTACGAACCAATGCAACATTAACGGAAATATCCTCGATAAACCCATCCCGTGGCCCGCGTATGGAAATCTCTGAATTGGATTCCTCAGGGTTCCGTGTTGGTGGTTTCGCAATATTAATAATGAAGGCGGACTTCACGCCTTCGAAGAATAGAATCAATTCCCCGTCGAACACTTTTGTCACTATATGGTCTAGTATCGTTTCTTTATGCAGTGTCGACATGGACCACCCAAGCAGAATCGTATCCTCAGTTAGAGGTTGCGAATCCACTTCCTTCAACCAATCATGCAGACTTGGAATGATCGTTTCGTTGATTTGTTTCGTGTCAACTATTCCTTCACAATAGATCAATAAGCTCGAAATATTGTACTCTGCATTCATAATCATTTTTTGAATTTTTACATCCTGACAGCCTGCGAACGTTAATAGTGCCCAACTTTCATTTTTAACTAAAGATAAATCAACAAATTGGGTTACACTATTACTATCTGTTTTCTCGCCATGTGCAATTGTTTTTTTGAAAGGCATTGAAAACAGTTTCCAAAGCTTCATATCTCCATCCTCCTCTTCCCGAATATCCATGCGACTGAGACGAACAGAACAGATAAAATCAAGGATAAAAGAAGCGAATAAGGAAGATACATGGTCGTCAGAAATTCGACGAACGTTCGATCATTGATTTGAATTTGAGAACCTATGATCATAATGGCGAATAACAAAACCAGCAAAACAGTTCGTCTCTTCCCTCTCTGAACGTCTAACAAATCGGGGATCAGGAATATCCCAATCGAGATCCGCGTAAATGAACCGACAAGCCATTGATATATGGAAAAAAAGTCAATGTGCTCGAGGAAGTGACCGAAAGTAACAAGCCTCCATTCTTCATAGGCAGGAAAGCGCATTCTTGCAGCTTCAAAGGGACCGAATATCGCAATGGCTCCCATCAATGGGCCCAATGTTAATCCCACTAAAACGATCCCCACCCACAGTAAGGAACGTAAACTCATTTTTGACTGAAGACGATGCTGAATGTATACAAAAAAAAGAATTCCTGTAAGCCCTGATCCCGCATACATAACTCCCTTAATAGCTGGTTCAAAACCATATTCCAAAAGGGGAAAAAGTAAGGAGTAATTTTTATGCGGGAAATTAGCTGTCGCAACAAAAATACCAAGTAGGATGACGAATGGGAATAGAATACCATTTACAATGGCAATCGTGCGTATACCGGAGTATACAGCATAAAATGAAACCAAGACCAAAGAGGAGACAATAACCACATTCGGCGTATCCGGTAGATAGGTGATGTTGCTCCAGTATGTAACATCCTTAATAGTCATTATGCACATTACAAATAATTGAAAAATGATAATCATGATGATCATCCAAGCAATTGGTACACCTAAACGTCGTTTTAACCATATAAAAAGATGTTCCTGCTTGCTTTGATCCATGATATAAAAAACAAAAGGAATCCAACATAAAAATAGTAGGCCCGCGACTAACACGGAAACCCAAGCGTCTCGACCTGCCGATCGCAGCAATGCAGGAAGCAAGATAACATGATCCAGAATTCCCAGCATAGTAATAATTATAAAGGATGCTTGCAAAATACTTATCCTTTCGATTTTCGCCATACTGAGCAACTCCTAGTTGATTTTATTTACTTCGAAAGGTATTTTTATCATAAATATCCAAATTTATTCATGTTCAATAGAACTTGCTGACAAAGACATTGTTCACAACATCATGCTTAGCCACTTCCATAAACCTTCCAAGGGATTCAGTTAAGGACTGTACTTGAGCAGATAGACGAGCCGTAGTCGTTTGTGCTCACGGAGAAAAATGACAAAATATTAATAACGAAGGTCGTCTGCAGTTGTTCATCAGAAATCTCAAGCAGAGACTGTCGAACGAATTGGACACCTGCTTTATTGACGAGAATTTCAATATGGCCAAATGCTTCAAGTGTTGCTTTTACTATACAAGAACTCGACTCTTTATTCCTTAGATCAATCGGGATCAGCAAACACTTCCTCCCCAGTCTATTCACAGCTTCCCGGGTTTCTACAGCATCCTGATGCTCATCCAGATACACAATAGCCAGATCAGCTCCTTCTTTAGCAAATGCTACCGCTACCGCACGGCCAATGCCATTGTCACCACCCGTAATAATGGCAACCTTATCTCTAAGCTTACCTGTTCCTCTGTAGTCGGGATTATCGAATATGGGACGCGGGACCATCAAATACTCAAGACCGGGCTGTTAAGGTGCCTATAACTATAAACAGAAACGGGTGAAATGAAATGAATTTTTCTGTTCTTATGGATGCTGTATATAATGGAAAGAATTTTATTGAGGGTCTGGAACAAATAAAGGCAGTCGGTTACAATGCCTTTGAATTTGCCAGTTGGTGGGACAAGGACCTCCAGGCTATTCAAGCTGCCAGAGAAAAGTATCAGCTCTATGTTTCAGGAACGGTTACGAAAACCTTTGAGTTAACTGATCCTGCTAGAAGAAGAGAATATATAGTGGGGCTGGGACAGGCAATAGCTGTTGCGCAAATGCTCGGATGCAATACCCTCTTCACCCAGGGAGGAAGCAGAGTTCCCGGACTATCCCCAAAGGAAATGCATCAAAGTATTGTGGATGGCCTGAAGGCGTGCATCCCATTATTGCAATATAACGGTATCATGCTTGTCGTTGAACCTGTCAATACACTTGTAGACCATCCGAATGCCTATTTGAACCATACGAAGGAAGCCTTCGAGATTATTGATCAGGTCGGTAGTCCCCATGTCAAAGTTCTGTACGACATTTATCACATGCAAGTCATGGAGGGAAATATTATAGATACACTCACCAGGAATATCCATAATATCGGACATTTCCATATTGCAGGTGTACCGGGTAGACATGAGCCCTACACGGGTGAGTTGTACTATATAAACATACTAAAGGCCATACAAGCAACTGGGTTTCAAGGTTATATAGGTCTGGAGTTTTATCCGCTTGAACCGCCAGCGATTGCACTCCAGAGATTTCGGGATTGGGTAAGGGCAGCGGGACTTATGTAGGTTAGAGTTAGAGTGAACATAATCAAAAACCGATTTTCCCATTTATTGGAAAATCGGTTTTTGACAGGAATAACTTCGATTTACAATCAATAGGAAAGCCGTTGCCTCCGGCATCTTTAGACGGATCTTGCTCCTCTTCTTCCCATTGGCATCCTCTCTGCGTAAGTATCTTATTTACAAATGGAATTGGCCTTGTTCCAACTGAAGTTATGTGCCAGAAAATGTTTTCAAAACCTAGCCATAAAGCGACTCAGGCAGAGCGAGTGATCTACAACGGTACAGCGGTTCGTAGTTATGTCAGCCCCGGAGGAAGCCGGCCCAAGAGAGCGGAATACACTGGAATCAAGTAGATTAGCCCTTTGAAGAGCTGCCAAGGAATTATACTGTCCCGGCGGCTTCCTTATGAGACGCTTCAAGAACCAGTTTTCCAGCGGCTTCCCCGAGCTTGATCAAGTTGATGATTACTTGCTCTTCCTGATCGACCTTCATGGGGAACCCCTCAACCCATAAGTTTGACATTACCAGCCCTTCTACAATTAGCGGATTGGCAAGTACGCTGCGACGCAATTCAACCGGGCCTCCATTGGGATCATACGGATTCAATAGTGCCGCAGCCACACGGCCATCCCCGGAATCCACCGTCAATGTGAATTCCGGAGTTCCCCAAACGTCGTCGGCGATATAGGTAAGCACTCCATTGGTTAATCGAGGCACTAATTCATGAAGAGCAGGCAATGAGGCAGCCAGCAACGCAGAGCATTCATCCCGCCTTAATAAAAGCCCAACCTCTAACGATACTCGCCACTCTCCGAGCCAGAAAGTAGGTTTGCAGGCTACCTTTACTTCGCCAAATTTCGGTATATGCAAATTAAAAGGGTCCGGGCATTCTCCTGCCACATTGTTGTATAAAAGATGAATCACTGAACGGACATCTGTACTCAAGGATTTCCTGAACCATGGCTGGCTGACCTTTCCATGGGCAGAGGCGTCGATAACCTGAGACGCTTGTATGAAACCATATCCTGATTTCGTGGCAACCTCGACGCCTTGTATCTTCCCGTCCTGTACCACAAGTCGTGAAGCCCATACTTGAAACCATATGTCAATGCCAGCTTGCTCCATGGCATCATCCATAGCAATAGCAGCGCAATTGGTATCAAGCTGGCCCCCAAACCACCCTTTGCGAGCCTCCAGAAATGCAAGTATGGATACACCTGTAGATAAGTCCGGATAACTTGACAAATCGACGAATAAATTACGGGCTCTAACTATTTCCCGGCCAAGCGAGCCTGTCGGCTCGATAATTACCACACTTAAACCGCCTTCGGCGGCAGTCTTAGCCGCAGCCATGCCCGCTACTCCACCTCCGACAACGACGACATCATAGGTCCCGATGATGCTATGGACATTCTCACTCATACTTGGACCGCTCCTTTCGTTTCACTCAATCGAGCCATCATGACAGCGGCTGCCGTTCTAGCATAGCCCCGGTAATCCTGCAGATATTGCTGCAGAAGCGACTCACCGTCTCCTCCGATTCGTCCAAGCAAATACCCTGATGTTATCTCAATCCCCCATCTCATGGAGCTGCATTCGCCCTTTGTCGGGGTAATACCGTGTGAACCCTTGACGAAATAATCGTCACCCAGCTCCGGGTCCTGCAGTAATTCCCGGAGCGCTTTGTCAGCCAGCCGTTGTTGTTCTTCCGTCATTTGGTCGGCAATGGCAACCAAATAATGCAGCATATACAGAAGCGTTGTGCTTTTTCGTTCTGTACGCAACAGCTCGATCACATCCGAAGCAACACCGGCTGCCCCCTGCTGCTTCAACAGAATTAACGCCGCAATCCAACGCTCCTCTGAGCAGGTAAGCGGATCGCTTTTCTTCTCGGCATCCTTGCTTCTGAACACTTCCTCCAACAACGAAATGCTGGCCGGATGCTTGATCAAACCCAGCGCTAGAGTGATTCCACGCCATTTCTTCCCTTGGGCATGCGGCAATGCCTCCAGCAAAGCGGATGCGCATACATCCCCGAGCTGCCATATCCACCATAAGGCGATGTCTTCCTGGGAGCCTCCCAAATAGTCGATTAACAGCTCGACATGATGCGTCTGATCCTCCTCTTGGAGCAGCTCACGGCGATGCTTCGTTGTTTCCGCCTCGAAGATCATCCAGGGCTCGCTCTCCCGCTCCAGGTCTGCTTGATTCAGTACGCCTCTGGCTATCAGCTTGCTCTGCAGCTTATGAATATCAACATGTCTTGGAAGGACTTGCTCATGGACACTTAAGGCCGCCGCAACGCCCGCTACTTCTCCAACCTTCTGCATATCCCTCTGCATACGCAAGGTCATCGAACAATCATGATCTTGGGAAAGCGCTCGGCAGCCGATTAACAGCCCTTCGATTTCTTGCGGGACAAAGCAACGGTATGGCACATCGCCGCCGAAAGGAAACTTCCGAAATCCCAGGATGGGAATGTAGATTTGCGTGAAATCACTTTCGTTCGCATAATCATAAGTATGGGTATCATGATGGGAGAAGCAACGCATCACCACATCATCGAACCTTTTATCATGCAGCAGATCATCTTGGTGGAGCACGTATTCCCCGATAATAATACGGCCTTCCCTGATGCCCAACTGAGGACCGACAACCGTGTAATGGGTATTAGCAGGGTTCTCCTGCTCTCTCCATGCGTATTGGCGTCCTGTCTTATAAGCCCGCGAAACATCCCTGAAATCGGTACTGTCTACCCAGCCCACATCGAAGTTCTTATATTGCAGGATGCTTCTATCGTCGATATAGCGGGGAACCATCGAAAATGTATGCATCGCCCCATCCCAATCGCGCCCCTGCATGAAGACTGCGCCAGCCAAATGGGCCACATCCCCGTCTCCCGTGGAATCAATCGTAACGCTGGCCGTGATCTCCAGACATTCCCGGTCGGTCTCGACAATTGCACCTATGATCTGTTTCCCGTTCATGAGGACATCCGCAATAACCGCGTCATAAATGACCTGTATACCTAACTCCTGCATCCGTTCGGTTATCACTACACCCTTTGCCTCGGGATGGAACCCCTTGCTCTTGCCGCCCAGTTCCTTCGTAAGCGAGCGTGTCGCTTGGTCGATGCCCATTTGCGCGCCGCCCAGGCTGCCATAATAATAGTAGTGGATGCCCGCACGGACACCGACGCCGCCTAATACGCTATCCCGTTCAACCAGCACAACATTCGCGCCTTCTTCCGCTGCGCCGATGGCAGCCAACGCTCCCGCGGTGCCACCTCCTACGACTAACACATCTGTAACGAGCTGTTTCACGCTGCAATCTCCTCCACATTCATTTTTGGTAAACGCCTAATAACCGCTCGGATACGTTTTCAGCAGATTATCCGTGTACTGCTTTCCGCCGTTTTTATACCAATTATTAATATCCTTGGTCACCTCTGCACCGCCAGCTTCTTCCCACTTCTTCACAAACTTATCGTAGTTCTCGATTTTTTCACTGCCGACAAGCAGCTGGGTGAAATAGTCATCCTCCATCTTACTCAACGATGCGTTATATTTCGTATAGCTTTCCAGCGGTGGCATCATGCCGGTAATATTGAAACGCGATAATTTATCATAGTTTTTATTTACCTTTTCATACGTTTCGAACAGGATGGCGTCCCTTCTTAGACGGGCCAGCCACATTTCCGAATATTCCTTCTCTCGTATGCCGAACAAATACCAATAGGCTTCCCCGCGCTGGTCACTCAATGCCGGCATAATGGGAATGTATTTGTCTTTTTCCTTAGTGAAGGTTTCTCCTTCCTTACCTATAGCAAGGTATTCGAAATTTTGGGGGTCCATTCTGCTATTCATAAACTTCATCGCATCCTCAGGATGCTTCGCGGATTTCAAGATGACGGTTGCATATACCAGATTGGCGTTAACAGATATCCCCTGTTCTCCGTTTTTGCCAATCAAGGGCTGCACAATATCGGTTTTGGCATTCGGATTATTTTTATATAACGCTGTAAATTGCGCTTGTGAGGATTTCCAGTCTGTAGGGATTGCTGCAGCCTTGCCCCCGGCAAACTTTTCGTCAACCGTAACTTTTTTATTAACGGGAAGATCCCGGTCAAGCAGCCCTTCATTATACAGCTTCATCATGAACGCCATATACTCCTTCATAGCTGGAAGCTTAAATGACGGAACGATTTCGCCATTCACATCCATCCATTGATTGTATAAGCCGAATGCGCTTTTTATTGTAGGAATCTGCACGGAGGTGCTAGTCAACGGGATCATGTCCTTATGCTTTTCCTTAATGGCTGTTAATGTTTGATAAAATTCATCAATCGTAGTTGGTGTCTTCATGCTTATGGAATTAAGCAGATCAGCTCTAATTCCTATCCCTAAAGAAATATTAAGTCTTTCGCTTCTTTTGGGGATGCCATAAATTTTCCCGTTGATCGTTGTTAGCTCCCACGCTTCCTTAGGGATGCCTTCCAGCACATTCTTTCCGTATTTGTCCAGCAGATCATTCAAAGGCATTAATGCGTTCTGGCTCGCCAGTAGACGGAAGGCCTGCGGCTGCATTCTAATAATGTCATAATCGGCGCCAGCTGCCACTTCAATACTCAATTTCTGGGTAGGGTCATCTGCAGGAAGCATGGAGTAATCTACCTTATAGCCCGTTCTTTCTTCAGTGGCCTTAGAGGTCGCGTCACTTCCCGGCTTGGCCAAGGCGTCATATTCCGCCATGACCTTAAGAACGGGCTTTGGCTTCTCCGCCGTCCCGGACGATGATGAAGAAGATGCAGGTTGATTACTGCAGGCGCTAGCTATGCTGGTTAAGACCAGCGTAGAGATGATCATGCCATTTAACGCGATTTTATTCGTATTGCTTTTCATGCGTTGCCCTCCCTGTCATATAGTATCTTAACGATGAATCTGGTCTTACAGCATCCCTGTTGCATGGCCCCTTCTGCTTCCCTCACATAAGCATCACCCCTTCCCTTACAGCGCCTCATTGCCAAGTCTGCCGCATAATTGTGGTCCGGCTATTAGCCTTTAACAGAGCCGATGGTCAAGCCCTTTACAAAATACTTTTGCAAAAATGGATACAAAACAATGATGGGAAGCGCGGTAAGTACGACGGTTGCCGATTCAATAGTCGCTGTCGTGATGTTCATAGCCCCTTCCGGATCACCCTCCCTGATCAGATTCTCAATACCTTTAATCATCTCGTACAGGAACAATTGGAGTGGTTTTAAATTGGTATTGCTGATATAGAAGAGCGGGTGTAGGTAATCATTCCAGTAGGCTACCGCGTAGAACAGTCCCACAGTCGCCAACGAAGGCAGCGATATCGGGAGGATCAGGCTGAATAAAATTCTCAGATTGCTGGCACCGTCGATTTTCGCTGATTCCTCCAATTGCTCAGGGATATTCTCAAGGAATGTTTTCATAATAAAAACATTAAACGGGATAATCAGGTAGGGAATAATCATCGACCAAATCGTATTGATTAATCCAAGCCCCTTAACCAGCATATAGTTGGGGACAACCCCCCCGTAGAACAACATAGCAAATACATAAATAAGTAGAAAAAACCTTCTTCCCTTAAGGTGGGACTTCGATAATGGATACGCTGTCAAGGTTGTCAGCACAAGACACAGAAAGGTTCCCACTATCGTCACAAAAAGCGATACCGATAACGCGTTCAGGAATCCAGATTTTATTAAAACAAATTCATACGCATCCCATTGAATATGAACCGGCCATAGGAATACTTTGCCCGCCATGACCGCTGATTCATCACTCACGGATTTAGAAATTAAATGCAGCCAGGGAGCGATGCAAGCCAAACCCAATAAGAGAAAAAACAGGGGGTTAAGAATCAGAAATATTCGTTCCAAGACAGACTTTTTGCCTAACATGCCGCTTCCTCCTCGCAGTAGCCTTATAGTAATCCATACCAATAAATTTCCCGGATGCCCTTACCATATACTGCTTCCAACTAATTTTCGACATAAGTAATTGCCACTTACAACTAGGATAAAGCCGATTACGGACTCGAATAGCCCCAAGGCTGTAGCCAGGCTGAAATTCATTTGGCCTAAACCAATTCGATAAACAAAGGTCTGAATAATATCGGACACCTCGTAAACCGTAGGGTTGTACATGGCCAAAACCTGTCCGAAGCCGGCTTCCAGCATGCTGCCAAGCCTTAGAATAAGCATTAAAGAAATAATCGGGATCATTGCAGGCAAGGTGATCTTGAACATTTTCGAGAATCTTCCTGCGCCATCTATTTCCGCCGCTTCATATTGCTCCATATCGACCGATGCGATCGTCGCCAAATAAATAATGGTCCCCCAGCCAACCTCTTTCCAGCCATCGGAAATAATGAGAACGGAGCGAAAAACGGAAATATCCGTAAAAAACATAACAGGTGGCAAGCCGATAAAGCCGAGGAGTTGATTAATCATGCCTTCATTGCCCAGAAATATATAAAAAACGCCGAATACGACAATCCATGACAAAAAATGAGGTAAATAAATTAAAGTTTGAATACCTCTTTTGAACATGACGGAGCGTAGCTCGTTAAGCAATAACGCCAACAATACAGGGAGCGGGAATAAAAAAATAATTTTGTATAAGCTAATAAGCAGTGTGTTTCGCAGTGCCCTCACAAAATCCGAGCTTGAGAAAAGGCTTTCAAAGTTAGCAAAGCCGACCCACTCGCTTTTCACTATTGCGTCAACTACCCCATTGCCAAGGAAGATTTGAAAATTCTTGAAGGCAATGGTTAATCCATACAATGGAATAAATTTGAATATAATGACCCATAACAAGCCTGGAACTAGCATGACATACAAATCCATATTTTTGATGACATAGCTGCTTATTGACTTTACTCGCGGGGGCCTGTCTTTGCGACCTTCATTGGCTATAGCACTGCTGCCTGCGCTCATCGACTTCATCCTCTCGTTAACTATCTCGGTCTCGTTTTCCCAAACCCACTTATTGAAGATCGTTTCTCCCCTCCCAGAGACTCTCAGGAATTCATTACGGACTGTAGATATAATGATATAGTCTTATCTTTTTTGTGTAAATAAGGCGATACTCTGATTCCGAGTAGTATCCTACTATTCTTTCTTACAACTCATATGTCGTGTATGTTACTGTGCTATAATAAAACTATACATAATTCGATTCGATGGAGGCTTGGATTGTGAATACCCCGAATTTCATCAAAATATCTCCTGACCTTCGGTTTCAAGCAAGACGATTTGTAGTCTATGTGATACTTATCTTAATTCCGTTCTATATGCTTTCTTTTTTTTTCTACCAGCGCACGGTTGCTGCATTGAATAAGGAACTGTACGCTTTCTTATTGGAAACATTAACGCAGTCGGAAAGTAATATCTCTTATAAATTAAATTCAATTCGGGAAATGTCCAATATCGTTGCCCAGCCCGAGCTTCGCAAATATTTAAGCGATGATGATTCCAATGAATCCGCCAGCACGATTGGACAACAGCTGGCAAACTATTATTCCCTGAACAACTTAATCGATTTGAATATTAAAAAAAATAGCGATATTTTTAACATCCGGATTTTTGTGAACAGCCGCTATATTTTCTCCCGCGAAAAGGTGCGGTTTTTCCAGTTGGATCAATTAACTCATGAGGAATGGTACCAGCAGTCTACCTTCCAGAATAAACAAATCTTATGGAGAGGCACCTATCTCGAAAGGTCTCCCTTCGATTTCTCGTCTAACGAATATATATATTCGATTGTGCGTGTCATCCATCCCTTAACGAATATGGACGATATCATCGGAGTCTTATTTATTGATGTGCTGGAAAGCAATTTGTACAGCGTCATTAGCACTATTACCCAGCATACAAATGGAAGGGTTTACATTGTTGACCCTCAAGGGAATATTATCTCTGCCGGGGACAAAAGCCAAATTGGTAGCCCATTAATGGACATGGACAGGTGGAACGAAATCAGCTCCGCTTCGGAAGGCTCGGCAACTGTAAAAATCGGTGAAACGAACATGATAGTAGTTCATAAAGAAATTCCGATAACGGGCTGGCATATTGTCAATGTCATACCGGAGAATATGCTGCAAAAGAGTATTTCCCTGTACCATATTGCAACCAATTTTACCTCTATTGTTTTCGTGGCCATTATCCTGTTGCTGTCCATTTCCTTCATCTACGCGTTTATTTCCGGGAAAATTACCTCCCGTATTCGCAATATCAACCGGGCAATGAAGCTGCATAACAGCGAATATTTGGGTGAGCACACGCAAGTGAGAAATGGAATTAGCAAAATAGAGATTTCGATTCACCAAATGATCCATACGATACAAAATCTGACGAAGGAATCCTATGAAGCCAAGCTGCGTGTGAAGGAAGCCCAATTAAAAGTACTGCAGGCACAAATTAATCCTCATTTTTTGTATAACACGCTAGATACACTTAAATGGATGAGCCTTCGTAACCAGACAGAACAGATTGGTGGATTGATTGATGCATTGGCGGAATATTACAGAAAAAGCCTTAATAAAGGCGAGGAAATCGTAACCTTGTCCCACGAGTTGAAGCTTATTCAGGTATATCTGGACATTCAGCAGCTGCGGACAGACCAAGCCTTCCACTATGAGCTCAACATGGACGAGTCCTTAGCAAGCTGTAAAATTCCGAAGCTTATTGTTCAACCCATTATAGAGAATGCGCTTTATCACGGTATCTGGCAAAGAGCCGACAGGACAGGCTCCATCTACTTGCATATAAGTAGTGAAAACGGTAAATTGTCCATTTCTGTAACCGATAGCGGGATTGGAATAGCACCCCTGAAGGTCGAGCAAATCAAGAGCGGATTAAGGAAGGGAGGGAATTACGGCTTATATAATGTAAACGAACGCATTTGCCTGTTCTTCGGCGAAGCGTACGGAATTGACATAGAATCGGAGGCGGATAAAGGAACCAAAGTCACACTCCATCTTGCAGTAAGAAATGAATAAGCCAATCGAAAGCAAGGAGTATGAACCGGATTGAAAGGAGCTGCACACACCATGTATCGCCTGTTAATTGTTGATGATGAGCCCGTGCTTCGGAGCGGGCTAGCCGAGCTCATTGAATGGTCTACATATAACATTCAGGTTGTAGGAACCTCCCGGGATGGTATCGAAGCCCTAGAACTACTGCAGAGAACACAGCCCCATATTGTGCTTACGGATGTCCAGATGCCGCGTATGAATGGTATAGAGCTTAGCCACAAAATCAGGGAATTTTCCTCTGAAATTCAGATTGTTTTTATTAGTGGCTTTGACGAATTGGAATATTTGCGAAATGCTTTGCAGGTCAAGGCCGTTGACTATATTCTGAAGCCGTTGAAGCATACTGATTTAGAGACCGTTCTCATTGAAGTATTGAAACGGCTGGACGAGACTATGGAGAAACAAACAAGTAAACAGTTGATGGAACAGAAGCTAAGCAAGAGCTTATCCCTTCTACAAACCAAACAGATGCAAGAGCTTGTTAAAAACGATGGTTCCGAATTTGTGGACTGGCAGGAGCAGCTCGATTTACTGGAATTACATTTTCCTATTGAAGGATTGTTCCTTATGTTTATTATTAGTGTGGATAACCCTGCGGACACACTGGGCCTGCTGGCTGGCAGCGATCAAAAACTCATTACCACCCGCATGAAGCAGGAATGCGAACGCTTGATCAAGCCTTACGCCGTCTCCCATTATTATTTTGAAAGTGGATTTGGCGAGTACACTTGTGTGATGCATTACCAGGATGCGAATCATCTTGAATCCTTTATTGAACGTATAGATCTGCTCAAGCAAACCATTAACGGGATTACTCAGCTATGTGTTTCGATCGGAGTGGGTGAAACCTTCGGCTGCATTGATTTAATTAGGGAAAATTACCATATTATTGTAAATGCAGTAAGACAGAAGCTCTATTACGGAAAAAACAGTACGATTTACGCAGGAAAGCTTGCAATAACAGAGGCATCCTCAGTGATCCCAAGTGAGTCGGAGATTGAAAAATTAATGTTCACGATCAAGCAGGATGGCTTGGCATCGGAACAAATGTATCAAACCATCGAAGAATTGTTCCAGAGGCTTCGCCTCAACAAGCAGTTGTCACCAGAGGATTGCCGGCGTATGGGTCTGCGCATTATTTTGGATGCATCGGCTCCCTATACCTTGCTCCATTCAGAGATGATTCAGCGCTGGGAGAAATCCTTTTGGCAGAAAATATCGAGCCTGGACATCCTCGAAGACATGAAAGAAGCGGTTTATTCTTACCTGTCCCAGCTATATACAGCGATTCTGAGCGGTCCCAGCAACAGGCATTATAAAACAGTCTCCCAGCTTAAACAGATCATCCAGCACAAGTATGATAAGAAGCTGACCATTGAAGATTTGGCAAAAGAAACCTATCTGGCTCCTAATTATTTAAGTACGCTGTTTAAACAAGAAACGGGGGTTACTATTAATGAATACCTGATGAGGGTGCGAGTGGAAAAAGCCAAAGAGATTATCTTGGATACCAATAAGCGAATTGTCGATATCTCTTTGGCTGTCGGATACGCAGATCCTGCTTATTTCACCAAAGTATTCAAACGCTACACCGGCATGAGTCCAAGCGACTTCAAAAATAAAATAAAGCCTTAACGTGATCGCTGCTTGCATGGCACATAGCCGGTTATTGCACGTGAGGTCCGAAGGTGGGGTGCAGTTATGCGAAGAGTACAATTATCCAACATGTTGGAATTCATCCTACTGTAGGATATCCATGATTCTCATAAATGAAAGCAATATGGCTATCTCCAATGGCAAATAACCAACAGCCGATTTTCCTGTTTATTGGAAACCCCCGCTTGTTCACCATTATAGGCAGTGAGCATCAGTTGTTTCAATACGTCGAAAAGTGATATGTTCGCCAAACTGTGTTCATAAACAAACAGAATCAGTTGCATGTGTAATAGAGGAGATCGGCAATGACCGATTAAAATACAAATGGGGTAGCATGCCCAAAACAGCATGATACCCCTCTCGTTTTGACTACTCATATCCGAAGTAGTTCGCTTTTCATTCTCTCCAAGATGAACCATTAGCGGTTCTCCGAGCTTACTGTTAAGAATAATTTCCTTCAGCGCATGATATCGTTCATAATAACGGCACAAGTATCTAACCTGTACCAATGGTTTCCCACGGGCTAACTCGGTTTCAATAATTCGTTTGCATCCTTCCTCTGTTGCAGTAAGTAGCTTTCGCAAAGCAGGCTTACCCGCAGCCATAGATGCCTGTACGAACTATTCATGCGTAAGACCCAGGATGTAATTATAATGGCATCGACCTCTTAGGCTTTAATCATCACCCTCGCAGTTCGATGCTCATGTAGGTTTTGCCTACAATCCGCACCTTCTTCCTCAGATTCTTGCTACCTTTTAGATCTGTTGACTTTTTGAACTCGCACTTATCTAGTTCTCAAGAAGGTATTTTTTGTTAATTTATCTACTTTTTTCTTATCCGCTCTTCACTTGTAGCAGCGCACTTCGTAAATGGCAGCAGACGGATCGCCATGGGTTGCCTGAACATTGATTCTTAATTTCTTCGCCGCAAATGGGTGTTCAAGCACATGCACGCGTTTCTGCTGGTAGTTGCCTTCACATACCATGACATCCCGCCATGCTCCGCTATCCCAAATGCTTATTGTATAATCCTTTACGCATTGGGGGTCACGATAGAAGGGCTCATACGCGTGGTATTCCCGCAACAGGCTTCCGGCAAACGTAAGCTCCACCTGTGAGATCTCGTGTTCCTCTTCCCACTCTAGCTCCAGCCATTGTGGCAGTGTATGCGTATCCGAATCGGATCTCCATAAATTGGTATACCGATATGGACGGCTGCACCCGCTGTTAATGTTGGACGCCGAATAACACGGCTGTGGTGGGTCGACCTGGAGGCTCATCGTAATACCGTTGTCATAACGCCTCATTTTCCCTCCACCCATATCAAAACCGCAAACATGGCCGGGCTCAATTTTTCCGGCACGAAGCCATTCCACATTTGGCTGCTCATCCAGATCCAAGCGAACATAGCTGCCCGGCTTTAATCCGGATGAGACTTGAAGATTTATTTTCCACTCCACCCATTGGTTCTCTCCAGGCGGAACTGCTAGCGTAACGCTTGCCAGTTCCAACGCATTGATCCGGTAATCCCAAATACTATCTACTTGCATTAAATAAGCCTTTACATATTCGATTTGCTTCGTGTTATTGCTTAAACACACCTTCAAGCATTCCAAAGTATCGGTTGCAATGGCAATCCATTGTCCCCTTCGTTTCAGCAGTAAATCCGTATGTGAAGATTGGAGCTGCGACAACCAAACATTCAAGCCTTCATGATGGCCAATCGTTTCTGGAGCTACACCCGAAAACTTAGCTTCGCTGCTTGCTGTTATCTTTGCTGTACGTACCAAATTCAACGGGTCTTCGGCATTTATATTGGGCAAAAAGCAATTATCTCGCAGCAATTGTTGTTGCAACTCTGCAATGGCCTTTTCGGGAACATCAGCTGCCAGAATCCCTTTGCTTTTGGCCAAAGCGGCTGCCGTCCCAACCGCCTGACCCATTAGGGCAGTCGTTCCAATGACCCGTACCGTACCCAAGGCTGCATGAGTTACGCTTACATTTCGCCCGGCCATCATCAGGTTGTCCACATCCTTGGAGATTAACATGCGTAACGGAATGCCGTAAGGTCCACAAATGCTTTTTCGCATAAAATCGCTGACCAACGCATAACCTTCAACTGCCCCGGGTTCGCTTGTTGGTGCCAAAAGCCCGCCGGGTGTATGCAAGTCGATATTCCATCCACCAAATGCCACCTCATCCGGGAACACGGTCTTGTTTAAAGGATCCCGTTCCGTCATCAAATATTGACCCATAATCCGACGACTTTCTCTTTTCCCCGGAACCTGACCAATCCAATCCAACGCATAATTAGCGAATGCATCTTTGAGCTGTGGATCCTTATTTTTAATCCAATCCCATACACCAAGAGTATGGCGTGTCAGCTGATGTAAAATTTCTTCATTTTCATATATGGAATCCCAAGGCACACCAATTTCTATCCACCAATATCCAGAACGGTAACGATCTGTCAAGCCGGTATTAAACAGCGGGCGACCCTGCTTATAGAAAAAGCTTGCATCCTCGTATTGGAATGCCCAGGCAGGAGCCTTATACGGAGAAGGACGGCCCATGTCGATCGCTTTGAAATGGATAGAACTTCCCATGACGCTTTTGCTGGCTTGCTCAGGAGCAAACATTTCATTGAATTCGGAGCTCGCCTCTTCACCAATCCGCCATTCACATCCTGCTAAATCCGCTACAACTCCGTCTCCTGTGCAATCGATGAAAGTATCTCCGTTAATGGTGATTTCGAGCTCCGCATTGGCTACGCGACAAATGACCGCTTCGATCGAGCGTGGATTCAGCATCTTCGTTTCATGAACCGTAGTATTCAAATGAAAGGTCAGGTTGGGCGTACTCACTGCCATATCGTATAAGACCATATCCCATACACTATTCGTCCAACCGTTCTCATTGATAAATTCATGATTGAGTGCCCGCTCTTCAATCAGTAGCTCTGAGACGATCCCGCTTTCTCTTGCATAGGCATGAAAAGCTGCCGCTCCGTGCGTTGTGACGCGGATTTCGGATGATCCGTTACCACCGAACACAGGCCGGTCATGGATCAAGCATGTCGCTGCTCCATGTCGCGCTGCAGCGACAGCTGCGCAAAATCCCGCCAAACCTGCCCCAATAACCACAACGTCATAATGTTCAATCGTTCGTTTCATTTCCTGAACCCTCCTGTTATTAATTTCCATACCCTAATTGTTTTAATTGCTTCTGTGCGTTATCCATATATGCCTGATATTTCATCGTTGTTTTTAAGGTGTTTGCAAAATCATCGTATTCCTGGATGCTTCTCTTTCCATAAATGAACTTCGCAAATTCCTCTTCAATATACCGATCCACATCAGATTTATTGTAGCCTTCTGGTAAAGTTACAAATCCGTTTAGCGCCTCGATCCGCGGTTGTTTATTAAAGAAATCGATATACTTTGTCTGACTTGCAAATTTGGCTGACAAATATTTAATCTCCGGCCGGCCGGTAAATTGATATAGCCAGGAATAACCGACCTCTTTACTCATTAAGTCTGTAGGCACGACATTGTCGCCTTCCAGATTATAATGCTTTCCTTTAACCCCGAATTGCACCAGTTGCCCACCAGTCTTTTGATCTGCGACGTAATTCAGCAAGTCAAATACTTTTTGCAATTTTTCCGGACTTTTCTCCAATGCTTTCGGTATGGCAAATATATAGGGTGAAGTTCCTATATCCCATGTCCCGTTCCACTGTCCACCCGGTCCGGTCGGAGCGGCCAAAGGTATCCATTCTGCTTTGGGATTTACCGCTTTAATCTGTTCCATGAACTGTTCCTTAGTTAAATTGGCCCAATCAATATATACAATTCCGGTTTGCCCCATGATGGCCTTTTGTTGATGCTGCATACCAGCATTCCCCAACAATTCAGGGTCAATGACTTTATCCTGAATTAGGCCCTGAATGTAACGCAATGCGTCTTTCATCGCAGGATCAAACAGTGAATTGGTTATTTGCTTGTTTTTTACGACAAATGAACCTGGCATTGCAACATTGAAAGCCCCGAATATAGGCTGGAAGGTTTCTAGCTTGGATCCGGTTAAGCCGAAGGTATCCTGCTTGCCATTGCCATCGGGATCTTTCTCTGTAAAGGCCTTCGTTACTTCTTTGAGCTCTTCAAGATTAGTGGGCGGCTTCAAACCAAGTTGATCCAGCCAGTCCTTCCGAATGAAGAAGGTTTGCATCGGTTTCTGCTGGGTATGGGAAACCGCATACAATTTCCCATCGATCATGCCGTTTTTAGCGCTGTCTCCGATAAAATCCAGTGCTGTCTTTAATTGATTCTTATACTTATCCAAATCCAAAATCAACCCTTGATTGACGTACTGGTTCAACATTTGTCGGTCAACCCAGAACAAATCGGGATAGTTGCCTGCCGTCAACCGAACATTTAATTGATTCTTATAATCATCTGGCGACGCAAACACCGTCATGTTATAAGCCGCCCCCAGTGCCTTATCCAACTCTTGTTTAATGATATCCTTATCCGGAGTCGGCAGGTTACTACCCGGTCGAATGAGATCGACCGTAATCGTCTTTTTATTTTCTTTCCCCTCCCCCGTGTTAGATTTCACATCCTGTGAGAGTGTTGAGGCGTTGCTGCACCCGAAGTTAACTACGGACAAAGCAGCAATTATAATCCCTGCCATCAATGAATTTCTCTTCAAAATAATCCCCTCTTTCAATAGATTGATATGTTGAGATCGGATGAACGATCCTTCAACCCTTCACAGCTCCAAGCATCAATCCCTTGGTGAACTTCCTTTGAATAAACGGGTATACTAATATAATAGGCAGGCTTGCCAACACCACTGAAGCCATTTGCATCGTCTGGCTAGGCACAATATTTTCCACCGAAGCCAATGGTTGCTGGGTTTGCATCAGGATGTCACGTACAACAACCTGCAAAGGAAACAGATTTCGATCTGTCACATACATGATTGCCTGGAAAAATTCATTCCAATGGCCAACCATGTAAAACAAACCAACAGTCATCATTACCGGAGCACTGAGAGGAAGAACAATTTGCCATAGTACTCTGCCTTCACCCGCACCATCAATGTTGGCAGAATCAAACAATTCCTCAGGTAAATTTTCAAAAAAACTTTTCATAACCAAAACGTTGAAGCTCCAGATGACATTGGGGATGATCATAGCCCATACAGTATCCAATAATCCCATTGACTTTACGGTTATATAAGTCGGAATGATACCTCCGTTAAAAATAAGTGTAAATACGACCATAAAGAGAAATATTTTCCGCCCTGGCAGTCGCGTGCGGCTTAACGGGTACGCGGTTAGTGATGTGAGAAGAAGGTTAAGCGCTGTACCTACGATCGTGATAAATATCGTAGTACCAATGGAACGAACTAGCGCCGTATCACTCAAAAGCATCTCATAGGCGGCGAAGGTGACCGATTTCGGAATAAAGATGAATCCGCCGTTCTTTAGCACCTCTCCGACTGGTGTAATGGAAACAGCTAGAACATACATTAACGGGAAAATAACAACAGCACTTGAAAAAGCAAGCATTATATAAACAAAAGTATTGAAAATTTTATCTTCTTTTCCTCTTACCATACGTTCTCCCCCCATCTCTTCGCTATCCTGTTGGCGAGAACGACTAGAACCAAGCCGATAAGGGACTTGAATAGACCCACTGCAGAAGCCAGGCTGAAATTCATCTGCTGCAGTCCGACTCTGAACACCCAAGTATCCAGGATATCTGCTACAGGATATACTTGAATGTTATACAAAATGTAAATTTGTTCGAATCCGGCGTCCATAATATGACCAAGCTTTAGGATGGTTAACAGGACAATCACATTCCGAATCCCTGGAAGGGTAATATGCCAGATCATGCGGGTACGGCTGGCTCCATCCACTCTCGCAGCTTCATAGAGCGTTGAATCAATACCCGTAATCGCAGCCAAATAAATAATGGCGTTGTAACCGACGCTTTGCCAAATGTCTGATAATATCAGAATACTTCTGAAATATTCGGTGGACGTAAGAAAAGAGATCGAATGCCCTCCTGTCTCTTTCATAAAATAGTTCACGATACCTGAATTTTGTGATAATAACGCGATCAGGATACCGGAAATAATGACCCAAGATAAGAAGTACGGCATATAGGTAAGCGTTTGCACTAAGGACTTAAACCAACGAATACGACATTCATTCAAGAGCAAGGCCAGGATAATTGGCGGTATCGTACCAAAAATTAATTTGTAAACACTGATCAGAAGGGTATTTGAAAGAAGCTGGGTAAAATACGGTGATTCGTAAAAGTAAAGGAAATGTTTATACCAGGGATTCGCCCAGCGGCTCCCCACAATACCATCCAGAATGTTGAAATCCTTGAAAGCGATAACAACACCGTACATGGGAAAATATCTAAGCATTACATAATAGATAATTCCCGGAATTAAAAACAAATACAACATTTTGAATTTCCATATAATTTTAAGCCGATACTCCATTCTCTCACCTCTTAGTAGTTGTTCATTCCTTGTGAGTATATTGTATCAGCATTGTGATCTGGCAAATATGCGTATAATCGGCGATTGTGTAAGATTTATCGCTGTCTTTTACGACATTTCCATCCGATTTGGAATTGAAATTCTGACAATTGTACCAATTCCCTGGACACTCCTGATTTTCATACCAAAACTTTCACCATAATGTAATTTAATCCGTTCGTTGACGTTTTTTAAACCTATGCTCGTAAACCTTGATTTGTCCATCTGATGTAGGTTTTCCTGCAGCAATCCATTTGCCACTTCCTGAGTCATACCCATTCCGTTATCTCTGATATGGATCTGTACCTTATCCTTGTGTCTGGATGTACGTATGATAATAGTCCCTGATTTTTTTTGAGGGGCAAGCCCATGGAAAATAGCGTTTTCCACGATAGGCTGCAGTGTTAGTTTCAATATAGGACAATTTAGTGTTTTCGGATCACAATCTTCAATAAAACTTATTTTGTCTCCATACCTCACTTTTTGAATTTGAACATACATCCGCAGCATCTCGAGCTCGTCCTGTAGTTTTACAATGGATGAAATCCGATCAATGCTAAACGAAAGCAAGCTAACTAGTGACTTAATGGTTTGGACAACCTCTTGCGTTTTATTTTGTTTCGCGAGACTGATGACACAAGCCAAAGTATTGTAAATGAAATGTGGTGCGATTTGGCTTTGAAGAATCTTTAATTCCGTTTCTTTCTTCCGTTCCTCAATCTCCTTAATCTCCTTAATCAAGAAATGAATCCGGTTTAACATTGCTTTGTAGCTGCTATAGAGCTTGCCGATTTCATCCTTTCGTGTGGTTGTCAAGGGAAAGATAACAGTGAAGTCGCGGGAATGGTCCATCTTCTGAACTAAGGTTCGAATTGGAGAGGTAAAGTAACGACTCATCATATAGCTGCAGAACAGAAGCGCAAACAGCCAAATTATGCCTGCAGAGCTAAAGTTATTATGAAGCTTTTGCGTTACTTGATAAAAGTAGCTTTCCTCTATAAAAAGCACTACCGACCAGCCCAATCGGTTGTAGGCGGATTTCACGGTTACGAGATTGCCTTTCGCGCCTTGAATATGATTAACACCAAGCGGTAAATCACTAACCCTAGCCATGAAACCCCCAGTTAATTGCGGTGGATATATGGCATTTTTAAAAGGTAGCATATCATCCATAGAGTCAAGTAGATAAACAGGCTCTCCGCTCTTTGTCATTATAACAAAGGTTTGATGCGAATTAATGAGCAGTGGAGAAATCCGTTTGTACAAAAAATTCAAATTGATTTCAAGCACAGCTGCCCCCAAATATTCATTACGTTCATTCAGAATCGACTTGGTATACGCAACTGTTAGGTCAGAAAGCGGGGAGTTGTAAGGGCCACTGACACTGATCGAGCCGTAATTGGTCTTAGCTAGATCAGATAATTGCTGCAGTCGGGGATGTCCCAAAATTTCATAATAGGTTTGCTGGTTGGAGTACACCTTTCCGTCACTTCGAATCAAATACAATGCGCCAATAAGTGAGCTGTTGGATTTGGCATAGTGTCTCAGGGTTTGAAAGGTCTGTTCTTCATTGCCATCTAAAAACAAATCCTTGCTGCTCGATAGCATTAAAAGCACATTGTTCACATTATCGATGTAGGCCTCGATCAAGTCGGCAGTACGGGTCATCAACACTTCTGAATCTTGTATAACTTGATCCCGAAACAAACTCTCTGCGTCTCGAAGGTTCAAAGTCGATAATGAAAAAAACAAAATTGCCGTCACAAAAAAAAGAAACACGAATTGCTTCGTCGCTATGCTCCATCCTTGAAACCATTCGATTAATTGTCTCATTTGATCAACCTCTTTTGTAATCTGTCGGCGTTAATCCGGTTTTTTCCTTAAACAACGCGGTAAAGTATCGGTAATTGGGAATCCCGATTCGCTCTGCAATCTCGTATACCTTTAGGTTTGTATCACGGAGCAGTTCCTCCGCTTTTTCCACTCTTTTCCGGGTGATATAATCGTTATAGGACTCTCCAACCTGCTCACGAAATACCTTGCTGAAGTAACTGGGACTCAAACCAACCTTGTAGGAGACAGTAGTAAGTGCCAAATCTTCATCGAGATGGCCCAGAATGTAAGCAAGCGCATCGCCGATTTCCTTACGGCCTCTTTTGGCCGAGGTGCTCCGGTCAGTTAGCAACGCATTTATGGTTCCTATTAATTCAATCAAAGAGTTTGCTTCGAGAATAGGCTCGTAAAGTCCTATTGTTTCAGCGACCGAGCAGTTCTGGGGAATGAAACCTTGAATCAAGGTGTGAACGAGGCGCTTCAATTCCTCCGGTTCGTATCGGCTTCTCATACACTTTATAGAAAATTCGGAAAGTAGGATTGTATTCTCTTCTCCTGGCTCCTTAGCCATCAAATTGAAGAGCCTTGTAAGAACGGTTGTTTCTTTGGCGTCAATCGGGGTAAGGGGAATAGGTTTTCCGATATAGATTTGAGTTTGGTTTCGTTCATAGAATTTACTTTTATCCCATAAGCTTGAATTGTTGAAGGCTTTTGGGATCTCCTCGTAGGAATTGACAGTTTCGCTTACTATCGTATACATCTGAATACCATCTTGGATGATTGTCATGCTTGGCAGCAGCATTTGTTTTAATGTGTACATGAGTGTTGCAAGCTGATCCTCAATACTTCTTACGTCTTGATGAACCGCTTCTCCTATAAAGACAAATTGACCATCAATTAGCGTCCACAGAAATAGCTTGCTTAATAGATGCTCAAGCTTGTCCAGAGCCTCGTATATTTCTTGAATGAGGTATGGCTTTACTGTTGCTTGTGTATCTAACCGTAAAAAAATGAGCCTGATAGGTAAGCTTGGCAAAACCGATTCCTCAGAATATGCGGCGCTGTTATTGAGTATCTTAGAAATGGTTTTTGCAAGCATATTTCGCTTTTGGACCAATTCGCCTTTTCGAAATAACTGCTCACTATGGATTACAGTGCGAGCTTTGTCTATTGCCATGCGAATATCGGTATCCTCTAAAGGAACTTTAGTTAAATATTCAGTTGCACCTAATCTCAAAGCTTCGAGAGCGTAGGAAAATTCTGTATGACACGTTAATAGGATGACTTTTATAAAAGGCATTTCGCTTCGGATTGCTTTAAGAAGGTCCAGTCCATTCATAAGAGGCATCGTAATATCAGCAATTACGACATTAGGCATATGTTCCCTGCACATCTCCAGGGCTTCTTCCCCATTTTCCGCTTCTCCTATCCACACCGCGTTAATATCCTGCCATGGATAAGCACGGAGATCCTGCCGAATCGGGAGCTCATCATCGACGATGAGTACTGTAAGAGGGGGCTGCATTGGCATATTGTCACCTGCTTCTTTACATTTTTGTTACCGCTTTCTTTAATTATAGATCTACAACTAAAAAAATATAGGATCCCGGTTTCTACTATCGTAAGAATCGATCCCGTCCAGGTCCAACTTTTCGTCAGTTTAGGAAAGTTTTCTCACTTGTGTAAAATTCGTTTTTTGAAGTTGTAAATATGTAATTGTAGGGGCTTTCCATTAAAAATCGCAAAATCGATGACACAGTGATCATAACACAGTAGGTCCTTCATTTGTATATCTATATTACTTAACTTATTCGCCAATAACAAACGATTAATTTGAGCTACCGAATTTTCAGTATTATAGATTTTTCGTTCAAAAACTGTGCGATTTCTTCATTCGGATAAAGAGTTCTCGTTAAGCTTAACCGTCGCGGTTTTCTGCAAATTATTTTAGAGCCTCTGTCATATCTTTTTGAGCCTATTCAGCTGTTACCGATCCATTTATAGCTATCGGATCCATAATCTCACCATAGATTTGGTTGATTTGTTGGAAACGGATAGATATCTCATCTTCCGCCAGTTTAGGATCGATGGTCTTTACGATATTAAGCATTGCATCCATCTCTTTCTGGAAAGTGGTATACTTTCACCCCTCATTGATAAAACTTGTACGCACAGGAATAAAGTTAGAAGCTAAAGAAAGCGTTGGCTTGTGTTACTGCGTCATTGTGGTGTTCGTGATTTTGTTGCCCATGATGTGCGAATGTTTCCAAGAAGGCTCTCCTTTCTTAAATAAGCCATAATCATGCCATGCAGAATTTGGTATCCCTTCGGCATACGCTGACTACCGCGAGCTGCTAGGGCGTGATGATAATATAGTTCGTGAACAACGAAAAATGCAATTGCAGGAGGAGTAACAAAGTCGAGGAAATGAAGAAGAAGAATTTGGTACTTATCGTAGCGGGACTGATGCTGTGCTTGTTTAGTGCGTCCGTCGACAATACCTGGTACATGTCAGCGCTACACGCGCTAACATACAGCTAAGCTAAATTAATTTGAAGGATGAAAAGTAAAATGGGAAAACCCGTTGTGCATATGTTCATTACCTTAAATGGCGTTGTTCCAGCTCCCGGGGCGCCCGATGAAGATCGTGAAGGTGGTTTCGGCTATGGCAGGTGGCAGGCACCGTATGTCGATGCAAAGTCCGGACAACGGATCGCGGCTAATTATGCGAGGCTCGACGCGATGCTTAGGTTGTAGAGTGGAGAACTGAAATTTCATTGGAGGGCGAAAGCCCTCTTTTTTACTTTTCCAGCTCCCCCTTCATCAAACCGGACGGAAAAAGATCTCATCACGCTTCGTAAAGAAAATCAACGATTTATGATGGTCATATTATAGCTGATGAAATTTTTGGTTACTTAAATAGCTGTAAATCGATCATGTCTCTTGTACCCTGGGGTTCAGTTCTTTTTTCGGATCCGTATTGGCTAGAATGTTATTCACAACCCTGGTTTCGGATATTGAATGGGCAAGCAAGACGGCTATCATTAGCAGTATTCCGGTTCCGACAAAAATACCATGTGTGGAAAAAGCGCCTCCAATAATGCCTCCGATTATCGGTCCAATCATGGAGCCCAACTGATTTGCCGTATTATTAAGGCCGAAAGCCCGTCCCCTGAAATCACTTGGAGTACTGCGCACCACCAGTCCGTTTATTGCGGGAATGACCGCACAGAAAAAAGCTCCGTAAATAAAGCGAACAATTGAAAATCCCCAAATATCATGGAAAAAGATTTGAGCGATGCTCCCTATTGCTCCGCCCGATAAGCCGATGATCAGAACGTAGCGGAAACCGATCTTATCTGCCAACTTCCCCCAAGACGTAGCGAATAATATACCGGTAATTCCTACCAGTGAGAATACAAATCCCGCCAATAACGAGGTGTTTTTTGCAGCACCGCCGAGCTCTACGATGTACAAGCTTAAAACAGGCTCGATGGTCATGACCGAGATAGAGATCAGGCAGGACAACAACAAAACCATAGAAAATGTCCGGTTTGAAGCTGCTGATTTAAATGATGCAAAAACGGAGCTTCGCGCTCCAGCTATAGCGAACTTCTCTTCCTTCACCAGAAAGATAACGGATAAGGTAGATAAAAAAACTAAAATTCCGGCAAATGCGAATGCTGCACGATTATCAAACAAATGCGCTATACCTCCGCCGAGCAGCGGTCCAAGGATACGTCCTGACGCCGTTGCCGTGGATATAGTGGTCAGCGCATAACCCACCTTTTGGTCAGGTGTGTTGGTGCCGATCAATGCGATGACGGCAGGAATATAACCGGCCATCAAACCATGAAATATCCGTAGAGCCAGCAGTTGATATGGATTTGTCACAAAAGAGGTAAGGGTGAAAACGATAACCAGTACAAATCCAGCACGTATAATCATTTTTTTTCGTCCGAATTTGTCAGCTAATGAACCCAAGTAAGGAGATGAAATGGCTGCGGCCATAAAGGTGGAGCTGAAAAGCAAGCCTGCCCACATCTCCGTATTTTCATGTACGCCAATGTCGATGAGAAACAACGGCAAGAACGGGATCACCATCGTTAGGCTTGCCGATGCAACGAATGTGCCAAACCATAATACCCATAGATTTCTACGCCAAGTTTCCATTGATAGGTTCCATCACTTCCCGAATATTCATTAATATAAATGACAAGCCACAAATTGCTGCGGCATGACTTCCTTTAACTCCGGACGCACGCCCTGGCACTGATCCATGGCCTTCGGGCATCGCGTATGAAAGGCACATCCGGAAGGCGGCTTTGCCGGATTGGGAACTTCTCCTGTAAGAACGATGCGCTCGCGTCTTGCTTTGCGGTTCGCCTCGGGTGCAGCTGAAAGAAGGGACTGCGTGTACGGATGCAGGGGCGTGCTGTAGAGCTGGGATTTCGGGGCAATTTCCACCAGCCTGCCCAAATACATCACCCCAACCTTATTGCTTACGTGTTTGACGACGGATAAATTATGAGAAATAAACAAGTAGGCCAGGCCAAACTCATGGCGAAGGTCGTCCAGCAGATTAATAATTTGTGCCTGTATGGAAACATCGAGTGCGGAAACGGCTTCGTCCAGAACAATCAATTTGGGATTCAAACTCAGTGCGCGGGCAATCGCAATCCGCTGCCGTTGTCCTCCGGAAAATTCATGCGGATGCTTCAGTCCGGCCTCTTGAGGCAGACCGACGACTTGGATTAATTCGGCAACCCGTTCCCTGATTTCAGCCTGTGATCCTTGGGTATTCACTTGCAGCGGCTCTGCGATGATCGCATTTACGTTCATTCTCGGATTCAGCGAGGAGTACGGGTCCTGGAACACCATCTGGAAGTTTTGGCGCATTTGCCGAAGCCGGTCTCCCTTGATCTTCGTGATATCCTGTCCATCAAAAATAATGGAGCCTTCCGTGGGTTCATATAGCCGCATAATAACCCGGCCGGTCGTCGATTTTCCACAGCCGGATTCGCCGACCAGTCCCAGCGTTTCTCCCTTTTTGATGGTGAATGACACATTGTCGACCGCCTTGACCTCCCCTACCCTGCGCTGGAGAATACCGCCGTGAATAGGGAAATGCATTTTGACATTCCGAACCTCCAGCAGGTTATTTTCAGTATCTACGGCGCTTTGTTCGGTGTGTTCGATTAGCTCGGTTTGCTCCTTCAGGCTCATTCTGCAACCACCTTCCATTATGTTCTATACCAGGGCGCAGCGGACAAAATGTCCCGGACTTAATTCTCGCAGCTCCGGCATGCTCGTATGACAGCTGCCGCGTGCCATGGAGCAGCGTTCCGCGAATCGGCAGCCCACCGGGAAATTCGCCGCGCTCGGCACCGTTCCAGGGATCGTAATCAGCCGTTCATTGTCTTCCGTAATGGAAGGGATGGAGCCCATCAGGGCCAAGGTATACGGATGCAGCGGTTTATCAAATACCACATCGGCAGCACCCGATTCGACAATTTGGCCTGCATACATCACCGCCATATCGTCGGCCATCTCCGCTACGACGCCAAGATCATGCGTGATGAAAATAATGGCCGTGCCCGTTTGATGCTTCAGATTACGCATCAGATCCAGAACCTGCGCCTGAATGGTGACATCCAGCGCTGTGGTTGGCTCGTCGGCGATCAGCAGCTTGGGTTCACAGGCCATCATCATCGCGATCATCACCCGCTGCCGCATGCCTCCCGATAATTGATGCGGGTACGAGCTAATGATCATCTCCGGCTGTGGGAACCCGACGCTGCGCAGCTGCGCGATGGCTTTGCTGCGGGCTTCGTTTCTGGAAAGCTTCCGGTGCCTCATCAGCACTTCCATGATTTGCTCCCCGATTTTGAACAGCGGATTCAAGGCGCTCATCGGCTCCTGGAAAATCATCGCCATCTTGTTGCCTCGTAAATCGGACAGCCGCTTTTCGTCCATCTTCACCAGATCTTCGCCGTCGAACATCACCTCGCCCTCGACAATTCGTCCATTCGGACCTGGTACAAGGCCCATCAGAGACAACGACGTCATGCTTTTGCCGCTGCCCGATTCTCCGACAATACATAAGACTTTGCCTTTCTTCACCTCAAAATCGACGCCATCGACAGCTTTAACCTGTCTGCTTGATGTGGAAAAGTACGTTTTTAAGTTGCTGACTTTAAGCAAGGCTTCCATATTCGCTGCACCGCCTCTTTTGAGGATTTAAATTCTATTTATATCCATATGTTTACTTTGATTTCAGTGTACATTCGCTGATCGGATCGCAATCATCCGGTTAGGATCACGCTGGTATTCATGAGTGAACTGGGGGTCTGATCGAGGTCGGCTTTGTCTGCATGATCTGGTTGTGTTATACGCGGCTGGCCGCAGCCGTCTTCAGGCTGTCGGACACCGCCGTGAACGCCTTCGATCTCATGTTATGCAGCGAACCTTCCAGGACATGTGCTGGAGACGTGGTCGCCGTACAATCCATCAGCAAAATATTGTCGTAGCCAATAAAAGCGGCATCGTGTATCGTATCCATGACGCACTGGTCGGTATTCACACCTCCGAAAAACAAGGTTTTAATCCCGTTGGCTTGCAGGATGGCATCCAGGGAAGTTCCCGGAAACCCGCTGATCCGGTATTTATCGACCCAATAATCACTCTCCTCGCGCAGCGCCTCCAGCTCCTCCACGAGAGCGGCGGACCAGGAGTCCTTGATCAGCGTTAAGCCGAGGTTATCCGGCAAAGGATCGCCAATCCCCGGCCGGCCGTTCCGCTGCCAGCCATACAGCAGGCTTGGAGGCAGATTGGCGGTGTCTGGGCGATGCCCCCAGTTGACCCAAATGATCTGCATACCCAATTCGCGACTGCTTTGGATGGCCGAAGTGATGGCCGGCACTAACTTCAGCGCGCCCTCCGGACGCCCCAGCAAGGGCGAACAGAAATAGTTTTGCATATCGATCAGGATCAAGGCCGAACGTTCCGGGTCAAATTTCAGGGTCCGGTTCTCATTCAGGTCCATCGTCACCGCCTGGGCAGCACCCCGGCTGATGTCAAAATCATCCCCCTCTACGATCCAATAGTTAACTCTGTTTCCGAATCTCATCGTGTAGCCTCCGTTTCATTCGTATCATTACTATCATTCATTTCATGATCTGGATGGAAGGGTTGCAGCCTTCAGGCTGTCTGAATCGGTGGTAAACGACCGGCCCTTCATGTTATACAGCGCACCTTCCAGCGCATAGGACGGCGAGGAGGTTGCCATACAATCCTGCAGCAGCACATTGTCAAAGCCGAGAAAAGCCGCATCCAGCAGGCTGAACATCACACATTGATCCGTGTTGACTCCCGCATAAAATAACGTGTTGATTCCGTTCGAACGCAGGATTTGATCCAGATTCGTACCCGGAAACCCGCTGGTCCGGTATTTATCGACCCAAAAGTCGCTCTCTTCGCGGCAGACCTCCAGCTCATCCACCAGGGCGGCCGACCAGGAATCCTTGACCAGCGATAAACCCAGTCCGTCCGGCAGCTGCTCGCCAATATGCGTACGGCCCTTTTTTCGCCTGGAATACAGCATGTTAGGCGGCAGATTGGCCGTATCGGCCCGGTTCCCCCAGTTCACCCAAACAATCTGAATCCCCAATTTACGGCTGCTCTCGATCGCAGAGCGGATAGCGGGAACCAGTTGGATCGCGCCATCCGAACGCCCCAGCAGGGCGGAACAGAAAAAGTTTTGCATATCGATAATGACCAAAGCGGATCGTTTCGGATCGAACTGCAAGGTTTCCTCTGCTTCGATTCCGATGGTAGCGCTAGTCGCGGAGCCCCGACTGATGTCAAAGTGGCTGCCTTCTACAAGCCAATAATTTTCTCCATTGCCGTATCTCAACCCTGTCATCTCCTTATATCGTCTCTATGCCTACGTACATCCTGTCATCCGGTATCAGCCGGATTTCACTTTGGAATGCGGATCAAATTCATCGCGGATGCCTTCACCCAGCAAGGTGAAAGCCAGCACCAGCAGGAAGATCGCCAAGCCCGGGGCAAAAGAAATCCAGGGGGACATGGTCAAAAAGGTGGTGCCGCTTTGCAGCATTTCGCCCCAGCTGGGAAACGGAGGCGGCGTCCCGAGCCCGAGGTAGGACAAGCTGGCCACGACCATAATTGCATGCCCCATATTCAAATTGCACGCCACGGTCAGCGAAGTCGACGCATTCGGTAAAATGTGGCGCAGCAGGATGCGCCAGGTCGGAACGCCGTGGCTTCTAGCCGCCTGCACAAATTCCCGGTCCCGGATACTGAGCACCTGGCCCCGGGTAATCCGTATGAATTGCGGGGCCATAATCACGGCCACAGCGAAGGCGGCGTTAATAAACGAAGGCCCCATAATAAAGGTCAGCGCCATGGTCAGGACCAAGCCGGGAAACGCCAGCCAGGTATCAACGACTCGCATCATGATTTCATCCACCCAGCCACCATAGAATCCGGAAATCAACCCCAGCGGGACCCCGATGGCAAAAGCGAGAGCGACGATCAAGATGCCTGAAGCCAAGGATTCCCTCGCGCCCCAGACGACCCGGCTGAACACGTCACGCCCCAGATTGTCGGTACCGAAGAGATGCGCCAGCGTCGGCGCCTTCAATGCGGACGTGTAGTCTGTAGCAAACGGTGAGTACGGAACAAAGGACGGCAGGATCAGCGCGACGGCAATAAAGCCAAGCACCATTAGTAATCCGGACATGATCAACGAATTGTTGCGGATTTTTTTGAGCAAGGTCATCGTTTTGGCTTTGAGCTTCAACTGATTGACCTCCATCTTTCTTCGGGTAACGTCCATTGACATGGTATTCATTTCCCCCCTTTTACGAATACCGGATTCGAGGATCCAGGAACGCATACAGCACATCGACTAACAAATTCGTGAATAAGATCGTACCGCCCATAAACAACACGCTGCCATTGACGACCGGATAATCTCTTTGGACAATCGCGTTCAGCACCAGCTGCCCCATACCGGGCAGTGAAAAGATTGATTCAATCAGGACGGCCCCGCCCAGCAAGCCGCCCATCTGCAGCCCGATCACCGTAACCACTGGCAGGATCGCGTTGCGCAGCGCGTGCCGCAGCAGGACGGCTCTTTGCCGCATGCCTTTGGCCCGGGCCACCTGAATGTAAACCTGGCTCAAAACCTCCAACATTTCGCCACGCAGCATTCTGGACTCCATGGCGGCTAAGGGAAGCGAGAGGGCAAACACCGGCATGATCAAATGATACAGATTCGTACCGAGGCCCTTGGACAAGGGAACCCAGCCCAAGGCCGGGAACCACTGTACCGTAACGGAGAAGACGAAGACCAGAATCAAGGAAACCCAAAAGGTAGGAACCGCCGCTCCGGCCAAGGCCATGAACCGCCCGAAATGATCAATCCATGAATTCGGATATTTGGCCGACAGGATGCCCAAAGGCAGCGCGATGCACAAGGACATCAGGATCGCCAAGATGGCAATTTCCAAGGTGACCGGAAGCCGGGAAAGAATCAGGCCAATAACCGGCTGGCTTCCATACAGCGAGCTGCCGAAATCCCCTTGCAGGGTAGCGGATAAAAAGCGGACGTATTGGACCGACAACGGCTGATCCAGTCCCAGCTTGACTTCCAATAAATGAACAGCTTGCTCGCTGGCCTCCTCGCCCAGAATCGTATGCGCAGGATTGCCAGGAACCAGATGGATCAAGCTGAAAGTAAAAGTAATCAGGAGTAGGCATACCGGGATAAACCACAGAAGGCGGCGTCCAATATAACTGGCCATGGCAGAATCACCTCCATTATTTGCTGATCGTCGTTTTGTACAGTCGTAACAGCTGATCGGGATACACATCAAAGCCTTGTACTTTGTCGGTCCAGACATCCACGACAGGTTGGTAGCCGGTGAATACACCCGGAACCTCATCCAGCAGCATCGTAGAAACCTGGGAGTAGATTTTTTTTCGCTCCTCCACCGATTGGGACTCACGTGCCGTCTGCATCAGCTTATCTACCTGGGCATTGCTGTATTTTCCGTAATTGAAGGGAGCGTTGCTGACAATAAAAGCGTAGCTGTTTTGATCGGGATCGATCATCCCGCTCCAGCCGCCTCCTGTGGCATCCCAATCTCCGCTGTTTCGTTTCTGGGTGATCGCAGCCGAATCGAGGGCTTCAATTTTCATCGTAATGCCAACCTTGGCCAATTGGCTCTGGAACAGCTGGCTGAGCTGCAGAGTTTGCGGGTCGTTAGCGCTGAGTAACGTGAAGGAGAAGCCATCGGGATTACCGGCTTTCTTCAGTTCTTCCTTGGCGGAATCGACGGAATACGCGACCTTCACATTCGGGTCGTTGGCAAAACCGGCCGGGGAGAAGAAGGAGAAACCCGGCACGAATTTGCCGAAATAGATCAGTTGATTGATTTCATCGCGATTGATCGCATAATTGACCGCTTTACGGTTGTTGATATTGTTGAAAGGCGGCCGCTGCAGATTGAGTGTCAGCCTTGAGTAGCCGAAGGACGTGCTGATGCCGAGCTTGAGATTTTTCGTTTGCTCCACCTTGGGAATATCCTGAAAAGGGATCGAGTCGACCAGATCGACCTGGCCGGAAATGAGTGCATTCAGTTTTTGCGATTGGTTGACAATCGGCTTGAATTCCACCTCATCCAGCTTAGGCTGGTCCTTTTCCCAATAGTTCGGGTTTTTGCGAATCGTCAAATGGTCATTTTTGTTCCATTCCACGAATTGGAACGGGCCGGTGCCGACCGGATTCATCTCATATTGATCGCCTAATTTGGCCCTCGCGGTGGGAGAGGCAATCAAGCCGGTACGACCGGTGATGGTAGCGATAAAAGGAACAAACGGGGTCTTCAATTTAACGACGAGCGTATGCGGATCCGGCGCCGAAAGCTCCTCCACGAGTATCAAATCCGAGCTGCGCGGAGAGGCATTGGCCGGGTCCATAATCCATTTCCAGTTATCAATAACAGCCTGCGCATTAAAATCAGTGCCATCGTGAAATTTGACGTCTTTTCTTAATTCAAAGGTGTACGTCTTGCCGTCTTCACTCACGGTCCATTTGGTGCTCAGACCGGGAATGAATTTGCCATCCGGGGTCAGCTTGACCATTGGATCATAAATATTGTTGTACAGCTCCTCATCAATCAGCCGGGTGGATTTGGCTGGGTCGAGCGTACCGAAATCGGTAATCGTCCCGACTCTCAGCTTTCCACCTGAAGCGTCTGCGGGAGCTGGTTGTGCGGAAGAAGCTGTGGATGGGTCCGTTGCGCTGCTACAGCCGGAAAGAAGGGTAACTACAAGGAAAGCGGACAATGATGGCAATAAAAACCTCTTTTTTATATCAGCCTTTAATTTCATATAAATCCTCCTTCTAAAGTTTATTAGAATTGTACCGCTTGCTGCTTGCCTTGCTTCGTGTACTATCCTTATCTCTCCCACTCCTTTTGACAAATACACCTAAAACAACGACGAAGTTACTTTTTGTTCAAGCATCGAACTCTGACTGAGTTCAAAGGTTGAACTTTATTTGTGTTATGTATTCTTACATTTACATAACACTTTTATGACTTAGCCTCATCATATATGTAGTTTTACAAATCGTAAATAGTGATTTTCAGATGCTTACATTCATTTTTTGGATGTAAGCGTGTTCCCAAAACCAATTATGTAAGGTAAAATGACATTATCATAGAAAGTGGAGGAGATGACGAGATGATTATGGATCAAATAATAACGTTTCTCGGGGTATACCATGCAGGGAGTTACCAAAAGGCAGCTGAGCAGCTGTATTTGCCGCAGTCTACCGTCTCGACCCGGATCAAGCAGCTCGAACGCGATCTAAACAAGACGCTCTTTATACGGAGCAGGACGGGCATTCAATTGACCGAGGAAGGACACACCTTCCTCCCCTATGCACAGAGAGCCGCCACCTCACTCGAAGAAGGAAGGCTGGCTGTCGAGCAATTAAATCGGCAGCAGTCCGGCAAACTGACACTTGGCTGCAACAATTCTTTCGCCTGCTCACTGATTCCGCATTTACTGGCAAAATTCAATGCCGATTACCCTGATGTATCCATTCACGTACTCGGATGTCCTACACGAGAACAAATAAGAAAAATAAACTACAACGAGCTCCGGCTGGGCATCAGCCGATATGCTGTGAACATTCCGTCTTTGACATTCGTAAATATTTTTCAGGAAGAGATCCGTTTGATAGTTTCAAGGAACCACCCTTTGGCCAAGAGGAAGGTTGTAACGATCGAGCAAATCACCGCGGAACCGTTTATCTCCTATGAATTAGACACTCTTTACCGTAAAAATCTGGAAATGACGTTGGGCCATTTAAACGTTACTCATGAAATTAAATATGAGAGTAACAATTTGCCACTGCTTAAATATTGGATCAAGGATGGGTGTGGAGTGTTCCTGTCAGGGGAGCTTCTATTCCGTCAAGAATTGCTTCAGCAGGAGGTGGTAGCCATACCTATCGAGGTCAACCCATTTCCAACCGACAAAGTATTCCTCGTTTACAAGAAAGATAATTTAAACAGTCTTGATACACTGTTTATGCAGCACACTACCCATACGATGCAGAGTATGGAAAACCTCAGGGATGATTTAACGGGAATGTACCAGGCAGGGACCATTTAACAACAATGTGGGCAGACGCCATTTCGATCTGCCCTTTCCTATGCAAAGTCTTGATGAAAAGCGCTTGGCTGTCGCCACTGGTTTTGTCCGTTCTCCGTGAAACGTTGGCTTTAAAACGAAAAATCCCCCTAATCCAAAACGATTAAGGGGATAATGATTCAGAAATTTTCCAGGATATATTCGATTACATTTGTTCTGTTAATTGATCTGTCGGTGCACAGCATCTTGCATTTCTTCTCGTTCATAAACTTTCTCGCCAGCTCTTTATCGTTAATAATATATTTAATCGAATGATTATCTGATTCCGGTACGTAAGTAGCCATTTTGTATGCACTATATTCCGCCGGGGAAATCTCTCTGTTTAGATCTCTGATTACTAATTCAGATTTTTTGAATCCTGTCATGATGAGTAAGGAATTATCTTCATCATATCCCTTTTCCGGTTGATTTCCTGAAATATAATAACACTTTACCATATCAAACCCCTCCTCCTTATTTAAAACCAGATATGCTACCCTTGATTTAAAAAATTCGAACGGCACAATGTCAGTTTAATTCACATACAATAGTACAATATGAGAAACCGCTTTTGCAATACCAGCGACTAAAGATTTATACGATTCAATTGTATATTGATGCATGATGATACATTTTCACAAATTTTGAAAAACTAGTATCAACAACTTTGAAAATTTTCTCAAATATTATGACGCCACACATGACCCGCTCCTTCATCATTTCGTAACGCATAAGTCATCAATTGATCATAGTTGTTGTGAAATAAATCACATACATAAGCTATAATAAGTGGTAAATAAGAGCATAATGTTCAAAAGGAGTGTGCATTCGGATGATGAATTACGACCCGGTATTTTACAGCCGTATTTTGACAGGACTTACGCTTGGATTTCACATTATTTTTGCTACGATAGGTGTCGGACTGCCTGTCATGATTGCCATTGCCGAGTTTCTGGGAATCAAGCGCAAAGATCCACATTATACACTGCTCGCACGTCGCTGGGCACGTGGATTCGTCATCACTGTGGCAGTCGGCGTCGTTACCGGTACTTCAATTGGCTTGCAGTTGAACCTGCTGTGGCCAAGCTTTATGCAAATCGCGGGTCAGGCGATTTCTCTGCCTTTGTTTATGGAAACCTTCGCTTTCTTCTTTGAGGCGATATTTCTCGGGATTTACTTGTACACCTGGGATCGTTGGAAAAATCCTTGGACGCACTTTGCAATTTCCATTCCCATTATCATCGGATCGACGTTATCCGCATTTTTTATTACGATTGTTAACGCCTTTATGAATACGCCACAAGGCTTTAAGCTGTCCGGTCGAACCATTATCGACATCGATCCCATGGTCGCGATGTTTAATCCGGCCACACCTACCAAGACCGCGCACGTGATTTCATCAGCCTATATGACAAGCGCATTTGTGCTCGCTACCATAGCCGCATTAGCCTTATTGGCAGGTAAAAAGCATGTATATTACCAAAAGGCACTCAAGCTGACGATGATTTGCGGACTGATCTTCTCCTTATCCACCGCGTTCATCGGTGATCTGTCCGGTAAATTTCTTGCCGAATACCAGCCGGAGAAGCTTGCCGCAGCCGAATGGCATTTTGAAACTACAGCGCAGGCACCACTTGTATTTGCAGGCTATATTGATAAGGAACACAATATTCACTATGGCTTGAAGCTTCCTTATGCGCTGAGTATATTGGCTTTTGCTGATCCGAATGCGGTTGTGAAGGGCTTGAATGATATCCCTGTGGATGAACGTCCACCGCTCTATATCCATTATTTCTTTGATGCCATGGTGGCGATCGGAAGTTTGATGATTGTGCTCTGTATCGCATATTTATATTTGAACAGAAAAAAGCGGCGTCAACAAGGAAAAGAAGTGCCGCGCTGGCTGCTTCGCTTCATTACTTTCTCAGGCCCGCTTGCAATGCTGGCGATTGAATCCGGATGGATATTTGCTGAAGCCGGAAGACAGCCATGGATTCTGCGCGGCTATATGAAAACGGCACATGGAGCCACGACCGCTACCAATGTAGACTGGATGCTGCTGATGTTCTCAATTCTTTACATCATACTTGGATTTGGCGCATGGACGGTACTCCGCCGTATGTTCAAGACGAATACGCCTGAAGAGGAATTAGCATTGCGGGTTGATCAAGGAGGTGAGCACCAATGAGTATTGAAGTCATCGGAATTACAGTGCTCTGGGTTTTCCTTTACGGTTATTTAATTGTAGCTTCGATTGATTTTGGGGCGGGTTTCTTTAGCTACTACACGATGATAACCGGGCGCAAAAATATGGTGCATGGCATTATCGAACGCTATTTATCGCCTGTCTGGGAAGTCACTAACGTTTTTTTGATCTTCTTTATGATCGGGATGGTCGGCTTTTTCCCGGATACTGCTTATTATCTTGGAACCACCTTATTAATTCCTGGCAGTATTGCGATTGTACTGATCGCTATCCGTGGCTCCTACTACGCTTTCAGCACCTACGGCTCCAAGGAAAGCCATCTGTACAAGCTGCTTTACGGGGGCAGCGGTCTATTGATTCCAGCTTCATTGTCCATCGTATTGACGATATCGGAGGGCGGATATATTGAAGAAAGCGGCAATAATGTCACACTGCTCTTCTACAAGCTGTTTACCAGCTCTTATGCCTGGTCGGTTGTCATCCTGTCGCTTGTCAGTGTGCTCTATATATCTGCAGCTTTCTTAACCTATTATGCTCACAAGGCTAAGGATACCAAAGCGACAGAAATTTTGCGAAGGTTTGCAATCGGGTGGAGCGGTCCGACAATATTAGCGAGCTTGTTCGTATTTTTCGCTATTCAGCGTCACAATCCGGTTCATTTTGACAACATGCTGAAGCTATCCTGGATGTTCGTTGTATCCTTGATTTGCTTTATGATTGCTACCTATCTTATATGGAACCGCAAGCGTCTTGGCGTTGCTTTTTTATTCGTGATGCTGCAGTTTGCCTTCGCTTTCTTCGGATATGGCGCGGCGCATTTACCTTATATTATTTATCCGATGGTTTCGATACACGAAAGTGTCACCAGCCCGGAAATGGGAATTGCCCTGATCGGAGCTTTTATCGCAGGCTTATGCCTGCTCATCCCTTCACTGATTCTACTGATGCGACTATTTCTGTTCGATGCAAATTATGTGCAGGGTCTGCAGAAAAAGTGATTGCATGGCAGTTAGGCTGGCACTCACTCACAAGCTCACAGCTATCAGGTGAGACATCACGAAATTGCACATAACAAACAACCTCCACAACCACTTCGTGGCTTGGAGGTTGTGGAGGTTCCATAACATATATTAAAATAGCTATTATTCAAAATATACCGCTTTGCCGGTTTTGGACGACTCATAGATGGCTTCCAAAATTTCCGATACAACGCAGGCCTGTTCAGGCGTGACAACGGGATCTGTATCCTCTTCAATTGCTTTCAGCCACAGACGCGCTTCCAGATCAGCCGGGGATTCTTGCTTCCCATCATAAAAATCGACGCCTTTGGCAGCCAATTGAATTTCATTCATGAACAATTTGCTATGCTTTTCACCGTTAATACGCAGACCATCCTGCATATCCGCACCGCCTTCGGTTCCGCACAAGGTCGTTTTGGCTTCACCGGTTTGCAGCATATTGATCGCCCAGCTCGATTCCAGCACAATAGTTGCTCCATTCTGCATCGTAATCATGCCAAATGCTGAATCCTCAACTGTAAATTTATCCGGGTCCCAGGAACCCCATGCATTAGCTGCGTCCTTCTTAGAGGACAGCTTGTGGAAGGCTGTGCCCAAGACTGCTTTCGGCTTATAGTTATCCATCATCCACAAGGTCAGATCCAGTGCATGGGTACCGATATCAATTAGCGGTCCGCCGCCTTGTTTTTCTTCATCTAGAAACACACCCCAGGTCGGTACGGCACGACGACGAATTGCGTGAGCTTTGGCATAATAAACCTCACCCAGATCACCCTCGCCACATATTTTTTTCAAATACTGGCTGTCTGAACGGAAACGATTCTGGTAGCCAATGGTCAGCTTCTTGCCTGAACGCTTGGCCGCTTCCACCATACGACGGGCATCCGCTGCTGTTTTGGCCATCGGCTTCTCACACATAACATGTTTATCCGACTCCAAAGCAGCAATCGTAATCTCCGCATGTGAATCATTTGGCGTACACACGTGTATAATATCAATGGACCCGTCCTGCAGCATTTCTTTAAAATCGCTGTATACCTTCGCACCCTCGGAACCATATTTATGAGCAGCCTCATAAGCTTTTTCTACTACGATATCACAAAATGCTACCATTTCTGCGTTTGGCTGATTTTGCAAAGCAGGCATATGCTTGCCATTTGCGATTCCACCGCAGCCAATAATTCCAATTCTGTACGTTTTCGACATGATTAGAGTCATCCCCCTTATAAGTTTAAGTAAAGTATAGTCAAGCTTCTACCAAAAAGATATGACTAATTTGGTCCATCTTTTATCCGATTTGGCTATTTCAAATTTCCTGGGAAATAAGAAAAAAAGCTCCTGAGCGGAGCTAATTCGACTAATGACACATCCGTGTCCGTGTCTAAGTGGTTGCTTTTCTTGCGAGATAAGAAGGGTTCAGCAAATTCATTCTTTTAAAAGTTTTACTGCCGCCAATTCTGCCTAAATCCATCAATCCGCCAAAGCAGGGCAGTTAGTCATTACTTGCAGTATGCTTGATACAATTATAGAGCTTATACTCCCAGTGTCCGCCGTTTTTGATTATCGTCGTAACAGAAGTATTGTGAAGATCGCTCCCTGTTGAATCATCCTGAAGCAGGCCTTTTAACGTTTGGCCAATTAGAAATCCATGACTGATAACAAGTATTTTTTTACCGGGATAATGTTCTGCAATATCATTGACAAAGCTCATTCCCCGTTCGCGGACAGACTCATGGCTCTCCTCGTTTAGGTCGAGCAGAATCCAGTCCTTGCCCCATTTCTCAATTCGCTCTTCTTCAGTGGTTCCTTCAACTTGGCCTCTGTAGATTTCACGCAGACGGGTGTCATACTGGGATATCGGCATGCCCAGAGCGGAGGATATAATCTCCGCCGTTTCCTTGGCACGCAATAAATCACTAGATACGAGTATGTCCCATTGTTCCTCGGTCAAACGCTGCGCAACAGCGGCAGCTTGCTTTCTCCCCGTTTCATTTAAAGGATTGTGCATATGGCCCTGGGCTCTTTTTTCCAAATTAAAATCCGTATTGCCATGTCTGACAAAAGTAATCGTCGCCATTCTATTAACCACCCTCAAATGAATTTCTTATTCTCATGCTGTTTCCCAACTGTATAAATCAGTTTATTTGATTGTCGCTTACGGGAGAGCTTGGTTTAGCGGCCTCAATAATAGAAGAAATGGGCACAGTCTCCCCTTTCTGTGGGTAATAAGCCCCGATTCCTTTCGTATCCAATAATTTAGTATGAAATCCGTGAACTGGAATTACTGCTTTAGGGGCAATCCTTTCGATTAAGTCAGAAATTTCTTCTGGATTGGCATGCCCTCTGTTGCTTATTGAATGCCTGGTGATGCTGAATGCCTTGCAATACTTTACAACCTCAGGATGGTCTATATCTACACTGTAGTCTGCTTGAATGAAATGCGAATTTCCGTGTGATGAGCCCAGTACTTCAAGCTCAATCAAATGAGCAAGGTCAGGGAACTTGAAAAAGTACAGGATATCGCTTTTCTGCTCTGCTATTTCCTCCAGTGTAATCGTAGCGTAAGGCAGTGCCTTTCCGGCAGCAGCCGTAACATCTACGATTTGAATGCTCTTACTGAGGGCGGGGTGATTCTTAAGAATTCCTATGCCCTCGTGATTAGCCTGATGCCAAATAACAGCAAGGGAGGCATCCATCACGATCTTCCGCCCTTTATCTGCGGCAATTTGAATCATCTCAGCCATGCGCTCCAAATCTCTCGGCGACATTTGCAAATAGACAAGTCCTTCCGCCTGCTCCAGAATAGCGGAAAACATGGACAGCGATTTTTCTTCCTTCCGAGGTGCAGATACTTGGGCCACCGTGTTTGGGTTGACACGAGTCGATTCTGTAATTAACAAATCCACACCTTTCTTGCGGCATAGATCAATGAACCGGTCGATTCGTTCCGGATGTCTGCCATGGAGGCGCCAGTCTCCTGTAACAGCGATCTTGTGATCCTTGCTTTCAATAAAAATGGCTGATGCCCCAACTGTATTATGATCCATCTCTACGATCTGGAGCGAAAAGTCCTTGAAATTAATGACGCTTAAATCCTCACAAGGAATAATCTTGGCTTGTGTGTCCGTTGCATGCCCGGCCTCTACGATTCCACGGTACAACGAATGTGTATCCTTGTTCATGTAAACGGGAATATCCCGATGTGCGAATGGCAAAAGAGACATGTGGTCATTATGCATATGTCCGATAAAAATGCTCAGCTGTTCATAATGCGGAAATTCACAGCCACCCCAAATACTGCGGACTATAGACGGGTCCAGCCCTTTAACATGCTGGGGCTCATAAAGCTCAAGCAGCGGCGGAGCCATCTTGGCCAAAATATGCTGGCGGATTTCACGGCTCGGCGTAGCGACAACGGGATTATATATATTGGCATTGCCCGGATTAAGCAAGCTGTGATGTGCAGTTCCAAAATCAAAGAGAAGTGCCTGATTCCCGTTTCCATACAGAATCTGAACTCCCCCAGACGTATCCGCACCACCAAAAAATGTCATTTGTTCACTACTCAATTTAATCCCCTCCTAATTTTTCTATTCGCATATTCGGCTGGTTATCCTGAGTGTCATCGATAAATATCTCCAACAATTGTTTAAAGCTGCTGCAAGTCAGATCCGGTTTATAGAGCGAAGTATCCTTGTCCTCATACCAAGCTAATAATACGGATAAAATTCCTGCATTTTGCGCCGCTAATAGATCAACATTCGTATCCCCGACCATTGCAGCGCAATCGGGATCTGTCCCAATATGCTGCAAAGCATCAGCGATCCCTTCGGGAGATGGCTTTCCTTTGCTAACATCCTCAATAGCTATGATGACTTCAAACAGCTCAGCCATCCCGTAAGCCTGAAGCGCATTGTTGACTGGCTCTCTTTGCTGATTGGTGACAACTCCAAGCTTAAAGCCGCGGTTTTTCAAAGCTTGAAGACCGGGGATGACGCCAGGAAAAGGCGGTGAAGATTTGTGATATCCGTTCAGCTTCTCCAGACAAAATTCATCGGCAACAACGCGGTTTCCATCGGGATCAATAGAAAGCAGAAGCTCGTGGAAGACATTGCCGAAATTTTCAACGATAAGCTCATAGCTGTACTGGCCAGGGTAATGCTTATCTAATGCAGTAAATTGAATATTCATTAGAAATTCTCGACTATCCAGCAAAGTTCCATCCAAATCAAACAACAAAGTGTTAATCTCACGTAAGTTCTTTTTTATTACTTCCACCTCGCATCCCCTTGTCTATTACTGAAGTGATTCTTCATTCGTCACATTCCGAAACCGGAGAGTATGCTGCAAAGCTTGCCGTTCAGGCGCTCGTATAATCTCCGGTGTAAGCTCGCCTGCTTCTTTCATTCTTCGAATCAAACGCTCGCCAAGCACCTTTGTCGTTTCATGATAAGCCTGTAATCCGATCAGATTGTTCAATTCATGGGGATCAGCCAAAAGATCATATAAATATTCTTCCTCGTAGTGGCTTGAATTCGGACTTGAGTAACCATCTACACCTGTTGCCACTACGCTGTATTTCCAGCGTTTGGTTCTAATTGCTCTGCCAATTTGTGATTCACTGATTTGAATGAATACATCATCCGGCCATTCACAATCAGTTCCTTTCAGCAAAGGCAGCAGGGATCGGCCTTGCATCTGCTCGGGAATAGGTATGCCTGCGGCATCCAACAGGGTTGGCGGAAGATCAATGAGGCTGACCAATTCATTCAACCAGCCCTTACCGTTAAAGCCTGGACCTCGGATCGCGGTTGGCACCCGTATCGAGCTTTCATGGCAGGAACGCTTGTATTCGTCGTTTCTGGTTTTAAAGTGACAGCCATGATCTGATGTAAATAGAACAATGGTGTCATCCGCAAAATTCATGCTCTGCAAAGCATCCAGCATACGCCCAAGCGCCTCGTCCAACCGTTTGACCATCCCGAAATAACCGCCCAGATGCTGTCCGCTGCTGCCTCCCAAGCCCTGCAAATCGCCGGGGATCCATCTTCCCGTATACTTGTCGCGGTAGCCGATGGGCGGGGGATAATCGTCCAAATGATTCTGATGATGCGGCTCCAGATAGGAAACAAATAAAAAGAATGGTTGTTCCTTGTGATTATCCATATATCGGATGGCTGCATCCGTCAAGGCATCTACCCGATATCCCGGAAGTTCAACCTGTTCACAATCATTGTTATAAACGACTGTATGGTAGGAGTCAGAGCACAGCTCTAACGCATTGGCCGCCAGCCAATATTCGTAGCCCCCCCTCTCGGATTCGACCACGGGTCCCCTGCCATTGGCAAGATGCCATTTCCCGATATAGCCGGTTTGATAGCCAGCTTCGCCAAAGTAATGTGCCAACGTCTTCGTTTTATCGGAAAGTGCTATATTATTTTTAAAGCATCCCGATGTTGTAGGATACAGACCCGTCTGCAAGCAAGACCGGGCAGGACCGCAAACCGGCTGGCATGTAAAAGAATGGGAGACATGCGTGCCCTGCATCGCCATACGGTCAAAATTAGGGGTTAATTCCAATGGATTCCCATGCACTCCCGTTGTATCCCAACGCTGCTGATCGGTAAAAAATACAACTACGTTTGGCTGTTCCCTCTTTTGCTTCTTCATAGCATTCACTCCCCGCTGTATTATTGCACGACTTTAATCGTTCCAATTTCCCCATATCTCCTTCGAATTGGCCTTCGAAGAAGGAAGGACAGGCCGGTAAGCCCACGGATCACCCATACGATGCTGCCACGCAGAAAGCTCGGAGGCCAGTCTCTGAATTTCCTGCGTATAGCGAGTCTCATCGGATAAATCGTGCAATTCCCAGGGATCCTCACTTATATGAAAGAGCTGGATGCGATCCGTGCCGTAATTATGCTCTTCAGGTCGGTAATAACGGATCAGCTTCCATTCGCCATCACAAACCATTCGCTGCAAATCCTTATAGACGGCAAACACACTGCTATGAACTTGTTCCTTGTCTCCTTGAATGAATGGAATAAGGCTTTCACCCTCAACTGTATGGGGAATAGGAATTCCAGCAAGCTCGCACAGCGTCGGGAATATATCGAATTGACAAGCAAGCTCATCATATTGTTTGCCTTGGGGAAGACTGGGTCCGCTTATGAGCAGTGGAATGCGAATACTGTGGTCATACAGGTTTTGTTTTCCCATTAATCCGTGCTGTCCGAGAGCAAGTCCGTGGTCTGCGGTGTACACGATGATCGTGTTCTCCAACTGCCCGCTCTCCTGCAGCGCCTTGAGAACATCACCAATCCGATCATCCATATGTGTAATCATCGCGTAATAATCTGCTATATGCTGGCATACGGAGTCCGGATTGCGTGGGCTCGGCTCGAGCAGCTCATCCCTGACTGTCATTTCTCCGTTATCGAAAGGATGCTCCGTCATGAAATTGGGTGGCAGCTCTATATCCTCAGCACGATACAAATCTGCATATGGCTGCGGGGCTGTCCTTGGATCATGTGGGGATGTATAGGCCAAGTATAGGAAGAACGGCTGTTCCTCTTGATACTCCTTGATAAAATGAACGGCTGCATCCGTGAACATATCTGTGGAGAATGTCTCCCCATTGTATTTTTGCTCCTTGCTGTACAGCCCAATGGGATCGAAGTCGTAAACAGGCACTTGAAGATGATTACTCATTCCACCAAAAAAATATTTTCGACCCATTGGAGAAGCTTTTGATAAAGCTTGTTCTGTCATTATGCCACTTGCCTGTCGCAAAAGTATGATAACCCGCTTCGCGCATCACATGTGGCAGAATCGCAAGCTCGGGATTGATCGTCATCAACCCCGGCCATTGGTTTAATTGATGGCCTTGCGAGGCGTTCAGCGTGTGAGCACCGGTATTGATGCATGCCCTGCTGGGTACGCAAACTGCCGGAGTAATGCCTCCCGTAATATACGTTTTTCGGAAGGCTACGCCACGGTTTGCCAGCGAATCCAGTACAGGCGTGTGTATGCTCGCATTTCCTGTGACATGAATCGTGTCAAACCGTTGGTCATCGGCTACTATAAACAAAATATTGGGCTTTCGGATTGTATTCATTGAAGAGCTCCTTTACTAAAGTCCGCTTGAAACCAAGCGGACATCTGTTCTAGTTTACCTTCGTTTTTCAACCTAAAGCTAAGCGCGGCATGGCCTACGGCTCAAAGGCTCGCTGCGTTCCATATCATTCAATAGCTCAAGCAGCAGCTGCATCTTGACAGCTTGATATTCGGGAACATCAAATATGTTATGCTTTTCACCAGGGTCTGTTTTCAAATGATAAAGCTCACCGAAAGCTTCTCCCATGTAGACAGCCAATTTCCACTCCTCGGTAACCCAGCATTTAAAACGGATACGGTCAGGCTCCTCCTTGAATTCGATTCGAACCCCGTTCCGCTCTAATGCTTTTCCGTTCTGCAGACGGTTTTTGAGACTGATTCCGTCTCGTTGAAGCGTATCCTTGATGCCTGCAAAGTCCAGCACGGTCGGCAGCATATCAATCAATGAAACACATTCCTCTACCTTGCAGCATCCGAATGCGTTGGGATAGCGCATGAGTAACGGTATATGCGTCACACCTTCATAAATCATCGGGCCTTTTTGGCCGATGCTGTGATCACCCAGCATTTCCCCGTGATCGGTGGTGAAAATAATGAGCGTATTGTCCTTAATTTCCAGCTGCTCCACTGCTTTCAAAATCCGGCCTAATTGTTCATCGATTAGCTGTACCATCGAATAATAATAAGCACGGGTTGCTCTCGTTTTAAGCTCATCCTTGAAATATGGCCTCCAAGGCGCTTTTACATTACCTGCGATGACAAACTGCCCGTTAAAGCGGCTTTCTACCATTTTGCCGTCAAGCAGAAGCGGAATATGCTCTGCATGGCCTGTTTCACTATCTACATCAATATCCGGTAAAGGAATAACATCAGGATCAACCCGATTTTGAAAATCAAAGGGCAGTACGTGCGGATGGTGCGGATCCTGGAAGCCGAGATTCAAAAAGAATGGCTGATCCCCTTCGTGCCGCTCCAGAAAATCGATCGCTCTTTCGGCGATCCAATGCCCGTTATGCAGTTCTACAGGCAGATTCCAGTTTCCCGTATCATTGGCATCTTCTTCATATAGACGATCAATCTTCAGAGTTGAAGGATCAAACCCCTTTTGCTTCACCCAGTGCTCATAAAAGCCTGTTATTCCAAAGGTAGTGTGGCCAATTGCAGGCTCAGCTGTTTCGAAGCCGGCGAAGTTGCGCAGCGGAGTGCCCACTTCATCCACCTTCTGGTTTTCTGGGCTGTCCACCCAAAAAGGATGCCAATGCGCCTTGCCGATATGATGTGTACGATAACCATTTTGGCGTAAAATCGTGCTCAAAAAAGAGTCATACCCGGAAGCAAAGGTGCCAATATTATAAGCACCATGCCTGGAAAGATGCATTCCGCTCATCATCGATACCCTTGAAGGCGTGCATACTGTATTGGGACAGTAGGCTTTGCCAAAGCATGCCCCCTCTTGTCCGAGACTGTCCATGTGGGGTGTATTCATAAAAGAGCCGCCATTAATCTTCACACTGTCGAAACGCTGCTGGTCGGTAGTGATTAATATAATGTTAGGTTTCTTGCCTTGCATGCATGCGTCCTCCTATCGTTACGAAATCCCTTTTACTCATCCAACGCAACGTGCTGTTCCACTTTAGGTCCTCCTGATATTGATTGGCTATTTTTTCGTATTTTTATTGTACTCCACAATTTGTTCGGTTATTTTCTTCGCTCCCTCATCCAATGTCTGTTTGACGTCACTTCCTTTTAGAATCCTGGTCAATGAATCGTTAATAACATCACGTTCCTGGGGATAAACACCGAGGATCGAACCACTAGCGGCGTTGTTGGCAGTAGCGGAAGCCAATTGGTCAATAGCGGTTTTAAACTGTGGATAGGTTTTCAGGTTTTCAACCATTTCTGGCAGGGCATAAGAAGCAGTGGTTACCGGGAAATAACCGGTATTGATGCTTAGGTAAGCTTGCTGGTCCGGTTTAGTAAGAAATTTGATAAATTTCCATGCTGCTTCCTGCTCCAGCTTGGGGCGGTTGTTCATAATGAAAAGGCTTCCTCCCGATATAAACGAGCCACCTGGCTTGGCGTTAGCTGGTTTGGGCAACGGAGCCGTTCCCAGTTCAAACTTGCCCTTCGATCCGGTTATAATGTTTTTAACACCTGCCGTAGAAGCAAGGACCATCCCTGCTTGGCCGGCAAAAAATGCCTTCTGTGTATCTGCCCTTACACCGCCTACATCCAGCGTCGAGCCATTATCCTTAAGCTGCTTCCACATATTGAAGACGCTTATTCCGCCTTCGCTGTTAAGCAAGGACTTGGTCGGCTGCCCCATACGACCGTTACCGTTATCCACAAGTTCAGCACCCTGAACGGACATAAACTGCTCGACGAACCATGATTCATTAGAGAAGGAGACACCAAATTTGCCGCCGCCTGTTAGCTGCTTTGCCATTTGTATCAGCTCATCGTAGGTTGCCGGTGGTTTATTGGGATCCAAGCCGGCTTGCTTAAACATATCCTTGTTATAATACATAATCGCATTGGATGAGTTGAACGGCATGGAATATAAAGCGTTCTTGTATGTATAAGCGCTGATGATCGTTTTTTCGAACTGGGATAAATCGAATTTTTCTTTATCAATAAACTGCTGCATCGGTGTCACCGTACCGCTGTCAATCAATGGCCCAACTTTATCAAAGCTCGACTGGAACAAGACCGGACCGCTGTTGGAATTAACGGTTGCAAACAATTTGGTGAAGGAATCCTCATATTCCCCTTGGAACACGGCCTCTACTTGAACATCTGTCTGGGATTTATTGAAGTTATCCGTCATTTGTTCTAATACTTTACCATTGGCTCCAGCCAGTGAATGCCACCAAACGATTTTTACCGGACCTGATTGCGGCTTAACCGTTTCCTCAGCATTGCTTCCCCCATTGCTACATCCAGAAGCAAGCACCATTGAAGCGAGCAACGAGAGACCCATCTTTCTCCTTGTAAATTTCATGTTGAACTACCCCTTTTCCATTGTCATTGTTTTACTGCTCCACCCGTAATTCCGCTAACTAATTGTTTCATGCCAAGTATCAAAAGCAATAATGAAGGGAGAAAGACCAGTGTAACCCCAGCCAAAATCAAGTTCCAATGGGAATAATCCTCGTTTTTCAGCATCGTAATCCCGATCTGTACAGTTCTCATCTTCTCGTTGTTAGTAATTAGCAGTGGCCACAAATACATGTTCCAGGCCTTTAGGAAGCTATAAACCATAAACGTACCGATAGCCGGACGGGAAAGCGGAATGACAATGCTGGCAAATGTGCGCATATGGCCGCAGCCGTCGATTTTGGCTGCATCAAAGAGCTCTCTTGGCAGCTGTAGAAAAAACTGGCGAAACATGAATATGCCGAAGACCGAAGCAATATGGGGTACGGTAAGTCCCAAGTACGAGTCCATCCAACCCCATTGCTGAATGGTCATAAAATTGGGGATGACCGTGACCTCCCAGGGCACCATCATCGTAGCCAAAAAAATGGCGAACAACGTATTCCTGCCACGGAATTGCAAAAATGAAAATGCATACGCGGCCAAACTGGCTGTAAGGAGATGCCCCGCCGTTATAACCATGGAGACAACAAAGCTATTAAGAATAAACCGAATAATGGGAATCATTTGTGTAACAAGGATGAAGTTCTCAAATTGAAAGCTTTCTGGAAAAAATGATGGAGGATAGGCCTGAACCTGCTCTGTTGTCATGAAAGCGTAGGAAATGGCGAAATACACAGGATAGATCATAATGACAGCCAGCACGGTGAGAAGCAAGTAATGCATAAAGGAAGGCAATCTTAAAGAAAGCTTCATTGATAATGCACCTTCTTTTCCCCGATTTTGAACTGGATGCCTGTCAATATCAAAATAATTACGAATAGCACAATAGCTCTAGCGCAAGCAGGCCCATATTGGAAGTTGCGGAAAGCTTCCTGGTAAAGCGCATATACGAACACCTTCGTGCTTCCCATAGGTCCGCCCTGGGTCATAATATTAATCTGCCCGAACGTTTGGAAAGCGTCAATAACGGAAACAATGGTAACGAAAAAAATGGTTGGTGACAGCAAGGGGATCGTAATATTCATAAAAGACCGGACAGGCCCCGCACCGTCAATCGTGGCAGCCTCATACAAATCATCAGGGATGCCTTGCAGCCCTGCCAGAAGAATGATGAACAGGAATCCTGAATTCATCCAGACCGTGGCAATGGAAACCGCATATAGCGCAGTGTCCGCATCAATCAGCCAGCCAACCGGCTGCAGCCCAATCTGAGTTAAAGCATAATTAAATATGCCTACCGTCGGGTTCAGAATCAATGTCCAGATTACGGAAGCTGTACCTACGGAAACTGCCAGCGGCAAGCAAAAAACAAATTGAAAGCCGCGCATTCCCCTTTTTTTACCGTGAGACAGCACGGCCAGCAGCAAAGCCAGAAAGATACCTGTAGGTACTGTATAGACCGTAAATAGCACGGTGGTCAACAAGCTGGAGTAGAAATCGGCAGATCCGAGAAGCCTCGTATAATTATCGATACCAATGAAAGCAACAGTCTGGCCCCGAATATTGGTACTGAATAAACTGAGATACGATGTTTTTAGCAATGGATAAAACATGAAAATACTTAATAAAGTAATGGTCGGCCATAAAAATAAATATCCGATTGCAAGCTCTCGCCGTTTGGATCTCGAAATGGATTCGGTACGAATGTTATTCACTCCCTCTGTAAGCGCTTTATTATAACTGTTTATTTTTTAGCTTTTCCCAGCTTTCTCTTCCCTTCTCTGTTGCAAGCGCTTCCTTTATATTCAAAATATAAAGCTTCGCGGTTCCAATTATCCTCCTTAAAGGAGCGCCACCCTACTCGTTCTTGCTCCTTCCAAACACGAGTTTTCAGCTTGGTAATGTGTAGGGTGGTCCAAATTCTGCTGCTCATGCAGCAACACTGGCGATATGATGGTGTCTCACATACTCAACAATTCTAAATTTTCATTCTACCGCTAACACGGATCTCCTCCACCCTGCCCATTATGGTTGGGAAAGAATTGGGTCGTTTAAATCGATCTGCCATTTCCGCAATTTTTGTAACATTTCTTCAATTACAGGCCCTTGCTCGGGATTCAAAGCTAAATTATTAATTTCCCAAGGGTCATCCACCATATTGAATAGCTGTATGGCATCAGTTCCCGTTTCCCTAGCTTCAGAACGATAATACCGGATTAATTTCCATGAATCGGTTTTTACCATACGCTGTACATCTTTATAAATGGCAAATACGCTGCTGTATAATCCATCATTGTTTTCACTGAGCAGGGAAAGCATGCTTTTTCCATCTACTGTTTGTGGTATCGATATCCCGCTTAATTCACATAATGTAGGAAAAATGTCCGTTTGACATGTCAAAGCATTAATTCGCACATTCTCAGGCAGACCTGGACCACTCATGATTAAAGGAATTCGTATACTGTGATCATACAAATTTTGTTTGCCCATTAATCCATGCTGACCTACAGATAAACCATGATCTGACGTATATACAACTATCGTATCTTCCGATAAACCTTTCTGTTGTAAAGTGTCTATAACACGCCCCATTTGTGCATCCATATGAGTGATCATCGCATAATAATCTGCTATATGTTTACATATTTCCGCAGGAACCCTTGGAAGACAAGCCAAATGCTCATCCCGTACAAACATTTCTCCATTGTCAAACGGGTGGACAGCCATAAAATTTTTGGGCAGCGGAATGTGCTGCGGGTCATACAAATCAGCGTACTCTTGAGGGGCCGTCCGCGGGTCGTGAGGTGAAGTAAAGGCCATATAGAGCAGAAACGGCTCTTCCTTGTCATAATTTTCAATAAAGCGGATTGCGGAATCACAAAAAATATTCGTTGAAAATTGATCGTTGACAACCGCCGCCTCACGCGGATATGTTCCTTCTGGATTGAAAGCATGAAGCGGCATTTGATCCTGTATTGCCATTCCTCCGAATAGCAGGCTCTCACCTCCGCTAAAACCTCTGTTAAAGCTTTCGACATCATTGTGCCACTTACCAATGGCATGTGTGTGGTAGCCTGATTGTTTAAACAGTTCTGGCATCTGAGCCATTCTTGGATTGATCTCAGTATGATTGGACATAGGCTCGTCAAATCTGGATTCTGGAAGATTGGATACGGCATTGAAGACATGGCCGCCTGTTAGTACACATGCCCGGGAAGGGGTGCAGACAGCACGATATTGCCCACCCATAATATGAGTGTTAGTAAAAGCTACTCCTTGCTCGGCCAACCGATCTAAAACCGGAGTTTGTACCAATGAATTGTGTAAGGTATGAACATCATAAAAACGGTGATCGTCAGCGATCATAAAGATAATATTCGGTCTCTTGGTCATAAAGTTACCTTCCTTTTAAGTTATTGTAAGATGACTTGATTGATTTTGGCTCGATACCAGCCGTTGAAGCAGCCTGTCTCTCAATAAGTGGGTTATCGATTCCGCTTCTGGTTTCCCTGCCAAATTATTGCGTTCTTCGGGATCCTTCTTCAGGTCGAAAAGCATATAAGGAATGCCGTTCCCATTTAGCGCCATTTTCCATTCTTTATTTTGAATCATAATTTCGTTGTGAATTTCACAAAGCGCTTCTTCCCTATGTACCTTGTGAGGATCTTTAATAACGTCTACCAAAGATTTTCCGAATTGCTGCCCCATTCGGAGGTTCAACTCACCACCAGCCAACTCGCACAACGTCGGGCCAACATCAAACCATTCGACCATTTCACTGTAACGATTTCCAATTAGAGGGCCACCCTGCTCCCCTGGTATACGAACGATCAAAGGAACCTTAACAGCACCATTATAAAAATTTTCCTTATAGATCAATCCATGATCTCCATTCATCTCTCCATGATCGGATACAAATATGACAGCAGTATGCTCCCATTCATCCTTGTCCTTCAGCACCTGAATGATTTCTCCAATCTGCTCGTCAATCAAGGTGATGTTTCCTGCATAATTGGCTCTCATTCGAGAGATTTCTTCATCGCTTATCTCTGGAGAATGCGAATTGCCGGTTTTATACAAAGTATTTAAAAATCCTTTGGGAGCTCCAGGGTCGATAGGAGAATTCGGAATCGGCTTCGGCATATCACCCGGGCTATACATGCTCGCATAAGGTTCAGGTGCATCCCATGGCTCGTGAGGCCCTCCAAAACTGACCGTACAAAACCACGGTTTATCGTCATTATAATCCTGCAAATATTTTTTGGTTTGCTGGCCGACGTAAACATCGGCATATTGCTCTAAGGGAAGCGCTGAGGGTTTGGCGACATATGGTTTATTAGCGAATCGTTCCTCATAATCCGTCGTATACTTTTCCCATAACCCCAATCTCTCCCAGTTCTCTGTCATGTTGCTTCTTATGTACATGCTTCTTCTGGGACCTGGAATCTCATCTACATCGTCAAATCCGTAAGCGTTCATAAGATGCTCACGATCACGCAAATCGCCTTCATGACGATGTAAATGGCTTTTACCGATCAGGCTGGTGCGATAACCTGCTTGTTGAATGGCTTGCATCCATGTTTCAGTATCGGCAGGCATATCATGCTGGACATTCCCCCATACACCAGTGTTGTGCGGATACAGTCCGGTTGCAAATGAAAGTCTCGCAGGAATACACACAGGTGAATTCGTTAAGCAATTGTCAAACAGTGTCCCTTCACTTACAAGAGCATCCAGATTGGGTGTATGAGCCCATCCTCCGGTAGCGCCTAATCCATCCAGTCTCCATTGGTCAACCATGATCAATAATAGATTAGTCCTCTTCATCGTTACCCTCCCTACTTAAATTTCGAATTCCAGAATCGGAAGCGCTCTCAACAACTTTCTCGAGTCCAAAAAACTTTGCGATATTTTGCAAAAAACCAACTACAAACATTTTCGAGCAGTAATATATAATTATTATGCTCGTTTTTGAATCATAATGCAACTTTTATTTCACTTTATGCTACATCATAACCTCAAGTCGCACATAAACACGTTTTTTTTCAGATAAAACTTTGCTCATTTGACCAATGTTCATTATAATGAATGGAAACGAACAAAACATAAATTTAATGCGCATATTAAGGGAGTGAGTTATATTGTTGCGTGTCGAACGAATTAAAGAAATTATAGAAATAGTTAAAAAGGATAAGGCAGCTTCTGTAAGTAAGCTGGCGGCAACTTTCAATGTCCATAGAGCTACTATTCGTCGGGATTTGGCAGAAATTGAGGAAAGAGGCTTGTTGACCAGAACCCATGGAGGTATCATTGAGGATGATATAACCATTGAACCCCCCTTTTCGGAAAGATCCCAAGATCATTATGAAGAGAAACAGAGAATAGGTTTAAAAGCGGCTGAATTGATAGGGGATGATGAGCATATTATTCTTGATTCCGGTACGACTACGCTGCATGTTGCCAAACATCTACATAATCGAAAGAGACTCACGATCATTACCAATGATATGAACATTGCCTCAGAACTTCGTGACGCTCCAGGAGTCAAGGTCATTGTGCCGGGCGGCACTCTGCAACGCGGAACATATATGTTAAATGGTATGTTTACACAAAACATCCTGCAAACCCTCCATGTTCAGAAGGTTTTTATTGGGATCCCTGCCGTTCATCCCCTTCATGGCCTGACTCATTCAGAGATTGAGTTTGTATATACCAAACAATTAATGATTAAAGCGGCCAAACAGATTATTGTGACGGCTGACCATACTAAAATCGGGAAAATATCGCTGCATACAGTAGCTCCTGCTCAAAGTATTGATATGATCATTACCGGGAAAGAGACAAGCGATGCTAATATCAAGCTATTTAAAGAAGCGGGAATTGATATGATCAGAGTCTGATTATACGAAAATGGAAAGCCTATTAACGGGCAACCTCGCTAATTTGTATGAATACATCCTTTTTCCACTTCGTTTTTGTTATGCGTGAAAAAGTTTCCTTATGCAACATTTTAATTGATACTGTTTACTTTTATCCAATAATATCTTACATAGTAGCGCTCATGCTAAAAAAGCAGCTTCTAAATTATATAGAAGCTGCTTACAGTGCTGTTCTTCCACGCGTTAGGCTTAGTGATCAATTGATCGAGCATCGTCAGCCAATCCACCGTATCGGTACGTTCACTGCCAGAGCTCGTTCATGCCGAGAGATGGCTTCACCCGCAGACGCTACTCCAGCAAACCTATGATTTTTTGACAGCAGCTGTGACCAATTTGTAGCCTACACCACGAATGGACTCAATCTGTACGCTTTGCTGGTTCATTTCCAGCTTTTTGCGTAAGGAGCTGACATGAACATCCACCGTTCGTTGACCGCCGATATAATCGAAGCCCCAAACAATATTCATCAGGTCGTCTCTGGTAACGACCACACTCGGACGCTGCACAAGGTAGAGCAGTACCTCGAACTCCTTCGGTCTGAGTGGAATCGACTCTCCACCCAGCATAACCTCGTATTTCTCCGGGTAAATAAATAAATCTCCTGCTGTGATGACCTTCTCACCTGCTGCATGTTTATCCTGCAGCTGCTCTTCCGACAAGGTTCTGCGAAGTACCGCCGATACTCTGGCCAGCAGCTCGGCAACACCGAAAGGCTTCGTAATATAATCGTCCGCACCATATTTCAAGCCTTGTACGACCTCTTCCTCTGCGTTGCGGGCCGTCAGTATAATGACAGGTGTCTTGTTTCCCTTCTGACGCAGCTTGGACAAAATCTCGAAGCCATTCAGCCCTGGAAGCATAATATCCAAAATAATCAAATCATATGCGTGCTGAAGTGCAGCCTGCAGCCCTTCGCTGCCATGATCGATGACCTTGGTCTCATATCCCTCTTGCGATAAATTATAGGAAAGCAGTCTGGCCAATGTAGGCTCATCTTCAATAACCAAAATTTGTTGTGCCATGGGAATCCCCCGTATCCATTTCTATAGATCAACCTTATCATAGCATAATATCATACATTATTAATATGTTTTACGTCCTAATATTGAATTACTGGCAATTCTATATAAAATTTGGTGCCCATCCCAACTTCGCTTTCCACACGTATCGAACCCTTGTGCAGCTCAACCAGATGTTTAACAATCGACAATCCAAGACCTGTACCACCGGAGCTGCGTGAGCGAGCCTTATCCACCCGATAAAATCGTTCAAAGATGCGTGGTAAATCTTTTTTGGGAATCCCAATGCCTGTATCCGTAATCGTCATGCGTATACGCTCGTTATCCATACCTTCTGCACCGTGGAAGATCGACTCGACCTTGATCTTCACCTTACCGCCTTCAGGTGTATAATTAATTCCGTTGGAAAGTAAATTAATCAGAATTTGGCGCAGCCGATCCTCGTCCGCTTCCATGTAGAGATCTGCCTCTACCTGCATTTCGAGCTCAATCGACTTCTTTTTCGCTTCCGATGTCATCACATTAACACAATTGTTCACAAACGTATTAACCGAGACGGGTGAGAACTGCAGCGGAATGCGTTTGGATTCAATTTTGGACAGCTCCAATATATCACCGATCAAGCGATTCAATCGTTCGCTTTCATCAAATATAATCTGCAAAAATGATTTTGCCGTTTCTTTATCGTTCAGTGCACCTGCCAGCAGCGTTTCTGCAAACCCTTTGACTGCAGCAATAGGAGTCTTGAGCTCATGAGATACATTGGCGACGAATTCACTTCTCATCCGTTCCAATCGGCGAACTGCCGTAATATCATGCAGCACGATCAGTACACCGGCCCATTCATTTTCATTTAATGAGATCGGACTGAGATTAATCTCCAGAATTCGCTCGGAGGGATAGTAAAAAATCATCTCATCGCGAATATGCTCACGCAGATCAATACATTCCTGAATCAGCTGTGTAAACTCAAATTGCTGCTTGGCCTCGTCGAATTTTTTGCCCAGCAGCTCCTGCACGGAGAAGCCCAGTATATCTTCAGCTGAACGGTTTAATAAGACAATCTTGCTGTCACGATCAATCATCATCACACCGCTGATCATATTGTCCAATACGCTCTTCAGCCGGCTTTCATCCTCCTGGATGCGATCCATTTGCAGCTGCAGGCTGTCCGCCATCCGGTTAAGGGCCTGACCGAGCTGACCGATTTCGTCCTTTTTCTTCACATTCACTCTTGCTTTATAATCCATATTCGTAATTTGCCGTGCGACCTTCGTGATCATCTCTATAGGTCTAGTAATGCCCCAAGCCACTCGGAAGCTGATTAAAGCGGCAATAATAAACACAGCAAGCAGACCAAACAATAACACATACCACACACGAAGGATGGAAGCCTCAACCTCCTCAAGGCTCATCGACAAGCGCACATACCCTTTCGTCAGGGTGCCGTTCTTGACCGGAACTACCACATACAGCATATTGCGTTGAATCGTAGCGCTGTATCGAATATCGGAGCCTACCACGCCGGTTTGCTCCGCCTCAATGATTTCCTTGCGCTGCAAGTGATTGTCCATATCTTCGGGATTATGATCCGAATCTCCCAATACCTTGCCATCCGAGCGTATAAAGGTCACCCTGGCATCCGCGGATTGGCGAAGCCGGTTCACCTGTTCTCCATAGTAAGCAAGCTGCTCAGCTTCAGTACCGCCCTTGTTCCAGTCCATTGTTGCGAGAATAATCCGCAGCTCCCGCTGCATATTTGTTTTTAAAGCTTCAATATGTGATTCCCTGAGGACCTGTGCCATGAATAGTCCGGCAATGAGGACCGAGGAGCCAATCAACACTATAAAAATCAACGTTAATCGCGCACGGAATTTGTGCATATAGGGTTGTCCCTCCATCATCGACATAGGCATTATGATAAGTAATTAATTGACTGCATTACACCTTATCGTATCTTTTTCACACTTGAATTGCTAGTTAATTATTTGTAAAGATGAATGTTCCCATCCTGTACATTATCTTGCTCAACACTCCAACAAAATAAAAAGCACCCCTGAAAATAGCTCAGAAAAGCCCTAATCGGGTTCTCATGTCTAATTTCAGAAGGTGCACATTGTTTTTGATCGTTATTATTCGTTGTGTATGGGTTAATATGCACTCCAGCCTGCATCTGCTGTAATGACAGTACCATTAACAAAGCTTGAATCATCAGAGGCAAGGAACAGAGCAACCTTCGCAATTTCTTCGGGCTTGCCAGTACGTGGGTTAATGGCCATCCCCAATTGTTGTCGAGAAGCACCAAATTGATTAATTTTGGTCATCGAAGAGCCAATATTGGTTTCAACCCCACCCGGTGCAATTGCATTACAACGAATGCCTTTTTCCGCATACATAAAGCCTGTATTTTTGGTAAAACCAACTACTGCATGTTTAGACGCCGTGTATGCCGCTCCTGCACGGGCACCATATAACCCGCCGGCAGAAGCAACATTAATGATAACACCCTGTTGCTTTTCCAAAAAGATCGGTATAACCTTTCGGGTCGAACGCATGACACTTGTCGTGTTAATGGCAAAAATTCGTTCCCAATTTGAATCCTCAATATCGGCTGCAGGCTCAAAGTTATCCATAATACCCGCATTATTTACAAGGATATCGACCGTACCATATGTACGAACTGTCGTGTCGATTAATTGCTGAATATCTTCTTCCAAGGCTACATTTGTTTTAATAGCCAAAGCCACGCCACCATTTGATTGTATTTCTGCTACCGTAGCGTGTGCGCCATCAAGATTTAAATCGGACACTACAACCTTTGCCCCTTCTTTCGCATAAAGTACAGCAATTTGTTTCCCCATACCTGATGCCGCGCCTGTTACTATGGCAACCTTATCCTTTAATTTCATTGAAATCCCCCCAATTATTTGAATTGTCACACATATTGAACAGATGTTTATTAAATTACTTCCTCTATAGTATAATTAATTTAAGAAGCGGTATTCAATCAGTAAATAGTTACCTTTTTGTTGATTAATCAACATTAAGGCTCATAAATGTTCAACAATGGAATCCTAACAAACAAAGGATGATTACAATGTCTACTACTATTTCTCATACAGACAGAAGAATTAAAAAATCCAAAAAAGCTTTAAAGGATGCTTTAATCTCGTTAATGCAAAATAAAGACTTGAAGGACATCTCAATAACGGACATTGTCGAGCTGGCGGATCTTAATCGAGGAACATTTTATAAGCATTATCAGTACAAAGAGGAATTACTGGAGGAGATTATGGACGATGTGATAGCAGATTTAATCGTATCGTATCGGGAACCTTATAAAAGCTCGGATACTTTTATCGTTAATGATCTCACCACTTCAGTGATCAAGATTTTTGAGCATGTAGCCAATTATTCCAACATTTATACGCTAATTCTTAAGTCGAATGGATTGCCCGGCTTTCAAAATAGAATTTGTAATGAATTAAAAAAATTACCCTTGGAAGACTTTGAAAATTATCAGACTAACCACAAAATCAATACGAATCTATATTCCAGTTATCAAGCACATGCGATTTTCGGTATGATTATTGAGTGGGTAAATGAGGAATTTACATACAGCACTGCCTATATGGCTGAACAGCTATTAGAAATTATTAATAATCATCCCAGCAACCATACGTTTAAAATAAATAAAAATGTCAACTAATTGCGGATTGCAATAAAAGAAAGCCCGCACGACCCAAAGGCTGCGCGGACCCAACTGACTACTAACCAGCTTAACTAAGCTTATACAAACACAGGCTCTTTAAATTGCGAGAGCTTGGCAAACGAATCCTTTTCCACTTCTGCGTGCAGGCTGTTGCCGTGTGAATCCATCGTAACAATCGCCGCGAAGCCTTCCGTTTGCAAATGCCACATCGCCTCCGGAATACCGAACTCCATATGGTCGACACCTTCGACTTTTTTGAAGCATTCTGCGTAATATTGTGCAGCGCCGCCGATCGCATTCAGATACACAGCCCCGTGCTCCTGCAAAGCTGCAAGCGTTTTGGCACCCATACCGCCTTTACCGATAACGGCACGAATTCCGAACTTTTTAATGATATGGCCTTGGTACGGCTCCTCACGAATACTTGTGGTTGGACCGGCTGCTCTCACATGCCATTCGCCGCTTTCATCTTTGGACATAACGGGTCCACAATGGTATATAGCTGCCCCATTCAAATCAACGGGTGCATCATGATTCATCAAGTGATGGTGCAGCGCATCGCGCCCGGTATGCATAATACCGTTAATAATGACTACATCGCCTACACGCAGACTGCGTATCTGCTCTTCACTGATAGGCGTTTGCAGAACAACCTCGCGGCGCTCCGATGCCACAGCTGTCTTTGGCTGCTCGGACTGGGTCATGGGCTGTGTATCCCCAGTGCGGTATACCCATTCCTTAATCTCACCCGAGCTTGCATCAAGGAGCACCCCTTGACGACGGAATGCCCAGCAATTGTAGGCAACCGATACGAAAAAGCTGGCAGGCAAACGGTTCATGACACCGACCTTACAGCCAAGCAGCGAAACTTGACCGCCAAAGCCCATCGTGCCAATACCAAGCTGGTTGGCATGCTCCATTACATATTCTTCAAGCTTGCGAAGCTCTTCATTTGGGTTTACATCGTCGGCATGGCGAAACAATTGATGCTTAGCCAATTCATAGCCTGTTGTCCGGTCTCCACCGATTCCCACACCGATGAAGCCCGCGCTACAGCCTTGTCCCTGGGCTTGATAAACCGAATGCATCACGCATTTACGGATACCGTCCAGGTCACGTCCTGCTTTACCCAAGCCTTCGAGCTCCATAGGCAAGCTGTATTGAATATTTTTATTTTCGCAGCCGCCGCCCTTCAGGATCAGCTTGACCTCGACATCTTCCTTCTCCCATTGCTCAAAATGAATCACAGGCGTACCCGGACCCAGATTGTCTCCACTGTTCGCGCCCGTCAAGGAATCAACGGAATTGGGACGCAGCTTGCTGTCCTTTGTCGCTTGTGCGACTGCTGCCAATATTTGTTTTTTCATTACGATCTGATTAGCGCCCACCGGACAGTGCACGATAAAGGTTGGCATGCCTGTGTCCTGGCAGATTGGCGATACGTTCGTTTCCGCCATATGAATATTGTCAGCAATTGTCGACAATGACAGTGCCGAGCGAGTTCCCTCGTCCTCCTGCTCTCTTGCCGCCTGAATCGCTTCACGTACGTCCGCCGGAAGATTCGTTGAGGTTTCCAAAATCAGTTTATACATACTTTGTTCAAAATGCTGCATGAATAAAAAATCTCCTCTCTGCTATAAGTGCCTACTCAAAAAGCCGACTTTTTAAATAACTTTATAAAGGCCTACAAGGTTTGGTTCCCTGACATACTATTCTATAATATCATAATCCGGCAGCTTCAAATACTGTTATCGGTTCACAATTCGTGTATAATATCGTACTATATATAGCCTTCAGGAGAATAGGATGGGATCAATGGAAAGTCATTTTTTTGCTTATATGTACCGTTTGCGTTATATCGAACGCTGGAGTCTGATGCGTAATGTCGTGAAGGAAAATGTAGCCGAGCATTCCTTTCATGTCGCACTGCTCACTCACGTACTTTGCACGATTGGCAATGAAATATTCGGTCGTCAGCTTCCGACTGATCGGATCGTCAGCATGGCGCTTTTTCATGATGCGACAGAGGTATTTACCGGCGATATTCCGACCCCCGTTAAGCATCACAATCCAAAAATTTTATCGAATTTCCGCGAAATCGAACAGCTCGCAGCCGAGCGATTGCTGGATATGATTCCAGACACGCTGCGTCACGTATATGAGCCCTTAATTGATACGAAAAGCAGCAGCCAATCGGAATTAAAAAAATACGTCAAAGGCGCCGATCTGCTCGACGCCTACTTGAAGTGTGTTACCGAGCTGTCCGCTGGTAACAAGGAATTCGGCAGTGCCAAGAAGCAAATCGAACAATCGATTCAGGAGCTCAATATGCCTGAGCTGGACTATTTCCTGCAAAATCTCGCACCAAGCCTGGAAAAAACATTGGACGAATTATCGGAGGACTAAACCTGTCGATCATCATCCTTAGTCCCACCAAAGCTCCACATAATCGTTGTCAAACAAAAACGCCTCCAAGGCTTCCATGGAGCCCACACCCTGATCGATCAGATCAGGGCAAAAGGCGTATAAATCGCTGCATAGTCGTGACATATCCTCGGGAAGCGCCGTAATCACAAAGCCGACGGTATCCGTGGAAGCCGTTTTAATTGAAATACCGTAGCGGCTGTCCAATTCCTGCAACTTGGCTATTAATGCTGCATTATCCAGATCATAATTGCATGCATCCGTTTGGGCTAGACGTACGATATCCAGCTGAGTTTCCCCAAGCCCGATAACTACCTCGGTACCTGTCTTGGGATCATCACCCAACCATTGTGAGGTCCCGGCATAGCATAACAGCCCCGGTGCGAGACGACGCTGTATATCATCGACCCATTGAAGGGCAACGGCTTTATCAGGTGCAATTACCGATATACTGTGGGGATATTGGTCGCGTCCAAAATCTAAGGTTGCATACGGAAGTAGCTTTTGACCGCTTAATCGCTCTAGCTCCAGGCCCGCTTCATCCAGCGTGTGAAGCTTATCGCTCGCTTCTTCACTTATAGGTCTACTCAGGTCAGCCTCTTCCGGCTTATTAAGCTGAATCCTGTTCTGTTGGATACCTTCTGCTTCTGCTGCGTCAGCATCAGAAGGTGTCCATCGATACGGCTCCTGTCTACTTGGCTCGGCTTTCCTCTCCTTCTCCTCTGCCAGCTTTCTTTTCCTTTCTCTTCTGTTGGTCCATTTGATGATAATAATACCGAGCAGCGCACCGAAAATAATCCACTCCATGATAACCCTCCTATCTGTAATCATTTCCCATATTCCACATCACTCACCAAGATTAAGCTGCTCACACCGCAATAGACAGAAAAGCCCAAAGGTATCAGACCTTTGGGCTTGGCTAGCTGTATGGTAAACAACCCATCTTTTTTAAAAAGGAAACTTCATAACGCCGACGATCAGGAAAAACAAGATTCCACAGATCACGCTCATCGATTTGATCTTGCCCAGGTGGTCCTTGACCTTGGAGCCGGATGGGTCTGACAATGCTTTACGCATAGCACCACCCAATACACCCGTTAACGCACCCAATGCAAGGAACAACACGACAGAAACAATCATCCAGGCAACGGAATTTCCGACCTTACTGACCAGATATCCGCCTGATAACAGCGCAATCACTAGCGCCAGCTGACCTGTCCGGTTCACAGCGAACAATACGCTCAAAAATCCGAATTGTGCCTGGCCTGTCAGCGCTTGAATTCGCATGGACAGGAAAGGCAGCAGCAGATAAATCCCCATCATTATAGCCGCAAGTACATGTAAAAAAACGAACACTTGAACCATCAGAGTACCTCCATATATACATAATTTATATAAATTAAGTATACCTGATTACGCAAAGCGTTAGCAAATGAAATGCGGCTTTATCGTCCGTTTATCACGTTTTACGGTTCTAATTAAGAACTATTCGTGAATAGCGATCCCTTTGCGGATAGCTCGCTTCTCGCGCCACGTTTCCAGAATAACGAATAAGGAAGGTACGACAATCAACGTCAGGATCGTCGAATAGATCAAGCCTGAGATAATGGTGATTCCCATCGGTCTCCACAGGTTGCCGCCCATAATCGTCATCGGCAGCAGGCCGCCAATGGCTGTTGCCATGGTGAGCAGGATAGGACGAAGCCGGGCTCTACCCGCTTCCGCCACAGCTTCATACAGCGGCAATCCGCGTTTTCTGGCCTGCTCAATAAATTCGATCAGGATGATTCCATTCCTTACGACTATTCCCGCCAAGCTGACCAAGCCCATGAGAGCCATAAATCCGATAGGCGAATTCGTAATGTACAGACCGATAACAGCACCACCAGCAGCTAAATATACGGTTGATAAGATCAATAACGGAATTGATAATGAATAAAATTGCATAACCATCAAAATATAAATCAGCAGCAAAACAATGATCGACAGCTTGCCAATCGCGATGAAAGCGTCATTGCGTTCCTCATTTTCCCCGCCATACTCAACGGTATAGCCTGCAGGCAGCGTTTGACTGTTCAGCTGTGTTTTGACATCCTTGATGACGGCATCAGGCAGACGATCCTGCGTGTAGCTTCTAACGATAATCGTTCTGGTTTGGTTACGGTGATGAATTGATTTAATCATCGAGCTCGAACGAATATCGCCAAGCTCACGAACCGCTATCGTTCCACCCTTTTGTGTAGGTACAAACAGCTTGCTCATCGTATCTATAGGATCTGCACTGCGTGCCTTGGCATATAAGGTCACATCAATCAGCTTCTCCCCCTGCTGCATGGAGACGATTTCCAGGCCTTCCGTAGCCATTCGCAGCGTCCTTGTCAAATCCTTATCACTGACTCCAAAAAGATTCAGCTTGGCCGGGTCCGCCTTCATCTCAAATGTATTCATGTCACCGCCGACATCATCAGATACACTTGTAGTGCCGGGAATTTGCTTTAATAGTTCTTGAATATTATTGGAAAGCTGACGTAATTGATCCAGATCATCCCCGCTGATACGAATCGCGATAGGCGCTCCAACGGGTGGACCTTGCTCCAGCTCCCGCGGTGTAATTTCGATATCCTCAGGGACCAGCTGACTGAGCTCCTGCCGCCAGCTGCTTATCACTTCTTTGGTATGAATCACCTTGGGATCGATTTTGACAAAGAGCTGCCCTACGTTCGTACCGGTATGTTCGGACTCCGAGTAGTAGAACTTGGGTGCGGTTCGGCCCGAATAGGCAGTAACAAATTTCACGCCAGGCTGATGCTGAATCCAGTCAGCAGCTTTATTCATCGTAAATTCAGTTTCCATAAATATGCGGTCTGTCGGCAGCTTGAAATCAATCAGCATCTCATCCTTTTCGGCAGGAGGGAAATACTGAACGCCCAGGAACGGCAGCAGGCCGAAGCTGCTGGTACCCACCAGTAAAGCAACAACTCCCGTCAGCAGCGGTCGTTTCAGGAATACGTATATTTGCCTGCTATAGAAGGAACTTAGTCGTTGAATCGGCTTACCCAGCAGCCCCGGAGAATGCTCTTCTACCAGCTTGAGCTCGTCCTGGGCAGAACGATTATGCGCTTCTAACAATTCGGGATCGGCCTTACTCAGCTTGGCGCTTCTTGTAGCCATTTGTTTATTTTGCTGCTTCCGCAGCGCACGTTCGCCTACCCATTGGCGAAAAATCGGAATGACCGTCAATGACATCGCCATGGAAGCGGCCAAGGTCAAAGAAATCACAACCGGCAGCGGTCGAATAAAGCTTCCGATATTGCCCTTGAGAAATAACAGAGGCAAAAATGCTGCAGCCGTTGCAATCGTAGCCGTCAGGATGGATACCGCAACATCGCGGCTTCCGAGCAGTGAAGCCTGCTCTGGTGTATCGCCCAGCTGCAGCCTCCGCTGGATATTATCATTCACAACAATCGCATCATCGACCAATATCCCGAGAACGATAACAATCGCTACAACCGTGATTTGATTTAAATCGATACCCAGGAACTCAATTGGGATAAACCCGACTGTGATCGAAATCGGTATAGCCAGCGCCACCACCCACGATGTACCAAAGGTTAGTCCCATCGAGCAGACTATGATAACTACGATGATCCCGGTCAGCAGCTCCTGACCCAAATCCGTAAATAAATGATCCAGACTTTCCTTTTGCGTAAACAAGGACACCAATTCCACATGCTCTGGTAATTTAGACTTCAGATCGGATACCATCACATCAATACGCTTCTGCAAGGAAGGAATGTCTGCACCCTTCTCTGCGTTAATAACAAGATCGAGAGCCGGTTTACCGTTATGTACAATACTGACCTCTTGCTTCTTAGGTCGAAGCTTAATTTCAGCAACATCTCTAAGCTTTAATGTATTGCCGTTAGGCAGTCCCAAAATATCCGTATTCGCAACATCCTCAGCCGACTTCCACTCTCCCGGCATATTGACATAAAAGGATTTCGTTGTTTGATCAACCATACCGAGAGGTACGCGATCATGGCGATTGGTGAGCGCCTGTGCAACAATACCCCAAGGCAGCTTGAACGTATCCAGCTTATCCGTATCAATAATCACGGCTACTTCCTGCTCCGGCAGCCCGATAATGTCCACGTTGCTCACACCCGAGAGTGTGCTTAGCTGTTTTTTCCACTGCTCCATAACGGGCCGAAGAGGTTCTAATTGCTCTGGCTGTTGGACGACAAAATGCAGGATTTGCTCGGCAATTTTACCCAAATCATCATTAACCTCAGGCTTATTGGCTTCAGCAGGAAGCTCGCTATCGGCAGATTGAACCTTCTGTCGCAGCGTATCCCAGGCTCGCTTAATATCGGTTTCCGGCTTGACTTCCACATTAATAATCGACACATTAGCCATCGAGGTAGAGCTGAGAATCGATATATCGCTCATTTCCTTGATCTTCTGCTCTAACGGTCGGGTAACAAACTGCTCTACCTTCTCCGGTGAGGCACCCGGATAAATCGTCTTGACTATGGCCGTTGTGATATCGATCTCCGGATTTTCCCGCTGCTTGAGCGTAAATACATTCACAATGCCCATAAGTACCGCCACCACGAAAAACAAAAGCGTTACTTTACGGTACTTCAGTAATTTGGTGATCATTTGTCACCCGCTTCCGTCGACTCCAACTGGCATGGCGCATTAACACCTGCGAGTACTTGAGCTATGGATTCAATATGTGTAGTATCGTAATTTTGAACGACAAAACATTGGTACGCCACCAACTCCACCATGCCTATTTTCGAATAGGCCGCAATTTCAAGCTGTGCATCCGAGTAATTAGGAAAAGCCCCCCAATCCAGAAAGGATTGCTTAATAACGAGCATAATTGTACGATAAAAAGCATCCGAAATATCAGCGATCTCTGTAGAAGCCGCCCCATGCCCGTTTAATATTTTCAAAATCGTTTTGTTATGATAATACACGTGCAGCGACTCCAGAATCATCCGGTAGAGTGCCTGTTCCTTCATGTCTCCTGTGCAATTTTGCTTGATCGCATCAGCAATTTGGCCGAGGCACGATTCAGCAATGCTGCGAAATAGATCCTCCTTGCTTTTGAAATACAAGTAAAAGGTCCCTTGGGCTACCCCTGCTTTATGTACAATATCCGAAACCTTCGTTGTATGATAGCCCTGATCCTCAAAGAGCTTAAGCGCGGCCTCTATAATACTTTCCCTTTTATCTTCACCCATCTGTGCGTTCCCCCTCTGAGTATCTGAACATTAATTTATGACTGACTCATCAGTCATTTTCATATTAACATCATTATCCAGGTTCTGCAACCTGTATCATTGATCAATTCCTTACTGAAATCCGCCGCCCAATGCAAGCCTTGTTTCATAGGTATATCACATGTATAATTGTAACAATTTTTCAAATTGAATGGGTTTAGAGAGGAGCTGCATGTTATGAATATTCGTTACCTGGGTCCAACAGATGCTGACATATATCGCCAGCTTCGTTTACGATCTCTTCAAGAAAATCCGGAAGCTTTTTTAACCACCTATGACATACAGCAGGCCAAACCTCTTGAGGCATTCCAGCAAAATCTGCAGCGGACAGCAATGAATTTTACGTTAGGCTGCTTTACCGAGGCTCAGGAGTTGGCTGGAATCGTTACGTTTGTGCGTGAAAGTAATCCCAAGATTACGCATAAGGGTACTATATATGCTATGTATGTGTGCCCTGAATTCCGTGGACAACGCATCGGTTACGCTCTCCTGACCGAATTAATTGAACAAGCCAAACAATGCCCGGGACTTGAGCAAATTAACTTAACCGTAGTCTCCACCAACCACGCAGCGAAAAAGCTCTACGAATCCGTTGGTTTTACTACGTATGGAACCGAACGAAATGCGATGAAAAGCCATGGACAATATTCGGATGATGATTTGATGGTTATACGCTTGTACCCTACAAATTCAAATTAAAATCAACTGGTTCGATTGCTGCAATTACTGCTTTTTAAGCTAAAAGGACCGGGATTACCCTATGATACAGGGTCTCCCAGTCCTTATATAGAGCTGCATGGACACTATTAGAACAATGTGCGTAACGCTTCCGGCGTGAACGGCGCCAGTTCTTCCGTTCTGCCTTCACGGATTTTGGACGCCCAAGCTGGATCAATTAGTAAAGCACGACCAACCGCAACCAGATCAAACTCATTTTTGTTGAGCTTTTCAATTAAGGTATCTACGCTGGCCGCACCTGCTCCTTCTCCCTTAAAGCCAGAAATAAAATCATTGTCAAGTCCTATCGATCCTACTGTTATAGTTGGCTTTCCGGTTAATTTCTTGACCCAACCCGCAAAGTTAAGATCAGAGCCTTCAAATTCCGGTTCCCAGAAACGACGTGTAGAACAATGAAACACATCAACGCCTGCTTCCACTAAAGGTGAAAGGAACTGAGCCAGTTGATCCGGATTTCCTGCTAATTTGGCTTGATAATCCGATGATTTCCATTGCGATATACGTATAATAATAGGGAAATCCGGGCCTACAGCACGACGGCATGCCGCAATGATGTCAGCTGCAAAACGAGTTCGTTTTACCAAATCACCGCCGTAGCTGTCATTACGTTGATTGGTTTTCTCCCAGAAAAATTGATCAATCAGATAACCGTGTGCCCCATGAAGCTCAATACCGTCAAAACCAATTCGTTTGGCGTCAGCCGCTGCTTGTGCGTAGGCTGCAATAACGGACGCGATTCTGGATTCGCTCATCGGCTCATTGACTTGCTCACCAGTTGCGATGTCGATACCTGAAGGCCCAATCGGCTTTTCGTCAGGGTTAGGGATGGCACCAATCTTGCGATCCGTACCGATGTGCCAAAGCTGCGGCATAATGAGCCCGCCCGCCTCATGGACTTGAGCTACAACTTCAGCCCAACCCTTCAATGCATCATTCCCATGGAAATTAGGTATATTAGGATTATTCGTCGCAGCTGGATCGTTAATTAACGTACCTTCAGTAATAATGAGACCAACGCCATTCTCTGCACGGCGGCGATAATAAGCAGCCACATCAGGTCCTGGCACGCCTTCAGGAGAGAAAGCTCTTGTCATTGGAGCCATGACGATCCGGTTTTTTAATTTCAATTTGCCTATCGACAACGGTTCAAACAACGGCTCTACCTTCGTGGATGATTGTGTATCTTGATTACTCATTCCTTATTACCTCCGTTTTATATAAATATTTGTATAGCTCATGCTTTACCTCAACAACTGTCATAGCAATCATTACAGTTAATACAAATTACTATACCACAAGTTTCCTCATTCTACTACTACTGACTTTTACCACAGCAAATAAAGAAAATATATTAACTAATCCGATATGTTTAGTGTATTTTAAATATAGTTTACCTTATCTGTTATGTCAATGAAGTATTTCTCACCCTCATCGCAAACCTGCATCCAGTTAAAACACAAAAAAAAAGCTGATTCCGATTAAACATCAGAGTCAGCTTGCTGTGAAAAGCGTTATTCAGCATACATGAAAATTAAGCAGATACCACCTTGATTACGTTACGAACGGAATCTGCGGATTTATCCAGAGCTGTCTTCTCTTCAGGCAGAAGCTCCAATTCGAAAATCTTCTCTATGCCATCGCCACCCAACAAAGTAGGCACGCCCATGAACAGGTTGTCATAGCCATATTCACCTTGCAGCAAGGCGATAGCAGGAATGATCCGTTTTTTGTCTTTGATGATCGCTTCAGCCATCTGAACCAGGGAAGCCGCAGGTGCGTAGTACGCACTTCCGTTACCCAACAGGTTCACGATCTCGCCGCCGCCTGTACGTGTACGCTGTACAATAGCTTCAATACGATCAGCCGGAATCAGCTTCTCGATTGGAATACCGCCAACATTGGAGTAACGAACCAAAGGTACCATATCGTCGCCATGGCCGCCCAATACGAAGCCGCGAACATCTTCAACCGATACATTCAACTCCTGTGCGATAAATGTGCAATAACGAGCTGTATCCAATACGCCGGATTGACCAATTACACGGTTTTTCGGGAAGCCCAAAGCCTCGTAAGCTACATAGGTCATAGCATCAACCGGGTTGCTCAAAATGATCACAATGGAGTTAGGGCTTGTTCTTTTTACATTTTCACAAACGGATCTTACGATACCTGCATTGGTGTTAACGAGATCATCACGACTCATACCTGGTTTACGCGCAATACCCGCTGTGATGATTACGATATCGGAGTTCGCTGTATCGTCGTAGTTGGAAGTACCGACGATATTGCTGTCAAAGCCTTGAACCGGAGAAGCTTCGAGCATATCCAAAGCTTTACCTTTTGTCGGGTTTTCCAATTGTGGGATGTCCAGCAGAACCACGTCTCCCAGTTCTTTCTGTGCTGCCAAGAATGCAGTTGTTGCCCCTGTGAAACCTGCCCCTACAACGGTAATTTTTTTACGTTGAATTGCCATAATAGATAGCCTCCTGAAATGGTTTATTTGGGAGTGCGAGGTTAAAGATTAAATATTAAGGTCATAGCATCCATAATATTAAGGACATAGCATCCAAAAGTGGGCTTTCAGGATTAGGGATATGCCTCCAAGCATATGCTTCCGTAGCAAGTTTGCTGCGCAAACTCTTAGCTGTTGAAACTGTGTTCTTATTATTAGATGAAGCGGTGGGAACACCGTTTCAAAGGCGGCGCGTAAACTCTACGGCACAATCCCTAACTCCTTATCGCACGATTTGGAGTTAAGTCAACGTTCACAAGCACAATCAACCTTTTCACTCGTTGAGTGTAGAAAGATTCGCCTCAATTGGACCCGAGGCGTAACAAGGTCTAGGGCTGCTAAAAGCAAAGCAAAATCTAGAACCAAATACTAAGCAAGCTCAAGAACAGTCTAAAGATGGCTCAAGCAAGCTAAAGCACCTAAAAGCCACACACATCAATTCTGTAGGAGCATGAAATAGCAGTTCGTCAATGCGATGCTTCGCAAAGCTGAAGCTCTCATTGACGAACGTGTTTCACAGCTAAACATTCCTTCGAGAAGCCGCGGCGCTTGGAAGCGTGTCTGTGGGATGCTTTGCGCAGCAAAGCCACCACAGACGGTCGCGTTCCCAACACCTCAACTTTCTCCACAACGCTATCCCGCATGATAGCGAGTCAGCAGCAAGCTTCGTGTAACGAATCTTGCTGCTGACAGTCGCGTTCCATGTACCCCAGACGCTCAAGAACACCCAATCCCCGAGATCACTCGCAGAAAGATGCTCTATCGTCGTCCAGGGGGCGAAACCCCTGGGGTCCCCCTTACAAAGGGGGATTTAGGGGGATGTCTCCTCTTAGGCCATATGTTTAATGATTTGGTTAGCGAACTCGGAGCATTTCACTTCAGTTGCGCCTTCCATCAAACGTGCGAAGTCATAAGTAACGGTTTTGTTGTGAATCGAAGTTTCCATGCCTTTGTAGATCAGCTCAGCTGCTTCCAACCAGCCCAAGTGCTCAAGCATCATAACGCCGGACAAAATAACGGAACCTGGGTTAACAACGTCCAAGCCAGCATATTTAGGAGCTGTACCATGAGTCGCTTCAAAGATAGCATGCCCAGTTACATAGTTGATATTAGCTCCTGGAGCGATACCGATTCCGCCTACTTGTGCTGCCAAAGCATCGGACAGGTAGTCGCCGTTCAGGTTCAATGTTGCGATAACGTCAAAATCAGTAGGACGAGTCAATACTTGTTGAAGAGCGATGTCAGCGATAGCATCCTTAACGATGATTTTGCCAGCAGCTTCTGCTTCTTTTTGTGCTTGGTTAGCAGCGTCAGTGCCTTTTTCTGCTTTAATTCTGTCGTATTGATTCCAAGTGAAGGTTTGATCGCCGAATTCTTTTTCAGCCAGCTCATAACCCCAGTTTTTGAACGCGCCTTCTGTATATTTCATGATGTTGCCTTTGTGTACCAATGTCAAAGTTTTGCGTTTGTGTTTGATTGCGTACTCGATAGCGCCGCGCACCAAACGTTCTGTACCTTCGGAGGAAACAGGTTTTACACCGATACCGGAAGTTTCCGGGAAGCGAATGTTTTTAACGCCCATTTCGTTTTGCAAGAAATCGATCACTTTTTTCACTTCAGCAGAACCGGCTTCCCACTCGATGCCAGCATAAATATCTTCTGTATTTTCACGGAAAATAATCATATCTACAAGCTCAGGACGTTTAACCGGGGACGGTACGCCTGTGAAGTAACGAACTGGACGGGAGCACACATACAGATCCAATTCTTGACGAAGTGCAACGTTCAAAGAACGGATACCGCCGCCAACCGGAGTCGTTAATGGCCCTTTAATAGCCACTATGTATTCACGAATTGCTGTTAAAGTATCGTTTGGCAACCAGCTTTCGAATTTATCAAATGCTTTTTGTCCAGCAAATACTTCATACCAAGCGATTTTCTTCTCGCCATTGTAGGCTTTCTCAACTGCAGCATCCAATACGCGCTTGGAAGCAGCCCAAATATCAGGACCTGTGCCATCACCTTCGATGAAAGGGATGATCGGGTTGTTAGGTACATTTAGAACACCATCAACGATAGTAATTTTTTCGCCTTCAGTTGGTAATGCGTATTTTTCGAATTTAGCCATGGGTATTAGTTCCTCCTTAGAATAGGTGCATAATTACACAAAATTGAACGGGAGCTACTGCGCTTGTCCGGATTCATACGAATGGGACAAAACCCGCAATAACAACCCGTTGATTGCAAGCAATCCGGTTGATCAAAAGATTAACGATTTTCGATTGGAATATACTTTTGGTTCACAGGACCATTGTATTCAGCACGTGGACGGATCAAACGATTATTCTCGTATTGCTCCAAAATGTGCGCGGTCCAACCGGATGCACGACTGATCGCAAAGATCGGTGTAAACAAGTCACGCGGAATTTCCAGGGAAGTATATACAGATGCTGAGTAAAAATCAACATTCGGCTTCAAGCCCTTTTCTCCAGTGACAATCTCTTCGATCTTGATCGACATTTCGTACCACTTCAGGTTACCCGTAATTTTGCCCAGCTCCTGAGACATTTTTTGCAAATGCTTGGCACGTGGATCGCCATTTTTGTAAACGCGGTGTCCAAAGCCCATGATCTTCTGCTTGCTGTTCAGCTTGTCATGAACATAGCTGTCTACGTTGTCAAGCGAATCAATGTCTTCGAGCATCGCCATTACGGCTTCGTTCGCGCCACCATGAAGAGGCCCCTTCAATGCACCGATCGCTGAAGTAACACCGGAATAAATATCCGATAATGTCGCAACAGTAACACGCGCGGCAAAAGTTGAAGCGTTCAATTCATGGTCGGCATGAAGCACCAACGCCGTGTCCAATGCCTGAATGGCTACTTTATCTGGTTCTGTGCCAATCAGCATGTACAAAAAGCTTTCCGCGATGGATTGGCTCTGTTTAGGCGCAACAGGCTCTTTACCTTCACGAATACGGGCAAAAGCAGCGATGATTGTCGGAATCTGCGCCTGCAGCTTGATGGCTTTACGCAAATTCGACTCAGGTGTCATATCGTTGGCTTCTTCATCGTACAAAGCCAAACAGGAAACCGCTGAACGAAGTGCTGCCATTGAATTGGCTTCCTTCGGATAAAGCTTCAATTGCTCGATAACCTGAGCAGGGATGGGTGCAAACTTATTAAAATCTGCGATTAATTGCGCTAACTCAGAAGCATTCGGTAATTTGCCATACCAGAGTAAATACGCAACCTCTTCAAATGTAGCATTCTCGGCCAAATCATCGATGTCGATCCCCCGATAAGTAAGGACACCGTCAATGATGGAGCTAATTGAGGATGTTGTTGCGACAATACCTTCCAATCCTTTGGTAGCAGTCAAAGCAATCTCTCCTTTACGTTCAATTCAAAACCTATACATAACGATATAGATAACTATATCACATAACACATATCCTATTGCAACTTGAGCGCAGGATGGCCATTCTCATCAATCTTACTATTCTACTATAAATGATTTACCAAGCAATGTGAACAAATACACACATAAAAGTTCATTATCGGTACAATAAACTTATGCTATCTCTCGATGACTTCAAAACCAAGGAGCCCCGGGCAGTGGTCCCGGAGCTTCCATTCACACTATAAAATCCACAAAGCTTGGTGCTCTGAGCAGCCCATGACGCGTCCAGCTGCTAAATTGAACTTTAACCTGAATACGTGGGTCTAAATAAACAAAGTTTTGATCTTCACCATTCTCCAGCTTCTTGCTGATTGCCTCAAATGCTTTTTTATGAGATGGGTTTACTCCCTGCTCAATGATGCCAGCGGGTCGCATTTTCCCATTCTCCTTCACGTGGGCAAGCCAGCCGAACTCATCTTTACGATAGCCTGCCACATACACATCCGTATATTGATAATTCATGATCGTCAGCCAATCGTGGGATCGCCGCGACACATAAACGCTGCTTTTCCGTTTGGCCACAATGCCTTCCATCGACTTCCCTACAATCGATTCATACAAGTCCTCTCCGCGTTCTTCAATCTGATTAACCACACTGAAATAATTATTCGGTAATAAAACCGATTCCAGGATGGAACGGCGCTTCATCAAGGAAAGCTGTCGAAGATCTCGACCTTTGTGAACAAGAATATCCCAAACTACGTAGCTAACCGGACTTTGATTTCTGAAAGCCTGAATTTTAGTTTTATTTGTTATTTGAAGCCGCTCCATGACCAACTCAAAATTAAATTGTTCGGATTCCGGATCTCTATAGCAGACCTCCCCATCAAGGACCACATCGCCCTCAATCGGGACGTCCCATAGCTCGGGATACTGTGAAGTGCATTCCTTGTGATCCTCTGTAAATAGACGGGTCTCTTCCCCACCCTTTGATAATATCAATCGGTGCCCGTCAATTTTCGGCTCAAATAAATAAGCCTGATCAGAAAAAGGCTTCTCGCGGGAGTTTAAGAGCATTGGCGCGATAAACATTAGCATCACCCTGCTACGATTTTACCATGTCTGATAGGTATGAATAATCAGGGAAATGATGGGGGAATATAGATTTAGTTGAAAATTTAAAGGAGGGCTTAACATGGCAGCAGGTCAGTCGAGAAGCAGCAATCAGTTAGTGGTGCAGCAAGCAGCACAGGCATTGGAACAATTGAAATATGAGGTTGCACAAGAGCTGGGAATTCAAATTCCGGCAGACGGTTACTATGGCTACATGGCTACTCGTGATACGGGTGCGATTGGCGGCCATATGGTTCGGCGGTTGGTTCAAATCGCTGAGCAGCAAATTTCCGGTAACCGCTTCTAATCGTATAGTTTACAGTAAATCGCCCTCAATCCTGACAAGGAACGGGGGCTTTGTTATGTGTAAACTCACTGATCTACTCTCTGGGCAGACCGGATGCATCCCGCAAGCTGTTGGCAAGCCATGCGTAATAGTCACGTTGCTCCTTCCAAGCAGCTGCCTTATTGCTATCCTGAGCGGCCTTGAGCTGAGCATCGGCAGCAGCCCATGAAGGCTTTAAAAACGTATTAATCATCGTCAGTGCCACACCTGGATCAAGCTTTGGCATATCGTCCTCTACCTCCAAAATATCATAGTTGTCCAGCCGGTTTGACTGAATGATTTGGATTAATTTTACCGCATACTTCGGATCAGACGCATACCCCGCATTTTGCAAGCAGCCAGCAGCCCCAACATAATCAAGCTCCTTGCAGCGTTCAAAAAAGCCGGATGCCTTGTACCTGCTGTTCGCTATCAAAAATTCACTATGATCGATTACAGAGCCTTCCCACGAATCATAAGTCCGGAAACCGCCAATTATTTTGACGAAATGACCATTGGTATATTCTGTTGTCACGAATTCCTGTCCGCTGCCTTTGATCCCAAACAGGTTATTCCCTGGCGCTGCAGCACCCCATCCCGATTCAATTGCGCCCTGTGCAATCGTAATACTGGCCAGAATGCCGGTACGCCTCTGCTCAGAGACAGCCATAGGAGCTACTATATTGATAAAATCCTGTGCTTTCACCTCGCATCATCTCCTTCATACAGGATATTCAGCTTGTACCTTATTGATTGTATGGCAGCCCTGAACGCACTCTCTTATATGTCAATGCCTGCATTCCTTCTGGACGTTCCGCTGGATGGCTTGGGTCTGGTTCTTAAAAAACTTGCGCTGAGGGCAAACGATGGTAAAATGAACTTGTTTGCAATACTAAAATGTCATGGGGGCTCATCATGGGAAACAATCGCAGAATCGGCATCATTGATATCGGTTCCAACTCGATTCGCCTTGCCATTTACGAACTCAACCACCATCAGGCTCACCGGGTTATCGGCGAGTTCAAGCAGTCTGCACGCTTAAGTTCAAGGATCGGCTCCGATCAAATACTGCATACGCCAGATATCCGGGATATCGTTGATATTTTAATCCAATTTAAACAGATCTGTCAGGCTAACCAGGTCACTGAGGTCCGCGCAGCAGCTACAGCAGCTATTCGCAATGCGGCCAATTCCCAGGAAATTATCGATCAGCTGCTGCAAGAAAGCGGAATAGAGGTTGAGCTATTGTCCGGAGAGGATGAAGCTACAATCGGATTTCTCGGGATGAGCCATTCTCTTGATATCGAGGATGGCATATTGGTTGATATTGGGGGCGGCAGTACGGAAGTCAGCCTTTTTAGAAATCGCAAGCTGGAGCAAAGCGTTTCCTTTCCTTTTGGAGCCGTCAATACGGCAAGGAAATTTTCTTTGGATGGCAGCTTGAACGAGGAACAGCTCAAAAATATTCGACTTATGGTGCTTACTGCGATTGCAGAACACCCCTGGATTGAGCAGCATCCTCAGCTTCCGCTTGTCGGGATGGGCGGTACGATTCGCAGTCTGAGTAAAATCAGCCAGAAGAAACGAAAGTATTCTTTGTCTCGCACTCATAATTATAAAATGGAAGCTGTCGAAATGGAGCAGTTGGTAAAGTGGCTGCCGTCCCTGTCTACCGACAAGCGGAAAAAGGTAGACGGGCTGTCCAAGGATCGTGTTGATATTATTATTCCAGGCATGCTTATTTTGGATACGATCTTTCAGGCAGCCAAGTGCAGCCATTATGTGATAAGCGGCGCAGGTCTTCGCGATGGGCTTTTTCAAGGAAAATATTTGCCAGCTCCCCAGTCAACAGCGCCAAGCATTCTGAGGCAAAGCACAACGAATTTGCTCGGACTGCACGCTAGCGCCCCAATCGAGCATCTGGAGCAGGTTGCAGGCCATGCTGTGCTATTGTACGATGCACTTCAGGGAATTCATCAATATGACAGCAGAATGCGACTATGCCTGCATACAGCGGCTCTGCTGCACCGTATCGGCGTGTCGATGAATTATTACCAGTTCGCCAAGCATTCCTTTTATATGATTGCCCATTCCCCTCTCAATGGCTTGAGCCATCGGGAAATTCTGTTGTGCGCATGCATCGCTTCTTACAAAACAAAAGGCAAGGTTCATCAAACCTATCAGCAGCACAAAGATGTTTTGCACGAAACCGATGTGGACGTTATCACCAAGCTGGGCACTCTACTGCAAATTGCGATCGCTTTGGATGCTTCTGAGACACAAGCTATCGCTTCAATCCGGGCAGCGGTGGAGGGAAAACAGCTTCATATTGCGGCCGCAATCAAATATAACCCCTCTGTCGAATACAGAGAGGTCGATAATGCAGAAAAAGATTTTCATAAAATATGGAACATGAAGTTCTCCTTCCAAACCTTTCATCAGGAGTGAGATTTCTTTTTCCAGACTTTGATTTTCATCGCTTCAAACTGGCTTCTTAGCGGCGGTGCCTCGTTGATGACTCTTGCATACATGCCATTGGACTGCAGCATACGAGCCTTCACGTTATCGCCCAGGCTCAACTCCAGTATTCGCATCAGGACCTTACGTAAATCCTGATCGAATACCGGGCAAGTCAGTTCAATTCGTTTCGTCAAGTTTCTTGTCATCCAATCCGCGCTGGACAGGTACATCTCGTTCTCTCCGCCGTTTTCAAAATAAATAATACGCGAATGCTCCAGAAAACGGTCCACGATACTAATCACACTAATATTTTCACTCAAGCCCTCTACACCCGGCCGTAAACAACATACTCCGCGAACGATAAGCTCGATTTTGACACCTGCCTTGGATGCCTCATATAACTCGTCGATCATTTCCTGATTGGATAGTGAATTCAGCTTGGCAATGATACGGGCTGGCCTGCCTTCGACTGCGTGCTGGGCTTCACGGCGAATTTTCTCAAATAGTCGATCCTTCATCACCGTAGGCGCGACCCCAAATGCTTTCCAGTTATGGGGTGCCGAATAACCGGTAACCTCATTGAACAGAGCCGACGCATCCTCACCAATGATCGGATCAGATGTAAACAGACCAATATCCGTATAGAGCTTAGCCGTGCTATCATTATAATTTCCCGTACCGACGTGGACATAACGACGTAAGCCATCTGGCTCCTGACGGACAACCAAGGTGATCTTGGCATGCGTTTTTAAGCCTACCAGTCCATAAACAACATGACATCCGGACTGCTCCAGCTTTCTTGCCCATGCGATATTACGTTCTTCATCAAAGCGGGCTTTAAGCTCAACGACCACTGTTACCTGCTTGCCCGATTCAGCCGCTCTTGCCAATGCCTGGATCAAAGGAGAATTGCCGCTGACCCGGTATAATGTCATTTTGATAGCCAACACATCCGCGTCATAGGCAGCCTGTACAACAAAATCGGTTACGGCGTCAAAGGATTCATACGGATGATAGAGCAGTACATCCTGCTGCTTCAGCTTCCCGAATATGTCCTCAACTTCGAGCAGCTCCGACGGATATACCTGCTCAATCGGTTTATATTTAAGATTATCGTAGCCTTTCAAGGAAAAGGCCAGCTTCATCAAGAAGCTTAAATCTAACGGACCATCTATCTCAATAGAATTATCGGTGACCTCAAATTCGTCCATCAATTGAGTCAGCGCGTAAGCATGAATGCCCTTTTGAACCTCAAGCCTTACAGGCGCGCCCCAGCGGCGGCGGCGAAGCTCCTTCTCGATCTCTTCAAGCAGATCCTCGGCGCCTTCCTCGTTCAATGTTAAATCGGCATTACGTGTCAATCGGAAGCCATGCACCGAAATCGGCGTATAACCGGAAAATAAAGTCTTAATATGATGTTCAATCAAATCCTCAAGCAGTACAAATTCATGCTTCTTGCTATTCGATCTGGCGGGCACCTCAATACAACGAGCCAGATTGGAAGGAACCTGCACAATGGCAAAATACGGCTCCTCCTCCGGATCATCGCCCTCCTTCATTAATACAACAGCCAGATAGACAGCCTGTGTATGCACCAAAGGAAACGGGCGGCTCTGATCCACAGCCATCGGTGTCAACACTGGAAACACAATATCATGAAAATAAATATCCATCGCTTTGCGCTGACTTATATTCAAGTCCTCATAATCTGTAAATATAATGCCTTCTTTAGCCAGTTGTCTGGAAACATCGCGGTATGATTTATACTGCTCGGATACCATTTTGGCTGACCGCTTCATAATACGTTTGAACAAGCCCGCTGGGGTATAGCCGGTAAAGTCTTTTTTTATGTAACCTGCTTTAATCTGATCTTTAATACCCGCAACCCGCACACTCATAAACTCATCCAAATTGGACGCTACGATGGCCAGAAACTTGGCTCTTTCCAGTAAAGGCGTTTCCGCATCCTGAGCTTCTTGCAATACACGCCAATTAAACTCAAGCCAGCTTAAATCACGGTTAATATAATTAGACGATGCTTCTCTTTCTCTAGGCGCCGCGATCTCTCTCATAATGTTGCGTAACCTCCATAGAATTCGACCAGTTTCAAAATGAAATTCGATAGCTTTCGCGCTATTTCTACTCTCATTCTGCTATTTTCATCGTAGCTCGACAATGTCAACAGAAGATGCGATTTATGTTAATTATTTGTAAACTGTCATGGTTGGTTATGTATCAAAGCATATAACTCGGGTAAGGCCCTGTCAATGCGCGTCGGTTTCCATGCCCGATTGACCCATATATGCTTGGTGCTCCCGCTGACCAGCAGCTCTTCCCCACGGCGGATCTCGGAATCAAAATGCAATCGAATGCTCGAGTATTCCGCAATCCGGGTGCGTATCGTAATCAGATCATCATATTTGGCGGGAAGCTTAAACTGCATTTGCAAATCGATCAGGGGCAGTAATACGCCCTTTTCCTCTATCTCTTTGTACGTCATGCCCATAGAACGAATGAGCTCGGTTCGTCCGATTTCAAACCAATTGACATAATTCGTATGGTAAACAACGCCCATCTGATCCGTTTCCTGGTAACGCACTCTTAAAGTATATGCAAACCATGCCGATAATTCCATAGTTTCATTCATACCTCCTGCCTTCTATCATCCCAAGTTAGCTTTCTTCTCACTCTTCCGGCTGCAATCCATCATAAGAACACGTTCTACTGCTTATATAGTCGCAAAAAAAGAGTGAAACCGACATGCTTATCGAGTTCACTCTTTTGAATTACGGTATACCTGATAATTAAAGAACGCGTGCGCTTCCGGAGTAGATCACACCAACCTCTGGATAAATCGACACTTCCGTACCGTCTTTAATGAGCTCCAAAGCACGTTCAACCCCAACAACAACGGTTTTGCTGAGCGAGATACCAACCACTGCTGCATGTGAGGTGATTCCACCTGTTTCAGTGATAATCGCGGATGCTTTTTCGATCGCAGGCATGTAGTCCTTATCCGTTGTTACGGTAACCAGGATGCAGCCTTCAACTGCCTTGGCATTAGCTTCTTCTGCGCTTTTGGCTGCAACTACTGTACCTGTTGCAATTTGTGTTCCGATGCCTTGACCTTTAGCAATCATATCACCAATTTGATGAACCTTAATCAGGTTCGTTGTTCCAGAGCGGCCTACTGGCACACCAGCCGTAATAACAACCAGATCACCAAGACTCACGAGTCCTGCATCCAAGCTGCTGTCAACCGCACGGCTGAACAGCTCGTCCGTCGTTTCACAATGCTCGCCCTTAACCGGGATAACGCCCCACACCAGTGATAAGCGACGCAGTACATGGTCAATTGGAGTGACTGCAATGATCGGTGCTTTCGGACGGTATTTGGACACCATACGCGCTGTATAGCCACTTTCCGTGGAAGTCAATATCGCTTTGGCTTCCAGATCCAGTGCAGAATTGGCTACCGCTTGCGAGATCGCTTCGGTTACTGTTTTTTGTTGTGCATTGCTTTGACGAATAAAAATTTCACGGTGCTCCAACGCACTCTCTGCACGCTCAGCAATACGAGCCATCATCATAACCGATTCAAGCGGATATTTCCCGGCTGCTGTTTCACCGGACAGCATCACAGCATCGGTTCCGTCAAAAATCGCATTGGCCACGTCACTTGCTTCCGCACGGGTTGGGCGCGGATTGCGCTGCATGGAATCCAGCATCATCGTCGCTGTAATTACCGGTTTGCCGGCTTGATTACATTTCTTGATCATCGCTTTTTGTACGATTGGCACATCTTCAGCGGGAATTTCCACACCAAGATCACCACGAGCAACCATTAAGCCATCGGAAACCTCCAAAATTTCATCCAGGTTATCGACACCCTCCTGGTTTTCGATTTTGGAAATAATTTGGATATGAGTAGCGTTGTGACGCTCCAAAATTTCACGAATTTCGATAACGTCGCTGGCTTTACGCACGAATGAAGCAGCGATAAAATCGACGCCCTGCTCGATACCAAAGATGATATCGTTAGCGTCCTTTTCCGTAATACCCGGAAGATTGATTTTAACGCCTGGCACGTTAACACCTTTTTTACCGCCCAATAGACCGCCATTGACGATGCGGCATTTGATTTCAGTAAAGGTTTTGTCAACAACCTCCAAACCGATTAAACCGTCATCGATCAGGATGGTTGCGCCGACTCTGACATCTCTTGGCAAATCGGCATAAGTGATATGCACACGGTTCGCATCACCGATAATTTCCTCAGTCGTTAGCGTAATAAATTGATCCTGTACAAGCTCAACCTTCTGATCGTCCTTCAGCTTGCCTGTACGAATTTCCGGGCCTTTGGTATCCAATAGAATAGCAACGGTCTTATTCAGCTCCTCAGCAGCCTGACGAACGTTCTTGATCCGGTTGCCGTGCTCTTCAAAATCGCCGTGCGAGAAGTTCAAACGGCATACGTTCATTCCGCCGTTGATCAGCTTTTTAAACATTTCCAGTGACTCACTTACCGGACCGATGGTACATACTATTTTCGTTTTACGCATGATTGTGATTACCCTCCTGAGTGTAAGTAAACCTTCCGATTTTCCTGAATTTCTTATAACGGTCTTCTACTAGCTCTTTCTCTGAAAGAACAGCCAACTCCTGCAAATTATTTATTAAGGTTTCTTTAATGACCTCTGCCAAAGACGCCAGATCACGATGGGCTCCGCCGCGTGGCTCAGGGATAATCGCATCAATAACCCCTAATTTCAAAATATGATCGGCAGTTATTTTCATCGCCTCGGCCGCTTCCCCTGATCTTGTAGCATCCTTGTACAAAATCGAGGAAGCCGCTTCCGGCGTGCTGACTGAATAGATTGAATTCTCAAGCATAAACACGCGATTGCCGACACCGAGAGCCAACGCCCCGCCGCTGCCGCCTTCACCGATGACCACACATAGAATCGGCACGCCAAAAGAAGCCATCTCCATCAGGTTTCTGGCGATAGCCTCGCCTTGTCCGCGTTCCTCGGCTGCACTACCCGGATAAGCTCCCGGTGTATCAATAAAGGTAATGATAGGTCGCTTGAATTTGTTCGCCTGCTTCATCAAGCGCAAGCCTTTACGCAAGCCATCTGGATGAGGCATGCCGAAGTGGCGGGCAATATTATCCTTCGTATCCTTGCCCTTTTGATGCCCGATCACAGTAACGGGAACGCCACCCAGCCTCGCCAAGCCACCGATAATAGCCAGATCATCGCCATATAAACGGTCGCCATGCAGCTCCATATAATCAGTAAAAATAAGCTGGATATAATCAAGTGTTGTCGGCCGCTGCGGATGACGGGCCAGCTGCATTTTTTGGGAAGTGGACATGCTGCTGTACAGCTCGGCCGCTAATTGCTCGTAGCGATTCTCCAAGCGGGCAATCTCATCAGAAAAATCCATTTGTCTTTCAGATCCGAAATTACGCAATTCCTCGATCTTAGCCTTCAGCTCCAGCAAAGGCTGTTCAAAGGGTAATTCACCTGCCATTCTACAAATCCCCCTTTACGACATGCAAATCCAGCAAGCGGATCAATGTGCTTTTCATATCCTTGCGCACCACGACCATATCCACCTGACCGTGGCTTAAGTTAAACTCAGCGGTTTGGAAATTGTCGGGCAGCTTTTGACGAATGGTTTGTTCAATAACACGGCGTCCGGTAAATCCGAAGGCTGCGCCCGGCTCGGCAATAATATAATCGCCCAGCATGGCATAGCTAGCAGATACGCCCCCGAAGGTAGGGTCCGTAATCACGGAAATAAACAAGCCGCCCTGCTCGTTCAATTGTGCCAAGGCAGCACTTGTTTTCGCCATCTGCATCAGACTGAGGATGCTCTCCTGCATCCTCGCGCCACCCGAGGTGGAGAAGATGATGATCGGATACTTCTTCTGTATCGCAAGCTCAATTGCTGATGTCACTTTTTCCCCAACAACCGAGCCCAGGGAACCGCCCATAAAATCGAAGCTCATCACCGCGGCAACAACCGGAAACCCACCTATTGTACCTTCGCCGGTAATAACGGCATCATTCATGCCAGTTGTGTCCACTGCTTTACGATATTTGTTCACATAATCCGGAAATTCCAGCGGGTCCTCGGATATCATTTCACTGTCATATTCAAAAAAACGGCCCTCATCCATTACCATCTGAATCCGCTCAACCGCACTTAATTTGAAATGGTATCCACATGTGCTGCACACCTTGAGATTCTTTTCCAGCTCCTTGGAAAATTGAATCGTTGCACACTTCGGACATTTATTCATCAAGCCTTCGGGTATTTCCCTCTTGGGCTTGTCGTCAGGAATGCTTTCCCCGTTCTCATCGACCCGCGGCACTGTAGTTCTATTGGCACCTGGAATGGTCGCATACTTTTTTTTCTGAAAAAAGTCTTTAAATTGCACGGCTACACCTCACTTGCTGTTGTTGTTCAAATGCGGTCCTTCATTCTCACGTTAATGTCTATGCAAAATGGAGTTGAGTACGTCCTGCACTTCTTCCACTTCACCTTCAGGAACCACGATTTCAAATTGATTCTTAGTCATGTTAATCGCCCGTACTTGAACAAGAAAGCCTTCTTCCGTCAGCTTTTCCTTAATTCGATCTGCAATTTTGGCAGTTGGCGCAATATAAATAACGGTCCACATGAAACAAGACCTCCCGAACATAATGCACTAATGATAGCATAACTTATCTTTTTATCGCAAGAAATTAACTTTGGAGAGAAAACAAGCAGACATTCTCTCTGCTTGGACTGCTCGTTTGGGCATCAATGCTCCATCAAACAAGACAAATCTTAACAGAAATCATGCCTGCCAGTCCTTGATTACTTTTGGTAATAAACGCTTTTGGTCACCGTCGAGCTCTTTCCAAGGTTATTAACAGCTTTAAAAACAAACGTGTTTTCACCCGCTTCTAGGGGAATATCATACTTGGAAAAATAGCTGCTGCCGCCGATTTTCTCATCATTTAAATACACAAGCGGAAACGAATCGTTTTTATCTGTTACTGTTCCTGATACCGATATCCTGCTAGACGAGGTTTTCTCTGGAATATAATCTACCTTGAGAATGGGACCTCCCGCTGTAAAGGTGATCCTTTTGGTTACTGTGGTCACTTTACCCACGCTGTTTTTCGCTTTGAAAATCAGAATGTTCTCACCCTCAGCCAGTACGATGTCTCTCTTTGAAAAATAACTGCTGCCATCGATCTTCTCATCATTTAAATAGACGGTTGGAAACGAATCATTCTTGTCCGTCACCGTTCCTGATATGGATATCGTCTGTGAGCTCGTGGTCTCCGGAATATCATCTATCTTGAGAATCGGACCTCCTGCTGTAAAGGTAATCTTTTTTGTAATTGTCGTCACTTTATCCACATTGTTTTTCGCTTTGAACACCAGAATGTTCTCACCCTCGACAAGTACAATGTCACTCTTTAAAAAATAATTGCTACCTTGGATTTTCTCATCATTCAAATATACGGTAGGAAACGAATCGTTCTTATCCGTTACCGTACCTGATATGGATATCGTCTGTGAGCTAGTGGTTTCTGGAATATCATCAATCTTTAACTCTGGACCTTCGATTTCATACGTCACTTTTTTGACTATCGTATTTGTTTTTCCACTGGATAATGTGGCAATGATAGTTAGCTCATAGCTCCCTTCCTTCTCTAACTTAAACCCTTCTTTAAATTGACCGTCTACGATCTCCGTTACCTCTTTGCCATTGATCGTTACCTTTGCATTGTTACTAACTGTTCCTGATATGTATACAGTAGAATTTGGCGTTTTTTCAGGAACACTTACTTTAAGAAGTGGTCCATCACCTTGATCTTTGGCCGATGATTTAATGGCTCTATACAAAAGCGTAGCGATTTCTGCGCGAGTTATAGGCTTGTCAGGACGAAATGTACCATCCTCATAGCCATTGATCAAAGATCTTTCAGTAGCTATCGCAACATAATCCCTTATTCCGTAGGAAACGTTGCTTACGTCTTTAAATCTTCGCTCCAAAATATTTTTGTTGGTCAGGTCGTTGGTCGTGAGTCCCAAAGTTTTGACTAGTGCAACCGCAACATCTTCGCGAGTAGCTTTAATTTCCGGGCTAAAAAAAGCTTTGCCTCCAGGAGGATAATAGCCGGTTAAAAAATCCTTGGCTGCTTCCACATACGGATACGACCATTTGTCAGTTTGAACATCATAATAGGAAGGCGCCTTGGGTGAAGGTATATCCAAATAAAAAGTAGTCGCAATGAGCTTGGCAAATTCTTCTCGGGTAATTGAATTGTCAGGTTTGAACGTTTCATCCTCATAACCGTTGATGTATCCTTTTTTGGACAAATCGGATATCGCCTCATAAGCCCAGTAATCAGTCTTCAAATCAACGAACACAATATTTTGATTAATTACTCCGCCATTGACGGCCTGATTTTGCAGCACATTGTCAACTGCCGCTGCGGTAAAAGCAGAACACTGAAACAACAACAAGGATAGCGTTAAACAAACTAACCTTTTACTTTTCATTACCATCTTCCTCTCTCCTTCAATTCATACATCCCATCACTTAATAAGCCTTTAGAACCATTTCTTTAGAACCACAACAACTGTTATTCAACAATATATGGTAAATTCCTGCTAAAAAAATAAAATCCGGCATTTTCCCGGATTTTATGTGATCACACGCTGCTATTTTACTCTCGCTGTATCCTTGCCCAATAAATCTTCAATAACCTGAATCAGCTTCGGAGACGGCTTTACGTTAAATTGATCGTTTAAGCTGAGTGTCTTTTGGCTGCTTTCGTAATAGAGAACAACAGATAACGATCCCTGATGCTGCAGCAGAAGCTCCTTCAGACTGGATAATATGCGCTGCTGCTCGTGGGCAGGCGAAATTTTGATATAAACCCGCTGGCTCGAAGGGGGACTTACTACCTTATTCGGTTGTACCTCACGCGCAGCAGGTGGAGTCACGGGGCGTTCAACTGTGTTTTTTGCTTTATCCGGCTTGCTGACTGTCCTGCTGCCCGGCTTATGGGTAGGAGCAGTTGGACGCCGCATTGCGTTCGCAAGCAGCTCGGGATCATTTAAGGCAAATAACTGATCCGCCAGCAGCTTCACTTCCTCATCGCCCTGCTGCAGCTTCGCTTTAATGAGCACTGGCTTGCCTTTTTGAACGAGCGGGGCAAATTGCTTCCAAACCTCCGGGAACAGTACGACCTCGACCTTGGAAACGCGATCCTCCAACTCCATGAAGGCCATCGGCTGGCCCTTCTTGGTCACGATTGTTTTGCTGGAAAGCACCAGACCTGCTACTATGACCTCACTGTGATCCGGCATTTCCGGCAAGTAATGCAGCAGATCGATCTCCAGCTCTCTCAGTACCTGCTCGTAATCATCAAGTGGACTGCCCGAGATATAAAGACCCAGCAGCTCCTTTTCAAACTCCAGCTGTTGTGTCATCGTGTAAGGCGCAATCTGCGGATATTCGACATCCCAGTTTACATCCTCAACAAAGCCGAACAAATGCAGCTGAAGATCGTCGCGTTCCTTTCGCCATTTGAGTGCAGCATTGATCGTATCCTCAAGCATCGCAAGCTGCTGGGCACGATGACCCGGCAAGGAACCGGCAGCGCCACCTTGTATGAGGGATTCCAACACACGTTTATTGCACACGCGCAAATCCACACGACGGCACAGATCAATCAAACTCCCAAATGGGCCTTCCTCACTGCTGCGCTCCTGCATAATGGTTTCAATCGCATGCGTGCCTACATTTTTGATGGCAGCTAGTCCAAACCGTATGGCTCCAAAACTGACCGGATTATCCTCCGACTCTTCGAGCGATTGCGGTTGCTTCGCCGGAGTGAAGACGATTCCGCTCTCATTGACATCAGGCGGCAGTACAGCAATACCCATCCGACGACATTCATCGACATATTCAGCTACTTTATTGTGATTACCCATCACGGCTGTCAGCATCGAGGCCATAAACTGAACCGGATAATGAGCCTTGAGATAAGCCGTTTGAAAAGCCAGCACTCCATAAGCGGTAGCATGCGCGCGAGGAAATCCGTAGTCGGCGAAGCGGACGATCATATCGTACACCTTGTTCGCCTCAGCTGCACTATAACTAAGCGATTGGCTGCCTTTAACAAAATGCGCACGTTCCTCGTCGAGTACCTCACGTTTCTTCTTGCTTACGGCCCGACGCAGCAAATCCGCTTCACCCAGACTGAATCCGGCCATTTGGGACGCAATTTGCATGATTTGCTCCTGATACACAATAATTCCGTACGTATCGCGCAGGATCGGCTCCAGATCCGCATGCGGGTATTCCACTTCAATTTCTCCGTGCTTACCTTGTATAAAACGCGGAATGAATTCCATAGGGCCTGGACGGTACAGCGCGACTACTGAAATAATATCCTCAAACCCCGACGGTCGCAGCTCCTTAAGCACTTTGCGAACCCCAGGAGATTCCATTTGAAATACGCCTGTTGTGTCTCCTCGACCCAGCATTTCGTAGGTAGCCGGATCATCGATCGACAGCTTATGAAAATCAAGCTCAATTCCTGTCTGCTCCTTGATCCACATCAAAGTACGTTCGATGATCGATAAAGTTCGCAGTCCGAGAAAATCCATTTTTAACAGCCCGATGGCTTCCAGATGCTCCATGGAATATTGCGTTAATGCCGTCTGCTCGTTACCTTCCTGCAAAGGTACGTACTGGGTTAACGGCTCACGGGAAATCACGACACCTGCGGCATGTGTCGATGCGTGACGAGGCATTCCCTCCACCTTCATGGCCATATCCAGCAGCTCTGCCGTCTTCGGCTGTCTGGCAGCAAGTGCTTTCAGATCAGGATTGGCTTCGACCGCCTCCGCCAGCGTCATCCCGAGCTGGTGTGGAATCATTTTGGCTGCGCGGTCCACTTCGTTATAAGGCAGGTTTAATACACGGCCCACGTCACGAACGGCAGCCTTGGCAGCCATCGTTCCAAACGTAATAATCTGCGCTACATGCTCGGGACCGTATTTGGCCACAACATAGTCAATAACCTCATCCCGTCGCAAATCGCTAAAATCGATATCGATATCCGGCATCGATATCCGTTCTGGATTCAAAAACCGTTCAAACAACAGCTTGTAGCGAATCGGGTCGACATCCGTAATACGCAGCACATAGGCAACCAGACTTCCTGCAGACGAGCCACGTCCCGGTCCTGTTGCAATCCGCTGCTCGTGCGCAAAGCGAATAAAATCCCATACGATGAGAAAATAATCAGAAAAGCCCATTCGTTCAATAACCGACAGCTCGTAAACGAGGCGCTCCTCAATCTGCTTGCGAAAGCTCGGGTCGTGCCAGGAATCCGAGTGCTCATATCGCGTTCTGAGCCCCACCTTACACAATTCGGCAAGATATTCTCCAGCGGTCGAATGCTCAGGAATCGGCTCGAAACGAGGCAAAATGGACCGGCCGAATTCGATCTCCAGCTGACAGCGTTCCGCTATAATCGACGTATTGGCAATCGCCTGCGGGACGTGAGGAAACAATCTGTTCATTTCCTCAGCGGCTTTCAAATAAAGCTGGCTCGACTGGAACTTGAGGCGATCCGGATCGTCCACCGTTTTGCCAGTGCCAATGCACAGCAATATGTCCTGTACCGCATGGTCCGGCTCACGTACATAGTGAACATCGTTGGTGGCAACTAACGGAATTCCCGTATCCTCACTCAGACGCAGCATGCTTTGGTTCACTTTTTTCTGCTCCAGCAGACCGTGATCCTGCAGCTCCAGAAAGAAATCATCCCCGAATATGGCACGGTAGCGAAGCGCTGCTTCCCTGGCTTGCTCATATCGCTCATGCAGCAGATGCTGGGACACCTCTCCACCCAGACAGGAGCTTGTGCAAATGAGTCCTTCCGAATATTGAGCCAGGTGCTGCGGATCGATCCGCGGTTTATAATGATGGCCCTGCAGATGTCCAATCGAGCACAGCTTCATCAGATTCTGATAGCCCACCTGATTTTTGGCAAGCAAAATCAGATGATAGATCGGATGCTCCTTGCGAGTGCCCTTATCACGAATGGAGCCAGCCGTATAATACATCTCGCAGCCAATAATCGGTTTAATGCCGTGCCGTTTGCATGCTTTATAAAAAGGAATTGCTCCATACATGACGCCGTGATCAGTCAAGGCAAGTGATTTCATGCCCATGGCTGCCGCTTGCCCGACCATATCGTCGATACGCGCCGCACCGTCCAGCAAGCTATATTCGCTATGTACATGCAGATGCACAAAGTCGCTCATCTGCCTCGCCCCCTCCATGTGTGTCCGAATACCTATATATAAATATCTTATCATAATACGAACACGTGTACCATACAATTTACTATAGGAGAACAAGCTTCGAAGATGAAGAGGGTGATAGAAACGATGACAAGCTTTTTAACCAAATGTGCAATGGATTGGTTTATTGCGTTCGGAGTTGTGCTTGGAGGCACGCTGCTCGGGGGGATCGGAGCCGTCCTTATCATGGAACCGCCAACGACGAGAATGCTGCTGATTTCGGAACAGATCAAAATCTGGGCGGTGGTAGCTGCTGTAGGCGGAACCATCGATCCGATTCGTGTCATTGAAAGCAATTTGACCGAGGGCTATATATCCCCGGCCATTAAGCAAATTTTGTATATTGTGTTCGCGTTTATCGGGGCACAGGTCGGAACCTCGCTGATCCAATGGATTTGCAAGGGAGGCAGCAGCAGTTGAGGGTGCCGCCTTTTGAACAATTTACCGGACTGCTGCAGGCTGCTGGCTTTCTAGCGGCGGGAGCGATCATCGGTTGTGCGGTATTTGTAAGCATTTACCACCATCACCTGAATGCCACGCTCCTGGAAAATCGTGAGCTGCGAGCGGAGAACGAACAGCTGATTCAGGACAATAATTCCTATCGGATCAGCAAAACCCAACAAAATCGAATTAATCGCCTTGACGTGATTGTCGAGTCGGGTGAAGACCAACTCTTCGACAAACTGACCGAACAAGAGCTGGAACGCAGAATCCGCAATGACCTGAATATTGTTAAAGGTCAAAAAATCAGCAGCATCGCCGAATCCCCCCAGCTTTACCGCTCACTGATTGCTCAGAAAACGTATCATGCGATTATGGACAAGGACTACACGGTCAACATTACAACCATGCTGCTGCTTCAAACAGAGCTGAAAGTTTGGGTTACCGCCAAGGAAGCCAAGCGCAGTCCTGGGTAAGCGAAGCTGTTCGAATTCGAACAGCTTCGCCACACTCAAGGAGCACCGATACGCAGTGAAAAGTGGGTCAGGATGGCCGAGCTCGCTTCCTGCTGCTGAATGGCTGTCGTGTTGTTAATCATATAGCTGATGGTCATCGGCAGCTTGATTTGCACATTATACAATCCAAAGGGTACCTGCTTGCCAGCCGCATCCTTTTGATCCCAATTGAAGGAGATTGCCGCACTGGTCCCGCTGTTGAACAGTCCCTTCGGAGCCTCAAGCGTTCCCGACCAAACGAGCTGCGGCTTCATACCGTCATCATTTTCGCTTTGACGTACAATTTGGATTTCAAAAGAAGTAGATGCGTCCAGGATGAGTTGATCGGGACTTACATTTTTTACGCTAAAGTGAATCGTGGCCGGTTGATCGGACGTAAATGTAGCTTCAGGATCAATTTTCTCGCCATTGGATACGATGGCAGTCAAGTCAAATGGATAATTGCTCCGTCTGGTGCCAATAACGGATTCAACCATCGTCCAATCCACCGGGATGAGCTTGGGTTCGATAGCGGCAGGGGGTGAATACGTGTCTGGATCATAGTCGGGTGCAGCTTGATAGATCCACACGTCCCCAAGCCACTCACTATGAATGTGATGCCAGCCGCTGCCGTGCTCGAAAGCTTCGACCGTCTGCGGTGCCAGTGTGCCCAACACCCGAGCTCTTCGATCAGGATGCTCATACACATTCACCGAAGCTTTGAGCGTCACACGGGTATCTTTCTTTTGCAAATCCTTGGGGTAGCCAGCATTCGTATGGACCCAACGTTTTCCTTCCCAGGTGTCAATGTAATACCATTCCTTGTAAAGCGTTATTTTACTTTGTATCCACTGCGGCTGCAGCCATCCCACGACCTCGCTGCCTAAATCCGGTGCATTGAACATCGGTGTGATCGTCCTTAGCTGTGCTGACCACCCCGAGCTGTTGCTTCCTTCTGCATTCACATCATCAAATATCGGCTGGTCAGGATGAATCCACTTGTAGCCCATCCAGGTCTGGATGCGGTAATAACCTTGATCCGAATAAATGGACCGCACCACCTGTGGTGCAATGGTTCCAAGGCTGCGAGCACTCGCGGATCGTTGATCATACAGATATTCACTTCCCGTAAGGGCTATATATTGATAATCAGTATCTTCCATTTCCGGACTTTGCACATGAACCCAACGATCACCGTCAGTCGTCTGGATTCGAAACCAGGCTTCGTCATGCGTGCTCAGCAGCTTCCGATCCCATCCATCCTCAGCTCCTGTCACTTGAACCTTCTGCGGGGCTGCTTCATAAAGCTTCACACCATTGATGGCATCGTAAACCGGAGTAACCTTATCCTTCAGGTTGAGCGCTTGGGGAAGCTTCATACCTGTTGAATTCGAGTCCGCCGCTAGCGCGTCCTGAGGAAGCCAGGACAAAGTCAATAACAGCAGCAGCACAACCCTTATTGGTATCTTTATAAAAAAATGCGATTTCATCAGCATCTTCCTCCCGACTTTGTTGGTCATTAACTAAGACGCATCATTCAAGAGAAAGGTTTCTAAACGAGAGATCATCATCGAGCTTATATTTGCCAGTCTGCGACTTATTTCCTTGCTAATGGCAAGTTTAACAAGGCAGCAGTTTCCTCTGGAAAAGCTGTCACAACGAGACGAAGCCTGTATCCATTGAAGCTAAAGCTCAGATCCTCATCATCTTCATTCGTGTGGTTGTCTATCCCCTGCTCCTCCAATGAGGTACGAACCTGTTGAATGAATCTGGAATCCGACACTCCCAAGCTTACGGTCATGCGAGGTGGCAATGCGATCATCGCAATTGGAATCCAACGCCTTTGGGTTGAAGTGACAATCGTATGCGCTGTACCTCCGATAACAAAATTAAAGTTGTCTTGCTCCTTGACCGTTTTTAATTGCAAGGTGTCCTTCAGCCATTCACGAAACCCAATGACATCATCAACGGGAAAACCAATTTCACGGAGATACATTACTTTAAGGGGACCGCAGGGAGCCCGTACACCTTCCTTCACATAGGAATGGGTTATGATTTCTAATAAATTACCGTCGCCGTCACGGAAATAAATATTTCTACCTGTCTCAAAGTCATCAATTTCGTGCCCTGCAGGCCATTTTAATGGTGAAATTCCCGCACTCCTGACAAAGGCAGCACTGGCCTCAAATTCAGAATAAGGTACCTCAAATGCAATATGGGCTGGGGCTATCGGCTCAAAAGCTTCCGTGAATGTTAATGCGAAATCAGGGGTCGGTTGAAAAGTAATGGCTGTTTCCGATTCGAACACAACGGGAAATTGCAGTTGATCGTAATAAAACTGCTTCACGGCAAGCTTCGAGACTGTATGTAATTGTAGTCCTGCAAAATGAGTAATCATTTGTCCACGCTCCATTTCACTTTCTATCATTTACAATAACAGCATCCATAGCAAGCCACATCCATTTTCACTTCAATTCAATCATGGAAATCCAGTCCAGAACGGACTTCTCTAACATAACCGGTTCGAATGACAAAATCACCGAAATGCTCGCCCGGATTTCGTTCATTGGCATATCTGTGGATGATAGGTGTTAACTCTCCCAGAAGCTCCGCTTCATTCAGGCTTTCCCGATAAAGCTTGCTCATTCTCTCACCTGCGAACCCCGCACCCATATAAAGATTGTATTTGCCGGGAGACTTGCCAATCATGGCAATTTCGCCAAGCACTGGTCGTGCACAGCCGTTCGGGCAGCCAGTCATCCTGATAACGATTTCCTCCTCATGTAAGCCTGCTTCGTCCAATACCGTCTCTATCTTCTCCAGTAAAGCGGGCAGATAACGCTCAGCCTCAGCCATCGCCAGGCCGCATGTAGGCAGCGATACACAAGACATCGCGTTTCGACGAAGAGCAGATTGCTGATGACCATCACTGAGTCCGTATTTTTCCACCAGCCCCATCACTTTTCCCTTATCTGTACTGGATACATTCGCGATGATAAGATTCTGATTTCCCGTCAAGCGGAAGTCACCTTTATGAATTTTGGCGATTTCGCGTAAGCCGGTCATCAGAAGATAGCCCTCCTGATCCTTGATTCTCCCGTTCATGATAAACAGAGTCAGATGCCACTGATTATTGCTTCCCTTCACCCAACCGTAACGATCACCGTGATGCTCGAAATAATAAGGACGCGCACGATCCAACTCCCATCCCAGCCGATCATGCAGCTGGCTAATAAACCAGTCATATCCGTATCGGTCGATTGTATATTTAAAACGGGCATTTTTGCGGACCGAACGATTGCCATAATCCCGCTGAATCAATACGGTTTTCTCCGCTACCTCAATGACCTGCTCTGGACGGCAGAAGCCGATTACCTGTGATAATTGTGGGTACGTAGACGTATCACTGTGCGTCATACCCATTCCCCCACCTACGGCCACATTAAAGCCCTTCAGTTCCCCATCTTCAATAATGGCGATAAAACCCAAGTCCTGCGAAAATACATCAATATCATTAGAAGGCGGAACGGCCATCCCGATCTTGAACTTACGCGGCAAGTAAGCAGGCCCGTAAATCGGCTCAACCAATTTGCCCTGCAGGCTGTCAACCACCTTCTCGTCATTAATCCAGATTTCATGATAAGCAGGAGTGCGTGGTGACAAATGGTTGCTGATCGCTCGTGCCCAACCGTATACCTCAGTATGAATATCGGACTGATACGGATTGGGATTGCACATGACATTACGATTCACATCCCCGCAAGCTGCCCGGGTTGTCATCAACGCATCGTTAACTTCCCGTATGGTTTCCTGCAGGTTCCATTTCACGATTCCATGGAGCTGAAAAGATTGGCGGGTTGTCAAACGCAGCGTATCGTTGCCGTACAGACGAGCAAGGTTATCCAATACCAAATATTGTTCGGGTGAGGCCACACCTCCGGGGGCAAGCACACGCAGCATGAACTGATAGGCTGGTTCAAGCTTCTTTTTTTCCCGCTCATTACGCTGATCCCGGTCATCTTGCATGTAGCTTCCATGAAATTTAAGAAGTCTGTTATCATCCTCTGGAATAGAGCCTGTAATGCGATCGCGCAATGCATCATAAATGGTGCCGCGCAAATATTCACTACCCCGTTTAATGTGCTCGACCTCGCTTGGCGGTCCTCCCGGCGGAGTTACTTTCGGTGGATTTGCCGGAACCTTCAAAGAACTTCTTACGTGATCCTCTTTATCTGATGCCATTTCTATTAACTCCTTTCATTGCTGGATGTCTGTAGATGGATTCTGATAGTAATGGGAGAGTTCAACGATCATGGCACCCATCCGTTCGGTTTCAGGTGTTAATATTCGTCTCACTCCCTCCTCCTTCAATGCTTCGGCCGTCACTCTTCCAACTGCCGTCGCGAGCACCTTCGTATTGAAGCTTTCATTAATCCTCGGATAATAACCATTCTTTTTCGCAAAATCATACAAATAGCGAACCTGAACCGCTGTCGTAAAACAGACCGCATCGACGGAGCCATCCATAATCTCCTGGCATAATTGACACGATACCTTATCATCCGGAGCGATATGTTTATAAGGCAAAAGTGTCCTGGTTGCTGCTCCCTTATTTTTCAAAAAAGCTACCAATAACGGCATAGGCTCGCCATGCAGCTGAATGGTTACCCCTTGACCTTCAAATGCGTAGGATTGCAGTTCTCGAATAAGTCCTTGCGTTGTGCCATCATCATCAATGACAATCGGCTTGATCCCGATTTTTTTCAGCATGGCAAATGTTTTATACCCTCTTGCTGCGACTTTGGACTGTTTCACAACTGTGAGAAGGCTTTGCGTCACACCGATTCGTTCTGCCTGCTGAAGTAAAGCTTCAAGTCCGGTTCCCGTTGTGAAAATCATCCAGTCGGTTCCACTCTCCACCAAATTAAGCAGATCGCGCTCCACTTCATTTTCAGCAAGGAGTAAGGTCCCTTGTTGTGGACGAACAACGGGAATACCGTCATGTTTTTCAATAATTGCACTCAGTTCACTTAATTTACGGGAACCGGTGATAACAATCCGTTTTCCATCCAAACCTCTAGCCATTCTGAATACTCCTTCCAATATAATGCAGTTTAACAATGAATTCCGACTTGATAACTATGATAAAAGAAAAGGACTTAAAGGAAACCATCCAAAGTTGATGAATTTATAACCATCCATTGCACTTGATAACCTATTGCTTGCAGCATCCAAGTTCAACAGATTGATAGACATTTGTCATTTTATGATGAAAAAATGAGGCTTACTGTATCCTTACAAATGGTATGATAAAAAACACAGTATTCATTCATCCTATATACAAAAAGATACCTGGGGAGGTCTAGTTCATGTGGAAACCTGATCGTTTAAGCGACCAAACTTTATTTCAACAAATTGCTGATGATCTCGAACGGAGAATTTCTTATGGCGAGTTTCCAGCTGGAAGCTTGCTTCCTTCCGAACGAAAATTAGCGGAGCAGTTGGGAGTGAACCGCAGTACCGTGATTCAGGCCTACGCGGAGCTGCGGGCGCATGGGATTATTGAGAGCCGATCGGGAAGCGGAACGCGAGTAAGTAAATATAAATGGGGAGCTACGCCCAAGCATACCCCTAACTGGCATCGATACGCAGAAGGCGGTAGCTTTTTGCCTAATTTGCCCTTTTTGCGACGTATCCGTGAAGCTCTGGGGCACAATCAAGCCTTGATTGATTTTGCCAGCGGCGAATTGGCAGGAGACTTATCCCCTGTCGAAGAAATCAATCTGCTCATGAGCGAACATGAATATACCTCCTATTTGGGCTATGACAACCCGCAAGGGTACATTCCGCTCAGACAAGCATTGGTAACGTACTTAAAGCAGTACCGGGGAATACAAACGACAGAGGAGTCCATTCTCATCACATCGGGTTCACAGCAATCCTTGTATTTAATTACTCAGTGCTTGCTGTCTCCTGGAGATGCTGTTGCCATAGAAGATCCTTCTTATTGCTATTCCTTGCCTATGTTTCAATCAGCCGGTCTCCGCTTGTTCCGTCTTCCCGTCGATGATAAAGGAGTTCGACCTGATGATATCCGTTCACTCTACAAGAAGCATCGGATCAAGATGGTGTTTATTAATCCGAATTTTCAAAACCCAACCGGTGCCGTTCTTGATGCTGAACGCCGTAAGGAACTGCTTGATATGGCGAGCGAGCTGGGTCTTCCCATTGTAGAAGATGATCCCTTTAGCCTGACTGCCTATGACGGGGTACCTCCAAAGCCGCTCAAATCGATTGATCCCATCGGATCCGTTCTCTACATCGGTTCATTTTCCAAAATAGCCGCTTCAGGATTGCGTATTGGATGGATGGTTGCTCCCCATTCCGTTGTCGAGCGGTTGGCCGATGCCAGGCAGCAGATGGATTTTGGACTTAGTGTAATCCCACAAAAGGTGGCTGCGCAGTTTTTGAAATCGGCTTATTTCGTTCCTCATTTGGAGCGTTTGCGCATGCATCTGCTGTATAAACGGGATTTGTTGATTGAAGCACTGCATAAGGAATTACACGAGCTCGTCAGCTTCACAGTCCCACAAGGAGGCTTGCATCTCTGGTGCAAAATTATACCCGAGGTGAATGATAACAAGCTGTTGGAAGAAGCGATTCGAAGGGGTGTCATCTTTGTCCCAGGAAGCGTCTATGGTTCCGAATCAGGTTATGTACGATTCACTTATGCGAGAGCGCGAGCTGATGAAATCGGTCCAGGAATATCGAAATTTGCAGCGGCTCTTCAGGAAGCCATCGTGAATAAGTACTGAAATAAACCTTCCACTCGGCTCACAGGAACTGGATGGCCAAAAAAGTGGGAGATTGGAAGGTTACTTAGCTATGCTCATCCTCTATAGTTAACCCCATAAAATATATAATTATAGAAGGTGACGATGAGTATGCGAATACGTCCATACAATTTTTATGCAGGTCCTGCTGCACTACCTATAGAGGTATTAGAGCAAGCACAAGCGGAGATGATCGATTATAAGGGAATCGGCATGTCTATTATGGAAATTTCGCATCGTTCCAAAGAATATGAAGAAATCCATAATGAGGCACAGCAGCTCTTTAAAGAACTGCTTCAGCTTCCGGCAGGGTATAAGGTGCTTTTTCTGCAGGGCGGAGCGAGTACGCAATTCTCAATGATTCCGATGAATTTTCTGTCACCGGGCAAAATAGGAAACTATGTAATGACAGGGGCTTGGGCGGACAAGGCGATCCAGGAAGCTCGAAAGTTCGGGGAAACGGTTATAGCGGCTTCGGGAGAAGCAAATAACTATATGGAAATTCCATCCGTTTCAGACATACAGGTTAACCCGCAGAAGGCTGCTTATCTGCATATTACTTCAAACGAAACGATCAATGGCTCACAGTTCCACAGCTTCCCGCATATAGATCATGTTCCCTTGATAGCCGATATGTCCAGTGATATCCTGTCACGTCCCATAGATCCCTCACAATTCGCCTTGATCTATGCCGGAGCTCAAAAAAATCTCGGTCCATCCGGAGTCACGGTGGTCATATTGCAAGAAGAAATCATTAGAAATATTCCTGCACATTTACCTGTGATGCTGAACTATGAGACGTACACCCAACACAATTCACTGTTTAATACTCCACCCGTTTATTCGATTTATATAGTCAATCTGGTTTTGAAATGGATTAAGCAGCACGGTGGTTTGACGGGGTTGGAGAAACGAAATGCGGAGAAAGCCAAGCTGATTTATGATGCTATCGATCAAAGTGGCGGATTTTACACAGGTATGGTCAAACCAAACAGCCGATCATTGATGAATATTACTTTTAAAGTCCATAACGAACAATTGGAGAAGCTCTTATTGCAGAAAGCGAACGCCGAGCATTTCATTGGATTGGAGGGGCATCGCAGCGTGGGACATCTCCGTGCGTCAACTTACAATGCAGTGCCTTATGAAGCATGCCAAGCGCTCGCGGATTTGATGATTGATTTTCAAAAGCGCAATGGATAACACAAAAAGGTTAGCATCTCCTAATGCTGACCTTTTTCACTCTCCACGCGTATTCCCTATCGTTGCAGCGCTTTGATATCCTTTATGATTTTATCGTAGGGTGTGTCCATGCTCCCATCATATTTGGCCACTACCGTGCCTGACGAGTCGACCAGATAAAACAGGATGCCGTGAATGACTTGATTGGAGGACGCATCCCTGGTTACGATAGATTTAAACGACTTGAGGGCAAAAGTTTGGATTTCATCAAACTCATATCCGGTTAACGCATGCCAATTGGAAAAATCAGCGTCAAATTTAGATAAGTATTTTTTTAAAGCCTGCGGTTTGTCACGCTCCGGATCTACTGAAAAAGAAACGATTTGAGCCTCAACACCTGCTGCCTTCAATTGCTTTTGCAGCTTTGACATGTTAGCAGTCATTGTCGGGCATACCGTAGTGCAATAGGTAAAAACAAAGTCGGCAATCCAAACCTTTCCTTTTAAATCAGATAAAGCGACGGGCTTTTCATCCTGATTGATGAAATTGAAGGGTGCCACCTGATAATGGAGTTGATTCGGCTTACCATTGCTGCATGCGGCTGTAAATATAAGGATCAGACCTAACCAACCAATTAAAATAACTTTTTTCATAACTGCCTCCCCCTTTATTTATGGATTGAGAGCCATTGTGCTAAAGCTTCCATTTCTTCACCATTTAATATGTGGTTAAAGGCAGGCATACCTACAGCACCACCTTGAATGATACCCAACAACTCTTCCTTGGTCATATTCGATCCAATATGCTGCAAGCTTGGACCTACTCTACCGCTTAAGTCAGCAGCGTGGCAGGATAAGCACTGTTTTTTATACAACGCTACTGCGCCGGCCTCACCAGGAAGGGCTGTATTCGAAGCGCTTTTTCCTTGATTACATGCGGTTAATACAACAACAACGAAAAACATCATAAGAACTAAATAACCTTTTCTTCTATTCATCCCCAACGATCAGTTCCTTTTTGGGCAGTTTCAATTTGAAATTCCCTCCCTGTTTATGTTAAAAAGGACGGCCTGTTGTATCCACTATCATCATGACAAACACCACCATCAAATAATTCACCGATATCAGGAAATTGGTTTTGGCCCATCGGTCCATATTCATTGCTGTTCTTCCACGCAGCGTATGCCAGAACCAGACGATACCCGCAAGTAAGGATACAATCAGAAAGAGGCTCCCGGAATAATCATACATATACAGCAGGAGGACTGTCGGCAGCAGCAGCGCTACGTATGGGATCATTTGTATTTGGGTACGTCGTATTCCTTTGCGAACAGGCAGCAGTGGATAACCTGCCGCTCTATATTCCTCCACACGCCGAATGGCGAGCGACCAGAAGTGGGCAGGCTGCCACAAAAACAATAAGGCAAACAAGAGAACAGCCCCTGCGTCAATCTCATTTGTACTTGCACAATAACCGATCACTGGCGGCATTGCACCGGACATACCGCCGATGGATGTGCTCCAGGTCGAGCTGCGCTTCAGCCACATCGTGTAAATGACAATGTAGACGAACATCCCGGCCAAGCCGAGCCAGCCGCACAGCGCGCTCACTTTCCAGAACAGGATCACTTCACCTGTTATGCCAAGCGTTAAGGCGTACAACAGTACGCCTCTTATTTTCAGTCGACCGGTTGCAAGCGGCCGCTCTTGGGTTCGCTTCATCTTCCTGTCCAGCTTATAATCATAAATATTATTGAACACGCACGAGGACGCCATCGTTAAGACGGTTCCAAGCAACGTCCATATCAATAGGCTCCACTCCAACGACCATTTGGAAGCCAGCCAATACCCTCCAAAGGCGGCAAACAGATTCAGTTGAAGAATGCGGGGCTTGGTCAATTGAATCCAGTCTTTGAATGTACCTGCAGCTTCACTTGTTCTACTCATAAAGCCACCATATTGTACAACATGATCCACATCGATCCCGCCACGATCACCAAAAGAATGACCAGTCCGAGAATCAGGGAGATCAGGTTATAACGCGGTTTCTTCTCATCACGCAGATGCATGAAAAAAATCAGCTGTACGCACAATTGCAGCACGGCCGCCGTCATCAGCACAACCGCGTTCATCGTCCCCTCCAGCCAGCCATTCATCACAATGACAATCGGAATTACCGTCAGAATAAGAGAACAAAGGAATCCGAGCGTATACGATTTGAACGAACCGTGTGATTCATCCTGCGAATGAGCCATTTCAACCTGGGCCATTCAGCTCACCCCCATTAAATAAACAACTGTGAATACAAAAATCCATACCACGTCAAGAAAGTGCCAGAACAAGCTGATCACATTGACTTTTCGCTTCGTTACTGGCGTGATTCCCTGCCTCGATAGCTGAATCATCAGTCCGATCATCCAGACCAGTCCGATCAATACGTGCAGGCCATGGGTACCTACCAGTGTATAAAAAGCAGATAAAAAAGCGCTTGTGCCCATTGTCGCGCCTTCATTGACCAGATGAATAAATTCGCTGACCTCCAGCCCGATGAAGACTGCGCCTAAAGCTGCCGTAACACCAAGCCAGCCGATCAAGGCTTGTCGTTTCCCTTTATGCATCGCTAATAAGGCCAATCCGCATGTGTAGCTGCTCGCAAGTAAGATGAACGTACTGACGATCACCCCGCCCAGCTCGAACAACTCAGCCGGTCCTGGCCCCCCGTTGGTATTGCCGCGAAGAACGATATAGGTGGCAAAAAAAGTGCCGAATATCATAACATCAGTCATCAGGTAGATCCAGAATCCGAATGTACGCATCTCCTCCAGATCATGATGAATGTGATGCTCTGCATGTGACTCGGGTTGAAAAGCATGCCCTGACAAATTGGATGCATCCATTAGCTTGTCACCTTCCTTATTGCAGCTTCCGTGCGTTCGATTTCATCCACCGGGACATAATAATCGGTATCATAATTAAACGAATGGACAATCATACAAATCGCTACCCCCGCTAATCCTGGTATTGTGAACCAAAGCCAATGAAATACGAAGCCAAAACCGGTCATAAACCAAAAGGCTGCCATAATAATCGGGATCGCGGAATTTTTAGGCATATGAATGGGTTCCAGCTTTGCAGGTTTAGGCGATGGCTGTCCGCTTTCCCTGCGCAGCTTTTCTTCCCACCACTCATCCTGCGCGGAGACTTGCGGGAGTACCGCAAAGTTATAATGTGGCGCTGGAGAAGGGATGGACCATTCGAGTGTGCGCCCGTTCCATGGATCTCCCGTTGTGTCGAGGTTGGCTGCACGGTGTTTGACGCCATGGGCAATTTGCCATACCTGAAACAGGAATGCGATTCCCATCAAGCCAGCACCAATAGTGGAAACCATATTCATTTCCCACCAGCCCTTATCCCATCCGTAGGTAACGACCCGCCTGGTCATACCCATCAGACCGAGCACATATTGCGGCATAAAACACAGGTAAAAGCCGATATTCCAGAACCAGAACGCCCATTTGCCAATCCGTTCATTCAGCTTGAAGCCGAATAATTTGGGCCACCAATAATACAGACCGGCAAAGTAACCGAACACCACACCGCCAATAATGACATGATGAAAATGGGCTACCAGAAAATAGCTGTTGTGAAACTGAAAATCCGCCGGGGCTACCGACAATAGCACCCCTGTAAGCCCGCCCGTGACAAAGCAAGGAATAAATCCGATCGTCCAAAGCATCGGTGTTTCGAACGTAATCTTGCCTCGAAACATCGTAAACAGCCAATTGAATACTTTGGCACCTGTGGGAATCGCGATCAGCATCGTCGTCAGAGCAAAGAAGGCATTGACATCTGCGCCCGAACCCATCGTAAAGAAATGATGCGCCCATACAAGAAACGACAGAATGCTAATAATCATCATGGCATATACCATCGATTTATAACCGAACAGCTTTTTCTTGGCAAAGGTCGATACGATCTCCGAAAAAATGCCGAAGGCAGGGAGCACGATAATATACACTTCAGGATGTCCCCACATCCAGATCAGATTAATGTACATCATAGGGTTGCCGCCACCGTCCAATGTGAAAAAATGCGCACCCGCATAACGGTCCAGAAACAGCAGTGCCAATGTTGCCGTCAAAATCGGAAAAGAAAAAATAATCGCGATACAGCTCGATAATACGGACCATGGGAACATTGGCATTTTCATCAGCTTCATGCCGGGAGCACGCATTTTCAGAATCGTGACGATGAAGTTGATCCCGGTCATCAAGCTGCCAATCCCCGATATCTGGATTCCCCAAATATAGAAATCCTGTCCGACACCCGGGTTATGCATAAGCCCCGAATAAGGCGGATAAGCAAGCCAGCCCGCATCCGGTGAACCTCCGATTACAAAGGACATATTGAAAAGCATTGCACCCGAGAAAAACAGCCAGAAGCTTAACGAGTTAAGGAACGGAAAAGCCACATCTCTCGCCCCGATTTGTAAAGGAACCATCACATTAAACAAGCCAAACATAAAGGGCATCGCCATAAACAAAATCATAATGACGCCATGGGTCGTGAATATTTGATTGTAGTGATCCGGTGCCAGAAAACCAAACTCCGGCACAGCCAGCTGCGTCCGCATCAGGAGCGCATCCACGCCCCCACGAAACAGCATAAGAAAAGCACAGATGATATACATAATACCGATTTTTTTATGATCGACGGTTGTTAACCATTCACGCCACAACCAACCCCATTTTTTGAAAAACGTTAGTACGAATAACACCGTTATAATAGTAATAACAATACTGACATCCGCCCCGTAAATTAACGGATCCCCCGTAACAAAGAAATCCGCAGCAAAGCTTTTTATTTTCTCCCACATGGGCAACTCTCTCCTTACTTTTCGATTCCGGGCCTGTTACTCTTTGACCTGAATCCTTTGAATATCTTTCCATGACAAGCCGTGATTGTGCGATGAAGCATACTTCGTGACCGTCATCTCAAACAGGCCTTCTGGAAAAGAGGAAAATGTCCTCACATCCGATGCAGCCGGTTTGGCTAACTGTTGGTAACCGTCCAGAGTAAGCTCAGGTGAGGTCGCTTTAACACCTTTCACCCACTGTTCAAAATCCGCCCGGGTTGTCGATTCCACATTGAAATACATCTTTGCAAAATCTTTTCCGGTGAAATTGGCGCCAGATCCCCAATAATGCCCCTGCTCATAGGCTTGTAAATATAGGGTCATAGCCATACCGGACATTGCGTACATTTGACCGCCAAGCTGCGGAATCCAAAAGGAATTCATTGGAGAGTCGGCTGTGATCTCGAATCGGACAGGCACACCCTTCGGGAATTTCACTTCATTTACTGTCGCGATTCCCTGCTCGGGATATTGGAACAGCCATTTCCAATCCAGTGAGGTCACCTGAATGGTTATCGGCTTTTCATCCGATGCCAGTGGCTGGGAAGGCTCCAGCGCATAGGTAGCCTGCACGGTAATTACCGCCAGCACGCCTATAATCACAATCGGAATGCCCCACCAGACCACCTCCAGCCGGGTACTGTGCTCCCAATTTGGCGTATATTTGGCTGTGCTGCCTTTTCTGTCACGGTACCGCCAAACAATGAATGCCGTAAGAAACAGAACAGGCACAATAACCAAACAACACAATACGGTTGAAATGACCATTAAATCCCTTTGCTGCTCCGCAATCGGTCCTTTGGGGTCTAACACGATAATGTTGTCTGCGCATCCGGTAGTCGTCAATAATACAAGCATCAGCAAGTAAAACGACGTCATCCATCGAAGCACATGGGGTAATTTCATATTTCTCAGCTCCTATCAACTAACCTTCGTACTTGAATTACGTTTCACTTTATAAGAGAACACTGGGTATGTCACCAGCCGCTTGCCAAGAGATCCAACCGACCATGTTCAAGAAAATGAAACAAAGAAGACATGCTTTGTCCATAAAGAAACCTTTCATAAGGACCCTTGTTATGGGATGGTAACGACCTTAACTGCTTGTATACTTGAATCCTCCGGACCTTTAACCGGAAGGCCTGCATCCAAATGCCTCATGATATAGTCAATAATTTCCTGAGTTATCATCTGACCCGGCATTAAAATTGGAATCCCGGGAGGGTAAACATAAATGAATTCAGCGATAATTCGATCACATGATTGCTGAAAACACACTTTTTCTGTACGTGCATAGAAAGCCTCTCTTGGCGATAATTCAAAGCTCGAGGCAGCAGGAACATCAACAGCTTCGATGCAGTGGACCGCTGCAGTACGATGGAATACCGCTGACATCTGCCGCAATGCTTGCAGCAAGCGATTCACTTCCCGCTCTGTATCTCCCATCGTAATGAGGCACAAAATGTTCGTCAGATCGCTCAATTCGACCTCTATCCTGTGCTTCTCCCTCAGCCACTGCTCGGCTTCATATCCGGTTATGCCTAGTTGACCAAGATGAATACAAAGCTTTGTAGAATCGTAATGAAACACGCCGTCAGTACGAAGGATATCATCTCCATAACAGTACAATCCGGGAATTTCATTAATCCGGCTGCGGCCATAATGGGCTAAATCTATCGCCTTCTGAGCCAATCCTTGTCCATTCACAGCCAATTGTCTACGGGCAGCATCAAGGGAAGCCAGCAGCAAGTAGGAGGTCGAGGTCGTCGTCAGCATGCTCATTATCGTACGTATTCTCTCTATGCTTACCCGATTGCCCTTCACATTTAATATCGAGCTCTGGGTCAGCGAACCGCCGAGCTTATGCACACTTGTTGCCGCCATATCCGCACCCGCTTGCATAGCTGAAATCGGCAGCTTTTCGTGAAAGTGGATGAGTGTGCCGTGTGCTTCATCAACAAGAACCGGGATGCCGTGACTGTGCACGAGTTCGACCATCTGGGATAAATCGATGGTTGTTCCATAATATGTCGGGTTGATGACGAGTACTGCTTTCACATCCGGGTTGAGCTTTAGCGCCTGCAGGATCGATTCCTTCACGACTCCATGCTCGATGCCAAGCTTCTTATCCCTTTCCGGATATACCCATACCGGGATTGCTCCTGCAAAAATAACAGCGGATAAAATGGACTTATGTGAATTTCGGGGAATGATAATTTTATCGCCCGGTGAACAAACCGACATAATCATCGTCATGATAGCTCCGGTAGTACCTTGTACGGAAAACAGTGTATAATCCGCACCGAAAGCATCTGCCGCGAGACGTTCCGCTTCACGAATCACGCCTGTCGGCTGATGAAGATCATCGAGCGGCATAATATTAATAAGATCAATCGATAAAGCATTATCCCCCATAAAAGCTCTGAATTCAGGGTCCATCCCTTTCCCTTTTTTATGACCCGGGATGTGAAACGGTAGTGGATCGCTTGCGGCGTGCTCTACCAATGCTGTAAACAAAGGCGTCTTCTGATGATTCATGTTGATCTTTCCTTTCAATTAAACATCCTCTTCGTATTCAGAGCTCATCCAAACCAGTCTATTCTTTAACCAAACTGACACATTCACTCGCCAGTTTCGTCATTGCGGCATAATTCCCGGCCTCAATCCACTGTTTATTTACCAAATGTCCGTCCATGCCTACAGCACACGCCCCCGCGGCAATAACCTCACGAATGTTGTGTAAACGTTCAGTATGCTCATCTGATTCAACTCCCTGCATAATCAAGCTTCTATGATAACCGCTTGTACAAACCGATCGTAATGGATCGGAGTAGAAACGTAACCATCCATTTCTTTTCTTTACGTGCCAGCCATTAGACAACACAAAATGAACCTATAAACTGGATCGGGAGAAATAAAACCGATTGGATGGTTACTTTACATAGAGGAAGTTTTACATTAAAACGAGCAGTCACCGCCTGAAATTGATATGAAAAGGAGATTTATTATGTCTGGAAACAATGAAGTCCAAGCGAGGAAGGCCATACAAAACATTAGTCCCTATACACCAGGAAAGCCTATTTGGGAGCTTCAGAGCGAGCTGGGGATATCCAGGATCATCAAACTAGCTTCAAACGAAAATCCGTTGGGACCTTCTCCCAAAGCTTTGGAGGCCATTATGTGTTCTTTACCGGACATTCATCGCTATCCAGATTCAAGCACAACGAGCTTACGGCAAGCTATTGCCGAGAAACTCAACATGAAACCGCAGCAAATGATTATCAGTAATGGAGGCGATGAGTTAATAACGCTTGTTTCCGAGGCTTTTCTGGAGCCTGGCGATGAAATCATTGTCCCTGCTCCATCATTCAGCGAATATGAATTCGGGGCACTTCTGATGGGAGCAAACGTCGTTAATGTTCCGCTCGGGGAGTCGTATGCCTTCGATATTGATGCCATCGTAAACGCGGTTACCGATCGAACCAAACTGCTCTGCATTTGTTCGCCTAACAACCCGACCGGCACCTATCTATCACAATCAGTCTTGCATCATTTGCTGGACGTGCTGCCTAAACATATCCTGGTGCTGTTTGATGCGGCTTACAGTCAATACGCTACAGCTGCCGACTACACAAACGGGCTGGAATTTGTCCGCGCCGGATATCCGATTGTCGTACTTCAGACTTTTTCAAAAATATATGGTTTGGCTGGATTACGAGTCGGTTATGGGGCGGCTCCAGAGTCCATTATCCAGCAGATTCTTAAGGTGAAGGAACCTTTTAATGTCAATGCATTAGCTCAAGCCGCGGCTTCGGCTGCTCTTCACGATACTGAGCACTTACACCTGTCTTTACAAGTGAATTCAGAAGGCAAAAAGCAGCTCTACCGTTCATTTCGGGAACTCCAGCTACCGTTTGTTGAAAGCATGAGCAACTTTGTGTTGGTTAATCTGGGCACGCATGCCAAATTTATTTATGAGCAATTGTTAAGTAAAGGTATTATTGTTCGTTTCGGGGGGATATGGAATCTTCCAGGCCATATTCGGGTATCGGTGGGAAAGGACGTAGAAAATTCAGCCTTTATACATGAATTAAATGAAATCTTACATTTCTTACACTTACGAATGTAGGTTCTACAGCGCACAAGCAGCTCGTGTCATCACCAGTTGGGTGTCTACCCCCTCCCAACCAAACAAAGCATCCCTATCGCAGGGATGCTTTGTTTTCTATTCCTTATTATGAGCTTGGTACGGCCTGAAGTGTGTGTTATAATCACTAGCACGATAAAATGATAAATGGAGGATATTTATGCTTACCTTTGAACAAAAAATTGCGATTATGGAGTCTTTCCCTGAGCTTACACGCAGCGATGTATCACTAGGCCGCGTTAATTTCAGCTATGAGCAAAGCGCCTATGATAAAAAGAACGTAGCTTATCACCTGCATCCGAACGGAAACGGATTCATTTATGCGGGCCGGCTGCGAGGCTATTCCACCGATGACAAAGGATTTGTCAATATTCGTGACTATGAGGCAGATGTGCTTCGTGCCCTTGTTGCCGAATCGATCCTCTCCTTGACGGGTACTTCAACCCCAAAAACGCCCCCGCGCACTGAAAGCACGCAAAAGGAGCGTTGGGAAGGTCCTGATAATCAGTCCCTTGTGGTAACCTTTGAAGATGAACTATGGTATGTGTATGCTGGAGTCAATCTGGAATCCGCGTTTGAAACCTACGAGGAAGCAGCGCAATACTGTCTTGAAGAAGGATTTGCTAAAGCTACCTGAGCCTGATTTCAAACAAGCTCATATGAATTCTTGATCTGAACCCCGGCAGGCAGGATCGCCTCAATATGACCCCGTATCAAGCTCTGTTCCTTGCTGTCCTCACAGAGTATAGCTATAATGCCGCTGTCGCCGCGGGTACGTATTAACCGTCCGATTCCTTGTCTCAGGCGCAGCAGCATATAGGGCAGATCCACCTCTTCAAAAGGATTCAGGGCTGCTTTGCGTTTCGCCATAAAAACAGGGTCCTGCGGAGGAAACGGCAGCGACCAGATGATCACATTGGAGAGTGATGGGCCTGGTACATCAAGCCCTTCCCACAGTGTGACCGCACATAATACACTCTGCTCATCACGCTGAAATTCTGAAATCAGATGGCTGATTTCCTGATCACCCTCGAACAGAAGACGCAAATCGGTACAGGCCGGATAATGTCCAATCTCTCTTTTGAACTGCTGTAAATCGTCTTTAGTTGGAAACAACAGCAGCGCTCTTCCTTGCGTCCGCTCCAGCAGGCTCGATGCCGCCCGCATCTTCTCTGTAAAGCTTCCTCCCTCCAACCACTTCGGCATGATCACTTCCATTTGCTCTGCATAATCATAAGGAGAAGCCACGGAAAAGGACGTGTACTGCTCAATTCCAAGACTATCAGCCACATATTCAAAGGAGCCCTCAACAGATAAAGTCGCTGATGAAAACACGATCGGCATACTGGACGCGTTGAATACCTGCTCCCGCAGCACTTCCTTCACGGTTCTCGGCATGATCGCCAAAGTAAGCCCATCCTCACTTTCCGTTACCCAACAAATTAAGCTGTCGGATTGCTCAAATAAAATCAGTGCCTTTTGCATCATTTCCAGATGCTCCTCCACAATACGCAGCTGGTAGTCATTCAACGTATACAGCTCGCTCTCGAACACCAGCTCCTCCTCAATCGCGGTGAGGACACTACGGAAGCGCTGCACCTCTCGAATCAGCTTGTCATTCAACATAACCTGCTTCCGATCCGTACCCGGTATCGCCTTGCTCTGACGTCCCAGCACATCAAACAGCGTTTCACTTTGGACAATCGCTTCATCAATGAGTACAGCCAGTGTCTCGCGCACTTCACCCTCCAATAGGCGCACAATCAGCGCTTCAAATACGACATGCTTTAATTTAAAGGTCAAGGCCTTCTGTCCGGCAGATTCCAATAGATGCCCTTCATCAAATACAACCGCACAATGATCTGGCAGCAGCGGCAGTTGGCCTTCCCGTTTGCGTCCTTCGTATGTCCAGATATGCTCCATATAAAAATCATGCGAGCAAATAATCAGATCACCCGACTTGCGGTAATGATCCCTTGACAGCGTCTGGCCGCAGCGATGCCGCTTCTCACAGGTAAAACAATCCTGGAACGTATCCCAGTTGATTTGTTCCCATTGCTCATCATTCATATGCGGATAATGCTTACGATCTCCATAGGCATGAAACGACTGCATCGGCTTGTAGCTGTGGACAAATTCAGGCAGGCTCTCATACAGATCCTGAAACAGATCGGCATCCGCCGCCCTCATACGTGCCTCCTCCAGCTTCACCAGGCATACATATTTATCCGGTGATTTGCCCAGTCGGGCATCGATCGCCAGGCCCAGATGCTGAGCCAGCTTCGCAATATCCCCCTCCGGCTTAACGAGCTGCTCGATTAATGACTCATCGGCACAGGCAATGATGGCCGGCTTGCGCATATAACGCGCATAACAAATCGTGTACAGCAGATACACTAGCGTCTTTCCTGTTCCCACCCCGGCCTCGGCAAATATGGTCTGTTTTTCAGCAAACGCTCTTTCCAGCTGAAAAGCCATATAAATCTGTTCATCACGAACCTCGAAGCCGGATTCCGGCAGGATATCATAAAATACATCAGCAATCCAATCGCCAGCCTGCTGGGTAAAGGATTGTCTTGGATCATAGTTAAAAGGGTAACGCTCCACTATTATTGTGCCTCCATAAAATCGAATTCTATTTTAAAAACCTGATCATCAGATAAACAACCGCCGCGTTAAAAATAATCAACAGCGGGATGCCTATCGTGAATGACCTGTGTTTGGTTTTATGATGCCATACCCGCATCCCTATCCAGCCCCCAATCGCTCCACCGAGAAAGGCAATCAGGAATAACTGCTTCTCAGGAACCCGCTGACGGGATTTTTTGGCGTACCGCTTGTCCTGACCCATTCTGATAAAGCCCCATATATTCATCACTATCAAATAGATAAGAAGTATATTCACTTGAGCCTCCATAATTAACTGAATTCGATGATGATAAATTGAACAGGTTACACTCACTCTCAGCCATCCACAAAGCTCCAGGGAAACCGATGAGCACAAGCATATCGTTGCTTTTACCCTCAAAAATCGTTACATTAGTAATATTGCCAAGAGACTTCCGGACTAACGCGAGATTCACTCTCTAGCACCAACGATTAGAATAAAGGATGTGCGTCATTCATGCAAACCGTTCAGACCATTTTGTTCGCGCTGATTCTCGTTACTTTGGCTTGTTCTGTCTACTACAGCTTCCGCTCCCGTAAGCATATCGATCCCAAGCTGCGAGGCATCTATAGCTCACGAATGAACATCATGATGGGGATTATGCTCGTCCTGATTGCCGTCAGTCAGCTGTTTTTTTTCACGGATTCCAATATCCGCCGCGTATTCGGCACCATTTGCTTCCTGCTCGGTGTGTTTAACCTGTTCTCAGGACTGCGCAATCATGCCCACTTTACCCGTCAATAATAAGGCTATCTAGAAGTCCGGTGAATAAGTCTCGCTGCGCTCGTTCTTCACCGGACTTCTAGACCTGATCAATAAACTGTGCAGTGAGCATCGCTTTGGCAACCAGTGTTTGCGTATTCGCATGATAGATGGCGACATCTATTTTACCGAATTTACGACTCACCTCAATGATTCTTGGAAGAATCTCGATCTCACTGTCGATTTGTACAGGCTTGACGAAATAAGAGGACATGTTGTCCATAACGAGATCGCCTTTTTTGATATCCTGCACAATATGGTAAGCAGCCTGCTTCATCAGTATGGTCAGTACACCTTCAGATACGGTGCCAAGCTGGTTCGTCATCTGGGGGGTAATGGCCCCACGAAATATGGGGTATCCTTCTTTGTTGCGTTCCTCTGCAAAGCCAGACCAGATCAAATCCTCGAAGGTTTCCCCATTCTGCGGCTGCCGTTGAATGTGCTGCATCGCTTTTAATACGTCCTTACGGCTAATGACAGCCATAATCTTACGATTCGTATCAATGATCGGGAGCAGGTCTATCCCTTCCCAAACCATCATATGCGCGGCGGTTGCTACGGAAGTATTTGGCGCGGCGGTCAACGGATTGCGCGTCATCAGCTTATCCATCGTTTGCTCCGGCTCTGCGCCAATCAAATCCTTCGATGTAATCATCCCTATGACCCGATTCCATTCATCCACTACCGGAAACCGGCTATGTCCTGCCTGTTCATTAAGCCGCTGCCAATCCTTGAGCGTATGGTGGCTCTTCAATACAACGACTTCCATGGAAGGAGGCACGATGTCCTCAATCAGCAAAATCTTCTTCTTGATAAGCCGATCATAAATGGCCCGATTGATCATGGAAGCCACCGTGAACGTGTCATAGCTGCTTGAAATAATCGGAAGCTCCAGCTCATTGGCGAGCCTTTTTACCTCTTCACCCGTACCGAATCCCCCTGTAATCAGCACACCGGCCCCTTGCTCCAACGCACATATGTGAGCTTTACTGCGGTTACCTACGATAAGCAGACTGCCAGGATCAATATAGCGCATCATTGCATCCTGCTGCATTGCGCCGATCACGAACTTATACAACGTTTTGTGCAAGCCACCGAGTCCGCCCAGTACCTCACCGTCTACAATATTAACAACCTCGGCAAAAGTCAGCTTGTCGATATTATCACGCAGCTTTTTTTCCACGCGAACTGTGCCAACCCGCTCCTTGGTGCTCACGAGCCCCAAATTATCTGCTTCTTTGATAGCTCTGTAGGCTGTGCCTTCGCTGACTGCAAGCTTCTCGGCAATTTTGCGAACCGAAATTTTTGAACCGATCTTCAGGTTCTCAATATACTTTAATATTTGCTCATGCTTGGTAGCCGTTTCCTGAGCTGTATAGTCCATAACTGTACCACCAATCTCTAAATCTCTGTATTAATCTGTATGACTCATTATAAACGCTCTTCCGTATAAAAAAAAGCCCTTCACGAACCAATATCTGGGCTCATGCATAGGATAACGTATACTTATTTTGGAGGTGCCTTATCGATGTATAACCAACCTGTTGTCAATTCCAATCCATCTGGCGAAGCAGTTTACCAAATGGACCCCGCTATGGTCGAAAAGCTTCACCACTTGAAACAGCATATTCATGGTATATGCAAGGAGCACATGCATCGACCGGTACGTGTACAAACCACTCATGGTACAACCTTTGATGGCTATATCATCCACATCGACGATGTACATCTGTATTTGAACCCTCTGCCCGGTCACGTACGCGGTTTCTTTAATCCGCTGGCAGCCGCTCAGCAGCAATATGCATATAACAATGTGATTTTGCCATTGGTATTGTTTAATCTGCTGACCATCGCACTCCTTTAAATTTGCTGAACTGCTCGTCCCACCTGCACACAAAGAGCCATACTCCGCACGATCGGAGTATGGCTCTTTGGCATTACTTCTTAAATTGCATCAGCTTGCGACGGCCGGATAACATTTGCTCCATCTGCCAGCCTTTCATCCGCTTGACACGCCCAATCTCCTGCTTCTTCCGCTCATCTACACCAATCAGCTCATGAAGATGAGCGGCCACAATCATCAGCGCGAATAGTACCCAGATCACTCCAAAAACCGTAGGCAGTGTGAGGCCCGACCTGATATCGAGTCTGGGGACGGCATAGAACAGCATACCCAGCGCCAGACCCATATACATCACCGATTTCATCCCTTTCAAGCAAGCATCCCTCCGCTTCCATTCAATTAAGGCTTGTTCTCTATAGTCTATGAATCCAGATAGCCAAATAGCCCAAATTAATGAACTTAATAGAATGTAACCGCAGCAGCGCATATTTTGTTGGGAACGAATGGCTTACGGAGTAAGTTTTCTTCGAAAACTCAGCTGTTCCTTACGAAGTAAGTTTTCTTCGAAAACTCATAAGAAGGTGATCCTTATTGAATAAGCATCGCAAGGTATCCGCTTCTTTACACCGTGCTGCCTGCCGCTGCCAACGCTCCGCCAAGCAAAAGACGGTTCGCGTCATCGTCCGCTTTGCAGGCCCTGCAAGCAAACGGCATGCCTCTTCCTTGAAGCGAAAACTGGATAAAGGCAAGCATCATTTTAAAGAAAAGGCCCATCTTAAGCTGATTGGCTCCTGGGCAGCACATGTATCCCCCGCTTGTTTGAAGGCTATTTGCTCCCATCGACACGTAGCAAAAATTGTGCTTGACCGTAAAAACCGCATCAATCTGAATGTGGCAACACCCGCTGTAGGCGCAGCCGCTGTCCGCTCGCGGGGTACCACAGGACGAGGAATCACTGTAGCGGTTCTGGATACGGGTGTAGCCCCACATCCAGATTTGACCCAACCGGCCAATCGCATCGCAGCGTTCAAAGATTTCGTAAATAACAGAACCAAGCCTTACGATGATAATGGTCATGGGACACATGTAGCAGGTGACGTCGCCGGCAATGGTTACTCCAGCAAAGGTAAATATCGAGGAACCGCACCAGGTGCCCGTATCGTCGGGGTCAAGGTATTGGATCAGCAGGGTGGGGGATACGATTCAACGATTATCAAAGGCATAGAATGGTGTGTCAATAACCGTAAACGGCTTGGTATTCGTATACTCAACCTATCTCTTGGTAAAAAAGCACTGGAGAACTGCAGTAATGACCCCTTATGTCAAGCCGTAAGCAAAGCCGTTCGGGCTGGACTTGTCGTGACGGTGTCGGCAGGCAATGAAGGGCCCGCCAAGGGCACAATTGATTCTCCGGGAATCAGTCCACTGGCTATCACTGTGGGTGCCACGAATGATCGAAACACGGTACGCGAATCGGATGATCAAATCGCCGCATTTTCCAGTCGCGGACCTGCCAAGGGCGGAGGTGTCAAACCTGATCTGGTTGCTCCCGGAACCAATATTATTTCGCTGCGCGCAGATGGCTCTGAGTTGGATCGCACGCTTCCTGGCAATCGGGTAGGTAAACGGTATTTCAAGTTGTCAGGCACCAGCTTCTCCTCTCCCATCACAGCGGGTTCCGCCGCACTACTGCTGCAGCAAAATTCCCGTCTGACACCCGCTCAAGTAAAACGATTATTACAACGCAACGCCTACTCTCTCAAGCAGTCGGTGCAGGCTCAAGGAGCGGGGGAGCTGAACATGCGGTTTGCCGCAGCCAAAGCACGCAGCCGCAAACAATCCTTGGGAGGCAAGTTCAGGTAATACCATCAGTGACCAAGTGCAGGAAGGGTCAGGATCTCTGGAGAGGTCCTGCCTGCCTGCGTGCGAAACTGCCGAGGTGTTAATCCGGTTTTTCGTTTAAATAAAGCATGAAAATATTTCATATCCTTATACCCTATAAGCTCGGCCACGGTGCTTATTTTGTCATCAGTAAGCTTCAGCAGCTCACAGCACTTTTGAATCCGCAGGAATTGAATATATTCCATATAAGTTTGGCCTGTGGCCTTTTTTATCAATCGGTGGAATTGTCTGGTGCCCAGATTGATGGATGCCGCCATTTTCGACAAGGAAGGAGGGTCTTGAAGCCGCTGGCCCAGCTCCTCCAGTACCGCTTTCAAACGATTCATTTCCAACTCTGCTTCAACGTCAGCGTGTCCTGCCGAGGATCGAACAAGACAAACAAGCAGCTGCAGCGCATAAGACAGCAGCATGATGCGGCGCGCCGGTTGGGTATCGTTAAATTCCACATACAGCTGGTGCATCAATGCACCTACTTCACCGCGCGACTCCCGATATACAAACCAGCTCTTCTCCTGATTCAAAGCCCGCAGCGCAGCAACGTCATCAGGTGCCCATAGACTGGAATCATTAGTAGCAATACGCTCGAAAAACTGGTCATGAAAAATGCAGTTATACACGATTAGGCGTTCCTTGGCCGAAGCCTGCGCAGGCCTGAACACATGGGAAACCCCGATTGGAATAAAGAAAAGATCACCCTTCTGGACAGTCACCACCTGATCGTCAATATAATGATAGCCTTTTCCTTCACTAATATAACTGACCTCAACAAAATCGTGCAGATGCTCCAACATCTCGAAGGATTCACTCGCACGATTTACATACAAAGGAAAATCAGGTCCAAAAAAAGTCTGGCCTGTCAACGAGTTGATTGATCTGCGAATGCTCATGAGATACGCTCCCCAGTCCATAATCCTTAGCTCAAACTTATTTTATAATGTCAATATACACCTATAAATATGTCAAGTCTAACCCAATCTTTTGCAGCCGAACCATACTAAAATAATTACAAATCCAAATCCACAATAAGAGGTGTATGATGCAGCCATTACAAGTTACGCAATTAACGTGCGAGTATCGCCGTAATCCTGTTGGAATTGATGTGATACAGCCAAGACTCAGCTGGAAGCTTGTTTCAGGGCGACGCAATGTGAAGCAAAACGCATATCAAATCCAGGTAGCCGCTGCTCCCGAACTGTTCGATACTCAACTCATTTGGGATACTGGCAAGGTCATCTCCGATCAATCCGTACATGTTGTGTATGAGGGAGCTGCGCTTGAGTCGCGTACCCGATACGTGTACCGCATCCGGATATGGAGCGAGCACGGTCAACACAGCGATTGGAGTGAAACCGCTTACTGGGAAACCGGCCTGCTGACACCATCGGAATGGACAGCTGACTGGATTACAGCCAGTATCCCGCGTGATCCTGAGCAAGCCGAACCTATCGACATGTTTCGGACCGTTTTTCAGATTGATGGTCAGGTCAGCAGGGCAGTCATCTATGCAACCGCGTTGGGACTCTATGAGCTTAGCCTGAATGGCAATCGGGTTGGAGATGCACTGTTTACACCTGGATGGACCAGCTATACAAGTCGGCTTCAATATCAAACCTATCCTGTGACCGAACTGCTGAAGGACGGTGGGAATGCACTTGGTTTGATGGTGGCCGACGGCTGGTACAAGGGCAATTTAGGCTGGCAGACACAGCGCAACTGCTATGGAAGCGAGCGGGCTGCACTGCTGCAGCTGCACATTACTTATGAGGATGGCAGCGAGCAGATCATCAAGACGGGCGATAACTGGAAAGCATCAGAAGGCCCCATTCGTATGTCTGAGCTGTATCACGGCGAAACCTACGATGCCAGACTTGAACAAAACGGCTGGGATACATGGGATTACGATGATTCGGGCTGGGGCGGAACCACTGTGCGCGAGCATTCCAAAGAGATCCTGATTGCCCAGGAAAATAATCCGGCACGTATTGTTGAACGGCTTCAACCTATTGAGCTGATTCGAACACCCGCCGGAGAAACCGTGCTCGATATGGGGCAAAATATGGTCGGTTGGATGCATTTTTCTGTCGAAGGCGCGGCAGGCCATACTATCACCATACAGCACGCTGAGGTACTTGATAAGGAGGGCAACTTCTATACCGGTAATTTAAGATCAGCCAAACAAACCAATGTTTATATATGCAAGGGAGAAGGCGTGGAAACCTACGAGCCGCGCTTTACGTTTCAGGGATTCCGTTATGTGAAGCTCGAAGGTTATCCCGGAGAACCGAAGCTTGAGCAGTTCACAGGATGCGTAATCACCACAGACCTGGAGACGACCGGCCATTTTGAATGCTCACATCCGTTGATTAATCAGCTGCAGCACAATATCGTATGGGGACAAATCGGAAATTTTCTCGACGTACCAACGGACTGCCCTCAACGGGATGAGCGGCTTGGCTGGACCGGAGATGCCCAGGTGTTCATCCGCACAGCGGCTTTTAACCGCAACGTAGCCCCCTTTTTCACCAAATGGGTTCGTGACCTGAAGGCAGATCAATTCCGTGACGGCGGAGTTCCTCATGTGATTCCAGATGTGCTTCCCCAGGATACGCATTCATCCTCAGCCTGGGGCGACGCTGCGGTTATATGCCCATGGACCGTGTATCTCAGCTATGGAGATAAGCGATTGCTGGCGGAGCAATATGACAGTATGAAGAGCTGGGTGGATTATATTCACAGCCAGGGTGACAACACGTATTTGTGGAACAGCGGATTTCATTTTGGGGATTGGCTCGGACTGGATGCCAAGGAAAACAGCTACAAGGGAGCAACACCGAGCGATCTGATCGCTTCAGCCTTTTATGCTTATTCCACAAGCCTGCTTGCCCAAACCGCCAAAGTGCTTGGTAAATCAAGTGACGCTGCGACTTATGAGAGCTTGTACAGTAAAATCAAGGAGCAGTTCCGCAATGAGTTCGTAACGCCTGCCGGAAGACTATGCGCCGCTACACAAACCGCACATGTGCTTGCTCTGATGTTTGATCTGGTAGAAGGCGAGCAAAAGAAACGCATTGTGCAAACGTTGGTCGAGCTTATTGAGGAGAACAGCTTCCATCTGACAACCGGCTTCGTAGGTACGCCTTATCTGTGCCATGTGTTATCCGATAATGGACAGCATGATATTGCGCTGAAGCTCGTTCTGCAGGAGAGCTACCCCTCTTGGCTGTATCCGGTTACGCAAGGCGCAACGACGATGTGGGAGCATTGGGATGGCGTGAAGGCAGACGGTTCATTTTGGAGTGATGATATGAACTCCTTCAATCACTATGCGTATGGAGCCATCGGCGATTGGCTGTATCAGGTTGTCGCCGGTCTTGATACCGACCATCAATCAACGGGCTACAAGCATATCAAGATTCGGCCGCGAGTCGGTCAAGGCTTTGAATACGCCAAGGCTTCGCTGGAGTCGATGTACGGAATGATTCATTCCGGCTGGGAACGGACCGAGCAAGGAGGATGGATCGTCAGCATTACCATCCCTGCCAATACGACTGCCGAGGTACACCTCCCTGATGCCCGGCTGGAGACTCTGCTGGAGAGTGGGCATTCGATCTTCGAAGCCGAAGGCATCTATAACCGTCAGCAATTGGCAGATGGTGTCACGATCACATTAGGCTCTGGAAGCTATCAATTCACAGCTAACCTATAATATAATCAAAGGCCCGTTATCCGGCTGAGCTGATCAGTCGGATAACGGGCCTTAACTTGGTTCGTTTGGGTGAGCGGTATTCAACTGCAGTTGTTTCGTATCAAAGACAGTTCAGCACCATACAATTCTGCTCAGTCGTTGAGGTTTATGCAGCACCTCTCTGCGGCTGTCTTTTGCTGCGCAATCTCAGCCATTTGACGATTTGTCCATAGAGGGAAACCAGCAGCCACGGAACGATCAAGCTGAGCAAAAATGCCGAAATCGTATACGCATGATAGTGCAGGATGCTGCCAGTAGCATTCGTTACGTGAGTGCGCCAATAGCTGAGCAGCGCAGGATGCATCAAATAAATGCCAAATGAAACAGCGCCCAGTGAAATAAATGCCTTGGAAAGCTTCGGAGCATACTGCAGCATCTTGCGCCCAATCCAGATAAAGCTCATCGCGGCAAACATCGGATACACGTTAAAAATAACCGTATACCAGATGCCGGTAAAGCGTATTTGACTGGATTGTTCAATTAGGAACATCCCCATAAAGCTGAGTCCGAGCAGCACGCTTAATGGTAACACCCAGCCGATGTGCCGCCCAATCCAGTTAGCAAACGTTTGATAATGTACACCTATGTATCCACCCAAAGTGAACAAGCTGAAATATGTAACACATAATGAAGCGGAATGCTCAAATGGCGCAACCGTATGCTCATACCAATAGGATGCAGCCTGTACGACTATCCCAATAATGACCAGACTGTTCATAAAGCCCTTCCAGAGCCTGCTCAGCCAGATTAATAACGGAAATACCAGATAGAACTGAACAATAATAACCATAAAATAAAGATGATACGACGCATCAGACCAAGGCAGCATACCAAGAAGCTCCTGCCAATCCCAATGCAGATGATCCGGATCGTAAATCCATTGATTATATACATAATAGAACACACACCAGAGCAGGTAAGGAAACAAGATTTGTTTCACCCTTTTTAGATAAAAAGTAACGGCCTGCTTACCGCTCCAATCATCGATATAGCGATAAAACAATACCAATCCACTTAAAAATATAAATAAAGGAACGGCAAAATTACTGAACTTGTTGATCCCTAAATACAGTGCCTGGGATGTCGAGCCTATGGGTATTTCAACTGTTGCTTCCGATGTCCCATGAATAACGAGAACAGCCAATATGGCAAAGGCTCTTACGATATCCAGTTCTATAAGCTTTGGTTTTTTTACTGTCAAAATATTTGCCTTCCCTCCGATCCGTTGTATAAACAGACCTATTGCTGATGTTTGTATACAGTAATCATCCTTCATCATACCACATGGAAGCGTTTATCAAATGTAACTTTTTTGTAAAAACTTATGTTTGCACAAAAAAACTTATATTTACTTAAAATTAATTGATTTAAAATGCATAATTACTTATAATCAACATAGAACATAATGACCACCGCTAACCCCACCCCACGGAAAAGGAGGCTTAACATGTATCAGGAAGAACGGTTGATCGGGATCATGGAATTTTTACAGGTCCATCACCGGGTCAGCATTGAAAATATATGCGAGCTGTTCGACATTTCACGAGACACTGCACGCAGAGACATTATTAAGCTTGAGGAGCAGGGTCACATTCTCCGTACACGCGGCGGCGCTATCCTGCCTACATTGTCCCGCACCATCGCCAACTACAATGAACGGCTTCACGATCAAGCGACTACGAATTCCAAAAGAGCCATCGGCCAGCTTGCCGCCTCTCTGCTGCATGATGGTGATTATTTACTGCTAGACGCTTCTACAACCGTACAAAGCGCCGCTGAACAAATCCGTACGAAGGACCATGTTGTTGTTACGAATTCCATAGATATTGCCAGTATTCTCAATCAAAAGGAAAATATTGCTGTCCATTTGCTTGGAGGGATGCTTCATCCGGAGCATCGCTTCATATATGGTGCTAGAGCGCTAAGCAATCTCAAGGATTATCACGTACACAAGCTGCTGCTCGGAACGTGTGCGATCACTGAGGATGGCATTACGGACCCTTATGAAGAAGAAGGCTATATTACCAAGGAAATGATGCGCCGCAGCGATCAGGTCATATTGCTTGCCGACCATACCAAGTTCGGTAAAAAGCATTTTCACCGAATCTCGGGACTCGATCGCATCGACATTCTCATCACCGATCGCGAGCCAGAGGATGCCATGAAGGAAACCTTGCTTAAGCACCAGATCGACATCATGATTGCCAAAGGAGATACAGAAATATGATCAAATTAATTATCAGTGATTTGGATGGAACCCTTTTGCATAATAGCCGCCATATTAAACCAGAGGATCAAGCTGCCCTTCATAATGCCTTAGCTAGTGGAATTACGGTCAGCTTTGCATCTGGACGGATGCACCCTGAAATTGTCCATGTTAGCAATCGGCTTGGGCTGTCCGCACACGCAGTCTCTCAAAACGGTGCCTTTGTGCACACCAAGGACCACGAGATTATCCTGCAGGACATCTTCGAAACCTCATTAGTCCGACAACTCGCACAGGCTGCTGAGGGTACATCCATTTACACTTTGCTGAACGGTCCAGACTATTATGTCACGACAGTTATGAACGAAGGCTACGCTGCTATTGAAGCCAATTTATTAGCTCCTCTGCGCGTCATGCCACATGCCGTCGAAGCGCTCGGGAGCGAGCTGATGTGCTGCAAGGTATCGTATCAGGGAGAGATGGAGCATCTGCTTGCCTTTAAACAGGAATTGTTATCCACTCATGGCGACAAGATTGATGCTTATATTTCTGATGTGCGCTGTATGGACGTTATGCCCCGCCATGTTTCCAAAGGTGCAGGCATTCAGACGCTGCTGTCGTACTCCGGCATACGTGCGGATGAAACGATCTGTATAGGCGATTCTTTTAACGACATCTCGATGTTCGGTACAATCCCCAATAGCTTCGCAATGAGTACCAGTCATCCTGAAGTTCAGGCCAATGCCGCGTATGTTGTGGATAGTGTGGCGGAGGCTATTGCCTGGGCTCTTCAAACGAACGCCGGCAATATCGATACGAAAGCGAAGCATACATGAAACGATTAATCTGGATTTGCTGCTGCTTCTACTTACTCATCGGAATTACTTCGGTTGTGATTGCTGCACTTTTACCTGAACTCCTTTCCCACTATGGACGCAATTATGCCGATGGTGGCAATCTTATATTTGCACAGTTTTGTGGATTTCTGCTAGGTGTGCTTACCCAGCCCCTATTGTCCAAAAAGTTCGGACGGTCCCGTATGCTGTCCTTTACGTTATGGTTTATTTTTGCCGGGTTCATCGTAATTGCAATACTTCCACCATGGACGATTGTGTTGTGCTTTATACCTTTGGTCGGATTTGGCTCAGGAATTATTGAATCCACCATAGGGGCGATGATTATTGACGCAGTAAAAGATCGAACAGCCGTAGCTTTAAGCCGGTTGGAGGTGTTTTACGGGGTTGGAGCGTTATCGATGCCGATTATAATCAGTATTCTGATTGCTTCGGGCTATTGGAAAATAAGCTTCTATGCTACCTGCTTGTTCGCACTGCTTCTGGCGTGGGCCTGGTCGCGATTCACCTCCACTCATGGACATCTTTTGGTTAACAAAAAAAGTAATGAATCACATTCTGTAATAGCATCTACTGTTAATCGTGGATTTGTGCCTTTGGCTATGGTTAGCACTTGTGTCCTCTTGTTCTTCGTGTATGTCGGTCTCGAGATGAGTCTTGTTAATTTCCTGCCTTCCATTTTACTGGAAACGATGAAGCTGGACGCCGCGTTCGCCGCGCTTAGTGTCAGCTTTTATTGGGGAGCCATGATTGTCGGCAGACTCGTATGTGGGTTATTAGCCGAGAAATTTGGTTATCCGCGATATTTGCTATGGAGCACCCTTGGTACGTTTATCGTGCTGATCTGCTTCCTGTTCGTCACAACAGCCTGGGCCGCGTTCGCAATAATTACATTAATGGGACTCTTAATGTCCGGTTTGTTCGCAATTGCACTTATCTACTCCAATAGTCTGTTTCCCGGACGTACGGAACAAACCACAAGCAAGCTGATTGCTGCCAGTGGCCTTGGCGGGGCCTGCATGTCCTGGCTGACAGGCCGGTTTATGGAGCAGACGTCCATCACCTTCACGCTTTATTTTCTCGTTGGACTGTCAGCTTTGATGGTGCTGCTAATTGTGATTATGATGAGAATGAGGCCGGTTCAAGCTACGGCTGCTGCCTCACCGCAGAGAGCATGATCTAGACCAAGCACAACAAATAACGCCACGCTTGCTCTTCATTGAGCCAAACGTGGCGTATTTATGTATTGTAGCCTATCCAGCAGCTCTCATTTAACTTCCTCTGCTCATTCATAACTCGTCTGCGTTCTCATTCATAGATGGCTCCGCCAGTTGCGCCATCAGGGTATACATAAGTACATAAGCATGTCCTTTATAATTTAATATTGCATATTCGTTGTCTAATTTCTTCTCCTGTCCATTCAATTCAAACCCGACGGGGAACAAATAGGCTTGAATGGTGTCCGATGCGTAAGTGGCAGTCGAAGCCGTTACAAGAATACCGCATGCCAAACCAAGAAAGAATTTTTTCAACCCAAATCCCCCTTAAATCAAAAATTGAAAAACAACACTTGCAATTCTTATAATTCCCAGTATAATACTAGGTATAAGAATATTAAAGATTCGGAATGGAGTGTTGATCCTTATGACGACCCCAATACTAACGAAATTAACCCAAGCGTGGGTAGATGATTATTTGGATCTCTACAACTACGCCAAACATATAGGTGATACAGCATGGCAGCAGCAAATCATAGAAGCATTAAGTCATAAAGATATGATTATTCAAAATCAGGTACAAGAAATGCAGGAAAAACTCAAGCAGGATCTTTGGAAAATGTTCGATGCCGTTAACCGTAATATGCTGCAAATCTATGAAGAGTTACGCAAAAGTCAGGATATCAAGCAGGTAGAGGATTTGAGAAAGCAAGTGTGGGAGTTAAAATCGCAGCGGATCGATATTTCCAGAAAAATCAGAAGAAGTTAATCGAATTAAAAAGCGAGTCATATATAATGGCATGCAGACGACCGCTCTGCCAGTGGGATGGAACGAAGGGCTAGCAGTGAACTGCAAAGCCGGCGGAAATCAATAGCATGCAGCTATCTGCTCTGCTCTTAACATCACATATTCATCAGCCAATGAATATGTTACTTCATGATTTACATCGAAGTTTGTTTCATTTCACGCATCATATTCATCATCATGGTCATCATCTCGTCACACTCTTGCATTTTGGACATCATCATGCTTGTATCCATATCCTGCATCATGTTCATCTCGGACATCTTGTCCATCATCATTTTCATGGATTTCATTTTGCACATCATGTCTTCCATGCACATACCCATCATCATTTCCATACACATTTTTTCCATGTTAGCTGCCTCCCTTCGACTATGATTGAGGTTACCAATTATTAGGCACTTCTGTAAGATACTATATTTAGCATAATAAATCAATAACTTTCTTGATTTATTACAATTCCTGTGATAATATATATGGCTTAATTCTTATTAAACACATAGGATTAAGTAATCTAGTAGACATTAAAAAAACGTGAGCGGCATTCAACTCACGTTTTTTCGTATGCCTTTATTTTAACCTTTAACCAGGATTTCGCTGTTAATGTATCATCGTCATCTATGGGCTTTCGTCTCCGCTTGCACTCAAACTATCGTCCACATCCGTGGATGCCTCCTCTGCAAATTCCTGATTATAATTTGGCATTACACTTGGCTGCAGATATGGCGAATCCATACTTTTGGCCAAATACTGCTTCCCGAACAGTGTATCGTATTGCATAAGCTGATATTTGTTCACATCATCTTTAAGGCTATCGGGTACAGCTTGGTACATATTCTGATCAGCATCCACGACCAGATTCCGCAGCATCGCAGGCATCTTGCGGGATAATTCCTCGTTATAGGCAAGTGTCGCCGGAAGCTCCATACCCATTTGATTCAACATGTAAGCACCAAGAAAGGAATTACTCAGCACCGGGATTTGTTCCTTCGGCAAATCTACGTTAGACCATGTTACAAATGGCACACTATGCATCCTTCTAAGATCATCAAGTGACCATTCCTCTGACTTGCTGCTTTGAATAAAACCGGTCTGTGCATACACATCATAATCATAGCCCATCATCGGTAGATGATCGCCATAAAATACGATCACTGTAGGTTGACCTGTCTCCGTAAAGTGATCGATCAGCTTCTGCAGGCTGGCGTCCGCATCATATACACCCTGCGTGTACGTTTCCAGTGTATTCTTCGCATCCGGCGTCAAGCTGCCTTCAGCTTGAATCTCATTCGTACCGTAACGGTTATCATCGTAAGGACCATGATTTTGCATTGTCACCGCATAGATGAAATTCGGTTGTTTCGTGTTGTCGACCTGCTGAATGATACTGTTGGCAACTTCATCGTCAGAGATAAAATCGCCTTTGTATTGCGGATTCTGGAATTGATCCTTGCTCATGAAGCTTTCAAAACCCATTTGTTTATAAACATTCTCGCGGTTCCAGAACCATCCTTCGTAGGAGTGAATAGCCATACTTTTATAGCCTTGCTCTTCAAAATATCCGGCAAGACTCGGAATAGGCCTGGAAATATACTGCTGATAAGGGACGGAGCCTGCCGGTAGAAAGCTCATCGATTGCCCAGTTAATACCTCATACTCCACGTTGCTTGTTCCTCCCCCGAATTGTGGCGAGAGCAAATAACCCGAAGTGGACTCCTGCTGCAATCGGTGAACCGTAGGCAGCGGGTCTTTACTGAATTCAACACCTGGCAGCAGCGTTGGGTCCCAGAACGCTTCGTTCATAATAAAGATAACGTTCGGTTGCACCGCTTGATCTGCACTTATTTTTGCTGAAGCGGTCTGCACTCCGGCCTGATTTTGCATTAACGACTGTGCCAAACTTGCCATAGAGGGATCGTCATAGCCAGACGGTTTGGGAACAATTGCGTTTTTTACATTCATGGTAAAAGCCAGAGCCATCCCGTTATTTCCATAGTTCTCGGACTGGTTCCATACGATCTCATTTGCACCCATCTTACCCATCAGCTGACTGGCAAGGGGCGCATTCACACCAAACGAATACAACGCGGCAGCAGCCAACACACCAACAACAATTCGCGTTCCTCCGATCCGCAAACGCATCTTGGGCAGCTTAAATGACAGTATGATGAGCATCAAGACTACGCCCAGCATCGTTCCAATGCGCAGCAAAGCCGATTTATTGGTCACCAGTGGCAATATGTTCATACTTTCTTTATTGAGGAAAATATCCCACGGAAAAAATGGCTCGCCAATCAACTTTACTTTAAAGTAACTGACAAACGACATTGAACAGAGCAGCAATAAGGCCAGCGCGACAGAAAATAATAAATTACCAGCCAGCACATAAATCAACAACAAGACAAACAAGTCCAATAAGGCATTCATCGCTACCAATTTCGGGTTCTGAACGAACCATATCCACGTTTCATTCAAGCTTCCGCGTTGAATATATTCCACACCGAATACTAATACTAAGGGCATAATTATACATGTGATGAACGTCCAGAAAGAACTCCACTGCCAATTCGGTGAGGACTTAACATGCTTCTTCTTATTTTTTAAACGACGCATGATCTCTGCACTCCTAACCCGTGTTATTCTATTTCTTTTGTACGAATTACATATTTGTAAAGCTATTGTAAACTCTGAATATTAAATTAAGATGAAATTAAGCCTATTTATCATCTAATTCCATAATTAACTTTAATTTACATTATAATTAAAGAAGCAATTTTTCTAGAAACCAGCGCTTTTACATAACAAAAAAAGACCAGGCATTATAAGCTGCCTAATCTTTGTTATACAGGGCCTATTCATATGTATGTCTGGCAAGCAAGATCATCTAAAGTTTATCCTTCATTGTTCAATGCGTAATCATAGGAAAGCACAGCCTGCAAATTATAGGGATCCGGGATTGCCAGCCAGCCAGCATGCTCAATAGGCTCATAACTTATCCTGAATCGATATCCGTCGAAGCTGAATATAGTCTGTCGGATATCATCCTGTTCCGGATCACGTCGATCCAATCCATCTGCGGCTTGATCAGCTTGCAGTAAACCTGCAAATGGAGGCATTCTGTACGCCTGATAGTGGAGAAAAAATTCCATCCGATACTGCTGCCAGCTTTGAATATGCTGCTGTAAGGACTGAACAAAGGCTTGACGCTGGTCCAGCTTGAATTGCTCTCGAACCGACCGGGTGATGATCATTTGGTGCAGCACAGGAGCTATGTTCTTGGCAACCGTATCGATCAACAATACCTCTTCTTCAGTAAGAGATGAAGCTGCTTCCAGCACAATTAAAAAACCTTTGGGATACGGGTCCTCCGCCAGCACAATTCGATTGCCAACTGTAAGAGGCGCAAGCACCGCACAATTCCCAGCACCCATCCATTGTAGCACTTCGTCTGAAAAAAAGCGCGCAGCCCCATCAGCCATATAGTCGAACAAGGTTTCCCCTTCGATACATGGCTCTAGCCATTCTGGTAGCGGCAGCGACAATACAGTTCTGCCTTTGGGATCAGCTTCCCAACCGATCGTATCCGCCACCAAATAATCATCTCCTGAACGAAGGCAAATCAGAGCTTTGCGCACACCAAAGGATACCTGCAGCGTTTTGAGCGTAAAATAGCATAGCTCCTCACTTGTTGTGCATTCGTTAAGATTTCGAACCAATTTGTTCAGCGTCGATAGCAGCTTCAGCTTGTTTTCCGCACTTTCCCGCTGTCTATGAACCTCTTGAAACAGCATGGCATTGGAGATCGCAATAAACGTTGAGGTCGCCAAAGATTCTATCAATTCAAAGGTAGACTCGTCGTAGACACGATCATTGACAGGTCGGCTGAGCGTTACCATACCTATAATGTGATCCTTCACAATCAGTATGATGTACTCGGCCTCCAGATCACGCAGCTGCTCGCTGCTCACGAATAGTGCTTGAATTTGTTCCTGGTCATGCTCCGTATGAAGGACGATCGGCCCATTGTAAGCTTGCGTGTGAAGCTCAAAATCACCATGGTAGGGTTCGTAGGAGGATACATTCCGATATCCGGTAATTCGCAATCGGCCTGTGATCGGATCGACCACGCCAAAGGAGGTAATTTGGCTGGAGGACACCTCGCTGAACACATCTGTAGCAATCTCATGAAGTCGATGCAGCGTTACTTCGGAGAGCAGTGCTTTGGTACTGTGGTGAATAGCGAACAGATTAAAGATCTTCTGATCGAGCTTATGATTGGATTGCTGCAAATCGGCAAAATGCTGGCTATTTTCCATTGAATTGTTAATCAGCCGCATTAACGTATCTGACATCACAATATCCTCATCGGTAAACTGACCCATGATTTTGCCGTTGGATACGATAAATCCGTGCAGCTCATCATCAATCATCAAAGGCATAGCCCATTTCATCTGGAAATGATCGACTTCCCGCTGTTCAAAAAAAGTATTAAAATCATTACGCACGGTTCGACCGTGAAAGGTGACCAATCTTCGCAGCTTACCTGTATAAGGTATAAAGTATTCCTTGTCTGCGTACAGCCTTTTTTGCCTCATTACGAATCGCTCTCCATCCCTGATAAATAGGGCAGACGCGTTCAATGTCAAAATTTCGTTAACAAATTCAAATGAAAATTCGCTAAGCTGGTTCAAATGAAATCGTTGAGTAAAGAACTCGATGGCTAATAGCAAGCCTTCAAAGCGGTAAAAGGTATGGTTATCGTCTCCCAGGTCTAAATGTAGATTTGAAGAAGTCACCCTATCATCCCCTTTGATTTTATTCATAAAACAGCTTGTTTTCACTCACATAAAAACTGCCCGTCGTGATTCGCTCGATATGCTTTTCCATTTCTTTGATCTGCAGGATGGTACGCGGAAAAGCTTTTTGAACAATAGAAATTTCGCCATCGCCTTTTGCGCTCAAATAGGCCATCAGCTTTTTCCGCGCCTCCTCTAATTGGTGGATCTTGTCAACCGAGGACTCCTGTTTGGACCAATAGTAAATAAAATCCTTTTTTTGTGTGCCCTTCAGATTATCACCATTGTCCCCACTATCCCCGAATAAATCGACTTCTTTTCTGATTTTTTCTATTTCTGCCAGCAAGGTCTGGTACTCCTTCAACAACTCATCCAGCTCCTGCTTTACCTGAGCCCGGTTAAAACCTTCGATCTGAACAACCGTCGGCCGTTCCATTTCATTGCCTATAAATGCTGAGACTACCTGGACCTTCGCTTGAACGAGGCCGCCAATAATTTTCCCCCTTGATTTGTCCAGATATACATATTTGGCATACAGCTTGCTGCCCATCGAATACAAGCCGATATGAATTTTTTCACCCGCACGTATCGTACAATCGTTGGCAAGCTTGACGAATACATGATTTGCTGCCGAAATCACCGTTCGGTCCTTGCCGAAGATTCCACCTTTAATGAAGATATCTCCGTTTTCCGACGTGATGCTTTCCGCAGCTCCGATACCCATTTGGCCCAAAACCGAAATATCCTGAGTAGCGGTTACCGAAAATCCATCCATAATCGTTCCTGTGATTTGCACACTTCCGTCATAATCAATATTACCCGTCTTAGGTCCTACGTCCCCCCGGATGGTCAGTACGCGTTGAACTTCAATGGTACGTCCTGCTTTTGCAACTGCACCGTTTATTTTGGCGCGCAGCACGATCTTGCCATCCTCCTGAGCCTCTTGTACCGTTTCTTTATCGTAAAACAGCGGTTTGTCGCGTCCTTTTCTTGCTGGCAGAATGACTCCCTTGAGGTTGCGCCCCGGCATTCCAAGCGTGGCAGGTATCTTCTCACCCAACCAATCGCCTTCTTCCACTTCATCAATGAAATTCAATTCATAATAATCTACGGTACCGTCCTGATGGATGGTAGGCTTTCTCTCAGATAACTCATAATACTGGATCACGGCGTCTACACCCTCAACAGGCTGAATCCCTTGTGCGATCAACACTTCCTGCTTCGTAAATGGTCCATTCAACGCATCATACAAAATACCTTCGGCGACTCCCTGCTGCTGCAGCGCTTTGAGAACAACCCCAGTCAGCTCCTGCCGTTTCGACTCGTATTCGTCCTCACTGAGATGAAACCGTATGGTGGCTCTCATATAATCAGGGCTAATCACAAGCTCGTACTCGGGCTTCAATCGCCCCACTTCAGTCCGTTCCGGGAGATTCTGCTGAATAGCTTTGCGCAGACTGCCAAATTGAGTAATTTGCACCCGCGGCACGGCTTGAAGCACCTGCTCAAATTCCGTAAAAGGATAGTCAGGGGCACACACCGATATATAAACCCGGTTGTCTACAGACGATAAAGTGAAATACTCATTCATGTATATTTGCATAGAGTCCACCTCCTCCATCTCTCCTATGTAAAATTAGACAAAATTCGCCTATTCCCTTCCGACCATAGGTATTTTGTCTCAAATTTAACAAAAAAAATATATCTGTTTTAAAATTCGAGGCTCTTGCATATTGCGTTTTATAACGTGTCGGACATTTTCTTTTCACCAAGGGTAAAAGGCCCTCATATGATGCAGTAGATCACTTGATAAGTCATACAAGTCGGCGCCAGGAAGGAGTTGCAAGAGTGAAAAGAACGAAGGTCAAGATTCAAATCCAACCTGCCGGTCTGCAGATAGACGATCACACGATCATGCTTAGCGATTCTTTGATGAAAAGATGGAAGTTAACTGCTCAATCATCATTGCAGCTGCGTTTTGGATCAGCCAAGCATGAGGTGAAGGTCATTCCCTTGTCGCAAGCCGGTGTCCTTCGGATCCCTGACTCCATAGCCGCTAAGTGGGGGCTTGTCCATGGCATACCGCTATGCCTTCATTATAAATCGTCCACGCGTTCGCTCCACATCGGCCCTTTGATCGGCGTGATGGTCAGCCGTGTGCATGCGGGTTCCCCGGAGCGACCCTTCGGTGCGGTCACCGCATTTTGCAGGGAAATGGACGATGCGTGCCGTCTATACGGAGCCGCTGTTTACTTCGTTACCCCCGATGAGGTTAACGGTCATGGCGAGACGGTTAGAGGCTGGCATTATGCCGGCAAATGGATTAAACGCGCTTTTCCGCTGCCCCATATCATTTATAATCGCCTAACCTCACGTAAACTGGAAAATCGCGCAAACGTTCAGCAATTTATACGCCATGCAAAAACGCAAAACCAGGCTGTACTCTTTAATGAGAAGTATTTAAACAAGACCGAGGTATTTGACGCTCTTCGCAAGGAAAGCGGCCTTCAAGTTTATTTGCCGGAATCGCACCTGCTGCACAACGTCCAGCAGTTGAAAATGATGTGCACCAAATATAACACGGTCTTTTTGAAGCCGATTACCGGCAGCCTGGGAAAAGGCATCATTCGTATCAAGCGAAAAATTGATGGTGGCTTCCTATGTCAATTTGCTAACCGGAGCGGTGCAAGTAAACTAACCTTCGGCAATTCAGGCCAATTGGCAAATGCCTTTATTAAAAAGATCAAGCGTCAGCGCTATCAAATTCAGCAGGGGCTTTCATTGATCTCGGTAGGCGGGCGGCCGGTGGACTTCCGCGCTCTGGTACAGCTCAACGATGTCGGACAATGGAGTATCACTTCAATTGTAGCAAGAACAGCAGGAGGTCATCACTTTGTTTCCAACCTGGCTCGGGGAGGCAGCCTGTCGACCGTCAGGGAAGCGTTGGCCCGTTCCAATTCAACCTCAGCCTCTGGTGGAGCGCTGAAGCTGAGACGTGCGGCTTTGGCTATTGCCAAAGGGATCGAAAACCAGATCACAGGACATTTTGCCGAGTTAGGCATTGATTTGGCTCTGGACACACAAGGAAAAGTATGGCTGCTGGAAGTTAATTCCAAGCCGTCAAAAGAAGATAATACCGCTCTCTCCACATCACGAGCTATTAGGCCATCCGTGAAGAAGGTCGTGCAGTACTCGCGCTATGCGGCAAAGTTTTGAGAAAGCTGGGTGAGAGGCATGGAGACAGAAACGAACCGGATTCGACACAGCCTTGGCATTATGACGACCCGTGTGGGTCGAAGGATGAATTCGGGCCACGAGGCGGTTCGAGCTGTCGAAGAGCCCCCTTTTGGAAGCCGTCGATTTTATAAAAGCTTGTGTCTGGCGGGTCGTCGGGCTGGAATGAACGTATTTGTCTTTACCCCGCAGGGCATCGACTGGCTGAACGGCACAACTGAAGGCTTTATCTACGATGAACGGGACCAGAAATGGGAATCCGGTACTTATCCGCTGCCGGATGCTGTCTATGACCGTTGTTTTTTCACGCACCGTTCGCAATATCTGGAGCACCGTACTGCTGTTCGAAGACTGCAGGAGGAGCATCATGCCCTGTTCCTGGGCTGCGGCCTAAAGGGCAAACAGGAAGTCCAGCGCACGCTGGAACGGGATAGCCGCTTTGCGCGTTATTTGCCACGCACAGTGGCTATGCGCAGCATGCAGTCAGTATCCGACTGGCTGCGGGAGTATGGCCAGCTGATTGTAAAACCGCAGGCCGGCTCGCAGGGCCGCGGCGTGCTGCTCGTGCAGCACAGCGAAACGCCCCAGGCGTTTCGTGTGCGCGGTCGCGATGCGCACAATGGACACATCGCGCACAGCTTCGCCGACAAGGCGTCGCTCTTGCTCTGGCTGCGCCGCTTCACGGCGCGGCGGCCCTATCTGCAGCAGCAATACCTGCTGCTGCAGACACGCACAGGCGACGCTTACGATGTGCGCTCGCTGGTGCAAAAGGATGGCACTGGCAAATGGTCAGTGACCGGGATGGCTGTTCGTAAAGGTCAGGACGGTAGTCTGACCTCCAATCTTCATGGCGGTGGAACTGCCCTGCCTGTTGGCAGCTTTCTAGCCGGACAGTTTTCCTCCAAGCAGGCCGACATGATAGTAAAAGAGCTTTACAGACTATCCGTTCTCATTCCTGTTGTCCTGGAATCCAGTCACGGTCAACTGGCTGAGCTTGGAATTGATTTTGGCATCGATACTTCAGGACAGCTATGGATATTAGAAGTCAATTCAAAGCCCGGGCGCTCCGCCCTGTCACGTATAAATGAAGCTGCATCCTATATTCATGCAGTTACGAATCCCGTACACTATGCCCGTTATTTATTGAAATCCCGTTCACCACTCCTATCATCCGTACCTGCGGATTGCGATATTTCTAATCGAATGGCAGCGGCTGAAGCAGTGAAACATCGTTAATACAGTAAACTATTGCATGCTTTCGAAGTCAGTTTTTGCTTACGCAAAAACATAGCACACGCTTTCGAAGTCAGTTTTTGCTTACGCAAAAACTTTAGGAGGAAACCCCAATCATGAGTTTGACAACTTGCACGATTCATGTGACACAAAGGCAGGAAAAAGTCATCTACTTGACCAGTGAATTGGCGAGATCCCTCAAGCTGGCAAAAACCAGATCCGTCATTCTGCATGTGGGAAGCAAAAGCGCCTCAGTGGGTCTCAAGCTGATTAAAAAAGCGGGCAATCACCTTCATGTTCCCCATTCCATCATGTCTCAGCTGCGTATTCCCAAGCTTGGAACGAGCATGGTGGTAAGCAATAACGGTAAAGATATCCGCATCGGGCCGCTCATAGGCATCCTGACAAGTGTAATGGCCAGCGGGACAGCGCCTTTTGGTTCACGTACCGGGTTTCTTCGCGAGTTCATGCGTGCGGGGTCCGATAAATCCTTTTATTTCGGTTTCTCACCCAGCGATGTCAACTGGTCTCAGGAAACGGTGCAAGGCATCTTTCCTCGATCAGAAGGAGGCTGGGTCCGTAAAACCGTACCGCTGCCGGATGTAGTATACAACCGCTTACCCAGCCGGAAAGCGGAAAAGCTGGCATCCATGAACAATTTCAAGCAGCGTTTTGTGCGCAAAGGCATTCCTTTGTTTAACTGGGCATTTTACGAGAAATGGGATGTATATAATTTACTCGAAGGAACAGATGCTTTCCGGCATGTACCTGAGTCCCATATTAACCCTTCCTCCGGTCAAATCAAGGAAATGCTCGACAAACACAAGTTTATTTATTTAAAGCCGACCGGAGGCAGTCTCGGTATCGGTATTTACCGGGTAACCTATAATCCCAAACGCGGTTACTATGCCCGCTTCCGTCGCAGTGGCAAAAATGTACTGCTGCGCTTCAGCCGATTTGATTCCTTGATGTCCATGCTTAATCGCAGTAATGCCAGACTTAATCATTACGTAGCCCAACAAGGTATCCGGTTGATTGAAATCGATAACTGTCCGATTGATTTCCGCTTCCATTTAACCAAAAACATTAACAATCAGTGGGTCGTTGCAGGCATCGGAGCCAAGAAGGCAGGGAAAGGCAGTGTGACCACCCATGTTCGTTCAGGAGGTCAACTAATGACCCCCGACCAGGTACTGCGGCAAATATTCGGTTCACGTGCAGAGCAAGTATTGAATAATGCCAAAGAAACGGCGATTAAACTGGCGGAAGCGCTCGAACGTAACGATAAGCATACGCTCGGAGAGCTTGGCTTTGATCTTGGCATTGACCAAAACGAGCATATTTGGATGTTCGAAGCCAACTCCAAGCCAGGTCGTTCCATTTTCAAGCATCCCGCACTCAAAGGAGAAGGTAAAGCAGCGCTTAAGCACGTTTATGACTACTGCTTATACCTAAGCCGATTTCGCTCAAGGAGGGAATCATGAGTGGAACCTCTCCTACACCAAAAACCACGACGACCTACCTTGGCCATTCTCACTCATTCCGATGACACGAGAATTTTTAGGGGAAATAAAGAAAATTATATCGACTTGATCGCTGCCGGAGAGGCAAAGGGAGTCCATGTATATGTCATGACGACCGCCAACTTCAAGCTTACAGCTAATCAAGCCATCGGCTACTCATATAATTTCAAAACCAAGTCATGGAAAAAGGAGCTTCTCCCTCTTCCTCATGTTATTTATAATCGTATTCCTTATCGTAAGTTCGAGCAGCTTCCCGAGGTACAGACCATCCTCCAGAGCTGCTTGCGCCATCGAAGCATCCATTTTTTCAACCCTTCATTCTTCAATAAATGGACGCTCTTTGAGTGGCTGAATAAATCCAGGGAAACCGGACCCTATATCCCTACCACCCAAAAGCTGACGACTAGCGATGATCTTGAAAAGCTGCTGCTTAAGCATTCGAGCCTTTATTTAAAGCCGGTCCGCGGTAAAGCGGGCAAGGGTATTATGAAGGTTAGCCGGATCATCGAAAAGACGACCCGAGTACAAAAATATCAGCTAAGCGTACAAGACAAGACGAGAAGTCATATCTCCCGCTATACGAATGTCTCGCAGCTGTGGGCCCAAATTAATCAAATGATGGTCACGCAGGACTATATTATGCAGCAGGCTATTTCACTATCGCTCTACAAGCAGCGCCCGTTCGATCTTCGGGTGCTTGTGCAAAAAAATAGCAAAGGGGCCTGGACGGTTGCCGGTATTGGCGCACGGCTGGCTGGTAAGCAGAGCATTACCACCCATGTACCACGCGGAGGTTCCATCGATGACCCTGCCAAATTGCTGAGTGCCGGCTTTGGTACGACAGAGAGCAAAAAAATATTACAGCGGGCTCGATCAGCCTCTTTACTGATAGCCAAACAGATCGGGAAAGCAAGCGGCAGCACCCTTGGTGAAATGTCACTCGATCTGGGGGTAGATACAACGGGTCAAATCTGGTTTTTTGAAGCAAATTCAAAACCCATGAAATTCGATGAGCCGCATATTCGCAAGCAATCGCTGGACAATTTAATCAACTACTGCGTTCACTTATCCAAGAAAATCAAGAAAAAGACAGTTACCACCATGTCCAAAAAAGCAAGGTGAGCAGGTGATGAAACATGACCCCGTACCGTTTAGGCATACTAGCTATGTACTTATCGGAGCAAAGGCTGGAAGAACTGTCCTATTTTCGTAAGCTCAGCACTTACGGACATAAGCTGGGCATCCAAATACTTGTATTTACACCCGATGATGTGGATAAAAACAAACAAAAAATCAAAGCTCTGGTCTACGATGTGGCCTCCGGCAAATGGCAGCGCAAGTGGGCACTCCTTCCCGAGCTGATCTATGATCGCTGTCGTTATCACGGTGTTCATAACTTTCATAAAATCTCCAGATTTCGCGCCGTGCATAAAAAGCTGCATTATCTAAGCAGTCCATTGGCCAATAAATGGTCTATGCATCAAGCATTATCAGAGGATTCCGTTATAGCTGACCATTTGCCGGCAACTGTCCGTTATAACGATCATAAAGAGTTGATCCGTCTGTTAAAGCAGCATCAGCGCATCTATTTGAAGCCCCGAAATGGTACCGGAGGACGAGGCATCGTTCGGCTGCAGCGAATATCGGATTCGACATTTTTGATGCAGGGAAGGGATGAACAGCGACGTATCATTCCCCAGCAGAAAATTAGCGAATCGCAAATTTCTACCAAATTAAGCAACTGGCGCCTTCAGGGCCGTTATATTGTACAGCAGGGAATTTCACTCACCCTTAAGGATGGCCGCGTTCACGATTTCAGGATGCTCATTCAAAAGGACGGCAAGGGTGAGTGGCAGGTTACCGGTTGTGCCGGAAGGATCGGACCGCTGCACTCCGTCACCTCCAATCTGCATGGAGGAGGTACGGCCATTGCGATGGAAAAGCTGCTGATGCGGCGTTTTGGCAACAAGGAAAAGGTAGCTTCCATTCAGCAGGAGGCTAACAAGCTGGGCATCGACATCGCCCACTTTTTGGAGCGCAAGTTCGGGAAGCAGTGTGAGATCGGAATCGATTTGGCCATTGATCCCAAAGGAAAGGTTTGGCTGCTAGAGGTCAATCCCAAGCCATCGCGCGAAGTTTTTTATCGAATCGGGGAACGTGAAACGTATCGAAAAGCAATTACACGGCCGTTAGAGTACGCACTCTGGCTGCTGCACAATAAAAACAAAAACAAAATACCGGAAGAAAAAGCTTGATCACATTCAACCAGATAAACGCCAAACAACCAACCGTATCAGCAGCAGGTCTGCACACGGTTGGTTATTTTATTATGCGATATGAAGCCTATTTCTCAATTAATTCCAATATTTCCGAAAATTTGGCAATACGGACATCAGCGCCTGCCAGTTCGCCTTTATTGCGGAACCCGGCATAATCACAGCCAATTACGGTCAAGCCGTTTTCTTTGCCTGCTTCTACGTCGGAAGAACGATCGCCAACCATCCACGCCGATTTCACGCCATAGGTTTCCAGAAGCTGCTTCACAAGATCCACTTTGGACCTTGTCTGAAATTCACCTGCACTGTACAAGCCTTCGAAAATCGGAGTTAATCCTTTAAATTCCATAACCCCTTTAACATAACCTTCCAATCCATTACTCGCAATAAATAAACGGATTCCTTGGGCGTGCAGGGCTGTCAATGTATCGGCAACGTCCTCATATAAAGAACCCTCTCCATTTACCAGGCCTTTCATCTGATAGTCCAACAGCAGTTCGTCAGCACGTCTATGTACCTGTACCTCTACACCTGGCATTACACGCTGCCAAATATGTTCAAGCAGCATACCCAGACTGCCGAGAATTGCGCTCTCCGGCGGTGTTTCACCACTATAAATTCCTTCTGTCCTCATTTGCTCAAAAGTAGCATGATAGGCAGGCAACAAAAGTGTTTCGGTTTGAAATAAAGTACCGTCCAGATCAAAAATCATCGCTTCGGGCTTTGGTAAAGTTTGTAACAAGCGCAATCCCTCCTGATTGAATAGTCCACGTTCTATACAATCATGATTTCGAGTGCTTGTCAAATAAACCAATAACGCATCGGAAAGCGGATCACCATGGATTGTAGACAACCTACTGTTTGACTTTTTGAACAACCTCTTAAAAACTCGTTACAGCCAAAAGGCCGTAACGATATTCAATCCATTTCTCAAAAAACCTTTTTCGCCCCCTGTTCCGATTTCAAGATTTCCACAGCCTCACGAAACCGTAAGGAATGTACCACTTCCCGCTCACGCAAAAATTTCAGACTGTCCTGCAGATCCACATCGTCCGTCATATCAATTAACCATTGGTAGGTGGCTCTCGCCTTTTCTTCCGCCGCAATATCCTCATAGAGATCGGCAATAGGATCTCCTTTCGCCTGGATATAGGCTGCCGTCCAAGGTACACCTGAAGCATTCGTGTAAAATAAAGCCCGGTCATGGCTGACATAATAATCATCGAGTCCAGCAACCTTGAGCTGTTCAATACTCAAGTCTTTTGTAAGCTTGTAAACCATGGTGGCAATCATTTCCAGATGGGCAAATTCCTCCGTAGAAATATCCGTCAGGAGACCGATGATTTTATCCGGAATCGCATAACGCTGATTCATGTAGCGCAGCGCGGCGGCAAGCTCACCATCCGCACCTCCATACTGCTCCAGCAGCAGTCTGGCCATCCGGGGATCGCATTTACTGACCCGTACCGGATACTGCAGCTTTTTCTCATAAACCCACATGGCTGAGTCGCCCCTCTCGTCATATAAGCGAATTAAACCTGCCAAGGCCATGGCGTATCGATCCACTGCCAAGGCTGTCGTGTAAAGCTTTGACCAAAGCTTTTGAGTGGGCCGAAGTGCTGTTCAAAACGCCCTGCAAGATGCATTCTCTTTTGCGCAAATTGGTTATATTGTTGTATGGCCTGGGTGTCCCGCGGATGCGTATCCAAATATAAAGTGAGCTCCACCAACACAAAGTCAACCTCTTGAAGCTCCAAAAGCATTGTATAGAATTGCTCCGGCATTGTATGTTCCATAGCCTGCAGCTCCTTCAAAGTATTGCTCAGCTAATGGGCCTTCACCCAAGTTTGCTGTGCTTTTATTATAGCGGCTCTACGCGCAGCTCTACTGGCATTTAGGTTCATAAGGACTAAAGAGCGCCGGCCATAACGTGCCATGCCTTAACGCTTCCTGCGGACTAAACTGGGGTAAATTCATCGGTTGAAATTGGATATATAATTGCGGTGGTGTTGAAAAAGTTTTCATTCGTATAGGCGGACACGGATCACAGGGACCTACATAGGGAAACCAGGCCTTTTCCTGATGCATGATCATACCTCCTTCCCAGGTTGCAGTGGTGTGGACTCCTTATTCCTATGTATATCACCGTTTCCTTGTCCATTATGAGTGTTTAATAAAAAACAAAAAACGACGATACCCGGGATCGCCGTTTGGGTTAGTCTTATCATCGATTTTATAATTTAATGCTAAGCTTCATTACGCCCACTCTGCGGAGCGCCATGTACACAATGATGAGGGAAGGCCCGAGAATAAGTCCAATCACACCTACCAGCTTAAAGCCGATGTACATACTGATTAAGGTTGCCAATGCGTTAATCCCGACTGCGTTTCCGATAATCTTGGGTTCAACCAGCCTGCGAAACAGCATAATCACGACCAGCAATATCAGCAAACCGACACCCAGCGACACATTCCCGGACAAGATACTGTACAAAGCCCAAGGGACAAGCACCACGCTCGTTCCAAGCACCGGCAATACATCTACCGCCACAATCAACAAAGCGATCGCCAGCGGGTATTCTGTCCGTAAGAAGAGGAGTCCGATCAGTGTCACAAAATATGTCAGGAAGCTGATCAGCACCTGAGCGAATATAAATCCGAACAGCGCTTTTCTCAGATCATACAGAACACTTACGATTTTGGGCTGCGATTTACCTTCAAAGATGTCCACGAACGACCGATACAAGGCAGGCAAGCTCAAGGAGATCAGATAAAGTCCGATAACAAACACGGCTGAAAATATAAACAAATTAGGTATCGTCTTAGCAATATCCAGAAAATAAACCGATATGGCCGTTATAATCTCCTTCAGATTTTCCGAGATCGTATTAATTCCAGCTTCTGTCCAGGCTTGCAGCTGTGCAGCCCAACCGTCAGGCAAGGTTGTATAAAAGATTTGGGTTTTCTCAGAGGTCATATCAAAAAACAGCTGGGCTTCATTTAAATATTCAGGTGCATTTCGCCAGAACTGGATCAGCTCCGAGACCATCTTGAACCCGAGTAAATAAAAGAAGCCCAGCACTCCCGCCGTAAACAAGCTGCAGATGACACCAGCCGCCCATTCTCTACTCATTCGCGTAAGCTTCATCAACCATTGAATCGGCTGCTCCAACAGGATAGCAACGAGCAGAGCCAGCATAAAAGGAAATCCAATCGTAAACATTCCATACAGCAGCAGCACACCCAACGCTACAAACAGGATCATCCTTAATGACATGAAACGGGCTTCCCCCTCATTCAGTTTCTTGAATGACTGGTTTCGCTAGTTCGGCTTTCTTATAGATCATCACTCTCATAATTCTAAGCCTTCTGACCTCTGTAATTTCAAAAACAAAATTTTCGAACTCCAGCTTCTTCCCTTTGGCGACAACACCATCCAGCCTCGTAAACAGCCAGCCGCCAATCGAATCCACCTCGTCATCCTCGATACCCAGACCCAGCAAGTCGTCCAGATCCTCGAGCAGAACCCGTCCATCTACGGAGTAGCCGCTGCCCCTCTTTTCTACACTTGGGACCTCAAACTCATCAAATTCATCATGAATCTCACCGACGATTTCTTCCAAAATGTCCTCGGCAGTCAAAATACCCGCTGTACCGCCGTACTCATCAACGACTATCGCAAGCTGGGAATGCTTACGCTGCATCAGCTTCAGCACGTGGCTGATTTCCATCGATTCGGCCACCATCAATACTGGCCTTATGTAATCCTGCAGCTGGCGCTCCTCATCAGGATCGGCAGTCAGCAGATCGGTAATATGAACAAAGCCGATAATATTGTCCTTATCCTCACTCGCTACGGGGTAACGGGTATGCTTCGTTCTGTAAACCACCTTCAAATTTTCCTCGAATGGCACATCGGCAAATAAACAGTCCATATCCGTGCGCGGCAGCATAATTTCTCTCGCTACACGATCCGAGAATTCAAAGATATTATCAAACAGCGCGAACTCGTCCTTATCGATGTGACCGCTTCTAGCGCTTTGATTCATTAGTATGCGAATTTCTTCCTCGGTATGCGCAGCGTCATGTTCAGTCGCCGGTTTAATGCCAATCAAGCTGAGCAAACGATTCGCCGTGCCGTTCAACATCCAGATTGCCGGGAAAAATATTTTGTGAAACAGCAGCAGCGGAGCAGAAGTCCAGAGCGCAGTCCCTTCCGATCTTTGAATCGCGAGCGATTTGGGCGCCAGCTCTCCAAGCACGATATGTAAAAAAGTAATAACAGCAAAGCCTATAAACACAGACAATACCGAGGAATACCAGGCACTGTTCCAGTGAAGCAGTGCAAACAGCGGGTCCACGATCAAATGGGTAACAGCCGGTTCACCGATCCATCCGAGACCGAGTGAAGCCAGTGTAATACCGAGCTGTGTTGCCGATAAATAGACATCCAGCTTTTTCGTAACTGTGAGTGCATATTTAGCCTTGACCACACCCTCATTGTACAGCTGTTGGAGCCTTGTTTCACGTACTTTGACCAAAGCAAACTCTGCAGCTACAAAAAATCCGTTCAGCACCACCAGCAGCAAAACCAGAAAAATATTAAGTGCAATGGATCCCCAATCAAAGCTTGTATGTGACAAAGACTTCAAACTCCTTTTCCACAAATTAACTACCTGAATCCTTAGGGGATATAATGAACATCCTCCTATACAATAGCTGCACGTTTGGTAAAATCGACATCCTTATAATAAGAATCGACAACCAGAAGATTGGGCCCGCAGCAGCTCACCGCTGGACAATGGCAGTTCATTGAAGCATGAAGGGGATGAGCTTCCCATCGCTCAAACACCTCCTGCAGCTTATCTTTATGTATATTACCCAAAGAAGGCACATCAGAAAAGTCTGTGACAAAAACATCTCCTGTGAACAAGTTCACATTCAATCGGTTGCGTCCATCAGGATCATTGCGGACTGTTACATTCGGCTCTTCTCTTAGCCTGCGCAGCAGCTGCTGATCAGCTTCACTTGTGTTGCAAGCATAATACGGCAGTGTACCGAATAACATCCACAGGCTGCGATCGCGGCCGTCCAGCAGCTTATGGATTGCCTTGCTGTATTGATCCAGTGACAGCCTTGGCAGACTAGCGGCAAATGCACTCGGATACATGGGATGCACTTCATGCCGTTCACAGCCCATCTCGACAATAAGCCGATGAATGTCGCTCAGCTTATCCAATGTCAAATAGTTGATCATCGATTCTGCCGAAATGAACATCCCGCTGCTGCTAAGCTTCCTTGTATTCTCAATCATCAGCTCATACAGCTTGCCTGTTGCCTTATCAGAAACCGATCGCCCCGAATGGACGAAGCCGACTCTATGAAAGTCTGCGGCTGAAGTATAATTAAAGGAAATATGCATCACATCCAAATAGGGTGCAACCATCTCATATCGGGATATCGGCAGCGTCAAATTCGAATTAATCTGCGACCGAATCCCACGCTCACGGGCATATTTAAGAATCGGGACGATATAGTCGCGAACCGTTTGCTCGTGAAAGCTCGGTTCCCCCCCGGTAATGGAGATCGTTTCGAGGTGCTCGACCTGATCCAGCCGCTTCAGCACCTGGGCAACAGGAATCCGCGCTCCTTCAGTCATCGTTAAGGCATCCCCAACTGCGCAATGCTCACATCTCATGTTACATAAATTTGTTACGGTTAATTCGATACTCGTTAATATATGTTTTCCGTGCCGCTGCAGAGATCGAATCGGGTCCCAAGGATCATTCTCGGGAGACATCGCCGGCAGCATGGAACTTAGCTTCTGGTTCATGATAAAATTCACCTGACTCTTGACGTATTTTACAACCTATTGTAGCTTATGATGGCTGAAAATGAAACCTGACTTCGGATCAAGGAGTATCCCATCTCCTCTATGACAGCTATGAAGTCGACTGGAACAAGCGCAGCCCAAAACCGGAAAGTCTGGTTTTGGGCTGCGCTTGTCCATGATAACTATGCGATATCATTGACTCCGGTAATCATGATCGATAATTTTTTGGATAAATCCACATCAAACGGTGCATACATCTCTTCCCCGCCAGGGGTTTGAAGCACTCTTACGATAGGCCGTTGTGGAAAAACGTTGTTCAAGCCAACGACCGTACCGATTTCGCCTGTATTCAGGGTAACATTAATCCCAAGCGGATATATCGCTATTTTATCACGAAAGAGCTCAATTTTTTTCTTTTCGTATAAGGTTTCGGTTCCCGTAAAGATGATCTCCATCGCTTGATGCGGCAGCATCGCTCTCCGATATACTCTGTGAGTAGTCATCGCGTCATAAGAGTCCACAAGTCCGATCCACTTGGCATAATCATGAATCTCCGTACCTTCAATACCACGCGGGTACCCGCTTCCATTCAGACGCTCATGATGCTGAAACGCACAGTGTGCGGACAGTAAGGGAATATTCGGCTCATCCTTAAGCAGCTTGAAGCCATATTCGGTATGTCTTTTCATACAATCAAATTCGTCGTCCGTCAATTGGGCATTTTTGCGAAGAATCTCGTAGGGAATCTGTGTTTTACCGATATCATGCAGCAGCGAACCTAGACCCAGCGTCATCAGATCATTCCGGTTATAACCATAGGCCATACCGAGCAATGTTGCGTAAATACAGACATGCAGTGAATGCTGAAACAAATAATCATCCATAACACTCATGTTGGTGAGCATAATCATGGCATCTTGATGGCTGCTGAGATCATCTATAATCAGATTCATCACTTCACCGAAATTTTTACCCAGCTGGTTATAGCCGGCTGTTTTGTTTTTTGTCGAATTATCCATCAGCTTGCGAAACGAGGTTCGTATTTCTGTAATAGCCTTAAATCTGGTCTCCTCACTCAGCAATTGCGGAATGATAATATCAGCCGTTCTTGGATCAGCGATATAAATAAAATCAACCCCGTACTTGCCAAGCCGGTTGATCAGCGTCTGCGTTAATTCGACTCCTTCTGCAAGAAGGACAAGTCCTTCTTCATTGTAGATCTTTTTACCGAGCTTCATCCCAGGTCGAACTATATGGATAGGCAGCAAACGCATAGGACAAACCACGTCTTCTTTCTACTAGGAAGTTAATATATTCTAAGCCTTAATGTAATAGATTCCGTATAAAAGAGCAATACACTTTTGCAAAATCCGACACCAAAATCAGGCTTTTTTCAAAAAATAAGGCGTTATACGCAGAAAATTGACGAAAGGTCCGAGCCTTTATGAAACTTTGCAACTAGATTGCTGTTTTCTATATGACAATTAGCCTATTGAAATCCGGTATATTTCTCAACCGGCGTGCATACGTATGGGTATTCCCGTAAATCGCTATTGTCGGACATGCCATAACAAGCTAAAATAGAATAGGTTTGCACAAAATTAGTGGGAGGCTTTTATGTTAAGTTTAAATTACTGGGTTTCAATCGTGATGGGTATCGTAGAAGGACTGACTGAATTTTTGCCTGTTTCTTCTACCGGACACATGATTCTTGTGCAATCACTGCTCGGAATTCCCGAGGAAGACACGATGATGAAAATATTTGAGGTCGTTATCCAGCTTGGAGCTATTATGGCCGTCGTTGTTTTGTATTGGAAAAGGCTGCTTAGATTGTTTGGTCTGAAAAAAAATCCGGTACGTGTAGGAAAGAGCAGTCTGAACCTTATCCATATTTTGATCGGAATTTTGCCTGCAGGTATTATGGGGCTGCTGCTTAACAAAATTGTGGATAAATACTTGTTTTCTCCAAAAACCGTTATGATCAGCTTGGTGATCGGTGGGATTTTGCTCATTATCGGGGAAAGACGGGCTGCCAAATACGGCTCACAAGCAAAGGATCTCGATGACATCACCTACAAGCAGGCGTTTTTCATTGGAATATATCAAATTTTGGCCGTTGTGTTTCCAGGCTTCTCCCGTTCAGGAGCAACCATTGCCGGAGGGATGATGAACGGTGTAAGCCGCGGCGCGTCTGCAGACTTTACCTTCATATTGGCTATACCGCTCATGTTCGCTGCTTCCGGTTTGGTTGTGATCAAATCGTACCATCTGTTTACAGCTGATCTTATCGGTTATTTCATTGTTGGATTCATCGTTTCCTTCATCGTTGCCTTGCTTGCTGTTATGACGTTCATCAAGCTTGTGCAAAATACAAGTCTTTCTTATTTTGCCTATTATCGCTTTGCTGTAGCCGCTATATTCGCCATTTACTTCTTTACAATAAAATAATAAACGATGAAACAGAACAATTTCTTTGTGCATCGGGCCTTGCTCTGGCTTTGCGTCGGGGTAAGGTTGTTTACAAATTACAGCACTAATCATATGAATTAAAGGTGGATGAAAGATGGCCGTCACCAATCATAGAGAATACTTCCGACTTTCGCTGCAAATCCCCCTATCCGCCCAGTTAAAAATCATTGGCATCAATCAGATCATGGTCGATACGAAGTACGCCCAGATTATCGTCGTGGACATAAGTGCTGGTGGGTTGCGCATCCATTCCAAGCTCGATCTCCCGCTGAATATCGATTTGCTGCTCGAATTCAGATTTTCCCTGTTTGACAAACAGATGAAAATTCTCGGTACCATCACAAGAAAATCCATTTTCAAGCCAGAGCTGTTCGAGTATGGCATTCAGTTTTCTCTGGATGAACAAGCCCATAGCATCTTGATCGGTAAGCTGAATCTTCTCCACATTCGTCTGCGACAAACCAATGTCATTTCAAGCTGCAGCTTTTGTACCGAAGAGGAGCTTAATGATTTTTATTCGAATCATTAATATCAACTTGCGCCCAGCGCTTGACCTGGCTTGCTTGAACCGCACCTGTCTCCTGAAGCTCCTCGCGAATGACATCCCGAATAAAGTTAGGTAATATATATTCAATCTCCGTACCCTCCGATAATGAAAGAAACCCGATTCCGAAGGTGAACATATCAATCGTCCCCACTACATATTCCTTTTCCATAACGAGCTGCTCACTGCCGATCCACACACGTTTGATTTTGGAATAAGCAGGCGCTGACGCATCATATTCGATCCGCATTCCATCCACATTGAGAATACCCAGCACCTTGCCTCGAAAACCGAACCCATATAGTGGTTTTTCCATAAACTCAGGGATTCGCGACTCCTCCAGAGCCTTCCATATTCGTTCTCCAGTCAAAAGCATTCGGCATGGATTAATGGGAGAAGGACAAATTTGCAGCAAACGTCCCATAGAAACGGCTCCCATATCGAGGCCACCCAGCAGTTGTCCCGCATTGACAATAGCGATATCGGCATGGGTCCAGCGCCGTATGCCCGCGGCCAGCAAATTGCCCAAAGGTGCCTCTTCATACCATTCCGCACTTAAAGGCCGCTCCAGATAAGCCACCTGACGCGAGAGTACCTGCTCTGAGCTTGACCGGTATCGATCCACCAGCTCCGCAATATGCGCATCAGCCGGGTAGCTGGAAGCTTCATGAATCGAAGCGCTCACCTTCACCTTTTGTCGGGAATGAGCATCGATTTCAATATCCACTACGCCGAAATATTGCCCAAACTTGCCTGCTGCGCACACATAGGTTTCTCCCATTCGAAGAGGCTCCTCCAGCAGATGGTGGGTATGTCCTCCCAGGATCAGGTCGATGCCCGGAGTCTCATCAGCCATTCGCTGATCATTGCGCAGTCCCAGATGAGATAGTACAACGATTAGATCAACCTGCGGACGCAGCTCGCGCACCAGCTCAGACGTAATGGACAAGGGCTCTTTAATATCCCAACCCAGTAACTGATAAAAATCCGGGAAATAGGCCGTCACACCAATCAGACCCACCTTAATCCCGGCTTTCTCTATAATATGGTAGGCTTTACCCCATCTGGGTATTTGACCGCTCGTCGCCTCCAATAAATTGCTGCACAGTACGGTAAAACGCGCCTCGGAGCCATACAGCTGGTTCAAGGTATCCTGCGACAAGGTTAGTCCTTCATTATTGCCGATCGTGACCGCCTCATAGCCCGTCTCGTTCATAATGGCCAGATTGGCGGAGCCCCCGCTTCCTTCCGTTTCGATGCGCACACGGTCGATATGATCGCCCACATCCAGCGTTAGCGTATGCTCTTCACCTGCAGAACCACGCAGCTCCTTAAAGGCAGCCGCAATCGACGGCATTTGTTCAAAATGGCTATGAATATCATTGGAGTGAAGAATTCTCAGCCGCAGCGTTCGTGAAGCCATAACGGCCACCTCCTATATATGTATGTTATGGCTTATTTACGGAATTTAAGCTCTTCCAGCGTAACTTGATTTTTGAACCCATAGGTTGCTTCCTGCGACGAGTCGTCCGTATACTGAAACCGGATCTGTACAACACTTTTCACATTCAAGCATTCACTGCTTCCATTGGGAACATATAAGCGGATCGGAAATCCTTTGCCAAGGGGTTCTCCATTCTGTTCAAACAGAAAAACAGCCTCACCCAGCTCTTTCCAAGGAATCGAAGCTTGAAATTCATCCACTGCCTCTACGGTCATCCGGGCCGGTTCTCCTTCAGCACGATGCTGCTGCTGGTTTTGCCATGCAGCGTACCATGCCTTCAGCTCAAAGGCCTGACCTTGAATACCAGGAACTCGTTCTTCCAAAGAAACCAGCCGCGGAGCCAAAGCTGCCATTTCCTGGACAGTCAATTCCGCATGGCCGCTCACTTCATCATACACACGAATTTTCATCGGCTTCCTCCATCATTTAGCTGGACCTGTAATAAAACGGATAATGCCTATTATACCACTATCCCTATAGAATATGGTATGCTGGAGAGAAACATCAAGAAGCACTGCTTAATCGCAAAGTACGCAAAATGAAATATACAATACCTTGATCTTCAATACATATATTTATGGAGCGATTCATTATGAAATTAACCATCCAGGTTTTTGCCGGCTTGGCCGAACGGATGCAAGGCTCACTGCTCAATCTCGAATGGGACCCCTCGATTCCACTCACCCCCGTTCGGTTGAAGGAGCATTTACAAGCACAGTTCCCTCACGCATCCACTTTATTGTCACAAGCTTTTGTAGCTGTTAACCAAAGCTATGCGGATGATAATCAGATCATCCATGAAAGTGATGAAATTGCGATTATTCCGCCTGTATCCGGAGGCCAGCCCAACTATGTAGAGCTGACTCGTGAAGTGATTTCCATACAAAAGGTTACCGACCAAGTGCTGCATCCGAACCATGGGGCAGCACTCACTTTCATTGGAACGACACGGGAATGGACGTTTGGTAAACGGACAACAAGGCTTGAATATGAAGCCTATGAGCCTATGGCTGTTAAAACGATGCAAGAAATCGTTGAATATATTCGTAATCATTATGATGGGGCTCTATGTGCCATCACCCATCGTCTTGGATGGGTTGATATTGGTGAAATCAGCGTTGTCATCGCTGTCTCCGCACCACATCGGGATGCCGCCTATGAAGCTAATCGTTATGCGATAGAACGACTTAAGCAGGTCGTACCTATCTGGAAAAAGGAAATATGGGAGGACGGCTCGGAGTGGAAGGGTCATCAGCAGGGCCCTTGGAATCCACGGGAAGTACTTTGAATACATCTATCCATTTTGAATTGTTAGGGAGTTGAATCACTTCATGAATACTACTAATCTGCATCCCGAAGCCGACGGTACACCGACTACTTCTGGTCGGTATTCCCGACAGCTTCTATTTGCACCTATAGGTACAGCAGGTCAAGCCAAGCTTGGAGCAGCACGTGTCGCTATCGTCGGCATGGGCGCATTAGGTACGGTATTGGCTAATCATATGGCAAGAGCAGGTGTTGGTTTTCTGCGATTAATTGACCGTGATTTTGTGGAAGAGAGCAATTTGCAGCGCCAGATGCTGTACGATGAAGCGGATGCTGCTGCCTCGGAGCCCAAAGCCATGGCTGCTGCCAAACGCCTTCAGCAGGCCAATTCCGAAATTACGCTGGAGCCGATCGTCAGTGACCTTAATGCAATCAATGCCGAAGCCTTGCTGTCCGATGTCGATCTCATATTGGATGGAACCGATAATTTCAGCGTGCGCTTTCTTGTCAATGATGTGAGCGCCAAACATCGTATTCCCTGGATTTATGGAGGTGCCGTAAGCTCCCGCGGTGTTTCACTAACGATAATTCCAGGGTCTACCCCTTGTTTGCGCTGCATGTTTGGACAATCGCCTGCTCAAGGCACTGCCGAAACCTGCGATACTGCAGGCGTGATTGGACCTATTATCCACACCGTTGCTTCCCATCAATCCACAGAAGCCTTAAAGCTGCTTGTAGGAGCTCATGAACAGCTTAACCGTAAAATGGTACATTGGGATCTGTGGCACAACCAGCATGCCGCTGTAGACGTCAGCAAGGCCCGTAAAACGGATTGCCCTGCCTGTGCGCAGGAGCGTTACGAATATTTGGAGCAGGATCTGGGAGAAGACACCATCCAAACCTTATGCGGTCGAAACTCCGTACAAATTCAGCCGCTGCACGCTGGAGCCTTTGATCTGAAGGAATGGGCAGCCAAGTGGGGGCAGCTGGGCAGCATTGAACTTAATCCTTTTCTCCTTAAATTCCATATCAACGATACATTAACCCTTGTCTTGTTTCCAGACGGACGAGTCATTATTCAAGGTACCGATGATCCAATTCAAGCCAAAAGCTTATATAGTCGTTATGTAGGAATGTAAGCCTAACCGCACTAAAACTTTTGTATTATTTAATCTATTCTTGACTATTATTCAAGTTTTATGGTTCGTTATGCTTATTGTCAAGTACTAGATGAGTTTGATAGGATGAATGCATAAAACTGGATTTATTCTACCAATTTTTTCATACTTTAGTTGAGGTGATCTTCTTGAGAGTTTCGGTTATGGATTTACAGGTTGGAGATCGCACTGGTTCTGATATTTTTAATAAAAACGGGCTCCTAGTCGTTTCTGCCCATACCGTTTTGAATTCTTCGGATATCAGTAAGCTTAACTTGCATCACATTGATTATGTCGACCTCATGATCCGATTCGACAATTCGTCTAAACATGAAGAAGAAGTTATATTGCCAGAACAGGAAATCTCCAAGCATGCAAAAGCTTACGAGGAGGCCGTTGACGGTATTAAGGATTTATTCGAACAAGTTGAAAAAAGCGGCAAGCTCGATGAATCCCAGGTTAACGATAGCTTTGCTCCGCTTTCAAACGAGTTTGTTCGTGAGAGGGATGTCGTTTCGCTGCTTCTTACCTTAAATAACCAGGATGATTACACATACCAGCACAGCGTCCAAGTCGGGATGATTTCTTATTATATTGCCAAATGGCTTGGACAAACCAACGAAAGAGCTTTAATAGCTGGAAAAGCCGGTTACCTGCATGATATAGGCAAATGCCGGATTGATAAAGCCATTCTAACCAAACCGGGACGTTTGACGGATGAAGAATTCGAAGAGGTCAAGAAACACCCTGCTATCGGTTATCAGCTAATCAAGGACTCTAACATGAGTGAAGCTTTGGCCCAGGCGGCGCTGCAGCACCATGAGCGATTTGACGGAAGTGGTTATCCACATGGGATCAAGGAGTCTGCCATTCTTCCGCTCTCCAAAATCGTTGCCGTTGCTGATATATACAGTGCAATGATATCTTCCCGTGTATACCAGAAAAAACGGGATCTACTGTACGTATTAAGAGAGCTTCATAGACTCAGCTTTGGTAAGCTTGATCCCAAAATTACTCAGGTGTTTATTCGCAATATGATTCCAAATTTTATTGGTAAGCGTGTTCTGCTGTCATCCGGTGAGACCGGTTACATTGTTCTGACACATCCCTCGGATATGTTTAAACCTCTGGTGCAGGTGGATGATCATTTTGTGAATTTGACCGACCATCCCGAGCTCGTAATTGAAGAAGTGTATGTATAGTCGTATGATCATAATAAAGTGGTGTACATAGTATTAATGCCGCTTAGCCGAGCCTTTCTCTAGAGAAAGGCTCTTTTGCATGCTGCGGTAAAAGAAGTCAGCGAGTTGTTTTGTAACCCACCGAATCCATAGTTAATAAACAAATCTCTTGGCTTCCAAAAAGGTTTCTTTCCAATACGGTTTATTGATATTGGTGATTTGAACCCCATTTTCCGGTTCGGGTGACGAATGGACAATACGGTTATTGCCCATATAAATAGCCACATGGCCGACCGTCTTATTGGAGCGAAACCGGCCTGGCACATAAAAGAACAACAAGTCGCCTTTACGAAGCTGCTTCCTGCTAACGCTGGCTCCTTCAGCGGCCTGTGCACGCGCCGTTCTCCCTAAGGTTATGCCATAACGTCCATAAATGTAGCGAGTAAATGTAGAGCAATCAAACCTGCTCGACTCCGGGTAAGGAGGCGCTCCAAACAAATATTTGACACCCATATAGCTTTTGGCTTTGGCTATGAGTTGATTAACGTCGACATTTTTAAGCTTGGCAGCGGGAATCGCTGACTGTGAAGGCTCGGACACTCCAGAAGCTGCTGCACCACTGCCGTTATGGGCAAATGAAGCTACTGTCTGCTCTACATGATCTGCTGTTGGCTCTTCTCCCTTAAAAGGGTCATTCGGATCGTCCATAAAATCAGCATCTCCACCCGTGCTTGTATCTTCAGGTCCATTGATAGGTTGTGAGGGATTCCCGGACGATAGATCAAGCTTGACTTCTTTGTCTGTAACGACAAAATTTGTATACGATGCAAACAAGGGGGAAAGCGCTGATACAGGTACATAAACCATCGAATTGCGTAAAATAGGTGGCTGCGCTATCTGAATGGTCCCTTCATCCACCCGTACATTATCAGAACCAATCTTCAACTCATAAGCCGCGTCAAAATCTCCTAGCTGGTAAATATTCCGATCGGCTTCCCATTTGCTATGAAGCTGTAAGGCTTGTGCCAAATCGTTACCTGTTATATAAGGAATCCCATCATAAATGGAAATGGGTAGACTCGCCGATTCGACAGAACTCAGCGTGTTAACACCACCGACCCCACCTTTACTGAACGGTTTCAACTGCGAACCCGCGACTGACTGCTGCTGAACTTGCTTGGGACTGCATCCACTGCCTGCAGTGGTTAAACATACCGCCAATACACTGACGATCCCGTATTTGACTGGAAGCCTCATGGTAGGTCGCTCCTCTTTCTCATCATATAAACAACTTGATCTACTTGCTTAGCATGAGAATTTAAGTGCTCCCTTATGCATTTTTGTTGAAAAGCAAAAAGGCATCGCGCCTCCGAAGAGAAACGATGCCTTGCTATAGCTGAATAGTAAGCCAGTATATGATTAAAAATTAACCGATACTGCCTTCCATTTCAAATTTGATCAAACGATTCATTTCAACTGCGTATTCCATTGGCAGTTCTTTGGTGAACGGTTCAATAAAGCCCATGACAATCATTTGTGTAGCTTCGGCTTCGGTCAGTCCGCGGCTCATCAGATAGAACAATTGATCCTCGGATACCTTGGATACCGTTGCTTCATGCTCCAGTGTAATGTTATCGTTCATGATTTCATTGTATGGAATCGTATCCGAGGTGGATTCTTTATCCATGATCAATGTATCACATTTGATGTTAGCCTTGGAGCCTTGGGAGTTGCGTCCAAACGATGCCAGACCACGGTAAGTTACTTTACCGCCGTGCTTGCTGATCGATTTGGATACAATCGTGGAGGTTGTATCAGGTGCCAGATGAGTCATCTTCGCACCTGCATCCTGATGCTGTCCGCGTCCTGCTACAGCAATCGAAAGCACCATACCTTTAGCGCCGCGGCCTTTGAGTACAACAGCCGGATACTTCATGGTCAGCTTGGAGCCAATGTTGCCATCTACCCATTCCATCGTTGCATTTTCTTCAGCAACAGCACGTTTGGTAACCAGATTATAAATGTTTGGAGCCCAGTTTTGAATCGTCGTATAACGGGCACGGGAGTTTTTCTTACAAATGATCTCAACAACCGCACTGTGCAGAGAATTCGTGCTGTAAATCGGAGCTGTACAGCCTTCCACATAGTGAACAAAGCTGTCTTCGTCCGTAATGATCAGCGTACGCTCAAACTGCCCCATGTTCTCGGAGTTGATACGGAAGTAAGCTTGAAGCGGAGTATCCACCTTCACGCCTTTAGGTACATAGATAAAGCTTCCGCCTGACCATACCGCACTGTTCAGTGCAGCGAATTTGTTGTCGCTTGGAGGAATAATCGTACCGAAATGCTCTCTGAATATTTCCGGGAATTCACGAAGCGCTGTATCGGTATCCGTGAAGATAACACCTTTATCCTCAAGATCCTTTTGCATACTGTGATAGACGACCTCAGATTCATATTGCGCCGATACACCGGCAAGAAACTTTTGTTCAGCTTCAGGAATTCCAAGCTTATCAAAGGTTTCCTTGATCTCTGTAGGTACCTCTTCCCATGTCTTTCCTTGCTTCTCTGAAGGCTTAACATAGTACTGGATGTCTTCAAAATCCAGATCGTCCATGTTACCGCCCCAACGCGGCATAGGCATTTTCAAAAACTGCTCAAAGGACTTTAAACGGAATTCAAGCATCCAGTCCGGTTCTTTTTTCATTGCGGAAATTTCCATAATGATTTCACGTGTTAAGCCTTTGCCGCTTTTGAAGATTGATTCGTGCGTGTCACGAAATCCATATTGATAAGCTTCCATTTCGGGCATTTGCTTGGCCATAATAGGTAAACCTCCTTTAAAATATCGTTCGTAGTACTATGATATTCGACTTTATTCCTGTCGTTGCGATTGTTCAATTCCCTTGCGTAAGGCGTTCCATGACAACGTTGCGCACTTGATGCGTGCCGGAAATTTGTTCACCCCTGAGAGGGCCTCGATATCCTCGTATTCAAATTCTACAGGCTCGCCCTTCATGAGCGAGGAGAATTTGTCTGCCATCTCCAACGCCTCTTCGATTGTTTTGCCTTTGACAGCATCCGTCATCATCGAAGCGGAGGAAAGGCTGATGGAGCAGCCTTCACCAACGAATTTGGCAGCTTTCACCTTACCATTATCAATCTGCATCTGAAGCTGAATCTTATCGCCGCAGGTTGGATTGTTTAAGTCAATGGTAACAGCTTCATCTTCAAAGGTGCCGCGGTTACGAGGAGTTTTATAATGATCCATAATGACTCGACGGTACAAATCATCCAATTGCATGGCCGAAGTACTCCTTTGTTTTTAGAAGCGAAGCAACCAGACGGTCAACATCCTCTTCCGTATTATAAAGGTAAAAGCTCGCCCGAGCCGTTGAAGATACTTGCAGCCAGCGCATTAAAGGCTGGCAGCAGTGATGACCTGCACGAATAGCAATTCCATCCGTATCCAGTACGGTTGCTACATCATGGGGATGAACATCACCTAAATTAAAAGTAACCAAACCGGCTCGATCCGTAAGTGGTCCAAAAATCTTCAAATCCTCAATCTCACTCAAGCGCTCTACAGCATAAGCAGTCAGCTGCCTTTCGTGACGTTCAATCGCATCCATTCCGATGCTCTCCAGAAAATCTATCGCAGCGCCAAGGCCAACAGCTCCAGCAATGACAGGTGTACCCCCCTCGAACTTCCAAGGGAGCTCCTTCCAGGTAGAATCATACAGATCCACGTGGTCAATCATTTCGCCGCCAAACTCGATAGGCTCCATATGCTCAAGCAACGTCTTTTTGCCATACAGGGCACCAATGCCGGTTGGACCGCACATTTTGTGCCCTGATAAGGCGTAAAAATCACAATCAAGGTCCTGTACGTCAACCTTCAAATGCGGTGTGCTTTGTGCACCGTCAACGACCATCTTCGCACCATGACGATGCGCGATTTCCGCAATGGCTTTAACTGGATTCACAACACCAAGTACGTTGGAAACATAGGTAACCGATACGATTTTGGTACGCTCCGTGATCGTATCTTCCACGTCCTGCAGTAGAATCGAACCATCCTCCTGAAGAGGAATATATTTCAACACGGCACCGGTCGCTTTGGCCACCTGCTGCCATGGAATCAGATTACTATGATGCTCCATTGGGGTAATGACAATTTCATCACCCTCCTGACAAATCACACGTGCATAACCAGATGCGACCATATTCAAAGCCGTTGTTGTGCCGCGGGTAAAAATAACTTCTTCCGTAGAGCCTGCATTTATGAATTTGGCTACCTTTTCACGTGCACCCTCATAAGCGTCAGTAGCTCTCGAACCCAACGTATGCACACCACGATGTACATTGGAGTTATCAAATTCGTAATAATGCTTGATCGCTTCAATAACGGACACCGGTTTTTGCGAGGTCGCAGCCGAATCCAGATATACCAGTGGATGACCGTTTACTTCCTGATGAAGGATGGGAAATAGTTGACGGATCTCTTTGGTATTCATTGTCCCAGCTTCCTTTCAACGAAGCGCTGCAGCTGTTCCTGGATGTTTTTCATTGGGATGATAGACACAACGGGTGCAAGGAAGCCATAAATAACCAGACGCTGTGCTTCTTCACGTGTAATCCCGCGGGACATCAAATAATGAATCTGCTCCGGATTTACTTGACCTACGCTGGCGGCATGTCCGGCTTTCACATCATCCTCATCGATGAGCAGGATTGGATTCGCATCGCCGCGTGCTTTTGGACTCAGCATAAGCACTTTTTCGGTTTGCTGGCCATTGGCGCCTGTAGCGCCTTTTTCAATCTTGGTGATTCCGTTAATAATCGCCGTAGCTGCATCACGCATAACGGCACGGGTAATCATGTCGCTGCTCGAGTTTTTGCCAAAGTGAACGGCACGAGTGGTTACATTCAGCTTCTGTTCGTTGGTACCGACACAAATGATTTTGGCATCGGAGGTTGAGCCGTTGCCCTTCAACAGTGATGTCGTATCCGACATGACGTTGCCATAGTTCATCTCGCCGATTACCCAGTTCATCGTAGCATCCTGCTCAACAACAGCTCTCCGGTAGGAAAGATCCGTAACCGATTCGTCAAAGTTGTGGACCGAAGCATAATTGACAACCGCTCCAGGTTTCAAGATAACCTCTACAACACCGTTCTGAACAAGATGGTTCAAATCACCATGAGAAGCAAAGTTATCGACATACGTAACATAGGAATGCTGCTCGGCAATGATGAGCACATGAGGCGAGAAGCACGCATCAGCGTCATCAGTCAGGAATAAAGCCTGCAGCGGCAGTTCGACTCTTACATTTTTAGGTACATACAAGAACACGCCACCGCTCCATAGTGCTGTATGAAGAGCGGTCAGCTTATTCTCATCCTTGCTGACCACACTCATGAAATACTGCTTAACCAGCTCAGGATGATTCGTTAAAGCTGCTTCAAGACTTGAGAAGATCACGCCCTGCTTGGTCAGCTCCTCTGAAACATTTTGAAACACGATGCTGGAATTTCTTTGAATGATCAAGCTGGCCTGGTCGCTGTCATCCTGCAGCAGCGCTTTGGTGAATGCAGGCAGCTGTTCTGTTGAGGTTATTTCTGTTTCTGCTTTATGGGTTCCGAAAGAACGAAGGTTCCAACGGTCAATTCTTGTTTTTTCAAGCACGGGTAATTCCAACGATCCGGCCAATTCCAACGCTTCTGAACGCAGATTGGTCATCCACTCAGGCTCTTGTCTCGATTGTGACAGCTGCACGATGGCTTGACGATCGATGGGAAGAATGGCTTGTGTAGTCATATTTATTCCTCCTGTACGATTATCGCTTAGTATTTTGGACCTGGAGTGTTCATGGGGATTTTAAATTCTTCTTCCTGTCCGCCAACCGTCTCATCGTCAATGCCCAGCTCTTCCTTAATCCAGTCGTAGCCATCATTCTCAAGACGTTCTGCCAGTTCAGGTCCGCCCGATTTCACTATACGTCCTTGCATCATAACATGTACAAAATCCGGTTTTACATAGTTAAGCAAACGTTGGTAATGGGTAATAATCAAAAAGCTGCGGTCTTCGGAACGCATCGCGTTCACACCTGCTGCAACTATACGAAGGGCATCTATATCCAAACCGGAGTCGATTTCATCCAAAATAACAACACTTGGCTCAAGAAGCAGCATTTGCAAAATTTCATTACGCTTCTTTTCTCCACCTGAAAAGCCTTCATTTAAATAACGGTGCATAAACTCCGGATTCATTTCAAGCTCTTTCATTTTGCTTTCCATTTGTCGGATAAAGCGGATCAAGGAAATTTCGCTGCCTTCCTCACGGCGGGCATTAATTGCACTGCGCAGAAAATCGGCATTCGTGACACCGGTAATTTCACTTGGATATTGCATAGCAAGGAAAATACCTGCACGGGCTCTTTCGTCAACAGCCATTTCGAGAACGTCTTCGCCATTGAGCGTGATCGCGCCTTCGGTAACTTCATATTTGGGATGACCCATGATAGTGGAAGCAAGTGTACTTTTGCCTGTTCCATTGGGCCCCATGATTGCATGGATTTCTCCGCCCTTCATGGTAAGGTTCAAGCCCTTCAAAATTTCCTTGCCTTCGACAGTAGCTTTCAAACCGTCTATAGTGAATTCCGTTGTTTGTGCCATGATCTTATTTCCTCCATATTTAAGTCTATATTTAGAGTGATTATTCTTATCTAATAATCATTATAAACTGATTATCATTGATTCTCAATGGTTTGAGAGAACTGTTTGCAAATTATATACAAAACATGCCTCATAAAAACAGCTTTTTGGGCCTTCTACTATCATTACCCTTTTAATGCGTTCTTGATTTGAGCGATGGCTCCATTGAACACTTCATCTGTAAGCACAGGCTTACGGGATGCAGTATGGACCATGCTGCTCTCCAATTGAATCCATGATTTGCATCCTATGTAAGAAGGAATAATCGGCAGCTTGATCGGCTTATCCAGCTCGTACACCCGAAGTAGCATCACATGAAGCGGCTTGGTGCGCTTCCACTTTAATCTTTCCTCGGCAAATGTATCTGTCCATAGATGCAGCTCGCTCAGCTTGTTCAATTGATCCTGATCTTCTATTAGTATATCCTCTACCAGCTCAGCGTAACAATGAACTTCAACCTCTGTATCCCCAGTGCTCCAGCCCTCCAAAGTCAGATCCAGCTGATATTGATGATCCGGTTTAATCCATTGTTTTTTCTGATGCTCGTAGGTCGGGTACAAATAGAAGCTCTCGCTTTCAATATGGAAGTCCCGTGTTTCCTCACGAATCCCACCTTTTCGCATGATCATGATTTGCCGACCTGCTCGCAGTGCTTCTATAGCTATGGCCCATTCCTTTAAAGCGACCGGCTTTAACGTGCTTTCCGTCATTACTCTCGCCTCCCTTCAAAAAAAATTATGAAGCCAGCTGTAATTCACAATACTCCATTATAAGATTGATCCGCCCGACAATGCAACTATTTGGCAAACATACATTTAACGATTTTACCCCAACCTATAGATGCATTCGAACATCCACTCAAAATTACGAGGAGGAACCATCATGAGAGAAGGACTTATTCCTACTGTTTTGGGTACAGCGGTGACGGCTTCAGGTGTTGCACTAAGGGGTAAGTACCCCATGGCGGCAGCAGCCGTAGCAGGCTTCGGATTGGCTCATATGGTATTGGGTGCCATCGATCTTGTGGAGCATCGGGGTCGCGGCAAGCAATTCTAAAGCTGTTTGATGCAGAATGACAAGGAAAGGGAGGGCCTAAGCCCTCCCTTTCTTTATTATGGGATTCCCTCAATTAGCGATTTGCTTGAGCTGTCCGATTGGACTCGCTATTGACAACGAGCACCGGCCCATGCAATCGTTCAAATTGCTGATGATTAGCTTTATAAGGATTTGCAAGAATCGGCTCCCCTTGAGCCTGCATTCCGAGCGTTAGTATAATACCTACAGCGAACACTATAGACAGTAACTTTACAAGCAGCTTCATCCTATGAAACCCTCCCGATATGAATCGTATAGGTATAATATAGAATCTGAGCGTCATCGGTATATTATCTCCAGATGTATTTTTTGTAAATGACGTTCTGTTTCAATCTTAACCCATGATCTGCTATTCCAAGCGAAGTCTCATTTTGCTATACTATAGGTTGGCAGTCTTATCGGATGAAGAGCATACTTGATGCATTTTTCCATGAAATTTTATAAGCATATGCTTACGAGATTATTAGAATACCCAACTCGAAGGAGGAATATGAAACCATGACTACATATCACGCTTTGACAGAAGCAGAAGCAGTAGCCTACGCTCGCACCATACCTGACTTATTCACCGCTGGAAGTGAGCTTTCCAGTCATGAAATCGGGGACGGCAATTTGAATCTCGTATTTCATATTTCAGAGGCTTCGACAGGTAAAAGTATTATTTTGAAGCAGGCCTTGCCTTATGCCAAGGTTGTCGGGGAATCATGGCCGCTCACGCTGGACCGGGCACGAATTGAAAGTGAAGCTTTACAGATACAAGAGTCCTTATGCCCCGATCTGGTGCCGCATGTGTATACGTATGATAAAGATTTGGCCTTAACAGTGATGCAGGATTTAAGTGATCATGTTATCATGCGTAAAGGGTTGATGGATGGCAACCGCTATCCGTTGTTTGCGCAGCATATTGGACGTTTCATGGCCCACACGTTATTCTATACGTCGGATCTTGGCATGAATCAGCAGGAAAAAAAGCTGCGCGTCAAGCAATTCATTAATCCCGAGCTTTGCAAAATCACGGAGGATCTGATCTTCGATGATCCTTATCGCGATGCAGATACGAACGATATTCCTCCGGCAATCCGCAGCGAAGTTGAGGCTCTATGGGTCGATAAGGAGCTGCTGCTCGAGGTTGCCATTCTGCGCAGCGGCTTTCTGACCAAGGCTCAAGCACTACTTCACGGGGATTTGCACACCGGCAGTATTTTTATTACTGAGGATTCCACCAAGGTTATCGATCCCGAGTTCGCTTATTATGGTCCAATGGGCTTTGATATCGGGGCGGTATTTGCCAATCTGCTGTTGAATTATGCTGCACAGGAGGGCTGGAGTCAGGATCAACTGTCACGTGATGATTACCGCGGTTATTTGCTTGGAACCATCCGTGATATCTGGCATACGTTCAGTGGTGAGTTTCGCTCGATCTGGTCCCTGTATGGCGTAGACCGCGTATTTGCGGGCGAAAAATATCAGGAATGGTATCTGGAGCAGGTGCTTCGTGACGCGATCGGTTATACCGGATGCAAAATGGTCCGCCGCGTACACGGTCTTGCCCAGGTTGCCGACATAAATAAGCTTGAGGACGAAGCCGCCAAGGATCGCGCACGGCGCATTGCGCTTCGCATCGGCACGGCCCTCATCAAGCATAACCGTCAAGCTCAATCGATTAACGATCTGTTGGAGATTGCGGCCGAAGCGATTGAACAGAAATAGAAAGGAGCATCTGGGATGAGCATACAAGAACAGCAGGAAGAAAAGAATAAGGCGGCCGATTGGCTGCAGTCGGTACGCTGGAACTCGGCGACCCAGAGTTTGGATTTGCTTGATCAACGGCAGCTGCCGGATGAAATTGTGTATTTGGAGCTGACGACAGCCGAGCAGGTGTGGGATGCGATCAAGCAGTTGGCGGTACGCGGCGCGCCCGCAATCGGGATCGCCGCGGCGTACGGGGTTTACCTCGGCGCGCGGGATACAAGCGGCAGCCTGGAGCTGCTGCTTGCCGAGACGGTCAAGCAGTGTGATTATTTGGCGACGTCGCGCCCGACGGCGGTGAACTTGTTCTGGGCGCTGGAGCGGATGAAGCAGCGTGCCACAGAGCTTGCTTCCGCTGGCGGCGAGCCGGAAGCGATGAAGCAGTCGCTGCTGGATGAAGCGAAGCTGATCCAGAGCGAGGACGAGGAAACGTGCCGGCTTATCGGCGTGCACGCGTTGGATTTGTTCGAGGACGGAATGGGCGTGCTCACGCATTGCAATGCCGGCGGTCTGGCGACAGCACGTTACGGCACGGCTCTAGCACCGATGTACCTGGCCCAGGAACGCGGCATCCATCTCAAGGTGTTTGCCGATGAAACCCGACCTGTGCTGCAAGGCGCACGCCTGACAGCGTTCGAGCTGCAGCAGGCAGGCGTTGATGTAACTCTCATCTGCGACAACATGGCTGGAGTCGTCATGAGTAAAGGCTGGGTACAAGCAGTCATTGTCGGCACAGACCGTGTCGCAGCTAATGGCGACGTAGCCAACAAGATCGGTACCTACAGCGTGGCTGTTCTAGCCAAAGCTCACGGGATTCCTTTTTATGTGGCTTGCCCGATGTCCACGATTGATCTGAACACGGCCAATGGGGCAGACATTCCGATTGAGGAACGTCATGAGGATGAAATTACACAAGGCTTTGGCAAGCGCACCGCACCAAAGGGTGTTAAGGTGTTCAATCCTGCCTTTGATATCACACCGAATGAATATGTAACTGCGATTATTACAGAAAAAGGCGTAATCCGCGCCCCTTATCACGAGAATCTAAAAAAACTTTTTGAATAGAATAGAAACTATCGACTTTAGGCAGCAGCTGCGATCCACGCGGCTGCTGCTCTTTATTTTCTACGTATGGCTCTCACATTTTTTCACACTTCATTCACATCCCGTTGCTACAATATTAGAAAACTGGCTCCCCTCTGCCAAGTCGCTTGAAAGTTGAATGAAATCTCGCAATACAATCAAACAAGGTGATGTTATCGCGTCATTGTTCAACGATATCCCGCAAAATGACATTCAAGCAGTCCACGATAGAACGCCAATAAATACGAGCAACGACTTACAGCATGCAGCTGCTGGTGGCGCTGGCGGTACGGATGTAGGTGGCACAGGTGGCGGCGACAACCAAAGCAGCGGGCGGGAACCATCGATAAATATTACATAAGGAGGAGGTATTTCCCGGATGCATTCCATGATCGAACTCCGCAATATTACCAAGGTGTATGAACGCGGCGCAGAGAAGCTGCACATCTTAAACGACCTCTCGCTGTCTGTGGCCAAAGGCGATTTCGTTGCTATAATCGGCCCCAGCGGCTCCGGTAAATCAACGCTTATGAATACGATCGGGTTGCTGGATATCCCGACTTCCGGCAGCTATCTACTCGATGGCGTAGCTACCGAAAAAATGAGCGATAATCAGCTGGCAGAGCTGCGGAACAAAAAAATCGGCTTTATTTTTCAACAATTCAATCTGCTGCCCCGGCTGAATGCTTTGGAAAATGTCGAGCTGCCCCTGATCTATTCGGGCCTCGGCAAAAAAGAACGGCGGGAAAAGGCAATGCGCATGCTCGAATTGCTCGGAATGGGTGCGCGTGGTCACCACAAGCCAAGTGAGCTATCCGGAGGTCAGCAGCAGCGGGTTGCCATCGCCCGGGCATTATCTGGCTCTCCCTCCCTGCTATTGGCGGATGAACCAACGGGCGCACTCGACACCAAGACAGGCAATGAGGTTCTCGAACTGGTCATAGAGTTAAATAAGCAGGGTAATACGATTGTGCTGATTACACATGACAACCATATCGCCGAGCATGCCAGAAGGGTTATTTCCATTCGGGATGGTGCGATCGTCAAGGATGAACGACTTTTACCGCTGCCTGGCGAAGAATCCACTGATTAGTGTTGCTTGTATTTCATTGCTCGAAATATACTGCTCCAGTTGTTAATTGAAGCCACGATGATCAGCGGTCTGGGCGGGATTATTTAATCACTTCTGAAACATCGGCATTCGTACATGTTCACCGGAGATCGAGCAGGCTGTCACAGCGGAGCTTCCCTTTTTGTTGAATCTCGATTCAAAGGAATCAATAAAATCAATAATCTGCTGCAAGGAAGCCATTTGATTGTAGATTTTTTCCTTATGGCTCTGAATCTTGGCATACAGCTCAGGAAATTCAGTGAGATCATCGTCATACGATAAATTCAAAAAAGGCTTCATTTCATCCAGCGACATTCCCGTTTTTTTGAGACATATGATCAGCTTCATCGTAGCAATATCCTCAGGATGATATATACGATGTCGGTTTTCCTTACGTTCTGCTCGCGGAAGAAGACCAATTTTCTCGTAGTAGCGAATCGTATCTTCTGATAATTCGGTCTGTTCCGCAGCTTCTTTAATCGTGAATACACGAGCCTCGCCCAATCTGTTCACCCACCTCTATCTTCAATTGATTCGATTATATAACTTGGAGTCAACTCCAAGTCAAGTATCGATGTGTCTTTTCACGCTTGACTTGGAGCCGACTCCAGGTTATACACTGAATCCATCGAATCGAACCTGAATCGAAACTAAACGATGGAGGTCATCATAATGAAGACAAGGGGACAAGATCAAACTGCTCTTATTACAGGTGCAAGCAGCGGGATCGGGCTCGAATTAACCCGCAAAATGCTGGCAGAAGGTTGGCAGGTCATTGCCCTGATCCGCTCGGGCTTCCCCGAGGACGACACACGGATTCAGAAGTGCCTTGACGCAGGGCAGCTTAGGATTTTCAAAGCTGACCTTACCGATTTCAACAATTTGAAGCATGCTCTGCGCCAGATCAAAGCTGCCGAGGTGAAGATCGATCTGTTGTTCAATAACGCAGGCGGCAGCTTCCCGGAGCTTAGCTTTTCCAAACAGGGACGCGAGATGCATTACGAGCTGCAGACTGTAGTGCCCTACATCATTTATATGGAGCTGAAGGAGCTTGTTCAGCGGGGAAGCTTGAAAACCATCGTGAACACCTCTACCCATGCTTTTAAATATATGAAGCATTTTGATCCCGACACACTGGAGCATCCTACCGTATTCAAAAAGCTATTCGGTCCATATGCAGCTTCCAAGCTCGCGCTTTCCCTGTGGACGCAGGAGATCGCTCCTTTGGTCGCCAATGAGGGAATCAAGATTCTTAGTGTGGATCCAGGTGGCAATAACACGATCAGAAAAGGTAAAAATCCAGGATTGCCATTTTATATTAAACCGATAATGCAGCTATTTTTTCCACACCCGAGTAAAGGAGCTTCGCTTCTGTACGAAGCTGCTTTAGGTGAAACCAACCATCGGTCTGGCGTCTTTCTTGTACAAGGAAAGGCCACGGAGTTGAAATTCGGCGAGCATGGCCGTAACCTACTGGAGACAATAAGCTCCATCTACCAACGGGAATTCACAGCAGACGGAACGATATAACTGATTGTGTACAGCTCAAAACCCCAAAAAAGCCTGACGTCCAAGCGAATTGGATGTCAGGCTGTCGTTGCAGTGCTGCTTATATGTCGATCTAGAGCTAGTGTTAGCCTTTAACAACATCAATCAGCAGTGTCTTGATCTCATAAGGTTTAATAGCCAGACGAATAACGGAGGTATTCGACGGTTCACCCATCGGCCGCTCCATCAAATCGCATTCCTGCCAGCCGCAAATCGTGTAATCACTGTTCAATTCAATCGTTCCGCGCTGTCCGCCAAACTCGTGGAAGCGCAGTACAACGCGACCATCATCCTCGGATTTTTTAACGGCATCTACGTGCACGTATCCGCCTGTTAACCTGAATAACGATGCAGGCGCATCAGAAGCACCCGGCTTGCTCGACATTGGGGCGTTCAAATCCCAAGCCTCAACAGCCGTTCCGCCTTCAATCCAATCTCCCGCATGCGGCAGCAAGGAGTAAGTGAAAGCATGATGCCCTTGGTCTGCCTGATCATCGGGAATCATTGCCGATTTAATTAATGTCAGCCGCATCACATTATCCTTAATATCGTAGCCGTATTTGCAATCGTTAAGCAGACTCACTCCATAACCACGCTCGGATAAATCGGCCCATTGGTGCCCAACAACCTCAAAGCGTGCATAATCCCAGCTAGTGTTCCAATGTGTTGGCCGTTTCACATTCCCATATTGAATATCAAAGGTCGCTTCCGTTGAACGTACCTCAACCGGGAATGCAGCTTTTAACAGCTTGCGCTGCTCATGCCAATCGATTTCATTCACAAAATCAATTCGGCGTGAATCGCGATAAAGAACCATTTTCTGCACGATGGAAGAATCCTTATAGGTCCATTTAAACGTCACAACAGCACGAAGCGCTCCGATTTCGCTAATGACAGCTGAAGTTAAATCAGTAATTTCTTCCTTCTTCTCCTGGTAATAAATATCAATATCCCAAGCCTCATGTCTGCTTTTCGGTTTATCCTCAAACACCTGCAGCACGTTGCCGCTGAAGCCCTCCGCCAACACTTCACGCTGTGCCGTTTTGTCCCAAATTGAAGTCAATTGCCCTTGTTCATTCCATGTCAGCACATAATGAGGTGTTTCAATCCCATTGTTCAATGAGGAGAACACTTCTGGGTACAAATCCGTGTTAGGCTCACTGCTAATAAGATTATTGAATACAGCGTAAATCGTCGAATAACCCATGGAGGCAACTCCGTTCAACTGCACCCACCATCCGGCAGCATCCTGCTGTGCAATGAGCGCATCACCCTGCGCATCCGTCCACTCCACATGACGATTAGCTGTCAGGAAACCATCATACCTGACTTGTACCAGACCTTTTCTTTCCCAGCCTGCGCTGTTCCATACCGTATAAACCGCTCTGTCGTCGGAAGCTTGCGTTGTACTTGCTGTATTGGCTGAGATAGTGGCATCAGACGTGACAATTAGTGCTTCATCGGCCTGGTCGCATGCGAGCTGCAGCAGCTTTTCTGCTTCTGCATATTCTTGCGTCGAATCCTCATAAACCTCTTTTATCGAAGAGCCTGGAATAATATCATGAAACTGATTCCGAAGCACAATTTTCCAAGCCTCATCAATTTTTCCCTTTGCATAAGGCTGCCAATTTTCTTGGACTAAGCTGCCCATAACGGCCAGCCATTCTGCTTCGCGGGCAAGCAATTCCAGCCTACGATTCATCAGCTTGTTGTATGCCTGGCTCGTATAAGTACCACGATGCAGCTCCAGATACAGCTCGCCATCCCACGTATGCACATACTCCTTCGTTTCTGCAATCGTTTGGTGCAGCGCGGCGAAATAATCATCGACACGCCCTGTGGTTACTTGCGGAATACCTGGCAATTCAGCCAGCCTGCGGCGCAGCTCCAGCATTTCTCTATTAACGCCACCGCCGCCGTCTCCATATCCATAGGCCAACAGCAGCTCCTGATTGACACCCTTGTCACGATATGTTTCCCAAATCCCATTAACTGATCTGGCTGTTACCTCTCCGTTATACGTATACAGCCAGCCTCCATCACCTGCATCAGGATCAGGTGTCGTAATAAAATGCGTTAATACCTCTGTGCCATCAATCCCCCGCCATTGAAAGGTATCATGCGGCATACGGTTATATTGATTCCAGCTAATTTTGGTCGTCATGAAGGTATCGATCCCTGATTTTCGCAAAATCTGTGGCAGCGCCCAGCTGTAGCCAAATACATCAGGCAGCCACAAATAAGTGCATTCCGCACCAAATTCCTCACGAAGAAACCGCGTACCATAGAGCAGCTGTCTGACCAAGGACTCCCCAGAGGTCAGGTTGCAATCCGCTTCCAGCCACATGCCGCCGCCAGCCTCCCAGCGTCCTTCCTTGACTCTCACCTTAATTTGCTCATACACTTCCGGATAGTCAGTTTTGATATATTCATACAGCTGAGGCATTGTCTGTAGGAACACATAATCCGGGAACTTTTCCATCAGACGCAGAACCGTGGAAAAAGAACGCACCGCTTTCTCCCGCGTATGCTTAAGCCGCCACAGCCAGGCCACATCTATGTGCGTATGCCCAATGCAGCGTACCGTTACCGCATGATGCTTTGGAAGCTCCTTGACCGTTGCCCTCAGCAGCTGCGCCGCGGCGTTTACCGATGCGTAAAAATCATCGGATCCCGGTCGGGACCAATCCACTAATAAAAAAGCCTGATCAACCGCAGACAGCAAGGTCTGCCGCTCCGGTGAATGCTCATGAATCACTTTGGCAACACTGAGTGCTGCGCGGGCTGTGTAATACAAATCATCTGCCGCCTCATCCAGCCAGCACAGCTCGGCACGCTTCAGTTGATGCTCCATAATCGCCTTGGAATTATAGCCTCCCAAGCCGCTCCACAATCTGAAACATAGCCCAAGTGTTGCTCCCGCCGCCTCTTCGAAAAAAACCTCCTGATGATTGGAGTCAACACCTTGATAAGGTTGTCCATTCACATACAACAGCGACTCAAAGCCTGAGCTTCCTCCAGTTTTACCAAAATCAAACCGACCCAGCACCTTCTTGCCCTGCCAGTCCTTCGGCACCACGACATCGGCTGCCAGCCACAGATAACGGTCACGCCCCTGCCAATACTCGCCCAAGGACATTTCCTTCGTATCTGGAAACTGCGTTAAAGGTAATACAGGGCGTCCGCCAATTTCACCCTCAGGATCCTCCAGGCTTTGAAAAGCTGGAATCGATAATCGATCTCTGTAACGAAATTCATCAAGCTCAATCACGCGGGCGTTCAATTTTTCCCATACATAAAACATTCGGATCACTCCCTGTATTTGATATAACACGTGTTATTAAATTTCAAAAAAAATTAGCTGCCGACACTATCTCTAACTATAAGCTGTGAGGACACCATTATATCACTATGATCTGTATACGCTCTACGGCCGTCAATCGTTTCCAGTATACGTTCCGCTGCGAGGCGGCCCATCTCTACATAAGGAACCTCTACGGACGTAATCGTCGGGTACATATGCTGGTTGATCCGCTCCGTATTGTCGGCTGCCATCACATGAATGTCGCGTCCAACCTCAATTCCAAGCATCTGCGCGGCACGGCATACATACACGGCCCCTCTTGACCAGTTAGTCAATATGGCTGATGGCTTGCTGCGTTCAGAAACCCACTCTGTCCAAAATTCACGCCTATGCTCCCATGGACCATCTAACGCCGATAGCGTACAGGGCTCCAACTGCTTGTCCGCCATCCATTGCTCATAGGCTTGCCGCCGCTGACGATCTCCGCTGCCAAGCTGAATATGCTCATGGTACATCTCGATATATACAGGGGCCAAACCCGTTCGTTCCCATATAAAATCAAGCGCACGGTGTATACTTTCCCGATAATCCATTAATACCGAAGTAATCTGATCATGCTCGGGATAACCTTCTACTGATATATAAGGCAGCTTGTGGCTGTTCACCAATTCCACCCAGGTTTCACTTACTTGATGCGGTCGGTCCAGGGCGACAATGCCATCTATCCGCCGCTGCAGGTACAAATCGAGCAGTCCCTCCAGCTTCTGATGCTCCGACGGACCGAATGGATACAGCAGTACATGGTAACCCTGACCTGCACATGCGGCCTGCATACCTTCAAGTACCTGCAAAAAAAGCAAATTCGTCACATTGCCATACGCGGCCAGGCAGCGGCTAAGACCGGTCTTCATCCCTCTTGCCTGTGCATCGACCTGATAATTCAGCTCACGAATCGCTTCCAATACAGCCTTTCGCTTTTCCTCACCAACCCCAATTCCCTGGGTTCCGTTTAACACAGCCGAAACGACACTTCGGGATACACCGGCACGCTTGGCTACATCAAAGCTGGTTACTCTTTTACCCGTCATGATTAACACCTCAGCTCCAATATAACACGTGTTATTAAAAGCAGCAATATATTTTACCACAACAAAAAACGCCGGGATCAACCTCCAGCGTTTGTTAAATTGTTATAAAAGTGTTAAGCGTGCATGAGCTGTTTAAATTGCTGAGTTGCCACATAATATTGAAATTTATTCAAATCACTCGGTGAGATCTTGTGAATCTCGGCTCCGTAACGAATCGTTTTCTCCAAAATGTGTGCGTAACGAACGATAATTTTAGGCATGATGCATTCATCGTCGCAAAATATTTTGGTATCGTACACATGGTTCAGCTTGATCGAAAAATCGTTGACCTCCAGGCCAATTCCGATTTGACTTACATTGGATATCCGAACAGCTGTAATTTTGAAATCATCGTTAAGTGTCGCATAGGTGTTTAATTTAAAGCTTTTTATCGGTTCCATATCGTCATTCATAAAGTCTTCATACGCTTTCTCTGGCCTTTTTCCTATGTTAAACAATTCCGATTCTGCAGTCGCAAGAATCAGCTTTGTTGAGGATGCATATAAAACCTTTGTCGGTTGGCGTCTTTGGAAATCAAAGCATAACACTTTATCTCCTCTTGCAAATTCTACAGGCTTTAAGGTCTCAACTTCCATCATATCTGGTTGATCATACCCTATGCGTCCATGATAAACTTTTCCTTTGTGTAATAATTGAATGTCTCTCATAAGAACACCTCCACTTAAGCTATACACATACTATACGTGAAAATGTTTCAAAAAGTTTGAGGTAACTATTAGAAATTGATTAGCTTTCTTGACGAAATTCATCAAATCTTGTCGAACGTTCAAGAAGTTTGATTCATGGCTGTGGCTATGTCCTTGTCTAAACCCATGCTTTGGTGCGTTGGCGAGGACATGGGTATGGGGTTCCAACCGTTGTTGAAGTCGTGTTCCTTGGATCAGGCAGGGTGGTGGGAACACGACTTCAAAGACGGCCCGTAGACTTTCCACCTACCACCGCAATGATTTTCTGGGACATCCAAAGACATCCGATAGGCCTCATCACCATCTATCTATATGTAAAAAAGCTCTTCGGGAACACCCGAAGAGCTTTCAACTCGTTAATATTCTATGTGGATACAACCGTCGATCTTAATGCTCCATATGATCTTCCGGTTGAGCCGCTTTTACTGTTAATCCGCCATCAACCATTAATAGATGACCATTAATCTGCATCGCTTCATCGGAAGCGAGGAATACGACAGCATCTCCGATTTGCCGTGATGTGCCCAGCCGCTTCATCGGATTAGCCTCAATCTCTTTGGCACGAATTTGCGGATCCGCCAAAAAGTCCGTACACATATCGGTATCCACAGTGCTGGGTCCGACTGCATTTACATTAATGTTGTACTTACCCAACTCGATAGCCATCCCTTTGGTTAACATATGTGCGGCTGCCTTGGACGATTGATAATGAGGAATCACCGGACTTGTTACCACAAGGCTCGCCGTGGAAAGCACATTAATAATTTTGCCGTAACGCTTTTCAACCATCGTCTTGGCTGCAAGCTGAGAACAGAGGAAAATCGATTTGACGTTCGTCGCATAGGTCCGATCCCAGGTCTCTTCAGTCAGCTTCATAAACGGTTCGAACGGTGCTATTCCGGCATTATTGACCAGAATTTCAATATCGCCCAGCTCCTCGCGAACCTGCTCGAACATCGCTTCCACCTGTTTGCCATCACCAACATCTGCCTGTACGATCATCGATTTTACGCCTAACGCCTGAATTTGTTCTTTTACCTTTTCCGCAAGCGAACGTGAACGATCTGACGTATAGTTGACAGCTACGTGAGCGCCCTCTTCAGCCAACCGCAGTGCCACAGCTTCACCGATTCCGCGGCTGCCGCCCGTTACCAAGGCAACCTTATTTGCTAATCTTGCCATTTACATAGGCCTCCCTTATAAGCTCGGTCCGATACGGTTGATGCTGAATTCGGTATGACCGAGAATTTCAGCCTTCGTCAGCTTGCCGTTCGCTACCGCTTTAATTTCTTCCCAAATCATTTCTCCGGCATCTTCCAGACTTAGCGTCCCTGCCAGCATGTCACCGACATTAATATCCATATTGTCACTCATCCGCTCGAACATCCGTGTGTTACCGGTAATTTTGATGACAGGCACAACCGCAGAGCCGGTTGGAGTACCGCGTCCGGTTGTAAAGCATACGAGATGGGCTCCACCTGCAGCCATACCGGATACGCATTCAATGTCATTACCCGGGGAATCCATAAAATACAGACCATGCTTCGGAATCGTCTCGGCATACTCAACAATCCCCTTAATAGGTGCCGTACCGCATTTGCTGATGCAACCCAGAGATTTCTCCTCAATGGTCGTTAAGCCTCCTGCAATATTGCCCGGGCTTGGGTTGCCACCGCGCATATCGGCGCCCATTCGCTCTACTTCTTTTTCAAAACGGTTGACGATGGTGTACAACATGTCAGAGGTTTCCGGTGTGGCACAGCGGGAAGCCAGAACGTGCTCAGCCCCGATAATTTCCGTAGTTTCTCCAATCACGACACCCCCGCCAATCTGAATCAGGGAATCCGCTGCTGCACCCAATGCAGGATTGGAAGCAAGACCCGAGGTTGCATCAGAACCGCCGCATTTAACGCCAATGATCAGCTCGCTGAAAGGAATCGGCTCCGACTCCATCGCATCCAGCTGCTGCTTCATCTTCTTCGCCAGCTCGACACCGTGCTGAATCGCTTTAACCGAACCGCCGACGGACTGAATATCGAATACCTCAACCAGCTTACCAGTCGCACGTACCGCATCTGCCAGCTGCGTAGGGTCGATCACCTCACAGCCCAAGCTGATGATGATAACTCCGCCTACATTCGGGTTTTTGCCTGTACCTGCCAGCATATCAAATGTCCGATCCTTATCCGCACCGATTTGGCTGCAGCCGTGCTGATGCGGAATCGCTATCGTTTCCGGTACCATTTGCATAATACGGCTGCATACCTGATTGGCACAAATCACAGTGGGAATGATTAATAAATGATTGCGGATGCCTACTGTTCCGTCCGATCTTCTATAGCCCATCATATGCTCCATTACAAATTCCTCCTTTGAGTCTGCTAAGCAGAGCTCACCTGCTATATGTTCAAGCCTTAGGCGCTTGATCGCCGCGTCCACGAATACCTTCGACATTATGGACATGAACGTGCTCACCCGCACGAATAGCGGTCGTCGTTCTGCCGATCACTTCACCGTATTTACGAATGTCGGTACCTTCGGCAATATCCATAATCGCCAGCTTATGACCGAATTGAATCGCATCCACCAGCGCAAGCTCATGAACCGCATCCTGTACACGATAGGCAACCTTGCTCCCCTGCTCCAAATCCTTGATTGCTGTAGCAACATGATCCCTTGCATCCATGACCAGGGCGTCTGCCCCTACTTCAATTTGATGTCCTGCCATTGTAATTGATAACCTCCTGATAGCTTCCTTAAGAAGCCGGGATCGTAAGCATGAACCGGAATGTCTTCGTAAAAAACAGACTACGTAAGCATCCCATCTATTCGTACTGTGACATTACCGTTGTTCGGCTACCATCCGGTTCGTTAATGTACCGAGTTTTTCCACTTCAATCGTCACCACATCGCCGTCTTTCAAATAAACCTGTTTGTCCTCAGGCAAGCCCAATACGACACCCTCAGGGGTTCCAGTTAGAATAATATCTCCCGGTACCAGCGTCATATGCTGAGAAATATAGCTGACGATTTCATCGCAATGGAAGATCATATCCGACGTATTCGAGTTTTGGCGCTGCTCACCGTTAACTAGCGTGCGAATGCCCAGATTGTTAGGATCGCCAACCTCATCAGCTGTCACCAGGTAAGGCCCAAGCGGGCTAAAACCATCCAGGCTTTTGCCAAGCAGCCATTGCTGAGTACGCAGCTGCAAATCACGAGCGGACAGATCATTGACGTTACAGTAACCGAACACATGGCTGAGTGCATCTTCCTTGGTTACATACTTGGCTTTGGTTCCGATGACAATAACCAATTCACACTCATAGTCCACCTTGCTAGTCACTCTTTCTGCAAGTGATACATCAGCACCATGACCCGTTAGCGTATTATTGAATTTATTAAAAAGGATTGGATATTGCGGAATCGGCGCATTGGTTTCTTCGGCATGCTTCCGATAGTTCAAGCCTACGCAGATGATTTTGTTCGGATGGGTCACACACGGTCCCAATGTCAGCTCAGACTCAACCAGCACATGAGCGCTTGGGCCGCGATCAGCAGCGGATAGTACTTGATCCACATAGGCTGCAAGAGCTGCTAGAGCATCTGCACCACCATCAATGACTTCATGTACCGTTTGCGGGACGACTTGACCTTCCAGTGCCGGAATTTCCTCAAGGGCAGCCGTAATATGTACAATCCCTTGTTCGGTCTTCACACCCAGCTTTTGTTGACCCTCTTCAATAAAAGTAAGCAGTTTCATAAGTTTCATTCCTCCATCATATATAGTTAGATTTAGCCGTATTGAATCTTAAGCATTTTTACCAAAAACAACGCCGCCATCAATATACAGCGGAGAACCCATCATAAAGCGGGAGTCATCCGAAGCCAGGAACAATGCCGCCTTGGCCACATCCTCAGGTCTGCCCAAGTCACCGCTAAGCTGGCGTTTCTTGAGAGAATCGATCGCTTCCTCCGGATCATCGTAGGAGGTACGCAGGTAATTTTCCACAAAAGGTGTGAGAATCGTGCCCGGGAGCAGCGCATTAACGCGAATTTGGTAAGGTGCATAGTCAACCTGCATCGATTTGGTAAGGGACAATACAGCACCTTTGGTTGCTGAATAAGAAGCACGACGGCCCAAGCCGATTTCGGCTATGCAGGAGGACATATTAATGATCGAGCCTTCACGGCGATCCATCATATGCGGCAGCACATATTTACATGGCAAAAACACACCGCGAATGTTGATCCTGATAACACGATCCCAATCCTCCGGTTCTACCTCATGAATGGCTCCGATACCGCTTACCCCTGCATTATTAAACAAGACATCAATACGACCGTAGGTGTCGATAGCCTGATCGACCATCGCTTTAACCGATTCTGGAACTGTAGTGTCTGCCTGGATAAAAAGCGCCTTGCCTCCAGCCTGATGAATTTCTTCCACGGTTTCAAGACCGCCTTTTTCAACCAGGTCATTTACAATGACAGTAGCGCCTTCTTTGGCGAACAGCAACGCCGAGCTTTTGCCGATACCTGATCCAGCACCCGTAATCAAAACGATTTTATTGTCTAATCTCACTCATTATCATTCCTTTCGATTGATATTAAACAGAACTATGTGAAAGCCTTGCAGCCAAGGCACAAATTTCACGCTGCGCCAGCTCCCGCTTTTGCTCCCATTCATGTTGAAACATCGAGCAGCTGATCGCCGCTATGACCTGACCCTGCGTATCTCTAACCGGTGCCGCCACACAGCAAAAACCCATTACAGCTTCCTGTAGATCAAATGCAACACCATGCTCGCGGGAAAGCTCCAGCTGTGAAATCAAGTCACTGCGATTCTTAAGCGTATGCGGTGTTGGGCAGGGCTGAAGTACCTCATCCGGAAACAGGCTTTCAATAACCGAGGTTTCCAGATCAGCCAGCAGTGCTTTGCCAAGTGCCGTCACATGAGCAGGCAGCTTCATACCAGGCTCGGAAGCTAATCGGACCGGAGATGGCATTTCCTCCTTGGCCAGATACAGCACCTCGTGCTGTTCCAGTCTGGCTAGTTGAATCGTTTCCTGAATCTTGTGTTTCGTGATAGACGCTTCCTTGCGAAACCGTTCTATTAAACTGAATTGCTTGAAAAAAGAGTTTCCGATAAACCCGAGTTTGGACCCCAAAGAATATGTCCCCTCTGCATCCCGAACAACCCATTCCAACTGCTCCATCGTATTCAGTAACGAAAACATCGAGCTTTTATTAATACCAAGCTGCTTCGAGAGATCAATCAGCTTCAGCTTGGAGGGCTGCCCGGAAATGGCCAGCAGGATATCATTAGCTTTGTCCAAAGCCGGTACCCAATACTTTTTGTCCATATTCCCTCCCAAGATGAAAAACAAATGTGGTTTTGTATAATAAACCTTAGTTTTGTATAATCTACATTTTAATCCTAACACCAGCCAATTCGTCTGTCAACGGGTTACTGCCTAAACATTTTTCTTCATTCCCCACTGAATAGGATTAAGAAAAAGATCGCCCTCGAAGTAAAGGACGATCCATGTAGTAATATCTATCAAGAAATCAAATCTATCACGGTAACTGGATTAAGGTTGAAGGGTCGGTCTAATTACGATCTCGTTGACTCCGGTATCCTCAGGTTCATTAATGACGTATGCAATCGCTCTGGCAATACTGTATGGAGAAATAGCCATTTTCATGAATTCGCTGGCCATAGCCTGGATGGCAGGATTGTTAATCGAATGGGTTAGCTCTGTATCCGTTATTCCCGGTGAGATAATGGTGGTTCGAATATTAGAGGCCGGAGATTCTTCCTGGCGCAAACCTTCCGTTATCGCTCTAACTGCAAATTTGGTAGCGCTATATACAGATGAGGTTGGACTTACACTATAACCTGCAACCGAGGAAATATTGATGATATGTCCCGATTGCTGTTCTCTCATAGTTGGCAATACTGCGGCAATGCCATACAGAACTCCCTTGATATTAACATCAATCATGTTGTCCCACTCGTTGACCCTGAGTTCGTTAAGCTGGGATACAGGCATGATTCCGGCATTATTCACTAGAACATCGATACGTCCATACTGCTGTAAGGCAAATTGTGCAAGCTTCTGCATGTCTTCCGCTGAAGCCACATTTGTTATATGGTATACAGCCTCTCCGCCTTCTTTTTCTAGCTCGCTGACAATCGTTTGCAAGCGTTCCTCTCTTCTAGCAGCTAATACGACCTTTGCGCCGTTTTGGGCCAATAGCTTCGCTGTAGCTTCTCCTATTCCGCTGGATGCTCCCGTAATGATGATCACCTTGGATTTCAGGTTGTCCATTTGTTATCGCCCCTTAACATAATTTGCAACCAATTTTAATCAACAAATGTTGATTATTTAATAGCTGTTGATTATTATTATATAGAGAAGATAAGTTAATTCAATCGCTAATACTTGCAATTTTGTTTCATATACAACAACAGTACTAGAATTGTTCATTAACGTGAGGAGGCAAATTCAGTATGGATACCGCAACGAAAATAGATAGACGAATCCTGAGAACAAAGGAATCCATCAACAAGGCGTTTTTGGGATTGTTTTCCGAGAAAGAATTCGATCAAATCACCATTAATGATATTGCTGAACGGGCCAATGTAAACCGGGGGACCATCTATCTTCACTACACGGATAAATACGACCTGCTTAATAAATGTATAGAAGACCATCTAAGCCAAATGTTCATAGCATGCAAAGCGATCGATTACAATCTGGAAAAAATAGATCTGATCCGTGCCTTAATGCCGGCATTTACTTATTTCGAGGATAATTTTCTATTCTTTTCTTCCATGCTCACTAATCAAAGAACCTCCGTATTTCGGGAACGCATGCTGCACAATGTGGCAGCCAGCATAACAGAGAAGATCAATATGCAGGAGATCAATCAGGAAATGGATAATGAATTAATTACACAATTTATGGCCTCAGCCTTCGTTGGAACCGTGGAGTGGTGGATTCTCAATAACATGCCACGTTCACCTCAATTTATGGCAGAGCAGCTATGGAAATTGTTTCAAAGAAATGATATTTACCCGAGATGACACCTAATCAGAAATCAACAAAAAAACACATGCCTGAGCATGTGTTTTTTATTGAAAGCCTTATTCTTTTCAGGAAATTTTGAAGCCTAATATCGTAATATCGTCCCGCTGCGGCTCATCGCCCATATAATCGACCAGTCGACTGCGGAACAAAGCTTCCTGCTCACCCAATGGTTTACCATGGAACTGCTCGATCATTTCAATCAGCTTTTGCTTGCCGAACGATACATTCTTGACGCCGCCGTTCTGATCCAGATAACCATCTGTAGTCATATAAAAGGAAGCACCCGTACTTACGGTAAGCTCGGCATTCGTAAAGTTGAATTGGTTATTCGTTCTGACTGAACCTATGCTTTTGCGATCACCCTTGATCACCGTCAATTCCTGGTCGTTCTTCATATACAAGGAGGTTTTGGCGCCAGCAAATGTAAGCTGATCCCCTCTGATGAAACAAAGCCCGATATCCAACCCGTCATCCGACATCAGGTCTCCATGCTCGCGGTGCAGTGTTTCTTTAATCAGTCGGTTCATTGATTGCAGAATGGATGCCGGGTCCATAGTTTCTGCCGTCTCGGCAATACGATTGAGGATGGAGATGGAGATCATGGTCATCAATGCGCCCGGTACACCATGGCCTGTACAATCACCAATAGCTAATAAATAGCCATCATTGGTCTGCTTCATCCAATAAAAATCGCCGCCTACAACGTCACGCGGCTCCCATAGTACAAAATGATCCTGCAGCACACCCTCGATTTCCTCGCGCGAAGGCAGTATCGAGTCCTGAATCCGCTTCGCATAATCTATGCTATCGGTCAGCTTCTGCTTCTGCTCGGATATCTGCTTCGTTCGCTCCTGAACCGCCTGCTCGAGCTTGCGATTAAGCTCCAGAGCCCTCTTGTAGGGGTTGGCCAGGTTGCGTGTAACGAAATAAAACATGAAGATCATAGCTAGAATGCACAGCAGTGACGCAATGCCTGTATTAATTTTAATCGTATCGAGAAACGAAACCGAATCACTTCGCCGCATTTGAAACAGCAGCTTCCAATCTGTCGATTTGAGCGGAAAGCTGATTAAATCCATCTTCTGTCCTTCGCTGTCCATATAATCCAGGACTACGGGTTGTTGACCCTTGGAGTCGGTTTGATTGAATTGACCAAGCATTTGTTGAACGAGCTGTTCAGGAACAAGCGTGGACACCATGGCCCCCACCTTGCTGATATCATCTGACAAGTAGATTTTGCCGCTGTTATCGATCAACCACAAATTACTTTTGGCTCCATACTTGTATTCGGCAAAATTGTTTGCCAGCTCCTTCAGGCTTAATCCAATACCTGCTACTCCAACGGGTGCCTCTGTCTTACCAACAAGCACATTTACGAATACAAAAGTATCCTGCCGCACTTCGTTATAATCCAAATTAAGTGTAACCTGCTGTTTGGAAGCGACTGTTTTATAAAACCATTGGTCAGCGGCATTGCCTTCTGATAATACCTTGCTAGCCTGTCCGTTTTCAATCCAATAATTACCGGTCGCCTTGCTTGCTATAAAACCGTTGCTGTAGTCAAATCCGGTTGCCAGGTTATTAAGCTTTTCAATAACATGGCCTCGCAGCTTCTCATCCTTCTCGCCATCAGCCAGCCAGTTGATCAGCTCAGGGTCCTTAGCCAACATTAACGATGACTCTTTGGCCCGTTGAAGACGGCCATCGACCTTCGAAGCGACCGACTCGGCAATCCGCACCAAATCCTTGCTTTTCAGCTTATGGACAACTTCTTTTTCTGCAATGATATATACGCTTGTTCCAGCAAGTACAATAGAAAGCACAATAATGATGCTTGCGATTATGATAACTTTCATCAGATTGTGATCTTTTGCGCTCATGATTCCGTCTCCCAAGCCTGATCCAGAATAATCGTTCCCGGTAAAGTAAAATAAAACGTGCAGCCGTGATTTTTCACACTGTTAACGCCAATTTGCCCGTTATGCTGTTGCACGATTTCCTTGGCAATAGCCAGCCCAAGCCCCGTACCCGGAGTCGTGCTAGATTTAGCTTTAATGGCCCGATAAAACCGATCAAAAACATGCGGCAGCGCTTCCTCATCAATACCCTCTCCTGAATCACTTACCTTGAAGGTAACCTCACAGGGAAGTTCATTGGCTGACATCCGTTGCTTCTCAATATGAACCTCTCCGTGGATTTTAATCATACCTCCGGGGGCCGTATAGCGAAATGCATTATTCACAAAGTTATTCATAACCTGCTCAAACCGTTTCAAATCTATCGAAATCGAAACATACCCAGCCTCCGGGATGTTTTCTTGAAAATCCTCGACACTGAACTGATAGCCACGATCCGCCGCTTCAAGCTCAAATCTCCCCCGCAACAAATCCAGCACCTGCTCCAACGGGTATTCGGAAAATTGGAAAATAGCTTTGCTGGCTTCAAGCTTGGACAGCTCAAACAAGTCATCTACCAGGTCATTTACGAGCAGCACCTTATTATAAATCATCCGTAAATGCGGTTCGCCCGGTTCGATCACGCCATCCAGCATCGCTTTGACATAACCCTGAACAGAGGTCATCGGTGTACCAAGCTCATGTGAAATATCACTCATCAGCTTACGACGCGATTTTTCGAGATGCTGCAGATCATGATTCATTTGGCGCATTTCATCCTCGTGCTGTTTGATGTTTTTGCCCTGGATGTCGCTGATCTTGAATATTTTGGTCGTCAATTTGATGAGGCGCTCATAATCAATGACCAGCTTGGAGAATTCAGGCAGCAGCTCGTTATGCTCATGAGCAGCATCCTCCATAATTTTGCGGGATGCCTCCAATATTTTCCGTTCATTTCCAAACAGATTTTCTTGATCCATTGCCGGCTTCAAACCTCTTTCTGTGCAATGATTTGAAATGGCAGCTCCAGATCTTCCTTAAATTCTTCAGCACACTCGATTTCACTTTCATTATCCTCACTGCAAAACCAGTTCAGATTGAGCTCCTTGCCATCATGAAAAGCTTTATTGAATTTTTCCAACAGCATCATGATACACTTCGAGCTGCTTGTATTGATGTAAGGCAGGCAGAATTCGATCTCAACCTTCTCCCCACCAAGATTATGTAAATATTGTTCAACCCATTGTAGAATAGGTTCGTAAAATTTAAACGAATTTTCAGGATAAGATTGTCCGCGAACAGATAGCCTATGATTAGTCGGATTGAAAAAAATCTCCGGTGTGCTTCTTGTAGCTTCAATACGCAATACGTCTAACATCTATTCACCTGCTTTCTATACGGTTGCTTTTAATGTAAAAAAGGAAAATTGCGAATCCAGCTCCGTGATCGTATATTCCAATGGCTGCTTAACCTTTCTGGCAATATCAATCAAACCTAATCCGGCTCCCGCACCTTCCAGCTCTGAAATATCCTGCTTGCGTTTCAGTTTGTACATCTTTTTCAATTCTTCCTTATCGAGTAGGTTAATCTCGTCTAATGCCTTGATCAGCTTGGCTGTATCACGGTTTTGAATCTGATTGCCGGAGCATACATAATTGCCAGTCTCCGTTTTGCCTATGGTAACAATACAAGATTCTGAAATTCGGTCACCAAAATCGGAATCCTGCATCAAGGAACAATAATTTTTAATATTTTGCGTCTGCTCGATAAAAATTGAGAACAGGTCGAAAATCGCATTTTGTGGGCGCTTCTCGGTCTCCAAATATTTCTTAACCGCTTCACCGAGCTCTTCTATAATACTTTGAGTAAATTTTCCGGAGAAGGTGATTAATAGACTATGCTCGCGCAATAAGGTTTGCAGCTCCAATAATTTATGGTTCATGGTTTGTCTACACCTCTATTTTTAAGATTTGGGCAGATATGAATTAAATTTATAACCGATCCCCCGAATATTGTGAATATACTTGAACTGAGCAACAGGTGTTTCCAGTTTCTTGCGAAGACTGCTAATGTGGACCATCACGGTACGGGTATCAGAAATGCTGTCTGCTCCCCAAATATTTTGATAAAGCTCATCCAAGGAAAATACTTGATCCGGCTGCCGCGCCAAAAATATGAGCAGCTGCACTTCCTTCGCAGACAGTGGAACATGGATTCCGTTAACATGCACCTGGAAATTAACCAGATCTACAGTCAAACCATCAAAAGAAAGTGTTCTCAGCTCGTCCTTCTTAACTGGAGTGGCCCCCCTGCGAAAAATCGGTGCTCTCCTGAGATTCGCCTGCACTCTCGCAACCATGACCTCGGGATCGAATGGCTTTGTAATATAGTCATCAGCGCCCAGCTTCAGACCCTCCACAATGTCATCCGAATCCTTATTACAGCTAATAAACACGATTGGAACGTTGGAAACCTCACGGATTTCCTTGCACACGGTAAGCCCATTCATACCATCCAAATTAATATCCAGCAAAATCAATGCGGGTGTGCTGTTCTCAAATTGATCGAGGGCTTCTTCCCCCGCCTCTGCTATAACAACGTTGAATCCTTGCTTACGAAGGTAGAGCTCAATCAAGCTGCTGATTTCCCGATCATCCTCTACTAGCAATATTAATTCACCTGACATGATTTCACCCCTTATGTAGACACATTTTGTCATTTATTAATACACCTGCAAGATGTACGATTTTCGCAAAAAAATCATTAATTCTATTATACTTCTACGAGCATATCATTTGAACTACTTTTTTAAGAAAAATGTAAAGATTTGGCGAATATGAATAACCTGTGAAGCATTTCCACGAAAAAAAGAGCGACAAGCACCATCGATTTCGACAAAAACCGACACTACTTCTCACCCTTATATTCAATTTATTTGATCAATAATGGTTTGCTTGGTTTTACTTGATAATAACTGCATATACCTTTCCAGGCCCATGGATACCGATAGTCAGATCATTCTCGATATCCGCGCTGCGGCTCGGACCTGTAATCAGATTTAGAGAGGAAGCATACTGACTCGCATCATGCTTGCCGTTCGTAACTTGCTGAAAAGCTTCACCCATTCGCGTGACAAGCTGATCGGCACGAAAAACAGCGAATAATATATCGGTCAACAGACTTACGGAACGACCATGCTCAGGGGAGCATTGCAGTACAAGCGTGCTCGTATTAGCTACAGCATAATCGGGCCATATAATACCCATCTCGCACCGCTCTGTCCGCTGAAGCAGCCGGCTGCGCTGCTGCCAGTTTGAAGGAGCTGCCACCTGCTTGTCGGTATGTACCGAGGACAGCTCGATCGGACCGGAATCCGCCGTCGCTTCAAGCTTGCTCGGATCCACAGAGTCAGCCTCGATCGGGTGAACATCGGCTTGTTCAGCAGCAACTGTCGAGTCAGGTCTGGCGGTACCAATTGAGCCCGACATATCCGTACCTGCCGGACCACCTTCCTGAGCAGCGCTCGGGTCGAGAATCCAGGGGACTACCTCGACTCCCGCTGCTGACAGAGCCCCGTCCACATTCAATCCGATCAAACCTGCATGCTCCCAGCGTGATGCCCGTTTGACCTGCAGCTCCTCCACGATCTGCTGCAGCCATACGCCAAGCTTCTCCTCTGCCTCCGCCGCTTCCACGACCAGCACCTTGCCTGTCAACGCTGTCCAGTTATCAGTAAAAAGCTGAATTTTCTCCTCGGTTGTCCGTTCTATTTCTTTATAAAATGCAGGCGCTCCTCTGTAAGGATGCTCCGGTGCCACGGCATCAGGCGACTTGCGCCCCAATCTTGAAGAAATATTCGCGATAAAAGAATCGCGGCCACGAATCTGTCCGGGCTTAATGGTCATGATGCTCACCTCTGTTCTTCGAGTCTGCCGTAGATGCCGCAATAGGAGCAGCAGCGCTTCCCGCAGAGGACTTCATTTCCTGCTGCAGCTTATTCCACTTATCCCGAAACGACTCCTTGGGCTTCATAGGAAAGAAGCGGGACTGCGTCCAGCCCGACATCGGTCCCGGACCTTTCTTAATAAAGCCTTTGCTAATAAAAGGCTTCTGCAAATAGTAAGCGGAATTCATCGCTACCTTGTACAGCTTGACGTTACCAAACACAGTTTGGAATGTCTTAAAGGCAGTACGCTCGGCAAACGGGGTCAGCCCCATCTTTACCTTGCGATTACGCAGCTGTACGAGCATATCATGCAGCGGAATTTTCACTGGGCATGCCTCATAACAAGCTCCGCATAAGCTTGAAGCATAGGCCAGCTCACCGGCTTCCTTCATGTCCTGCTGCAGCAGCGGAGTCAATACAGCTCCGATGGGTCCACTGTACACGCTGCCATAGGTATGACCGCCAACATGCCGGTACACAGGACATACATTCAGACAGGCTGCGCAGCGGATGCAGTTCAGAACCTCTTGGAACACCGGATCGCCAAGCTGCTCGGAGCGTCCATTATCCAGTACAATCAGATGGAGCTCTTCAGGTCCATCCAGCTCGCCTTCACGCCGCGGCCCTGTAATCATGGAGGTATAGGTTGTCAGCTTCTGCCCCGTAGCGCTTCTCGCCAGCAGATTCAGCACAACCTCCAGATCATCAAAGGTCGGAACCAGCCGCTCCATTCCCATAATCACTACATGCGACTTCGGTATCGTGCTGACCATTCGCCCATTTCCTTCATTGGATACAAGCGTGATCGAGCCGGATTCAGCCACACCGAAATTACAGCCTGTCAAGCCAATATCGGCCTCCAGAAAATAATTACGCAGCTTTTGTCTGGCAAAATCGGCCAGAACCCTCGTTTCCGGAGGAAAGCTTTCCCCGGACTCCTCGTTGAACAGGTCGGCAATCTGCTGCTTGTTTTTGTGAATCGCAGGAATAATCAGATGTGATGGCGTTTCCTTGGCAAGCTGCAAAATATACTCACCCAGATCCGTCTCAATCGCTTCGATCCCATGCTCCTCCAAATGGTGGTTCAGATGAATTTCCTCGGACACCATCGATTTGCCTTTGGCAACCAGCTTCGCTTTACGCTTCTCGGCAAGTTCCATAAAGGTCTTTACAGCCTCATCGGCAGTACGGCAAAAGTACACATGCCCGCCCGCCTTGGACACATTATCCGTGAACTGGGTCAAATAATAGTCCAGATTATCAATAACATGGGTACGAATCAATCGTCCACGCTCACGCCACTGCTCCCAATCGCCAAAATCATCTGTCGCCTTCAGCTTCCCGGTCTTCAGCTTATCCGTTGTGAACGCAACCGCCTTCCGCAAAAAATCGTCAGCCAATGCTTCTTCAGTACGCTGCTTTAAACCGCTACCGATTAACTGCCTAGTTTCGACCTGACTCATTGCGCTTCACTCCTTCCTCAAGCAGCTGTGCCAAATGCATCACCCGAATTGGCTTATTATCTTTATTCAAAGCCCCGCCGATATTCATCAGGCAGCCCATATCGGTTCCTACCAGCACTTCTGCACCGGTCGAGCATACATTTCCTGCCTTTTCGCATACCATTGCCTCTGACATATCGGCCATTTTGACGGCAAAGGTACCGCCAAAGCCGCAGCAATCTTCCTTTTTCGGAAGCTCGATCAGTTCAAGCCCCTTAACCTTCGACAATAAAGCACCCGGCTCTTCCTTCACGCCCAACAACCGCATTGCATGACAGGAAGGATGGTAAGTGACCTTCTTATCAAATTGCGCGCCTAGATCTGTTACACCAAGTACTCCTACCAAAAATTGTGAAAATTCGTACGTCTTTTCCACCAGCTGCTCAGCCTTCAACAGCCATTCAGGCTCATTGGCAAACAGCTGCGGATAATAGTGGTGAACCATACCGGTACAGGAACCGGAAGGCGATACCACATAATCACTATGCTCAAAAGCGCGAATCAGCCCGCGTGCAACTTCTCTAGCCTCATCCTGATAGCCGCTGTTAAAAGCCGGCTGTCCACAGCAGGTTTGCTGCTCTGGAAAGTCAACCTCACACCCGTAACGGGTTAACAGCCTTACGACACTTTCACCAACCTCGGGATACAGCTGGTCCGCCAAACAAGTAATAAACAGGGAGACTCGCATCTGGATACCTACCTTCTCTAAATTAACCATCAATCTTATACTTATCAGGTTATCAGATATGTTGGTTTTTTGAAAGTCTTTTTATTAAAAAACAGCAAAAAACCGCTGCTGAGCATCGGGGTTCTAGTCAGTGTTCTCTATGTAATCGATTATCCATGCATAAATAATAAACGCCCCTGTCTATTTTCCAATAAACAGGGACCTTTATGTGGTATTACTATTCACTTTTTTCTTAAGCTCCATTCATTTACCTTACATCATCAGAACATCTTCAGAATGAACATCATCAGATCAAATTTATTAAGGTTTTAAATTTTTGTTGCTAATGCTTGTATTCGGTCATTCGGTTTCAGGTTGAGGTCCCCACATGCTCTGAATGCTTCGGAAATGAGCATGCTTCGCTTACCTACGTCATTGGACTATCCCCTTTCCCTTCAGATCCTTTGCTTTTATTTTACTTTCAGCATCAAGGTTAACTTCAAGCACCCTGAACTGAAACTTGTTAATGGCTTTAATTAAGCTCGTAACCATTCGATTAACCATTGGATAGTAGTTTGTTATGTCACTGGGTCCCCGCATGCTCGGATGGCTTCAGATTAAGCATGCTTCGCTAACCTACGTCATTGGACTATCCCCTCTCCATACAGTTTCATTACAACATCATTTGTATGATTACTTTCAGTAACTAGAGGTTTTAACCTCTGTACCGAAACTTGTAAACGAATGTAAAGATGGAAATTTGATGGCTTACAGTAGTGAACTGGGATGTTTGCTGTGTGTGCTGCTGTTCTTTTGTTAAGTTCATATTAATATATTATTAGATTATTGTAAATATTCAGATAATTCTGTTTTATGGGCTAAAAGCCTGAATTTTTAACTCAGCTCCCCATTACCTGCCAATTTCATTTAATTGCTCTATGATCCTATGTATATGAATATTGCCTTCCATATATGGCAAAACAAGCTCTTATTTTTTTAAAAATTTTAGTAAAACCTGTTCAACATGGAACAGATGCCTGCGCATCGCTTCCTGGGCAGCGGCAGGCTCCTGATCACGAATCGCCTCAAATATCGCTTTATGCTCCTCCCACAGCTGCTTCGATACGGTTTTGTTGGCATACATCTGCAGACGTCTCGTTTCTCTGATGGCCGTCTGCATTTGTGTAGATATCGAATCGATCATCCGTGCCATGATGGAATTGTGCGCCGCTTGCGCCAATGTCAAATGAAACAACAGGTCAGAACGCTCTCCCTCCTGCTCATTACCAAGGAAATTCTCCATATTACGGATGATTTCTTCCAATTTGGCGATATCCTCTGCATTCCGTTTCTCCGCGGCCAATGCGGCATTGGAAATTTCCAGCGCCTTGCGCGCTTCAATCAGCTCAATGACCGTCTCCCGATTCATCAGCAGCGCATCAAATAAAGGCAAATCTACATCCTGCGATTCGATGCTTCGCACGTAGCTGCCTTCACCTTGGTGAATTTCAACAAGTCCCATAGCCTTTAATGCGCTTAACGCTTCACGGAGCGTAGATCTGCCTACCTGAAATCTTTCCGACAACTCCTTGGCAGAAGGGAGCTTCTCTCCCGGCTTCAACTGACCGCTAATAATTTGCTCCTTGATCTGGTCCGCTATGACTTCATATATTTTACGTGAAGATATTTTTTGAATGTCCAACCCCGACGCCTCTTTTCTTTATACAAAATGTCTGTAGTCGTTGAAATCATTATTAAAAGTAACAAACTTCCTGTTAAAAGTATATCCTGTGACCAAAACGTTACCACATATCATCAGGATCAACGGTAATGTGCTATATAAAAAACGATATTCGAACATATGATTCATGGACTATATGTAGCTTTGCGAGGATTTACGAAATAATCCAGGGGTTATCCCGACTGTCTTCCGGAACAAACGGATGAAGTAGTTGTAATCATGAATACCTACCTGTGCTGCTATTTCCTGAACAGGCATGCTGCTGTGAACAAGCAGCCGCTTGGCCTCTTCCATCCTCATCAGATGATGATACTGAAGCGGACTCATGCCGGTATGCTGCTTCAGACAGCGGGCAGCATAATCAAAGTCAAAATGAAGCTGATCCGCAACCCGCTGTGCCTCGAACGGCTCGTTGCTATGCTCCCGTATATACAGCTTGAACTGCTCGGCAATCACATGAGATCTTGTCGAGCGGCGGTTCGCTCTCAAGCCTGCCTGCACAAGGGACAGCAGCCTGCCCAAGGCTACCTGTACATCAACGGCATGCTCTAAGGTGAGACTGCTGCGCAGCCGCAGCATATCTTCAAGCGTTGGCAGGAGCGGCCGGATATCGATCTTGCCATATTTGGGTAGAAATAATGATTGCTCCGAGGGAATCAGGTCACTATCTGTTCCTCTGCTTACCAGGGTTGACCAAGGTATTTGTTTCTCGGCCATTCTTGCTACTGGACGCTCGTGCTTGAAATGAACCCAGTAAATTGAGGTGTCCTCCGTGCATGGCATATACCCGCAGTGTGTCCGTCCCGGCTCCATCAGCAGCATTTCCCCGCTCTGAATCTCATACGGGATGCTATCCTCCCTCATATATAAGGTCCCAGAGCACACAATCAACATGTCGTAAACCTCAAAGCATCGCTCAAAATGCTGCATACCCGGTTTCCAAACCGAGTGGCCTATGGTTAGAAACTGCGGAAGCGGCGGAATAGGTAACTGGAGGATATCCATCTCGACACTCCTTAGACTTTTGCGTAGCAAAGCTTGGATCGTAAGCGTAACCTAATGTTCCAGCCTGTCAGGTCTTTGTATATTCAGTGTAACGCAAACAAAACTCATTCACAAACGATTCCAGTCGAAAATGTGCTATAAAAAGTCGCTAGCTCGCCTATTCCCTTCTCCCGGCGGGCTTTATAGTGGTAAGGTAGTCTTCATTGTATCCGTATTCACCATCATTTACCCTTGAAGGAGAGTGTCATTTATGCGTTTTCGTCAGGTACATTTGGATTTTCACACCTCAGAGGCGATTCCCAATATCGGCAAGCAATTTTCCAAGCAGCAATTTCAGGACATGCTGATCCAAGGACATGTGGATTCGATAACGATTTTTTCCAAATGTCATCATGGCTGGGCCTATCACCCTACCGAGGATAATGAAAGGCACCCCCATCTGGATTTTGATCTGTTAGGTGCCATGATAGAAGCAGCCCATGAGATTGATGTCAAAACCCCTATTTATGTATCGGCAGGACTGGATGAGAAGCTGGCACGCCGCCATCCGGAATGGTTGATCCGGGATATTAACGACAACACCAATTGGCTGGATGGCTTTATGAAGCCGGGTTATCACCAATTTTGTCTGAATTCTCCTTATCTGGACGTACTCGTACGCCAGGTAGAGGAGGTTGTCCGCAAGTATGAGGGGGACGGTATCTTCCTCGATATTGTTGGCGTACGTAAATGTTACTGCCACAATTGTGTTCGTACACTTCGTGATGAGGGACAGGATCCGCGCGACACCGCGGCGGTCGTTGCCTTAGGGGAGCGCGTCTATGCCAACTATACCCAATGTATTCGTGAAGCGATTGACGCCATCAAGCCTGGTTTGCCTGTTTTCCACAATGGAGGCCACATTCGCCGTGGACGCAGAGACTTGTCCGCCATGAACACACATTTGGAGCTGGAATCGCTGCCGACCGGGGGCTGGGGCTACGATCATTTCCCGCTTTCCGCACGTTACGCTCAGGGTCTTGGCATGGATTATCTCGGCATGACCGGAAAATTCCACACAACCTGGGGCGAATTCGGCGGGTATAAGCATCCCAACGCGCTTCGTTATGAAACCGCCCTCAGTATTGCTAACGGCGCACGCTGCTCAATCGGCGATCAGCTTCATCCGGAAGGGTTGATGGATCCGGCTACTTATGCCTTAATTGGTGCGGCTTATCGTGAAGTTGAGCAAAAAGAAGCCTGGTGCAGCGATGTCCAAGCGATTGCCGACGCTGCCCTGCTATCTGTTGAAGCTATCGGTGCGTTCAAGGAAGAAAAACGTGAGGACCGTTCTGGATCAGCAGATGCCGGGGCCATACGTATGCTGCTCGAAGGAAAGATTTTGTTTGATGTTGTCGATCTGGACAGTGATTATACACGCTATAAAGTACTGATTCTTCCTGACGACATTCTGGTCAGTCCCGAGCTGCAGGCCAAGCTGAATGCCTACTTGGCACAAGGCGGCAAAATTCTGGCTACCGGACGTTCTGGACTGAACGAAGCAGGAGATGCATTTGCCATAGATCTGGGTGTCGCTTGGGAAGGACCCAATTCGTATAAACCCGATTATTTCCGCCCAAGCTTTGAGCTGACTAACCTCTCGAATGCCGCTTTTATTTTCTACGCAGATGGACAACGCGTAAGTTTAACCGACGGACAAGAGCTCGGCAGGCGGGAAAATCCTTATTTTAACCGGGAAGTGTTTACCTTCTGCTCCCATCAGCATACCCCAAGCGCCCAGCAGTACGACGGCCCTGGCATGGTCGAGAGCACGAACGGGATTTATTTGGCCTGGAACGTATTCAGCGATTATGCGACTAAAGGCAGTCTCGCTTTGAAGGAATGCGTACTATTTGCGCTGAACCGTCTGCTCCCGGATAAAACCTTGAGTACCAATCTGCCTGCGCAGGGTATTGTAACCTTGATGGAGCAGCCGGCCCAGCATCGCTACATTAATCATATCCTGTATGCCTCTCCCGTCAAGCGCGGCAATGGTGTAGAGGTGATAGAGGACATTGTGCCTATATACGATACCCAAGTGACGGTGAAGCTTGGAAAGAAAGCTAAGCAGGTTTACCTGGCACCGCAAATGGAGCCACTGCCATTTGCGGTGAGTGAAGCGGGGACTGATGTATCCTATACGGTGCCAAAGCTGGAATGTCATCAGATGGTTGTCATCGAGGTTTGAGGAATACGGGAACGATATCGCAATCGCATCAGAATTGAAATTGCAGCTGCCGGATTCGGTAAAGTTTCACACAGTTTATTTTGAAGAAAGCTTGAGAAATCAGGCTTTTTTCGTTTGTATCTACTCTGCTTCCGATTCATTTAACGCATTAACCCTATCGCATCCTTACCCTTCATCCCCGGTACAATACCCAAGCGTTCTGCTTCATAGGTGACGGATTCCAGTGGAGCCTCCAGCAGTTCTTCGATCGTCTTGACTCCCGTTGCTCTCGCTGCAAGAATGTGGCGATCCTTCAATCTTTCATTCAGCAGTCCGACATCCAGGGCTCCACACATAATATATCCACGGTCAGTTGTCACTACAATCAGCGTCGTTTTGGGCAGCTTAACCTCAATCGCCAAGGCCGTGAAACCGTCTATTTCAACAGGATGCATCTGGATCATATACGCACCTCCTTTATCAAACTTACACTGCAGTATATGAACAGCGCTGATGAAAGTTATGGGCTATTCGGAAAAATACATAGTGGTTTGGTCATGAACTCGTAAAAGTATGGGCTACTTTTGTACTAGAAAAAGTGATATAGTTAGGTTAGGCATCGTTCAAATGGAGGAGTCCACATGGATATTAAGCAAAATCATATAGACAAACGCAGATTTCTATTCAATGTAGATATCCTGATTGAAAGCGAATCCAATGGCCATGCTCTGGAGAAGCTACTCCACTTGTTAAATACATCCGAAGTTCAAGATTATTTGGTCAAAGAGGGCATTCATTTAGGTAAAACCATTGAGGTCATCATGCGGGAAACGATTAGCAAGCAACAAGCAGACACCAATTCCGAGGAAAAACCAGATAAAACTAAAACAACCAAGCCTTTGGATAAAGCTGCAGCCGCCCCGAACATGAAGAAGGATAGCGTCGCCAGCTCCATCAAGCTGGAAGATCCGCATCAAGCCATCTGGGATCAATTTCAGGGCTTTAAGGAACGCAATTCTCTGGTTCGTCTCACCATTGTCAAAGCCAAAGGCATCAAGCTGAGCCTGCCCTGTCGTATTCTAAATGTGGATGCGCCCGGTGGCATGGTCTCCGTGTATCATGTTGATGAGAAGCAAGTCTACCTGTTCAAAATCAACGAAATTGATGATTTCGCAGTAAATTCATAAGAAAAGCTTCTGATCGAAGTCTATTCGACGAAGATACATCCGTGTTTTATATGTAGCTTTTCTTGTGAGATAAGACGTTCATGCCACCTCGTGGCATGAACGTCTTATCTCTTAAAAAACGCCTTTAACGGGGATACGATTCTCTCCCACGTTAAAGGCGTTTTTTATTCCCCTGACTCCTCATCCTGATGGGCTGCTACCTGTTGAATACGCAGCATCAGCTCCTCCGCCTTAACCGTGCTGACCGGAGGACTGAACCAATAGCCCTGTATTTCATTACAATGGTTGTTGCGCAGAAAAACCAACTGATCCTCCGTTTCAACCCCTTCGGCGATCACCCTCAGGTTCATATGCCGCGTCATTGAAATAATGGAAGCGACAATCGCTGCATCATTAGGGTCTGTCATGATGTCACGTACAAAAGATTGGTCGATCTTCAGCTTATCGATTGGGAATCTTTTTAAATAGGATAATGAGCTATAGCCTGTACCAAAATCATCGATACTGATTTTCACACCCAAAGCTTTCAGCTCCAGTAATACACCAATCGCAAAGTCAACATCCATCGTACTGCTTTCGGTAATTTCAAGCTCCAGGTAAGATGCAGCCAAACCGGTCCGTCGTAAAACCTCCGATACTTGATCGCGCAGGTTATGCTGGAGAAACTGCCGGGTTGATAAATTCACAGACACAGGTACAAACAGAAATCCTTCGTCCTGCCACTGCTTATTTTGGCGGCATGCTTCCTGCATCACCCATTCACCAATCGGTACGATTAAACCGCTCTCTTCGGCATAAGGTATAAACTCATTCGGGGGTACGAGCCCTCTGACGGGATGAAGCCACCGAATTAAAGCTTCAAAGCCGACAATGTCACCCGTTTCAATATCCATTTGCGGTTGATAATACAGCATCAGCTCGTTATGACTTAATGCCCGCCGCAGGTCATTTTCAAGGGTTAGCCGCTGTAAGGAATCGGATTTCATTTCTGTATTAAAGACTTGATAGGTCTGCTTGCCCTTATTCTTGGCATGAGTTAAAGCAATGTCTGCGTATTTGATCAAAGTTTCTGCATCCAGCTCTTCATCTGATAACAGAGCAATACCGATACTTGCCGTAATATGTAATTGGAACGCATCTAATGTAAAGGGCTCCTCCAGAACCGCCATCACCTGCTCAGCGAGCTCCGTCACTGGGATCGTATAAGAGCGTCCAGTGAAAAATAATGCAAATTCATCACCTTGGGTACGTGCCAAAAAGTCATCGGGTGTGATACAGCGACTGAACCTCTCCGCAAGCTGCAGCAGCAGCATATCCCCATAATCATGGCCAAAGCAATCGTTGACCACCTTAAAGCGGTCGATGTCTATTAAGAATACAACCAGAAATCCATGAGGCGGATACGACCTGGAAATCACTTCGTTCAATTGGTTGACAAACAGGCTGCGGTTGGGAAGTCCCGTCATATCGTCATAATAAGCCATATGGCGAATTCGTTCTTCTGTTCGCTTGTTAGCGGTTATATCCTGACCAGTGACGATAATACCAGTAACATCCAGACCTTGCTTAATGGGGGCAGCCGTAGCATCCAGATCAACCCGATAGCCATCCTTATGCTGTACGGCCGTTTTGAAAGTTTGCGGAGTGCCTTCACAAGCGTCTTGAACAGCCTGCAAGGAGTGTTGGACGGTTTCCTCGGAGAGCAACGAGTGAAAGGAACGATTGTTCATATCTTCTTTCAAATAACCCAAAATTTGTTCCGTATTCCCGTTTGCTTTGATGATCACACCATCGCGATCCATCAAAAATACAATGTTAGGATTGTGCTCGAACAAAGATTCAAATACAGATTGATTTTCCTTTAGCCAGCTTTCCATCGAATCATGCACAGTACAACCTTTGACCTGCTTGCTGCTGACAAACCATCCGGGGCGATATAACAAAAGACCAAGATAAACGAATGTAATTGTACTGAATCCCACAACAAGAGGGTAGGGGAACCGCAAAGCCACTGCCAAGGCAAACAGAAAATTGGAAGCGAATATTACGTAAAGCTTTGCGGGAACCGTACTGGAGCCGGCAGCCTTAATCATCATAGAGCCCCCCTTCTGCAGAATATTACAGATAGTACCCCAAGCTCAACCTATTTCTTGATGTTTTTTCTTGCTGCGTTAATAAAAAATAACCATCCCAATAAAAAGGCTACCCCGCCAAACGGCGTAATCACGCCAAGCATCGTGACTCCTGTCATGCTGAGCACGTACAGGCTTCCCGAAAATAATACAATACCGATCAGCATCGACCAGCCTGCTTTATTCAGACTGCTGTTATTCGGTAGGTAGGCGGATGCGAAGCCAATAAGGATTAGTCCAAGTCCATGGTACATCTGGTACTGGACACCTGTCTGAAAGTTAGCAAGCATGTTCGGAGGTAATGCATCCTTTAGTGAATGTGCACCAAAAGCACCAAATAAAACAGACAAAAAGGCGCAAATACAGCCAATGATCACAAAACGAGCATTCATTCCATGAGCCTCCACGTAGTAATAGATTTACACCTCGCCAACGTCATGCTGGCCAATAATTAATGTTCTGGGTTCAAGATACACTCGTGTCGTGGCAGGTTGAGTGATCAAATCAATTTCAATATCAACAATGCGAATGCGCTGTTTCTTGCCCTCTCGTCTATCATAGACAACATCAAACTGTCTTAATCCCAATTCATTCGTTATAACGGAAGAGCCTACAGCGAGCGCGGACAGCTCAAAATCACCATGATCAAACAATACCTCTGCCATAATTTCATCGTTCATATCAACAATTTTCACAGACTGACTGATTAAATATTTCACTCAAACTCCCCCTTAGCTGTGCTGATGCTTCAAAAATTTGAATTCGACATAATCCTCCTTAATTCCTGCTTATACCAAAAAATTGTAGGACCAAGTCCTATGCCTAGTAATATTACTTGTAATAAATATAAAACCTGAGATATAATTTTTCGAATAACGGTTATGCGGGAGGGGCTATCGGCTTATGAATACCATCATTGATATGAACGAGGTTAGCTATCGAAGAGATCAGAAGACTGTGCTTAATTGTATCAACTGGCAGGTCAATCAAGGCGAGAATTGGGCTATACTTGGTTTAAACGGCTCCGGAAAAACTACACTGCTGAATCTCTTAAATGGTTATATGTGGCCAACCTCAGGAAGTATTCAAGTATTGGGACATCAATTTGGTGATGTGGATGTCCGCGAGCTTCGCAAAACGATCGGTTGGGTAAGCTCTTCCTTGCAAGAGAAGCTGTACGGCTCGGATCGTACACAGTATGTCGTAATCAGCGGTAAATATGCCTCCATCGGTTTATATGAAAAGCCGACTGAGGAGGATTACGAGCAGGCTTTAAGCTTGATGAAACGGTTGGGCTGCAGCCATCTGGTAGACCGGACTTATCAAACCTGCTCGCAAGGTGAAAAGCAAAAGCTGCTCATAGCCAGAGCATTAATGGCCACGCCGGCTTTATTGATTTTGGACGAGGCTTGCAACGGACTGGATTTCATATCAAGAGAGATGCTGCTTACGAGCATCACAGAGCTGGCTGCGCAGCCTGATGCCCCTCATCTCCTTTATGTCACCCATCATACGGAAGAAATATTGCCTCTTTTCAGTCATAGCTTATTGATTCGCCGCGGAGAAGCTTTTATGCAGGGCAAAACTCGTGATGTAGTAACAGGAGCAAATCTATCCACATTTTTTGAAACGTCTGTTGACGTTCGCTGGCATCAGGATCGCCCTTGGCTGTCGGTTACTTAACCATGCACAGCTCAACTCCCGCAGGGCCAAATGAACTATTTGGCTCGGGTTTGTGCTATTATAGTAAATATAACAGTTACTAAACTGGAAGTAAGGGGGAGTCTGATGAGCACAATTTCTGACAACAGCAAGGAAACCGTCATCGAGGCAACGACTGTATCGTCTCTATGGAAGTCTTTAATGGAATTAAATCGTCAAGTTAAGCAAATGATTCAGCTTATGAGTATTGAGAGCGGTATTTCTTATTCCTCCGTTTGCCTTATTTTCAAACTGGAGCATGTACCATCATTAAAAATGAACGATATTGCCGGTTTTTTGTCCATTACCGTTGGTGCAGCTACCAGTTTAGTTGACAAGCTCGAATCACAAGGATGGATTGAGCGCATTCGTTCCTTGGAGGATCGGCGTATTATTAATGTGCGCCTGACCGAACAAGGTATCCGTCAGCTGACAGAAATCAGAGAGCAGTTCACGGCGCGGGGAGAGCATATTTTCACTGCCATTCCTCAGGAGCAGCTCGCAAATATGGAACGGGAGTTAGGCAAAATCAACTCGATCATGAATCATTACAACCAAATATAAGCCAGATGCAAATAAACAAATAACCCTCCTACTCTAATCGTGACGTTGAAGGGTTATTCGCTATGAGTGCTGAAATCCGGGATATGAATTATTTCACAGACCACGCCGCCTTGTTCCTGTCGATTTGTCTTAGATGTATATTCACATGGTTAATGAAGCCTTGAAACAAATCCGAGATTGTAACTTCCTTTTCCCCGTTCAATCCTTTTTTACTCCAGTCTGCCTCCGTCAATCGCTCATAAAACAACGCATTATAATGTAAAATCGCCTGAAAAGCGCTTAATATTTCTGCTATAGAGGTTTCGTTGGCTCTGGAATCGGCCACCCATGCGTCCTGATCATAGAGCAGAAACGGTGGCAGCTGTGCGGAGCCTTCGGCCACGATCTTGCGTATGCGTATGGAATGCACCAGACTCGCGTCCACGAGATGAGCTGCTACTTCCTTAATGCTCCACTTGTCCACTGCCGGCTTCCACGCCAGCTGACCTTCAGACAAGCCTTCAACCGCTTGTTGAATCAAGGCAGAGGTTGCCCGGAAATCATGAATAGAACTTAAAGTAATCTCGCTCATCGTTATACTCCCCACTCTTCGAATAATTGGTGATTATGCTCTCCCTTAAGAGGAGGTTTGCGGTAAATCTGAAATTGATAGCCAGACAGCTTGATGGGATAGCCCACCGTCTTGGTCGTTGTGTTATTGGGCAGCTGAAGCTCATGCAGCAGACCCGAATCGGCAACTGCCTTATCGTTCAAGATGTCGGCAAAATTATTGATTGGAGCGCACGGTACGCCTCTGCGATCAAACTCCTGCAGCCACGCTTCCGCCGTTTGGGTACTGAAAACCGGCTGCAGGATCGCAGCAAGCTCTTTTTGGTTACGGGCTCGCATGGTTTGACTGATGAACCTCGGGTCATCGACGAGCGCCGACAAAGCTGTCGCTTCACATACCTCCCGCCACAGCTTATCGTTGCCGGCAGCAATGACAAAAGGCTTGTCGCTGCCCTGATAGCCCTGATAGGGAGCGTTGCGGGGATGTGCGCTGCCCAGACGTACAGGCGCCACCTGGTTGCCATAATATTCGCTCGTCTGCAGAGCGGATATACCGAGAACGCTTGCCAGCATCGAGCAATCGATGTAGGCGCCCTGCCCGCTTCGCTCCGCCTGCAGGATCGCAGCAACAACGGAATAGGCGCCGTACAAGCCAGCGGCAAAATCAGCTACGGGTACGCCGCATTTCACCGGCTCCCCATGTTCCTCGCCTGTCACACTCATCAGGCCGCTGATCGCCTGGATCGTCACATCGAAAGCACCCTTTTGCGAGTAAGCCCCTTCCTGTCCGTAGCCGGAGATCGAACAGTACACCAGCTTGGGATTGGACTGTGACAAGGATTTATAATCCAGACCGAATTTGCCCAGTACACCAGGACGGAAATTTTCAACGATCACGTCCGCTTTGGCACACAGCTTCCGAAGATTTGACAGCTGCTCCGATGATTTAAAATCGATCACGATACTACGTTTATTGCGATTCAGAGAGCTAAAATTAGAGCTGTAGGCTTCGCCGTCGTCATTTTCAAAAAAAGGCGGCCATTCCCTCATACTGTCTCCGATATCCGGTCGTTCCACTTTAACCACGTCAGCACCCAAATCGGCAAATAACATTCCGGCAAAAGGCCCTGCCGCAATCTGCCCAAATTCCAATACTTTAACGCCCGAAAGAGGTCCTTTCGTTAGCTGCTCCATGTAGGTCACCCCTTGTCGTATTCAGCTGTTAGCTGTAGATCGGAACCGGATTGTCATGTCTGGTGACGACATCCCGGTAAGTACCGGTCTGCACATCATGAATATGGCGCTCCTGCTTTCCTATATCTGTTCCATAAATGTGAACCGTAATCGCAATTTCATCAAAAGGATTGGAAACACCATGTATATCATAATCCGGCGGATACACGAATGTAATATCTCCTTTGTCCGCTTTCACCTCGGAAACCTCGCGAATCGAATAACGGGGCTCGGCTGATTCACCACGATCCTCACGCTTAAATCTTTTTTCGATTACCGATCCGCGGTACAAGCCTACCAGCCCCCAGACCAGATGGTCATGAACCGGAGCCGTCTGTCCGGCTCCCCAGATAAAGGCAATGACGGAGAACGCTTCGTTATCAGGCTTGTACAGTAAATACTGGGCATATTTATTTGGCAAAGGCTCTTGGTAAGCTGCCGGAATCAATTCTTCATAGGTTAGCAGCTTTTGCAGTAGGGGGCGGACACCCTCGATAATACTGCGATAATCCTGGTTGGACTCCAGTACGCTGCCGATCTCCTGCTCTAATTGCTTCCAATCATAGACGCTGCTCATGATCCATCCTCCATAATAATCATTTTGTTTGCTGTTATCGCTGGTTAAGCTTCTACAGTGCCAAACGTATTTCGCGCAAATTCAGGGTAAATCCGCTTCAGCTGCAAATTTACGACTCCTCGCAGCAGTTGAAGCTCTTCTGCAGTTGGCTCCGCTATTTCCAGAATCGGCACGCTAGTGATTCCAAGCTCAAATCCGGTTTGCGTCTGAACATGAAGGGGTTCGATACCCGGTGCCGTATGGGAAAGCTGCAATCTTCCGCCCTCTCGGGCTGATGGCCTCATAATACCAAGTGGAGTGAACACACCCTCCAATTGACTGTTCCGATTGACATAAGGCTCCGAGCTTGCAGACGAAGTGACAAAATCCAGCTTTTCAGGAAATCCCTTGGCGTTATGATCGGTTTTGAACAGGAATATGCGCTTGCACATAAAATAAACAACCGCTGATCCGGCACCTCCAGGCAGTCGAACCTTTGGAGCGCTGTAATTCCCGATGACATGGAGATTGATATTGCCATAGGCATCAATTTGTGCGCCGCTCAAAAAAAATACATCGATCCCGCCGCGCTGCATCAAATTGAAAAATTCGTGTGTGCCTTCAAAGGGCCAATCCGGCTGACCGAGAATGTAGACTGTTGCATTGGGGGCATGAAGCGCTTGGGCCAATAAAGCAGCAGCGGCAGGTACAGGAGAGTTATTCCCGACACCGATCTTCTCATGATCCTTTAATTCACGAGCCAGCATACAAATCAATAGCTCATCCTGCGTGTAGCAGCGTGTTTTCATCGGCTTACCTCCCGAAGGGATACAGCATTACGATCGTCTTCATGATGGTGTGGATCAAATATGTAACGCTTCACATATTCGGCAAAACCAGCTTCCGATCGAGACGCTTCCACATATGTGCGCACATGCTCACTGTCGATCTCATACCTGCCAGGGCAGCTGGTGGGGTATGCTCCATATGGGGCGTGCACTATCGCCGTTATAAATGCCGATGGAATTATCGAACCTTCGGCACGGCGCAGCTCCTCTGGCGATACGATTTCTTCAACGGAAACAATCGTCTGCCCAGACGCCTGGGCTAATATCCGGTTATTTTGCGAAGGATGGGCGATAACATTTCCTTCCGTATCCGCTGAATAGGCGTGAAACAATGCCGTATCTGGGCGGATCGCAGGAACAATAGCGATCTGCTCCTGCTCGTCATACGGATTGCTTATGATATGGAAATCAGGTCGAATACGCATATAATCCGTTCCGATCAATCCCCTTACTGGGATAAAAGGAATGCCCATCGCCCCCGCCTGTACAGCGGAAGCGAGCGAAGGACAGGCGTGCTCGAAGCCTGACAGGGAGCCGTCCTCGAATCGGCGGCGAAAATGCGGTGCGAAGCCGAATTCCCCCAGCGAAACCTGTGAAAATTCGAGGCTTCGTGCGATACCCGCTCCGATCAGCAAATCGGCATTAATTGCTGCCGCGCCAACGCAGATCACGGACAGGTCGTGCCTGCCAGCACGAATGAGCTCGCGGATCAGCGCCATGGGAGACATTTCCATATTGCCGCTTATCGCCAATGAACTACCATTTTTTACCAAATCAATGGCGGCTTGTATAGAAAATAATCGGGAGGTCATCCTCTACCCCTTCCTTGCTGCGATCTGTTGAATAGCTTGCGTACGTATAAAGCGCTAGCTGCGAAGCTCTTGTTAAGCACACCCACCAGCGAAATCATCTGCTGATTCGATCAACATTCAATGATTAAGTATGATTTACACCGGATAGTGGCAAGCTGCCCAATGCCCCTGTCCGACCGCCCTCAGCTCGGGCACCAACTCTTTGCAGCGCGCTGTCGCAGCCGGGCAGCGGGTATGAAACCGGCAGCCGGAAGGCGGGTTCGCCGGTGAAGGCATCTCACCCTCAAGCGGCACAAATACTCTTGTGCGGTTGGGGTCCGCAATTGGTATCGCTGACAGCAGCGCTTTCGTGTAATGATGGGCAGGCTGCTTGAATAACTCGTCCGTAGGCGCAATCTCGACAAGCTTGCCGAGATACATCACCCCAATCCGGTCGGAAATATGACGAACGATATTAAGTCCATGTGCAATGAACAAATAGGTCAGATTCAATCGTCCCTGCAGCTCCTGCATCAGATTGATCACCTGGGACTGAACAGAAACATCAAGCGCCGAAACCGCCTCGTCCGCCAAAATAAATTTCGGGTTAAGCGCAATTGCTCTCGCTATGCCGATTCGCTGGCGCTGCCCGCCGGAAAATTCATGCGGATGCCGGTCATACCAGCTTGGGCTTAGGCCCACGAGCTGCATTACTTCCTCAACCTTCTCCCTTTTGGCTGCGCCCTTTAACGAATCGTGCACCCACAGAGGTTCGCCGATAATATCACCAACCTTCCAACGTGGATTGATCGATCCGAAAGGGTCCTGGAACACGACCTGCATATCACGCCGTGTTTGCTTTAGCTCCTTGCCTCTCAGGCCAACCAGATCCTTGCCCTGAAACAGCACGCTGCCGCCAGTTGCCTTTTCCAGCTGGATCAAAACCCGGCCCAGCGTCGTTTTGCCGCAGCCGGACTCGCCGACAAGTCCAAACGTCTCTCCTTTATTAATTTGAAAGGAAACGTCATCCACAGCACGGATCGCTCCACGGTCCCGCTGAAACAATCCCCCGTTGATGGGAAAATATTTCTTGATCTGTTTGACCTCGAGCAGTGCTGGGGTATGCTCTCCAGAAGCTGCAAGCGCAGCGGCATTCCGATCCCTGCCTATGGCAAGCTCACCCTTAACGGTTGAATCCCAGAAAACCTCAGCCGCCATGTTATCCAATCTTTCGGCATGCCAGCAGGCAACCTCACGCCCGTTAACCTTCAAAAGTGGCGGCTCCTCCGCGAGGCAGCGATCCGTCGCGTAGGGGCAGCGGGGGTGAAACCGGCAGCCGGAGGGCAGCTCGGACAAGCTCGGAATCGAGCCGCGAATCGTATACAGTCGTGTATTCCGGTCGTTATCCATAGCGACAATCGACTGCAGCAGTCCCTGCGTATACGGATGGGACGGGCTTTCGAACAGCTGGTGAACGGAAGCCTGCTCCACGACCTTCCCGGCATACATGACCACAATTCGGTCCGCCATTTCGGCGGCAATCCCAAGGTCATGGGTGATCAGCAGGATGGACATATTGAATTCGTCCTTCAGCTCGCGCAGCAAATTCAGAATTTGCGCCTGAATGGTTACATCCAGAGCGGTTGTCGGCTCATCGGCAATCAGCAGCTCCGGTCCGCAGGCCAAAGCCATCGCAATCATGGCGCGCTGACGCATCCCGCCTGACAGCTCGTACGGATACTGCTTCATGCGGATTTCCGGCTCGGGAATTCCTACCCTGCGCAGCAGCTGAGTCGCTTTCTCCTCAGCCGCAGCCTTACTAATCGTCTCATGACGCAGGATCACCTCGATAATCTGAAAGCCGATACTGAATACAGGGTCAAGCGCAGTCATGGGCTCCTGAAAAATCATTGCGATTTTTTTGCCACGAAGCTCACTGATTTCTTTCTGTGACAGACCGACCAGACTGCGACCGTTAAACTCAATATTACCGCCGGATATTCGCCCGTTATCATAATCAATCAGACGCATAATCGATAAAGAGGTAATCGTTTTACCGCTTCCTGATTCTCCGACAAGGCAAACAATTTCTCCGCTGCCGATCTGCAGATCAACCTTGTTAATCGCATTCAGCGAGCCTTTGGATGTCTGAAAATCGACCGAGAGCTGATGAAGTTCAAGAAGCTGTTTCATGTGTTATGCCCTGCCTTTCTTCGGGTCCATCCGGTCACGAAGATCATCTCCAATCATGTTGACGACAACGACCAATATGGTAATAGCCAAGCCCGGAAAGGTAGCGATCCACCAGGCAACTGTCATATAGCTTCTTCCCTGTGAAAGCATGTAGCCCCAATCGGGAATTTCCTTGATGACGCCCAGTCCCAGAAAGCTTAGGCCGGTTCCGACCAGAATGGAGCTGCCTACGCCAATCGTCATCATAACGAGCAGAGGTGAAAAGCAGTTCGGTAAGATGTGCCGGAACATGATCTCCATATGAGACGTTCCAATCGACCGTGCCGCATCAATGAAGGGCCGATTACGAATCGTAATCACCTGGCTTCGCACGACTCTGGCTTTATTCGGAATGGAAGCGATACTGATGGCCAGGATCACATTAAAAAAACTCGGACCCAACACGACCGCAATCACGATCGCAAACAAAATACCCGGAATGGTCATCATCACATCATTGATACGCATGAATACCGAATCGACAACACCGCCGAAATAACCCGCAACCAGTCCTATGGCGGTGCCGATCAAACCGCCGATCAGAACGGAAATGACCCCGATCATCAGCGACTGCCGACTCCCATAAACGATCAGTGACCACACATCCCTGCCGAATTGATCGGTGCCCAGTATGTGCGAAAGGCTGGGCGCCTTCAATAATTCGTCCGTTAGCATGTCCGTAGGCGAATAAGGTGCAACCCACTGCGGGACAATCGCGAATATGACCAGCACAGCTAGAATGAATATGGAGAAACCAAGAAGCAGGTTGCTGAACGAAACCTTCCTGTATAAAGAAATCGGTGGCTGCTGCTTGATTCTATTCGGAGCCAGAGCTTCAGTCGTAACCGAATTCATAAGCATGTGATAACTCCTCCCTTATTTTCTGATTCCAAGCGTATCCCGTTCCTGTGCCGACTCCTTCGGCTAACTGCGTGATTTGCGCACTCGAGGGTCCACATAGGAATACGAAATATCAACCAGCAAATTGACGAGAATCGTAATGACTGCCGTAATCAATACAGCTGCCTGAATGACCGGTATGTCCTTCTGGTTGATGGCATCAACGACCATTTTACCTAAGCCTTGCCTGGAAAAGACGGTTTCTGTGACTACAGCACCAGATAGCATATTACCGACGATAATGCCAAGTATCGTCAGTGCAGGCAGCAGCGCATTTCGCAGCACATGCTGATAAAGAACAACCCTTTCAGAAAGTCCTTTGGCTCTGAGGGTGAGCACAAACTGTTCGCCGATAACCTCCAGCACACTGTTGCGAACCATACGGATCAGTGTCCCTGCACCTGAAATGCCTAATGCTATCGCCGGAAGAATCAACTGCTTAAAGCTACCGTTCCCAATCGCAGGCAATAATTGAAAATGCACCGAAAATATCAATATCAGCAAAATCGCTACCCAGAATGAGGGCATGGACACGCCAAGCAGGCTCACCAATCGAATCACATAATCCATGAAACGATTCTTATATACAGCAGACAGGATGCCCAGCACAACTCCAATTACGGCAGCGAACAGCGTGCTCAGCACAGCCAGCGACAACGTTGCCGGCATCTGCGCAATCAACCGGTTCAGCACCGGCTGGCTGTTGGCAAACGAGGTACCGAAATCTCCCTGGACACTGCTCCATATATAGGATAAATACTGCTGCCATAGCGGACGGTCCAGTCCCAGCTGCTGTCTCAAAAATTCGATACGGTCAGGTGCGGCATCGTCTCCGGCAAGCATCACCGCCGGGTCTCCCGGAAGCCAGTGGATGATCAGGAACACCAGTGTCAACGTTCCCAGAATGACGGGAATCGACACGAGTAACCTTCTTACAATATAACCTGCCATATCCGCTTCACCTTCACTTATTTATTTTTGAATCCATGCATCATAGAACACAGGCCATGCCGGGGAATCAAAGGTAATCCCTTGGACTTCCTTTACGGTTGCAAAAGAATACTGGAACACATAGGTTGGGATCGAGTAGACATTTTTAATGATGTGCTGCTGTACCTTTTTGTATATGTCTATCCGTTTGGCTGTATCATTTTCCAGCAAACCATCCTCCAGCAGTTGCTCCAACTGAGGGTCATTCGTTCTTGTTGAATTATTTTTACCGGACGGCCCCTTGGTCGAATACAGCTGCCGCAGCACATTCGGATCTCCTGAAAACTGGCTTCCGGCCAGCAAATCATAATCGTTCTTCAGACTGCGCTCCGAATACGTTCCTGACGGAAGCGAGATCAGCTTGAGCTCGATTCCTGCAAGCTTCAGCTGTTGGGTCAGGATCGATAGCAAATCCAATCGCTTCTCGCGATTGCCCTGCGTATCAAGGAATTCAATAATCAGCTTCTTGCCGTCTTTGACGCGATAGCCATCAGCACCTTTAATCCAGCCTAAGGATTCCAACGTTTCGTTGGCGCCTTTCAGGTCATACTTCCATGATTTCTCCAACGACGCATCATAACCGAAGGTTTGGGGCGACAGAGGGGACCATGCCTGCTTCGAGGTTCCCAGGTAAATCGTCTTGATGGCAGAATCCAGATCAAGCGCCGAGCGTACGGCCTCTCTCACCTTCAGATTGTTCCATGGCTCCCTCGTTTGGTTAAAATATAGCTGGTGATTCGCTTGAATCAATTCCGTTTCCAGGACGTTAAAATTTTTGTCAGCTTTCAAGGCGACCAGATTTTGCGGAGGAATGATGTCAGCCGCTTGTGCTTGCTTGCTTTGCAGAACGCTAACCCGAGTCGACTCTTCTTCCACATATTTGATAGTGATTTTGTCCAAATAAGCCGGACCTTGATGCTTGGCGTTCGCTGGACCCCAGTTATAATCCGGGTTTTTGACCAGCTCGACCTGCGAGCTTGGGGTAAGTAACGATAGCTTGAACGGTCCGGTGCCAACCGGATTTTGCGGATATTTGTCTCCAAATTTTTTAACGGCTGCCGGAGATACAAATCCTAGGTCGACTTTGGCGGCATTGACCAGAAACGGCGCGTACGGCGTAGCGAAATTAATTTTGGCCGTAAACTCATCGATCACATCGGTTGATACATAAGGTCCGATTTCATTAATGGATATCGACGCTTTTGTAGCAGGATCCTTGATGCGATCAAAATTAAACTTGACGGCCTCCGCATTAAACGGTGTGCCATCGTGAAACTTCACATCCTTGCGAAGCTTGAAGGTGTAGCTTTTCTTATCCTCCGAGATTTGCCACGATTCAGCCAGCCATGGTTGAATCGAGTGATCGGGCAGTTCCACTACCAGACTGTCATACAAAGACCTCATGACGCGTGTAGTCGGGGCAAAGCCAGCTTTATGTGCATCCAGGCTGTCATTGGACACCGTTCCTGCCAATGCCCATACGAGCTCGCCACCAGGTGTAACCTTCCCGGGCTCTGCCCCCGCCTGGCTGCCTTTGCCGGCATCCGAATTGCTGCAGGCCGATATCAGAATAGACATGCTAAGTATAAATGCGGTGAGCTGGAGTACCGATTTTTTCTGTTTTTTCATAAATTCCCTCCGGTATAAAGGCATTAGCCTATGGACTATCGTCTACACAGTGACTTTCTGTATACTGTTGCGGTTAACCGGAAATGACAAACCGAGATGGTTGCGCAGCGTGTCTCCATCGTAGTCATCGCGGAACAGTCCCCGTTCCTGCAGGATCGGCACGACCAGCTCTACAAAATCCTGTAGGCTGCTTGGAAGCGCAGAACCAATAATAAAGCCGTCTGCTGCGCCCTCCTCGAACCAGCGCTGCACCGTATCAGCTACCTTCTCCGGTGTGCCAACAAAGCTGCTTCTTGGCGTTGCGAACCGCAGTGCCGTCTGGCGAAGTGTCAGCTTCTCTTCCTTTGCGATTCGTTTAATCCGGTCCGTTGCGCTGCGGTAGCTGTTGCTGCCGAGATCGCCAAGCTCCGGAAAGGGTTCATCCAGCGGATACTGTGTGAAATCGTGGTAAGTGAATGGACGCCCAAGCTGTATCAACGCATCCTCCAGATTGACACGGCCGACAATTTCCTGAAACTTGCTTTCTGCTTCCTCCTGCGTCCGTCCAATAACCGGTCCTATGCCAGGAAACACAAGAATTTCCTCTGAGGCTCGACCAAATGCCGCAGCCCTCTGCTTGATATCCGCATAAAAAGCCTTCGCTTCTTCGATATTTTCATGACCTGTAAAAATCGCATCTGCGCTTTTGGCGGCTAAATCCCGTCCTGTGCTTGAACCCCCAGCCTGAAAAATAACCGGCTGCCCCTGCTTAGAGCGAGCAATGTTAAGCGGGCCCTTGACTGAGAAGAACTCGCCCTTATGGTTCAAGGTGTGCAGCTTGCTTTTATCAAAAAATTCGCCCGTTTCCTTATTGCGCACAAAAGCGTCATCTTCCCATGAATCCCACAAACCTCTGACGACCTCAAGATGCTCCTCTGCCCTTTTATAGCGAACCTCATGATCGAAATGCTCGGTTTTGCTGTAATTTTGGGCTGCGCCCTCCAGTCCGGTCGTAACCACGTTCCAACCAGCACGGCCATGACTGATATGGTCCAGTGAAGCGAACTGCCGGGCTACCGTAAATGGCTCTGTAAAGGAGGCAGTCAGCGTGCCCACCAATCCGATCTTTGAAGTCACAGCGCCAAGCGCCGATAACACCGTCAGTGGTTCAAGTCGATTCAGGTAGTGTGGTGCCGAGCCTTCGGTAATATAAGGACTATCGACAATAAACACGAAATCGAATTTGCCGGCTTCAGCCTTTTGCGCGATTTTCTTGAAATGCGCAAAGCTGACACTTTCATCTCCATTCAGATCAGGATGCTTCCAGCCATGCTTGGAAGTGCCTACACCAGTTATCGTTGCACCAAGTCTTATTTTTCTTGAATGAGCCATATGTGTACCTCCTAAAAGTTTTTATAGAAAGCTTGCAATCATGATTATGGGGTCACACTCACTTTACTGTAACGATTCACAGGAACCTGCAGACCCAAATGTCCGCGCAGGGTATCATGCTCGTATTCCGTGCGGAACAGCTCACGCTCCTGCAAAATGGGTATCACCAGCTCCACAAAGTCCTTCAAGGCACCTGTTGTCCCTGTCCCTACTATAAAACCATCCGCTGCCCCTTCCTCGAACCATTTCTGGATCGAATCCGCCACCTGCTCCGGTGTTCCGATAAATTCGCCTCTCGGAGTCGAGAACAGCAGCGCGGTCTGGCGCAGCGTCAGATTCTGCTCCTTGGCTGTTCTTTTGATCCGTTCAGAGCTGCCCTGCTGGCTGTTGGCACCGTGCTCTCCCAGATCAGGGAATGGCTCGTCGAGTGGATAAACTGAAAAATCATGATCGTTAAACGGGCGTCCGAGCGCTATTAATGCATTCTCTATCGTCACCAGATTGGCATAGGTCTGGTACTTTTGCTCTGCTTCCTCCCGGGTACGTCCGATAATCGGTCGTATGTTCGGAATAATCGAAATATCGTCAGCCGATCTTCCAAAGGCAATCGCACGTTTTTTCAGATCCTTATAATATTGCTGGGTTTCTTCGAAGGATTGATGGCCCGCGTATACGATATCTGCGTTTTTTGCTGCAAAATTTCTTCCGTCCTCCGAGGTTCCGGCCTGCAGAATCGGCGGTTGGCCCTGCTTCGATCTGGATATGTTAAGCGGACCCTTCACCGAGAAGAACTCGCCTTTATGATTCAAGGTATGCAGCTTGCTTTTATCAAAAAATTCGCCGGTTTCCTTATTCCGCACAAATGCGTCATCCTCCCACGAATCCCACAAGCCCTTCACAACCTCTAAATATTCCTCAGCAAGCCTGTAGCGGACATCATGATCCAGGTGCTTCTCTTTACTGTAGTTGCTGGCGCTTCCCTCCAGCCAGGAGGTCACAATATTCCAACCGGCCCGGCCGTGGCTGATATGATCCAACGAAGCAAACTGCCGAGCTACCGTAAACGGCTCACTGTAGCTGACCGTTAAGGTACCTACAACTCCGATTTTGTCCGTAACCGCAGCGAGTGCAGACAGGATCGTCAAGGGCTCGAAGCGATTCAGATAATGCGGACTGGAATTTTCCGTAATGTAGACACTATCGGCAACAAACAGAAAATCGAATTTGCCCGCTTCCGCCTGTTTGGCCTGCTGCTTGTAAAATTCAAAATTAATACTGCCGTCGCTGAACGCTTCGGGATGTCTCCAATCCCACCAGCTGGCGCCTGCTCCATGCAGCTGAGCACCCAATTTCAACTTTCTCTGATTCGCCATATAGATAACCTCCAGGTTGGATAGACTTTATGAACATCGACTATGTTAAACCGTTATGCCGGCTTTGGCCTTTGTATGGCGGTTAACCGGAACCTCAAGTCCCAGATTCCCGCGCAGCGTGTCCTGATCATATTCGGAGCGGTACAATCCACGTTCCTGCAAAATCGGCACGACCAGCTCAACAAAATCCTTCAAGCCGCCGGGAATAGCCGAGCTGACAATGAAACCGTCAGATGCTTCCTCCTCAATCCACTGCTGGATCGTATCCGCTACTTTTTCAGGCGTACCGACAAAGGTCGATCTTGGCGTTGCCAGCCTGAGCGCAACCTGACGCAGCGTCAAATTTCCTTCTTTGGCAATTCGTTTAATTTTTTGTGAGCCGCCCTGCTGGCTGTTGTTGCCCAGGTCACCCAAATCCGGGAATGGCTCATCCAGCGGATATACCGAGAAATCGTGATCGTTAAAGGGGCGTCCCAGTGAAATAATCGCATCTTCGATGTTAACAAGATTCAGCTTCTGCTGGAATTTGCGTTCCGCCTCTTCCTCCGTGCGACCGACAATAGGACCGATACCCGGTAAAATCGAAACATCATCCGCAGACCGTCCAAAAGCAACGACTCTACGTTTCAGATCCTTGTAGTATGCCTTGGCTTCTTCAATATTTTCGTGTCCCGCAAAAATGGCATCCGCCTTCTGGGCAGCAAAATTTCTTCCATCATCAGACGTTCCCGCCTGGAAAATAACCGGTTGTCCCTGCTTGGAGCGGGCAATATTGAGCGGACCCTTCACAGAGAAAAACTCTCCCTTGTGATTCAGCGTGTGCAGCTTGCTTTTATCAAAAAATTCGCCGGTTTCTTTGTTGCGAACGAACGCGTCATCCTCCCACGAATCCCACAAGCCCTGTACAACCTCCAAATGCTCTTTGGCCAGCCGATAGCGTGTTTCGTGAGAAGGATGCTCGGTTTTACTGTAATTATCCGCACTTCCCGACAGCCAGGAGGTGACGACATTCCAACCTGCCCTTCCATGGCTGATATGATCCAGAGAGGCGAACTGTCTGGCTACCGTGAACGGCTCGCTGTAGCTTGCGGTTAAGGTGGCAACCAGCCCGATGTGGTCTGTGACTGCCGCCAAAGCGGACAAAATCGTCAACGGTTCAAAACGATTGATATAATGCGGACTCGATTTTTCATTAATCGATACACTATCCGCAATAAAGGCAAAATCGAATTTGCCTGCCTCAGCAATCTGTGCCTGCTCCTTATAAAATCCGAAATTCACACTGGCGTCCGGAAGCGCATCGGGATGCCGCCAATCCGCCCATCCACCTCCGACTCCATGAATCATTGCACCCAGCTTTAATTTCTTGTGTTTTGTCATTTGAATACCTCCCAATTTTGTTTTACGTTAAATAATAACTATTCCGATTGAATTACTATTAATTAATACAAATCATACCTCATCCGCTTTTTATTGTAAAATCGAAATACATGATGCTTTTATTCACTTTTTATGAACTACAATAAAGCCTAAGCTAATATTCAAGTATTCCTGTTGGTTTAATTAAATATATTCTTTAGATATATATACATAACTATTTTGATTTTGTACAATTGAAAAAAAAGAACTATTCCATCACTTATTTTGAAGTATCGGCAAAGGAGAAAACCGACATGGACCTGCGTACCATTAAAACCTTTCAAACCATCGTCAAGCTGGGCAGCTTTCAACGAGCAGCAGATGAACTGCAGTATGGCCAGTCCACGATCACTATGCATATTCAAAAGCTGGAGATGGACCTTGGCGTCAAGCTGCTGGAACGCGGAAAAAAGCTTCGATTGACGGAAGCCGGGCGGTTGTTTCATGAAAAATCGGATTTGCTGCTCAAGGACTACGCTTTTCTGAGCAATACGATGAACGAGTTTATTAAGGGTGAGACCGGCGTGATCCGTTTCGGCGCGATGGAACCAACAGCCAGCTATCGGCTGCCGCAAATATTGGGTCCGTTCCTGCAGCAGTATCCCAAGGTACAGATCAGCATCCAGATCGGGAACACAACGGTTTTGAGCCAGATGCTCGCTGATGATGAAATCGATTTGGCTATTTGCACGACTCCCGAAAGCGGTCTTAGCAGCACCTTCGAGCCGTTGTTTATAGAGGAGCTTGGACTGCTCATACCCGAAAATCACAGCCTCGCCGGTAAGGAACATATCTATCTTCACGATCTTCAGAATGAAACCTTGTTAATCACGACCTCCGTCTGCCCCTATCGCAAAAAGCTGGAAAGCTGCCTGTTGGAAAAGGGGGGCAGTCCTTACAATGGGATGGAGATAGGGAATATGGCCGCGCTCAAGTATTATGTGCAGGCTAATTTTGGGGTTGCCGTCGTACCGCTGATTACCGTCCTTCCTCCACCTGCTGGAACCGTGCTTAAGAACATTCAGGATCTGGACTCAGGACTGGTAACGGGTATTCTAAGAAAGCAGGAGGGCTCGTTATTCAGCTCTGCTGTTGAGAAGCTGCTTGATGCGTTGAAGGTGGGGCTGTTGGCGGTTTAGGTAGCGCAGACAGATAAATATTATGTAGATAGGTAAAAAATGCAGCCTGTCTCTCGGGGAGACCGACTGCATTGTCAGCTTATTATTTACCAGCTTATATTCAAATCGTATGCAAAGCTTCCAGCAGATGATTAGCTGTTGGCTCGCAGCCGTCCTGCCTCGTGGGCCTCGACAATCCGATCCATCAGTTCATTCCAGGCTGTGTCCACGGTGCATTTCTCCGGGTGTCCTTCGAACCATTCTACAGTCCGTTTGATCCCCTCATGAAAAGGAACGGTTGCCACAAAGCCGGGAACGAAGCGTTTGATTTTACTGTTATCAAATACACTGCTCACTGCCTTATCACCCAGCAGACCACCGACACTATCAGGGGAGAACGCCGTTATAAATTCAGAGGAAATATTAGCAATATCCGGCTTAATTCCTGCTGCTGCCCCGATGGATCGAGTGATTTGATTCCAATCCAGCACCTCGTCGGAGGTGATATGGAAGGCATGTCCGATTGCTGTAGGATTGCCTAATAATCCAACAAAGCCTTTGGCAAAATCGGTGTTATGAGTCATCGTCCAAAGAGATGTTCCATCTCCGTGTACGACGATTTTTTTGCCTTTGCGCATCCGGTCCACCAGAGACCACGGATGGCTCCAGCTGTTCAGTGCGGATGGAATCATCGTATCCCCATATGTATAAGACGGACGTACAATTGTGATCGGGAAGCTCTCATTGCGATATGCATTCATCAGCAATTCCTCACAGGCAATTTTATCCCGAGAATACTGCCAGAATGGATTGGCAAGCGGTGTCGATTCCGTCACCAGGTACTGGGTAGCAGGCTTCTGATAGGCCGAGGCCGAGCTGATAAATATGTACTGGGATGTTTTGCCTTTGAACAGCTCTACATCTACCCGAACATGATCCGAAGTAAACGCAATCCAGTCTACGACGACATCGAACTCAAATGGCTTTAACGCCTCCGCCGTAGCTGCTGCATCCCGAATATCTGCCTTGATCACATGAGCACCATCCGGGACAAAATCATTCCGCTGCCCGCGGTTTAACAAGTATAAATCGAAACCTTTTTCCACGGTCAGCTTGGAAACTGCCTGGCTGATTAACCCCGTGCCTCCAATAAACAAAACTTTCATGTTCGTTTTCCCTCCTCAAAGCTTCCTTTAGGAAGCTTGCATCGTAAGCATTTGCTTGAGCTTCCATCTGGAAGCTTGCATCGTAAGCGTTTACTGAGCTTCCATCAGGAAGCTTTAACGTGTATGACTTTCAAAATAATAATAACATATGCAGGCCCACTTGAAGTAAAATAGTACTAAACCCATTTTATTATAAAGGATTGTAATGTCAAATTATTGAAAAACAGTGGGTGCTTGCGATGTGAGTTTTGCGGAAGCAAACTCCGCGGATGTTATGAAGTAGGTTTTCTGTCCTAAGTCGGTAAATGCTTATGAATGGTGTGCTCCACTCAAACGCTAAGGAGGAATCTAATATTATGCTGGTGTCAATGGCGTATCCAACGGTTTATATTCAGGAACCGAACATTTTACAATTGTCCGGGGAATGGTTGGGGAAATTCGGAAAGCGAATTCTGATCATTGCGGGTAAAACTGCTTGGCAGAAAGCGGGACCGCAGATTAAAGCAAGCCTGGAAATGAATGCGCTTCAATTTCACTTGTGCACCTTTAATGGTGAATGCACCTATGAGGAAACCGAGCGCATCATGGCGCTCATACCTGAGCATATGGATTTGATCGTTGCCGTTGGTGGCGGGCAGTGCATGGACACAGCCAAGGTTGTCGCTCACCGTACTGGCATTAAAATGGCAACCATAGCTACACTGGCCTCCACCTGCGCAGCTACGACTCCACTGTCCATTATGTACAAGCCCGGTCATGAGTATTTGGGGATGGAGTATTATGATTGGTGCCCTGTGCTGACGCTGGTAGATCCGCAAATTATCGCAGAGGCTCCTTATCGGTATTTGATTGCTGGAATCGGTGATACACTGGCGAAGTGGTACGAGGCCTACCCCATCAATGAAGGTAAATTTCAAAACGCCAAAACCCGTCTCGGTCTAAAAACAGCTGAGCTTGCACGGGATCTGCTGATGGAATTCAGCGAACAGGCGATTAGTGAAAGTAAACAAGGTCTCGCCGGTGACGCCATTCGGCAAATTATCGATACGAATATTTTACTGGCCGGACTTGTCGGAGGTATTGGCCACCATACATGCAGAGGCTCGGGAGCCCATGCTTTTCATAACGGAATGACGTGTATCGATGAAATTCACGGTACCTATCATGGTGAGCTGGTTGCCTTCGGCATTTTGTGTCAGCTGATGCTGGAGAACAAATCCGAGGAGCAAATTGTTGAGCTGATGCGTTTCTATCAGGTGATCGGTCTGCCCGTCAGTCTGTTTGATATGGGCTGTACCGAAGTGCGGGATCACGAAATAAGGTTGAGTGCCCAAAGAGCCTGTGATCTGAACGAAATTATTCATTATCTTCCCTTCCCGGTCCACCATGATAATGTGTATGCGGCGATTCAAGCTGCTCATGCGCTTGGTGAAAAGGTAAAGCTGGAGAGCAATTAGCAGACAAAAGCAGTCCCTCTACCGCAATTCGGTCTGGGACTGCTTTTGGTATATCCACAATCAAATATTTTTCTTAAAACTGCCTTTGCTTCTAAGGGATCAAGATCGCCTTTATACACGGATCACCCTTCTCCATCATCTCAAAACCTTCCCGCCATTGCTCAAGACCGAGCTGGTGCGTGACCACCCCGTCCGTAGGCAGCTTTCCGCTGCCAATCCATTCAATCACCGACTCATAGCAATATGGGCTTAGGTGGGCGCCGTAAATATTCAATTCCTTGGAGTCCCCTATAATGCTCCAATCGACTGTTACGAGATCCTTAAACACGCTAAACTCTACGAAGGTTCCCAGCTTGCGCACGATTTCCAGTCCCTGCTTGACGCTGGCCGGATGCCCTGTAGCCTCAATATAAATATCACAGCCATAGCCGTCCGTCATATTCATGATCATTTCTTTTACATTTTCTTTGGATGGATTGATCGTAATATCAGCGCCAAAAGCTTTCGCGAGCTCCAATCTATCATCCTTCATATCGAGTACAACGAGCTTTTTGGGGTTTCTCAGCTTAATTGCGCCTATCATGCCAAGTCCCAAGGTTCCTGTTCCTGCCAGCACCACAATATCTTCATTGCCGATATTCGCCCGATCGACGCAATGCTTGGAGCAGGCATACGGCTCTATAAGGACTGCCTTTTCAATCGGAATTTCCTTCGGAATCGTATAATTGATCGCTTCCTTCGGAAATTTCATATATTCAGCCATAGCGCCATTCACATGGGTTTGAAAGCCATAAATATCGTGCCTTTGGCACATCCAGTATTTGCCCGTATTACAATATCGGCAGTCCCAGCAGGGCACGATCTGCTCGGAAATGACCCGATCACCTACTTTAAAATCACCCTTCACACCCGGTCCCATACTTACGATATGGCCGACAAATTCATGGCCCGGTATCGCTGGAGTTTGAATATAAGGCGGATTGCCGTCACCACCCCAAATTTTGGGCGCACCCAAAAAGGTTTTGACATCGCTGGCACAAATGCCGCAGGCCTCTACCTTAATTAAAATCTCCCCTTCGCCCACTGTGGGCACATCAACCGTTTCAAGCCTGTAGTCACCTATTCCATAGACGACCAGAGCTTTCATTTTCTCAGGAATTTGAGTTTGTTCCAATTGTAGATCCTCCAGTCTGTATGGTGTCCTTTTGGCAATGTGTTCTAGCTTTACTTCATATTACACAAATAATAACTTAAATTAAAGTAAAGAAGACTTCAATTATGAAGTCTTCAATAATAAAATCGGGATCGGCAGACTGCTAACATCCCAGCATAAGGCACCTACAAGGGGATAGCTTATCCTGCATAGTTCGTGTAATCAGTTGCCTTTAGCTTCTACTGCAACCAATGCATTAGCTTGAATAGGACTTGTAGAACCCACAATTGAACCGTTACCCAATTGACCCATATCGTTGGATCCCCATGTGAGATAAGTGCCCTCACGGCTAAGCGCACTACTGCTCATATATCCAGCGGACAAAGAGCCTGCAGCTACTTGAGTCACCACTTTAACAGGGAGCAACCTTGCAGTTTTCGTACCATCACCCAGTTGGCCGTATGCATTATATCCCCAGGTCCATATGGTGCCGTCCGATCCCAAGGCCATACTATGTAGGCCACCGGCAGAAATTTGTGTTGCAGCGGCTAAGGCAGATACCTGAACAGGCTGTAAGCGAGAAATCACGGTGCCATCGCCCAGCTCACCTTCCCCATTATGTCCCCAGGTCCATACTGTGCCATCATTTTGCAGAGCGATACTATGATAAAGTCCGCCGGACACGGTTGTTATCCCGCTTAAGCCCGCTATCTTCACAGGTGCTAAGCGATTCTCAAGCGTTCCATCACCCAGCTGGCCAAATGCATTGAACCCCCATGCAAATGCAGTGCCATCGCTTGTAACAGCTAAACTATGAAAAGCGCCGCTCGAAATGGAAGTAATCGAGCTTAATCCAACTACTTGAACCGGTGTTAGTCGATCAACTATCGTACCATCACCAAGCTGACCATATGCGTTTAAGCCCCAAGCCCACACCGTTCCATCACTTTTCAAAGCCAACGAATGCTGCTGCCCCGCTTGTATCGCAATGACATTGCTAAGTCCCGGCACTAGAGTCGGTACCAGCTTCGGTTCGACCGTACCGTTACCTAATTGACCAACTTCATTATTTCCCCATGCCCATACCGTACCGTCCTGCTTTAAAGCAAGCGAGTGATTCTGGCCAACAGAAACGGAGCTTACAGAATCCAAATCTGTTACCTTTGATGGAATTAGGCTGTAAATAACCTTATCACTTCCTATGATTCCAAGCCTGTAGCCTCCCCATTCCCACACTGTGCCGTTATTGTTAACAGCTATAGTGTGAGAAGCGTTAAAGCTGCCCATCGAAATTTTTGGCGTTATTTGCAATTGAGCGTCAAGAAGGCTAAGTGTCACTTCATTACTTGCCGCTGATACATTTCCTGCCGCATCCTTCGCTTTGACCATAAAGCGATAAGTTGAACCCGTAGCCAACCCAGTAATAGTTGTTTCGAGTGTACCATAGGTCACATTTGCTACTGAAGATGCGCCCTTGTAAACCTCATAACCTGTGACAGCGATATTATCCGTTGCTGCAGTCCATGCCAGGCTCACGCTATCCGCTGTGCTTCCGGTCAATTTCAGGAACGGTACGCTTGGCGCCGCTGCATCGGTTGGTAACACCACTACAGGAACTACGCTTGGCGGGACAACGATTTCAAGCTGTGGCTCCTTCACCTGTGGGACAACATATACGTTCTGGTTAACAGCACCCGAATTGTAAGCAGCATACTGCACCGTTACCTCAGCGCGCTCTACTCTGTTGCCGGACTCAACCACAATACCCTCAGAGCTTAATGAGATATCCGGATTGCCAGGACTGCTTTGTACCTGATTGATTATTGCAATTGGATTGAGTATGAGAGCTGTCATCATAATAAAACTTATCAAAGGCTTATTTTTCATAAAGTATGCAACCCTCCCCATTATTTGGCATCCTTATCGGTTACCAAGCTTATTCCGGACAACGATTGGCGATAGTCTTTATCACCGCGTATCTGTCTAATCATCAATTAAACTGGTCATTCTCCGGCAATGTCAACTCCGGCACTTGCATATCCGGTTACTGTATTTATGAGAGTGAGTCCTGTGGCTGTTGCGGAATATACCAATATAAAACGGTCTCCAGCCGCTACGGGTATAGCTAAGCCCGTTGCATTCCCACTTGATACAGACCCTAAAGAAACTATTCCATCCACACTTGGAGATAATGTTACTACAGCTCCTGGTACCGGAGTAAATGTATTGTCAGCTGTGGGACCGGCTGATCTAAACAATTGAGCTTGGACAGTTATCGTTGTGCCTATAAGTGTTGTAGTATTAGTGTTACTAAAAAATGCAGAAATCGATGTGATTTTTCCCGCACGTGGAGTTATAAATGCATAATTAATATTTGGACCCGAACTCGAACCAGTAAGATCTATTGTGCCTCCAGTATTCTGAATTCCCGTTGCGGAAGATCCAAACCCTACCAAGCTTGTTGTGCCGACCAATCCACCCGCGATGGTTGTCATTGTGATCGGTGTACCAGACGCAAAGGGGATAATCGCACTTGCACCAGCTGCGCCTGTAGCTCCGGTTGGCCCCGTTACTCCTTGTATGCCTTGTGGCCCTTGTGGCCCGACCGGTCCGGCTGGTCCCACTGGTCCGACTGCTCCATCTGCTCCTGTAACTCCGATTGCTCCCGTAGCCCCTGTTACTCCTGTCGGCCCTGTTATCCCTTGTATGCCTTGTGGTCCATCTGCTCCATCTGCTCCTGTTGCACCCGTAACACCTGCCGCTGCTACCAGTGTATAGTCTGGAGATATTCCAGGCACTCCTGTCGGTGCTGCAACTTTCGAAACATAGGTGCTGCCATTATGTGCTACTACCTGAGTTGCGGTATAGGTAGGAGCTTCTGTTGGATCGAATGCCACTATTCCATTAAATCCAACCCCAGCTGATCCTGTGGCTCCTTGTATGCCTTGTGGTCCTTGTGGTCCTTGTGGCCCGACTGCTCCATCTGCTCCTGTTGCACCCGTCTGTCCATCCGCACCTCTCGAACCTATATTACCCGAGCTACCTTTATCGCCTTGTTCACCTTTATCGCCTTGTTCACCCTTTTCACCTTTTTCACCTTGTTGACCCACATCACCCTTATCGCCTTTACCTCCAGCCACTCCTAGAACTGGTGGCGTTACTGGCGCAGGAATGGCACTCTCAGTTGTTGCTTCAACAAAAAACGCATTACTTCCATTATGTACGATCGTTACCGCATGACCGACGGGAATTGTCGATACCGGTCCACTCTGACCGTAGACAATAGAGTCTGGATTCAACTGATATACGACTCTGGCTCCGGCGCTGTTCAGTACGGTGACACTAGTCCGAGTCATCTCAACAATATTCCCGCGGGTTATCCGATTGGTCTGGCTGTTAACAAATATTTCAGCATTGCTGAATATCGTCGCCAATTGGGCACGTGTTAGTGTCTGCTTTGGCTTAAATGTATGATCAGGAAATCCACTAATTATTTGATACTGTACCGCTGCATTCACGTAACCGACTGCCCAGCTTGATATATCGGAAGCATCACTGAATGATGTTGCCTTACTGGCCAGTGCTGTAGCCTCGTCAAATTTGCCCATAGCTCTAACGACAATCCTTGTTATCCATTCGCGGCTCGCGGTTTGGTTCCCCCAATCAATGCCTGCAGGCTGTGCTTCTTCACTTGCTACAAGCAGCCCTTTCTCTAGTGCAAGCTTAACCCAGTTCTGCGCCCAGGGATCGACTTTCAACGTGAGCTCAGCAGACTTAGGTGCAGCCTCCTCCAACCCGAGAAATCGAACCGCCATAATGGCTGCTTCCTGATGGCTGACCGGGCTATTCGGATTAAACTTGCCTGTTTCATATCCTTCAACTACGCCAAGCGCAGCTAGCTTTGATATGTATTTGTATGCCCATGAGGAGGAGTCCACATCTGAGAATGCAGCTGCTTCGGCCACCCCATATTTTAAGGAACCAAAGCTCGGAAACATCGCGGTAAACTGGCTGACTACCATTAATGCCATAACTGACTTTATAAACGTTGAATTTTTGTATTTCATTGATGATTACCTCCATTAATTTGAAATACTTTATTGAAATATTGCTTATTCGCCAGCACACTGCTGTCACTTGGCACGAATATGCCTGCCGAATCATTGTGAATACGCGCTAATTCTGGCTGTCCTAAACGATCGTAACAAACGCACAGCTGAAGGTGCGGCAGCCATGTCCAGCAAGCATGCACAATCATAGCATTCGGCTCGACCGGTTTGGGCGCCGTCAAAGCCTGCTTGTACCAATAAATGGCTTCTTCGTATCGTTCCTCCTTCATATGATATAATCCCAGCTTGCAGCAATGCTCGGCCCTTGGCAGCGAATACGCAAAGGCTTGGAGTGCTTTCGTCTTGGCTTCCTCTAGACGCCCCAGCTCCATCAAACTATCCGCTGTACGTCCACAAGCAGTAATTTTATCTTCAATCCAAACGTCAGAACGCTGCAGAAACTGTTCATAGGTGGCAATGGCTCGTTCCCATTGTCCGTTATCTGATAATTCATTAGCGAAATATAGCATATCACGTGTTGTGAAAACCTCGCCTGCCTGCAATCGCGCTTCGTAAATATTCAGGTTTCGGGTTGAATTCTTATGTTTTCTGTCATGTGTGATACAAATATCGGAGTATACAACATGCCCACTTACCTCCAAGTATTCATGAACCATCCCAATCCATCGAAAGCCTCTTTCCCGCTTTACTAAACGGTTTCTGCGCAGGCTAGTCGTCACATTGCCAGCATCATCAAAAGCAAGATTGTAGTGCATTGATACAGAATCCGTATTCCATTCCAGGTTGGACACAATAGCTTTAAATTTCTCAGCATCGGCTGGAAGAACGATATCGTCTGCATCCAGCCAAAGTACATATTCCTGAGTAGCCAAGCTAAATGCGTAGTTTCTTGCTTTGGCAAAGTCATCAACCCATTCAAAATCAACTATTCGGTCTGTGTATCGTGATGCGATTTCTTTTGTCTTGTCCGTTGAGCCAGTATCCACTATAACGATCTCATCTACAAAATCGCGAACACTTGCCAAACATCTATCCAATGTTTGTTCCTCATTTTTCACAATCATGCACAAGCTCACCGTGACCTGTCTTTTCCAATGGAGTAACGCTTCTGTAATATCGAATCCCCATTTGTTCCATGCAGCTGCTTTGTTGCGCTCAAGCTGCCGCCTATACCAATCGGGATCATTCGCCATTAGAGGGGGAGGTGCGATATAGCGAACAAAACAATCCTCGGCTATATACACGCTGTAACCAGCCTGGAGTACACGGTAACAAATATCATCATCCTCATACGTTTCCAGTTCGAATCGCTCGTCAAATCCCCCCAGTCGTTGAAATATATCACTGTTTATAATCAGAAGATGGCTGAGTAATCTCGTGACTTTTTGAGCTTGACCTGTTTTTGTGATTGCCAGCGCTTTGGAAGCGTTGTCCAGTTGCTCCATACTAACGCAATGAAATGGAGTTTTTTGCATACCACTGACATCATTGCACACAGGGCCTACCATTGCTGCATCCTCATGCCTGTCCAAACACGAGAAGAGTCTGTTCAACCAACCTTCCGATACCGCCATATGATCTCGAATGAACACCAATCGTTCTCCCGTAGCTGCTGCAGCACCTTGATTATAGCCTTTTGCCACACCTGCAAACTCCAGATTTGTGATCACCTTAATATCATTGGTCAACAACCGCTGGGCAATCTTGTTAGAAGCTCCATCATTTATGACAATCAATTCATAGGGAACTTCCGTATACAGCCGGATTCTAGACAGGCACTCTGCCAACAATTCTTCTTGCTGCGCCAACAAAATAATGCTAATCCTCATATATACGCCCCTTGAAGAGTTATGAATTATTTCCGATATCATTCTACATATTTAATACAAATCGACATGGTTCATTCAGATATCAAAAAATTATAGGGTATATTCTCATAAAATATACATTAACATATCGTACTGAAAGAATTATGAAAGAAAATGCCCCAGCAGCTAACGTAGTTGCCTTCCAATGAGAATCCTTGGCATGCGTCCATTGACAATTTTACAAAATTTGCAATTCCATAACTACCTATCTGAATAGTAAAAAAACCTTTCATCTCTGTATTGAAATGAAGGTTTTTTCTGATTATTGCATACAAAGTAATTACAGATAGATAGATAGAGCCAGAGGAGCGCCTCCAGACTATACCGGTTCCTGTGACTGACCCTCCAAATAAGAAATAATCATCTGCTGGCCTATTTCCAAGTGCCCCTTCAGCAGGTGAATCGCTTCATCAGCCTCACCCGCTAATAACGCTTTCGTAATATCTGCATGACTATGAACAACAAAACCGATATCCCCGTAAGTCCCTGTCGTCATTTCTATTAAAGCACTCGTCAAGCCTTTGATCATCAGCCACATATTGAGCAGCGTACGGTTGCTTGCGGCTTTCACGATTTGATAATGATACTCGATATCCAATCGAATCGTATCTGATTTGGAAGTGCTGGCTTCCATAGCTTGCTGGACTCCCTGTACACCAGATAAACCATGATGGTTTCCCTGTTCAATCAAGCTGCGAATCGCCAAGGCTTCCAGCATACATCGAAGCTGAAATAAATCCTTTACATCCTGCTTGCCATATCCCTTCACCAACGTTCGGCCATTTCCCGGAGTTTCAGTCAATCCTTCGTTCTCAAGCAGATGGATCGCTTCTCGAATGGGCCCCCTGCTTACGGCAAGCTCCTTCGATAACTGTGCTTCACTCAGATGAAATCCTTTTGGATACTCGCCTAACAATATTCGGGTACGTAAATAGCTGGCAACCTTCTCTGATAAAACTTCCTTTTGAATCATGTTACTCACTCCTATGGAAAGCTGCCGTCAAGCGCTTAACAGAACCGATACTTGCGGACTGCTTCTTCATCTACCTCCACACCCAGACCCGGCTCCTCGATAGGCAGCACCCAGCCATCCTGCTGAACAATCGGGTTATACACGAGCTCGTGCTGCATGGAGCTTGGAAGCGGCTTAAGCTCCATGATTATGCAATGGGGCGAGGAAATCGAGAGATGAACACTGGCGGCGGTTGTTAAGGCCGTACTCCAGGCATGGGTATTGAATTTGATCTTGGCATCGGCTACAAGAGTAAGCACCTTGAGAAATCCGGTAATACCATCGGACCGTGCAGGATCAATACCGACAATATCGATCAAGCCCGTCCGGATCAGGCGGGAATAGGCATCCACCGTCGATTCACGCTCTCCCGACGCCAGCAGACAGCCCGTGGCCTGCTTGAGCCGGGCAAAATCAGCAAGCTGATTCGGCTCAAAGGGCTCCTCAATCCAGTCGATTCCATATTCGGCAAACTGCTTCGTCATTCGGATCGCGTGTGCGACATCCCATTTGACCTTATGCCCGATATCGACCATAAATCCAACCTTGGGACCGATTGTGCGACGGACTGCCTTGACGAATGCCATATCGTATTCTTCGGTTAAACCCAGCTTCGCAGTTCCTTTTTTCCCAAAGCCTACCTTGACCGATTGATAGCCTTCATCGATGTAGCCCTTGATCTCATCGGCATTTTTTTGATGCTCGAAATATTTGATATGAATGCTGGCATTCGCATGAAGCTTATTCAGTACTTTGCCGCCAAACAGCTTGTAAAGCGGCTGCTGTAAAGCCTTTCCTTTAATATCCCATAAAGCCATATCGATAGCGCTGATAGCAAAGGATGCAATTCCGCCATCTCCACCATACCACCACACATGCTCTTTCATCACCTGCCAGTGCAGTTCGGTATCCAGTGGGTCCTTGCCAATCACAAGCGCCGTCAAACCACCATCAATTAAAGCTGCCGCCGCCTTAACGGCTTCCGGCCACATCGCTATCCCTTCCCCCCAGCCCACAAGTCCGCTGTCCGTCTCGATTCGGACGAGCATCGTATAACGCGTGCTGTTATCATCATTTGGCTCGATATAACGCATGCCCATCGGCTCAACCTTCATGATTTTCATAGCATCACCTCATGTATAAGCCACCATTGATATCCAAGGTAGCTCCTGTAATGTGACTGGCTGATGCATCACTTAAAAATAATATGCTTTGCACCACATCCGCTATTTCACCGAGTCGGCCATCCGGTGTTTTGGAAATCATGCCTGCAACACCCTGCGGAGTAAAATCGGCAATCATATCTGTCTTGAACGGCCCTGGTGAAACGGCATTCACACTAATTCCATAGCGGGAATATAGAGCAGCAAATGACTTGGTCAAAGCCACTACTCCGGCCTTGGAAGCTCCATACGGAGGGCTGACCAGCGTTCCACCGTTGTACGCACTGATCGAGCTGACATTAACAATACGTCCATAACCCCGCTTCTTCATATACTCTGCGGCTGCCTGGCAGGCGAAAAAGGTTCCTTTTACATTTACGTCCATCATTCGATCCCATAGCTCATTGTCCACATCGGCTGCCGCTACGGTAGAGCATACTCCGGCGGCATTGATCAGTACATCGATTCTCTGCGCCTCACGTTCAATCATCTGCAGCCATTCCTTCAGTCGGGCCGTGTCTCTGACATCAACAGAGGAAACATCGAAGCTGTCGTGTTTATAGGTCTGCGACAGTGTTTCCCTGGCTTGTATCAAATTGGCATCATTGATTCCACAGCTGTACACCTTGGCACCGCTTTGAATGAAACTTTCCGTTAAAGCGTATCCTAATCCGCTTGTCCCCCCCGTAATGACAACAACCTGCTTTTCAAAATTCCATGTGATCATCGGCACTGCCCTCCTTTGGATTATCGCAGTCAGTCTCTTAACGAGTAGCTCACCGGCAAGGATATACATCCAATACGGCGAAAGTCTAAAGTATGCGCTTACAAATAAGGTTTCAAAGCAACGAATGGAATCATTAAGGCTTCTCTTGAGGTATTGACCACGCAGGCGGTCAGCATAGCTTGATGGGAAGGCAGCGGCAAAAGGAACATCCGACAAAATCAGCTTTTTCGCATGTATCAGCACTGGATAACTGTTAACAGTTTACTATAAATAAATTATAAACGACCCTCTTCCGTTCAGCAAGAGGGTCACTTGTGCTCCAATATAAAAATTAGGCTAAAATCGATGATTTTATAGGCAGCTTCAGCTTGTATTTATATTTGATTTTCCTTCAACCGCCCGATCATCGCCTCACACCATTCCGTGTAGCTGCGCTCGAAGCCGATCCCCATCTCCACAACGGCAATCGAGGAAAATAGCGGGTGGTCACTTGTTAATCGCTCATGTTGCGCACGCAGCGCGGCAACCTTTTCTATATAATCGTGAAGGCGACTTTGATGCTCCAGCTTTTTGTCCTCCAGGAGCGCAATCATCTTGTCCGGCTCCACCAGCCATGAGCTGTACTGTTTGAGAATAAATTCATCCCAAGCACCAGGCTCAATCGGTTCAAGCACCCAGGCCTTTAGTTTTTCAACCCCGGATTCCGTAATTCGATATACTTTCCGGGCCGGCCTGTACGATTCTCTTTCATGCGATTGCAGCTCCACCAGACCCTCCGCCTCCAGTTTGGACAGAACCGGATACAGTTGATTATTGTTGATCTTATAAAAAAGATTAATTCTGCCATCCATTTGCTGCTTCATATCATATCCACTCAACGGCTCACGCGCCAATAAACTGAGCAATACATATTGAATTGTACTCATGCATTCATCCCTCTCGAAATTATAAGTTAATTTTAACATAAGTTATTATTGACATATTAACTCAGTTGTTATAAGTTAATTTTAACCTATTAACAATTCAACTACAACTTATCATGGAGGAGAGATCAACATGCGTCTTGTTTTTAACGATCAAACATTTTCATTTGAATTACTGCGTACCCTCAGCTATGCGCCCTATGGAGGGGCAGATATCGGGGAATGACTGCTAACCGCCTACAAGATCGAGGAAGGCAATTTTGAAAGCTGGTATAAGGAATGGCGGTCAACCGCCGAACGGGTTCATTCATTGGCCGATTCAGCGCTTGCTTCCGGTCAGCGTATCAGTGCCCGCGAAGCTTATCTCCGTGCTTCCAATTATTATCGTACAGCGGAGTTTTTTCTGCATGGCAACGTCCATGATCCACGAATTCTGACCACATGGGAAAACAGCCGAATGACGTTCTGGCAAGCCGCTCAGCTTATGGATACACCGGTTGAACAAATCAACATCCCCTATGAGGGGACTTTTCTTACAGGGTATTTCTATAAGGTTGACCATTCCAACAAGCCACGTCCTACTCTCATTATTCACGGTGGCTACGATTCTACCGGAGAAGAGCTGTATTTGGGTGGAGCGGCCGCTGCCATACAGCGCGGCTATAACTGCCTTACGTTCGAGGGACCCGGTCAAGGCTCTGCTATTCGTCTGCAGCAGCTTCCGTTCCGTCCGGATTGGGAGCACGTCGTTACACCCGTTGTGGATTATGCATGCACCCGTTCCGAAATAGATCCAAATCGAATCGCACTCATGGGTATCAGTTTTGGCGGTTATCTAGCTCCACGCGCAGCGGCCTATGAACATCGACTTGCCGCTTGTATTGCCAATGACGGTTTATTCACCTTTCGGTTCAGCGAAATGGGCAAGCCTTTTATGGAGGCCAATGAAAAAAAGGACCCGCTGCCTCAGGACTTTGAGGATGTTATTATAAAAATAATGAACCAACACAGCGGCATACGCTGGGCGATAGAAAACGGAATGTTTACCTTTCAAGCCAGTACCTTAATGGAGCTTGTTCAAAAAACCGAGCCCTATTCGCTGGCTGGCATTGCTGAACAAATCATCTGTCCAACCTTGATCTGTGAGGCCGAAGCCGACCATTTTTTCGCCGGACAGCCCCAAAGGCTCTATGATGCCCTTACTTGTCCCAAAACCTATATGAAATTCACCGCAGAGGATGGTGCAGAGGAGCATTGTCATTTTGGAGCACTGCTGCTGTTCAATTACCGCCTGTTCGAATGGCTGGACCAGACGCTTCATATCCATGAATAAAATGATCAGCACGCCTTGACCGGACAGCAAAAACCCCTTCTGCGTGGATCGCAAAAGGGGCAGTCGCTTATAACGTTTCAACCTCTACCGTTTCTATATAAGGCAAGCTTTTCATTTCATAATAGACCTCCGAGGCAATTTTCTTTTCAACAAGAAGGATAAAATTCAATTCCTGCTGCTCGGCGCTCAATTCTTTGATATGAATATTGTTCATCTTATAGTGCTTCGCGATAATCAGCTTGATAATACTGGTCAAATCACCTTCGTGCTGTACAACAAGCTTGATACGAAGCTCTTTTAAGGTCAAATTTTTGGGCCCTATTTTTTTGATAAAAAACGGAACGGCCACAACGCTCGCCAGGATGAGCAGCATGCCAAATATGGCCTCAATATAAAAGCCGGCCCCTACAGCTATCCCCAAGCCGCTGGCTCCCCAAATCATGGCTGCAGTCGTTAAGCCTACGATGACATCGTTTGATTTTCGAAGAATAACACCGGCTCCCAGGAAACCGATCCCGCTCACAACCTGAGCAGCCAAACGCATCGGGTCCATAACGTGAAGTCCGGCTATCGCATATTTGTTCGCAGATTCAATGGAAACAATCGTTAGCAAGCAGCTGCTTAGACAAATAACCAACGAGGTTTTCAAGCCCAATGGCTTGTTGCGAATCTCCCGTTCTACACCAATAACCATACCCAAAATAGCCGATATACCCAGCTTCATTAAAATTTCAAGCTCAAACCAACCAATTTCCATCATACATCCACCTTCTAATCACGATCACCGCTCTGGTGAAGCTGCCGTTGTGTATTTATTATCGTCTACCAGACGGAATTGTTCCATTATATCAAATAAAACCTGACATTGAATAGTCAGAAACAATTAGATAAATACGTGGCAGCATGACTCATTTCGCTGGACAATAAAAAACCACAAAACGACCATCTCTCGTCTTGTGGTTTATTGCTTGGATTCCTTTATGCTGAGCAAGGAGTTCAGCTGCTCCAGTAAATTACCGCCGCCCGTGAGTGAAATCGTTCCGATTTTCTCACAGATTTTTTCCAGAAACTCCAGCTCCTTCAGACGATACAGCGTCTGGTTCTCATCCATCAGCTTGGCTGTATTGAGCAGACTGCGCGTTGAGGCCGTTTCTTCACGACGGGTAATAATAGTAGCCTGCGCCTTCTTCTCAGCCAACAGGACCGTATTGAGAATATCCTTGATATCGCCAGGCAAAATAATATCCTTCAGGCCGGCTGACAGAAACTGCACCCCGTAATCCTCACTTCTCCGGTTCAGAGCAGAGAGTACGAAGATCGCGATTTCCTGCTTCATTTTCAACAAGTCATCCAGCTTCAGCGTACCTACATATTCGCGCAAGATCAGCTGCAGCAATATATATATCTGGTCCTCGAACGATTTGATCTCAAGCGACTTCAGCGGGTTTACAATTTTATACTGGCAAACAAAGTTCAGACGAAGCGTGACCTTGTCCTCTGTCATAATTTCCTGACCGGTCATATCCAGCTGCTGCTGCCGCAAGTCCAATGTTTTACCTGCAACGTGAACAGGACCCTTCCAAAAGTAATACTTGCCGGGACGCAGCTCCCTTTGCATCACATGATTGTAATACAGTACGCCTGCCTCATGCCCTGCAACCTCAATCGTCTGGTAATATCCGGTCAGCTTCGGCAAAATCGAACGCTCCACCGCAGCATCCATCTCTGGTTCCCGGGTATCGATACGCACACAGGTATGGCGCTTCAGCACGTTCCAGAACACATACAAGCCAGCCGTCAACAGCGAGACAAACTTCCCATCCTCATAATGCAGCACATATTCATAATCCTGAACGTCTATGATGGTCAGCTCCTTAAGCAGCTGCTCATCCTGAATGAACAGTTGAACATCCTTGTTGGGCACATAAAAACGCTTTGCCACATCCATGATGATAATGGCATCCTCGGAAAATGGACCAAATCGGTACGTTCCCGGCTGCAGATGCTTGATGTAATTGCCCTGGCGAAACAGCAAGCCCCGCTCACCGGTTTGAATGATAACTTTTTTAAACATAGGACATCCTCCTTAACCTTCTTTGAATTTGACCTCTTAATTTAGGAAGCCTCCTGAAGCGAGAGCGGAGTCTGGCTTAAGAATCGGGTACATCAGCTTTCAGTCTGCAGCCTCGGTGAAACGCCACAGGGTTAACTTCAACCCGTAAACCGTTTAACTTTGTCCACAGTCTGATCTGCGATTCCCCCGCTTCGGTATCCACCGACTACAGAGCCTGCCAGCAGTGTGAGCACAAGTGCCTACTGAGACTTCCTGTCCAAGGCCTTGTTCAGCATTTTCAATATCGCTCGATTAAAAGTCGAGTGCTCTACCACTGAGCTAATTGCCATGCAGGCAATAAGGGATTCGAACCCTTGACACATCGGAGATTGACACCGGTATAAACGTTACAGTATACCTGCACCCATAGTGTGCGGGCACTGCGGGATGCTCGACATCCCTGCCTGGGTAAGTTACCCGTGCATCAACCTGTCTTATCATCGCTCATTTTGAGGTGCAGGAACATGGTGAAAGTATTACGACTCGCTACAAACTTTCCATTTTCTTCATTTCCTTCTGCTGTTACAATAGCATTGCGGTTCCATAACGGTATTTCTGCACGAAAGAGAACAACCAGAATTGAGGGATTCACATGGCCAAGGAAAGCTTCGATAAAGAAATCCAGTTTTTACGTATGCTTGTCCTGACTGGCGGCGCATACAGTCGACAGCAATTTGCCGATCGACTTGGCATTTCTGTTCATACCTTTGACAAAACGATCAAACGATTAAAAGAAATTGTCGGCTCGATCTATCGCCAGCTGCCTGAGGACCAGGGAAAAGAACTCGCCGATATGATCCGCTACAGCTATTTGGATTCCACGGACCCTATGCTGCTGTTTCTATTTCGCGCCAAATCGCTTAAAGAAACTGAATCCAAGCGGATCTCCTTGCTGTTGGCCACCCTTCATAAGAAGCCGCTGACCGCCATGGAGCTGCTGGATGCCTGCTGCAGCGCAATGCCCTCCGAGCTTGCTTTGCCCGATGAAAAAACAGTCCGTTCCGATCTCAAATATCTCGAAGAGGTTGGCGTAATCGCCAAAGAACCAGGACCGCGCCCATATCGTTACCGCATTAACCATGACCTGGTCCGGGATTTATCGCAGGATGAGCTGCTGGATCTGTATGATTTTGTAGATGTAATGGCCAATACTCAGCTTCCTTCGGTACAAGGCTACCTGCTGCGGGACAGTCTGAAGAAGAGTCTCCAGTACAGCCAGTCGGAGAAGCTGCTATTGGAGCCTTTTCTGTATAAATATCATTATTACTCCCGTATTTTGGATGAAGCACATTTGTTCGTGCTGCTCGAAGCTATCCGCAGCCGCCGTAAAGTGCAATTTTTATATTTTTCGCCGAAAAATCCGCAAAGCTATGCTTCGCAAAATACGAACCCCTTGTTTGAACGCGAAGCGGAAGGCCATCAGGAGCTGACACTTCCCTTAAAAGTAGTGTACAATCATCAATATGGACGCTGGTACCTGCTGTCTCATCATGCACGGCATGGTATCAGAAAATATCGAATCGAGGGAATGACGCAGATTGGCGAGGGCGAGTCTGTTAGCGAGGCATTTTTTGAAAGTAAAAAGCTGGAGCTGGAGCATAAAATTCAACACAGCTGGTTAATCGATACCGGTCATCCGGTTACAGTTCGTGTGCGATTTTTCAATCCGGTTCATTTGCAGACGAATTTCGTCAAGGAACGTGTGCTGCTGCAAGGACAATGGGGACTCATTACCGAAGAGGACAAGGAATCATTTATATATGAAATAACCGTCAACGGGACGCAGGAGATCAAGCCATGGCTGCGAAGCTTCGGTTCCAGCTGCGAGGTTCTGGAGCCGAAGCGGTTCCGACAAGAGCTGATAGCCGAATGGAAGGAGATACAGTCTTACTATGAACCTGAATCTGTTTGAAAAAATATTTAACTATCAGATTATTTCCCGCCTGGAGGATTCTGGCACCTTCATGATCACCTCCCATGAACGCAGCTGGCTGAAAACCATGCTCCAGCATCCCGCAGCGGAGGAAGCGTTCACGGCAGCAACACTTGGAAAGCTGCAGCAGCTCCTCGAACCGGAGAGCATGATGGACATAACCGAGGCTTTCACGGAAAAAGCCCGCAGCACAGAGCGGCAGGTTTACCACGCTTACCTGCGCCCCTTGCGTCGGGCGATTATGAATCAGCAAGGAATTTGCATCAGCTATCAAGTGAAAGGCGGGCGGACCAAACTCGATGAACTCGGGTTTCCTTATAAGCTGGAATATTCTATGGTCAAAAAGGAATGGTATCTGCTCTGGTACCATCAGCGGCGCAAAACCCTGATGAGCACACGGCTGCACAAAATCTTGGCTGTAGCCGAAGAAGCTCTGCCTGATCATGAAATCGCACAGTATGGCGCAGCCATTCACGCCGCTCTTGAGCAGCATAAGGCAAGCACCTCCATTCAGGTACTGAGGGAATATAACCGCGAGCTGTCACGCATCCTGTATGCCTTTTCCTGCTTTGAAAAGGAGGTCGATTATGACGCCGAATTAGATCTGTATACGATTCAGGTGACATTTGCCAAAAATGAGACCGATTATATGCTGTCCAAGCTTCGCTTTCTCGGCAAACGTGTCCGCATCGTCGGGGATCCGGCCCTCCAACAGCGAATGTACGAAACCACTGTGAAGGCTTTGGATCGTTATGCGGACAATGGATGATAACGAATGCCGAGACGAGTTTGTTAGATTCTTATCGTCTGTAGGCGCTTCTCACTCATCCAGACAATCGAACAAGCTGCTCACAGCAGGAACCGTCTCGGCAACGATACGGCCCTGACTGATAACATAACGGCAAGCCGGCTGCTTGTTCACAAGCTCCATCGCATCACGAGCCTCTAGTACAACAAAATTTGCCGGTTTGCCGACCTCTATCCCGTATTGATCCTCTATCTGCAAAGTCTTCGCCGCACGAACCGTCACCATTCGTACCAGCTCGGCCACTTCTTCCCGACCCGTCATGTGCGCAAGATGGGCAGCCATATGGGTAGCCTGCAGCATATGGCCGGTACCAAACGGATAGAAGGGCGTTTGAATATCATCATGCGCCACACTCACATTCACACCCGCCTGCCACATTTCCTTGATCCGGGCGATGCCGCGTCCCTTCGGGAAGCTGTCGAACCTGCCCTGCATCGCACTGTTAATAAGCGGACAGCATACCACATTGATTCCAGAGCGGGACAGTAGGCCGAGCAGCTTTTGAAAATAGGCCTCTCCATAATAAGCCGTTGCATTGCAATGACTTACGGTTACCCGTTCGCGCAATCCCGTTTGAATGGCCAAATGGGCAGCGGTTTCAATAAACGTTGAATGTCCGTCATCAATTTCATCGCAAAAGATGTGGACAAAACGCCCGTATTTCTCGGCAAGCCGGAAACAAACCTCCAGCGAAGCAATCCCTTCCTCCCGCGTATGCTCAAAATGCGGTATCGCACCAACTCCATCCGCGCCCAGCTGAAGCGCTTCTTCAAGCCGCTGCTCATTATCCGGGCAGGCGCGAATGCCATCCTGCGGAAATGCCATAACCTGAAGGTTAACATAAGGCTTCACCCGCTCACGAAGCTCCAGGAGTGCTCGGAGAGCAACCAGCTGCGGATCGGAAATATCCGCCTGTGTGCGTATATGCAGAATACCGCCGACGATATACATCCGCAGCACCTTCTCAGCTCGCCGCAGCACATCCTCAATGGAAAGGCTCTGCTTCCGCTGCTGCCACAGCCTGATGCCTTCAAACAAAGTGCCGCTCTCATTCCAGGAAGGCTCACCAGCTGTGAGCACCGTATCCAGATGAATATGCGATTCAACAAAAGGAGGCAGCGCCAGATAGCCGCTGCCTTCCACTTCGCGCGTGCCGCTATGAGCAGGTATCGCGCCGATCAGCGTTATGGTTCCATCCTGCAGGCCGATATCGACCAGGGGCAAGTCTTGTTTGCCTTGCAAACGCACATTTCGAAATACGAGATCGAACATCGGAATCACCTTCTTCACATGTTAACAAACTATTCCTGTCAGCTTTCACGGCTCATTTCCGATTCATGCCATGAGCTTAATACCCATTTGGAGAAAGCGTTGACCAAGAGGAAAAATCCGATACCCAGCACCGATGCAGATAAGCCGCAGGCGAATAAATAAGCTGTTTTCAGACGGGCAGCTGCGTTGGTAATCGCGTAGCCAAGACCACCCTTATCCCCGCCGATTCCGGCAATGTACTCACCGACGATTGCACCGATGACACAAAGCGTACACGAAATCTTGAGACCGGCTATGATGTAAGGCAGAGCAGCCGGAATACGCAGCTTCCACATCGTCTGGAACGGGTTGGCATTGTATAAATAAAACAGATTGCTCATATTGTGATCCGTAGCATTCAATCCGATTAACGTGTTCGATAGCATCGGGAAAAATCCGATCAAAAAAGCGATAATGACGATTGCATTCATCCCCGCGTCGAACCAAATAACGATCAATGGAGCGACGGCAACAATCGGAATCGTCTGCAATATAATTGCGTAGGGATAGACGCTTTTCTCTATCAGCTTCGAGCTGGCCAGCAGAATCGCTCCGAGGACACCAAGCACCACACTCAGCACAAAGCCCACGATCGCTTCGATTGCCGTAGTAGAGACGGACACCCACAAATCTCCCTTGTTCAACCAGGCGGCACTTACGATATCCGATGGTTTGGGCACGAGATAGACGGGCAAATTGAGCAGGCCCACAATCAGCTGCCAGCCTCCGATAAACACCATAAATGCGATTAATGGAGGCAGTATACGCTTGACAAAACCGAGGCGCATGAATCGGTCTTCCATTCTGTACGTCCAGGCCGCACGTTCACGCTCCGGGAATATCTCATCCTCAAACATCATTGAATACACCTTATCCATTGCCATAGCAGTCAGTCTCCTTTCGATTGGACTTGTATTCCCAATGATCGTATTGGATTATATTTACATCTCGCAAATAATTTTTCCGGGATTAAGCAGTCCTTGCGGATCATTCAGACGTTTTCTGCGCTGCATACTGCCGACTTCACCGCGCCCGCCGTTTTCCAATACCCAAGTATGGGGATCGAAAATTCTCACACCAATCGACTCACAATAATGAATAATCTCGTACAGCCGCTCCTCGCTTTTGTAAAAAACGAGCGGCAGGCAGGTAGGCGTGATCGCCCCCGAATTGCGCATCCATTCAAAATGAAACAGAACCTCATCACCGAACTGCTGCTTGATCAATCGCATTTGTTCCAAATAAGCTGACAATTGAAAACCCGCTTGCAAATAGGTTAAGGTTGAATCGGATTTCATTCCCCACAAGGTCGTATGGTTCCATGTAAAATCAGAGACCCCGATCGTTCGCCGGTATTTGTCCGCTTCAATGACATGTCCGATATGCCCGTCAAAGCTTTGCGCAAGCGCGTCTACCATTGGCAGCATCGCTTCGGCGATTTCAACCATAACAGCCGCCATATCTGGCTTGATCACTTTGGCAAACGGAGTAAAATACGAAGGAATCGGCCATTCCATCGGACTGATCAATCGTTTCTGGATCGTTTCATCCGCTGCCAGCGCCTCTCCAAAACGCATCGCTTGCTCAAAGGAAGGAAACTGGACAATGAGCTGTGCCCATTCGGTACGCGGTGCCAGCGGAATTGTGACCTCTGTCATGATGCCTGTCGTTCCATAATTGTGAATGTAATCGAACAGGTCGCGACCCTTCACTACTAATCGCTGCGGCACTTCTTCCATTGTATAGATGACAGCCTCCAGCACATTGCCATCCCATAGATTGCCATAGGTTATTGAACCGATACCGCCCGAGCCACCACTCACAAAGCCGCCTACCGTTGCTTTTACGTAAGTGCTTGGGTAAATACGAATTTCCTGACCCGCTTCCCGCGCTGTTTTCTCAATCGTGCCCAGCTTAACCCCGCACTGCAAGCGGGCATAACCTTCACCGATTTCGATAATTTGATCCATCCGGCTCAGGTCAAGCACAATACCGCCCTGCAGTGGAACCGCCTGACCGTAATTCCCCGTTCCTGCTCCGCGAACCGTTACAGGAATTGTAAATGAATAGGCAAAAGCGAGCACAGCCGCAACTTCGGTTTCATTGCGCACAAGCGCCACACCATCGGCTGCCTTGATGTCTTTGAGCTGACGATCAAGCACAGGCGAATACCAGTAATAATCCTTGGACAGCTTGGCCCGGATCTCCGGATCAAATACCATTACGTCCTTGCCAAGCAGCTCAACAATGTCATGCTCCCAGCTTAAATCAGCAGCCATAAGTTTATGCTCACTCCTTCGATTTAATGATGTAAAGCGGCAGATACGTCACGAACAAGCTGTCCGAATTGTGCAGAGGTCCGGTATGCCTCATCCCTTGGAAAAGGGACCGGAATTTCGATCTTTGCCGAAATTTTACCAGGGCGTGCTGTCATCACAACCACACTGGTGGACAGAAACACCGATTCGAACACGTTATGCGTGACGAACAATACGGTCATTTTCTTGTCCTGCTGCCATATATTAAGCAGCTCGGTTTGAAGCGTTTGTCTGGTGATTTCATCCAGAGCGCCAAAAGGCTCATCCATCAGCAGCAGCTTTGGCCTGGAGATTAACGCCCGTGCAATTGAGACCCGCATTTTCATCCCGCCGGACAGCTGCCTTGGCAGCACCTTCATATAGTCCTTCAGTCCAACCAGCTCCAGAACCCGCTCCGCTTCCTCCTGCTGCACCTTTCTGCTGATCCCGCCGCGCAGCTCCAGAGGAAGCTTCACATTCGCCTCCACCGTCGACCACGGCAGCAGGGTATGATCCTGAAACACAAACGAGGTATGGCTCTGCTTGCGCGCTTCCTTCGGAGTGGTACCGAAAATATCCAGCTTTCCCCCGCTTGGACCGCTAAGACCGGTAATGATTTTGAATATCGTTGATTTGCCGCAGCCCGAGGGCCCGACAAAGCACAGGAATTCACCTTCACGTATGGACAGGTTGACATCCTGCAAAGCAACGGTTCCGTTCGGGTATATTTTAGATAAATTTTCCATATTAACAAAACTATCTGTAGGCTGGTTGGCTGCGAACGCTCCATTCATAGCTGCTGTTCCCAGCAGGGTAGGCTCTATTGCCATTCGCTTCATCCCCGATCTTGGATTGATTGCATATCGAAATGATAAATGTCCATTAAACCTGCTGCGATATCGAGCCCATATTGATGAATCATCGCTTGACCCTTTTCCACCGTAGCTGCCGAAGCATCACCGGAAATGCCGGTAACGGATAGATCGTCCATGACCCAGGCAAAGGCCCGATTGCGAAATTGTAAAAACCGCGACTCCGGAAAATGGGGGATTTCAATAGGCGCGAGCTCCATATGCACCCAATTCGATTTGGCCGCAATAACAACGGACGTTTCTACATCTCCCGCATGAATACCAACCTGCTTTTCCTTCGCTGTAATCCATGCATCCGCAGAACCCAGACCGCCTGGGTCCAAACGAAAGACCGCCATGCCGGTTTCGATCCGGATGTCTCGGGCCATCATATTCAACAAATCCGTATTGCCGCCATGTGTATTCACAAGCACCAGCTTCGTAAATGCACTGCGATGCAGGCTTTTTGCAATATCCATCACAACCGCCATCAGCGTAGTCGCCGATAACGAGATCGTTCCGGGATGGCCCAGATGCTCAGTGCTTTTACCGTAAGGCATCACTGGAAGCATCCATATATTGGCATCATCGGGAAGCTGCTCGAAAGCCTCGGTCAGCAAGGTTTCGGAAATCAGCGTGTCTGTATATATGGGCATATGCGGTCCATGCTGCTCAATCGCTGCAATGGGCAGTACAATTAATGCATCGTGCTTGGCAAGTTCAGCAACCTCAAGCTTACTTAAACGCGGGAAAAAGCATTGATCCCACGCTTTACCTACATAACGTCCTGCTGTCAAGCTTAAGCACCTCCGCTAAATTTGTATGATTTATAACAGCTTCCGCTCCTTATAGAGCTGAAGGGCAGCAGCCAATCGGGCAACACGCTCACCAAGCCTCGCTGCCATAACCAATTCACGCCGATCAGGCGACAACGAGCTGTCAGGACCTGCCAAGGTCGATGCTCCATAAGGTGAACAGCCAATCGGATCAGCCGTGAGGTATTCAGGATTCTCCGTATACGGCAGGCCGACAAATATCATGCCAAAATGGAACAGTGGAACCATGGAAGTCAGAATGGTCGCCTCATGACCTGTATGAATCGAAGCGGTGCTGTTGAATATTCCTGTCGGTTTACCTTCCAGCGAACCATCGATACAGAGTTCTCCGGCAAATTCAAGGAACAGCTTGACCTGTGCCGGCATCGATCCATAATAGGTTGGAAATCCCCACAATATCCCGTCTGCCCAGCGCAGATCGTCGTTCGTCGCGATTGGTATTTCCTTTTGCAGCTCCAGTGAAGCTTCGTATTTGGCATAACGGTCTGTCAGGCGGAAGCGTCCGGATAATTCCTTCTCCGTCTCATCTGACTCAGGCAATTCCTTGTCGAGCGTGATCGTACGGTTACGGGGTGAAGCCATTTCAGGGATGCGGACAATACGAACGTCATTTCCCGACTCTCTGCCCGCTCCCTCTGCGACCGCCTGCGCCATTTGAAAAACGTGGCCAAAAGCGCTGTAATAGACGACGAGCACGTTAGCCATAGCAGGCTCAACCCCCTTCAAGCGGCTTACGGAATGAAACCATTTCGCAAGCCTGCTCCCAGTAATTAGATAAAGCCGTATCCTGCCAGCTCGCTTTATTTGCCGCCATTCGCAGCCATTTCCCTTGGTTATAAACCCAGCGTCGGTCGGGAAGCAGCGTAAACAGCTCTTCCGGCGATTCACAGTCCAGAATAACGAAGCTGGCGCTAACCCCGGGCCGAACCCCATAATCCTCAAGCTCAAGCACAGCTGCTGGAACATCCGTTATCATCCGCAGCAATGTACGAAGATCAGCAGAGCTTCCCATATGGGCTGCATAGGACCCGATCAGAGCAATCTGCACCAAATCCCCGCGCCCAAACGGATGGAAGGGATCATGGATATTGTCCGAAGCCACCGCTATCTTCATACCGGCATCCCAGATTTGCTTCAAACGCGTAACACCACGTCGGACCGGAAAGCTGTCATGCCTCCCCTGCAGATATAAATTCACAGCTGGTAAAGAAACAGCTTTTAATCCCGACTCTGCCATTCGTTCAATGAGCGGCAAAGCATCCTCGTCAGTCATCGAAGCTAACGCACACAGATGATCCACCGTAACACGTCCGGCATAACCGTATTCCTGCGTTCGAAGCGCGATGTGCTCTACCGTTCGCATCAAAGGATTGTCAGTTTCATCCGAATGGAGATCGATCGGCAGGTTGTATTTCTCTGCAAGACCAAAAATCCGGTCAATATCCTCCTTCGGTGTTAGGGATAGATGCGGCGCCCCGCCGATCCCATCTACACCCATGCGCAGCGCTTCTTCCACAACCTCGACGTCTGCTGAATTCATATTGTAAGGCAGCATCGGAAACAGCTGCAGCTTCACGTAGGGTGCCAATAATTGTCTGGCTTCCAGCGCCGCTTCAATCGTACGGAGTGCCACCTCTCGGGAAGCCCTCATATTAAAATCAAGATGTGTGCGTATGTGAGTAGTGCCAAACGACAAGGCCTGCAAAGAAGATCGCATCATTCTCGACTGAATTTCGAATTTACTAAAACCCGGAGATGCCGCGGAATAATTGCGGACAGCCTCCTCTAGCGTACCGGTAACATTGCCGACTGTAGTTAAGGAAAATGATTTATCCAGGTGCATATGGGAATCTACGAAGCCCGGAAGCAGCAGCTTACCTTCCAGGTCAATCTGACAAATAGCCGATGGATCCGTAGTGGTGCGAGGGCTCCAATGCTCCAACGAAGTGAAATCCGGTTGAACGGCATTGGCTTCCTGTATCTGGATGCGAGTCCATTTGCCATTACGAACCGACACCTGAAACAGGCAGGCTTCGTCTTCCATAGGCAATCTCACATTCAATAATTCCAAATTTTCCAATGAAGCCAATGCCGCCACCATCCTATCATCATTTGTTTGAACTGTATGACCTTAAGCTTATTTCTTGGGCAAAAATTGTGTTGTAAACACCTTGCTTAAATCCTCTGCTTTCTTCAGAACGCCTACATCCACCAGCTGCTTCTGCACTTCAGCCCAACGCTCCTGAGTCATAATCCCGGTGCCTTGGGTTACCGCATCACCGCCATAAACAAAATCCATTTCCTTTTGTGCACTGTATTTCATCATGTCCAGACCCATGTCCGGATTCTTTTCTTTAATCATAGGATGAATTTCATCGGAGTGATCCTTGTAATAATCCCAGCCTTTAACTGTCGCTTCGACAAAAGCTTTAACCTGGTCCGGATGCTCTGCAACCATTTTCTCGGTCGTAAAGTACACACCCGCATAAATGTTGTAGCCTGAATCTGCATTTAACAGCGTACCGAACTCAATATTTTGCTGTTGGAGCGTGAATGGCTCGGAGGTTAGATAGCCTTGGGTTACCGAGTTTTTATCATTGACAAAGTTGACTAATTGTCCGGTATACTTCATTTCCTGTGCCGTTTCCAGCTTATATTTTTTCTTCATGTACTGCCAGAAGTTAGCAGTAGCAGCTACATAAACCTTATGTCCATTCAGATCGCTAAAGTCCTTAATTCCCGAGTCCTTGTGAAAAATCAAAGCCTGTGGACTCTTCTGCATGGATGTCGCTATCGCGATGATCGGAATGCCTTCCTGTCTCGCTACCAAAATATCATCACCGTTCGCCATCCCGAACTGCGCCTTACCGGATGCCACGATCTGTGTGGCAGATACCGAAGGCCCTCCAGGAGTTAGCGTCATATCAAAGCCTGCATCCTTGTAATAGCCTTTGGCCAATGCCGCAAAATTGCCGCCGTGCTCAGGCTCTGCAAACCAGTTAAGAATGAGACTTGCCGGTACAAGTGCCTTAGGCGCTGTCGCTTCTGCCGGTTTGGCTGCTGCTGGCTCCGCAGGCTTGGCAGCCATAGTGTCAGCAGGCTTGGGTGTTGCAGCTGTCTCGGGCGGCTTTGCGCTTCCGCAGGCTGATAAAGCACCGGCCAGCAGGACCAGACAGAGCGACGTAACCACATTGCGTTTCCCCAAAAACATGGCAGTACGATTGAATAATTTCATTCTTAACTTCCCCCCTATTTTGGATGAACCCACTGCAAATCTGCTGATTGCATGAACAAAATATAATCCGGCGTAATGTATAAGTCAATATATATAACATTTAATTGTGTAATTTAACAAAATATCGAGCCTTTTTCGTTAGCTGGCCTATTAATATGTTATATAAACTAACATTAAAGATTTTTATTATTCTATTCTAAATTGCACTAATGACTGAAACAACTCTTCAGACAGCACATTCAAAGCTTCAGACGACATCGCCACTTCCTTGGTCGCACCTACCTGTTTTTCCATAGATACTTTAACATGATGAGCATGGGAAACCGCCTTGCGGGAAACACCGACACTATCCTCCATAGAAGCCGACACCTCTTCCGTATTGGCAGATATTTGCTCGGAGGCTGCAGACACCTCCTGAATCTGACTGGCTACCTGCTCCACGGATTTCAATATTCGACCAAACACAACACTAACCTGATCCAGCAGCACACTGCCTTTATCCACCTCTTTAATTTCAACACCAATCTTATCCACAGTCTCCTTGGCACTATGCTGAACCCGGGAAATCAACGAAGCTATTTGCTTGACGGATTCGTCCGATTGCTCAGCCAGCTTCCTAACCTCCTCAGCCACAACATGAAACCCACGCCCATGCTCACCGGCACGCGCCGCTTCAATTGAAGCATTTAAAGCCAGCAGCTTGGTCTGATTCGATATCTCCTTAATAACAATAAGAATCCGGTCAATTCGAATCGACAATTCATGCAGCTGCGAGATCGTGACCGCCGTTTCACTAACTTTGGTTTTGATTGAGGCCATTTGAACAACGGCTTGTTCCAGATCAACAGACCCTCTACGCGCATCCTGAGCCGCATCACCAGCTGCATTCGCCACAACCGAGGAGGTTTCGGCAATTCTCTGAACACCGAGAGATACTTCATTCATGGCCGACGCAGTATCCTGGGAGCTCCGCATCTGCAGCTCCGATCCAACAGCCACCTCCTGCATAATATCCGTAATAACTCTGGAGCTGCCCGCCGTTTCCTGAACACTGATCCGTAAATGGCCTGCAGATTCATAAGCCTTTTCCGCCACCTGCCTGCTGCGTCCCACCACATCCTGAAAGGAATCCGCGAGCAGATTATAGGCAGAAATGACATTACTAAATTCATCTCTTGTCCCCGAGCTTACTCTCACCGTCAAATCCCCCTGGACAAGCTGCTGTGTAGCCTGATCCAGCTGAACGATCGCATTTTTGACCGAGAAATAAAAGCCTGCAAACAAATAAATGACCACCACCAAAATGAACAGCAGCAGCAGAGCGACAAGCAAACCGTTAACTTTGTGATCGCGAATTCGCTCGTCAAAGCGCTCCCCCATCAGATTTAGCTGGCTTTCGTGCAGATCAAGCAGCGCTTTTTTGGCAATTTGACTGGTAGACGTTACCTCATCAGCCAAGATTACAATAACACCGGCATTTACGAGTTTATCGTCCAGCAACTCCGTAACCGCCTTGGTGGAAGCTGCATTTTTTGCCTGCAAATCCCGTAAAGCCATTTCAAACCGTGGATTTTGTTTAATAACCAGCTCGGCTGATTGATTCATCTCGGATAATACCGCATCCAACTCAACCGTCAGACGAATAAGATCCTCTCGCTCTTTCACATTTTTAATCGATCCCCGCATGGCAATCTCGGTACCCATCAGCTCTATCTTTTCAAGATGGGTCCAATAGCCCGGAAATATATTGACGACAGCATTCATCAAATAATACGTATCCATTTCCGAATCGAGAATGAGACCCGAATTGTTTGTCACTTCATCCATTTGCTTCAAAATCATTTGCTCAAGCTCAACATGCCGAACCTCATAAAAAGCTCTACTCGTGGAACCACCCTCAGCCTTGATCGTCTCCCACTGCTTCACCAAATTGGACCACGAATCAGAATCCATCAACCCGCTTTGAGGTGCGGACATTTCTTGGATAAGATCGTTTATAATCCGATCGATCCTGCCACCAATCTCCTTGACATCACCTCTGACAGCAACCCCCTCAGACCCCCCATCCAAACTCCATCCATACTGTTCCAATGCCACAATCATTTCCCCAAGGCCACGCTGATAAACCAACCCCCGAGCTTCCAGCTCTGTATGACGAACATCCTTATTCATGTTGTAAAACATCTGAAATGTGAGCACCATAATCGGAATCACAAACACGAGTCCGATCAGCACAAATTTTTGAGCGTAACGCAGCCTGTTCATCAACCACATTGAAGGCTTAAACAAACGCTCCAACCATCGCCCCCCGCTTGCAGCAGCTATCTTCATCATCTACCCACCTCTACCTTCGACATATTTTTGACTGACTAGCAATAGCTACACGGAACCGGATAAACCGGATGTTTTCCGCAATCTTTCACCAACAGCCTACATCGCCCCCCAGTCCAATAATGATTCATTAAGAGACTGCGTTCTTATCACTAAAATAGAAGCAGCTCCACTATAGCCCTCATGTTATAATAACGTCAATAAACATGACATAATTTCGTTAAAATTAACAAAATACCTATGTTAAATTTTGTATTCCATATAAAAATGACACATCAATCTCCACACTTTGTCTGTTATATCGTTCCGACAACGACACCCAGCTCCTTCAACCACCGACGGTAAGCAATGGAAAACAGGTCCACCTTATGGTTAAGCTCTACCTGCAAATCAAGCGGCAGCAGCTCAGGCTTCTGCGTCTCAATAACACGGGCATCCTGATCAAACACCATATCCTGAAATTGAATAAAATTCGCATCATCCACATCAAACGCATAATTGCGCGAAACGACCATAAATACGAGACATTCCTCTGCTGTGACAGGCAGAACCGTCAGCATGATCCACAAGGCTTGACCGTTGCTGGGGTCAGCCTTGGTCAGCCGTGCCGATAAAGGGCGATACACTTCCTTTCTATACACATAGGTCGTCCCTTCACTTTTATCCGAGCCTGAATGAGCTACAGGCTGAAAAATCGGCACGTCTTCAATATAAATGCGTTCCTTCTCTTTAATCACCTTAAAATCAGGAAGCTCGGCATAATCGGGATGCCCCAGTAGACCCTGGTGCACAAACATCAAATGGGCAAAATCGGTAAAATTCTCAATAACCCTCGTTCCTGCCGCATGCACCGTATAGGGCCCACAAGCAAGCGGACGAAACTGAGGATCAGCAAATTCTTCAAAATGCGGCAGCTCCGCTGACGGTTCACCGATACAAACCCAGATAAAACCGTACTTTTCCATACAGGAATAAGCCTGAGCCTTGGCTCTTGGCGGAATCTTCTCCCCCCTCGGCTGTGCTGGAATGCAGACGCATTGACCGGAGGAATCATACTGCCACCCATGATAGGGACAGACGAGAATATCATCCTGAACCCAGCCTTTGGACAGCATAGCTCCACGGTGGATGCATAAATCCTGAAAGGCATGTACCCCCTTCTTCGTCCGATAAATAGCTACTCGTTCACCCAGCACCATAACACCAATCGGCTGCTCCTTAAGCTCGGAAGCCAAATAAACTGCATGCCAATCATTTTCCAATACCGGATCCTGCAGACGTTTTTGATACATAGCAATCATCCCTTCTCCTTGTAGTCAATTCATGGTATTGAACTTTTTATTCAACCGTCGAAAAAATCGGATAACTCGCTGCCAGCTTGCTGCGAAGCGCATCCACTCTTACCTGGGCTCGCAGCAGCACCTCCTGCTCATCAATCCCCACGCACAATCCACCTTCAACAACAACCTGACCCCCTACCATCACGAGATCAACATCGTTGCCATTGGCATTGTACACGATGGCTGAAGCTGCGCGATGAACCGGACTGATATGCACCTTCATCAAATCAATCGTGACCACATCCGCCTTTTTACCTGGCTCCAGACTCCCCAGGTCATCACTGCGACCCATCGCTTTTGCCCCATTAACCGTTGCCATCCGAAGTACATCCATAGGGGGAAGCAATGTCGCATCCAACTGATTCACTTTGTGAAGACATGCCGTGAACTTCAGTACCTCCAGATTATCCTGGCAATTGTTACTCCCCGGTCCATCCGTACCCAAGGCGACATTAATTCCAAGTCTCTGCATCTCCGGCACCCGAGCTACACCCGAAGCCAGATACATGTTGGATACCGGACAATGCACAACCGTAGCTTTTTCGGTGCGTATCATCTCCAGCTCGCCATCATCAAGCCATACTCCATGGACGACCTGCGTCTGCTCGCCAAGCAAGCCAACCTCGTTCAGCAGCTCCAAATTTCGCAAACCATAACGAGCTACCGTATTGTCAATCTGCTCACTCGTTTCTGCCACATGCACGTGCGAGATCAGCTTGCGATCCCGGCTGAATTTGGCCGCCTGCTCCAGATAACCACGCGAGCAGCCGTATAAATTAAGCGGCCCCAACGCAATCCTTATACGCCCAGAGGCAGCGCCATCCCAACGATCGAGCAATTGATCCGTTCGTGTGAAGATTTGCTCCTCCGTCTCGCGCAAGCGCTGCTCATGCGTCATATCCGAACCACCGCGCGCCAAATGCCCGCGAATCCCCGAATCCACCATCGCCCGTAATACACCTGCCTCATTATCTGGAGAGGTATGAATATAATGATGATCCATGATATAAGTGGCACCTGATTTCAAATTTTCCATACAGCCAATTAATGCCGCCAAATAAAAATCCTCAGGTTCCATGGCCAGACTCAAAGGCCAAATAATTTCACGCAGCCATCTCGAAAGCGGTAAATGATCAGAAACCCCTCTCATAAAGGTTTGGAACAAATGCGTATGTGCATTCACAATACCCGGAATGACTGCCTTCCCTTGTGCATTGTAAGTATAAGTCGATTGGACTACCAAATAGTCCAGACTCCCGTCCAGCTTCCACTCCCCAACCGCTTTAATTACATCATGCTCCATATACACATAGCCCGGTTTAAACACCTCATTATCCTTGTTCATCGTAATTACCGTTCCGTTATAAATAAGTTTGCCAGCCATAGCCAATCTCACCTCCATGTAATAATACTTTACGTAAATAATGATATTCGAAAAATATGTTATGTTTATTAACATGATTATATGCAGACATCCACATTTCGTCAACACCACTTGTAAATCAATATTCGCATTTTAGTTACTATTATGATAATAAAATGTTTAATTGATTAACATTTTATCGATTTATAACAAAAATCAAGTAAACTTATCGATTTTTCTATGCTAAAATAAAATTATGTAAATTTTAATGGTCTTGAAGGAGGGTTTCGAATTGGAATTGCCGCATCTGGATCAAACCGATCAGGATATTATCAAGCTGCTGCATGAAAATGGACGTATGTCCTATGCCAAAATCGGCGAGCTGCTGAATCTGTCTCGTGTAGCCATTCAAAAACGCGTTGAATCGTTGATCGAGAACGAAATTATTGAAAATTTTACAATCCGGCTGAACGCCACCAAGCTCGGTAAAGTCGTCAGCGCCTTCTTTGAAGTCGAGGTGGAGCCGCGCTTCGTCCAGCAGGTCGGTGATTCCCTCAGCGCCGATCCCAATGTGATCAGCATTTATCAAATGACCGGTCCCAGCACCCTGCATATGCATGCCTTATTGAAGGACGATGCAGCTCTTGAGCAGTTTTTGTTCCAGCATATTTATACACTTGAGGGCGTGGTCAGCGTGACTACACAGGTTGTAATCAAGCGATTCAAGCAGGGAACCGGTTTAGAGCTATGAGTGTGTCCACCTCGTTAGCGTCTCATCTCGACAGAAAAAGCCTGCTTAAGCTCCCAGTTGGAGACTAAGCAGACTTTAGGGGGTAACCCACTCTTGTTGACCAATACATGACTTCTGAAGCATTCTCAAATTCCTTTAATCGCAGCCATAGGCTTGCATTTGGCTACCACATCCGCCAGTGACGCACCCACGACACTATCAATGATTTGATCCACATCCTTATAGTCTTGCGGACATTCGTCCAGAATCGTCTCCAAGGAACGATGGTTCACCATGACCTCATCCTCAGAACCGACCTTCAAGGATTGCTCAAATTGATCCACGGTGACCATTTCCTTGGTAGCTCTCCGTGATCGGGTTCTCCCCGCGCCGTGGCAGATCGAATAAAAATTTTTCAAACCTTCCTCTCTGCCAACCATAATATAAGACGAGGTTCCCATTGAGCCCGGGATCAATGCCGGATGACCTGTTTCTTTGTAGGCTGGCGTGTTCAGAAAATGCTTGGGTGGCAGTGCCCGTGTTGCCCCTTTCCGATGAACGGGCATAGGCTGACCGCGATGAAATTCTTTAAGCGCATAGTTATGCATCAGATCATACAGCACCGGAGTCTCCATACCCGACAAGAGCGGCTCAAGAAATCCGCACATCGTTCATCACTTGGCTATTCATTCATGAATTCGGCAAATAACAGGAAACGCTTCAGCATAACTGCTGCTTCAGCTCGGGTAGCTTTGCTGTCAGGCGCAAATGTCCGTACTGTTGTTCCGTTGACAATACCGGCATTCAGCGCTCCTGCAGCTGCGTCCTTGGCCCAGGCAGATATGGTGAGGCTATCATCGAATGCTGCAAGTTTTTTGGCATCCGTATCGTACTTCTTGCCTGACAGTTGGATCGCACGTGCAATCATCACAGCCATTTGCTCGCGGGTAATCGTCGCATTAGGCTGAAAGCTTCCATTCTCCACTCCATCAACAAGACCTGCTTTCGAAGCGGCTCCTACTGCACCTGCATACCAATCGGTGGCTTGGACATCGGAGAATTTGGCCGCAGCTTGTTCTGCTAACGCTGCCTGCTCTTCGTTCAGGCCTGCCGCTCGCACCAGCAGTGCTGCGAATTCAGCGCGTGTGATGGATTTTTGCGGAGCAAAGGTCGTATCGGTTGCACCCTTAATCAACAGCTTGGAAGCAAGCAGCTCGATATCTGCCTGTGCCCAATGACCATTCAGATCGGCAAAGGTTTTGTTGGCCTGAACCACTGTATAGATGCTATTGCCAGGTCGTTTCATAGTTGCCACAAGGCTGCTTCCACTGCTTGTAAACAACGTAGGTACGAACGTCATCGTGTCCGTAACCGGGTTATACAGCACACCGGTTGCTTTTTTCGCATCCACAGAATTAGATATTTCGAACGACCTTGATACATACACGGTACCAAAATCACTTACCGTTGCCGTCTTTCCGTTAGCCTCAGCCGTAATCGTAAAGGCCACAGCACCAGCCAATGAAGTCATACTATTCTTGGTTGCATAAGCTGCAATAGCGTCTGCTACTGCTCCACTCACTTTTTCCACGGAAATGTTCAGCTTTAGGTCTTTAACATCCAAACCCAGTGAAAGTGCCAGTCCGTTAATATCCAGAACCTTTAAGGGAAGATCATAAGTAACACCGCTCGCCTTGATCGACAAAATCGTATCAGATGCCTTGGAGACAGCAGCAGCTATTGACGAGGCTGTGACTTGCACGATTTTGACAAGCTCCGAGCCTGTGACTTCAACCGTCACCTTGGGATTACTGGAGGTTAAGGCATCTATGGCTTTGTCCCATACAACCGAATCGATGGTGACCTGAGCAGCCGCTTTTCCATTAACGGTTACTTGCTGCGGAGTCACACGAATCTCGCTACCATTCACAATGGTTTGTGCAGCAGCAGAGCTGCTGTCCGATCCTGCTCCACCTCCAGAGCCACCCGTTGAAGAGGAGCTTGAATTACCAGGGATTGTATAAACAGCTACCGAAGCAGAGCTGGCGCTTTCCGTATCATTGTCAGCAGACACCGTATAATAGTAATTTTTCCCTGGAAGCAAACCCGAGTCCACATAAGTCAGCTCCGAAGTGGTACCCATCTGCATAAAGGTTACGTTATCCATACTGCGTTTAATCGTATAGGATGTTGCGTTCGCCGCACGATTCCAGGTAAGTGCTGCCTCCGTTCTTCCTGATACAGCGGTAAGACCTGTTGGAGCCAGCAGCTTAAATTTCAAAAAGTCGCCTCGAATGATCGTACCATCGGCATTTCTCTGGTAAGGCAAGGATGGCTGTAGGCTAACAAAGTTAGCATCTGAAAGAGCTGCGCCCGATTTATTAGCAGATACCGAGCCGTTAAACATATAGTTGCTGTCCGAAGCCAGATCGGCTGGATAGCTGTCTTTGGCCGTTATCCCTTTTTGATAGGACATAAATCCATGGATTCGGAAATCCGTGGTTATGCCACTATAGGTTGTGAAATTCATGTTGCCCTTGGCATTATTATAAGCGACGTTGCCGCCCTCAGCCCGAACACCCGGATTACTATTGCTGGCGAAGCCATAAGCGCCATTGCCAAAAGCCAAACTGTCCCGAATGATATGGGGAACGTGAATCCCTTCACCGCCCAGCTTAAAGCCATTTTTGTCTCCGGCACCTACCGTACCATTCGTTAAAGTACCATTATTGTAGGCGATACTGTCTTCGATAATGACAGCACCGATAGCCCCTGTGCCTGCTTTCGTATACAAGTCCCAACCATCATCAATGTTATTATGAGCGATATCCCCCCTAAACACATTCCCGACACCTGCTGTCAGCTTGGCTGCAAAGCCATCGGCATTATTATTGGAAGGATCGATATTATCATACGATTCACTACCAAGAATCAAATTGTAGGAAGGCCAAGTGGTCTTATCAGTGGAGCCGTCCGTGCTGCTGATTTGCAGTCCGGTATCGCCGTTATCATAAAATTTGCAGTTGTCAACAAGGTTGTAACTACCACCCACGGTAAAGCCTTTCGTGTTGCCTGCTGTACGGGTAAAGTCGATGCCTTGAACCAGCCAGTAATTGCCGCTCAGCACAACACCTTCAGATTTTTTGTCAAAATCAATTATAGGTCTTGCACCCGCAGCCGCAACCAGATATTTCTTGGCGTCTGCTGCTCCATCATTGCCCTTTTTGATATCGAGCTTGGCGGAACGTATATATCGACCGTCCTGCACAATAATTTTTTGCCCGGCTTTAACAAAATCAATTGCGGTATCCAGATCAAGCGGACTGTTAAGGGTACCTGTACCTTTGCTCGTTCCAGTCGGCGATACATAAATATCCCCGTTATCGGCAAAAGTTTTCATCTCAACCGTGAAGTTTTTAACCATTTTATCATAAGAGGTCAGCAGCTGCGTATCATCAGGTATAAATGTGATACTGAATCCGGTAGAGCTGTCGGCATTGAGCGTCGTATTGACTGTCAAAACCTTGTCAGCCGAGATGGCCTGATCCAATGCGATGACAGATTGCCCCTGCTTAACTGTGACCGTACCCTTCACATTCACTTTTATCCCCAGCTCATAAGCTGTCTTGGAGGTTCTGGATAATGATACCACATCCAACGATGGGGTCACGGCAGCCTTGGGAGCCTCCACCTTGGGCGCATCGGTTTGAGCCGCAGTTACCGTTAATTGATTATTGCTGACTTCAATCGTTGCCAGACGAGCTGCGTAAAAGCCTACGTACATTTTATCAGGGTCCTGTGCCTTTAAAATGTCCGGTACGAAAAATATTTCCTCATTCCCAGCATTCAATTTGCCTGTAAACCCGCTGTTTGTTTTGGCAAGTGTGAGCTTGTAGTCTGCCGCAGGATATGTATTGCTAACTGATGGTCTTTCTGCTTTGAGCATTGTGTTTTGAACGCCCAGGCTTCCAGCCCCATCCGGTGAGGTAACCCCGGTTCTTACGAATAATTGGGTTCCGTTTGCTTTGGTTGTGCCTCCGCTGTAACCGCCTATGGCTGCAATGTTGGAAGCAAAGACGCTGGAATCACCAGGCGTTCCAATAACATCTCTCGCCATAATGCCGAACGATTCTTGACCATCATACGGTTCTTTGGCATACGCCACAACCTTCACATCAGCAGATAGGCTGAAATTGTCCTGGTTGGCATCCAGCTCCGTATAATAATACGTAATACCATCGTGATCTCCGGTTACTTTACCGCCGCCTTCCAGCGCGACGAGCTGAACGGTTCCGTCTTCCTTGACCGTTACCTTATTATTTGCCACAGATGAAGATTGTCCGAATTCGGTCGATTTCCATGGGTATTCTGTCACGGCTCTGACTGTTGTGGGAAGAATGATCGGTGCTAGCCCATTATTCACCGGTACGATTCGGATGTCATAGCTTCCTGCCGCTGCAGAGTTAAAAGCAGATGCATCTACCGTATATTCACTCGCAGCTAACGCTTCCTTGTAGGTATTATCAAAAACAGAGGATACGACCAAGCCTGTTTTGTCAAAAGTCTGACCTACCGTATACGTTGTTTTTGGATATTGGGTGACTTGAATGCCAACAAGCTCCTTTTGCTTGACGGTCACGTTGATGGGGATTGGTTGAGCCGTCTTATGGGTGATCCACACCTGCCTGGAACCTGCACTTGTGCTGTCCAATGCAGACAAAGTATATTCATTTCGCATCAGCTTGACTACCGAATTGTCGCTATAGGTAGCATATACAGTCATCCCATCAGGAACGAAGGATTCACCTATGTAGTAGACTGTTTTTTGTGGATTTTGTCGAATTTCCAAACCGGTAATCAAAGCAGGTTTAACGACCACATCAAATGTCGTATATGTAGCTGTAGTCACACTGGAGCGGATCGTAACCGTTTTACTTCCTGCCGAATCCAGCTTATACGTAGCTCCACTCACGGTTGCTCCAGCTATCGAGGTGGTGTATTGGGTACTGGACAGCTCTGCTTTACTGGCTCCGTTATTGTATTCTCCGATTACCGATAATCCCTGAGGATCATACAGGTCCCCAAGATAATAAACCATTTTGGCAGGCAAATATTGCAGCTCCAAAGCGGTAACAACAAGCGGTTTGACGTTCACAGTAACCGTTGCTATCGCACCATTGAAATGGATCGTAACGGTTTGGATTCCAGTCTTAGTGTTATCGAAGCCAGATACAATATAGTCGTTGGTCGTCAGCGTTTCTTCATGCTGGTCCGCATACACAGCTGCTGCCTGTAAGCCAGCTAGATCCAGGTTATCGCCAACAAAATAATCGTTTTTGAAGGATGTCGTATTCAGCTTCAAGGAGCTTGGTGTTCTGGTGTCTGTAGTTAACTTTACGTTACTATAGGTAACTGTCGTATTCCTCGCTGTAAATAAACCTGCATAAGCGATAGTTCCAGTGAAATCATCAATAACTTGCGTCTGATTGCCAATTTTCAATAAGTAAGCGTTCCCAGACCTTTTCAGGCTCAGATCGTATACATTGCCTGCAGCGGGTGCGATTGATTTGTCAAACTGTATTTTCGTAGGAATTTTGACGGCTCCCTGCTTATAAAAGGCCTCCATTTTCTGTTCCCAGGCGCCAAGTGCTATATAATCTCCGGTATAGGCGGCTTGGTGGGTATTCGTCAGTATATGGCTTCGCAGCATAATACCAAAGGCTACCTGACCGTTAGCCGTCCATTTGTCTACAGTAGCCTTCGCAGTTAGTTCAAAATTGGTGTTAGCAGGCATTCCCTTATAATAATAGGCAATCCCTTCAATTGCTCCACTGTCGGAGCCTTGAATTTTCCCTCTGTCACCTGTGCTTTTCATTGTCACAATGCCATTGTCTTCCGTAATGCCGAAATTGTTGGCAACAATCTTGTCCTGTCCACCCACATCCCCCATAACCGTTCCCTGCCAATCACTCTTGACGCTAATCATCGGTGGGAGGTCGGTTGCTGCCGAAGCTGTAAAGGGAAACACGGATACCAATAATACGAATGCCATGATCAATGCCAACAGCTGTTTGGATTTCCTCATTTGTCACATTACTCCTTATACTTCATATTTAAGAATACCATATGGAAATACAAGCATATCGGAGTCCAGCGGTTACAACAATAATCAGGGCATTGTATTTAGTCGATTTATCATAAAAAGTTAAATTTAGCCTATCCAATAATATGGCATTCCGACGCCAAAAAACACCTCCCCGTGCAGATATCGGACTTACACAAAGGTAAGTTCAACAGCTATACAGAGAGGTGCTTTTTACAACCAATTATTAGTTAGTTTTAGTTAGTGAAGGAAAGCTTGGCTAACATTCTTTTCAAAATCATTGCGCTTTGAGCGCGTGTAGCCGTTGCCTTCGGGTCATATTTATTCGAGGCGATACCTTCCACGATCTTCATATCGGCCATTACGGAGATGGCTTCCATAGCCCAATTCTCGAATAGATTTTCATCCGTAAATGTCACTTTCTGTACTGCACCAGCATCATCGAAACCTGCAAACTTCATGGCTCGATAAATCATGACTGCCATTTCCTCACGGGAGATGGGTTGATTCGGACGGAAGGTTTGATCGTCATAACCGGTTACGATACCCGCTTCCGCCGCGGCGTATGCTTGACCCTCAAACCAATCATTTGAACGAACATCCGTGAATTTGATTTTGGACGAGATTTCGGATTGTAAACCGATCGTCCTGGCAAGCAATGCTGCAAATTCAGCACGAGTAACGGCTTGATCCGGCTGGAATTCATCCTTCGAGACACCTTGCACAATAAACTTATTGGTCATAAGCTCGATTTCATCCTTTGCCCAATGGTTCTTAATATCAGCAAAAGTAGCGTTATTCTCCAATAACATGTAAGTACTATTTGTTCTACTGTAGATTGTTACTTCAGTTCCATGAACAGTAAACGGAACAGGCTGATAAGTGGTATTACCTTGGTTGTCCGTTTGGACACGAACTGCTGCCAAGTTGTGCGCATTTAAGCTTTCTTCCGTCTTAAGGGTACGACGTACATATTGAGAGAATGTTGAAACTTCTATGCTCTTTCCATCTGATGAAGTAGCCTTAACCGTAAAATCGGCCACTGCCAGAACCTTTTGACCTGATGCCTTCGCTTTGTCCGCAGCGGAATCATTAAGGGAAACATTAATTTCCAAATTCACATTTTCAATAGATACACCGAGCTTCGCAGCCAGGTCTTGAAGATTAATCTGATTGACTGGCAGCTCGTAGTTCCCTAACTGCGTCTCAACCGTTAGCAATTTCGCTTTGTCATCCTTCGTGATTTTTTGCAAGGCGCCGCTGTTGAAAGATACGTTGATCTGGTCCGCTTTTACGTTTGAATCCGCAGCCAGTTTGATATTCCCGTTAACAGAAGCTTTCAAAGCCGTATCGATAATTATGTCATCCACTTTGGCCTGTGCTACTGACTTTCCACCAACAGTTTTAACTTCTGTGTTAATAGGGGTCGCTTGCCCAACCTGCGTTGGAGAAGTCCCTGTTCCTCCTCCAGATGAGAAACCCGTGCTGCTACTATTATTATTAGAAGAGTTTGAACTCAGACGTACAACATTGATTGTGTAAGTCTTCGTTGTTCCATTCTGCGCTGTCACTAGAACGGTGATGGTATTGCTTCCCAGATTTAGACTAATCGCTCCGCTTGCTTGACCGCTTATTACTGGAGTTCCGTTCACAGTCATCGTAGCATTGCTATCATACACACTTGACGTTACGGTAAGGCTCGATACGCCGCTAGCTACTGTTGAGGCGTAGTCCGTTGTACCGGATGCAAATGCTGGACTTAGGGTACCGCTCGATAGCGTCAGTGAGCTCAAATCTGCGTTGCTGCTTGCTGCTGATGCACGGTTCACTGTAATACTGTAGGTCTTCGTTGTGCCATTCTGCGCTGTCACTACAATTGGGATAACGTTACTGCCCACATTCAAGTTAATAGCACTGCTTGCTTGACCACTTACTACTGGAGTTCCGTTCACAGTCATCGTAGCATTGCTATCATACACACTTGACGTTACGGTAATGCTCGATACGCCGCTTGCTACTGTCGAAGCGTAGTCCGTTGTACCGGATGCAAATGCTGGATTTAGGGTACCGCTCGATAGCGTCAGTGAGCTCAAATCTGCGTTGCTGCTTGCTGCTGCACGGTTCACTGTAATACTGTAGGTCTTCGTTGTTCCATTCTGCGCTGTCACTACGATTGGGATAACGTTACTGCCCACATTCAAGTTAATAGCACTGCTTGCTTGACCGCTTATTACTGGATCTCCGTTCACAGTTATCATAGCATTGCTATCATACACACTTGCCGTTACGGTAGCGTTCGATACGCCGCTTGCTACTGTCGAAGCGTAGCTCGTTGTACCGGATGCAAACGCTGGACTTAGGGTGCCGCTCGACAACGTCAGTGAGCTCAAGTCTGCGTTGCCAGATACTGTTGGAGCGTGATATACGTTTATAGAATTAAACTGAACAACGGTGTATGGAACATAATTTACATTACCGTTTGTGGCAGTTTGATCGTAATTACCGGCTTTAAAGTAGTAATGATGATTAGGCGGTATAACTTGGCTTGGGCTGGCTGTTTGTCCATTAAATATCAAGGCGCCGTTTAGATAAACGGACAGCACTTGGTCATTGAGGGCCATTCTATATGTGAAATACTGATTTAATGGAATTTTGATCGGAAGATACCGGTACCCTATTGAGTTTATACCACTTGGTTCGTAAAGTATGCGAATATTGCTATTGGGACGAGTTGGGTCATATCCATATTCAAGCTCGCACAAGGTTGTTGTTTCTGTATCAAAAACTTGCCCAATGGTAGTCCAACCTACACCGTTTGAAGTTCCAAGAGTGGTAACGGCGACAGTGTTTGTCATAGCGTTAGCCCCTACAGGCAACCAACCTGCATCTGTTCCCGCTATAGGATCATATTCCCTTAGCTCACTGCGAGGATGGGCTGAGCCGGATGTAGTCCCCCCCACAGCGGTGTCCATAAAGACTTGGCTTCCGTCAGCCCCAACGTAGAAATATGGATCAGCATAGCCTGCTTGTAATGCTTGTGATGTTTGACCTGCCCCACCAGGGAGTGGCTCCTGCAAAGTCCAATAGCGATAATCAATGTTGGTGACAGGGGGTTTGCCCGATATAGTCAGCATATAGGTTTGAGGATTCCCCTGATTAAAGTTAAAAATAAAAGAGTGAACTCCCATACTAAGTGTGTTTAAGTAACTTTGATTAAAGGTAACGGTATCTCCTGATTTTACATAATCCTCTGAAGTCAAGATTGTTGTACCCTTACTAATGTTTGTGAAAGTGTTGCTATTGAGAGTCATTGTTGTTGATATGGCAGAAGGCGACGCAGGAATATAAGCAGCACCTTGAGACGAAAGGGAAGAATCGGCCGCTGCTGCTACTGTGAGTACATAGGGTAGGGATGACGAAGAAAATTTAAAACTTAAATTATAGCTCCCATTAAGACTGCTTAAGTAGGTATTTGAAAATGTAACAACATTACTGTTTGCATCAAAAGTATAATCTGTTCCTTGCATAAGAGTGTATAAGCCATTGGTAATTCCTGTAAAACTTGTAGCTGTGTCAAGATTAACTTGTGTGGATAGTGTATTTTGTAATGTTTTATAAAAGATTCCTGATGAAGAAGAGAGAGTAACGGGGGGTATTATTTGCAAGAGGCCAATACCCAGTTGACCGGTAGCAGAAGGCTTTAAAGTATAATTAATCAATATATAGCGCGCTGTTATTGGAGTAGTGAAAGTTAAGTTTGATGTGTAGAAACCACTATTAATATTAGGATCTGAGCTCCAACTATAGGTTCCATTAGTAAGAGTGCCAGCTAGAATATTTGTAGGTACAATTGCGGCACTCGTCCATCCGCTAGCTGTTGGCGAAAAAGTTATCGCGCTATTGGAAGGTGTGGTAGAAAGTTTATTCCAAGGGGAAGTAGGTGAAATGTCATTTGAATAACTTACTTCATATTGGGAACTACGGATTAAGGTATTTGTATCGATGGCAGTAGTGTGAAAGTTAAAACCTTCTATATTGCTTGAAGAACCAAGATCAATGGCTACCCATAAATTTGAACCGGTTGCCGAGTAGACTGTATTAGCCCCTTGTGTCCAAGTGATTATATTACCGATATTTGCTGCCGTTCTAGTGCTATTTTGCGAGCTAGCCTTAATGTTACCGTTTAATGTTAAAGTAGAGGGCAGTAAGTTGGTTACGGCTGCGTGAGCTACAGATGACGGCAGGGTCGGAAACATAGAAAAAACAAGTGCAATGACAAGTATAAGACCCATAATAGATTTAGAGTTTCGTTTTAACATAAGCGATTCACCTCATAGAAGTTATTTGTAACCGTTTTTGAAGCCATTGTAGTAGTTCCTCAATAAATCACTTATTAACCCCACTTGCTTAGTGATGCTCACCCCCAAATCTTGTTAAAGCATCTTGTTTTGCATTAACATAAATTTAATTGTATTCATTCTTATGTACAATCTGATTTTGAAAGCGCATACATAATTATAATGACTTTTGAATATTAACAATATGGAGTATTTCTAGATGCAATTGTGATTTCATTAGTTTGTCGCTATATGAAAGAAAAAAACACAAACGAGAACAACTCGACTTGTGTTTATGCTTAACATATTTTGCTGAATATGGAGTAAGGACGAACCCAATAATTGGCCTAACGAGGACTTTGGCAAGAGCCGCACTTCACATCCTTAAAACCTCCCAGCCCGATACTGTCGTTCAATAAACTCTGCCCGATAAGTGCCAGGCGTCATTCCCGCAAGCTTACGGAACGAGCGAATAAAGTTCTGTGAATTGTTGTATCTCAGCTTTTCGGCAATTTCAGATATTTTCATTTCTGTATCCTCCAGCATTTCCTTCGCCTTATTCAATCGATACTGCATCAAATAGTCGCTAAAGCTGATCCCAAGCTCTTGCCTGAGCACCTTGCTAATGTAGCTTGGATGGTAATTAAGCATATTGGAGCAGGCTTCCAGGCTGATGTCGGTATCATAACGGTCATGAATCATCTGTACCACTTCCTGGGAAATGGTTTGATATTTGGTCCTGCGCTGATCCTCGTACACACTTACTACGGGCTCGATCATTTGAGATTTAAACCAATTGCGTGCATCTTCAACCGATGAGAGCGCATGCAGCTGCTCCATGAGGGGTGGGTCGCCTCCAAGCAGCTCCAAATGCGATACTCCACTTTCCTGTAAAAGCCTGATCAGATTGACAAAAAAACGCGTGACGGCAATTTGATAGTCATTATAGTTATGATATTGCCCGGATATTTCCTCAAAAAAGGAATCCAGCAGACATTGGATTTTTTCCCTCTCTGCCATCTTGATCGCATCAAAAATTTGTCTTTCCAGTTCTTTCGGATATTCAGTGGTTACATTCTGGGCGGGTTGGACGTCATCAATATGGAGAATCGTCTGCTGTCCAAACAAAACCCGATATTTCAATGCATCCATGGCCTCCTTATACGCTCGATTAGCGTCATGAAGTCCAGTATACGATCGGCTGATTCCAATACTGATCCGCAGTGACAAATAATTTCCAACCTCGTCCTGAATCTTTTTGGCCATGGCATACATATAGGTTCTAAATTCCTCTGTAGATTTGGGATCATCAAAAATAAGCGTAACCTGAGAGGATTGGACAACTATCGGCATCAGACGATTATGGGCCGGTATCAATTCGCCTACCATATTACTTATGGCAAAAAGCAGCAGCTCACTGTCACTTTCACTGTACCGCGTGCCCTTCAACGTATCAATTTTGATGGTCAGGACACCCATACGCTTCCATTTGGTGGAGTTGGCATCCAGCTGCCCCAGCTTTTCGTTCATTTCCGAAGGCTTGATGTCCCCTCTTACGAGCTTCAGCACATAATATTCTTCGAGCTGCCGCATATGGTTCTTGATTTGATCAGCCATCTGCACCTGAACATTGCGCATCCTGATGAAGCCTTCATTGATCATATGAAATTCGTCAATCCGTTTGCGTTCCTTGTCCTGGTTGGTAAATAGGGATTGGTATAGGCGCTGCACGGGGGCATACATACGCTGTGAGCCGGCAAGAGAAATAACAACCGCCAACAGCAGCATGATGACACAAGTGGCAAGTATAATCCAACCCGTTTTCCTGGATTCAAGGCGGATCAGTTCAATGGGTATGACTGAAATATATATCCATCCATTGAAGGAGGACCGTTGAAAAGCGACTCCAACCTGCTTCTTGCCATAGTTGGTTTCGTATAACCCCGAAGCTTCATTGGATTGGTGCAGCTTGGCTATCAACGTATCCAGCATTTGCGGGTCCAGCAGCTTGTTGTCATTCTGGGAGGCCAAAATATGATAGGATTCATCCAATATCATAACCTCTCCCAGCGTATTATGAGCAGACAAGTAGCTGCGAAGCTGCTTGCCGGGGATTTCAGCAATAAACAATCCATCAGGGTCGTCTGAAAATGCGGGAATTTTTTTGATCAGTTTAATCGTTGTGTTGTTCTCACCATTGCCTGGTCTGAGCAAGCTCCCGTTCTCAGCAATCCAGAATTTGTCTCTATTGATATGAAGATATCGTGATAATGTCGATTCTAGAGCGGCCACCGGGTTCAGTCCCCCGCTATTTAATATCCATCCCTGCTTTAAATTAATCAGGTGAATGTCCTGCACACCCACGTCGAAGGTTTGAACACGAGACATGGAGCTAAGCAAATTTTGAACCAAAATAAACTGTGACGGAACAATGCCGGTATCCAATGCTTCCGTGACGTAGCTGCTGTCAGAAAGCCGTTCAATTTGCAAATCGAGTACAGTAAGTATTTGTTCTACACGCAGACGCGTTTGCTCCAAAATCAGCACATTACCTGCATTCACCTTATCCTGAATCGTCTCGGATGTCTTCATGTAAAAAAACAGGCCGAGCATAATGATTGGAAGCGTACTGACTCCAATTGTAAAAACAATCATTTTAGTCAAATATGTGTTGAATCTGAACATGAGCTACCACCACCTATTTATACAGCTTTAAATCTGCCATCAGGTCCAACCAGCACGATATCAGGCTGTGTGCTTCCTCATTATACTATAAGAGCGTGTTCAGATGATTGCCGCAAAGAAGATATTGAAATACAAAGCTAACTTTTAATGCAAGCATATCATCACGGACAGTAACCAGAAACAATCAGCAGAAAGCTAATTTGGATACGCTTACAAAAAATCTGATTTTGAGCTTATTCTTACCGAAATAATCATTAGAGAGACAGTTGATTATCATTAGATAACATTTGAGATGTCTCAGTGGTTGTTTCGTATACCCGGATCAACAGGCAATTAGACCGGACCGGCCATAGCGCCGTCCCGGTCTGCAAGTTAGGTATTTCCATTTTTATACAGCCAAAAGGGTATTCAGTCTGTTCTGATCCATACTCCCGATGAAAAAATCGCTGGCGTGTAGCAGATTGCCAAAGCCTTGCTTCAAGGCTCTGCCATAATCACTTGTAGGTACAGCATCGTAAGCTGCTTCAATCTCTGCCTGGGAAGGCTGTGCCCCCTTGCGCAGCGATTGGGCTAATTGAATAATCGCATCTTCATCCTCATAGAAATCGGTGTCGGACACATACTGCTTAGCTTTGGCCGGATCAGGATTCAGCACGATCTCTGCATACAGATCCATATGAACGGCACGCTCCCTAAGCTTGGCATCCAATCTGTCGAACCAGCCCTCAATATCGTCAACATCCGGAACAAAGGTATGCATTTCGATGAAAAAACGCTGCTGCAGCGCGTGAAACCATTCTATCAAATCCTTGCTGCTGATGGAAGCTGAGGCTGGCAGGGCTTCCATATTTTTCTCATATAACGCGGTTCTGTAGGGAACCGGGGTATTGTTATTGTTTACGTACAATCTGTGAAAAATAAAAGCATCCTGATAAAGACTTGCTTCAGCCGAGCCTGTCTTCAGCTGAAGCCCAGCAGCCTGGTGACACAGCCAGCCGAGAACGAAGGCAAGGATGGATTCAGCTTGCGACTTGGGCACTGCTGGCGCAGACCTGAAGCCGATTTCGACCGGAACCTTCTTATGAGACTCCCAGTTGTCGCGGTACTTGTTCAACAAGGAAAGGGCAAACTGATCTCCAGAGCTCGTTATGCTGCCAAATTGCGCAAAATTGAGATGGTCACGACCCACTTCCTTAAAAGCCTCGCAAATCTTGTCTGAAGCAAACATAATATGAAAGCAATCCTCTACCAACGCTGTGTTGATTACGTTCTCTGACATATTCCATCCTCCATCATTGGGTTTTATTGGTTTACCGATTAACCGGCTATCATCCCTTTACCGAGCCGATTAATGCTCCTTTGGCGAAATGCTTTTGCAGGAAGGGATATACGCACAAAATCGGCAAGGTAGAGATGACGATGACAGACATTTTAATGATTTGTCCAGGCGGCACCACATAGTTGGAATCGAAGGTCGCGGAATCCCCCAAGCCACCTGATGAAAGAATGACGATTTGACGCAGCCACACCTGAATCGGCCACTTATAGCTGTCATTGATGTACAGTACCGCATGGAAAAAGGCATTCCAATGATTGACCGCATAAAAGAGTGAAAAGGTGGCAATCGCCGGAAGTGACAGCGGAAGCACGATTTGCCATAATATACGCAGGTCGTTGCAGCCATCAATTTTCGCTGATTCCTCAAGCCCCTCCGGCAGCTGCTGGAAGAAGTTTTTCAGGACGATCAGATTAAAAGCACTGATTGCTCCAGGCAGCAGCAGGGACCAATACGTGTTGAGCATGCCTACCGATTTGACGACCAGAAAGGTCGGGATCATCCCCCCGCTGAACAGCATCGAGAAGACCACGCCCAGCATAATGATTCTGCGTCCATCCAGATCCTTGCGTGCTAACGGATAAGCCATCAGACATGTAAACAGCAGGTTGATGGCCGTTCCAGCGACCGTTATAAAAATCGTGACCCCAAGGCTTGTAAGCAGCACGTCCGTGGAGAAAATATATTTGTACCCTTCCAGTGAAAACTCATGGGGAAACAGCACCAGCTTCCGGGTAATAAACTCCTGGGGAGATGTGAAGGAGCCCGCCACCACATAAATAAACGGGAGTACCGTCGCTAAACCGAATAACCCCAAAAAGCTGTAGTTAAAAAGGTCGAACAGTCTGCTGCCCAGTGATTCCTTGATCATATGATTGCTCCTTGTCTGCAGGTTGAGGGCTTTAATTAGTAGATGCCTTCCTCCCCTATTTTTTTGGCAAACGTATTCGCCAATACGACCAGAACGATACCAATCGTAGATTTAAACAAATTGACGGCTGTGGAGTAGCTGAAGTCACCCTGCTGGATGCCTCGTTCGTACACATACGTATCGAAGACTTCCCCGATCTCCCGGTTCATCGGATTCAGCATCAGAAAAATCTGCTCAAAACCGAGATCCATAAAATGGCCGAGCCGTAAAATCAGCAGTACCACAATAGTGCTTTTGATGGCGGGCAGCGTCACATGAATCATTTGCTTCCACCGCCCAGCTCCATCCATCCGGGCCGCTTCATACAGCTGGGGGTCTACGCCTGCCAGGGCAGCCAGGAATAGGATCGTGCCCCATCCCGTTTCCTTCCAAATCATTTCACCGACGATCATGATCCGAAACCAATCTTTATTGAGCAGGAAATTAATTTTTTCACCGCCGTATTGGGCAACCAGCTCATTGACAATACCGCCTTCGGTCGTAAACAAAATATAAGCAAGACCTACGACGACGACCCATGAGATAAAATGCGGAATATAAATCAAGCTTTGGATCGTACGTTTGTACACTTCCTTACGCACTTCGTTGAGCAATAACGCAATAATAATCGGTAGTGGAAAGAAAAACACCATATTATAGATAGCTAGGATTAATGTATTCCTGAACAGCAGCCCAAACTCAGGCTCACTAAAGAAGGTTTGGAAATGCTGAAAGCCTATCCATGGGCTATCCCAAAATCCGGTAAAGGGCGAGTAATCCTGAAAGGCAATCAGTACGCCCCACATCGGTGCATATTTAAAAACGAGAAAATACAGAATGCCCGGTGCCAGCATGTAATACATCCACCGATTTCTCAACAATCGTTTTTTCAGTACAGCTCCCATTGAAGCAGCCGTTGATTTATGAAGGTTTGCCGCTTGTGCTTTCAATGCATCTACCGCCTTTCTAAGAGGAAACGACATCTGAACAGACTTATTTACCTTTGTCAGGATCAGCCTGGTATTCTTTATTCAGCTCTTCAAGTACCTTGTCGCCGCCTGCCTTCTGCCAGCTTTCAAGCGCTGCCTGCCATCCCTTCTCATCAAGCTCACCCATTATATATTTAACACGGGCATCATTTATAATTTTATCCAGTTGGGTACGCTTCTGATCGTACGTAGCAGAGCTATAGGCAGCAGCAGGGTTCACTACAAAAATATTCGAAACGGCTGCAGCCTCTTTTTTCGCCGCTTTAAATTTGGCCGTATATTTATCCAGTGTACCCTCCATAGCCAGGGAGCCATCGGAAATCTGCATCGCCTGCTGCATCTGGATCACTTCCGCTGCATATTTGGCAGCTTGCTCAGGCGTGCGATCCGCTTTGCCATCCTTTACAGAGTAATGAACGCCTTCAATTCCCCATTCAAAGATATTTTGTCCTTCTTTGGTAGAGAGCTTGTCAAAGTATTGAAGAATTTTCCTAACCTCGGCTTCGGTTTTGACGGATTGCTTCGGAATGACGAAACTGCCTGACATCCCGGTGTCCATCAGCAGCTTGGTGCCATTTACACCTTTTAGAAGACTTGAGGTATCCATTTCAGCTGCCGGATTGATCTTGAACAGCTCCGAATGACGGGATATGAAATCATTGTCTCCCATACGGAAGCCGAAGAGACCTTTATTGCCGTTATCAATATTTTGTACCCGTTCGGTGATCGCAAAATCCTGATTGATCAGCTTTTCCTGATACAACCGTTTGTACCAGTTCATCGCATCTACAAAAGCTTTGCTTTCATGGGCCGGTACGACTTTGTTGTCCTTGATTTCCCACACGTTGCCGCCGCCAGTTGCTGCGAGAATGAATTTGAAGCCACGAATACTTTTTTCTTCGGCGAGACCGATTGTATCATTTTTGCCATTGCCATCCGGGTCCTTAGTTGCGAAGGCTTTGATGACTTCATACATTTCATCCAATGTAGTCGGAGGCTTCATACCGAGCTTATTGAGCCAATCCGTACGATAAATCATCCCATCACCAACGAGCGAACGAGCGCGATTGATCCCATAGTATTTCCCACCGACAGCCGAGCTTTTCAGAACCTGCGGATTCAATGCTTTTTCCAAATTCGGAAAATCTTTAAGTAATGGTCCAATTTCCCAAAATTGTCCGGTTCTCATCGCATTTTTTATATTTGACGGCATAGGTGTACTGACAAGCAGAACCATGGGCAGCTGACCGGAAGCAATTGTGGCATTGACCTTCTCATCGTAAGTACCGTTAGGGACCCATTGAATTTGCAAATCGGTATTGGTCAGTTTTTTGACAGCGGAAATAATTGGATCGTTATCCTTGGGAGGCTCCGATAGAACAGATAAATTCATCATCGAGATGGTGAACGGCTTTTCATCTCCTGCAGGTGTAGTTCCTTTCTTGCCGTCTGTTGCTGCTGGACTTGAACTGCTGCAGCCGGCTAATGCGGTAGTAACAAGCAGGCTTCCGGCAAGTACGAGCATGGACTTCGATTTCCGTTGAATAGACATATGATAACCCCCTCTTAATATGGTTAAACCGATTGACCGTCTCTCCCTTTCTTGCCTACATCCAATTGATCCTTCAAGGTGTCCTGATCGATTTCTCCCGTGAAGTAAGCGCTTGCGCTTTGTAAATAACCATACCCCATTTTCACAGCATGAGCATATTGGCTGGTAGGCTCTGCCGCAAAAGCCGCTGTCAGCTCTTCCTGAGAAGGCTTTGCGCCTTGACGAAGCGCTTGGGATAGTTGAATAATAGCGTCCTCTTCATTATAAAAGTTCGTATCCTCGATAAATCGTTTGACTTTATCCGGGTCCGGGGTCAATACGGCTTCTGCATAACGATCCAGATGAATCGTTTGCTCCTGGTGCTTGGCATGCAGCTTATCAAACCAACTATCGATATGTTCAGTATCCTTGACAAACGTCTGCAGTTCAAGCAGCTGGCGCTGCCAATTAAAGCGAAACGTATCTGCTGCTGCATGGACATTAATGGCATCCGAAGCCTTCAGACTCTCCATGTTGATCTCGAAATGTGCCTTTTGATAAGGAAATGGCGTATTGTTATTGTTTTCATATAATCTATGGAAAATAAATGCATCATGATAGATGCTGCAGTCCGTAGGGAACTGTCTGGATTCGGGCTCGGCTTCACGAAATACGACCTTCATCTGACGGTCGGCAGCACGATGGCACAACCAGCCCAGCACAAAAGCCAGCTTGTAGCCTAAATTGTCCTCAACCTTCCTTGTATCCCAATTCGTCCGATATTTATCCAACAGCGCGACTGTAAATTTATCTCCAGACCGGGTTACACTGCCGAATTGTGAAAACTGGATATGGTCGCGTCCTGCTTCTTTGAAGGCTTTACAAATGTGTTCCGCTGCAAACATCATATTAAAGCAATCTTCTACAACCGCTGTATGGGTTACGTTCTCTGACATGTCTCATCCTCCATTATATTCGTATGTGGGTACAGGCTTATTTCTCTCTTGGCAGGTGGTGAACGTTCCATAAACCGATCATTGTCCATATGTCCTCCTTGCGAATCAGACCAGTATACATATCCTTTTCTTTGTTGGTCTGAGCATAGCATCGGAACTCCATAACTGGATACAATCAATACAAAGCCATTTGCTCTAATACCTGCAAACAGCACTGCAGCAAGCTTTTGCATACCGAAACAATCATCAGCAATTCTCTCGATAATCATAAGAAATCACGATGTGAAGCAAGGATTAGATAAGAAAAGCTTCTGATCGAAGCCTATTCGATGAAGATACATTCGTGTTTTAAATGTAGCTTTTCTTGCGAGATAAGAATCGTTCAGCTTTGCTGAAAACTTATACATTCCTATCTCTTAAAAAAACCTCCTATGCTAGTATTGGTTACCCACTCGGGTGTTGGCCAATGCCTATCATAGGAGGTGCAAGCGAAGTTCGTGTCAAGCACGGGCTTCTTGAAGGTTTCTTTTAAACGACAAGCGCTTTACGAAGCACTTTATCAACGACTTTAACATCCATACCAAGACCAGGAGCTGTAGGTGCTCGAAAAACACCATCTTTCACTTCCATGTGCGGCGTGAATAAATAATCAGTCACTTTGACTCCTGCTTTATCTTCCTGAAACTTCCCTATGTTCGGAATGTACGAAGCAAAATGCAGCATATAGATATACCCATACCCACCGCTAATGTGAGGCGTAACCGGTATTCCCTTTAAAGCTGCCATTCTGGCAACACGTGTATTTCTGATAAATCCCCCGTTATACTGTAAATCCGGCTGTACCACCTGTGCAGCATCATTATCAATAATCCAGCGGAACCGTCTTATGCTTGTTTCCTGTTCACCGAAAGCAAGAGGAATATGCAGCGCGTCTGCGACCTCCTTGGTATCTTCAAGATGCTCGAAAGGGCAAGGCTCTTCATAAAAGAAAGCACCAATTTCTTCCAGTATTTTCCCATATTCGATTGCGACTTGAGGATCATAGGAACCATTACCATCAGCATGTATGGTGAAATCGTCTCCGAACGTTTTACGTGTTAAATAAATCAGCGATTCGGAGCGTCCCTGAATAGAATCGGCATTCTTGCTCATCCGGCCGCCTACCTTGAATTTAACTGCTCTTGCTCCAGTTTCCGCGACCTTCTGCTGCAGCACTTCAATTTCCTCTTCAGGCGTTGTGCCCCTGTTACCGCTTGCTACATAAATAGGAATCTCATTGCGAATGACGCCTCCAAGCAAATCCCCGATAGGCTTGCCGATTATTCGGCCCATCATATCCAGCAGACTTGCTTCCACCCATGAAATGCAGCACCACAAAGCAAGCCCGGACAGCTTATAGTTGCTTTGATAAACATATACGCCATCCAGGAGCTTTTCCAAATCTCTGGCATCCTTGCCTATAAAGTAAGGGATGATCAGCTGCTTGAGCAAAGGGTACAGGTAAGCTGCACGTTCACTTGCCACAGCCACGCCTTCTGAGCCATCCTTCGACCTTGTGCGCAGGAAGTATAAGCCGTTATTAAACAACAGCTCCATGGACTCTATGATCAATGGAGAGGTGATACCTTCCACATTCAGTACGGTAGAATTCGCCGCTGCCTCCAATTCCGCAGTGCTGACATTACTTTGTGCCTGGGTAAGGGAGCTGTCCAAATGCAAATAAGATAAATCGTGATAAGTGTTTACCATGTCTGTTCCTCCTAAAATTTTTGTTAAGCATCTACAAATTTGGCATGTAAATAACCGGTAATAAAGGCTGCCTGCAGCTTCCTGACCTCATCTATATAATGCACGTGATCACAGAATGCTGCTTCGCCAAACTTGCGGCTGAAACCGTACAAATCAAGGCTGGTGATCCCGCGCTCCTGCATAATCGCATCCGCAGCAGCATTATAGTCCAGAACATCCGAATGAAAACGGTGGAAATTTCGGGATCTCGCATTGTGGATAGGATCAATGACATCGGTTGTCCGAATCCAGACGAAGGAATTCGACATCTTGCATGCCCTATCTACAATTTCGGAAATATTGTGGCGATATTGCTCAAGTGAAATCTGCTTGCTGCCGGTTACAAGATCAGTTTTGATGTCATGAAGTCCGCAGTTCAAGAGCAGAATGTCATACTTCGTACCCAAGGCTTCTAACGATTCCAAATACGCCAATACCATACTGCTATCTCCGCCGTTAGCGCCAAGCGGCTGATCCAGATCGATCATCGCTTGAGCGTCGCCTCGCTTGCGGTCATAACCCAAATCGCCCTCCAATTGCTCTTTTAAATAAGGACCGTATTGAATCGAAATGCTGTCCCCAATAACGAAAATGCTCCTCAATTCTGCAGCCTCCCCTATTGACAGTTCTACATAGCGACTTATTGCTTGAGCCTTTTACATATTTCGGATGTGACCTCTGTCGTTGTTGAAGTCCCGCCAATATCACGGGTTTTGATACCCGAGTCGGTTACATCCTCCACCACTTTCAACAGCTTATCCGCCACCTCGTGCTCCCCAAGGTGCTCCAGCATCAGCTTCGCTGTCCAAATCTGGCCAATCGGATTCGCCATATTTTGACCCTGAATATCGGGTGCTGAACCATGGACAGGCTCGAACATCGACGGATACTTGCCGTTGAGGTTAATATTCGCGGCAGGGGCAATCCCGATGCTTCCCATAATCGCGGCGCCAATGTCGGTCAGGATATCCCCGAACAAATTGCTGGCTACAACGACATCAAATACATGAGGCTTGGTTACAAAAAATGCCGCAAGCGCATCAATGTGAGTCGATGTTGTTTGCACATCCGGATAATCACGACTTACCTCTTTAAAAACACCATCCCAAAAAGGCATCGTATGTACGATTCCGTTCGATTTCGTGGCGCTGGTTACATGCCCTCTGCGCTTCTGTGCCAGCTCAAACGCATAGCGCATCGCTCTTTCTGTTCCTTTTCTGGAGAAAACAGCGCTTTGGATGGCCAGCTCATCCTCTCCTTTATGGATGCGCCCGCCGATTTCACTATATTCACCCTCACTGTTTTCTCTCACAACCAGAAGGTCAAACTCATTAGGTTTAAGCAGCGGAGACTCCAATCCGCGGAAGTATTTGGCCGGGCGTATATTAATGACCTGCTCAAACTCACGGCGAATTTTGATCAAAAGTCCCCACAGTGATATATGGTCAGGCACACGTGTCGGATCACCCACGGCTCCAAGGAAAATCGCCTCGAAGCCCTGTAATGTTTGCAAACCATCCTCCGGCATCATCTGACCATGCTCCATATAATAATCGCAGCTCCAAGGGAAGCTTGTATAAGTAAAAGTAATGCCTCCATGTACTTCAGCCAAAGTGTCAAGCACCTCCAGCGCTGCCGGCACAACCTCCTTACCTATACCATCACCTGGAATTACCGCAAGCTCGAATTTTTTCATCCTCTTCACAACTCCTCATGACAATTTTCACTGCTTGGCTTCCTCGCGGTCCTCTCTGCTGAGTGCGGTTCTCTGCTCATTTTATTGTAATACAGGAAGCGATAACATGATATAATCTTTGGCTGACATCTTTTAAAACCTTGCTCCACAAGGACTACAGCTAGCGATAATCATTAGCAAGCACTTCAATAATCATCATATTCCGTTCATTTTCAGTCCATCCATCACAAAAAAAACAGGATTCATCCCCGATATTTCCGAGATAATCCTGTCTCTGGTCCATCATTCATCGAATCAGCTTTTGACACCACCCGTTGAAATTCCCTGGATAATGCTCCTTTGCATGAAAAAATAAACGATCACGAGCGGTACAATAGACAACAAATAAGATGCAAATGCCAAGTTCCATTGTGAGCTATACATGCCGTAAAACATATATTGCGCGAGCGGAATCGTTTTGGTACTGGCGCTTTGCAGCGTAAGCAGCGGAAAAAGGAAGTCATTCCATACCCACAGTGTATTAAGAATAATTAGAGTGGAGGTTACATTCTTCACCATCGGAAAAACAATCCGCCAATACAGCGTGCTGGGCGAGCAGCCATCGATCACCGCTGACTCCATAATTTCGTGAGGCATGGCTCGAATAAAGCCCACATACAAAAATACGGCAAAAGGAACACCACGGCCAATATAGGCGAGAGATAATCCCATCAAAGAGTCAACCAGGTTCAAGTCCTTCATCAGTTTGATTAATGGGCTTAACGTCATATAAAAAGGAATTAATAATCCGCACACAAACACATAGTACAAATATTGATAGCCTTTGGCTTTGCGCTTGGCGATCGTAAATGAACACATACCGGATATTAAAGCAATACCAACCACACTGACCAGGGTAAGCACAAATGTATTTATAAAGGCAACTTCAAAATGCATCAATTCCCACACTTTTTTGAAATTATCGAATTGAAACACATGGGGCAAACCAAGCGGATTCATCATCGTTTCCTGAGGTGATTTCAAAGATTGCGTGAACATGATATAAAACGGAATCAAATAAATAGCGGCTAAAATGATCAGTACGGCTTCATAAATGATCTTCTTTATTTCATTCCGTTTAATAGATGACATCTTCTTCCCTCTTTCTCAGAAATTTGAGTTGAATCAACGTGATGATGATAATGATCAAAAAAAGTATGACTCCCATCGTCGTTCCATAACCCGCGCGGAAATACTCGAACGACTCACGATAAATCGTTAATGAGATGATCTCACTGGAGTTACCCGGTCCACCCTGCGTGAGCGAGAACAATAAGTCAAACTCCTTGAACCCTCTCTCCAGTGTTAAGACCATATTGACTGTAAATGCCGGTGCAATTAAAGGAAAGGTGATGTAGCGGAACTTCTTCCAGCCCGTTGCACCATCCAGCTCGGAGGCTTCGTAGATTTCCGTGGGAATGCCTTGCAGGGCCGCAATATAAATAACCATATTCCAGCCCGCCATTTTCCAGACGCTGACGAACACAGCTGCATACAAGGCCGTATTAGCGCTGCCCAATAAGTTATTGCCCATCACTTCGATATGAAGCAGCTGGCCCAACAGGGCGATAGGCTCTGTAAACAAGTAATTCCATAAATAACCTACCATCAGAGAGCTTAACAGCACAGGAATAAAAATGACCGTGCGCAGCATGTTTTTCGTTTTCAGCTTTTTATTCAGCGCCAGTGCCAGCACAAGTGAAACCACATTTTGTACAATCGTCAGCACAAATGCAAAAATAAACGAATTTTTAAGCGGTGTCAGCACATAAAAATCAGTAAAAAAAGTCACGTAGTTTTGGAAGCCGATAAAATGATATCCCGGATCTACGCCATTCCAATCTGTGAGGCTGTAATAAATACCGCCCAATACCGGATAAAATAAGAAAATCGAAAACAGAAAGAGCGCAGGTATGATCATATAAAAATATTGGAAGGCTTCCTTGGAAGGAAGCCATTTGCGGTTTGCTGAATCCATATTTCACCTCATTATTTTGACTTTTCTCGCATCTCCATAAATTCCTTTTTAAATTCAGGAGTTGCATTCAGCAGTCTTTGGTGCTCCATTTCCATCCGATCCAGCACCGTCTTCAAATCTACACCCGACATCCAATCCTGTGTTGCCTTCTTCATAATTTCTTTAATGCCTGGAATCCACTCACGTTCGGAAAATCCGACATAATTTCCTTTATCCAGAATGGGGATCACGTTATCCAGGCTCTTGTCAAAACTTGTCATCGTACCTTTTACAGACGAGATTGTGCTGACATTTTTGGCCAATAGATTACCTGATTCAACCGTGAACATTTCATTAAGAAACGCCAGTGCCGCCTCCGGGTACTTGGTTTTGCTTGAAATGGAGATCGCATTGTTATAATCGGAAATCGCAACGTTATCCTTCGCATCCTCTACCCATGGCGTTGGAGCCATTACGAAATTCAGATTAGGATTCAACGTGCGAATGGAAATAATATTATAGGACCCGCCAAAGTAGAAGGCCGCTTCCTCTTTGGCAAATCTCTTAAACGCTCCATCCGGGTCCAAGCCTAACAAATCCTTATTCGCATACTTGAGAAGCTTGCCATAATCGCGGAACAAATCCTGAAATTCCTGTCCATTCCACTTTCTGGTACCGTCCAGCGTTTCCTTATAGAAATCCGGGTTTTTGCCGCTGATAACTTGATGCAGGTAGCCGAAGTTGAATTGTGTCGCCCCGCTGCCATCCTTCGCAGGAATGACGATCGGCGCAGCCAGTCCATTTTTCTGCATCGTCTCACAAGCTGCCAGGAACTCGCTTAACGTTTTGGGAATCTCGGTGACACCATATTTTTTGGCAACATCCATACTCATGAAAATACCAAAGAAATCTTGCTGCGAAGGGAACGCGTATGTCTTGCCTTCATACACATTGAGCTTCTTTTTAATCGGCTTAATCTTATCCTCAAAGCCCTTATTCGATAAATCCATCAAATGCCCGCCCTTGGCATACAGCTGGATTTGTGTGCCCCATTGATAAGTCATAATATCCGGCGGGTCGCCCGCAGCCAATTTGGAAGCCATTGCGGCATTAAATGCGGCAACACCGGGGATCGCCGTTATCTCTACCGTATACCCAGGATTGTTTTTCTCAAAGTTTTTAACATATACATTCATCGTATCCACATTTTCTGCCTGCAGCGTAGCCAGCTTTAATGTTTTGATCGGTACTGCCGCCTGCGGCTTACTCTCACCAGGACCCGCTGTTCCGGCACCTCCTGAGCAGCCTGTCATGATGGCGAGAATGATGATGACGATTACACAAATAAGTTTTTTCATATCCTAAGCCTCCCTTGTATTTGTAACTCCACCTTTAGCTTATAACGTTTAGGAAAAGATAAACAGGTAAGCGCTTTTATATGATTGCTATTCAATTGTTGGATTATCAACGAAGGCTGCCCGTCGTGGAGTAAAAATATAAAATATTTAGGTGAATTGGATAAAGCGCTTTCTAATTGTCTGAAGCCACGTATCGAATCGACCAAAAATAGTCTCCTTTTCATTGAATAGGATCTCATAGTCGTGGATGACCTAAAGAATCGGTACTTTTTTTCCTAAAAGCGCTTATCTGTGTGTCCGTCCAAAATCATTATATAATGAGTGCGGAAATACCAATATAAGAAAAAATCTGGGAGGTACGTACATGACATTGCAACCGCTTTCGAATCCGCAACAACAGCAGAAGAGCACCGAACACAGCCATGAAATTCATTTTGGCTCTGTTTATTTTCGCAAGACCAATCCCCCGCGTAAAGACTGGGAACGCGATTATGCAGTTGCCGCAGAAGACGGACATACGATGTTCCGCCATTGGTTCCCTTGGGCTGCCATCGAGATTGCACCTGGTGTGTACGACTGGGAGGAATTCGACACCCATCTGGATTTGGCCGCCAAATATAATATCGATACCATTATTGCCGAGCACTTGTTAATATTTCCCGAATGGCTGCGCACCAAGTATCCACATACCATCTCGGAAACACGTCAGGGCTTCCCAAGGCAGAGCATGATGAGCGTCAGCTGCGCAGTCGGCGGTCAATACGGCGTGTCTCTCAATCATCCCGAAATTGAAGCGGAAGCGGAAAAGTTTCTGCGTGCGCTGGCTCGGCGCTACCGTAATCATCCGGGCTTGTACGGTTATAACATCTGGAATGAGAGCAGCTTTCACCACGCTGATAATCTCAGCTATGACCCTGGCACGCAGCAGCGCTTCAGGGAATGGCTGCAGCACAAGTACGGCAATATCGAGACGCTGGCCAAGTCCTGGTTTCGTTACAGTCTAACGAGCTGGAAGGATGTGGAGCTGCCGCGTAAAATCGAATCGTATCCCGATGTATATGACGCGATAGACTTTATGGGGGATAACGCCAACTACTGGATGAAATGGAGAGCAAGAATTCTTAGGGAAGAAGATCCGAATCACCTGATCGTAGCCCACGGCAATGGAAAAAGCTTCTCCGACATTGTTACCTGCTGCGGTGATGATTGGCGCGCTGCCGATGTCGTCGATACGTTCGGCTACACGTATTGGTATGCGAATGACTGCAACCTGTTTCTGGCCGGCGACATCATTCGTTCAGCATCAAAGGGCAAGCAGTTTTGGCGGGCGGAGGCTGTTGGCGACTCGGACTGGAAAGGTCGTACGGCCAACGACGCTCCGCAGTATAAGAAGGATGAAATGTCGGAACCGGAAAATATTAGACTCGATTGCCTGATTTCGTTTGCAACGGGCGCCCGTGCTTATCTCAATCCGCGCTTTCGGCCGCTGCTGGATGGGCCGCTTGTCGGCGCGTATGGCTGGTATGGTATGGACGGCAGCCGCACGGCTCGTTCAGAAATGGCCTCATCGTTAGCCAAGTGGGCGCTCGATCCGAACACTGCACCGCTCTGGAAAGCCAAGCCGGTGAAGGGCGAGCTCGCCATCCTGCTGATCGAGGATTCGCAGGCGTTCTGCTATGCCACTTATGGCAGCACCGACCAGTATGCACTTAGCTTGCAGGGCGCCTATGAAGCTTTCCTGCAATCGAATATTCAATGCGATGTTATCAAGATCGATCAGATCGACGATTATTCCATGCTGTATGTGCCCTATCCGATTGCGATAAGCGATGCGGTCATGGCTAAGCTGCAGACATGGGTCGAACAAGGAGGCTGCCTCGTTAGCGAAGCCTGCTTCGGTTATTTCACCAACCTGGGTCATGCCAAGGAGAGTCAGCCTAATCGCGGCTTTAGCGAAGTATTCGGCTGCGAGCAGCAATCCATATCGCTCGGTCCTGACCGCTGGAACGATTTGAGCTTAAAAGTTGAGGATGGTACCCTTGGAGGCGCGATTTATCGCCAATCTTATACAGCACAGGCCGGAACTGCCACAGCCTGGTTCGATAATGGCGACGCTGCCGTCATCGATCACCGCTATGGTCATGGCCGCACAAGGCTTGTTGGCTCGGTACCAGGCTACGCATACAAGCAAAGACCTACAGAAGCAAGCAGACAATGGTTTGCCTCCTTGCTTCCATTTGCCGATAAAAAACCACTTGTTCGTGTGGATCAACCTGATATGGTTGCCAGACTTTGCCAAGGTGAGGATGGCTATTACCTATGGGTGATCAATCTGCAGGAGCAGCAGCGCAGTGTAACGGTAACCTTTGACAACGATCGTGTCCAATATGAACAAGCCACAGCCTTTTATGGCAACTCCGTAGATAGCAGTATTGAACAAGTCATTACTGCAACCGTTGGTGGTCGTGATGCCACTATTATCAAGCTGAGCTAGACAACGATCCACCAAAAAATCCCGTCGGCAATCGCTCTGCTTCATGCGATTGCCGACGGGATTTTCTTTGGTTAGCCATGCTCATTGTCTCTCACAAAATCCTTTGGTGTGAAGCCCTCCGTCTTTTTAAATACGGCGCTAAAGTAATGCGGGTTCTTAAAGCCGATCATCGGCGCGATGTCCTTTACTTTATATTGCTGTGACAACAGCAGCTTCTTAGCATGGTTCATTCTGACCTGGAGTAAATAGTCCTGAAAGTTAATATTCAAAACCTCTTTAAACATTAAACTCAAATAACTTGGATTGTAATGCTGCAGGACTGCCAAATCCTCAAGCTTGATATCCTCAGCATAATGATCATCTATATACTCTTTTACTTTTAAAATGGATTGATTCATTGAATAGCCGCTTCGCCCGCGAGTAATATTAATAATTTTCATGTACAGCTCCATAATCACATCCAGCATTTCCCGTGACGAAGAAAAGCCGTATACATCCCTGGCATAGTGGTTAATATCATCCTCCAGCTCAAGATCAAAATCCTCCGTTGCGATCAGCAGCAAATGATTATACAGGTTCTGTATACAACGCAAGGAAATTTTCAAGGCCCCGATTTCTGTATGGATATCGTTTAAGATGCTGGTAATGCTTTTCATGTTCTGAGTTTCAATGTGATGCTTCAGGAAGCTTTTGATCTGGGTAGGCAGCTTGTAAACATTTCTGAATTCCAGCGTGTCGGCGTAGCGAATAACCTGATTGTCATCCAGCAATACTCTGTGCTTCATACAAAAAATGGCTGCAAAAATGCAGGTGTGAATACTTTGATGAAAGCCGCTTATGCCAAACGTGTATTGATAAATTCCTTTATGGAGCAGGTCCTCCTGAATTCTCTCGATGAAATTGGTAATATACTGCTCGTACTCATTCACTTGCTGCGGCGTTGGCATACAGATCAGGATCATAAATTCGTTGGGCTTGCGGCTGTAGCAAACCAGATTGTGATTAAGCTGCAGAAACAACGATTGGTTCAGGAGGTGGTCAACTATATATTTTTCTTCCAAATGGATTTGTGGATCCATATAAAGTGCTATCGACTGGAAAGAAGCCCTTTCATTATAATTACTGAAAATCGCCTGCGGATTGGAGCCTTCATTTTGCAATATTTTCTCAATTTTGTTTTTAACCTCTGTCGAGCTTCCGACAAGCTCTAATTGTTCAATTTTGTCGCGTACCTGCTTTTCCTGCTCAATTGCCTCCATACATTTGGTAAAGGCTTGATACAAGGCATATTTGTCGATAGGCTTCAGCAGGTAATCGGTAACCTTCAGCTTGAGCGCCTTGGTTGCATATTGGAATTCGGTATAGCCGCTAATCACAATTGTTTTGATATGAGGAAATCGTTGGTGCACAATACGTATAAGCTCCAGACCATCCATGTCCTCCATCCGAATATCACATACGACAATATCAGGAACCATCTCGGTAATTATTTTTAGACCCTGCTCCGCATTGGCCGCTTCACCGATTTTCGTAAAAGGAAATCCGCTTTTCTTGACCTTGCTAAGTATGCCTTCTCTTATCCATTCCTCGTCATCGATAATCACTATGGTATACACAGACATCCGCTCCATTCCTATTCGTCCATGATGATAGGTAAGATCAGTTCTACTGTAGTTCCCGCATTGATCGTACTGCTGTAATGCAATCCATAACCAGATCCATAATAATTGACCAGCCGTTTATGCACATTCAGTATGCCGACAAACTCATTAGATTTTACATCCTGCTGCGAGGTGCTGATTTCATGCAGCTTGGAATCGATGTACGACAGTCTCTGCTGACTAATTCCACGACCGTTGTCCTTCACATTTAAAATCAGACGATGATCCTGAACATAGCCGCCAACCGAGATCACACCCTTGTAATTAATGTTTTTAAAACCATGCAAGACACAATTTTCAACGATCGGCTGCAGGATGAATTTGAGTACCTTGTAATGCCTGAGCTGCTCGCTCACCTGTATTTCACAGATGATCTTGTCGCGAAAGCGAATTCGTTCAATCGTAAAATAGGTAACTATTTGTTCCAGCTCTTCATATAAATGAACAGTATTGCCGCCATGAATGTTATACCGGAACAGCTTGCCCAATGATTGCGCGATGGTCTGGATTTCCGGCACTTCCTTGACCTCGCCAATAGCTTCCATCGTCTGTAAGGTGTTATACAGAAAATGCGGAGTAATTTGAAATTGCAGTGCTTCCATTTTGGCTGATCTGGCCAGCAGCTTTTCGTCGGATATGTTGTTAATCAGCTTCTTAATTTCCGCGATCATCGTATTGAAGCCGCTGTACAGCTGCTTTAGCTCAAAATCGAGTCCTTTTTCATCCAGTACAATATCAAAATTGCTTCTGCGAACAAGCCTCATTGATTTAACGAAGTGGCGGATTGGCTTTAACAAATATCTGGAAAGAATAATCGCCAAAATAAAGGAACCGACGATGACCAGACTTGAGATCGACAACAAATAATTTCTGACCGTTTGAACGTTCATTAAATCACTCGATGAGTAGGAGGAGGGCAAGTACATGACGATTGTCCAGTCCGACAGCTCTGAGGTTGCTGCAATCCGTCTCATCTTTGCTTTATCGATATTTTCATTGCCTATACTTACAGCATGCAGGAGGGAGGCCTCTTTATCGACGATTTCGATTTGTTCATTTCCGGAAAAAGAATTGGTCGTATAAATGATATTATTCAATACCCTTACATCCGAAGTCACCGTTATATAGCCGATCACTTCATTGCTTTCCATTTTTCTCAAGCTGCGAATAACCCCGAATAATCGGGAAGGTTGGTTATGATCTACAGCATTGGGTGGGATGATGTAGCTGCCCTCGGTATTGATGGCTTGCTGGTTACTTTTCATCCAGTCCGTATATTTGAGATTGATCCCAAAATCATAATTATAATAAAGTCCGGTATAAATTTTTTCCACATCTTTACCATACAAATTAATACTCAGGCTATCTCTAATCGAGACAAAACTGAGTACCAGATTCGTGATATATTCCATGTCCCTCTGCTTTTGCTCCCAAGGGTAGCTATCTGACTGCCCCTCCAGCAAAATTCTCTGCACCTCGGGATTGCCGATCACAATCTTCGACACCCGATCCATGTCCTCCAAATAGCGGTCCATACTGTTGCTAATATTTTTGGTCACGTTGCGGTCATGCATTTCGTTTTGTGTATTGATATACTTGGTTGCCTGCAGGTAGAACATCACGCTTGTGATTGAAGTCGAAAAAATAATGACAATAAGAAAGGTCAATATGATTTTCAAAGAAAGCGTTTTCTTGAATTGCGGCATTTCTACACCAATAAATTTTCGCAATCGCATCAGCACCACCTATATGTCCTGCTACCCCCTATTATACCGGGATGCCATTTGATTTGACAATGAAATTACAAAGGCAGGGTCTCCAACAACTTAAAATGATCCTTCTGCCCTATCACATATCCCCCACCTGCTTGAATATATTTAGTAACAGGCACTGTTTTCTCTTACCTTTTAAACTCAACCGATGCTTGTCTGACGTAGTAAAGTTTTCTGCGCATACTGGTCAGACTTACGAAGTAAATTGCGCTCCGCAAAACTCAGCTAATGCTTACGAAGTAAGTTTTGCTTCGCAAAACTCTCAGGAGGTGTCCGTCATGACAGAGCCCTTGTTTACCGTATCCCGCGAGGATTGGTCCCTGCATCGCAAAGGCTATCAGGATCAAACCCGCCATCAACAAAAAGTACGTGAAGCCATCAAGCAGAATCTGCCTGATCTGGTTAGCGATGAGAGCATCATTATGTCCGATGGCAAGCAAATCATCAAAGTACCCATTCGCAGTCTCGACGAGTATCGCCTTCGTTATAACTACAACAAGAGCAAGCATGTCGGTCAGGGAGATGGAGATAGTCAGGTCGGAGACGTCTTAGGTGTAGACCCGACTCCAGCCAAAGGACCCGGCAAGGGTGAAGGTGCTGGCGATCAGCCTGGGGATGACTATTATGATGCGGAAGTTGAGATGGAAGAATTACAATCAATGCTTTTTGATGAACTGGAGCTTCCCAATCTACAGCAGAAGGAAAAGGATGTGCTCACCTCCAAGGAAGTGATTTTTAATGACATCCGCAAAAAAGGGATCATGTCCAATATCGACAAGAAGCGGACCATCCTGGAAAATTTGCGGCGCAATGCAACAGCGGGCGATCCTGGCATTCACCATATCAATCCCGACGATCTTCGCTTTAAAACATGGGATGAAAAGGTGACACCGCAATCGAACGCGCTGATTATCGCAATGATGGATACGTCCGGTTCTATGGGCTCCTTTGAAAAATATATGGCGCGCAGCTTCTTTTTTTGGATGACGCGCTTTTTGCGCACCAAATATGAGCATGTAGAGATTGTATTTATTGCTCATCATACCGAAGCCAAGGAGGTAACTGAAGAGGAATTTTTCACCAAAGGTGAGAGCGGCGGAACCATTTGCTCATCTGCTTATCAGCTGGCGATGGATATGATCGATCGTCGATACCCACCTTCCCGTTACAATATATATCCGTTCCATTTCTCGGATGGCGACAATCTGACCTCGGACAACGACCGCTGCGTAAGATTGATCGGCGAGCTGGTAGCACGCTGCAACCTGTTCGGTTATGGAGAGGTCAATCAATATAACCGCAGCAGTACGCTGATGTCGGCCTATCGCAATATTCATAATCCGAAGTTCGTGCATTATGTAATCAAAGAGAAAAATGAGGTATATAAAGCGCTGCGCACCTTTTTCCCTAATGCCTCCGCCGGGAGGGCTGTGCAATGAATGGTACCGATATGCAGGATCTTCGGACGGCTATTGCTGAAATTACGGAGATTGCCACCGGCTTCGGACTGGATTTCTACCCGATGCGCTATGAAATTTGTCCCGCGGACATCATCTATACCTTTGGCGCTTATGGTATGCCGACCCGCTTTAGCCATTGGAGCTTTGGAAAAACCTTTAACAAGATGAAGATGCAGTACGATTTTGGACTTAGTAAAATCTATGAGCTGGTCATTAATTCCGACCCTTGTTATGCCTTCCTGCTGGATGGCAATTCTTTAATCCAGAACAAGCTGATTGTGGCGCACGTGCTGGCCCACTGCGATTTTTTCAAAAACAATATGCGCTTCTCCAAAACCAACCGCAACATGGTCGAAAGCATGTCTGCAACCGCTGAGCGTATCCGCCAATATGAGGTTGAATACGGAACCGATGAGGTTGAGCGGTTTATCGATGCCGTGCTCGCTATTCAGGAGCATGTCGACCCGATTATTTCCAAGCCCTATGAGGCAGGGCGATATGGCGGCGGCAAGAACAAGGAGCAATCCTCCGACCCGGACAATCGCGATCGCAAGCTGGGCTATGAGGATTTGTGGAATTTGGATCAGCCTCTCAAGGAGAAGGAAGCGCGGAACACAGAGCTGCCCAAGTTCCCACTCGCTCCTGAAAAGGATCTTGTGTTGTTTATCGAAGAGCATGCACCGTACATGGCTCCATGGCAGCGCGACATCATGACCATGCTTCGAGATGAAATGTTGTACTTCTGGCCGCAGCTGGAGACAAAGATCATGAACGAAGGCTGGGCTTCGTATTGGCATCAGCGGATTTTGCGGGAGCTGGATCTTGGCGTAGAAGAAACGATTGAATACGCGAAGCTGAATTCATCCGTTGTGGTTCCTTCACAGCACAGCTTGAATCCATATTATTTGGGCTTGAAAATGTTCGAGGATATCGAGAAACGTTGGGATCAGCCTACTCAGGAGGAACGGGATCGGCTGGGCCGCAAGGGTGGCGAAGGGCGGCAAAAAATGTTCGATGTGCGCGAATATGACTCGGATATTTCGTTCGTCCGCAACTACATGACCAAGAAGCTGGTCGATGAGCTCGATCTGTACGTCTTCGAGAAAAAGGGGCCGGAGTGGAAAATAACCGATAAATCGTGGGAAAGCATCCGCGATCAGTTGATTTATTCCCGTGTTAACGGCGGTTTCCCCTACATCGTAGTCGAGGATGGAAATTATGACCGCAACGGGGAGTTATACTTAAAGCATGCTTACGAGGGCATGGAGCTGGATCTGAAATATGTGGAAAGGACGATGCCTTACATTCAGCAGCTGTGGGGGAAAACCGTACATCTGGAGTCGATTGTCGAGGCAAAGCCTGTACTGTTCAGCTATGACGGGAAGAAGCACAACAGAAAGTTTTTGTAAGATAAATCAAATATTGCGGCCAAATAAGCATGTGTAAATTGACGAAGCTTACGTAGAGCAAAAAACATTAGCGTATTTTAGCTAATGTTTTTTGGCTTTTCCAATCCGCACAGAAATATTTCCCATCGCTTTATTGCCGAATATGTAGGGAAAATAGTAGAAAAAAAAAGAGTATCCTACAAATCGAAATATGTTAAAATATCGTTCGGGAAGTTAAATAATAAGGAGGTCAAACTGTGTCACGCATCATTCAAGTTGATGAACGTCCGCCGCTCGGCGAAAGCATTCCGCTAAGTTTACAGCATTTATTTGCTATGTTTGGCTCCACTGTGCTCGTACCTATTCTGTTTAAGGTCGACCCAGCCACCATCCTGTTGATGAACGGAATCGGGACTTTGCTTTACATTTATATGACCAAAGGAAAAATTCCTGCCTTCCTGGGCTCAAGCTTCGCCTTCCTGTCCCCAGTTTTTGTTGTATTGGGCTCTAAAGGCTATAGCTCGGCATTAGGCGGATTTCTGGTTGTCGGTTTGATTTTTACCATCGTTGCTTTGCTCATCCGTGCTGTCGGGACTCGATGGATTGACGTAATGTTTCCGCCTGCAGCGATGGGTGCCATTGTCGCCGTTATCGGACTGGAGCTGGTTCCAACAGCTGCCGGAATGGCTGGTTTTACCGCGCCAAGCGGTGCCCCGGCAGCCTGGACGCCCGACGGGACCACCGTGACGGTATCGATTTTCACTTTTGCAGTAGGAACTGTGGGTTCAGTCTTATTCCGCGGCATCTTTAGGGTCATTCCGATCTTGATTGCCATTATCGCCGGATATGCGCTTGCTGCGGTGCTTGGATTGGTACATATCAGGGAAATAGTAGCGGCTGCTGATTGGTTCAAACTCCCTACCTTCTACAGCCCAACGTTCGACTTAGCCAGCATCCTGATTATCGCTCCTGCAGCTCTGGTCGTAATCGCGGAGCATATTGGGCACTTGATCGTAACCGGAAACATGGTTGGCAAAGATTTATCCAAGGACCCCGGCCTCAGTAAATCATTGCTTGGAAACGGTGTTTCTACGATGTTATCCTCCCTGGTAGGCTCTACGCCTAATACAACTTATGGCGAAAACATCGGCGTTATGGCGATCAGTCGTGTATATTCCGTTTGGGTTATCGGAGGGGCTGCGGTGCTGGCCATAATCCTGTCCTTCGTCGGTAAAATCTCGGCATTAATCCAGACCATTCCTACACCCGTAATGGGTGGCGTTTCACTGCTGCTATTTGGAGTTATCGCTGCTTCGGGGATCCGGATGCTGGTAGAAACCAAGGTCGACTATTCCAAGCCAATCAACCTCATACTAACAACAGTAGTGCTCGTTATCGGACTTAGCGGCGCGACTCTGAAATGGGGACAATTCGAGCTCAAAGGTATGGCTCTGGCTACCATAGTTACGATTTTACTCAGCTTATTCTTCAAGCTGCTGGAAACTCTTAACCTTTCCAATGAAAAAGTATAAGGAATACCTGACCTGTACAAAAAGGATCTGAGGATTTAATCCTTCAGATCCTTTTGTTAATGAGATTGCTCAGCCACAGCTGTGAGCCCTAATAAAAGAGAGTTGACTTCTGAGCAAATTATTCCAAACTGAATAACCTGTTCATGGGTACTTGCAAATCCTGAAAAACTAAAGAATGGATGGTATCCTGCTCCGTATACAAATTACGTATCGCGTAACTTCCATCCTGCAGCGTGTACACATGAACCGTTTGATTTCCTGGATCAATAATCCAATATTCTTGCACACCATATTTCTGATATAAGTTAAACTTCTCATTGAAGTCCTTCAATGCGGTGGATGGCGATAGCACTTCGATGATCAAAGTCGGAGCACCCTGACATCCTTTCTTGGATATTTGCTCCTTGGAGCAAACAACCGAAAGATCGGGTTGAGTGACTTGATATTGATGCAGCGGAGTCCGGGCTGGAGACATATAATAGGCTTTGCCATTAATTAACTCCCACGTTCCGTCCCATGTCAGCCAATCTTGAAACGTATGTAATTTCTTTTCGTCCGGATTTGGCTTTGAGCTTAATTTGAGCGGATGCTCCCTTATGTTTATCAGTTACGGGTAAACCTGCTAATCTTGAGGCTGTTATGGAAGACAAGAGACTGCTGTTTAATTATAATAGAAAAAACTTAACAGAAAATTTGTATGAGCAAACGAATTCCATACTTGGTCTCTCTATCAATGAATCTTACTTCTAAGGTGAAGCATAGGAGGAAATACCATTTCAATAATTCCATTCTCACCAACTATAGCTATCCAGTAAACACGTCTACAAAAACAAAATAATCTTGTTCAAAACCTTCCTTGAAATAAACAAATGGTTCATTTTCTGGTGAAGTACATACATACTGGTCCCTGTTGCTCTATAAATGTAACAAGCTTTGCTGCATTATAAAATACATTTGTTTCTTATTACTCGCCACGTATACCGCGGTATATGGTTCTTCTTCAGTTCAGATTCGAATGGTATCAGCGGTTCAGGATCACTGTTAGTTTCATGAGGCATCGTTTGAGAATAGCTTTTTTATTAACCGTTTTCTGATACAATAAAGTAAAGAGTAAGTAACCGAAATGGAGATGTCAGCCATGCAATGGGAAGAAGTTCGTAATATTTATCCCAACCAATATGTGAAACTGCAAATACTCACGTCCCATACAGAAGGAAACACCAAGTTTGTAGATGACGTAGCTCTTATTCGAGCCATTCCGGACCCGAAAGAAGCAACACGAGAATTGCTTAATTCAAAGGATGGCATTATTGTCTCTCACACTTCAAATGAAGAACTGAAAATTGAGCTGCGTACACTTCGAGGGTTGCGAGGGGTCATGCACAATGAAAATTGATTTCGTTGATGGACTATTGCAAACCTCTATTACCTTAAATTACAAAGGACAAATGCTGACCATTGACAAATTAGTTATCGATACCGGAGCATCTCATACCTTGCTTTCCGCAGATGTTGTTGCTGATATCGGTGTATACTTCGAAACTGGCGACGAGATTATTAGTGCATTTGGTATAGGCGGTGAAGAAAGCTGCTTCCGAAAGTTGTTCGATAACGTCCAGTTAGGTTCTTTTCAAATTAAAAACTTCAAGCTAGATGTAGGATCTTTACATGAGAAACTTACAATTAATGGGCTTCTAGGTTTAGACTTATTGATGGAGGCAAATATCATTCTCGACCTTTCTGAACTTATCATGTACCCATCCATTGAAAAAGTCTAAGCTCCAACTGGCAGCACTATGCTTTAATCATTATTAACAAATTCAGCTCTGAAAGCGGGATTTACGCAAAAGTAAGAACAAAAACCAGTCGAGAGTTAATCTCGCTGGCTTTTTGTTCTTGTTATTCCAAACTGAATAGCCTGTTCATGGGTACTTGCAAATCCTGAAAAACTAAAGAATGGATGGTATCCTGCTCCGTATACAAATTACGTATCGCGTAACTTCCATCCTGCAACGTGTACACATGAACCGTTTGATTTCCTGGATCAATAATCCAATATTCTTGCACACCATATTTTTGATATAAGTTAAACTTCTCATTGAAGTCCTTCAATGCGGTGGATGGCGATAGCACTTCGATGATCAAAGTCGGAGCACCCTGACATCCTTTCTTGGATATTTGCTCCTTGGAGCAAACAACCGAAAGATCGGGTTGAGTGACTTGATCGGGTAATTGGTAATCTTCGCGTTCACTGAAAAAAACATCAAATGGAGCTACAAACACGTAGCAGCTCCGATTCTGAAAGAACGTCCGTAGAGCAAAATGAAGCTCTCCAACAATAAATTGATGCATCGGAGTCGGGGCCGGAGACATATTATAGGCTTTGCCATTAATTAACTCCCACGTTCCGTCCCATGTCAGCCAATCTTGATACGTATGTAATTTCTTTTCGTCCGGATTTGACACCATGCTTGACCTCCTTTTGATTCTACAAATCACATTAAGCTAATTGTATCATGGTCAAGGGGATCGTTGCTAATGCACGCGTTCATACTGCTTATATACTGTAGTAATTTCCAAAAACATCCTTGATAACCGTATACTCAGCACCGTGCTGAATTTCATCAATCCATTGGTTACCGATGGAATCAATCAATTGTTGAATTTTCGTTTGCAAGGCGTCCCAGTCAAACAAATATTGATTTGTATTTTTATCGAATTCAACATGTTGAATTTGGTACAGAATCCACCTATACGGATCTTGTACGTCAAGGTAAATAACGTCATTTTCTTGTCTTGGCTTTGGCCGCGGCACAAGTACGACCTCTTGTTCACTAATACCTTTATCATCAATAAGCGGCATCGTATAATTGAAAGTTATGAGTGTGTCCGTGAACAAATCGATATCGTTGGAAAATTTGATCGCATTGATGCTCTTAACTTTATCACCCAAGGCCGTATGTAATTCCTTGAGTTCAAATAAGGAAAATGGGATATTGGACTGTTTATTGTAGGTATCGCCAAGAACTAAGCTATTATCAAAATGGTCCACCACAAGATGCTCCTCAACAGCAATTCCAATGTTAGCTAATCTTGCCTTCGTTACCTTGATCGCAAGCTGACTGTTATCGCTGGCTATCCATCTTCGGTTCAGCTTCTCAGCAGCAATTAAAAATGACCCGCTTCCACAATAAAAATCACCTATCAATGCCTGTTCATTCGTCGACATCTCAATAATTCTTTCCATGAGCTTTTCCGGCTTTTGCGATGGGTAGAATGTATTTTCATCACCCAATGTTTCGTAAATACCGATATCGTCCCACACCGATGGCAAAAGAAGTTCATCTTTTTTCAAATAGTTACTCGTTTGACTATAAACAAACAGGCATTCATGGGACAAGCCAAACTGTGAATGAAAAGGTCGTGGGTTATTTTCCATTTTCCAGATAATCTCAGCAAGGAAATTGTGCCGGCCAAACTCTTGATCCAGCATCACTTTTACGTAATGGCCTTCTTTTTGGTAAATTTGCAGTACAAACAAACCGGTTTCACTAAGCAATTCTCTCGCTAATTGGATTCGTTGTAAATAATCCTTCATAAATAATTGTGAATCCAAATAATGACGCACACCTGCTAATTCGTCCCATGGATTAATTAAGTTGACCCCAAGCTCATCATTCGGCATGGAGAAGATCATTCCAGAGTTAAAGGGTCCATCGAAATAAATTAAATCAAACTTGCCTTTGTAGCCATCCTTTACTAATTGTTCCATGATGTACAGATTATCTCCCCGGAATAAAGCCCGCTCGGAAGATAGCTCTTTTGGGACGACATGCATAATAGCCTTCCTCCTATACGGTTTGCGAAGCAAAGTTTAATTATTGTCCTCCCATGTCGGTTGTTTAAGTAAATCCTGTATACCTTCAACGGTTAATGGCTTGCTAAAATAGAAACCTTGGACCTCATTGCACTGCTGCTCTTCAAGGAAACGTAATTGCTCGACGGTTTCCACACCCTCTGCAATTACCTTCAGCTTCAGGTTCCTCGCCATGACAATGATGGTTGTAATAATCTCCTGATTATCCGTTGTGTTTTTTATTTGATTGACAAACGACCTGTCTATCTTCAAGGTATCAATCGGAAATTTATTTAAATAGTTCAGGGACGAATAGCCGGTTCCAAAATCATCTATGGCTATTTTTATTCCTATCTTTTTCAAGGAAAGCAGCTTATTAATCACATATTCCTCGTTGTACATGGCTATGCTTTCTGTAATTTCCAGCTCAAGCAGCTCGGGCTCCAGTTCTGACGTTTGAAGGATGCTGCTGATCTTTTCCACCAGATTTTTTTGCTGAACCTGTCGAGCTGACAGATTAACGGATATCCTTAATTTAGGAAAACCCTGAACCTGCCAAAGCTTGGCTTGTTCGCAGGCAGTCTGTAGAATCCATTCGCCAATGGGCACAATTAATCCTGTTTCTTCAGCAATCGGAATAAATTCGACAGGAGAAATAAGACCGTGCTCGGGATGAATCCATCTGACGAGCGCCTCTAGCCCCACGATTTTCTTGGTTTCCAAATCAATTTGCGGCTGATAATACAGTATAAACTCATTCCGTTCCAAAGCCTTTCTTATACCGTTCTCCAACACGGCTCTTCTGACTATGGCGTCTTCCATTTCATACGCATAAAACTGATAATTATTGCGTCCTTGTTCCTTGGCGCGGTACATAGCGATATCAGCATGCTTAACTAAGATTTCCACACTATCCCCATTCTCAGGGAATAAGCTAATTCCAATACTAGGCGTAACCGATATTTCCTGGCCTTCGTAAAGCAGCGGTTGGGAAAGCAAAGTTGAAATCTGTTCGGCCTTTTCTGCAATCGTCTCCTGACTGTAGCCTAGTAAAAGCAAAATAAATTCATCTCCCCCTATGCGGGAGCCCAGTTCATTAGCCTTTAGCGTATGGGTAATTCGCTTGGAGGTTTCCTTCAGAAAGTAATCCCCTACAGAATGGCCGTACGTATCATTAATCCATTTAAACCGATCCAGATCGATAAATAATACGGCGATCGATGAATCATGTTTGGAAGCAGCTTCAATCCTTTTCTGGAACGTCTCACTGAATAAACGAAGATTCGGTAAACCCGTCAAGAAATCGTAGTTCGCATGGAATTCAATTTCTTTATTTTTATTAACCAGTTCTTGAGTATTGGTCTGCAGATTCATCGACATCGTATTAACCCGTTCTGCTAATAAACCCAATTCGTCATGTCGATCTATGGCAATTCTTGCATCAAAGTTCCCTTCCGCAACTTCATTCACCTTGTGAAGAATGCGATTGATCGGTTTGACAATGTAGCTCGCCAAAAGATACCCGATAATCGATACGAAAAACAGCACGAATAGAGAAATGATAATGTTGTCTATTATTTCTTTATCGAGAATGTCCTCGATGACCCGATAGTCGGTTACAATCCCAACGATGTAAGGACTTGCAAGTGGTGTGGCGATCGGTACAAAGGTTTTGAATACTTTTTTTCCGTTAATGACCGAGATGACGTTTTGCATTTTCCCTGTTTCAAAAGCCTTCTTTACCGTTTGGACATCCGTCTGATTCTTAAACGTATATTTGCCAAATTGTATATCTCTATTGACCAAATCAATATACTTTTGCCCATTTACTTCTGTATATACGGGTGGCAAACCAAAAGCTTTAGGATTAAAACCGGTAATTTCCAAAATGGCCTTATTGTTGCTCATGATTTTTTCCAAGGTCGATTCCGGTCCAAGAATTTGTGAGACATTTAATATCTCTGTAACCCTCATATAGGGACTGATGATATAATTGGTGGTTCCATCGTAATAATACCCCCACTTATCTACATGATCCGGATTGGAGGCAGATATATTAACAGGACCTGACCAATAATTGGGCAGCTTCTGTCCTTGGGATACCGTTACATTCTTGGTAGCAAACAGCTCCTTGAAGGCATCAAACCAATACCCCCATTCCTTGGTGCTTAAATTACGTTCTTTAGGATCCGAGGAGCGTACGCCCTTAATATCATCTCCTTCCTGCTTTAGTAGGGTAATATAAGACACACCTATTTTTTCGGAAAGTACCTTTAATTCCTCATTCGTTACCTGGTCAATATCCGGATTGAGCGCATTCTGCGCGGCTAAGGAAGCTACACGCAATTGATCACCGATCAAATCTTCAACATACTGAGATCCAAATTGAGCTTGCTCGATGGATATGCCGATTTGTTTGGCCAGCTGATCCATCTGCATCTCTTGGTCCTTTTGCAAATTTTCTCTTGTCGAGATGAAGTGAAATAAATTGTTCAAAATCATAATGACGCTCACGACAATGATAAATATACCTGCCAGCTTCTTTTTTAGTGTCAAATCCATCTCCCCAAATCATCCGATTTAACAATTAAATCTCATGCGTGAAGCATTCAAAATAATTTTTCTCTGTCTCCCATAATCCTACCTTGTACAAGTTAGGAAGCTGCCCGGATAATAACTCATTAATCACCATAACTAATACATCGGAAGTAGGATTCATATCTTTAAGCTCTTCTACATCCAAATTAAGATGCTTATGGTCAAACTTTTGAATAATGACATCGTTTACAACGTTATCCAAATCTGAAAGGTTCATAACCATCCCTGTATGCGCATCAGGTTCACCCTTAACGGTTACGTCAAGATAATAGTTGTGACCATGACCATATAAATTATTGCATTTGCCAAAAATGCGTTTATTTTCTTCATCACTTAACAAATCACTATGAAGGCGATGTGCAGCACAAAAATGATATTTTCTAGTCATAGACACCATGGAATCCAACCCCTTCTCAGCTGATAAATAATGATTTTCATGTAAAATCAATTTATATAATTCACAATCCGGAAATTTATCTACGAGTGCATACCATAAATATTCAACGATTTTTTCCGTAGTTGGCACATGCTTTTGGAAATAGGGATGCTCATGATTTAAGAATTTACCATCAAACTCTTCTTCTATAAGTCTTTTCGTAACGGTATCAATATCGGTTATATTGACAACAATACCAGACTTGGGATCAAGGCTGCCTCTAATCATAACTTCCAAAACATAATTATGACCATGACCATTTTGATGGCTGCATAATCCAAAAACCCTTTGATTTTCCTCTTCACTCCAAGTTGAGACGCGATAGAAGTGAGCAGCGGAGAAATGCAACTTTCTACTTAAATAAATCATGTATGTGTCCCACCTCATCAAAGAATCGTTTAAACTCGGGGTATTATAGTACGCCTTTAGGCGGAGTCATTTCTATTCTGTCGATTCGGATATGTAATGGTGTATTCGCGATAAAAGCAACCATACGCGCGACATCCGCGGTACTCAGCATATCTGCTTGTGAAAACCCTTCAACGTTTTTCCATAAATCGGTATAGGTAGCTCCCAAAATCAAATTTGTCGTCATCACCCGATCCTTGAACCATTCTTCTCCAAGTGCTTCCCCTAAACCATTAAGAGCATGTTTAGACGAGGTATAGAGGGATGTATTCGGAAGAGGGCTTCTTGTCATAATCGACGAGATATTGATAATTCTCCCTCCGTCTTCCTTCATTAGAGGAAATGATTTTTGTATGCAAGAAATCGGTCCAAACACGTTCGTTTGATAGACTTGCTCCCAATCATTTTTCTCAAATTCAGTAAAAGGTTTATTGATCATGACTCCAGCATTGTTGACAAGCACATCGAGTGAGCCGTGTTTTTCTTCGATGAACTTAAAGGCTTCGCTAATCGATTCCTCATCTTGCAAATCCATCTCCAGATGAAACCGATTATCACTGGTTGGTACACTGCCTCCGCGGCTTGCTGTATATGTAATAAATCCATTTTGGGCTAAGTCTGTACTAATGGCTTCGCCAATACCTCGTAATCCACCCGTTACCAATGCAATTTTTGTTTTCATGAAAATCTCCTTTAGTATTAAATGCCTGCATGAGCTGATAGTCCCCCATCAATAACAAAGGATGCGCCATTGATCATCGATCCGGACGGTCCGGCTAAGTAATTAACCATATCGGCGATATCCTTCGTACCGACTATTGCTTTCACGGGTGACCTTTCCAGTACACGAGCCAGATGATCTGTCACCTGTTCCTCCTGAATGCCCATTTCCGTTTTTACATATCCCGGGCTAATGGCGTTGCAAGTAATTCCATAAGGTCCCCACTCAGCCGCTATCGATTTAGTCAGGCCCAGAATGGCGTGTTTGCTGGTAGAATAGACGGCTGAATTGGCACCGCCCCATACACCGAAGATCGAAGATAAGTTAATGATCCTTCCGTATCCTTGCTCCCTCATCTGGGGCAGCACATATTTGGAAAATAAAAACATGCTTTTGACATTGGTGTTCATAATCCAATCCCATTCTTCTTCACTGACTTGATCAAGTGCATGGTAGGGTCCGCCTACTCCCGCATTATTAACAAGGATGGAGGGTGTCCCCCATTGATCCTCAATCGCAGCCATAGTCTCTTTAATATCATGGCCGTTAGAAACATCACATTGTATAATCTCAGCCTGTCCCCCATTAGAGCGGATGTTGTCCACGATGGTTCTCGCCGGGTCCAAACTTTTGTTGACAATTAAAATGACAAAAAAGTTTTCTGACGCCAGCTTCTCGGTAATGGCCGCACCAATTCCGCGTCCTCCTCCAGTCACAACAGCTATTTGCATGGGGCTCCACTCCTATAATGATCACAAATTCATGTCCTGCGTAATTTTAACCCTTGTTATAATCTTCGACAAAAAATGAGATTAACCTTCAAACGTTTTCACACAATTTTATTTTTATCGAGTTTACATCTCCTCTTCTAATTTACTTGATCCAAATCGGGCTGAATATAGGACCTGCGAGTTCAAATAGTCATATCTGGAAGCTCCGTCCGGGACCAACGATACAACCCTATATAGGTCGTAAGTAACTTCAACATAATGTATGTATAAACAAGGAAAAACCAGTTATATTGTTAGAGTTTGTCGAATCAAATCGAGCAAAATGAATTGACATGAAAGCGCTTTTAAAATAGAATAAATCTATTGAAAAAACGTATTAGCTAATCGTATTAGCAACCTCTGCTGAACCTGATTTTTACTTAATAGAAGCTTTGAATGGAACGGAGTCCCGTTGATTTCAGGGCTTATTAAGAATACGCCATCGCAAAAGCCTCTCGGAATTAAAATGGGAATTGAAGGGGGTTGGGAACAGCTTGTCCACGGCATGGTCCAGTTCATATTGAATTAAGTAAACCTTTGAATGAAAGGAAGTTCAGCACAATGAAATGTAAACAGCGTTTTGTTCTCATGCTATGTTTTATGATGACTTTCAGCCTGATGATGTCCGCTATTGCAGCTGCTGCTCCAACCGATCCCCTGCAAGGGATCACCAGAACGCAAATTTTCCCAGCTTCCAGCCCCATTGCAACCGAACATAACCATGGTTCGTCCATAGTAGAGCTGCATGACGGCACCTTGTTTATGGTTTTTTTTAGCGGCGACGGTGAAAGAGACGGTGATACCACCAAGATCATGGGAGCGAGATCCAAAGATGGCGGGAAGACCTGGACGCCTCCCTTCGATGTGTATGATACTCACGATTTTCCTGATATCAATCCTGTCGTCTATGTGGACCAGCAGTCAAGACTATGGCTATTTTATAACGTCGTGCTCAATGGTCAATGGGTATCTGCACAGCCTAAATATATGTATGCCGATATTGGCAGCTATGAGTATACGAACCGCTCGGGAGGAAATCCCAAGTGGCATTATCCACAGACGATTTATATGAATGTTGGGGACGCCATGTCAGGAAAAGGCTCCTATTCTAACGGACAGTGGACCTACAGGGTCAAAGGCTCAGAAATCAAATCATTAAGTCCAAGCCAGGTTACCGCAGCTACCTACCTGGATCCATCCAAATATGTCGAGGTTACCTCATGGTTCAACGCTAGTGATAAACGGTATGTGACCGACAGCTTTGTCGTCTCCATGAAACGGAAATATGAACAATATATTCAATATTTGCAGACGAATAAGCCTTATGATGATGTGTACACAGGAAGAACCCAGGAAATTATTAACTCGTTGCAAAATGGGATTTATACAGTATCGGGTGCAACCTATTCCAAATACGAGCCCCCTATTATCCAAAAATCGATTGAGCGCGCTTCCGGTGCAGATAATGATATTAGCCCCTGGAATCCAACCTACAGCAGACTTGGCTGGGAAACCAAAAACAAGCCTATTGAAATTCAATACAATAATAAAACCCGATTGATACTTCCGTTATATTCCGATTCTTTGTCCAATTCCGTTGTTGTGTACACGGATGATCGTGGAGAAACCTGGCAAATAAGCGATGCTATCGTGGGGTCAGGCACCATTCAAGGATCGTTGATTCAGTTAAAAAATGATCATATTCGCGCCTATTTTAGAAGCGGTAAGCTGGATGGCAAAAACGGGCGGCTCGCCTGGCATACTACTTATTCAGAATCCAAAGACGGTGGAGCTACCTGGGGAGTGCCTGTTGTAGATCCATATCTGAAAAACGATGGAGGCTTCGAGGTGGCCAAGCTTCCGAATGGCGACTGGCTGGCAGCTACCAATCAAGAAACGAAACGGGATGCTCAGCAAAGCGGTCATAGAAGCACCTACAGCTTGCTGCTGTCCAAGGATGAAGGACAGAGCTGGAAGTCCATCCTGATGGAATCTGACCCTACGACGAATGAAACCTACCAATATCCGGGGGTATTAGTCGACAAATTGGGCAATGCATTAATGACCTACTCACTGAGCTCGTCTTCTCCGAAGTTTGAGGTTATGGGTTTCGCAAGAACAGAAGCCCCTGAGATCGAAAAATTGTTTGGTTCCGTCATCAATGCTACCTATGGGGCACAACAGCCTGTGATCAATAATAAGCTGAACCTTCCCGTAGTCGGTAATTCCAAGCAGTTGACCTTTACTTTAACTGTGGATGGCGATGTTCAAACAGATGGTGGACTATCATGGAGCTCAGATGATACCTCTGTTGCGACAATAGACAGTACAGGCAACGTCATCGCCAAGAAAACAGGCACGGCATTGATTACTGTTGTAAGCAGAAAATATGGAACTATCTATAAATGTCTCGTATCCGTTGGGACCTTATGACCCATTTCTGTGAAGTTAATTTCAAAGGGGTAATGACAATGAATAGAAGAATTACGCTATTTTCACTACTTGTTGTATGTTTCATGCTAGCTGTAACAAGTATTCCCGTATATGCGGCTAATGCCGGCGTTCTGAAGGTTGAAGATGTGGTTACCAACATTTTCGACCCCGTGAAGGATAATGGTGATACCGGCGATCATGTTCATGGCTCCAGTATTGTGGAGTTGCCCAATGGAGAGCTGCTTTCGGTATGGTTTCAAGGCAACGGTGAACGGGATGCGACAACGACAAGAATTATGGGAGCCCGATCATTGGATGGTGGAAAAACATGGAAAACTCCGTTTGTCGTGGAGGATGCACAAGGGATAGCTGATATTAATCCTGTTGTTTATATGGACTCCGGAGATCGATTGTGGTTCTTTTGGTACCCTGTGCTCGCAGGCAAATGGTCGACCTCACAAACCCGATATGCGTATGCCGAAAAAGGAAGCTATGAATATGATCAAATCGGCAATAAGAAGCCCGTTTGGACCTTTTCAGAAGTGATTAATGTAAAAATAGGGATGAATATTGGAGATGTGGTTAATCCGAATAGCCCCGATGATTATATCAGTCCCCGATTGCAAAAAGGGTTCGTCAACACGCTAAAAGCAAAATTTGAAGAGCAAAAAGCATACATTTTTAAACCGATCGAACAAGGCGGAGCCGGTGTAAGTCAAAGGGTGAAGGGTGCCGAGTTCGATGCGCTCGTAACAGAAGTCATGCAATTGTCTGGTGGGGACCCGAACACATATTTATATGCTCCAACCGTGGCCGATTCGATCTGGAAAGGTCGCTCAGGATATCCTCTCGCCCGTCGTATTGGCTGGCAAACCAAGGATAAGCCTTATGTGCTTCCACTTGATGGAGGCAAGGTGCGCATGATCTTGCCGTTATACTCCGATACCATGGAAACCAGCATCATGGCGATCACGGAATATAATCCCGCTCAACCGCTGGAGGACAATTCTATTCACTGGGAATTTAGTGAGCCCATTGTAGGCGTCGCCAACATTCAGGCTACGATGGCCCAAAGAAAGGACGGAACCTTGGTTGCCTATATGAGAGATAATGGTCCGCGACCTTATCGGGTATTGTATGCGGAATCCAAGGATGGCGGGTTTACTTGGACCATTGCCAAAGATGTCGCCGAGCTGCAGGACCCAGGCGTTGGCCACGATTTGCTTCAGCTGAAAAACGGCAATTGGGTGTTTGTCCATGTGGATACGGAATCAACCAGAAACACATTGGCTGTAGCGTTATCCGACGATGAAGGTAAAACCTGGAAATACAGAAGACATCTGGTTATCGATACGAGAGCGAATTTAGGAAGCTATCATTATCCTGCGGTGACACAAGGTAAAAATGGAGATATCCTCGTTACGTTCAGCCGTTTTTTTACGGGAGATGATCGTAACGCTTTAGGAGAATCCTTGGCTTCTTACAAAAATATTGTGTTCTCCAGATTGACCGAAGACTGGATTAAGCAGGGCGATTGGACAAATCCGGCTAACAAGCTTGTTCGTGAGTATGAGAGCATCGACCGTGACATTGCCGTCCCTGCCTCGTTCAACATCAATACCGCTTCAGATAGTGCGATCAAGGCTATTCTGCCTTCTACTATTAAAGCGTACCTGACTTACGAGAAGGGTGCAGCGAATGCCACATTACCTTATGTAGACCTGCCTGTTAATTGGGACCTGAATGCAGTAAAAACGAATTATAAGTTAAATACGTATATTAGTAATAATTTAAATGGCACGGTAGATGAAACCCGCTTGCCTGCAGGAATTACAAGCGAGATGCTGCCCGTCTTTAAACCTTCACTAAAAGCGTATTTCTACAATGATAGCTCAGCCGTCGCGGCAACTGGCGTGTCATTGGATAACAATACGATTAGCTTGGTGAAAGGCCAATCTGCCATAGTGAAGGCTACCGTAGCTCCAAGCAGCGCAAGTAATAAAACCGTACTGTGGAGTACCAGCGATGCTAATGTCGCTACGGTCAGTAATGGAATCGTAACGGCTTCAGGCAAAGGGACGGCTGTTATTACAGCGCAAACACTGGATGGCGGCTTGAAGGCAACAGCTACCGTAGAAGTAAAGATTGCGGCAGCAACCATTAACTTGGACCCGAGCGAGCTCAGCTTATTTGCTGGACAGACAGCTGTCTTGAAGGCTACCGTAGCTCCTGACGACACAAGCTCCAAAACCTTGGTATGGAGTACCAGTGATCCCAATGTCGCTACGGTTAACGACGGAACTGTGACAGCCGTGAACAAAGGAAATGCCATTATTACGGTACAAACAGTTGATGGCGCTATAAAGGCAACCGCTATCGTAGAAGTTAAAATCGCGGCAGTACAAATTTCCTTAGACCCAAGTGAAATCAGCTTATTTGCTGGACAGTCAGCTGTATTGAAGGCTACCGTAGCTCCTGACGACACAAGCTCCAAAACCTTGGTATGGAGTACCAGTGATCCCAATGTCGCTACGGTTAGCGATGGAATTGTAACGGCTATAGGCAAAGGCTCGGCCGTTATTACGGTGCAGACTCTGGATGGCAGCATCAAGGCAACAGCTGCCGTAGAAGTCAAAATCGCGGCAGCAAAAGTCTCCTTGGACCCAAGTGAGCTTAACCTGCTCGCAGGCCAAACAGCTGGCTTGAAGGCTACCGTAGCTCCTGACGATACAAGCTCTAAAGACTTAGTCTGGAGCACCAGCGATGCCTCTGTCGCTACGGTTAGCGACGACGGAACTGTGACAGCCGTTAGCAGAGGAAATGCCATTATTACAGCCGCGGCACAGGATGGTAGTCTGGCAGCAGGCACAGCTGTTGTAACCGTGCGGTATCGCAGCAATAGCAGCAGTGGCAGCAGTGGCAGCAGTTCGAGCGGAACTACTGTTGTAACAACGCCAACGGATACCCCAGCAGATGAAACCAAGCAGCCTGAGCAGCCGGAATCAACTGCAAACCAACAGCCTATTTTCAAAGATTTGACCGGCTATTCATGGGCTCAAGAAGCCATCCAAGCTCTAGCGAGCAAAGGTATTGTGAATGGAACCTCGGATCAAACCTTCGATCCAGGCAAAAACATTTCGAGGGCCGATATCTTGACGATGCTGGTAAGAGCATTGGGTTTAAAAGCAGCGTTTACCTCCAACTTTGATGATGTCAAAAAAGACGATTATTTCTATGAAGCACTGGGGATATCGAAAGCTCTCGGGATTACAAACGGGGTTGGCGACAACAAATATCTTCCGAGTGAGGCGATTAGCAGACAAGATTTGATGGTACTGATTGCAAGAGCTTTAAACACGACTCAACATGTAATTGCAAAAGGAACGATTAATGATTTACAAGCTTTTACAGATGCTTCAAGTATTGCCGATTATGCAGTTGAGAGCATTGCTTCGCTTGTAAAAGCAGGGATTATCGAAGGCAGCGACAATATGATTAATCCTAACGGCAAAGCAACAAGGGCAGAGGTGGCTGCCATTATATTCAGAATCCTGAATCATCTCAAATAGCACTTATAGAGGTAGTTCAAAAAGTCCCCTTTGATCACGAGGTCTCACTAGAAGCCTACTCGGCATCGAATCTTGCATTCAGGCTCGAAGTGCGGTGCTCATTTAGGTTTGCCTAAACTCTGCTCCTCCTGCTTCACCTTCTTGCAACATTCTCGGTGCTGAAAGGCAACTTTTTGAACTCGTACTTAAATGGCAGGGGCCGTCTTCAGAACAATTGGAGACGGCCCCTTATTTATTCCGAAGCCCGGGGAAGCAGGAGCTGAAACGTCGTTCCCTGCGATGAGCTGTCCTTGAGGATCAGCTTACCGTCCATCGCAGTCGCCAGCATCTGACTTATCGTAAGCCCTAGGCCCAAACCGCGTACGGCAAGCTTTTTGTTAGATCCTCGGTAGTATCGTTCATAAATGTTGACTTGCTCGTCGGCCGGTATGCCAGAACCGTTATCCGCTATCTGAACCTCATACATCGTGCTCGAATATTCCTGTAAGGAGACCGAAATGATACAATGCCCTTTGGCTGCTTGCCAGCTGTTATTTAGCAGATTAACAATAATTTGTTGAATACGTCCGGCATCACCACGGGAAATCAGCTCACGATTGGGGATATCGAACCGTATTTCCAGATCGTCTTCTTGGTGGATCAGGCTCCACTGATATACGATTTCTCCCAGCAGCTTGCCCAGATCGATGGCTTCCGATTGATTGCGTACATGACCGGATGCAAAAGCATTGAAATCCAGCAAGTCCGATACCATCCGTTCCAGTCGCTGCGTTTCCTTTAGCGAAATATCGAGAAATTCATCGGCCTCGTCTGCGGTTACGACTTGATCTTGAATCGCACGCAATAAACCTCGTATCGAGGTAACCGGTGTTCTCAGCTCATGAGTTACCCCCGCCAGCAGTTCTGTGCGCAAATGCTCCAATTGCTCCAGCCTTGCAGCCATAGCATTAAAGTAGACAAGCAGCTCATGAATCTCCTGCTCCTTGACGTTGTCCTGCAGCATTAACGTGTAATTGCCCGATTGGATTTGTTTAAATGCATTCACAACCGCATATATGGGCTGTGATAATTTACGCAGCAGCAAATAAAGGATGAGCCAGCCGAGCAGTCCTGATATGAGGAGCAGAGAGGTGATCAATCCATACTGCTGGCTAATATCGGTTAGCTCTATCTTGGCATAAGAAACGGCGATCGATCCAATAACCGAATTCGATCTGTAGATAGGGGTAACAATCGTATATTGGTTGCCGATATGGCTCACAATGACCCGGTCTGCAAGCGGCGGTGGAGATGGAAAAGCCGGATCAGCTCCAGAAGCTCCTGGCATATTGTTCGGGATGTTTGAGGGTGCAGCCGGTTGCCCCGTATTAGGCGTGGGGGGTGGGGGCGGCGGATTCCCGCCTTCTTGAGCGGGTGGTCCTGCATCGATGGGTGCAGATTTATAGAACAATGCACTGCCCGATTGGTTGAATACCGTTAAACCGAATTGTCCGGGAAGCTTGTATGTTCTTTGATTCAGATCAATCCACTTATAGAACTGCTCGGGTATGACAATTTGCCCATCGCTTGTAACATAATCCGCTGCCTGTTGTGAAAAGCTCTGGATATTGTCCAATCGACTGGTCAGAGCTTCATGCTGAAGCCACAAAACCGATGCGACTCCGATGATGAGCAAACCGATAAATAAAGTCAGAACATAACGCAGCGTCCAGTATCGGAGCAGCGTGCTTCGTTTAGGTTGTCTGGTTGGCATAGAACTGGTACCCCGTTCCCCGCAATGTCCGAATTTCACCTTCTTCCGGAGGCATATGAAGCAGTGCCTGGCGCAGACGTTTGATGGCGTGATCCACCGCGCGGTCGCTTCCCTCGTAGTCCATCCCCCATACCCGTTCGATGAGCTGCTCACGACTAAAGATTTGGTTCGGATGCTCCGCCAGAAAAAGCAGCACCGCCAAATCCTTGGGCGTCAGTGACAAGCTTACTCCGTTCAAATAAACAGTTCGCGACTTGAAATGGATTCTCAGACTGCCGTAATGCTTCTGATCCTCTGCAATCAAGGTTTGTGAAGGCCTGCGCAGCACAGCATGAATTCTGGCTACGACTTCTTCCGGCTCAAACGGCTTCGTCATATAATCATCGGCTCCGCTGTTCAACCCGGCAAGTCGATCACTTATGTCACCTCTGGCCGTTAGCATAATGACAGGGCAAGCGTTACGGCTTCGCACCTCGCGAAGCACCTCCCACCCGTCCATTCCCGGCAGCATCACATCCAATAGGATCAGTACAGGCTGAACGGTTCCAAGCTGATCGACTGCCTCATCGCCCCGACTGCAGACGACACAATCATAACCTGCTTTTTTTATATAAGCTGACAGCACCCGAGAAATGGCGGGCTCATCTTCCACAATCATGATCGTTTTCATAGCAAGACCCCTTCTACCGTGAGAGTCATGAAGCAACTCTGTTCTTTGAATATTTTAACACAAAAGGCCGATTGCAAGAGCTATAAATCACAGCTTATGGACAGTATGGAATAAGGTTCATGTCATCAATGATGGCAAGAACCTTATTCCATATCCAAGCTTTCTTATTTCACAACTATTGAATGGTAATTGCTGATATACTTCCATTTGTTGTGAAATCTTTGGTGTACGATAATGTAGCGGTTGCCGTTATTTTACCATTCGGTCCCATTACGGTGATCGTTGGATTTGAAGAATAGCCTGATCCCGGATTCGTAATCGTCACACCGGTCACAACACCGTCTGTTACATTAACCGTTGCTGTCGCTTGAGTCTTTGGCCAGGTTCCACCATTTCTGCCGTTATAGCGATAATAGTTGGATACCTCATCCAATCGTTCATTGGTAATCCCATAGGGAGCCAGTACTTTAAGTAAGGCTGCCTTATTTCGTTGAGCTTCATCATCAGTTGGACCCCTATCCAATCCGGCAGGCGTCACGCCGCTGAATGCTTCTCTGAACACCTCTGTAGGAACCCCAAGAGCCGCTGCTATAAGCACAACCGGTCTACCTTTGTCCTGTGGATCTGTACTAAATCCCCCTGATATAACGACTGAATTCGCCGCTTGTTCAGGATTACTGCCTTCAACTACAGGAGCTGGCTCGTTTCCGCCAGCAGGGTCTGCGGGAGCCTGTGCTCCTGGCGCTCCACCACGCTCTGGTCGAGGAGCCGGCTTCTCCCTACCGGGCTCAGCCGGTTTGTTGGATGCGTGACCTTTATCATTGGGACGTGGAGGCGGTGTCAGTCCAAGCTCGTGAACTTTATCGCGATCCTTGTCGCCGATAGCTTTTACGATGTCCTTTAATTCCAAACCTTCCGTATTTACAGCCAAATCTGCTGCGGTTTTCAGGATCGCTTCGGATTGGCCGGCAAGCTGCTGCTGATAAGCTTGTAGAGCCTCATTGTTAGGAGGAGCATCACCTAGTTGATGCTGAGCGGAAGGACGCGGTGGTGGCGGTGCAGACGCATTATCCTTGGCTACTACCACGGCCCCACAAAAAATCGTCAGAGCCAGTGAGCTGATGAGTCCTATACTAATCATTGATTTTTTCATTGAATTCGCTCCTCTTTTTTTAAAAATTGTTTCTTACAACTTCAATATAAAGGGCTAATGTGGCAGCAAGATGGTAGAAACCGCAACATCGCATCTATTTTTTAAATTGGCAAAAAAACATGCATCGCTGCATGTCTTCTCATTTTATTATGGTTCTGGATACACATCCTGCATGGAAATCAGTTATCGTTGAATACAACGCGTAAATATCCGTCCGCTTGTTTGGCCATAACTGTTTCATCCTATCTTTGCTGTGGATTGACCTTATTCTTGCTTCTATTCTTCAATGCTTCTATTCTACAAGATTACCGAAAAAAGACAACGACCGCCTCCCCTTATGGAGAAGCAGTCGCGGTATTAAAGCCTTTTATGGTAGTCTTCTGGGCAATAAATCTCGGATTATTTACTTAAACTTCATATAATCGAACCATGCCTCTTTTAGCTTCTTACTGTAATTATCCGATGTTCCGTATTTATTTGCTTCGTAAATTTGCTTTTGGATGAGCTCAAGTCATTCCTGGCTTGCTCGATCTCAAGCTTTATTTTCGACTTGTTTCCTTGCCATAGCGTATGAATATCCACACCCCCAGCAAAATGAACAGACCTGCGCCCAACTGAAAAAGTGTCAGCCTCTCATTAAGCAGCAGCCAGGCCAATACCGAAGCGACAACCGGCTCACCCAGAATCGCCATGGATACGGCTGAAGCATTCATATATTTTAACAACCAGTTGAATAAATAATGGCCGAAAAGCGTTGGAATCAAAGCCAGCAATATAAATAAGCCCCATTCACTCTGAGCATATCCCCCAAATGAAAAATCATTGAAGACGTTATACAACGCAATCAAGCTCGCGGCAAAAGCAAACACCCAAAAGTTGTACACATAAGCACTGATATGCTCTCGTAACTGCTTGCCCAGCAGCATATGCATGGATATCGCGATCACACTTAAAAAGGACAGCATATCCCCATACAAAGCAGCGCCAGATAAACGCAAATCCCCGATCCCAATGGCAAATGATCCGGCAAGAGCAATCCCCATTCCGATGATCATCGCCCGATTGGCGTGCAAACGCAAGAAATAAAAGGAACCGAGCATGACCACAATCGGCTGGAGAGTCAAAATTACGGTAGAGCTGGCTACAGTTGTAAAACGGAGCGAGCCCATCCACAATAGAAAGTGCAAACCTAAAGCAGCGCCCGCTACCACCAGCAAACCCCATTGTCGTAGAGTAAGGCGGGCAATTTCCTGCTTGTATTTCCATATAAACGGGAGCAGCATCAAATTGGCCAAATACAGCCGGTACATGGCGATGACGGACACCTCAGCTTGCGACCACTTGATAAAAATGGCGGAAAACGAGATAGCCACTATACCCGCAATAAAAAGTATTTCCAGCGTATGTCCGTTTCTTATCGAAGGCTTCAACTTCACTTTCCTTTCTACCACCAGAATTTAGGATAGGCCCGTTGTCGGCTCAGGTTATTCACAATGAGCGCGATCAAGACGATCACCATCGAACCGACAAGCACGGGTGAGACAATAAATGACCAAGCGCTGCCACTCATCATGACCACAAGTGGATCAGCACCCGCTGGAGGATGTGTGGTTCGTGTAAGCATCATCAAGCTGATAGCCAAACCAACGCCTAGTGCCATAGCCGTAACGCCGTGTCCCAAAAATTGGTTGACCGTTAATCCTGTCACCGTGGAGATAAGATGTCCTCCGATAATATTTCTCGGCTGCGACAATGGCGAATCCCACAGACCGAATGCGAGAACACAGCTTGCACCAAAGGGTGCCATAATCCAAAGACCAGCATTCATATCTGTTAACCACGCCAGAGCTGCTATCGTCAAGCTCCCCCCGACAAATCCCATTATGACGTTACGTATGTGAATAACAAGTGGCGAATGGCCCTCCCCCTTCATTTTTCGCAAAAAAATCAGTAAGCTTCCCATCTCCATAACCTCAGCTCTCATTGAATTATAAAATAACCACTTAACTGTGTAACTTTAGTATCTAAAATACTTGATTTATGATAAGATTGTCAATAAGAGGTTGAAAAAAAATGATCGGTTGTGTAGTGTCAAATTAATCGATTTTGGTGAAACGGGGTTGTATACGTGGATTATCCTATAAAATTAACTATCGATCCGACTGTGGCGTTGGAAGCGAATATACAAGTGAAAGAACAGCTCAAATGGTTAATTGGCATCGGTCATATTTCCCCCGGAGAGCTGCTGCCCTCGACTAATGTGCTCGCTGCTCAGCTTGGACTCAATCGAAATACGATTAATTGGGTCTATCATCATCTCCAGGAAGAAGGAATCGTTTCGATGCACAAAGGCCGCGGCACGCTTGTGCTGGATAATCCACAGACAGACGAGCTGAGGCGCAGCAGAATGCTCATGCATGAATTGCTTGAGCGTACAATCGAAGAGGTACGGCTCAAATCGATCAACGCCGAAGCGTTTTTCACGGCCTCCCTTGCTTACGGATTAATGCAGATATCGGAACAGACTACGGCCAGGAGGCTCCTGTTTGTAGAGTGTAAGGAGCATGACCATCCTTTTTACAGCAATGAGATCAGAAGGGTAACAGGAGCCGAGGTGAAAACCATCTTTCTCGAGGATATCGAATCGTCTGACACCGTTCTTACGGATGCACTGAAATTTTCGACTATGGTAGTAACGACTCTCAACCATCACGAGCAGGTCAAACGACTGCTCACTGGAAAGGAAGTCAAGCTGTGTGTCATTGGGGCTCAGGTCGAAACCTCTACATTTCTCGAAATTGCAAGGTTAGTAGAGGGTAGTCCTGTTACTTTTGTTTGCCTTGGAAAAGCCGGAGGCCAATGGATGGCGAAGCGCGTTCATGAAGCGGGACTTCATTCCATTAAGCCCTACGCTGTTGGCATTCATGATCATGCACAGCTTCTTGCGTGCCTCGAGAACTCAGAACACACCTATGCTTCTGCCGCCGTATACAGCAAGGTTAGAGAGCTGGCCCCAGATAAGGTGCGCCGCTTTCCCATGCTGCTGGAAAAAAGCAGCGAAACGCTGCTTATCGATTTTTCCCAACCAACCAAATAACTAGTTAACTATGTATTTTGATATAAGTTTCGTTATCTTGCTGTTACATTCCGTAAAACGTACAAATGTTCCTTTTTGGGGTTATACTGTGTGTATGGAGGTGAACCAGCTTGATGAAGCCCATACAGCAGGATGCGAAGACGTCTTCCCGCAGCAGCAACGATCCAGTAACGATGTCAACACCGGAAGCATTAACAGAGGAAATGTGGCAAGCCATCCTTGCCAACGATGCGTCTTATGACGGCCAATTTTTTTACGCGGTAACAACGACAGGCATTTTTTGCCGACCTTCCTGCAAGTCCAGACCACCTAATAAAAAAAATGTCGGTTATTTTCGAACTTCCCAGCAAGCAGTGTCCGCCAAATTTCGACCCTGCAAACGATGCAAGCCAACCGGCCAGCGCTTGCCTGATGACGAATGGGTCGCTCTGGTGACCGAATACATCGATAGAAACTATGCTGAGGCCTTATCGCTGGACATTCTGGCTGTTATCTGTCACGGCAGTCCCTACCATATGCATCGAACATTCAAGAGAGTCAAGGGGATAACGCCCGTTGAATACATCCAGCAAGTTCGGATCAATCAAGCCAAGGAGAAGCTGATTTCTTCGAATAAGCCCGTTGGTGAAGTCGGCTCGGACGTTGGCCTGACCAATACACCGTACTTTATTACACTGTTCAAAAAGAAAACCGGTCATACTCCGGCAAGCTACCGCCAATTGCAGCAGCATAACATGAAGGAGGCATTTGAAAATGGCAAACAGCACGAATTCACCACTGTATTGGACGATAATCACACATGAGGATTGGAACATGCACATTGCAGCTACGTCTGAAGGTCTATGTTTTGTTGGCTCACAGAATCATCCCTTTGAAGAATTATCGGTTTGGGCCCACGCTCGTTTTCCGGGAAGCACATTAATTCGTGATGATGAGAGGCTGCTGCCGTATGTAGAAGAGCTCATCGAATATTTGAACGGAGCACGCAAAAGCTTTGCCATGCCCCGCGATTATCGTGGAACGCCATTTCAAATGGCTGTTTGGGATGCACTCTGCAGCATTCCTTATGGACAAACCAAATCATATTCGGATATTGCTCAGCAGATCCAAAGACCTGCCGCAGTTCGCGCAGTCGGCGCTGCGATTGGCGCCAATCCCGTGCTGATTACCGTTCCGTGTCACCGTGTAATCGGTAAAGGCGGGGCTTTAACCGGATATCGTGGAGGTATGGACATGAAAACGAAGCTGCTGCAATTGGAGCAGGATGGTTTGCGGGCTGAAGAAGGCTTACAGCATGCCTGACAATCTCGCTGAACGCGCAGCAGGTCTGGATTGGCAGACACTCCAGCAATCGTTGGATGAGCACGGATATGTCAAGCTTCCCGCACTGTTAAATCAATCGGAATGCCAGAAAATTATCGACACCTACGAGGTACAGGATCATTTTCGCAGCACCATTGATATGGCCAGGTACCGTTTTGGGATCGGGGAATACAAATATTACGGTGCCCCGCTCCCCACTTTGCTGCAGCAGCTGCGTGAGAGCCTGTACCCGCAGCTTGCCCAAACAGCCAATCGCTGGCTTGGTTTGCTCGGTGATACGGCTGCATATCCGGCAACGCTAACGGAATTTTTGGATCGATGCCATGTAGAGGGGCAGACCCGTTCAACCCCACTGATTTTGAAATATGAAGCAGGTGGATACAATTGTCTGCATCAGGATTTGTATGGGAGTGTGTTCTTTCCCTTTCAGGCCGTATTTGCCCTGAATCAACGAGAACAAGATTATACAGGCGGGGAGTTTCTATTGGTAGAGCAGCGTCCACGGGCACAGAGCCGAGGTCACGTCATCACGCTGGAGCAGGGAGAAGCACTGATTTTCCCCACCCAGCATCGTCCGGTATCAGGAACACGAGGTTATTATAGAACCACGCTGCGGCACGGCGTCAGCACGGTTCAATCAGGAATAAGATTCAGTCTGGGGATCATTTTTCATGATGCCAAATAAATGGTTTGGAGGTTGCTTATGACAACCGATTACTTATACAAACATCCAAAAACACTGCTGAACAAAGGGACTGGTTATCTTGCTGGCTATAGCCATTCGCTCAATCCCTATACGGGCTGTACCTTTGGCTGCTCTTACTGCTACGTTCGACAAATGCCGGTCTCTACCTTTCGCGGCGCGGAGTGGGGAACGTGGGTCGATATCAAGCAAGGGGCAGCCGATGTTTTTCAAAAAGAGCTGGTAAGAGCCAAAAACAAAGGACCGGTCACCATCTTCATGTCATCGAGTACGGATCCTTATCAGCCCATTGAACATAAAGAACAAATAACCCGATCTTTATTGGAGGTCATGGTCAGTGAACCACCCGACTTTGTGTTCGTACAAACTCGGAGTCCTCTTGTTCGTAGAGATATAGATCTTTTGCTGCGTCTTGGCGAGAAGGTCCGTGTCAGCATGACCATAGAAACGGATCTGGAGGATATCCGTAAATATTTTTCCCCTGATGCCCCGCCTATTGCCGCCCGATTAAAGACGCTTCAGCTTTTGGCTGACGCAGGAGTACCGACACAAGCCACTATCGCTCCCATGCTGCCGAGCAGTGAAGCATTTCCACAGCTGCTGAAGCCATTGGTGGATCGCGTCTGTCTGGACGATTATTTTATGGGAGACGGCAGCGGCGGAAAACGAACGCGGAATTTAGGCATTCAGGCCAAGTATGAACAAATCGGTATGGAGGCATGGTATGGCCCATCAGCCTATCAAATTGTCTATGATCGATTGAAGCAGGTTTTTACCGAGGATCAGATTTATGTAAGCCAGAAGGGCTTTGAGCCTTAATATATAGGAACGAGCTTATGATTACGCTGTTATTTTATTTGCGCTTCATACTGCGAATCAAACTTTTGGTTTCCTGATCCACCCGGTAGGACTCTGTAATTTTTTGCAGCGCTTTGTTGTACGTCATTTTATCCAAGGAATTGCTTTTCAGATAGATCATTGTCGGCTCAGGCAGCAACACAAAACAAATCGATAAGGCCCAGGCAACCGCCATCTTCACATAGTAGCCCTCGTGCTTGATGCTGTCCAATCGCTCTAGAACTCTACTGATATATTCTTCTTCAATATAATAGTTCAGCAGCATCACCACACCGAAGCGTATATCATAATCCTGTTTCGACACTAAGTAAGGCTGCACAAACTCCCACATCGTTTCTTTATTTGCCAAAGTGAACTTAAGCCCTATACAAAAACTGTCGCATACGGACCAATTATCAATTTTTGGTACAAAATCAGCCACATAACGCAGGAGTTCGGTACTGTCTGTTTGTATATAACCAATGACCATTCCCTGCAGCATAACTTCTTCAAAGTATTCGCCATCGGCCTGCTCCAAATAGGTCCGCCAATCGCCTTTTGCAATCATTTTGGCCAGCTTGCGCAGCTCCGGGAGCCGTACACCCAAAACATTATTAATATTCGGGATCAATGCCGCAGTAAACTTTTGGTACTTCTCCTCAGCTAATTCAATTAATTGCTCCTTGATTGTGATCTCCATCTTCACCTTCCTCCTCTGTCTATTCAAATGAAATTGCCCACAAGTAGATGGAAGCCACTGAGCCCAGAGGCGAATATCGAAGGCTGAGCTGCTCAAATTGCTCTTTGTTCAAAGTATCCAAGCCATACAATTTCATCATGCCACGGCGTATCGCAATATCGCCCCAACTGACAATGTCGCGACGCTCCATACTATTGATGAGCAGCATTTCGGCAGTCCATTTACCGACTCCCTTTAACACCGTCAGCTTCTTGATGACCTCTGCATCTGGCAAGTCATTCAGCTCTTCCAAATTAAAGGCTCCCTGCGCAATCGTTTGCGCGATGTCCTGGATACATACGGCTTTTTTCATCGTCATCCCGCATTTTTGGATATCATCGGCAGTCTGAATCGCCATATGGTGTGGAGAAATTTCTCCAAATTGACTCTGCATTCTTTCCCAAATCGTGTGGACCGCTTTAGCCGATATGAGCTGACCAACAATGGCATGGACGAGGGCCGCAAACAGATCGGGAATGATAACACGTTCAACCTTGCCCATACGAGCTATTGCTGCTCCAAGTGTCGGGTCCGCACGCTGCAAATAATCCATTTCTTCTTGTCCATAATCAAAATACTTCGTAGTAACAGTTCCCAAGCTGTTCTCCCCCAGTATATGTATTCAAGGATTAAACACTTGTACTAATAATATACCTCACCAGGCTCGATAGGTACGGATAATCGAATATAACAGCAAGATTGCGAAATTCAAGTTCGTCGTGGAGTTGATGAACTGTGGCTATTCCGATCTGAATTTGATCTTGATGCATAGAATCCTGCGTTTTAGGTCAATATACATGGGCAGTAAGTATTCAATTGGAGGGATACCTTTGGCTAAACCGGATAATCGCGCAGATAATGAGGAGCACTTGCAGGAGCATATCGACCAGACTCAAGCTAATATTCAGGAAGCAGAAAATTACCTGGATGAGCATGCAGATGAACTTTCAGTAAATGAGAGGCAAACCATTGAAGATAAAAATCACCGACGCAAAGAAAGCATTAAAGGATTCGTAGATGAAAAAAAAGACGAGGCTGAACAGTAGAATAAGCATGATATCTACTGCATCCAAAAACATATGCAGCCTGCTTCCAGTTTGGAAGAGGCTGTTTTTTTAATTTACATAATGATTTGCTGTGATGTCACAGCGGCAGCTCAGAACTGGAATCGTTCATGTCCAGCGAACTCCATATGGGTTACCCCTTCCAAAGCAAGGATGTCTTTCTTCATTTGGAGTCCACCTCTAAATCCTGTTAACGTACCATTGGAACCGACGACCCGATGACAAGGTAAAACAATCGGTAAAGGATTGCGCCCAATCGCTGTACCAACCGCTCGAATCGCTGAAGGTTTTCCAATCGTGTCGGCAAGCTGCTTATACGTCCACGTTTCTCCATGAGGGATCTGGCTTAAAGCCCTCCATACACTTTGTTGAAACGGTGTCCCTTCTGCATCCAGAGGGACCTTATCGAAACTGACCGGTATTCCTTCAAAGTACTGCTCCAACAGCTCAATAATCCCGAATTGTGCGAAAAGACCTCGATCCTCGATCAGCTGTTCAGCATCTGTTACATCTTTCTTCAACCCGGCCATTGAAGCAAGGTGTGGAGGGAACAACAATTGGCTAATTCCGTGCTCACTGGCGATAAGGGTCCATGGCTGATTCAAACCGATTACGGTTTGTCGATATTTCTTACTTGCTATCAAATGTTTCTCCTCCTATTTGTTCGTACCGATATGCTGTGGGAGACATGCCCGTTCTCCGACAAAACCAGGAAGTGAAATGGGATGCACTGCGGTAGCCGACAGCTGCTCCAATCTCCACGACGGTGGCACTGGAATCTACTAAAAGCTTTTGTGCGTGCGTTAATCGAACACGCTCGGTTTTTTCCGCGGGTGAATATCCTGTCACTTGCTTGTATACACGCTGCAAATGATAAGGGCTTATGGCAAGCGAAGCAGCCAACAGCGGCAAAGTCAGTTTGTCATTGTATTGTGTCTCAATAATCGCATCCACCTGTACAGCCAATACCGCATCCGGTCGAAATGCTCCATTCGCCTCGGGCTTACAACGTTTGCAGGGTCGATAGCCTGCTTGGAGCGCACCTTCAAGTGAGTGGTAAAACGTCACATTACTTGCATGGGGGATTTTGGCCCGACATGTAGGTCGACATACGATCTTCGTGGTCCTTACTGCCGTATAATAGACACCATCGTAGGTCGATTCTCGATGAACAACGGATTGGTATACAAGGTCAAATAACTTTTGGTCCATATCCTCACCTCATCCATACAAGTATAAGCCATTCTTGGGTTCGGCAGTAGTATGCATGAATAGAATAGCAAGATATCGACAGATAAGCCGAAGCAATGATCACCTGACGTTAATGTACGGATAACCCATAAAACTCTCTAGCTACCTTCGTCGTAGCTTCCGCAGTCTCCTCGATACTCCGACCCCAACATGAAGCTAACTTTCTCAAAATATGAGGTAAAAAGGCAGGCTCGTTGCGACCCTCACTCGGCTTAACAGCCAAATCACGCGGGGTAAGAAAAGGAGCATCCGTCTCAATCATCAACCGATCCGGCGGGATTCGCTTAACGATCTCTGCCAGGTGCTTACCTCTGCGCTCGTCGCAGATCCATCCTGTGATGCCAATATAGAAGCCCATATTCAAGTAAACCTGAAGCTCCTGAAGCGAGCCTGTAAAGCAATGAACTACAGCCTTATTCAGACGAGGAAGGTACGGCTTAAGTGTCTGCATAAACTCATAATGGGCATCCCGCTCATGTAAAAAAAGAGGCAGCTGCAGCTCACAGGCCAAACGAATTTGTTCCTCAAACCATCGCTTCTGAACATCCCGTGGTGAAAAATCTCTATTGTAATCCAGCCCACATTCACCAATAGCAACCACTTGAGGAAGTGATGCCAGCTTACGAAGCTTCTCTATCGTCTGAGCTTGGCAATGCTTCGTATCGTGGGGATGAATCCCGGCCGTAGTAAATAATTTTCCAGCAAATCTACCCGCGTATCGAGCGGCCTCTTCGCTATTTTTCAGCGATGTTCCCGTAATAATAAGCGGCGAGACTCCCTCCGCCTCCGCTCGTGCCACAACCTGATCCCGATCCTCATGGAATGAACGATGCATTAAATTAACACCGATATCAATAAGCTTTGGCTTCATAATTCGTTACCTCCATCATTTGTATATAAGCTGCAGCATTCAGCAGGCACTTGATCCGCAAGCCAAACTTCGTTGCCAGCAGCTTGCTCAAACTTACGGCTGTTTTTTCATTTAACATGGTTATCCCGTCCTCATTTCTATTCATTTATGCTTACTTAGCCCCTTTAACTGTCGCCATCGGCTTACAACGGGCAACGACCTGGGCCAGGCCTGCACCGACGACGCTTTCGATAATTTGATCTACATCCTTGTAGGCTTGTGGGGATTCATCTATGATCGATTCGAGTGATTTTTGATTTACGACAACTTCATCATCGCTTCCTACGCGCATGGACGAAGCGAATTCGTCTACGGTAATTAAACGTTTCGTAGCGCTGCGCGAACGAATACGGCCTGCCCCATGGCAGATCGAGTGAAAATTCGTTTTTCCCTCAGGAGAGCCCACCATGATATAAGAGGAAGTTCCCATCGAACCCGGAATGAGCGCAGGATGTCCGGTGAGTCGATACGGCTCAGGATTATCTGGATGGTTTGGCGGCAAGGAGCGGGTAGCCCCTTTGCGATGGACAAAATAAGAATTTCCATCATGCTCTTCCTCCCATGCATAATTGTGCATAAGATCGTACAGCGTCGACATTTCAAATTTGGACCCGAATACATCCTTGCCCGCTTCCCTAATCGCATACGCGATCAGATGCCGATTGACAACTGCATAGTTGAGGGCAGAGTACATCAAATCTACATAGCTTTGAGCTACAGGCTCCGAAAGTGCTCCGAATAATAAATGGGGGTCTGCGGTGCCTATCCCTTGAGCGCGCATCATCTTCGCCATAAGGCTGCCACAATATTGACTGACCGAACCTCCCCACGAACGTGAACCTGAGTGGATCATAAGGATCACCTGACCATCGAATAACCCCCAAGCTTCAGCTACCTCCCGGTTATCCTCGGCAATCTCAATGTGCTGGATCTCTGCAAAATGATTACCTCCCCCGAGTGTTCCGAGTTGGCTGTGTGCACGATGCCATACCCGATCTGGAAACAGGTTCAGCGCATTTTCGTCAAAATAAAACTTGCTGCGCTCCACATGGGTTAACGAGGTCGGCTTACGAGGCGTGTAGCCATCCGGGATATATTTTTTGGGGAGACCGTGCAGTCCCTTCTTGATCACATGCTCCAGGCGAATATCCGAGAAATGCCCGCGGGCATGATCTTCAACAGGCAAATACTTCTCAATCGTTTTGACCAGCTTTCTGCGCAGCTTTACTTCTTTCCATTCGTCCTTATGCAGATTCGTTAAGTGAACTCGCATCCCGCAGCCAATGTCACTGCCGACAATGGACGGAGACACATAGCCATCATGGGTATTCCACACAGCCGTAGTACCGATACAGGTTCCGACACCTACATGTACATCAGGCGTATAGCTCATATACACTTGATTCGGAATTTGCAGATTGTTGTTAGCCATTTCAAATACCTTGTAATCCAGAGCTTGAAACAGCGAGGGTCCTGCATATACATGCACCTGTCCGGCAGCAAGCTGGACCTTCTGATAATAGTTTTCTTTCATAAGTTTATAATTCCTTTCAATTGTGAATGGGGATCGTGGATAACACAAAAAAGCCATAGACCTGTATCGTCCATGGCTTTACTTACGCCTTCATTATCTAAGCTTCATTAATTGTAATGAGTAAACCTAGTTAAATTCACAGACCCGGTAAAGACCGATGAAATGGACTTTCTTCTGTAATTGTATGGATCGGATATACATTGAATTCATACTCATCGGCCTCCTCTCAAGTAATTTAGGTTTATCATAATGGCTTTACCCAACATTTGTCAACGGAAAGATTAATTATAGTAATCATGCCTATAAAAATTAATGATCATCCTGAATGTCGTAAGCTAAGGGAAGTGAAACAACAAATTGGGTGCCTTGCTCTGCATTGGATTTAATATGAATGTTTCCATTATGACTTTCGATAATTCTGTAGCATATCGACAAGCCCAATCCGAGACCATTTTCCTTTGTGGTGAAAAAAGGATTAAAGATCTCATTAATTTGCTTTTCCGAAATGCCTACTCCATTGTCGCTAATACTTATTTCCACACAATGTTCATCCACATTGGGGGTGAGCCTGATCTCGACCTCGCCTCCGCCTTCGGGCATGGCTTCAAAAGCATTTTGTATGAGATTAATGAGCACCTGTTTGATTTGATTGGCATCTATCGATATCAGGATCAACGAAGCGCATAAGTTTGTTGTAAGAATGGCATTTTTTAGATTAGCCTCACTGGTCATGAATTGAACCGTATCCTCAATGACCTTTTGCAGCACATGCTCCTTTTTTTCCGGAGAACTCGGTTTTGCCATAAGTACGAAATCGGATACCATTTTTTTCAAATCAAGTAATTCATTAAATACGATTTCCAAATATCGTGCCGTGATGTCCGCATTCGGTTTCTTTTCTCTTAACAACTGAATAAATCCCATCACCGAGGTAAGTGGATTCCGAATTTCATGAGCAATTCCGGCAGCCAGCTTCCCTATCGCTGAAAATTTTTCATACATAATAATTTGCTGCTCAAGCATAGTACGATCGGTTATATCGCGAATTTGCAGGTAAGCGCCAATAATTTCTTGATTGTCGTCTACAATAGGGATAGCATCCAGCAAGCAGGTCATGCGTTTGTTGGACGAAACAGGGAGCGTGCATTCCTTATTTTCTATTCGATCTCCATGATTTAGCACTCCCAGCATATAAGGAGCAAACAGGTCAAATGTAAACACAGAGGTTCCAATTACGTCTTCTCTCTTGCGTTGGGTAACGTTCTCTATCAGCTGGTTAAATTCGATAATGCTGCCAGTCTTATCTGCTATAATAATCCCATTGTTAACCGTGTTAAGCGTCATATGATTTAAAATATTTTGATTCCTGTTTTTCCTTCTCAGGACCATTTCACGTTCCATGGAATCTACCATATTAATTAATAATGGCAATGCAAATTTACTATGAAAATCGAGTAATGTCATCATGCTGACCGTACCTGTCAATCCACCAATATCGGCAAAATCAAAAGGAACACAATAACAGGCTGTCGTATGCAGATGAGTATGAAAATGGTCTGTGCCAAGAAGCTCTACAGGCTTTTTGTGCTGCAGCGCCATGTCCACTACATTCGTCCCCATGTCTCTTTCGATAAACCGAATGCCCTCTTGTATACCCAATTGCGCCGCAGATTCCCTTATGGACTCATTCCCAAAGAAGCTAATAATATACCCCAGATCATCAGTCAGTGTGATGAGTATCGGAGTTCCTTCTAATAGCTTCGTTGTTTTGTCACTGAAAAAATCCATAACCGAGATCGCTTCGGCGAACTTATGTTTTCTTTCCAGCAGTTCATGTACATGTAATCGGTTTCTCGGAAACGGGAGCTGGTTTGCTTGTAACCCCGCTTCTTGACATCTTTTTTTGGATTCGCCAATATAATGAGCTTCCATTAGTAAATCCCCTCGGGTTAGTTTCATTGCTTCTAGAATACCACAACTAACTCCGTAAAGTCTCTGCACAAATTGTCATCTGCATAGTCGCGGCAAAATTGAAACAAGATGGAAAATAACAACAAATCGGTCTCTCGCCTAAATTGAAACGGCTGTTCCGAAAGTGGACGTTTCTTATTGGAGCTACATACGATAACCTAAAATTGTTAGGAGAAGCTAAAAGAAATGAGGGAGCCTCCATGGATCAGGTACAATTGCAAAATCATCTTCGCAGCGGGCAAAGAGTTTATGGCACACTGATTATTTCCACCTCCCCCCGATGGCCGGTGGAAGTACGGAAATTAGGTTTGGATTTCGTCTTTATCGATACCGAGCATATGTCCATCGATCGAGACATGCTCTCCTGGATGTGTCGAACTTACTCTGCGCTCGGACTAGCGCCAATCGTACGCATCCCTTCCCCTGATCCTTATGAAGCAAGTAAAGCCATGGATGCAGGAGCAGCAGGTATTGTAGCCCCTTATATCGAAACCGCGGAGCAGGTACAGGCGCTTCGGGGCGCGGTCAAACTTCGGCCGATCAAGGGAGAGAAATTAGCGCGTATTGTTCAAGGCAACGAAGAGCCTGAGGAGCCGCTGGCAGCTTATCTGGAGCCGTACAATGCAGGTAACATATTGATCGTCAATATCGAGAGCGAACCCGCGCTTGAGGCCTTGGATGCCATCCTGCAGGTTCCGCAATTGGACGGCGTATTGATCGGCCCCCACGATTTATCATGCAGTCTGAACGTACCGGAGCAATATGACGACCCTGTGTTTAAGGAAGCTGTCAGCACGATCATTCGTAAGGCAAGAGCCGCTCAGGTGGCAGCAGGCATTCATTACTTCTGGGGTGTGGAACAAGAAATTGCATGGGGACAAGAAGGCCTGAATCTGTTTGTTCATGCCTCCGATATGACAGCCTTTATAGCCCAAATGGAACGTGATCTCAATGAAATCAAACTAAAATTGGGTGATGATTTACAAAATATGGATAATAATATTCATATATGAGCTCAATTCAAGCGGTACCCATGTGTATGGCTCTGCCGCCTTTTATTTATTACGGCTTAAATTCCGGTACAGCAGCGGAGTCGTGCCCTCATACTTTTTAAATAGACGGATAAACGTCGTACGGCTGAAAATACCGACACGATTGGAAATCTCGCTGACATTCAAATCGGTTTCCACCAGCATCTCCTTGGCTTTGGCAATCCGATACTTACTGATGTACCCAATCAGATTTTCACCTGTTTTTTCTTTAAATACATGCGAAATATATTTGGAGGACACACCCATCTCACCGGAGATTTTCTCCAGACCCAAATCATGATGGTAGTTTCCTTCTATGTATTCGATAATGAGCGAGCTGATCTCGCTGAAGCCGTCCTGCTCCTGTGAGGAAAACCGATCCATGATTAGCTCAAAAAAAGCAAGCACCACATTCAGCTGTTCTTCATGGTTCGTTAATGAAACGAGCTTACCGGGTTCCATCAGTTCACTCGGATTGATCCCCCGTTCAGCCAGGAAGCGGCAGCCTGTGTTGTAGATTTCAGACACGAGTGCCGAGATCAAGTGGCGGGGGACACCCTTCTCTTTGTTTTTCCCGATGATACTGTCCACCTTCAGCCGAAGATTAGACATATCGCCGGCCTTCAAGCAGTTAATAATGCCATTCTCATCCATGAATGAATAGGAATAATGCATAGAGCCATGAGAAACAGCAGTGGCATCAATAATTTGAAAATCCATCTTCCCATCCGCCGATTCCAGCGCCTTCAACGCATCCGCGTAAGACCTTGTAATGCCTTCAATCCCTTCATGCATGTCTCCAATGCCGATATAAATGAAGCAATACCTTGAATCGTAATGGAACGTGTCGACCATCGTTTGCAGGCCCTTCCGCAGCTGCTCCGTGTCCTCGGCATCCTCCACATTTACGATCCCGTTATACAGATGGTCATGTTCCTCCAGCAAGTATATATTGGCGTAAGGCAGCAGCAGCCCCCATATAATCTTTTTCATTTTGCTGACGATATGCAACCGCTCAACATCCTGAATGTCCTGATAAAATGCCTCTTTAAAGTCGAAGCGGATGATGCAGCACACATACGAAGGCTTGTGAAAGGAGCTGTACTTGCTTAGCATGGTTCCAACTTCCTGTTTGTTAACGGCAGTTCTTCCATGAATCAGATTCAACAGGGATTGCTCCAAATATCCGACGGATACCGTTTCCAGTTCATGCTTGAATTGGTGATTATGCTCGATTAACCGATGAATACGAGTACCGATAAAATCAAACGCCGTATGCCGGCCAGTCCGGTCAGCACGCCCATCGCTTTCTTCAGGATGGTCAAGGATATCCCGTATGCGTTTAATGGGATTGTACAGATTGAAGGTGAATATAAACGAGAACAGGATCCCGACCACAACCAGTACGAAGCAGGTCGTTAATAAAGAAAAGAGGTAATAGCTCGTTTGATTACGAAATTCGGCTACAGGCGTCACCGAATAATAGCTCCAGCCGTACGTTTCCGACGTTACTTGAGTCACTATGAATGCCTCTTGGTTGATCTTCAATTCTCCATGCTGAAGGCTCTCCGATTTGAAGAAAGTCTGAATTTGTGAAATAACCGTTGGCTCGGTCAGTTGGTTCGCGCTGCTCCATATCACCTTGTTGTGATTGTTGTCGATTACAATGAATTGGGTAGAGTCCACCACAGTATGATTACGTAACGTCTTATCGATGATGTCAATCGGAATCGTATATACCATAACCGCTTTATGGCCATTAACCAGACTGGTGAACAAAAATGGAATAACCGGTTTACTCACCGTCCGGTTTACTCGAACCTCAGTAGGCTCCAGAATCTCCAAGGGTCTGCCATTCTCAAGCTTGTCTCTCCACAAGCTCTGATCGTATCCGCTAAATTGGTAATTCTCAAAAAACTGCCGATAATCCTCCAGCCCATCCTGCTTAAATACCTTTTCATCATCTGTGTAAACAAATATATTATCAATTAATTCACTTAGATTATTAGAAATTCTCGCTAATGTTTGCGTAACTTTGGTTAGCTCCAAACGTTCATCATCGCGATACTCGGCATAAGGCTTTAGAATGGCTCTAACCTCATAAAAAAAGCTGGGCCCGGAGCTGGATTGCGCCGTATTCAAATAAATATCGATGGTATGAACAGACGATTGCAGGTTCGTTTCAAACTTCTGTGTAAACTCTTCCTGAAGTCGATTCGTCGTGGTGACGTAATAAATAGCCCCTATCAATACAATAGGGATCAAAAAAGAGAGGAAGAACAGCAGTATACGTAAAAAAAGTCGGTTTAATGGAACGGAACCTTTGGAATTCAATGTTTTCATTGCCCAACCACCCTCTCTCTTAGTCCCGTTGAATGAAGGCGCTTCCTTATCTTCTTATTATACTGCCAAACCAGTAAAAAGAAATGCCCCACCTTGCGATATCAGGGGCATCCAATAACCTCATCAGAAATATGCAAAAACCTGCCAGGGCCGTTAAAACGCGCCTTCTGGCAGGCCTTCCTATCAGAAATCCTTTGAAAGCATACTCACTGTTTGAGATAACGTTGATTGGCTTCATTATATATCTTTTCAATTTCCAAAGCTCCGCTGTCGATAAGCTGCTGGGAAAACTTATCGAAATCACTAACAGGGCGAACTCCAATAATAAATTTGTCCATCTCCTGATCGACCAGCGTGTCCACCTTGGACTGCAATGTTTTCAATCGTGAAAGCTCGTCATTCGTAAATGGCGGAGCGACCACCTCGTAGACATAACCCTTTTCGGTAGTAATCATATCTTTCCATTTCACCAGCTCAGGGGCTGAGGTCTCAACCATCGGGTGTTCGTCGACATTAAGCGCAAGCTGCTCAAAACCGGTCGCCAGATCGGTTTGCATGTTGCGGAACGGGTCCTTCATTTGGGCATATTTCTGAAGCACACTGTCCAGAATAACCGGCTTGCCGTTCTCCATTTTGTAATTAACCCCTTCTACGCCATAAGCCGTGGCGCGTGTCCCTTCCTCACCATAAAACCAATCCAGGAATCGAACCAGCTCATGCGGATTTTTCGTTTTGGAGCTAATAACGATATTGTGCATCCAGTCTTTTTTATACATCCAACCCCGAGTTTGACCTCGATCGTTTTTCATCAACGGAAGCAGCTCGAAGCGAGCTTTGGGATTAATCGGCTTCAAGGCTTCATTAAAATTGACACCAAAGCTGTTATTATCGTAGTAGAACAACGACCTGCCTGAAGCCAGCTTCTCTTTCATGGCATCGGCTGTATTGACTGCGTAGTCCGGGTCCAGCAGCTTTTCCTTAAACAGCTTGCTCATGAATTCAAGAACGGGTTTAAATTCAGGATGAGCCTGACCGTATACGTATTTGCCACCCTCTATGTTCGGATCATAATAAATCCGGTTTCCTGAACCCATTGCGAAGGCTATCGGCTTCAATAAATTAAATGCATTTTCTCTTCCCGTATATGGAATGGAGTTCGGATATTTCTCTTTAAACTTTTTGAGCACCTTATACAAGTCATCAAAGGTTTTCGGAGCCTCCAGCCCTAATTCCTCCAGTAAATCGTATCGTATCATCGCACCCTGAGCCAGCTGAAGCTTCCACGCTCCCAATTTCGGAAACGAATAGATTTTGCCGTCAATATTATTTTTAGCAATTTCTTTATTTTCCTTCATGATTTTGGCCAGATTGGGCGCATCGCTCATATAGTCGCTGATCGGCAGAAAGAGTCCGTTTTTGGCCCCGTCGACATACATTTGTTTGCCATAGGCGACCTCCATAATATCTGGCAGGCTGTTGGTGGCAATGATCGTCTGCGCTTTTTGCTCAAAGTTTGTTGTGACGAGCTCCAATTGAATTTTTACATTCGTTTTCTCAAATATATAATCGAATAGCGGTGCCTGCAGGTTAATATTTGAAGAGCCTTTCAGTATTTTCACGGTTAATGGCACATCGGATGCCTTACTTCCCGCAGCAGCAGGCTTCGGTGTGCTTGTGCTTGGAACCTCCTTCACCGTTTGCTTAGACGAAGAATCCGAGCATGCCGTAACGGTCAGCATCAGTGCCATAGATGAAAGAAGTACTTTTCCTTGTTTGTTCATTCTTTCCCCTCCTCAAATGAGTAATCAACGTTAACCTTTCAACGAACCGACCATGGCGCCTTTAACAAAATATTTTTGTATAAACGGATACACTGCTAGAATCGGTAAAATGGTTACGATCACAACGGCATACTTCATGCTTAGGAGAATCGTGGTCAGATCCCTCGTTGAGTTGACCTCGCCTACATTGCCATCGACAATCATACTGCGCATGATGATCTGAACGGGCACCATTTCGTTATTACGTAAATAGATCGTAGCAGGAAAAAAGCTGTTCCAATGCCACACTGCGTAGAACATGATCATAGTAGCAAACACAGGAGCTGATAATGGAATAATGATTCTCCAAAATATCGTGATCTCATGGGCGCCATCAATAACAGCCGATTCCTGGATTTCATTCGGAATGTTCTGGAAAAACGTCCTCATGATGATCATATACCATACGTTGATCGCGGGTGGAATGACGATGGCCCACATGCTGTTCATCAGCCCCAAGCTGTCAACAACGAGATAGGTTGGAATCATACCACCATGGAACAGCATCGTAATGACAATGAATACGGTAAAAAATGACCGCCCATAAAGCCTGCTTCGAGATAAGGGATAAGCACACAGTGCGGTCGCTGCTACATTAATGAAGGTGCCTACACTAGTGTACAGCAAAGTATTGCCGTACGCCCTGATCACTTTGGGGTCCGTAAGAATGGTATAATACGCATCTAAATTAAATCCTATAGGAAACCATTTGATTTCTCCCCGCATCACGTTCATCCCATCGCTGACCGAAACAATAAACATGTAATAGAGCGGATATACAAAGGCAAAGATAGCCGCAATCAAGCTCAAATAAATAACGGCATCGAAGCAAAGGGAACCCAAGGTCATTTGTTTTTTCATGTGATTCTCCTTTCATAATGTGCTGTAACGGAGAACTATTACCATAAGCTCGTTTCGCTCACTTTCCGCGACACTTGATTTGCAGCCGTAATCAGGCAAAGTGAAATCACGGCTTGAAAAAGCTCGACGGCAGTAGCATAGCTGAAATCGTTCCCCAGTAAACCACGCCGATAAGCGAAGGTCGATATGACATCAGCTGTTTCATAGGTGGGACCCGTATACAGCAGCAATATTTTCTCGTAGCCAATGGACATCATACTGCCGAGTGTAAGCAGAAACATAATAGTCACGACTGGAGCAATTCCAGGCAGTGTAACATGACGAATCTGCTCCCATCGATTGGCACCATCCATCCGGGCCGCTTCGTATTGCTGCGGATCAATCGAGGATAAGGCTGCCAAATAAATGATCGAGCCCCATCCGACGCCCTGCCATATATCCGAGGTGATATAGATCGTTCGAAACCAATCAGCCAGCATCAGAAAAGGCCGCGGTTCGATGCCAAATTCAATTAATACGCGGTTGACCAGTCCATCGTTGGAGAAAAAATTAACCACCATACCGCATATAACGACGGTTGAAAGAAAATGCGGCAAGTAACTTACCGTTTGCGACAGCTTTTTGAACCATTTTAATTTAACCTCATTCAGTATCAGTGCCAAAATAATCGGGGTGGGGAAATAAAATAGGAGCATATACACATTGAGAACCACCGTGTTTTTTACTAATCTCCAAAAGTACGGATCGCTCAGAAATTCCCGAAAATGTCTAAGCCCTACCCATTCACTGTGAAACACACCTTTTACAAAATTATAGTCCTGAAAGCCGATCAGCAGCCCGAACATGGGGCCATACTTAAACAAAATAAAATAAAGGATCGGCAACGATAGCATAACGTACAAATATTTGCTCTCGGCAATTCTTTTTCTTCGTTCCGTTTTAATCGCAGCGACTACTTTCCTTGTCCCCGCTATGCTCCTTACTGCCATGGTCATACTCCTCTCCAGCCTGTTAGCCACCCTCAGGTTCAACTCGATTCAACTCAGAAAGCGGTTGCAATACGTTGTGATTCGATTGCTGCTGTAACGATTATCAGTATAGCATCCATACCAAAGTGTGATAACATCCATTATGGCAGGTGAGGTTCCATTTTTTCTCCACAGTCCGCTTTGTTTCATTTTTCTATCTTGTTTCATTTTGAAACTGTAGTTGAATGCAAAAAGCTATTCGGCAGCGCCTCTCAGCACTACGGAATAGCTTGTTTGTTATGCTTATTCTGTTTCATTTGGTGCTGATGCCCAGAGTTATGCCTGGACTTGCTGCGACTCACTTCTGATCAGCCATATTTCCCCTATATTCAATCGCTTGGTGCCCTGGGTACGCAGGAAGGTCAGCTTCAGCTCGCCATTGCTCACCACTTCGCGCGGAATATGAGCCTCACGAATCGTTACCGCTGACCCGTTCACCAGAAGGCTTTCTTCGACCACATAAGTATCGTTAGCCGTTAGCTTCACCTGAACCGCCTTATGCGCTTCTACACCAATCTCACCGACATAAGCAACCTTCACTATGTAATCTGTCGATGGGTCCAGATGATCATATCGAACGATGATCGGAGTATCGAGCATAACATTAATATGATTAATCCAGGCAAGTGGAATACCGCCGCTTTCCTTCTCCTTTGCTTCTGTAATAGCCCCTGAAAGCAAATAAACAGCATGGGCCGTTCTCGGCGAATACAGGTAACCCGGATCCTTTTCCCACCCTTGTCCAGGGTCAATACGACGATTGCTGCGGTACGAGCCCAAATTATCGTAAAAGCCACCGGGTCCCGGATTGATCCGATTCAGAGCTTCATCGATCATCGTCAGCCGTTTCGTCTCATCCTGCTCCTCCTGGATCAAGGCGCACCTGATGCGCAGCCAACGGGCATCGTTCAAGGGAGCATTGATCGCATCCATGAACGCTCCACGATCCTGAGCTATCGCATAATGCCTTGTCACGGTCAACTGGTATCCAATATTGGCAAACAACTGATCGGCCAGTTCCTCGCACCGTCTGCGGTAATCCTGAGCCACCGGCTCTGTCTGAGCCCTTGATAAAATCTGTTCAACCTGCTGCACAGCAGCCAATGCTCCTGTGCGTTTTGCTTCTCGTAGTGCTTCCTTGGCCCTGTATTCCAGATCGGTTTCATAGAAAAGCCGCCGCTTCGTATAGGCGTCAAAGTAAGCGCGCAGCAGCCCCATCTGAAAGCGGTAATTGTTGATTACGCGCTCAGACGCATCCCTTTCCATCTGCTGCCACTGCAGCAGCGTTATTTCCACGCCTTCGTTGGCCGCCAGAGGTCCGATCCAGTTGTCCTCCAATGCCAGCAAGCCTTGAGCCACCCCGTCGGCCAGCTCACAGCTGATAAACCATCCGGCAAAATCCCTTAACGTTTCCACTGCTGGTGTCTGTGGGTTCCAATCCTGATCGTTCCAGATAAATTTATTTACATCGTCATTAATGCCTTCGGAATAAGATAAATTGCCCACCGTATAAGAGGCTAGCTCGTTATGAATATGCTTTTGCGCCAACGGTCTAGGATTGCTGCTTTCCCTGCCTAACGTAAGCGCATAAGAGAGGTCCCAGTCGGCTACCGGATATTGGCAATGAAAATTGTGCGTGATGTCCTCATAGCGTCGAATCGGGTATTTCTGCGGAACAATTCGTCTAAGCTCCGGCAGTGCTTCGTCCACATGAGGACCGAATACAATACCGCCCAGCCAATCCGGCTCCTTGCTCAGCTGCTCGTAGAAGCCGTTCTTCCAGGCAGTTGGATCACCATTCATGACCTGAGGCGACAGCCATAGCTTAGCTTCCGGATGGTAACGGTTCAGCAATCCGGCTACTTGTTCGCACCATTTAAATAACGGCTCTGGCTCCATATCTCCCGGATCGCTGCCAGGGATGAAAATATGTTGAATATGAGGAAGGCTGCTGAATATATGCTCACGCTCGGCCAGCTCCGCCGCAATCGTAGCCGGATTGGAGAAGTCTTTGCCGAGATTCGGATACCAGATCCACGTATCCATTCCGTAGGAAGCAATGATTTCAGATAATCGGATCATCATTTCCATCGGTTCAACCTTCATCACCGGACCTATCGGATCATCATCCGTTCTTGGCGGCAAGATTTCGATGCTGTTGGCACCGAAAATAGCCAAATCCCGAATATACTGGTCGTATTGCTCTATGCTCCAGGCATCATAAGCATTGTTCTTTGGCCTGTAGCCAAGCTGATGCCCACGCAGAGGAAAGCTCGGAGCTTCATTCAGGTTGAGCTCGCGTTCCAGCTGTATAAGATGGTCTCCCCACCTTAATGAGCGCAGCAGCTTGCCTACTCCGTATAATACGCCCCGGGCATCCGCGCCAATAATGTACACCGTATGGTTGGCACCAGCCAACACCGTGCGAAGCGCGTAACCTTCCGCCTTCAGGACGGGAAGGTCCTTAGGTAGACGCTCGCCATCAATTCCTTGGATGGCATGCAATGAATCCATCGTACCGATCACTATTACTGGAGCATTCCCATCAGGAAAGCTATTCGCGCGGCTTAACCGGATTCCAGTTCGTTTCTCCAGCTCCTCGATCAGAACATCAACCGCCTTGGCTTCTGCTCCCTTGGCTTCCTTGGACGAGACCACTGTGGCCGCGACCAAATTTAATAATGCCATTTCGTATGCCTCCATTTCTTTTAGAGCGTGCTCAAAAGGATTGTTCGCACTAATAAGTGATGTACCGTCACTTCCCTTTCGAACGTGCTCTTTTAATTTTGATTGAACTAACTTATTCATTAAGTTAATTACGCTCAGTATACTTAACTCAATAGTGGATGTAAACGTTTTAATTTATTTATTCAATACCTTTTCAAAACAGAAGTAAGGCACCTTGCGAAATGGATAAGTAACTTTCCCCCGCTGACTGTAGCCTCCACGCTGATACATGCCAAGGGCTGCAGCATTCTCTGCATATACATCCAGTCGGATGCTTGTATATCCTTGTGAGGCTATGTAGGCCTCGGCGAATCGCAGCAGCTTGCCGCCTAGCCCTTTCCCTTGATGGTCGGGATGGACAGCCAGACGGTGAATACAGGCGGCTTTTCCCTCATGATCCTGCCAATCCAGCGATGCATACGCAGCACCTTGCTTGTCATCAACAACTATTGCGGCAATAATGGCTTTGCCATCTCTTACACCGAATAGGTGACCGTTCTTCAGATCACTTTTCATAATAAATACGTTAGGATAGATCCAATCCCATTGGTAATTGCCTAATTTGCGAAGATTTCGTGTAACTGACGTATACAGGCCTTTAACCGCTTTTAAATCCTCGACTTGAAGGATTGTAATTTCTGCCATTCCCACTGGTTTCACCCCTCACTTCAAATTCGGATAAGCTGACTCTCGCTTGATCTCCGCCAACCGCCGTCCTGACTGCTTTCTATACAAATAAGTCCACGCTATGGCTATACCTAGGATACCGTACATGACCAGATGCGACAGTGCCAAAAATGCTGTAACCGACAAGGAATATACCATTATTACTTTAATTACAGCCTCACCCAATAGTGCGGCGCCCCAGCCAGCAGTCATGATTCTCATCACTCTACGCGCATAGGCAAATTTCCAATTTTCCGCAAATGCCTGCTTCTGATTCTCATCATTGGAAGCAATGAAACGAAGTGCAAAGTAATAAATAATCGGCTTAGGAAACAATAGCGATACGAGAAAAATCAACCCCATAATACCGGTAACAAAAGAATCTCTTAACAAAATCAGCTGTTGATCTCCGCCCAGCAGTACCGCGCCAGCACTGAGAATAAACCCTGTTGCCATAAAGACGGCAAATACATCCAGCTTTTTGTGCTTCAAAATATGATAGAACGTATCCAGCAGCGGAATAATCGCAGCGATTGATAATGCCATCACATCGGTCATATGTCCTTCCAAAATGGTGTATACGAGTAATGGCAATCCTCCATTGATCAGTAGAGAAACTAAGATATTGCGAATTATTTTTTTACGATTCATCGCACTAGACCTCCTTAATAAAATAGATGTCTTACCTCTTAAGCGTGTTTACTTCTGGAATGCGTTGATCATAAAAAGGAATACATCCTGCATTTGAGGCACTTGCTGATCATCTGCGATCATTTGATTGACGCGCAAGCCATATGATAAAGTCACAAACATCGAGGCAAAAGCCTTCACATCCACATGTGCCGGAATCGCGCCATGCTCTTTGCCGATGGTAATCCATGCTTCTGAGAGCGCCATCGAGCTTCGGCGCAGCTCCTTTAGCATCGTCGCGATATTCGGCTTGTGCTGCTGGCTTAACAAGTAGATGAATATAGTATTGCTCGTTCCCCTTTCCGCCATCGACGATACAATAGCTTGAATCGCAGGTCGAATGTCGTTGTCTTTGGATAGCTTAACTGCTTCATGAAACTGATGATTCACATTCGTCATATAGCTTTCGAGTATTTTTCCGAATAGCTCATCCTTGCTTTTTACATAGTGGTAGATCGCGCCCTTGGACAATCCTGTACGATCCATAATCATCTGAAGCGTCGTTTGCTGGCAGCCCGTTTCTTTAATCAACTGTTCGGTTACCGATAAAATATGGGATAAGGTTTGTTGGTCCAGTTTCTGTTCCATAATAAGCTCCTTCAATCTCAGAGTGTCTTGCTGTTAAAAACATGCTACCATACCGACCGTCGGTCTGTAAATACTTTTAGAACAAAAATAGGAAAAATAGCCAGGAATGCATCGCTCGATCTGCGGCTACCTGTAAAATCCACTTGATATTTGTTGAAAAAGATCAAACTTGCTATAAGGTTTGTCAAGCTCATCGTCATTTACTTGTAAAAAGTAATATGGTATATTAATTATAGTTAATAAGCGCCATCACTTTGATAGTTCAAAGGAGTCTATAGTTATGATAAAAGTATATCCTGCCACCTCTCGTTACTCGGCCGATCATGGTTGGCTGCAAAGTAATTTCAGCTTTTCCTTTGGCGATTTCTACGACCCGCTTAATACCCAGTTCGGTCCACTCCGTGTATTTAATGATGATATTGTCCAAGGTGGACGCGGCTTTGGAGCACATCCCCACCGGGAAATGGAGATCGTCTCTGTCGTGTTGAAGGGGCAGCTCAAGCATGAAGACAGTACCGGACAATCGGCTGTGACTACCTTTGGGGAAGTGCAGAGAATGTCTGCGGGCACGGGTATTATTCATTCCGAGGTGAATCCCGGTGTTGAGGACGTTCATATTTTACAGATCTGGTTCACACCTAACGTGAACGGACTGGAGCCTTCCTATGAAACGAGCAGCTATGATATTAACGCCTTACGCAATCAATTGCTGCCAATCGTTTCTCACCAATCCGGCGAAGGCATTGCCCATATCCACCAGGATTTGACCATGTATATGTCGGAATTGGAGCCGGGGCACACACTTGAATTTAAGCAGCAGCCGGGCCGACGTATTTATGTAATGGTAATCGAGGGGAACTTGAGCCTGAACGGGGAAGCCACACTTGCCAAACGTGATGCTGCCCGAATCGAGCAAACCCCTGAGCTAACAATCCGCACGAATAGCGGTGCTACGCTGTTACTAATTGATTTGCCTTAGAAGTGCTTTTAAAATAGAAGGGAGTGAATAGAAGTATGTCCGAATTGATACACAAAACACTATTGATCAAGCATGTGACCAGCCGTATGCTGTTGGATTCAAGAGTGCAGGGCAACGCGTTTAGCCTGAGCGCCTGCGATAAGGGCTGGCAGCTTGTCGTTGAGGATGTCAATGCCGATGTCATGCAGACCATTCAAACCGAGCTGGCCGAGCTGAATCTGTTCTATTTCGAGGAAACCGAGGAGCAGCAGGGCCGTTCCATTCGTAAATGGTGGCTCTATGATACAGTGCTCCCCGAGCTTGTCACGGATGAAGCCGCTCGTCGGCTCACACTTGTCGTAAATACCCGTACGGGTTACAGCAACGAGCATGTGAGCAAATCGGACTAAGCCTAAGTCACTCTGACTTAGCATCCACAATTCCATATTATTCCAAAAAAATATGTACATCCCATCATATTAACAGAAACCAGTCGAATCACGAAAAAAGTGTTAGACTGGTTTTCTTTTATACGACTCAGTTAAATCCATATATCATTCGCCTTGCTGAGTCACGTATAATTAGACATAAGAGGTGATACTTTATGAAAGCAATTGAGGAATTAACACGTGTATTAAACTAACCGGAGCAGGTATTAGTACAGCTAGTGGACTTCCTGACTTTCGTTCTCGGGGCGGGTTATACGATAATAATTTGGATATCGAAAGCATCCTATCAGAAAATTATTTTTATTTATGAGAGCGTTTTCACACGAAAAACCCTGAATATAGTCATCCGGAACCTTATCCAAGGGCAATAATGTAATAAATCAAAAAAATGACAAAGCCCTGAACAAAGGGCTTTGTACATAATATTACTTCAAAACCAACTCAACGCGGCTGTACCCTTCTCGCGATTTTGTGACCTCAAGAATGGCAGGAAACGAAGCCTTGATCTCGGCAACGTGGGAAATGACACCGATCATCCGCCCCATACGCTGCAAATCAATAAGCGTTTCAATAGCTTTATTCAGTGATTCCTCGTCCAGCGTACCAAAGCCTTCGTCAATAAACATCATTTCTATCGATATTCCGCCTTGGTTCGCTTGAATCACATCCGTCATGCCAAGCGCCAGACAGAGCGAGGCATTGAACTTCTCGCCGCCGGATAAAGACTTGACATCACGGTTCTGTCCCGTGTAGGAGTCGAACACATCCAGCCCCAGACCGCTCGCTTTGTTATGCTTCTCCACTCGTTCGCTGCGCATCAGCTCGAACTGTCCATTGGACAAGCTGTGCAATCGCTGGTTGGCTGCATGAAGAATTTGCTCAAAAAACTCGATCAGTATGTATCGTTCAAACGACATGCGCAGCGCATTATCGCCCTTTAATACCTGATGAATATCAACGACCTCGCCATAGCTGCGCTCCGCCTCAATCAGCTTCCCGCTTGTCTGCTCGATTGTCAGCTTGAGATTACTCGCAGCTTGCCAGCAGGCCCGTGCCTCCTGATAAAGCGCCGCTGCTTGCTCAAGCTGCTGCTTTAACCCTGCCAACCGTTCAAATAACAGTTCCAGATCAGCAGGTTCCTTACCATTCAGCTCCCGCTCCAGATCAGAGATCGCCTGCTGCAGCGAAGCCATCGCGGTTTGGAACTGCTGAAGCTGCTCCTTGATCATCAGACGGCTGCTTTCTGACAGCTTGGCAGATCTGTAGGCGCCCTCATCCTCGAAACCGCTCTTCGCCAGCTCTTCCCTGAATCGGCTGGTCATCGCCTCCTTATGCTGAGCCGCCTCTTGCAATTGCAGCTCCATCTGTGCGAGCGTTGCCTGCTCCTGCGCCCATTTCATTTGCAGCTGACTGTGACGCTCCTGCACCTGCTTCCAGGCTGCTGTCATCGCTTCAACCAGCCTGGACTGCTCCTGCAGCTTCGCTCTCAAACTTGGATACGAACGAAGGTCTGGCTCAATATGGTCCAGATCCCTGACTAATGCTGCCTGCTTTAAGGAACGGTCCAAGGTGATTTTGCTCAGCTGATCATTAATAAGATGCTTGTCCATACTCAGCTGATCCAGTCGGGTATCCATCGATTCCAGGGCTGCTTTAAGCTGCTTGAGCTGCTCTGCCTGCTTACCCAAGCGATCGGTTTCTTCCTTCAGGCTTTTCCCTTCAGCGACAAGCTGCTGATAAGCTTCGTTAATATTGTCAAAATAAACACCCATTTGCGTTAGATCTGCCTGCTTATCCGAAAGACCCGCATTCGCGGCAGCGACCTGAGCTTCTGCTTTGCTGTATTCCTCTCTGGCTGCATGAAGCTGCTTTTTGGCCGCATCCAGCTGGGCTCGGGTAGGAATCGCTGTCTCTGGCTGTGCTTTATCCGGGTGCTCCGTACTCCCGCATACCGGACACGGCTTACCATCGTGAAGGTGCTCGGCCAGCAGCCCTGCCTGACCTTCAATCCATAACGCTTCCAGACGGTCATGCTGGGCCAGCTCGCTGGCCAGCTTCACCTGACCTTCCTGCTGCAGCTTGAAGCATTCCTCCAATTGTATGCGCAGCCGAAGCATTTCCTTCATCTTGCCTGCATGATCGCGAAGCTCATTCAAGCGGGTCAGCTTCATAGGAAGAGTATCGATTGCATGATCCAGTTCCTTGATCTGTGCGGTGAGCTGCTGCTTCTCTGCAGTGGCCTGAACCCAAGCCGTATCGATCGCAGCCTGCCTGGACCCAGCAGCTTTCTCCTCAGCCTCCAGCTGTGAAATCGCCGCCTGCCGTTCATGCAGCGATTTCACAACTGGCTCCATATCCTGGAGCCGCTGCAGCGCCTGCTCCGCAGCTTTACGCTCGCCATCACGTGCTTGCTCGGCATGAAGCTTCTGCTCCGATTCCCGTAAGGCGAGCGCGGCACTCTCGACGTCAGCTGATTTGTGCTTGAGCTTGCTTGTCAGCATGAGCAGCTGCTCGCTGGCTCTCAGGCTCTGCTCCTCGTAGGGCTCAAGTGCTGCAGCTTTCTCCGCCATCACCAGTCGCTGCTGATCACATTCAATATCGGGCAGACGTCCTTCCAGCTGCTCGCGTGATTTGTGCCTGTTCGCAAGCTCCGTGAAACGATCATTCAACGAAGCTGCCTTATGATAAGCTTCCGTATCCAACTGCACCTGCTGTTCGAGTCCAGCTTTGTTCGCTGCCGCCTGTTCAACAATTAACGTATAATGGCTGATTTCCGCATCCAGCCCCTGCAGCAGCTGCACAACATTATGCTTGTCCTGCTGCAATGTCAGCGAGAGTGAGCTTTCCTCGCGAACAGGCAGTGAAACGGACATTTGGCGGACCGTGAACTCCAGCTCGGCCCGCAGTCGATCAGCAGCCTCCTTGTTCTCCCGTACCAGCTGCCTGAAGCGGTCCTCCACCTTTTGGTACAGCTCCGTACGGAAGATACGACGGAGAATTTCCTCTTTATTTTCCGTGTCCGAGGTTAGCAGCTTACGAAATTCGCCCTGCGGCAGCATCACAATCTGGCTGAATTGATCCTTGGTCAGTCCGATAATTTGCTGCAGCTTCGTATTGATATCTTTTATGGTAAATCGGTCTACGCAGGGAACTGCTTGGCCACTCCCGATTTCATACAGCTCTGCAGTCGGAGGCGTTTCGTTCTTGTTGCTGCCTTTGCGATAGGCGAGCTGGCGGACAACGCGATATGAGCGGGAACCGATGGCAAAATCAAACTCCACCGTGGTCGGTGTCTGATCATCGGCAAAATGACTGCGCAGCATACGGGTTTCATAACGGTCCTCACCGCTCGCCGTATCATACAGCGCATAACAAATCGCATCGAAAATCGTCGTTTTCCCGGCTCCGGTATTACCCGAGATCACAAACAAGCGATGGTGCTCCATCCGACTGAAATCGATGGTCTCCTTTTCTTTATAAGGCCCGAGTGCCGTCATCGTTAATCGCAGCGGTCTCATTCCGACTCCTCCTCCCCTGCAGCAACATCCGCGTATACACGCTCGAATAGCAGGCGCTTCTCAGCCGAAAGTGTGTTGCCCCTAACCTGATCATAGAAAGCCGCGAACAAGACAGCTGGATCACGCTGTTTACGTTCTTGCTGCTCTTGTTCTTCGTCGACTTCAAGGTTACGCGGCCCCCGAGTCCATTTGCGCTCCACATGCATAGCATTCGGGTAGACGGCACGTACCTTTTCCATTGGAAACAGTACCGGATTTTCATTCAACAGCGTGACGAACACATAATCCTCATTGACTGGATGATGCTCGATGTCCTCTATGCTTGCCTCTACCCGCCGCAGATCACGTTTGGGAAGAAAGCTTCTTTTATCTATGGTTACCTGTCCCTGTCCGTCGAGCTCCACCATATAATAACCCTTCTGATGATACGCCTCGGATATCGAATACTTCAGCGGAGAGCCCGCATAGCGAATCTTCTCATGCCCTACATAATGAGCTTGATGAAGATGACCGAGTGCTGTGTAATGAAAGGGTGCAAAATATTCAGCATGCACATATTCAGCCCCCCCAATGGACAAAGGCCTTTCCGACTCACTCGTATTTTCCTGTTTTTCTCCATATGGGGTTACAAAGGCGTGACCTACGAACACATGACGGGCAGCAGGGTCCATCCTGGCAGTAATTTTGGCAACGATCGCTTTTGCCGCGTCATCATGCGATTTTATCGTTTCATCGGCAAGCTGATAGCGAATCTGTGCAGGATCTGCATAAGGAACAAGATGGAAGTGTACCTCTCCATGCTCATCGCGCAATATGACCGGCTTTCCCTTCAGCTGGCCAGACAGATGCAGGCCCTGCCCTTCCATCATCGTCGTTGCAAAATTAAGCCGATCCGGGCTGTCATGATTTCCTGAAATTGCCAGAACCGGCGTGTTCAATCCGATCACGATACGTTCCAGCAGCTCATCCAGCAGCTCTACTGCCTCCGTAGGAGGAACCGCACGATCATACAGGTCCCCTGCGATAATGACCGCATCCGGCCGCTCAGCCTCTACGGTATCCAGCAATTGCTGCAGCACGTATTTTTGATCATCGGTCATGTAAATGCCCTGAACCAGCTTGCCGAGATGCCAATCCGCTGTATGTATGAATTTCAAGGTGATTCCCTCCTTTTCAGCTGCGAGGATACTTCGTTACCTTCAGTCTGAAACCGTTAAGTGAATATGTCAACACAAGCTGATTTTGTTTAGGATGCATCAAATTTATATCCCACTCCGTGGACATTAATAATATACTGCGGATTTGTAGGATCCGGCTCAATCTTTTTGCGGAGATTGCTGATATGCACGATGATCGTACGGGTATCATTGTAGCTTTCCTGCCCCCATATTTCACGGAACAGCTCCTCATGAGTGAATATTTTGCCGGGATGGCTGCCCAAATATTTCAACAGCTCGAACTCTTTTTTGGCAAGGTTCACAGTGATTCCATCCACAGATACATGGCGTTTCAGTACGTCCATAATCAAACCTTTATATTGAATTATTTCCAATCGGTTTGAGGAGTTTCCTGACAAATACGGGCGACGCAGATGCGCTTTTACCCGTGCAACCAGCTCATTTGGGCTGAAGGGCTTCGTAATATAGTCATCACCGCCAACACTAAGGCCGACGATTTTGTCATGCTCCTCCATCATGCAGCTCACAAAAAGAATCGGCACCGAAGACAGCTTGCGAATTTCCTTACACACCTCGAACCCGTTCATACCTGGAAGGAGAACATCCAAAATGATCAAGTCGGGCTGAACTGCCAGCATCTTGGCAATCCCTTCATCGCCATGCTCTGCCAATTCAACCCCGTATTGGTTTTTTTGTAAATACAATTGAATAATATTGCGAATCTCCGGATCATCTTCAATAATCAAAATTGTCTGCTCTGCCACGATTCACCGCTCCATCCAACACATCATACCCAACATTCGGCATTCTCTCATACAAAGATAGTCAAATGGCGTTCCAAGGTCAAGCAGTATGTATTGGAAACATTAAATTACTTACTCCCCCACATACACCTGCACGATAGTATATTGACCATAACTAACTGCTGGACAAACACCTAATCTTGCTTGTTCTTCATATAGCTATCAATTCCATCGGCTATTGCATCTGCCAGCTGCTGCTGATATTCAGGTTCAGACAGCTGCTTGTCCTCTGTCGGATTCGTCATAAATCCCAGCTCAATCAGTACTACAGGCACCTTCGACCAATTAAATCCCGATAAATCGCTGCGGGCCACCATCCCTCTGGATGCAGCATCTGTACCTGCTTTCAGCGCTTCAAGAATCGCTGCCGCCGCCATTTGGCTTGCCGGCTGAATGCTCTGCGTAGATCTTACTCCTGCATCAGGGTAAAGGACCGAAAAGCCCTTGGCTTTGGGCGAATCATTCCCATCGGCATGAATACGGACAGCAAGCTGTGCATTCACGGCATTGGCCATCTCCGCTCTTTCCGCATTGCTAATGTCTACGTCATGATCCTCACGGGTCATCTGCACCTCGAATCCGCGAGCGATCAGCGATTCCTTGAGCAGCAGAGAAACTTCCAGGTTCAGCACATACTCTGGCTTGCCTGTAGCGACACCTCTTGTACCTCCGGTAACCCTCGCTTTTGTTTCCCTGGAACCAGGCGACACCGGCTCCTGCTGAGCATTGCCTTTACGTTGGTGACCGGGGTCGAGGTAAATAAGCCCACGTGAAACGGAAGCAGGTACTGCTTCTGCTGCGGATGCTTCCGGCGTAGGTGCCTGGGCAGGCTGGGCTTGTGACGACTGAGGAGCTATGGCTGATTCACTGGTTGTCAGGCTAGCCCCCGTAGACGAGGGTACGACCGAAGGCACTGTCTCAGTCTGGGCAGCAGGTTGAAGCGCTGAATCACTTGAAGGAACATTAGGTGCCTGAGTATAGGCAATGACCAGGGATACAGCACCAAACGCCAATAAGGCGGCAATTACACTCGTTTGAAGCTTACTCATAAAGACATTCAACTCCCTCTAATCATACAAACTTATTTGTTCAATTTAATGTGTTGTTTTCCCTGCCTCAGCTTGCTTCATGGTCACACCGTGCCAATCGGTTCGATAGAAACGAAGCATACATCCAAGGGCAAACAGGAACAGGAATACATAAAGTGAAATCCACGCCCCCATGCTTCCCCAATTCAATACAAAGATCAGTACATAAGCGCCCGGTATAAAAATCACCCAATTCAGAATGAGCGATATCCGCAGCAGGAACGTCGTATCCCCGATCCCCCGAAGTCCTCCCGCATAATAATTGAGCAGACCGTCAAATAGCTGTAAAAAAGCAGATACCGTAATCAACTGGGCTGCCAGTTTATACACATTAATTTCATTTGTATACAGCAGCGCTATGGGTTCGGCAAACACAAACTCGGCAAGACCGAGCACGAACAGGAAAATACTACCCAATATAGCCACATCTGTCGCCATGCGTCTTGCTTTAAACGGGGCACCGCGTCCGATTTCCTGACCGACCAATATGGTCGCTGTCGCTCCAAAGCCAAAAGCAGGCATAAAGCCAAGACCCATTACATTTAATGCAATCTCATTGGCTGCCAGCGCGTCCGTACCAAGTCTAGTTACGTACATCGTAAACACGAACATTGCGGCACTCATCGCAAGCTCCTGCATGCCCAGCTTACCGCTCTCCCCTATAATAAGCCGAGCCTCCTTACCACTCATCCTCACACGACGACGTGTATGGAAGCGCGCATGCATCCGTATCAGATAGACATACATACTGCCGGCCAGACATAAGGCTTCACCCAAAAAAACAGCCATCCCCGCTCCTTCCAGTCCCAGCTTGGGAAACCCCAATTGGCCATAAGTCAGGGTATAAGTGAAAAAAATCATGGTGACATTCGATAAAATGGTCATCACCATAGGGGTACGCGTATCCCCGACACCACGAAAAAAACCATGAAACACAAAACTGATCATAAAACAAGCCACCGCAAATAACCTGTAGCGCAAATAAATTGAACCGGTGTCCACCAGCTCCTGAGAACTGCCCATCAACTGTAGAATCGCCTGAGGCGCGACAATACCCAGTGTTACAATCCCAATGGCTGCCAGAAGCGCTACATAAAGCGCAATATACGTTCGCTCGACGGCCTGCTGGATTTGACCTGCGCCATAGTTTTGGGCCACCAGGTAATTTACTGAATGTCCAAATCCGGAGCAAATCGCCCAGGCATTATAGGCAATAATATTGGATACGCCTACAGCAGCAATCACGAGCGCCCCCATGGAACCAACCATAATCAGGTTAATTGTGCCTGTGACGGTACCTGAAGCAAACGAAATAATGGAAGGCAGCGCAAGCGTCAAAATCATTTTCCAGTTTTGTGTAAAACCCATATTTCCCGTTCTCCTTGGTAAAATTTATATTAATCAGGCCCTCCTCATTGTGCCCCATATCGGATTGCTATTCAAGAGACTTATAAATTCCTATCTCTTAAAAGAAAACAGCCCTTGGCATCATATCCAAGAGCCGTACGTAAGTCGTGCACAATATTATGATAATACTTACGGATGCTGCAGCTGTAGATCTCTGCTCTCGAAGGAAAGTGCTGTATCCATATAACCTTCCTCACGATTGAACAGGGCCAGGTCGCTTTTACCATTTCCATCCAGATCATGGACAACCAGCTTGGAACCTGGCTTACCCCATGGTCCAAAGGTAGACAGCAGCGAATAGCCGCCCTCCTTGTTATTCAAATATACGGTAAAACGTCCGGTTTCCGCATTCCAGCGCAATACATCCTCGCGTCCATCCCCATTGTAATCACCAAAACGCAGGATGCCATCCTCATTGGGTATGCCCAGCTCTTGCTTGGATTGCTTCCATTCCATCGAAGTGAGGTCTGCATTCCACTGACCGCCTCTTGCGGCACCCGGCCTTGAAGAGAACAGAGCAAAACTGCTTGTATCCAGTTTACGAGGCTGCAGCTCGGCTGTGAGCTCATTATTGAATGTATACGATTTGATCGGTTTGACTAAACCTTTACTGACTACGTAGCCAAAAAGCTGCAAACGATCCGTTGTCAGGCCAGCTACGACTACATCACCATCAGCCTGAGGCAGAACATATAAATTGGCACACTTGCGAGGTTCCGTCTTCCAGCTGTTAGTCATCGAGAAACGATGTCCGTCCGAAGTAAATCGCTCAAGGGTTCCCGATGGCTGCATGATCCACAGACTGTTCATTTTATCTTGGGTACTTCTGCCAAGCGCCGCTGCTGCTCCAGCCTTATAGGCAACATTGGCCCATTGTGACGGAGCTCCCTGCGGTTCATTGCGCATGCCATCAAAGGAGCCCGGGGTTACAGAAATGGATCCGTTATTTGTATCCCACCGGATCAGATCCGCCTGACCGTTGCCGGTTACATCCCCAAGCATCATTTTTTCTTTATCCTGCTGTGCGGAAGGGCTTAATTTCACACTATGCGCAGGGGTAAACGGAACGTAGTCCTGGATAGAAAAGAACGAATAGTGCTTCGCTTTCAAGCCAAGAACGAGCTTTTGAAGCAAGCTTTTGTCCTGGCTTAAATAATGATATTCGGGCAATCCATCACGAATGATGGTCTCTCCCGTTTCGTCCACAACCGGAGCCAAATACTTGAATTCCAGAAAAGGATGAAAAAAGAAAGAGGCTACAATATTCGATTTGCCCACACGATCCAAAATCAGCTTTTCATCCTTATTTGAAGGAATATAATCGAACGGAGTAGGTACATATGCAGCCCCCAGAGAGGATTGCCCATACCCGCTGTTGCGCTCTATCACATATTGGGCAACCGGCGTATTCCGGTTTGTCTGCACATCGGCTTGATAGTTCAAGCCAAAATAATTACGAAACATTTTATCCTGCTCAGGTGTTGACCGATAATGCGGTGATTCCCAGAAACGCGGCTTGAGTCCCGCATTTTTAAAAATGTTAAGTCCGGCCTGCAGTCTCGGTTCCGCAAAAGCCGCGGACATCGTTTCCTCGGAGCCGGGATTATTGAACTCATTTCCGATTCCTGAATCCTGATGTCCGTCATCACGACGAACACTGCCCACCTGGTGCGTATATCCATGCATGCCCAGTGTGGCTCCATCGGCGACCGCATCCTTCAATACCTTCTGATAGGCCGCTATGTAAGGACTATCCGCTTGATCAAGTGAAACGTCATAGGGGCTTCCATCCGCCGGCATGCTGATCCACCGTGGAATGACGGCCAGATGGTACACGACCTGCTGATCACGTAAATATTCAAGCACCGTTCGAAGCTTACCCAGCTGTTCCATCGTTTCATACTGTCCGCCCGGACCAATATCTTCAAGCCTCATAAGCACAAAACGCGGGGTGCTGGCTTCCCCCTCAACCGTAATAATTTCATAAGCCATGAACAACATACTTATCACAACGGCACATAAGGTATATTTCAACCATCTGTATTTAAATAGCATGGTCATCGTAATTCAAGCTCCCCTCTAGCTGCTATACCTAAAGAATTAAAACGCTTACATATTGATTGGGTTTCTCTATGATGATGGGTTTACTACGATGATTGTAGCAGATTTTTAGTGCTTCGAACATCATTTTCTTTTTAAAAAATAGGGACAAGGTCCCGGAAAAGAACCCTGCCCCGTTTGTTGTATAAAAGAACTGGAATTCCTGTTGAATGGGTCTCTGCTAATGGACAAATATGGCTGTTACAAGCTCATAATCGCAACTTCCTCCGGCCTGTATACAGCCGTGATTTCACCTTGAAGATCAGCTGCAAACATCACCGTCCGTTCGCTTTCCACGACAAAAGCATAACCTACCCCTGTAACAGGGTCCTTGATTCTGATATCCGTATCGATCGCATACTCGGAGACAAAGATGTACAAGGCGCCATCGCGAAAGCTTAGCTTGCGACCATACAAGCCGGGGCAATCGCCACCCTGCTGCCATTCCAGCTCCTCTGCAGCCCCTGCTGCCGCTAACGCCAGCTTATACAGCTCCTCCAACGGCTCGATTCGTTCGTTCAACTCTATCGGCAACGGGCACCAGATTAACCGGCCTTGCCCCAGCTGTACATCGGTTAGCTTAGTACTGCCTGTGTAGCCCATCGAGCCCGCGCCTTCGCTGGCAGAACCTGTTTGCGTTAGTACCGGCTTTTGCTTATTGGCATCGGCAATCCGCGCACCGCCGAATGAAACCGGCAGCCTCCGTCCGCTGATTTCAAGCAGCTCTTCACGCAGCAGGTTGGTCACGACTGTCGGCCCGACCTCGGCCGTAAGTCTCGACTCAGGACGCCAATATTCATCCAGACCTACAGGACCGGTAATGAGCAGCACGCCCCCTTGCTCACTAATATGAGCAACAAGCCTATCCAGCGCCTCCGTACTGAAGTTGTGCGCGCTTGGTACGATAATCAGCTTCGGTGACCAATCCGACAAAGAATCCAAATGATATTCGCTTAAACCGCGTGCATGCACATTCAGGCTGTAGGAGAGTGTACGCACCAGCTTCGTTGTGGCCTCATAAGCCAGCTTGCGATTCGAGAAATCGTTCGAATACGGAAATACTACAGCTGTTTCCTCAAGCTGACGCTCGACAAACAGGTCACGAATCGATTCCATAAACTGTCCAAAATCATACGATACGCCTGCTTCCGGCTTCTCTGTTCCGTCTGCCCGCAGCGCTCCAATATTCGATTCATTGATATTATTCATATAGAAGTTCGTATTCCAGATCCACTGCACTGCGCCCGCTCCGCCTGTCGAGAACGCATAAGCATATTTGCGCTCCAGGATATTGCGCAGCTCCGCTTCATTCCGTTTGGCCCGACCATCCGGCGTTTCCACGTACATAATACCCGTTTCCTGAATCAGGTTCGGCTTGTCAGCAGCCTTCGTAAAGACACCATCCCATACGAGATCATCCATTTTCCACCAGGAATGAACCGTCGTATAATCAACTGCCTCTGCGTAGAAAAACGGAGATGGACGCTGCGCTCCGAGACCCTCATCCTGCCCAACCGTAACCAGCTGCTTTGGTTGAATAGCCCGGATCGTCTGGATTAATTTGACTGCCCATTGATTGTGCATCTCCATCGTAAACAAGGTGTAATCGAGCCAAGGTCCACCTTTTTTGGCCAAATTTTCGGTCGTTCTAAAATTAATGTCATTCGGTTCAGGCAGCCGAGCCGCTTCAAAAGTTGGCAGCTCATCAGGCGTCATATTCCAACGTTCCTGCAGTAAGCGAACAGAGCCATGACGTTCTTTTAACCAATGAATAAAAGCTTTACGCTCGAAGGGGTCCTGGCATGAACGTGGGCCAGAGAACAAGCGGCGCGGATCGAACATGGTCGGCTCATTAATCAGGTCCCAATGTACATTGGTTGATTCCTTATGGCGCGATACAATTGCCGCAATAAATCGTTTCTGGGCTTCCACACTTCGCGGGTCCAGATAGGGGTTTATACCATCCCACGCTTCCGGAGTAAAGGCGAAAAAGTTGAAGGTGACTTCCAGCTCATAACGCTTGGCCGTCAGTACAAAAGCATCAATAGCCCGCAGCACTTCCTCATATGGATGTCCATCGACAAACATCACACTGCGCCAGGCCGTCCAGATACCGGTACGCAGCATATTGATGCCAGCCCGTTTCATCTGTGCCATATCGCGATCCCATACGGCCACATTCGGCATAAACAGGAACTTTCTGGCCACATCACTGGTCATATAGGTCATACCGACCACAGGCAGCGGACGGCCATTTTTCCAAAAATAATCACGGTCGACGCTAATCATTTCACCCTGCTGCAGCCACTGGCCATCCATGCCCCAGAAGCCTTGACGCAGCCTACGGGTTTCTCCATCCGTGGATACCGCCTCACATTCCACAATATAAAAGCCGGTCTCCACCGGGATTGGCAGGCTGTTGCGGATAAATCCAAGCTCAGGTGAAGCCAGCAGCTTCGTTTCGCCCTGCCACAATGTCGTAAACTGATCGTCCTTGTAAGAAAAGCTTGGGTCCGCAATCATCGCTGTGTTATCGTTTGCCTTCTTCAGCTTTAAGGTAAATGTCCATTCTGCATCCATACCGCTCCCACTGCCAAGTCGTTGAAGCTGTAAGCTGGTCGTTACTTTATCACCTGGCTCATAGGAGGCATAATTGGTTTTCAGCCACAGCTCGGTGACACCAAGCGATGTACAACGACTCCATGCCAGCAGCGCATTTACCCCTGCGCCCTCATGCCAGAACGCTGGGCTTATCTGCTGATTAATCAAAATCCAGCGTCCGCCGGTATAGGTGCCCTTCGTATTTTCAATCAGGACGGCAGGGGCTGCTGCTTCCCGGCTTACCTTGCCTGCGGTTACACCAAACATCAAGGGTACAATATGAGCATCCATAGGTCCGCTTGATCCGAGCTGTCCAGGCTGATCATCCACCTTGGTTACATGGAGCACCAGGCCGTATGTAGGTTCAATTGTGAACAGGTCGGTCAAGTCTGCGAATAACGGAATATCCATGTTCGCTGTAAGTCTGGCAATGGGTGAAGGATCGATAGCAATCGCTTCATGGATGTTCAACTGCTGATGATAGCCGGTTTGTTCGGGTTCTTCTATCCAGGATGAGGTGTCTAAGCCCGCCTCCCCGTCATCGAATACCGGCACCTTGAAGGGGGCTCCCCCCAAATGCACAAGACCCTTTCCCTGACGCAGATGCTCAATAATTGCCGTCCATGCTGCCTTGGGTACGTAGGGTCCATGCAAATGAATCAAAGTATCGGCATACGGCAGCTGCTCTGCAAGCTCGTGGGCATTGGCAATAATCGCATGCTCACCCAGCTGCTTCAAAGCCTCTGCATCAGGACGCGCTCCTGCATAAGGAAAGCTTGGATCGTAAAATACAACTGATGTAGTCATTCAATCAACCTCCATTTTTGTTAGGTTTGTTAGGTTCACAGACGGTTTTCCGTGAATCACTTTAATGGTATGATGAGGTTTAGTCAATTGAATTTGTAAGAGGGGATGATTCCTTTATCCAGCCAGCATGCCAAAATAACGATGCAGCTCATTGCTGACCGATTGGGTGTTTCCAAATATACAGTGTCACAAGCATTATCAGGCAAGATCGGGGTCAGTGAAGCCACAAGAGCTGAAGTGGAAGCTATGGCAAGGGCGCTTGGCTATCGAATCAAATCGGACAAAAGAAGTGCCTATTCAAAACCACCCAAGACAGTCTCGGATGCTGCCTCGGACTTGCCCTATGCTGCTACTTTAATCAGCGATAGTGAAGTACTCCACACTGAGACTGCTCCTGCTTGTGTAGCCATTTGGGTCCATGATGCACAACGCAAAGAGCCCAGCTTCTGGTCACGCGTACTGGGCGGGGTGATGCTTGGGTGCAGCAACAATGGGTGGCAGACACAGGTGCTTTCGTCCGACAAGCTGCTGATGGACAATCCGATGGCTTCTCCGCTCACGGACATAACCAGTCCAGCTTGCCTTGGCTCTATTGTGCTGGGTACGCTTCCGATCCGCTCACTTCATAAGCTCGCTCAGCTGCATCAGGCTCATGCTCCGATTATTCTTGTTGATCATGAGGAGCCGCTCATTCGTGCCGATTGCATATTGAATGCCAATCTGGAGGCTGCCCGGCTGGCTTGCCGCCGGATCCTCTCACAGGGCTGTAAGCGAATTGTATTTGTGGGAAAGGATGCTTACTCTGTCAGCTTTCAGGAAAGGTGGTGGGGCTGCCGCCAAGCATTGGATGAATACTCACGCCAATTGGAGGGCTATTCACTGAGAAAATGGACCATCTCCTATGGTCAGCCCGCATGGGAGCAGCAGTTGGCCAAACGTGTGGGCGCATCTCCATCTGAAGAACTGCCGGATGGCTTTGTTTGCGCCAACGATGAAATTGCGCTCAAGCTGTTGAAGCTGCTGCAGGAGCAATCGATATCTGTGCCTTCAAGGTGCAAGGTCATTGGTATCGATAACATCGATGCCAGTGCCAGCTCCACACCTCCACTGACTACAGTGGAGCTGGCCAAAGAATTGCTCGGCACCAGAGCCGTGGAGGCCTTGGAGCGTAATCTGACTCATCCGAGTGTACATTCGGAAAAAGTTATTTTGTCCGCTCGCCTGATAACACGGGGATCGGGGTAATGGGCTGCTGCTCGTAATTGCTGGTTTCTGCTGCTGTTAAATCACAGCCGCTGCAAACCGCAGTCTACGATAATCGGCGATCCATCGTTCACCGTCAAACAACTGCGCATGCAGCAGCTGTTCACAGCGCACATAAGCTTCCTCCCGTTGTTCAGGGTCCAGATTAACAAAGAACATACCCGCAAACGCGTCCAACCAATATCTAAGCCCGTTCACGCCTCCATCCAGCGGTGTCGGCCTGTCGTAATGCTCCATGGAGCGCACTTCGAAGCCATGCTTCTCCAGTAGAGCGCTATACGTTCCAATTGCCGGGAAGTACCAGGGATTAAGCTTACCGGCATCTATGCCCCATGTCCCCAGAACCTCCGATATCGCCTGAGCTATCGCACCTATATTACCTTTGCCTCCAAACTCGGCCACAAACCGTCCGTGATCCCGCAGCGCCAGTCTGACCGACTGAATCACACGCTCAGGCTCTGTCATCCAATGCAGCGCGGCGTTGGAGAACACAGCGTCGAAGGACTCCTCCACACGAAAGGTGTGACCGTCAGCTACTGCGAACCTTAATGCCGGATATTTGCTTCTCGCTTGAGCAATCATCTCCTCCGAACCGTCAATTCCCATACAATCTGCGCCGAGCTGCACAATTTCCTGAACCAGATCGCCAGTCCCGCAGCCCAGGTCCAGAATTCGCTCATTGTGCTTCGGCTCCAGCAGCCCGACAACACCTTTTCCTAACCGTGACACATAGCTAATATTGCTGTCATAATGATCGGCATCCCATTTACCATTAACCTGTTTATTCATCTTCCATCAGCTCCTTTTATTCCATTATGCGATCTACAACTTAATAAGTGAAATATATTAAATTAATTATTATTATAGTTATTTCCTATAAATGATACACTCTATTGATTTGCTTCCTATTAATAATTCACGCTGCAGCTCAATTTGCGACGTATTATCGACATTAAATGCAGCAGCAGCGCGTTCTGTTCATTTTTTTAAAAGATTCCATTTACTTATGAAAACGAGTAGCTATATAATGGATTCATTATTCGTTGAGATTCAAACCACAGTAGATTTATGACTTACTCTTCGATTACACCTCAAATTCCTTCATACCATCAACAATATCGAAAGTGCTAAACCTTTTGTGAAACGATGCAGGCAGGTGAAAAAACATATGCAGAAAATCCCAGTCACACGTGATGGAAAACGAGGCTCCGATATTTTAATCGTCCAATCTGATGAGGTGGTCAAGCTGGAGCAAATCAAGGACAAGGAATTCGTTATTCATACGGCTACCGATAAATATTATTGGGCTGCTTCGCTTGAAGCTTTTGAAGAAGCTATGTATGAGGAAGGCTTCCGGCTAATCGACCAAATGAATGTAGTCAATATGAACCATGTTACCGAATATGACATCAAAAAAGCGGTAGTATATTTGAAGCCCGAGAATGAGACCTTCTCGAAAACTGCATCTGCCGCCTGGATTCATAAAGATCATATTATCAACGTAAAGAGCATGCTCGGCGAGTTGAAAAAGCTCGACAAAAGCAATAATCCGGATGAATTTCAGGATGATATATTTGAAACTATCCTCGCGCAGGAGGAGGACAACCGTTTTGCCCGCTCTTATGCGATGATTCAGGCAATCTATGAGCGAAAAAAAGCGGAGAAGCAGTTGGAGCAAAGCGAGCTTCGATACAAATCTTTATTCCAGAATAACCCCGATCCTATCTGTTCTTTTGATAGCCATGGGCATTGTACCAGCGCAAATCCTGCTATCTTCTCCATAACCGGCTATTCCGAAATCGAGCTATTAAATAAATCGATTCATCATCTGATTATTCCTGAGCATCTGGATCGATGGCATAAGCAATTTACCGGAACGATGAGCGGAGAAACCCATCAGTATGAGATCAGCTTTCTACATAAAGATGGTGGGATTGTCGAATTGAGCATACTGAACGTCCCCATTGTAGTTAACGGCCAGATGAGCGGTGTATACATGATCGGCAAAGATATCAGTGAGCGCAAGCGTGCCGAGGAAATGCTGATCCGCTCCGAGAAATTGTCGATTGTGGGTCAACTGGCCGCTGGAGTTGCGCATGAAATCCGCAATCCGTTAACCTCCTTAAAGGGCTTCGTTCAATTGATGAAGTCCAAAATATCTGGGTACGAATCCTATTTTGAGATTATGCAGGACGAGCTGGAACGAATCAACTTTATCGTCAGTGAATTTCTTGTGATTGCGAAACCGCAGTCAGTTGTTTATCAGCCGAGGGATTTGAGAGTTATTTTGCAAAATACGATTGTTCTCGTAGGCTCACAAGCAGCACTTCACAATGTTGAGCTGATCACGGAGGCCTCGGCTAACCTGCCATTAATTAATTGTGATGAGAATCAAATCAAACAAGTATTTATTAATGTTCTGAATAACTCCATCGAATCCATGAACGAAGGCGGCATGATCCTGATCGAGCTGCAAATGAAAGAAGCGAACCAAATTATGATCCGCTTTACTGACCAAGGCTGTGGCATTCCGGAGGAGCGAATTCCGAGGCTTGGGGAGCCGTTCTACACCACAAAGGAAAGAGGCACAGGCCTTGGACTGATGGTCACATTCAAAATCATCGAAAATCATGGTGGCAAACTGCGAATAACAAGCGAGATCGGCGCAGGCACTACTGTTGAAATCACGATGCCTGCCATGTCATAATCTTCGATTAATACACATTACCAGGGTAAGGCGGATAATAAGGCTGTTGCGTCGGATATGGATACGGGTATGGATACGCCTGATAGGGGTACGGATATGGATAAGGTACCGGGTAATAGGACGGATAATTATAAGCCTGCGTCAATGCAAGCGGGAGCAGCAGCGAGTTATTGAATCCTCCATGAAAGCCATTACCATGGAAATTATTTCCATGATATCCGCCGCCGCCATGATACCCACCCCCATGATGTCCGCCGCCACCATGTCCGCCGCCATGTCCACCTCCTTGAAAGCCACCACCTACGGGCTCACGTGAAATAGATATCGGCAGTATTTCATTTTGAAGCTGATCCTGCTCCTGTGTTCCATTTTGTTTAGTCATTTTAACTCTCCCTTATCCATCTGGAATGGCGATTCTCACCGTACATCATATGTACATTCGCCTACTAGGTGAGCTTGTGAAGGAAAATGGGCGCCGCGTTGTGCCTTCTTAACTTGTTTTCCGCCCATCAAGCTCTTCGCTTAATTCAAATTCCCAGGTCATATCATACTAGAAACTCAAGTATCCATAATTGCAAATAACCAGCACCCTCCGTGTCCTCCTGGGAACAACGGCGGGGCTGGTTCAAAGCTTGATATCAGCTAACTGTTATCGATTTAACAAGCTGCCCACATAACGCAGCAGCTCATTGGCTGACGAAGCGGTATACCCATGCTCTTCCACCAATCTGCTGATCACCTCATTAATTCGCTTGAGCTGCGTTTCATCCGGTGTTTTGGTCGAAGTCGTAATTTTCACAATATCCTTCAGGTCGGTGAACAGCTTCTTCTCAATCGCTTCACGAAGCCGCTCATGGCTGCTGTAGTCAAAGCGGTGACCTTTACGTGAATAGGAGGACATACGGATCAGAATCTCTTCGCGGAACGCTTTTTTGGCATTCTCGGAAATACCGATTTGCTCTTCGATCGAGCGCATCAGCCTTTCGTCCGGATCCATTTCCTCGCCTGTCATCGGGTCCTTCACCTTCCCCCAATTGCAGTACGATTCAATATTATCGAGGTAATTGTTGAACAAGGTTTTGGCAGATTCCTCGAACGAATACACAAAGGCCTTCTGGACTTCTTTTTTGGCCAAATCGTCGTATTCCTTACGGGCTACCGAAATGAAGTTCAAATAACGTTCTCTTTCTTCCTTCGTAATCGAGGGATGCTGATCCAATCCGTCCTTCAATGCACGAAGCACATCAAGCGCATTAATGAATTGCAGGCCCTGACGAATCAAAGCACTGGAAATCCGATTGATGACATAACGCGGATCAATACCTGACATCCCTTCCTCCAGATACTCGTTCTGCATTTCCTTAAGGTCAGCTTCCTTGTAGCCCTCAACCTCCTCACCATCATACATCCGCATTTTTTTCACTAAATCCATACCTTGCTTTTTCGATTCCTTAAGCCGTGTCAGTATGGAAAAGATCGCCGCTGCGCGCAATGAGTGAGGAGCAATGTGAATATGGGCCATATCGCTTTGCCCGATCAGCTTTTCATAAATTTTCACTTCGTCCGATACCTTCAAATTGTATGGAATCGGCATGACGATCATCCGCGACTGCAAAGCTTCATTCTTTTTGTTGGCAATAAACGATTTGTACTCCGATTCATTCGTATGGGCAATAATCAGCTCGTCAGCAGAAATTAACGCAAAGCGCCCTGCCTTGAAATTCCCCTCCTGTGTCAGTGACAGCAAATTCCACAAAAATTTCTCATCGCACTTCAGCATCTCCTGGAACTCCATAATACCGCGATTCGCTTTGTTCAGCTCTCCATCAAACCGATAGGCACGCGGGTCGGATTCAGAGCCGTACTCCGTTATCGTTGAAAAGTCAATGCTGCCCGTCAAATCAGCAATATCCTGCGACTTGGGATCCGATGGGCTGAACGTACCTATGCCTGTGCGGCTTTCCTCGGAAATGAATACCCGCTCGACCATCACATCCTCGATCCGGCCTTGATATTCTGTACGCAGTCTCATTTGGCAGGAAGGACAGAGACTCCCTTCGATCTTCACTCCGAGCTCCTGCTCCACATCGAAGCGCAGCTGCTGAGGAATCAAATGCAGAGGCTCCTCATGCATCGGGCAGCCTTTAATGGCATAGACGGCTCCCTCGTCAGTTCGTGAAAATTGCTCCAGACCCCGCTTGAGCAGCGTTACAATAGTTGACTTGCCTCCACTCACAGGTCCCATCAGCAGCAGAATCCGCTTCCTGACATCCAGACGCCTTGCTGCGGAATGGAAATACTCTTCCACAAGCTTTTCTATCGCATGATCAAGACCAAAAATGTCCTGATCAAAGAAGCGATACCGCCGTTTATTAGCCTCGTCCCCGATTCCCTGTGCAGCCAGCATGCGATATACCCTGCTATGGGCGGTCATTGCGAGGTAGGGCCTTTGACGAACCATCTCAATATATTCGGCAAATGTTCCCGTCCATGCCAATCGGTCGATTTCCGTGCGATGGTCCGAAATTTTTTTGAATATGTCCATGGGTTAACCTCCTAAGAGTTTTCCGAAGGAAAACTGACTTCGTAAGCATGTGCCAAGTTTTCCGAAGGAAAACTGACTTCGCAAGCATAAACCGTTTTTTTGAAAAGAGAGCTGACTTCTTACGTTAGGGACGTCGCCTATGCGGTACCATCAAAATTGAAGTGTAATAAATAAGTATGCAATGAATGAGGATAAGTTGACCTAAAATTTTAGACAAAAATTTCAATATTGAAAAAGCAGCCGTATAAGATTTCAACGATCCGATCTGTGCTATAATAATTGTAATTTGGGTAAATAACCATATACAAAGGAGAACGACAACCGTGCCGATCAAAACTGAGACCGAGCTCTATGCACCGGTTAAATCCTTCTTCGAGCAGCAAGGCTATTCAGTCAGAGGTGAAGTTCGCCATTGTGATCTCGTCGCTATCCGTGGTGAAGAGCAGCCCGTTATTGTGGAATTAAAAAGATATTTTTCGATCCCGCTGCTCCTACAGGGCATTGATCGGCTTCGTCTAAGCCGTTGTGTATACGTCGCTTTTGAGCTTCCAAATAAGGGGCGCGCTCCTCATGGAGCCAGTTGGCCGGAGCTGCGCAAGCTGTGCCAAATGCTCGGAATCGGCATGATAACCGTACAGTTTTTTAAACGAAAGCAGCCGGCTGTGCATATCGAATGCCATCCCTCCAAGGCTCCTGAGGACATGTTAACAGCTTCGCTTCCCTTGACAGCGGCAGCTTCTTCACCGGATTTAAGCTTGACCTCACCATCGTTGCCCTACATAGCTGTATTGGATGAAATAGATGAGACCACCGGTGTGAATGGTTGTGGGTCTGACGCTAATCCTGAACCATCCCCTGCAATCTATCAGAATACAGAGCCGCTGTACACGCCAGCCAAGCTGCCTCGTCTCAATAAAAGGGCGGCGGAAGGCATTGTAAAGGAATTCAAAGAGCGGCGGGCAGACTACAATGTAGGCGGCAGCAGCAAGCGAAAGCTGATGACTTCGTACCGTGAGAAGGCACTCCATTTGGCACAATTGCTTCATCACCACGGCACCTTAAGTCCCCTTCGCCTGCGTCAACTAACGGGTAACTCCAAGGCCGCCGGTTTATTACAAAAAAATTATTATCGATGGTTCCAGCGAGTCGAACGAGGTGTTTATCGTCTGAGCCCGCTTGGCGAAGAGGCGCTTGTTACTTACGGACACGTGGTGGCTGAACTTCCGCCGTTGCCTATACTCTCAAGCAGATCAGGTATTTAGATACAGGTATAAAAGTGTACACAAGCCATATGCATAGTAGTAGATTTTCCCGGAGGGAGTTGTCCAAGGGCTATGAATCGTCTGCTAAAACCAACTGAAGGACCTTTGAAGAGCGCTTTCATTTCCTATAAATGGTATGCTTTACTACTATGCTGTCTAGTGCTGTTGATCAGTCTATCTTGGTCACGGCTCATCTCACCGTCTGTACGTTCTGCTGAATCCGATATACCGCTGCGAATACAAACGCCTTTTGACAGTCAAATGTCTGAACCCTTGAAGCCCTCCGTTTATATGTCTATGTTTCCTGATGCCTCAACAGTACCTGCTGCTCCAGCAAATGACCCTATATCTACAACTGCGACTGCCACTGCGACTTCCGCTCCGGTTGCATCAGAAGCTGTCCAGCAGCAGCAGCCCCAGCACATTCCCGTATTAAACTATCACAGCATTACTATTGATCCCGGTAATCGCGCTGTCATTACACCAGCTAAATTCGAGGAGCAAATGCTCTATTTATCCAAAAACGGCTACCATACGCTTACGCTGCAGCAATTTATTGATTACATGGATGGGACAACAACCTCGCTTCCGAAGAAACCTGTTCTGCTGACCTTTGATGACGGATATGCGGATAATTACGAGCATGCCCTGCCACTGTTAAAACAACTGAACTTTCACGCTACGCTTTTTGTATCTCCCGGCACAACTGAGGACGGTTATTTCCTCAATTGGGATCAAATCAAGGAAATGCATGAAGCAGGCTGGGATATACAACCTCATGGCATGACGCATCCTCACCTGCCCAAGCTATCTGCAAAAAGCCAAGCCTTTGAAATCAGCGAAGCCAAACGTCAAATTGATGAACAGTTGAAGATCAATACGACCGTATTTTGCTATCCCTTTGGTGAAAAAAATGAGACTACACTGAAGCTGCTGCAAGAGCATGGCTTCCGTTATGCCTTCACCATTGATCAAGGCTTAGCCTCTCGGGACCAGAACCGACTGCTGTTAAAACGCTTATTTGTGAATGGCGAGGAATCTATTGAGCCCTGGATAGCCCGACTTGAGCAGGGATCAGTCAAAGTCAAATCATGACTTGCTTGCTCATCTGGATAGTAATAGTAATAGAAATGGGCCATGCAGGAGATAATAACCTCCATATCATTCATGAATAGGATAAGAGTCCCATGAGCCCAATTCGCCCAAACAAAAATCCTGTATTTGAATTCACGCCCCAATCCAGTACACCGTTATCGGCTATACTGAAGGCGAATACCGAGCACCTGCAAACGATTTATGTCGATTGCCCGGATCTGGTCGTTCATCCATTCTCATTTGGCAGTCAAATTGATGCGGTTTTGTTTTATATCGAGGGTTTGACGGACGCGATAGCGCTGGACCGACAAGTACTAACCTCCCTTATGAAAGAGCAAAAGCTGGAGGATGGTCAGCTTTTATCCGAGCTTAAGGAGATTCTGCCAGTCTCTCAATCTGAAAACGTGACTACCTTTGAAGAGGTCGTAGCCTGTATTTCGAAAGGTATGCCCGTTATTCTTTTAGATGGAGAGAACTTTGGGTTAGCTTTTGGTTTAAGCAAATGGGAGAAGCGGAACATTGAAGAGCCGATGTCTGAATCCGTTATCCGCGGCCCCCGGGAAGGCTTTACCGAAACCTTGAGCACCAATATGTCCTTGCTGCGCCGCAAGCTCCGCAGTCCTTCCTTCAAGCTGAGAACAATTCAGATCGGGCGCTATACCCAGACTCAGGTTGCTATCGCCTATATCGATACCTTGGCAGATGAAGTCTTGCTACAAGAAATGACAGAACGTCTGGAACGTATTGATATCGATGGAATTTTGGAAAGCGGATATATTGAGGAGCTCATCCGTGACTCGAGAAAATCTCCATTTCCACAGGTCCAATCCACCGAACGCCCTGATGTCGTGACAGCCGGACTGCTGGAAGGTCGTGTTGCCGTGCTGGTGGATGGGACTCCAATTACATTAGTAGCTCCGACTACCCTTTATTCCCTGCTGCAGTCACCTGAAGATTACTATCAAAGCTATTTGCTCGGTTCTTTTATACGCTGGACACGATATTTATTTCTGGTATTCGCCTTGCTTGGCCCTTCCATGTACGTGGCTGTACTAACCTATCATCAAGAAATGCTTCCTACCACACTGCTGTTGAGCATTTCCAAATCCCGTGAGGATATTCCGTTTCCGGCTCTGGTCGAAGCTATGCTAATGGAAATTACGTTTGAGGGCTTACGCGAGGCTGGCGTTCGGTTACCTAAGCAGGTGGGTGCGGCCGTGAGCATTGTAGGCGCACTCGTTATTGGACAAGCGGCTACCTCGGCAGGTCTGGTATCAGCCCCGATGGTCATGGTTGTGGCTTTGACCGGAATCGCTTCCTTTATGATTCCCCATTTCACTTTTGGCATTGCGATTCGGCTGCTGCGCTTTCCGATCATGCTGCTGGCAGGTATGCTCGGCTTGCTTGGTTTGATGCTGGGAGTCATCATGCTTGTGATCCATCTCAGCTCGCTTCGTTCCTTCGGGGTGCCTTATCTGTCTGCAATGGCTCCCATGAAAAAAGGCGAATGGAAGGATGTACTCATTCGTGCTCCCCTATGGAGCTTGAATACCAGACCTGATCTAACAGGCAATTCTGGCGGTATTCGTCAATCGCCCAACAACAAACCTGGATCTGACAAAGGTGGGTCATCTTAGCATGAGCAGCAAACCTGATGCCACTATCAGTCATCGGTTTATCCGAACCCTGATGATACTGCTCCTTTACATTCTTGTGTTGATCATGACCACAGGCTGTTGGGACCGGAAAGAAATTAATGATCTGGCTTTTGTCATGGGAGCTGCAATCGATCAAAAAAGCGAAGGGCAGATGGAGCTGTCCGTTCAGGTGTTCATACCAAAAGCAGAAGGCGGAGGAAGTGCTTCCTTAGGTGGTACGGCATCCTCTAAAGGAGCTGCACAAGAGCAAACAATGGTCATATCCGCTGAAGGTGTGTCGATTGCCGATGCAATGTCACATCTTCAAGAAAGGCTGCCCCGGGAAGTGTTTTGGGGACATAACGAGGTGTACATTTTTGGACAAGCACGGGCACAACAGGGAATTCGTGAAGATGTCGATTTCATGCTGCGGTCATCGGAGCCGCGGGAACGTGCCAATGTATTTATTAGTAAGGGTTTGGGTAAGGAGACCTTGCAACTAACACCACCTCTGGAACGAAATTCGTCAGAAGTACTGCGGGAAATATCCAAATTTCATACCGGCCTGCAGGTAACCATCAAAGAATTAGCGGAAATGCTGACGGGAGACGCCAATGCCGCGGCGCTTCCTTATATCGTCATACGGCCTCCAGAACCGGATAAGCCGCCTAACCAGACCATTGCTTATATTCAAGGAAGTGCCATTCTCAAGGATGGAAAAATGGTCGGGAAATTAGACAGCCAGGCAGCACGCGGTATTTTATGGTTAAAAGACGAGCTCAAAACCTCCGTCATTACCGTAGCTCCAAGTCATTCCAAAGGCTCCGTGTCTTTACGCATGATCCGCAGCTACACCCAACTGCTACCAAGCATTGTGAATGGTGTTTGGCATATGGACGTACATATCGAGACCGAGGAAGATGTGCAGCAGAATACGACCGGGATCAGCCTTATGGAGCCGGATTGGGTCAAAACAATTGAGCTCAGTGTAGATAAATTGATTGAAAATCGGGCAAAAAGAGCTTTGCAGCCCGCACAGGAACGATTCCACAGCGATATTTTCGGATTTGCCGATGCCTTTCACAGAAAGTACCCTAAAGCCTGGAAAACAGCGAAGGCGAATTGGAGTGACATATTCTCCAGAATGGAGGTCAGGATCGTTTCCCGTTCTCATATTGTCAGACCCGGAATTTCTAATCCCGATGCAACCTCACCAGAAAAAGGAGTGGATTCCCAATAAAATGGGCAAATATTATTTATGCAACTGTGGCCATCGCGTTGATTGTAGGCGCTGAGTGGGGGAAGCTGCGGCAGCAAACCAAGGATAAATGGGCATTTCTGTGGATCATAGCTATAGGATGGATATTAGCTATAGTTTTGATAGTCAAGACAGGTTTACCTGGACCTACTCAGTTCATTGAGTCCGTCTACAAGCCTCTTGGAGAGCTGTTGAAGCCTCCTCCAAGTTGACCTTTGCCTGATCTGCAAGCATCAAGATGGAAACGATGGGCAGAAGGAGGAGAATTTTAAGCTTATGAACGCAAAGGAACAGATCTCATCCGCCCAGATGGCTATTTTGATGTATCAAACCGTTTTGGGAACGGCTATTCTTTTATTGCCCTCTGCTACAACCGCTTTAGCGGGTCGCGATATGTGGCTCACCCCGATAATCGGCAGTATTTGCGGATTTGTGATGGTATGGGTGGCCTATCGGCTGCATCAATATTATCCCGATCAGAGCCTTATTGGTTGTATGGATTCGATACTTGGTAAATACATAAGCAAAATCGTCGGATTCGTGTTTTTATTATTTAATCTGCATATCCTCGGAGCTACCGTTAGAGACTACTCCGAGTTCATCGTCGGTAACTTTTTTAAAAAAACACCCCTTATTGTCGTAGCTGCAAGCATGGTATTGGTATGTGCATTTGCAGTCCGCGCTGGGATCGAGGTCATTGCAAGATGTGTCCAGCTGTTTATACCCGTCGTGCTCCTGCTCCTGCTGCTTACGATTTTCTTTATTATCCCGGATATGAAGCTGACGAATTTACTGCCATTTCTGGAGAACGGTTTGGTCCCTCCGATCAAAGGCTCCCTTATCGTACAGGGCTGGTTCTGCCAATTTGTGTTGATTTCGTACTTGTACCCAACACTAAAAGACCCTCACAAAGCCTTAAAGTGTGCCTATATCTCCGTAGCCGCGGCAACCTTCACAATGGTTATGATGAATCTTGCAATTCTTCTGTTGATGGGAACGCTGGCAGGCCGAATTATATATCCGGTTTTATTTGCTTCCCGGTATATTATGCTGGCCGACTTCTTCGAGCATGTCGAGGCCATGATCATGATGATATGGGTGCTTGGGACCTTTTCCAAGCTGTCACTATTTTATTACACGTTTGCTGTAGGTGCTGCCGACTGGCTGAAGCTCACCAGCTATCGCTCGATTGTACTGCCACTCGGGGTTCTCATTACCGTGATGTCGATTTGGGTATCGAACAACCTGCAGGAGCTGGCTCATTTTATATCAACCAGCGGCACCTTTTATATTTTAACAGGTTTTGTCGTGTTTCCTATTTTGTTATGGGCAATTGCCAGCGTTCGTCGCCGTGTGAGTCAGCCATAATCGTTATATTCATGATCAAGCTTCAATCTGCTGCTGAGTCAGCCGAATTCACAGTGGTTTGCCGCAGCGGCTCTATCAACCAATAAATCCCTATTTGAACGATTGATGCACCCAGCAGTACCCAGGGCAAGGTCCAATCCCCGGCATAGCGGTTCAAAATAATCAGAACAAATATCGCAACGATTCGACCCATGTTCACAAAGGTTTCCCTCATTACCACAGACTCCACACGCAGCTGTCCCTTTAATGGAAGTGTGCCCATGATTCGAAAATAATAGGAGGTAATGGTATTCCCCTGCAGCGGCGCACAGATCGAATACAGGATCATGAACAAAATCACCGTATACAGGTTTAGCTTCCATACTAACAACAGGCTCCCTGCTACACAGCCAATCGTCGAAATAATAATAAACCGCCCTGCCCAACCGTCTCTGCCGTAACGTGAAATATACATGCCTGTTGCTATACCAAGACTTGCGTACAGCATCCCCAGATAACCGACCAGATCCTCTCGCTCCACAATTTTAAACAGTAAAATGCTTGGCAAAAACATCATCATCCCCTGGAGAATACCAAGAATGCTGAAGCAAAATAGCGATTTGAACCACAGCCTGTTTTTGTTCATCAGCAGACCGACATATTTCAAATAGTAGGCCTTGTGATGCGTTGCTTTTGTTTTAATCCGCAGACTCCCGATCGCGGCCATCAGGAACATCAGGAACGCGATCGAAAATACAATTGTATATCCTTGCAAACCGCTATTTTGACGAATGATATACCCAGCCAAGGCAGGACCAATCAGACCCGCCAACGTAAACACAATCATATTCATGGCCAAATATCGGATACGGTTCTGTTCCGTTGATACTTCATACATCAAGGTTAAATAGCCTGCCCAGTAAAAGGCTCCTGCCATCCCGCCAAAAATAGCAAATAGCACATAATAATCAACAACCCGCTCCTGGGCCAGAACGACAACCAGGTAAAATAAAGCGATCAGCGCGATTCCGAAGCGGTAGGTGACCATACGGTCCTTTTTTTTGATCAGCAGGCCACCCAGCATAAAAGCAAATGGGGCAACCGCATAGTTGATGATGTTATACATACCGTTAATCCACAGACTATGTGTAAGCCTCCACAAATACAAGGTGAGAAACACTCCGGACATCGAAGCTCCGAATTGAAAGCAAAAATGAATGAACAAGGACGTAACTGCATCCTTGGACAGCCGCTTTTCCGCGGGAATATGCAATCGCCTTGAATCCACCCAATTTTTAACACCTGATCCCAGCCTTGTTATCATGCATGTCCCCCGTCAGCAGGTTTACCTGATTTCTTTATGTATAGGTCATCTGCGCTTGTTCATTTGTTATTGTACCAGCGTGCACCTGTCTATGTTAAATGAACAAATCGCCAATAAACCGCCTATAGCCACGTATATAGGGATATACAGGCATTTGTTTTCAACATGCATAGAATACGGACACTTTCTCCCTCTTTCCTCCAAGATGCTAATCCCCTTGCAAAAAAATAAACCCCAGCGCAAGCGCTGAGGCCATTCAATACTAGTTTACTTACCCAATCTGCTGAATATTACGATATTGCGTTACTTGCCCAGGCTATCCCAAGTTTTTTGGAATTCGTCGAGCATTTGATCCTTTGTTTTTTGCTTGGCTACATAAGCCTGCATGGTGGCCGCGAATTTCTTACTCGATGCTTCTCCACCTGGGAATTTGAACCAGTTCCAGCTTAATGTTTTGTTATCTTTGCTGTACTTCATAATGTCTGCAGCTAGAGGCCCAAGAACCTTCTCATCGGCAGTAATGTTCGTGAAGGCAGGGATAAACTTGAATTCATCAGTAATATACTTTTTACCGATATCCGAGGAAACCATCCAGTTAAGGAACTTCTTGGCCTCTTCCTTGTTCGGTGAATTTTTATTGATAGCCCAGTTATTCGGCACGCCTACCGGCAGCTTGTCATTGGCTGCAGCATCTTCGCTGATCGGCATTGGCATCAGTCCGACATTGATGTTCGGATTCGTTTGTGTAATTTGCAGCTGTGTCCAGTTACCTTGCTGCGTCATAGCCGCTTTACCTGTTGCGAATTCAGTGACTTGCGTTTTGTAGTCGGTTTGCAGCGGGTTTTTGTTGCCGTATTTTAATTGCAGATCAAACAGCTTCACCCAGTTATCAAAGGCAGCATTGCCGGTAATTTTGGCTGTTTTTTTGTTCAAGCCATCGATAAATGCGTTAGGGTCGGGTTGATAAGCAAACGGAAGGTTTACAAAATGGTTGCCGAGTACCCACCATTCGCCATAGCCATTCACGAAAGGCGTGATGCCTTTATCCTGCAGCTTTTGAGCCGCAGCTTCAAGCTGAGACAACGTCTTCGGTGTTTCTGTAATACCAGCCTGTTTAAACAAATCTTTATTGTAAATAAATCCATAGCCCTCAAGGTTTAACGGCTGACCGTACAGCTTGCCGTCTTTCGTCATGGGCTCCTTAGCCACAGTAACCAAATCCTTTACCCAAGGCTGATCGGACAAATCCTCCAAATGCTCAATATACTTGTCCAGATCGGAGAAACCACCGTTGTTGAAAATATCTGGCTTGTCGCCTGAGTTGAACTTGGCCAGCAATGCCGCGCCATAATCCGTGCCGCCGCCTACAGTGTCGATTTGAATCTTCACGCCTGGATTAGCTTTCTCATATTCGGCAACAAGCTTACCGAGCGGTTCAGCAATTTCCACTTTGAATTGGAACATTTTGAGCGTAATATTTTTCGCCCCGCCTGCAGCCCCTGTGTTCGTACCACCTGTCGCGCCTGGTGCTGGTTCGCTTTTCGCACACCCAGCCAATACAGATCCGAATAACAAAGCTGTTAAGCTAATTGCTGTCATTTTTTTCATTCTTTTCATCTTGATTAGCCTCCCTAGAATGTAATTTATTGTACGGGTGACAGATGACGCAGCGCCACCCAGGTATGACCCCCAAAGCAAAGTTCGTTCATTCAACACCTAATAGCTTAGCCCTTCACAGAGCCTGCCGTGATTCCCTCGATAATGTGCCTTTGCATCGCCAGGAAAAAGATTACGATCGGCAGCACACCCAGCACCAATGCAGCCAAAGCCAAATCCCATTGCTTCGTATATTGGCCGAAGAAGGAGAACGTTGCGAGCGGAATCGTTCTAAGATCCGGACTGCTTAATACGAGCATCGGCAGCAGGAAATCATTCCATATCCATAAGCTGTTCAGCAGTACAACGGTTACAGTCATCGGCTTTAACAGCGGGAACACAATTTTCCAGAATACACCATATGGTGAGCAGCCATCCACTCTTGCCGATTCTTCGACTTCAATCGGGATTGATTTAATGAACCCATGGTACAGGAACACATTCAGTGAAACGCCAAATCCGAAATAGCAGATCACCAGACCCGGAATGCTGTCCATAATACCAATCTGGCTGCCTACACGAACCAGCGGGATCATGATCGATTGAAAGGGAATAACCATTGCCGCTACAAAAGCGAGGAAAATCAGGTTATTAAACTTGCTCGGAAAGCGTACCAATCGATATGCAGCCATGGAACTGATAATGACCAGCCCGATATTACTGAAAACCGTAACCAGCAAAGAATTCAAGAACACCTGCGGAAACTTCATAATAGTCCATACCTTGGTGTAATTCATAAAATTAAGCGACGTTGGCAAATTAGCCGAGTTGATCAGGATCTCACCAAAGGATTTCATTGAATTCACAATAACAAAGTAAAAAGGAACCAGAAACAGCACAGCCAGCAGAATACCGAGAATCTCAAGGCCGAATATCCGAAGATTGTAGGTGTTTTTCGCTTCCATTACACTTCAACCTCCCTTTTCTTCGTTACCCACACCTGAATGACCGTAATTACGGCAACCACTACAAAGAAAATCAGTGATTTGGCTGTCCCCAGACCATACCTGTTATTCGAAAACGCCTCATTGTATATATTGAGCGCGACCGATTCCGTCGAGTTGAATGGGCCACCCTTCGTGAGGGATACGTTGAGATCGTACATTTTGAATGCCCAGGAGATCGCCAGGAACAGACAGACGGTAACCGATGGCATAATCAATGGGACTGTAATGGAACGCAGTACTTGCCAGCGAGTCGCACCATCGAGATAAGCAGCTTCCAATATATCCTTGGGTACATTTGCCAATCCCGCGATATAGATGATCATCAAATACCCGGCAGTCTGCCATACACTTACGATAATGAGACCCCAGAACGCTGTCGGCGCATCGCCAAGCCACGGAAGCTGGAAGAACCCGATATTCGTAATTTCTCCGATCGTTGCAAAGCCTTTTACGAAGATGAACTGCCAGATAAAGCCTAACAGCAGACCCCCGATAACATTGGGCATAAAAAACACGGTACGCAATACGTTACGGGTCTTGAGCGCCTGTGTCAGCAGTAAAGCCAGTGCAAATCCAACGACATTGGTTAAAATAACCATAACGACACTAAAACGGGTCGTAAACCAGAATGACTTGTGAAAATCTTGATCCCCCACTATAATTTGCTTAAAATTATCGAATCCTACCCATTTTATTGTGGTTGAGACCCCATTCCATTCTGTAAATGAATAGTAAATACTCATCAGGAACGGTATAACAACGATAATTATGAAAAAAAGCACTGCCGGACCAACAAAGACGAATTGAGGAAGCCAACCCGTGCCTTTTTGTTTTGCTTTCATGGCATCCTTCTCCTTTCGATGCGAGTTATATTCTCAGTATAGAAAGATTTGACACACTAGAACACTGACAATGGTGACGCAACAGGTGGAATTTATTGATACCCCTTGATACAATGGTTGTGCACTTGTTGAGTTACACCTGAGCAAATGCTTACGAAGTCGGTTTCGCTTAGCGAAACCCTAAGGAGGAAGTGTATGATCCGCAGCAGTATCCGCAATAAGCTTATTGTTTTTCTGCTAGTCGCCACTATCGTGCCCATTTCGACCTCCATTATTATCACCTACTTTTTCACCAAACAAACAGTTTCCAATGAATCCGTCCAAAGCAATTTGAATCTGATCCATCAGGCCAACAAAAACATGATGAACTATTTGAATGTCATCGAGCAAAGCTCGCTTTCCATATACTATAACAGCACCTTGTACAACATCATCGAAAATGGCGACACCGATTACCAGAGCAGAAATGAAATTACCCGCGGTGTGCTAGCAATTGCCAACTCCGTCAGGGAAATCAGGCAAGTGTATCTATATATAGCCAAGAGCGAGCGTTCCCTGCTGATTTCTGAACGAAATGCGGTTCCAAGTGAAGGCCCGCCTCCCAAATACATTCCAACTGACAATGCCGAAGTGTATATGGAACCGACCCATGTCAGTCACGATTACGGAATCGGAAGGTCGTTTTATGCGCGGCCTTCCACTGTCATTACGTTACATCGTTCCATTCGCAACGCAGTTATCCAAAAAAAGCTTGGTACATTGTCCATTGACTTTGATCTGGAAGTCATTAGCTCCATTTGTGAAGAGCTGTATACACAGGGACAGGAGGAACTGTATATTCTCGACGAAAAGGGAACCATTATTTATTCCGCTGATACAGCCTCCCTCGGGCATGTCCTGAATGAGCAATGGGTTCAACATCTGATCTCGCAGAGCGCTAACAGCGGCAGCTTTGAATTTAAAAGCAAGCAGTTTTCCGGCGTCCACATTTATGAGCGTATGACCGCACCTTATATGAACTGGACTTTGGTTAAACGCATTCCATATGAAAGTCTTTACAAGAATGCCAGAGAGCTTACGATTATCAATGCAATGATATTCAGCCTGTTTCTGATTGTTGTCATTACGGCAACCCTCTATATCTCATTCCGGTTTACGGCCCCTATCCGCAATTTGCTCGGGTATATCAGTAAAATCCAGATCGGCAATATGAATGTCGACATTCAAGTAACCAGTAATGATGAGATTGGTATTCTAGCCCGGCGCTTCCGCTTGATGATGCAGACGATCAACAACCTGATTATGAGCGAATACAAGCTTGATATTGCCAATAAAACGAATCAGCTCAAAGCCTTGCAGGCACAAATCAATCCTCACTTTCTATATAATGCACTGCAATCGATCGGAACACTCGCACTTCAGCACGGTGCGCCCAAAATTTATCAGCTGCTGTCTGCGCTAGCCAAAATGATGCGCTACAGTATGAACACGAATGAGAGCATTGTGACGATGCAGCAGGAGCTGAACCATGTAAAAGCTTATTTGCAGCTGCAACTGCAGCGCTTTGAGAATGAGCTGACAGTAAGGTATGATATAGAGGAATCGACTGAGTCCCTGCAAATCCCCAAAATGCTGCTGCAGCCGCTTGTCGAAAACTATTTTAAGCACGGTTTTGATCATCGAAATCCGCACAGCCAGCTTATCGTTTCCAGCACGTGGACAGGGGATGGCAAACATGTCAAGCTTGTCATTGAAGACAACGGAAGAGGAATGCCACAAGAGCAGTTCGATGCTTTGCTTGTGCAGCTGAAGCAGAATTTGGATCCTTTTGATAATGAACAAGCCAGCCACATCGGGCTTTATAATGTCAAGAGCAGGCTGCAGCTCTATTTTAACGGTGAAGCGGATATGCGTTTGGAACAGCCTGAGCAGGGCGGTTTTCGAATTACTTTGTTATTCCCTGTACCGAAGCAAGTTTTACCATGAAAAGAGGATGGATTATGAAAGCCATCATCGTTGATGATGAAAAACACGTACGACAAGCCATTAAGCTGCTGGTCCCTTGGGAAGAGCTTGGCATTGATCTCATATATGAAGCACATGATGGACAAGAAGCAACGGAACTCATCACTTTGCATAAACCACAAATTATTTTTACCGATATGATGATGCCCTTGATGGACGGTCTTAAGCTGCTGGAATGGCTCCAAACCCATCATCCTTCAGGAAAAACGATTGTTATCAGCGGGTTCGATGATTTTCAGCTGGTACGTCATACGGTTCAATACGGGGGTCTCGATTATATATTAAAGCCAATCGATGCCGAGCAGCTGGAGGCAGCGGTTCGTAAAGCCGCTCAATGCTGGCAGCAGGAAGAAGCAGAACGACAGCGACAGCAGCAGCGCAATATCGAGATGAACCAGATTCGACCGGTATATTGGGATAAAGTATTGTCCAACTTCATTATGGAGCCGCACGGCTTTGAAGCTGCCGCTGAAGCACTTTCCCAGGAATTCGGTCTCGATCGCGATATGAAGGAATGCAGACTGGCTATTATTAGTCTTGAAACCATCAGCGGCAGTCTGAAGCGTAAATTTCAGTCCAATCTGGACCTATTATTTTTTTCGCTTACGAATATTTGTAATGAATTTCTGCAGCAAAAGCCGCCACAGGGCATTGCCTACCGTTACTGGAACAGTGAGGATGAAATCATTGTGCTGTTATATGGAGCCCACGCAGGTGAAGAGCTGCTTAACGATATCGCGAATGGGATATGGACAGCTTTTAAAGGAAATTTGGATATTGGCATGAGTCCGGTACATCCCTTCCCAGCGGGCCTGCCATTTGCTTACAAGCAAGCGAAGACCGCTCTGCGTCATCGTAATCTGCTGCGCAAGGATAATCAACTGCACGTATATCAGGAGCAGACCGCCGTTCAGCATCCTGCCCTTGTATTTACCGATTATGCAGAGCCTATTCATTTATCTGTACGCAGTGGAAGTGCCGTTGAGATCGGTAAAGCCGTTCAAGGCTGGATACAGGCTATTGGCAAGCTGAGTACTATCAGCATAGAGGAGCTTGAGCATTGGCGCCATGAATATACCGTTCTGCGCAGCCGCTGGCTGATCGAATGGTTCGGTGATCGGCAGCCGGAATTCATGATCGATGCTTCCCGTTCCGATTTTGTCCTTCCGCTTGATGATGAAGGCAAGCTTTCCCTGTCCTTGTGGCAGGAGCAACTAACCGATAGTCTGACCCAGCTGTCCAATCAGATGCTGGAGCACCAACAGCAGGATAACAATGCCATTTTTGAGATTGCAAAGTATATCCAAAACCATTATCATCAGGATATTACGCTTATCGAGATTGCCCAGCATTTTTACTTAAGCCGTGAATATATTTCCCGTAAATTCAAGCAGCAATTTCAAATCAATGTGTCGGATTATATTACCCAACTTCGGGTGGACAAGGCGAAGCTGCTGCTGCTGAATCCTCATTTGAAAATTGCCCAGATCGCAGGCATGGTTGGTTATGACGATGAGAAATATTTCAGTAAAGTGTTTAAGAAATGGATCGGTCTTTCGCCGAATGAATATAGGAAGGTGAGCCAACTATGAATACGCCCCTTGACCCTGCGGTAACCCAGCAGCCCTTGGTGCGGACAAGCAAACCAAGCACAACAGCACAGAAACAAATTAAGAGCAAAAGTAAAGTCAGAGGAAGAACCTATCTTTTTCTATTTATGGCATGGTCGCTGCTCATCACGGGTGGACTGTATGGTGCCAAGCTGTATACCGACTACATACGCCAGCAGATCACCACACAAATCGCCCAGCAGACCGAGCAGCAGCTGCTTGTAGTCCAACAGGATTATCAGAAGCAGCTTGGCCAGCTCAAAGAAAGCGTCAGCGGTGATCTGAATAAAATGCAGACCAAAATCGATTCGTTAAATGAATTGTTGGCCTTTACCAAGGACAGTGCCAATAGTAAAACCGACAATAGTAACCAATTGTACACACAGCTTGCGGAAGTGAAGAAAAAGCTGGATGAATTGAAGAAGAACCTCGATACTCTGCAATAAGATTCACCTTTTGATCACGAAGCTTCGCAAGAAGCATATTCGGCATCGAATCTTGCATTCAGGCTCGAAGTGCGGTGCTCATTTAGGCTTTTCCTAAACTCCGCTCCTCCTTCTTCACCTTCTTGCAACCTTCTCGGTGCTGAAAAGCCGAAAGCACATAAGGAAGTGTTCCCTTTTGAACCCGATTCAGCTGATTAACCGCACCTTTATTTTGGCCGCTGCGCCCTTTATAGGCATTTTTTGCTTTCTGATGGTCAGCCACCTATCTGTTGAGCTTCCTGATTTGCAAAGCTACGTAAAAACTGAATTTTCTATTCAAAATGAGCTGTTAAAGTCCGAGCAGAAGCTGGAGCTCGCCAAGACGGCAGCGGTTCAAACCCGGACCACTATTGAACGTTTTTATCAGCTTTATGCGCAAAGCGCTGCTGATGTAGCCGCGATGGCCCAATCTGCAGATACCGTATCCAACCGCCCGGCGGCCATATTCGACAGTCGAATCAGCACCAAGCTCGGTGCCCAGCCTGCCAAGCAGACCAACAGCGCCAATCTGGATATGAAGCTGTTTTATTTGAATGAACCGAATTATAAGGCCTACGCCCTTAAGGTCGATGTTAAATCAGATAAAGCTTTGAAAATGGTGCTCGGCAAGGACAAGGTGGGCAGCAGCGAAACGACGCTGGAAGCAGCACGGCGTTACGGAGCGGTAGCCGGTATTAATGCCGGCGGCTTCGCGGATGATCGTTCAGGCAAAAGATACCCGCTCAGCACGACCATGCTAAACGGCAAATACGTGTATGGCTTTGAACCGACCTTTGAGGACCTTGCCTTCATCGGTATGAACACCGACCGCAAGCTCATTGGCGGCAGATTCTCGCGTCAGGAGGAGTTGGACAAGCTTAAGCCGTCTTTCGGAGCTACCTTCGTACCGGTCCTGCTGCAAAATGGTAAAAAACAAGCGATTCCCGCGCAATGGCAAAATTCGCCGGCAAGAGCACCGCGCACCGTCATCGGCAATTTCAAAAATGATCAATTGCTTTTCCTTGTCACAGACGGATACGACGAACGCGGCGGCTCCGGCGCCACACTGGCGGAGCTTCAGGACAAGCTGTTACAGCTGGGAGTCAAGGATGCTTACAATTTGGACGGCGGCGGATCTTCCAGCCTGATCTATGAGGGACAAGTCATTAATCGGCCCTCAGATGGAAAGCTGCGTCCTTTGCCGACACATTTCTTGTTTTTTAAATAATTGTTCACTTTTATCCGTTTTCTTTTGCCCAGTACATGGTTATACTAGACAATAGGGGGTGCAGCCGATGTCAGCAACATTTTGGATCATTAATCTGGTATTCTTAATCTTTATCGTAGCTATGTGCACGTCAAGTTATAATGATGACAAGACTAAAGGCCTTTAAGCGCCGATAATCCCGCATCTATGATAATTAATAGTTAAATGAAAAAGCATCACGTTCCCTCAGGTGGGAATACGTGATGCTTTCTTTGTTTGTAGGATAACTGACTTGTTATAATTGAGTTATAAGTTCGCGTGAAAATGAGTATCTCTATGGGCGAAGTATGCCGAAGCCTACTCCTTATCTCTCATTTCAACGATCTCGCCCATACATTCCGCACAAACCTGGCGCCCTTTAAATTCGGTCACCTGCTCCATCGAACTGCAAAATACGCAGCGTGGTCGAAATCTTTCCAGAATAATATGATCGCCGCTTACTAATATTTCAACAGGATCGCCCTCGTTCATTTGATATCGCTTGCGCAGCGATTTCGGAAGCACGATTCTACCTAATTGATCTACTTTTCTCACAACACCTGCTGGCTTCACTATAAATTCACCTCACCTTCACCAAAAATGGAACCTATAGACAAGCCCTGAACCACTCCACAAAATGTCGAATCTTGTCTTTTATTATTATTCGCTATGCTTGATCAAAATCCTGCTAAAAACTTTGGATTTGTTAGTCCAGTCCCTCAAATCCCGTTTGTCTTAGCGCTTCAAATAAAACAATCGCAGCCGAATTCGACAAATTAAGCGAACGCACATCCTTGGTCATTGGCAGCTTGATCAAGTGCTCGGGGTGCTCAGCCAATATCTCGGGTGGCAGTCCTTTGGTTTCCTTGCCGAAGACAAAAAAATCGCCATCCTGAAATGTAAACTCAGTGTAAAGCTGCTGCGCTTTAGTAGTTGCAAAAAAGAAACGCCCGCTCTTGTATTTATCCTTAACTTCCTGAAATGAATCATGATATTCAATATGAACGGCATGCCAATAATCCAGACCAGCGCGTTTTAAGGTTTTGTCATCCGTATTAAAGCCTAATGGGCGCACCAAATGCAGCCAGGCTCCAGTAGCCGCGCAGGTTCTCGATATGTTGCCTGTATTTGCAGGAATTTCCGGTTCAACCAAAACAATATGAAATGCCATAGTAAGCAGCCACCTCGTTTATATAAGCCATCACCTTATCGGATTCGGGCAGATTTTACATACATTTTACTTATTCTTAATATGAGGATGATAGTCCCCTGCGATAATAGGGTTATCATGTGTTTATACAAAGGAGATTCGATGGATGAAGAAGAAAATTCTTGTCGTTGACGACGAACCTTCCATTTCAATGTTGATAGAGTTCAATCTTAAGCTTGTTGGATATGAAGTACACTGTGTATATGATGGCGAAGCCGTATTTACGGCAATCCAGCATTTTCGCCCCGATCTGATTGTACTTGATCTTATGCTTCCCAAAATGGATGGCATTCAGGTATGCCGTAAGCTGCGCAGTCAAAACAATCTCGTGCCAATTATCATGCTGACCGCCATGCAGGATTTGTCTGATAAAATCGCCGGTCTGGATAACGGTGCCGACGATTATATGACGAAGCCTTTTTCACCGCAGGAGCTGATTTCACGGATACAAGCGATTATTCGTCGCATACAAACCTTGCCATCTACCAATGACAACGCTCCGATTACGATTGGACAGATCTCGATTCAACCCGATCAACGCGAGGTGCATATCAAAGGCGAGCTCATTGAACTGACTCCCAAGGAATTTGATCTGCTGTTGTTCCTTTGCAAGCATCGCGGCAAGGTTCTCAGCCGGCAACAACTGCTGCACGGCGTTTGGGACTATCATTTCCTTGGTGATACCCGGATCGTCGATGTCCATATCAGTCATTTGCGTGATAAGATCGAAAGCAATGCCCGTAACCCTGAATATATTGTTACCATCCGTAACGTTGGCTATAAGCTGACAGAACCGGCTATGAAAGAATCCTTCGCCTGAGCTCCAACTATCAAGCCGAGTGCTGCAAATCTTTGCCGCATACGGCTTTTTTTCATATAAAAACAGCCCTGCCATAGACAACAGGGCTGCCCTTGTAAATGTTAACCGTTATTTTTTTGGAAATCGATCATAAAGTCAGCCAGCGCTTTACAAGCTTCGTAAGGAACGGCATTATAAGCAGAAGCACGGATGCCTCCAACGCTGCGGTGTCCTGCAAGACCAACAAAATTGTGCTGCTGGGATTCTTTGACGAATTTCTTTTCCAATTCTTCACTTGGCAGCCGGAACGTCACATTCATAATCGAACGGCTATCCGGATCGATATTGCCGGTGTAATAACCACCGCTGGCATCGATCACATCATAAATCAGATTGCTTTTGGCAACATTTTGCTTCTCCAGCTGCACAACTCCACCCTGTGCTTTCACCCATTTCAGAACCAGATTCACCATATAAATAGAATGAACCGGAGGGGTGTTATACAAGGAGCCATTGCTCGCGTGTGTTGTATAGCGCAAGATTGAAGGAATATGCTTAGGCTCTTCCTGCAGCAGCTCATCGCGAATGACGGCAACGGTAACTCCGGACGGCCCGAGATTCTTCTGTGCACCAGCATAAATCATTGCAAATTTCTTGCTATCAATAGGACGGCTCAATATCCCGCTTGTCATATCACCGATCAAAGGAATATCGCCAGTCTCAGGGATGTACGAGAATTGCGAGCCTTCTATCGTATTATTCGTCGTCATATGTAAATAGGCGGAATTCGGATCGAGCTGAATATCGGAGGCCTTCGGCAAGCTTCTCCATTTGCCTGCTTTGTTGGAAGCCGCTATTGCCGCTTCACCGACAACCTGAGCTTCTTGATATGCTTTTTCGGAAAAGCTGCCTGTGATGATGTAGCTGCCCACCTTGCCTGGCTTCAGGAAGTTCAGCGGAATCGTTGCGAATTGCGTACTCGCGCCGCCACCGAGGAATAAAGCCTGATAACCCGATTCCAAGCCCAGCAACTCCAACAAAAGCTGCTGCGTTTCGGCGTTAATCGCCTCATACTCCTTACTGCGATGGGAAATCTCCATCAATGACATGCCAATACCGTTGTACTCTACAAATTCCTCCTGCGCTTGCTGCAATACTTCTAACGGGAGCGCCGCTGGACCCGCATTAAAATTATAAGCTCGATTCGTCATAGTTTCACACCTTCAACTTGTATTTGGGATCAGTATCTTTTAATGATATCGCTATGATAGCAAAGTTTATCCCTATACAGCAAGTACCTGAGCATAATCTTCACAGCATCGATACATATGATTGCCACTTGAATTCAGACCTTTGTTCGTTTACATAAAAAGCCCGTCCATTGAGAAGACAGGCTTGTCGTATCCGACAGCAATTGCTATCTTATATGAAATTGATCTTCTCGTACGTTTTCCCTAATACCGACCTGGCATCGCCTTGCAGCCAGCTGTCTACAACCGTGTAATAGACGGAACGGAAATCAACCTCATACTTCAGGTCACCGCCTTTATCGAGATTGGTCAGACTCGGTTGTATCCCGTACAGCCCCCCCTTTACTTTACCCCCGATAATGAACATTGGAGCCGCCGTTCCATGATCCGTACCTCCGCTGCTGTTTTCCTTGACCCTGCGCCCGAATTCAGAGAAAGCCATCGTGATAACACGATCCTGCAAGCCTTGTGCCTCCAAATCCTTATAAAATGCACCCAATCCCTCATCCAGCTGCTTAAGCACCCGGGCTTGCTGTTCTTTCTCATTCGCGTGGTCGTCAAAACCGCCGATTTCCAAATAAAATACGCGGGTACCCGATTTTCCAGCCAACATTTTAGCAGCTAGCTGTAAATCCTTCGAAATATTTGTTTTGGGGTATTCGACTTTATTTTGATATGTGTTCGATAAATTGTGCAGCGCCTCCACACTTTGAAACGCATCCTTCCCCTGCTCACAGGTAACCTTCACCTGAGTCCCTTGACGAAACGGGTCATACATATCAAGAAAAGCCGCTGCCAAGCGATTTTGGTCCGGCTTTGGTGTTTTGGGATCAAATATATTAAAGCTCTCAATAGATTGAATAACAGGCACATTGACCGTATCCGAAATAAAGGCTTTGTTGGCGTTATTGCCGATTTTCAGCACCTTCAGAGGGTTGACTGATTGGGAAAGGGAGGACTCGACATATCGCGCCAGCCAGCCGGAACGGATCATTTTCTCCGGTTCAGCCGTTTGCCATATTTCCATGGAACGAAAATGGGAGTGATCCGGGTTCGGATAACCTACGCCCTGGACGACTGCCACCCTGCCGCTTTTATACAGCTCATTGAGCTGAATGAGACTCGGATGGAAGCCGACTTCATTGTTGATCGCCAGCACTTCATTCTGAGTAATTTTCAGAGTTGGACGAGCGTCAAAATATCCACCCATTCCATAAGGAATCAATGTATTAATCCCGTCATTACCTCCGGACAACTGGATGACGACAAGAACAGGAGACTCTACGTTCGCATCATCAATAGAAGTGCTTGGCAGAGCAGAGCCATCTTCAGCAAAAATCATCGGTCCCCGTAAACCCAACGAAGCCAGAAGCGCAGTCCCTTTGATCAAAAAATCTCTTCTCGTTAGCTTCAAGCGAATCCACTCCTCTTATTTCATTTGGGCTTCAGGACTGATCATAATAAGCTGCAGCAGTCCCTTCATTCCGTTGTTCTTTTGCTTGGCATATACAAAGGTATCGTTCGCATATTTGGCCAGCGTGTTCGCGGACAGCTCTCCCATATTCCACACACCCGCATTTTGCGCATACTGGCGCACATAATCCTCCGGCTTGGACAACGGGTCCAACGCATATTCCTTACTCGTCAGCAAATTGTTTTTCAAACGCTTGGCTATCGATTCAGCAAATTGGAAGCGAGAGAGCAAATTGGTCGTCATCAGCCAGGTCGTCCCCCCTCTCCACCCCGCTACATCAGGAGGAAGAAACAGCTCCATCCCCATCTTGCGCGCCGATTGTGTAAAGCCCTTCGATAATGGGATATTAAAAGCCTTCAAAATTCCGGCAACATATTCGATCGGCGTCTTGATCAGGGCACCCTGTATTTCCGGATTATAAAAGGCGTCTGACATAAACAGCTTCGTCAGTACCTCTCCGATGGTCTGGTCCTTGGACACATCACCCGCAACCAGATCCACCCATTCCTGTGATGGCTCGTCCACTGCAAACCATTTCAACAGCTTTTTGGCTATGAACTGCGGCAATGCCTCCTGCTTGAAAAAAACATCGACTACAGTGGTCTCGTTAAAAGCACCGGTTTCTCCAAGAACCGTTTTGTTGGCGGCATCATATTGACCCTTGTTAAATTTAACTTGACCTTCCTTACGATCATAGGACCAGCCAGTCAGCGAGCGTGCGGTTTCTTTAATATCCTGCTCCGTGTAATTGCCAATGCCAAGCGTAAACAGCTCCATCACTTCACGCGCATAGTTTTCATTCGGCTTCCCCTTGCGGTTGCTATTCACATCGAGATAGATCATCATCGCCGGATCTTTACCGATCTGAAGCACAAGCTCATGAAAATTACCCAATGCATAATTACGGAACAGCTCGTTTTGCCTTAGCATAAGCGGAATATCGTTAACCTTGGAAAAGGAGGTAGAAAAATGCCCGTGCCAGAAAAGCGTCATCTTTTCGATGAGTGGTGCCTCTGTATTTAAAATTCGGTACAGCCAATAGGTTTGCTGATCACCAATGGAGTCCGCCTTCATTTCCTTGCCGTCAGCCGTCAACTCGGTGATCGATTGCAGTGAAGCCGTCTTGCCTGTCAACGATTCCCCGGCTACAAGCCGTCTTACGGATTCTGCCTGCCCCAGAGACAAGCAAGCTTCAATATCTGTTTTACTCGTATAAAATCCAGTGCGGTTTAATAGATGGACCACTTCATGCTCTGTCCAGGCTGCTCCCATACTCTGTACCACCATCCCGCTGATGTTTGTTAGTCTTCATTATACTGGTGATTTATTACAAAAAAGTGACGAGTCCGGCTCTTGTTGTATAATATCGGTAAAGATTTCCTTCGGTTTTAGCAAAATCGCTGAAATAGGGCTAATAGCATATGTTTCAGGGTTATTTAGGAAGAAAAGCTAACACAAAAACCCCCGGAGAAGCTCCGAGGGTTTCAACATCATATAATTGCGAAATCTTACAGATCAAAGTATAAGGAATATTCATGCGGATGAATGCGAATAGATACTGCTTTTGCTTCTTCACGTTTCAAACCGATGTAGTTGTCGATAAAGTCTTTTGTGAATACGCCGCCTTCTACAAGGAACTCATAGTCAGCTTCAAGAGCATTCAAAGCTTCATCCAACGTACCTGGTACGCTGCGAATTTCGCCTTTTTCAGCGTCAGTCAGATCGTAGATGTTTTTGTCCAGTGGACCATAGCCCAGAGCACGAGGATCGATTTTCTTCTTGATTCCATCCAGACCAGCCATCAGCATTGCGGAGAATGCCAGGTACGGGTTAGCCGTGGAGTCAGGTGTACGGAATTCGATACGACAGCCCTTAGGTGTAACAGCAGCAATCGGAATACGAACTGCAGCCGAACGGTTACCTTTGGAGAATACCAGGTTAACCGGTGCTTCGTAGCCAGGAACCAGACGTTTGAACGAGTTGGTTGAAGGATTCGTCAAAGCGATCAAAGCTGGTGCATGGTACAGGATACCACCGATATAGTTCAAAGCCATTTCACTTAAGTTACCATAGCCGCCTTTTTCGTAGAAAAGGGGATTGCCACCATCAAAAATCGATTGGTGAACGTGCATACCGCTACCGTTATCACCAAACAATGGTTTTGGCATGAAAGTTGCTACTTTGCCATATTGTCTAGCTGTATTTTGCACGATATATTTATATTTCATCAAGTTATCAGCTGTTTTAGTTAAAGTGTCAAAACGGAAGTTGATTTCGCCTTGTCCGGCAGTTGCAACTTCATGATGATGACGCTCAATACGAAGTCCCGCTTCCATTAACAAACGGCACATTTCGCTACGAATATCTTGTTGGGAATCCGTAGGACCTACAGGAACATAGCCGCCTTTGTGACCCACTTTAAAGCCAAGATTGCCGCCTTCGTCTTTACGGTTGGAGTTCCAGTGTGCTTCTTCGGAATCTACAAAGTAAGAAGATTCATTTTGTCCGCTTTTGAAACGAACTTCATCAAAAATGAAAAATTCGGATTCAGGAGCGAAGTAAGCTGTTGTACCAACGCCTGCAGTTTTCAGGTATTCCTCTGCTCTTACAGCAATTCCACGAGGATCGCGATCATAAGATGTGCCATCAGGATTAACGATGTTACAGATTACAATCAAGGTAGGATGTGCGGTAAAAGGGTCCACGTACACGGAATCTGTTTCAGGAAGCATAACCATGTCGGACTCTTCAATACCTTTAAAGCCCGGGATGGAAGAACCGTCGAATGCTACCCCATTTACAAACGTTTCCTCTTCTACTTCAGAAGCTGGTAAGGAAATGTGATGCGCTCTACCGGAAAGATCCACAAAACGAAAATCCACCCACTCGATGCCTTTTTCTGCAATGATGTTCAATACATTTTGAGCTGACATAGACTATTGACCTCCTAAAATCCGAACATTTCACATCATTTGTTCGAACATTGTTCAAGTTTTTTATTAATTCATTTTCATATTATAAAACTTTCCCTCGCTAATCGTCAATACTTATGTCAGGTATTTTTGTTTAGGTGTAAGGTATGCTTACACCCGACCTATCTTCTGTTCACATTTTCGACAAAAACAAACTTGGTCTCCCAAGAATCGGGAGACCAAGTCGAATGTTGTCGCAGAGGACTATGAACTTAAGCTTGAAAAGGTTCTTTAACGGTATCGAAGCGTCTTCCGCATAAAGGTGCCAGCTTCTCCAAATCAACCATCAGCTTGGCAAACTGCTCAGGGAAGAGGGACTGTACCCCGTCACCCGTCATCGAGTTGTCCGGATCGGTATGCATTTCAACGATTAATCCATTAGCCCCGGCAGCTACAGATGCTTTGCACATGGGCTCCACCAGCTCACGGCGTCCTGTTCCATGGCTCGGGTCGGAAATAACCGGTAGATGACTAAGCGTTTGAAGAGCAGGAATCGCAGCCAGGTCAAGCGTATTCCGTGTGTAGGTTTCAAAGGTCCGAATGCCCCGCTCACACAGCATGACGTTCGGATTGCCGCCAGCCAGTATGTATTCAGCTGCATTCAGGAACTCATCATAGGTAGAGCTGAATCCGCGCTTGAGCAGTACAGGGGTCTTGATCGTTCCCAGCTTGCGCAGCAAATCAAAATTTTGCATATTCCGTGTACCTACCTGTAAAATATCGGCATGCTCAGCACACACATCTACATATTCGGGAGTCATAACTTCCGTAATCGTCAACAGTCCGTGTTTTCTGCCGGCTTCAGCCATCATCACCAGACCTTCAACACCTACGCCCTGGAAGCTGTACGGACCGGTTCTTGGTTTAAACGCTCCGCCACGCAGCACTTGTGCTCCTGCGGCTTTGACCAAACGGGCAATTTCATCAATTTGCTCTGCATTTTCTACCGCACAGGGGCCGCCCATAATAACGAGCTGCTCGCCGCCAATTTCCACGTCCTTGATCTTGATAACAGTATCTGCCGGATGAAAATCGCGGCTGGCCAGCTTGTAGGACTTCGAGATTTTTACTACCTGCTCAACACCTGACATTTGTTGAATTTGTTCGCTCAGCTTGGGATGAGCTTTGCCAATAATTCCAATTACTGTGCGATCCACACCTTTGGACACATGAGCCTGAACATCATTTTTCTCAATTAGTGCGACAATTTCATGAATACGCTCTTCCGAGGTTTTGTTGGATATAATTACGATCATGACTAATCACTCCTATTATATATTATGAACCTTAATAATTTAATTAATGAAGTCCAAGCACTAACACGCTTCAACGCTTATACGCTTCAAAGCTTTTAATCACTAAAGCAATTGTACAACGAGAGGGGCTTCTCGTCAATAGAAACATCTATCGAAATAAAGAAGCCCTTGGAATCTGCTTAGTGACTATTATTGAGAAGGCTTGCTCTCTTCTCTTCACGTCTTTGCTTGCGCTTGGCCGTATAGAGCATCAGCAGCCATTTGATCGGGAAATAGAACAGAATACCGAGTATAATTCCATCGACAACCCCGCCAACGAGCAGCTTCAAATTTGACTTCACAAAGAAATCCATCCAATCCGGTAAAAAAGCCCATAGCTGCTTTCGAGTCCCGTGTGGCAATAACCAGTTACCTACCTTTAAATGGAAGTAGGTCATAGGCAGATAGATGATTTTGCCAAAAACAAACCCGATTAGAGCAGCCGCCATACTCGCACGGAATATATAGATCAAAGGAAAAATCAGAAAGAAAGCCAGACCTGCAGTGGGAAGTGTAAACATTTCAACCGCCAACCCAATTGAATACCCCATGGCAACAAGGCCAGGGCCTCCTTCAGCACGTGTCAGCATCAAGTATTTGTACTTAAACCATCGCTTCACATTCCGCAATTGAAAAGGCTTCTTGGTAGTAGCTAATTTTCGCTGCATATGCCTTCATCCCTTACGTACTCGATTTGGCAACCACTCGTTCTTTGGTGTACGGAATCAATTTGCTCATATTCACAGTACGCTTGATCTCCCACGTAGCCGCATCCTGTGGATCGTAATTTTCCAGAAAGGTCAATACTTCCTTGGTGATCGGTGTCGGTGTGGAGGCTCCTGAGGTCAAACCAACACGACGAACCGATTTCAGCCATTCCGTCTGAATCTCGGAAACGTCAGAGATCCGATAAGCTTTGACACCTGCAATCTCTTCCGATACCTGTGCCAGTCGATTCGAATTGTTGCTGCGAGGATCTCCCACTACAATTACCAGATCGGCATCCATCGCTTGCTCAGATACCGCCTCTTGACGCACCTGGGTAGCCAGACAAATCTCATTATGAATTTCGGCGGTCGGGAATTTTTCCAGTAATCGATTCATAATGTGTTTGATATCCCATTGGCTCATCGTCGTTTGGTTTGTAATCGTGATCCGATCCGTAGGCAGCTCCAGATGTTCGATTTCCTCGATCCGTTCAATCAGATGCACATAATCAGGAGCAACGCCCAAAGCCCCTTCAGGCTCAGGATGATCCTTCTTGCCAATATAAATTATATGATAGCCTTCAGCAGTTTTTTCTTTAATTAAATCATGGGTCTTGGTTACGTCTGGGCAAGTCGCGTCGACTACTGTCAATCCTTTGTCACGGGCCCGTTTACGAACCTCTGGCGAAACACCATGAGCCGTAAAAATAACTGTACCCTTTTCAATGGTTTCCAGAATCTCCAGCCTGTTCGGCCCATCAAGTGTAATGACACCTTCATTATCAAAAAATTCGGTGACATGTGCATTATGCACAATCATCCCTAATATATACACCGGTCTTGGTAAATTCAAATTTTTGGCTGTCTGCATAGCAAGCCCCATTGCGTCTACAACTCCATAGCAATATCCGCGGGGCGTAATTTTAATAACGTCCATATTGGCACCCACCTTCCCCTATATTATACTTGATTATCCGTTGGGATGGAAATGCCCAAATCAGATGAATCCGAGGGGACAGTAATAGGAAGCCAAATGATAAAGATACTACCCTCACCCTGTGTTGTCTTGACCTCAATAGAGCCTTGGTGCTCATCAATAATCCATTTGGCAATTGATAAGCCCAGCCCGGTTCCAGCCGTTTTGCCGCGTGACAGATCAGCTCGGTAGAACCTCTCAAAAATCAAAGGCACTTCCTCTTTATCCATACCTAATCCGCTGTCTTCAATCCGAATCCCGATTTGATTGTCCGTACGTAAGGAATCGAGCTTAACAAAACCAACTTCCGTGTATTTGAAGGCATTTTCAATAAAAATAAACAGCAGCTGCTGCAAGTAATCGCGGCTTCCATAAACCTGAACACCATGCAACGCACTTAAATCTCCTGATGACCATTCCACCGTCCTCGGAAGCAGCTGAGCCTTGCGGACAACATCCTCGACAATCGGTAAAATATCCTGTTCGATTTTGGCGATTTGAAAGCCTGCATCTGCACGGGCGAGCGACAGCAAGTCGTTAACAAGCCGAGACATTCGCGCCGCTTCACTTGCAATATCATGCATAGCTTCCAAAGACATCTCGATCTGTTCCGAATCCTGCTGCATGCCGCTATCTGCCATTCGCTTCCACATTTTTTCCAGCAAATCAACATTGCCGCGAATCGTTGTTAATGGAGTTCGCAGCTCATGCGAAGCATCGGATACAAATCGGCGTTGGGTCTGGTTCACTTCCTCCAACTCCCAATACGTATGCTGCAACCGACCCAGCATGCCATTAATTGTAGCCGTTAAGCGTCCAATCTCATCGTTGGGACCATAATAATTGATTCGATTGTGCAGATCCGTACCTTTTTCAATCGAATTGGTTGCAGCTATAACCTGCTCAATCGGTCTCAGCGCTTTACGGGCCAGATACCATCCCAGTGAAGCAGCCAGCATCACCGTTACGAGTGCCGTTATGAGCAGTATATTCCGCAGCAAGGTAAATAGCTTCTCATCCGCCTGCAAAAACACCGCAGCTTGAAACACACCTGCCAGCTGAGGCTGACCATTCAACACTAGCGGAACCGCTCTGTTGTAGATGAACACATTCAGATTTTCGATTCGTGTATGCTCAATAAAATAGCCTTCATTCACTAACCGCTGTTTCTTGGCGCTAGTCAATTCAGGCAAGGACAAATTAAGCTGGCTCAAATTTTCAGACCGGCTTATATTCCCATTTTCAAAGTTGGCCACCTGGTAATATTTTCCTGTATTATTAATGATGTCTCGCCCCTGCAATACAAAATCAGGGGTAATTCCACCGCGCAGGGTCATTGTCATCCGGGGCTCTATGCGAGAGAATACCTTCTCGGCCTGCTCCTGAAGATCTTCTTCTACCGTTTGAAAATAGTAATGGTAAACCAAGCCGTACAAGCCTAAACCAAATATAAGTAACACAACAGACAAAATGCCTGAGTACCATAATGTCAGTCGCAGACGAATGGACACGTCAGCTCTCTCCTCTCAACACGTACCCGGCTCCACGAACGGTTTGAATCATCCGTTTGTGACCGTACTCCTCCGTTTTTTGACGTAAGAGTGCAATATACACTTCCAGCACGTTGGATTCACCACTATAATCGTAACCCCAGATTTTTTCCATAATGACATCACGAGATAAAACCCGCTTCGGGTTTTGTAAAAACAGGTGCAGCAGGTCAAACTCCTTGGTGGTCAGCTCGATTAGCTGGCTTCCCCGAAACACCTCGCGTGTGTCCATATCCATAAACACATCCTGGTATTGCAGCCTGTTCGTTGGCTGTTCGGATTTCTCCGCGCTTCTTCTTCGCAGTAAAACTCTTACCCGCGCCAACAGCTCCTCTAATGCAAACGGCTTGACCAAATAATCATCAGCACCCATATCCAAACCTTTTACACGATCGCCGATCTCGTCCTTCGCTGTTAACATCAGAACGGGCACAGAGGCTCCGCCCTCACGAATACGGCGGACGACTTCCCATCCATCCAATTGGGGCATCATCACATCCAAAATAACCGTATCCGGGTCGTTCTCCAATATTTGTTTGAGCCCGTCCATCCCATGATGAGCGGTAAACACTGTATAACCTTCAAATGCCAGTGAACGCTTCAGCATCGAAGTGATTTTTTCATCATCATCAATAATTAGTATTTTTTCTCTCATACGATAACAGTCCCCCCATGCTTAACATTGTAGCAGAAATGTACTCGTTACAAAAAGAAGCGGAGCAACCCGCAAGTATGCTCCGCTCTGCTTCTTGTACCACTAACTACCGCAAACCTTATTGCGATATTACCTAATTGCCAACCTTACTCCGCGTTACGGTCGCCAATGGTCACAGTGATCGTTTCTTTCTTGCCGTCACGCATTACCGTTAATGTAGCCTGATCCTTTACTTTAAGCTTCTTGATCGCGTCAACCAGCTCCTGTGATGTTTTAACTTTGGCTCCATTAACCTCGGTAATGACATCATAAGGTCTTAGACCTGCTACAAACCCAGGGCTCTTGCGTTCCACTTCGGATACGATGGCACCTTCATTGTTGGAAAGCTTCAGCTCTGTCAGCCAATCTTTATCGATATCCGACAGCTTCACACCGATATAAGGTGCTGGCTCTTTCGGAATTTTTACATTATTTTTCAGATTATCGAGTACAGAAGAGATTGTACTTGTCGGAATCGCAAAACCAATACCTTGGGCTTGCGCACTAACAGCCGTATTAATCCCGATCACTTCACCATTTAAATTCAACAAAGGTCCGCCCGAGTTACCCGGATTGATCGAAGCATCCGTTTGCAGCAAATGCTGGTAGTTGCGAGTTCCTTGTGAATCCGGAATCGAAATCGGACGTTCTTTGGCACTCAGCACACCCACCGTTACGGTATGATCGAAGCCATATGGATTACCAATGGCAACTACCCAGTCACCTACAGCGGTATTTTCTGCTTTGCCTAGTGTCAGCGATGAGAAATCTTTGGTGCCTTCGATTTTTAGAGCTGCCAAATCCAGATCGTAGCTGTTACCCAACAGCGTCGCCTTAAATGGCTTCTCGTAGCCTTCAACCGTTACCCAAATTTCATCGGCACCGTCGATAACGTGCTCATTGGTCAAAATGTAGCCTGATTTTTCAAAAATAAATCCGGTTCCCATCCCCGCAGGCTGCAGCTGGTCTGTACCACTTTTCGGTTGTGATTGTGAACCCCCGCCATTATTGCCAAAGAATTGACGGAAGAACGGATCATCCATCAGCGAACTGCCACCACGGGAGCTCTTGGCCTTTACCTTCGTCTCTATTTTAACTACGGCCGGTCCCGATTGCTCAGCAATTTGAGCGATGTTGGTAGGTCTGCCCAGATCGATGGCTGCTTCCTTAACACCCCCATTACCAGTTGTCGGAGCCGCGGCAGCTTTGCTTGCCACTGGAGCGGAAGCACTACTCGATGCGCTTGGACCACTGGTAAACCAATTCATTTTATCGGAAGCGAACATTAATCCGCCCACCAATACGGCACCTGCCATAAAAGCGGAAAAGACGGCTTTCACAGAAGAACCTTTCTTTCTGTTATCATGCTGCCAATTGTTACTCGGATGCTCCTGACTTGGTTCGAAGCCATTGTAGGAAAAAGGGCGAACCGGACGCGGTGGTGTCACTTCAACTGGCGTCGTTCCTTCGTTCGAATTGGCAGTGGTATCAGATGCAGCTATTTCGTCATGTCCCATAGTTGATTTATAAGGCCCGTAAGAATAGTAGTGGGACGGACGGTCTTGCTTTATTTGGTTAGAACCTGCTTGGTCCGCTTCAACTCCATCATTGGATGAAGCATTCGTGGACTCGCCACTGGGGCGACGCAAAAATTCATTGTTGTTGTTGTTATCTTCCATTGTAAAACCCTCCTTGGTAAGGTTCTAAGATTGTTATATGTTTGTTTCTCTTGCTCTTATATTGGACCCGAAACCTTAAAGAAACCTTAAGGAAAAATAAAAAGAGCCTAAATGAAATCGCAAAAAAACCTCCTGATCCGTGATTTCGGATAGGAGGCACAGCCAATCTTCTTTACACATGATTACATGCACTCTAAAAGTCTACTTTCAGGTTCTCAGGAGCTTCACCAGTCTAATTATTCTAATGTACTTTCCAGACCTGCTCCACCTTACCCAGCATATCCTTGGCTGCCGCTACCCACTTGTCCTCAACAGGAGCATCCTTATCGATTGGCTCCTGAAACTGATCAATTAATGCTCCGGATACATTCAGATGCGCTTCCTTATCCAAACCATCATTATAGATATGCTTCAATACGAAAGGCGTACCCATGCAAATGATCGCATCTGTAGCACCTGTGTCACCATCCAAAGTACCGTGGGTGACTTCAAAAGGGATACGAAGCCATACTTGATGTGCGTCATCCAAATAACGGTCAAAATAACCATGATCATAATCCCAGTTTCCACCAAGCGTGAACTCAAATTGGTGTAATTGTCGGCTCACTTCATCAAACGGTTCCTCATAATTCGTCAGAACGGATTGTATCGGTATCATCTGCTCACTCCTATTAATAGTCGTAATTATAGTCCAGACGCATTTTACGTTAGAGTACGCAATAATCCGACAAAATATGTACGCTCTATAGCCTTCTTACATAACATCGAATAATCACTTTTATATGTCATTTTATCTTACGTAATCCGTTGACATAACTATCATTAGAAACGTATAATTATGGGCGATGAACGGTTAGAATGTACGTACTAAGGAGATGAAACGATATGGATTTATCCACATTGGCCAGTGGATTGGACACCATTTGGGTTGTTCTTACGGCCGCGATGATTTTGCTGATGGAAGGCGGTTTTGCCTTGCTGGAAGCAGGTTTTGTCAGACAAAAAAATGCAGTCAGCATCATTATGAAGGTATTTGTCGACATCGCTTTTGGCGCTCTTGTATTTTTCTTTATTGGCTTCGCTTTCATGCACGGCAAGGATATATCCGGATTTATCGGAACCAGCGGTTTTATGCTCGGCGGCGATCTTTCTCACATTGATCTCACAATCTCACATGATACGTTTTGGTTATTCCAATGCGCGTTCGTTATTGCAGTTATCTCTATTGTATCTGGAGCTGTAGCGGAACGTATCAACTTCCACGCCTATATCCTATATACGATTGCAATGACGGGACTGATTTATCCAATTGCCGGACATTGGGTATGGAGTACAGGCGGGTGGCTTGGAAAGCTCGGAATGATCGATTTTGCCGGTTCAGCCGTCATACATGCGCTCGGAGGCTTCGCCGCTTTAGCTGCAGCGTTGTTCATAGGGCCACGCATTGGCAAATTTGCCGATAACGGAACCCCCAATATTGTTCCCCCCTCCAACTTACCGTTAGCCTCCGTTGGCGCATTCATTCTTTGGTTCGGTTGGTTCGGCTTCAACTCAGGGAGCACACTAAGCGCGACAAACGCAACGATAGGCCACATCGCCGTGACAACCATGTTATCAGCTGCTGCCGGTGGTGCAACCTGCATTCTGTTCACTATGTTTCGTTATCGCAAAGCTGATCCACCCATGGTCATTAACGGTTCGTTAGCAGGCCTAGTCGGAATCACGGCTGGCTGCGCGTTCGTCAGCGACATCATTGCGATTCTGATTGGCGCTGTATGCGGCATTGCCATGGTATTCGCAACTGAATTTCTGGAGTCCAAGCGAATCGATGATCCTGTCGGCGCTTTTGCCGTCCACGGAGTCAGTGGCAGCATTGGAACTCTGGCAATCGGCCTTTTTGCCAAACCTGAGCTTACAGCAGGATACGGACAAGGCTACAGCGGTTTATTCTACGGAGGCGGATGGAGTCTGCTCGGCGTCCAAACTCTCGGCCTTATTACAGTCTCCATATGGGGCTTCGGCCTCACCTGGATTGCTTTCAAACTGATCAAAAAGATTGTTCCGGTGCGCGTCAGCCGCGATGAAGAGCTAGTAGGTTTGGATGTCGGTATTCATGGCGTTCCCGCCTACAGTCAGGATGACGACTTCATCGAGCTAACCAAGCTGAAAAACAGCCGCGGATAACAGAGTCTATCATCATGAAAAGGGGATTTCCCAAGTGACTTTGGAAAATCCCCTTACCTATAACAAACGATATGAATGCAAGCATAATTAAGCTATTGCAATTCCTTGTCCAGATCATAACTGATCGCAATCAAATCACCCGGATTACTGCTTGTCATAATCGCTTTTGCATGTTCCAGCTCTACACGCAGCTGTCGGATCTGAGCCATCGGTCTTTTTACGTAATGGATATACTCTACCGCCGCATGATGATCAGGCTTTTTCCCCGTAAACATCCGGCGTAAAGATGACATAGACTGATAGCTCCTTTCTTCCATCAGCCTTTTTTTCTCATATCGATCAATGATTTGTTCGATCTCGGCAATTTGAGTTTCCTTGCGAGCGATATATGACTCTAAAAAGGGGTATACTTCGGCTGCTTTTCGTTGAATCACTGGAATCGAACTCCCTGTTAATATAGCATTAATCATGGAACATCACCTATCTTTCCATGTGAACTTTCATTACAATATTGTTATTTTACACTAAATTTTCAGCTTTGAAAACCTCTTTTTTTGAAATCCAACCTTGGAAAATAGCCTTATTATCTAGAAACATCAAAAAAGCCGGCAAGCTTTCCCTGCCGACTCCCTGCTATTCCTCTATTCCTGTAAGCTTTACTTACTACTGTTCATATTTGGCTTCGTATTAGTGGTTCCGTTCTGAGAACCCGCAGCTGTACTATTGCTGTTTTTGGTTAGAATTTCTTGGGAAAACTCGGTATCATTTTGTTGCTTCTTATTTTTGTTTTTTGCCATGGATGATCACCTCCCGTACAAACATAGTATGGGTAGCGAGGTAATTTTTTATGTTATTATTTTTTGGTAACTTATAGCAACAATTCGTCCTCTAATTGATTCCACATCACTGTTGTTATTTTGCCCTCACCCTTTTTCACGACAAATACATGCAGCGTTTTTTTACCCCATTCTTTATAGACCTGATCCTTTGTTTCAAAATAAAGATCGATCCGGTTTCCTTTGATCGCACTCCCGGTATCCGCAACAACTCCATATCCGTAACCAGGTATGTAGAGCACAGAACCTATTGGGAATACAGTCGGATCGGCCGCGATGGTTGAGAGTGAATTTTTGTTGCGCTGCACCTTTAGGCCTGAGAACGTCACCCCGTATTCGGGATGTCCCGGATTTTTCCCGGTTGATTCCTTCCCTGCAAAATAGCCTGTAGCAACAACCTCTGTCGCTGTGTATTTGGACAAATCCTGATTCAAGTTAGGCAATTTGCTATAGTTATTCGTACGTGAGTATTTAACCTCAGATGTTTGAAGCTCGGCCGATTCCGGCTTCGCCTTCACAGGCCCCGAATCTTTTACCTCCACAGCTGCGACACTGACAGGCTCCGAATACGATTGTTGCATGACAGCAGACTCCATAACACTCCAACTCGAAACTGTCATTTGTTCTTCCTTCTCAAAAATCATGATTAGTAGCATCATTATAGTCGCTACGCAGATCCATTTTGCATGATTTACCGCTTTAGGTAACATACTTGGATATACCACCCCTTACTACAGGAGGTTCTCCAAAATGGAAAAAAAATATACCACTCCGCCAAATCGACTCAAAACTTCCACAAAATAAGTATTTATACTTATTGACAAAAAATTATTTTTATGTTATAATTTAATATTTTATTATTGACTACTCTCTCTCAGTTCACTATTATGATACATAAAGTTCATTGTCTTCGCGACACAACTTGGAGGTGAACGAATGGGAAATGAATCGGTGTGGAACGTTAGCGTTCGATCCGTGGAACGGGAAGAAATCTGTTTGGCCACAAATACCGATTGGCAGGTACAGGCACAAGGCTTCCGACTGCATTTCAACACGGATCTGCCAAATTTGCGTACTCAAGATCAGATTATGATAACCGTAGGTGAATGGGATAAGCCCACCTGGGCAGCTTTTATCGGAACGGCAGTAGCGTGCGGTCCTGATTCCATCCTGCTGTATACGAGCCCCCATTATGAGTCCCATCTATGGAACGCACATCGGATCGAACGCATATTCTCACCGCTCATGTCTATCAAAGGAGCTCAGAATGTTGTCGACAGGTTTGGCTTATTCCCCCCGTTTCATTACGATGAAATTACGAAGGTATGTATGGCAGCCGAGGAGCGGAGTAACCTACCGAAGAATTTGTCCGTAACAATCAGGCATACATCCACAGGTGGGCTGGAACAGCATTTAGATCTTTATTTCGAAGACATCCAGCAGGAGAACATATCCCCGGCCGAGGAATGCAATATTTGTTTGCAGCTGAGCTTCGCATACGAGGGCGAACATATTCGCGTCCAACTGGATGCCGTATCCGGGTTTGCAGCATCGTTTCTGTGCCACAAAATTGTTGTCCAATTACAAGACACATAGTTCTTCATTATCCAATATGATTGGAGGGTTACTATGAAAATAGCAGCAGGAATCGCGATGCTCGAAATTTCAGCAGTAGTAATGGGGAAGCTCGACACCATATATCCGACACTTTTATGGGACCATCAATCAGCCATATTGGTAGATACAGGTTATCCGGGACAGCTGCCCAAATTTCGTGAAGCCTTGGAACAAGAGGATGTGTCCTGGGATCGGCTCAAACATATTATTATTACGCATCAGGACATAGATCATATCGGCAGCTTGGCCCATATATTAGCAGACAGCCCTCAGACCATTACAGTCTCAGCCAACAAGCTGGAACAGCCGTACATCCAAGGCGAAAAACAATTATTAAAGATTACACCGGAAGCTATCGAGCTTGCTGTCGCATCCTTGCCAGCGGAGATACCCTTGGAATGGCGCAAAGCATTCAGATCAGCTCTTGAAAATCCACCAAAAGCTCAGGTCGATAATATTATTCAAAATGAACAGGAGCTGCCATACTGTGGAGGTATTATCGTTATCGATACTCCCGGCCATACCCCAGGACATGTTAGCCTGTATCACAAAGCGAGCAAGACCTTAATTGCAGCCGATGCGCTGGTCGTTATTGACGGACAATTGCAGGGTCCGACTCCTGAGCATGCTCTGGATATCCGGCTAGCCATACAGTCGCTGCAGAAGCTGGAATCATTTGATATAGAAAATGTTATTTGCTACCACGGAGGGCTGTACCAAGGAAGAGATATCAATCAGCGAATAAAGCAATTGGCAAACGCTTAAAGCATATACAAGCACCAACAGAAATACAAAACGGACCAGCTCCCTGAAGGATTGGTCCGTTTAGCTTTATTAATCAATCACCTTGTTGCGAATAGCTTCCTCGATCATCGCTACTACACTATCCAAGTTCTGAACACCCAGATCACCTTCGCCGCGTTTACGGACAGACACACTGGAGTTGTTCATTTCATTTTCACCTACAACGAGCATATAAGGGATTTTCTCCAGCTGTGCCTCACGGATTTTATAACCCAGCTTTTCATTACGCAAATCGGATTCCACGCGAACACCAGCCAGTTGAAGCTTCTCTTCGACTTTCTTGGCATAATCCTCAAAAGCCGTTGAAACAGGAATAACCTTAGCCTGAACCGGAGAAAGCCAAGTCGGCAGTGCACCGGCAAAGTTCTCAAGCAGGAACGCTGTCATCCGCTCCATAGTGGAAATTACGCCACGGTGGATAACGACTGGCCGATGCTTTTGACCATCCTCACCCACATATTCGAGCTGGAAGCGCTCAGGCAGCAGGAAGTCGAGCTGAACGGTACCGAGAGTCTCCTCTTTTTTCAATGCAGTCTTGATCTGCACATCCACCTTCGGACCGTAGAAAGCTGCTTCGCCTTCTGCTTCAAAGTAAGGAATATTCAACTCCTCAACAACCTCTTTCAGCATACGCTGAGACATTTCCCACATGGCATCATCGTTAAAATATTTTTCGGTATCCTTAGGATCACGATAGGACAAGCGGAAACGGTATTCCTTAATACCAAAATCCTCATAAACCTGACGGATCAAAGTAATAACCCGGCTGAACTCTTCCTTGATCTGGTCAGGACGACAGAAAATGTGAGCATCATTCAAATTCATTGCACGCACACGGTGCAAGCCTGTCAGAGCTCCTGACATTTCATAACGATGCATCATCCCAAGCTCGGCCACACGAACCGGCAGATCACGGTAGCTGCGCATATCGCTCTTGTAGATCATCATATGATGCGGACAGTTCATCGGACGAAGCACCAGCTCTTCATTGTCCATAATCATTTTGGGGAACATGTCTTCCTGGTAATGCTCCCAGTGTCCAGAGGTTTTGTACAGCTCCACATTGGCTAGTACAGGCGTGTAGACGTGCTGGTAGCCAAGACGCTCTTCCAGATCGACGATATAGCGTTCCATCGTGCGACGCAGCTTGGCTCCATGCGGCAGCCACAATGGCAAGCCTTGTCCAACCTCACGGGAGAAGGTAAACATTTTCAGCTCTTTACCCAGCTTACGGTGGTCGCGTTTCTTGGCTTCCTCCAGCAGATGCAAATGCTCATCCAGATCGGATTTTTTCAGAAAGGCTGTTCCGTAAATACGTTGCAGCATTTTATTTTTTGCGTCACCACGCCAGTAAGCACCAGCAACGCTAAGCAGCTTGAACGCTTTAATACGTCCAGTTGAAGGCAAATGCGGGCCGCGGCACAAGTCAAAAAACTCGCCTTGATCATAAATAGTCAGCACAGAGTCCTCCGGCAAATCACGGATCAATTCCAGCTTTAAAGGGTCTTCCATTTCAGTAAATATACGAATGGCTTCCTCACGACTGACTTCGCGACGACGAATCGGGAAGTTCTCCTGAGCTACCTTTTCCATTTCCTTTTCGATCTTAGTCAGATCCTCTGGTGTAAGCGGCGTTTCCAAATCAATATCATAGTAAAAACCATCCTCAATGACAGGACCGATACCGAGTTTTACTGCCTTTTCTCCATAAATACGTTTGATCGCCTGCGCCATCAGATGCGCTGTACTATGCCGATATACCTCTAGACCGCTCTCGCTGTCCAATACGATAATTTCCAGTGCAGCATCCTGCCTGATAGGTGTGTTCAAGTCAACCGATTTGCCATCAATTTTACCAATCACTGCATTTTTCTTCAAACCCGAGCTGATCGAGCCGGCTACCTCTTCAATCGTAGTCCCTTGCTCATACTCCCTAACCGCTCCGTCAGGAAATGTAACCTTTACCGCCATTGATTTGACCTCCTTAGAGTTTTCGTAGAAAACTTACTTCGTAAGCATCTACCTGGTTTTCGTAGAAAACTTACTTCGTAAGCATCTGCCTTTTTAGACAACAAAAAAAGCGCATCATATCCCGTAAGGGACGAGAGCGCTTGGTCTCGTGGTTCCACCCTAGTTCAATTCGTTCATAGACATAAATCCAATTGAACGAATCCTCAAAAGCATTCAATAACGGGAATGAGCCGGCCATATTTACTTACGGATCGTCCATAATCGATTCAATCCGTGTTCCATATCGCAACTACAAAGGGGTAAATGAATGTCGTTAACCGAAGGAGCTTGCAGCCAATGTCTCCTATCTCTGTACAGCACGCCATACATCGTTGTCTTTGATTCTAGTCTTAGCTCTTATTATAATCCGATACCGCGAAACGGTCAAGATTATGACATAATCCGCAATATTCACACAGTTCAACACGATTTTCAAAAATCTGCGAAATCGTTTGAATAATTTGCAGATCCGGTTCTCTCGTATGGATGTAGATCAATTGCGGTGATACGGAAATGAGCGTGCTTACAATCAAATCTTCAAAATTAACATCCTTCTCCAGCAGCTCCATCGTCAAGGTAGCATTCGTTTCACTGGTATCTATGGCTTCCATATGGTCGTTAAGCAGTTCAAATTCATTGCCGCCTTTATGTATCAGGTGTGCAAATGGAATTTTTGCTTCCTGGATGTATACAAAATATTGCAGCAGTGAAATAAACTCCTTGTACTGTCGATCCATCAAATACTCATCTACGGCATATTCCACAATTTCACGTAATTCCTGCATATAGTCATTGAAGCGGAAACGCATAAATCCATCCAGATTCAAATCGCTGCAATCCTTCAGCAAGGAAAATAGCTGCTGGCTAACCTTAAGCTTACGGCGTGTCCGCATTTCCTGCTGCTCTGGATTATCCTCACTGAGCTCTGGCTTCAGATAGCTCAAAATATCCCTGATATCCTCTTCTTTTCCGTAATGGAATTCATCGATAATAAGCTGTCGAATCCGTTTCTCTTCCTCATCCTGAATGACCCAATCCGCCGCGGTCTCCGCAGCTAATTGGTACAACGCATCTATTTGCTGCTTTGTGGAAAAACGATTCCTGTTCCCAGCTGCTTCAATGACCGAATACTCACGATGGCTCGAAAGCTTAACCCAAGCATCCTCCTTGTATGTTTTTTTCAAAGCCGCCGCTAACCGATTTTGTATCTGATTTATGGATAAATCGGGGGTTTTCATAAGAGTAAAGGCGAATAGCTTCATCTCATCCACTCCTTTCTTTCACACTTCTCATGTTAAAGTATATGGTCCCTCGCAGGCATATATACAAACAACAATTTCCCATGGTATAGTTAAGAAATTAGAAAAGTGTAATTAATGGAGTGATTGGAAAACATGGGTTTTGATTTATTCCAATTAATTGATCTACCACGATGGAATCGAAAATTATTAACCGGATTTTGGCTAATTATCGCTTTAGCTATCTTCTCTACATGTGTATATGATATTATTGCCTGGTTTTCCACTTCCCTCGTTATCGTCCCCATTATTACTCTGAATACTTTATGGCTGTGCCTTGGCTTGCTAGTCATTGAAGCCGTTCACAAATGGGCAAAGAGAGGTAAAGACTACATCGTTATTATCGGGGCTGCCTTTATTTCCAGCGGACTGATCTACTCATTTCCCCACGTCAATACCTTATTGACTACCTTGTTTCTCCCCATTCTCGTATCCATCTTTTACTTCCAAACCAGCAAAGTGGTGTTTTCTTATTTGCTCAGTTTGTCATGCTTTTATGTGCTATATGGAGTATTGGATAAACAAACCACATGGATCATATCAGATATAATCGCGGTTACAGGAGTATTATTAGGGGGCCTAGTAGTAGCACTTGGGATTATGAGCCGCGGCAAGGAACTGCTGAAGCATCTTCAATCATCGTTGGAATCGGGCCAAGACCTGCTAGTTCGCAACGTGATTATGGACAAGCTGGCCAAAACCGATGCACTGACCGATCTGTATAATCATATGTCGTTTCATGAATATCTGGACAAACTGATCGAACAGGGAGAACGGTATAACTTTTCCTTTCAGCTCGCTTTGTTGGATATTGATCACTTTAAAAAAGTAAATGATACCTTTGGACACCGGGCAGGAGATGCCGTGTTAAAAAAGGTAGCACTGACCATAAAAACGATGGTTTCCCTGAACGATTTCCCTGCGCGCTATGGTGGAGAGGAATTCGCGATTATTTTTACCGATATGGATCTGCAGGAGGCTACTCTAAACTTAGAGAACATTCGCAAACAAATTGCCGCGCAGCCTCATGAGGAGCTGAATGGACAAGCAGTAACGATTAGTATCGGTGTTTATGATTTTCAAAAGGGAATTACGAAAGAAATGCTGTTCAAAGGCACGGACGAAGCACTGTATGAAGCCAAAAGAAGCGGTCGCAATCAAACGATTATTTGTACAGGTAACAAAAAGGCAACGGTCCAGTAATCGCTGGAGATCGTTGCCTTCTTTGTTGTTGACCACAGGCCTTCTTATATCATCTATAATACTGAACAACCTCATTAGTAACAGCAACCAGCCATGCGACACATGAATAAAAACCAAATAAAAATAACGCGACTTGCATAGTCTCGTAGCAACGATAACATATGTAGAATGAGATAAGTGCAAAAATGAAATACAGAACAATCATTTTTATCTCGTCTCCTTGACTTAACCCTGTAATAGCCACCATGAATCCGGTATATATGATATATGTATGCTATTTTTTACAAGATTCTACATAATAAGTGATATCCCTGCAATTTGACGTAAATTTAAATAACTTTAGTTAACAAAATCCAGTTTAACAAGTGTTACATAGGATTCACTTGTTCAGTTTTCAAATCCAAGTTTCAACATCATGCTATGAATGAAGTTTGATTTTGCATCTGCATATGCCAATTTGTCTGTCTCATAAATAATGGCCAGCTTCTCCTTGAGTTCTTGGTAAGCCTTGCGGTCGCTGGCATTTTGATTTAAATAATCTCTAAATGCAACTTGCCTTTTTAGATGTTCGCTGCCTGTTTGGAACATATGTATCTGGTGAGTTCTTGGCTCACCTTTGCTGAAATAATGCCTTTCAGGAAGGACATTTGTTCCCTTATATGAGTAGCCAACTTTCTCCAAGTCAGGAACGTATTTTACTCCATCTTCGAACCTCATAACCTCGATAGCAATATCTATGATCGGCTTTGCACTTAAACCCTTGACAGCCGTGCTTCCAATATGATGAACTGCTAAAGGACACTCACCCAATACGGATTGTATGCTCTGTTTCTCTAACAGAAATTCCTTTTCCCATTGTACTGTCCATGGGACTAGAAAAACCTTGCCTTTAGGTAAGCCCAGCATATTTTCAACTCCTAGACTCTTTGTTTTTCCTTATTATTCCTATTGTATCATCTGGATTGTCGCCACGTACACTTCTGGCCACACGACAAATAACGCTTATCCATACTAATCCTCCTTCGGATTTAATATTAGATAAGCGTTGTAGTTAGAAGTTTCTACCCTATTGCGTCCGTTCTTCCCTTATCAAGGGTCTAGTTCTGCATTACAAAATCAAAATCGATCTTTTCGTTGACATCATCGAACATACGCAGAATCTCATATTTCGTATTGCGCTGTGCAGGGATTTTGCCTGCCTGACGAATAAGGTCAAGTGTCGATCCGATATTAACCTTGTGTGTGGTGCCTGCCGCGGATACAACATTTTCTTCAATCATCGTGCTTCCGAAGTCGTTGCATCCATAATGGAGCGATTGCTTGCCGACCTCTGGCCCCATCGTCACCCAGGACGATTGGAAATTCGGGATATTATCGAGCATGATTCGGCTGATCGCGAGATTTTTCAGGTAAGCCTCGGGACCCAGCTTCTCACCCTTCATGTTGGTGTTGTCTGGCTGGAATGTCCAGGAGATAAAGGCCAGGAAGCCTGGTGTATTCCAACCATTGGAGATACAGAGATCTTGTCCGTCACGAACGCGCAGCAAGTGCGTAGCACGCTCCTCAGACGTTTCACCGAAGCCAATAACCATAGTAGCCGTGGAATGCATCCCAATGCGGTGTGCAGTTTCCATTACGTCCATCCAATCACGCCAGGAGCCCTTCAGCCGACTGATTTTTCTACGGGTACGATCATCGAGGATTTCAGCTCCGCCGCCTGGCAGGGAGTCCAGACCAGCCGCATGCAGCTCACGAATGACCTCTTCAAGCGTTAGACCGTCCGAGACATCCTTCATTTTCATAATTTCCGCTGGTGAGAAGGAGTGCATCGTAATATCAAAACGTTTCTTGATCTCACGAAGCAGATTTGTATAGTAAGTGAAAGGCAGATTCGGATTTGTTCCGCCCTGCATCAATATTTCCGTACCTCTGACATCCAGCGTTTCCTGGATCTTTTGGAAAATCGTTTCATCCGGCAGCACGTAGCCTTCCTTGGAGCCAGGCGCACGGTAGAAAGCACAGAAACGGCAGTATACATCACAGATGTTCGTATAATTAATATTTCGACCAATAACAAAAGTAGTGATTGGATCTGGATGGTGCTTTAACATGATCTGATTGGCGGCATGGCCCATCTTTTCGATCTGATCGGATTCATATAAGCTTACACAGTCTTCCAGACTGATTCTGTTTCCCGCGACAGCACGATCAAGGATGTGGTCTATGGAACTCATTCTCTGCTCACTCCTTTTGAGGTTTATCATATAACTATCGTATCACAATAAAAAAGCCCCGTCATTAAAAAAGAGCCTGTGAACGAGCAAGCAGTGCTTACCATTCACAAACTTTTCATAGTCATGGTTATGCGATTACGCTGCAAATTTGACGGTTTTGCTGGATTTTTTCCGTAATAGAACGACATTGCAGCATACGTTCCTGATAAGCAACGATCGGTTCAGGTCTTGCAAAATAAAACCCTTGTCCCATATGCACATGCATTTCATATAGAATATCCGCTTCTCCTTGACTTTCTATACCTTCGGCAATGACCTGACAATTAATATTCTCGGCAAATAACAACAGCGCACGCAGCAAATACTGCTTCACCACGAGTTGATCTATATTTTGTATAACGGATTTATCGATCTTGATGATATCGGGTATAAGCTCGGATATCGATTGCAAGCTGGAGTAACCAGCTCCTGCATCATCTACAGCGAATCGGAAGCCATGCGAACGGTAATTAGCCATCAAAGCGCCCATGTAAGCAAAATCGCGAATTGAATGCCGCTCCGTAATCTCCAATATAATCTGCGAAGCCGATATATTATCGTAAGCCGACAAAACCGTTAGAAGTTGATTTAAAAATAAAGGATGACACAATGTCACAGGGGTTACATTAATGAATACTTGTTCACGGATGCCACGTTTGCTTATTTCCTCGAATGCTTTTTTCATTACAATAAATTCCATTTTGGACAATAAGTCAGCTTGGTAGGCAAAATCAAAAAGCTCTGTAGGCGTATGAAAAACCGAATTCGATGGGCCGCGCGTCAATATTTCCCATCCAAAAATTTCACCGCTGTTCAAACTCATTATCGGCTGAGCCAGCACGGTAATTTTTTCCATATCAATAATATCAAGCAGCTCTTGTTTGGACTTGGAAAAGTGTGAAGGCAGCTTTTTTGTCGCAATCGCTAATGCATAATGGTAAGAGCTGCGAATCGCGGCTTCCGTATTTTCAATATCCATTCCTATGATATGGCATCCCGTTTGAAAGGAGTAGATCGTATCCTCATGGGGCCGCATCGGAATACGCAGGCTCTGCTCCAGCTCCTGCCGCATCAACAATGCTTTGCGCTGCAAATCGTCAAAGCTAAAGCCAGGATATTCCTTAATAAACATGCAAAAATCATCGCTTGCGAACTGTTTAATGCCTAAAAGGTTTGAGCTTTTGAAGTAACGGGGTAGTATTTCGAGCAGCTTTTCACGTACAAGCTTCTGCAGATTTTGAATATAGGGGTATGGATGAGTGGCAAATAAATGGTGAAACTCCTCCATATAAAATAAAATCATACCGATGGGCTGCCCTTTTCGACGGTACTGCTTAATCATCGATACAATGGGATCACGGATAGTAAAGTCTGGGGGGAAATATTTCAAAGACTCGTTGGATAAAGGAAGAAGGTACAGGTATTTCAATCTTTCTTTCCACTTCTGTAAGGCAGACTGCATTGTTCTCCCCCTTTGACTAAGGTTGAAATCATTTCAATTATCTAGTTTTGATCATATCATGAATAAACATAGAGTAAATACAAAAAAGCAAAAAAATGAAAGCACTTCTTTACAAATATTAAAAAAATAGCCAATGAATGTCAACTACCATTCCATCGGCTACATGAATTGTCATTATTCGACAAAGAATAACAACTTCTTATTATTGGCTGCTGCTTAACTTCTCTGTTATCAAGCCCCTTCGATTTCTGCTTGGGCCAAATCAATCGCTCTGGATAAATCCGCAATCAGATCCTCAACATGCTCTATACCTACAGAATAACGCAGTAAACGATCGTCCAACCCGATTCTTTCACGGATTTCTACCGGAATATCAGCATGCGTCTGTACAGCAGGGTAGGTCATCAACGACTCCACGCCACCGAGGCTTTCGGCAAAAGCAATCAGCTTAATATGGCGAAGAATCGGTTCGACGTATCTGGCATCCTTGAGCTTAAAGGAGAAAATTCCAGCGTTACCTGAGGACTGCTTCTTTTGTATTTCATATCCCGGATGGCTGGTGAGTGCCGGATAATATACAGAGTCCACACAAGGATGCGTTAATAGAAACTCAGCAATCCGTGTCGCATTATATTGATGGCGCTCCATACGAAGAGCCAATGTTTTCATACCTCTCATCAGTAGCCAGCTGTCCTGGGGACCTAATACAGCTCCAATTGAATTATGTAAGAACGCCATTTGCTCGGATAATTGTTGGCCTTTGGTTACGATCAGACCCGCCAGCACATCGTTATGTCCACCCAGGTACTTGGTCGCACTGTGAATAATAATATCCGCCCCAAGCTCGATCGGACGCTGAAAGAACGGGGTTAACAGCGTATTATCCACGATTGTCAGCACATTTTTCTTCTTCGCCCAGCTACACACGAGCTCCAGATCCGTAATCATCATTAAAGGATTGGTTGGTGTTTCAATTACGATTGCCTTCGTATTCGCGGTCAAGTGCGACTCCAATGCATCCAGATCATTGGTATCTACATAAGAGGCAGTTACGCCAAACCGTGACATAATTTTTTCCAGCAACCGATACGTGCCACCGTACAGATCCAGGGATACGATCAGATGATCACCTTGACTGAATAGAGCAAATATCGTTTGCAGGGCCGCCATACCGGAGCTGCAGGCAAAACCCGCGTCTCCGGATTCTAGCTCGGCAATCGCATCCTCAAGTACTTTGCGTGTCGGGTTTTTGGTCCGGGAGTAATCGAACCCCGTGCTTTGTCCAAGCTTCGGATGGCGAAACGCCGTAGCTTGATATACCGGGAAGCTGACAGCTCCCGTTACCGGCTCCTCCTGTGAACCGATTTGTGCCAATCTGCTTTCTATTTTCAATAGCTTATCCTGATCTTGCTCGTTGCTCATATGCTATACTCCCCTTTATACAAATCGTATGGTGTCTCTTGATATACATAATAGTTCAACCAGTTGGAAAATAATAAATTGGCATGTGCCCTCCATGAAACGAGCGGTTCCTTGGTCGGATCATCGTTGGGATAATAGTTTTTAGGAACAGCTACTTCCATGCCTTTATTAATATCACGGTCATATTCATACTTCAGCGTACACGCATCATATTCGGAATGTCCCGTGACGAAGATATGCTTGCCGTCCTGCGTAGCCGCGATGTACACGCCTGCCTCCGGTGATTCGGACAAAATCTCCAAGCCTGCAATCTTCTCGATATCCTCTCTGCGAACCTCTGTATGACGGGATTGCGGTACCCAGAACAGCTCATCGAAGCCGCGCAGCAGCTTCACATTTTGCTTGCTCGTTACGTGTGGGAATACCCCGAACATTTTGCTGTCCAATGGATATTTGGGAACTCCAAAATGATGGTACAAGCCTGCCTGAGCGGCCCAACAAATATGCAAGGTCGAAGTCACATTTTCCGTGCTCCAATCCATAATTTGCTTCAGCTCTTCCCAATAGTTCACATCTTCAAAATCCAACTGCTCGACAGGCGCTCCGGTAATGATCAAGCCGTCAAATCTTTCTTTGCGCACATCATTAAAGGTTTTGTAAAATTGCTCCAGATGCTCGGCTGACGTATTCTTCGAGGTGTGCGAACCCGGGTGCAGCAGTACAAATTCCAATTGAACCGGTGTGTTGCCGATTAGCCGTAAAATTTGGGTCTCGGTTGTTTCCTTCGTAGGCATCAAGTTCAAAATAGCGATACGCAGAGGACGAATATCCTGATGAAAGGCTTCGGTCTCGCTCATCACAAATATATTTTCGTTCAATAAAATTTCTTTGGCTGGCAAGTGATCAGGGATTTTGATAGGCATGGTAATTCACTCCTTCTTGAGTAAGTAATCGTTTTTTACGCAAAAGGACGCTAAAAAGACCTTTTCGCGCGAACGAGAAAGGCCTTGTTATCAATAACAATGTCCTCTCTCATCTCTCAGAAGCTATGTTCGCTTCCGCAAGAATTAGCACCGTGCATTCCACTGTCATACGCTTACGCGATATGCCAACGGTTTGTCGGTTGCCGGGTGTCATCGGGCTAGTCCCTCCACCTGCTCTTGATAAGAAAAGTAATTTTATATTTTTCTTTATATTATTTACTACAACCTCATTAAAGTCAAGAGCGCCGTATAAATTTCATATTCGGATTCCCCCTGCCGCACAAAAGGAGCACCTCCGCTGGCATTCTGCATACTTTATCAAGGGCTCAAAAAAACATATTAATTTCATCGTTTCCACCTTGCTGTGCAAGGCATGTAGGTTTATACTAGACAAGTATTCGACACCAATAGCAAAGGGGTGCAACCAACGAATGGACGGAGACCCGACGAGTAGTATCTACGTTCACAACCAACCGAATAGATCGTTAGGAATGCAGTTGGCTTACGCCGCTGATTCTCATGCGCCCAGCAATACTTTGCCAACACAAGCGTATTTGACGTGGACCTAAATCCACTCTATATAAAACCTTGTCTGCCCGGTATAAAGCTGTCCGCATGAAGTTAGCGTCGTTTCTTCCGCCTGTATTTCCTCTCAAGTAAATCATGTGAAGAGGTGAATCAGAATGAAAACACGCTTGGTGCAGGACGGCATTTTCACTTTGGTGGAGGATATTACGACAGCCATGGAAGCGCCGGAACATGGGTTCTACTGGATCGACGCAGATGTCGAGGATTTGGAAATTTTACAACCGCTGTATCACCTTCATGAGCTGGCCGTCGAGGACTGCTTGACGGAAGAGGAGCAGCGTCCCAAAATTGAGCTGTACGACTCCAATTATTTTATCGTGGTCAACAGCATTCGTTTTGATGATGAAGAAATTTTCCTGAGGGCTTTGAATATTTTTCTTGGCAAGCATTATATTATAACGGTAACCCGTCAAAAGATTAATGAGCTGCGTGCCCTGAAGCCGGTACTATGGGAAGAAGAAGTTGCCTCTGCGGACACTTTTTTGTATCACTTAATAGATCTTGTTGTCGATAATTATACCAGTGTAGGCGATCGTATCGAAGCGAAGATCGAGAAGCTTGAAGAAGATATATTGATGCATACGAAAAAATCCCATTTGAATGAGATTATTGGTCTGCGAAGCGAAATTCTATGGTTGAAAAAGATGCTGGGCCCACAGCGTGATGTGATTTCGACCTTGAATAAAAAAGAACTAAAGCTGATCAGCGATCCGCTCAAAAAATATTTTGGCGATATTTACGAAAATGCCGTCAAAATTTCTGAAACGTTCGACACCTTTCGCGATCTGATGGGCAACTTAAGAGAGGCTTATCAGTCAAGTCTATCCAATCGAGCCAATGAAATTATGCGTATATTTACAGCGCTGACTACCATATTTATGCCACTGACGTTTATTACCGGTATTTATGGAATGAATTTTGAGTACGTCCCAGGTCTTCACTGGGAATATGGCGGGATTGCAGCCGTTATTTTCATGTTTATCATAGGTATGTCCATGTTCGTTTTATTTCGCAAAAAAGAATGGCTGTGAGCCCACTTCTGCTTCTCAAATAGACTCCTGTGACTGGAACCTTCATTCCAGTGCACAGGAGTTTCTCATACATATAAGTAACCGCTTTGGACGATTTGGATTACCAACTCGCTTCATATCCTGTTTTTAAGGGTAATAGGTGGGTATACTACTAACTGAGGTGAGCTCCTATGTTCAATAAAATTATCGTGGCATATGACGGTTCGGAAACGTCAAAAATTGCATTAGACAAAGCAATCGAGATGAAACGATTATTTGTGGATTCAGAATTGGAGGTTGTTCACGTATTCCAAGTCTCCAATCTGGTGCTGAATGATGCCGTCATTACCGGTCCTCCCGTTGTCCAAACAGAATTGTATCAGGCAGCAAATGAACTCGTAGATGAAGCAAAGCTGCGGATCTCGAATCTGGACAAGACCTCCGCTACTTTATTGGATGGAGGGGCACCGGCAAGAGTCATTCTGGATTACGCGGAAGCTAATCATGCTGACCTGATTATTGTTGGCAGCCGAGGGTTTGGCACTTTTAAAGAAATCCTGCTCGGAAGTGTCAGCTCGGAAATTCTCCATCATGCGAAAATACCGGTGCTGGTTGTTAAGTAGGCGGGCTCCGATATCGAATAGGTACAAGCTTAAGAAACCAGAGGCCCTCTCCATGGAGAAGACCTCTTTTTGTATTTCAGTAAAGTTGTACTTAATCACACTGCCGGCCTTAACCAGCCTCAATCGATTCCTCTGCATGTACGCGGCGAAATTTCATCCGAAGCACTCTCAGCCACTCATACATCCGGTCTAATTCCTTGCCTTGCAGCGCCTCCGGTACATATACAGCTTGCAGAATAGGCTTCAAATAACGATCGCCATTTTGTTCAAAAGCGGACCATGCCAGCGACTGCTCTTCAGCAGGCACATCATGAAGAATAGCCTCGATATAAGGCTCCATATCATAACCCTCCTTGTCCAGCTCCTCAATCCATAGCAGCAAATCGCGTCGCTCCAGTTGGGTTTGCTCTTTTAATGCATCCAGGCCGTCGCCTCTGGTAATCGCTTCCAATAGCTTGCCGCGGATCTCCTGCTTATTCTCCTGCAGCTTGCGCTTACGTCCCTTCTCCTGCTCCAGCCAACCGTTAAATTCGGCAGAATTTACTTGCTCTTCAACCCAATCCAATGGGAATGGAGTTGACCGCTCTTGATCCTGGATGATACTGAGCAGTTCGGCTCCATAAGCATTTGATTTATTAACACCCATGCCCGGCAACTGCTTAAGCTCTTCCATTGTGCGCGGCAAATAGACACTGACCATTCGCAGCAGTCTGTTCGTTGCAACCAGAAATGGCGCCTTACTTTCTCTGCTGGCTTGCTTAAGACGCCACTGCCGCAGCTTTTCATACAGCTCCTCATTGGCATGAATTTCGCTATAATAGGCCAGCAATTGAATTCGTGCTGTCTTGCGGTCAAGCGCTGTAATTTCCGGCAGCATCGCTACTTCCAGCAACGGCTGAAAACCGTCACACTGCTTGGTGAAAATATTGTGACGAAAGGCTGCCAGCATATCTTCCCAGCTGTGCCCTTCAAACCATGATTCCTGTACCTGACGACCATCCGGTTTTGTTTCCTGCCAGCCTACGTACCAGCTCCCCTGACTCTCACCTATCGATACCTGCGCACTTACACTACGATCCTCCGAAACCCGCTTCTCCAAGCTGTTTAAAAATAATAAGTTCATTCGACAGCCCTCCTATACAAGTTATTTCAAACGCAAAAAAAGCACCCTCCTACATGAGATGTAAGAGAGGTGCTTCCCCTGACGAATTGAAATTATTACCATACTATCATAAATTGTCCTGCTGTACAACCGTGATGTCACCACAATTATTCATCAGACAGTCTTTTGACGTCTAGTCTAACTTATGCTCAGGCAGTGACTCAAATTCAGGAACATCAACCATGTACAGATTGCCATAGCCTGACATATCGCTCGTGAAGAGCACATGCCGGCCATCAGGGCTTAATCTCGGATGCACATGCAGACTCTGTGTATGAAAGCTGCCACGATGCTTGCAAAGAATACGAGGTCCCTGAAAGCCGGAGCCATCATGTTTCCATAGCTGGAGTGTATCCTGAAGCTGCTGCCCATGATAAGCATTTGTTTGTTGTCCATCGCCAACCACGAGGTTCAAGTCATTCGAATGGACGTGCATATTTTGAAATGGAAAGCTGTATTCCTCAACATGACTATTATCATAGTGGACCGAACCGATAATTTTGCCGTTATGATCCGTCAGCGATCCGGTATAGCCATGATATCCGATATGGATACCGTCTTTCATCCAATACTCATGACCCACATATTCATTAGCCTTTGTGTCCCTTACCTTCCAATGACGACCGGAATTCATATCGAACACCCAGATGCGATGATCAATCATATCCCATGGACCTTCATGGCAAAAGGTAAGCAGGTTCGGCTGCGTGGGGGAGGTATTGATATGACCCAACCACAGCTGATCCTCATACAGCACCTGAACCACGCCACTTACAGTCGAAACCTCCATAATCATACAATGCGGCTTCGCACTGAAGTACGCTTCGAACCCTGCATAACCGTTGGACATATCCATATGGATACGGCCTGACAAATCCTCGTTGAGACCAAAACACAGCTTATTGCCATCGGAGGTACAGCTCATACTGCCAAACGTATATCCATCCGGAACCGTGTACAGCGTACGCTCCTCCAGCGTTTGCAAATCAATGGCTACAATCGTCCCGTTATAATAATAATAAGCCTCAGAACGAGTCGGATTGAGAAACGTCCCCTGAATCCGTGAAGCCAAACCACGCTGCAGATCGGTCAATTGGGTCATTTCGCCAGTGTGCAGATCCAAACTGAACAGATTTGTGACATTCCCGCGGTCCGAACCAAAGAGCAGCTTGCCTTCCCCGTAAAAACCGTTATTCGTAAAATAAATATGAAAGCTGTGAGAGCGATAATCTGTTAATTGGGTCACGGTTACCCCCGTTAACTGATCCTGAAAGCTGCGCCTTTCCGAAGGCCATATTGTTCCTTTAGCTCCACTGGTAAGAATCAATCGGATCTCCCCCTTTATTTTTTAATTGCGGCATAGGCTTCATTCATTTCCTTCGTGTAATCGTCACCGCCGCTTTTTTTCCACAGCTCCATATCCGCTTTAAAGCCAGCTTCATCGACCTTGCCGACAATATACTTGATACGCGCGTCCTCTACAATCTGGTCCAGCTGAGCTCCCTTCTGGGTGAAGGTGGCCGAAGTCAGCGGTTCTCCAGGGTTGGACACAATAATGTTCTCATTTTCTTTCATCACGTTGTTTGCCTTAATGCGAAGCGGTGTAGCGGGTGGGAACAAATCAGGGATAATATAAGGAATTTGCAAGGATATTTGATTCAAGTTTTTGTTATTAATATCGGGAGCCATATTGTCATTAATCGTTAAGAGTGGAGCCAGCTTGCCGTTGTCCATTTTGTAATGCGTGCCTTCAATACCGTAACCGAGCAGAGCCTGCATTTCCTTATCGTTCGACTTGTCAAAGAACTGCAAAACTTTTTTCAGCTCTGCCTCTGTCTTGACAGCAGATTTGGATATGAGGAATACACCTGCATAACCGGTCGTCGGTTGATTGTGAAGCCCTGTTGGACCGCTCACAGCGCCAATGATATCTATCGCTCCCTTGGGATCAACCGTCTTCAGCTTCTCGTCGATTTGATAGGATCGGTCTGCTACATCAACAGCAACTCCGGCTTTTCCGTTCACTATCGGATCATTCCACTTGGCAGAATCATATACGGCAAAGTCCTGATTGATCAGCTTTTCGTCATACAATTTTTTGTAAAATTTAAGTGCATCCATATACTCGGTAGTCAGATGGGCAGGAACCAGCTTACCGTCCTTCACACCCCACTTATTAGGCGCCCCAAACCATGTCTGCATAATATCCCATGGACCGGAATATTTGGTCACTACCATGCCGTAGGTATCATCCTTGCCATTTTTGTCCGGGTCCTTGGTAGTAAAAGCCTTCAGCATATTGTAAAAGTCATCAATCGTCTTGGGTTCGGCCATTCCCAGATTATCCAGCCAGTCCTTGCGGTAGGATATACCCATGCGTCCAATGGGACGGGTCGTATACAGACCATAATACTTGCCATTTACCGAGGTGTTGTTCAAAATCGTCGGATTGGCCTTGCTCAAATTCGGATAGTCCTTCAGATACGGGCCCACCTCCCAGAAAGCGCCGCCTTTAATCGCATTGGCAACCGATGGAAGCTTCACATTCACCACAAAGATAGCGGCAGGCATGGAACCGGATGCCAACGTAATGTTCATCTTGTCCAGGTAGGAAGCATCAGGAACAAACTGCAGATCCAGCTTGGTGTTCGTATAATCCTCTACCTGCTTCCACACTTTGCTTTCCGCAGAAGCGTTATCATTGGAATAGCTTTTCAGCATGATGCTGAGCTTGAAAGGCGGCTCTGCCGTCTTGGGGGCGTCACCCGGCTTGGCAGTTGATGCCGTTGGGGTAGCCGGAGCACTGGCCGGAGGTGCGGCGGGAGAGCTGCTGCAGCCTGCGATAACACTTACGGTTACAGCCATACTGGTCAAAGCAAACAATGAACGTTGTGGTTGTTGAACCCATTTCATACGATATTTCCTCCCTTTTGGATCGAACTGGAATTGCATGCTGAGCTATGAGGATCATCTACCCGAAGCTCTACCCTTTGACAGCACCCAACAGGACACCCTTGGCAAAATGCTTCTGAATAAACGGATAAACCAGTAAAATAGGTAGCGTGCCAACAACGACGACGGCCATCTTGATCGATTGATCAGGAGGCTTCACATAAGTCAGATCCATAGTCGACATATCGAGTGAGCCTGAAGCCAGCAAAATCATCTGTCGGAGCAGAACCTGCATCGGCCACATCTTCGAATCACTTAAGTACAGCAGCGCATTGAAAAAATCGTTCCAGTGACCCACTGCATAAAACAGGCCAAACGTAGCAATAACCGGCTTCGATAAAGGCAGCACAACCCGCCATAACACACCCAAATCGTTGCAGCCGTCCATCCGTGCGGATTCGATCAGCTCATTCGGGATTTCCTGAAAAAAAGACTTGATGACGATCAGATTAAATGCGTTGATCGCTACAGGAAGCATCACGGCCCAGTAGGAGTTGAGCAGCCCCATGTTTTTGACGACCAAATAAGTCGGAATCATCCCGCCGCTGAATACCATCGAGAAAATTATCATATTCATCATCACATTTCGACCCAGCATGTTCCTGCGCGATAAGCCGTAGGCGAAGGTAAAGGTGAAGAACAAATTAACGAGAGTACCCGCTACCGTAATAAATACGGATACCAACAAACTGCGTGGCAAGGTATGATCCTTGAACACGTACTCATAAGCATTAAACGTGATGTTCTGCGGAATCAGAAAAAACGATCGACTGCCGATTTCGATTTCCGATGCAAATGAGCCTGCCACAATATACATAATGGGCAGCATCATGCAGAACGCCACCAATGCCAGAAACGAATAGTTGGCGATATCGAACCATTTGCCGCCCAAGCTGCTGTGCCGCATAGCTGCAACCTCCTTAGCGTTTTCTTAGAAAACTATCTTCGTTAGCGTTAACCTTCAAGTTTTTGCAACTTAAACATTTTAGTTATGATTAATGAGCGGAGCGAGCGGAGTGTGCTGGAGATAGCGAAGCGGTGCCTTTGTTCGCTTATTTCTACCTCTAAATTCCTTATTCAATGAAAGAAATTCGTGAACAACAGCAATCGTAGGAACACTCTGGTCGTGCAGCGAACCTAATCATTACTCCTCAAAATATCCCCGAATGCCCAGAACGCTTAGCCAAATAGTTGGACGTGAAAACCAAAATAATACCAATAATAGCTTTAAACAATCCAACCGCCGTACTGTAGCTGAACGCCCCCTGCGTTATCCCGAGCGTGTACACATAGGTATCGAATACCTCAGCCACAGGCCGATTCAGCGCGTTGCTCATCAACAGCACCTGCTCAAAGCCCCGATCAAGGAAATTGCCCATACGCAGAATCAGCAGCACAATGATCGTCCCGCGAATGGCCGGCAGCGTAATATGCCATACCTGACGAAAGCGATTAGCTCCATCCACAATAGCGGCTTCATACTGCTCCTGATCCACTCCCGCCAATGCCGCGAGAAAAATAATCGTTCCCCATCCGACTTCCTTCCACAGGTTCTGCGTAATAATGAGCGGTCGGAACCAGTTCTCACTGGTCAGAAAATCAAACCTGTACCCTGTAAGGCTGAACACCATTTCATTGACAGCACCACCCTCTGTCGTGAGCAGCAAATAGGAAATACTGGCCAAAATAACCATCGAAATAAAATGCGGCACATAAATAATCGTTTGAATGAACCTTTTATACAAAGAGATCCGAACCTCATTTAATAACAATGACAATAAAATGGGTGCCGGAAAAAAGAAAACAAGATCGTATAACCCCAGCAGCAGCGTATTCCTCACCAGCTTGAAAAAAATCGGGTCCTGAAAAAACTGCTGGAAATTAGCGAAGCCGACCCATTCACTATCAAAGAAACCAATGAAAGGCTGATAGTTTTTGAAGGCAAGCAGCACGCCCCACATCGGAACGTATTTGAAAATAAAAAAGTAAAGAAGTCCCGGCACACAAAGCAGGAGCAAATATTTATCTCTGCTGAGCTTTGCCAACAGCGGACTTTTTGAAGGAACCTTCACCGCAGCTTGTCCTTGGGCTGCAAGCGAATCGGACCGGGTTGCTTTGGCCATATGTTTACTCCTTTCAATCGCTATACCACTTAGCTTATTCGCAGCATACTTTTCCAACAATCAGACTTTTTTGAAATGACCTCAATGAGGGTCAGGACATTTTTTCCAATTTTAGATTTTTTAGTTCACTGCGAGCTGGACAGCTTCGGAGCCTTTGCACTTTTCTTATTTTTTAATACTTTTTTGCAGAGATACGCCAAAAAACCGTCGAACAGACTCGGCTGTGACGGTTTTCTAGCTTGGATTATACGTATGTATTCCGGCTCATCTCCCGATAATGGCTCGGTGTTATACCTTCCTGCTTTTTAAAAATTCGGTTAAAATAACTATGCTGATACCCGACCTGCACGGCAACATCGTTTATTTTCAGCTCAGTATCACGGAGCAGTTCTTTAGCCTTCCCTATTCGCAGCTCGGTCAAGTAATCAATAAAGTTTTTCCCATTTACCTGCTTGAATGATTTGCTGAGAGAGACGGCGTTCATCCCGGTATGCTCTGCACAGCTGTCCAATGAAATTTCATTCATATACTCATTTTGCAAATAGATCATTGCCGACTCCACAACCTTCTTGACCTGCACATCGGAACGAGCCTCCAGCTCTCTCACAAAAGGGTGTATGACCTTGGCATTAAACCAGTTCAACATCTTCTGCGGCTCACGGATCTGCGTCAGCTGTTCATACAGATTGGCTGATTTATACACCCGGCTCGGGTCCATACCGGAGTGACGAATGGCATGCAGGATGCTGCCCAGAAGCTGAAGCATTCCCTGCTGTATATCAATTTCCTTGGCCCTTCGCTCCAACAGCTCCTCCAGAAACTGCATAATCGTGTGCTCAGCCTCCTGCTGCTGACCTGTACGCAGCATTTGTATAATTTCACGCTCCAGTACAAACGGGTAACGCAGCTCATTCATTTCTTCACTCACTTCCAGCGTCTCCAGATCCAGCATCTGATTTTCATTTTCAAAATTGCGATAGCTCAAGGCTTGCTTGGCTTCCTCATAACGAAAAGGGATCTGGGCAATCAAGGGTGTCGTTTTCCCGATAGCTATGGAAACCTGCAGCTTTAAAATATGATTGATCGTATGCATCAATTCTTCGCTAAACGCCTGCAGCTTGTCTGTAAACGGCCGATCTGGAGAGACAATGATAAGCAAACCGATCGATAAATCGTGAAAGTTGACGGTACTGGCCTGTTCCAAGCGATTCGCCGCCAGCTCTTCAATAATGTTCGCCGCAGCAAACGTAACCAGACCCTCGTCACCCAATGAAAACCTGCCCTCTAAATTTTCAAAGCCGGTCAATTGAATATGCATCACCTGAAATTGCTGGTCGTCCACGATCCAGTCAAAGTTTCTCATCCGCTTCTTCAAATCTTCTTCCGAATAGGCATACAGAAAGCCTTGCACCAATTGTAGCAGGAAGCCTTCCTTCACATGAGGCAGCTGCTGCTCCAGCTTGTTTTGCAGGGTAATGCTTTCTCTGCTTAAATGCAGCCATTCCTTTTCGATCATTTTAAATTCATCCGTGTGCTCGTTCGTACTGTCCACAAACAGCTTGTTAGCCGTGAGCAAACGGATCAATCGATCAATCGGTGAATAAATTTTGCGGGATGCCAGCCAAGACAGGATGAATGCCAGCAGCAGTGCGGTGCAGCTGACGGAGAGAATCAGCTTGGAAATAAACACAACCGGTTTCGTAATCGCATTAATCGGTGAAGCCGAGACATAGATCCAGTCCGAACCAACCCGCGAAAACGTGCCATAGGAAACCGTATAGGTCGTGTTTTTCCAGTCGTACAGAAAGGAACCGGTTTGGGCTCCTCCCTTCATCACCTCGTTCCTCAGAACCTCGTCAAAGCCGATTGAATTTGCTGTTCCTGCGCTGGATAGAAGCACATTTCCATCATTTTGCATGATGAAGGTTTCACCTACGTTGTACGGTGTTAGCGTTTTCAATAGATTGGATGCTTTCTCTTTGTCCACACGAACCAGCAGGGCACCAAAAGGTTCAAAATTAACACCTGGCAGTTTATGAACTAAAGTCAAATCGGTTGCATCCACTATACCCGGATCGGCGGGGAGATCGGACCAAAAAACCAGTTTTCCTTGCGATAGCATTTCGATGTAACTATCCATGAATGTTCTGTTCTGTATCACATCATACTCGGGATAAAAACGGATTGGCTGCACGCCATTGAGGAACAGCTCCACCTGCTTGGCCAGTGGACTTGAACCCTGCATAACACCCAATGTCTTGGTCACATCACGGGCAATTTCAAACTCCGTATAAAAATTAACATCCTTCAGGCTGCTATTAAATTTGGGATCGAATGCCCAGTGGGCAAGCGAATTTTCCAGATAGGTGAACTGGTCATCGACATTAGCGGCTCTTTGTAAGATTTGACTCTTATGCAGCTGCAGCATTTCATTTTCCAGACGGTCCCCACCCATCCAATAAATAATAAAGCCCACAATAACACCTGGAATACTAGAAATTAATAAAATCAATATGAGGCTGTTGCGAAAAAATCTCCCTTTTAACAAATCACCCTCACCTCTTTATGTAAGTCGTTGTACTATCATGACATAAATTGTATTTGTAACTCAAGAATTTTTTTATACAGAGGTGGTCATCCTAAAATGATACTTTGGACAATTGGGGGGAACCATGATGGGTATAGAAACGAATCAAGAGGGTTTTATTGAGGAGGATCGGAATCGATATACGGATTTCAAAACTGTCGAATCCCAAAGAAATGATCTCACCGCCGAGGAATTCCCGGAAGGCCCCTATGGATCAACACATCTAACAGAATCTCTTGGCAAAAGCAGTCCATGGCGCAGAGATCAACGCCCGCCTAACCGTTTCACCTATGAAAATCGTGAGCTGCATGCAGGTCTGTCCCGCGATTATCCTGGCGACCATCCTACACATGACGTGGAAGATGACGGGCAAATCGAGTCTTGATTCCAATAGATTCAGATGATCCGAAAACAAAAACGACAGCGAGAGTGTCATGGACATTCTCTGCTGCCGTTTTCAGATGTTTTGCTATGATGCCATATATACGAGTGCTATCAAATTAAATCTTCATGACGCCGCCAGTACTTGCGGAAGTAACAAGCTTCGAGTAGCGGGCCAAGTAGCCTGTTTTCACTTTCAGCTCAAAGCCTTTCCAGTTGGACTTGCGACGGTGCATTTCCTCATCGGAAATTTTCAACTCAATACGGCGTTCGATCAAATCCAGCTCGATGATGTCTCCGTCTTCAACGAAAGCAATCGGACCACCTTCAGCCGCTTCCGGTGAAATATGACCGATGCTGATCCCGCGGGAAGCTCCTGAGAAACGACCATCCGTGATCAAACCAACCTTCGCTCCAAGACCCATCCCAACAATTTGTGAAGTAGGTGCCAGCATTTCCGGCATTCCCGGTCCACCCTTAGGGCCTTCATAACGAATGACAACTACGTGGCCTTCTTTGACTTTTCCGTTAGCGATACCAGACAAAGCTTCTTCTTGGGAATCGAAGCAAATAGCAGGACCCACATGCTTGCCGCCCACTTCTTTATCAACCGCACCCACTTTAATAATTCCGCCATCTGGAGCCAGATTACCGAACAATACTGCCAAGCCGCCGCGCTCGGAATGCGGATTATCCAATGGATGGATAACATCCTTATTAAGGATTTCACAGCCAGCTACATTCTCACGCAGTGTTTTACCGGAAACGGTAATGCAATCGCCATTCAGGGCGCCTGGCTTTTTGAGCAGCTCATTGATGATTGCACTCACACCACCTGCGTTATGCACATCTTCGATGTGATAGTCGGAAGCTGGAGCGATTTTAGCCAAATGCGGTACACGGTTAGCTACTTCGTTGATGCGCTCGATCGGATATTCAAAACCCGCTTCATGTGCCAAAGCCAATGTATGAAGTACAGTATTCGTAGATCCACCCATTGCCATATCCAGAGCAAATGCGTTATCGATAGCTTCGATGGTTACAATATCACGAGGTTTAATATCCAATTTAATAATTTCCATCAGCTGCGCAGCGGATTGTCTAACGAAGTCTTTGCGTTCTTCAGCAACTGCCAGAATCGTACCGTTGCCCGGCAGAGCCAGACCCAAGCCTTCAGCCAGACAGTTCATCGAGTTCGCAGTGAACATACCCGAACATGAACCGCAGGTCGGACATCCGTATTGCTCAAGCTCAAGCAGACTTTGATCGTCAATTTTACCAGCTTGATGCGCTCCTACGCCTTCAAATACATTGGAAAGCGAGATTGATTTACCGTTTTTATCTTTACCGGCTTTCATTGGGCCACCGCTGACAAAAATCGTCGGGATATTCACACGCAAAGCGCCCATCATCATACCCGGTGTAATTTTATCACAGTTCGGAATACAGACCATACCGTCAAACCAGTGGGCTGCAACTACAGTTTCAAGGGAATCCGCAATAATTTCACGGCTCGGCAAGGAATAACGCATACCGATATGACCCATGGCAATCCCGTCATCTACACCGATGGTGTTAAATTCAAAAGGTACACCGCCCGCCTCGCGAATAGCTTCCTTAACGATTTTACCAAATTCCTGAAGATGAACGTGACCTGGAACGATATCGATGTAGGAATTACATACCGCGATAAACGGCTTATCGAAATCTTCTTCTTTAACACCAGCTGCACGCAATAAGCTGCGGTGCGGTGCGCGGTCGAAGCCTTTTTTAATCATATCGCTTCTCATTTTTGGTTTGGACATTGGATGTGAAACCTCCTAGTATATAATCAGGTGCGAATTTTTTAGCATTCTATAAATTCTATCATGTTTGGCGGCAAATGAAAACGATATGTGCCAAAATCCCTTAATGATCTTTTGCCCGTATCTGCTTCTTCATGTATAATCGATTGTACAATGGCAGTTATAAGAACGGAGTGACCCGCAGTAATGGCAGAATTTGATCTATTATACGATTCTCAAGAGGATACACGTACACGCTTTGTTTGTTTTGTTGGTGATCTTTCCATGCACCGTTTTGACCTGGCGATCACATCAACGAACCGCTTTTATGGAAAAAAGCTGATTACCGATCTGCAATCAGGACGTACCGCTGTCATCGGGCCTGACGATCTGGATGAAGAAGGCTATCTGGAGCATGTATATAAACTGACTGAGGAAGAAGCGGCTGAGCTGGCTAACTTCCTGTCGATGGTCGTAGGCACGATCAACTTCACGGATCTTTAGCTAGAAGTCCGGTGAATAAGTCCCGCTGCACGACCAAATATCCTTCCGATCGCTGTTGAAATCGTGAAATTGGATGAAAATAAGCGGTTTATTCACGATTTCAAAGGCGAGCGCTTGCGCTTCTCCAGGATCATTTGGTCGCTCCGCTCTTATTCACCAGACTTCTAGAATTTGTTAATAAGATCTTCAGTATTACGTTGCAAAAAGAGCCCTCCGCGGGCTCTTTTATGATCTTGCTATGATGATTTAGCGTTTTACCAGATCTTCACGCACCGGCGTAAACGTATCGAGCAGAATACTTGGCTCAATTGCCTTGGCGCCATGCTTGGCGTTGCTCGGGATGTAGATCGTTTCACCCTGCCCAATGACATGCTTCTGCCCATCAATAGTGAACTCCAGCCTGCCCTTGATACAGTAAGAAAATTGCTCATGCGGATGGCTGTGCTCGTAGCCCTCGGCATTTTCCTCGAAATGAACTTCCATCATCATAATCGTTTGGCCCGGCTCAAAAATCTTTCTTTTGACTCCAGGCTCCGCATTTTCCCATACTCCAATATTGCTCATTGTGAACCTCCTAAAAGTTTTCGAAGAAAACTGACTTCGTAAGCATGAACTTTAGAGTTTTCGAAGAAAACTATCTTCGTAAGCGTGTCCATATTCTATGGTAACATATCTCAATTGCGATTGTGCTGGATTTTTTTATATTCACTTGTACAAATTCCATATCATTAATCCCATCAATTTAGCCTAAGGGCATGGCTGTTTATAATCCAACTATTTGCCAGACGCCAGCAAGGTTGCTTCAATCTTCATACGCTGCTCCATACGCTCTTCATCCCCCATACGCGGACAGGAATAACAATAGCCATGGCCTGTATCCGTCAAATAGGCAAGACAGCATGAGGCCTTGATCCGCATCGTTTCTCCCGGGATACGCGGATTATCGATATGACGAAACTGGATGTCAAACGGATTCTTTTTCCTGCCGAATACTTCTGCAGCAAGCCCGTATCGGAGAAAGTTAAAATCCTCCCCGATTGTATGTCGCAGCTGATCGGTCTCGGCCTCTTTCTGCCAGGTATCATAAGCGTAATGAAGACGCGTAGCGAGCTGTCCCCAGAGCTGACCAGCATTAATTCCAACAGCAGCCGCGATTGACGACATCAGCGGAGCTACTTCATTCGCGTAAAAGGAGCTCAGCACCTGCTTCCTCCAATCATGTCTATCCGTACAGGGTACAGACAAGCTGTCGGAATCATGGAGATGAAACGCCCAGCGCGGACGATTATTGACCAAATGCACCTGCCCGCTCAGATTATGCAGTGACAGGTTATAGGCAGCATCATGATGGGAGATCGTATACTGAAGCGCTGCACAGACCCAGGCGAACCATAACGAAAAATAAGTGGCCGCAACCTCTGGCTTCATCGCTTTTAGCACAGGTCCGTACTGCTCAATCAACTGCTCGGCATTGCGTTTGTCCACTAGGTCAGCAAGCTCAAGTCGAAACAGAGCTTCAGGCAGCTCTGTTTTCACAACATACATATGCTTTTCCAAATAATCAAAATCGATCTTCCCCATTATCAAGCACCCCATTCAAATAAAGCGTTGAATAAATGATAATAGTTCTCATTTATGTTGTCAATCTTCGATGTTGATCTCTATATTTCATCGGAGTCGATCCCAGCTTTCTTTTGAACACATAATGCAAATAATTGGCGCTGGAAAACCCGTTCTGGAATGCAATCTGATCAATGGTTTGATCGCTTAGGCTCAGCTCATTGCAGATATGCGTAAGACGCACATGCTCGATATATTCGCTGAACGTACCTCCCGTATGGTCACGAAAAATCCGCTGCAGCTGGCGCGGGCTAATCTGCACACGTTCCGCAACAACCTCCAGTGTCAGCGGCTCCATATAATTATCCTTGATAAACTGTACAGCCAGTTTATAACGATATTGCTTCATATTACGCGATGGAATATCCGTTTGTGGTCCAGATGCATAAGCGCGCGTTGTACGCAAAAGAATCTGAATAATCGACTGCTTGATTACGGTAAACAGCCCAGGCTGATTCTCGTACCACGCCCGATAGGCGTTCAGAAAACATTCCATGGCCCGATATTGATCGAGCACCGGTTTGGCAGGCAGGAGCTTGAGCTGTTGGATGCAGGCCTCGGCTTCGGCAATTTCCGAACGGCGTCCCCAATCGCAGGACGGTTCACTTTCAGAGCCTTCTTCTCTTGGAGCTTCATCATGGTCCAGCTTGACAATATCGATATGCAGGCACAGCTCATCCATCGCTTCAAGAGCATCCGCCTCCTGGTAATGCACCAGATTGGGACCGGTCAGATAGAGCATGCCTTCCTGCAGCGAATAAGGAACCTCTCCGAGAATGACCTTGCCCTTGCCCCGGGGAATGTAGTGGAATTCAAATTCGGAATGTTTATGGAAGGATACTATTTTGCCTGGACTAAAGGTCGTATGATGAAATCTCAGCATACGAATTCCATAATGGCCCCAGCGGAACTCTACATCCAGGCGATCCAGTGCATGTCCCTGCTCCAGCATAAGCTCGTAAGGGTATGGCTTGGGGGTCGATCTTCCATGTATCTCCAAACTACTTACCTCCTCATTTCCTTCCATCTGAGCAACCATAAATGGGAAAAGGCCGCGCGACTCTGGCTGATTCACCAGTTACGCACAAGCCTTTCTTTTTGTGATATACCAAGGTTTCTTTACTGCATCTATGAGTCTGATTACTCAGCCAAATCACTCAGCTTGAATGCAGCACCCGATTGGGAAGATCGATTCGAAGCCTCCATCAAACGGGTCAGGTCCAGAGCAAGCTGAATATTTTCATCAGCTGTTGTTCCATTTTGTATATGGCTGACCCATTGGGCGAATGCAATAGGACTGCTTTCTGGAAGCTCGGTTTGAACCTGCCACTCCTTCACATCCGGTCCTTGCTTCGTACTGCGAACCAGCAGCTTGTTATCGTGCGTAGAATACAGCAGACTTCCCTCAGTACCATGTACTTCGATGACAAAAGGCGAGAACGCATTAACGAAGCCCGCTTCAACGACGGCTAAGGCACCACTCGCGTAACGCAGTACGGAAACCGCATTATCCTCAACTTCCTTGCCGGTCACATAACCATAATTGGCGCTGATGCTCTCGGGAAGTCCAAGAAACAAACGAGCCAAATACATCGGATGGCAGCCCAAATCGATCATGGCTCCGCCGCCGCACTGCTCCCGATTAAAGAAGCGTTCAGGAAGCCAGCCGTTCGCTGCCCGCTCTGAAGGTATGGCTCCGTTATGAGAAAGTCGGGTACGAACCAACGTCACATCACCAAGCAGCCCCTGGCTTAAAATATCCTGTACAGCCCGTGTGTAGTACTCGTTCAAGCGTGGCAGCGACACTGTCAGCTTGACATCCGCTTCCTCGATAGCTGCGAGGATCTCATTGCACTCATGAAGCGTTGTAGCAACGACTTTTTCTGTGAAAATATGTTTGCCTGCTTTGGCTGCCGCAATGATAACATCGCGATGCACGTTCGTAGGCGTTACCACGACAACGCCCTGAATGTCCGGCTGTGCCAGCAGTTCATCCAAATTTTCATAAAATTTGAAGCCGCGTTCTGCCGCTTCCTTACGTCCACGTTCAGCATCTTCGTCCCACAATGCGACAACCTGCGTATCCGGATGCTCGGTAGCATCACGTGTATAGTCTTTGGCATGAACATGCCAGAAGCTTAATATAGCAACGTTGATCAAGACTGCTTCCTCCTCTAGCTTGCTTTATTATTCGAAGTAAACGGCTTTGCCAGTTTTTGCGGATTCATAAATAGCTTCCAAAATTTCCGAAACGACGCATGCTTGCTCGGGCGTTACAATCGGCTGCGTATCATGGATGACCGCATCAATCCACAGACGAAGCTCGGTATCCTGCATGCTTTCTTGCTTGCCGTCATAGAAATCCACGCCTTTTGTGCCCAGCTCGATTTGATTCTTATACAAGCGGCTATGCTTTTCGCCATTCAGGCGCAAGCCGTCTTCCATATCTGCTCCGCCTTCAGTACCGCTCAAGGTACATTTGGCTTCCTTCACATCCAACGTATTCAATGCCCAGCTGGATTCGAGAATGATCGTAGCGCCATTTTTCATCGTGATCATGCCAAAGGCCGAATCTTCAACTGTGAATTTTTTCGGATCCCATGAACCCCATGCATTGGCAGCGTTCTCTTTTTGCGACAATTTGTGAAAAGTAGTACCGAGAACAGCCTTCGGCTCATAGTTGTCCATCACCCAAAGCGTCAAATCCAGAGCATGTGTACCAATATCAATCAGCGGACCTCCGCCTTGCTTTTCTTCATCCAAAAACACACCCCATGTAGGTACAGCGCGACGACGAATCGCATGGGCCTTGGCAAAATAAATATCGCCCAAATCACCATTCGAAGCAACCTGCTTCAAATACAGACTGTCAGGACGGAAACGATTATTGTAGCCAACGGTCAGCTTCTTGCCTGTACGTTTGGCAACCTCCACCATACGACGAGCGTCAGCTGCCGTCTTAGCCATCGGTTTTTCACACATAACATGCTTGCCCGACTCCAAAGCCGCGATGGAAATTTCAGCATGCGAATCATTCGGTGTACACACATGGATGACATCAATAGAACCGTCTTTTAACAGCTCGGTATAGTCTTCATAAACCTTAGCTCCTGCGACACCATATTGTTTAGCTGCTTTATGGGCTTTCTCCACAACAATGTCACAAAAAGCGACAAGCTCAACTGTTCCCAGCTTGGACAAGCTTGGTAGATGCTTACCGTTGGCAATGCCTCCACAACCGATTATTCCTACTTTTACTACATTCGACACGTATGTATGCCTCCTATAAAATAATGACTTGGTTACATAGTAGCATGTTTAGATCGAAGTTTGAATTGCAATTTAATGACAACTAAAAGTATGATTTTATGACATCTTTAAGTATCTATTGAATAGAATTGTACACAGGTCGTTTACGTAAAAACTGACCTATACGCCTTACAGCCTCGTTCAGCTTGTCTTCATCCTGCACCAGCGCAATACGAACATAGCCTTCACCTTCTGAACCAAATGCATCTCCGGGAATGACCACCACACCAACCGCATACAGCATTTCCCGGGAAATTTGTCGAGAAGTCCAGCCCTCAGGAATACGCGCCCAAATAAACATCGTTGCTCGGGGCTTGGGTATGGTCCAGCCAACAGCAGCAAGCCCGTCAATCACGATATCGCGACGTTTCTCATACAGGGCAGCAACCGAATGCTCCTGCTCCATATCCTCCTCCAAAGCGGCAATGCCTGCTTCCTGCACAGCCTTAAACACCCCATAATCGATGTTGGATTTCAGCAGACGAAGCGCGTGGACGGCATCGGGCTGACCTACCATAAAGGCGATTCGGCAGCCAGCCATATTAAAGCTTTTGGACAAAGAATGAAACTCGACAGCTACCTCCTTTGCGCCTTCGATCTCCAAAATGCTGATAGGCTGAAAATCATCAAATGCCAGCTCCGAGTAAGCAAGATCATGCACAATCAACAGCTCGTATTGCTTCGCATAAGCGACCAGCCGTTCAAAAAAATGCCGCGGCGCAACCGCCGATAAAGGATTGCTCGGATAATTAAGCAATATAAATTTGGCTTGACGAGCTATTTCCTCTGGGATGTCCTCAAGCTTAGGCAAATAATCATGTTCCTCTCTAAGCGGAAGGAAAAAGGGAGTGACGCCCGCCAGCACAAGACTTCCTGCATAGATTGGATAACCAGGGTCCGGGAGCAGAACCACATCACCTGGATCAGTAACCGCCATCGCCAAATGGGCCAGACCATCCTGCGAGCCCATCAATGTGATAATTTCTTTCGCTGCATCCAGCTGTACGCCGAACCGGTATTGATACCATCGCGCTACTGTCTCGCGAAAAGCCAAGCTTCCCTCAGAGGTAGGATATCCATAATTCTCAGGCTTGCGGACAGCCTGCTCCATGGCTTGCATGATCCGCTCTGAAGGCGGCTGGTCCGGACTGCCGATACCCAGATCAATCACATCAAGACCACTGGCAATAACCTCTTCCTTCCACTGTGCCATTTCAGAAAAAATAGCGGAACCCAATAAGGATAACCGCTGTGATTGAAATCGTTTCATATATGCCTCCCATAAGCTTAAGTAACTCTTATAACCTTACAACCCTGATGAAGCGTGACTCAGCTTTTGCACGAATGTCATCATGCCATATAAAAATCCGGCAAGCCCCAAATAGGCGATTCCAAATTTCCAACGGGATGCTGTTGGCACTTCATAATATTTATCATTTTCAAAAGGCTCGTAGTCGACCTGAATATGAACCATCAAATAGAGTCCATCCTCTTTCTTCAACCGTTCCAATCGAACTACTTGTGTGCGGCGGATCAAAGCTTGTCTTCCGAGCGCAATAGTTCCATGGAAATTCAAGCCTTCCCAGTTGACCTCTACAAATTGCTGTCCTTCCAGATCCGAGTAGGTCAGGAATGGCAGCTCACGCTTATGCTCCTCACCTGGAATCAGGTAGCCCTGCTCGATTAGCGGCTCTGCCGGAATCAAAAAGCTCGCTGCAATGGCACGAGGTTCACTGCCTGTTTTCCGATGCTTGACATATTTGTTATACAAATCGTAAGCAAACATCGCCCAAATAATTAACAAAATAATATTAAAGTTGTAGATGATCAGTACCAGACCCCCGATCAAGCCAACCAGCCACAGCCATCTGGAGACTGCTGTTACTATTCTTCCTCCATCCAGTGGATGAATCGGGATCAAATTAAACAAATTGATCAGAAAACCCGCCTGCGCCAGGCTATACAGGAACGGACTATTTAAATAATAGCCCAGGCCAAACACGACCAATGCCCCCACTGTACCAAGTACGGGTCCGCCAATCCCCACATATGCTTCCGTTACCGCATCCCTCGGGTGGCGCTTCATAGTGATCATGGCCCCCAGAAACGGGATGAACATAGGTGCTGAAACGGGTAAGCCTTTTTGCTTGGCAGCAATCACATGCCCCATTTCATGTACAAAAATCAGGAGTACGAACCCGATGGCAAAGCTCCAGGGAAACAGCAAGGCGTAAGCACCAATGGAAATCAGCATGGATACAAACACGCCGCCGAACTTACCGACCTTTAATAATCCAATCAGCCACTTGCCTTGCGCCAATAAAAATACTAACCCGGATCCGAGCAGCCAGAAGGGATTTTTATTATTTTTTTTCTTACGCTGCAACAACGGTCACGCTCCTCTATAACTTACTCTGGTGGCACTGTTATTGGCCCCATTCCTGTTCATATTGCTCTTCTTTATAACCGACGGTTACATGGGTGCCATCGGTGGCGATAGGCCGCTTGATCAAACGTCCATTGGAGGCCAGCAGGTCAATTTTTTGCTCATCTGTCATTTGCGGCAGCTTATCCTTGAGACCTTGCTCTTTATAAACCTCGCCAGAGGTATTAAACCACTTTTTAATCTCAAGACCGCTTTGTTCAATCAGCTTTTTCAGCTGCTCTCGCTCAGGCGGGGTTTCGAACAAATCGATTTTCTCCACCTCCACACCTTTTTGCTGTAAGGATTTCAACGCATTCCGGCAGGTGCCACACTTCGGATAATGATATATAAGAACTTTTTTGGGAGCAGTCAAGCTGATCATCCTTCCATCTACTAGTGTTTATTATACAGGATACATCTATCATATAAAAATTAATGTAAATTTAATCACTTTCTCATATAAGATTCATCTATTTCCGTTATATTATAAACATCCCTTATCTTTATATATAGCGAATTGGACTTACAGCTTAAAACACTGTAGGTCTAATTTACTTTTAATATGCGACAAAACCCTTCAATAGCTCTCATTGGTTTCGACACGACCCTACATAACCTCTCATGGATATTGGACAGGCCTGATGATACAATTTGTATATACGAATATATAGAAATTGATACATATTGGAGGTCTATCCATGTTTACAAGTCGGAGAAAAGAACCCTTCCGTTATATTTTTACTAAACCTGTAGACTGTTCATTTGAAATTACGGAGATTAACGGTTCTGTCCTCACAAGCAAAATCGTCTATGCCAAGCTGATAGATTTAAGCAGAAATGGCTGTAGAATCGAAAGTAAGCTAAATCTGAATTGCAAAGCCAATCGCGTTAAAATACAGATCGGGTTTAACTTTACCGATAAGGATATCACCGTCGTCGGTTATTTGAGATGGCAGCAATCCTCTCTAAGCTATCACAGCTACGGTGTGCTTTTCGAAAAAAACAGCGGCCTCAGCGCGACTATTATCGAGGAGTTGAAAGTATATACTAAAGCTTCAAGTAACTCACCCAAGGTCAGTTAGCCTTGCAGCTGTGCCATATAGCTCTCGATATCAAAGGGCAATGGAGCATGAAACTCAATCCACTGCTTGGTAGCAGGGTGGTTAAATCCAAGCTTAATGGCATGCAAGGCATGCCGCTCCAGAACGAGCGTTGCATGTTTATCCGATATTGAAGGTTCATCGAGTGCCGCCCCTGTCAAAGGATCCTTTAGATCGGTTTCAACCAAGTCCGCAGCTGTCTGTTCGTCTAGCTCTGCCTGCTGCCTTTTATAGAGCTTATCGCCAACCAGCGGATGTCCAAGATGCTGCATATGCACACGGATTTGATGGGTACGTCCGGTTTCCAGCCATAGACGCACCAGCGTCACTTCCTCGAAGCGCTGCTCCACTTTATAATGCGTTACAGCCGGATAACCGGACTCCGTCACGATTCGAATATGAGGCTGCTCCGGGTCTCGGTCAATAGGTGCGTTCACGGTACCCTCATCCTGCTCCATAACGCCGTACAGCAGCGCTACGTATTCCTTTTTCACCAGATTGGCTTTCATTTGCTCCGACACCTGCTGCTGCACAAACGGGTTTTTGGCTATAGCCAGCGTACCGGACGTCTCCTGATCCAAGCGATGAATCGGGCGAAAGCGGTAGCTCTTACCCTGCTGCTGCCAATAATGGACGACCCCGTTGGCCAGTGTGTTGACATAATGACCATGAGTTGGATGCACGATCATCCCAGCCGCTTTGTTGACGATCAATAGATGCTCATCCTCAAAAAGTATATCAAGCGGCAGCTCCTGCGGCAGGATGTCCTCGGACTCCTCCTGCTCCATTCGGACCTCAATCACATCTCCGGTATGAACGCGGACGCTGATATATTCACGCTGCCCATTAAGTAAAATCCCCTGCTCGGTAAGCTTCAATCGGGACAGCAGCTTGCGGGACACATACATTCGATTTTGCAAAATCGTTTTCAGATAAAAGCCGTCTTCTTCCACTGAAACCGTGTACGTTAAGGGCTCGTAATAGCTGCTCATTTGCGTCGAAACACGTTAGCGCTGCGCGCATATTCAATATCTTTCACATCGATGCGGCTGTTGGCCAAACGGGCAACGGTAAAAAACAAATCGGATAAACGGTTCAAATAACGGCGCACCTCTTCATTGATCGGTTGTGTGCGAGCCAGTGTCACGACACGGCGCTCAGCCCGCCGGCACACGGTCCGGCATACATGCAGCGTCGAAGAAGCAAGACTTCCCCCAGGCAAAATAAACTTCGTAATGTCCGGTGTTTCCGCGTCATACTTATCAATCATTGCTTCCAGCCGGTCTACCATTTCAGCGGTTACCTTGTAAGGACGAAGCTCCTGCTTGAGCAGCGCCAGATCAGAGCCGCAATCAAACAGCTCATGCTGAATTTCCAGCAAATCATGGAGCAAATCCTCGAATTTGTCCTTGTCCAGAAAACCCATCGCCTGCCCGACAAAGCATTTTAATTCATCCACAGTTCCGTACGCTTCCACACGTACATCATCCTTATCCACTCTGCCCCCAATAACTCCGGTCTGTCCGGCATCACCAGTTCTTGTATAAATTTTCATCGTTCTGCCTCCTCTATGAATAAGATCAAGATCTACTTCTTTGGAACAAGTTCTATAACTTGTATAAGTGCTTGTAATTAGCCTTGCGTATCTACGCCTATCATCTCATATAAACGTGCCATATCCAAATGACTTCTGACATGATCGGCCAGCCGATCGAACGCCGTTTCCCTGCGTGCTTGAAAAGCAAGCTCAATTCCTTTGGGCTCCCAGCCCTTGCTTCTGCGCAGCTCATTCAGCCAGGCTCTGCGAAATGCATCATTATGCAGAATCCCGTGTAGATACGTACCCCATACTTTGCCGTTGTCCGTAATCGCCCCATCCGGGTGCGGTGCCAGCTCCCCCTGCTCTTCTTGAAGCTGAAAAGGATGTACGACCGGTCGCAAGAAACGTGTCTGTCCCATATGAATTTCATAGCCGCTTATCGTAAGCACCTCATCCTCAGCAGCAAACAGGCGAGTCGTGCCAGAGGTCCGAACTGTACGTTTATCTGCTGCAAAAGTCGTCTCGAGCGGCAGTAGACCCATGCCCTCGGTCTCGGGACGGTCAGACTCGGAATGCAGCGGATCGAGCAGCCGTTCACCCAGCATTTGGTACCCTGCGCATATGCCAACGATATGCCCGCTTTGCCGCGCGTGCTCAAGCAATGCTTTTTCCAATCCGGTCTCTCTTAAAAAAAGCAGGTCATCGACCGTGTTTTTGCTGCCCGGGATTATGATGGCATCCGCAGCTCCAAGCTCCTGTGGTGAACTAATATAACGTACCTGCACATCCTGCTCATAGAGAAGCGGGTCCACATCTGTAAAGTTGGACAAGCGTGGAAGCCTGATGACAGCAATATCAAGCTTCGGATGCTCAGTACCATTAACATAACCATCGGTTTCTTTAAACTGGCTTTGCAGCCCTCCAGAAGACAGCTTCCGATCCAGAGATGCGGAATCCTCATCCTCCAGCTCAAGATCCGGCAAAAAGGGAATGACGCCAAGCACCGGCTTGCCTGTGCGCGCCTCCAGCCAATCCAGTCCTGGCTTCAACAGCGTTACATCACCGCGGAACTTGTTGATAATAAAGCCTTTCACACGATCCCGTTCCTCAGGTGTAAATATCTCCATCGTACCGAGCAGTGATGCAAAGACTCCACCCCTGTCGATATCCGCAACCAGCACAACCGGAGCATCTGCCCAGCCAGCCAGCCGCATGTTGACGATATCACGGTCCTTGAGATTAACCTCAGCAGGACTTCCGGCTCCTTCAATCACAACAAGATCATAAGTCTCACGCAGCCGCTGCAAGGAATCCTTGACGATCAGCTCCGCTTCCGGCAAATACTTTTCCCGATACGTGCGTGCATCATAGTCACGATAAGGTTTGCCGTGAACTACGACCTGAGCGACCATATCTTTTTTCGGTTTGAGCAAAATCGGGTTCATATCGGTTGTTGCCGCAATCCGGCAGGCATCGGCCTGCATCCCCTGTGCGCGTCCAATTTCCTTGCCATCCAGTGTGACATAGGAATTGAGCGACATGTTTTGCGATTTAAATGGAGCAACCAGGTAACCGTCCTGCAGAAAAATACGGCAAAAGGCGGTCGTGATCAGACTTTTACCCGCATCTGAGGAAGTCCCTTGAACCATCAGCGTCGGTGCCTGCTGCAGCTTCAGCGGAATTCCGGCTGCGTTTCTTGCCCTTTTCAAAGGATGACCTTCTGCTTCATTGCTTGGCGGATTGTCGGCTTGCACGATATCTGGTTGCAGAATATCCCCTCGAACACCAGCATCCGACTTTATCCAGTTACGTTCCAATATCGACTGCTGTGCTGTCAACGCTTCAAGTGAATCCCGCAGCGCTGCGATCAACCGCTCATTATGCTCTCGCAATCGAATAGCTACACGGACATAGGTCTCATCCAGCCCATGAAATCGGGAAGCGTCTCTTATTAATATGCCGCGCTGTCCCATTTCCTGCTGCAGCTCCTTCGCCCTCAGCCCAAGCCCACTCAGCGAAAACAAAATATAATTCGTATCGCTCGGCGTTACTTGGAGACCCAGCTGCTGCAGCTGACCGATCAACCATAGACGTTCTTTGGCTAGCCAGCTATGCGTGCTTTGTTCATAATCGTGATCCTTCATCACGCCGATGCCAACAAGCTGAGCCAGCATGTTGACACTCCACTGCACCTGCAGCCGCTGCAGCCGGCGAATTTGCTCCGGATGTGCCACAATAAAGCCGAGCCGCAGCCCTGGGATGGAATAAAACTTCGTCATCGAGCGAATGACCATCAGATGACTGGATTGTGCTGCAATTCGTATCATCGTCAATCGCTCTTCCTCAGGGCAAAAATCGATAAATGCCTCATCGAGAATGACTGGCTTACCGGGCTTCGCTAAGCATGCTCTCACCTGATCAGATAATAGCCTTCCTGTCGGATTATTAGGAGACCCCAGAAATAACAAATCCGAAGCGGCGCGCGCATACTCTACATCGGACAGCTGCAGCTCAAAATCGTGATGTGCATGTAAAGGTACATTCAAAATGTGGCCGCCGATCTTTTCCGCAGCTTCCTCATACTCCGAGAATGAAGGTCTTGCTACTGCCATCACGGCAGGCTGCAGCACTCTTACAGCCAGATCAATCAGCTCGGCCGCCCCATTACCCACAAGGATCGATTCGACAGGTATCTTATATCTCTCGGCCAGCTTGCCGCGCAGCTCCCTTACAGCCGGATCAGGGTAGGCAGCTATATCGCGCCAATGATCCCGCAGTATTTGCTCCACGACAGCAGGTGGACCCAACGGGTTCATGTTCGAGCTGTAATCAAGAAATTGATCCCTGGTTTTGCCGAAAGTTTCTGCTGCCGTCCATAAATCGCCGCCATGACCATACTTTTCTAACATGATGCCAGCCTCCCAATCCTGATACACACAACCTAGATTTCCTATCGATGGACATTTTTTCCTTTTGGCCGAAGCATGCTTCTGTTAACGAACAACCAGATAGATGATCAGCAGCAGAGCTGTTTCCACAATTTCATTCATGGCACCATAGGTATCTCCTGTCAGCCCGCCAAGCTTACGGTTTAAGTACATGCTCATGCCTACACCGATCAGCAGTGTGCTCAGCAGTGCCACACCCGTGGCCATGAGCGCCTGACTAGAGATCCATTCACCTTCATGCCAGCCAGCGAGCAGGAGAGACAAAGCTATAGCCAAAGCCGTATGTATCGATAAGTGCCTCCAACCAATTCCACGAAAAAAAGAACCAAGTCCCCGTTTCGTTTCCTCATTCCTTGCGTATGGCCAGCAAGCAATCGCCACCACCATATACCAGCGGCTCCAAAGAGCAGAGAGGGGCAGCATATATGCAAAGGTTCCAACGGGAAGCGTCAGCCACTGCTGAAGCAGCGTCCACTTGCAGAGCAGCAGCAGCATACAGCCAACCACGCCCATGGCGCCGACTCGACTGTCCTTCATAATTTCCAGCATCTGCTCGCGCGAACGATGGCTGAAGATGCCATCTGCAGTATCCATCAGCCCATCCAAATGAAGGGCTCCTGTTATGGCTACCCATAATACGAGTAAGAGCGCGGCAATAACACCGCTGGACCCAATACCGCCCGATAGCCATCCGTCAGGCAGTCCATAGCCTTGCAGCAGCAATCCTGTCAAGCTTAGCAGCAGTCCAAGAACCGCACCTACAAGCGGATAAAAGATCACACTTCTACGAAATAAAGCATGGTCATATTGCAGCTGAATCGGAACCGGGAGTCGAGTCAAAAATTGAAAGGCTGCTGCACAGGCCGCCAGCACCTTTACCACCAAGCCCAGCATAGTGCGCATACCAACCCTCCCGCAATCAAATAACTAACCATATATAACAATTGGATTGTATGAATAATATCGGATCGACCTCGTTCACGCAGCGGCCAGCCCATCCGGGCCCGCTCACTTGTCCTCCCATGATAGACGTTCACGCCTCCAAGCTCGATACCCAGTGCACCCGCCACTGCCGATTCAGGAATCCCGCTGTTGGGACTTGGATGCAGCCTTGCAAAATGTACGATCGACCGGGCTGCCCTGACAGCGGAGCAGCCTCTTTGGACAACTGCGGCCATCACCAGCAAGCAGCCGGTGACACGAGCAGGCAGCCAGTTCATCACATCATCCCATCTCGCTGATGCCCAGCCAAAATACAGATATTTATCGTTTCGATAACCAACCATCGAATCCAGCGTGTTCGCGGCACGATACAGCATCGCCAGGGGCGCACCGCCCAGCAGGGCAAAAAACAACGGAGACACAACAGCATCGACGATATTTTCCGCTACAGTCTCCACCGTTGCTCTCGTAATTTCAGGTTCGTCCAGCTCAGCGGTATTTCTACCAACGATATAACCAACGTACTTTCTTGCTTCCTCCATCTGATCAAGCTGGAGAGGACGATATACCTGCATAGCCGCATCTTTGAGTCCTTTAACTGCAATCGTTGTCGAAATGAACCAGACATTCACCGCGTAACCCAGCCATGGATGAATCCAACGTGCCACAAGCAGCAGCATATACATCACGAGAAATGTAAGCATAAGCGTCGAGGCCAGCAGCACAATCCCCTTCAGCCGTTGTGACTGCCTGGATACAGCCGTGGCATTCTCACGATGCAGCTTCGATTCCAGCCAGCTGATCCACTGTCCTATGCGAATCACAGGATGAGTTGGCCAGCGAGGATCTCCAATCCACCAATCAATCATAATGGCAGCCAATAGCATGATCGCCGTTTCCTGCCAAGAATACAACAACACCTGTGTCCACCTGCCATTCCCTGTATGATGCTACATCTTGTATCGTAAGCTTGTCAGCTCCACCGGAATCCCTGACGTAACCAGAAACACCTGATCTGCCGCGTTGGCCAACAATCGGTTCATCGTACCGGACAGGTCCCGGAATTGCCTGCCCAGCTTGTACTCCGGAACGAGACCATAGCCTACTTCATTCGTAACCAGAATCAAATGTTTTCCTTGGCTGGCAACGGATTGACAAACCGCAACCAATGCATCCAGCTTTGCCCGCAATAGCTGCTCCATATCTGGCATATGCTCGACCTTCAACAGCCAATTACTTAGCCATAAGGTCAGGCAGTCAACCAAAATAACAGCTTTATCGGTTTCCTTAATATCTTTTTTGTTGTTGAATGACTGCAAGGCTTCTGACAGAAGCAGAGGTTCTTCTAAAGTCGTCCATTCAAAGCCTGTTTCTTCTCGCTGCAGACGGTGCAGCCCAATTCTCGCCTTCATTTCATCGTCATAAGCTTGTGCTGTAGCGATGTATAGTCCCCGATCACCTAACTTAGCGGTATAGGCCTCGGCAAAGGAGCTTTTGCCGCTGCGCGCGCCACCTGTCACCAATACAAGCATGGAAGCCCCTCCCGTTGTTAAGAGTCTGTTTGAGTATCCGTTTGTGAAACACCTGCACTTGCGAATGTAGCCATTTCCATCATAATCTTGAGTGCTGCTTCTATAATCGGAAATGCCAGCACAGCTCCTGTCCCTTCACCGAGCCTCATATCCATATGCAGCATTGGAGACAATCCGATCGCTTCCAACAAGCGTTCATGCCCTTTCTCCTGCGACTGATGGGAAGCAATCATATAAGAGACGCTCAGTGGCGCAATTCGACTTGCTACAAGTGCCGCAGCTGAGGAAATAAAACCATCTATCACAATCGGACAACGATGCAATGCCGCACCAAGAATGACCCCGGCCAGCCCTGCGATTTCCAGCCCTCCCAGCTTGGCAAGAACGTCCAGAGCATTATCCTTATCCGGCTGATTAAGCTCGATGGCGCGCGCAATAACAGCTTGCTTATGCTGCAATCGATCATCGTCGATACCCGTCCCGCGTCCTACCGTGTGCTTAAGCTCTTCGTCCGTTAATACGGCTAATATGGCAGAGCTTGCTGTCGTGTTGCCGATACCCATCTCGCCAGTTGCAAACAACGTATATCCTTGTGCTGCCAGCTCTTCAACCAGATTAATACCGACCTGGATGGCCTGGAGCGCTTCCTGCTCTGTCATTGCAGGCCCTTTGGCCATATTGGCGGTACCAAAGCGCACCTTGCGTGAATACAGCAAAGGATGCTCCAATTGGGCATTCACTCCGATATCCACACAGATCACATCCGCATTAGCATGACGAGCCAATACATTCACAGCAGCTCCACCGCTGCAGAAATTCAGTACCATTTGTTGAGTGACCTCAGATGGAAATGCGCTAATTCCCTCCTCACACACGCCATGGTCGGCTGCCATGACAATAACTGCCTTTTTACCGATCTTTGGAACCGTTATCCCTGTAATACCTGCCAGCTGCTTGGCTATCTCCTCAAGCTTGCCGAGACTTCCCGGCGGTTTCGTTAGCTGATCCAAATGATCTGACGCAGCTTGGACAGCATCCAAATTTATTGGTTGAATAGCTGAAATTATCGTTTCCAGCGATGTAGGCATCCTCAATCTTCCCCTTTTATACGGCTATTTTTTCTGTCAGCATAAAGCAAAATTTGTGGAACTTCATAAATTGGATGCTCCAGCACAATAGGACGGGTATGATACACCGGCTCCAACAGCTCGCTATGTAAGACTTCCGCAGGCCGACCAATGGTTACAATTTTGCCAGCCTCCATGAGCAGCAGCCTGTCACAATACTGTGCTGCCAGATTCAAATCATGGAGTACAGCAATAACGGTTAGCTGCTCTTTCTGCTGCCAGTCGCGAATCCACTCCATCATCTGCAGCTGATAACCAATATCCAGATATGTCGTTGGCTCATCCAACAACAGCAAACGCGGCTGCTGCGCCATCAGCTTGCCAAGCGCAACACGCTGCCGTTCCCCTCCACTTAATCGATCCACGGTACGATCTGCCAGCACTTCAAGCTGCAGCCGCTGCAGGATGTGTTCGATCAGTGGTTCAACATCTGCAGCCGATTCATCGCCCAACCAATTCTGAAAAGGATAGCGACCCATGGCAACCATTTCCCGCACGGTGAAACCAAGCGGAGGCAGTGAATCCTGCTCCAGCACAGCCATCCATTGCGCCAACTGCTTGCGAGGGTACGAATGAGCTGTTCGGCCTTCCAGCAGTACACGACCAGTATCTGGTTTATCGATTCCGGATAACAGCTTTAATAGCGATGATTTGCCACTGCCATTCGGGCCAATAATACCGAAGCATTCTCCAGGCTTCACGGTGAAGCTGACCTGCTCCAACACCGTTTGCGTTCTATATGCTTTACTGACATTATCCACTTGAATGATCGCCATTTCGCCAATTTCAGGCATTGTATTCACCCCATCTCACTGGCCTTCTTCTTTCAATTCGACATTCTACTATTCAAGCTGAATCTGACAAACTGCCAGCATGGAGTTCTAACCCGCTCGCCGCCTGCTCTTGCGCAGCAAATAAACAAAAAACGGCGCACCGAGAAATGCCGTTACCACGCCTAGCGGAATTTCCGTGGGACTTAGCAGCATCCTGCCTAGTGTATCGGCACACAGCACATAGAGGGCGCCTCCGATCAATGATAGCGGCAGCAGCAGCCGATAATCGGGTCCAACCAACAGACGCAGCAAATGGGGCACGATCAATCCAACAAACGCAACGACGCCCGATACAGATACAGCAGCTGCGGTTACCAAGGTAGCTGCGACCAACACCGTCAGCTTGGTGCGTTCGACGTTAACCCCCATATGCGCGGCTTGGGCTTCTCCCAGGGAAAGCAGATTCATCGCGCGTCCAAATAACAGCAGCAGCAAAGCTCCAAGCACCAAATACGGCAGTAAAATCAATGAATAGGACCACCCCCGCAGTGTCAAGCTGCCCATCAGCCAGAACACGATCTCGTTCACAACCTGCTTCGACATCGACACCATCAAGGCAACAAATGCACCCAAAAACGCTTGCATTACAACACCGGATAAAATAACAGTTTCGATCTGCAGCTTCCCGTCCATACGGGCCAGCAGCAGTACCGTAAAGAGCGACGCCATGCCTGTGCCGAATGCTACGGCTGGTATCGTCCAAATGCCCAATAAAGAAAACTGAAGTCCGAACAAGATCAGGAAGGAAGCACCCACAGCGGCCCCGGAGGAAACTCCTAACGTATATGGATCAGCCAGTGGGTTGCGCAGCACTCCCTGGAAAGCGGCACCGGCAACTCCAAGCGAAGCACCTACCAATACGCCAAGCACCACCCTCGGAAACCGTACCCGCCAAACGATCTGCTCGGAGGAAGCTTCCCAATTCACCGATATATGGTCGCCTATCCATGGAAGCTGGTGAGCCACGATCCCCCACACCTGCAGTAGAGGGAGCTGGACCGTCCCAATCGATAAGGATAGCGTAATGGCAAGAAGAAGGAGCAGCATGCCTGCCCCTCCCCAAATCAACAGCTTTTGCTTCATTTATTTCACCAATTCCGGATATATGCCCTTGGCAATATCAACGAGACCTTGTGTAATCCGTGGTCCCGGACGGCTGATCCAGTCTTTGTCGACTCCCACGATCCGATTGTTTTTCACGGCATCGATTTTTTCCCAGCCGCTGCGTTCTTTAATAATTTGATCTAAAGTTTTTTTCGATTTGTCGTCGATCAGATTGCTCGGGTACAAAATAATTTGTGGATTGGCGGCGATAACCTTTTCTTCATTCAGCTGCGAATAGCCGGGTATTTCTCCATAAATATTGATACCCCCGGATAACGTAATCAGCTCGTCCATGAATTCGCCTTTGCCAACTGTCCAGCCTGGTGAGAATTCAAGCAATACGCGTTTTTTCTGCTCCGGCTGCAGGTTCTTGACGGCATCCGTCACCTTTTGGCGATCTGCCTTCATCTCGGCAACCAGCTTCTCCGCCTGCTCCTGCTTATTGAAAATTTGACCGAACAGCAGCGTATTATTCAATACATCGTCGACAGTTTTCGGCTCTACCTTGAACACATTCAATTTAAGTGAACGCAGCTGCTCTACGGTCGGTGTTTTCATCGACACACCTGTAACAATCAGATCCGCATTCGATGCCAGCAGCGCCTCCTCATTAGGCTTGACGATGCTGCCCATCTTCGGCTTCTTCAAAGCCTCTGCCGGATAATCACAAAAATCCGATACTCCATACACCTGCTCACCCAAGCCGAGCGCGAACAGCGTCTCCGTCTCACTTGGAGAAATCGATACCAGTCTGGCAGGCGCTTTGTCAAAAACAAATTCCTTTCCTGTTGCGTCCTTCACTTTGAGCGGATAGACAGTCGCTTTAGCAGTTGGAGCTGCTGTCTCCCCATTAGGCAGCTGCGAACCCTGGCCAGTACCTGCCTTCGGTGGTTCAACAAGCTCTCCCTTGCCTGGTGATACGCTTGAGTTCCCGCAGCCTGCTATGATCAGCAGCAGTACAATCATACCAATCAGCACAGCCAGCTTCGAACTGTGGCGCTGCATTTTGCTTATATTCCCTAGCTTCATCTTAAAGCTCCTTCCTCGCTTCCCCCAACAAAAGAAAAACCTCTCGCTTCTTTTCACAAAGAAACAAGAGGGGCATGCGCTAAATAAACGATTACACCAAGCTCGAAGAGCCTCTGATCATTCAAACGCGACGCTCCTTTTTCCTCGAAAGGGACAGTCTTTGCAGTGAACAGGCAGGTTTCCTGACTTGAGAGTTTGTACCTGATTGGTGATTTCTCCTTTACAGTGGCGGGACCGCGCCGGATTTGCACCAGCTTCCCTTTTAACCCGATAAGCAACAGCTTACAGGCACCTGTTCAAGCTTTATTAAATTGTTATTTTTGGGCAATTACCTTTAAAACCTGCATAACCAGATCCTGCTTCTTCGCATTAGCCGGTACAAACGCAATCAGATCTTTACCATTAAGCTTTAAATCTGTCAACCACTTCGTTTGTTCCAGAGGTATGCCATAGAGATGCTTCTCGACGCCTCCGGATTTTCCATCCACGGGGATCTCCATTACACCATCAGGGAAATCCTCGGCTTTGGCTACCGCATCCAGACTGACATAACCGCCCTGCTGACCGAGTGCCTTGAACTGCTCCTTAGGTACGACAATGATTCCGTTATCGCCAGCCGCAATTTCTACGACCAGCTTTTCCATGGAAAAAATAGGCGTTGTTTGTATTTTAACCGTTGGTGCTTGTCCCAGCTTTTCCACCAAACTAGCCTCCAGCTTATCGCCCACTTCACTCGGGATGCCGCTGCTCGACATCATAAATATCGGCACATCAGCCTTCGGCCCCCCACAGCCTGTCAAAATCAGCAATAAAATCAACCCTAAACATGCAAATTTCGCCTTCATCTGTCTCTCCTCCCAGACCAACCAACCAGCCGTCCGTACTGAAATCTCACCTCACATCTTATCACAAAAGCTATCATTCCACAAAAACTAATACGTATGACAAATACCCTTCAAGCCGTTCAGGCTCAAAGGGTTATCTCGAATCCAACCTCATCCACAAACACAGCATTACAATACTTCGGCAACTTCAGGAAAGCAGCAGCCTTTAATCCTGATACGTCACTTTAATTGGCGTCCACTCGGCAATAACCGTTTGACCATGAACCGATACGCTGCCCTCGGGGGTCAAATCCTTTTCCGTCATAATTCCAAGGGCAACCGTGAATTGATTCAACTTGATTGGCACCTGCCGTTCTCGCCGAACCTCGACACCATTAACCGCAAAAATAACCTCGTCATTTCCACGATTGTACGTAATTCGATACGTATTGAACTCTCGCGGCTGAAAATCCGTCTCTTCCTTGAAAATACAAAAAAATCTGGTTTTGTCCGATTCCGGAACCTCGACGCCAGGAAAAGGAAGAATTCCATAGACGCTGGCAAACGTATCATTCCCCACAAAAAAATCAAGCGCTGCGCCTGTAGTAAAATCCAGCAAATTCAGTGAAACAAAACCATCATACAAATCATGGGCGGCTGTCCCCGTCGTTCTTGAACGGATTTGCAGCTCGAAGCTGACCTCGCCTGCTTCCGGCACCTGAACTGCATCCACTGAATAATACATATGCTTCGCATTATCCAGAAACTGCACATGATCGTGCTTGCGGCTGAGCGGTGCGCGTACATATAAAATTCCATTACGAACGATAACTACAGCATTTGGCTCCCGATAATTCCAGAAGGAACCGTCCTGCAGCGGAAATCCGCCAATTTTCCAGACATCCTTGTCGGACAAAATGTTATGAAAATCTCCTAATATGTGTTCTCTGCTCATCCAAGCCGCCTCTTTTTCTGGTTGAATTTACTGAAAAATCCCTTGTGCCAGCAGCGTCAGAATCATGATCGACCCACAGCGGACTGTAACACGTAGTGAAGCTCCCATCAAAGGCAGGTAAGCGACCGAAGGATTCTCTGACTTCAGCATACCATATACCTTGTATATAGGAATAACAGTAACCAAAGCAATCAATGAATAATAAGGAAGTACACGAAAAAGGACACACACCAACAATGAAAGGAACGCCAGAAATAGCAGGAAACGTGAAAACTGAATAGCTCGTTGTTCTCCCCACACCACGACTAAAGTATGTTTACCCGCTTGTTTATCCGACTGCCAATGCAAAAAATGATGATTAAACAAAATCAATGTAGTTAACAGACCAATCGGCAGCGATAACAGCAGTGCGCGATAATCAAGCTCCATCGTCTGGACAAAATAGCTGCCCATAATCGGTAAAATCCCAAAGGACAACAAAATAGCCAGTTCACTGTAGCCTTTGCCTCGATAGCCAAACTTGAGCGGTGGTGCCACATAGAAATAAGCAATCAAGCCTCCCAGACCGCCGAAGATCAATACCCACCAGCCTGCATACAACCCAAGCACCAAACCGCATATCAGGGCAACTGAGAATAAGGACCAGGTTAAGAAAGCAAAGGTTTTCTCCGATAACGTGCCATTAGCCAAAAATCCTGAATTTGTGGAGATCGTACCCGAGTTTATTGCTGCAGCAACATCGACACCGTTCCGATAGTCCCATAAATCGTTAATCATATTGGAAAATAGATGGGCAGCTCCGGCGCCAATTAAGGTGATGACAAAAAGCAGCGGATGAAATATACCCTTCCACGCATATGCCCCTAAAGCACCAAGAATAATCGGAATCATCATAACAGGAATGACTTGGAATCTGGATGCCTTCATAAATAATTTCAGTTTGTCCATTTCATCAATTCCTTTCTATTACAAGATAAAAAGAACCGAATGCTATCGGTCCTTTTTGCTCTGGTTCATATACTGATTAATTTTTTCGTCAAGAATCGTACTGAAAGCAACAACCTCAGGAGATGACATGCTTTTCCTTAGAATGACCAGGATCTCCAACTGTTGACGTAAGCTGCTAATTTCTTCTTCTAACGTCAATAAATCAGAGCCATGCTTCTTGGTCTTCAATAACCACTTTGGTTGCTGATCTTTTTCCCGTATCCAACCGATGTGGAAATATTGCCCAAGCTGATACTCTGGAAAAGCCACGTCAATTCCTCCCTCCTTAGCATCTCTCAAAAACTACTATACTATAAAGATAACAGCTTTTGAGATGGAAGGAAACGGGCTTATTTTGTCATTTTTTGACGAAACTATAATTTTCTAACAAAATTTCCTATGCGGTCAATAGCTTCGATCAGTTGGTTCACCGAATAGGCATAGGAACAACGTATGAAGCCTTCTCCACCCAGTCCAAATACGTCACCGGGAACTACAGCAACCTTGGCCTCATGCAGCAATCTTTGGGCAAATTCGTCCGAGCTTAGGCCTGTAGAACTGATGGAAGGAAAGGCATAAAATGCACCCTGAGGCTCATGACACTGCACCCCGATTTCCCGAAAGCTATGAACGACCAAACGCCGTCTTTGATTATACGATTCTACCATCCGATCCTTTTCTTCCATGCCATTGCGCAGTGCTTCAAGTGCTGCTACCTGGCCCATTGCTGGAGCACACATGACGGTATACTGATGGATCTTGAGCATAGCCTTGATAATATCGGAGTGGCCACAAGCGTAGCCCATACGCCAGCCCGTCATGGCAAAAGCTTTTGAAAATCCGCTAACCAGAATCGTCCGGTCCCGCATCCCTGGCAGGGAGGCAAAGCTCACGTGATTTTGCTCGAAGGTCAGCTCAGCATAAATTTCATCGGAGATGACGATCAAGTCATGCTCTTCAGCGATTTTGGCAATCGGCACCCAATCCTCATAGCTCATGATGCCGCCTGTCGGGTTGCTGGGATAGCTAACAATCAAAATTTTGGTTTTGGGCGTAATGCGAGCTTTTACCGCTTCCGGCTTTAATTTAAAATCATCTTTGGCAAAGGTTTCAATACCTATCGGGACGCCTCCGCTGATCCGTACGATCGGTGAATAGGAAATATAGCTCGGCTCGGCAATCAGGATTTCATCACCAGGAACAACCAAAGCCCGCAGCGCTAAATCGATAGCCTCACTGCCGCCAACCGTCACCAGCACCTCATCGCTTGGCTCATAGGGTACCTGAAAGGAATCGTACAAATATTCGGAGATAGCTTCTCTTAATTCATATAAGCCAGCGTTCGGCGTATACTTCGTATTTCCCCGCTCCAGAGAATACACAGCAGCTTCTCTAATATGCCACGGTGTACTAAAATCGGGTTCGCCAACACCCAGTGAAATAATATCTTTGCTGGCGCTAACCAAATCAAAAAACTTCCGGATACCAGAAGGCGGAATATCCCGCACCAATGGAGCCAAATACCCTGACATGGATTTTACGGAAGTTGAAGGTATTTCATTATTCTTAATCATAGCTCATCGTCCTTCACGGGGAGATTAGCAGGCGGGGGTCCTCTTCCTTATCTTCGAAGATGATGCCGTCCTGTTTGTATTTTTTTAATATAAAATGGGTTTTGGTTGATAATACACGATCAATCGGTGAGAGCTTATTGGAAACGAATGATGCCACTTCCTTCAGCGTCTTACCTTCAATTTCAACAAGCAAATCATAGGCGCCAGACATCAAATAAACGGACTTCACTTCTGGATATAAATAAATACGTTCCGCAATCGCATCAAAGCCGCGGCCACGTTCCGGAGTAATTTGCACTTCAATTAAAGCTGTTACTTTATCGTCATCTACCTTGGACCAGTTCACGACTGTCGCGTACTTCACAATGACATTCGCTTCCTCCAGCTCACGAATCGCTACGGAAACTTCCGCCTCCGAGGCTCCGAGCATAGTCGCTATTAAGGCAGATGACCTTCTCGCGTCTTCCTTCAACAGTTCGATAATGCGAATTTTAAATTGCTCCATTGTCGGTGACCCTCCTAATAGTTTTCAAAAGAAAACTTACTTCGTAAGCTTCCACTTAGTTTTGCGAAGCAAAACTGACTTCGCAAGCATAAACCTAGTTTTCAGAAAAAACTTACTGCGTAAGCTTAAAAAAACTTATTCCTTCATTTTACACCCAACAGTAACTTTTTTGCAAAACAAAATTAACCGGGCTTGGCTCATAGCAAAAAGCCCCATAGACTGCGATTCATGAGGCTTTGTGGAGATCGTCAACCAATGATGGCAAACGTTGTAGGAGGTATAGGAAATATACAATTAACGAACGGATAGCAGCTTGCGCATATAACTGTCGACTTCCCGGTTACGATACTTCTGCAGAACGGTAAGCTCACAGGCTGAACTCCCTGACTTACTGCCGTCCATTTGCTCAACAGCTCTGCCAAGCCCGATCAGTTTGCCTTGATCGTACGCTGCAATAATGTTAAAGCTTTGGCAAAAGGTTTCATATTGTAAGACATTGGCGTCATGGTCTTCTTCCAATATCGAAGCAAGCAAATCCTGATAATCACTTTGCAGCGGACACTCATTATCCAATTTGATTTGTATCCCTTGATTGGCCAATTTTCTAACGCCGCCTTTCTGTTATTCTTATATTATAATCATACATTTAAATGAATTTTTATGCAAATATAAAAAATAAAAACACCTCCTCCGAGGTGCTTCATCAACTCTGCGACTCTTACTCTGAAAGGAACTGTCTTAAAATATGTCCATACTCAAGTAACGTTCTCCCGTATCCGGTGCAATGCACAATATCCGTTTGCCCTTACCGAGCTTTTTGGCCACCTGGAGAGCGGTCCAAACCGAGGCACCTGCAGAAGGACCAACAAGAATTCCCTCCTGAATCGCTAACTGGCGGGTTGTGTTCAGTGCATCCTCATCGGATACCTGAACGATCTCATCATAAACGTCCGTATTTAAGATTGCCGGAATGAAGCCGGGACTTGTCCCAACCAGCTTATGGGGACCTGGCTCTCCACCTGACAATACAGGGGAGCCCTTCGGTTCAACTACGTATATTTGGATGGCTGGGAGCTTCTCGCGCAGCACCTCACCCGTTCCGGTAATGGTGCCTCCAGTCCCTGAGGTAGCAACGAAGGCGTCCAGCCTGCCTTCCATTTGCTCTAATATTTCCACAGCCGTTGTAGTCCGATGTATATCAGGATTTGCCTTATTTTCGAATTGCTGCGGAATGAAGCTGTCCTTAATTTGATCCCTTAACTCTAATGCCTTACGGATGGCGCCCGGCATTCTTTCTGCTGCTGGTGTTAAGACCACCTGCGCACCGTAGGCCTTTAATATATTAATTCGTTCCTTAGTCATATTATCAGGCATAATTAAAATGGCCTTATAGCCCTTGGCCGCTGCGTTCATCGCCAATCCTATACCGGTATTGCCGCTTGTCGGCTCGATAATCGTAGCTCCCGGCTTTAGCGAGCCGTCCAACTCTGCCTGCAGAATCAGATTATAAGCTGCCCGATCCTTTACACTCCCACTCGGATTCATGTATTCAAGCTTTACATAAACCTCTGCATCGTGTTCACCCACGAGTCTGCGAATTCGTACAGCCGGCGTATCCCCAATAAGCTCTGTAACGTTATTTACCATTCGGCTTGATGTCATTGTAGTACCCCTTCCTGCAAGATAGCTTACGCTCCCTGCTCCCCATAGCTATGTAACTCCACCGACCTTATTTTATAGCTGACAATTATTTTGTCAAGATGCAAATCAAGAAAGTGCCTTAACGATCCTATGCTATGTTTGACAATGACGTTATTTAGGGGCTAGACGCTCGCCTTGATGTTTGTAGAACCGTCTCATCCAAAACCAGGCAACTACTGGGGAACTGCCGATAGTGAGCAGCAAAATATTCATCGCGAGCGGAGAGACCGTCACACTGACGACACCAATAAAAACAGCCAATCCACCGATCCGACCCACATTCAATGACAGCTCACGAAAAATGATATATTCTTCCCGTTTTTTGACACAATCCGGATCTACACCGATCAGATCAAACACCGATGAGGTCATAGGGATCGAATACAATGGAAAAAACAAGCCAACGCCTACGCCAAATATGAGCAGTGTCGTATAGTTGACACCCCAGAACATAGGAATAATGACCAAGGCCATCATCAGAGCCCCCCATCCCATAGCAGCAGACCGATGTTTATGCTTAAGCAGCCTTCCTGCCACCATAAAGCTGATCAGGGAAATTCCCGAAGTAATCAATGAAAAGTTGCCGAGCATCATTTCGCTGCCTGTACTCGAGTAAACCAGCAATGCAATCAAAAAACCGAATACACCTTCACGTATGCCTTGGGCAATCAAAGCAAGTGTGACCGTGCGCCAAACCGTTCCTTTTTTAAACAGACAGCGGGCTGGCAGCAGCCACTCGTAATGTCCCTCCGCTTTTCTTTTAGTCAAGAAAAAACTGACCACAACACCCATCAAAAAAATAACGAGTGAAATGGTAAAAATCAACCGATAGCCGCTGCTTGGGTTCATATGTACGATTAAATACCCGGCAATCCACGGAGCGATCATCCCAGCTACTGAACCAAGTAATCCTGTCCAGCCATTAAAACGGTCACGGTTATAAGGATCCGTTACTTCAAAATAGACGATATTGAAGGCCAGCCAGAATAAGCCTGAGGCGGTTCCCAAAATAATACCCAGCACCCAATAATAATCAACTGCCCTATCCCCCAGCCAGAGCACGAGCATATAAAAGCTTGCCGAAACAGCCACGCCCAGCCGAAGGCAGTTCATTTTATTATGTTCCTTTACCCAAATACCGGCAGCCCAAAATACGATCGCCATGGCCATGTAGTTTATCAGCGCATACCATCCAATTATCGTATAATCATGACTGGCTTTCCATAAAAAAACGTTAACGAACGTTCCCGACAGCGCAGTCCCCGCTGCAAATAAGCCATGAACAGCAAGCAGCAATCGAACTTGTTTGCCTAATTTTCCTGATTGTTTATCAGTTGGCGCCAATTGGTTGGTTGATTCATTCGGTGTAAAGCCCCAAGAAGGTTTAATACCGGATCGCATGTTTCATCACCTGCAAGATAAGAATAGAAAGTCCTTTCTACTCTTCCCTATCCTGCCGTCTTTACTCAAAAAAAAGACCTCCTACGCGGCAAGCCCATGCGCAGGACGTCTCTCTTGTGCTAAACGATTTATTTATTTGTGTTCTTGAGTAGCTCAATCATCGCTAAACGGTCTTCATCATCCAGCACATGTTCGATTTTAAAGCATGACGGACATACGTACATTTTGGATGTGTGCACCGCCTTTAACAAAGGCTGATTGAGACCCACAGGTACTGCCGGGATAAAACCCGATTCCAATGTACGAGTTCCTGCAAATAACATAAAGCTATGGCAGTTTGAGCATTCAGGTACTTCGATTTGCGTATCCAGCACTCGCTGCACGCCTTCCTCGTATTCGTCCGGACCCTCAGGCTCTTCGTCATCGTAATCATCCAACAGATCGGTGTCCTCTACCGTATCCTCATCTTCAACATCATGCTCTTCATCGTGATCTTCTTCATCGTCTTCTTCGAGGTCTGATTCTTGTCCAGGCTGACTGGCAGACAACTTCAGGCTCCGGTAATCGCCCAAATCGTTGTAGCAGTGCGGACAAGCTTCCTCCGGACCAATCTCAGGGTCCCATACGATCTCCGTTTGACACCACGGACATATATGATCATGCGTTTGCAACGTGTATTCCTCCAATTTCCTTAGCGCTATTAGGCAAAATTAATAAAATAATAGACGCCTGCTCCTACGAAAACAAGCGCCAATATAAGCAATGTACCCCATAAATATTTCATGTCAAGCCTCCTGAATCCTTACCCTACCCTTAAGAAACACTTGCACCGATCACATATGAAATTCCAATCGAAATGATCATAGACAGCAGACCGACCGCCTTGTTGTCCTTCTTGATTTCTTCATCAATCTTAAAATAAGGCGTTAAAAATTGAAAAATGAAGTAAGCAGCCATCAACAGAACAAAGCCGTATCCCGCCCAAATCAATGATTGAAGCACAGAGTCATTATTGAGAATGGAAAATCGAAATAAATTGCAAATCCCGAATATTTTGCCCCCTGTTGCCATCGCCACAGAGACATTGCCTTTTTTGATTTCTTCCCAATCGTTGTATCTGGTAACTAATTCAAATATAGCGACAAATACGATTAAGGCAACAACCGCCACAGAAAAAAAAGCCAACGTTTCAATATACGGATTCGATAACATAACATCCACCTCTTCATTCATCATAACATAATACCTCACCCTCTTGAACAGCTTTTTGGATTAAGCAAGGTAGGGAGTTTCGTATCTAACCATCATTGAAGAGACTGGGGCCACACGCCCCAGTCTCCTTTTTAGTTTCTATGATCAGGATTGCTTCTTAGCCTGCATTCTCGCTCTTAATTCTGCAAGATCGTCATCTACACCGCTGCTTTTTTCCAATTTGTTCAGTTCATCATCCAGGCTGCGATTGCCGGAGCGAAGCTCATTGCTGGCCTCTGCTTCAGCCTCCATCTGCAATACTTTCTCAGACATCCGGTCAAAGCCTCTGGAAGCATTGTCGGTACCAAAACCTGACATCGCCTGATTGATTTGTTTTTGTGCTTTGGCTGCTTCTGCACGAGCAATGAGCAGGTCTTTCTTATTTTTCATTTTGTTAAATTCATCTTTCATTTCACTCAGCTGACTGCGCAGACGATCTGCATTTGCTTTGGAAACGTCAAACTGTTTTTTCATTTCGTCATAACGAATTTGCTGTTCTTTCTTGTCCTGCAGCGCACGGCGGGCTAAATCCTCATTGTCCTGCTCCAGAGCTCTCATCGCCTGTGCATCACGTTTGGCTACCATTTCTTCGGCTTCCTCAACCTGCTGCTTGAATTTCTTTTCTACCGCGATCTGCTTGGCTACAGCAACCTCAGCTTCATTAATATCCTGTTCCATATCGCGCAAAAATTGGGTAAGCATTTTAACCGGGTCTTCCGCTTTGTCCAACAAATCATTGATTGAAGCCATTGTCATGTCACGAAATCTTTTAAAAATCCCCATTAGTAAATTCCTCCCATAGTTTCAATTCTTTATCATTGTATAATTGTTACTCAGATTCATCGTTGCTCACTCTTATACATACGGATTAAATGGAAAGTCGTTTCATTTGCTATCAATAATATTATACTACTTTAACTCAGCTACCGTCACTCCTGTACCGCCCTCGTTGTAATTTCCGATCCGGTAGCTTTTGACATGCTTATGCTTACGCAAAAATTCAGAAATCCCGGTTCTTAAAACACCGGTGCCTTTGCCGTGAATGATATAGACATTACCGAAATTCGCCAAATACGATTCATCCAGAAAACGATCGACCTCAATAATGGCATCCTCCAGATTGGAGCCGCGCAGATCAAGCTCCATCCGTACATTTTCGTCGCGCGTGCGCTTCAGACTGGCTGCTAACTGATGCTGCTTGGGCGAACCGGAACCTCCGCTCGAGGCGGACTTCACCAGCTCCAGATCAGCAAGCTGCACCTTCATCTTCATAATGCCCAGTTGAACCGTCGCTTCCTGATCATTAACGACTTCGACGATTTGACCCTTCTGACGCAAATGAACGACCATAACCTCATCGCCAGCTCCCAGCTTATCCGGTTTCTTCGCAGCGCTTCGTGCTGCCGCTTTCTTGGACCTGAGCTCGGGAACGGCTTGATCAAGCTTGCGCTTGGCGTCGCTTAGATGATGATCCTTAACTCCAGACGCCGCTTCACGCTGCATGCGCCTAAGCTCGGTAATGATTTCATCCGCTTCGCGTCTGGCCTTGGCTACTGCATCCTGCGCTTCACGCTCAGCCTTCTCAAACATTTTATCACGCTGCTCTTCGAATCGCTGCTGCTGGGCCGCCAGCTTGTCGCGAATCTCGGCAACCTCGCGGCGCTGCTGCTCGGCGGTTTGCTTTTCAGCCTCAGTGATCAGCCGATTTTCCTCTAGCGTGGCTATCATCGATTCGACACGCTGATCTTCTTCACCCACCTGCCCACGGGCATGATCGATAATGGATTTGGCTAATCCCAATCGCTCAGCGATAGCAAATGCATTACTACGACCCGGCACACCGACCAATAGTCGATAGGTAGGACTAAGCGTCTGAATGTCGAACTCCATACTCGCGTTAATAATGCCCTGACGATCAAAGGCATAAGCTTTCAATTCACTATAATGCGTTGTGGCTACGATACGACAGCCCATCCGATGTATATATTCCAGCAGTGAAATCGCAAGCGCGGACCCTTCCGCAGGATCTGTCCCAGCTCCCAGCTCATCGAGCAGCACCAGACTTTTCGGAGTCATGTCGCGTAAAATACGGATGATATTGGTCATATGACTGGAGAATGTACTCAGGTTCTGTTCAATGCTTTGCTCATCACCGATATCTGCATAAATCGCATCAAACACACATAGCTGGCTGCCTTCCTCCGCAGGTACGAATAGACCCGACATGGCCATTAATGAGAGCAGTCCGATTGTTTTGAGGGATACGGTCTTCCCCCCTGTGTTTGGTCCTGTAACGATGATTGTCGTATATCGGTTACCCAGCTCGATATCCAAAGGTACTACTTTATCCGCCGTAATCAGTGGATGACGCCCACGCTTGATCTTGATAAAGCCGCGATCATTAAGAATCGGCAGTGTCGCTTTCATCTCATGGGCCACACCTGCTTTGGCAAAAATAAAATCAAGCTCTGCAAGCACATCCAGACTGCCCAGCAATTCGTCCGCTACCTCCGCAACTAGAGCCGTCAATATTTGCAAAATCTTTTCAATTTCAGCCGTTTCCTTCAGCTTAAGCTCACGCACGCGATTATTCAGCTGCACCACAGCCTCCGGCTCCATAAACAAAGTGGCTCCAGAAGCCGATTGATCGTGAATCATACCGCCAAAATGACTTCTATACTCCTGCTTGACAGGGATGACATAACGATCATTACGGATCGTGACCAAATTTTCCTGCAGCATTTTTTGGATGGACGGTGTACGAACCATTTGCTCCAGTCGATCACGGGCACGGGTTTCGCTGCTTCTCAGTTCCTGACGGATGCGAGCAAGCTCTGGACTCGCTGAATCCATCACTTGGGCATTATCATCAATACAGAGCTTGATCCGGTCCTCTATTGATTTGAGTTCGCCAATTCCTTCAGCTAATGCAACCAGCAGTGGAGTCAAATATTCCTCCTGCACCTGCTCCAAAAAGCGCTTCAGACGCCGCCCTCCAAAAATGGTATTGGCTATGTCGAACAGCTCTGCCGGGTTCAGCGTACCTCCAATTCTCGCCCGATGCACGGATTGATGAATGTCGCGAATACCTCCAAATGGCGCGCTGCCCTTGAGCCGATTCACATTGACGGCTTCGTCCGTTGCCTTCAAACGCTGCTTGACCACTTCGAAATCACCGCTTGGCAGCAGTTCCTCCAATCGCGCCTTGCCCAGACTTGTCGCTGCATGGTTAGCACACTTATGTATAATGGCTGAAAAATCCAATGTTTTTAAAATTTTGGTATTCAATCTGTGTTCCTGCCTTTCCTTCCCCTTACATACACTTCCTAATTATAGTATATCCAAAACCATGATGATTAGCGAATTTTTAGCTATATCCAATCTTGCCTGTTTTCCCCCTTCGGCTGCCCATATAATGCCGCTCATAAACAGAGTCTGTAAAGAAAATAATAAGTTTTGCACCGAAGAAGCTTAAGCAGGATGCAGCATCAAGTTTGCACTGAAAATCAGTATGGCTTGTGATACGTAGTCAGTTTTCTGCGAAAACTCAGTATGGCTTACGTAGTCAGTTTTCTGCGAAAACTCTTAGGAGGTGACGATCGATGCATTTGCTTGGACATTTAGTCAGATTCGTTGTTTCTGCTTTGGTGCTGATGGTGGTAAGCTTTATCGTTCCGGCTTTTGAAGTGGGCGGCTTCTGGAGTGCATTTTTCTTAGCACTGGTTATCGCAGTTGCTGCTTGGGTGATTGAAGGTGCATTTGGTAAAACCATCACTCCCTTTGGCCGCGGGATCGTAGGTTTTATCACAAGCGCATTGATTATCTGGGTAGCACAATTCGTCGTCAGCGGTGTTACAACAAGTATCATCGGTGCCATCTTGGCAGCCTTGGTTATCGGTATTATCGACTTGTTTATTCCTGTTAAAACTCCATTTGAGCAAGGTCTCAGTGGACGTGAAAAAGGTAGATAATACCTAAAAACCGGCCACATAGAAAGGTCAGTCTTGAAGGCGAGAGCCCCTGACTGATCTTTTCTATGATTTGAATCACATTTTGAAACATACATACAAAATCATCACGATTCTGACAAGGCTTTGTCAAGGTTTCGTCACTGCAATAATTTTCTATATGAGGTATGATAGCTCAGAAGACAACATTATACTATTTTTGGAGGGATTCTTATGAAAAAGATTACTGTACTGGCATTGTCCATTTGTTTAATTTTTGCTCTGGCTGCATGCGGTCAAAAAGAAGCTGCTAAAGCCCCGGATGCTACAACAGGCTCTACACCAAGCGCTTCGGCTCCCGCTGCTTCAGGCGCACAGCAAGTCAAATTAACAGCGAGCAATTTTAAATTCGATCAAGCTGAATACAAAGTAAAAGCTGGACAAGACGTTGCTGTCACTTTGGAAAACAAAGAAGGCATGCACGGCGTATCTATTGACGCTTTTAAAGTGAAGCTGGATGGAACTACAAAAACAGCAACTTTCAAACCAGACAAAGCTGGTACTTATGACATCGTATGCAGCATTCCTTGCGGTTCCGGTCATATGACAATGAAATCCAAGTTGATTGTAGAATAATACCTTGCAATAATAAAGAGTCTGTCTCATTAGTAGCACATGCTACCTTGGGACAGACTCATTATTTTATAAGGTCAACCAAAGATTACGGGCTGGCCTTTATATGTGACTATGTTGATTTGGGTTTACTGTTCCACAACTCCTGAAGCTTATCACTGACGGATGGCAGTGCACTTAAGAAATAAGGGGCAGTCGTTGAACCTTTGAGCAGACGCTGTGTTGTATCATTCGGTATCACCATCATCACCTGAATGGCAACCACTACAATGATTCCAGCCTCAGCCAGCCCGAGTATTGCCCCTGCTAATTGATTGATGGTTTTGATCCCTGGTGTCAATGTAATCCAATGCAAAATTTTGCCTGCAATGCTCAAAACAATTTTTACGCCAAATAGCAGCAATCCAAAAGCAATTGCATTGGACACGTACGTATCCAGATGCAGTCCTTTTATGAAAAAATCATATTTGGTGGTGGCCTCGGTATTCAGTGAAGCAAACCATCCTACAAGCCATAAAGCTACATCCTTATAAAATGTAAATGCAACCATATAAGCAATAAAAAGTCCTACGATAGACACCAATTGGCTAACAAAACCTCGATAATAACCTAATATCAACCCTGACAGAATCAGCACAACGGCTGCCCAATCCAATCCGTTCATAGCTAATCCCCGCTTATTCTTTCTCTACCAGCTCAATCCATTCATTATATTCGACCTGCAGTTTTTCATATTCAGACTTCAGTTCCTCCAACTCTCTGAACACAAGCTCTGCACGTTCTCTATGCTCGTCATATTGATTTTGCAGGGCTAGCTGTTCCCTGGACTGCTCGTCGTATTGATCCTGAAGCTCATTATATAACTCGACTTGCAGCCGGAGTTCTTCCTGCTGGCTAGCAAAATGGCGATTAGTCTGCTCAGTCTGAGCCGAAAATTCCTCTGAAAGGTGCTGCCAATGCTGGCTTTGCTGCTCCAATTCGGCAATACGGGATTGCTGCTCCAGAACCGATTCTTCAAGCTTCTGCTGCTGTTCGAGCTGCTGTTGATAATGTTTTTCAAGCTCAATCATCTGCTGCCTGCCTTTTTGGAGATCTGCTTCTAGCGCTGCTGCAGCCTCAGCTCTACCGCGAAGCTGTTCTTGAAGAGCAATTCCGCGTTCCTCCAATTGCACCATAGCTTCACGACTGCTAACATTTTCATCCTTGAGCCGCTCTTTCAGAGCTGCGACCTGTTCTTCAAGCTCAGCATAAAGCTCTTCATGCAGCTCCAGTTCTTCTTTCTGTTCAGCAGCTACCTTACGCTGTTCCTTCAACTGCTCAGTTAATTCTTCACAGCGCTGCTCCCATTGGCCTGCACGCTCTTCGAGCTGCTGCTGATTAGCTTGCTGCTCGTTGAATTGCGTCTTCAAGCTGTGCTGTTCAAGTTGAAGCTGCTCCATTCGCTGCTGATACTCCGCAATTTGCTGAGACCGTTGCTGTTCAAGTTGGCTTTGTTCCGCTTCAAACTTGGCTTGCAGCTCACGCTGCGCTTGTATGTAGTGCTTCTGTTGCTCGATCAGCTCTTGCGCTTTGCTTGCCTCAAGTTCCGCTTCTCGATCTTTAAGTGCTTGTACTTTCTGAGTTTCCAGCTCTGCTTCACGTTCCTGAAGTACTACTTCGTGCCACTCCTGCTGTTCACTCAGTGCTTGTGTTTTCTGGGCCTCTAGCTCTGCTTCACGATTTCTGAGTGCTTGGGCTTTCTGGGCTTCCAGTTCTGCTTCGCGTTCTTGCAGCAATGTCTCATGCCATCCCTGCTGTTCACGCAGCGCTTGCGCTTTCTGTGACTCCAGCTCTCTCAGCGCCCGTAGTTTCTGCACTTCCAACTCTACTTCACGTTCTCTAAGTGCTTCCGCTTTCTGTGCTTCTAGCTCTGTCTCACGTTCACGAATCGCTACAGTGCTTTGCTCTTCCCGCTCTTGCAGCACAGCTTCGTGCCACTCCTGCTGCTCTCGTAACGCTTGCGCTTTCTGGGCTTCCAGCTCCGCTTCTCGATCTCTCAGTGCCTGCGCGTTCTGCACTTCCAGCTCCGCCTCTCGCTCTTGCAGCACCGCTTCGTGCCACTCTTGTTGCTCTCGCAGCGCTTGCGCTTTCTGGGCCTCCAATTCGGCTTCTCGATCTCTCAGCGCCTGTGCTTTCTGCGCTTCCAGCTCCGCCTCACGCTCTCGAATAGCTACAGCGCTTTGCTCTTCTCGCTCTTGCAGCGCCTGTGCTTTCTGCGCCTCTAGCTCCGCTTCTCGCTCTCGAATCGCTGCATTACTTTGCTCTTCTCGCTCTAGCAGCACCACTTCGTGCCGCTCCTGCTGCTCTCGTAGCGCTTGCGCTTTCTGCGCCTCCAGCTCCGCTTCTCGATCTCTCAGTGCCTGTGCTTTCTGCGCTTCCAGCTCCGCTTCTCGCTCTCGAATCGCTACATTACTTTGCTCTTCTCGCTCTTGCAGCACCGCTTCGTGCCACTCCTGCTGCTCTCGCAACCCTTGCGCTTTCTGTGCTTCCAGCTCTGCTTCACGATCTCTCAGTGCCTGCTCTTTCTGCGCTTCCAGCTCCGCTTCTCGCTCTCGAATCGCTACATTACTTTGCTCTTCTCGCTCTTGCAGCACCGCTTCGTGCCGCTCCTGCTGCTCTCGTAGCGCTTGCGCTTTCTGCGCCTCCAGCTCCGCTTCTCGATCTCTCAGCTCCTGCGCTTTCTGCGCTTCCAGCTCCGCTTCTCGCTCTCGAATCGCTACATTACTTTGCTCTTCTCGCTCTTGCAGCACCGCTTCGTGCCACTCCTGCTGCTCTCGCAACGCTTGCGCTTTCTGCGCCTCCAGCTCCGCTTCTCGATCTCTCAGCTCCTGCGCTTTCTGCGCTTCCATCTCCGCCTCTCGCTCACGAATCCTTGCAGCGCTTTGCTCTTCTCGCTCTTGCAGCACCGCTTCGTGCCACTCCTGCTGCTCTCGCAACACTTGCGCTTTCTGTGCTTCCAGCTCTGCTTCACGATCTCGCAGTGCCTGCGCTTTCTGCGCCTCTAGCTCCGCTTCTCGATCTCTCAGCTCCTGCGCTTTCTGCGCTTCCAGCTCCGCCTCTCGCTCACGAATCCTTGCAGCGCTTTGCTCTTCTCGCTCTTGCAGCACCGCTTCGTGCCACTCCTGCTGCTCTCGTAGCGCTTGCGCTTTCTGTGCTTCCAGCTCTGTTTCTCGATCTCTCAGTGCCTGCGCTTTCTGTGCTTCCAGCTCCGCTTCTCGATCTCTCAGTGCCTGCGCGTTCTGCGCTTCCAGTTCTGCTTCTCGCTCTCGAATCGCTACAGCGCTTTGCTCTTCTCGCTCTTGCAGCACTGCTTCGTACCACTCCTGCTGCTCTCGCAGTGCTTGTGCTTTCTGCGCCTCCAGCTCCGCTTCTCGCTCTTGAAGCGCCTGCGAGTTCTGCGCGTTCAGCTCCGCCACACGCTCTCTTAGCGTTACAGCGCTTTGCTCCTCTCGCTCTTGCAGCACCGCTTCATGCCATTCCTGTTGCTCTCGCAACCCTTGCGCTTTCTGTGCTTCCAGCTCTGCTTCACGCTCTCTCAGTGCCTGCTCTTTCTGCGCTTCCAGCTCCGCCTCTCGCTCACGAATCGCTACATTACTTTGCGCTTCACGCTCTAGCAGCACCGCTTCGTGCCGCTCCTGCTGCTCTCTCATCGTTTGCGCGTTCTGCTCTTCCAACTCCGCCTCACGCTCTCTCAGCGTTACAGCGCTTTGTTCTTCTCGCTCTTGCAGCACGGCTTCGTGCCACTCCTGCTGCTCTCTCAGCTCTTGCGCTTTCCGTGCCTCCAACTCCGTTTCTCGCTCTTTCAGCGCCTGCGCATTCTGCGCTTCCAGCTCAGCCTCGCGCTCTCTTAGCGCTTGTTCTTTCTGAGCCTCCAGCTCCACCTCACGCTCAAGCCGCTCTTCTTCGTAACGCTTTTGCAGCTCAAGCCGTTCCGCTTCGTGATGCTCCTGCTGCTCATGCAGCTGATTCTCCCGCTCTTTGAGCGCTTCAGCACTTTCCAGCAGCTTTTCATTCAGCTCATCAGTCCGTGCTTGCAGCTCAGCATAGAGCTCTTGCTGCAGTTGGACCTCTTCAAGTCCATTGTTTAATTGGAGCTGTAGTTCAGCCAACTGCTCGCTTTGCTCGCGAAGCTGTGTTGCTGCCGCTTCCTTCTCACGCTGATGCTGCTCCAAGCGCTCATTCAGTTCACTAAGCTCGCCTTTTCCTTGCTCGATCTGTTCTGCTAATTGCTGCTGAAGCTGACGTTCTTTGTCTAATTGCTCGTCGAACTCAAGCTGCTGTTGAATTTGTTTGGCTTGCAGCTCCTTCAATTCAGCTTGAATGGATGAACTCCGTGCCTGCTCTAATTGATGCTGCTCTTCCAATTCCTGATGCAGCTCCAGCTGAAGATCATATTCTTCCTGACGGAAACGAATTTGTTCTTGAAGCTGATCATTTTGCAGACTTAATTCTTCTATGAGCTGCTGCCTGTTTTCACTCAGCTGCTTAAATTCATTAGCTTCGGTAGTCTGCTTCTCAAGCTGCACATTCAGACTCGCTTGTTCAAGTGTTTGCTGTTCCAGCAATTGCTCCAGAAGCTCTTTTTCCTCCAGACGGCTTGCCAGCTGCCCAGCAGCTGCATCAGCTTTTTCTGTAAGTTCAGAAAGCTCAGCTTCCTGCAATAAGCTGCGTTCCAGCAGTTCATCTCTCACCTGCTGCAGCTGCTTAAGCTGCTCCTCAGCAGCAATACGCTGTTCCTCAAGCCGCTGCTTCGAGGTCGCTTGCTGTGCTTCCAGCTGTTGCCTTGCTGACTCCTGCTCGGCTTCCAACTGCACCTTGGCAGCTTCGCGCTCAGCCTCCAACAACTGATCAGAGGCTTCCTGCTGCATTTGCAATTGCAATTCCAGCTCTACCCTTGAAGCTTCACGCTCAGCTTCCAGCTGCTCCTGATTGGACCGCTGCTGAGCCTCCAGTTGCTCCTTCGATGCTTGCCTGAGAGCACCGAGCTGCTTTTCCAGTCTGCCGCGAGCCTCGCGTTCTTCTTGCTGCTCGACCTCAAGCTGCCTGCGCCGCTGCTCAAACTCCAGTGCGGACGCTTTCAAGCGCTCAATCTCAGCCAAAGCTTTTGCTCGTTCTGCCTCCAGCTGAAGACCTCCTGCTTCCAGCTGCTGCGCGTGATCGCGTTCCTTCTCCAAATCCTGCAAAAGCTGGACATGCTGCTCCTGTAGTACAGCAAGCTCTTGAAGCGATTTTTCCATTTGTTGTTGTCGAATCTGTATTTGTTCCAAATCATCTCTGATTTTGCAGTAATCGTCTGACATGTGAACAGCCGCCAAAACGGCGATTTTAGGTGTATCCAAACGCGGGGAACCCGCGGAAATTTTCTGCATTTGTTCATTAACATGCGCCACCACACGTTTCATATGGGGAACACTTGCTTCTGAAACCAATTTGTATTGACTGCCAAAAATATCTACCGTCATCCGAATTTTGCCTTCATTACTCACAACAAGCTCTCCTTTCGGAATCCCACATAAGAAAATCGAAGCCTATTCGACAAGCATACCTTCGTGTCCAATAGGTTGCTTTTCTTGCAATATCGGAGTATTCAGCTCTGCTGAAAACTTATAAATTCCGATATTATAAACAAATTCCTCGTATCTCATTAATTTCGATACGAGGAAGCTTTTTTCCTGCTACAGCAAGGGATTTTCATCAATTTCCATAAAATGGACTCAAATAAAAATCAAATGCGGCTACTATTCTATTTTCTTACTATTTTCTAAGCTCGGCGCCATAAGATTGCTCCAGTGCCGCTAACACCTGTGCATGCAATTCACTAACTTCTTCGTCGGTTAAAGTACGCTCCAAAGTCCGGTATACCAGTGCCAGAGCCACACTTTTCTTATCCGCTCCAAGACGGTCGCCTGTATAAATATCGAACACCTGGATCGACTCCAATAACGCGCCAGCAACTGCTTTAACCTTGGCCGTCAGCTCGCCCACCTGTACATCACGGTTAACGACAACAGCTAGATCCCGACCAATTGCTGGGAAACGTGGCAGCGGACTATACGTAATTTGCTCATCCGCATAAGCGGCCAAAGCCTGGAAATCGACCTCAAGCACATAAGTATCAGCCAAATCCCGCTGCTGCTGAAGCGTTGGATGAAGCTGACCCAGTGTTCCGATGACTTGAGCTTGGTCTCCTTCGGGCAATTGCAATGTAATATTGGCTGTTCTTCCAGGATGGAAACCATCCGGCTGCGCCGCTGTATAGCCAATCTTCCCGGTAAGACCGAGGTAACCGACAAGATTTTCAAATACACCCTTCAAATCATAAAAATCAACCTCTACCGACTTCCCGCTCCAATGTGTTGCCTGACGTTTTCCTGTTAACAAAATCGCAAGCATCAGCCGTTCCTCAGGAAGCTTGGTTAATGAAACCTCATTAGTCACGAATACTTTGCCGATTTCAAAAAGCGCCACATCATCCGTATTGCGATTCCGGTTATAAGTAGCTGCCTCCATCAAATGCGGAATCAGGCTGGTACGAAGTGTACTCCGATCCTCACTCATTGGCATGGACAAAGTAACAGGCTTCGATTCTTTAAAGGCTCCTGGAAAATCGTTGATTTGCTGTGGATGTGTAAAGGAATAGGTCACGGCTTCATACAGGCCGCTTCCAGTGAGCAACGTGCGTGCCAAACGGCGAATAGCCTGCTCCTTATTCAATGCACCTGGAGTCGTTACACCCGTCATTAATGTTGTCGGAATATTGTCGTAGCCATATAGACGAGCAACTTCTTCGATCAAATCAACACCACGGGTAATATCACCACGACGACTTGGTACATGTACATGGAACGTCTCCGCACTCACTTCCGCATCAAAATGCAGACGTTTGAAAATCTCGCTAACCTCTTCTACAGACAAAGTAGTACCCAGGTAAGCATTAATCCGACTAACGCTCAGCTCTATACGAACCGGGTTGTGCTGCTTGGACACAGCTTCCACTGTTCCCGTAGCTACTTGTCCATCTGTATATTGACTCATCAAAGCTGCTGCACGATTGAGCGCAGGCAGTACAGCCTCGGGATTAACTTCCTTTTCAAAACGCAGGGATGCTTCTGAACGCAGTCCAAGCTGACGTGAGGTTTTACGAACTGTACCTCCATCAAACTTGGCCGATTCCAGCAAAATCCTTGTTGTGCCTGATGTGACTTCGGAGTTTTCGCCACCCATAACACCAGCAATGGCTACAGGCTTCTTACCGTCCGTAATAAGCAGCATATGCGGCTCCAGGCTGCGCTCCACACCGTCTAGAGTAACCAGCTTTTCTCCGGACTGTGCCAGCCGAACATCAATATGGCCATTGTCCAGCTTATCTGCGTCAAACGCATGCAGCGGCTGTCCGTACTCCAGCATTACATAGTTCGTAATATCTACTATATTATTGATGGGTCGAATGCCTGCTGCCATCAAGCGATTTTGAATCCACAATGGAGAAGTACCTACACGTACCCCTTCAATCAGCTTAGCGGCATAGTGAGAGCACTGCTCCTTCGCCGTGATTTCAACAGAAATCTGCTCAGAAGCTTGACGGGCAGCCTTACCAGCGCCAACATTATCCGCAGCCCCTTGCTCTGAATCCGGCAGCCGTACAGGACGACTCAATATCGCAGCGATCTCGTAAGCCGCGCCCAGCATGCTGAGACAGTCAGAACGGTTAGGAGTCAAATCAAAATCCAGCACCTCGTCACTGATCCCCAGCACATCCAAAATACTTGCACCAATCTCCGTATCCTCGGGAAGCACAAGAATACCTTCCTGGATTTCCTTAGGCAGCAGCTTGTCGTTCAGTCCCAGCTCCTTGGCCGAGCAGATCATTCCCTGTGATTCCACACCGCGCAGCTTGGCGCGTTTAATGTTCAAACCGTCCGGCAGCTTGGCTCCAACTATGGCGACAGGGACCTTTTGCCCGGCATCGACATTTTTGGCTCCGCAGACGATTTGCAAATCCTCTCCCTGACCTACATCCACTTTGCAAACACTCAGTTTATCGGCATCTGGATGTTTCTCACGCGACTTGACGTATCCGACGTACACACCCTCCACGCCTTTATTGCGATCCTCTACACTATCAATTTCAACACCACTGCGTGTAAGCTTCTCCGCCAGCTCAGCAGCCGTAAATCCGCTCACATCGACATATTGAGACAACCATTGATATGAAACCTTCATCTTCGCTCACGCTCCTCTCTTTTTATACATGTACGAACTGCTTCAGGAATCGAAGGTCGTTCGTATAGAAATGTCGTATATCTTCAATGTCGTATTTAAGCATAGCCACACGCTCCACACCCAAGCCAAAGGCAAATCCGCTGTATTCCTCCGGATCATAGCCTGCCATCTCCAGCACTTTTGGATGTACCATTCCTGAACCGAGAATTTCCAGCCAACCACTCTGTTTACATACGCGACAACCGGTTCCGCCGCACATGGAGCACGTAACGTCAACCTCTGCGCTTGGCTCTGTGAATGGGAAAAAGCTCGGTCTCATCCGAATCTGCGTTTGCTTGCCAAATAATTCCTGAACAAATTGCAGCAGCGTTCCTTTCAAATCACTCATGCGGATGTTGCGATCGATCACAAGTCCCTCAATTTGTGTAAACATATGGCTGTGTGTCGCATCATCGTCATCGCGGCGATACACACGTCCCGGACAGATGATTCGTACCGGAACCTCGCCCTTCATTTTCTCCATCGTACGTACCTGCACAGGTGAAGTATGGGTGCGCATCAAAATATCCTCAGTCACATAAAAGGAATCCTGCATATCGCGTGCCGGATGGTTCTTGGGCAGGTTCAACGCTTCAAAGTTGTAGTAATCCTGTTCAACCTCCGGACCTTCTGCAACGGTATAGCCCATACCGATAAAAATATCCTCGATCTGCTGAATCACCTTGCTCAGGGGATGAGCAGCACCCACTCCGCCCGGCTTGCCCGGAAGTGTTACATCTATGGTTTCAGCGCGAAGTCTGAGCTCCGTTTCGGCTTGCAGATATTCAGCCTGCTTGCTCTCGATAACCGCCTCGATAGCGCCGCGTACATCGTTGGCCACCTGACCTATTGCGGGACGTTCCTCTGCACTTAACGCTCCCATGCCACGCAGAACCTCGGTTAACGGACCTTTTTTGCCCAAATATTTGATTCTCATATCGTTTAACTGCTGTTGATTCGTGACTTGCTCAAGCTCTAGCAAAGCCTCTACCTTTAATGCCTCTAATCGTTCTTTCATTTGCTAATCCTCCCTTGTCTAAAAATCCTATTCATTTGCCTTTGCCCATTTCTCTAACCTAATCCCACTATACAAGTGCGGTGAATCATGAGCGAAGCGACCAAAGTAATTTGGAGATAGCGAAGCGGTGCCTTTGTTACCGTATTTTCACAACTAAATCATTTAGATAATCAGAAAATACGGTAACAACAGCAATCGGAAAATACTTTGGTCGCGCAGCGCCTCTGATTCACCGCACTTGTATCACGCATCTCAACGCAAAAAAGACGTTCCCTCATCCCGGAAAGGGACGAAAACGTCGTGGTACCACCCTTGTTTCGAAAAGCTTCCATTCCGGGCAACGATCCTCATGATCGAATTCCCAGCAACAAGCAAAGCTTTCCGCTTGATTGACATTAACGGATCTAGAACGCGAACGTTCATAGCCGGTTCCCTCTACTTGCCAGCGATCAGAGACCGTGGTTTCAAAGGACTGCTCAGGAGTGAAATTCGGCAGCCTATTTCTGTAGAACCGCTCTCAATCTCCGGCGGCTCCTCCCTGTAAAGAGGCACTGCTTACTTGTCTCCGTCAACGCATTTCATGATATGCAACTACTAGCAGTATTATATGCAAATTCAACCTGTGATGCAAGTCAAATGGGGGAATCAAGTAAAATCTTCATTTTAAGGCTTGAGTAAACTATCCATTTCACTTTTCAGCAAAAGATATCTATGTGTGCTTCTCATAATTTTAATTTTCGTGAGGTTATGTTTATCAACATATGTTTTCATTGCATCCTTGGACAATCCCAGCAGGGCTCCAGCTTCAGTAATGGTCAGAACTTCTTCATTACTGGTAGCATTGAACGTCTTCTTAACCTTCTGGTTCCAATCTTCAAACGAAGTCATCACTTCACAACCTTTTCTCATAATAAAATTACTTAGTCATAACCTTATTATTTTAACACAATTTGCGGAAATAATCTCACTAAAAGTTGACATTTCATAAAAAATGCGTTCACACTCTAAAACAGACTATGATAATTGGATTATTTTCGGATGAAAAATAACCCGCCATTGTCTCTTCTAGAGTGTAGATGGCAGGTTATTGGTGCATGTATGCTCAGCATTGAGCGGCAGCCGTTGTTATTTGGTTATCTGAATGCTTCGCGCCTCATTATCCCACTCGGTTTGACCACCAAGTTGTGTGACGATAAACGTCAGGGGTACAAAATGGATGCCCTCACGCTGGAGCATTTCCTTATCCATCTGTATTTCTTCACCATTTACCCATGCAGTTTGGCTGCCCGATTTCAGCTTAATCGTCTTTAAATTTACCGGGTCGATGATGGTGACGGTTTGGGCCTCTTCATTCCAATCCACACGCAGATCCAATTTTTCGCTGAGGAATGTGGTAGGTACCATTGCCACACCGTCTTCAAGGAACGGTTTTCTGCTGTTGGCTTTGTAACGATCTCCTTCCATTAGAAGCAGCACCGATTTTTTCGAGATGCCCAAATCGTCTTTGAACAGCCGATACACCTCCGAGGAAGGTGTAAAATTGCGCAGCACATCAACGGCAGTTATTCCCTTTTCCAGAACCAAGGCATCCTCATCGGCAGTCAATGGAACCAGCTTGACCGGATTGTTGAGGTTCCAGTATTCCCCCGCTATGGAGATTTTGGCTGAGGAGAGACTTCCCCTCGATACCGCGTTCAATGAAGCAGCTTCAAACTCCAGATTGGATTTACGCAGCTTCATCGTGCTGTCCACGTATAAATCTGCTTTCACACGGGTTGAATCATTTAAAAACGGCAGCATCTCTGACAATTCCTGTTCCTTTCTGGCATGGAGACCAAGAAGAACAAAAACCGACAGCTGCTTGATCTCGGTATGAATGACTTCAATTGTCATATCGCGGTTTTTCAAAATATCCAGCATTCCAATGAATGATTCCGCGCCAGCCTTGCTTCCCGGCGTTTCAGGTATCGGGTAGCCCTCTAATGGATTGTGTACGGCTTTACCGTCCTTGTTGTCCTGGATCCATTGATCCAGCTGAGGAGAGAGCAATGGGTAGAGCAGGTCGTACAGCTCGCCAATTAATTGCTTCAGCGCCTTGTCATCCTGCATCAAATTGGTTACAAATGTTTTTGCCAGCGGTATCAGCTCTTTGCCTGATATCTCACCGTGTATTTTGTTAAGGGAAAGTGTCTCGCCGTTGACCACTTCCCTCACGTTGTCCACGTTCAGTTTACCTGGATTAGGGAGCTGCTTAATGAGGAAAGAGCTGAGACTGTTCATAAATGGCTCACTCTGTAGCTTCTCTTCCAGTTGTTTAACCAGAACAGGAGGGAGGGCTCCACTGCTGGGGGAAGTCAGATCGATCACGATCGGCTTTTTGCCGCCTTCCAGAGCGATAATGACCTGCTCTTTGGTCATGTAGGTTTGAAAAGCAATTTTATGATTGGCGATGTTGATATAGCCCGTTGAAGAAACATTCTGCGCACTATCCATTTGGATAGCGTCGTGATGGATTTCAATATGCTCCAGCAGCTTCATGACGGTCTGTTCTTTTGAAGAAGCCCTTGCCTGTGCCTGATCACCTGGAACAAGATCAAAGATTATGGTTGACTTGCCTTCCAGCGACTGTGCAGTCGAAGCCTCAAAAATAGCTTTGTTAACATCCAATCCTCCAACCGCCTGACACCCGTTAAGTACCAAGGGCAGGGCAATCAGCAGCGCACCGATTTTGTGTTTGCTTATACGTCTGAGCATATGCAGCTACCTCTTCTCTCTATGTATGCTTGAATTGACAAGTCTTATGTACATAGAATTCGAGGTCAAACAGATTTTCCCTTTTTTTCTCATTTCAGATCGTTGGAAGTCCTGTAGGAGCTTGGTGTCACACCTTCGTATTTTTTGAACAGGCGGATAAAGGTGCTGATGCTGTAAAATCCGACCAGGTCACAAATATCCTTAATAAAAATTTCGTCATTGCGCAGCAGCTCCTTGGCTTTATCCACCCGAAGCTTATTTATATAATCTGTCAGCGTGTCCCCGACCTGCTCCTTGAAGTACCGTGACAAATAGGAGGGATGGATATCGAAGCGGGCCGATATGGTGTTGATTGACAGGTTATGATCGCGGTATTGTTCATTGATAAACTCAAGGATGTCCTCCTTGAGACGAAAGTTATGGCTTTTTTTCTTTGAGTCCACATGACTGCACACCTTACCCAGAAAAAGAGTCATTCGTTCCTGCATCGCCGATACGCTGACACCGTTCATTAGATCCTGAATCGCTGTCCTGTTCTCCTCATACAGCTCCGACTGATTCAGATTCACCTCGATCGCAGCCTTCATCATGGTGCTGATGACGTCGAACAGCAGACAGCGGACCATATCCATCGGCAAGCTTTCTTCCGATAAATTATGCTTGATCACCTCATCCAAAATACCTTTGGCCTGTTCGTAATCGCCTGCCTTAACATGGTTGATCAACTGCTGCTCCTTCTCCAACGGATAGCTGTAGGAGTGATTGAAGCTTTGGATTTGATCGTAAAAAATAATTTTTTGCGCGCCAAGCAGCATTTTATATTCCATGGCTTCCATCGCCTCTTGATATGCAGTCGGCAGCTCAGCGACAGAACGGCGTATCGTGCTTACCGAAGCAGTGAAATATATATGAAATCGGCTGCCAATAAAACGTTGAGCTTCTTCCGTAAGCTGCAGCAGCTCCTGCTTGGCTTCTTCAGTGGAAAGGTTTGAAGTGAAATTAATCGTACAGGCCAGCATTTCGTCGATTTCTGTCATCCAGCCCTGATGCTGCTGTCCGATAAGCTCCTCCACGATATTGGAAATAATATGCCTCACAAACTCACGTTTTTTCTCGACATCGGTTTCGTCCTGACGAAAGAAGCCGCTGAAATCCTCCAAATAAATGAGCAGTACAGCAAAGTAGTCCGATCTGAGCACGATTCCGTATTCCGACATAACCTCGATAACAGGGAAATCGTTCTCCACCCGTCCTTTGAGCAGCCTGACGAACAGGTTCGAGCGCAGCACATTTTTTTGTTTTTCGATGATCCGGTTCATCTGATTGTTATGATCGAGCGTACTGTCGATGGCTTCCTCCAAATAATCGTATTCGTTCCCAACCGTACCCGGGTCCAGCTTGGAGCGCGCGGCAACCGAGCGGACCAGCTTTCCGAGCGGATCATATTGGCGACGGGCCATCAATACAGCGAGTACAATTCCTATAGCAAGCGCCAGCAGTACCGTCAGTATCGTCAGATTACGGACGTATTCCGCCTTTTGGCTGTACAGGCGCATAGGCAGTGCATATACGTACTTCCAGTTGGTCCGGTTGGATTGGATATACGACAGCATGACGTCCTCACCATCCCACTGACTATGGACAAAACCGGTTTCACCATTCAGACTCTCAAAGCTGCGAGCGGCACCCGTTCGTTTTTCCGAGGAGGCCAGCAGTTGATTGGTACCGTCAAGAATATAGACCTTACCTTGATTGTAAGATTGGATGTTCCGAATGGCCGACAGCAGCCTCTCCTCGTTCAATTCAATAACGAGTGTAGCGAGAGGCGTATTACGAGCCTCTATCGGTAGTGATTGCGCGAACAATATTCCTGTACGAGGCTGCCCTTCTATCGGCTGCATGCTAAAAAACTGCCCTCGATACGGCTGAGCGAGGAACTGCTTCCACTCCTCATAGGTAAGACCCGAGGCTGATTGCTGCAAATCATAATACATACGCGCATCATAATAAGACCCTTCGGTGAGCACAAAGTCTCCACTGCGGAAATACACATAAAACCTGTCCACATAACGAGTCGTGTTCGTATATAGTCTGAAATCGGACAGTGCTTGCACCATTGCTATTCGTTCTTCCGGCCCGATTGTACCCGTTGAACGCATGAACTGGCGTACCTTCGAATTAAAAGCGATCATTTCGCTTAGTCGGTAAGCATAATCGATATGACTGTCAATATCCTGCTGAAGCTGGGTCAGCAAGGCTGAGTTGGCACGATTGATTTCATCTTCAAGTACGCTGCGGGTTTGAAAGTACGCAACCAGCATCATAGCTATAGGTATCAACAGGACTGCAGCATAGGAACGAAGCCATCGGCCGCGCACGCTGTTCATTTTCAGGCCATTCAAGATGTTCACGCTCCACGGACTTATGGCTTTGACGAAAAGCTTTACCCTTTAATTGACCCAATCATAACACCTTTAACAAAGTATTTCTGCATAAAAGGATACACGAATAATATCGGAAGGGTAGCTACCATAATCGTCGCGTATTTGATGCTTTCGCCGACGGATTCGATTTCACCGGCTGACGACTGGTTCGTCATGTACTCCGTACTGTTCTGGATTAATATTTCCCGAAGAATAAGCTGGAGCGGATATAGGTCACGATCACGCAAATACAGCATGGCAGAGAACCAGGCGTTCCAATGGCTAACACCATAGAACAGCACCATAACCGCCATAACCGGCAGTGACAGCGGAATCACCACACGGGATAAAATCGTAAAATCGTGAGCACCATCTATTTTGGCCGATTCAACCAGACTTTCCGGTATGGAGGCGAAGGAAGTCCGCAATATAATCAGATTCCAGGTAGAAATCATGCCGGGAATAATCATCGCCAGCAGACTGTTGCCCAGATGCAGCCAATTGTTGACGAGCAGGTAAGAAGGAATCATTCCGCCCGAGAAAAACATCGTGAACACAATAAGCAGCATCACATATTTGGACCAGGGTACCCCTTTACGGGACAGCACATACGCTCCCATACACGTGAAAATGAGATTTAGCAAGGTGCCGAGCACTACGATAAACAGCGTATTGCCATAACCTCGGAGAATGTTCGGATTTTGAAAAACGAGCTTGTAGGCGCTCATCGTAAAGCCCTGCGGCCAAAATAGTGCCCCGGTATGAGACAGCAGCAGCCGCGAGTCGCTTAAGGAGGACATCAGGACGTATACAAACGGATACAATGTGATGATGATCATCGCCAGCATAAACAGCCAATTGACGTATCGGAAAGCGATTTCACCGTTGCTTGTGCGGATAGTGTTCACGGACATCCATAATCCCCCTTTACCATAGACTGTTTTCACTCAGCTTCCGGCTGATTTTGTTGGCAATAATGAGCAGCAGGAAATTCATTGCCGATTGGAACAAGCCGACGGCCGTTGCATAGCTGAACTCGAAGGTGGCGCCAAGTCCTTTGCGGTACACGAACGTGTTAATTACATCTGCGGTAATATACGTATTCGGGTTATACAGCAAAATGATTTTCTCAAATCCGACATCAAGCATATGACCGATTTTCAGAATGAATAAAATAATAATGATCGGTGCGATGCCAGGCAGTGTAATGTTCAGCGTCTGCCTCCACCTGTTAGCTCCATCAATGCGGGACGCTTCATACAGCTCAGGATTAATGCCGGTAATGGCTGCCAAATAAATGATCGAGCCCCAGCCTACGCTTTGCCAAATATCCGAGAGCACATACACAGACCGGAAATATTCAGGATGAGCCAGAAGCGCCGTGCGTTCCATCCCAAAGAAATTCACAAGCAGGTCGGTAATAAAGCCTTCACGAGAAACGAACTGGGTAATCATGCCGCAGATCACAATCAAGGAAATAAAATGAGGCAAATACGTGATGGTCTGAACGATACGCTTGAACAACCGCCCGGCAAGCTCGTTAATCAGCAGAGCAAAGATGATCGGTGCAGGGAATGAAAACAGCAGCTGGTACACATTGAGCAACAGTGTATTTTTGAGCAGACGCCAGAAATAATAGCTTTCGAAAAAGCTTTGAAAATGCTTAAACCCTACCCAAGGGCTTCCTGTGAAGCCCTCAGCGATTCTGTAATCCTTGAATGCAATAATCGCCCCGTACATAGGCACATAATGAAACAGGATGTAATACAGCAGCACAGGAAAAATCATCAGATACAAATATTTGTGTTTTCGATAATCGATCAACCAGCTTCTCATGAGGTTCACTCCTATTTCCGTTTGTTGTAACGGTCCAGAGCCGCTTGCTTGATCGCGATAGCACGCTCGATTTTCATATTTTTCAGTTGAGCCGTGTATTTGTCGAAATTGGTAATAGGTTCTGCACCCATAATGAATTTGAGAAACATTTCGCTCTGATAAGTCGTCACTTCGGCCATAATCGCCGACAATTCGGAGGCTTCCTCAGGTGTCTGACTGATGCGTGGCAGCAGCACGTCGTTCGCATTTTTCTGATGTTTACTGAACGTGACCGAAGCTTCCTTTTGCTGCTTGTAGACGTAATATTGGTCTATATAACGATCGTCTCCAACAAGGCCGGGCGATGGCGTAGATACACGCAAATATTTGGACATCGCTTCACCTACGGACAGCTTGTCGGGATTTTTTAGAATAAGATCCGAATATTTCGGATAGCCGCTAACCATATTGTAGGTCTGACCCTCGACGCCAAATGACTTGAGCATATGGCCTTCATTGGAATAGTGATAATCGAGCCATTTAGCCGTTGCCGCAACATTTTTATTCGACGGTGTAATTCCTGCACTTCCGCCACCGCGATATTCATAAGGCTTGTTGATGAATTTGGGCTCTTCGCCTTTCTTGAGAACCGGATAAGGTGCGCCAACGAGATCAAATTTACTGTCTTTGCCAGGCGTGCTGTTCAAATATTTGCCCATCCCACTGCCGATGTAAGTAAATAGCGCTCCTGCGCTGCCATTCGTCACCTTAGCGTCCAGTAATTTGGCATCCTGAGTGGCAAAATCGGGATCGATCAGCCCTTCCTTGTACCACGCACTCATTTGTGTCAAATAATTTTTGTAGCCCTGCTCATAGGGACCATACTTGACGCGCCCCTGATCCATATAAAATTCATAGCCAATGCCATAAGCACCATTAAACAGCTGTGTATTAAGGTCATTCAACCGAATCGTGAACGGTGTCTTGGCCGATTTCTTCTCCTTGAACTGGCGCAGCACATTCGTCCAGTCGTCGATCGTTTCCGGTACGGCAAGCCCCAATTCATCGAGCCAGTCCTTGCGCAGCACCAGTCCTCCTGAAACCGCATTATTACCGATTCCTATGCCTGGAAACACATAAATGGTACCGTCGTCGGTGACGATATCCTTACGAATCTCGGGATGCTCATCCAAATATTTTTTCAAATTGGGCGCATTCTTGTCGATAACATCGTTAAGCTTGATCAATACCTTGTCGGAGATGGCTTTCTCAGGTCCTCCCGGGTATTTGGTGAAATCGGATTCAATAATGTTTGGCAGATTGCCGGATGCGATCATCAGGTTGAACTGTTCAGTTTCACTGCCGATTGCAGGATGCTGAAAATCGATTTTGACTCCTGTTTTTTTCTCCAGCTCCTGATAGAAGAGCATTTCGTTAAAGCTCTTTATAGACCGGGCAGCATCAGCGGGCATGGCTACCCAATACGATAGCTTGACCGGAGCGGTTGAAGCTGGGTCTGAATTAGCAGCGAAATTGGCATTGCTGGCTTTGTCGCTCGATACGCAGCCTGCCAGCAGGCTTCCGGTCAGACCGAGTATAGCTGTATATGCAGTGATTTGTTTTTTATTAATAAGTACTTTCAAATTCAAGCCCTCCTATGGATAAAGCTGATATGTGTAGTTCAATTATAAAATGGTTAAGCAGAAAAGCTATGTTCAATTGATGATAGGCCTGTGCAAATGATGACAATCCGCCTAATGAACTGCGCTCTCTTCTGCCTGCCATTGGGCAAATCGCTCATTAACGATATGTCGAATCGTACCTGCCATATCAAAGTCAAGATCCTTGGTCGGCTTCATGGTCACCATGATCGAAAAGTCCGGGGCACTGACAAGGGAGCCTATCGTCTTGATGATTGCCGCACGTACGCCGCGATTCCGCTCGGCAATCCGAAACAGCGCCATCAGCGAGAACGAAAAGTATTGGAAAAAGTATTCATCGTCATGATTGATAAACTCAACATCCGTAGACAAATTAACAAATTGCTCGCGGCTGTGTATAATCTCGAGCAGCTCGGGCACGATTTCCATATCACCAAGCAAGCCGAGTAAATAAATCGAAGCGTAGCCACGAACCTGATTATATTTGCGGCTCGTTCTTGGAACAAACGTATCCCGTTCCCTCATGATTTCCCTGAGCACAGGGATAGCCGCTGCATCTCCCTGCAAAGCCAATGCGAAAGCGCTGTGCCTACGCAGGCTTTCGTCCTCCTGCTGTGTCACCCATTCTCTGAGCGAAGCGTTGATGGCAGCTCCTTCTCTTCGGGACGACCATATTGCAATTCCGGGTCTGATCGAAGCCAAGCCTTCCTGGATCGTTTCGTGATCGGTCATCCAGGACACAATCGTATTCTGATCGTCCTGTGTCGACATGCTGTCCTTCATCCCGAAATGATTGGAAGGATTCAGGCAGCCGTTTTCGAGCAGTAGTGGACGAAGCTGCTCGTAATCTATGGAGCGAAGCGATTGCTTCCCGTTGATCGCAACGTAAGCGGCCAACGCCGCTGCCTCACCACATTTCTGCATGTCGCGTTTCATCCGGACGCAGGAAGCCAGATCGTGATCAACACCAAGCGCACGTCCAGCCACAAGCACATTATCAAAGCCTTGCGGAATAAGGGCACCAAGCGGAATAGGTACCGATATGGTAATCCCCCACAGGCTGGCAGCAACGGCCCAATCCTGCTGCAGCACACTTTCAAAGGCAATGTCCTTGTTGTGATTATCCATATTGGAATAAGCATACAGCAAAGGCTGCGACGACAATCGGTCATTCAGTACATCTGCGAACGTCACCTGCTCTTCCGCACGGATGAATCGGCCCTCGCGAATACCAAGCTGAGGTGCCAGCTTCAGAAATTTGCGAGATTCATCGAACTGTTCAGGGAGATGCGTCGGCATGCAGGCGGATTGCATAATGGCTTGTGTCAGCTCATTGTCCTGCGTCTGATCGACGTAACCCGAGTCTGTATAAAAAGCTCTTACCACATCGTTCTGGACAGATACGATAGGATGGGAATAAGGCTGCATTTTTCCGTCTAAAGGTCGACCTGGCGGCAGCATCGCAGCTCCAAACATCGCACATACCTCGGCATCTCCAGACGCATCGATCAGCATGCGGCAGCCTGCTTCCTCTACCCCGCTCGGCCCGACCCAGCGTACGCCTTGGACAGCTGATCCTTCCAGATAAGCTCCAATGACAGCACACTCATAACGTACGGACACCCCGGCTTCCAGACAACGCTGCTCCAGTACATATTTCTTCAGCTCCGCGTTGACACCGCCCGCTTTCGTGAAACCAACGGAATCAAGCTGCTGCACCTGCTTGTCAATTTCCTCAAACAGCCCGCCTTTGGAGCCATAGTAATAGCCAACAACTGCGCCAATCGTTCCGGCACCGCCCATGGCATGCAGCCGCTCCAATCCCAACACGCGAAGTCCCTTGCTGGCAGCAGTCAGCGCTGCTATCGCTCCCGCTGTACCTAATCCGACCACGATAAGATCATAGGTTTGTTGAAATAATCGATTCTCTACCTGTACAGGGACAGCAGTCCCTTGCTCACGCTGCATAAGGATCATGATGAGATCACCACGCTTTCTTCGTAGTAGCGGATGCCCGCCTCTATCGCTTCCAATGGATTATCGTAAGCGCAGGATGGAAGCCAATCCCAACCCTCTGCAATTTGTTCATGCCCGCTGGATACGTGATAAGTAAATGCATCGGCAATCGCAGCAATTGTCCATAGCTTAAGCTCCTCAGGCCGCTCACTCCAGGATTGAAACAGCTCGTACCGCGCCTGCTCCCAGGTTGCACCCATATCGATCGGCAGCTGCAAATAAGCCTCTGAAGCATAAGCACCAGGTAGGATAGCACGCTGCCATGCTTGAGGTATTTCGTTCTGTGCTTCTTCCGTACTTGTACGATGCAGCGCAGCGCCAATGAATTTGGCCTTGGCCTGATAACGCCCCGGAGCAGAACGGCAGTCCGAGGTTGTATCAATGATCCGTCCCGCCGTCAATGTGCGAATGCCTGAAGCATCAAAAACCGTAACCCTCCAGCCGCCGCTTTCATTTGGACACACTTCAACAATCTCGTTCATCAGTCGAATCGGCTGCTTCGAATCGAGCAGCAGCTTATGGACAGTGGGTGCGATCCCTCCGAGATGGACCTTTCCATCCTTGGTAAGCAGACCTTTGCTGCGCCACTGCTGCTGAAGCTGTTCAGCAAGCGGCTGCTGATGCTCGATTTTCCAGCCTTTCCCTGGCTGATAGCTGTTAATAAATTCGTGTCCAGGCAGCATCGTTCTTTCTACAATCAATCCGTTCTCTCCCAAACAAGCCCCGATACCTATTCCAGCAAATGTAGCACCTATAATGAGTGTTTCTACGTGTTCATGATCGTTCATCTGATTCCCCCCTGTTTTAGCCAAATCGGCGATTACGGCTTCAGTATAGAGAGCGGCACAATCCCGTGACAATAAGCAATTGATGAAAGAGTATGTATCTCATAACAATGTCATCACATGGAAATCGAATACGGATTTGCGCATATAAGATTTAAACAAAAAACCGGCCATCCCAAAAAGGGAAGACCGGCTTATCTATGTTCATCATATACTTGGTCACGCTGGCTCAGTGATGACTCCATCAAAGGCTGATTGATAAATCGTACGGATATCTTCTTTAAGAAGTGGAAGAGGACTACGGGCCAGCAGTCTCTTCTGCTTAACTCCGTCTTCCGTCAAATTCTCCAAAGCGCTTTCAGGAATATTGAATCCACGCAGAGTATTCGGGATGCCGACATCACTAACGAGTCGCTCCAGCTCATCTACACATTTACGCGAGGCCTCCTCCTCCGACAAATAGCTGGCATGCCCGCCCATTGCTTGCAAAATGTCGGCCATTCGTTTCGTGCAGCTGCTGCGGATATAGCCCATCACATAAGGCAGCAGCACAGCATTGGACTCCCCATGTGAGACATGGAACTGACCGCCAAGCGGATAGGCCAGCGCGTGAACACCGGCTACGCCTGCAGTGAAAAAGGCGATCCCCGCCATATTGCTGCCGTAGCTCATATCGATGCGCGCTTGTTGATCCTGTCCGTTTTTTACCGCCTTTCTAAGTGAGCCGCTAATCAGGCGGATCGCCTGCAGCGCCAGTCCATCTGTGATCGGGTTCGCATTGACCGAGATATACGCTTCAATCGCATGGGTGAGTGCGTCCACACCCGTTGCCGCGGTCACACGCGAAGGAACCGAGAGGGTCAGCTGCGGATCGACGATAGCCACATCCGCCATCAAATAATCATGCGTGACGACATCCTTGGTCGTTTCCAGCGAAAGCACCGCAATGTTGGTCACCTCCGAGCCTGTGCCTGAGGTAGTCGGAATCAGGATTTTTGGCAGCCCTTTGTGCTGCAGCTTCTTCGTTCCCGTCAAATTCAAATATTCGGCAACCTTGCCTTCATGCGTGGCTAACACGGCGGCCAGCTTGGCCAAATCCATTGCACTGCCACCTCCAACGCCAATGACCAGTTCAAAATTCCCTTCCCGCGTATAGGTAACCAGCTTCTCGCCAACCTCAAGCGGCGGCTCGGGAACTACATCCGTATATACAACGACCTCATAACCCTGCTGCCTGAGCTTGGAAGAGATAGGCTCAATCATTCCCAATTTCTCCAGAATAGCATCGGTTATTAGTAAAATTCGCGATGGCGCGTATCTCGCCACCTCCGGCCATAGCTGCTCCAATGACCCCCATCCCATATAGTTAAGCGGCGTATAGACCAGTTTGGACAAGCTCATAGATGACGCCTCCTTTATTCATAATAGCCTTCGGTGGATTTGCGGAATTGCTTGAATTGATCAGGATCATGGCCGAACCATACTTGCGAATTCGTTCTTTCCGCTATCGTTCGAATTTTCTCAACGGCATTTCTGTATCCTATTGAGTCGTAGATGATCCCTGGCGGCTTCACCGGGGGTCCATAGCTCTCTGCGGTGTAAATAGCATCGGAGGCGAGAATAATGCCGCCTGTTTCCGGCATTTCGATATGCAGACCGAGCATCCCCCACGCATGGCCGCTGCCGAAATTAAGAATTTTTATGCCTTCGGCCAGCTCCAGATTGTCCTCTCCCCGTTTGATCGTTTTCCATTGCAAATGATTCTTAATCCACGCATCGATATCCGCCCAAATGTAAGCGCCTTCCTTTTGGTTGCGCGCATAGGATTGAAGGGTTCCATTCAACTCGTCCTCATGGACAATAATCGTCGCATTCGTGAACATCTCCAGGCATCCGGCATGGTCCAGATGCAAGTGAGAGGCAATAACGAACTTGATTTCCTCCGGTCTTACCTTTAGCTGCTCCAGTCGGTTATGCAGGTAACACTCCTCGCTCGCTACCCACGGGAACGTTTGCTGTGTCGATTCCGTCCAGCGCCCCTCAATCCCCATCGAGTTAGGGTTGCAGGAGGTGTCGAACAAGATTTTGCCTGCCGGATGATCGATAAGAACCGTGTAAATCGGAAACTCTACGAACTGCGTCGGCGCGTTCGGATTATTAAGCGTAGCCGGATTGTGCATCGCGATCATCCAGTTTTTGTCCATGCTCATCCGACCGTTATCCATGACATACAGCTTAGGGCGCGCTTTAATAATATTTGACATGTATAATTCCTCCTATAATTGGGTTTTGATCGAAACAAACTTTAGATCCGTCATCTCTTGAACCGCATATTTGACGCCTTCACGTCCATAACCACTCTCTTTCACACCGCCGTAAGGCATATGATCAACCCGGAATGTCGGGATATCGTTGACAATGACACCACCGGCTTGAATTTCGCGAGCGGCATGGAAGGCCTTTTCGAGATCCTTCGTATAAATCCCTACATTCAGACCATAAACTGAATCATTAACCATTTCGATGGCTTCATCCAGACTGCTGTAAGGGACTATCGATACGACTGGAGCAAAAACCTCCTTGCACGAAACCGACATATCCGGTTTGACATCCAGCAGAACCGTCGGTAAATAAATTGAATTTTCACGTCGGCCTCCACAACCGATTCTAGCCCCGGCCGCCACCGCCTCCTGCACCCAGGAATCAATCCGTTCCATTTCCCGTTCATGAATCATAGCACTGATATCCGTCTGCTCATCGGTTGGGTCGCCGACCCGCAGCTGTCCGGTTTGAGCGATAAAACGCTCCGCAAATTCGCTATAAATCGATGCATGGACATAAATACGCTGCAGGGATATACATACTTGTCCGGCGAATGCGAACGCTCCTTCGACACATCTCGGAATGATCGCTTCGATCGGCACGTCCGGTTCAACAATAAGCCCCGAATTAGAACCAAGCTCCAACGTCACTCTGCGCAGTCCAGCCTTTGCTTTAATCTGCTTGCCAACCTCTGAGCTTCCTGTGAACGTAATTTTTTTGACACGCTCATCTTCCACCAGAGCATCGCCGATTTCCCTGCCGCTTCCCGTTACGACCTGTAATGCTCCGTCCGGCAACCCGGCCTTCTGGAACAGCTCGGCAATCAACAAGGCGCTGAGCGGCGTCTGCTCGGCTGGCTTCAGGACTACAGTATTGCCTGCGGCTATCGCTGGACCCACCTTGTGAGACACGAGGTTAAACGGGAAATTAAATGGACAAATCGCGACAACCGTACCCAAAGGCTCCCGCCATGTAAAACCAAGTCGTCCTTCTCCACCAGGAGCCGCATCCATCGGGATGGTTTCCCCATAAATGCGTTTGGCTTCCTCCGCGGCAAACTGGTAAGTCGTTATGGTACGGCCTATCTCCGCTCTTGCGGTTCGAATCGGCTTGCCTGCTTCAAGCGACAGCAATTGCGCAGCTTCTTCTCTTCTTTCCTTTAATTGCTCCACGACCTTGGACAAAATATCGGAGCGCTGGTGGGCAGGCATCTTACGCATCGTTTGAAATGCTTGGTGCGCCCCTCCTATCGCCTCCTGAACATCCTCCACATCGGCCTTGCTAATGTGTGCCAGTACCTTGCCATCATAAGGAGCACGCAAAACATAAGTGCGTTCTGTCACTTTCCATTTCCCATTGACAAAAATACCTTTGGTTTCCACTTCCAAATGGAATACCTCCTTTTCTATGGATACAATTAAATATATATGCAAAAACCGTGCCAACCCCCAGAAAGCTATCTTACCGTACACTAAATCAAGTTAATAAAAACTTGTGGTGAAAAAAGTCACCAATACTATCAAACAGCATAGCTTCCTTATATAAATCCAGAGCTGCGTTTGTATACTTGTAACGTGTTCCATAGGTTCGTTTCACTGGTACATGTAGCATATCCAAGACCTCCATTTCTCCTTCCCTAGGAGTTAAAAAAGGTGGTGAATCTTATCACCGCTCTGCGGAAATAATTCACCACCCACACCTAATCAGATTTATGATCCCTTATCCCATCGCTGCATTTTTTTCAAAAGCGTCGAATGATCAATACCCAGCTGCTCGGCAGCTTTCCTCAACGAGCTGTTCTTCTCAATGACTTCATGGATCAATCTCCGTTCAAATTGCTGAACACGCTCTTTTAATGAAGTGAATGGATCGAACTGGCCTTGATCCCGAATATGTGGCGGCAGGTGAACCGGCTCAATCATTGTGGATGGAACGGAAACGATCATATTTTCGATCAAATTTCTCAATTCCCTAACATTGCCTGGCCAATGATATTGAATTAATATATCCTTGGTTTCTTCGGACATCTGTTTATTAATCCGGTATTGACGACAAAAATAAGTAAAATAATGATCCATTAACGGCTCAATATCTTCGTGTCGCTCTGCCAAGGAAGGGATCGCAATTTCCACTACAGCCAAACGGTAAAACAGGTCCTCCCGGAACTTCCCGCTTTTGATCAGATTTCTGAGATCCTGATTCGTAGCCGCGACGATGCGTATGTCCAAATGGCGCCATTTCGTTCCCCCTATACGCCGCATTTGCCTTTCCTGAAGCACCCTTAGCAGCTTTACCTGAAGAGCCAACGGAAGCTCCGCGATTTCATCGAGCATAACCGTACCTTGATCCGCCAGCTCCAGCAACCCGATCTTTCCGTTTCGACTCGCACCTGAAAACGCACCCGCTTCATAACCAAACAACTCCGATTCGAGCAGCTGCTCGGGAATAGCACCACAGTTGATTTTGATAAAAGGCTTCTCTCTGCGTTCACTTAGATCGTGTACCAGATTAGCCATCACCTCTTTGCCCGTACCGGATGGGCCATATAACAGGATGCTAGTCGGATAGGGAGCCACCTGCTGAATGTGCTCATACACCTTCTTGATTTGCGGACTGCGAAAAATAATGCTCTGCTCGGTTTCCCCACTCTTGATCGTATACCGATTGTTCTGCATCTGGGAGAACGTGTGCGCTTTCTCCAATTCCATCCTCAAATCGTTAAGATGGGTAATATCACGAACACTTGTAACGATCATCTCCAAGTCCCCCTGCTCATCAAAAACAGGATTGCCCGTCACGATCACATCTTTTTTGCCGCCGATTCGTTGAATGATGGAAATTCGCTGCTTCCTCTCCAGCACCAGCAAGGAGACCGACTGATCAAAATACCCTTCCGACATTAAATCGACCATGCGTCGGCCGATCAATTCGTCCCTCCGGAAACCGGTGATTTCTTCATAAGCCGTATTAACCTGCATCGTCACGCCTTCCCGATCTACAACATAGATGCCGTCAGTCGAGAATTCGATAATCGATTCCATTTGCTTCAGCAGGTTGCGGTAATGATCCATCTCCGATATGTCCTGAATGACAGCAATAGCTCCAACCCTGTCCCCATTTTCGTATAGCGGTGTCCGGTTGACCATGCAGGCCCGACCGGAAATTACCATTTTTTCTCCAATAGAGCTTTCTCCACCCTCCAGCACTTCATGCATTCGGGAGTTGGGGATCAGCGTCTTGATACTTTGTCCCTTCCAGTCCTCGTTATGAACAGACAGCAGCTTTTGAGCGGATTCATTCATCAATGAAATCTGATTATCCAAATTCACGACGATGACGCCATTGTGCATGGAGGCAATAATATTTTCCCATAAATTGGCGGTAACCGATTCATATGGCACGGTAGACGAACCTCCTTCCTTATTCACCGGATAGTTAGAATAGCTAGAACCACAAATACTATGAGGATCTTAATCGAGACGACAAAATATGCAGCGCTTCCCTGTATTTCATCACCGTTCTTCTTGAAATCTGCAAGCCCTGCTGAACCAGTCTATCGGTAATTTGCTGATCGGATAAAGGATTCTGCTTGTCCTCCTCCTTCACAAGCTGCATGATTTGGGCTTTAATGCTTTGTGCGGATGCCGGTTCCTGACCACTTAATTCTAATTTACTGGAAAAGAAATACTTCAAGGGATACACACCACGCGGCGTTTGCACATACTTATTTTTAACCGTCCGGCTGACGGTAGATATATCGAGGTTTAATTGTTCTGAGATCGCTTTCATAATGAGTGGTTTTACATACATCGGGCCTTTCTCCAAAAAGAGCCGCTGCTCTTCCATGACCGCCAGAACCACTCTGCTTATCGTTGCTTTTCTTTGCTCCAGACTACGAATTAACCATTGAATGGATGGCGCATATTGGCCTATGAACGTTTTGGTTTGCTTACAGGAGGTTTCCTTTTTGAGCTGCCTATAGTAATCATTCATGTGCACCTGAGGGTAACATGCCTCATTAATCACCACTGTGTATTGCTCCCCATTTTTGTAAATGACCGCATCCGGCTCGATAGGAGATGCCGTAAAACTGCTGTAGACAAGGCCGGGCCGTGGATTCAATGTTTTGATGTACTGAATGGTTTTTTTGACTTGGTCCAGGGAAATTCCCAATTGGTCTGCTATCGTTCGATGTTTCCCTGCTGCTACCTCCTGCAAATACGCGCTAGTTATACGGGCAGCCTGCTCCAAGGCATCAGGGTCTCTGTTAATTTGAATCAGCAGGCATTCCTGCAGTGACCTGGCGCCGACACCGGCTGGCTCCAAAGCTTGCACACAGCTCAACGCCTCTTCTATATCCTCCACAGATCGTCCTAAGCAGGCGCTCACTTCTTCCAAGCTTATCGTCAAATACCCGTCATCATTGAGACTGCCGGCAATAAATTCTGCTATGTCCATATATTTCTGTGGTATAGAGCTAAGGCGAAGCTGGCTAAGCAGCACCATCTCGAGCGATTCCTCCTGCTTGCTGACCACCTTAAACAATGGGTCCTCATAGCTGTCTACTTCCATCGAAGGTTTTGAGGAGAGCGTTTTCTTTCTTGACTGAGGCAATCCAGGATGAAAAGCAACCTCCATCAGCGGATTGTGTATAGTCTGCTCCTCCAAATAGTCCAATAGCTCCGTAGAAGACATTTGCAGCATATGCATGCTCTGCATCAGCATCGTGTTCAATTTCAAATTTTGCGTCTGAGCTATACTTGGGTTCAGATACAGCATATTGATCACCTGTCTTTTTGAAATCGTGTACAGACCTGCTGGTTATTACTGGGTATTCCGCTCGGACATCAGAAACCAAGGCTGCACTATAATCTCATCTTACACCACTATGGAGGGTCTGAGAAGTTAACTGGCCTAATACTGTTTTTCCTGCATTTCCAATGGATTCCTCCATACTGGACGCATGGATGTTTGTGATGATATGGAAAAGGAGCTGCCAACGAATACCTCCGTGACAACTCCTACTTTATCTATTGTATCTGTATGGACAACTTGATCTGAAAATGCCATTCTACTCCATCCAACCTTTTGTGGTCGGCAGCCACTGCTCAAATGGCTTTAGATCGGCATCACCGGGGATATACCAGGATTTATTTCTGGAATTCCATTGCGCTCCCAGCTTTAATGCTTTATCCTTTTCCATCATAGGGACAACCAGTTGTACAGGCCTTATAGCGGGACTTTCGCTCAGCTTTTTTCTCCACTGCTCCAAGGGAATCTCGTTCCAAAGCTCAGTTTGCTCCTCATATACGGCAATAAAACTTTTTTTCATAAGCGTGCTGTTGATTTGCTGGTTATCCACGACAACATAGTTATCACCCTGTCCTGCGTCGCAGTGGGGGCAAACGTGCATAATATATTCCGATTTAATAAAGGCACTGTATCTGTTCTCCAGAATAATCCCGTACTGTTTCGCTAAATCAATCATAGCCGCGGTCTTCTCATAAGCTAATTCGGTATGAAAAAAATACCCGTTAAACAAAAATATCGTGTTGGTCGGCTTATAAAGCAGTATAATGTCCATTTGCTGATCGCACTTGTGGCAATGATAACCGGAGTGTATTTGTACTCCCCATTGTACAGTCATAAACAGCCTCCTTCGGTTTTGCATAGCAAAACTTGCATCATAAGCGAATCCTTGCTTGTCCAAGCCAAACTTACATGGTTAGCAGGTCAGGATTGTGCCAAATTGAGCTTCGTAAGTCATCTAATGGATGATGCGGAGTGAGTGTAATTATGTGCGTCCCCAACGTAGTGTATGTTACAAATTATACCACAAAAATCGTTTCATTCACACTGCTTGACCCCTTAAATTCCCTATCTTATTTTATTGATAAATACTTTACTTTTTGTGTGTAAATGTCGATAAAAACAGTATGTAGGTTAATTAATATCATCCAAGAGAATAGAAGGAGACTTGTCGTATATGAATTTACGTATTCCTCAGACACTGCTGCTGTCTGCTTTCCTTTTAAGCTCTAGTCTTACAACTACCCTGTGGTGGGAAACTCCTGTCTATGCAGCTGCCCAAACAGCGACCGATCTCAAAGATTTGCAAGCTAAGCTTGAAGCTGCCATATTCAGTAAACCAGCTTCCTTCAGTGTTACTTACACAGGCGGTGCCTTAACCAAGACCAGTATGAACGCTATACTGGCAGCTATTTATGAGAAAGACGATTATTTACTTTACAGTACGAAGTCTTATGGCTATACGTTGTCATCCGACAAGGATTCTTCGACAATCAACTTAACTTTTACTTACTGGGAAACTGAAGATCAATCCAAAGATGTTGCTGCACGAGTAAGCGATATTTTATCTGAAATTATTACACCTGACATGGACGATTTTCAAAAAGAAAAAGCGATACACGATTGGATCATCTCTAATCTCGCTTACGATACGTCATTGGTACAGCACTCTGCTTACGCCGGACTTTTTGGCAACCAAAAAACAGTATGTCAAGGCTATGCCCTACTCGCCTACCGCATGCTGTCGGATGCAGGACTGGAAAATAAAATTATTGAAGGAACAGCCGGAGGTCAGCTGCACACATGGAATCTGGTCAAGCTGGAAGGCAACTGGTATCACCTTGACACAACCTGGGATGATCCTGTACCCGATACAGCAGGCCGACTTGCCTATGGCTACTACAATCTGACCGACGCTCAGATCAAGTCCAATCACACTTGGAAAAAGAAATATCCAGCCGCAACAGTCGATTTTAATTCCACATTATTGAGCAAAGAAAACACGGATACGGCAAGAGCCGCTTTTTATCAGAAGCTTCAGCAATCGCTTGACCTGGATTATATAAACGATGAATATACGATTTCTACTTCGGCTCAGCTTGCAACCAAAATTAAAGAGACTATGGCCACCAATCAGCCTTCCTTTACCGCTCGTTATACGGGCAAGAAAAGCATTGCCAATGACCTGAAGTCTGCCATTAGCAGCTTCGGTAATATATCGGCATACAGCTACAGCTCACCCGATTATATGCGTACGGCATTAGCCACGGATATATTGCTTACTGTTAATCTAACTTATGGTGATTCGGTTTCGGCGGCTGGCATAACATTAAATAGCACGAGTCTCACGGTAAATGCAGGCAGTACGGCCCCGCTGGTTGCTACCATACAGCCAATGAATGTGTCTAATAAAGGCATTACATGGTCTTCCTCCAATAGCGCCATCGCTACTGTAAGCAATAAAGGTATTGTCTCGGGCAAATCGTCAGGAACCGCTATCATTACGGCTACTACCGCTGACGGAGGGCTCACCGCTGATGCTGAAGTTACTGTGATACAACCCGTCACCCGCATTTCGTTGGGCAAAACCACATTAAATCTCAAGGTTGGCGACCCTGACTTCACATTGACCCCTACAATCGCTCCGACCCATGCGACCAACAAAGATATCACCTGGTCAAGCAGCAACACGTCGGTTGCTACGGTAGATGAAGACGGTAACGTGCACATTCTTGCCTCTGGTAAAGCGGCTATCAGCGCCAAATCACAGAATGGCAAAACCGCCAGTGTCACCCTTAGCATCAAGCCTTAGCTACAGGTTGCGTTAACATCCAAGAAATTGCAATTTGCAAACGAGTGATGCCGGGGGGATAGCTGCATGTATAAACAACTTAGGCTTATAGGAATCATTGGGATCCTTATGGTTACGCTTGGAGCTTGTGTACCACAATCGTTCGCGGGCTCTACTCCAACAGATGAACCTCCACGTGTCGAGTCTGTTGATGTGCCTCCGCCCCAACCAAATTTAAGCGATGAGGACCTCAAGAAATTCCAAGAGTTCATCCCTTCTATCCGGGGTTCCTCTATGATTCAAATAGCCGAGATTCGCAATCAGAATGAAGTCTTTATTCAATTTTATACGAGCTATAAAGAACTCAAAGAAGCTAAACCCGACTCTCCCTTAACCGAAGAGGAGTTCAATAGCTATTTTCCTGCGATCGATACCGTTCATAAGTTGATCATGGAAGTAACCATTCGGCTGCTGCACGAAATTCCTGCAGTTCGTAAAATCACTCTAAACGCGCCATTCAAAAACCAGTTATATGGGATCGACGCCAAAAGACGGTCTATTGAGATGTACCTGAAAGCAAGCTTTAAAAAAATTCATGATGAACCCGGTCAAAAACAATGGAAAGAGCTGGTCAAAAAACTTTTCACTACCAAGGAACGGGATAAATTCGCTCAACGATTTATTCGGCCCTATCCGTCTGCTCCGCTTTAGCGGCACGGACGTCTAATACCAAAAAAGCTTACAGGGAAGGACCCTGCAAGCTTTTTGGTATGGAGTTATTTGCTGACAGTTCCTAATTGAATTTGGGCGATAGAAGCGCCTATTCCCGGCTCGTTTGGCTTATTATCGCCACGCGGCTGGTCAAAGTTGCTTATATACAGGGTATTTCCTACAAAATAAGGACTTGCAGGGAATTCCAAAGGACCATGATTATCGTTATGCGCAACCTCGGTAACCTTTCCATCCAGCGTCACCTTGACAATCGAATTACGCTCATTGGCGCAAACGTACAGGGCCTGGTCCGGGCCGAAGTTAATACCGTCAGCACCATAGAGCAGAGGACTTTTTGCCACCAATTCTGTACTGCCAAGTGAACCATCAGCGTTCACCGTAAAGCGATTAATTTCCCCGCTGCTCGTATTCGATACGTACAGCTTGCCATCCTGACCAAATGCGATTCCATTAACGACAATTAGCTGGTCTGTACGCTCTGCCTGCAGGCCACTTTTAAACGTATGTAACTGCCTATCCGGTGTCACCATATAAATATTCCCATTGGCTCCGCCTGTCACATACAAATTGCCTTTTTTATCGAAAGCCATTCCGTTCGCGCCCGCCACACCGCTGACGTAGGTTTCTACCTGTGCAGTGTCGAACATTCCGCCTTCCAAATCCTTGGCCAGCACCCTCAGGATGACACCCTCCTGACCGCCGCTCGCCATATACAGATTACCGGCTGCATCTAATCCGAGACCTGTTGCTGCACGCGGCAGCTCGGTTAACACATCCACCTTGCCGCTATCCGCCATAATACGGTACAGCTTCTTTGAATCTGAATCTACCGTAAATACATGGCCCTTGGTATTGGCAATAACACCTTCAGTGCGCATTCCAGTTGCTTTCTGCGGGTCCAAATCAGCCAAAATCGATATTTGCGCGCTGTTGAATTTAATTGTTTGCTTCAAATCAGGTTGAAGCGGCAGTGAATCATTGCCTACCCACTGCACGGTCAATGTATGCTCGCCAGGCTTCATCTGATTGAATGCGATCGGTTCACCTTTATACGAGGTGATAGCCAGCTTGGGATCGAGATCTGTATCGAGCCACACCAGCAGGTGGCCTTCACCTGCCTTGGGCGTTTTGTTTACTGTAAAATCGGTTAACGTTAGATTCTGCGCCAATACTGCTATTTTCAATTCACTGCCCAGAACATATTGCCCTTCGTTAATGCCCAATACCGACAAGCTTGGCTTGCTATCCGAGCCCACACTGACGACACGTGTTTTGGAATCATAACCTATGGAATAACCGAGGGATTCATAGATGAAACGAACCGGTACGTATGGCTTCTCTCCGACGACTTGCAAAGGAGCTGCCAAGGCGAGCTCAACCCCGTTTACTTTAACCGCTTTCATATTTGCCGTAAATTCAAGTGTGCTGCCGGATTTGCGCAAAGCAAGCGTCTTAGCAGCGGCATTCCAAATAATCTCAGCGCCCAATTGTTTCGCAACCTCGTCAGCGGGTCCATACAAACTGTTGTCCACCAAATACGTTCGAGCCGTAAATTCAGCGTCTTTCCCATTTAGCTTGAGCACCATGTCGGATTTCACCGGATCTGCTGCAAATGCAATGGACGAGAGTAAGATCAGACTGCTGGTAGCCACCGCTGTCGCCGTGAGCCATTGTTTAATCTTCATTATTAAGCCTCCTTATAATTTGCATGCTGCTTGTTCCTGTTGTTAGTTACAATCCGTGATGATGGAGTCAGCTACCCATACATTCGATACGTTCCATTACCTTTCCTGCTTAAAACCGACATTCCCTATAAGAGATTTACTCGTAAGATATGGTTTGTTCTATCGTGATCTCCACGTGGCTTGGGGACACTGCGTTGTAAGTGGATTATTAGGGTAATTATAAGTAGCAGACGATTCCCAATAATCTTAGGAAATGGGGTCTTATCATGAATGATTTGTATATCTACGCACCTGTTATTTGTGCCCTTGCCGTTGCTTTTGTCGTTAGTTATATAGCATTTCGCAAGAAGGACGAGAGTGCAAAATAAGCGGATAGGCTTATTCGCTGCTGCCCAGCCAGGATGAAACAGCTTTGACTGAAAATATCCCCGAATATTGTGGATGGAGCATCCTGTTTAGGAAACCCTAACCGTGAGGGGGTGACTTTATGACAGGCAGAAACAATAAACCGGATAATGACGGATCTGCAAGCAATCCGAGTCGGCTGGATCAGTTTGGAGATAAACTTTCCTCCCATAACGAGGAGGAGTTTCGTTCAGCCGTTGACTTGAACACAGAGCAGAATTGTGAAGCTGAAGAACAGGAAAATCAGTAATGACTGTATGATTTCAGACAAAAAGAGGATCGCGACGAGCTCCGGTCCTCTTGTATATATTAAGCATGGAATTTTATTTGTTCTGATTGTTGTTCGTAAGCTGCTGTTGTGCCAATAAAATCATTTCACGAACCATCGATCCGCCAATTTGTCCCCCAATTTTACCAGCCTGCTCTGTTGATAAATGTCCATTGCGTCCTGCTGTGAGCGGGATCCCCAAAGACTGGGCAACCTCGTACTTCACATTTCCAGGTTCATTCATATTAACCGAATACCCCTTTCGTTGCATAACCTCACCCTTGAATCGCTCAACAGCTTGTGAAGCCTGGGGCACGATCAAATTACGTCCTCTTCGTCTGGCCATATCGACATCTCCTTAGTTGGAATGGTTTGTGCGTGTTATCCTTAGGTTGGACTATACAAGCTCTTCCTATGCTTCGCATATGGGAAGAAAGAATGAACCTTCCTGCGCGTAAGGGACACGTCGATACTGGACGAAGCAAAATAAGCAAATAAAAAACCCTTGAGTATCAAGGGTTTAAAGAGATAAGCGGGTGAAGGGAATCGAACCCTCGCCTCAAGCTTGGGAAGCTGGCGTTCTGCCACTGAACTACACCCGCATGAGCGGCATCCACGTCAATGTCGTGTTACCTGCCCATTGATTATAAAGCGTTTTATCGTGATTGTCCAGTAGGGTTTAGCTTGAAACAGGAGCACATAAGCTGAGATTAACAGCAAGCATAAATGCTCGTCTCTAATGATCCCAAACAAGGGTTCCTGGAAGACGAGCTTCTTAATCTCATACTTATTTTTGAGCTGACGCCACTAACAGCTCGTTGTTCAGCCTTTGCAGCATATAACCAATCCCCTTGCAGTCGCTTAACGGATAAGTCACGCTGCAGCTCGGATCGTAGAGCTGACTCATGACGCGAGCGTGCTTTTTCCCGCCGAGCATAACGATCTCTTTAATGTGATCCAGACGTTTATCTATAAGCTGCTGCCGGAGTGAATCGATACTAATAATGTCTGTGCTTTTGTGGTTGAAAGCCAGATCGTAATTAAAGGGAACGATATCATCGGGCAGCAGAAAACCGTGCTTGGCGGAAAGAATGACCCAATCAGTGAAAAAGGTCACTGCATATCGCTGGCAAGCCTTATGAAAGGCTCCAACATAGGCTTGTCTTGCTTCGGTTGGTCCAGCGGCAGCGTCGATATCCCATATTTTCCTGGACCCGCAGGGAATGATGCATAATCGATTCATGGGGTGGCAGTGGCCGTCTTTTGGGTAGGAGTGATATACTCCGTATACTTCGTAGTGCCAACCTTCCAATCGACAGTGATTTTGTCTATATCTTTCCAGGAAGTCACTTTTGAACTTCCGCTAAGTTCGATTGCCTGCCCACTTTTTAGTGCAACTGGATTAATTACTGGGTATGATGTAGGCTGTTGACCCTTATGTGTGATCGTTACCGATGCTTCATTAATTTCCTCCGTGGACAAGTACTGTATCGCGGTTACTTCCTCCAATGCATTATCTTTGACCAAGTAATTCACGTTTATCTTCCAATGCTCGGATTGCCCCTGTAGGGTTGCAGGCTCCAGTGCTGCACTTGGTGCTGGTGTAGCCGTAGAGTTGCAAGCTGTCAGAACAGCTGCTGCAAGCAATAAGACTATGAGGGGTGCTAGTATACGGTTGCGCATTTCTCTAATCTTCTCCTTGTATGCTTTTAGCTTTATTATCTGCTTTTGACATCCGTTATGCAAATGTCGTTAAATAAAAGGATAACCATTATTCGAGGAGGGATACCTATGAAATATCGTCAATTGGGATCAACAAAGCTGAAAGTATCTGTAATTGGGGTTGGCACTTGGCAGCTTGGAGGCGAATGGGGTAAAACCTACACGCAGCAGGAAGCCGATGCCATTCTGGATCAGGCCAAGGAATCTGGCATCAATCTGATCGATACAGCCGAATGTTATGGAGATCATACCTCGGAATCGCTTATCGGCAACTATATCGAGCGTGGACGCCGTGAGGACTGGGTAATTGCTACAAAGTTCGGTCACCAATTTCATGAGCATATGAACCGCTCCCAGCATTGGTCGCCACAGGAGGTTATCTCCCAATTGGAGGCGTCGCTTCGAGCACTGCGTACGGATTATATCGATGTATATCAATTTCATTCCGGTACGGATGAAGCGTTTGATCAAGACGAGCTGTGGACTTTGCTCCACAAGCAGGTAGAAGCAGGTAAAATCCGTCATCTGGGTACCTCCATCGGCAGCAATGATAATCTGTACCAGACAGAACGTTCAAATAAGGTCGGCTCCGAGGTGATTCAGGTCATTTATAATCGACTGGACCGTAAACCCGAGGAGCGCGTATTCCCGTCATGTGAAGAACAGAATCTTGGGGTATTGGCCCGGGTGCCATTGGCCAGCGGTTATTTGAGCGGAAAATATAAGCCAGGCGCGGTGTTTGCCGACAATGACGTACGTAATGCTCATGATCGGAATGTAACGATAAGCAAGCTGGAGGAAGCTGAGCGCATCAGGCAGCACGAAGTACCCGAAGGCATGAATATGGCTACATGGGCCTTGGCCTGGTGCTTGAAGCATCCTGCTGTTACGGCTGTCATACCCGGTTGCAAAAATGCGGAGCAGGTAATCTCCAATGCCGCAGCTGCCCAATACATATCCGGCAATCACCCACAAAGCTGGAAAGCCTGATTGTACGTTTAATTTATATAGTAAGATAATCCATGTTTTTGAATAGCACCGTCCATGTAAATTGACCGCTTATCAAGGTATGCTAATCCGTGAACATACTTCAAGGGCCAATTTCTGCCTCTGCCGCCCTCATACGAAAGGTTCTGAAGCAGATGAAAGTTTCGACCCGTATTTATTTGGATGCCGGATTGCAAAACATGAAAAGCGTGTTTTTCTTCACCTTTCTGGGGGTATTAATCGCCCGGTTGGGAGCTACCAATTTCCAAATTTCTTTATCCAATTCGCTTCCGCCTCTGTTTTGTGCGCTTTCGCTAGCTTTCCTTACGCGACAGCTCCCATTAACCAGAGGCGTTTTTTTGACAAGCGGATATGTGCGGCAAGGTGCATTTTTGTGCATGGCCTTTTCCGTATTGCTCCCCAATCCGATCCCTTATTTGATGATTTTCTGGTCGATCAATGCCGTATCGGTCATGATCAGCAGTGCCCAGCAGCCAGCCATTTTACGTAAATGGGTGGCACCATCCGAGTTTCCACGCATTTTTAGCAACAATAAAATTATTGGAATTATTATTGTCACGATAGGAAGCTTTACTGTCGGTCATTTTCTTGATATTTACAACTGGATGTTTCCCAAAAACTATGTCATTTCGATGCTGATCGGCTGCTTTGCCACTTTTGCCGGAATGTCGCTTATTGCCGAGCTCGCCCCACGTGAAAAAATGAAGTTCAAATGGTCCAAGGTTCATCCATTTCAGGAATGTGATCGAAGAACCTGGTGGATCGGTCTTAATAATACAGGGATTGCGATGGTAGCACCTTTATTCGTCATTTACCATGTCAATGTGCTCAAGCTTAGCAACGCACAAATCGCCTATTTCGTTGTTACGGCAGGTATCGTCTCCACCCTGCTGCTCCCGGTAGCACGCCGTTTGATGGAGCGCTACGGGATTCTCAAGGTATATGGCGTTGCTGTAATCGGTATGGCGCTTGCGATAATCCCCTATGGATTTATTCAATCGTTCTGGCTGCTGCTCGTAATTCAAGGCTGGGTGGGTGTATGCCTGGCCGTCCATGAAGTTTCTTCACAGACCATGATGATGAATGAAGCAGCGCGGCATGACAAAGAAATGGCTTATTTCTCTGACTTTCAATTAGTCATGAATCTGGGCAACGGAATTGGAGCACTTCTGGCAGGTGCACTAATCGCCTTTCTGCCGATCTGGGGCTGTTTTATTACCATTGCCATTATACGGGTACTTTTCTATCTGACATATCGTTCTTCACAAGCTAGTGAGGTCAAAGAGCAGCTTGCACTGCCGAACGCATCGGCCAAGCTGTAGGGAAAATTACAGGACATACAGGCGTGGAAATGAATTCAAAAAACACTTCAACAACACTTTATTAGTGGGTTTGAAGTGTTTTTTGATTGGCTTCACCTACACGACATGGTGCGTCGCAATCGTTGGCATCATGTGAGTAAGCTCATGAGCAGGCAAGGGCCTGCTGTATATGTAACCTTGGATTTCTCTGCATTCCACACTAGTCAGGAATTCAAGCTGTTCATTGGTTTCTACACCTTCTGCGATAACATTCAGCTTCAAACTGTGGGCCATTGCAATAATCGCCTGAACGATAGCCGCATCATCCGGATCAAAGGTGAGCCCCCGCACAAATTCCTGGGCAATTTTCAGCTTATGGATCGGGAATCTTTTCAAATAGGTTAATGAAGAATAGCCTGTTCCAAAGTCATCTATTGAAATCTGAACGCCATGGTTACGCAGTATCTGCAGCTTGTGAATAACTTGATCAACCTGAAACATCGCTATGCCTTCCGTAATCTCAAGCTCCAGGTATTGCGGGTCCAAGCCACTTTCCTGCAAGGCATCCAGCACAACCTCAACAAAGCAGCCTTGATGAAATTGAATAGGAGAAATGTTGACAGCCATTTTCATCGGTTCAAAGCCTGCCTGCTGCCAAGCCACATTTTGCTTGCACGCCGTCCGCAATACCCACTCTCCGATTGGAATAATGAGTCCGGTTTCCTCGGCTAATGGTATGAATTCCCCTGGAGGTATTAAACCGAGGTTCGGATGCCTCCAGCGCAGTAGTGCCTCCATGCCTATGATACGGTTACTTTCGATCTTAATCTGGGGCTGGTAGAACAAAACAAATTGTTCTTCCTCCAATGCTTTGTTCAGCCATTCCTCCATGATCAAGGTTTGAATGGCCGTATCATTCATCTCTGCTGTATACCTTTGGAATCCGGTCTTTCCATGCTCTTTGACTCGATACATTGCCGTATCCGCATTTTTCATCAATGTGACAGGATCACCCCCGTCATCCGGATATAAGGCGATACCGATGCTGCAGCCGATGCGCAGTTCATGTCCCTGCAGCTTAAAGGGAAGCGTTAGCACGGTTAAAAGCTTTTGTGCGACTGTATGTGCATCCTCTGCATGTGTTAATTCTTCGATGAGCACACAAAATTCGTCGCCTCCCGGTCGGGAAATGTGATCAATCGATCGCAAGCTGCAGCGCAGACGATCTGCCGCTTCAATAAGGAGCAAATCGCCGAAGTTATGACCGAACGTATTATTCACATTTTTAAAACGGACCAGATCAATGAACAAGACAGCTAATGATTGATTGTTGAGCTTATGGTGTACGATTGCGGTTTCCATGTGCTCCTCGAACATTTTTCGATTGGGAAGGCCTGTTAGCATATCATGATGCGCCAGGAAAAACAGCTTCGATTCCAACTTTTCCTGATGCCTGTTATCCATTAAAGCAAAGTACAGCATTGGTGGCATAAATAGAAGCAGTCCGGCAATATCGTATAACGTATACAGCATACCCTTGTGAATATCCGCATACGGAGTGAACATTCGGATACCCACCTCCACCAACTCTGCAATGACGAATAGCAGAATCAATAAAGGAATAAAGTAAGCCGTTTTCATCTCCCTCCGTCTAGCCAAAACATATACGAATGGAACGACTACGAGCAGGGCAAAACCTGTCATCAAATAATTCAACAAATCCAATTCCATTCCAAGTACAATTCTGGATGAGATGATTACGGCATAAGAGCAGAACGTAACCAACCCTATGCATAGCAAGGAGGCATTATTCATGCTACCGCTTGTCCACTTATTTCCTTCTCCGACTTCATTGGACATGACCTTTTTATTATTCATGATGTGCCTCAGCTTCCTTAAAGGAATATCCTCTATCCATCTATATCCTCATTTTACCTTTTTCGATTAAATTCGACAATAGGAAGATAGACCAAAAGGCCTAATATCCAACTTAAAGATAATAGGCCTTTATTATTACTGCATCACGATTAAAATACACGAATTTCTTTGACATATACGGTCTCATCATCGTTACTGTTCATGGCACGTACTTCCAGCTTCCAATAACCAGGATATGGAAGATAGGCACCGCGCGACTTGTATGTGTACTGCTTCATTCCGTAGGTTTCTTCCATGCCATTATTATTGTCCGTTTGCTTCAACGGTACTTCAAGCGGAGCTATCTCGGGTGAACGCATATCCTGCAGCTTCAGCATGACCTGTTTAGGTTTGCCCAGCTCTTCCGGAAGCCAGATCTTCACCGTGAAGTCGTTAACTCCCGGGTTATTCGGTGAGATTTGCGCTGTCATATGAATTTTATCACCCATCACATGCCAGCTCAGCGGCTCGTTCGTTGGCAGCGGAGTTAAATAGGTGAATACACCGACAATTGCAACAATCATTAGTGCCAGGATGGCATCAATTTTAAGCAGGGAGCCAATTCCCGAAATCCCATTGCGTCGATGGTAGAAGCGAAGCAGTGAGCCGGTCACAATAACGAGCAATACCAGTGCGCTTTTGAACAACAGCAGCTTGCCCCATTGAGTTTCTACTATATAGAAAACATCCGGCAGCATAATAAATACCGACAATACACCGGATACGACAAGCACAGCCAGACTGGCTAGTGCGACTCCTGAAACACGCGGGAATAAGGCAATCGCTTCATCCCTGCTGCGTTTCCACAATACGAGAAGCATCAGCAGTCCGGCTACCCATAGGGATGCAGCAGCCAAATGAACGACATCCAGCATTACAGTTTGATTCACTGGCTCAAAGGCTGCCGCGTGGCCGTTTAGGCTCTTGAACAGCCAAATGAGAACGACCCACAATAGATCGATCCATACACTGCGGAATAACACGACGAACCCAAGAAGCGACAGTACCAACGAGGCCACCCACACATATCCGATACTCGTATGCGTGAACAGCATGGCAAGCGCCTCTGAACCACCGTCCCCAACCATTGCAAACAAATGCGTGAACATCATAAAAATAAAAGCGACCACAAAGCCCCTTTGCAGCTGTAACGTCCAGCCTTGAAGCACAGAATGCGTGGTCTCTCCCTTAATACCACTAAATCGCAGCCAAAGCACCCAGCCGGTAAACGCCAGCATAAAAGCATAATAAATAATTCTCGAGATGAAATGAATAATATCTGTAAATTTAACGCCATCGGATAGGCCTGATGTATGCAAATGTTCACTATTCCCCGTCGTACCTGTCGGTATATTGCTTAGGGTTTGCCCAACAGCGAACAAATACGTCGAATCCACCGGATGCCCGTCCGAAGATATCACATGATAACTAACGAGATAATTGCCTTGTCCCAGATTGGGCAGGTCCAGCGTCAGCTTTGTGCGCTCCTGATTGATTTGTGCCTTGTTGGTCGTAACCTGCTTTTTGTTGGTATCCATCACTCGAATCCAGAACACACCGTCTTCGAGACGCTCGTTAAAAGTTAAAGCAATTTGGGCAGGTGGTTGATCCAGCTCCGCATTGGCAGGCGGTACGGATTCCAGCAAACCGGCATGTGCTCCTGCGAGTTGGGGTATTCCCAGCAGCAGGGTAAACACGAGCAAACTGATGATAAGCGTTCCCATCAGCCTTTGAACATACGCCGATTGTTTTCCCAGGTGCTTCATTCGTACGCTTGACATACTCCCAAATCCTCCTCGTGCAGTCCCCGGTTATTCTTCGGCAAGCTTTTTTCTGCCCGCAAAGCCATCTTCCATTCCATGGTAATGCGTAATGCTGTCCTCTCCCTGCCGCCAACACAACAGTACCTCATGTCCGTTCCATATGGCTGGGAAATCGACGAGTCCCGTGTCAATATCTTTTAATTGCACACCCTTTAATTCAAAGCTCTTCACAATCGTATTGCCTTCCATCTGTAAAAAATCCATTTCACATTCCAAGGTAAAAAATGGATCCCTGCCCGCAGGCGGCACATGCTTGCGAAAATAAGCTTTCAGCAGCTGCAGCTCGTTGTGTTTCTCACGATATTGCTGTTTAATGCCTTGCAGCTTCTCAATATCCAATTTCACAAAAGGAATCATTGCATTAGCTTCTGACAATGTAAAATAAGTAGTCACTTGTTCATCCCCTATTCAAGTTCATTGTGGTGATGGTCGTGGTCATGATGATGATGTCCATGTCCAGCCGGGTCCGTTTCATCTACATGAGTAACAGAAAGCTCAGCATAGCCCACACCCTTTAATACCTGTATGCGCTGCTGTAGATCGCGAAGACGACTGACAATCCCTCTAACTACAATGACCTCAAGACATTGATGCTGGTTAAGATGAATGTGAAGGGTCGAATTGATTTCTTGATGGTACTGATGCTGAAGATCGGTTAGAACCATAGGCAAATCACTGACATGATGATCATACACGAGGACAATCGTTCCCGCAGCCATCTGTTCGGTTTGAATATGACCCGGAGCCAGCAGTGCTCTGCGAACCAAATCCCGAACAGCTTCCGAACGGTTGTCATATCCTTGGCTGACCAGCATGGCATCGAATTGTTCAATCAGCGATTGCGGCATAGAGATGCCGAATCTGACGAGCGCTTCTTTATCGTTCATATTTTTGTCTCCTTAGAGATACATAGTCTATTACCCCAAAGCCCCGCTTATTGCTTTAAATGTAGCACATCCACGAGCTACAAACCAAATTTTTCACGTTAATGTCACACTTAAAGTCAGTTATGAGAATTCTCAATTTACAGGTGTCCATGAACCAGGAGGAGATGGAAGAAAACAATGATTTCATTTGCTTGTCTACTCACGTATGCTACTATAGAATGACTAACTACATGGATAGTAAGGTGATTTCCAATATGTCTACTTTTGATCGATATACGAATACAAAATTAGTCGCTCAGCAAGAGAAGTATATCATTTATCGAGGCTATGCCCGTACAAACAGTTCATATGTCCTCGTCAAAGCTCTTACATCTGCATCTCCTCATATAAACGATATTACGAAGCTGATCCATGAATACGAAATTTCCAAAGGCATCTCTCATGAAGGTTTTGTCAAATCCATTAGCTTAGAAAAACAAGGCTCCGTCCTTGCTCTGACTATGGAGGATTTCGACAGTATCCCCCTCACAACGTATCTTCAATCGAAGCCTGTACCCCTTCAAGTGTTTTTTCCGATTGCCATTCAGCTCAGCAAAGCTCTCAACGAGCTTCATCATCAGCATCAACTTGTTCACAAAGATATTCATCCCGGTAATATTCTGATAGATCCCACTACACTTAAAGTGAAAATTCACGGCTTTGGTCTCACCACCAGCCTTGCCCTGGCTCATCAGGCATTCGAAGGAACACCCGCTTATATGTCGCCGGAACAAACAGGAAGAATGAATCGGACGGTAGATTATCGATCAGACCTGTATTCGCTTGGAATTACCTTGTACGAAATGCTGTCAGGACGAGTTCCTTTTCAAGCTCTGGACCCGATTGAATGGATTCATGCTCATATCGCCAAAGAACCCCTTGCAGTTGACACCTACAATAAAGAAATCCCTGCTCTTGTTTCCCAAATGATCATGAAGCTGACAGCCAAAAATAGGGAAGAGCGGTATCAAAGTGCGTATGGTCTATCGGCTGATCTGGAAGCTTGCTATAAGCAATGGTCAGAAACAGGCAGCATCGCTAGCCATGCGCTTGATCAGGCCGCTCTGTACGGTGATTTTGAAATTCCGCAAAAGGTTTATGGACGTGAGCAGGAGACTGCTCAACTGTTAGAATGCTTTGATAGGTTCGTGGAACTCGGTAATAAAGAAGCCGTGCTCATTACGGGTCACGCGGGCATTGGTAAAACATCATTAATCAAAGAAATATATAAACCGATCGTTGAACAAAAAGGGTACTTCATTTCCGGCAAATTCGTTCAGATCAATCGACACATTCCATATGAACCGATTATCCAGGCATTTCGTGACTTAATTGTAGAGGTTCGTTCAGAGCATAGCGATAAGTTAATGGTTTGGAAGGAGCAGCTTGTTCACACACTGGGAACGAACCTATCTGTCATTGTTGATGTTATCCCCGAGCTTACATCAATTATCGGTATAACACCACCAGCAGATGTTTTGCTGCCTATGGAATCGCAAAATCGTCTACAGCTGGCCTTTCGCCAATTTGTTCAAGTAGTTGCGAGCAAAGAGCATCCACTTGTTATTTTTCTCGATGATCTGCAATGGGCGGATCCGGCGTCCTTACAGCTTCTGGAAATCATCATGACGGACTCGAATATCGATTATTTGTTTGTTATCGGCGCTTATCGAGATCATGAAGTGCAGCATTCCAGTGCTGCCTCCCAGCAAATGGACAAGCTCCAAAAGTCCGGTTTGTCCGTTCATTCCATACAATTGGGTCCGGTAAAGATGGCTGATCTGAACAGGATGGTTGCGGATACGCTGCATTGCGACATTCAAGCATCATGGAGTTTGGCTGCTGCTCTATTTCGCAAAACCTCAGGAAACCCTTTTTTCTTTAAATTGCTGTTCGAAACTACGTATAAGGAGCTGCTGCTGACATATAACGTTCGCGAGCGTCTATGGGAGTGGAATCTGGAACGTATAGAAAACATTCAACATTCCGCTGAAATGCTGGAATTTATTATTGACCAAATTGGCAAGCTGCCAAGCGGTACGCAAGTCGTATTGAGCCTGGCAGCCTGCTCGGGCAACCAGTTTGATTTACATATGGTTGCCGCTATGAATGGACAAGACAGCTACCAGACGGCAGCAGACTTGAAAACCGCTGTCATGGAAGGATTGATTCTACCTCTGAGCGAACCAGCCAGCCACATATTGGAAAGCTCCATGGAGATGGTAGCCTCCGGATGTTTTCAAGATCAACCCTTGATGTTTCGATTTATGCACGATCGGATTCAGCAGGCCGCTTATTCGATCATGGAAGAGGAACAAAGAATGCAAGCTCATCAACAGGCTGGCGCTTTTCTGCTTCAGCATACGGACAGCAAGGAACGGGACATGCGTTCATTTGAAATTGCCAATCATTATAATCAAACAATCCATAGTGCCATCAACGAACCGCCTCGGGAACTTCTACTTGAGCTCAATATCCGTGCAGGACGTCAAGCAAAAGCTTCATCTGCCTTTGAAGCGGCTTCCCAATATTATCAGAAGGCCGTTCATTTCATCGAGGAAAAGGATTGGAGCATCAGATTCGAGTTCTGTTTCGAGCTTTTATTGGAGCATATGGAGTGCCTTTATCTCAGTGGCAGCCCAAGCACGGCAGAGCAGCTTGTTGAGTCTATGCTCCATCGTGCCCAATCCCAAAGCAAACGTATCCAGGTTCGCCTTATCCAAATTACGCATTACGTCAATACGGGAAAATATGTCGATGCCATAACTCTTGGATTGGATAGCCTGCAGGAGTACGAAATTCGGATTCCCCGATACCCAAATAAAGAGATTGTTCTTCAGGAAAGAGAAGCTGCCCATGAGCTGATCAATCGTGACATGCACAGGCTATTGGAATTGCCGGAGGTACAAGATACGGATCTACTGGCTGCGATGAATTTGATGCTCACCTTAATACTGCCTGCTTTGATTTCCGACAAGGACGTTTATACCCTGCTTATATCCACTTATATGAAGCTTTCCATTGAATATGGCAACTGCCCCGCTTGTGCTTTGGCTTATGGGTCATACGGGATTCACGCTAGCTTTGTTTTGGGGAAATATGAGATCGGACAACAGCTCGCTAAAATCGCCTACCAGCTTTCAGAGAAATATCCGCTTCCATCGATCCGGGGAAAAGTTTATTTTATGGTAGGCAAGGTGCTTAATCAATGGGAAGACAATGAAGCACACAATAAGGCTTATTGGGTCCAAGGAATTCAACTGAGCATGAACAATGGGGACTATATATATGCCCGCTTGGCTATGGCTGACCATGTGAATTATACGTACACGCGCAAAAAACTGGAAGAGCTGCATGATCTTGTCCAGTCGTATTTGTCAACTATCGCCCAAAGCAAAAAAACTTATCGTATCATCACCTTATATAATTATTTGCAACTGATCTCGGATCTTCAGGGATTAACCAATGACATCATTACTATGGATATTACCCAATTGAATGAATATAACTCTGTTATCAATGAGTCTGGGGGGACGGAATTCAAAGCGCTTCAATCTTTCAGAAATTACACCTATAAAACACAAATCCATTATTTACTCGGAAATTACTCCCAGGCAATTCAAGCAGCTGAACGTGCTGTTGCATTCATCGAATACACTTCGTTTCTCGCACATGTACCTGAGCATCATTTTTATTATTCATTGGCTATTAGCGCGGCTTGGGATACGTTTACAACTACGGAGAAACAGTACCAATGGACTCTGCTGGAGCATTACCAATTGACAATGAAGCAGTGGGCAGAGGTTAATCCTTCCTACTACATGCATAAATATAAGCTGATAACCGCCGAAATGGCACGCATATCCGGTGATGTATCAACCTCAATAACCTTGTATCACGAATCGATAATGGCTGCCCGAGATAGCGGCTATATTCAGAATGAAGCTATTGCGAGTGAGCTTTTTGCCAAGCTGTATTTGGCCAAGGGAATCGATAAAGTGGCCCGGGTTTACATGACCGATGCGTATGAAGGCTATATCAGCTGGGGCGCACAGGTTAAAGCTCGCGACCTATTGAGCAAATATCCCGAGCTCTTACCTTCTGACAGCACCTTTAACGGTGAGCTTGTGATGAATCGGACGCCAGAAGTCAAAGAATCCTCCAATCCCATTGATTTGGCCAGCATCCTGAAGGCGGCACAATCCTTTTCCAATGAAATCAATCTGGAGCAGCTGCTGTTCAAGCTGATGGGTATACTTATCGAAAATGCAGGCGCACAAAAGGGTTGTTTGCTGGTATCCGAAGGAACGTCCCTATTAACGAAGGTTTACGTAGAAGCGGGGGATCGCTTACTCACATCTCTGGAATCCATCCCTTTGGAGCACTGCGAGTATGTATCATCAGGTGTTGTAAGCTATGTAAGCCGAACTGAGCAAGTCGTTAGCATCGATGACGCACGGATAGATAAGCAATTATCGGATGACACGTATATCATCAAGCAGCAGCCCAAGTCGATCCTTTGTTTTCCTATTTTGAAGCCTGACCATCCAGCGTTGATTCTGTATCTGGAAAATAACCTGACGACACATGCATTTACAGCGGACAGGATCGATGTTGTACAAATGCTCTCATTTCAAGTTTACTTCGTGTTAACCCTGCTGCAATCCTATGGCAAAACAACGATTCCGATAGCGACGACTCATTCAGCCAAAATACCTGCCTCTCTTGTTGATCCGCTGACTAGCCGGGAGCTGGAAGTATTAAATTTAGTAGCTAAAGGGTTGTCCAATCTGGAAATAGGCGACCAATTGGGTGTTGTGGTGGGGACCGTCAAAAATCACATCCAAAATATATACAGTAAGCTGGAGGTTAACAAAAGAACGAAGGCCGTCTCCCAAGCAAGGGAATTGAAGCTATTGAATGAGGATTCTACGTAACGATTAACGAAAAAGTCAACCAAGCTATTGAACTCTTACAACGTGTAGGTCTATCCGCCTATTTTTTATTCAGCTGATTTTCCGATCCATTTAGAACATCTCGCTTATTTATCCGTAATTGACCGATTATGGCGAAATACAGCCATTTATGATAAAGCCCAAACCTTTCAGAACTATTTTTCGGGAAAATTAAGAGATTGACACGACACCATATATTGAGGTAAATTCATTTTACGGCTTCAAAAGCAACTAGATCTTGTGTGATCCACTATCATATGTCATTTGTTTTGTCAATGTGTTTTGCACAAACTTTTTAACTTCCATGCATGCAGCTGATGACTGGCATGTGCCTGTTTTGTCAACAGGACAACATGCTTTTTCCTTGTCTAAAAACGGACACCGTATCTGATTTCATCTTATTTTTGTTCAATGAAGGAGTAGATAGCACGATGATTATTGTCAAAAGAGATGGCACCAAAGAAGAACTGGTATTTTCCAAAATGAAAAAGGTTATCGATTTCGCCAGTGAAACGTACCCGGATTGCGATCCGCTAGAGCTGGAAACGGCTTTGCTGCCTCTGTTTCGCAATGGGATCACCACCCAAGAAATTCAACGACTGCTGATTCAAGTTGCTGTGGAAAAAACAAGCGTGGAGCAGCCGACCTGGCAGTATGTTGCCGCCAAGCTGCTTGCTTATGATTTATATAAAGAAGCTCGTCTTAACCGTAAGTATGGACATTTCGGCTATGGCGATTTGTACTCGCTGATTACATATTTAACCGACATGGGCTTATATGGAAAATACATCCTCGAGCATTATTCCCGTGAAGAAATTCAGGAGCTTGGAACTTATATCAAGCCAGAACGCGACTATTTGTTAAATTATATCGGACTCAAAACATTAGCAGACCGTTACCTGATCCGCGGCCTTGACAAGGAAGTACTGGAGCTGCCGCAGGAGCTGTTCATGGGTGTTGCGATGCATCTGGCCATGAAGGAAACGGACAAGCTCAAATGGGCAAAGCAGTTCTACGATGTGCTGAGCAAGCTGGAAATGACAGTTGCAACACCAACACTCGCAAATGCACGTAAACCGCTGCACCAGCTGTCCAGCTGCTTTATTGACACGGTGCCGGACAATTTGTGGGGAATTTACAACGTGGATCAAAGCTTCGCACAGGTGTCCAAGCATGGCGGCGGCATGGGTATCTATGTTGGTAAAGTGCGCAGCAAGGGCTCGAATATCCGCGGATACAAGGGCGTCGCTGGCGGCGTTATTCCCTGGATCAAAAACTACAATAATACCGCTATTGCGGTTGACCAGTTAGGCGTACGCTCCGGTGCTGTCGCTGTTTACCTTGACGTATGGCACAAGGACGTACTCGACTTCCTGAACCTGAAGACCAACAACGGCGACGATCGGATGAAAGCCCATGATATTTTCCCTGGCATTTGTATTCCTGATCTGTTCATGAAAACCGTTCAGGAACGTGGCAGTTGGTACTTGCTCGATCCTCACGAGGTTCGCAAGGTCAAGGGTTACTCCATTGAAGACAGCTGGGGTGAAGAATGGGAGCGTCGGTACCAGGAATGCGTCAACGATGATAAGATCTCCAAGGACGAAATTCCGGCGATCGATATCATGAAGCGTATTTTGACCAGCGCATTCGAGACTGGCACACCGTTCCTGTTCTTCCGTGATACCGTTAACCGTGCCAACCCGAACAAGCATGCCGGCATGATCTACTGCTCCAATCTGTGCACCGAAATTTGCCAGAACATGAGCCCGACCGAATTGCTGCAAACCCAGCATGAGGATGGCATCATTACGAATCAAGTCAAAAGCGGCGACTTCGTCGTATGCAACCTGTCATCTCTTAACTTGGGCCGCGCCTACACGAAGGAAGATATCGAGCGTGTCGTGACTACCCAAATGCGGATGATGGACAATGTTATCGACTTGAATTACTACCCGATCCCGCAAGCAGAAATTACGAACAAAAAATACCGTGCTGTCGGACTCGGCTCGAGCGGCTATCACCAAATGCTCGCTCAGCTCAAAATCCAGTGGGAATCCGATGATCACGTCGCCAAAGCCGATGAGGTTTATGAATGGATGAACTATTACGCTGTCAAAGCCTCCATGGAAATCGCCAAGGAAAAAGGCGCCTTCAAAGCATTCGAAGGCAGTGAATGGCAAACTGGCGCTTACTTCGATTCCCGCGGCTACAACAGTCCCGAATGGCTGGAGCTGAAGGAGCAGGTTGCTCAATATGGCGTACGTAACGGCTGGATGTTTGCTATCGCACCAACAGCGTCTACATCTTTGATCGCCGGTTCCACTGCTGGTATCGACCCGATCTTCAATAAATTTTTCGTTGAAGAGAAAAAGAACGCCGTTATTCCGCAAACGGCACCTAACCTGAACCCTGAAACCATGTGGTATTACAAAGAGGCCCACTTGATCGATCAGCTGTGGAGCATCAAAGCCGCTGGCGTTCGTCAGCGCCATATTGATCAGGCGCAGTCGTTCAATCTCTACATCACTCCTGAGCTATCCGCGAAGGAATTCCTGGAGCTGTATATCGCCGCCTGGGAAAACGGCCTAAAAACCGTTTACTACGTCCGCAACAAAAGCCTGGAAGTCGAAGATTGCGTAAGCTGCTCCGCTTAAAAATAATAGTAATCAGCAGCAATTGGGATATCTTATAGGTATGTCTTGCTCTGGCCCTTGCTCTTGCTCTTGATCTTGCTATTGATCTTGATCTTGCAGCAGCGAAGCGAACTGCTCAGCCCTTGACCTTAAGCCTTAAGCTTGTCATCTCGTATCTCTTGACCTGCACCAACCGTAGAGCGTGTATCCCCGAAGGGGTACGAAAAGCGAGGATAGCACCAACCTTACCGCTCCAACCATCACAGCACTACAGTTAAGCGTGTGACCCGCAGATGGGACTTGGACTCTGGCGCAAGACAGAGCCCAAGTCCCACCTGCGGGTCACGAACGCGAGTATAACACACAATAGAAACTCTCCCGTCAGAGGGGGTCCAGGGGGCAGCGCCCCTTGGGGTCCCCCTCCCAGGGGGATTTAGGGGGTAGGCATCCACTTTGGATCTCAAAAAAAAGAAACTATTCAACGAACACGGCGACCGTGATTGGGGCAAGCGCCGAATGATTGGCGGCAATACCACGAACCTGATTGAGCTCAACAATGTCAAATACGATTGGGCTACGAAGATGTACCGCAACATGATGAATAACTTTTGGATTCCCGAGGAAATTCCATTGGCCCAGGACGCCAAGGACTATAAATTTCTTTCACCGCATGAGCGTCAAGGCTATGATAAGATCATCAGCTTCCTGATTTTCCTGGACTCCCTGCAAACCTCCAATTTGCCTAACATTAATGAGTACATCACCGCTCCCGAGGTTAATTTGTGCCTGACCGTTCAGACCTTCCAGGAGGCTGTACATAGCCAAAGCTACTCCTACATCTTGGACAGCGTTTGCTCGGCAGAGGTTCGCGATGATATTTACAACCAGTGGCGGGAAGACAAGCATTTATTGCGCCGTAATCGTTTTATCACCGACCTGTATGAGAAGTTTATCGACGATTCTTCAACAGTGAACTTGCTGCGCGCAATCATGGCTAACTATATTTTGGAGGGCATCTACTTTTACAGCGGCTTTAGCTTCTTCTATTCGCTGGGTCGTCAAGGTAAAATGCTCGGTACCGTATCCGAAATCAAATATATTCAACGTGATGAGTTAACCCATTTGGCTTTGTTCCAGAACATTTTCCGGGAAATCCGCAAGGAAAATCCAGAAATCTTCACGAACGAATTGATTGAGGATTTGCGTCAAATGATGAAAACCGCCGTTGAGCACGAGATCGAATGGGGACAATATATTACTAATGATATGATGAATGGTCTGAGCAATGAGATTATTGATCAATATATCAAATATTTGTCCAATGAGCGCCTGAAGATGCTCGGTCTGGAAATCCTTTATCCTGAGGTTGTTGAGCATCCGATGAAATGGGTCGAAAACTTCAGCAATATGAACAGCATGAAAACCGACTTCTTCGAGCAAAAGGTAACCAATTACAGCAAATCCTCCAGCCTGAACTGGGATGATTTGTAAGAGAAATACAAAATTTCTTCTAAATAGAACAGAAAAAGACCCGCGCGGCCAACGATGGCTGTCACGGGTCTTCTTGTTATCTTTTCTTCGATCTCATACCATATCATTTAACTCTATTTACGTTCTTTCTACTGCACAAGTCTTTGGGATCGAACTTCACACTCTACCCAAGCTCCAGCAGCTGCTTGACCTTGACCTCCAGCTCTACCATGGAAAAGGGCTTGTGCATATACGTATCAACGCCCAGCTCAAGTCCTCTGGTCAAATCCTCCTCGCGGCTGCGTCCTGACAGCATCAGTATCCGTACTTCTTCCGGCTTGCTGGACTCTTCCTTCATTCGTTCCAGCATTTCGAAGCCGTCCAGCCTTGGCATCAATCCATCCAGTATACACAAATCGACCTGCTGACTTTTTAATATCAAATAAGCTTCCTCCCCGTCAACGGCCTCAGCAAAGCTAACAGGAAGATGCTGCAGCTTGGACACAAGAATAGAACGGAGAATTCGATCGTCATCGGCAATTAATATCGTCTTTTGACGCTCCTTGACCGTAACCGTTCCCGTGGTTTCAGCAGCAGACATGACTTTGGAATAGAGCAGTGCTCCGTTGCGCCCATTTTGCTTGGCTGTATACATCGCATCATCGGAGTTTTTGATCCACTCCTCCACTGTCATCCCATTCGACCATTCGCAAATGCCCGCAGAAAAGGTAATGTGGAAGGCTTGCCCTTCATTCTGGGCTACAGGCCCGCACCGGGCATGCTCCAATATGGATTCCACTACCTTTAACGTTTGTGGCCCCGACATTCCCGGGAAAATAATGACAAACTCTTCTCCCCCAAACCTTGCCAGCACATCGGTCGCTCTTAAGTGATTTTGCAATAAATGCGCCAACCCTTGCAGAACGAGATCGCCAATATGGTGTCCATACGTATCATTGATCGATTTGAAGCGATCGATATCGATAAATACGAGAGACATCGGTGACGGATAACGTTCGATGCGTTGAAGCTCAACCTTAACCTGATGGTCAAAATAACGTCGGTTATATACGCCCGTCAATGGATCACGAAAAGCCATCTGTTCAAAATCCTTGGTCCGTTTCAGCAGGCTGTACACACGGGCACTTAATTCCTCATATTGAAATGGCTTCGTTATAAAATCATCCGCACCCAAATAAAAGCAGCGAACTTTGTCATGAATATGATCACGCCCGGAAAGAACAACCAACGAAATCCATTTGAGCGTTGGATCTTCTTTTACAAACTCGAACAGCTCATAGCCCGATTGTGGGTGCATCATCAAATCCAGCAATATCAGATCATAGGTGAATTCCCTCAGTAACTTTTGGGCTTCTGCCACATCCCTGGCCTCATCAACCTCATAGCCTTCGAGCTTAAAGCGACGGACCAAATAGGAGCGCAGCACATCGTCATCATCAATGACAAGCAATCTGCTTCCCAAAGCCATCATCGGCGCGCGCTTACTCATCTGCTCCTGCTGCTCATCCAGGTCAAGCTCCTGCTCATAAATATCGAGCTCCATCGACAGCTGCTGTATCAAGTCTGTACTTCCCGCAAGCGATGCTTGAAACTCATTCTTAATCAAATTATCCTGAGTGACTGAAAGCTCCAAATCCTGGGCCCACTCCCAACGACGAACGAGTTTTTCGGCAATAGCTCCAATGCGTATAAAACCAAACATCGGTGCACTTCCCTTAAGCGTGTGGACAAGCCGATACAACTTCAGAGCAATATCCAGGTTCATATCCGCTTCCTGTATCTCACTCAGTTCACTGAGTTGAGCCAGCTGCTTGCGTAGTTCTCCTATATATTTTTTCCGGCCTTCCTTCATCAGCTTTTCTTCTCTGCGAATACGTTCCTCAGGTGTCGTTTGCCGCAAAACCTTTCACATCCAGTCACTAATAATATTCTTGAACTAGCTTTCAATTAATTGCTGAACCGTGTCTGCCAGCTGCAGCGGACTGAAGGGCTTAACGATATAAGTGCTCACCCCGGCAGTACGTGCCCGATCGCGATCCTTCTCCAGTGCCTTGGCTGTTAGTAGAATCACCGGTGACTGCTGATTCGGGTTGTCATGATTGCGAAGCCACTCACAAACCTCTACACCCGTCAGTTCCGGCATCATATAATCGAGAATGATCAGATCGTATTTGTTGCTTTTTATGTAGTCCAGGGCTTCCTTACCGTCCTCTGCCTCTGTAATATGGTAACCTTCGTCGGCGAGAGTTTCGGTTAATAAAAAGCGCAGTGCCATTTCATCATCAGCCAATAAAATGTTATAATTGGACATTAACTTGATTCTCCCTATTTAAGTTTAAACTGAACTGACATTAAGCTGTATTATAGCATTGTTTTACATTTATATGTAAAAAATTTGAGTAATGAAATTATAGGTAATAAGGCTTATTTTTAAGTCATAAGAACTATGTTATTGTATGAAATATGACCTTTATTATTAAAATTATTATTCAGTTAGATCGTTAGAACTACTACAGGAGTTGAGCATATGGATAATATTGACTACGTTGTAAAAAAAGTATCTACCTGTATCACATTTGGCCAACCAGTCTCCTCAGGATCGGTTATGAGCCAACGCTTATCGGACCCCCGTATACCGATTTCAGCCTATTATATGTCTATGAAAATGATAAATGAAGCCGAGCATTATTACCATGAGGTTTGGCTAAAAAAGGAAGGTCTCTTCGCGATTACGGAAGCCTGGTATAAAGATTCCAGTGTATCACGCAAGCTTCTCCATGACAACCTTACCTTTGAGCAGCTCAAGGGGCATTTTGGTGAAGAAGAAGCAAATTCTGTCGTGCTGCGAATGACCGAGATTATAAAGAAATCTGAAAGGGATGACTGGCGTCCTCAATCCAGAAGAAGTTAAGCATTCATCCCGCTTCTTTCTTTCCATGCAAGAGCCGTTGCACTCACCCGCGCATTCCAGCAGCGGCCTGGAGTGTAACTCCCTCCTGCACCAAACGACTTGAAATCAGCTCTGCAAACATCAGGGCATTGGGTGTGTCTCCATGGATACACAGGGTATCCGCCCTCAAGGATATACGTCCCTTGTCAGTAGCCACCCTACCTTCCTTAATCAGCCCGATAGCTTGGCTAATCGCTTGCTCTGGTTCTTCTATTACTGCATTCGGTTCAGATCGAGGACTCAGCGTACCATCAGCACGATATGTACGATCGACAAAAGCCTCCTCAGCGACACGCAGCCCCATCTTCCGGCCTGCCTGGATCAGTTCACTGCCCGCAAGACCGAATAAGATCAATCTCGAATCGATACGATAAACCGCTTCGGCTATCGCCAAGGATAACTCGGCGTCTACCGCAGCCATATTGTACAAAGCACCATGCGGCTTCACATGCTGTAGAACAGCACCCTCCGCGAGTACAAATCCCATTAAGGCTCCAACCTGGTAAACCACCATCTCATAGGCTTCATCTACAGTGATCTGCAGCTTCCGTCTGCCAAAGCCTGCAAGATCGGGCAGTCCTGGATGAGCGCCAATCGCAACTCCATGCTTGAGACAGAGACGAACCGTCCGACGCATGATAGCAGGATCACCCGCATGATAGCCGCAGGCAATATTAGCCGAAGTGATATACTTCATTAGCAGCTCATCACGATCAACCAAGTAAGAACCAAAGCTTTCCCCCATATCACAGTTCAAATCCACACTTGGCATTTAGGCTCTTCCTTTCTTATACACAGAATGCTTGTACATGGCTGTAAAATGAAAAAAAGCCCTCCGGCTTTTTTCATAGTCATCTTTTCAATTGCTTATATGGAGACCGACTGTGAGGCAGCCGCATCAGCTGAGCCTAAAGTCCAGCTAGTGCTGACGGGCAGTGGCACAGCGCGTTTTGACGATAATTTTACGAATGCTATCTTCAGATAAGTGATAAGTCTGAATGAGCTCCAGAACCGTTGAACCGTTCTCATACAGTCTGTATATCTCATGATTACGACGCTGAATCGTTTGGCGGGTACCGTTATTCTCGCCCCAACCAGCGCGTGTCTGTTCTTTTTTGGGAATGTAGATAATCTCGCCCTGAATGTAATCCTGCAGTTGCTTAAGCAGGCTAGGGGGAAGAAAATCTCTTCCGTTCTTGTAACCCATAGATGAAATCCTCCTTCCGTGCTTTCATTGCAAGCGCCGCCGAGAAAGAGATAAGCATTTTCATCTTCACACCTCCTAAAATTAGAAAAAAAAAACACGATCGCCGTATCGTGCCTGAGAGTCCAACTATGTCATGTTCCATGTCAACGACGTCAGGTAACGGTGGTGGAAAAAATGCTTATTCAGTTCAGCCCTACCTCTTTAATTGCTGTGCCCTCAAACATTGAATGCCACTCCCTTCGTCTTAGTTTTCATGAAACTCTTATTCACATCTAACAACTGCCTATACAAACAAAATTATACATTATGTACGGTTGAAATGTCCACTCCCGTATCAATTGGAAACATATAAAGGGAGGCTATGAAGCCTCCCCGCCATTATGGCATCTCTGCTTACGCAGAGATCACCTCAGGTTGTAGAATCATTGTTCATGATCACTCCTTTCCTTGGTACGTTAGCGGGCCCGCTACAATATCTATTAACTCATATCAGCACGCTTCGCTCAAGTTAAAGAACAATTATAATTATTTGTTCCGGATTGATCATAAGGATACTTTGCTGTTAGAACCCCTGCTTGGCCAGCCAAATCGCGCAGGCATCCGTCCAGGCACGTACACCTACCTGTTCTTCAGCCAACCCTAATCCATGACGACCACTCTCATACACATGCAGCTCGAAAGGTACTTTGTGGCGGCTGAGCGCTGAAGCAAACATCAGACTGTTTTCTACTGGAACAGCAGCATCATCAGCGGTGTGCCATAAGAAGGTCGGAGGTGTCTGATCGGTTACCTGATTTTCACTCGACAATAGCTCCACAAGCTGCGGATCAGCAGGCTCACCCAACAGATTATTGCGCGAGCCTGTATGCGGGTAAGCGATGAAGCTGATTACCGGATAACACAATACGAGCAGATCAGGGCGGCAGCCTTCCCGCTCAATAGGGTCCTCGGCATCTGGCCGTCCGCTGTCATAATGCGTACCGCTGGCAGAAGCCAGATGGCCACCAGCAGAAAAACCGAGAATACCGACACGAGCGGAATCAATATTCCACTCCTTCGCCTTGCTGCGAACGATTCGAATCGCGCGCTGAGCATCGGATAACGGGTTCGGATGCTGGTAAGGAGCTACGCGATAATGTACAACAAATGCGGAAATACCCAGTGAATTGAGCCACAGCGCAATCGGTTCTCCCTCATGATCGGCTCTACGTGCATAACCCCCGCCAGGACATATGACGACCGCAGCCGTGGGTGCTCCTCCCTCCACGAGATAAGGCACCAGCGTTGGTAAATCCTCAGCCTCATTTCCTAATGCATTCGGTGTACCTTGTGGCCAAAGCAAAAGACTCATTGATATATCCTCCTTGTAGTGCGTGTTCAATAGTCCACTTTCCATCAACGAGATGGTTTCAAAGGGGACTGTTCGAACAACCTTTTGCTTTGATCATACTATAATACTGATAACGTTTATACTACTTTTTACTTATTTCCAGCATCGACGCTTGCAGCGCCGTAATCAAAAACTCATTATCCTCTTTGGTCCCAACTGTGATTCTCACATGCTGTGGAAGACCCCATATCCCGCCATGGCGCACAACCACACCTTTGGTTAAAAGCAGCTCATAATATCGTTTACTCTCCGGACCAAGCTCAACCAGTACAAAATTGCTCATACTTTTAATATAGGGCAGTCCGAGTGCTGCAAAAGCCGCATACAGCTGCTCCCGGCCGTCACTATTGAGCTGCTGCGATGCCTGCACATGCAAATCATCTGTGATAGCCGCAGCCGCTGCTGATTGTGCCAACGCATTGACGTTAAAAGGCTCCTTGACCTTGAGAATGTGACCAATAATAGCCTCTGGAGCAGCACCATAGCCGATACGCAGACCAGCCAGACCGTATATTTTGGAAAAGGTTTGCAGGACCACAACCGGATAGCCCTCTCGCACATAATCCAAGCCGTCTGTATAGTCATCTGCTGTTGCAAAATGGCTATAAGCTGCATCAATTACGACTAACACTCTTGGAGGCAGGGCGGCAAGCAGCTTTTCCATATCCCGCTTTGGTAAATAGGTGCCTGTCGGATTGTTGGGTGTACATATATAGAGGATCTTCGTTCGCTCCGTTACTGCGGACAGCATCTGCTCGATGTTATATCCATAGTCCTGATTGAGCGGAACAGCGATCACTCCGGCATTCATCAAACGTGCGCCAAATTCGTATTCGGTAAATGACGGACTCGGTACGATGATTTCATCCTCCGGCTCCAGAAAAGCTTCTGAAATGAGCGAAATCAATTCATCCCCACCATTGGTGACTATGATTTGCCCCGATTGTAAATTTAATTTTGCAGCAATGGCAGCATTCACATCTTTGGCATCGGCGTCCGGGTAACGATGTATTTCAGCCATGAATTGCTGAACAGCCTGTATACCTTTGGGTGAAGCTCCCAGTGGATTTTCATTGGAAGCAAGCTTCACCACCTTCGTTAGTCCCAGCTCCCGCTGAACCTCCCATATCGGTTTACCCGGTGTATAGGGCTTGATGCTTTGCAGCGCTTGACGCGGTTTAACCTGTGTTTTGATTGACATCCTATCAGCTCCTTACGCTTTATCACTACACTCTGATAATACATTAATGCGTTACTATAGTAAAGTATTTATTTTTCCGTTAATGATCGCAGTCGTCTGAGCGACGGGAATAAATACATCCATAAGCCGGCAACGGCTATAGTCCCAATGCCTCCGATGAATGCAGCTGGAACAGCTCCCATAAACCCGGCCAGCATACCTGACTCGAACTCGCCAAGCTGATTGGACGTCCCAACAAAAAGCGAGTTCACAGCGTTCACTCGGCCCCGCATTTCATCTGGTGTTTGCAGCTGCACGAGAGATGACCTAATCACGACACTGACTACATCCGAGGCTCCAATGAAGAGCAAAGCAACCAACGATATCAACAAGTTCGTGGAAAGGGCAAAGAGCATGGTCGCCAATCCAAACACAAACAGCGCTCCGAACAATGTAGAGCCAAAGGCTTTTTTAAGTGGAAAATAGGCCAACACAATCGACATCACTAACGCACCAACCGCCGGTGCGGTCCGCATAACTCCCAATGCCCAAGGACCAGCATGCAAAATATCCTGCGCAAATATCGGCATAAGCGCTGTAGCTCCGCCAAGCAGGACAGCAAAAAGATCAAGTGATATCGTTCCCAATATGATTGGACGGCGATAAATAAACACCATGCCCGAGAAGATAGAGCTCATGGAGAGAGGCTCCAATTTTCGTATACTTTGCTCCATGCGGATCAGGAAAGTAAGTATTCCGGCAGCTGATAGCGCTATCGCGGCTGTGATGTAAACAAAAGCAGGTCCCACAGAAAAAAGCAATCCGCCAAGGGAAGGGCCTAAGATTTGAGCCGTTTGACCGGCTGAGGTACTCCATGCGATGGCTTGCTGCAAGATAGCTTTGGGCACCAGCTGCGGTAACAGTGCCGAGGACGAGGGTCCTTCAAATGCCCGACACGCTCCGATAATCGCCGCGGCCACCAAAATCTGATCACGGCCAAGCCAGCCTGCCAGATTCCCGAGCAGCAGCAGAACCGCTATCGCGGCTTCGATGATCTGACACAAGAAGACAATCTTACGCCGGTCAAAGCGGTCTGCCACGTGCCCGACAACTAAGGTTAGCAGCACCATGGGTACAAACTGGGCCAGACCCACAAAACCAAGGCTGAAAGCGTCATGAGTTAAATCATACATCTGCCATCCGATCGCGACGGAGAGCATTTGGAACGAGGTTGAAGATAAAGTTCGCGATATCCAAAATTTCGTGAAAGATGAATGCCTATGTATAGAATCCGATGATTGAAGCAAAGTGAGGGTCACTTCCTTTTTACAAAATTATAAGATCACTGAATCAGAGCCGGGCTAGTCCGCTAGTTATAGATGACAAAAAACCTCTAAAACCAAAGGGTATTAGAGGCCTTGATACAGTTGAACTGGTTCAATTGAGCAGCAGCCGTCAACAGGCTGGTCGGAATTTAAACCAGTTTAACAAGATCGCTTTACAGCTTACGTCCAAAGCTTTCATATGAAACCGTGATATGGGCATCGGTAATCGTTTTGGGAACAACATTGTTTTTCTTCAACAGCTTTTTGACCTGAGTATCATAGTTTACCTGGCCTCTGGGATGAGACTTGGTCGTAGCTACATGCTCCTCGCCATCATATTGAAACTCCTGCACGACGCCGCCTGCGTCTGTATAAGATCCGGTAATATTTTTTACATAGATTTCGGTCTGCTGGAGCTGTATAACACCGCCTTCAGTTTTCATCTGGATCGCTTGCTGGCCCATACGGTCTGCCTCCGATTCCAGAGCGGCATCATCATTAATGGAGACTCCGCTCTTCGCCTGCATCGTCGGATTTACCCGCCCTTGCTTTTGCTGTACAACATGCCACGCTTCATGCGGTAGATGCTTTTCCTGGCCCGGACCCAGATGAATATCAGCGCCTTGTGCATAGGCTAATGCATTCAGCTCCTGCGGCTTCGAGGAATTATAATGAACCTTGACATCGTCCATAGCCATTCCTGATAGGCTTTCCACACCCTGCTTAAGCTGATCCGGCATACCATTCTTTTCCTTCTCGGATTCCTTTTCCGGAGGATCCACCACGCGTTGAATGGCAGCTCTCGATCGCATTAGCTGGGCAACTGCCTTGTTGCCTATCGTTTGTTGCAGCTGCATAACGTCTGCAGGCGATGCTGGCTCATGCATATGGCTCATGGAACTGTTGGGCTGCCGCCGCTCCTCCAGCTGCTGCTGTGGTTGTGTAAGTGCAGAAGCTCTTCCCGAATTCCGGCTTGCTTTTCTCATAAATGTCGGCATATTTAACCTCCCATTAAAGCATCCAATAACCGTACTTATTCGATTCACGCCCACAAATTTCCTGCTCTTCCGAACCCTATCCACCAGCTTATTCCCAAATAACTTCCCAATTGCTATTTAATGCGGCTTCAATTGTCCCTTTTTCCATAATGTAGGATGCCAGCAGCTCTGCCATGTCCGTCGGAATGTCCTTTACAATGGGCTTGCCATGGAACATCGTATAGTTCCCGCCACCACCAGCCCTGTAATTGTTCATCACTACCTCATATTGACCATCCATGTCCAAAGGCTGTCCCTGATAACCCAAGCTTTGCACACGCTCGCCTTCCGGCCGCGATATGTTGAGCTTATATGTGATTCCTTCCCACATATCATAATTGTAATGCTGCGGCTTAGGCTCGCTAAAGGCTGTACTGACCTGCACCGGACCGCCCGTATATTGGGCAAAATAGGCCGCAGAATGCTCCAGTGCATCCTTAATATCTTGTCCGCTCACTCTCAGCACCTGCAAAGTATTCGGATATATATAATTGGAAACAATATCCCTCATCGTAATATTTGGCGGGAATCCGGGTGAAATATTGTCGAACAAAGCCGTATTGGAAATCGAGGCTCCTGACAGCTCCATCTGTACCGTGTTGATGAACTCGATGAGCGGATGCTCTTTTAAACGAAGCGCCATGGGGTCAGTGACCCGCATATCACCCAGCAGCTTGCCGATAGGCTGATCCAGCCACTTTTGCGTTAAGGCTTCATTGGGTTGCAACAGCTCGACAATTTCTGCTTGCGGTGGAACGCCCGAAGGAGAGAGCAGCTCTGAGGTGGATTCCAGTATATGCCAACCGTTCTCAGTATGCTCCATGTGAAGCTGTACCTTCCCGAGAAACGCCCCCTGGCTGCCTGGCTGCATAATCGTAACTCCGCCCAGACGTTTTCCTGCGATCGAACGGTGCTGATGTCCGGTGAGCAGCACATCAATTCCCTTTACCTCCTGGCACAGCCTGTATCCTTGATTTTCTCCCGTTAACGACTCTGTCGGTTCTCCCGTATCCAGATCACGCTCAAATCCGCCATGATAGGACACGACAACGACGTCCGCCTTTTGCTCATTTCGTAAATAAGCTACCCACTTCTGTGCAGCCTCGACAGCATCTTCGAACCGCAGGCCTGCAATATGCTCGGCTTTTTCCCAGTTCGGGATGTAAGGGGTCGTCAAGCCAAGTACAGCTACTGTTGGACCATTGTCGAATTTCTTAAGTATATAAGGCTGTCCGAAATAAGGCTCCCCACTGTCGTTATCAACAATATTCGCACTTAACCATGGGAAAGCCGATTCCTTAACTGCTTTATGTAATAGGGGAAGACCATAGTTGAACTCATGATTGCCCAAGACAGCAGCATCGTAATGAAGTTTGTTTAAGCAGCTGATCATCGGGTTAGGAGCAGCGGCATCCAGACGGGCATGGTGATAAGCGAGAGGGGTGCCTTGAATCAAATCTCCGTTATCGATCATAAGGACTGCGTCCTGCAAGGCCCTTTCTCTTTCAATTAATGTGGCAATTCGGGCAAAACCAATCTCAGCAGACTTATTATTTGCGTATTGAATGGGCAGCATAAAGCCATGAAGATCGCTTGTTTGCAGGATCGTAACCGTCTGCTTTATCGATGTATTAATCAATGGGATGGCTCCTGTCCATTATGGAATGTTGTGATACAGCTTCTTCTACCTACTATAACAAAGAATTCCAAGCTGCTTCAAGGCAATAGCCGTACTCTATATTATGGTCAATTACAAACCTACCATCATATGTAATATTTATACATTTTCACAAGAGAATAAGTGACGTGAATATAACGTATTAATCATAAATTCATAAATTATTTACTGCCCTATTGGATATATTATGCTATAGTAGAGGCAGCTTGTATTTTACAATTAACAGGAGGTCAAAAAGACATGTTTAAAAAATTTGCATCCTTAAGCCTGACGCTGGTTCTTACCGCGGGAATCGCAGCAGCTTGTGGACAGACGGCAGCACCGACACCAGCAGCACCTGCTCCTGCGACTCCAGCTCCGGCAGCAACACCTGCTCCTACTCCAGCACCGACAGCCAAAGGGTATGTACCTAAAGAATTAAACGTACAATTCGTACCTTCCCAAAGCGCTGAAACGTTGGAAGCCAAAGCAAAGCCGCTTGAAAAGCTGCTTGGCGATAAGCTTGGTATTCCAGTAAAAGTAACGATCTCCACTAACTATAACACGATCATCGAAGCTATGGCTTCCAAAAAAGTAGATATCGGCTTCTTGCCTCCAACAGGCTACGTGTTGGCTCATGACGATAAAAAAGCGGCTGATTTATTGCTACAAGCCCAACGTTATGGCGTTAATGACGAAACCGGACAAGAAGACAAGTCCAAGCTTGTCGATTCCTACAAATCCATGATCATCGTTAAAAAAGATTCCCCCATCAAAACCATTGAAGACCTGAAGGGCAAAAGAATCGCTTGGCAGGACGTAACTTCTTCCGCAGGTTATATTTATCCAGGTCTTGAATTGAAGAAGAAAAACGTCGACCCTGATAAAGATGTTAAAGGTATCGTCGTAAAAGGGCACGATAAAGGTGTTCTGGCTGTGTTGAATGATGAAGTTGACGCAGCGGCTGTGTTCCAGGATGCTCGTTTGAATGTTGTTAAGGATGTTCCGGACGTATTCGAAAAGACGCGTGTTCTGTTCTTCACCACTCCGATCCCTAATGATACAATCGCTGTTCGCACGGACATGAGCGATGAATGGCGCAAGAAAATTTCCGATGCTTTCATTGCTATCGGTCAAGATCCAGTAGGTCAACAAATCATCTATGAAGTATATTCCCACCGTGGCTATACAACATCTGATGACAGTAAATTCAATGTTGTTCGTGACGCCAACAAGCAAATGGGCGGTAAATAAGCAGCTTAGGATAGCTTACCTTACGAATGTGCAAAAGAAAGACCGTATCTTGGAGTACCAGCTCCCAGATACGGTCTTTTTGTTGCTCTTATTTAGACGATACGTTTGCGAATATATCCGGAAATGAGATCAATAATTGTAACCATCACGATAATACCAATTAGAATAATACCGACACGAGGCCAACTGCGTGCTTCCAGGGCAAATATAAGCGGTGTTCCGATACCGCCTGCACCAACAACACCTAAAATGGTGGCTGAACGGATGTTAAGCTCAAACCGGTATAACGCAAACGAGAGAAAGTCAGGTATGACTTGCGGAATCACCGCAAACCACAACGTTTGAAGCTTGTTTGCACCGCATGCCGTTAGAGCTTCGGTTGGACCAAGGTCCAAATTCTCGATCGCTTCGGCATACAGTTTACCTAACATTCCGATAGAATGGATACCCAGTGCCAATGCTCCTGCGTAAGAGCCCGGACCGACCGCTTTAATGAAAACAATCGCCAGCACGATCTCCGGAAATGTCCGGATCAGGCTCAGCATAAACTTGCCGCTATTGGTTGACCATCTAGCCTTCCCCTTGGCACGAGCCGCCCAAAAGGCAAATGGAATACACAGCACCGCCGAAATGACCGTTCCAAGAACAGCGATAGCTGCGGTTTCAAGCAAGCCGCGCAGCAGGTCCTCTCCTTCAGGTAAATAAATAAACTTCAAGTCCGGATGCAGCAAGCCTCTCAGAATCGCCATGGATACCTGCGCTGCCGTTGCTTTAATGCCGTTAAACTCAATTCCCGAAAAGCCCCATATGACGATTATAATAGTTACCAACCATACGGACCACTGACGTATGCGACGACCCATGCTCTGTTTCATTGTCTCTGATTTCATAGCAGCTTCTCCCGTAACTTCGTGCTCACATAATCGATGATCAGCACAACAACCAGCGTTAGTATTATAATCGTGGAGGCTTGATCATACCTCAGACGATCCAGCGCTCGCTGCAGAAGTAGCCCGATCCCACCGGCTCCTACAAAGCCCAATATGGACGCAGCACGTACATTTACTTCAAACGTGTATAAAACAAATCCAGCAAATTGGGCTGTTACCTGCGGAAGAACACCGAATCGGATCCACTGCAGCTTGTTCGCACCCACCGCAGTCATCGATTCCAACGGACCTGTATCAATGGATTCGATAGACTCATAAGTAAGCTTGGATACAATCCCGAATGAAAGAAAAGCAAGAGCGATCATTCCAGCGAGCGGCCCATAGCCGACAATCGCTGCAAATACGCCGGCAAACATAAGCTCAGGAATGGTACGCGCCAAATTTAATAGAAACCTTGCTGTTACACTCAGAACGGGTATGGGGGTGACATTGCGAGCAGCAAGAAAAGAAATCGGAATAGCGACAAGAGCACCTACAACCGTGCCAACAATCGCCATTCGGATTGTTTCCATCATCGGCTCCCAAATTTTAATCATGTAGCTCCAATCAGGAGGGTACATTTCCACGAATAACTTGCCCATCTCTGGAATACCTTCAATAAGCTCAGGCAGCGAAGCATCGGTCTTAAAAGCACTCCAAGCCAGGAGCACAAGGACCATCACAATAGTGAGATTTTGCTTTAACGATGAGGGCTTCTGCAGCTTTTGTACGGCCTCCTTACGTTCAGATGGCGACATCAGGCGTCTCCCCCCAGCAGCTCATCCTTCTTAATTTCGCGACCATATATTTCGGAGAATCGCTCGTCCGTTGCTTCGGCTACCGGACCATCAAAAACGACAGAACCCGCACGCAAGCCAATAATACGAGTCGCATATTCTCTGGCAAGATCAATAAAGTGAAGGTTGACAATCGTTGTGATCCCCAAATCCTGATTGATACGTTTCAAATCATCCATAACTTGACGAGTGGTTAACGGATCTAGCGAAGCTACAGGCTCATCAGCCAAAATAATTTTGGCCTCCTGCGCTAACGCGCGGGCAATTGAGACACGCTGCTGCTGGCCACCGGACAGCTCATCGGCACGTGCGTAAGCTTTTTCCCGAATATTCACCCGTTCCAATGCCTTTAGTGACAGTTCAACATCCGCTTGCGGGAACAACCCCAGCATCGTCCGCAGCGTAGAATGGTAGCCTACACGACCGGATAACACGTTCCGTAATACGGAGACACGCTTCACCAAATTAAAGCTTTGAAAGATCATTCCAATCCCTCGTCGCATGCGCCGAAGCTGTGCACCACGTGCTGCAGTAATCGAATTTCCATCGATCAATATCTGACCATCGGTTATTTCATGAAGGCGATTCACGGAACGCAGGAGCGTTGACTTGCCCGCCCCCGACAAGCCTACTATAACAACGAATTCTCCCGGCTGAATGGTTAAATTAATGTTATTCAAGCCGACGGTGCCATTGTTATACACTTTGGAAACATTTTGAAATTGGATCATGGGCTCTCCGTTTCTCCTCTCAAGATCAAACAAGCTAATTCGTAATGATTCGACATCAAATACACTTTTCCTCTTCTCTTAGCATGATCTACATAAAAGCTTTATACAACCCATAATTTTATCAGATTATGCCCATTTCCGATATGACAATTTGCACCAATTCCATGTAACCCCTGTTAACCAGAAATGACCTCAGATAACCTAAAGGTAACTAGCTGATGTCAAGCACAGTTCTTCCTAAATCAAATTGCTTTCTTTATAATGAATATAAGCCTAATCGAAGGAGAGATTTAACTATGAAATATCGCAAGCTTGGAAAGAATGGTCCGGAAATATCGGTTATCGGCTTTGGTTCCTGGGCAATCGGAGGAGCAGGCTGGGCTAGCGGGTGGGGCGATCAGGATGATCAGCTCTCTCACGACAGCGTTCGCGCGGCACTCGATGCAGGTGTTACCTTTTATGATACAGCAGCTGTGTATGGTCTCGGATATTCCGAAGAAATTATCGGTAAGGCACTTAAAGGTGATCGGGATAAGGTCATACTCGCAACAAAGTGCGGTCTGGTATGGGATGAGCAAAAGAATGTTTCCAAAAATGGCACCTATGATTCTGTCATTCGTGAAGCAGAAGCCTCTCTCCAAAGACTCGGTACCGACTATATCGACCTATATCAAATGCATTGGCCGGATACGGATACAAAAGCGCCTGCCGAGGAAACGATGCGGGCGATGGACAAGCTGATTCAAGACGGCAAAGTTCGTTATGCCGGAGTTAGCAACTACGATGTGCCATTATTGGAGCAATCGCTGGCTGTCCGGCATGTGGACTCATTGCAGCCTCCATATTCGATCCTGAGACCCAAGGCTGAGCAGGAGCTGCTACCTTTTTGTCAGGAAAAAGGGATTGGCGTTGTTGGGTACAGCTCGTTGACCTCCGGACTTCTGTCAGGCAACTACACGTATGACACCAAATTCGAAGCGAACGACTGGCGTTCGCGCAATGCTGCACATACGGGCGAGAATTTGAGAAAAAACGTGGACCGAGCAGAAAAATTGAAGCTGGTGGCTTCCCGGTATGATCTTACCCTTCCACAACTAGCCATCGCTTATGTACTGGCTCATCCGGCACTTACGAGCGCTATTGTAGGAGTACGCAAGCCAAGTCATATTTTAAGTGTTCTGCCGGCAGTTGATGTGGCTTTGGACGAAGCAACCTTGGCAGAAATACGCGCCATAGCGGCCGAGTAAATGCTTGACGAAGTGAATTTTCCACGAAAACTCTAAGGAGGAATTTCTGATGAAATACAGACAATTAGGAAATACCGATATTCAGGTTTCCGAAGTGACTTTTGGGTGCTGGGAGCTCGGTGGAGGACAATGGGATAAGCAAAGCGATGAAGTCAATATTAGTGCGATTCAAAAAGCTTTTGAGCTGGGTATTCATACGTTTGATACGGCCGAAGGCTACGGACAGGGACATTCCGAGGAAATCGTCGGACTGGCTCTTGAAGGCAAACGAAAAGACTGCATTATCGCCACCAAGGTATCACCAAGTCATCTGAAGCCTGCAGATGTGCGCTCTTCAGCAGAGACCAGCCTTAAGCGCTTACGCGTTGATTATGTGGATATCTATTACATCCACTGGCCTAATAAGGATATCCCACTGGCAGATACGTTATCCGAATTGAACAAGCTTAAGGATGAGGGTCTGATTCGCGCTATCGGTGCATCCAATTTCTCCATTGAGCTGCTCAAAGAAGCAAGCAACTACGCACGTATCGATGTCATTCAGCCCGAATATAGTCTGCTTCACCGCGGGATTGAGCCCGAGATTATCCCTTACTGTCAGGAAAACCATATTGGTATCATGAGCTACAGCTCCATTGCCAAAGGCATCCTGACCGGTGCTTTTCATAATGGCAAGGCCACAGTCAAGGAAAGCGATTTCCGTAACAATAGAAGATTGTTCCTGCCGGAGCATTTGGAACAGGAACAGCCATTGATCGATCTGTTGAAGCAAATCGCTGAGACAAAGCAAGTGACCCTATCGGAAATTGCCATCAGTTGGCTGCTGCACCAGCCCGCATTAACTTCCGCTATCGTCGGTACACAAAATGAAAAGCATTTGGCCGAAAACACACGTGCTATCGATGTGACTCTGACGCCCGATGAGCTGAAGCAGTTGGATCAAGTCAGTTCACAGGTGCTTTCAGGAATTGATGGATAGCTAAGCTACAAAACGATTTCTTGAAACCCCGACACCTTTTATGGATGTCGGGGTTTTATTTATACCAAGCCAACCTGAGATTCCTATTCAACTCCTGCCGTACATTCCCACTTTATTTTATTGATTAATCAATAACTAAAATTCAAATATTTATTGCTTTTTTCGGCTGTTGTAAGGAATGAATGGTCGCAGCAATGCCTTCCTCGAATGTAGTCGCCGGAATCGGACCGATCAGCCGCTCATATTTCTCCCCGCTCAGAAGCAGAGGTTCCTCGGTTAAATACAGCATCTCCACGACCTCCTTCATGACGGGAACAAACACGCCGAGCAAGGACAGCCCTATTCTTCCCAACGTTATGACAGGCTTGTTGGTTGTTGTGCTCACCTTCTGGGCTATTCGAACTATTTCCTGACCAGAGATGATATCGGTTCCCGGAATATGCCAATTTTGGCCATAAGCAAAATCTTTACCGGCAAGCTCGACAATCATGATCGCCGCGTCCGGCAAATATACGAATTCACGGGGAATGTGCTTGTTGCCGATATAAAACGCCATTTTGCCTGCCGCTATGGCTTCGAGTGTAGATCCGAGATAAGAAGCTTCATTGGCCGTTGGCCCGTAATAATCGGGAAGCCGTACAATCATCACCTGCGCATGATTCCATCTATCGCTGAACAGCATCTGCTCAAACGCCAGCCGAATCTTGCCTTTCTTCGTGTGTGGCTGCTTCGGATGTTCCTCGGTCACTTTATCCATCTGCCGTTTTCCGTATGGATAAATGCCATCTACAGCGACGACTTTAAGACTAAGCCGATTGGCAGCTTCCATGATCGCTTCACCAAGCGGAATCAATTTGCTGTGCATCTCGTTGTACGGTACATTTGCGCAGTGAAATAAAACATCTACTTCTTTTGACGCGGCGGCAATGTCATCGGACTGGAAAGCATCGCCAACGGCCAGCGATAAATGAGCCGGATTGCCAAGACGTGCCGCCAATTGCTCCAACTTGGCCCGGGATCGTCCAAAAGCAATTGTATCAATGCCTCGCTTGACCAGCTCTGCCGTCACAACCGCACCTGTTCCTCCTGTTGCACCTACCACGATTGCTTTTTTCATTTTCATCAGCCTCTTTTCCTTTTTGTTATTGATCAATTACTAACTTGATAACAATATACCAATTAGTTATTGATCAGTCAATAACTAATTTAAAGGAGCTGTATGACCAACTCACTCCTCCATCAATTCGGGCAAACCGACTGCCATTGAAATATTGCACAGCATTCCTCTTGCGAGAAAAATAAGCGTTCGCTCTTCCGGGTTATGAATTCCTGCACTGCGAAAAGCTTCCAGCACAATATGACGGACTTCCCGAAATCCACAACGCATTGACTCCCGAATCGCTTCCTCTTGAATTGTCAGCGCCTGCATTTGGAGAAGCGTCTCATTCTGATAAGATTTCATTATATCCTCATACGCTCCGCTCAGATTGGTTTCCAGTCGTTCTGGGGATGCAGAATCCACCACAAGTCGGAAGGAATCGATAATCCTCGTCCACGATACCTCCAGCGCAGCTAGCAGCAAAGCTTCCTTGGTCGCAAAAAAGCGAAATATATAAGGCTGAGATATATTCGCCCGCTGTGCAACCTGCGCTGTAGTCGCCCGATAATACCCGATATCGGCAAATACTTCGATTGCAGCTGATATAATTTCCGTCTTGCGATTAACAGTGGTCGTATCATTTTTGACCATTGCATTTCCACCCTTCAAATTGTTAGTGATTAATCAATAGCTATTTGAGTATAACTGAAATGAAATTATGACGCAAATTATGACGTATTGGAAAAGATCGTTGCCACTAGCCCTCTCAGCTAACACGAATCACCTCTCCACACGAAAGGAATAGCAGTGCGGAAAGGTGCATCGGGAGACATCGACAAGCTCACATGGACTGGCGATATCGGATTACTCCTGTAAAATATTTATAAGATTTAAAATGAACACCAGACCAGCTCCCGCGTGACCAATTCCTGAAAAATAAGCCGTTTGTTGATCACCGGAATGATCAGGTGGCTCCTGAATGGCGGAAAAGGATGTTACCTGATTGACTCTGTCTACGATAATTCCGACCATTTCACCCATAAAATTAACAACGACAATTCGGGTCAGCTTGGTGTTATCCTCCTCCTGGAGGCCAAAGCGAGCTCTCAGGCTGATAATAGAAATGATCTTGCCTCTCAAGTTAATAACACCTTTAATATACGATCTCGTATTAGGAATGCAAGTGATGGTCTGCATCTTAATAATCTCGTGAATATCATCAATTTTTAATGCATATTTTTCATTGCCAATCCCAACCTCGATATACTGATCCTGGTGGGTTGTTTTCAATACACTCACCTTCTTACCTACTTGATTTTAAACTTTTCAACTGCAATATTCAGTTCCTCTGCCAGCATAGCCAATGATTGTGCTGCCGAGGCGGTTTCCTCACTGCTGGCTGCCGCCTCCTCAGTAGCCGCAGAAATACTTTCTATAGAGAGCAGAACTTCAGAGGTTTGAGCAGCTTGCTGCTCGCTGGCAGCGGCAATTTCCGACACTTTATTCGCAGAATCGTTGACCATGTATACAATACTTTCGAAGGACTCTCCGGTTTTTTGTGAGGACACTACACCTTGATTAACTGCCGAGATGCTTAGCAAGGTATTTTTTTGCATGCCTTTAATAATCGCTGTTATTTGCTTGGTTGCTTCACTGCTGCGTTCCGCAAGCTTACGGACCTCGTCTGCCACAACGGCAAAACCTCTACCCTGATCCCCGGCCCTAGCCGCTTCGATCGCCGCATTCAAGGCAAGCAAATTCGTCTGATCGGCAATATCGTCAATGACCTCAATGATTTCACCGATTTTGTTCGAATCCTCCTCCAGCCGCGCCATTTGCTCGTTAGCCGAGTTCATTCCATCAATCGACGAACGCAGCACTTTGCCGCCCTCCTGGGCAAGCTCCATCGTATTGTTGGATAATTCAGCTGCCTGCTCGGCTCCATTGGCTACAGAAGTAATCGCCACGGACAGCTCTCTGAACAGTTCATTGATCGTTTGCGCGGAGCTCGCCTGATTGGCACTTCCGCTGGCAATCTCCTCGGTGCTGGCCGAGATCTGCTGCGCGGCTGCTGAAAGATTTTGTGAGGATATGAGTACGGTACTAATAATTGTAGTGATACTGGCTGACATTTTGTTAAAAGCTATTGCCATATCACCGATTTCATCTCGGTTTTTGATGGAAAGTGAGTCGCCAGTCAGATCGCCAGTCGCTATTCTTTCCGCGGACTTCGCCACTTCCATAATCGGCAGCGATATTTGACGACTAATGTAAAAAGCAACACCGATTCCGGCGATAACGGCTACAATACTTAATGTCAACAACCAGAACAGTGTGGAGTTGACCTTTTTGGAATTATCCTCATTACCTTTATCCAGCGTATCCTGCTGCAGCTGAATTAAATTATTAGCAGCTTGGGTTATTTTATCAACGACAGGACCTGCCTGTGTTTCGGAAATTTTCAAAGCCTCGTCCAGGTTGTTTTGTTTCTTTAACTGAATTGACTGACTGCCGATCTGGTTATATTGTGATTCCAGCTGATCCAGCTGAGACAAATATTGTACACCCTCGGCCGAAACCACTATTTTATTAAGTTTGACACTGTTTTTTTTGAATTGCTCTTTAGCCGTTTCCCAATTCTGAATATACTTGTCATCGCCTATTAATAAATAACTGCGAATCATGATTTGTTCATCTCTTACGGCTAAAAGCATGTCTTTGGTCAAGCTTACTTTGTATGCACGGTTATCGATCAAATCCCCATAGGATTCATCAATTGTACTCATTTGATAATAACTGATGCTGGCGATTCCAGCCAAAAGGAGCAAAATTGCAAAGAAACCACTGTAAAGCTTTTTAGAAACTGTCATTTTCATCGTACAGTCACTCTCCCCGAGTTGTTATCTATCTATGGTCTGTATATTCGTCAACGCGATATCAGGTAGACTCAACAGCTTATATACCGATTGCTTGTCGAATTGTTGATTACTTTGTATGAATAGCTCATCTTTGGCCTCTTAAGGGACAGACGGTTGCGATAAGGACGGTCGGACAGCATACAATCCAAGGAATTGAATTTCCCCACGTGTATATTGTGCTCGTAGGTGTCCATATCCTTTTCCTTTATATGTATTAATGATTTCATCTCGTAATGCTCCTGCAATCGATGCTCCTTCCTTCGTATTAGCAAAAAAAGATAGAACCCTCCCAAAAAGAAGGGAATTCCATCTACAGATATCCTAAATTTACAAATAAATCTTTTATTTGCATTTCTCCTTTCAGTTCCACATGCTAAACTAAAGTTCGTACAATTTGCGTTGTTCGTAAAATTTCGACAAAAAATGATACTGTATTTTGTTATAGTCACTAGTAGTATAGTTAATTATAACCAAAATAACAATATCATTTTTATAAAGAAGCAGGAATATATACCTAAATATGGTCTTTTAAGCTGTCCTCGACATAATCGGGGGCAGCTTTTTTGATTTGCTGTACGGTGTGCAGGTAACGTTGAGTTGTATTGATGTGTGTATGGCCGAGCGACTCCTGAACCTGTTGTAATGAAGCGCCGCGGAGAAGAGCCAGGGTGGCATTGGTGTGTCTAAGCCAATGTGGAGTTACCTTTTTGTCCACTCCCCACTGTTCACGAGCTTTTTGGATCATTTTTTCAACAGCTCTTACGGTTATCGGGAAAATCCGTTGATCCTGCTGACCTTCATTTGGCTTCAAATCTTGAATATAGGGTTCGAGCAGTCTCCACAGCATGGGTGGGACTTTGACTTCTCGTTCCTTGCCTCCCTTGCCGTAAACCGTCAGCCATATGGATGACTCCTCTGGATCGGAATGAAAGTGTCCACTTTCAATAGAAATTAGTTCAGACACGCGCAGACCGAGGAGAACAAGCGTTAATCCAATCATATAGTTACGCAATCCTTGCCGTTTTAGCTGCTGGATCAAGCAAACGACTTCGTTTTTTGTCAAATAATGATTTCTGCTGGTAACGGATACTTTGGGGGTGCGGACAGAGGTGGTCGGATTTTTTGTAAAAATGTTGATGTTTGGATCACTGCCCCATTTATAAAGAGAGCGCACAGGAGCTATATAAACGGCAACTGTTGCGGGAGCTTGGGGACTATTGTTTTTACTAAAAAAGCCTTGAATCAACCCTAGTTTATACACCTCGATTTCTCTCCAGGTTACATCTCGCAATGACTTGTTGCCAATAAAAGCCCGAAATTTGTTAATAGCAATCCGGTAATTTCTAATGGTGTATGTGGAACGATGACATGCGGCTATAAACATATTAAGGATTTGATCATCAGTGTAGGTTTCATTGTGTTCCCCGAGAGTTGGAAGTACCGGTGAAACCGTTTGTGGGCGCATATAGTGCCTCCTTGTTATGCGAACAACGCAAATTGTGCGAACTCCATTATATTCTGTAAATCTTTGATATTATTTCCAATATTCGCTGATCACACGTTACTTTCTCCTGCAATTGGTAATTCCTATCCCCTTTCCTCTAAAGTTTTACTATTCATTACTTATCAGAATCCACCCGATTAATCAAGTTCCTTTTCTTCCCATACGATGCCCTAATAGAACCGATTGCATTACCAAAAAGGGACTACCGCTGTTATCAAATACGTGCCAGGTACCAATAAAACCTGGGCAAGCACTGTACCAAAAAAACGCGAAAACATCAGCAATCCATACATTTTGTTAATTTGCGCCAAGCTTTCGTTACCGTTCATAGCCCTGTCCGTCATCAGTGCGACTTGAGGGTCGACCAGTATCGTCATTAGAATGGTGGCAACCCCATTGATCAAGCCGGACGATTGTGATGCCGTCACACTGTATTCAGGTAATAAAAAGGAAGCATACAGTGCTGCCAAAACGCCAACCGTGTAGATTCCAGTTACCAGCATATTCAGGATAAGCAGCCGTTTGGGTACACCGCCGATTCGCAGTCTCGACAGCATCGCCCAGCTGGGCATTTGCACATGTCTTCGAACAACCTTAAGCTTGCGAATCGAAACCGATTCGCGAAGCAGCCTCGGGAGCGAACCCGTTTCCTCCAAACGACTGATCAGACTGACTGACAGCCTGATCGCTGTCGGAATAAATACGATCGCAAACAAAGTGCCGAGTGAAGCGGCTGCAATAAAGATATGCAGTTGGGCCTCCAGGGAATATTCTGCGTGAAGCTTCGCATAATCCACGATTTTGCCCATCATGGGGGCTTGAGCCAAATTCGAGGTTCTCGATACAAGCACAATCATCCCGGTCAGTGATAGCGCAACGGCCAGCTTCCCTGTTCTAACTCCAGCCAGACGTACGCCATAAGACAAGGTTTCCACAGCATGAATAATAAAAGTCAGGATCGATATGATCAACACTTTTTCAATCATAAAGCCTCCGCACGACCAAGCTCGCGCTGCAGCTCGATGTGAAGCTGATCCAAGTATTGGTGCAGCTCTTGAATTACCTCTTCCGTCCAATCATTCTGATGCCGTATACTGTAAGAGTCTGCTGCTTCACTGAGCTGATGCACCTGATCGCAGCCCACGGTCTGAGCGATCCCTTTGAGTGTATGAACATATAGGTACATATGCTCGCCAATCTGCTGGTTCGACAACTGCTGCCGGTTCCACAGCACTATATCTGCTCTAAGTGCAGCCTCACGTTCCAAGGCATCCTGTACAAACATCCTGCGTGCTTGGATTATAATTGCCTGCATGCGTTGTTCTCTGCTAGTATCAACCATAGCGAATCATCCCTCCATATAATAAGGAAGTGACTCAAACATGAACAAACAAATTGCTCTCATCGACGATAGCTCCCCTTTTTGCTTGTTAGTCAGACAAATTTTCGAACATCGATATGATATAGACACCTTTTCAACAGCTAACGATTTCCTTGTGCTGATCTCTCGTATCGCTCATTATGATCTTATTCTGCTTGATATTAATCTTCCCGGTATGAATGGTCTTGAGGCTTTGACAAAGTTAAAATCCACACCGGAAACGGCAGCTATCCCGATTCTCCTGCTGACTGGAGATGCACGACGAGACACCGTTGTTCGCGGTATCAAGCTCGGTGCACAGGATTATATGTCCAAGCCCATTGATCCGCTTCTTCTGGAGGAACGGGTTATTGAGCTATTGGGAGACACGCTCTAGTATTTATATATGCATGTCCTTCTTCATACATACAGCCGAGCGCGTCAGCGAGAATATTAATTTCTCTGACGCGCTCGGCTATTGATGTTTTTTGAAGTATACGATTGAGACTCTACCCTATATCCGTTAGCTGGCAATATCACGCTTGGTGAAAAATAGCCAAGAAACCCCATAGAACACAACCCAATAAGCAATAAGCATTGAAATTGAAAAACCTAGCGACATTCCTTCCACCAACGGCTTCCCGCCTGAATGGTAGATAGATAAGTCCGTGTTGGCAAACAGCAAGTATTTGACCCATGTATATTTGAATTGTGCCAAAACAAAAATCAGTCCGGATGAAGTCACGAACATCAGCAAAAACGATAACCCGATAGCAAGCGAACTGCTGCGAAAAGCGGCCGATATCATAAAAGCCAAAGTAATCGACATCAGCAGATCAATACCTTTGTAGCCATAAGTTTTCAATATGTCTGTGAACGAATCCTGTTCGGGTATCATACCTCCAAGACCGAAAAATATCAGTCCAACAAAATAGGATGCGATCAGCAGCACCAGCAGCAATGTGATTAAAAAAAGCACAACGGATATATATTTAGACGCCAAAACCTTGGATCTTGTCGCAGGTCGGATTAACAGCAGTTTAATGGTTCCCCAGGTAAACTCCGAGGCCACGCTGTCACCAGCTACAATGACTGTAAAAATGAATACCAGTGTCGACAGGCTTGTACTCATCGATACGAATGAAATCATACTGTTGAGACCCGACTCCACCACATATTTGAGCATAACCGCCCACAAGACGACAACCAACACCAATATCGCAAGCATAATCCACGTACGTGCCCTGCTATATATTTTCATTTGCTCATTTTGGATGAGGCTGAGAAAGTTAGACAATTTGATTCCCCCTCGTAATTTCAAGGAATTGATCTTCTAGCGATTTCATATGCGTCCGAATTCCGTACACGCGTACGCCTGCGCTAACTAACCGGGCATTCAACTCGGCGATCTCTTCTCGTTCACTGGTCAGGCTTACAGTCAATACACCGTCAGCTTGCTGCACAACAGCCTGTTCACCGACAAAGTCTGCTGCCGCTCTGGCTGCTGCTTCAAGATGATCCACATCGAATTGAACCTCAAGGCGTCCGGTCTCAGCCTGCATTTCCTTGAAGGACCTTACATCCAGCAGCTTGCCATTCTGAATGATCGCCACCCGATCACACATCAGCTCCATTTCGGAGAGTAAGTGGCTGGATACGATAACGGCAAGCCCTTCTTCTCTGGATAGCTTACGCAAGTAATCACGCAGCTCGCGGATTCCCTCAGGGTCAAGGCCATTCGTTGGCTCGTCCAATATTAATACGGAGGGCCGATGCAATATAGCCTGCGCTACACCAAGCCGCTGACGCATCCCAAGCGAGTACGTTTTTACTTTATCATGAATCCGATGATCCAGCTTTACCAGAGCAATCACTTCATTCATTCGTTCCTCGGTAATTCCCGGAATCATACGGGCATAATGCTGTAAATTTTGATAACCGCTCAAAAACTTATAAAATTCGGGATTTTCCACAATAGCTCCAACATGCCGCATCGCTTGCTCGAATTCGTTCTTGATATTGTGGCTGCTAACAAGTATTTCACCTTCGGTCATCGACATCAGTCCAACAATCATCCGAATGGTTGTGGTTTTACCTGCTCCGTTAGGTCCCAGGAAACCGAACACCTCACCAGGGTGCACATCAAATGACAGGCGATCGATAATTGTTTTGGAGCCGATCCGCTTGGTCACATTACGAAGCTGTACGATACTATTTGATTCCATGAGTCCTCCAACTTAAATAAGGATAGGGTAACTTTTCAGGAAAAGTATACCATATCCTTTATTGTAGACCAACCTATGCATTCAGATACTAGATATTCTCGTAGTATTGAGCCAAAGTTACCATCATGCTGCCCATCCGTTCTTCCACAGGCGCAATTACGCGTTCCACGCCTTCATCCCGGAGCGCCTCCGCTGTCACCTTGCCTACCGCAACGGCAACGGTAATCCCACGAAATGCGGCCAGCAAGTCTTCAACCTGCCCCTGTTCGCGGGCATAAGCCATCATAAACCGTACCTGTGGTGTGCTTGTGAAGGTCACGGCGTCCACGGAGCCTGCAATAATTTCCGAAATCAATTGATCCAGCACAGCCAAATCCGGTGGAACATGAATATAAGGAAGAATTTCATAATATTCGGCCTGCTGCTGCCTCAGCCATTCCACAAGCCGCGGCGCATGATCGCCATAAAGCTGCAGCGCCACCCGCCGATCTTTAATATCATAAGGTTGGAGCGCACGAAGTATACCAACGGTTGTACCATCATCATCGCGAACGGTGGGTACAAGCCCGAGAGTTTTCAAATATCTCACCGTCTTATAGCCTCTGGCCGCAATCTGTGTTTGCTGAAGACGTTCAACAAAAGCATCAGCCAGAGCCATCCGTTCAGCAGCTTGGTACAACATCTCCGTGCCTATGCCCGTGGTCAATATGATCCAGTCTACACCTTCTTCAATCAGCTTCCTTACTTCCGCCTCGACTTTAGGGTCCTCAACCGCAACCGTCCCCTGAGCCGGACGAACCAATGGAATACCACCCATCTTTTCTACAATAATGCTTAACTCCGCAGCCTTGCGCGGCCCCGTGATAGCAATTCTTTTGCCTTCCAGTCTGCGCATTACCTTGTGCCTCCGATAAACAGCTTAGTGGATGTCTTTTTTCTTAAAGCGTCCGCCTTTGACATCATGTATATTGCCTACAGCCAGGAAAGCTGTTGGATCATAGTTTTCTACGATCGATTTCATCTTGGCTTCCTCCAATCGGGTAATGACACAAAAGATCACACGTTTTTCCCCGCCTGTGAAGCCGCCCTCTCCATCCAAATAAGTAACTCCACGTCCCAAACGACTCAATATCGCTTCGCCAATATCGCGGTAATTGTCACTGATAATCCATACAGCCTTCGATTCATCGAAGCCTTCTATTGTAATATCAATCATTTTGAAAGCTATGTAATAAGCAATTAATGAATACATCGCATGATCCCAGCCAAATACGAAGCCCGCGCTGGCAAGAATGAACAAATTGAAGAACATCACGATCTCGCCTACAGAAAACGGCGATTTTTTATTCAGCAGGATAGCTACAATTTCCGTTCCATCCAGTGATCCTCCATAACGGATAACCATCCCGACACCAACACCCAATATGATACCACCAAAAACAGCCGCGAGAAGCGGGTCAATCGTAAAAGCCGGCACCGGATGCAGCAATGTCGTACCTACAGACATGATTAGAACACCAATGAGAGTCGATAACGCAAACGTTTTACCAATTTGCTTGTAGCCCAGAAAAAAGAAAGGTAGGTTAAGAATAAAGAGGAAGACGCCCAGGGGAAGTGAAGTTAAATGGGACAAAATAATGGATATACCGACTACCCCACCGTCGATAATATTGTTCGGGACAAGAAAAATTTCCAGACCAACTGAAACTAAGCCTGCCCCGACCAAGAGGAATATAAAACGCTTAGCGACCTGGATCCTTGTCGCCCTCGAATGCTGAGGGTTTGGAAGATCCGAGCTTGGAACAAGTTTTGCTGACATGGTCATCGCCTCCTTCAGTATGATTTTCATTCAAACCAAATTCCATCGATATTTCGCGAATAATCAAATCGGTAGCCGATAGCTGACCGCAGATAAATTCTTTGGATATTTCCAAGCCCTGCATCTCCAGCTGTGCTGTTAAAGCTTGCTTGCGTACTTGCAGGAATTCCAGATAATGCTCAATCTTGGATTTACGATAAGTTTCCGCCATGCTTAAACCCTCCCGTAATTCCATTGTTTATATATATATTGTATTCAAATGTATACAAAAAATCAATTTTTTTCTCATGTCATGTTCTGCAGACGTATCGGGCAACCTATCATTAATTCTCTCAAAAAAGGAGCTGACGGTTATGAAGGCTTTACCAATCCGGTTCATGATATCGATTAGTGCTGCGCTCATCAGTGTTTCCGTATTGATGTCAGTGGCAGGCTGCGGAGGAAAAAAAGCAGAACAACAAAGTGGAAACCAGCAAAAAGCCCAGGGACAGCAGCAATCGTCTGACAAACCGATCGATTCTGCACTAAAGGAACAAATGAACATGTACAAGGATATTAAGCAATATGAATTTCAGGAATCCGAAAAGCTGCGCAAATCCAACAAGGATCAGCTAAAAAAGCTGCAGAAGGATCAGTCAGAATCAGGCTCCCAGACAAGTGATTCCTCCCAAAAACAGAAAAGCAGTTCAAAGGATGTTTCGAAGGAACAAAAGGGTTCTACAAATGAATCTTCTAAAGACACCTCCAAAGATAAAGGGAAATAAGGCTCTTGCTTCCTTCATCGCCACGACAGCTCAGCTATACGGGTATCTCAGGTCTTACTGGAAATCTGCTGCTATTTCCGCTACTCTTAGTAGATACGGATTTTAAGGGAGGACCATAATCATGCAGCCGATTCTCGAAGTAGACGGCATTACCGGCGGTTACAGCCGCCTTCAGCCTGTACTGCATAACCTCAGCTTTCATGTACAACCGGGTGAAATGATCGGCTTGATCGGGCTCAACGGAGCAGGAAAAAGCACAACCATCAAGCATATCCTCGGACTTATGATGCCCCATCAAGGGGAGATTCGTCTGAAGGGACAGACCTTGGCGGCATCCCAGGAAAAGTATCGGCAAACGTTTGCCTATGTGCCAGAAAGCCCTTTATTATACGAAGAATTGAACGTTCGAGAGCATATGGAGCTAACTGCTATGGCCTATGGACTGGATAAAGCTTCTTACGAGGAACGCGCTGCCGTGCTGCTCAAGCAATTTCAGATGGATGCTTACCAGGAACGATTATCCTCCCACCTGTCCAAAGGAATGCGTCAAAAAGTGATGATTCTGTGCGCATTCCTCGTGCAGCCGGAGCTGTATATTATTGATGAGCCCTTTCTTGGCTTGGATCCCCTAAGCATGCGATCTCTGCTGGAGCTATTGGTCAGTGTTAAACAAAGCGGTGCCTCGATTCTCATCAGCTCTCACATTTTGGCTACTATTGAACGTTATTGCGACCGATTTCTTGTCCTGCATCAAGGCAAGCTGATTGCTTCAGGACCTGTAGATGCGCTGCAGGCTGCTGCAGGCATGCCCTCTGCGTCCTTGGACGATCTATTCTGCGAGCTGGTTACAAGGGGCGACCCGCGATGATGGATACCCAAGCCTTATACCGTCGCCGAGAGGCGGAATTCCTCAAAGAAATACGGCCCTACCTGCATTACGCACTGCAAAGCTTGTCCATTGCTGCGGGTATCGGCTTTCTTGTCTTTATGATCGGGTATCGACAATTCCTGCAGTGGGTAACACCGGAATTTCCTTGGCAGCTGACAGCGACGGTTTGTATGATGCTCGTGCTTGGCGGCGGCCGTATTCGTACCTATTTACAGCAAGCAGATACCTTGTTCCTGCTGCCGCAGGAGCCAGCGATGGCCATCTATTTGCAAACGGCCATGCGCAGAGCCCGGATTATTGGGTCCAGCCTGGTTGCGATTGGCTGGTTGATCGTCTGGCCGATGTATCATAAGCTTGCACCTTCAAGCGGCTGGTTATTCTTGTTGCTGCTGCTCGTCTGGCTTGTATTTAAACAAGTGCTGCTGTTTGGCAAATGGACAGAGCAGCAGCTTCTGGAGCAGCGAACACGTTACCTGTTCATTGCGCTGCGATGGCTGCTGTGCGCCGGTCTGACCTACGCCGTTTTCAAGCTGGGGCCCGGCTATGGAGCTGGCATACTTGCGGTTGGTTCTCTGGCTTACCTGGGTATTCTGCGGCTACCACGGCAGTACAAAGTACATTGGAATCTGCTCATTGATTGGGAGCTGCGGCATAAGGCAAGTATTTATCGGATTCTGAACCTGTTTATCGATGTGCCCGAGCTGCGCGGCAAAGCTAGAAACATTCGTTGGTTAAATAAAATAGTAAATTTCATCCCGTTTCAACGTAAATCCACCTATACCTATTTAGTTACGCTCGTTTGGCTGCGCTCCGAATTGTTCGGCATGACCTGCCGTTTTACTGTCATTGGTATACTGCTGATGGTCGCTTTTGACAATAAAATATTGGCTGCAGTATTGTATGCCATTCTAGCCGTCTTTAGCGCTGTTCAACTGGCCGACCTGCTGCGTTATTATCGCGAGCATCTATGGCAGCATATATATCCGCTCCCACCACATCTGCGGAAGCAATCTCTGCGGGTGGTCCGCTTGACTCTGCATCTATGTATGCTCGTGCTGATCATTATACCTGCATTCTGGACGCTGTCTGCGCCACTATGGGCAGCCACCATGCTTATTATTGCCGCTTGCGGCTCTATGATCTACCATCGATTTAAATAAGCCATTCTAGAAAGGAACGATTCCCATGCGACCGACCTTGATGATTACAAGAGCAGCCCGTCCTCGGCGCAAACCCTTTAAAACCGTGCTGTTGGCCTTGATCCTGTTGGTTGTGTTCCTATTGTTGGTCAGTGTCGGTGTTTCTACCTATGTAGGCTGGCAGTTGACTCATCCGGCTCGCAAAGCGCTGGCAGATAGCCCAGACCGTTATGGATTAGCCTATACGCCTATCCAATTTCCGAGTCGGACTCAGGATGTCACACTGGAAGGCTGGTACATCCCGGCTGCTGCGGAGCCAACACCGGACAAGCTGACAATCATTATGGCCCATGGGTATCGGGAAAATCGGCTGCAGAGCGGTGCAGAGGCGATCAAATTGACCAAGGCGTTATCTGCCGCTGGCTTTGATGTTGTGATGTTCGATTTTCGCAATTCTGGTGAATCCGGAGGTAACTTGACCACAGTCGGTTATCTGGAAAAGGCGGATGTGCTCGGAGCCATCGACTGGGTTCGAACTCACCATCCCGGACGTATAGCGCTTCACGGATTTTCCATGGGTGCTGCAACCTCGCTGCTTGCAGCTGCGGATGAGCCTGATGTTGCCGGAGTCGTCGCGGACAGTCCCTTCAATCATCTAACTCGTTATTTGGAAGATAACCTTCCTGTTTGGTCGCATCTGCCGAGCTTCCCCTATACACCGCTTATTTTGGGGATTTTACCTCGTTTGACGAATATGGACCCTGATCAAGTCGATGCGTTGAGCGCCGTAGATCATGTGTACCCGCGTCCTGTCTTGTTTATTCACAGCATAGAGGACCAATCTGTTCCCTATGTGAACAGTGAATCGATGTGGGCGAAGCATAAGGACCGTTTTCAAATTTGGCAGACGACCGGTAAAGAGCATGTCAAGTCCCATGCCAAATTTGCGAAGGAATATGAGGAAAGGGTTATTACGTTCTATAAGCAATTGCAGTAGATCAATCCTAAGCCCCCGTAGATCGCGAGGGCTTCTTCGGGTTTCAAAATCAAGAAGAGTATTTGATAAAAACAAAAAAACAGGGTGCCTCTAATCGTTCCAGAAGCACCCTGTTGGATCATATATCATTAAATTGCAATCTGGCAGCATGTCAATTTCTTACAAAGCTACTTCTGCGCCATTGTAAACAATCTTTTGGCCAGTACGTGAGGATTCATAAATGTCCATCACCACACGGAAGCCATTGAAGCCTTCTGGTCCATCGATCCAGAACGGTTTACCTGCCAGCAGATGCTCGTAGTAATCACGAATTTGCAGCTCGTGGCTCATTCCCCAGTATGATTTCTCTCCCAGAGTGTTGACCACAGGCTCCTCCAACGTGGTAAGCTTGCCGTCTTGATCAAGGTACAGCGAATCGCCGCGCTGCAGCAAGGTGCCTTGCTCGAATACGAGCTCCACCTCAACCGGTGAGTTGCGTCCATATGCATTGGTTGCGTAGAAGATCGCAGTAGCGCCATTTTTAAATTCAATGTAGGCATGTGCCGTATCTTCCACTTCGATAACACCCTCCAGGGAATCGGTAGAAATCGAGCCCTTTATGGATGAAATTTCGCCACCAAGCCATTGCAGTAAATCGACCGTATGAATCGACTGATTAATGAGAACGCCGCCACCTTCGGTTGCCCACTTGCCTTTCCACTCGGTTTCATAATAAGCTGCTGTCCGATTCCAGGTAACAATCCCCTTCATGCAGATCAGCTTGCCCAGCTCACCGGATTCAACATACTGCTTCATTCTTTTGGATGGGGCATTGTAACGGTTTTGAAAAATAACGCCTAGCTGTACATTCGGATTCTCGACAGCTGCCTGCAGCATTTTTTGAGCGGAAGCTATATTTTCTGCCATCGGCTTCTCGGTCAGCACATTCTTGCCTGCACGCAACACATCAATCGCCATCGGAGAATGCAAGTAATGTGCCGTGCACAGGTGAACAACCTGAATATCATCGCGTTTGAGCATTTCCTTATAGTCGGTGTAATAATCGCAGCCGTATTCCTCTGCTACCTGACGTGCCCGGTTTTCATCAATATCTACAACCGCTTTCAAATCTGTCAGTTCCAAATCTGCTATTGCCTTTAAATGGACCCCTGAAATGGCTCCGAGCCCGATTATTGCTGTACCCAATGTTGTCAATGGATTCACCTAATTTCTTCAGATTGGTTATGTCCAAAAGCATATTCTTGAACATAAGATTAAAGTTAGCTTTATAATGCAGTATAATAAAAACAAATACATTGCGTCAATTGCCGTGTTTCTTGCTTTTTTTGACTTTATGCTGATGAGACCTTGTTTATTCGGAAGGTGTGTCCTCTGTGAACTTCAATATCCATACTAATACTTCCCAGCTTCAATATAATCATAGACGTTTGTCGCCGCCGCCCAAGATGGATTTTCATTTGCATGAACGTTTTGAAGTTTATTTTTTTATTGCGGGTGACGTCAATTTTATCATCGAAAAAAAGGTATATCCGATGAAATCCGGCGACCTGCTCGTTATTAACAACCGCGAGCTGCACAAGTCAACCTTCAAATCCGATGCACCCTATGAGAACATTGTTATTCACTTTGACCCGGAAATCGTTCAACCCTTTGAATCCATATTTCAATATGGCCTGCTCGATTGCTTTACAGAACGTGAATCGGGAGAGCACAATAAAATCCATCTTCAACCTCAGCAGCTGGAGGAAATCATGGCCTTGTACAAAAGGATCGATACCCTGCTGCTGCTCCCAACCGAAGAAACCAATCTGCTGTTGACGATTCATTTCATCGAGCTGTTGGTGCTGCTTAACCGTTCCTTCCGCAACAACACGGCTCTGTCAGAATCGTCTGCCGTATCGGAGAAGCTGGCACCCGTTCTCGATTACATCGATCATCATCTCGATCAAGATCTGACTCTGGAGATGCTCGAGCGGCAGGTGTACATGAATCGATACTACCTGAGCCGTCTATTTCGGCAAAGCACCGGTAGCACCATTCACTCCTACATTCTTATGAAACGAATTTCACGCGCCAAGAAGCTGCTGCATGACGGACACAATGTCACCGAAGCCTGCCAAATGTCCGGCTTTAACGACTACTCCAATTTCATCCGGATGTTCAAGCGGATCGTCGGTATGCCGCCAGGGCAGTATCGCAAGCAGATCGGGTTTACCAACTAAGGCTGCGGGAAGCAGACAATTGCTGTATGGCTTTCTTGATTACGCAGCATGCATCGCCTTAATAAGAAAAGCTTCTGATCGAAGCCTATTCGATGAAGCTACATTCGTGTTTTAAATGTAGCTTTTCTTGCGAGATAAGAATCGTTCAGCTTCGCTGAAAACTGATAAATTCTTATGTTATCAGAAGGGTACTACATAAAGTTAGTACTCTTCTTTTTGCTGCCTTCCATGTACAATACAATTATCAGCCATACTCAACTATACATTCATGCGTTCCATGTAAAGGAGTCGATTGCCATGTCCGTGCTTATTGCGTTCTTAAAAGGATTATTCCGTATCGTATTCCGGCTCAAGCTGTCCGGCTTGGAGAAGCTGGATTTCAGCCAGCCGACCATTCTGATGCCTAATCACGTGTCGCTGCTGGATGCGCTGCTGTTAGCACTCTATCTGCCCCAGGAAGCAACCTTCGTGGTGAATACATCAATTGCCCGTCGATTGCGATTGCCGCTGAAGCTGGTCAGGCATATTACCGTTGATCCGCTTAATCCGTATTCGGTACGCAAGATGGTCAAGACGGTACAAAGCGGTGTTCCGCTCGTTCTCTTCCCGGAAGGGCGTATCACAACGACAGGCGGATTGATGAAAATATACAGCGGTATTGCTTACATTGCCTTAAAAACAGGGGCTAAGCTTATTCCCATCGCCATTAATGGAGCCGAACGCTCCAAGCTTTCCTATATCGGTCATAAAATCAAGACGGTATTGTTCCCGGCAATCCGTATCCAGGTTGGTGACCATTTCCGAATCGAGCAGCAGCCGGGAGTATCCATGAAGCTGCAAAAGCAGCAGGCTGCGGATACAATTCTGACTACCATGCAGGAGCATTTGTTGAAAAGCCGCTTGAAAACGGAAGTAAACCTGTTTAACGAACTGCTGCTGCAAGCTTCCCTTCATGGACAAACGAACAAAATTTGCGAGGATTTGACACAGAGCCTTACCTATAAAAAGCTGATCGTTTCCTCTTACGTATTCGGGCGTAAGCTGCGTCCCAAGCTTAACAATCAAGCCGCTATCGGTTTGCTGCTGCCTAATTCGATTGCTCATGTGATCGCCTTGTTCGCGCTGCTGCGCCTTGGGAAAACACCTGCGATGCTGAACTTCTCGGCCGGACAGCAAAGCCTGCTGGATGCTTGTGAAACAGCGGTGCTGCGGACCATAATCACCTCCCGCCAGTTCATCGAGAAGGCCAAGCTGGAAGCCACCATTCAGTCCTTGGCACAGGAACACACGATCATTTACCTGGAGGATGTTAAGGACGAAGTCAAGCTGTCCGACAAGCTTGGAGGCCTGCTTGATTATTGGATGGGCGCACAAGCCGAGCAAGGATTTCGCGATATCATCCTGTTCACCTCCGGCAGTGAAAGCAAGCCCAAGGGTGTCGTTCTCGGGCATGATCAATTGTATGCGAATATTCAGCAGTGCAAGGCTGTATTCGATTTTACTGCGGCTGACAAAATGTTCAACGCACTGCCGATGTTTCACAGCTTCGGTCTGACTGCAGGCACCCTGCTGCCGATCCTTACCGGAGTGCCGGTGATGCTCTATCCAAGTCCCTTGCATTATCGCGCCATTCCCGAGGTCGTCTATGATCGCAATGCGACGATTTTATTTGGAACCTCTACCTTTCTCGCTGGATATGGTCGGGCTGCACACCCATATGACTTTCATTCGCTGCGAATTGTCGTTGCAGGAGCCGAGAAGCTGAAGGATGAGGTACGCGAGCTGTGGAGCCAAAAGTTTGGTATCCGTATATTCGAAGGCTATGGAGCAACCGAAGCTTCGCCAGTCGTCTCGATCAATTCACCGCTCAACTATAAAAGAGGTACGGTCGGCAAGCTGCTGCCGAGCATCCATTACAAGCTTGAACCGATACCGGGTATTGAGCATGGCGGCAACCTGCTTATTCAAGGTCCTAATGTTATGAAGGGTTACCTGATTCATGGCAAAGGCTTTGTTCCTTGCCCCGAATGGTATGATTGCGGAGATATTGTAGAAGTGGATGCACAAGGTTTTCTGAGCATTAAATCGCGGCTGAAGCGTTTTGCCAAAATTGGCGGAGAGATGATTTCCCTACAGTTGGTTGAAGAGCTTGCTACCGCCTGTTATGGTGACATTCCGCTTGCTGCAATCAGTGTAGCCGACGGCCGCAAAGGAGAGCGTATTCTGCTGTTCACCACCAAGGAGGGTCTGAATTTACAGGAATTTAAGGCCAAGCTTAACGAAAAAGGGTATACGCCAATGCTGCTGCCTTCCAGATTGCAAGTGATCGATAAACTGCCGCTGCTTGGCAGTGGCAAAACCGATTACGTGACATTGAAGAAACACGTTGAAGCTGCGCTCGAGCAAGGAGCCTGAGATTGTTGTAACCGTGTAAGCATCTACCGCCAACGCTTTGAAAAATACTTTGCCTATTGCCTAATCGAAGGGATTGATATGTATGAAAGAGCGGGCCCTGAATGCCTTGTATATCACGCAATTTTTATCAGCTTTCTCGGACAACATGTCCCTATTAGTCATTGCCAGTCTGTTAACTAAAAATGGCTTTTCGCCCGAATCGTTAGCTTTGGTGACGATGGCATTTTTCCTTCCTTATATTTTGTTAGCCCCTATTGTCGGTCCATTTGCAGATAAAATGCCAAAATCCATCGTGCTCATTATAGGCAATCTGATCAAGCTGCTGGGTATCTCTGCACTCATCTTTATTGATCAATCCAATATGGTTTTATTAATGCTCAGTTATTTTACCGTAGGCGTTGGAGCCGTTGTGTATTCACCAGCCAAGTATGGAATATTACCAGAGCTCATCGAAACCGACCAGCAGCTGTTTAAGGCTAATTCCAGAATTGAAGCGTATACGATCCTGGCCATCCTGACAGGGATCGGTGGAGGCGGTGCTATTGTCTCCGTTACCAGTACGGTGCAATCGTCACTCATCTGTGTGCTGCTGTATGCTTTATCGCTGGGTGTGACTTTTTTAATTCCACGTATGCCGGGAGATCAGTCCATACGTTATACGCGGGAAGCACTGCAGTTTTTCAAAAGTGTCTCGACACTGCTGAGCCATTCCAAAACCAACTTTTCCCTGATCGGTACAGGAGCCTTCTGGATGAGCTCAGCCGTACTCCGTACAGCCGTGTTAGCCTGGATACCACTTGCTCTGGGGTTTAGTCCTGAGGATTTCAGCGTTTCCCTGATTCTCGCTACCACGTCAATCGGGATCGTGATCGGTGCATTCCTTGCTCCCAAATTTGTTCAGCTTCAGCAGTATTACAAATCGATTATTTACGGCTTTTTGATGGTTGTGCTCATCTTTATTTTCCCCTGGCTGCACTCTACCTCAATTACCATCGTATTTTTATTGGCGGTAGGCTGTATGGGCGGGATCTTCATTGTGCCGATGAACACGGTGCTTCAGGAAGAAGGAACGAAAATGGTAGGGGCTGGAAAAACAATTGCCGTGCAAAATTTTGTTGAAAATATACTGATGGTGATCGGATCGGGGCTGTACTATTTGGTCATTGAACAAGGGGCTTCGATCTCGATGGCCATTGTTATTCAAGGTGCGATTATGCTGCTCATTCTGTTGTATCTGGGCTCGAAGATCAGCAGGCATTCATCACCGATGCATGCAGGTGGAAAAAGCTTCAAATAAGACTGGCAGCTGCTGCCTAGACTTTTCCACCTTACACCGACTATCCGGATTGATGCATTATGCAATTGGAAACAGGCTCCAGAGGGAGCCTGTTCCATTATGAGAATCCCAGGCCAATTACGCCTGCGGTTATAAGTGCAGAACCGATAATACGACTGCGGCCCTGCGGCTCATTCAGCAGCAGCAGGCCGAACAAGGTGCCAAATACGGTTCCGATTTCCCGCATGGGCGCCAATTGGGACGCTGGTGCCAATGTTAACGCATACAGAAATAGCATATAGCCGCCAGGCGCCAAAATCCCGCCGATGATAATCGTACGATAGTTCAGCTTCCATTCAGCAGCAATCCCTTTTGAGCGGATGACCGCTATCGTTAATGCCAATAAGTTGGCGATATTCGTAGCTTCATTTAGCACAATAGGCGGAATCGACGACTCGATGGCGATTTTGTCCACAACGATATAACCACTGACACAGATCCCGACTGCACCCGCCAGCAGCAGTGTATGATTGGTATGAGCAGACTGACGAAACAGCGCCCTGCCTCCGCTCACCCAAACAATACCAGCTATAATACCCAGAATACAGACCCAACCGAGGCTGGACATCGTTTCACCGAGCAGAAGCACAGCGACAAGCGGGACGATAATCGGACTGATTCCCCTCATGATTGGATAAGCCTGCGACAGATCACCAATCTGATACGTTCGGGCAAGCAAAAATAAATACAGTCCGTGTATGAACATGGAGCCTGCCAACAATCCCAGGCTTTTTAAAGAAAAAGCAAAGCTCCCCCACTCATACCAGGCTCCAGGTAGAAAGACTATAGCTCCTACCCAATGCGCCAGCCATAAAAAGACAGACTTATTAACGCTTTTCTTGGCAAACAGGTTCCAGACGGCGTGAAGCATCCCTGAGAGCAATACGAGCAATAAGGCAATAACATGCAACCTAGTAAACCGTAGCTAGAAACGATTCGATAGCTTCCTTCAATGCTTCCGGCGCCTCCAGCATACTCATATGACCTGACGTTTCGATCAAGCGCTGCGTAATTTGGCTTCCACTAACCGTAAACGTCCGTTCAACCGGAATAATTTGATCGTGCGCACCTGCAACCAGCAGTACAGGAACCTTTGTGCTGGATAGTACATCGTTGCGATCAGGGCGTGATCTCATTCCCTGAAGTGTACGGATCGCCGCCTGTGGATCCGTGCTATTGCCGATCTGGATCGTTCTGGCCACTGCCTCCGGCATCGATTGAAGATGATCTGGAGCAAACAGCTTCGGAACCAGTCCCTCAATAAAAGCTGGCAAACCTTGTTCTTCTATCGTAGCGATGCCTTTTAATCGTCCTTCTTTTCCCGCATCCGTATCCGGGAAGCCTGTGGAATGAATCAACCCGAACCCTGACAGCAGTTCAGGGTACCGTTCAGCGAAAGCAAGCGCGATATACCCTCCCAACGAGTGACCCAGTACAATTGCCGGTCCTGCATCAAGTCCCTTGAGCAGCTGCGCCAGATCGCCTGCGAAGGCTTCCATTGAATATTCGCCAGCAGGCGCTCCCGATTGCCCGTGTCCTCGCAAATCCGGTAGTATCCAGTGATAACCATTAGGCAGCAGTGGAAGCAGCTCATCCCAATAGACAGAGCTTCCGCAAAAACCATGCAGCAGCACAACTGCTTTGCCTGTGCCTTGTTCCTTATAGGAGAACTTGCCTCCACCATCCACCGCAACAAATTTGTTTTCCATTCTTATTTCCCCTTCCCCAGCTATACGTTATATTATACGGCACTCTACTGAATATTATCTATATAACGATACCCTACTTTTCTGTTCATTAAACAAGGATTATGGATGAATCAAGAACTGCAGAAGCAGCAAAAGGCCGCCGCAGCAGCCTTTTACGTCTATTTATAAAATAAAGTTTAGCTTGTAAAAAAACCTCCAGACCCACGATAATCGTGCAGCTGGAGGTTGAGAGCTTCCTTCATTAACTTGGGTTCGGGTTGACGACAGCAGGTGCTGGAGGATCAATGGCAATTGTTGGCGCTGCTTCCCGCTCCGTGACCGGTTTATATTTGGACGAAATATAGGTTTCGGCTTTGCCCTCAGTGATGACCTGCGGATACATCATGCCTGGCTTAGGGTCACTTACCTGATATTGGATGACTGCCGTACCATCTGGCTGGAAACGAATGCCGCTAATTGTGAAGCCATATCCTGGACTTGGTAAGCTGCGGGTTAATGTGACTTTGCTGACATCCGCATTGACTTGCTCCACTGTCACTTTGACATCGTCCTGTTGCTCGGGAGCTGGCTTAACAGGCTGCATGTAGTCAGGCTGGCTTTCCAAAAATTTCACCGTGTTGCCCACCCATACCGCCGCTTCACCACGCGTTATTTCGCGCTTCGGATAAGCCATCCGGCTTTCATCCGCCTTGGCGATACGATACAAGTACAGGCGCTGCAATGTCCCTTGGTACATAGGGTCGATCTGATCATTATCATCGAACAAAACCATCATCTTGACCATCGGGAAGGTTCCCTTTAATTCCAGTGCAGTAACGAGCAGATTGGCATATTTTTCACGGGTAATGGCTGCGTTGGGATCAACATCCTTAGGGATATCCAAACCATTGACCTTGGCATTAATAAAAGCTTCTGCATACCAGGCATCATTCGGAATGTTCGTAAAGAAGTCGCTAGCCTGCGGCTGCTTCACAAAAGAAACTGCGTTCAAATTAATATCGAGTGCCTTAACGATCAGGCTGATGCTTTGTGCATAGCTCATTGTGCTCCGCGGTGCAAAATGCTCACTGTCCACCCCCGTTACAAAACCTTTATCCTTAAGCATCATAATCGGCTCCTTCTCTGCTGCATTCAAATCCGAGAAAGCAAACACCGAGCCTGCCGATACCGTGCACAACAATGCGGCTGTGGAAACCAAAGTTACGATCTTTTTCATTATATTCATCCTTCCTTGATGTAAGAGTATAAGTTCAACTTCGAAGTTATACCTACAGACGGGACTCTTGTTCAAAAGGTTGCAGCCGGAGTTAAAAAGATATACTTAGCCTGCCCATCCATAGTGGAGAATTAACCATATCACCTACAAAAGTCGTTACTGGTGTACTTTACGATAATCCCCGGGAGTCGTTCCCACCATCTTCTTGAAAGCCCGAATGAATGACATTTGATGGAGATATCCTACCTGCTCCGAAATCTCCTGGATCGGAAGCGTCGTTCCCCGCAGCAGTTCCTTCGCTCGCTCCATCCGGACCTGACACAGATAGACGACAAACTTTTCCCCGAACTCTTCCTTAAACAGAGTGCTCAAGCTGGATGTATTCATATGAAATTGCTCACCGAGTCCCGATAAGGACAAGTCCTGATTGCTGAAATTGTCTTCAATGTAGTCTCTAACCTTCTGGACCACGGCATGATTGCCCTTGCTTTCGCGAATTGCTGCCATTTTCCTCGCACAGACAGACAGATTCCTGGAATAAAAGGACTCCAGCTCGTCCAAGGTTTCCAGCATATCCATACTCTCATCCCACGGGGCCCGGAACTCCTGGTTCCACAGCTCCTGATATTCCGGTGGCAGCTCCATCATTTCCCGGTAAAAATAATAGTTCATATAGATGAGGATGCCGCTGATTTCCTCCTTAGGCAGCATCAGCCTTCTTAATCCGTCAAACAATAGCTTCAGCTGCTCCTCCCAGCCTTCATTGCCTACACGAAAGGCTTGAGCGATGGTCCGAACATACTGCAAATAAATAAAAAGATCATCATGTGACAGCAATTCGATCTCCCAATGACCGATGACCCGGTTGCTGCCAAGTGCCGATTTATAATCAAGGGCTCTAGCTGCTGACTCGTAGGACCGGGATATGGCAAACACCTCGGATACGGTACATCCTAAACCAAACGTCACAGTGAGCTTCAAATTATCCTGCATCCATAGACGGACCTGGTCAGAGAGGGCCAGCATATGATTTTCAGTCTGAAACTGCTGCTCATCGAAACACATGACACACAGTCTGTGATTGGTGACCCATTCCTGCCATATAAGCAGCCCCTGGGCTTCTGCCGTCTCATCAACCACTTTTTTTAATATATATTTAAATAGACCTTGATCCTTGCGGGAATGCCCACTAATAAACTCCATATACTTATCAATCTCAATAATGCTAACGGAGGCGCTCCCTAACACTTCCAAACCCATCTCGCGAAGCTCCGCATCCCACTCAGCCTGATCAATAACTTGGCTTCCTTCAACCAATTCCTGAAACAGACGCAAACGCCGATATTGATGATTTTCTTTATTTTGGTTCTCATAATCCCGAGTGAACTCCATCATGCTGTTAAGCGTATAATCAATATATTTGAGCTCATCCACAGTAGGCTCCTGAATGGAATGCTCTTTGTGCTGTTGATTGTATTTCTGAATTCGCGACATCATCGTTTCAATCGGCTTGTAATTCTTACGTGTAATATAGACGATCCACCCGATTCCAATAAGTAAACCGAGGAACCCGAATAAAAACCAACCACTGGTTACATAGCTGTATAGATGACCAATTCCAGCCGTCCGTAAACCGCTGTAATAGGTCCATCCCGTATAACTCGATAGGAGTTCCACATCGTCAGACTTTCGATCTCTGTGTGTTTGCTCGAATAAATAATTACCCGTACTATCCAGAACTGCAATTTGATTAACTTCTGAGCTCCCGTATTTCTCCAAAAATTCCTGAATCGCACTCACCCTGACATTCACTACAAGCAGTGAAATGCCTTTAGCATTAATCGGGACACCTTTGGCCATAGAAATGACCTTACTTTCATCACCTACATCCTTGAGTATGCGAAACACGCGGGGAGCACTCCAACTGCCTCTCCCAGAGTTATTTAAATTTTGTTCGATGTAGGAGCGATCTCCAAATTGTTCAATGGTAAGCTTCGTTTTATCACTGACAATCGTTCCATCTCCCGCTCGATATATGTAGACGGAATCGATCAGCGGATTGGTCGTTGTCATGCTTTGGAGCAGCTGAGACAATTCTATAATGAATGGCGAGTCACTTTCCATACCGGCAAACGAAGTGAGCTTATTGTTCCTTGTAATCGTCTCAATCATAATCATTTCTATCGATCTCAGGGACATGTCCATGCTGCTTTGTAGATTCTGAACATATACATGGCTTGATTTTATCGCTTCCTTCCTCGACAAATCGTTCAGTTGCACAATGCCTATGAAGATAAATAAACAGACGATCAAAAGAAGAACAGGCAAATAGGAAAGAAGCAAGCGATAAAACCAATTTCTTCTCATGAAGTATTCTCTCCTTCGCATTGATGATACGATTATCTTAACATATTGCCATACTCCCTTGGACAACAAAGAGAAGGCGAGGGGTCAGCTCGCCTTGCTCCTTGCCTTATTTCTGCATATACTTGTAGAAATCCTTCGTATAAACAACGTCTTTCTTATTATCTGTATAGGCTTGTGCAAAGAAGCTATCGATTTTCTTGCCACCGGCCTTGTCCCAAGCATCCATTGCATCCTTCATCGCTTGATCCACGGTATAGCTGCCGCCGCCAACAACCGCCTTGGTATAAATATTGGTAATCGTATTTTTAACTGTATTGTTAATGACAAGCAGATCATCCGGCAAGGTTTGAGGAATAAGAACCTCAAAGTGAAGCGGTCGGTCCGGTGATACATAAGCTTCTCTTCCTTGCTCCATAAGCTTCATATATTGCTGATCCAAAGGCTTATTCGGGTCCAGTTGATTGGAGAAATCTGCGCACTTGCCAAAGAGCGCTGTATTGCTCAACATTTGGTAATCACCATTCCAGCTAAGCTCCTTCTTGTTCTTGGCTGCATCAATAGGCTTCGGACAACCATTCTCCATCTTGTAATGCTCGCCTTCAAAGCCGAACATCAAGGTTTTCTGCGTCTCTTCGCTTACTAGCCAATCCACATACTTGATAACGGCTTCCACATTCTTGGCCGTCGCATTAATAGCGGCATTGAATTGAACCGGTGTGGACGTCGCCGGAGCGAACTGACCAAATTCGGACTTCGGCATAGGGAGTATCATAACCTCACCATCCGGATTGTTTTTCTTAAAGGTATCGTATACGCCATAGCCTTTAATACCTTCAAGATTATCTGAGCCATAAATACCGAGCTTGCCATTAACCCAATCCTGCTGAGCCTTAGCGCCAGTCTTGTCTGCGAATATATCCTTATCCACGGTTCCAGCATCATACAGCTTTTTCTTCATATCAATAACCGCTTTAGCGCGATCCCATGAACGTACGTACTGATCATTTTGCAATAAATAAGCACTTAACGTAGCAGGGTCAAACTGGTAAAAAAATTCGATATCGTGGAATGTGGTTCCGAGTGTGTCCTTCTTCCCATTTCCATCTGGATCCTGTTCCGTGAAAGCCTTGGCTGTTTGCAGGTATTCTTCGGTAGTTTTCGGTACCGGGAGCTTTAACTTATCCAGCCAATCCTTGCGGATCATCAGATAATGGTTGGGTGTGAACGGAAGCAATCTGCCAAAAAAATAAGTTTTACCATTATATAAGGTCGATTTCTGAATAACCGGGTTTTCCTTCAAAAACTTCTTATATGTCGTTGAATATTTCTCAATCGGTTCATCAAGCGGGATGATTTGCCCTTTTGATGCCAAGTCCTTTGTGTAGCTGTTGGTGAATTCCATGATCAGATCAGGCGCTTCACCGGATGCAAACATGACATTAAACTTCTCCGTAGAACTCGTTCTTGGAATGGGAATAAATTCAACCTGAACCGGAGCTTTTTCATTAATCCATTTGGTCCAACGATTATTGGTGATCGTCCCTTCGCCTTCGGGCACATTGTTACGATCATACACTGATACGGTTATTTTCGGTTTGGGCCCTTTAACCTGAGCAGCCTCCTTGCCGGAATCGGCGCCCGCATTGGGAGCAGCCTGCTTGCTGTCCGGAGTACTGCAAGCCGCCAAAACGGCAGTACTGCTTAATAATAACGCCAAGGTAACGGATACCGCTTTTTTACTGTGCTGTTTTTTCATAGTGACATTCTCCCCTTAACTACATCATAATGGCAAACTAACCTTTTACGGCTCCAATCATAACGCCTTTGACAAAATATTTTTGCAAAAACGGGTACACAATCAGCATCGGAAGCGTCAGAACCATAACCCCTGCAGCCTTCAGCCCTTCCGGAGTAAGACTTGCCGCCATATCAGGCTGAACATTCGTCATTTCCTGCATCAGACTCTGGCTCTGAATCATTTGCTGCACCAGGACAGACAAATTGTGCTTGCTCGAATCATTGATGTAGATCAGTACATTCATGAATGCATTCCAGTGACTGACACCATAAAATAACGATAAAGCAGCTAACACCGGTACGGATAACGGTAATACGATCTGTATAATCAGCCTCCACTCTGAACAACCGTCCATACGCGAGGCCTCCTCCAGTTCCTCAGGAATACCTTCAAAAAAGCTTCTGAGCACCATCAGATTCCACACGCTGACCAGACCCGGAAACCAGATCGCTCCGTATGTGTTGAGCAGCCCCAGGCTTTTGAGCAGCAGGTAGGTGGGGATCATCCCCGCTCCGAACAGCATCGTAAAAATGATGGCAAACGAGTACAATTTGCGTCCGATAAAATATCTTTTGGATAACGGGTAAGCGGCCAGCACAGTAAACAGCATGTTCAACGCGGTTCCGACTATCGTAATGATCAGACTATTTCGGAATGCTTTGAGGATTGGCGTTTCCGTAAATAAAGTGTTGTAGCCACTGAAATCCAGATTGACAGGCCAAAAGCTTATAGTTCCGGATGCCAGGGCATGCTTGTCACTAAGCGATAGCGCACATATATGTACAAGCGGCAGCACGCAGCTCATTCCGATCAGGAACATCACAAGGTAATTGAACGAATAAAATATTTTTTCTCCTGTTGTGCTTTTCATGAAATCCCCTCCTCACCACAAGCCTTGATTAAATCGCCGCGCGATTGCATTAGCCGTTAGCACAAGCACCAGTCCAACAAGTGATTCAAACAATCCCATCGCTGTAGCCAGACTAAATTGCGCTTGCTGAATCCCGATCTTGTACATAAATGTACTTATGACCTCCGATATATTGGCAACAGCATTATTCTGAAGCACATACACATGATCGAAGCCAACTTCCATCAGCTGGCCAATTTTCAAAATCAGCATAATAAAAACGGTTGGCAAAATTCCGGGTATCGTCACATTGCGCATCTGCTGCCACTTGTTCGCTCCGTCTATGCTAGCCGCCTCATAAAGGCTTTGGTCGATAGAGGTGAGTGCCGCTAAATAAATGATCGCCCCCCAACCCGCATCTTTCCATACACCAGAGGAGACATAAATGGCAACCCAGGAAGCTTCGTTATATAAGAAAGGATAGGTCGTTCCGAACAGCTGCTCCACCAGATGATTAATGGTTCCCGTGCTTTGTGAGAATACCGTAACGACGATCCCCCCGACAATTACCCAGTTTAGAAAATGTGGTAAATAAACAAAGGTTTGAATTGTCCGTTTGAACCATGCCTTGCGCATCTCGTTAAGCATCAGGGCCAGAATGATGGGCATCGGAAATCCGACAACAATATTTAATCCACTAAGCAGCAGCGTGTTCCACACGATACCCAGCATTTGGTCGTTATTGAAAATAAGCTCGAATGAACTGAATCCGGCCCAAGGGCTGCCCCAAATCCCTTTTATAAAGCTGTACTTCTTAAATGCGATGACTAAGCCCGCCATTGGAGAATATTTAAATAACAGGAAGAAAATTATTATAGGCAAAAACATAATGTACAAGGGAATGTTCTGCCTAAGAATCCGTCTTGAATACTTCCTCTCCAACCAGCTTGGTTTGGTTATGACTGGATCTCCGATGGTTGGTGGTGATGACGGAGCCGATGGTCTCATGGATGTCACTTCCTCGTATTGTGGTTTGAGCTCAATCGTATAGCACAGCAACTCATGATTCAATATACATCATTTCGCCGAATTAACATGCAGGCCTCCACACGATATTTCAACGACAATATACTTTTTTTCGAGCGATATACATGACCTTATTCCTCCGGCCCCCAGAACGAAGAGTGGCCTCTTAGCTTGGATAAAGCCTCCACGTAATAATAATCCCCATAAATTAAAGGTCTATTGATATTCTGGTTCATCGGAACGTTCCCAGTTCCATACAGTAAAATTGCCTCTTCGGTGTCGTCCGAAGTATACTGCTGCGTTAATGACTTCAAGATAGACAGAGCTTCTCCCTTATAAAATTCCGCCTGCTCTCCTTCCATTACAGCTGCCATGTCAAGCAGTCCGCTTGCTGCGATCGCAGCTGCACTTGAATCCTTTGGGCCATGCTCGAAGGTAGGTAGACGAAAGTCCCAATATGGCACCCTATCCTCAGGAAGGTTCGTCAAGAAATATCCCGCTGCACGTTCAGCAGCCTCCAAGAAGCCTGTCCGCCCAGTATGCCGATAACTTAGCACCGACCCGTAAATAGCCCATGCCACACCCCGCGCCCATGCCGATTTTTCTGCATACCCTTGTCCCCCGCGAGCACTGACACGTTCACCCGTCTCGGGGTCAAAGCAAACAATATGATAAGCCGATCCGTCGTCGCGAATGAAATGCTTTACCACCGTGTCCGCATGTGCCGTCGCAATATGCCTAAACCGCGGGTCCCCCGATTGCTTCGAGGCCCAATAGAGCAGAGGGAGGTTCATCATGCAGTCGATGATCGCCCAACCGACCCGCTCCGGCTGATTCCAGGCTCGAATAAATTGACCCTTTACATTGAATCTTGCCATCAAATGACTTGCAGCAATCATCGCTCTATGTCGGGACGCTTCATTCTGTGTAATTTGCCAATTCGCCACCGACGTGAGTGTCCACATGAAGCCAATATCGTGATCCAGCCGCTCATACTCTTGAAGCACCGTATCCAGCTTTTCTTCGCAGCTCTCTGCTAACTGACGCAGCTCCTCATCCTTCTGAACCTGATCCTGATACACCAACCATAACAATCCAGGCCAGAAGCCCGCTGTCCAATAGTGTGGCGGCATGAATTGAAATCGACCTTCGTGCGAACCGTGCGGAAATTGGGCGCCGATACGCGCGCTGGCGCTTGTTACTTTTGCAGCAGCCTTATCCCAGGCATCCTGTATCCATGACTCTGTATACAGTCCTTCCGTATTCAATGCTGTATCCCTCCCGTTTCTATAACAGCTACATAGCTAAGTAACTGAATAGCACCTAGCATAAAGCACCATGCTTGCAATTCTCAATATACATGTTTTCGCTTAGCTAACACGCTGGATGACTATAGCAACCGGGTCGTTTCTACCATTTTTCGCGTAGTTAACACAGAAGGCTCCGAATATATTCGCATTAAAAAAAGCCTCCCTCACCCATAAATGGTGATAGAAGCTCGCTTATGTCTCATCTCAGCTATAAACACAATAAGAATGCAATTATTTCTTAATTAGCTCAAGCGGCTCATGATGTCCATAGAACGTCTGCTCTCTTTGAATGGGAGCCGTCCATTTTACAGCATTGGCGATTACGCGATGAACGTCCTTGTTGTGATAGGTCGGATACGTCTCATGACCCGGACGGAAATAAAAGATTCTGCCCTGACCACGTCGGTAGGTGCAGCCGCTGCGGAACACTTCTCCTCCGGCAAACCAGCTTACAAAAATGAGTTCATCAGGTACAGGGATGTCAAAATGTTCTCCGTACATTTCCTCCTCGTCCAAATCGATATAAGGGCCGATGCCTTCTACAATAGGGTGAGACGGGTCAACGACCCACAGCCGCTCCTTCTCATCGGCTTCTCTCCATAAGAGGTCGCAGGATGTGCCCATAAGCTTGCGGAATAGCTTGGAATGATGCCCTGAATGCAGGACGATCAGCCCCATCCCCTTATGAACACGAGCGCAAATACGATCAACAACTTGATCCTGAAAGCCTTTATGATCCACATGACCCCAATAGATCAGCACATCCGTATTATCGAGCTTATCCTGGGTAAGTCCATGCTCAGGCTCATCAAAGGTTGCATAGGAAAGCTCAAATCCATCCTGCCTGATCCCATCGGCAATAGCTCCATGCATACCTTTGGGATAGATGTGTGCTACCTCCGGCTTACGCTGCTCCTGGAGAAATTCATTCCATATCGTTACTTTAATCATTGAATAGACTCCTTTTCATTCGGTTATGGTTGATTTAGGCTTCTGGTTACTCCATCTTTAGCTGAATCTATGATTGCTTGCAGCACCTGCTGATTACGGTATCCATCCATAAATGTCGGGAATAAAGGAGAATTCGCCTGATCCAGATAATCCACAAAATCCTGAAGCATCAGTTTCATGGGCTTCTCGTTTAAGTAAATCTTTTTTTCTATCAGCTCCAGGCTTTCGCCTTCTCTAACCGTCAAATGAACCTCGTTAGGCTGTTCGACTGAGATTCTGACCGTGCCCAGATCGCCAAACAAGGTCACATTAAATTGGTTGCCGGTTCCAAGCGCATTCTTATGTGTATAAAATGTGCCCATGACTCCACCTTCAAGCACACCCTGGAAGCCGGTAAAATCATCCACGTCGACTGCAGTTGGCTGTCCTGTACGCAAATCTATCCGTTGGTCAATAAATGTGCACATCAGCCCGGACACCTGTGTAAATTCCCCGACAAAAAAACGCGCCGCATCCACCATATGAGAGCCAATATCCGCCAATATACCCGACCCGGCCATCGCTTGATTAAACCGCCATGAATACTCCTTGTTAAACATAGGCGCATTTTCCTCTTGCAGGTAGTGGGCGGCAATATGCCGAATCCGACCTAAAGTACCTTGCTCGACAAGCTGCTTCACGTATTGGAAGCAGGGTCTGTATCGGTACGAAAACCCAACCATGCAAGGAATCGGATTGCGCTCATACAATTCCAACAGCTCATCTGCTTCGTCCATCGTACGTGTAAAGGGCTTTTCTGAAAATATCGGTTTGTTATAGGCAATCGCACATTTTAGAATGTCATAATGGAATTTATTGGATACCCCGGATATAACAAAATCAATTTCCGGATCCGCAATGATATCCTCGTACTGAATGTATCTTTTGCCTGCAGACAGTCCCAATCGGATGCCGACTTGTTCTACAGCCTGTACATTCACATCACAAATAGCTGCAACTCTTGTATTAGCGATTTTGGAGAGATTGTTCATATGATAGTCACCAATGCTTCCAAGCCCAATAATACCGACATTCCACATTTTATCGTTCATGGTATCCTCCTAAGGGGTTCAAATCGTTGAACAAGAGTCTCTTTCGATAATTTTGCTGTCGATAATTTTATTTTCCGGAAAATCGCCTTTTAACACGTCCAATTTGTGCATTAACAGTCTGACCGATTGAACCCCAAGCTCCGATGGCTGCAAATCCATACTTGACAAGGAAGGGTTGGATTGCACCATCATCGAAAGATCTCCGCATATGACGAATAGAGAAATATCCTCAGGTACCCTTAAACCCAGATCCTTGATAGCATTCAGCACGCTAAACGCCGTTCGGTCATCATCGGCAATAATGGCCGTTACTTGTTTCTTGAGCTTTCCCAATACGCGAATCGTCTCGGCATATCCATAATCCATGTATTCATTGGACAATATCGCTGGCTTATGGTGAATCATGTGCGGTTCCACTTCGATCTGGTGATCATGCATGGCCTGGATAAATCCCGCTGTTCTTACAATCGATACGGTCATCAGCTCGTTTGCATTCAAAAACATCAGATTGCGATGACCCTTATCTATGAAATAGCTGCATATGCTAGTAATAATTTTCATATTATCGTTATCTACACTTGCAGCATGATCAATATTGGCATTCATCACTTTCCCGACAGTAACAAAGGGAATTTGACCGAGATGCATCAGATCAATCCGCTCATCATCTGTTGTAGGACTCATAACCACAGCGCCATCAATCGGATAGCTCGACAAAAAGGGCGTCTTCACCTTCTGCAAAGGGATCATATCCAGCAGCACTCTGTATCCATAATAGGATGCTTCCAATATTACCGCGTTGATGAACTGCGTATGAAAGGCGTTGAAAAAGAAGCTGCCATGCGGTATCGTCAATCCGATAGCCATTGTTTTTTTGGTAACCAGGCTGCGCGCAATATGATTAGGCACGTAATTTAATTTCCTGGAAACACTCATGACCCGCTCTGTGACTTCCTTGCTCGTAGGTCTTTTTTGGCTAAAAACATTCGATACCGTCCCCTTGGACACCTTGGCTAATCTTGCGACATCATCAATTGTGGCCATATCTGATCAACATCTCCCCAAAAATCAATTCAGCCTAATTGTTGATTAAGCTTTTCCACTAGATCAATCAATTCCAGCGGATCACTGATCGTATAATCGGGAATCTCGCTGTCATCCGTATGTAATTTGGGGTATCTCGGTGTCCAGCTCAGAAAGATGCTCGTAATGCCCATTTCATTGGCACCCTTAATATCACGGCTCAGATTGTTACCTACCATGACAATGCGTGAGCAGTCCTGCTCAGTAAGATCCAAGGCTCCAATCGCGGCTTTAAACATCCGAGAGCTTGGTTTGTACGCTTTAACCGTTTCCGAATATACCATTGTGGCAAAATAGTCGTATAATCCATTGTCCGTCAATATATTTTTGAAGGATTGTGCGTAACCGTCAGCTACGATAGCCAGCGTATAGCCACGTTCAGCCAGCGTCCTGACCATCACATCCGCTCCGGGAATGACATTGGCCTGGATGACGATATCGTGATCGTCCCGAATTTCGGTGCCTTCATCAATGATCGTATCCCCGCAATCCAGAAATACAATTAATTTCTTGTGCTCGGAAAGTTTACTTGTCTTGTGACTCATGGTTTACGCCCCTTAATGTAAATTCGTTAGCATAGTGACATGCAGCATAATGATGGTCACCGACTAGCTGCAGCTCCGGCTCTTGCTGCATACACTTGTCGGTCTTATAAGCACACCTTGGATGAAAATGACATCCGCTTGGAGGATTGGCTGGATTCGGAACTTCGCCTTCTAGAATAATGCGATCTTTTTTCAGATGTGGATCTGGCTCGGGCACTGCCGATAGAAGCGCCTCGGTATAGGGATGCTTGGGATGGTCAAATAATGAATCCACAGGCGCTAATTCCACGATTTTACCCAAATGCATCACTGCTACCCTGTCGGAAATGTTTTGAACGATAGACAAATCGTGTGAAATAAAAATATACGTGATCTGCAGCTGCTGCTGAAGGTCCTTCAATAGATTAATAATTTGCGCTTTAATCGATACGTCCAAAGCCGACACCGCCTCATCGCAAACAATGAGTCTGGACTTGGAAACAAGTGCTCTGGCAATCGCAATACGCTGTCTTTGCCCACCGGAAAACGCATGCGGATAACGCTTAAGGTAGCTGACATTTAACCCGGTCTTTTGAGCGATTTCCGTGACTTTCTCATCCACCTCGGCTTTGCTCAGCTTGAAGTTGGCAATCAGCGGCTCGGAAATAATGTCATACACGCTCATTCTTGGACTGAGCGAGGAGTACGGGTCTTGAAAAATCATTTGAATATCTTTTCGGTACTTCTTGAACTCCTTACCCTGCAGCCCTAAAAAATTAACCTGCTCTCCGCCCTCAGTATGATAAAGCACCTCGCCTGAGCTTGCATTCATTCCTCTTACGATGCATCGGCCCAAGGTCGTTTTACCACAGCCGGATTCACCCACAATACTTAAGGTTTCTCCCTCCATCAGCTCAAAAGAAACATTGTTTAACACACGAATGTAAGAAGGTTTACTAAATAACTTGGTTTTGGATTTCACTTGAAAATCCTTATTTAGATTGTTTACATCCAAGATACGTTTAGACATATTTATTCTCCTTCATTCTTGTCCTTGTACAGAAAGCATCTAACCATATGATTGTCAGATAGCTGGGTTTTGGGTACCGCCTGCACATTGCATACGCCTTCAATCCGCTCCGTGCAGCGATCGTAAAAACCGCACATAGGGGGCAAATTAATAGCCATCGGAACCGTGCCTTCGATGGAATCCAGCCGTTTATTGCGGTCTGTGCCTAATTTGGGCATCGATTTGAGCAGGCCCTTCGTATAAGGGTGCTTCGGATTGTAAAATATTTCATCAACCGTCGATTGCTCTACGATTTTTCCCAAATACATGACCGCTACCTCGTCGCACATTTCTGCAATGATGCCCAGATCATGGGTCACCAGCAAAATCGCCATCCCAAATTCCTTCTGTAGTCCTTTCATAAGCTCCAGCACCTGCGCTTGAATCGTAACATCCAATGCGGTTGTCGGCTCATCCGCGATAAGCAGCTCCGGATTACAGGACAAGGCCATCGAAATCATCGCCCGCTGGCGCATGCCGCCGGAAAATTCATGCGGATATTGATCGAATCGCTTTTCCTGATCTGAAATCCCCACTTTACTTAACATTTCGAGCGCTATTTTCTTGGCTTCTTTTTTATTCTTTGTGCGGTGGATCAATATCGATTCCATGATCTGATTGCCAATCGTGTACATCGGTGAGAATGCTGTCATCGGCTCTTGGAAAATCATTGCTATTTTTCTGCCGCGAATGGAACGGATCTGTTTGCCCCGCGGGTCTAACGATAACAGATTCAAATTGTTTAACGTCTTCTCGGAAGTAGAGTGATACACAATCTGGCCTGTGGTTTCACACTCCTTCGGATTGATGCTGATGATGGCTCTACTGGTCAAGCTTTTGCCACAGCCGGATTCGCCCACAAGACCGAGCGTTTTCCCTTTTTTTATTTCGAAGTCGACTCCATCTACGGTTTTCATTTCCCCGTTATCCATTTGAATACGGATTTTGAGATCTTGAACGGAGAGAAGAGGTTGTTCAGATTCAGCCTGTGGAGCTATTGAAGCTTGAGAAGCCTGTGACGCCATAATATCCCCTCGCTATACTGAAATAGGTAACCGGTTCGAGCTCTTCACGCTTATCTCTTATAAGGGTCCGCCGCATCACGTAATCCGTCACCCAAAAAATTAAAGGTTAATACGGTGATGATAACAAAGCCCAAAGGTATTAATTTCCACGGATATAAGGCGATGTTTTCAATCTGCTGTGCTTCCTGAAGAAGTACTCCCCAGCTCGTTGCGGGTGACCGGATACCAAGTCCAAGAAAACTCATCGCGGTCTCACCCAGGATCATGCTCGGTATGGCCAAAGTCGTTGCGACCACCAAATAACTGATAAAACCGGGCAACAGATGTTTAAGAATGATTTTGGCATCACTGACGCCAGCTATTTTGGCTGCTAATACATACTCTTCATTTTTCAAGGAGATGAACTTGCCTCTGGCAACCCTCGCCAGCTCCGTCCAACCGATAAAAGCGAAAATGATTACGATATAGATATACATCGTGACGACCGGTATGCGTGGCGGAATTGCCGCCGATAGAGCCATCCACAGTGGCAAGGTTGGAAAGGAGCGAATAATTTCGATAACCCGTTGAATGACGGAATCAATCCAGCCACCAAAATATCCCGACACCCCGCCAATTAGCAATCCGAGCACAAAACTAATCGCTACTCCAATAAGCGGAATGCTTAATGAAATTTGACTCCCCAGAACGATACGCGACAACAGATCGCGCCCCATCCCGTCTGTACCAAATAGAAATAAGCGTCCGGGCTCATCTACGCCAAACAAGTGAATATTCGTTGAGAACAGACCCAGAAATTGATAAGTTTCACCCTGTACAAAAAACCGGACTGCATGACGCACCTTGTCATCCTGCACAAACATTTTGCGCAGTGTAACCGGGTCCCTCGCTGACTTCAACTCGCTGACAAAGGGTCGAAATTGGAATTTGCCATCTGCATCTACGAAGCTCACTTTGACAGGAGGCGCATTCACATATTTGCTGTCATAGCTCTGCAAGCCGTACGGTGCTATGAACTGGGCGAAGATGGCAGCCAAATACAACAGCGATAAAATAAACAAACTGATTCGAGCTAACTTATGCTTCTTGAGCCTTAGATACATAAGTCGCCATTGTGAGCTGTAGTAGACGTCATTAGTGATGGCGGGTTTGATCGGCGTTATTTTCTGTTTTCCAAATATCGGGATTGTTTTCATATTACATACCTCTGAACTCTGTGCGAATTTTTGGATCCAGCCATGCCAATAAAATATCGGAAATCAAGGTCCCAATGACCGTCAGTACGGCCATAAACAATAGCCAGGTTCCCGCCAAATACATATCCTGACCTAATAAAGCGTTATACATGACAGGGCCCTGAATCGGTAAATTCAGTACAATAGCCGTTATGGTGGAGCCTGTGAAAATCGAAGTGAGTGACCAGCCAATCGTACTGACGATAGGATTCATCGCGGCACGCGTCGGGTATTTAAGCAGGATTTTGGTTTCCGATAAGCCTTTGGATCTGGCAGTCACTACATTGGGTTTATTCAGCTCATCCAGCATTTGACCTCTCATGACACGAATCAGCTCGGCGGTATTAGCCAAACCAATAACAATAACAGGAATAATCATATGCTTCAGTAAATCAAGAACCTTACCCATGGACCACCCGGCATTCACATAATCGCTTGAAAAAAGTCCCAGCAGCGGATCTCCAAAATATACGTAAGACAGATACATAAGGATAATCGCTAACAGAAAATGGGGAGTTGCCATCCCGAGAAAGCCAATAGCTGAATATAAATAATCGCCTATCGAATATTGCCTTACTGCACAATAAATGCCGATTGGAATCGCTACTGCGTACGTGAACGCCATGGTCACCAGAGAAACGATGATCGTGAGCGCCATGTATTGCTGGATAACCGCCATAACCGGTTTGTTATAGCTAAAGGAATAACCAAAGTCGAAATGCAGGATAATGTTTTTCATCCAGACCAGATACTGTATGTACCAGGGCTGATCCAGCTTCAGACTTACTCTCATTTCGTCCATATCCTGCTGTGTCATTACATCGCCGGCTACAGCCATTTTGGCTGCATAATTAGATACATAATCACCAGCTGGAAGCTGAATGATGTAGAACACGATAATAGAAATGAAAATAACTACGGGTATGACTAAGATGATTCTTCTTAAAATATATTGGAGCATCTCTGATCCTCTCCTCTCTGCTTAATTCGAAGATGCCATTGAAACCAACAAGGGGGAAGCTCACTCCCCCGCGGGTTGATTAACCATTCGACTTATTGTTTGATAAAAAATTGTGAAGGATGACCATGGCCGATGCTGCGGAATTCATCCGAGAACACCAAATCCTTAGGCACATTTCCTACTTTATTGGAAGCGACGATCAGCCGAGGTGTCGGACCAGCGTAACCAATAACCCACTGATTCTTTTGATGAAGCTTGATGATCTCATTACTCCATTTATTAATTTCCTCTTTGGTTGCCGATGCTTTCACTTTATTCCAGTAGTCAAGAATCAAGGCAACATCGCCCTCAGGCTTAACTCCTTCTTTGCCATTCGAGGAGCTGTACAATCCATATTGTCCGTACCATGGAGTGAGGACTCTTAGAGGTACAAGCGTATCAGGCCGGAAGGATACATTAACCATTGAAATATTTTCAGTCGTGGCGGGGATTTTATTCGAGTACTTGAGCTCTTGATGGGTGCCTGTATCCACAACCTTAAGGTCTACCTTGATGCCTACAGCTTCATAATATTTTTTGACCAATTCCAGAAAACCTGCGGTGCTCGTACTGCCTTCAATAACGGTGATGGTTAAATCCGATCCATCCTCATTGAGACGGAAGTTGTTTTTATCACGTTTTGTCAATCCAAGCCCATCCAACAGTTCATTCGCACGCTTGGGATCAAATTTGCTCCATTGATCTGCCCAGCCTTTTTGATAGCCGACCAAGCCTTCGGGAACCGATGCCTGGATAGGAGCGCCTAACCCATTTGTAACGATCTCGGAAATTTCTTTACGGTCTACCGCAACCGATAACGCTTCTCTGAATTTAATATCCTGGAACAGCTTGCGCAGATTCGGATCTGCAATCGTCTGATTGAGCTGAATGCCTGCGCTTGACCAGTTTGGCGTTGGCCAATTCATAACTCTGAAGCCAGCTTTTTTCTCATTTTCTTTTAATACCGTGAAATCCTTAAAGTCAAAATCGATAATATTATAATCGCCTGCCAAGGTGCCGAGAATTCTTTGTGCCGGGTCCTGAACCTTGGTAGCTACGATACGGTCCATATAAGGAAGCTGGTTGCCTTCGCCATCAACCTTCCAGAAATACGGATTGCGCTCCATAATAAATTGATCACTATTGGGATCATTTTTCGCTACCCAAGCTCTTAAGGTTGGAATTTGCGGGTAGACCCAGTAATAATAACCCGTTGCGACCAGGAACGATTTGACGTCCTCAAAGCCCCATTTTTTGGCGATCTCAAGTGCTTTCTCCTGACCTATGAATTCAGGTAAAATTGTCTTTTGAAAATGTGCCGGTGCCTGGAACCATTTGTTGTCAATCGCCACACGCTCCAGGAACTGCACGCTTGGATATTTATGAACGACCTTGAAGCTGTAATCATCAATTTTGGTCACTGTCGCTAAAGCCTTATCACCCGTCACAGGATCAACCGAGTAATAAGCATCATAGATTTTTTTACCGAAGGTCTCTTTGGTGAGCATATGCTCCCAATAGAACAGGACATCATCAGCTGTAAAAGGCATCCCGTCCGACCACTTCATCCCTTTCCTTAAGTAAATGGTGAACTCTGTTGAATCTTTATTGACGTCGTAGCCTTTGGCAATGTTAGGTTCGACCGCACTGCCATCCTTGTTAAAGCGGAAAAGCGCTTCCTCTGTAGGTTGACCCACCGTCCAGCGATCATTGACTCCTGTCCAAGGCAGCTTCCAATCGCCGCCGTACTTACCTGTTTCCTCCAATACCTTTTCTACCATGATATCTTCCTTGGCCGGCAATCGTTCAGTAACCGCTTTCAAAGTTGAGGCTGCAACAAGCTTGGCGAGCATCGGTGCCTCTTTGTAACCCTCTATCTTCGCAGGAACAACGGGAGTCGCTTTATCAGGAGTCACAGGTGTCACAACGACTGATGTCTTGGCATTGGGATCACTTTCACATGCAGCCAGCGCAGCCGCAAGCATTAATATCATAACCATTAGCAACCCGATTTTTTTCAAAAATATCCCCTCCATATTGAGCTCATAATGCAAACTTTGTTTTGAAAATGCGATGAAACGGGTTATCTCCTGTTCTTCACCTCCCCGATTACTTAAACCGGTTTAATAAAAGCGGCTATGATTGCAAACAGATTCAGGTATGCTCTATATGGTTGTGATTAAACCGGTTTAATAAGATTGATTAAGAACCTTTTAGTTGACCCATATGTGATTATCACCACCTTGATTAAACCGGTTTAATCTAACTGTATTGGTAATGAAAGCGTTTTATTAATGTTTGTATAATACATCGAAATACGGCGTATTGCAATAGTTTTATTTTTTAACTTATTTTTCATATTCAGTTAAACAAGATTATATTAATGGATTTATTATCCATATACAAGAGAAATAAATGACAATATTTAGGATCAATCCAAAATGAGTGCTTGACTATTTAGCCCAAATTAGCCCAAAAATCGGCTGCGGTCGCATTTGTCCACCGGCAACGTTGGTAATTGATGATTCTTCTTGCCAATTACGCATCGTTTTCAGTGCGCTCCTGATGGCGTCGTGGTCGATTTGTTCACCCTGTTGATGCTTTTCCATTTTCATCCTTACATTAGTTCGTCAAGCACTGGTTCTGGTTTTGAGCCTATCGTAAGTAACAATCAAGAAAATGCGCCAATTAGCATATGAACGAGTCAAAAAATGCTAAAAAGAACCTCCTTTAGGAAGTTCTCAGCCTTAAATTCTGATCGATAGACTCAGCTATCTAATCCCTCGCGCTTTCGATTCGTCTTAGATTCTCAGTATCCCGAGCTGGAGATGAACCAAAGAAGCGGGAGTACTCTCGATTAAACTGTGAGGGGCTCTGATAGCCAACTTGATAGGCGGCACTGGCTACTGCATAACCCTCAAATGCAATAAGGTTTCTAGCCTCCAAAAGCCTTAATTGCTTTTGAAATTGAATAGGACTTAAACCCGTTGCACGTTTAAACTGACGGTGAAAGGTGTTTATAGCCATACCAGATTTTGATGCCATTTCACCAATGTCTATTGGCCTCATAAAATTTTCGCGAAACCATTTTACAATTTGAGAAATCTTAGAGAAATTACTTTCCCGCAGACCAAGTTGCCTCAGATACCATCCTTGTGGTCCCATCAGAACGCGATAAAGGATTTCGCGTTCATAAACCGGTGCAAGGGCTGGAATATCTCTTGATGTATTCGTTAATCGCAATAAGCGCAGCCATGCCTCCATAAATTCAATGTCTATTTCACAAGCTGCGAAATGCTCAGAAGCAGTTGGTATTAGATTTTCAGGAAGATCTCTTAATAAACTCTGAAGAACATTCTGATTCAACTCTAGACCAAGGGACATGTAAGGACGCCCATCACGGTCTGGATGTACACTCGCCGTTGCGGGAACATGTACCGGTACCACGTAATACGAGGGTCCTTCCAAGGTAGTGCTGCGCTCCCCGATGGAAAGTATCTTTGTTCCTTGAACCGTAAAACCAATCATCGGCTCGTAGAGCGCTGCGAGCTGATGTGCGGGAATGTCTCCCTTAATCATGCTTAGCCCCGGTACTCCGGTTTCAATTGGTCGAGTGCCTGCGCCTTTCATTAGATCAATAATTTCATCTAGAACTTTATCCATACATTTATTTTATCACATGACTTCTTATTCCTCAACACAACTCTGAGATGCATCGGCATTTTTAGGCTCTTCTTATAATAAAAAAGGGGATAATTCGGGGTTATCGAAATCATACATGGTGGTTTTAGGCAATTAAAAGGCATTATTAAATCTATATTTTTTCAGCAGAAACGACTAAAATAAAATCCAGATCGAACACAAGAAAGGGATGATCTTATGAAAATTGCAATCGTAACAGGTGGAAGCAATGGCATTGGAAAAGCGACGGCTCTTGAGTTTGGCAAGCGCGGAATGAGTGTCATTCTCACATACAATTCCTATAAGGACCGGGCAGAAGATGTCGTTAAGGAAATTGAGAAGAATAAAGGAGTTCGGGCTGTAGCGCTGAAGTTGGATCTAACTCAAATATCAACATTCGAAGGTTTCGTTCTAGAAGTGAAAAAGAGCCTCAAAGAAGTTTGGAGCAGAACGACTTTTGATTACTTAGTTAATAATGGCGGTGTTGGTGGGCCAATGATGTTCACCCAGATGAGCGAAGAGTACTTCGACAAAATTCTTAATACGAACTTTAAAGGACCGGTTTTTTTAACACAACACCTCGTCCAATTCATGGATGATGCTGGAGCGATCGTAAATACCACGAGTTCATCCAAGAACCAATCATTTCCAGGATACTCCGTCTACGGCTCGTTAAAAGCAGCATTCTCAACTTGGACTCGCTATATCGCCAAAGAACTTGCACCTCGCAAAATCCGGGTCAACGCAGTTTCTCCCGGTCCTACACACAGCAATTTTGGCGATGGAGCATTCGATAAACATCCTGAATTCATCAAGCCGCTGGCTGAGCAATCTGTATTTGGCAGAATCGGCCAACCCGAAGATCTTGCGAAGGTCATTGTGAACTTATTGTCCGATGATTTCGGCTGGGTTACAGCCCAGGACATTGAAGTGTCTGGCGGACATTTGCTTTAAGATAGACACCTAACCAGCTCTCACACATTTTTAAAAATCGGGAAGAACGAAGATTATATTTCAATCATATTCACTATTACCGAACTGGAATTGTCAAAAAGTCGTTCCTACACCTATTCCGAATAGGAGTATGAACGACTTTTCAATATCAGCTCTTGGCCATTATGATCTATCAACCTTTTAATGCGCCTACCATAACACCTTTAACAAAATATTTTTGTACGAATGGATATACGCACAGAATTGGAATCGTAGCTACCATGATGGTCGCATATTTGATCGTTTCCCCAATCTGGAACTGATCCCCGGCACTCGCTCCTGCCGACATGCTGTCTGTCTGATTGGCCAGTAATATTTCACGCAGCGTCAGCTGCAGCGGGAACAGCTCACGGTCCTTCAGGAATACAGATGCATAGAACCAGCCATTCCACTTCTCAACCGCATAATAGAGGATCATAACGGCAATAACTGGCATGGACAAAGGAATAATGATTTTAAACAGGATCGTAAAATGATTGGCTCCGTCAATCTTGGCCGACTCTTCCAGACTGTCTGGCACGGACATAAAGGCCGTACGCATGATGATCAAATTAAAGGTGCTGATTGCAAATGGGATAATCGTCGCCCATAGAGAATTGATTAATCCAACATTTTTAACGGTCAGGTACAAAGGAATCAAGCCGCCATTAAAAAACATCGTAAATACGATAACAATTATAAATACCTTGTTCCACATTACATTTTTACGGGAAAGCACATACGCACCCATAGCCGTCATAAACAGATTCAGAATGACACCCATTATCAAAATAAACAAGGTGTTCCGGTATCCGATCAAAATGCCCGGATTTTTAAAAACATTCTTATAAGCTTCAATACTGAATCCCAATGGTTTAAACAGCAATCCTTTGTGTGCTATCAGCTGCCCTGCGTCACTGATGGATGCAAAGGCAACATACAGCATAGGATAGAGCGCAAATATCATTAAAAGCACAAGTCCCACATGGATACCGATATCCAATAATTTATCCATTAAACCTTGATCCTTTGGCATAACCCTATCTCTCCTTTCTTTACCATAGGCTGCTATTGTTCACCTTGCGGCTAATGTAATTCGCTGTAATTAACAGTATCAGATTGAGCACCGAATTGAATATGCCCACCGCGGCGCTGTAACTCCATCCAAACTCCAACAAACCTTTCCGGTACACGAAGGAGGATATGACATCAGCAGTATCGTAAGTAACCGGATTGTAGAGCAGGATGATCTTCTCAAAACCTACGTTGAGGAGGTTCCCCATCCGCAGAATGAACATGATGGCGATCGTCGGCATAATACCAGGCAGTGTAATATGAAGGATCTGCTTCCAACGGCTTGCGCCATCCATACGGGCTGCCTCATATTGCTCCTGATCAATACCCATCAGTGCTGCAATATAGATAATCGACTCCCAGCCGATTTTTTGCCAAATTTCAGAAAGAATATAGATACTTCGAAATAGTTCCGGCTTTTGCAGCATGGCTTTTCCATCATAGCCAAAATACGTCAAAAGCGTGTTAATAACACCATCCGAATTCGTAAAATCACTAATCATACCACAGATAACAATCATCGAAATAAAATAAGGCATATAAGTAATGGACTGAACAATTCGTTTAAATATTTGATGGCGGACCTCATTAATCAAAACTGCAAGGATAATCGGAGCAGGAAATTCAAATATTAAAGAATATAGACTGATCACAACGGTATTTTTCAAAATACGCCAAAAGTAATAACTGCCAAAGAAGTCATTAAAATTTGCCAAACCCACCCAAGGACTGCCCACAATACCTTTCATCGGGGTATAGTCTTTAAAGGCAATTATAGCTCCATACATAGGAGTGTAGTGAAAAACGGCATAATAAGCGATGACGGGAACCATCATCAGATATAAATATTTGTTCAGCACAAAATCGCGGATAAACCGAGTCATAAAGGTAGGATTTGACTTTCTTACCGATTGTGACTTTTCAAGCTGCATCGTTTTGGCCATCTCATACCCCTCCTTCCTCACCTATTTGTCTCTAGCTCATCATTTGAATGGGTGGGAGGGCTTTGTAGGCCCTCCCCACTTGCAAATTAACGTTTGTTGAAGCGATCCAAGGCTGCTTTTTGAATCTCGATAGCACGATCCAGCTTAACGGATTTCAGCTTTTCAACATATTTTTCATACGTATCAAGAGGCTCGGCACCCAAAATAATTTTTAAAGTCATTTCATCGACTAATGTGTTAACATCGGTCATAATCTTCGCCATTTCAGTACTTTCTTCTGGAGTTGGTGTGATTGGCGGCAATTGATATTTAGCCACATCGGTTTTAGCCCAAATGCTAAGAGCTTCTTTTTGCTGTGGAAGTGCTAAATATTGTTGGATATAATTTTTATCCTGAACGAACGGACCGCTGTAGTTAGCGCGTGTATACAGAGCTATCGCTTGGGCAGGAGCCAGTTTATCCGGATTTTTCATTAATAGATCCGTATAGGTTGGAACACCATTCACCATATTGTAGCTTACGCCTTCTTGACCAAAGTTAAAGTATTTATTACCTTCCTCGCTATAGCCATAATCCAGCAGCTTAACAGCCAGCTCTGCATTTTTGGAGGTTGCCGAGATAGCTACCATACCGCCATTTACGGAGAACGGTAAATCTCTTTGGCCAAATTTCGGTGTGTCGCCTTTCTTCAAGACCGGCTGTGGTGCAGCTACCAGCTTCGCCTTAGGATTACTAGCTTCAACAAGCGGCTGCCATTTTCCAATACCGCCACCCGTATTCGCTACAGTTGCACCGGATGCACCCGATACGATATTCGCATCAAAAGCTTTGGCATCAACCGTGGCAATGTTCTTATCCAATAGTCCTTGCTCATACCAACCACGGAACAAGGCTAACCAATCTTTATATCCTTTTTCAGCAGGACCAAACTTAATCTGTCCGCCTTCCAGATAGAAGTCACGTGTTACCCCATAAGCTCCCATAAAATGGCCAACGTTGAATTCATTAAATACGCGCGGCTTGCCGGCTGCAGTGAAAGGAGCCGTTGCGCCTTTCTTATCTTTAAAAGCCTTCAGCATTGTTGTCCATTCATCAATGGTTTGTGGCAATGGCAGGCCAAGCTCATCCAGCCAATCCTGACGAACAATCGGGCCTTGATACACCATCAGTGAATCATCTCCGCGAATGAACGGGAATGCATAGTAGCTGCCGTTATCCGTTTTGACCATTTTGTCGATATCTGGATGATCTTTCAAATATTTTTTCAGGTTAGGCGCATTTTTATCAATCAAATCATTCAGCTTCAAAATATATCCGTCTTTGATAGCTTTTTCCGGACCGCCAGGGAAGTCCTTAAAGAAGTTGAACTCAATCATGTCCGGCAAATCTCCGGAAGCCAGCATAACGTTAAGTGCTTCTTTGGCCTGGTTAACAGGAGGTGCAATAAATTTTAATGGAACACCGGTTCTTTTTTGCCATTCAGCAAAGAAAGGAACATCCTGGTGAGTCGCTTTTACGCCGACAAGGTTACCCGTCATCTCCATCCAATAAGAAAGTGTTTTGTCCGTCTTCATCGGATACGTTGTTGCGGTCGCAGCAGGTGCAGGTGTTCCAGCGGCAGGTGCTTTCGTGTCAGCAGGTGCAGGTGTGGCTGCGGGTGTCGAACAAGCGATCGCTGCAGTGCTCATCATGGCTGTAACTACTAGAGTGGAGACGATTTTCTTTTTGCTCTTCATAGTATGAAGACCTCCCTAATATTTCGGCTGAACCGAATAATGACTTCAACATGAGATTGTGTATATAACCTGTTTCCCATACTCGTATTATATGATGACGCTTACATAAAATGAAATCGTAAATTGTGCCAATTTTATCGGCAAAAACATGAACTCAGATCAACAAAAAGTACAATTGAATATACAAAATAATCAATAAACAAGAAAAAAACCGCTTAGCAGCGGCCTATTCCTCCTTCATTTCCTTATATTTTCCGGGAGTGATGCCTTCATATTTCTTAAAGGTCCGGATAAATGCATTCACATCATTAAATCCTACTGAGGTTGCCACATCGCTTACATTTCGGCTGGTTTCATCTAAAATCAACTTGGCTCGGGCTACTCGGGTCTTGTTTATCGAATCCAGCAGCCCTTCATTGGTATGGTCCTTGAACAGCTTGGACAAGTAAGCAGGCTTCATGTCAAAGTGACTGCCGATCATCGAGATATTGAGGTTCGGGTCCATATAGCTTTCATTAATGTAATTAACAATTTGCTGAATTCGTTCATCCATAACCCGCTGCTTGGACTGTTGAATATTTTGCTGACGTTTGTTGGACGTATATTCACAAACCTTTTCCAGAAATTCCGTCATTTGAACCTGCATTTCCTGAATCGTTTCACAGGTCGCCAGCCGCTCGATCCTTTTTTCAATCCGTCTTGGGTTACGTATCAAGAGGCTGTCCTCGATATATCCGAGCTCACTGATCGTTTTGATCATCGTACTGACCAAATTGAGCATCAGACATCGGCCAAGCGGCACAGACATGAACGATCTTTTAAAATTGCGCTCAATAATCTCATCGAGTGTTTGTCGAGCCATCGGGAAATCCCCGATTTTGACATAATTAATTAGCTGCAGCTCTACCTGGAGCGGGTAATAATAGACGGTATCCGCCTCCTCCATAGCAGCATTCTGATGAATATCCTCATAGGACAAAATTTCCTTGCTGCCCATAACCAGCTTGTACTCCATAGCATCGAGCGCTTCCAAATAAGCTTGGGAAATTCCATTAATCCCGCTATGAATACCACTTATCGACAGGGTCAAACTAATATGATACTTGGACATAATGAACGCTTGTGCGTCCTTGGAGATGCGAACCAGCTCTTCCATCCGTCCCTCGGGATCCTTGGCAGAGAAATTAATCAGACAGACGAGCGAGTCTTCCATTTCGGTTACATAGCCTTGATGGTTCTGAGCTGCCAGTTCCTCCATCACATTCGTAATAATAAATTGCATCAGCTGCTGCGGGTCAGTGGAACCTATTTCCTGGATACGCTCATGGAAAGTCCCGCTTTCCTGTACATAAAGCACAATAACGGCAAAATCGTTCGAAGCAAACTGCATATTAAAGGTGGCCAAAGATTCATCAACAGGAATTTGTTCATTAAGCTTTCCTTTTAACATCCGTCCAACGAAATTGGATCGTAAAATATGGTATTGTTTTTTACGTTCAGACATAATTTTGGCCATTTCTACCAATGTATGGTCAACAGCCTGCTCGATAAATCGAAACTCATTATAACCTTGACCGCCAATCAGCTCGGTTTTGCCGGATAGGGTCTCTACAAGACGCCGTACGGGATTATAATTTTTGCGTAAAAACACATACGTTAAGGAAATTCCACCCAGTAGGCTAATAAAAATACTCATATAGGTCAGGTTTCGAACCCGCTCGGCTTTTTCCCAAAATAATTGGCTCGGGATAATCGATAAATATTTGAGCTTGGAGCGATCTGATTTGATATAGGTGACCTCGTAATTAAGGCCATCCTTGTTCCATAAAAACATATTTGATTCGGGCATTTCCTTATCAAAAGGAAAATCCTTGAGCAAATTCACGCTTTCCTTGGAGCTGGTTACCAATACCTGGTTGGCTTCATTGAGGATTAACACATGTCCCTTATTAAATAGCTCAATGTTTTCAATAGCACGCAGAATACGCGATTGGTCAACCATGATCACATTAGTAGCTCCAGGCTTGTCTGCCTCCTTGCGATAGGTGCTGATATAGGCAACCGTATTGCGGAGGTTGCCGCTCTCATCAATACGGGACATCGGTATAAAGCCTTTAAATTCTTTTTGATTAACAATTTGCAACCACTGCTCATAGCTATAAACGCCATTTTTATGGATCAAATTGTAAGCAAAGGGCGCTTCTCTGTAAACATCGGGCATGAGTACCTGATTGCTATTCGCTATATAAATATAAAACAGATCGATAAGCGAATAGGAGGTTCTGTATAACAACAAATCCTGTGTAATTTGATGCAGGTCGTATAGGTATTCATTGGGGTAGAGCTGATATTTATCCGAATACAGGAATTGTTGGAGTCTGACGTTCCAGGTTATTTCAAAATTCAGCCGCTCCATCGATTCGAATTGATTATCCATGACCTCGCGAACCTGCTTCAGCAGCGATTGATTCGCCTGGTTGATTTCATTCTCCAGCGTCTTACTTGACTGCGTGTATACGATTACACTCATCAAAACAGGCAGCAATAAAACCGCCAAATAAGATAGGAGCCAAGTAAGGAGCACACTGCGCCTATTGAATTGAAACTTACCCAGCATCGTATCTCCCCTTGTAATAAATTGAAATAAACTTATTGTGCTCGTCTTTCTCCGACTTCACCATTAGCCTACATTATACTGCAAACTCAGGCATCACGCGACTTTTAACAAAAAAAAAGACAGGCATTCAGGATTTTCCCTGTATGCATATCCTTTTTTTGTATCAGCTATTGCCATGTGATAACGGTAGGCGCAGTTGTGACCGATTCGGTTTGTTTCGACGGAGCAGGCATCTCTAAGGAGCTGGATTCGGTACTCTCCATTTTGCTCATTCCCTGGAACAAACCGCCTTCCGCTATAACGAGTGATTGGGCTGTCGTGTTCCCATACAGCTTGCCGGTGGCGTGGATCGTCAGCTTGCCTTTGCACAGGACGTTTCCATTAACCGTACCGGCCAGGATGACATTGCGCGCAATCACGTTGGATTTCACGATGCCCTTCTCGCCAATAGTCACATCGCCTGCGCAATCCACATCGCCGGTTACCTGTCCTTCAATGCGGATGCTTGCCTCTGACTTGATCCTGCCTTCAAACAAGGTCCCCTCACCGATTAATGTATCTGTCGCATGTATACCGTGCGCGTGCTTCTTACCTTTAAACATCATCGTTCCCCTTTCAGGCTGGATTATTTGAGATAAGGCAGTGGATCAACACTGACACCATTCTGTAAAACCTCATAGTGCAAATGGTAGCCTGTGCTTCTGCCTGTTGATCCGACAAGTCCAATCAGCTGTCCTTTTTGAACTGAATCATTTTTTTGCACGAGGATTTTATTGAGATGCATGTACATGGTTTGCAAGCCATTCGAATGGTCAACCACAATATGATTGCCTCTTTCTGAATCACTGCCAGTAATACGCACGATACCATCTGCTGTAACTGAAACCTCTGAATTAGCAGGTGCGCTAATATCGTAGCCGCTGTGAAAGCTCGGACGACGTGTAAAGGGGTCCTGCCGCAAACCAAAGGTTGATGTGATTCGGTGGCTGTCTACTGGCCAAATATCAGGCGTCACACGAAGCTGCTCCTTAATAGCCAATGCTTTATGCTTCGTATCGGTAATACTTTGCTGCAGGGCTGCCAGTTCAAGATCCATATCGCTTAATTGTGTCTTGGTTTGACTGAGCAGCTCGTTCACATCCTTATTCGTAGCCGGATGACTGATTCCCCCCATGGCACTATCAAGGGTGTTTGTGCCTTCAGCCGCTGCTGCTATTTTGGTCGAACCCGTAATCGAACGTACCTCGTCCTCCATTTTGCGAATATCATCGATTTTGGCCTTCATTTCCGAGGTTTGCTGGGATAGCTTGATCACTTCATTCTGAAGCTGCTCAATCGTTTCATTCTTATCCTCCACCGTATGGGTATACACCAGCTCCTGACTATCGATTTTGACCTTCAATTGGTCTGCGATAACGGCTGTGCGTCCCTGAAAGAAAAATAGTACTAAAGTAACGAGAATCAGGACAAAGACAGCGGCCACAGCAATGTAAGGTATCGAATTCAGCATCTCAAACTGGCGAACGGAACGGTTCGCATCCGGAATTATGACTAATGTAAACTTTTTACTTCCCCATCCCAGTTTCATATTGGCTCCTTCTGCAAGATTCACGCTCATCAAGTAATATTCACCAACAAATTTCGATTAAATCTACGTTCTTATTCGTCAAATCCGCTTCATAACCCTGCATGCTTGCAGCCTTCCCTGGAAAATGGTTCTAAAGTACGAAGGGATTTTGTGGAAACAAATCGAATTCTAGTACTAAAGTAATTCGTTGGGAAACGATTGGAGGAGTCAGATCAATGAAGTTGGCTGGTATAGATATTGGCAATGACAGTATCAAGGTAGTATTAGACGGAGTACGCGAGCCACTGGTAATTCAAAATATTGTTGCTCCAGGTTATGAACGTCACATTTTACAGGAAGAGGATTCACCGTTAAAGGCACTTGATGTCGTGGTTCACAGTCCTCGACTGTCCAAGAACAGCCAGCGTTATTTTGTTGGCTTACTTGCTATGGAGAACGAGGACAGCATGGAGCTTGAGGAGACAGACAATAAAGCAGTATCTGATCAGTCTCTGGTCGTAGCCTTAACCGCACTTGCGTATGCCGGTATTGTCAGTCAATCCGTGACCAACAGCGGCTACGGCAACATTGAGGAAGTCGAATACACACTGGGAACCGGCCTTCCTGTACGCAGCTATTCCTATTACAATAAAATGTTCGAGGATCGTCTTGTTGGCGAGCATGAAGTCACCTTTTTGACCACACCTACCCTGCGAAATCGAAAAGTTAAAGTATCGATCCGCCGCGCGGTCATTTCTATTGAAGGTGCAGCGGCGTTATTTCACATGGCCACACATGACAACCTGCAGGTTCGGGATGAGGAGCTTCATCAGGGGTGCATCGGTATTTGCGAGATTGGCGCCTTGACTACTGATTTTCCAGTCATTAATAAAATGAGCATCGACAATCAGTTCAGCACAGGAGAGCAGATTGGGATGGCTACCTATTTGGACAGCATTATTCGCGATGTCGAGGATCAATACGGATACCGGTTTCCAAGCCGCGCCAAGCTGGTCCAACGGATCAAAAAAAATGATTTTACGATTCGACGCATTGGTGAAGGACAATCCAGCATGAAGCAGGTGGTCGATCTGTACTTCAGCCGAGCCGCCAACAAAATCGTGGACCTGATCAAAAAGCGCTGGAAAAAGCATCCTGACATTCAATGCTTTTATGTAATCGGGGGAGGAGCTGCAGCACTTCGTTCCTATATTATTGAAGCCGCCGGCCCGATTAAATTGCGCTTCGTGGATGAAAGTGAGCTGCTGAACGTTAACGGATACTTGAAGCTGGCAAAAAATAAAGTCAATCACAATCAGTATACATAAGCATACACGCTGGTTACGGATAAATGAACAAAACCGACCGCTCCCGCATTTTCGGAGGTGGTCGGTTTTGCGTTTATTTATGAATAGATTCAAATAGGAAGGATTGCCCATCACGATAAAAACGCGGATCATAAATGCCAAGCCGCTGTCCATCATCCACAACCACGACGAATGGTGACCATTCATACAAGGTTCTGGCTTTGGGATTGTCAGTGAACAGACGATCAAGATTGGCATTCTCGCTCGACTGCAAGGCAACCTGCAGCCTGGGCTCGGTAAATACGGTAGCCTCGCTGATTTCAACCTGGTCACCCTTTTTGCCAATGATTTGGAATTGTCCGGGTACAAATCCGGCGGAGAGCGCAAACTGATCATAGCGGCTGGCATGCTGCTGGTATAAGACATAACCTTGCACAGATTGAATGATAAAATGGCAAACCAGCAGCAGGCCGACAATCCGGTATACCCGATAAGATTTCACTGGCTTGCGAAGCTTCACGAACAGCAGACCGCCCAGCATGATGACCCATAGTGTCACATCGACGATCGGCACGGTGCCAAAGGTGATTCTCTTAGAAGAAAATGGCTCCAGGTACCCTGTGCCCCATGCATTGAACAGATCGCTTGTGTCATGAATCCAGACCGCCAGCAGTCCGAGTCCGAACAATCGCCAGCTGCCGGTTTTAAAAAACAGCTTATTCAGCAGCGCCAGCAGTGCTGCCCATACCGGCACCAGAAAGATGGAATGTGTCAGGCCGCGATGCCACATTTGGTAGCGTCCAGTCGTGTCCCACCAGGCTGAGATCACATCGATATCCGGGATTTGCGAGCCGCCCACTGCCGTTACGAACAGTGCTCTCTTTTCATTGCGGCTGTAGCCTGCCTTGTTCACTGCTGCATATAAGGTGAGTCCGAATAATGTATGTGTAATAGTGTCCATGCTTAAGAGCCTACTCCTCTCGTTTCCCTTGCCAGTCTTGCCCGAGTCCGAAGCTCTGTTGAGTTATCCGCTAAATTCATCAAGACGCACCGGTAAGCCGGATACGGCCGAATGCAGGGCGGCTGTTGTTACAGCCTGCGTCCGCAGGGAATCCGCATAGGTTGATAAAATACGTGAGTTGTCTCCTGTTCTGACCGCATGAAAAAAAGCTTCATGCTCACGAACATAAGGATTGTTCTGATTCGCGTATTCGCTTATAGATGCTAGACCGATATCCTTTAAGCTTTTGTCGGACAGCTCCAGCACACCTTGATCCGTATACACATGCAGCCCAATCGGACCTGAGCCCGGCAGTATGCAGGTGTTCGAAATTGTCGCTACCGCTCCGCTGACCAGCTTGATCGTTACAGTACCGACATCGGGTGTCGTAACTCCATCTTCCTTCTCATGCATCACACGGTTGGCGTAAGCTGCATATACTTCCTCGACCTCACCCATCGTATAACGCAGCAAATCCACCATATGTGAGGTTTGCTCGATAAATTGCCCGCCTGATCCGTCTTGTCTGCGCCACCACGGAACCTTCGGCATACTTCCCATCCAGTACCCGAGAGCCATCCCTACAGTACGATTCTTTAAAAGCTCAAGCGCCCTTTGCGTGGAATCCATATAACGAAAATGATAACCGATTGAGGTAATAAGCGGCTTGGCTTGGATACGACTGGCTATGTCCGCAGGCTGAAGCAGGTCCAGACCGAGCGGCTTTTCAAGCAAAAAGGGAATCCCGCGTTCAATCAGCGCATATTCAATCTCTCCGTGCGCCATGGGGGGGACGCATACGAATACGGCATCAAGCTTCTGCTGATCCAGCATATGGGTCAGTGAGTCATAACCGACAGCACCGTTCCAATCAGCCGCAGCCTGCTCTGCCTTTTCCAAGCGGGTTGCACAAAAGGCGCGAACCTGCACACCTTCCATTTTGCTTAACAGATTGCAATGAAAACGCGTAAAGCCCCCGGTTCCAACGAATCCGATTTGCAAGGTCATCCGTGTTTCCTCCTTTGTATGTCCGATGAGCAAGTCCCGCTGCGCGGCCATCATACAACGGCAGCGGGCTTCACAAGATTATACCGAGTTTATTGGTGTTCAACGTATAGCCGGCTTGAAGCGGTCCATTCCGCACCAGGTGCCAGCAGCTGGAATCCGGTAATTTCATCCGGTAAGGATATATTAGGCGCATTGATTGCCCAGGTCTGAGGCTCAGGACAAATAAATCCGCTTATGCCGTCATCATTCCATATCGTCCAATGCCCAAAGGCTGGGTCCACCTCATAAACCAAGCTGATCTGGCGCTGCTGATCTGTGAGAACCGCTCCGTAGAAGTCTGAGCCCTTATGCTGGATAGCTCTCCCGGTCAAATGCCTCGCATAAGCTTCGCCAGTTGGTCGAATACCGTCTTGACGCAGCTCCCGGTCCATTTCGTCCAGCGGTAATAATACTCCCGCAGGCAAAAACTCCGAATTCAGCTCCCATTGCTTATCGACGGATACCCGCAGCGAGTAATCCTGCTCCTGACCCTCCTGATGAAAGGGAACTTTAAGTGCAGTATGAAAGCCTACACCCAATGGCATCGGTTCATCGCTCAGATTTGTAATCCGAATTTGCTGTTCAAGACCGTGCTCCGATAAGTAGTAAGTTAATACATATGTAAATTCATGCGGATAATAGGCATACATATCGCCATCGCGATTCATATTCATCAACAGGCTAACCTCGACTGACCCGTCCTCGCGAACACCGGATGATTGGATCTGCCACGGTCTTTTATGGAGAATCCCATGCATAAACACCTTGCCGTCCGAACTATTAAGCGGAAATGTGTAATCGCGGTGAGGTGTGGAGAAAATTCCCCCTTCAATCCGATTAGGTGGGAACAAAGGCGGTATCCCGTATCTTTGACCTGATTGGCGAAGCTGTTCGATGGTGCCAGGAGTACGTAAAAAGCTCAAGCCTTCCTCAGGACGGCTCAGTTCAACCATATTAGCGCCCAGACCCGGAACGATAACTGCCTGATAACCTCCGGCATTTAATTGAATGGCTGGCTCATCGTAAAATTGTACATTTTGAACTGAAGCTTGACTCATGCCTATCATCCTCTCAATTTTGCTGTTGTCGTTATAAAATTCCTCTTCCTATTATCTATCAAAATGTGCTGCAGCGCAAAGAACAGCAGGGACAATTCATTATTTATTTTACAAAAAACATACTTGTATCATCCGTTTATATATTGACTCGATATATATCATATGTTTATAATACATTTATTAGCTATCAGGGAGGCATACCGTTTATGACAGGTCAAGATGTAATACTTGGAATTTTGGCAGTTGAACCGAAATCCGGCTACGATATCAAAAAGAAGTTTGAGGATTTATTTTCCTACTTTTTTGATGCGAGCTACGGCACGATTTACCCCACGCTTAGCAAGCTGGAGAAGGAAGGATTAATTACGAAGGAGAGTGTTGTTCAGCAAGGCAAGCCCAACAAGCATGTATATTCGATTACCGAACAAGGAAGGGTGAAGTTCCAGAGCTATCTAGAAAGCGACATGCAGGAAAATGTGCTTCGTTCTGATTTCATGGTTCGTCTTATTTTTGGAGAATTAGCTGAACCACAAATGGTCGCTGGTTGGATAAACAATGCTTTACAGCGGTCACAGGCAGATCTGCTCAGTTTGGAAAATGACTATGAACGTATGGGCCCCCAAATGAGTCCCACTCAGGAGTTATGTATTCAGATTGGTATCGGCAATATACGGAGCCAGGTCCAAGTGCTGCAGGATGGTATTGCACGACTCCGTACAATTAACAACAATATGGAGGCGCCATCACATGAGTAAGCGGACGAACGGATTTATTTTGCTGGCTATGGCACTTGGGTTGTTGATGGCGTCGCTTGATAATACGATCACCTCAGCTGCCGTCAGCCACATCATTAAGGACATCGGTGGATTTGATAAAATGAGCTGGGTTTTCACGGCCTACATGCTGGCGGCTACCAGTACGATGCTCGTATTTGGGAAGATGTCCGATTTATTCGGCCGAAAACGATTTTATTTAATTGGCATTGCCATTTTTCTTCTCGGCTCCGCATTATGCGGACTCGCGCAAAATATCGATCAGTTAATCTGGTTTCGCGCGCTGCAGGGAATCGGTTCCGGGGCTCTCTTCCCTATCAGCTTTACGATCATCTACACGATGTTCGCTGATCCGAAGCAGGCTGCCAAGCTTTCCGGGGTATTTGCTGGCATCTTTGGCATCTCCTCCGTTGCGGGTCCACAGATTGGCACGCTGTTGTCGGATTACTGGGGATGGCGTTGGTGCTTTTACGTCAATGTGCCGCTTGGTGCCCTGTCCTTTCTCGTACTGCTGATCGCTTTGAAGGAATCACGTTCAGACCGCAAGCCCAAGATTGATTATCTGGGTACCGTTCTGTTGATCATTTCCACGATTTCGTTGATGTTGGCTTTGGAATGGGGCGGCAAAAGCTACCCTTGGGCATCGTGGCCAATTATCGGTTTATTCGCAACTGCTGTGATCGGCACGTTCCTGTTCGTCCTTACCGAGCTCAAAGCCGAGGAACCGATACTGCCGCTGCAATTATTTCGCAACCGCATGATTGTCGGTACCAGTATTGCCTGCTTATGCCAAGGCGCCATTATGTTCTCAGCCATTACTTATTTGCCTATGTTCTCTGTAGCTGTACTTGGCAACACGAACTCCAATGGCTTGCTGACACCGATGATGTTCTCGCTGATGGTTGGGGCCGTTGTATTCGGTGGCCTGCAGACGCGCTTCTCCTTCCGATCGTTGATCATCGTATCCATGCTGATGGGCATCGTTGTTACGTTTCTGCTCAGCAGGGTTGCTCATGATGCCTCCACTGTTTATATGATTTCTTTGATGGTTATGCTTGGTTTTGGTGCCGTTGGCCCGTTGATGAGCGTAGCGCAAAATGCAGTTGCTTACAGTGTCGATCCTCGTTACATCGGTATCAGCTCGTCCATTGTTGGCTTCTGGCGTAATATCGGCGGTATACTCGGAGCGACCTTGACTGCCACTATCGTAAACAATCAGCTAGCACAAATGATACGGAATGGATCGGAGGCACACCACATTCCCGCTGATAAAATCGATACACTGGCCAATCCCGAATTGTTAGTCCGTGCCGCCGCTAGCATACCTCAGGAAATCCGTGAGTTCTTACGTGACTCGCTCGGTACGGCGATTAATCACGGGTTTATGATTGCCATCATCTTTGCTGTTATCGGTGTTCTGGCTGGCATCCTGTCCGGTCCGGGCAGATTTGATAAAATGAAACAGCGAGCAGGCGCTAAAGAGGCGGCTTAAATTGGTTTTATCTTGGGAGAGCAGAAAAAGTTCTTACCGACTTCTTCCTGTCGGCGTAAACAACGATCCGCGCTTGATGTGCGGATCGTTTGTTGTTTATAGGTTACTTTTTAGACAATGAGCTTCATCGCTGCTGTTCCGTGATTTCAGGTATGCTGTGTACGGAAGAGTGCTTCAAATTTTGCCTTTCCCCGCTTTTCCAGCCAGGTGTCAAAATCCATTAATTCCGGGAGCAGCTTGCGTGCAGCAGCAATATCCACTTCGTAGCCTTCGTCGTTTAACCATTGGTACAAACGGGCTACAATTTCATTATGCTGCCGTATTGTTTCGAGCGGAATCTGAACGTAGGGAATAGAACGATGGGTTGCACGACTTATTGCAGCAGCGATTTGTGGTGGCGTCAACCCATCCCCAGCGATTTCGATAGTTTTGCCCAAGTAGTCATCAGGATGCTTGAAGGCAAGCAGAGCGAATGCTCCGATGTCGTCTACAGCTATAAGTTGAATCACGCCATCGGGTTTACCCGCTTGCGCGAGGGTACCCTGCTGAAGGCCGGATATCGGGTCCGCGAAATTTTCCATAAAGCCGACTGGACGCAATATCGTTGCAGGGATGCCGCGTGATGAAATGTATTGCTCAATCTCCCATTTCGGCATATCGCGAAACTTGGATTGTGCCTCCGCACCGCTAACTGATGTATAAACAAAGTGCTGAACGCCAGCTCTCTGGGCTGCATCAACTACCGCTTTTCCCATACGCTTTTCATCCTTATTGGACTCCAAAGTAGGATTCCAGCTTGGAGGCTGAACACTGAATACGCCATAAACTCCCTTCATAGCCGCGTCGAGTGAATCGCGATCATCCATATCCCCATTTACGAGCTCAGCTCCCAGCTCTTCCAGTAACCGCGCTTTCTCGCCCGTTGAATCGCGAGTGAATGCACGCACCTTCCAGCCGTCGGCTAGCAATTGTCTAGCCACAGCGCCTCCTTGCTGTCCTGTCGCTCCAACAACCAAAATCATTTTCTCCTTCATATGACGATAGTCCTCCTTAAGCTTTATAAGCTTATCTCTGCTTCAGACTCAACATAAGCAGATAAATAAGTTCTATTGTCACTTTATATTAATTAGTATATTATTTAAAGTAGACACATTATTTATATATAGCTTCATAAAATAGACTAACTATACTATTGTTAGGAGTGATTAAATGGATGTAAGTAAAGAAGACGAACTTTGTTTTATCTCCATCCGTGAAGCTTTGCAAGTAGTTAGTGGAAAGTGGTCATTTTTGGTGCTTTCTATCCTAACTCAAGGACCCCAGCGTTTTAACCAATTGCGACGAAATGTAGAGCGGATTAGTATCAAGTCTTTAACAGATGTATTGCGTCATCTCGAGCAGCATAACGTCATTCAACGCCAAGTATTTCCTACAGTACCTGTAACCGTAGAGTACTCATTAACTGATAAAGGAAGAGCGTACAAACCCGTGCTCCTGCAAATGCGCATATGGGGAGAAACCTGGGGAGCACATCAGAAACTCGGCGATGTTCCCGAAGCTATTGGACCCCATTATGCAGCCTCCGATCGGATTGCAGAACCCTGATGGACGGGCATCTACAGTGGTGTCGTTAAATCTGGAACTGATTATGGCAACCGTTACTTGTGCTCATGTATGGGGGCAATTGGCGTTACTGGAGCCACAGGAGCCGTAGGCGCTGTGATGGTTGTGGAGGTGATTTCTTTTGTGGAAGGTGCCTTTACTTCATTTAATGTCGGGGATACTTTAGAGTCTTTAGATGGTTCAGCTACCGGTGCTTTGGTTGTTACTTGTTCCGGGGCTGGCTTTGAAGCTGGGGGTGATTCTGCTGCTGGAGCCTTGGAGGGCACACTGGGTACCGATTTGGGAGCAGTTGCAGGTGATGTGGTCATGACTTCCGTCTGTGTCGGGACGATTTCAGTTGGAGCTGCTTTTGGTGTTGTCGTCGAACTTGTTGATGCCTTTGGGGCTTGGGTTCCAGGGGAAGTTGTCGTCTTCGAAGGCGCAACAGGTGAAGCAGGTGTGGACGGCACTCCTTGCAATGGCTTCGCGGATTCCGGTATAGGTGCAGGTACCGTTACAGGTGCCGGCTGGTTTATCTGAGCAACACCCGATATGATCTTATCGCTCGATAAAATCAAAGCAGCTGATAAGATGGCAACGCCTCCAATACTCCCCCAGACCACCCACTGCTTTTTCATATTCATTACGCTTCCTTTCTGGATAAAATTGTAAAATTGTTGCTAAGCAAATAAGCGTTGAGGTAGTGTGCCCATGAAAGGGAGTGGCAGCAAGCGAAGGAACGGACTCGTTACTACCATCTAACATCAGGAAATTAGGCAGCTTACCCCATTCAGTGTAAGCCACCCCTAGCCTGGTATCACCGCTTTTAAGCATACATTTTCATCAGAATCGTTTTGTCGTACAGACGTTTAATTATTCCCTGACTTAGACAAAGCTTATTGTATAAATGTCGTCTTATCCCGATGAGGTGTTCTTGCAGTTGCTGCAGGCTCATCAATCGGATATCCAATAAACACAGTACCGATAACCTTTTTATTTGCAGGTGAGCCGATAAACTCATGCATCCGTTCGTCATGGACCAGACCTATCCCACGAGTACGCCATACCAAACCAAGTCCCAGCTCCCCTGCGGCAAGCCACATGGAATGAATGGCGCAGGCTGTGGCATATTCATTATCCTTGGATGATGCAGGATCATTCGGGATCACATCAGACGTAACTACAATGACGAGCGGGGTTGCGGTAAGCACCTTCAATGACTCTTCAACAAGCTTCGGCTTGGTCGGGAACCGCTCCTCCAAATAGGAAAGTGCCAGCGCCTCATAACGCTGTTTGGCTTCGCCTCGGATCACATAAAAGTGCCAAGGCTCGCGCAGTCTGTCGTTAGGCGCTAAGGCCGCAGCTTCGAGCAGGGCATCGATTTTCTCATCTTCGACTTCAATGGGTTGAACATTTCGGGTTGCGCGCCGCTTGCGCAGCAGTTCCATAACAGACATGATTCGTGATTCCCCTCTCGTTGGATTGTGCTTTAATGTTCTTTAAGTTGCTTATACTGCTTGCATTGTTCTACCCACCGCTTTGCCAAAGCTGGCTCGGATGCAAAATGAATGTGTGTATATCCGGCGATCAAATTTCCCTGCTCGTTCAGATAGCCTTCCGGCTTGGTCCCACGCAGTCCCTTCGTTACATACGCATGACGCAACGCCAGCTCTGGTTGGGGAACTGACTCTTTCATATTCTGTGACTGGCTGTCATGAGACTGTGCGTCAGTCTGTATAGCTGCCGCCACTTCGGGTTGAAACGTTGAATAATGAAACTCATGGCCTTTGGCCTTATCCGCAGCTCCCAGCAGGAAGTTGCCTTCAGTACCGGTAATTTCCCGATAACCAAGCGCAGCGAGCTTCTTTTGCATGCGGACGGTACCAGGAATCAGTCCCAGCATCGGATAGGTTTGATCATTCGTATTCGCTATCGAATCCGTCAAATACATGAACCCTCCGCATTCTGCCAGCGTAGGCAGCCCACCGGAGATCGCTTCGCGAATCGACTGACGTACGGGCTCGGCTTCATCCGCAGCCAGCTTGTCGGCAAACTCCTCGGGAAAACCGCCTCCAAGATACAGACCATGCACATCCGCGGGAAGCGGCTCACCAGCAAGTGGGGAGAAATAGATGCACTTGGCTCCATTTGCTTCCAGCAGCTCGATATTTTCCTGATAATAAAAGTTAAAGGCCGCATCTTTGGCAACAGCAATCGTAACCTGCGGCTGCGGCAGGCTATCTGCTGGCATAAATATCCGCGGGCTATCCTCTGAGAGCTCAACTTCCGGAGATTCCGCCAGCTCCCAGATGCGCTGAACATCGACGGTACTTGAGATTAAAGTGGATAAGCCGTCAAAAAACGGCTGCAGCTCTCCTCTTTCTATAGAAGGAACGAGACCCAGATGACGCTCCGGCATCGAGAGTTGATCGTCGCGCAGCACATACCCAAGCACCGGAATGCCACATTCCTGCTCAATCGCCTCACTCACAAGCCGGTGATGATTAGTGCTGCCTACTCTATTGGCGATCACACCAACAATTCGTGCGCGCGGCTCCATACACTGAAAGCCTTTAACGATCGCAGCAGCACTGCGCGCCATGCTCTGGCAATTCACGACCAAGAGAACAGGTGCATCCAGCAGCATACTGATTTCGGCGGTGCTGCCTTCGTTGTTTTTCGGGTTTTTACCATCGTAGAAGCCCATAACCCCTTCAATGATCGAAATATCGGCGTCATGGCTGGCTCTTGTATAAATTTCCTTAACAGTATCATGAGACAGCATATAGCTGTCGAGATTACGTGAGCTGCGTCCGGTTACAGCGGTATGAAACGTAGGATCGATATAATCAGGTCCACATTTAAAGCCCTGGACTTGATGACCGAGATTACGAAGAGCTGCCATCAAGCCGATGGTTAGTGTAGTTTTGCCGACACCGCTTCCGGTTCCGGCAATTACGATTTTTCTATCGGCCATCGGCTTGTACCCCGGCTTGATTGTTGTTCACTGCCGATGATGCTGGTGTGGACGCCTCTTTTGAAGCATCTGATGCATTAACCCCAGCGGCCTCCTGTGCTGAATTCTCAGCCAGCTTCACAAAATCGATGAGACCGACAGAAATTGTCACGTTGCCGGACTTCTTCTTGGTCAGAACAAGCTTGGATGCTCCTGAATACAGCTTCGCTGCAGGCTCGCTGACGCCATATGCGCCCGTAAACCGATGTACGGTATCGGAGGGCGCCTCGATATGTACTTCGTTTAATTGCTCTGGGGTGTAGGTCACGAGCGGCCAGCTGTACTTGTGAGTGACAGCAAGCAAGCCTTCCTCATCCTTTTTCAGATCAATCGTGCAGATGGCCTTGACGCTCTTGATCGAGAACTGCAATTCGGCCAAGGTTTCGGTGATCACGGCCTCAATTTCCTCTGCAGCTGTGCCGCGGTTGCAGCCGATGCCAAGTGCAAGCACCTTTGGACGATACAACACACCATTGGTTAGTATTGTTTCTTCAGTCGCAGACAGTACACGATGCGTAACAACAAGCGCAGCCTGTGGCTGTGCGGCCAGTGCAGCCTCGACAGACGCATACTCGCGTATGGTCGCAGGCAGAGGAGAATCATGCAGCCACCAGCCCGGCTCCCCGGACTCCTGCACGACGGCAACCTGCTCCTCGTTAACGACCGATGCGCTGACCGGAGTCAGCTTCGCTGCGGATTCCCACACCCAGCCGAAGCGGCGGCCGAACAGATCGACGGCTATCGTTTTTTGCACATCGGAAGCAGTTGTAATAACAGCTCTGGCACCGATAGCCGCAGCTACCTCGCGGGTCAGCTCATTCGCGCCGCCCAAATGGCCGGACAGCATGCTGATTACGTGCTCCCCTTTATCATCGATGACGACGATTCCGGGATCGGATTTCTTATCAACCAGCAAGGGGGCTATCATTCGCACCACAGCACCCAGGGAAATGATCGTGATGATGCCTTTATAGGCTGGAAATAAAGCAGGGAACAGCATTCTTACACTGCCCTCGAACAGCTGAATACCGAGCTCCGCTTCGTCGCCGCGCGCAAACTTGGACATATAATACAAATCTGAATGAGAAAATGATTGCTGCAGCTTGCGGGCAAGCTCGACGCCGTGCTTCGTAATAGCTACAATCGCATAATCGCCATTTTGCTCAATTTGTGGAAATTGACCCTCGACTAAGCTGATCATGAGGGCTTCACTCCTCTGCGGAAACGATGCGTGAATTCCTTGTCATACAGCTTGGAGCGATACTCTTCATTGCTATGAATATCCGGGTCCAGCGCCCAGCCTGCCAAAATCATTGCATGCGAACGAATCCCATTCGCACGCATGTCCTGCTCCAGATTGGCGATTGTCGTACGCACGATGAGCTGATCTGGCCAAGTGGCACGCTGCACAACCGCAACAGGCGTATCCTCGCTCCAGCCTGCTTCCAGCAGATCACCGACAACTTTTTTGACCAGTGTGGCACTAAGGAATAAGGCAAGCGTGCAGTGATGGGCCGCCAGGTCCTTCAGCTTTTCCAGCTCAGGTACAGGTGTCCGGCCTTCCGCACGGGTTAGAATCAGAGTCTGCGTCAGCTCAGGGATCGTCAGCTCGGCACCAATCGCAGCGGCTGAGGCGAATACAGAGCTGACACCGGGAATGACCTCGTAGCCGACGCCTGCCTTTTTGAGCAGCGCAATCTGCTCCATAATGGCACCAAACACGGCCGGGTCACCAGTATGTACACGGGCAACCATTTTACCCTGACGTACGCGGTCCACCATGATATCGACCATTTCCTTAAGGTCCATACCCGCGCTTTTCAAAATCTCCGCTTCCGGCTTCGCCTTGGCAATCAGGTCCTCATTAACCAACGAATCTGTATAAAGTACAACATCGGCCTCCTGCAGCAAACGTAAGCCTTTAACCGTAATCAAGTCTGGATCGCCGGGACCGGCTCCAATAATATAGATTTTATCCATTATTTTCTCACCACCATTAATGTTAAGTATTCCAGCTCACGGCCTTCCAGCACGCGAATATCCCGCCAAATCATTTCTTCCGAGGAGGTTACTTTTGTCAGCACGGATGCCTTATCAACCAAACCAAGATCACCGAGCACACGCAGCATCAGATCAATCACCTTAGCCACCTTGATAAATACGATACAATCATGGGATTCGATTGCATACCGCATTTTATCGTAGTCATCCGTAGCCGGAACAATCGCGATTTTCTCATCACCATCCGCCATCGGCAGCCCCAGTCTTGAGGCTGATGCATTCACAGAGGAGATGCCCGGAATCGATACGATCTTCACCTCAGGGTGTCGCTCCGCCATTAACCTCATCAAATGAATAAATGTACTGTAAATCATCGGATCGCCCTCAGTGACAAAAGCAACATCCTTGCCCTGCTCCAAATGCTGCCATACCGCATCCACCGTTTTATTCCATTGCAGCTCCAAAGCATCGCGGTCTCTCGTCATTGGAAAGATCAATGGAACCATAATTTTCTCTTCCGTGTTGACATAAAGCTCTGTAATCGCTAAGGCGTAGCTCTTGGCTCCCCGCTTTTTGCGTGGATATGCGATAACCGGGGATTCCTTCAGAAGCCGGAAAGCCTTTACCGTAATCAGCTCCGGGTCACCGGGCCCAACACCCAAGCCATACAAAATACCTAAGTTACTCAACTGCCTTCGTCTCCTTTACTGCTGCACTCTCCGGCTCTTGATGCCGGGCCGTTATAATATAAACAGGGTTAAGTCCCTCAAATCGGGTCATATCCAAAATCGGCTTGCTCCGCGAAATTTGTGCCAAAGTAATATTCGTAGCAAAGCCTTCCTCGGCAAATGTTCGGTTAGCCTCATATAAATTTTCAATCGTTACCGCATTAAGCACGATTCTGCCGCCAGACCGAAGTCGTGTGCAGCACACATGCAGCAGCTTTTTCATTTCACCGCCGCTGCCACCTATGAACACCGCATCAGGGTCGGCAAAAGTCTCCAAGCCTTGTGGTGCGCGCCCCTGAATGGCTGTTATATCGGCGCGGAAACGCGTCATATTTTCCAAGCAGTTGGCGAGATCGGCTTCATTCTTTTCAATTGCATACACCGCGCCTTGTCTGGCAATGCGTGCTGCTTCAATCGCTACCGAACCGGTACACGTTCCAATATCCCAGACAATGCTGTCAGACCGAAGTCCCATCTGGGCAAGACTCAGAACCCGGATTTCCTTCTTGGTGATCAGACCCTTATCCGGCTTGCGCTGAGCAAACAGCTCATCGTCAATACCAAACGGCCACTGAGGCAAATCTGCACTGGAAACACCTGGTCTTTGACGCAAAATAACGACATTGAGTGGCGAAAAAGCTTCCGCTGCCTGCTCAGCCAATTCCTGCAGCTCATACCAGCCCGTACGTTCGCTCGGTCCGTCCAGATTCTCCGCGACAAACACACGATATTCGGTCATACCAAAAGCGAGCAAATAGCGGGCAATCTCCTGCGGGCTGTTCGTTTCATCCGTGAGCAGCGCTACCTTTTTCTTCCCGTCGATGCGTTGGGCCAACCCCTTTATGCTCCGACCGTGAACACTCACAACCTCGGCATCCTGCCAGCTCTCCCCCATTCGTGCAAAAGCAAGCTGGATCGAGCTCAGATTCGGATACACCTCAACCGCCAGCTTGGAGCTCAGATAGCCGCCAATCCCGTAAAAAAGCGGATCACCGGAGGCCAGTACCACGACACTGCGTCCCTGCTCCGACTCTGCCTTCAAGCGGGCTGCCAGTTCGCTCAAACCACCTTTAATAATCAACTGCTCTCCCTGATGACCAGGGAAAAATTGCAGCTGACGCTCACCACCGACCAGCAGCTCACTGCTGTCGATCCAATCTGCATACAGGGGCAGCAGGCTATCCCTTCCGTTATCGCCTATGCCGATCACTTTGGGCTTCGTTATTTGTACATGCGGTTGTTGTCCGCTCATGGTTTAGTCTCCTTAAAGCGTTCCAATGGAACGCTAACTTCGTAAGCATAGTCTTAAAGCGTTGCTTCAGCAACGCTGACTTCTTTAAGTACGGATGAATACGTCCCGCTTCGCGGGCGGATCATTCCTCCGATCGCTGTTGTCTCCAGATTTCTTGATGGTATAAGACATTTAGCGGTAGAAATCCTGAGACAAAGGCGAACGCTTCGCTTCTACAGAACGATTCCGCCCACTCCGCTATTTATTCATCGGACTTTAGAGCGTTCCAGAGGAACGCCAAGATCGCTAAGACCGCTAATTTCGTTAGCATAGTCTTAAATCACTTCGTAACCATAATCTTATGGAAAACGCATGTTCTTTCTATTTTTAAAAACCCGGTGAATACAGAGCGGAGTGACCGTGGTGTTCTGGAGAAGCGTCAGCGTTCACCTTTGTTCCCGAATTTTAACCATTACCTGTCTTATACAATCAGAAAAATTCGGGAACAACAGTGATCGGAAGAATACTTCGGTCGCGCAGCGGCACTTTTCACCTTTTCATCTGTCCTCCGCACCTATTCTCCGGGCACTTCCCAGCAGTACAGCCTTCATCGAAATAATTACGGTATCCAGCTCCATACCGCCCCCCACTTCTTTCAAGCCCATGTCACAGCAATAGCTGCTCAATAGCTCAAAAAAACCAGGGTATCCCCATTCCTGCATCCAATCTCCAACCAAAGCAGCCGTGTTCGCTCCCCGAATCAATTCTGCCTGCTCCTCCGTGGCTCCGGCCTCCAGAGCAACCTTGGCGAGAAAACCAAAATCTATCGGCGCGCTTTTGCTATGCACCATCATCACACCCTGCGCAATTTTGGAAAATTTACCCATCATTCCAACCATCGTTACGCGCTTGATGCCTTGTCGCTTGCAATGCAATAGGGCAAATCCGACAAAGTCACCCATTTCCACAAAAGCTTCCTCAGACAGCTCAGGATACATATCAATGCCGTATTTCTCCGTTCGTCCACCTGTAGATAGCACGATGTGCTCACAGCCGCATTTGACAGCGACCCGAATAGCCTGAGCCACACTTGCTTTATAGGCGGCTGTAGAAAAAGGTACCACCGTCCCCCGCGTACCGAGGATAGAGATACCACCGAGGATGCCAAGCCTGCCGTTCAAAGTCTTTTTGGCGATTTCCTCGCCGTCCGGGACTGATATAACGACTCGTACTCCGCGGTCCAGCTCGAACTGTTTCAGCACATCGTTTGCTGCCTGACGAATCATTTTGCGCGGAACCGGGTTGATAGCCGCCTCTCCAACCTCAACGGGTAAACCCGGCTTCGTAACGCGTCCGACTCCAATACCGCCATCAAGCTCAATACCGCTCTCATCCCGCCACGTAACCTCAGCAATAATCCGCGCGCCATGAGTCGCATCCGGGTCATCCCCGCCATCCTTGATCACCTCGGTTTCCGCCCGCTCTAACGTAAATTCGCAGCGTACTATCGTGAATGTCACATCTTGACCGATTGGCAAATGAATCGTAGCTTCCGTCTGCTCGTCCTGCGTGATTAGCGCCGTTAAAGCAGCCTTGGTCGCCGCCGCCGCGTTAGAGCCTGTCGTATACCCATGGCGCAGTGGCTTGGCTTCTTGTGCTTCCTTGCTCCCGGACTTGTCCATCGCCATAGTGTGACCTATCCCAGCCGTTCAGCCATCAGCGAGATCGCATTCACCGTTGCCACCGCTACCGGACTGCCGCCTTTACGCCCAATATTCGTAATAAACGGAATATCCAGCTTCGCCAATTCTTCCTTCGATTCCGCAGCCGATACGAAGCCGACCGGAACGCCTACGATAAGACCCGGCTTAGCAGCACCCTCTTTGACAAGTCGAATAAGCTCCAGCAGTGCCGTAGGTGCATTCCCAATTGCATAGATGGCACCCTCCGCTTCAAGAATCGCCTTACGGATCGAAATGATCGCGCGTGTCGTATTCAAGCGCTTCGCTTCCTCCATCACATCAGGATCAGAAATATACACACGCACGTCACCGCCAAATTTGGCAATTCTCGGCTTGCTAATGCCAACCTGTACCATTTGTACGTCGGCAACGACAGGTCTTCCTTCGCGAATAGCCTTAATACCCGCTGTAATAGCGTCTCTATGGAAAACAAGACTGCGACCCAGCTCAAAATCCGCAGAGGCATGAATAACACGCTGCACAACAGGATACTGCTCCTCGGTAAAAGGATGCTCGCCAAGCTCCTCCGTGATCATTTCAAAGCTGCGTTCCTCAATCTCCTGCGGCTGCACTGTCAATGGTTTAAATTCCGTTTTAAAATCCATCCTGCTTACTCCCCCTTCAATAATTCGTTCAGCTTCTTGATCACATCTTCAAAATCACTGAAATGCACCCCGTACTCCACCTCTGGCCGCCCAATCATGATCGTTTCGATACCAAGATCCAGCGCTGATTCCAGCTTCTCATCGACAGCTCCAACCTTGCCACTCTCCTTGGTAATCATCAATGTGACTTTATAGTGCTCATATAGGGCCGTATTTAAAGCTTTGGAAAAAGGGCCCTGCATCGCGACAATGTTCTTTTGCAGCAATCCAAGCTCTTCACACTTCTCCATATTATCTCGACGGGGAAGCATACGCGCTACCAAGGTCGTATTCGGCTCATTCAACAATCGTTTGGCAAAAATATGCAGTGTCTTGCTGCCCGTTGTCAGCATAATGACACCCTGCTTGGCCGCGGCCATCTCGGCTGCCTGCTCGTAGTCGTCAGCATAGGTAATGAGCGGATTGCCATCAAAAGTAAGCCGATCCCGTTCATAGCGAATATAAGGCACGTCCGCTTCGCGGGCAGCGGTGATTGCGTTCTTCGAGGCTTCCTCGGCAAAAGGATGCGTGGCATCTACAATCGTACGAATACCGCGCTCCTTGACTAATGCAGCTAACTGCTCGGCAGTTAACCGACCTACCATCACAGGCAGACCGGCATTCTCCATCGATTGCGCAGCACTGTCTGTTACAACAGTAGTAAGCAGGTCATAACCCGTCTGCTGAATGGAAACAGCAAGCTCTCTTGCGTCGCTGGTTCCGGCCATAACTAATATCATCGTTACGCCTCCTTCTATTAGGATGATGCAACCGTCTTGTTGTTGACAGGCTGTTTATCGCGATCATGCTCTTCGTCATGCGAATGATCGTGGCGGTGATGATCGTCATGGTCGTGGTCATGATGATCATGCCCATCTGCATGTTTATGTTCGTGAGTATGTTCATGATCGTGCCCATGATGATCATCGTGGCCGTGGTCGTGGTGATCGTGTCCATGATGATGATCATCATGATCATGGTGGTGGTGATCGATATGCTCCATCGCGGCGATCCGGTACTGACACATATCACAGTTCATTTTGGCTTCGCCCTGCAAAGCTTCTGTTGCACGTTCTATCAAAATTTGCCGCAGCTTCGGATGAAATCCAAAGTAATCAGCCAGTGAAAATTGATGCTCGGGGTAGCGTTCTTCAAAGGTTTCCAGCATGCTCTCCATCCGTTTGATCAGAACGCCCGTGAATAAAAAGTAGGGAAGTATGATGACCTTACGGGCGCCGAGCTTCAAACATCGTTCCATTCCCTCTTCCAGCAAAGGAGCCGTTACACCAATGAACGCCGTTTCTACCCATTTTACTTTCAGCTTTTCCCAAAATAACCGGGATATTTTGAACAGATCGCTGTTAGCGTCAGCATCGCTGCTGCCTCGTCCCACGACCAATATGGCCGTTTCTTCCAGCTCCTGTCCTTGCTCCTGCAAGGTAGCTTCCGTTATTCCGGCTGCTCCCAGTCGTGATGTGAGAATGTCCAATACCTGCTCATGCACACCTATCGGCCTGCCATAATTGAAACGGATTGACGGGTGACGCAGCTTGGCCTCATCGATAGCTGCAGGAATATGAATCTTGGCATGTCCAGCAGAAAATAAAGTAATGGGCACCACAGCGATCTGCGTCGCACCCTTGGCTACACATTGATCAATTCCCTGACGAATGTTCGGCTTCTCGAACTCCAAAAAGCACGTTTCAACGAGCGGCCCTTGAAGCTCCTTCGCAATCGCGCCAACAAATTGTCTGATTTCTTCATTACCCTCGGCATCCTTACTACCATGCCCTACAAATAATACAGCGTTCATGGGTTACCTCCTCATAGTTTTCCGAAGGAAAACTGTATCATAAGCTCAACTATGTTTTCCTAATCAAAAACTGACTTCATAAACGTAAGCTTCATATCACTTAGAAAAACTATTTTTGAATGCCTTAACAGCATCGTACAAAGGCGGATGTTAGCAAAACTTATTATTATAGAAGCATCTCTCTCAAAATAAGCAGCTGATCCGATATAAAACATCATAACAGCAGCGTCTTTCATACGAAAAGTAACGGGTACGATATAAAACATCGTTAGAACTAAACAAATCGAACAATTTGGATGAAATCGTTCACCTTACGATGTTTTTCATCGTTACAACTGCCTGCAGCTTCGAATCATTCGGCCATACGATGTTTTGCATCATTACAAGCATCATATTCGTATGGCCTATCCATGCTAAAAGCTCCTAATCTCCGCAAATCGCATTTTCTATAGTAAAGACAGGCAAATCTTGATGACGGTAGCCTTCAAGCTCCTTGACTCTTTTAAAAAACTTATGGAATCTTTCATTCGGATGACCTTCGGTTACGTATCGATGCATAATATTTTCAATCGTGGTGACCAAATCCTCAGGCTTAATCCCTTCAGCAACCGGCTGAGCCGGGTGAACGTTACGACCTACGGTTTTACCGCCCAGGAACAAGTCGAACTTCTCCCTGCGGTAGACGATTCCGATGTCCTCGTTGACGGCACCATAGCAGGCCATTCCGCAGCCATTGAAACCGATTCGCATTTCCTTGGGAACGCCCAGCCCACCGAGCTTCGCCTGCAGCTCCTCCGCATAAGGAATAGACTCGCCCTTCTCGCCATTGCAAAAATCGCAAGCCTTTACCTGTGCGACATCGCCGATCGGAGCCAGCAATAATCCTTCCTTGCTAAGCTTATCCGTAATCTCTGCCGGATTATCTGTAGGCACACGCAAGATCAGTTGATGATGTGGCGTATATTCCATCGATCCCTTGTCGCCGACAACGGCTGCCAAAGTCAGCATCTGCTTCGCCGTGAACTGCTTGTTGGCCACGCCTGGGCTGACGGCAAGCTCAAAGATCGATTGCTGCCTGAACAAACCTGCTGTGACCGCAGCAGGTGCTGCAGATCGTGCCGGTTCAGCAGTTGATGCAGTCACCACAGATGGTGCCGCCAACGTGTTGACTGCTGCCACTCCATTCCTTCGATCCACAAGCTGCAGCGCCTCCATGGCCAGCAGCAGTGGATCTGCACTGACGTGGCGTTCTGCTACTGCTACAGCACTCGGCTCAACAGCAGTGGACACACCTACTATCGTTGCCCTTCCAAACGGTCCTTCGTTGTGCAACAAAGCAGGTTTACCTGAAGTCGCTTTTCCCAATACACCCTCACTGGAAGCCAGCTTCGGTGTATCTGTTGTTCCCGGTCTTGGCGATGCGGAGCTCGCTAACAGGGTATCTGGCTGGCGGATTGCCGCTGATGTCGACCCAACGTTCGGGATGCGCTCATCCTCCTCGTCATCCCATTCCTCATCGTCTATATCCTCAATCAGGGAGTCTCCTTCTGCTTCGGATTCCCATTCCTCATCATCGTATTCGTCATTCGCTTCCTCGGGCAGCTGCTCCAGCGCCCAAGGCTCTGCTTCCTGCCGCAGCCGCTGATGCGGCCGCAGTGGCTGCACGTCGGCGCCGAGCGTGTACTTGCGTTGGTAGCCGCGAGGCGTAATCATCAATCCGTCATAGACCATTGTTGACGAATTGCCGATAATGACCGTAGTCAGCATGCCGATATCGTGATCCAGCATATCCCGCAGGTTCGTTAGTACAATATGCTGACGATCCCGATACGCGCTTTTCACAATGCCAACTGGTGTTTCCGGTGAACGATACTTCAGCAGAATCCGCTGCGTCTCCACAATTTGCCGAGTCCGTCTGCCACTTCGCGGATTGTACAAGGCGATTACGAAGTCCGCCTGTCCAGCCGCTTCAACCCGCCGCTCAATCAGTTCCCAAGGCGTCAAATGGTCGCTAAGACTGATCGTGCAGGAATCATGCATAATCGGTGCGCCCAGCAGGGATGCCGATGAGTTAATCGCCGAAATACCGGGAATAATCTCAACCTCCACGCCGTCCTCCGGGTGCCAGCCCTTTTCCATCAGTACTTCGTACACCAGACCCGCCATTCCGTATACACCAGCGTCACCGCTCGAAATGACCGCAACCTTTTTCCCTGCTTCCGCCTGCCGCACCGCCTCTTGAGCACGGCTCACTTCCTCAGTCATACCCGTTCTTACAATTTGCTGATCGCTCAGCAAACCGCTGATTAAGTCTACATAGGTGTTGTAACCGATGATTACATCGCTCTCCTGGAGCGCTTCACGAGCCCGTTTCGTTATATGTTCAAAGCTGCCGGGTCCAAAACCGACAATCAGCAATTTCCCTGCCACAAGCTGCACATCCTTTCCCTATCCACATCCATAAAATGACAACAAAAAAAGCACTTCCAATGTGTTAGAAATGCTGTTGCATCACATACATACATCGACAACAGGCTCTCTGCCCTTTACCTCTGTAAGTAAGCCAGTCTCTAACACTTGCCTAAATCCACGTAGGTTAACAGTGTTGTTTAAACAGGCAGGTTTCCTGACTCAGAACATCGTGCCCGACTCCTTCCCAAAGCACTAATGCTGCTTCAGTGGATACATCTTTCAGGCATTTGCCAATCTCGATTAGCGTTCTTTACAGTGGCGGGTCCGTGCCGGATTTGAACCGGCTTCCCTTTTAAGCGAATGAGATTTCTCAGCACTCGCACCTATTCTATCACGTATACAATTGTCTGGTTTCATCATATCACCCGTAAGGAAGCTTTGTCTATGTTCGAAGTTCGCCCCATACGGTAACCTAACCGTTCTTGCTTCTTCAAAAATGTTAAATATGATACATTTTGTATAAAAACTAATAATCATGATTGATTTCGCAAAATAAACATGCAATAATACATTTAATGATACATATTGTATCCAACCGCATTCATTTATTTAGGAGGGGTTACCTGTGAGTAGCACGAACCGAGTGGAGCTTGAGTTGCTTGATCTGGAGTGGGTGGAGCTTATTATGAGTGCTCGTAAGATGGGGCTTAATCCGTGCGACATTCGCGCATTCCTGTCAGGCCCCGAGCAACCTGTGCCGCATCTGGATATGAACACTGAAAATGATCAATATGTTCTCAAGTGAAATACAAGACGAGTGGTTATGTTTAACGCAGGGGGCTAACTTATAAAGTGTCTGATACAGAGCTTGCTCAGCTAGTCATCGTTAGGACGGTTCATTACCCACTTGTTGTACTCCAGATACTCACGAAACCGCTTCTTGTCCACCCCTGATGACATCGCGTCTTTAATAATGTCATACCACTCCTGATCAAATTCATTGTCATTAGCGGTCGGTTCCTCGGAATCAATAAGTCTGTTTACCGTCACGTTTAATACAGCCGCAATTTTTTCGAGAAACTCAATGGAAGGATTTTTCTGAATATCACGTTCTAATTTACTTATATACGATTTAGCAACGCCTGCACGTTCGGCCAGCTCCGTCAGAGACATTCCCTTTTCTTTTCTAAACTGCTGGACACGTTTACCTATCATTCTGAATCTTCCCTCTTCACTTGATGAATTGAGATAACTTAGTGACTACAGTATATCAAAATTCTCTTTAAAGAACAAACTCGTTTTTCCAACGAGCCAATCGTATTTTGTACAAAAAGCCCCAGAAGGGGCTCTTTGTCGTGCAACTGTACAAACGCAATTATCGTCGTCTCTTCAAATAAACAAAAATCAATAGAAATAAACACGCTGACAATGAATCAAGGAGGACATCTTGTGCTAAAGGAGTCCGGTCAGGTACAAAGGATTGATGCCATTCATCCAGTACAGCGATCAGAGTGGCACCAAACCACGCGTAACCGATTGCATGCTGTCTGATGACTATATATAGCAATACACCTAGTAGTCCATAGGTCAGAATATGCGCAGATTTGCGTACGATTACATTCATTGCATATGCATGATTTTCAGTCATACCCGTTATACGCCGAATGATCACCATCGTGTGTTCTCCGGTAAATATCTGAAAAACAGCTAGCCAATAAATAACACCCAAAGAGACCACCAATACGATCCACCAAAGCCAGGGCTGTATCCTTCTACTTGTTTTTGTCATTGTGCCATTTCATAAACTCAATAATGATTTTGTATTCATGAATCTGTTCTTTATTAATACCTGATTTTCTCAAATCATAAATAAAATCCATCCACTCTTTTTCAATTTGCTTTTTTTCCGCATCACCTGTAATAAGTAACAGCCTCTTGAGGTCAACCTTTAAAACCGAGGCTATTTTTTCCATAACATGAATGGATGGATTTTGTTGAAGATTTCTTTCGATACAGCTCAAATAGGATTTGGATACACCAGCTCTCTCTGAAAGCTCAGACAACGTATACCCTCTTTGTTTCCGAATAGCAGAGATATTGTTACCGATCATGTACATCACTCCAAAGTGACACTTTTGGCAAGATTTAAGATTTGATTCAGCCATCATTGCTACCCATCAGAACGTAGAGTCCCTTCGAACCACCTCCTCCCCTATTCACACTGTAGCTTTAAACTGAATACACCCGTATAATAGTACATAAATATAGAACAAGGGGGTCATGTTATGTACTCACTTACGACGGTATTACTGAAAAAGGCGACATTTACTTACCATAAGGTTTTGTATACGTACAATTTTATCCTCTACAGGGATTGTCTTGACTCGAAAATGAAAAATCAATTTTATATGAAGCTTCGGCATCATGCTCAAAAAATCAATTAACGGTTCGGATCACGAGCTTGTTCAGGCGATAATGCTTGCTTTTTTTACAAAGCACCTTTTAATACAATCCACCACCCTCTCCTGCTCACTTTCGGTCATTCCAGACCCTGAGGGAAGGCATATTCCTTTTTTAAATAACTGCTCGGAAACGATTCGACTCTCGCTGTGAGGGTAAAGCCTGACCCCCGCAAAAAGAGGCTGCAGATGAAGCGGCTTCCAAACAGGACGAGCTTCAATATTCTCCAAGGCTAACGCTTCCAGCAATTCATTCAGAGACACACCGGCTTCTTTCTCATCAACCGTTAAAATGGTCAGCCAACGATTCGAACGGGTATTCGTCAGCTCAGGAATAAAGCCTGCTCCTGGCAGACGAGATAACTCTTGCTCGTAACGTTTGAAAATAGTTCTTTTTGCTTGAACCCTCTCCTCAAGCACTCCAAGCTGAGCTCTCCCAATCCCCGCCAACACATTGCTCATTCGATAGTTATACCCGGTCTGGCTATGCTGGTAATGGACAGCCTGATCACGCGCCTGGGTTGCCAAAAAACGTGCCTGCTTTAATCTCTCCACATCATTGGAAACCAGCATGCCTCCTCCTGAAGTCGTAATGATTTTATTCCCGTTGAACGAATAGATCCCATAGGTGCCGATAGATCCACTTGCACGCCCTTTATACGTCGAACCAAGAGATTCTGCTGCGTCCTCGACGACCGGGATCTGATAGAAATTGCATAACGCCATAATTTCGTCCATTTTGGCACATTGACCATATAAATGAACGACGATAACAGCCTTCGGCATTTTTCCCTTTCGAGCTGCATCTCGCAATGCGTTTTCTAACGCTTGAGGTGACATATTCCAGGTATCAGGCTCGGAATCAATAAATACGGGCGTCGCTCCCAAATACAAGATCGGGTTGGCGCTAGCTACGAATGTAAGACTTGAACAAAAAACCGTATCACCGGCTTTTACATCCAATAAGCGAAGACTCAAGTGTATGGCAGCCGTACCCGAAATAACGGCAGCGGCATCGTCGGTCCCGACATAAGCGGCAAGCTCCTTCTCAAAACCGTCGACGTTCGGTCCAAGTGGTGCAATCCAATTGGTCTCAAAGGCTTCCTGGATATAGGTCTGCTCATTCCCGCTCATATGCGGAGGGGAAAGATAAATTCTGGGTTCATTATGCATACACATTCAACCTTTCTGTAGTTAATTAAGAACAAGAAAATCCAAGTGGTATTAAACAAACATATGCTGCAGCATTGGTAGATCAGATAGTTTTCTTAAATCATCGATTATATAATGTGCCATATATTCCGGTTCAACGGTGACTCCTGCATATACCCCTTCTTTTCGATCGATATAGATTGTTGTCCAACCCAGCCGTTTGGCAGTTATAAAATCTTTTTGCACATTATCCCCGATATAAACGCATTGATCATGCGGAAGCTGTAATTCACGACTTGCTTGTTCATAGGCTACTTGACTTGGTTTCCAGCATTCCTTTCCCCATTTATCGGTAAGAATAACGGAGTGACATTTCTCGCGGAGCTTAAGTGCATGGACCTTTTTTTCCTGGGCAACCAAATATCCATCTGAAATCAAGCCAATTTTGACGACGTTGTTTACATGCTCAAAAACCCATTTTGCATCGTCCAGCAGATGAATATTCGGATCATGGGAGCGATAATAATTCACTATACTCGTAATCAAATGATCATCTATCTTCATATTTAGTTTCTTCAGCGTTTTATTAAAGACGAATTTTTTTTCACCTGAGTGAAATACCTCTAATGCTGTTTCATAAAAACCAGAGACTTGAAAATCTCTCTTCATCCAATCATCAATCGCTTTAAAACCGCTTTTCACATAATCCTTTTCTTCGTATAAGGTGTCGTCCATATCAAAAACCATCGCATTAATAGCCATGACGAATACTTTCGGTAAACACGGCCTCATCGTATCTAAGCATCGTGAGATTTTCACGCCAGTTATAATCACCTTCAGAGAAGGTCTCACCGCTACACATTTGGACGACCCATAACGGAAAATTAGCACCTGCTTCTATGGAAAGTGGAATACCTCCACCGAAACGGGGATTGATTTCGATGAACGTAATCTCTCCATTTTCTTTTTTAAAGCATTGTAAAGTAATACATCCCACCGCTCCAGGCAAGACCTTGACTACATGTTGTACTGCGGCAATAATTTCATGATCCTTCTTAGTAACCCCTTTACTAACTTCTCCCGCTCTCGTTTCTAAGCGCAGCCTTGGCACGACTGTTCTAATATTCCCATTAAAATCGACCATCACATCAACCGTATACTCTTCTCCAACCACATACTCCTGAACCATAGCATTAGGAATGTAGTCTTTAAAAAAATACAACTCTTTTTCATTATTGATTTTCACTACCCCCTTGCTTGAACTTCCGTCAAAGGGTTTGATCAATAAAGGAAATTCATACTGCTTTTTATGTAATTCATCTTCGCTATACACCTTCGGGGTAGAAATATGTTTATCTTGGAAAAACTTGTATGTTTTCGTTTTATCACTTGCAATTTCGTTTAATTCCTTACTTGAAACTAATAATTTGACTCCAATTTCTTCAAAAACATGTCGATTCTCCGAAAAGATAACCAATTCGGTGTCGATGAGCGGAATAATAATATCCACATCGCCCAATTGACATATACGAAGTAGTTCCATTATGTAATTATGATCCGTTACTCTTGGGACAATAAAATGGGTATCACTTATAAAAGCAGTGGGAGCGGTTGCTCTAAGGTCCGCTGTCATGATTTTACCGTTAATTTTCTTTTGAACGAACAATTCCTTAAAGTCCCTCAACAGCGACATTCTTCTGCCGGAGCTAGTAAACAAGATATTGATTTTATTGTCTAGCATTTTTCATACTCCCTTCAAAAATAGGCATCGTTGCATGATTACCGTTTTGTATCCCATCCGATTTCAGCACTTTAAACACGGTTAAGATTAAAATTTTGAAATCAAGCAGCAGGCTTTGATTTTCAACATACCAAACATCGAGCTTAAACTTCTCTTCCCAGGATATTTGATTCCTTCCATTAACTTGAGCCCATCCGGTCATTCCCGGCTTTACACTGTGCCTTTTGCCTTGTTCCTCCGTATATAAGGACAAATAATCCATCAACAAGGGTCTCGGTCCGACTAAACTCAGATCACCTTTTATAACGTTAACTAGCTGCATTAATTCATCCAGGCTGTATTTTCTGAGAAATTGTCCAAAAGGAGTCAGTCTGACATCATCGGGTAAAAGATTCCCTTCCTCATCCCTCGCGTCCGTCATGGTTCTAAATTTATATAAATAAAAAGGTTTGCCGTGCAATCCCGGACGCTGCTGTTTAAACAATACCGGGGATCCTAGTTTCGATCTAACCAGCCCCGCAAGTACAATAATAAAAAAAGACGCAAATATTACTAATGAAATAGAAATCAACAAATCAATGAGTCGCTTCATCATTATCATGCTCCTGATCATTTCAGCTAAAAACCTTGGCGATCATACGGTCAAGCTTCCATGCAAAATAGTTTGACTTTTTAAAAATTCAAATAGTCACTTCTGTAAACAATATTTAACGTAATCACTTGCTCGTAAAAAAAATAAACCAAATAGCATAAGATAATCGCGTAATAAATAAGCTTTTGATGTTTCTTGGTAAATAAATGTACAATCCATGAAATTAATATTAAATTGTACAGTCCAAAATAGATCGTAAATCTAGCAAAAATCCAGTTTTGCGTTGCTATTACCATAAAGACCAAACTCAGTATCGACATATTGACAACATAGTCGCTATAGGGGAATATCTCCCTTAGTTTGTCTCTTCCCAGGTAAGCGAATAGAATGGGTACCGCTTCAACAGCAACCCTGATTATGTTTGCTCCCCCTTCATTGAAGTTTTTGTAACTCCCATATTGGGTATCCTGTAGAGCTGAAAACATAGCATCGGAAATTTGATTGTATCCAATAACAAGTAAGATGGCTAAAGATAGAAGCAGGAACGTAGCGGAAGTCCAGGCTTTCCTTCTAACAATAAAGTAAATCGGAATGAGAATGAGTGCACTCAGGTGAAAGGTTGAAGCGAACAAAACGATTAAAAAGTACTTTTTCCAGCTTCCATCAAATATATATTTGGTTGCGGCAAAAATGATCGCTCCCGCAAGAAATTGCCTGATCCCGTTCATCGAAACTGTATATAGTCCCGATGTAATAAACACATATAGGCTCAATTCAAATAATCTTGAATATTTATATAAAACACTTACGATGAGCACATTTGTAATTAATGCGGTTGTAAATACCAATACTTGTGGGTCACTAAAGTAGTTTTTCAGAACCATTTGAAAGATGCCAAAACCAATATCTTTATCGGTGATAATGTAGTCCCACGTAAATTCATTAATCACATAAGTATGCATATAAAAAAATGTATCCCCGATGTTTTTTCGAAGCCCGGATACAGTAACGAATATTATTACGACTAAAAAGGCCATATATTTATTAGGCTTTATCATTACGGGAGCAAGCCCATACCCATCCGTCACAGGTCTAGCCATATATCTTGATAAAAAAGAAAAAATGTAAACCATTGCAAGGCTCACCCAAATTATGGTCATTTTTTTACTTTTCCTTTCGATCACTTAGGACGTTCTTGTTTTTCTAACAATGTAGTAATAGAACATAATCCCAAGCGGGATCGCAAGCAGCGTCAATAACTTGCAAGGCGTCTCACTCATGAACCTGCGGTTTTTTGAAATCAGACTGCTTGATACATAATGAATCGATTGTCTAAATTTAAATAATAGACCGGCAAAGGGGTGCTTCATAAGCTCCCTCCGATAGAAAGCAAAACCTCTAGGATTCCGCAAATACTGGCTTAACATGTTCATCGACGAGCCATCCGGTAAATAATCAACGCAGCAGATGACCTCATTCATAAGCAGCATTTCGTATTGCTGGTCCAGCATATAATATTTATATGCCAGGCCTACGTACTTCTCATTATTGAATAGAGGGTATGGGTACTGCTTAGTCAGTTCAGTCCGATAAACCAGCTTCTTGTCACCCGTAACATGCTGTCGGTTATTGAGGTCAAACAGTGTGGAACACTTCAGATGGTCCGGCAGCCTGGAGCCAATAATTCGTCCGTCCGTATACGAGTCAAGGCCGATCAAACCGCTCACTTTATCACTTCCATGCTGATCCCAGAAGCGGAGTATTTTCTCAACCGCGTCGTCGGGCATGTAATCATCCGAGTCAATACATACATTCAACTCGGTATCGATAAGCTCATACGCTGTGTTATGGGCTCCATGCATACCTTGGTTATGCTGCCAATGATACCGAATTTGCACAGCCTTCTCGCTCATCCAGCTCTCTACCAGTTCCTTTGTATGATCAGTAGAGCCATCATCTATAATGAGCCAGGTAAAATCTGGTATGGTTTGACGTTTAAGACTCTCATAACAAATATGCAGGCAGTAGGCTCTATTATAAGTGGGAGTAAATACAGTTAGCTTGTTCAACCGGCTCACCTCGAAACTGTTGAGTAAAAGTTTTCCGCCCATTGTGCGGTGTTTTTGATATCGTATCCTTTGCTGGACAAGAAATAAGCGGATAAGTTTCGCGGTGCTTGGCTGGATTGTGTAATCAAGGATTTAATCTTGGACACCCAAGCCATTTTGTCGCTCAAGGGTAAATAATCGACCAATTCAATTCCCGTATCCACCTCCGGTGTAATAGACTCCGAGATGAAACAAGGCAAGCCTGCTGCTTGAGCTTCTATGAGTGTAACGGGTAATCCTTCGTGCCAGGATGGAAATACAAACACATCAAACGCTTGAAGCAATCGGTTAATATCGCCTCTTATCCCGAGAAATAAAACACTGTTCCTTAAATTCAGATCCCTTATTTTTTTTTCAATTTCAAACCGCAGCGGACCGTCTCCTGCTAATACCAATACTGATTCCGGTCTTTCTTTATTCAGCTGAGCAAAGATATCGATAAGAAATGAATGATTCTTCTGATGCGCAAATCGACCTACATGGCCAACAACAAAATGATCTTCGGTGAGCGAAAGCTCCTGTCTGACCTGTTCTCTGGTTTCTAATGAAAAGGCAAACTGTTCACTTTCGATGCCATTCATGACGATCATCGTTTTCTCTTCCTGATCCGCGAATAGCCATCTGGCGGCTTTCTTCGAGCATGCCACTCTATGGGTAGCGCTGTGTCCGATATATCTCCCTGCATACCACTTATAGGCTTTGACTGCAGCATTGCCTTCACTACTGGTATTGTGGCTGTGAGCGATCCTCGTAGGTACATTCCCTTCCTTAGCAACTCTTAGCACGAAGCCCGTCATTTTGTCCATGTGCGAATGTACAATTGTATACTCCTGATGTGTTGCAAAAAATTGCTTTAAAGCTTTGATGTAGCCGAAATGACCCACCTCATTAACATAGGGAATTCGATGGATCACTCCTCCCATCTCCACGATTTCCGCATCAAAAACGCCCTCTTTGCAGGTTAGAAAATCAAACTGGAACTTCGAGCGGTCCATATTACGGTACAGGTTCATAATCAGGGTTTCAGCACCACCCCGGTTCATATTGACCACTACGTGTAGAACCCTTATTGGGTAGCCCACTTCACACTCTCCCTTCCGCCCATAAAATCGGTATAAATACTGCACTTCTCATTCAATACCTCGTGAATTGCATACGTTTGCTCCATCATCTCACGTCCTGATCGGCCAAGCTGAAGTCTCAGATCCTGATCCCGGACGAGCAGCTTTATTTTATCGGCCAATCCCTGACTGTCATTCTGCTCCAGAATCCAACCGTTCTTATGATTGCTGACTAGTTCGCGGTGCCCTCTATTGTCACAAGCTATAATAGGAAGGCCGCTGGCCATCGCTTCCATAATGTTAACTGGCAAGCCTTCACGAATGCTTGAAGCTACGGCAATATCACACATCGGCAGTATTTGATCGACATCATTACGATACCCGAGAAAATCAACCTTGTCTGACACGCCAAGCCGCTTGGCCAAATCGCTGCATTTGGCTTGTAAAACGCCCTCTCCCGCCAGCAGCAGCCTTGCATTCGGACATTCGTCCTTGATCATGGCCAATGCTTCGATCAGTAGCTGCTGGTTCTTATTCTTATTGAACTCAGCCGCATAAAACATCAAGAAATCGTCCGGCTGGTAACCAAACTTCAGCCTTATTTCCTGCTTATGTATATCATCCAGCGGTTGAAAACGTTCTGTATTAACGCCAACACCATGCACATGCTCAATCCTTTGTGCTTTGAACCCACGTTTAACCGCCAGCGCATAATCTTCCTCATTAATCGTAATCAGGCAGTCTGTAAAGTGAGAGAGAATTTTCTCAATAGGGTAATACACGAGCCAATTCAACAGCGGAGCTCCCTGGCAAAAATGAAACCCGTGGGCGGTGTAAATGACCTTGGTTCCATGTTTCCTTGCTTCTCGCGCAGCCAACCGAGCCAGCATTCCACCCATAGGAGTGTGGCAATGAACAATTTCATAGTTCTCTCGATTCATAATCGTTTTAAGCTCATGGTAGGCCTTCAGGTTGTTCCATTGGAGTGGCGACCTTTGGATCGGCAGGCTGATCTTCCTGTCCACGTATGGAAGCTCTGTATTTCCATTCGCCGCCACATGAACTTCCCAGCCTTGCTCCTTGAACCATCTTATAAAAGGCAGATGGAACGCTTTAAAGTGAACATCAACGGTAGCGCAAAACAACACCTTCTTGGACATGTTCCGCATCACCTATTTAGGTACAACCGAATAATAACTGTCGATTATTTTCGGTTGTTCCATAATTAATTCCTGCTCCAATAGTTTGGAAAGGTACGCGAGTAGACCGTATCTTAACTCATCACGCTGCAGCGCATATTCGATAGTCGTTTGGATAAAACCCATTTTGTCACCAACGTCGTAGCGTTTCCCGATAAATTCGTAAGCGTACATCGTTTCAAATCGGTTCAATTCGGCTAACGCATCCGTAAGCTGAATTTCTCCGCCGGCTCCAGGTTGCTGAACACTTAATATTTCAAATATGCGTGGAGTAAGGATATAGCGGCCCAGAATGGCGAGATTGGATGGAGCTTCCTCTTTCTTGGGCTTCTCAACCAAGTGGTTAATACTGAATAATCGTTCCTCGATTTTGAATCCGTCCACAATGCCATATCTGGAAACTTCCTCATCCGCAACATGCTGCACGCCGATAATGGAAGCCGCATGAAGTTCAAATTGTTCAATCATCTGCTTGAGGCAAGGCTTTTGTGCACGCACAATGTCATCACCTAAAAGTACGGCAAAGGGCTCATTTCCAATAAATTTACGGGCGCACCAGATGGCATGTCCAAGACCCTTCGGTTCCTTTTGACGAATATAGTGAATATCTACGAGATTGGTAGACTTCTGGACTGCATCTAATAAATCGAATTTTTGTTTTTCCAATAAATTGTGCTCCAGTTCGAAGGAGCTGTCGAAGTGATCCTCAATGGCTCGTTTTCCTTTGCCCGTAACGATAATGATGTCTTCAATCCCTGATTCTATCGCTTCCTCTACAATGTATTGAATGGTCGGCTTATCGACTATCGGCAGCATCTCTTTGGGCATGGCCTTGGTAGCCGGGAGAAATCGGGTTCCCAGCCCCGCAGCCGGTATGATCGCTTTTCTTACTTTCATGTTTAAACGCTCCTTTTAACCTATTGAGATTAATTTTTTGGAAATCGGGATCACATTGCTGCTGTTAGCTAATTTCAACAGCTGTTCCCTTAAGATGGCTTTATCCAGAGATGCGTAATTCGAGATCATTTTAATAATTTCCTCGGTATACAGATCCGCTGTTTTACCAACATAGATTTTCGGATATACTTGCTTTTCATCGACTTCATTTGCTTTAAACAATTCTTCAAAAAGCTTTTCGCCGGGCCGCGTACCAGTAAATTCAATGCCGATGTCCTCAAGGGAGTTCCCGGAGAGCCTGATTAGATTTTTGGCCAGATCGACAATTTTCACAGGATCACCCATATCCAGAATGAAAATTTCCCCGCCCTTGGCCAGTGCTCCGGCTTGTATCACTAATCTCGAGGCTTCAGGAATGGTCATAAAGTAACGAACCATATCCGGATGGGTAACGGAAACGGGTCCGCCCTTTTCTATCTGCTGTTTAAAACGGGGAATGACGCTGCCTCGGCTTCCCAATACATTGCCAAAGCGTACGGCAACGAACTTCGTATCGCTGGTTTTGTCCATGCTCTGGATGACCATTTCAGCCAGCCTTTTGGTAGCGCCCATTACACTTGTAGGATTGACTGCTTTGTCGGTCGAAATCATGACAAATATGTTCACACCATACATACTTGCTGCTTTGGCGACATTCATCGTTCCGATCAGATTGTTCTTGAGTGCTTCTTCCGGATTTTTTTCCATTAATGGCACATGCTTGTGTGCGGCGGCATGGTAGACCACGTGAGGTCGATATTTATTTATGATCGCCATGATTTTGTTCGCATCCTGCACATCTGCAATTTCGGTAATGCATTCAATTTGCGAGCTTCCGTAGCTGTCCTTTAACTCCATTTCAATGGAATATATGCTGTTCTCACCATGTCCCAGCAAAATGATTTTGAGCGGATCGAACTTCATGACCTGGCGACATATTTCTGAACCGATTGAGCCTCCGGCACCGGTGACCAAAACAACTTTATGCTTGATATACCCGGATATGCTGTCAATATCCAGCTCAACGGGTTCCCGGCCGAGTAAATCCTCTACCTGCACATCGCGAAACTGGTTAACCGAAAGCTTGCCAGTAACCAGATCCTCCAGCTTAGGCAAAATGAGCGTCTTCACTTTTGTTTTGGCACATTCCTCAAAGATCGTATTTAGCTGCCTTTTCCCTAATGAAGGAATCGCGATTACAATGTTATCTATGTTTAATGTATGGACTGCGTTCTCGATCTGATCGACACCGCCGATTACGGGAAGTCCCATGATATCGAGATTTCGAATGTTCACGTTGTCGTCTATAAAAGCGATTGGCAGCAGCTCTGAATCGTTATTTTTGGTTAACTGTCTGACCACCATCGTTCCTGCAGAACCGGCTCCAACAATCAGAGTGCGTTTTTTATCGTCATTTTTCTTGATGTAGGTATCCCGTACAATTCGCCAGCAAAAGCGGGAGCCTCCGATTAGTAGAATATGCAGCATCCACGTCACAGCGAGCAGCCGGAAGGAAACATCCTGAAAAATAACGAGTTGAATCATCGCAGCCGTTACAATTGAAAATGTGATGGCTTTTAGTATGAATAGTAATTCCCCGACACTCGCGTATTCCCAGGCTTTTTTATACAGCTTGTAAATCATTGAAAACAGGTGGTGACAGAGCAGCAGCGTGATTGAGCTAACAACGACTGGCAAGGTGATAACATGGATATCGGCGCTTACCAAAAAACGACTGAAAAAAATTGAAGTTAATACGATCAAGGAGTCTGCCATGATTAGCAATGATAACCTTTGACTATATGACAAAAATTTCACCCTCTCAATAAAGTACTGAACTCTTACTATTCTCATGGGTCATCTTACCCCACTTTAAACCACCCTCATCATGTACAGTTCATTATAGATATTCTCTATAGAGAACTATGTTGCAAAAAAATTTTCCATTTGGAGGTCAGCTCGTGAACAACCCACGCCAATCTCATAACCATAATCACACATTAAAGATACACTTTGTATCATAATTGTAGTTCTTTATAAAGAACATGTCAACACTCTATTTTTCTGCATCCATTCCTCCCCTACCTTCCAATGTTCGGCAAATTCCACATGGCATTCACCCTTCTTTGTCTTTCACAGGCTATTGTTGAAACAACCTCCCCAGCAAGCGCATAGTATACCCTACAACCATAAAAGGGGGGAACTTTCAATGATAAAGGCCAATATTGGGGATATTGATGATATCGATCTTACAAGTAAGTTGCCGGCAAATAATGATGTATTAACTTTTGACAGCACGATATCCAAATGGATTCCTAAAGCACTTAGTAGTAGTGGAGCTGCCAGCAGCCGCGAACCTGCCAATAGTATTTATGTAATTGAGTTAGCTAGATGGGGCATTTCTAATAATGGTTTAAATCCATTAGCAACAACACAAGGAATCAACAATGCTCTCATTTGGGCAAACCAAAATGGATTTACGACTGTTAAGCTACCCGCTGGCACCTATATGGTTGGCAAAGGATCAGCAAACGCTGATTTTAGCGTAAATGCTTGCATTCAACCACAGAGTGACACGATATTAGACTTGTATGGCTGTGTAATCCAAAAGGAAACAAACGGCTGGGAATCCTATAATGCCATAAAGATACAACGCAAAAAAAATATAACTTTACTGGGTGGAACCATTGTTGGGGATAATGATACTCATGATTTTGTTACCTCACAAGGCATACATGAAGGGTGCATAGGAATAAACATCGACGATGGATCAAAAAATATCAAATTAGAAAATATGGAAATCACTTCTTTTGCAGGATATTCGATATGCCTAACAGGACGTTTTTCACAATTAGTACTGACTAAAGTTGCAGATTGGGAAGTGGGAGCATTAAGTTCAACTGATGGAACCGCCCAAGCTAACGCCAACATGATGCGAATGAATAAATATATTCAATTAGCTACACTGGCCACTATTTCTGGTCAGGGAATTACTAATAACACAACAACAAATGGCGGATATTTCGTAATTTGGGGAAATGGGTATGGTTCATATGGAACCAGATATGATGGGGAACCTGTGAATCTAAGTAAATCCATATTTGAAATCCATTGTTATGATGCGAGTGGCGTTTATAAAGGCAGAATACAAAAGAGAGGAACAGATGCGATTTATTTAAATACGTTACCTTCGGGAACTACGCAATTTAAGCTTGCACTTAGATATGATATTACCCAAATCATTCCCAGTACTTATCATCTTGAAATCAATGCGTTCACATTCTCCAGTGTTATTGAAATCCAGAGCTGTAAAATTCATGATTCCTTTTCTTTGGCCATTGCTATTACAGGAGCTCAACAAATTCTGATTGAAAACTGTGAAATGTACAAGATTGGCAATGCGAAGACGATAATAGGGAGAAGGCTATACCCATTCCCTATGGCTATTGACATTGAAGATGGAGCCAATATTAATCAGCATATTATCATACGAAACAGCATATTCCGCGATAATGAAAGCTTGCATATAAGTGCTGTACATGCCAGAAATCTAATTCTAGAGAATAACAAGTTTGATACACCTACAAATGGTAATAACGGCGGAGTCATATTTCAAGGAGCTCGGGGTGCAAACCTGCTATCTAAAAACAATTACTATAACTGTTCCGTAGGTACTGGACAAGAAAATACAAAATTTCAAAATGATATCTTTGTAAATGCACAAATTCAGATGCAATATGAGACGATTTATGAAGGTTGTCAATTTGAAAACATGTCTTTTCAACTGGATATCGTTACCTATGGGATATGGTCGGCTACGGCTTATGATGTGGGTAATGCCGTGCTGCCTACTGTTAAAACAGGTGCTTGGCTCAGTAATCCACTCTATTATGTATGTATAACTGCCGGAGCTGCTAAATGGGCAGTTAAAAGATATTTTGTTAAGGATCTGGTCATCAATAATAATAAAATATATACGTGTATAGCTGCACCTGCAACCAACAGCACGAATCAGCCTACAGGAACGGGTACCCAGGCATACGCTGATGGTTATACATGGCAATATATCGCAGATAATATTGAGCCTGTATGGAAAACAGATATGACAGACACAACTGATAATGCCAACAATGTGTGGAGAGCAAATGTATATTATGGAGACAAAAGTTATGAGACTGTAAGATTTAAGGATTGTAAAATTAATTATACAAAAATTGAAGGCGTGGTCCCTTGGATTACTCGCAGGGGCGCTGTAGAATTTGATAGCTGCAAATTTAATTTAACAAATGTATCGGGTTACTTTACGGATGCTTCATCGAGTAGTGATTATCTTGGTAAAAATAGTTTCAATTTTAAATACTGTGAATTCATTAGTCCAAATTATATGGGTGGTATAAAAGGAGATAAGATAACTTTTAGTGACTCCATATTTAATGGAAAGGCTGGGAGCGTTTCCAACGCTGCTAGTCAAGCAAACGAACTTGTTGTATCAAATTGTGTCTTTAATAACTTTGACATCAAATTAAAAGGTAATCCAAACACACTGACTAAGAACATTTATTTCAGTGATAATCGCATATATCTTAACAAAACCAATAGAACATATGGAATCAACAATGAAGGCATCTTTATCCAGAACTTTGAAAATGTATTCATTGAAAACAATAAAGCATTTATGACTAGTTCAAGTGTAGTAGCAAGGGCACTAACCATCTATTCAGAAAAATATGTGAAAATCACAGGTAACTATTTTGAATCTGCAAATAATAGCAATAAGCTGGAGCTATTTGGAGCTCTCAGGGATGCTACCTATACAAATGCTATTCCTTCTTTAACTGCATATATAGATAATAACTATATGATTCAGTACAATTTTTTACTTGATCCTACTTACATTTCACAATTACGAAAATCACTGGGCAATGGATTAACAGATATCAATTCACCTTCTGTAGGATCAACAGATCGAATTTCCACACCACCAACTACGGGTGCTTATGTCCTTGGACAAATATTGTATCATTCTACGCCAACTCCCGGTGGTTATCTGGGTTGGGTATGTACAATAAGTGGAATAGCTAATGCTACTGCATGGACTGCAGGCACAACCTATGCATTAAATGCTGTTGTAAATACGGGAGGAAATGTATATAGATGTACGGCTACTAAAGGCGGACCCAGCATGAATCAGCCTACAAGAATTGCAAGTGTACCTTTGAATCCAGATGGTTATTCGTGGCTTTACCTTGGCCCATTAGCTGTATTCAAAACCTTTGGCGTTATTTCTCCCTAATCCACACGCGTTAAATTAGTGAGTTATTCAAAGTTAAAAAATGATCATCGAGAGTTCTCGATGATCATTTTATTATCCATTTAATGGATTGCTAACTCCCTATTGTTCTTTATAAAGAACTATAGTACTATTTTCTTATCAGCTGATAAATAACATTATTAGTAAAAAGATTGAAAATCGTGCGGGAGTTAGTAACTAATAGAGGAGTGAGTTATATTTGACAACTGAATCAATCAAAAAAAATTTCGATACACTCCAACTTCTAAGAGGCATTGCAGCAATGCTAGTTGTATTTTATCACGGCACACATACAGAATTGCTAAACATCTTTAAGTTGGGTTATATGGGAGTTGACTTGTTTTTCGTATTAAGTGGTTTTATCATTTTATATATTCACTTTTCAGACTTCGGGTGGAAAAAAAAGTTAAAGCCTTATTTACAGAAACGAATTATTAGAGTTTTCCCTTTATATCTAATTGTAACTTTGTTATATGTTACGATTGTGTCAATATTCGGCCATCAAATACCATTCAATTATATGATTAAATCGATACTTCTACTGCCCCAAGACGAGGATCCGATTATAGGCGTTGCTTGGACATTACAGCATGAATTACTATTTTATTTTTTATTTAGTTTATGTATTTGGCAGAAAAAATTGTTTGTCCCGTTAGTAACTGCATGGGGATTGTCCATACTTATGTTCTCAACATTTAAACATATGTTACCAAGTAGTCCTGTTCTTAGCTTGTTCTTTTCTCCAATTAATTTAGAGTTTTTATTTGGCAGCTTCATAGCGTTGATAATAATTAAGAAAAAGATAAGCCATATAAATTGGGTGACAAGTGCAGGCGTAATTATTTTGATGATGTTTTTGTTGTTAAACCTATTCGACATTTTTAATTTTCACAGAGTTATAGCTTGGGGGATTCCATCAGCGATTATCATTTTTGGATTAGTAAATTTGGAACAGAAAAAAGAAGTGAAAATCTCAAGAGTATTTATTAGGTTGGGTGACAGTTCCTATTCTATATATCTAACCCATTTGTTAACGTTGTTAGTATTGGAATCCATTATTGAAAGAGTCGAAGTCTTAACTTTAATCAATAAGAGTCTTGTTGAAATCATTGTTTGTATGGTAGCAATTATAGTAGGATGCGCTTTTTATTCACTAATCGAAGCACCCTTGCTAACTATTCTAAAGAATAAATTGACTCCATCGAGTAAACAGTCAATTGCACTCAAAGACCTTGAAAGGGATTCTCTATTGAATGTAACAGTAGAAAAATAAACCTATAGATGTCTGTCTTCCCCCGTGAAATCAACCAACTGAGTTGCTATGTCAAAACAACCCGGAGAAAAACAAAAAACGGCTCTTTCGCAAATGCGAACAGAGCTGTTATTTTGCCATTATTCCACGCAACAGGCAATCAGGACGTATTTTTTTATTTGAGTAATTGTTTATTATTCATATTGATATCGTTCGTTTTCAGGTCAAGTTGTGCATTATATAAAATATTATCTTGAATATCGTAAACTGGCGCGCCAGTACCAGCATCGATCGTAGAAATACCTTTAGCATTGTTGTTTGTAGTAATCGTGTTTCCTTTGATAGTGGCTCTCAATACGGTTGCAGGGTTCATAGCTTCACCCGTTATGTTGATTTTAATCGCGGCAATATAGCTTTGGGTAAGACCAAGAGCATTTAGTGAATTGTTCAAGATATTAATCTGTCCCGCTTTCTTAACAAGAATAACGGCTTGATTTCCAAACATGGTCCCACTGACATCCATTGTACTATTCTTAATAGTCACGTTGGCACTCGGGTTATCAACAGATAGCGCTGCATTTTTCTTTGTTTTAATATTACACCCGTCAATTACCCAGGTTCCACCGGTCCCGGAAATAGAAGGAGGCACATCGCTCTCTGCAGCTGCTTCAAACACGCAATGGGTATATGTACCTCGTGGCAAAGCAATTCCTCCGCCATATGCAAGAACTTTTACATGATCAAAGGTGCTTCCGTCCGGTGCGTTTCCACCAAGACCTGGCAGAGTGGATTTACCCGTTATTGTAAGGTTGGTAACATGAAGAGGTTGATTGTCCACAAGAAATCTTCCGCCACTGCCATCGGTATTGTTTAATGTGATATTAGATGGTGTAATCCCATAAGGTAAATCAGGTTGTAACCATAACGTGGCGTTGGTTAATATCATTCCATCGATGATAATACCGTGACCAGTAATACTTGCCATGGTGCCATTAACTTGATTCCCAATATAAGTAGCTTCATTCTCATTGGCAATTTTCGATCCCTCAATAATATTATTCTTAATAATGGCGCCGGTTCGAAATGGTGAGGACACAGCAACTCCTACAGAGGATTTGGTTTCATTCGGACCCAAATAGTTGTCTTCAACCGTCACGTCCTGCCCGTCATATAAGATGACATTATACGAATTATTGTTGTAAATTTTATTGCTTTTAATTATAAGATTCGTATTTCGATTACCATATTGACCAGTACCGCCTTCTAGATCAATCCCTGATTCAGGAGCTGTCCCTTTAATGTCATGAATATTGTTGTTCGTAATCACAACGTTATCTGCACCAGCAACGGTTATACCCTGTCTGCGGCTAAATGAGAATTCCGAATTTTTAATAACCGAATTTCTTGTCACCGCACGATTCCATATCATAAACTGAATCCCTGCTGTATCCGTCGTTTCCAGGACTGCTTTGAAGTAACTCGCTTCCTCAGGTACAGTAATCAAACTCCACATCAATTCCTGATCTTTTACACTTGATATGAAGGTTCCATCCGACTTATAAAAATAAACGTGCAGCGGCATCGTTTGCTCTCTTCCCACTTGCAGTGTGGGGCCGAACATGTTGCTTATTTTGAATACAGGATCACTCAAGCTGGTTACTTTATTGTTATTTGTACGAACTTTGGTGGGATCCGCAACCAGGTTTCCGTTATCATCAATGGATCCAGATTCAAAATCCTGATCATAGGCAATTGAAACTTGTTTATTGTTCCCGCAAATACATAGAGCGTCACCTGTAAAATTAGTTGATTTTACACCATCCACTACTACGTTGTCCGGACCGGCGAGCATAATACCTGTTCCACTTTCATGAGTACCGTAGCTCCATGAATAATCTTTTCCGGAATAGTCATGTGTATCTTTGTCTCCACGATAGGTTCCGCCTTTGAGCGTAACATTTTTAACTTCTTGACCAACGTACAGCAGCGTGTAGCCTTCCCATCCGTTCGTTTCTTTTTGAAGAACAGCGTTATCATCCAGCCAGAAGGTCATATTGGAAACCATGTTAATTTGAGCTGTTGAATCATTTAAATTAGCCGATTTAGCGATAAGATAAGTGCCAGCTGGGACCTTAAAGGTCGTCTTGCCATTCTGGCTTGCCCATTTTAACGCATCGTTAAATCCTTTTGTGGTTTCCACAGGATTATTACCGTCGGTTTTCATATTCCATCTGCTTGTTTCTAACAAATAATAGGTGGGATCGATACCGGTGATCCACATGTTACCCATCCAAGTTTTTATATGGTACCAAGTCTTATTTGTAGCATCGGTCCATTTTTCAAAAGAATAAACATTTTGAGGTGATAAATACCCGATTTCTGCTACGTCGTCAAAGGGGAAAGAGCGAAAAGACAATTGTTTATCCAGCGATAACACTTCATCAGATGGGATCACTTCACCGACGATTGCCCGGGGACTCACTGAAGACTCATAATCCAATGCATAATTATTTTGGGGAATGAACAAAATCAGAACAAATATTATAAAAAAAAATATTTTTTTCATTATTGCCCTCCTATACCTATCTGAGGCTAGCCGCATTTGCGATTGAACAGAGGAAGCTGTGGGTTCCTTTATGGTGATTCCTTTACCAACAATCTAGATGGTATTTTATTAGTTATCGAATGTGCGATATTCCACAAATATTTAAATTCTTCAGATCTCCTAAATATCATAAAGAAAATGAAATTCGGAATAATGAGACACAATACTGCTCGTATGACGATATTTAAAATAAGGGAAGTATGAATCAAGCTACCAAGCATATCGGTTAGAATTGCTGAAATAGTAACCAATGATACAAAACTCATATATCTCACAAAATAGTTCATTACCGACCTTTTGAAAACAAATCTAAATATGACATAAGGGTCATACCAGAAGTATGTGCAGAATCTACTAATAACCGTGCCTAAGAGGACACCAGCAATCCCCATTTTTTGAACGAGGAGCATAGAAACGACGACATTAATAACAGCCGCTATAATGGGTCTATATTTCCCCCTTTTAAATAAACCTGTAGTATCTCTAAAGGTTGTGGAGGCGTTTTGCATGCCAGCAGTATAAAAATTTAATAATATGGCAAACACGATGTACTTATCAAACACATACTTATCACCCAACCAAATATGGATAAATGGATTGAATAAACTCCATAAGCTCACTACACAAAATCCGTATATCCAGAAGTTAGTGAAGTTCAATACACGGAAAACAAAATACTTTTTTTCTGCATTCTCATTTACATTTAAATTTCCAACACTGGCCGTAATCGAATAAAATAAATAACCCAACAAGGTATTCAGTGTACTAATAATCAGTAAGTAGTTGGAGTAAACCCCCACCCATACAATCCCTACAAATTTAGAAATAATGATATTATCGGTTCCATTAATTACTACACCACTTATTTTATATAACATTAAAGCATATAGATTTTCGAAAAACAGTTTTTTGTCCTCTTTGGATAATGTCGCATTATTTTTCGTGTTCAAATAGGGATATAATTGATTTGCTTTATTGGCAACATATATGTTTTCGATTACTCTGAAGGCGATCTGAGTTGAAAGAACAACAATATAATTACTTATACTTACCAATACTATAATTTGTGCAATATTGGATACAATCGTAAACACACTATGAATTTTCGAAATAATATGATTATGCTGATCTGCAATAATAATAGATTGTTTGTATACAAAGTAATAGGACAAAACGGAATTAGACAAGAACAATAAATAAATAATCGTGATGTTACTAATCGTGGTCTCGCCATTCATCAGATTTGGCAGGAAAGGCAGCAGCGACAATCCAATCAATAAAATAATGATGCCTATCCATCTATAAGCTTTTTGATACAAATTCATTAGGGCCTGGATTTTATTAATATCATTTTCAGCCAAGGGTTTATATAAGCTATATACGATTGCTGTGTCAAAACCTAAGTTCGCAAGTGATAACATCATTAATATACTTGTAAAAAGTCCATCCACACCCAAATATTCTATGCCCAAAGTATATATAAAAACGGTTCTAACCATAAAACCCATAATGGCACTAATGATTTGGCCGGAAAGACCAAAAAACATATTATTTAATGAATTTTGAATTCTCATTTTATAACCTTCTATTTATGTATTTTGCTCAAACACACGATTAAATTTAGTGGAAATCTTCCTTTTTAAAATGGGAAAGAACTTGGTCACCCTGTATTTGATTAAAGCCCTTTTACGCTGGACAGCAAAATCATAATCTAAAAACCAGTCTAACAATTCCTTATGTAAAATATTTTGGCGATTTTCCCTCATTCGATTTTGAATGATATTCCAATAAATATGAATAAACGTGTGGGTAAAAAACTTAACCTCATTATCCAAAAAACTTTTTACATGTTCGGAAAACTGGCTTGGAATATGAAATCCATAGTCCCTGGGCTCTTTACCTTCAGCGATGATCGCCAAAATTGTTCTTAAACATTTTTCACAATTACAGCAGTTTTCTCTATTTTTAAAACAAACTCTTATATTCACTGATTCCTTAGAAGCCGAATAATAGTCTACCATAAACTTAACCTTATCCTGCCTGGTTAATTCGTAACCATCATGAAACACACTACCGGAAGCATATTTAATTTTATTGTCCACTGTAGGATCAGAGGCACATGCAACTTTATGATAAGGAGAGTTGGAGCTTGCAATGTATATGCACTTTATCTTAAGTTTAAAGGCTATAGGGATAGCCGCAGATATAATAGCTAAGCCATGATGTAACCCATGCCACCAAGAATCTCCTAATTTTCTCGAAAAATCATTATCGATATTCACGGCATTCATAAAGCTTCCATAATTAGATTGTATAAGGATGTTTTCTAATCCATGATCCTTTGCGAACTGTATAGCATTTTCTTTATCGGCCTCCCATACTTCACTATCCTGAATATCGTTCTCATGCCAACCATACTCAGTAATTAATAATGGCTTTTTGTTCTTGGTTCTTATAAATGTAGTAAGCGCATCAAGGCCCCCGCTGAATAATGCGGCCGCCTCGCGCTCATATTTGTAAGTGTTTTTTGTAATTTTATCTACAACCATTGTGCCTTTAAACTTAATATTCGGAAACATATTTTGATATGCATTTCTGATGGGATTTAAACTTTCGTAAAAAGATTCATCTATTTCATTCACGCAGATCGTTGCGTTAGAAATCCATATGAGCGGAATGACATTGGCAACGAACGGAATCGTCAAAATGCTTTTGGGGATATCTGTAATGTCGAAATTGTATTCAAGGAACATATGATTTTTTCCCTTAAAATACTTTTGCATGTTCCCGGTAATACTAAAAAAGTAGTCCACCCTATTATCTTTCACAAAGACTTTATTAAGAGTTATACTGTTCATATTATCAACCTCTTTCATCTTTTATGAACCATTCACTTCCGACACAAAGACCATTATTTAAATTGGTTTAACCACTTGTTTACAATATCGAAATTCACATTCACCTCTGTTACGATATCTGAATTAATCATATTTTCCAGGTTACTAAGCTCACTTCTGTCAACGAGGTTAAGATTATAGGTTTCTTTCATTCCCCGGGCTCTTTCATCTATTGCAATTATAATTGAACGCTTTTTATGCCTCATTGCAAATATACCACCGTGCAGCCGCGTTCCAATATAGTCAATATCTTTATTAAGCATGGCTTCGTACTCTTCCACAGAAGGTGGAATCACTTTAATATTTTTTGTGTTCTTAAAACATTTGAAATATTCTAAATCATGCTCCCCTTGGATCCAGTAGTATACATGCTTATAATTTTTATTCAAAATATCAATTAACATCTGATCTTCTTTTAAAGGCTGTATTGAAGGATCCGGAGTAAGAGTGAAGATAACTGAGTCCGACTTTCGGGTTGGAATTTCTTTGCAAAACTCGGGTGTAAGAGACCATAATGTCGCACAGCCTGTATTTAACGCTTTAAAGCCCATTTCCTCCAAAAATTTCTTTGTTCGTTCATCTCTAACGCTATGTATGTATTCATGCGACAATACTTTCTTATATAACATTTTGGTATACCTGTTAATCTCATTGCCTTTACCGGCACCCACTCCAACTAAAATACTTCCTTTTAATGGACCGTAATTAAATATATTAATATTCCATTGAGGGAAGTGAGTAAGCATATTCATGGTTAATAAATTTGAGCCTCCGACAAACTTATATTTAGCATTACTGAATATCTTAACCACATTGGAGCCTCTGGCTACTTGATACCAATGAAAGGGTGATACATGAGTCGGTAACGTGAGGACATTGGTATGTTTAGTTATGTTCAGCAGCTGATATCTGACACACTTCATAATAATATCGTCTCCCTTATTAAAGGAGCCCACAGATGTATCTAACATTAAAACATTTTCCATGAAAATAAATACCTCCTAGATTTTTGTGAAGTTTATGATCACCTGATTATCTGGTATAGCTTCTTCACTTCCGCTTCGTTACTATAACTGCGTTGACATGAATTGTTCGCAATTTTGTTCCTAAAGTCGACATCTTCAAACATTCTAGTAATACCCTCAACAATTCCATTAACATCCATTGGACAAATATGTCCATCAAAACCATCCTCAAGCTGACTTTTTGCAGTAGGGAAGTTTGTAATAACAACCGGCTTACCGAGAATTTGAGCTTCTGTCACTGTAATTGCCTTGCCTTCGTATCTGGAGGGTTGAACATAGAGATCACATGCTTTGATATATGGATATGGATTTGTTTTTTTGCCTAATAACACAAAACTATCTTGTAAGTCGTATTTGGTTATTAGCTGCCTTAGTGTATCCTCGTAGCTGCCATATCCGATGACATACCACTTGATGTTAGTAAAACCTTTATCATGCAAAACCCTAAGCGCTTCTATCGCCATATCAAATCCCTTGGTATAAGATAATCGTCCTACAGATAAAACATGAAAACTTTCATCTTTTTTTTCTTCAAGAGAGTTATGATTATTAGACATTTTCTTAATAAAATCAGGCGAGGTTATATTTTCAATGCTGATGATTTTTTCCTCCAGGAACGGGTACATCGTTACAAATGATTTCGTACAGGCATCCGAGATCGATGCGATATAATCAAACTTATTCCAAGTTTCAAGGTCTAACTCATTATCTATTTCCAATTCACTATAATCCGTATGAATCCAGGCTATTTTCTTATCAGCATCTACCTTGTCAGCTATCAAATCATGAGGCCAGGCATAGCTGATGGCAAGATCATACTTCTTGGGTATCTTCGGTAATAAAAAGGAGGTGTATTTCGAAACTAGCTGCATTTGAATATAACCGGAGCCTTCCTTCAGCCTTCTCGCCCTGGCTTTAATACCTGCGATACATTTACACATAAGTCTAATCATGGATATGGAATAATGCCTCTCTCTAACACATTGAATAACAGACTTTCTAAAAACCGTATATTGATCAACTTGAGGTAAAATATGGGCTTGGGCTGGGATTAAGCTCATAAAGTCGCCCTTGTGATTACAAATTAACACATCTACATGATAGTTATCGTAATCAAAGCTCTCCAGCATATTAATTAAGCTTCTTTCAATGCCGCCGATTTCCATATCGTATACCGAAATTAATATATGTTTTTTCATGGGATCCTCACTGTTTAAATGACTTCTAATTGGGGGGTAGGCGAATATGGAACATATTTGTTTTCCCTTTTATTCATAAACAAGGTATTGGCGGGAACATCCCCCTTGACAATGCTTCCTGCTGCAATCACAGCGTTATCTCCTATGGTCGTATCTCTCAAAATAACGACGTTGGATCCAATCCATACATTGTTGCCGATGGTTACTTGACCCATGATCAAATGGTCGTTTGTTTGAGCTTTATAGTTATGATCATGATCATTAATACATACATTTGGCGCTATCTTCGTATATCTTCCAATGCTTATCCGGTTTACACAATTAATATTGCAATTGTCATTAATAAAAACTTTGTCTGCAATAAGCAGCTCACCCTTGAAATCTATTCGAATGCTGGCATTTTTTCTAATAAAAACGAATTTACCTATTGTCATTTTGGCATCTCTACTGAAAATTTCTATTCTGCTGTTCACTTGGAGCGAGTAGATCGACGACTTGATGTTCTTAAAATAGATCATTTTATACAAAAATCCCCTTATGATTCCTATGCAATGCGAAATATTCATGATTACTGTTAAATAAACGCCTCTAGTTCGGCATTCTGCAATAAGCACCGCAGCTATTTTTCTCCATATCGGGATCATCACTGTTCTCTCCTTAAGGAATTGTAACCATACATTTTCCTTAACTTTGCAATATTCTCACCGCCTATAATTTTAGATAGAGCCTGTTTGAGATGGCCCTTAAATCTGGCTTTAGGGGATAACCAGCTCTTGTGAAAATGATGCATGGTGTAGGTATGCTCAGTTATAAATTTTCTACAGTTTATATAATCATAAGGAGAGAAATAGGTTTGCGGATAAAAAGCTCCTATGCCTTCCAACTCCTGATACTCCCCGTCCGGTCTTAGTCCGATCCCTTCCAATATGCTCGTGATAATGGCGACATTGGTCAAACCATCGTAGGTTCCATCGTTTTTGATGAAGCTCTTTTGCGCATAGGAATCCAGAAAAGTTTGTATCAGCTTATTACCTCTAGCCGCTCCAATCGTACTTGTTGCTATGTAGTTCTCTTGTTCGAACCCCCAGAACGATTCATGATGCAGCAGATCATCGAAGGGTTTAAACACTTCAACATCGGTGTCCAGGTAAATCCCTCCAAAATGATATAGAGCGTATACCCTTACATAGTCACTAACAAAGGCGAATTTTCGGGATTCATAAGCCTCTTTAACATATGTATGACAATGAACGTCAAAGTTCTCTTCATTCCATTCTATAATCTCATACCCAGATAAATGTTCATGCCAGCTATATAGGCATTTTTTGACGATATCCGGTTTTTCCTTACCGCCAAACCAGCAATAATGGATTATTTTACTTATTCGTTGATTGTTCAGTTTCATATTTCTGTCTCCTTCAAATAACCAGGATCGCTTCACCTTACAAAAGAAATGTTCCTAATAGCGAACGTTTTCGCAAAATTTTTAGTTAATTGACTTAAAAATAAAGGATATACGTTTATTTTAGTTCTTTATTGAGAACGTGTCAACACACTATTTTCCCAGAATATACTCATCTTAATGCACTTACCTGGGAATCACGAATTTGATTGCCTAATAAATTCGAGAACAGCCCTTCCCCTTCTTCAGCCAGTTGGTTAAATAGCCCTGTCTGAACAATCCTCCCCTTATCCAATACGATCACCTGGTCCGCATTACGTATGGTTGACAAACGATGGGCGATTACAACAATCGTCATGGCTCCCTTTAATTGGTCCAACGCTTTTTGTATTTTTGTTTCGTTTTCCGTATCCAAAGCACTGGTAGCTTCATCCAGTATAAGAATCGACGGTTTACGTAAAATGGCTCTGGCTAGAACAAGCCGCTGGCGTTCTCCACCAGAAAGCCTGATCCCCCTGTCGCCAATGATTGTATCCAGACCTTGAGGGAGCCTGCTTACAAAATCAGCGGATGCGGAGAAATTTAGCGCTTCCCAAATTTGCTCTTCATTGGCGTTTGGTTCAATCATCAGCAGATTTTCCCGGATGCTTGCATGAAATAGAAAGGGGTCTTGCGGGACATAGCTTATGGATTGTCTCAATCCTAGTACGCTTTTGTTTTCCAAGGGGATCCCATCTATCAATACTTGACCTTTCTCGGGCTGAATCAGACCCATAATCATATCAATCAGGGTGCTTTTCCCGGCACCGGAACGACCTACGATCGCAATTGTCTGCTTGGCAGGGATTCGAAAATGAATATCCTGAAGCGCATACAACGGCTCCTCCCGATTATAACGATAGGAAACATGCCGAAATTCGATTTGCTGAATAACCTCTATAGGCTTGATCCCTGCGGGATCCTCATTTTCCTCATTATGAAACTCCGCTGCACTGGTGCATTCGGTATGTATTTTTTTCAGTGCTTGGAAGGCTGGAATCGAGGCAGCAATATGCTCCATATTAGACTGGATTGCTGTAAATCGGGGCCACAAACGAGAAAAAATAACAAATATCAGCAATAATTGCTCCACCTTAGCATGAAATAATTTAACGGATACAAAAATAAAAAGGGCAATGATCACAGCTGATGCCGCCTTATAAAAAAGCTGTGAGCCTGATCTTAATTTGATATAATCAACCTGTTCATTGACCATCTTTTGTGTTAGCGAGCTGAACCAGATCATTCGAGATTTCTCCAGCATATTGCTTTTAATATCTTTAATTCCACTTAGCTGATCGGTAATGCCTGCTAGAAAGCTTTGGGATAACCGGGAGGTTTGACTTCCCAGCGAAAGTGATCTTCTAATGAACTTGCTTGAAAAAAAAGCAATAGCTAAACCAAACAACAAGACAAACACTGTCAAACTAGGCGATAACCAGAAAGCAATACCAAGCTGGATCAAGGTAAAGATCAGAGATGCTACTAGCTGAAGCACCAGATTAGTGCCAAAGCCAACTCTTGTCAATTCGGAGCCCATCAGATTTATAAGATCCGATTTCCTATGCCTAACAAAGAAATTCCAGTTTGACTGCAATAAGGCGTTATACGTTTCTAAACGCAATTGACGAAGAAACCTTTGTTGAATCACGGTATCCCGAATCGTTAGCGACCGCTGCAATAGATTTTGACCTATTATTAATAAAACGTACATACAAAGAATTAGAGGTAAGCCTATGGACTGGGGGAATTCCTGAAGAAATTTAAAAATCCCCGAAACCGGAGACACTCCTGCGTTCATGTTGGCTATTCCGCTCATACTGATCATTGGCAGCAATAACAGAATCGCCGTACCTTCAAGCAGGCTGATCAATACCATTCCAAGGACATTTATAATGAGCTTATTCCCGGAAAAAGTGTACATGCGTTTTGTGTAATATAAGATATACCTCATAGTCTAACCCCTTATAGTATTGCTGATTTCCGAATTTTCCTCCACACGCAAAGAAATGGACGTAAAGGAAAATATAAAAAATGCAAGCTTTTTGGCAGTGGCATCGTCTCCGCATCCAAAGGATAGGGAACCAGCAGACTTAACAGGTACAACAGCTTTTGCTGACCAGACATTAATGAAAATAAATGCCGCCGGTGATAATCGGCTATTGCCTCTGGAAGAGGCTCCGTATGCAGATTTACCATTTGCTTGATATAAAATAGTGCCTCTTGCGCTAAACGCTTGGATCGACTTCTGCCCGTCAATTCCTTCATCGCTTGAGGAATAGGGGTGCGCAATAATTGTGACGCCAAATTTAGCGCTTGCCCTCCTACATGGGCCATTTGATAGGTATCCAATAAGCGGCTAAGCTGCTTCCAGTCGGGGTTTAGACCTGCGATCCGGTCGATGTCTGCCAACCAGCGCAGCCTGGACCAGCCATGACGGGCACCGTGTGCAGCCAAAAACAAAAACAAATCCTCTCTTCCTAATAGATAAACAGGACTGCTTGTAAGCGAGCTTAACCTTTTCCTTGCCCACAAATCCTTGAAGCTCGGCTCCCACGAAGGTCCAGGATGAAGCCTCCAATGAATTTCCAGCTTAATCCGTTTTTCAGGATGAAAGTAGGCAAGATGATGATGCCTCCACTTCCAATCATCCAATACCGTAGAAAAATAATCTTCTTTCACATAATTAAGTGATAGGAGAAGTTCATGTGTGGTATCTAATTCATTTATCGGAACAAGCATGTCTAAATCGCTGGATGTTCTGCGTGATAGGTCTCCATAAAGGTCCACGGCAAGCACGGGCCCTTTCAAAAGAAGCACATGAATCTTAGCTTCGGTTAACAATTTACAAAGCTGTTCCAGCTCTCCGCTTAAGTGCAGCATATAGAACGTGTTTTTTTTAGTTTCCCGGTCCAGCTTCTGAATAACAGAGGAAGGAATAACTGTGGGGTCCAGCTGCTTCAGCTGATGACATATGTAAGGGTACACACGATGATGTCGGGTCAATTGTACAAAAAGCTCCCAGTTAACGTCTTTAAATAGCTCCTCATAATCGGAGAAAGCAACTTCTCTGCTTTCCTTTGCCATGAATAAAAGTAACAGCTTCAATTCCTTCGGCAGGAGGTCCAAGCCTAATGTTACATCATTTCCCATTGGTTATCTCCCTTATCTATTGCCTTTCATTCGTTTGGCGAATTTCCCGACGACTGTAAACTTCTCCATACTTTCCTTGCCGGTAATAAAAAAAGATCCGCTGCGCAGCCATGCATGAGCAATCATTGTGGAGGATTCATCTTTAGCCGTTCCTAGGTAAAGTGTACTTTCCATCTTGCGCCTAGCCAGCATTTTCATACCGGCAATAGCCTTCACAAGACATTTGCTTTCCCATAATGTATGGTTGCTCATCGTACTTATAGCGCTAGATATTTGGATTAAGGTGGCTCTGTTCAAATCGTTATGTATAAAAGTGGTTTCCTGCATAGCGTCACCCAATGAAGGTGCTACCCGGGAAAAGGGCATATGGATAAGAATTCGAGCCCATGCCAAGTAAAACAAAGCCTCCACCAAAAGAACAAATGTTGAGATATCGAGTGAAAACAATACTTTGACCTTATTCACAATAACCATATGGTCTCCTTCCGCTCTATGGCTGCAACTGAGGGTGGAGCTCTTCAGCAAATTGAATCAAATTCTCATCCAATAAGCGCTTTAGAAAAGAAATCACTTGTTCCTCGCAGACGGCTTGCTCGACCTCATATTCATTCATTAATGCTTCCACCAGCTTTGATGTCGAGATCGGGCTGGCTAGTAATTCCCATATCGTCCCTCCCATCCTGCCAAGATTATAATAGTTCCCATTATTTATATTCATCATGACTTTCTCACCATCCATATCACTTACAATATTGCCCTGACATTGAACGATTCGGTGATTTAACAGAAGTTCTACGTTATTTATCATCTCTATTCATCCCCTTGTACTGTTTTCAAAATTAAGGATGCCATCTGAGGAGCGGTAAATCCGGAATGAGGCCGATGTATTTGATAAAAATCGATTTGATTCGAAATAGCTGCGGTCATTCCAAAGTGCCATTCAAGCAAATCAAACTTGGCTAATAGAAAACTGCGAAACGTTTGGCGATATAAAGTATGCAATCGTTCCAAGCCTTGTACCGATTTCATCATGACCTGCTCGCCCTCCTCCTTACCCAGTTCAATCACCCCGGCAAGCGGTAAAGGCTCGGTAATAAATGGGCCAGGTACCGGAACCAGATACTTCGTTTCCCGATCGAAAATAGAAGGGAATTGGCTCGCCTCCATACCAAATTCGGTTAAGCTTTCCTGCCAAAGCTTTTGCTGTGGATAAGCCGGCATAACTACAGGAATTCGATCATGTGAAAAATTGACAGCGATCAAATCATCGCTTATGAGCTGATGGCCTCTGCTTACGAAAACAGATGCCAAGGTCGATTTACCTGCCCCAGAGTCCCCTACCAAAGCGTAGGCTTTGCCGTCAATGACGATTGCGCTGCCATGGAGAGGCAGTATTCTCTTCTGCATCAATAAGGCTCCTATGCACGTACCCAGCAGGTATAGACGAATTTTGGCTTCATCCGCACCATAAGCAGCCGATACAGTGATTTCCGCTCCATCCTGGATGCAAAATATGGCGGTATCCGGAACTCGAAACATAAATGAATTTTCCCTGACAACGTAGGTTTCATTCGGCTTGGCCAATTGATTCCATAATGGAGTCAAGTCAGCTCTTTTTATGACAACGTCTATCTGGTTATCCTGAATATGAATGAGGGGCAATTCAGGCAGCATAATCTCACTTATCATACTTAATCCAAATGCTCTATACACAACCTTATTAAGGGTTACAGCCATCCGTCTCACTCCAAGGTCACAAGGGATAATTTTAAATAATGCCCCTATACCTTTACAAGTATAAGGGCGGCAGAACCTATCTATTCTTAGTCTTAACAAACTAGCTATAGTGAATTACTTCTGTAGGGTCAGGTTGAACCGCATCAGGATAACGAATCCCCGGTCCTGCCATCGTCATCTTGACGTCGAGTACCTCCAAAGACGGGTTTTGCCATTCTTTTTTAGCTTGATTTTGCATTTTCTCACCTCCCTTCAAGTAACACCTTTAATAAACCGATAAAATATCAAGCTGCGCATCAAGATTCTAAAACCAAATTCGTATACATATTCCGGTCTTGGCGCTTCCTTAATCTTGAAGAGAGCCGACTTGATTTCTTCTATATTCAAGTATTGCGAAATGCTTGGGTCTTGGATCAGCTGTTGGATTTCATTAATAAACGCTTTCCAGGATGGAGCCATACGGTGAACCCCATCTGCACCTTGAACACCGCGTTTTTTTTGATTTAATCTGACGTTATCGGGTAAATAGTCCGCTGTTGCCCTCCTGATTAATGCTCTATCAAGACCGTTTTGAACGAATTGATTATCCGGCACCGACAGACAAAAGCGGATTACTCTTAAATCATTGGTTGGATCACGTTCCCATAAGGAGTAACGTAAAGATAATTTCGTCCCGATAGTACCGTTTAAATTCCATGAGTAGAGCTGCTCAAACTGCTGTTTTCTTATATCATAGGCGCTAAGGAGCGAATAATCCGTCCTATCGAAACCGTGCACATGAAGCTTGTCAAGAACGTTGGTCCTTTTGGCGAATTGCGGGTTGATCAGCATTGGAAATGATTCTTCAGTGTTGGAGGTAAACATTTTCCCTATGGCTGGAAAAGCTTTTTTACCGATAACTGAAAGGATACGTTTTCTTCCAACACCCATTCTTATCCCAAATTGCTTCATTTCACGATAGAGCTGAATCCATCTGAGCTTTCTCATTAGCATCGCCTGATAGTCTAGAGCAGGTCCCCATGAGATGGTCCAGTTCCCCCTCTGACCGTTCAACAATACCCCTACCCCCTGATGGTGGGCGTTCTCATATATTCCCTTTAACCAAAAGGAATTTTCGAAAAATTTGTAGGGCATCTCCATCATTTCCAGCCAATCGTTAATTTCTGATAAAGGGCTCATTCCGGGTAGATCCAGATAATTGCTGTTTATGTTACCGACGTGAGCTACTGTAGATTGAATATACGGCCTTTCGTCAGAAAATCTGTCCCTTGGCGTCCAGTCATCCGTAAAATCGTCAACTGGAACATAACTAAAGGTATGCAATCGTTTATTCTCGTTTCTCAATGCTTTTGCCGCAAAGCTGGCAACAGAGCCGGAATCCAATCCTCCGCTTAAATGGGCACCCACTTGGCGATGAGTGCGTAATCTTGCTGATACCGCTTGTTGAAACACATCGCGAAATGCTTCTTCATATTCACCGTTGGATTTTAGCTTCAGCATGTCTCCGGCCTTTAATGTACTGTACCTTGAAAAGGTTACTTTCCCATCCTTCACCGTAATCGTGTGGGACGGTGGAATTTGTTCGATATGCGCATACACCGTAGAGGAACAATCCATCGCATCAACAGTCAAGGGGATGGCCAAAAATTCGGCTAGCCATTGTTCATTAAGCTTCTTTTCGATTTGCGGTAAAGTAAACAGCGGTTCCATAATGGTGCAAAAGGCAAATCGTTTAGGTGACTGGTGATAGTATAGCGTTCTGTTCCCCGAAAAGTCCCTTGCACCGAAAAGTATATGTTTGCTGTCATCGCAAATCATAAAAGTAAAATCACCAATTAAATATTTAGGCGTTTCTTGCTCCCACTTGCGATAAGCCAGTAAAATCAATTGACTATCAGACATGGTTTTCCTTTGTCCATGTTCAACCGCCAGCATGTCAAACAATTCAGTACGGTTATCAATGATCGCATCGGCAGTGATAGCCAGCTTCCTTTCAGAATCGTAATAAGGCAGTCTTTCGGAAATGGACTCGGGAGTGATCCATTGAGCGTGGCATCCAAAAAATACGCGTTCTGTATGCCAAGTATCTACAGAGTCAGATGGATACTTCTGTAAAGCCCTCATTAGTTTATCGCCCTGCTCGATATCTATATCTTCATTAAAATTAATCAATCCAGCTATAGCACTCATGTTTCCCTCCGTCACTGCTCGTTCTCTTAAAAGAACAATTGTACCTACATAATATCTTCAATGTCCATTTAGATAACCCTTTTAATCCAATACATTCATTGATATAAAAGAGTTTACATTTGTTCTTTATAGAGAACATGTTTAGAATACCATTCCAACTGCCAACTGTCAATTCCTTTTTTTCTATATTGCCCTCGGACACAGACCCTTACTGCTTAAATGTAGCGACTAATCGTTCAGCTTCGCCATAAGCCGTATCGATTGTTTCATAAATACGCAGCGAACGGGAAAAGTCCCATATTTCCGAGGTGAAATTAAACGTCTGTATACCACTGACGAACTTATTTTCCCCAGTGAACGCAAGTGTCTTCGACCCTATAATTTTACCTTGAGAATCCACAAGCTCCATCTTCATTTTGGGAAAGCTCTGATCGACTACAACCTCATCCTGAAGATTAATTTCCGAATCGATTTTGAGTCTATACGTATTATCCTTGCCAATACCCATAAACACATCTACCGCCCAGTTATTTAATTTCACTTTAAATGGATAAAACAGCAGTTCATTATCTGTCTTTTGCATTTGGACTTGGGTTTTAAACATCGCAATTGGAATTTTATACGGGGTGATCGAATCGACATCCAGAATTCCCATAGCCAGCTGTTCACCGTTTTCCGCACTAGGCAGGACAAAAGAGTAATAAATAACATAGCTTACATTAGGGATAAGTGTTTCCACTATCGTCGTCTGCCTTGTTCCCGTATAATTGTTTCCGTTAATACTCGTCAATTCGGCCTGAAAATGAGGAACGGGAGTCGGACGATCGCTTAGATTCTGCAGCTTGAATTTGGCGACAACCACTTTAAAGCCGCCCGCCGTGCTCGTATGTATTTGAAGAGACGACATAGAAACGGCAATATCGGGTTGAATGACCTTGTTCAATGGATCGATCATAATCCGGTTGTTCCATACATAAGGCTCCAATTGATCCATGAGCTTAACGACATTATTCTCTGTAGGCAGATTAATAGTCAGTTGACCTATTGAGTAGGGAATCGTCGTTTTATCATCTACCGTATACACTTCCGGGGTAAGAACAGATAAGCTGCTCAGCTTGACCTTGTCACCCGCCGGAATTGCAAAGTGAATATACCGTTGCTCTCCCGGTTCAAGTGTTAGGGTTCCCTGCTCCAGCCTCTTTCCGGTATATACCTTTTTGTCTGACTTTCCATCGATACGAAAATCAGGAATATTTTTTTTCATATCAGTTTTATTAGCTGCAAGCAGTCCTACGATGGTCATCGGACCCTGCAGCGTATTCTGCTCCGTCAAGCGAACCGTCTTATATTCAATTGAACTCGACAATACAGAAATCGTGAAAGGCTCCCCCCAGCTTTTGATCGCAGAAGGATCCGTTGAAATGGCGTCCCCCCCTCGCCACTCTATGGAGGAAACAGGTATCGCTGTAATCGTCCGCTCCTGTCTCGGAGAGGCATACTCGTCAACATCAACCCAAACAATCTCAGATACAGAGAAACTGTCACGCCTGTCCACCGCAACCATATAGCTTAATTCAACCACTTCCTTCGGTTGAATAGCAATCACGTTGGAAGCGCTCGAACGCATGATATAATCAATGCCTTCCGTCGTCCTGGATCTAACTTCCAAGTCAGGAACCCTTGTTAAACGCGATCCTTCATTGTACATACGGACAACTGCGATGATTGTGGTTCCCACAGCGGTTTGTTCATTCAGCACGCTTTTTACCGCCACTTTTATTGAGTCCGTTACATGATAGCCATCCTCTTGTGCGTTGGCCATTACATGCAGTGGGACGGTTGGGATCAACAAGGAGATTAATAAAATGAACGTCATTATCGTTTGTTTACACATCGTTTTCAATTATGTTCACTCCATTTTCATTTTGGCACTACTACAGCCTGCTGAACCTTTTCTTTATCTCTTAATTGATTAGGGTTGGATATGACGACCTGTTCGCCTTCTTTGATACCAGAAAGCACCTCTTGATCAGGCTCATTCAGCCGGCCAAGCTGTACCTTGCGTTTTTCAACCGAATCTCCTACAAGGACGTATACAAAGGAATCATCCCCTTGTTTTACAATACTGTATGTAGGAATCGTCAGCACGATTTGATCTTGTTCTTCGGTCAATTGTAACCATACCTTCATTCCCGGCTTTAAAGTCATTCCTGTATTGGGCACATCGAGGTTTATTTCGTATGCCTTCGTTTCAGGATCGATAACCTTGGAGAGGAAACTGACCTTTCCCCTATATTTTTGTGTAGTTCCTGGCAAATAGTAGGTCAATTCGGTTTTATTGCTCACATATTTGGCTTCTTCGGTCGATAGCATCGCCTTGATTTTAATCGGATCCAGCTTCTGTATCAGGCCAATTTTACTCCCTGGCTGCAGCGCCATTCCTGCTTCCAGATTCATTCCCGTTATGATCCCGCTTGCTGGCGATTTGATCTCGAGGTAGGACATCGACTGTTCGACCTGTTGTAGAGAAAGCTGAGCATTTTTTAGCTGTGTTTCCATATCGGACAAGGAGTCACCGGAATCCTGTACGCTTTGCTTTTGTCTTTGTTTCAGTTGATCCAGATCCATTTGCGCATTTCTTAGCTGAACGTCCATCTGATACAGTTGAGCCTTCGTAGCTAATCCAACCTCATAGTCATTTTTCAGTTTATTATAATTTCTTGTCATGTCGCCCAGTCCCATTTCCATCTTCTGAATGGAGTTATTCAATTCACGCTTCTGGGCTTCCATATCTTTCCGAGCTCTTTCCCTCGATTTATTAATCGCAGTTTGAATCGTTTCAACGGCAAGAACCGCCTTTTCCTTCTCAAAGTTGGCAGCGACAGAATTCACTCTGACGATGACCTGCCCTTCCTGGACCATATCCTCGCGATTTACCAATACCTTCTCGATGTCTCCTCCAGCCTTCGCGATAATGTCAAATTGAACAGAGGATTGGACGTCCGCAGCATGTTCAACCGGATCTCCAATTTTCTGTTTAGCTACCTTGTACAGCTTTACGATTTTCAAAGGCTGCTCCTGTGCGACAGCATTAGTTTCATGACTTAATGGGATTGTTTCTGAGCAACCGGCAATGATTGTAAAGCTCATTGCTAAGATGCTGACAGTTTTGACGACCTGTCTATACGGTCTACGTCTTTTTCTTCTCATCTGCTAAGAGTCCTCTCCTAACACCAATTTATAAGTTCCTCTTGGGTATTTGTGCTATGAATAGTCGTCTGTATCCTGACTGTTTATTTTATTCATGACAACCCCTAACAACTTAGCCTTAGCGAGCATAAGCTCGTCTTTCACTTTCTTGCCTTCCTTGCGTTTGACCTTGCCGTATTCGACAACAAGCAGGACTCCATCACACTTGGAGGCCATCACTTTTGCATCGGTTAACATTAACACCGGCGGCGTATCGATAATGATCAGATCGTAGCTTTTTTTCAATTCATCCAAAAGCGCATTCATCTGTCTGGAGGCCAGTAATTCAGACGGATTGGGTGGAATCGCTCCTGCTATAATGATGGATAAGCTTTCAACATACGACTCGTGTATGATTTCATTCATAGAACTTTTACCAGTAAGATAGCTCGTCAACCCTCTGCTGCTATCCCCGCCAAAGACAATGTGGACGAATGGTTTACGCAGATCAGCATCAAGCAAAACCACCTTCTTACCGATCTGTGCATAAGCTACCGCCAAATTTAACGCCGTTGTCGTTTTACCTTCTCCTCGATTCGCCGATGTAATAACGATCGTCTTGACATCATGATCAAAGTTCGTAAATTCGATATTAAACCTTAAGGACCGATAAGCTTCCGATGTAAGCGAGTTGGGATTAATCTGCATCACAATGGGGGGACTAGTGGATGGTTTTGACATAGGCTTCTTCTCCTGTTTTCGTTCGGAATTTCTTTCTTTTAGGTGACTTCAACTCTTTTTTCTTTATCTTCGGTATATACGCTATGATTGTGAGGTCCATCACTTCACGAATATCCTGGTCCGTCTTCAACGTATCATCTAAAGTCTCTAACAGGAAAGTAATACCTATTGAAACCAATAAAGAGGCCACAAAACTGAGAATGATGTATTGATTGGATTTCTTATTTACCGGTAATGAATTTTCCTGCAGCTTGGCTCTATTCAGTATCGTTATGTTATCAACCTTCATGATCTTGGGAATTTCTGCTTGGAACACGTCCGAAACGGCGTTGACGATTTTCACGGCCTCTTCCTGGGAATAATACTGGACAACGATAGTCATTACCTGTGTTTCACGTAAATCCGAAACCGTAGTAATATAACTGAGCTGCTCAGCAGATAAATTGATATCCGGGTACCGTTGAACAACTTTATCCATAATCGCCGGGGTTTTTATAATTTCTTTGTACGTATTTATGAGTGCGAGATTAGTACCAATAGCGCCGTAATCGATCCGTTCCTTCCCCATCTGATCCTTTTCAACAATTTTGTTGACAATTAGTTTAGTGGATGCCTGATAAAGCGGTCTATAATTATTGGTACTGTACACAGCTGTCAATGCAGTAGATACAAGAACGATGACAACAACAAGCCACAAACGCTTCCTTATAATAATAAAATACTCTTTAAGATTGATCTCCACGATTCCCCTCCAAAGACAGTCATCTTTCACTTTTTGCTGCAATAAATTGATAATAATGCTACTATTTGTAACATTGTCTACAAACTTAACTTTATGATACTTTTTGTATCGTGTCAACCATATTTTTCGCCATATAGTCCGTATTGTATCGAGACAAGTAAATTAATTCCATGGATGGCTTCCCCAGCATGATTAAACCTCAAAATATACATGGAATATTAAGAAATGGATAATTCTTGATTTATAGTAATTTTTAGTATTCAAATCTTAAAATTTGATGTATGATTCTTTATAAAGAACATATGATTATACCATTATCTAAAGAAGGAGGATTGCGTAATGTTTATATTAAAAAAGTTGGTAGGTTCGGCTTTAATAATCAGCGTACTCATGTTTCCTACATCAGCCTTTGCGTCAAAAGATAATCATTCCCAGAATTCACACAACAACGGTAATAACCAATCTATTATTAACAAAATTCTTTCTTTTGTCTCCAATAGTCACAATTCGCAAAACGATTTTAAAAACTTTTGGGATAACAACAAAGACGTAAGAGACTGGTATGAGAACAACAAAAACAATCACCCCAAAGTTGAATCCTATGATATCTGGAAAGATTGGTATTGTAAGTGAGGCAACTGGTGTAACTAAGGACCGTGGTAACAAGCAATAGGACAAGAGAGGTAACCTACTCTCTTGTCCTTTTAGCATGTATTCAGCCAGCACCTTGCCAACTCCTACTCTCTAATAGCGTACACTGTTATTTCCCACTACTTTTTTGCGCATATCCAGCAGCCTGTTGCCGGCCATAGCCATAGCTGCCTTCCTTAATTTCCATTGGATGGCGCACCGCAGCCGCAGCGCAGGATCTCCTGCAGCTATCGCTGCCGCTGTTTCCGGTGAAGTTGTTTTCTTCATCAAATATCTACCTACAATTAAACAACCATTTACTCTAGAGGTAACAACCTTTGGCTCGGATGTAAATAAATATTGAATTCCCGCGTGGGCTGCCGCCTCGGCAAGCTGCAGGTTATATGTATCTCCGGGTATGGAAGCCGTAGTCACTTTTTTACCGAGCACATCCGACAAGGTTTGAACGCTTACTTTCCATTCATGCACCTGCTGCTCCCAGGAGCATTCGTTAAATCGGCTGGGATGTGTGCAGGAATGAGTGCCGATGATATGTCCTCTTGCGTCCAATGAACGAATTTGCTCCTTGGAGACAAATCCGTTGGCCCCAATTTGCGCTGTCGTAATCAGAAAATGCCCTTTCCAGCCTTTGGCTTCCAATAAATCGGCTATGATGGAGTAGGCGCTGATACCACCGTCATCAAAGGTTAAGGTAACCGTATCCCCTGCTTCCGAGGGCTTTTGCAAGGCTTCAACTACCGTTCTGACCTTTACACGATCCAATTGAGATATTTGTTCAAGATGCATCTGAAATTGCTCTTTACTCAGCTTGTAAGCTCCAGCTTCTCTTCCCAAAAAACCGCTGGAATCTTCTTTTCCAACCGCAACAACATCGTGGTAAGCGAGCGAAATCATCAAACGATCACCTCTTTCTGTCCCATTAATGGATATCCTGCAAATTTCCTTCATCATCCCTACCAGACAACGACCGGTCAGGTACTCCCTCACTTTTCTTGTGCTGGAGCCACTTCACCATCACTTTCCACACAATAACAGCATCCATCGTTACAGAGTGACTCTCCACATAACGGATGTCCATGGCAAATTGTTCACCCCACTTCAGGTGATCGATGCCGCTTACCTGGGTTAGTCCCGTAATTCCCGGCCTGATGGAAAAACGTTTTTTTTCTTCAGCTGTAAAATACTGCGGATAAGAAAGCTGCAGCGGTTCTGGGCCAATGAAGCTCATGTCGCCTTTTAATACATTTATCAATTGCGGCAGATGATCCAGATGGGACTTACGTATTAGCTGCCCAAGATCAATAAGCTCTGCTTCACCAGCCAACAGCTCCTCTTTATTTTCTGTAAAATTTGGCATCGTTCGAAACTTCAGCATAGTGAATGGCTTCATATTTCGTCCCGTAAGCTTTTGTTCAAAAAGTACGGGCGACCCCAGTTTGATCCGTAGGAGGATGGCAATAATGATGTAAAGAGGCAGAAGCAGCAGCAAGAGAAACAGAGAAGCTGAGAAATCCACACCTCGTTTGATCATCCACATATTCCTATCCTATTTATTTGATACGTTAAGTATCAATTTTTAGAATAAATAATATACATAATGTATCAATACAACCATTTTCGACAACCTTCTTTTATAGTACAATTGTATTATAACTGTGATTAGGTTTACCCAATGTGGTTTAGGTGTGAGGAGGAAATGACATCATATGAAATATGGGCATAGAATTGCAGATCTTCGGGATGAAAAACACTTAACCCAAGAAGAGCTAGCCCTAAAGGTTGGGATAACGCGCTCAGCCTTATCCCATTATGAGAACAATCGGAGAGAACCCGATTATGAGACCATTCAAAGAATTGCTGATTTTTTCACTGTATCTGTAGATTATTTAATGGGCCGCAGTGAAGACCTCACTCATGCTGCGAACGAACACGCTAAAGAATTTGTCAGCCAGTTGGAGCTTTCTGACCAGGCGGTGCTGGACAAATTCACGTTGACGATCGACGGCAGAGAGCTGACCTCGGAAGAAGCCACCCGTTTTATTCATTTCATCCGCGCACAACGCTCGTCATCTTAAACGGCAAGTACATAACAACAGATTGTATATGATGGACGAACCTATGTATCCCATTCGGGACATGGGTTTTACTTTGTTACCTGCTGAGTGGAGCTGTGTCCAAATCTTTAGGAAACGATTCCAACAGCTCGAATCTTTTCGGAAAGGTTACATCATTCTGAAATCCAGGTGTGCAATCCAATACATTCGAAACTTCCAGCTTTTCTATTGAGAGATTGAGTTCAGCCATAATCGTGTATATATCCAGAGTGATCTTGGAACCTATCATTAAAACTCCACGCTCCATCCTATGTTTATAATTTCGTTTTACTTTAATCATTATAATAGAAGCTTTTAAAAAAAAGTGTCACTTGATGGTAGGGTTTTAAAAAAATACCTGTTATTTTTGTCGAAATGGATGACATTAACAATTCTTTATGAATCTAGCCATGCAAGTCCAATTTTACACCCTCATATACGACCTTAGCCCTACTCAATTCGCTGTAGCTTGTATTCCTGTGCACGAGTAGTGGATGTCGCTCGTCCATGACAAATCGCACCTCATATTCATACAGCTGAACACCATCTTCCAGCGGCAGTTCACTCTTGCCAACGAGGATCCCTCTTAAACCTGTAGACTCCGTCTCCACTCCAATCCTGAATTCCCACAGCACCTCATAGCCCCAAGGCAGCCGTAGATGCGTGTGCAGCCGCAGTCCACGCATATCCATATACCTCACGTTCATGAGCGCCCACTTGGAATCCACATTTCGCCCATTCATTTGCACCATCTTCATCAGACCCTGGCAGATCGCTCGCCGCATTAGCCGGCTGATCTGTGGTCCCTCCGCATCGAAATTCACTTGGCCCCGCTCCTTCGTATCATGACTCACATGACTCCTTTTGGATTAACGATGTATTTTATTAGCTGCAGGTGATGATTATGCATTTTAAATGTTACATTTTGTATCATAATATATGTTACATATCGTAACTAAAAATAGTTATCCCTGCAATAGGAGGTTTTGTCGTATGATAGGAATTAAGAAGCATAATTACCTCATCGTTGAACAGAAAGGGCATTTAACCCATGAAGGATACAAGTATTCCAGAGCCAACTCCACGCATCAATTGCATCAAATGCATTCATTATTATGTGACATGGGATCCCGCCTTTCCCAAAGGCTGCAGAGCCTTCGGCTTCAAGACATCCGAGATGCCCTCCACGCTCGTCAAAAGGTCCTCCGGTCACCCTTGTCTGAAATTTGAATCGAAGCTATGAACCCTGATCTCGCACAAGCACTGTACATTACATGGACAACGTTCTGAAATTCAGCTGCTATCAACGAACCATCCTGTACTTTTTTAAGGTATAATGAGTCATACATGATAAAGCGAAAATGAATGGCCGGGGGATGCTGCATATGAGAAAACTTGTGTTGGTAGCTGCATGTGTTTGCGTAGGAATCACACTGTATTGGGGACAGCAGCGCTGGCAGCGCACATCCCTCGCATTAACCACACCGATCGCTCAGACTGAGGCACCGAATCCGACTCTTGCCTGGTGGAGCATGCAAATTGACAATGCCGTGGAGAAACAGGAATGGCGGCTTGCCTCCGATTACACAAGCCGCAAAGCGGCTTTCTATAGAAGCAACAATGAGCTGTCACAAGCAGCTACGATGGAAGAGTTAAGCCGACAATACGCTGACAAGGAGCCCGACAAGCTGCTGATCCAGTCTGCTTCCGCTGTAATTCCGGCAGACAGTCCAATTACACTTGACGCCTATGTAAGCATGCCTGGTGCGCCGAATCCTAAGCTTGCCAAGTTCGAACCGGTGACGGGGGTTTATCTTGGCATGCTTGGAGCCGATAAGCGGGTCGCTTTCAACTGGAAGCAGATTGAACCTGTATACGGACGGACCCATGCAATGTATTTGACCTATGTCGGCTGGCGCAAGGTTCAAGCGCAGACGAATTCCTATTTTCCCGTTCAGCAGGCCGATAATGTGAAGGCGATGGGCGGTTCGCTGCAAATCGGTTGGGAGCCGCGTTATGGCTTGGACGATGTGCTGGATGACGAATATGTGCGTACGTTTGCGAAGGAAGCCAAGGCATCGGGAATTCCGGTGTTTCTGCGTTATGCCTCGGAAATGAATGGAGCGTGGGTTCCTTGGCATGGGGATCCGGCCAAATATATCGAGAAGTTCCGGCTTATTCATGACATCATGAAGGAAGAAGCACCGAATGTCGTCATGGTCTGGTCGCCCAACTTTATGCCAATGGATAATATTGATGCCTATTATCCTGGCGATGATTATGTGGATTGGATCGGTTACTCGCTCTATGCGATCGATGGCCCACAAAGTGCGAGCGACGACAAAAGCGGATTTTTGCAATCGTTCCGTCCTCTCAGTGAAGCCTACCCGAATAAGCCGATTATGATTTCGGAAAGTGGCGTATCCCACTATAACCTGATCAAGAATGAAAGCTACGAGCGCTGGGCAGAGGATCAGCTTGGTGACCTGTACGCGTATCTGCCGCGGCTGTATCCACGGGTAAAGGCGATCACCTATTTTAACTTCAGTAAAGAACGAGCTGTCCGCAGCAAAATGGAAGCCGTATACGATCTTGGGGAAAATGCCTTTGCTGATCGTCTCTATCAGCGATTAATCCAGAGTGACTTTTATTTGAGTCAGGTGAAGGATCAGGCCCAAACGAAGGAAAATATCGTGTATAAGCCGCTTTCGCCAATAATTGGAAGCCCTGTTCAGGGCAAGCATAAGCTGTTCACTTATGTATCCATGCCGCATAGCGATCAGCCCTTTGCCGTAAGCTACTCACAAGGCGGCAAGCAGCTTGGTATTTCCCACGAAGTGCCATGGGAGGTCGAATTGGACTTTGATCGGCTCGACCCTGCGCAGCCGCTGACCATCACAGCCTATACACGCAGCATGGAGGAAATCGCCAAGCAGCAGATTACACTTCCCAAGTAACATCCGTCATTCCATCTATGCATCGAACACCCGATCATGGCAAGCACAGACCAACAGTCGGATTATGGAACGTTGGTCTGTGCTTGGCTGAGAGACGCGAATTTTCACTTGGAGCCGTGGGTCAAGATATGGCTGCTTATTGATGGATGGATCCGTTTCCACCCCAGTCGTATCGGCCAATAGTCCCGCATTTGTCCTCCTCTTTCGTTTTGCTGGAAAATATGAGAAAATGAATAGGTTCAATGGAATCATGTTATTTTATATTCACGAGGAGGAATTTATTCAATGTCTGAGGAACGCAAGCTGGGTCTTGAAACATTAGCTGTACATGCAGGACAGGAAATCGATCCGACTACGATGTCCCGCGCAGTCCCTCTGTATCAAACGACTTCATATGGTTTTCGTGATACGGATCATGCAGCGGATTTGTTCGCTCTCAAAGAGTTCGGCAACATTTATACACGCATTATGAACCCGACTACGGATGTTTTTGAGAAAAGAGTTGCTGCCCTGGAAGGAGCTCCTGCGGCACTGGCCACGGCCTCTGGACAAGCAGCCATTACATATTCGATTCTGAATATTGCGGGGTCAGGCGACGAAATCGTCTCTGCAGCCAGCCTGTATGGCGGAACTTATAATTTGTTTGCGATTACACTGGCCAAGCTAGGCATTACCGTTAAATTCGTGGATCCCTCCAATCCGGAAAACTTCCGCAGTGCCATCACCGACAAAACCAAAGCGGTTTTCGCTGAAACGATTGGTAATCCCAAAGGGGACGTTCTTGACATCGCTGCTGTTGCTGCGATTGCTCATGAAAACGGTGTCCCGTTGATTATCGACAACACGTTCCCGAGTCCTTACCTGTGCCGTCCGATTGAGCATGGCGCTGATATCGTTGTGCATTCAGCGACCAAATTCATTGGTGGACATGGTACATCGATTGGCGGTATCATCGTCGATGGCGGTAAATTTGATTGGAAAGCAAGCGGTAGATTCCCTGGCTTGACTGAGCCTGATCCAAGCTATAATGGTGTTGTGTATACGGATGCAGTAGGACCGATTGCTTATATTATTAAAGCGAGAGTTCAGCTGCTTCGCGATATGGGTGCCTCCATTTCACCTTTTAACTCATTCTTGCTCCTGCAAGGTTTGGAAACGCTCCATTTGCGGATGGAACGCCACAGCTCGAATGCATTAAAGGTAGCTCAATTCCTTGAAGGCCACGAAGCTGTCGAATGGGTTAGCTATACAGGCTTGCCAAGCCACCCATCCTATGAGCTTGGGCAAAAGTATTTGCCAAAAGGCCAGGGCGCAATCATGACCTTCGGCATCAAGGGCGGAACCGAAGCAGGACGCGGTGTTATCAATAACGTGAAGCTGTTCTCGCATCTGGCCAACGTGGGCGATTCCAAGTCGCTCATTATCCATCCGGCAAGCACAACCCACGCACAGTTGAAAGAGCAGGAGCAAATCGCGGCTGGTGTGTCTCCGGGCATGATCCGTTTGTCCATCGGTACAGAATCTATTGATGATATTCTGTACGACTTGAAGCAAGCGATCGAAGCGAGCCAAGGTTAATCTCATAAAAGCTTGTAAATAAGGAACTGTCACTGACCGTAAACGGGTCGCTGGCAGTTTCTTTTGTTCGTGCTGCAGCATTATCAAGCTATTTGAGCGTGAATAATACCGTCCATACAAAGGATTCGCCAAAAGATACGGCTGGCTGTACGTCCTGTTCATCCTGCGAAATTCAACTACCTCAAAATCGGCAAATATTTGCCGGAGCTTCTTTTCGGTGTAGGCCAACCCGCCCTTCAGGCTTTTTTGACGATATACCTCCCAATCACTCCTTTAGTTTATATTTTCTCGATAAGATAATAATATTACTATTTTACGCATTTACGTAATGAAAAAAACTTTATTAAATAGCAAAAAAGCCCCGATTCCTACATCAGGGCTTTACGTTATACTGCTTGTCGTTATTTATTGTTGACTCTCCATGAATTTACATACGTGCTCGCAGGAACAAAGTGCCTTTTGCACGGAGCACCAGGATCTTTTTGCATAATAAATCGGTAATTCCTGGTCCTTGGCCTGCTGCTTAATGACCTTCGTTAAATTATGATTAATGTAGTCAGTCAATACCAGTACTGCATCTATTTTTTCCGGTATTCCTTTACGTACCGATTGAGATTTACGTCCTGACAAATGCATAACGTCATCAAAACCGATATTTGCGAGCTGCTCCGGCATATTTCCTAAATGATCCGCACCTACAACCAATAACGATGGCATTCCTTTATCCTCCTATACGATTCTGTAGTTTATTTGTGTGAATTCGTCGTTCGCCGCGCGAATTTCCTTTTCAATCCCAATGACTCATATGTATGGTAATCCCGCATACTCCACCAATAGCATACAACCAGCGTCAATGTTACAAACAGTACAGGCAACAATATACACAGCAGTAACAGCATTGGGGAATATCCTCCTTTTGGGATTGATCTTAAGCTAGAGCTGATAATGGTTCTCATCTTGTCTACAATTAAATGATAATGGTTCTCATTCTCATTGTCAACTATTGTTTTTTTTCAAGACTTTCTAGTGAGCTGGAGTGCGCCTCTGTCACCCTGCCAAGCACGCTCTTGAAAGCTTTATAGACAGCTGCTATACTATACATAGATATTCGATGCATTGGTATTCAATGCTTATAAAGCAAGCTTTGCTGAACCCTAAGCGCAGCTTATCAAGATTTTAATTTACGAGGAGGTGCACCATGGTTAACAAAGAGCTAATGAAAGGCAGCACAGCAATGCTAATCCTGACCCTTCTTGGGCGCAAGGAAATGTACGGCTATGAAATGACCAAAGAAATCGAGAACCGTTCCAGCGGTCTTTTCACCTTCAAGGAAGGAACTCTATATCCCATTTTACACGCCTTGGAAGCCGAGAAAATCGTCGAATCGTACTGGAGCGAACAGGAAGGCCGCAAAAGAAAATATTACCGCATAACGGACAATGGAAGAAAACAGCTGCAGACGAAGCAGCAAGAGTGGAATATGTTCCGCACAGCCGTTGACCGTGTGATTGGGGAGGGTCAAGCATGAAACAAATCGGATACGAGGAAGCCGTTAGGCAGTATTTGCAAAAGGTATGCAAGCAGGTCAATGCGAGGGAATTGCATCCTGAGATCAAACTGGAGCTGCAAAGCCACATCCAAGAGCTGGTTGAGGAGCAGATATCGGTAGGTCTTGAGCGGGAACAGGCGATTGAAATAGCAATCCGCCAAATGGGTGATCCTCTGCTGGTCGGTGACCAACTGAACAAAGCGCACAAAGCACGGATTGATTGGAGTCTGCTTGGCCTCATCACGATCTTTATAGGTATCGGGATGCTGGCGATGTATGCAGTTGAATTGGTTTCTTATAGGAATTACAGCTTTTTCATGAATAAAATTACCTATTCGATAATTGGCATCATCTGTATGCTGGGCTTGTGCTTTTGGGATTATCGGAAGCTGCTTCCCTACTCGAAGGCTCTATATATCATCATTTTGCTGGCCATGGGCTGGGGACTGCTATTTGGACAGCAGGTAAATGGGGCGCCTTATTTTTCACTTGGATTTATAAGGTTCAATTTTCTGGCGATTTCCCCTTTTCTGCTCATCCTCAGTTTAGCCGGTATGATGGCTTCCAGTTGGAAAAAACAGGCCTTTTCCTTAAAAATAGCTGTTTATGTACTCATACCAAGTGTATTGTATGGGTTCGGTAATTCCTTAATTTCCTTGATGATCTTTTTGACAGGCTTTAGCATTATGTACTTATCTCTGCAGAAGCATATTGGCAAACTGCTTTGTTACATAGTCCCACTACTGATCATAGTATTTGTTCTGTCAGTTGGAACTAACGCTCAACGTATCGAACGTTTCTTTGCTTACACGAATCCCTATAACGATCCCCAAGGCTCTGGTTATATGGTCATACAATCCATGCAATCTATTCACTCTGCAGGCTGGTGGGGGCATGGCTTTGCCGCCGTGGCCAGCACATTACCAACCATTGAGAGCGAGATGCTGTTTACGTATTTAATATACAGTCTGGGATGGATAGCTGGAATCGGCCTCGGTGCTCTTGCACTCATTTTCCTGATCAGATTGGCAAGCATAGCAGGTAAAGTAACGGATCTGTACGGAAGCCTGGCTGTAAAAGGGTTCCTTGCCATGTTCACGATTGAATTTATTTGGAGCATGCTGATGTCCTTCGGAGTGCTGCCAATCACTGGAGTCAGTATTCCATTTATAAGCAACGGCGGCATGCTCACTTTGGTTCAGATGGCGTCGATTGGTATCATTTTAAGCATTTATCGGCAAAAGAACAGGATTCCCGCTCGTTCTAACTCCACCAATCCGCTCTCACCTTAAATCAAATGCCTGTCCGGACTTGATGCCATACCAGACGCCAACAAACCGATTTCCTTAACAGGAAGACCGGCTTGTTGGCGTTCTTTTCCTATGCTCATAGATCCCAAGCGTGCGTTGTAAAGCTTCAGTTAGCCTGCCTAGTAACTGCTATGCTGTTCCTGAAATTGTCGGATCATGCCTTGGGTCCTTTTGTCCCTGCATTAAGTAAGGATATAGAAAGATGAGTCCAAACACATAAAGCATCAAAGCAAAATAAGCAGGCAGCAAATGCACAAAATCCGTGTAGCCTATCGTCAAGTGCACACTAAGTCCTGCGACGAATCCAGGCAAGCCGCCCAAAAGAAACGTCCACCACAGCCAGCGCTGACCCTGATTAATACCCCACAGGGCAATCGTCAAAATCCCAATGGCATCTGAAAATAAAGCACCTCCGAAGCCGGCACGATCATGCGCGATCAAGGGCAGCAGCCTCTCATTGATTTCGTTAAGCATAGCTGGCGTTGCACAGAGGTACTCCAGATCCTGAGGCACGAACACCTCTGTAATGCCTACCGTCGAGATGACAATGCCGCCAACCGCTAAAGAAAATCCAAGCGTCACCATCATCAGCTGTCCCCATTGGGCGAGCCGCCATGTCCGATCATTGATCAAGTTCGGTCTTTCCCAGGAGGGCAGCTCCCGATGACGACGCATGGACAGCATAAACATCGGGAACAGGATAAGCGCCGCTGCCGCATGAAGCGGATCAAAATAGCCATAGCCCAAATATAGAAAAAAGCTGCTGAAGCCTACAGCGGCGGACGTTAGCAGTGCGGTTCTCGTCCAATGCAGACCACTACGCAAGCCATAACGGGCAAGCTGATAATAAATCACGCCAATCGAGATCATCGTCCCTGCGAGGGTGACGCGATCATGCGACATAAATTGCAGCACAAGTGGGTTCGCTTCATTCAGCACCGACGGCAGCATGCCGAGAAACGAGATATCATAAGGCAGCACTACCGATGTTGCCGCGATGATCCAGGCGAGTGCTCCACCAAGGATCATGCCGATGCCTAATAAACACATCCAGCCCCAGTTCATCCAAAAGGAAGGTGCTGGCGGCGGCTCCACGCTCTGAAGCTTTTCATAAACGATCGCTTCGTTAATGCGCTTGGGCAGCCCTGGGCCTGAGTACACAAGCCCGCTGTGCAGCTGGACGTAATCAGCTCCTGCTTCCATAAGCTCCAAGGCATCTAATGGTTGATGAACACCTCCGGAAGCAATAATGCTGAATGAAGCGGATAGACACTGCTCGCGCATGCTGCGGATTATCTCAATACTGAGCGGCTTGAGGACACTTCCCGTCAAGTCTCCCTCCGCTGTTCTCAGCATATCGCCAACTACCACACCGCTCCAGCCGGGTGACAATCCAGCCAGCAGCAGCTTGAGCGATTCGAGCGGATAGTCTATCGGTACATACAGGAACATCGGCTTCACTATAGGCAGCTCGCGGGCCGCCAGCTGTATAGCCTGCAAATGGGCAATCGTAGCTTCGACCGACCCGTTCTCATCAAGCGATTCGATATAAAAGCCTGCCGCATAATAGGAAAGTGCCTCCATCATCGTCAGCAGCTCTCTCTGAGCCTCGACAGGCGTACGGCCTGGTGTGCTTTTTATACGAAGCATGAGCGGCAAAGCATGTCCCTGGTTTCGGTCCAGCCTCTTCATCAGCTGGGTCAATCCTTCACTGCGGCCTGCATCCGTGTATATAATGGTTTCGTTTGTTGAGTCACGCCGTATAGGACATTTGTTATTTATATGGGCTTCAATGGTAACAGGGCCAATTTCAATAAAACCAAACCCGAATTGCGCCAGCGCTTGATGTGCAGTTCCCTCCGGATCCAATCCTCCTGATAAGCCAACCGGATACTTAAGCGGTATTCCTGCCAGCTTGGTTGCCAATATGGGGGAAGCCTCCATATGCCCCATCGTTCGGATGATGAAGCTGCCTCCCGGCACCCTGCTCAACGTACCCATCGCCCGCAGGGTGAAATCTCGGGCAAGCCGTGACGGAAGCTGAAATAACAAAGGACGAAATATCGTTTGATAGGACCAATCCGGCATAGACTTCACCCCCAGACTCTCATAGTCCTTATACATTCAATGCTGTTCGGTCAAAATCCTTTATTCGGACACCTATCTGACCTGAGAGGCTATAAGGAACTTACATAAGCAAAAACCCTCCTATCTCACTTAGGCAGTGATCCGGAAGGGTGTGGGTGCCATATCAAAGGTTTCTGCTGGTTTTTATAAAGCTTTTGTAAATGGTTTACGGTGTTCGAGCTTGCCCTGACCGAACATCAGCATAACTGTCAACACAAGCAGTAGACCAACTGCACTCCAGGCTGTATAAAAAATCGTATCGTTGTACGAATTTGCAATACCAATCGCTATTAAGCCCCATGCAGCAGTCCATATAAAGGCAGAATCACGGAAATTCATTCCTGTAATAGCCGCCACCGCTACTATGATGAACAGCATGAGTACCGTCCATACCGTACCCGAGAAATCTAAACCGCCTTGATTGAACTCTTGCAAAACTGCTGATATTCGCACCATTGTCATGACGAACACCCAGCTCAGATAGACACTGAAAGGTACCTGTACCAGCCAAAAAATGCGTGGATCGGATGACCACCCGTTCGGTCTTGTCCGCGTATAGATTACGATTAAAGATAATAGCAGGATCATCATCGCCATTAACGATAGCACGATATACAAATAGTGCCATAGCACAAGTGAAGCGATATTGAACAAACAGCTGATGACAAACCACGGTCCAATGCGTCTAATTTCTTCATGCTTGTACATACCCGGCAGCAGCTGTACGATTACAAACCCTGCCAGAAATACATAAACCGCTCCCCAAAGAGCAAGCGCATATGGTGCCGGGTTCATTACACTGGGAAACATCGCTGTAAGATCACTCGTATTTAATCCATTGAACGGACGCGCATTGGCAAGCCAGTTATACAAAAGCACAGCGAATAATGCAAACATATGAAGCCAACGAAGTACAAATGTGGTCATTGCTCATTTCCTCCCTCTTGTGCTGAAGTATCCTAACTATATGTGAGCACGCTCGTGATGACGGATAAATCCATCCTTGCCTGCTATCAGCCAAAGTGTCAATATCAACAATAGTGCCGCCGACCCCCATGCGCTATACATAATGACACTGTCATTTGTATTGGCAACCCCGATAGCGATCAAAGCCCACACACCTACTGCCGTAAACGCAGGATCACGGTAGCTTGTACCGATAATAAGATTCAATAGCACTGCGAGCAAGATAAGAATGACAGTCCACGTCGTACCTGACAACCCCAGCCCGTTCCATTTCAGATTGTACAGTACCGCCGCAGCATTCACGATCGTCGCAACGGAAATCCAACCCAGATAAATACTGAAGGGAACCTGGACGAACCATCGTATTATGTTATCAGCGGACCAGCCATTAGGTCTTGTCATCGTGTAGATGGCAATCAATGAAATTAACAGCCCAAGCATTGCAAATATCGAAGCCGTCGTAAACAGATACTGCCATATGAGAATCCAGGCGATGTTGAACAGGCAGCTGATGATAAACCATGGTCCTATTCGTTTAATCTCCTCATGCTCACGTTTAGCTGGGAGCAATTGAACAATCACATAACCCACAAGAAAAGCATAGATTAAACCCCAGATCATAAATGCATATGGCGCTGGTGTGATCTGGACTGGAAACATCGCGGAAACCTGTCCCGTTGTCAAACCGTTAATTGGAAGCGCATTCGCCAGCCAGTTCACATACAGCACAGCAGTTAAAGCTATGACGTTAAGCCATCTCAGGGCTGTATTTGTCATAATAATCCCCCTTACGATGATTTGTATCCTACCTTGAATCCTGCTTAATCAGCAATATCACAGGCTCCGGCTTGTCGTACAGCCTCTGCTAGCAGTATATGTCCATCCAGCCGCAGTCATACTGAGATTTTGCTATACCTTTTAATAACCAATCCAGCTGTTCTCTAATCGACCTGCTTATGATAAAGACAGAAAAACCCGCTTCATGCATGCAAGGAAAGCAGCATAAAGCGGGTTTGCCTGTAATGGATAATGATAGTTTGCGGTTAATCGATAAATTGCAGCTTCTGCAGCAAGCGCTTCAGCATCGTAGTCGCTTGAGCTCTTGTTGCCTGGCTGTCAGGTACAAAAGCGTCGGCAGTCATCCCCTGGATGATACCTGCGGCTACGGCCTGAGCCGCGGCAGGCTGTGCCCAAGCTTGAATGGATGCCTGGTCCTTGAATGACGCCAGAGCCGTGTCTGTCTTCAATTCGATCAAAGCTGTCTGACCTGATGCCTTCATCGCACGTGCAATCATAACAACCATTTGCTGGCGTGTGACCGGATCGGCAGGACGGAAGCTGCCATCCTCGAAGCCGTCTATCAATCCAGCCTTGGAGGCTGCGCCAACAGCACCAGCTGACCAATTATTACTTGGTACATCCGTGAAGCGATTCGCCTCACGATTTTCGCTTAATCCCAAGGAACGAATCAGCAGTGCGGCAAATTGTGCTCTCGTGATGTTCATGTCGGGAGCAAAGCTTTGCGCCGAGACACCGTCAACGATCAGCTTGGAGCCCAGCAGCTGAATATCCGCTTTGGCCCAATGACCGTCAATGTCAGTAAACTTGTTATTCGTTTGTACAATAGCATACACACTATTGCTTGGGCTTAAAATAATCGCCTGATTATCGGTAAATCTCGAAGGGATAAAGCTGAAGCTCCCGTCCGCTTCCACCCGAACCGCCGTTGTATGAGCGGCATCTATAGCTTGTCCGGTTGAAATCGTTCTTGCCACGTAATGATTGGATAATGAGGCATCCACCTGCTTACCGTTAGCCTCCAAGATGACCTTAAAGTCCATTGGTGCCCCTACTACCGTCATCCCATCTCTTGTCGCCGTATTCACGATTTGTGTTAAGGCCGCACCTGTTACTTTTTCAGTAACTATCGTGACTTTGATATCCTTGGCGTCTACGCCAAGCTGAAGCGCTGCCGCTGTAAAATCAATCGTTTCGATTGGAAGGCTATAGCTGGCAAGCTCAGATTTCACTGTGATCACTGCATTCGGTACCGATTTAAGGGCCTCCATAAGTGCTGCAGCCGGAAGCTCCACCATCGCGATCGGGTCATTACCTTTGAATTCAATCACAACTTGAGGGCTGCCTGCTTCCTCTTTTTTCAGTGATTCCAGAGCCTGTGTCAGCTTGAGCGAATCCACCGTCAGTCGGGTAGCGATTGTACCATCAGCTGTTGTTTCTTTGCTTTCTTTGACAGCACCTTCACCAAGAAGAACCGCTTCAGAGACGGTTGGCCCAGCGCTGTCACCTGGTGTTTCCGATCCGGTCGATCCAGCTCCGCTACCTGTTCCTGTTCCCCCCGTACCGCTGCTGCTGTTTGAATTGTTATTATCATTAATTCGGGTCAGTGTCACTGTGTACACCTGAATCGTCCCATCCTGCGCGGTTACTTGAACCTTGATTTCATTCGCACCTACATTTAATGCAACAGTACTTGGAGTACCGCTTGCTGCGGCAATGCCGTTAATAAGAATGGCTGCTTTCGCATCTGCAGCTGCTGCTGTTATTACAGCCTGCCGCATTTTCCCTGCATAACCCGTATAGCTTGTCGTGTCTGACGCAAATTCCGGAGTAAGCACGATATCATTCACGATTATCCCGTTCAGGTTAGCATTGCTGCTAAGCACAGGATCAACAGGTGTCGGATCAACGGGTGCTGTCCCTCGATTTACGGTAATGTTATAGGTTTGGGTCGTTGTCATATCTCTTGCCGTTACTTTGACAGCTATGGAAGTCGTATCGTTGGTCAAATCGATTCGCTTGTCAGTATTGCTGGCATATAAATCGCCGTTGACCGTCATGGAAGCTTTGGAATCCAATAAAGCAGCATTTACATCTACTGCCGATGTCCCGGCTGGTACAGATACCGTGTAATTCATAGTATTTACGGCAAAAGCAGGCGTTAGTGTGCCGTTACTTACTGTTAAACTGCCAAGATCGGCTATATCCACTAAAGCTCCGGCTGCCAATTCGGCCTTGACCAGATTATAATCCGAGACAACCTGTCTATAGTAATCCTCACCCAAATTAACGAGACTGGTCCTGAAGCTGTCCCATTTGCTTCCAGCATAAACATTGTTCACGACACTCTCTTCAAAGCTGTAAGGCACGTGGCCAGCAGGATAATCATTATCCGAGCGGGCATGTGCATTCGCGAGTGCCTGAGCGGCATAAGTTAAATAATTTTCAAAATCTGCCTGACTCGTAAATTTGGAATCCGTATAGTCACCTTTATAAGGCGAAATTTTTCGAATCAGATAGTTATGGTCAGCACCTTGAAGTGTGCCCAAATGATAATCAGGCTTGGTCAACATCCCTTGATAAGCCAATCTGGATCGCTCCGCATCCTTACCATTGAACGCATCATATGTTGAAGATTGGAACAGCGGACTATCTATGAAACCCGGCTTGCCCTGTTCCTTGACATCCAAAATAATATCATCATCGTTGCTGGCTGTCGGTCCTTCGATGAGAACGTTATAACGTTTCACACCGAGGCTTCCTAACCCTTGGTTAATACGCAAGGCAACATCCTTGATCTTGAAATAATCGCTCGACTGCCCTGCTGCAAAGGATTGAACGCTGTTGACATAGAAAGACCAATTGTCTGTAATATCCTTCAAATCAGCGCCCTTGGCCTGAATATATTTGTCTGTCTTGCTGTAATCAAAATTACGCGTAGCTGGAGTTGACGAGGTCAATGGCGCTGCTTTATCCAGCTGCGATTTTACTGTCGTTTTTACAAAATCATCCATTAACTTCTTTGTAAATCCGCTCAGCTTGTCAGAGGTAAGCTCGGCACTTTTCTCGTTATTATTGCCGTTCACGCCATTCAGTATTTGGATATAGGCATCCAGATAGTTTTTGGCAATTTGTCTGGTCGTGCTGTCATCCAGCGTAGTGGTTATATAAAATTTATCATCAAAACGAGCCAAATAAATGCTGGCTGTTGAACGAATCAGATCCCAGTAAAAAGGAGCTATGTAGGACTCGTCCATATCGTTCAGGTCAAATATGGCATATCCTTCATTGTTATCAAAATAGCCGACATTTTGAATGTGAAAATCACCGGATATCCAGGTGTTGATGTTGCTGAGCTGGCTCCAATCCGCAGGAACCGGAATAACACCGCCTAAATCCTTGTAAAATAATCCGCTGGTCGCACGGTAAAAGCTGAAGGCTGATTTGGACATTGCCGCATATTTGTATTCTTTCGTAGCCATATCATGAATGAAAGCATTGCGCTTCTTGATTTCCTGCAGCAAAAATTGCTTTCTGGCCTCGTCCTTGCTTAGTACAGCGGATGGTCGAAGCAGCGTGATACCGTTAATGGCATCTGAATCCGCTGTAGCTCCGCTGGTAACGGCTGAGGCTTTGATAATTACACTCAAATTCACGCTTTCGGTAACAGGACTCGTGGCCGAATTATACACCGTAAAGGTCACCGTATTCGCGTTGCTGTCGCCTTTGGCTTTAATACTCAGACCTGAAGGAAGCGTTGGTGCATATGTATAATCCGTTACGCTCAAGTCTCCGTTTTTCACATTCCCCACCTGTAAAGCGATCGTAAACGTATTGTTGTTCGGATCTACCTCGGTCACTGTTCGCATAGCCGTATCCGCATCATCCGTGCTTACAGTGCCTTTTATTTTCGGGGTATAATGAGAAAGTGTCACGCCGTCAATACTGGTAGAGCTGCTGTAAGCACCTGCCGTCACAGCAGTAGGCTTCAGAATGACCGATAATGCTTGATCAGCTGAGACATTGGTGTTAGCCGTTCCTGCTATTGTGAAAGTGATAGTTTTCGCCGCAGTATCCCCAACCGCGCTGCTCGTAAGTCCGGCCGGCAAATTATTAATGATGTAATCGTTAATCGGGGTCAGCGGACCTGCTTTCACTGTGCCTGTTGTTACGTTGATTATAAATGTGGCGTTGGCCGCACTGATCGTGGTCAAGCTGTCCATCATCACCATGTTGGCTCCAGTGTTCGCTGTGCCTTTGATCATGGGCTCCTTGGGGCTGCTGCTGTTGCGGGGTGGTATATCCTTGTTCACCGGATCTACAATTTCAAAGTCAGTCTCAACCGTGTCCGCATCCGTGTCCCAGCCATTTCCCAATCCTGGGTTGGTGGATGGTTTCAAGCCAGCCGAAGTATTTAACGGGTTGTAAGCTTTTCTTTTGTAGCTTTTTTTGTAGGACAAGCTTCCATAATCAAATACAAGATCGACTAAAACCGAGCTGTCCAAGGTCGAACGCGGATCATTAACAGCAATCGTCGATTGATTCTTGACCAGAGCGATCTTTCCATTGTCTTTATCCATGTTTATGGTTGTATCCACGGCGTCAGGTGTAGGCAAATCCGCACCAAAGTTAGCCGCTTCCTGTCCGAGCTTAACCAAATAATAACCGTGCGCCGGAATGGTCATACCCAAATCGACTTTTTTCCAGTTGGTCTTATTTTTACCTGCGTATTGCAGCGACCACGTGTCTGCTCCGAAGTTCACGTCCTGATCAGTAGGATTATATAATTCTACATAATCGTTTTTGAAAACAGATGGTTTGTCCGAAGCCGAATTCCCCCCGTAGCTGTAAATATCGCTGATCACTACATACCCCGCCTCCGCAGCATAAGCCTTGTCGTTGCTTACAAAATCACCGACAATTGGATTCATGATCAGCAGAGCTGTGAGCAGCCCAATTACCTTCCGCGATGTTTTCTTCTCAACCATTCACGTCGAGCCTCCTATTGAACTATCCTATGATATCGCTAATGAATACAAAACCTCCATAGCTTATTCATCATAGCAGTCGAGTTTCAATAGAAGATTCGGGCTATATAAAGATATTGTTAAAATCGCGGCATCTTCATAACAGAACAGGTCTAGAAAGTGAAAATGGCTTGAGGTGCTCATACAGACCTCTAAATCCACTCGGGACGGCAAGCCCAGGCCAGCGGCACTCCATTTCCTCCGGTGTCAGCACTTCAATGGGCAGCTCAAATTTTCGAGCCAGAAACGAACATAAACTAATGACAAACCAGCACCTGTCTGGAAAAGCTGCCCTTTCTTACTTCACAGCGGTCGGAGATCATAAATCCGGCTTGAATAACAAGCGCATCGATCGTTTCAGTTGTGACGATAACGGCTTTCGACGTAAGACCCCGTAGACTTTCAAGCATAGCTAGCTGATCTGCTGGCGATAGGACCGAGCATAGATTATAAGGCATATCCAGTACTGCCGCATCGTAGCTTCCAGTTAACATACGCATATCCTGGAGAGCGACGACATCCGGAAATCCAAAATGGGCGAGATTCATCCGCGCTCCCCGCACAGCAAGCGGATTGATATCCGTTCCAATCATATGAATACCCATAGATAGTGCCTCGATCAGGACAGTCCCGATGCCGCAGCACGGATCAATAGCCGTGATCCCCTCAGGAAAGGGTACTGCGATATTGGCAACTGCGCGTGCCATACGTGTACTGAGTGCCGTTGAGTACTGCTGCGGCTTGGAATTATGCTTGAGCCAAATGGCTTCATTGGTCTTGCACTCACCAAACAGCCAACGTCCATCCAAACAAGTAATTCCAAATAACCTGTCGGGACTACGCATCTCGGCCTTTCCACGTATTCCCGCTCCCACTTCACGCTCTATCTGCCTCTGCTCGTTATAAGGTAAAGACTTGTCGACAGCTGCAAAAACCACCTTGAAGGTTGCACCCTGCAGCTCTATAGCATTCACGGTGGATGCAAGAGCTTGAACCGTATCCTCCACGAAGCTCACTGCAAGCCGCTGCTTGATAAATGGACTCCGACTTGGGTCCATACCAATAGAGCTGACCACATAATGAGTGCCAAGGTTAGGCTCTTGGTGATTTAGGCTATATTCGCCGTCTCCGAACAAAGAACGCAGCTCCAACTGACAGAGCTGCGCTTCTTCTTCGTGGCAATTGTACATATACACGTAGCTTAGTGTCATGCTGTTCGTTACATTATCAGGATTATACTGATCTTCTTTCATGATGCACGTTCCATTCTTACGACCCAGGCAGCAGCCATCAGCCGGTTATTTGGTCAAATTTACAAGCTTAACTACATCCCGCAGCTCCACTTTACCAATAATACTACTATAAATGAATTTGCCAGTTCAAGCGAGGTTTAACCTGCTTCAAGTCAATAACCTGTAACTAACGCTAGCCCCAATTACCATATATATTGAATACAGCCAATACCGTTGTACAATTTACTTTTTCTTTATAAGAAATATCTTGCTTATACTCTCAAAAAATTTAATAATATGAAACAGGTCTTTTGATAGGTACTGCAGGATTACGATTGGAGCTTTATTATTCACCGCAGAAAGGTTGATATTGACATCATGGAATTATCTCAACGAGTTACCAAGGAACAAGCAGCCAAAGGAACGTTCCCCATCTCTATACTTTCTCTTACCGTTGGTGCCTTTGCCATTGGAATGACTGAATTTGTCATCATGGGTCTTCTTCCTAATGTAGCAGAGGATTTGCAGGTCAGCATCGCATCTGCAGGGCAACTCATAACCATGTATGCCCTTGGAGTAGCAATCGGTGCCCCTATATTGACCGTACTCACCCACCGAATCCCGCAAAAGAAACTATTATGCCTGCTTATGGTTTTATTTATTCTCGGCAACGGAATCTCAGTTTTCGCTCCCAGCTATGCTATTATGATGGGAGCCCGCATAATAACCGCATTGACGCATGGGACATTCTTTGGTGTTGGAGCTGTTATCGCCTCCAATCTTGTACGTCCTGACAAACGTGCCGGGGCCGTATCCATTATGATGGCTGGTCTAACCATTGCAAATATTATTGGTGTTCCGCTGGGGACATTTATCGGTCAACATATGGGGTGGCGATCTTCATTTGGTGCAATTGCTATCATGGGAGTCATAGCCTTGATTGGTATCCTTATCTTCATACCACAAATCCGGCAAGACAAACCAGCTAGTGTCTTCCTGCAAATTAGATCACTTATCAGGCCTAAGCTGCTTCTATACCTGCTGATCGGAGCACTGGGCAACGCCGGCTTATTCAGCGTATTTACTTATATTACGCCACTGCTTACGCAAGTCACCGGTTTTGCCGAGCATAGTGTAACTTGGATATTAATCCTATTCGGCTGTGGAGTGACCCTTGGCAACATCGTCGGAGGAAAACTTGCAGATTGGAAACTGATGCCCTCCGTCTTAGGACTTTACTTTACGATATGTGTCCTCCTTACCCTCTTCACCTTTACCATCTATAGTCCAACAGCTGCTGTATTGACCATCTTTCTGTGGGGAGCTGCTTCCTTCGCTGTGTTTCCAGGGCTGCAAGTACGGGTTATGAGTCTTGCACAGGCGGCGCCAGCGCTTGCCTCTACCTCCAGTCATTCAGCTGGTAATCTGGGAAATGCAGCTGGTGCTTTCATTGGAGGATGGGTTATTACTCATCTGGCTATAACATCCCTCCCTTGGGTTGGTGCCGTGCTCGTAGGGCTGGCTCTAATATTGGGAATAGCTTGCTATATCGCAGAACGCAAGCACGTTACGGCGTAATTCTTTTCATACCCTGATACAAACAGCCTCTGCTTCGATGAGAAGTAGGGGCTGTTTGCGGCATACGGAATTCGGAGGGCTTTGGTTGGACACGGAAACAGCTCACATCCATGAACTAGCTGTATAAGGAAAGCCTTGGCATGCTTCCTGTGAATCGATACAGCTGTGCGGCTCGCTGTGAAAACTCATTGGACTTCTTAGGTTCTCCCTTAGTATCCAGCACAGGCTCCAATACGCCGCTGCGGCTCTGGGTCGATTTCATTTTACGAATAAAATTGGCCTCCTCAAAATCAGGTACAACCGTTTGAATCACCTGATACAGCTCGCTGAGCGTGAACTCGTCGGGAAGAAACTCTTTGGCAATCGAGGTGAGCAGCATTTTGCTGCGAATCTGTTCCACAGCGTCCTGAATAATCTGCTGATGGTCAAAAGCAAGCTCAAGTCCAGGTCGCCCCAGCTCATTGACTGTAAACAGCCCTACATCTGCCGCATCATCGGCGGCTTTGCGCTGAGCCAGAAAATCCTCGTGCACGAGAGCAAAAAAAGCATGTGAAATAATCCACCCCCGCGGATCACGCCCCGGCTTGCTATACACGTTAAAATACTCCATATGGACATCCCTGATACCCGTCTCTTCTTCCAGCTCCCGTCTTCCCGTCTCATACATCGATTCCTTGTCATTCGAGAAGCCCCCAGGCAGCGCCCACATCCCCTCGAAGGGCCAAAGCTTGCGCTTGATCAGCAGCACCTTCAACTCCCGCTTGGGCAGCGACTTGGTTGTACGATTGGTATGCGCAGCCGTTATTGTGAAAATAACGATATCTGCAGGCGCACCGTCCGGCGTGCGATATTTTCCAGCTGTATAGCTTGAAGCGTTCTCTTCTGTCATAACGCCCTCTCCTTATATTCAATTCGATATATTCATTATGACATTTATAAATGATTTGTCAATGGTGCAGCCTGTGCCTACTGCTTGTCCCGTATTTTTTTAGCGATAAATTCAATGATTCCCGAAATCATAACAACGAGCGATAACACGCCCAATGCGTAAGGGGCAACCAGAGGAATGACTCGCAAATCGGAAATATGAATCAATCGCAAAAATAGCGGGTACATCAGCATCAGGATGATAAAAATGATCAGTTTCATCAGGCTCTCCTCTAACACAGCTGTAGGAATATAGGGGCTTTCGACAACTTCAGCGTGTATTCATCAGCGATAGTATATCATTGGTTCCGCTTATTCGACAAATTGGAAAATAGTTTTTGAAGCGCTTACATTCAATCTTTCTTTCGTGTTATAGTAGAAGTATCATGAACAAAGGGAGTGAATCGCATGTTAATGCGTACAACCGAGTTTTATGAATCGTTACCCGCCAAATGTTGTGATACGTGCAGCGAGAAGATGGAAGAAATGGCCGATTGCTACAGCAATACCTGTACCAAATGCCAGGGCCTGACCTTTTATCCACTCAGTCCCTTGTCAGCTTCAGGAGCTTTACCCATCCGCAGCAATCCATACATCGAGTAAAGCTCAAACGCCCAGATCCCAGGGCGTTTTTTTGTTAATCCACAACCCGCGCAACCTGTCCCCCGCATTCCGCGCAGGCCCCTTTAAGAACCAGACCGGATCGTTCACTATATATAGTATAATCACGAATGAGAACAGCTTTGGCGCACTTTCCGCACCAGACATTTTCGACGATAGCCTCACGGATATTAGCTGGAATTTCCATCCATTCTTTCCATACGTTCAGTTGTACGACGCTTGTGCTTTCTTTATGATCCTCATTAGGGAAAATCGTCAGAATGACCGGACCTTCCTTCAGCTTGGAGCCCAAATACTCCTGAACCTCTTCACTTCTCTTATAGCTTTCCACCAAAAGCTTCATCATTTCCTGCTTTGACAGCTGATTCAGCTTGCTTTTTAGCTCTGATATTTTCATCTTCGCTTTTTTGTCGCTCATCGGTCTCACCTGTCCTTTAGACTATTGTACCATGCCGTGAATACAGCGTTAAGTGGTTGTGCTTACCATGAGACAAAAAGCAGATTTCAAAGCAAAAAAATCCCCCTACCAAAGTAGGAGGAAGGCCTGATGGGTCGAACAAGGAAACCTTTTGCCCATATTAATCATGATTGGACAGACCGGCTAAGCTTAAATACGAATATCTATGCTGCTATCAGGATTCGTGCTGTTATTGATGTTCTTATTATTACTATTATTGTTTGCAATATCCTTTGTATTTGTTTCGGCTTGGCTGCCACTGCTCGAGTTCGATTTCTTTTGGGCAATTTGAGCTTCTATTTGTTGAATCTGCTGCTGATATTGCTGTACCTTTGCCTGCTTGGTTTTCGTATCGTCCTTGCTTGCGTTTTCGTCTTTTATTTGTTGCTCCAGCTTTGTAATTTGCTTCTCAAGGTTAGTGCTGTCACTCGTACTTGTTGAATATGAATAGGTGCTGCTTTGCGATACTGATGATATACTCATCCGATTTCCCCCTCTCTATGCAAAAATGAAGTTTACTGTAAAGCATCAACCTGCTGTCAAATGTGGGCTGACCGTGTGAATTAGTTTTTTTAGAAAACCCACATTATAGGTATCGATTTTTAAATTGAATGCTTGCTGAATTTTTGCTGAAGGTATACTTAAAAATGTTCGGAATTGAATGAAGCAGGCAAATTGTTCTGGAGGCATGTAGTACTCATAATCCAGCTTCGCTGCGAAGTGCTGCTTATATATTTGCTTGAGCAAAAATGCTGATTCGGGTAGACAACGCAAGGGTATAAACGGTATATTGTGAGTGATTCCCAATCAGGTACAATGTGGAAAAGCGAGGAAAACCTATGACATTTCAATATGGCTCTAACGATCCGCAAATTAAAAATCCGTTTAAACGGGAGGGCCTTCTTTATCTCGCAAGCGGTACGATAATCCTCCTGTTAGGCGTACTGTCGCTTTTTGCTTTGCGCAATCAAATGGTAGAAAGCGGTCAGGCTGCAGGATGGATGAATCTGGTTATTTGCCTGATTTTGCTTGCTGGCGGCGTCGCTTATGCAACCAAGGGTTTGATGCAGATTTTCCGCTTCTATGTCGGCCGGGGTATTCCGTCCAGCATTAGCCGCAATGTGGCACGAAGTGAAAAGCATGTCTTTGAAGCTAATCTGGTTTACCAGCCTGAAGAGCTGGATCAAATGCTAACCGGAAGGAAAAATATTACGTTTCGGGAGCCTACCACAATGCTGGATCGAATGATCTACAGTATATTTCCGAAAATGATCTTTTTGCCTTATTCCATGCGCAATTTCATGCATGTCCTTATTCAAAATACGGGTTATTCCTTGATCGCCTTACTTTTTTACTGGCTGGCGCTGCTGTCGGGCTCACTGGGTCTTACCCAATTGTCCCAATCATCCTTCAGCAGCTGGCTGGGAATTGGGCTGTCCGTTTGTTTGTTGCTGCTGTGGCTGTTCAACAAGCTCTCGGCCAAGCATACGAACAGCTTCCGTTTATTAGGAAGTAAGGGCAGTATCATATGGGTGATTGTCCTTAGTATTCTCGTTCCCGCCGCAGGAGAGCTGGCCCTTCGACAAGGCATTGAATTTCCGGATGCGCCTTTTCATCCAGTTTTGCATCTGGTTGCGCTTTATCTGATCATGCCGCTCCTTGCAGCCGCGAGCATCGTCTTGGCCAAATTCCGCTCCGAGCTGTATGAGCCAATGACCGAAATATCGGAGTTCCGCGAGCATTGGCAGGAAAATGTACACCCCAAGGATTTTTTCAGATCGCTAGATATGGAGCTTGCCAATCTGCGGTATAAGGAATTTCCGAATCGGGTTTACCGTGAGCTCAGCCCGAACCTGAATATGGAAGGCAGTATGGATAAAGGCAGCTTCGTCGGCGACACTATTCAGGAAACTCAGCCTGTATATGAGGAGATTGCTTATCCCCCATTGTTTCAACAGCTGCGGCTCTACATAGCGATAGCTGGACATGCGCTGGTTGTGCTGTCTGCGGTATTGTTATTTTTTCTCAATCGTCAGTATATCGATGGCCTGGTTTGGAGCCGCTTGTTTGACGGGATCTATTTTCCGCTTTTACTGTGGATATTCGGCAGCGCGGCTCAGACTCTTGCCCACCTCTACTGGGCGGAAATGCATTTTACAAGCTACCTGATTCATTTCCAGGGTGAAGGCACCTATACCGAATCCAAGCTGTCCGTAGGCATGGCGATCACCGATTCAACGCGAAGCGAGAACACAGTCGTCCGCACCTCCTTCAGTCCCTGGCTGTTGGTCACCCGATTGGTCACAAGCACACAGGCAAGCTCCGGTTCGGGCAATCTGGCAGGGCCGCGATTTGTGACCAGCATGCATAAAGCGGACGATTTGCTCGACCACCTAGTAGGCAAAATCCGGCGGTATCTCGGTGAACGTGAAATCATCGCCACGACGGTTTCGAATAAGGATTTGCAATCGATTCAAACCTTGTATGCCTTCAACGAAGCTGCTCCATCCAAGGAAGCCGCCACAAAGCTGGAAGGGCCGGAGCTCAAGAAATCCATTAGCCGCAGCAGTGATACAAACCAGGATGGACGCAAGGATGAGGACGGCGAGAAATAATCACAACCTGTGCAGAGTCAGAAATCGCGAGCCTGGGGTGATAAGAGAGCATGTGGAGATTGTATAGGATGTTACTGCTCGTTGGTCTATTGACGCTAATACTAAATGGATGTAACAAAGAGATGACCGTTGATGAAACAACAGCCGCAGCCTACGTCAAGGCACAAGGTTATGCCATTATGAAAAGTAACGGTGTAATCGATACTTATACGTTAGAAAAAGCTAAACTATCCGGGCCCATGGAATCGACGCCCTATCAACAGGCCTGGGGGGTTCAAAAGCTTGATCCTGATCCATATTTCGGAAAAACGATAACCGTATACGGATTTACAGTCGCCAACCATCCATTGGAAAAGATATACCACTCGAACACAAAGGTTTCGATCATGCTCTGTGAAGGTAAGGTGATCGGTGGCACTTCATTTCCTGATGATCATGGAGCCATGATGCGGGCAGGTGCGCCTTACTCGATAGACGGCAAAACTCTGGAGGAAGTCACCGGTATAACTTTTATAGAATGGATGGCAAATTGGAAAAAGAAGTACGGAAGTTCGTAACATAACAATAACAAATCTTTTAGGAGGTTGATTTCATGTTTCAACCCAAGCATTACGAAGGGAGTCCGGAGGAACGGTACACCCTGCTGCTGCGCCAATTGGATGCTTTAATTGAAGACGAGCCGGACCTTATAGCCAATCTCGCTAACGCCTCCGCTCTTCTCGGTCAATTTCTGGAAACCATCAACTGGGTCGGCTTCTATTTGCTGAATGACGCTAACACACTGGTTCTCGGACCGTTCCAGGGCTTGCCTGCCTGCACCCGCATTGCCTACGGCAAGGGAGTCTGCGGAACCGCTGTTGCACACCAACGCACCCAGCGTGTGGACGATGTCCATCTGTTTCCGGGCCATATTGCGTGTGATGCAGCTTCAAGGTCAGAGCTCGTCATTCCCTTGTTCCGCCATAACACGCTTATAGGTGTGCTTGACATCGACAGTCCTGTAGAAGCCCGGTTCACGGAAACGGACCAATATTACCTGGAACAGTTTTGTCAGCGCCTTACAGCTGATTGTGCAATTGAACGGCAGGAAGCCCTCGAATGATCATTATCGGTTTGGACAATTGGAGGTCTACACATGCACAATGAATACCAGATCGTGGACGCAAAGCTTGAGGATTTGAATACCATTATCGACATATATAACTCAACCATAGCCGGAAGACAGGTAACCGCAGATTTGGAGCCAGTGACTGTGGAAAGCAGACTTCCATGGTTTGAGGAGCATTCTCCCGATTTCAGACCATTATGGGTGGTGAAGCATGAGGATCAAATTGTCGCGTGGCTGAGCTATCAGTCTTTTTATGGCAGGCCTGCCTATAACGCAACGGCGGAAATCAGTGTCTACATCGCGGAGTCTTACAGGTCGAAGGGGCTCGGTGGCCTGTTAATCGCAAAAGCGATTGAGGAGGCCCCAAGACTCCATCTACATACTTTAGTCGGTTTTGTATTCGCACATAACGAGGCGAGTCTGGCGCTTCTCCGCAAGTTCCAGTTTGAACAATGGGGGTATATGCCGCGGATTGCTAATTTGGATGGCATGGAAAGAGATTTGGTTATTATGGGAAAAAGACTTGAGTAATTATTGTTCTGCCACGATGTCCGGGTTCGCTAACAGAATTGCCTCTGTGGTGTCCCAAAGTCGAGGTAAGAACTCGATCACATCCTTGGCACGGCGGAGAAGCGCATCCGTAGAAGTGATGCCGAGGTCGCTGATGATCGCATTAAACGCTGGACGGTGTGCATCCAACAGTTCCGGCGGGGCGTCTGCAGCCAGAATCTTGTGGCAGCGGGCAAAGGTCGCGACGATCCAGAAGACCGCTTCGCGATGATTACCGGCCTGTATCAGCTCACGGCTTCCGTCAATTGCGACTGATCGCGTCGTGGCGGTGATGTCGGTGCTGAAGAAGAACGGTGTTTGGGCCACGGCCGCAGCGGCGTCGAAGGTTTGTTCTAGCTCAGTGAGATGATGCTCAACACGTTCAGGTGTCAGGTGAGCGCAGCCAAGCAAATGCAGCAGCTCCAGGTAAAGATCATCATGACCGTAATCAATAAGTACTTTGCGCGCGGCAAGATAGCGCAGCCGCACAGTGGGATTACGAAGGGCAGCCACCAGCAGGACATGTGTCGTCACGCCTGTCGGAAATAACCAGGACGTCACCTGGTCATGCAGCGGAGCCGTGATGTCGATGGTCCGCAGTCCATGCTCGATCTTTTGCCGAACGTTCTCGCATCGACGTCGCACCCATATCCGTTCAGCAAAATGGCGGGAAACCTCTGTTTGCAAGCTGCGCAAATGTCCTGTAGGATCGGCTATGATCGTATCCATCCGAAAGCTGCCTGCCAGATGATAGGACGTCAGAACCTCCTCAACCGAAGCGAATTGCTTCCAGGACAAATATGTAGCCTCTAATAACGTACCGCGGTAGATGAACTTCCCCAGCTTAAGTGGAGGCTCATCCTGTGCGCTGACGATCACCACGTCTATATCGGAGGCCGCCGGCAGCTCTGAATCATCTGACAATCCGATCGTCGAACCACTGAAATACGCACCTCGGAATCCTTCCTCCCGACTGGCATGCTGCAGGACCCAATCAGTCGCAGCAGCTCGTGCAGAACCGACTCTCATAGACAGCACACCTCACTTGCACTCAGCTTTAAATCCTTCGAAGTGCGGCGAATAAGTCCCACTGCACGGCCAAATATCCCTACGATCGCTGTTGTTTCCGTATTTTTATTCATTTTATAAGTTATTTTGCGGTAAAAATACGGAAACAAAGGCGAGCGCTGACGCTTCTCCGGGATCATTTGGCCGCTCCGCTCTTTATTCACCGCACGTTTAGGATTTGCCATATAAACTACCTCCAGCGAAATTTTGAATACGATTCAACGTGATAGCTTAAAATGCAAAGATTTCAACAAAAAGGGCCGCATCTCATTAAGATACAGCCCTCTTTTGCTTCATTCTACCTAATTATGCTTCATCTTGTGCTGTGAATCCAGTTACTCTTTGGCTCTAAAAATTTCCCCAATCGCCCCAATACTTCCGAGCGTTTCAATAGCTTTGGTAGGAATGAATATTTTGTTGGCAGGTCCCTTGGAGATCTCGCTCAACGTCTCTAAAGAACGGTACGCAAGCACGTTCTCGTCAAGTCCTGCTGAACGCAGCAGCTCAATCCGATTTTTCTCCGCTTCGGCAATCGCCTGGATCGCCTTTGCCTGCCCTAATGCCTCAAGCTCCTGAGCTTGGCGCAAACCCTCGGCTTGACGAATTCTAGCTTCCTTATCCCCTTCAGCCTTGAGGATTTTCCCCTGCTTGTCACCTTCTGCCCGTAGAATCATATCCTGCTTGGCAGCTTCCGCTTCCAGAACAATCGCACGTTTACTACGTTCTGCCTTCATCTGTTTGTCCATCGACTCTTGAATATCAAGCGGCGGTTGAATATCGATAACTTCGACACGCTCGATACGCACGCCCCATTTTTCCGTTGCTTCATCAAGCGCGATCCGAATTTCGCTGGATATTTTCTCACGTCCGGATAAGGTTTCATCCAGCTCCAGCTTACCGATAATCTGTCTCATGGTCGCTGTGCTAATATTACGAACCCCATACACATAATCCGAAATTCCATACGTAGCCTGCTCAGGACCAACCACCTGATAAAAGATGATCGTATCGATCTTCACCTGAACATTATCCTTCGTAATCACCGTTTGCGGTGGAACATTCGCCTGCTGTACACGTAAATCGTGATGCACACGTACCTGATCGACAATCGGGATCAAAATATTCAGTCCTGGCGTCAACAGTCGGTTATATTTCCCAAGTCTCTCTACAACGGCAACACGCTGCTGCGGTACGATTTTTACCGTTAATGCAACAAATACAATGACAAGAATCAAGATAATGATAGCAACAGTAGCACCCATTAAGAAATACCTCCCCATTTTTGAACCTCTATTATTGTATTACCACGCTCGACAACAATGACAATTTCATCCTTTAACAGCTGTTCATTTGAAGAAGCACTCCAGGTTTCATTGCCTACCTTCACAATCCCATGCTTGCCTGGTTCGATCGTCTCCAGCACAATTCCCTGCTTGCCAATCATCTCGTCAATAACGTCCTTAAATCCTCTCGATGCACGAAAGCGGCGTGTGAGCGGTTTCGTAAAAAAGGTAAGAATAAGTGCTGTCAGACAACCTGCCAATATTTGCAGCACAAATGCATCAGGAGCTATCCAAGCCACAGCAGCAGCCACAACCGCGCCGAGTCCAAGCCAAAGCAAGTAAAATGTGAATGTCAGCATCTCCACAACCAGCAGTACCCCGCCAATGATGAGCCAGATCGACCATAATTCCATTTTATACACCACCCCTCTTGCCTTCCTAATTATCGTTCATTAGTGCCTTACACTAGTATATTCGCTAGCAAGTTGCTTCTTTCCTCTTTTCTATGGTGAAATAGTGCAAATTTACCAACAGATTGCGACAAGTTGCATGAAAATTCGATACCAAAATACAGAAGTAAGTCATCCATGCATGTCACGAGGCGCTGTCTCCCGTTAAACGCAAATAACGCGCCGATTGCGTATCGGCACGCGTTAGCTGCATTGTCTAATGAGTTTATCCTTTAACTGCTCCCAGCATAGCCCCCTGAATAAAATATTTTTGCACAAAGGGGTACACAACCAGAATTGGCAAAATCGCAATGAACACGACCGCATACTTCACATTTTGGGCCATAACGGAGCTATTTTCTCCTGCTCCCATCTCCGTCGTTTGCGAGGACATGTCGCCTTGAATAACGATGTTTCGCACAATAATTTGCAGCGGGTACAGCTGCTTCTCATTCAAGTAAATTAAAGCGGGGAAAAAGCTGTTCCAGTGCGCCACCGCATAAAAAATGAACATTGTGGCCATCACCGGCATCGACAGCGGCAGCACAACCTGCAGCAAGATCCGCCATTCACTGGCCCCATCTACAGTAGCCGATTCATGGAGCGCATCGGGAATTTCCGCAAAAAAGGTTCTCATCAGAATCATGTTAAACACATTGATCGCTGTAGGAATCAAGATAGCCCAGATCGAATTAACCATCCCAAGCGAATGGACAACCATATATCTTGGAATCAACCCACCATCAAAAAACATCGTGAACACGACGAAGAAGGACAGCAGCGCTTTGCCATACAAATGGTTTCTCGACAAGGGATAGGCACAAAGTGTCGTCATGATCAAATTCACACACACACCCAGGCACGTGTACAACAAGGTGTTGCCATATGCACGCAGTATGGAAGGATCGTCCAACACGACGCTGTAAGCCTTCAACGTAAGCTCAATCGGGTAGAGGAAGACGTCCCCTCTTTGCACAGATAACCCTGAGCTTATGGAAACAATTCCCATATAATACAAAGGATACACCGTGACAGCAATGACCAGTAGCATGATCATCACATTCACTACATCAAAAAGACTATACTTCTTCAAGCTCATCGGCTGCACCTCCTGATCTAAATACCCGAACGGGCTCAAATGGGTTAAAATAAACGGGTTCCATTCACTTTTTTCGAAATGCTGTTAGCCGACACAATAAGCACCAACGATAGCACCGATTGAAAAATACCAACTGCCGCTGCAAAGCTAAAGTCTGCGTCTATGAGTCCTCTTCGGTATACGAAGGATTGGATCACATCGGCTGTTTCATAAGTAGGACCGCTATATAACAAAATAATTTTCTCAAAGCCTACGGATAACATGTGACCGATCGTTAGCAAGAATAAAATCGTGGCCACAGTAGAAATGCCCGGAAGCGTGATATGCCGAATTTTATGCCACCGATTAGCACCATCAATCGTTGCCGCTTCATAGAGCAGCGGATCAATGGAAGCCAGAGCAGCCAAATAAATAATCGAATTCCAGCCCATGCCCTGCCATATTTCCGAGCTGATAAAAATCGTCCGGAACCATTCCGGCAGCGACATGAAGGTCTTGGCCTCCATACCGAACATATGAGTAATCTGATTGATCAATCCGGTTGTTGACAAGAAATTAACCAGCATGCCCGCTACGACTACCGTAGATAAAAAGTGCGGCACATACGTGACAGTTTGAATCACTCTTTTAAATAGCTGAACTCGGAGCTCGTTCATCAAGATCGCAAATATGATGGGTGCCGGGAAATAAAAAATCAACGAGTAGACATTGATCATTAACGTGTTGCGGACAACCTTCCAAAAATAAGGATCTGTCAAAAACTGCTGAAAATATTTCGTTCCCGCCCACGGACTGGCGAAGAAGCCCTTCATAATCGAGTATTCCTGAAAAGCCATTAAATTGCCAACCATCGGCGCATAATGAAAAATCAGAAAATAGACGAACGGGAGCGCAAACATCGTATAAAGAAACTTGCTTTTATTCAGCTTCTTGAGGATTCCTGTCCATCTATTTTTGCGGACGGCGACGCGCTGGGGCGGCAGCTTCTGGTGATCGATCACAGTTGATATAACAATCCACTCCTTTATTTAGAAAGTAGAAGGAACCAAGGCCCGTAACCTGAGACTTGGCTCCCTCTAGATCAGCTCCTTATTTCACTCTGGCTAGAGCATCATTATAAATTTTTTCGATATCGCTGGCCCCTTTATCCTTACATTGCTTGATAAAGTTATCCCAATCGTTCAAAGCCCCATCGGTCATAATATATTTATCCATATTTTGGGTCATAAAGGCATCCAATTGTGTTCTCAATTGTTTTAATTTCTCCCGCTCATCCTTGTTAAACGGAGGATCGAACGACTGTCTGAAGGCAAGACCATCGGTTAAATCCTTCAGGTTCTTATCTCCCCATTCAATGAATTCCTTAGGCTGTGACGCAATACTCGGATTGTCATCCGCATACAAACCCATGCCCAAATAACCTAGGCCAAGCGCAGATGCCATAGCACGGTAAGGATCCGGCTTATCTTTAAATTTATTCAGCGTAGCATCGGAAATTTTGTACACGTTATTCGCGAAGGTGTAGTCGGTGTTCTCTACGCCCCAGCTCGTCAGCTTCATGCCTTCATCGCTGTACATCCAATCGATAAATTGGATCACTTGATCCGGATTTTTGATTTTGGCACTGATCGCATAGGATTCACCCAGATGGTCTAATTGGTACACGGCATTCCGTTTAACTCCCTTGTCGCTCTCCATCGTAGGCAGCAGGTCAAACTTGGCTTCAGGCTCCTTCTTTTGCAGAGCGAGGTTGAAATTTGTTGCAAATCCATTATTGTCCTGGAAGAACAAGGACTTGCCTGAGCTTAGCTTCTCCTGCCAAATTTGCGATGTGGCTGTTGCATAGTCAGGGTCCAGCAGCTTTTCCTTATACAGCTTATGAAGATACGTCACCGCATCTTTAAATTCAGGCATCGCCGGGCCAAATTTGTATTGCTTCAGCTTCGGATCATAGTATACCTTTGTGCCATTAATATTCGTGTAACCGCTGCCAAATCCAAAAGCAATCGGATTGAGCAGATTTTCTGTTCCGGTCAGACCATTCGCGGCGCGGCTTGTGAAAGGGAACGTGTCCGGATAGGCTTCTTTAAATTTCTTTAACACCGTATAAAGCTCCTCGTAGGTTGTAGGCGCCTTCAAATTCAGCTTGGTCAATAAATCAACACGGATCATCGGTACCTGACCTGCCTGAACCGCCCATTTTTGCACCAAAGGAAAGCCAAACAGCTTGCCGTCAAATTTGTTTTTGTTAATTTCCGGGTGCTCTTGGAGAATTTTTTTGAAATTCGGCATCTTCTCCAGATAAGGTGTCAAATCCAGAAAAATACCTGAATCTGCAAAGTTGGACAGATCATCCTGCTTCACCATAATAACGTCCGGAATACTGTTCGTGGCGATCAAGGTTTTCTTTTTATCATCATAATTGCTTTGAGGTGTACTCTGTAATTCCAGCTTTACATTTTTCTTTTTCAAAATTTCCTGAACAGCCTGTGAATCGGATACCAATGCCTGAGACGGATGCTCATATCTCATCCATGATAAAACGAGAGGCTTGCCGCTATCCGCCGGTTTGGCCGCTTCTGCTGGCTTTGCCGTTTCCGCTGGTTTGGCCACCTCGGCTGGTTTCGCTGTATCCCCGCAGCCTGCTAGCAGACCTCCTAATAAAGCAACCGCACAGCCCGCCCCTACATATCCCTTTTTTCCCTTTTGCATGTGTCTTCCTCCTTAGTTTTTTCGCAAAAAATAACTTCGTAGGCCTGAACATCCTGTACTCGCTTGTTGACACTTTCAGCATAAGGGCTGCAGACTGCCTTTGAATATAACCAAAAGGGAATAACGTAAGCCGTTATTCCTCCTCAGGTTCGATGATTCATTTTTCCCCTATGAACTAAAAAGTCGCTTTAAGCCTGGAGCATGGCCTCTGTTCAGGCATCCTTGCGATAATGGGCATTCCGGTAATCCATGGGGGATATACCTTCGTGTTTTTTGAAAATGCGCAAAAAGGTGGTGCGGCTCTCGATTCCAATCTGCTGGGCGATATCGCCGATTTTCAGATCTGTATTCAGTAACATTTCTTTCGCTTTGGACATCCGAATCAAGCTGATATAATCCGTAATACTTGTACCTGTGATTTCTTTGAAAATGCGGGAAATATATTTGGACGAGAGACCTATTTCATCAGCAATACTTTCCAGATATAAATCTTTGGCGTAATTGTTTTCGATATGGCTCGTGATCAACGAGATGACGGTTACCGCTTTGCGCTCCGGCTTCACGACCGTTTCGGTAATAATTTGCTCATAAAAAATGAACAATCGCCGTGTTCGATCTGCCAGCTCGTAGGGTGACATATTTTTGTCGGTCAGCGCCGTATAATCCTCCTCTGTCAGCAGCGAATACGTGCTCACCTGTCTTTCCGTTAAATAACGATTGCCTGTATTGAATAGCTCAACCAACAAAGCACCCAGATAGGTGTAGGAGACACCTCGTTCCTGATTGATGCGGATGAGCCCCTCCACTTCGGTAATAAGCAGCTCCAGATCGCCTGATTTCAGAGCGTTCACCACTTTATTTTCATCCAAAAATGAATAATAGTAGTTTTGCTCAATCGCCAAATCGGTGGCATCCATAATCGACATTTCCGAATTTCTTGAGCTTTGCATGGCCGTAACGGCATCACTATACGATTTTTTAACGTCATTAACCTTACTGTATGGCTTACCGAGACCAATAATAAGCTCGCAGTAGATCATATCGTATTCAAAGGTTTGCTTAATCGTCTCCAAAGCCCGGTTGAGTGAAGCTCGTTCACTATCCTGCTTGAGGTTAACGACACAGACGTACAAATTCTGATCGTGCTCCATCAAGTAGCTATTCACATACTGCTGCATAATACCCTGTAGAACCTTTTTCATCTTCTCGATAATCATAAGCCGGTCTGCTTCTACGATATCGTGATAAAATCGCTCCTTGTATTGAAAGAGGAAGCAGCAGCATAAGTAGGTCCCGCTCTGAAACCCGATCTCCTCGATCATTTGCTTCATCGGTTTTTTTTGCGTCCAAGGGTTGCCCTTGATCAGACTGGAGAAAAATTGATCCAGCAGCTCGTTCGAATACATGCTCAGCTTCTGGTTTGTATCATAGTTTTGCTGCACCAGCTGGTGAATACGACTTCCTATCACCTGAAATTCATCTCGTCCGCTGCCGATTTGGCTACCTTTTTCACTTTGCAGCAAAATATCTCTTATATTTTTGATCGGATTATAGATGTTGACGCTAAAGCGGAATGAAAATAAGATCCCAATCACCACCAAGCTGATACAGATCCACCAAATCAGGCTGAGAATACTCGATGATTCATTGTTAAAGGAATGCGTTGGCGTGATGGAATAATAGTCCCATCCGTACGTGTCTGATGAAATCCGCACAATCATCGACTGGGTTTGGTCGACCTTGGCATATACCGTCTGGACGGGTCCCTGCTCAAAGAGGCTCCTGATTTGCTGAATCGTGCCTTCATTCCACGCGCCGCCGTTTAATAGTGTATGATTATTTTTATCTATAATGACATAGGCCGTCGAGGGGAACAGTGAGTTGTTAGTCAAGGTTGTCATAATCGACTGTACCGATATCATCGTGACCATAGCAGCCAGCTTACCATTGAGATATTGCGTCGTTACGCTTGGAATGACCATCTTATTCGAGCTTTCCGCATAACGGGAAACCATACTTGGCGGCAGCAGCTCAAAAAAACCGCTCTGCTGAATTCTTTGTCTCCAGAACTCTTTATTGTAAGCGTCCAGATGATACGATTTATCAAAAAATGTCTCGAAATTGATCGCACCTTCACTGGTATACACCTTTTCATCGTCTATATACAAAAATATGTTATCTATGAAAGAACTCACCATATTCTGGTTCGCCGCTATCGCTCGCACAATAAAAGGTAAGCTCGCTTTTTCCTGATCGGTAAGAACCGAATACGGTTTGATCGTTTGACTCACGACATCGCTGATAAGTAAATTATTGTTGGTCGATTGGGCCATGCCTAAGTAAACATCAATCGTTTTGGAAGATGACTTCAGATTGACAACAAGCTTCTCTGAAACTTCCTTTTTAATCAGTTGATCCACATTAAAAAATACGATCAATCCGATAATTACGATTGGAATTAATAGGGAAAGGAAATATAGCAGAATCTTTAGAAAAAGCTTATTTTGGGTATTGGGCAGCTTGACTCGGTACATAGACATCCCCCCTTTTCTCTCTAATGTAATCGATTTCATACACTTATTATAGGCTGTCTCCAGCTCTAATTACAATAAAAAGAAATTAAAGAAAACCTGGGGAAGGTTCTCCGCCAGGTTCATGGATCTGTTACGCTATGTATGCGAATTGTCGGAGGACCATTTTATAAACCGACGGTTAATTAGTTGACTCCTTGGTAAGCTTGATTACATAATCGGTCAGCTCTTGGGATATGGCTTCGTGGTAAGCATCAAATGGCAATATCGGCTGGCGAACCCGCCTTGTCTTATATATACGTTGTTCAAATAGCAGATGCTTAAAAAAATGAATCGAAATATCGAGGTGCTGATTAGCAAAGGATAATACCGGCAGCAGCCGATTAAATAAGTCCTTGGCCGCCTCTCTCTCACCCTGATGGTATAAGGAATAGATCTTCACGTAAATTTCGTGCATTCCCGTAGGCATGAAAGCGTGTACACCTCGATCCAGACCTTCGATGAGCTGGCTGACAGCCCAGCCTCCTGCTACATGCAATTGCCCGCCTGTCGCCTCGATCACCTGCGAATATTTAACTCCGGCTGGAACAACTTCTATTTTCAAGCTTCGAAAAACGTCAATTTCTTTAAACAACTTAATAATTAAAGGTACGGGCAGACCATAGCCTTGAAAGTCCCAATCCTGGAGCATCAAAAAATTCGGTTGTAAATCGGCAATTTCCCTGACACTCTGTTCATATTGCTGATCGTTGTCATAAGGAATGCTTACCAGCACGCCCTCACAGCCCAGTTGAATTAATTGCCTGGCATAACCAATTCGCTGCTCACTCGTCTGTGCCGAAGCACCTCCAATGACGTGTACTTTTCCTTTCACTTCTTTAACTACCGTTTCAACCAGCAGTTTTCTTTCAAGGTCGCTTAGCTTGCCTACCTCACTAGCCATAGCGGGAATAAGGAACCCGGCGACTCCGGAATCCAAGGCCACATTTACATTGGTTCGAAGTGACAACACATCGATGGTGTCCTCCTCGGTAAAGGGCGTGTTGAGTACAGTAACAATTCCATTCATGTTCAACAATTGTTTATTCATCCTGCTCCTCTTTTCGTTCGGACTATGGGACTATGAATGAACTCCATGGCTATGAAACCTTACTATTAGTATACGGGCAACATACCCTCTTCACAACAAAAAAGGGCCCTATCCCAATCAATGAGATTAGCCCTTTGTATGCTTGGTTCCTTACACAGTGCACCTGCTTGTTGCGCACCTTTTCCTGTGTAACCCTATTCTGAATGGGCCTATTCCTCGGGTTGCCCTGACGCCTTGCGAAGCTCGTTGGCCAAACGGTGGCATTCCTGCCGGGACCCAGGATCATCCACAGCCTCATAGGCTGCTTTCAGAAAAGCGATGATTTTATTGGCATCATTCGGAGCTAGCATATAGGGTTCAACCTCGCTTTCCGTATCACATGAGAAATCCCAGTTATTCAGGCCCCATTTGTTAATAATCGCAATCAGCTTTGCGGCATAGCTCGGGTCTGTTGCGTAACCAGCCGTTTGCAGTGCTTGGGCAGCACCCTCGTAATCTTTATCGGCACATCGGTCAAAAAAACCAGCTCTCGCATAACGTCCATTTTCGATTAAAAACTGCGAATGATCCCATACGCTGCCGATCCAATCGTCATACACACGGAAACCATCCGTCACATTCAGCCAATGGCCGTTAATCAACTCCTGTGTTTCCTGCAGCTGCCCGGAACCTTTAATGCCAAACAGATTGTTACCGGGTGCCGCTGCGCCCCAACCACTTTCCAGTGCACCTTGGGCTATCGTAATGCTGGCCAAAATCCCCGTACGCTTCATTTCCTCAACGGCCCAAGGTGCCAGCTTGTCAATAAAATCTTGTGGGTTCATACGCTGCGCTCCCCCTTCTCCTTGGATTCGTTAAGCTCTGGTGGGTGAATGGATTTATTGTGCAAATGCCCAGCCGCCGCTGCCACCAGAAAAGAGTTAGCAAAATTAAGGATATACAGCCGCCAATCGCTGCCGTTCGCGCCAATAGCGAGCTGTGAAGCGAGCAATATCGCGTAAGCAACCATCACTGCGTATATATCGGTAGGCATCCTTAGCCAACGATCCACCTGGTTTTTCGTATACTGCACAATAAAAAAAGTCAACAAAGAAGCCCCACCCATAGCAGACAAAGCCTCCCATGTAAAAAATTGATTTTCCATCCTGTCGCTCCTTTCCTCCCGACTCTATGATATACAGCTATCACGGGGTCGTATTGAGGCCTCCCTTAATAATAAAACCGATAATAGCCAGGATGATCGCTCCAATAACGGTAGTCGCCAGCCAGCTGGTCAGCTTATCAATCTTATCCAGCCGCCGATGCGCCGACTTGGTCGATTCCATCGCTTTCTTGGCAATCGTCTCGACTTCTTCCAGCTTTTTGGACATATCCTTGAGGGTATCCATTTTCGTAGAAAGCTCCCGCAAGTCAATTCTCACATTGGTTAGCTGATCCTGAATCTTCTGAGCTTCTTCCATTTATTCTCCTCCTCCTCCACCAACTTTCTTGTGAAAAAAATAGCCCCGCTTGGGTGCAGGGCCAGAATTAATCTTTTATTTGGATAACGCTTTAACACCTTGAGGTGTATTTATGCGTTCTGATGATGCATTTGGATCTGAGGGATCAACAAGCTCATAACATCCCACTACACCACTGCCACAAGCTATACGATATGATTTCGATCCCAATACACCCGAATCAAGAGCGTAAATCGGAAGCATGATATCCGCATCTGCTTTATGAATCTTTCTTGTCCCAATCTGCTTTTTTGTAATAAACTCTTTATACGTGTAGGAGCTCTCATTCCCCGCTTTATCATGGTATGTCACCGTGTAACGGTATCTCTGTCCTGCTTTTAATCCCGTTTGCGTGTACGTAGTCACATTTCCTAAATCATTGCCCATATGGAAAACGGCCCCCATAGATGTACCGTCCCATTCATACAGATAAAAGTCGGTACTTTTTCTGCCTGAAGAAGGATTAGGATCAGAAAACGCATCCCAAGTGAAGGTTGCCGTTGTCTGCTGGTAGATAACTTTTGGGTTAGGATCGTTGGCTAAAACGGAGTCCACCGTTGTATGCATATAAAGATAGCCACTTGCGTTATTGGCTCTGTCATAAGCCATAACAGCTATTTCGTAGTAACCATCCCCGCTTATTGGCACATCATAGTACCAGCTGGTACCATTTTGTGTCCCGTTATAAACACTTCCCCAAGCATTCCAAGTGGCTCCATTATCTGTGCTTTTACGGAATTGGAAAGTAACATTTACAACCCCTGAAGTAGCATCGGATACGTTACTTATTGTGTGCCTAATTGTCCCAGAGTTTTGATTGGAATACCTCTCACCATCGCCACTGCCGATGACTGGCTTGCTTGTATCATGCATAACATTAGCAGTTTTGGGAGCTCCGCTATTTGCTACATTACCTGCATTATCATAAGCTCTAAAATCAAATCCCCAATTACCCTCGATGTTCATACCCGATACATCAATAGAATAGCGATTTCCCCCAACTGAGGAAGCATTGCCGATGTCGTAATAGGAACCATCAGGACGTACTTGATAAACTTGTACTCGATTTATTCCAGATAAAGCATCAGATACACCTTCCACATAAACAGTTGCCGTTGTACCATTTGTATACTGTTGTGGACTTGGTGCTCCAATTGTTGGTGGTGTTCTATCAACAATTGTTGCATTATTTCCTATCATTGCACTATTTCCTGCATTATCAAATGCATAAATGTCCGTTCTATAAGTTCCTTCTTCATTATTATGAAGACTCAACGGAACATCATAATACCACGTACCTCCACCTGCGCTAACACCGCGTACAACTGGATTTGTCTGCCAATCACCTGTTAAGTCGTCTTGACCATTGTAGTCAGTCCACGTAGGAAACTGCACTCGATTTACTCCAGAAAGTGAATCCGATACGCCATAAGCATATACTCGATAAGATCCGTTAATAGGAACGCTTACTACTTGAGTTCCGGTAACGCTTGACGCGGTTGGTGCAACAGTATCATAGTAAACCCATGCGTCAAATCCACTCGACTGATTTCCAGCAGGATCAACAGCATGAAATCTGGTTAATCGTGCACCATTCCCTTCATTACCAACAGGGAAATCGAAGTACCATGTGTTACCACTCTGAGATGCTTTGCCTTGATACACCCAAGCATTTTGCGCCATATTGAGCATATGAGCGTCAACATAGGCTACTCCATTACCATCTGAAACGTTATCAGCGTAGACACGGATTGTAGATACATTTGTATAAATCGGTGATGTTCTTGCGTTACCAGTCGGCGCAACTGTGTCTACAATAAACCCAATAACTCCATAGGGAGATTGCACACCTGCTTTGTCCCTTACATAAACACGGAAATGGTAAGCGCCATCCCCTAATCCTGTTATCGTGTGTGAACCAACACCAGAACCTATCCATCCTGTGCTGCTAAGTAAAGTAGCATTATCAGAACCAAATAAATCAACCCAATAAGCAGTTTGATAATCACCAGCATCAGGATCGCTAAAATTCCATGTAAATGTTGGGTTAGGTGTATTAAACTGATGCCAGTTTGGAGTTGTAATAACAGGTGTATTTGGAGCAGCATTAGGTGGTGTAAAATCTACAACTAAATATGGAACAAAATCCTGTGAATAACCTTGAGCAACACACTCTCTTGTATAAAACGTTAAATATCCTAAGCCCCACATCATTGTTATACCATTATTAGGTCTAACTCCCCTTAGCCAGTAATCTACCCATTGAGTAATATATGGGCTACTAATAGCAAAAGGTACATTTGCTGGTTGCGTTGTTGTTGCATTCCAATTAAATGAATCAGTATAGCTTGTTCCTGAGTTGCCGCATGTCATTGTATATTCATTCCAGCCATTAATATTAGCCGCTAAGTCCATTCGCCAATTTAGACCGCCAGTAATTGTTGTATAAGGAGTTAGTACAAGATATGAGTTATTAATAACTGATCCAGCAGGAATTTGAGATAAATCAAATCTAATATATGATCTTTTATACGTATCATGGTCTATTAGCCAGCTGCTACCATAGTTAACGTTTATTGTAGACCCACTTCTACAGTCTACATAAGTATCTGCATTACTATAACATCTTATTACTGCCATTTAAATTACACCCTCCTTTACAAATCGCTTCTGAACCATGTTTCCCCAATTTCAGGTGAAACAGGGTCAGAAGTTCTTATAGGAAGTACAAATTTTCCTTGTGCTTTTAACGCTCCCGTAACGATAGCTCCTGCAAACGTCGGTGAATCCGTTGTTTTCACACCTTGGTTCATCCTATAACCATTAACCATATCCGCATTCAGATGGTCAACTTGAGTTTCGCTGTCTACAGTCAGAGGTGCTGTACCTGTCGCTACCGTAGAAATCAGCCGTGGAGCAGTCAGAGGACCTGTAAAAGTTGGGGAATCCATCGGAACTGCCTTCTCCTGCAACTCCTTCAAAGCCTCATACGTCCTGTTCTGCGTCCAGTTCAGCCAATCAGCAGGCGGCTTCTCGCCAGGTTTCCAGCCTTCGTTGCGTTTTGTCAGAGGCGGCTCGATACCGGCTGCTTTCCATACGGGTAGTTCTTTATTAAAAGCCATGCTATCCACGCTCCTTGTTTATATAGGTAATTCCGTTTCTACAGAAGGGGTGAAAACCGCGCCTAACGTGCCGCCTGTAGTCTGATCGATATCGGCAAAACCGACAGCTGTATCCGTCTCAAGCTCTTCACCACTGGCTAATGAAAAGGTCCCCTGCAGTTCAACCGCATCAACCCTTACACCAGCGGCAACAGTTCTCTGAATAATACGTGCAAATTGCCTCAAATCGATTTCCGAATCGCTAATCCGACTTAATGGAAGTCGCAGCAGCGAGATCGCAGCAGGCTCAGGCTCCAAGGACTCGGTATATTTCTCCTGAATTTCAATCTCTGAATATTCAGCTTTGACAGCCAAAGCTATGACGCGGATTACCGTATTGATGTCTCCCCGCGATAAATTCCGGGCGATTTTGGTTTTGATCAAAATTCGGTATACCTGATCCGATGCCGCTCCTCGCGGTTGCGCAACATTTTGGCCAATGCCATCCAGCGTTGTGCCCTCAGCCAGATCAATATCCCGCCATTTTTCCATCGTATCCAAGGTTTGCAATAAATCATTCAGCTGATCATTTATGATCGACAGCAGCTTGCCGATGTTGCTCTGCGGGCTTTTATTATAGTTATCCGTTAATAGCCTCAGCATATCGCGGACATTAAGCATGACTGACCACCTCAATATCACTGTGAATCACCTGAGCTACCTGATTGCTGGAAATCACAATATTGTCCGATGCATAGCCACCAGCTGCTGCCATTTGCAGACTCACGTCCTCAACACCCTCTACTTTGTAGATCGCGCTAATCAGCTTCGTATAAATGACGTCACTACCCATAGCCAAGCCGCTGTATAACGATCCATCGCTGTCCTCTCCGCCAATATACCGAATGGCAGCCGAGCGTATTTGTGCGTTTCCATCTGCAGGAAATTGCGCATTGGTCCTGATGTTCGCACGCACATGAATGGCAACCTCCTCGGCATAGCTGAATTTGATCGTATGAGGAGCTCCAGACAAATCGGTCACAGTCCGTGACACGCCACCGTAAGACTCAATGCCAACAGCCTTCGTATCCAAAATACTTTGTGCAATCGCATCCGCATCGCCTCCCAGTACATAGGCCTCAAAGCTTTTGCCTGGTCGCCCTTCCGTATCTGTAAGCAGCGAAGTGTTTTCAATGATCGTCGCAGCACGAACACCAGGCACACGCAGCAATGCACCTCTAATCGAATCCAAGGTACCTGCCCCACCACCAGATACAGAAAGTGTGAACCGTTCGCGGAATTCGGGATCAGTCTCTTTTTCCCTACCGCCAGCAGCAGCAACAGCATTCGTTACGGAGGTCACATTCGGATTCGGATTTACAATCTCAATGATCGTTCCTGCTGCTACATTACCGCGAGCTCCAGCGACGGAAGCACGAATAGCTCCAGTTCCCAAGCCTGTCCCATCGAGAGTCACGCTGTTTACTGTTGTGAAATAAATCCCGTTTTGGGTACGGACAGAAAACCCGGCGGGAATCGTATACCCTGCTGTCCCGACAAATTTCACGTTGCCCGAAGCATACTGTTCAGCAATTCTTGTGATCCCGACATGAGGTCCAAGACGATCCTGCTGGACACCCTGTGCCGTATTAATATATGCTGAAAAATACACATCCTCCGCTTTCTCCCAAGGTTTACTCAGAAACCAGGCAAAGATGCGCAGCAAAATGCCCAAAGGTGATCTCTCTGAGGTATTGACGGTTTCCCCATAGGCTTCCCGTGCTTTTGCTTCCATTTCGACGATCAGATCGGCATACCGTTTTCGTTTAAAGCCCTGACTATCCAACATCCTGAATCACCTCGCCTTCTACTTTTTGACCATCAACAGCTGTTGCGGTGAACCGCACATCCATCGTCCGGTTTTTGGTATCATAATCAAAATTGATTTTATCGACCATCTTAATACGAGGTTCCTGAAACAAGCCCTGCCGGATTTGCTCACGCATTTCCTCTTCATTCAAGTTCTTCTCCAGAAAGGCGTTGAACTTGATCCCCATATTCGGATTCAAAAACCATTCGGCTTTGTTCGTACCAAGTACATTCTTTACACATTGGGCAATCTCTTCCTGTCCATTAACAACCACAAGCTCCCCCAGCTCCATAACCAGGTCTCCATTAATTAGTTTAAAAGACTCCATGGCAGCACCCCCACAATAACAGCATCATTTTTACTATGCCTGCGCTTGCTGTCCGGCGAGGCGATCTGACCTGACAGCGTGTTCTTGATTTCCACATCAGCACAAACGACCAGAACGATATCGCCCGCCATCACTTTCGGTATACCGATCAAATCGTGCTCCTTCACAATAACCGTCCGTTCAACTCCATTATCAATGATCGTCAGCTCATGTTCCTTCACTGTATTTTTCTGACCAAGCATAGGTACATTTTGGATTACCGCTGGCTGCATATCACCTGCACGAACCAAAGGCTGCACAACCGCCCTGCAGTTGACCGTATCAAAGGAAATCACTTTACAAGGGAAACTTACATACAGATCATTTAAGGCCTTGTCCAACATTCCGGAAATAAAAGCATTCGCAGCACTTCCCGCATCTACGACACTCATGGATAAATCCCCTCCATTTCCGTTACAAAATCCGAACTGCTGCATTTGTGCGAGCCCTTGCGGATATGCAGCTTTTTGATAGAGCGCTTGGCAGTCAGCTCAACGACAGAAGCGGTTGTGATGAGATGTTGCAGCTGGGATTTGATTCTCATGCCTTTAAGCTTGTCCTCACCATCGTCGAATTCTTCAGGCTGGCCGATCAAACCGCTGTCTGCCGACAAATAAACGACGGCATCGTTACCGAGACGCAAGTTACGAATATATAACTCACCCTTGTTGATATAAGCACTTGTTCCGCAGTCGGCGGCTATTTTTTTAATAATATCGGTAATTTCCCCGGTGGCCGTGTAACCATCCTCGTAATTCATATCTTCATTTAAATACATTTGAGCAACTTTAATACCGAGTTCTTTTGTCATTTGTTCGAGAATCGTGCTTGCCTTTGTTTTTTCAGCAAAAGCAAGATCATTTACCTTACGATCAGACATTTTCTCAGCATCCAGTACATGGATCGTGGTAATTTTATCTACACCGCTGTACTGAGTTGAACATTTGGAAATATTGCCTTTCAGAATGGTTCCTGTATTTCCTTTATATCCGGCGTTAATGATAAGCTCTTCTTTTAGCTTGAAGAGATTTATGGTTGTATCTGTAAGATTGTAAATTTTAATCTCGCTTTCATTGGGCAGCAGATCATTATCGAATGGGACGGTAAATTCTATCGTAAAATCCTCGTTGGACAAGAGCTTAGACCCCACCCGTATTTCGACAACACGACCGAAATTAACCATATGCAGCCTCCCACTCGACCACACGCAGAAATACAGTCGTTCCCAACGTTTGGGCGTTGACCTCCACAGATTGCCCCGATGCATCAAGCGGAATTAGCCCTACCTTCGGGAATCTGGCATCCTCTATATCGTGAAATAACGGCAGTCCGTACAGCAGCTTTTCGCCATAAACCAAAGGCTCTTTATTTTTATAAAGATCGACAGTAAAATAATCGAATCCGGGGTTGTAATGAAATTCCATCTCATAAAGCGTACCGGCAAGTGAAATCTCAAAACGATATGGTATTTTTTGTTTATCGATATTAATGATTAATGCCAATAGTATAACCTCCTAACGCTACTCATTCGTCGTTTCAACCGGTTGTTGTACCCCTGATACAGTAACCGGAGCCGTTTCCGTGCTGACAGGAAAAGATTGGCTGCCGATTTCAGCTGTTCTGGCTATGCGCACTTCCTTAAGACTAGCGGAAAAAGACATACCATCGGCTATCTGATGAGTGTGTGTACTGCGAAAGCTGGTCAGAATTCCATAAAATCTATTGCGCCCCTCGTATACGACAAGAGTACCGGCTTCCATCAAATTCAAAATATTTTGCCGGATTTGCCCCGCTTCTTGAGGATTCTCACTGACAATGATTCCGCTGATGTTCATCGTTTTTGCTTTTGATCGCACATGATCCATCAGGTCAAGTCCACTTTCAACCGGCTGCTCCGTGACCTCAATTTCATAAGAAGGATCTTCCGTTTCGACCAATATATGAATACCATTTATAGTTGCCATGATTGAACCCCCGCAATTCCCTGCCTGCGTGCAGCGCTTTCGAATACTTCCTGAATCGCCAGCTTGACTTTTTCAGCAATATCCTGAACCGTTGAATCGTTGCTGACTCCGTTGAGCGTAATGTTGATTACAGGATTGATGTCTGTATTTGAAGCGTTACTATATGAAGCTGGACTGTAAGCTGCCGGCGCTGTTTGAGCACTTATTGCGCTATTTTTATGAGCTGGATTATCGATAAAATTTGTAGAGAATTCTGGAGCTATTGAACCTGCGAGAATACCATTTATCATTGTGTCCTTAAAAGGAAACTGCACTGCTTCTGCTATTTGCTCAGATGAACCTGCCACTCTTTCTTGGCCATTTTGTATACCAATCGCAAGGCCTGTCGATGCCATTGAACCGAGTCGCATCATTACTCTTGAAGGGGATCTTATTTCTAATTCATCTTGTGCGCCTTCAGTAACAGCGCTGGTTGTTCCTCTTATAGAATTATAAAGGGCTATTGGGTTAGTGAGACCTTTTTTTAGACCTTCTAAAATATCTGCTCCCATGTGATCCATACGAACAGGAGCCAATTTAAGTTCTTTCCTCAATCTGTTTATGGGTTCCAATATTGCAGCTGACAAATTAAATTCAGACACATACTTTACTAGAGCATCAAAACTTTCCTTTATGCCACTAATAATTAAATCCAATCCCTCTGATATCAGTTTTTTTTGCTCTTCGCTATTTGGCATTTCAAAAAATTTTCCTAAAAAGTATTTAAGTCCTCCATCGAAAATTTTCCCTAAACCACCTTTTATACTTACTAGTAATCCAGATAAAAAAGATATAATCTGATCTTTATAGATCATAATGGAAGCAGTAATCGCGGCAAAGGGGCCTGAGAACATTGTTAGAAGTAATGGCCACATTTCGTTAATAAAGTTAAAAATATTTTTAAGACCCTGCCAAATCAACATAAAATTAATGATGGTTAATGTAATTCCTGGAGAAGCAACAAAGCTAGCAAACGCAATAAAAATAGTGTCAATATGTTTTAACAAGTAGTTTATAGTACTAACAGTCCCTTTTAATATTACACCTAAAATAGGACCAACCATGCCTATAAACCTTTCAATAGCTGGCATAGCATCAACAAAACCGTTTGCCAAATCCTTAGCTGCTTGTTGAATAGCAGGAAGTGCGTCCCCAAACAATCCCATTAGTTGTGAAGCAATTGGACCAAAGTCATTCAAAATAATGTTCCCTAGCTTCCCAACTTTATCACTGAATGTCTCAGAATTTTTATAAGTTCTATCAACGGTTCCTGTGGCATTCTTTAAATATTCACTCTTGTTTACTTCATTATCATTATCATTTTTGTCTTTTTCTGTTTTATCAAAAAGACCTTTACGTATTCCTATAGTCAGGTCTGAAAATACTTGTTTGTTCATATCATAAGTTGGTGTACCTTCTTTAAAACCAATAGCTTTCATAACCAAACTAGTAGCTTCTTCATTTGTAGTAGCATGTTTGGCCTTATCTATAATCCCTGCAAATTCCGTTTTATAATCCTTTATATCATTTGCAGACATTTGTCCTAATGCAGTATTGATTCCTGACTCCAAGGTTTCGAAATTCATACCCGCTTGTTTCCATTCCCCTTGAAAATCAAGTATACGATCAAAATCCATTCCTAAATCTTTTAGCTTAGGGCCTATTTGTGCTGTTTGATTACTCAGTGCAACTACATCGATACCTCTATTCTGCGAGACTGCTTGAATTTTATCTAATGTTCCTCTGCCATCTTGACCAGCAATGTCGTTTTTATTCATCATATCGGTAAATGCGGATGATAGTTCAATGCCTTCTTTATTGTTCATTCTTGCAGTCAATAAGATCAGTTCAGTTAAATTTTGCAAGTTAGAACCAACCATGCCTGTTTTCGTATTCACGTCGATCATTACATCAGCAGCTTCTACAGCATCATTCGGAACCTGCTTCATTATTGTTTTATGGGATTGTATAAGCTCATTCAAATCTTTCCCGGTTTTACCTGAACCCACTTTAATAACACGCAAAGATTGTTCATACTTGTCGCTTAATTGCATCATTAATGAACTAACCTCGTTAATTCCGGAAGATATTCCGGAAATAGAACTTTTACCAATATCAAATACTGGCTTGTAAGTACTAATAACCGTGTTAGTCGCTTCTATTCCTGACGTTCCTTTCCTTCCTAAACGCGCCATTCTGGACAGCCCCATTGCTGACCCTGCAATTTCTGCAGCTCCTGCTGCTACTAATGGTGCAACCATATCCCCCTCACCACCCTTCCCTTCAAAAGAACAAAGAAGCGTCCATCAGGAACGCTTCTTCGACTTCTCCATATTTTTCTCCATCATCTCGATGTACATATCGAGCGCCGCATTGGCCTCGGCCAGATCGTCCTGGTCCATCTGGTTCAGCTCGCTGTAGGTAATATTCATATCACTCAGCAGCAGGCGCCACATGCCCCAGTTGCGTTCCGCCCGCTGACGCGCTTCACTCCTGGTTATGGTCATCCGAGGCTTCCTCGTCTTCGCCTTCAAGGAAACGGAAGGAGGCCGCAATCACATCGTTGAATTCCTTTTTATCGCTGCCAAAATAATCCCAAGAGATTTTCGGCTCGACAATGACGTTTTTCATCATTTCCTCAGCCAGCTTTTCTTCCTGCGGAACTCCGAACTTATTTTTTACACGGTCGCTGATTTGTGCCGCCGCACGTACACCCGGGAATTGGAATGTATAGGCTTTACCACTGCGGGATGTATAGTTTTTTTGTTTAAAGTTGCTCATGTATCCATCACTCCTGCTCGTATTGTTATTGATATGCGATTGACCAATCTTAAGCTAAATTAAGATCCATGGCCTGAAATTCGTATTCGCGGTCCTCGGAATCCTTGCCGTACTTGCGGTCAGCCTGCTTTTTTAGAAAAGCCTGCGTTACCGTGGTCGTCTGCTTCGGCTCGTTGTACGAAATGATGCTGATGGGAACCAATTTACCGGTATTAGCCAAGCTGTCAAGAAATGTAGTCTGTGGACTTGTTTGCTGCAGTGTGATTTTGATCGTGCCCAAGCTGTTATTAATCTTGGTGCGCACCGCATCACCCATAGCACCGACCTTGGTATCGTAATTATTTTCATCCTTGGAGATTTCCACCATGCTTTCGCCAAGTCCAGTCATAAACACACCGTCTACGGTAATTGATACGTTCTTCGGATCATAAGTTGTTGTAGCCATTTTTATTCCTCCTCATAATGTTATTGCATCTTAAAATTGGATAACGCCATGGATCGTAGCATCATGTACAGCACCAGCAAGCTCGAAGTAAAAAGAGCCATCATTATAGCTGCGGGCCGCACGGTCGGCAGGGTCTACTTCATCGCGGGATTTGAATGTCGTTCCATACAGGCCCAGTCCATCCTCGTCACTTGCAATAATGCCCTGATTGTGCGCACGCTGAAGCACAGTTTTGACTACACCCTCGATTTGGGCAATACCCGCTGTGGTGTAAGGAACCTTTGGTGTGCTGTTCAACAGCTTTTGAACTCCATATTCGATCGAAAACTTCACATAATCTCTGGCGTGGATAATATCGATATATTCGGCATCGACCACCCGGCCTTCCGTCGTTACCGCATCACCTGCTTTGGAAATATAAGCGTTCGCACCCAGATTATGAATCGCCAACAACTCACTGCTGGACAGCTCCAACGGCTGGATACCGTTCAACTTTTTGAATTTCCAGGTGATGCTGCCTACAGGTGCAGAGCCAGCTGCTCCAACCCATGCCGCTTCCGGATAATTGGTGATCGTTGTATGATAGAGAACGGTCGTACGGGTATAATTTTTGGCCTTGATTGCCGCCAAATCCGTTAAGCTTGACGAGCGAGTAAAGAACTGATGGGTTCCATCGGCTTCAATCTCATCAGCAACAGCCAGCACGTCCACCTTGGCAGCTGAGGTACTGATCAGGAAATACCAATCTTTATCCAGAACAGCCTGCAAGCGTTGAGCCAGTGTTTCCTCGGACTCGCCTGTTGTCGAATTGCGGCAAGTAATAGCAATCACGGAAGGTGCTTGATCACCTTGGGCAAAAATCGCCTGTGCCGCTTTATATTCCTCTGTGGTTTCAATAAAATCCGCTTTAACACCCGCCAAATCGGTGTATTCTTTATATTCGGAACCACCTGCTTTTGCTCCGAGAATAAGTACCTTACCAAAACCTATACGCCCTACTGGCTTTTGAATATCAATGACAACTGTTACGTCTTTTTTTGAGTTGACCATGTTAATTCCTCCCTATTTCCAATTTACTGTTTGAATAATTCCTTGATTCATATCCACTACACTTGCGGTGCGGAAGGTCACATACAACTGACTCCTACGCTCCCATACCTCTTCAATAACCGTATCGCGGTTTTTAATCTTTCCAGCCTGTTCGACAACCAGATCGGCCCCCTGCTTTAAAACATCTTGGCCGACAATACGGAACCAATCGTGCATCCGAATCGCATTCGTCCAGCTCTCCAGCTGTTGGTTCGAGCAGGAATTCAAGCTGATGCGACAAGTAGGCTGCTCCGTGTACCGCTCCATCACTTCTTCAGTGCCAGCTGCAACAAGCGTCATGACCGGTGTACCACTTGGGTATTTGATGGGTCCGGAATAGCTGTACGTGATATACGGATATTGTGATGGCCTTACTTCATCCACCTGCACAACCGGTATACCAAGATGAGCACTCAAGCCATCGGCAATTACCGTTTGAATCAACTCCAGATCAATCATGGACACACCTGCCTTCCACTTGATGAAACCGACTTATGAGCCATCTGTTGTTGAAAGCGGGTGAACGCGACTGCTGTCGGCAACTCTTCTTCTTACTCGTCAACTTGGGTTGCTCCTTTCCTGCTTGGGCTCTGCTGCATCCTGCATGATCATGCTTTTGATTTAAAACAAGAACACTTGTTCGTATATTGTTCTCATTATTAGGTGGCAGTCGTAAGGGGCAGCTTACTGAAACTCTCGTGCAAGCCGATGATGAGTGCTTTTTATATGACATCAAATTTACATCTTCATCTTAGGCTCCCCCAACGATGATTCCGTAGGAAGTACTTATAGATGACATTTATCTCACCACGGTTTCTATAGTTAGTAAAAGAGTAATTATCTGCCCTTTATGCATAAATTTAAGCTTAGCTTCTATTTCCCGCCGTAATAATTGTACCTGTTCCAAGATCATTTACAGCAGTAGCGCCACCATTACTTAGGTCATTATTAGTTACTAAGTTGAAGCTTGTCCCCGTCCCAATTCTGATAGCGGCAGACGGTGATTTTGTTCCTTTACGTATAATGTTCATTTGTATATTATTGCTAAAAGTGCCCGCTCCTCCTGAAATATCGATCCCTATAGTTCCGTGGTTACTAATAGAGTTACTGGTAACTGCATGACTTGTTCCTGTTACGCGTATCCCAATACAGTCTTGTCCAAAGCCAGCGTCATTAACTCCTTGTACTATGTTGCCAGATACAATACTAGAAAGCCCCATCAGATAAATACCGCTTCCAGCAAATTGCTGATTAAATATGTTGGATACTTGATTCGTGTTAATGATGGCGTAAGACGAAGCAACGATACCCGTTGGTTCGTAGGCGCGCGTTGTCCCGTCATAACCACCGATACTACGCACGAAGCATCCAGTGATAATACAATTTGTAGAATTGTAGGCACTTATGCCTATGTTATAAAAACCTTCTGCGCGCACATTTCGTATCGTAACTCGATCTGCACTATCTAGCTTTACGCCGATAACTTGTCCGTTTAGTCCTTTTACATAAAGATTGCAAAGAGTCATGTACGAGGCACTTGCATTACAGTAAACAACTCTGTTTCCAGAAGCAGCCGCTTGTAATACAGTACTGTCCCCCATACCCTCTAATGTCTTTGAGGAATCAAGGCGTACCCCATTAAGTCCTGTATTATATGTGCCCTCCAGAAGTAACACTTTACCAGAGGTGATACTATCTAACGCAGATTGTATTGTAACTTCGTCACTTGTTCCAGTACAAACATAATCCGCTGATAATTTGGATTTTGGGCTGCTATTACTAGCTGCAACCACAACAGAAGCAGATCGGCTGACAGATTGAAAAAGCTCGTCCATACCGCCCTTAACGTTATTGGAGCCAAAGTTTGTGCTATTCAATGAGATCTGTTCCGCTGCATAGTCACCAGATGATGCCACAATATTCCCTATTCTGCCAAAAACAGTCGGTACAGCATCTGTATTATCAACCTTCTGCCACTCCACGCCGTTGCAGATTACCCAATCTCCAACCTTGAAATCGATGCTGTTGTAAGTCCCACCAGTGTCCACAACATAGTAATGACCTTTTGCTGTGCTTGCATTTGGAAGTGTAGGCATATTGGTAGTGGCATTCCACGTACTGATGTACTCTACTTGTCCAAGAATTGAGTCAGGTAGTTGACTTGCTGGAATCTTTGCTGTGTTGTCTAATCCAGCATATCCGTTACTTTGTCCTTTCTCAGATATATCTTGTTTTTCATGAATATTGTTTAAAATTTCAACTACCTCTTCATGAAGTTGCTCTTTTTTTATATAACCTGACATTCTAATTCACCTTCTTACAATTATTTTATCTTGCATTTTAAATTTGAAGGGATAGTAAAAACTCCTACTCCTTCAAAAATTGGTTAAAATTGTTGATTAATCCATTTAATTAGATTATTTATAACCATTGTAAAATCCTATCCAATGCTGGCGACGGTTCTCCATAAGGTGTTTGTACTGTTAATTGAATAGGTATGTCAGTAGTAAATGTACGAGTATCAAAAGCATAGTATACATACAAATCATCGTAAGTAGTAACAGGTGTTTGATACCCAGAACCCGTGTTATATAGAAAAGATAATACAACATTTTTTTCAAAACCTATCGTAACATTTGTACCGCCATTTATCACAACTGTAGTACACAACGTTGAAGCGATAGGATCAATCAACATAGTCTCATAACTCTTTAAATGAAAAAACTCTGTTACCGTGCGCGGAGTTCCTTGATATGTTCCCAATACCCCAAACAAATCAATACCTTTTTTGATGTTACTTGGTATTAAATCAGGATCGCCAACGACTATACCATTACCATTGTAGTAACCACCATCAATGGTTTGATTTGCAGCGCTTGGAAAAAACGTACGATCTCCACGATCAGGCATTGTCCCATTAGTCTCAGCAATATTTACGCCGGACAAAACATTACCAGCATCAAATGTTACTGCCTTGAAACTCAATCCGCTATAGTAACCTGCACCTAAATTAGTATCGGTATTTGTGGGATAATAATCTCCGCTTAGTTCCTGATTATTCGGCATCGTACCGACTAATCCGGTACTAGCTTCTGTACTAAAAGTTTGACCAAACAGTACATTAGAGGCTACCGCATTGCCTGTAGCAGGAACCAGTGTACCAGCTACACCAAAGATATCAACACCATTTTTAATATTTCCAGATACCAAATCAGCATCACCTTTGATCGTAAGTCCACCTTGATAACCTGCTGGAATAGGTATGTCCGTTGTGCTTGGATTTATGTCTCCGATAACACCAAAATCTGGCATGGTTCCAACTTGTTCCCCTGAACTATTCGTGAAAGTTTTTGGTGCTAAAACGTCTGATGGTAAGGCATCTCCTGAAGCAGTTGTGATACTACTGATATTGTCTATGAATACTTGTTTAGGATCATTAGCTGCTGTAGATACACCCTTGGCAGTGATAGCAGCAGCTACATCACCTTTAAATTCACTGCCATATTGAAAAAGCTCATTTATCGCACTTACAACACTTGTTTTGTCAGTGGTTAAAAGATTTGCTAATTGTCCTATTTTATTTTCAGAATGCAATTTAACATCTTTAATACTGCCATCTTCAATTTGACTTCCATCAATCATAGCCACAGTTGTAGAAATGTTTTTGAAGATAACAATGTTTAAATGAGTTCCTACAATCCAATTACCTGTTTTTTGTAGTTGTAAGCTATCGTTTGAAATCGTATAGTCAATATCTTTTTCTATATAAACAGAGTTTTCATAAACCATGATCATATCATTGTCTTTGTTAAATGATTCAATGCCAATATCTACACTAGAAGATGCTGTTGTTACATTTACAGTATTCTTAAGCATGACTAGCTTTCCACCAGCGGAAGCATTGATTTCATTAATAGCTGATACTAGATCGGTTTTATCGAGCGTTTGTAGATTAGACTTATCTCCAATGTCATCTGCTTTTGTAACAGCTTCATCAATTTTTACAACAGTTGATGTTGGCTTGTTTGTAATGTCATTCCAATCCAAACTTGTTATTACATCATCAGGGATTTGTGACAACGGGATCTTTCCTTGGCTATCCAAAGACGCTGGTGTAAATCCAAGTGCATCTTGTTTACCATCCCATTCAGTTATTTTGGAATCAGAAACCATACGATGTGTGCTGTCCTGCTTAACCAGAGTAGCTGGAAATTCAGCGTTACTATCTAGTTTTAATAGTTTATTCGCCGTTGTTCCTGAGTTCGCAATAATTGTAGGATGATCGGGTGTTCCACCAATAGCAATATCCGAGTTTGGAGATGTAATATCCGTTACTGTCCCTGCGCCATCTAGACCTCTTTGGGCAATCTTAATCCAATATGTCGTATCAGTAGGCAAATTCCCTATCGTAGCAGTAAAGCATTGATAGGTGCTGCCGATATAGACAACTTTATTCAATGGAACATAAGAATGAGCGTTGTTATAGTCTTCAAGTAGCATGAAAGCTTCATAACCATCTTGGCGAATATTTTCAGCACTTTCTCTATTTGCTTCACTTAATACTCTGTTACCTTCTGTATTATTCCTGTTGTCTTCCGCTAAAGCTCTTGCAGTTTCCTTGGATATTCTAGTAATTTCGTTGTTCTCTCTTGTGGATTCATAAGAATCTCTTAACACTTCTGTATCCAAGCGGTCTTGTTCAGCAGATATTCTTATGGATTCCGCGTTAACTCTGACCAATTCTGCCGTTACTCTGGAAGCTTCCTCATTGACCCTTGCCAATTCAGCGTTGAATCTTGATGTTTCTGCACCAACCCTGAGTAGTTCCTCTGCAACCCTTGCTGATTCAGCGTCAACCCGTGAAGTCTCAGCATTGACTCTTTCACTTTCCGAGGTGACTCTGTTTGCCTCAACAGTAACACGTGAAAATTCGGCTGCAACTCTGGCTAGTTCATCTGTGACACGATTGGATTCAGCCGATACCCTTGCCAGTTCCTGTACTACTCTATCGGATTCATTCGCTAATCTGGTTGTTTCTGAACTCAGTCTTGTGTTTTCCTCATTTACCCTTGCAGCTTCTGATGCTAAACGAATAACCTCAGCATCATCTCTTGCTGTTTCGGCAGTTACTCTAGCAAGTTCAGTATTGACTCTGCTTGCTTCTACATTAACTCTTGATATCTCTGCTGACACACGTGCTAATTCCGCTGTAACTCTTGAAGCTTCCGTATTAACTCTGTCTGATTCTACAGCAGCTCTAGATGCTTCTTCGTTCATCCGTGCTGCTTCTTGGTTTACTCTTGTAATTTCAGATGCTACACGAATAGCTTCTGCTGCTTGCACTGTGGTATTAGTGGCATTCGCTGCTGAAGCTGCTGTATTGGCATCATTTCCTTTGGCTAAAGCGTAATCGCCTTGAGTTTGTGCATAATCACCTTTAGAATTGGCATATGAAGCTGCTGTATTGGCTGCATCGGTTGCCTGTTCGGATTCAGCAATGGTTTCAAGAAGTTCTGGAATAGCGATAATGGCTTCCTGGCCAGCTTCAATAATCTCATTTAATGTTTCAACAACATTGCCATTTTCAGCCTTAGTCCACACTCGATCTGCTGGAAAGAATAATGCACCTCGACCATAATAGGTGAAAGAAAGTGTTTTACCTTCTGCTGAAGCATGAAAAGATATTAATCCTAAATTATAGTCCACGGAAAATTGAAGGTTTGCTGGTACTGTTTGAATAACTTCATTGTAATACGTGCTTCCTTCCGTAACTTGGACTCGATGAAACTCATCTGGAATTTCCGTGAGTTGAACTTTACCGTTTATGACCTTGAACGGTACATTGGTATAAGGGATATAAGGATCATTCCCTGTTCCTGATCGCATCTGACCAAGGATCGGTGAATTATAGTTGAAACTATTCATTTCACACCTCTTTTGTATATTTTATTTTTTATTGTGAAGCTATTCCTAATCGCTTCATTCACAAACTGAATTTAATCATTATTTATTCTTTAAATTATGGGATTGAGTTGATTGCGTCCCTCATGTCGTTAAAGTATGATGCCATTATGTTATCTCCAATTGAGCGATTAGTAGGTAATCTAGATACAAAAGAATTGTTCATACTTTTTAAGCTATCATAATAATATCCTCCAAGCTCTCCACCTCTAATTCCAGTTAATGCTTGATTAAACATCCATGACCAGAATAATTTGTCTACTTCATAAGGTGCTGTTGTGAAGCTAAGAGTCACAAGATTTTGATATGTTCTAAATCCATTTATAGCATCAGTGAATTGATTCCATTCTGTAGCAGTAAGATTAAATGGTTGTCCTGATGTTTTTGGTGTACTCCATGACCAATTTGAAGGTCTTAGAGCACCAAGCGTTCTAATTAAAGTCCATCCTGCACGATAATAAAGACCGTTAGCAGCCTGAGTAAACCCATATATTCCATATTGTGTTCCAGAATTTAATCCCTCAGCTACAGTTTTTGCAATACAAGCGTTGCTGCTTGAAGAAGCATTGACACTTCCAACTATGCCATTTGGTGGTGTACTTTGACCATCAGTAAATTCATTAAGACATATTCCTGCTCTTATATAGTTACTTGTATCAAAGTAATTAGATAATCTTATCATAAAGCCATTTGTCGTTGGATCTTCTAAGATTACTGATGGAGTTATGCCTACAACTACGAAATTTATTTTTGGACTAGTAAAATTTTCTCCACCAGATGCAGAAATAATAGCATAATAATTTCCATTCTCTTGTATCTCCCTATACATGGGATACGTTGGAAGTCCAGGCATATTATCAAAAAGCCAGCCAATCCACGCAAAGTAGACAGACCCAGGACTATATGAACCATTAGGAGGCGAAACAAGCGTGTAATTGTGTTGAAATACTACTGTAGTATCTCTTTCTCTATACCATGTTACTGTATAATTTACTGATGAATAAATACTATTCGGAGAAACATATAACACAACAGGTATTTCAGTATTTACAAAGTATCCTGTTACATCGAAATATGTAGTTGCATTGACTATACCCACAGGCCTAGTTAAGTTGTTAGTCCCTAAAACACCATCGTTCGGAAGTGGTTGACCAAATATATTTACTACATTTCCATTATTTCCTCTTAATCCCTTCCCTATATAGTATGGTGAAGAAGGAAGAGAAGGTGCTACAATATTTGCCATGAAATTCTCCATTCAAAATTAGATTTATTTTCACATTACAATTCTACTTGTCTCATGGTACAATATTCCAAAACAGATATAAGGAGATTTAACATGAAAAAGTATAAAGGTTACATTATTGGTGGTCTTGTTGGTGCTTCACTTATGTTTAGCGCTCAATCCTTCGCTGCGATTGGCGAAAAAGCTGAAGCTATATTTTCACAATTTAACTTTGTAATCAATGGTCAAGCAAAAACACTAGATGAGTCACCAGTTGTGATCAATGGCAACTCCTACCTGCCAGTAAGGAGTATTAGCAATGCATTGGGCTATGATGTAACCTATAAGGCAGATAGTAGAACCATTGAGTTGAATAATGGAGTTGGTTCAGCAAGCTCACAAACTAAACCACAAGCACAGCCAGCAGCACCACAAGCGAATGTAACAAATTCGCCAGTGGAAGATAATTATGCTGGTAAGGTTTTTGTTAGTAACGCTGATTTGTTTCCAAAACTATTAAAAGAAACAGACAAAATATTGGAAATTAATGATCAAGATTCAGCAAGAATTGTTATTTTTAATAAAAAAGAGGTTGTATTAAATCCATTCGATTATTATTATGATATTAATACAAGGTCACTCCTTCTGAATGTTAGTCATTTAGAAAAAATAATACCAACTGACATTTTATCTACTCTTCCTAAATATCAAATTTCAAACGGTGTTGTTACAAAGAAATAATCAGCCAAACGTTGCAACAAATGTTTTTGCATTAACATAGTCTTCGGTAGCTATATTTCTAGCATTTATTTTAGGCATTTGTGTAAAATTAGTTACTGCACTCATAGAAATACCTTCACGAGCACCAATTTCCAAAATGCCACTCGATTTAAATGTAATACTTGCATTTCCAGCAAATTCAATTCCCTGACTGCCTCCATTAAGATTTTTCAGTTTAATATAGTTACCTAAGTTAATGTCATTATCAACATTAATATCAGTCTTTGATGTAATGCTACCTCCAATGATATTGGGACTCTCAATAGTCGTGGAGGTTATTTTTGTTTCTGTAATATAAGCAGGATTATAAACTCCACTTGGGATATTCGTTACTCTACCCCATGCCAACGTAGCATTTGGTCCCATGGTTACATTTCCACCTACAACTAAATCATCAATCAAAGCTGTACCAATTTTAGCTGTGCCAGCGACAAGTTGATTAGTTGTGATTTTATCAATGTAATCACCACTAATTTTAGTACCACCATTAGCTAATACATTTACACCTGCAATTTTAAGGGAGTCACAATCGATAGATCCTTTTACCGTTGCATTTGTTGCATACAAATACCCTGACATATCAACACGAAATGGACTACTTCCAAAAACAGAATGTCCAAGCTGGATTCCTTGACTTGACGCTTTAAATACATTATTTCCAGTTCCAATGGTCGATTCCACACCGAACATAGTTCCTGCTTTAATTGTTGCTGCCGTGATTCCATCTCCATCAACAATAGCCGTTCCTGTGTTAGATGTGATTTGCAAAGCGCCATTCTGAACATATAATCCTCTATAATCCAATCTGGCAAATTTATTGACATCTGTTGTTGATGCAGTAATACCATTTGCATTCAAAGTTACACTCGTTGGCAATGGAGCTTGTAATCTTAGATCATTACGAATCGCTGTATTAATATTAGTTGAAAACGTATTAGCTGTAATCAAATTGGTATCCGAATAGGCTTTTGCAGCAGCCAGAGCAGCCGCGGTGGTATCATTTGCACTACTTTCTATTGAATTCCAATAATTTGCTGATGCAATAACTTCATTGGGAATCTTTTGACCACTTGGACTCACAGATATTTGATTTGCATATAAAGTTACAAATTCACCAAGTATACCTCTTACGTTTTCGGCTACCAGACCATCATAACGCAATGCTTGTTTCCAGTGATTTCCTCCGTCTGCACTAATAGCCAATACACCATTTTGAGCAATGAGTACTTTTAATGGATCAGTTGGATCTGTAATTCTAATTCCTTTACGATCAATCGTGACAGTATTATTATTAGAAGCTACAATCCCACGTTCTGTGCTATCCCAAATATTATTGATCGTTTGATAAATTTCCGAATTCGTAGTTACTGTATCATCCAATTCATATTTATTTCGTTCATATGTAGCGGATGAAGTGATTGCCTTGTAAAGACTTTGTATCATTTTTTGCTCATCTGTTAATATATCTTTTACATTACTTATCGTTACTTGAACATCTCCACTTTCATAGTTGAAGCTAAGTTCAACAATCTTAGCAGTGATATTTACTCCAAGCTTTTCATGTTCAATTTGAACAATATCACCTAAAACTAACTTACCCCAATTCTTATACTCTGTTAAGATTTCAAGGAAATTCACAATGCCTACACTTGCTGATATTCTTGGTTCTCTTCGCTTCTCCAATTCCTTTTTAGCAGCATCATATAACTGTTTGGCATCCGTGTAGTTTTCATTGGAAAATTCATCAACGATGATCCATGGATTCCATTCATTTAATTGGTCTTGCGTGAAATTATTGGCTAGACTTATACTACTTCTCAGCGTTGTGATTTGAGAATCTACATTAGACAATTGGCTATTAACTCCGTCAATGACTGCTTGTTGACTTGCTATCTGTGCTAATTTAGCATTCTTCTGAGTAATAATAGCAGCAGGACTTGCATTGGTAGAATTTGCAATACTTATGGAATCTTCTATCACAGCTAATTCAGTCATTAATGTGCTCATGATTGTATTCTGAGTTGATAAATTCGCTGTGTAGGAATCGAAATTAGCTAATAGTGTATTAAAGGTTGGTATCTGTGCTGTAACTAATTCTGAGTAATTTAAGATTGCATTCGCTAGACTGTCTGAAATATCTTTAGCATGAGAAATCACATTGCCACTGGTATCTCTTTGGAATCCATATAGGAGTGATGAGTAATCTTCCACAAAATTACTCCCTGTTGGATTCACTCTATTGATACTTAACCCAGAACGTCCAAATGCCTTTAGCCTTGTACAATAGGTTGATCCATCTGACTCATAGGTTACATTTTGCATGAGTTTTCCGTACTTAATACTTAGTCCTTTATTCTGACCGATATCATCAATATCATAGAAGGATATTTTACGGTTAACAGTATCATAAACAATTACGGCTTCAAAAGTTTCTGCTACTTGTTGAATAGCATCTAAAACCGATGCCGTGATATCAAAGGAACGATTTTTAATATCGAACGCAGATGAAACGTAATCAATCGTCCATATCGTGTCATACAGCAGATTGGATAAGACATAGGATGCATTCTTGGAAGTTACCTTATAATCTTTAATTTTCTTATCTCTAAGCTCATATCCAAGACTATAACACTCAACCTTTTTATAATCCTGATCTTCTTCCATGACATCGGAAACCTTATTAATAATATAATATTCCGTATAGTCTCCCTTGAGAAATTTAATAATCCTACGGTTGTATATGTTCTCGATATTCGGATTTTTACTTTGTTTATGGTAACGTTCGATCAGGTAAGGAACATAAAAACTGAGTTCGTTGATATTTCCCAATGTAATTTTTTGGCTCAAATTATAAGCTTCCGTTAAGTTGCCAACAACTGTTCGACTCAAATCATTTTTACATATTTGTAATGATGGTCTTACGACATCATCTGGTAAATCTGCATACCCTAACATGATATCTCCTCTATCCTTGTATGGTCTTAAATTGTGTAGATAGATATATCTCCACATTCCCCTTTATGTTTAAATGATTATTCCCTCTAATCAATTTCAAAAATTTACTATTCGCTGTCATATTACTAAAGCGATAGGTATGACTTATATCTGTTTCGATATGTTGCGCTTGACAATCGATTGTTAGGGTTTCATTATTTGCAAGTCCTGTAAAAGCTAGAACCTCTCCACCATTGGAATGATTAGTGATGGAAAATGAACCTCCATGGATAACTTTAATTTTCAACCCAGGGTAATTATCGATGTCACCATGATTAGGAACAATCATTTTTGTACCTTCTGGGACGTTACTGGTAAGATTGATAATTTGATTATAAACAGGACTATACGAGTAAGGACTATCACATACAACATTCAAATTCAGATATCCTTGACTTAATCCGTTATGAATCAACTCTGACGTATCTGTAAACATGACATAGAAGATACGATTGATATTCTCTGATAATTGTAAAGGAGCATAGAAAATAGGAGATGTCAGCCATCGAGCGACATTTCGAATCTTCTCTGAGTCATACTTCTCATCAAATCCAAAAGACAAGTTAAATGATAACTTTTCATATTCAGTATTCATGAAATAGGGAGTCGGATTATTTCTAATTTTTACTTCTTTAATTGATTTATTTGCTGTGAATGATTCCGTCAACATTCCTGAAGAAATGTTCACATTGAAGATGCCAAAGGATTGGCTCTGAACACCATTAAAAATAAAATATTCACTGGATCGAATCGACATTTTTTCACCTCACATTAAAAAGAGAGCTAGATCATCTAGTCCCTCGTTTTTCTAATTCTTTTACAAATGTATTGAACACCGCCTGCCCACCAGCTTTGTCTCCATTAACAGAAACATACATATTGATATTTCCAATTGAACTATTCGCTCCAGCGGCAGAAGTGTTGTTATTCAACAGATTGGATACGTTACTTAATGCATTTCTGCCTAACTCACTCAAAAATTTCAATGGATCACTTAATACAATCTCAGATTTCTTCAAGATAGCAGGAATCTCGTTACTACTGAGGAGTTTACTCATCCAGCCTTGCTGAGAAGTACCAGAAACTCCTACTTCACCACCATCATGATAATATAGAGGATTATTATCTTTATCGTACCATGTACCATCTCGATACGTAGCCCCAATGGAATATCCTATTGTCTCATTTGCATCATGTAGTTCTTTCTTTCTCGCTTCACTCGTTGTTGGTTTATTCCATTCTTCAGAATTTGCTTTCATTTTCTTTTTGGCTTCTTCTTCTGGTGTGAGTGCTGGTGTATAAACAGGATTGTTCTTTTTTGCACTTGGTAAATCAGCAGTAGGATCCTTTAAAAATGCATATGCATCTTCATTAAATCGAGTTAATTGTTGATTTAGATTTTTATCAATTTCCGCACCCATAACCTTAGCCAATCCTGCAATTCCACCCGAAAACGTTTCGAAATTCTTCAATACTAGATCCAGATGACCTTCCATGATATTTCTCTCTATATCCAAGTAGGTTTGATCATTTTCAATAATGCCTTTCCACTTAATATCGGCATTCTCTTTAATTAAATCATTGGTCGCTTTATTAGCCTCATAAGTAGCGTCTTCTGTCTTTCTCGCTGCTTCAATTTCCTTTTGCTTCGCCTCTAATAAGTCTGCTAAACCCTCTTTACGCAAAGATTTGGTGCGATCCTTCTGCAGCTTGTCGATCTCCTGAATCTTATCGGCCAATTCCTTTTGTAAATCAACTTGCTTGGCTTTAGATTCTATGGAATCATCTAAGGCTAATTCTTTAATCTTAACTCGAATATCGTCGGCTTCTTTTTGCGATTTGGTAAGATTATCATTGTAGTCAGCCGTATCCGATTCGCGGTCAATGGATTGTTGAATTAGATTAATCGAAGCTTCAAACTTCTTCATCTCATTATCGTAGTTATCCATTTTTTGCTTATGCCGCTTTTCTTCTGCTTCTGCCACTTTTTTGAGAGCGTCTAATTCAACATCACGTTGAGCTTCGAAAATTTTCTTCTGCAGCTCAACAGCTTGCTTGGCGATTTCCTTGGCATTGGCTTCTTTCTTATCTTCCAGCTTTTTCTTGGCATCGGCAAAGTTCTTCTCTGCTTTTAACTGTTCGGAAGCAGTAAGGGCAATTAATCCACGTTCTTTCGTCCAAGATGCATTTCTCATACGATCACGTGCATCAAGAACCATCTTATCAATTTCAGTTTGGGATTTACCAGCAAGGATCATACGATCTGTTTCTTCTTGTATCAACAATTCCGAATGAGCTAATTGGGATTTTTTTAAAGCATTTTGCGATTTAAGGAGTTCATCGGATATAATCTTCTGATCTTTCTCAGTATATTTATCCTTATCTGCCAACATTTTAGAGTTAACACGATCCCAAGCGTCATAGACCGTTTGTGCTACTTCCAGTTCTGATTTGCCAAGCAAATCCATCGATGATTTTTCTCGATCAATCCAATCTTTAGAAAGGTTAAACGTTTCTTCTTTTAAATTTCGTTGAGCGATAGCTAAGTTTTTCTGGATCTCATCTTGACTGTCTGGTGTATAGTCGCCTTTCTTTTGCTGAAGACGCAACCAAGCATCATATTCCATCTGAGCCATTTCAATTTTAGACTTGAAATTAAGCTCCATATCCGACTTTTCATTGGCGATCCAATTTTTAGAATGATTATATAAAGATTCTTTCGTTTTTTTATCAGTTTGTTCAATGAATATCTGGAAATCCCACCACTTGGAACTTAAGTCGATAAGGTTTTTATTAGCCTGATCAAGTTGCTGCAGTAGTGCACTTTTACTTTCTTGATCTTTAGTTTTGGCTATTTTAGTTTCAAGCTTTTCAATATCTCCACGTAGATTCTCAGCTTCAGTAACAGTTAACTTTTGTTTTTCTTTGGTAACGTCGCTTTGCTTTTGTAGCTCAATTCGATAATCCTGAGAAGTATCTTTGTAGCGAGTCATGATGGATTCAGATTCTTTTAACTGAGCATCCAAACGCTCAATAGAATTTTTATATGCATCCACTTTATACTCATCATGCGCTGCTGAGGTAGAAGCTGCTTGATTACCCTTGTCATTATTTTTAGGATCTCTAAGCATGTCCTGTAATAGTTTTATTTGAGCATCACGTTCGTCAGAATTTGATTTTGCCTCATAATAATCAGCTTCTAATGCTTTTAGAGCTTCATCGTCCTTATTTATTTTATCTTTAATAGTTTTCGATGCAAAAGGAAGTAAAGGATTAGATTTGGCTAATGCTTGTCTTGACTTGGCCTCATCCAGCTTTTTTTTAGCATCGTCAAGATTTGTTATTTGTGTTAATTCAACACCGTAAGCCTTCATTCTCATTAGCGTATTGATTTGAGTCGCATTCGTCGCTTTTTTTTCGCTTTCCAAATCATTGATTGCTTTAACAACCTTGGCACGTCTAAGCCTTTCAATGGCATTCTCTTCAATTGTATACCCATCGGTAAGTTTAGTTACATGAGATGCTAGTTCTGGATATTGAATAATCAGATTTTTTATAGCATCAGCAGAAAGTGAATGCCCTTGAGATACTTCTTTTAGCGCATCATTTAGCGGCTTTAACGTTTTTTCTGCTCTATCCATCGTCTCAGCCAAATTTCCTGAATAGGCTACCAGGTTATTAACACCATTGGAAGCAACTGGCGTGATATTGGACAATGCTTTAAGACTGCTTTCGACTACATTAGCTGCCATACCGCTAGAAAGCAGTTTACTTCTTAAAGCTTCCAAATCTTCGCTACTTAATGTTTTACTTAAATCAATTTTGTTGTCTGTAATAAACTTTCCAACATCTTCAGACGCTTGTCTATAATCTATTATTATTTGATCATAGTTCTTCTTAGTAATATTTTGGGATTGAACAAAGCCCTCTCCAAACTTATCCAAAAAAACTTTAACATTTTTATCAGTAGTCCCGGTTTCATCCATAAAAGTATCATTTACTACTTTTAATTCAGTGGCGAATTTCCTGGTTTCCGCTTCAATTTTATCGTTTTCAGTTTTCATCGTTATGCTTAGTTTGCCATAACTTGCTCTTGCATTTTCAACTGCATGATCTATATTTCCATCAAATTGCAAAAGAGAATTAGCAAGAAAATTTTCCGACGTATATGAATTATTTGCCTTAAATATCGAATTGATTTTCCCGCGCAATTGCTCCATCTTGGGAATATTTGCACTAGAAAACATATTTTCTTTATTTATTTGATTGGCAGAAAAAAACTCCTGTGTATACTTTAAAGACTCTAAATTTGCCTTTGAGTAATTGAATTGGTCTTTATTTTTAGATACTTTTCCTTTGCTTTCATCTATGCTTTCGACTGTCTCTTTCAAGCTTTCAGATAAATTATTGGAAAGATCCTTCTTTCTGCCTGTATTTAATTTCTTTTCCTTTTCGATTAGTGCATCAATTTCCTGTGAAGTTTTATATACGGCTTTTCCTTCCGCATCATAATGATCAATGATTTCAGGCATAATAGCGGACATTTTCTGCCTAATGTTGTTCAATTCTTCTTGAGAAGACGTTGTGTTCGCATACTGTTTGTTTAATTGCTCTAAAGTTGAAATATGCTGAGATGCCGTATCTGTGCCTGTTTTCAAATCATCGAACATTTTGTTTTGCGATTCATCAGCAGCCATATACGAATTCATAACTTTCTCAAGTACAATACTAAGCCCTGCTAGAGCAAGCCCAATACCTGTAGAAGCGGCAAATCCTCTTATTGCTAATTTCGCAACCTCTGCTGAAATACCCAGTGATTGGAATCCTTTTCCCAAACTTAAAACAGAAAATGTTAGTATTCTAAGATTACTGCTAAGCAACAAACCAGCAATACCAAGTGCAGAAATCGCTACGGGAGCAATACCAACTAGCTTAACTAATCCATCTAAAAGTCCAACCAAGCCGGTCAGAATTGTAATTATATTTCCTATTGATTCTGAATCAAATGCAGACTGCCAAACACCGCTCCAGGCATTTTTCAGCTTTGTCAGCTTGGCTTCCGTTCCTTGCTGCAGCAGGTCAAACTTCTGCTGTGTTGTTCCTGCCGAGTACAGAGATTGCTCATAATTTTTAACCGAATCCTTATAGTCTTCCATCAATCTAATAAAGCCGAGCTGTGGGGTGATCCCTGCCACTGCGGTCGTCGGCGCGGGCCCGGTAATTGCCGCGGTAATGTTAGTCTGCTGCTTAGCCGATAGACTAGTCCATTTTTTACCAAGATCATCCATGATATCGCCGAAGTTGCGGAAATTTCCTTTCGTATCCTGCAGCTTAACATCGGCTTCCGCTAATGCATCTGTTAATTGATTAAGTTGAGTCGTATCCTTGCCATCTCGCAGCGTTTGCATTCTGGCCAGGATCGTTCTCATTGCCGTACCAATGTTTTCTGCACTCTCGCTCGTTCTGGAGGATAAGGTCGCGACCCAAGAGCTTACCTTCTCGAATTCGACTCCGACGCTTCCGGCGGTTCCGCCAATTTTCTGTATCGCCTTTCCAATTTCATCTGCCCCGACAGAGGTAGCATCGCCTAAGTAGCTGAACACATCAGCCGCTCTGTTGATATCCACCCCTATATTACCGATGGTAGCCGTTAGTATGTGCGAAGAGGTGGCATAATCCAGGTTGGATATTTTGGCATATTTCATAGCGGTTTGCGTTCTTTGCATAGCTTCTTCCATGGACAAGCCTTGTCTGGCAAATTCGACGGTAGTTTTAGCTATATCCAGAGTGGCAACACCCATATCCATGCCCATCTTATGAAATTGCTCGCCATATTTGGCTACATCACCTTGACTCTTCATGTAGATGACTGAAAGATCGGTCAATGATTTATTCAATTCATTCACGTACGTAATGCCATCTTTAAAAAAAGTGCTCATCTGCTTCCAGGCATTATCGAAAGTCAATCCGATCGTCTTAAGCTCGTCTTTAAAATCAAGCTTCTTTTTATCGCCCATATCGATTTTCAATGTAATTTTCTTCATGTCCGGATTATTTTCAATTCTTTGAATCGCTTTATTGATTTCAGCAATGGTTTTATCTTCTTTGATCGATCCTACGACCATTACCCCAAGATCTGCCATAGTGATTACTCCCCTTGCTCTTGGATGTCTGCCTCGATAGGCTGGGACAGGATGTATTTAATGGCGACCAGCGCCTCCGCTTCATTGCCTTTTAAATCCACACGATCCAGAAACGCAAAGATGTTATTTTTAACCTGCTCATTAATTTCGTATTTAGCCATTAAGCCCACATCCTTTACTTATAGTTTTTACTCACTTTCAAGCTGGCTGTTGATCGATTTACTATTTTCGCTGGCTCGCTTCATTGTGTCCGTCACCTTCTGCAGCTCCTTTTCGTCAAAGGCATTGAGAATTTCTTCTAAAATACCAAGATCAAGCAGCTTCTCGCAGCATACTACGAGCTTGTCAATTTCATTGGGAATTTGACTTAAGCTTGTAAAATGGCGCAGCAGCAGCATATAAAAGACGAAGGTCGTATCCTTGAGCACCCCCATACTGACTGCTTTCGTGTGGGTCTGCTCCAACAGTTCCTGGTAATCGATCAATAGCTGCTGAATTTTGGCTTTCCTGAAATGTACATCGATCAATAAAAAGTCTCCGGTTTTTAACGTTACTTTCTTTTGCTCATTAAATTCCTTGGCATGTGCCTTATTGACAGTAGTGAGTGTTAATTGCTTGCTCATATCATCGCAGCTCCTTTATGGTACATTCTCATGTTCAAAAGCCCTCTCATAAGGGAGAGCTTCTCAAAATGAGAAGGCAGAGACTCTTTCTCTGCCTTTCTTACTTATTACGCCAATAACGCGTCGTCGTAAATTGTCATCGTCCACATTTCCGTGCCGTTAACCGGTTTAAGAATTTGCATCGGGATATCAAATACGGATGGATCGCCTGTTGCGGCCATATCGACCTTCCAGTTATCTTCCATTTTGGCATTATTGATTACAATTTGTGCAGCAAAATCCTGATGTGTAACCACATCGCGAACTAGGCAGTCAAGAACGACTTTGAAAGAACCTGCAAACTTATCGGACGAAACGGTAATTTTATCCGATGTTGCATCGGTATCAGTTTGATAGTACGCGACGATTTCAGCGCCGTCAGGAAGCTCGCCTGTATTAAAAGCAAGCACTTTAGCTGTAAGAGTGTACTTGCCGGCAGCAACGCTGTTTGATGTATAGGTTAATTCGGTGCCATGCGTACCATCCGAATTCAACTTGTAAACGCTAATCAGCGCTCCTTCATGAGCAGGAGTATATTTCAGACTTGCCGAATTATCGCTTACCTGCAGAACATCTCTTTGATAAATCTGTTGTGAGGCTTTATCCAGGCTGTTACCTGTCATCATCGCGATGACCTGGTTCGTAAAAAGCGCGTCCTGAAGCGTAACTTTACCTTCCCGCCCGGAAGTGAAGCCGAGAATTTTGGCATTACCGCGGCCGCCTCTGGCATACACGGTTTCAGCACTGTTTTCGAGCCCGGAGGTTTTCAAATTGTTTAATTGTACCAATGCTTTTCCTGTCTTCAGATCATAAAATGTTGCTACAGCTACTTCGCGAATACCCCATTGATTAGGTGTTGTCATCTAAACCATCTCCTCTGAATTATGTTTCCAAAATTTTTGCCCAATGAATTTGATCAAAGCGGATCTGCTTGCCATCTACAGTTCCTGCATAAATGCCGGATAGTATATGATGGTAGTTATCAATATTTTCGATTGTGTAAAACCCGTTATACAGCTGATAAATGGTGAGCTCGAAAATCGTAACCAAGCTAATCGTGTTCGATTTCCAAGCCAAGCCTGAAATCATGCTGTACAGATTCATCGTCTCTCTGGATTTCGGTCTATGTTTTCGACCATTTTTGATTCGCTCAATCATCTGGGCAGCCCTTGAATTAGCCGGTCGGTACTCTGCTTCTTTATCGGCTTTGATGTAGTTAGCCTTCCTGATAATCTGCTGAATGTAGGTGAAATTTTCTTTGTCGATCCGCTTATCCAGTTGTTCGAAATAAAAGAACACATTCGTCTCATCATTGCCCATCGAAGCTTCGCTTTGAAACAAAAATTTCCAGGCATCCAGCGTTACTTGCCGGAACTCCTCATTATGAAAGCAATATCCGAACAATATTTCCAGGCTGCTTAGTTCGCTTCCCTTTAATTCATCCGTGTGGTTCTTGTCGAATAAGCAAGCCAGTAAATATTGGCTGTACTTACTTTCACCAAGCGATATAATTTCTTTTAATTTGGGAATATGAAGCAGCAAACCATTACCGACATCAACAGGTGTGCCCATGAGTAATTTCAACTGCAAATCCTGCTCATTCAACATTAATTAAAATCCGTCGATTTAAATCGGATATAGGTGCCCTGGTACAGATCGTTAACGGTTAATTCATCCATTTTGTTAAATTCCAGCTTGCCCATACCAATTCCGCGTTGTTGATTTAACAATTCATCGATTTTAGTCAACAGATAGTCCACCCTCGTACAACCGTAGACTGTTTGGAATAAATCCCTATGGGTAAATACATTCAAATATATATACCCTGATTTAAATCGACTGTTTACTAACCGATACTTGCGGAATGAAATAGTTATAAAAGTTTCTTTTAATATGTTAGCCTCCGGTATAAACCGATATGGAAAAATATTTTTGTAGATTAATTGGCTTGGATCATCTACGGAAGGCTGTGCCAAAAAATCATTTTCGCTGTATTTCAGCGCTTTCGTTAACTCCTCCGACTGCAACAAGCGATCTATGATCGTATTCTTGTATTCGCTCAGTTCTGCAAATTTTGCCAATGACATCATCCTCTTTGCAGTATTTTATTTATTGACTGACATCACTCACTGTTCCTCTCCTCCTCTTGTCCAGCTGTAGGTACAGTCATTCCCTAAAACAAGAACACTTGTTCGTATATTGTTCTCATTATTAGGTGGCAGTCGTAAGGGGCAGCTTTCTGAAACTCTCGTGCAAGCCGATGATGATTGCTTTTTACATGACATCAATCATGCTGCTCGCCCGTACTTCCGCATTGCTTCGCCTGCACGACCTTTTTATTCGCCGTCTGCACATAGCCCTGCACAGTGCCTTTCTTCACACCCAGCAATTCTGCGATCTCACTCAAGGAATAGCTCATCCCATGATGAAGCTCATAGCATTCCCGCTCGCGGATGCTCAGGCCGGCCAATACTTGTTCGATTTGCAATCTTTGTGACTCTGTAACCGCGGCAGGCTCGTCCATTACCGGATTGTGCTGCTGCATGTAGATTTGCATTTGGAACGGATCTACAAGCTTTTCCCGTTGGTAAGCGGCTCTGCGTTCAATACCTCTGCGGTTACCCGGGCATTTGCCGGTATGCATCCATTCAATGGCATAATTGACATCTGCGATCATTTCGGCAATTAACTGCTGCTCCTCGGGCGGATGGGCGACTTCTTTAGCCTTAAGCAAAATATGATGGGTGCTGCGGTAAGCCTGTTTCAGCTCGTCTATTCCTGTAAGCCATGGTTGATCAGAAATTCCTCGGTTCATTTGCATAACCTCCTGCATATTGTTTTATTAAAAAATACCTTTTGGTAACATTTGCTCAGCAAAAATTTGTTCTTTTCTTCTTTCTCACCCGTTTACGATGATAACCCCTTGTTATCGTTTGCTTGAAATGTAATTATTCACCTCTTCTCGAACACTTGTGCTATAATACTATTAAAATTACTCTCTTTGGTAAAGCTGGAAAAACAGGCAAATAACCCCTATAACAATCAATTATCTGTCTTTTTAACCTTTTGGTAACAGTTTTTCGTTATTTCTCTTTACCTTTTGGAATATTTTTGGTATATTATTACCAAGAGGTAATGAAGGGTAGGTTCTTACTATGAGCGAAACGCAGTTTGGCAGCTATCTGAAATCCGTCCGTGAACGCAAAAAAATCAGCATTAATCAGCTGGCACTGGATTCTGGAATTAGTAATGCTCAGATCTCGCGCATTGAAAATGGTCTGAGAGGCATCCCCAAACCGGAAACGATTCGCAAGCTCGCCGATGCCTTAAAAGTACCTTATGAGGAAATGATGAGTCAGGCCGGCCATATGCCGGAGGAACGGTTAAACGAAATCCCAGAATGGGCTACATCGAGAGACAAGCGGGATTTTAAAAAAATGCTGGAGGAAGATGGCGAGGTCATGTTTGACGGTATGCCGATCAATGATGCGGACAGGCAGCGGATTATGGACGTTTTGACCGGTTTTTTCTGGGAAGCCAAGCAGATGAACAAACACACCAAACCAAAGAACTCCGATACCACACCCAAGCCGTGAACATCACAGGTCGTAACTGCCTTACTAATTGAATTAGCCGGGTGATGATAATGGAAAAAACCGTATCCAAGCTTATACAACGACATAAAACGAACTGCCCTTTTACGATTGCCCGTGCGATGGGGATCCAAGTGAGATTCCATGACCTGGGGACGAATACAAGAGGCATTTATTATCGCAAGCTCAAACGACGGTTTATCGTCATTCATAATCAGCTTTCTTCGGAATGGCAGCGATTCGTCTGTGCCCACGAGCTTGGACATGATCGACTTCATCAGGGGATTAGCCGTTTTTTTCTGGAGGAGCATTCATTTTTTAATCCGGGTAAATTTGAAATGCAGGCTAACCGCTTCGCCGTTAAGCTGCTCGTATTCAACAGCGAAATTCATCAGGAAGAAACGATTGAACAGTATTGTACACGCCATGGCATTCCCGAGGAGATGCACAGATTTTTCTAAAACCGTGTTCAAAAAGTTGACTTTTCAGCACCGAGTAGGTTGCAAGAAGGTGAAGAAGGAGGAGCGGAATTTAGGCAAATCTAAATGAGCACCGCACTTCGAGCCTGAATGCAAGATACGATGCCGAATCCGCCTCCCTGTCAGACTTCGTGATCAAAAGGGGACTTTTTGAACATCCGCTAAAACCGTTTGTGATTGTTCCCGTTGAACAGATCATCCTGGTTCCCCAATTTCTGTGCAGCCTCCTCATACACTTTCACAATTCCGCGAACTTTATCAAACTCCTCATCATTGGGACCAAGACCGTCCATGAACATACGTTTTAGAATCTCACGAAAATAAGTAACGCGACTTACCACAAGTTTCTTCTCCTGCTCAATAACCTCTTCAATCGAATTCCCTTGAATAAAAGCATCCATGTCGTCCATATTGTCCTTATGATCTGCTGGCTCGGGTTGATCCTCGATTCTGCCGCGGAGCGGAATTTGCTGTTCAGATTGCTGCCCCAGATCCATCGAAGCATGAATATTCGACAACAAAATTCTTTCCTTGGCCAGCATAACCAAAAAGGTTTTGTTCGTGAACATATCGGCTATGACCAGTCGGCTCATTTCCTTGTTACCGAGCAGTATCCCTTCAAAAGGATGAAGAATCCAGACCTCATCACTTAAATAAAGATTAAAAGTGAACCATTCGCCACCAAATAAATAACGCAAATTAATGGAAGATTCATTAATAATTTCGAATTCAAACTCTAGCATATACAGCCTCCGATCTATAGATACTACTTACATAGTACCAGATTCATAGGCATTGGCAAACATCACCTTCACTGACAATAATCGTCCGTATTCCTCATATCTCATCGTTCAATGACGCTATATACCGTGCCCTCTCCATGCTGGCTAACACAATCAGCGTAATAACCGTCCCAAGTGCCGTCAACATATCAAGCATAGGAACACCTCAATTTCCTTTTAATGTGATTCCTGATCATACCTAACCTTATGCTCAACCGACTTGCCCATATTCCATTCATTGTATGCAGCTGCAACCCGTTTGTTACACAAGCAGGCCGAATGAACCATGCAAAAGCTGACCGGGATAACGGTAAGAATAGTCTTAATCTTCAAGATATGTACAACGACAAAAACCGGGAGCTGAGCGCTCCCGGATTCGATATGGACTCTATGCTTTTACACTCCTGCCTCTGCCTATTCCAAAAAACTCGACAAAGACTGGTTCTGCTGCTGATTTTGGATCGCAGCTTGTCCACCAGGGGTAATACCGAGACGTTGATTCAATGTTTTGTTGATCTCCGTCATTTTGGTGGTATGCTCGGTCGCGGTTTGAATGATGCTGCGGTTGGACTGCTCATATAAATCCATCGCGGTGAACAAGTCGCCAATCGCCTGATTAATTACATCGATTTGCAGCGCTGGCTTGCCCAGTAGATCATTCGTTTTCTGAGTCGTTTCCTTCAGCTGCCTTGAATTTTCGGCGAACATTGTCTCCAGCGTACGATTCGCGGAATTGACTGCATCAATCGTATCGAGCTGATCCTGAAGTGCCATGGAAATCATCGCAGATACGGTAATCAAATGCTGGGTTTTGTGAATCGTGCTGTCTACCGCATCAATCAGTTTATCATTATTGTCATTAATAATATCCGTGCCTGCAATCGCCTGCTGGTACAGCAAAATCATTTCGGTAAACGATTGGATACGGGTTACGACCTTGCGCAGACCACGTTCCAGATGGTTTTTTCGATTCGCATTTTCCGGCTTACTGATCTCTTGCTCGAACAATTCCTTCAGTTTATTGCCCATAGCAATTCGCGCCTGAACATTGTAAACCTCTTGAATCGCGGTACGCTTCAAATTTTTCATGTACACAATGTTTTCCTGCAAAGTATCCTTGCCATTGCGCAGAGATTGGACAATCGCCGCTACATTCGTATTCACGGATTGATATTTATAGACAAAATTTTTCATTGGTGTTTTTTTCAGCAGTTTATCAAAAAATCCGACCTGCTTGCTTTTATTCAACGCATCGATCTCGCCGCGGAGCTTCAATATGTTATTGGAAACCTCAGCCCGCTTGCCGGACATCAGCTCATTCACCGGACGTTCAAGCATCGCGAGCGACTGTCCTGCCTTTTCCATCGTTCTTTGACCCATATTACCGATTTCATCCATCAGGCTGTCCAGATCTAACGTATCGGTCGTCGATACTTTCTGAATCAGCTGCTTTGCTTCCTGCTCTACCTTGTTCACATCCTCCTGTTTAAGAAGAACAAGCTCCGTCAATGGTTGTGTTGACAAACATCTCAGCTCCTTTAAAAATTAGTTTTGTACGTTGTAGCGTTCATGAATGAGATCAATTTTGGTTTGCAGATCAATTAAATCCCTATGTTCAATCGATTCCACATAAAAGGAAATTTTAGAATTAATATCTTTGAGACCTGTCAGCAGCAGCCGACGGTTTTGCCGTTTGGCTTCCCCACTCAGCTTCAAAAAGGGATTAACCGCACCATTCAAATCCTTGAACACCAGCCGATGAATATTATGATTGATGTTCCCATCATTCAGTTCCTGAAGCTGCGGAATGACCCGCTGAAGCCGTGTTAAAAGAGAAAGTGTTTTTTCCACAATTTCATTATCGAGATTATCCTTCTGCCCTTCAGATATCATCATATCTTCAAGCACACCAATATACTCAAGAACAGGCCCCCATACCGGATCCTTAGCAACTGTATCCTGGAGATCGGACGGCAGAGGTGTTGAAGCTTGTGATGGTGCTATAGGCTCGGCAAAAGGCTTTGCACCCTGCATCGGATGCTTCGGTTTGTAGAAAATAAGTGCCAATGACGATAAACCTGCCGGAATCAGAAGCGCGACATAAACGGGCACAAATAAGGTAGCCAGCAAACCAATCAAGTAACCTGCAACAATAACCACAGTAAACAGCTTGAGACGTGACATACGCTTCTTTCACCTCCTGGGAGTTTTGCTTTAGCAAAACTAACTTCGTAAGCATTCGCTGAGTTTTGCTTTAGCAAAACTGACTTCGTAAGCATTTGCTTTTCTATATAACCATCATATCACAAAATCGCTGCAGGCTAAATTAGTGAACCGTGTTTATCATCTTTTTACAAGCAGTCCAAATATCTCCACACAACAAAAAGCTTCTTATCGAAGCCTGCTCGATAAAGTTACACATTCCTTACATTGTAAAAACAGCCCCCTTCACAGGGAGCTGTTCCAATAATTATATAGACTTTTCCAGCTGCGGCTGTACAGCCTCGCTTGTCATTAGCACGATCGGCTGCTCAACATAGCTCGCTGTAATTCCCAGCTGTGGAACGGGAATGGCAACAGCCTCGCCCAGCACCGCCTTTACGGCCAAATAAGGAATATTGACTCCAGACAAGCACGTAATGTACAGTCCGCCGGACATTCTTGGGTTAATCTCGAGCAATTTGGGAATACCATGATTGTATTTCACCTGAATGTTATATACATAGGGTATCCGATATTCCGCGGCGAATCGTCTTGAGATTTCAAGCAGCTCCGGCACATCCTCCAATAAGTAGAGACGTCCAGCCTCCTTGCGGCGTGGTATGGCGGCCTGCAGCTCACCGTCAGCCGATGCCAGGCAATCAATGCTGTATTCGTTGCCCTCCAGCAGCTCCATCACCATAATATCCTCAAAGGTCTCCTGCGAGGAAAAAGCTTCATATGCCTGCTCGAAGGTGATATTTAAATTCACCCAGCCATACAGCTCCTCCAGCCGATTCTGCTCCTCAACAACTACTCGAAAACCCATGCCGCCTTCTGCATTTGTTGGTTTGAAGCATACCTTCAGCCCTTTGGAGGTTAAGCTTTCATAAGCTTCCTTAAAGGCCGCAGCTGTATTAACGACATAATACTCGGGAATCTCCACGATCTGCTTGCCACGTACGGACTCATAAAATAAATCCTTTTCCATCAGATTCTCCATCAACTCGGTATCGCGGCAAAGCATAACCTTGGTGCCAATTTGATCAAACAGATCCACATACCTGGCGATTTCCAGCATCTTCAACCGAGGTATGAATACATCGATTCGATGGCGCTTGCAGAAGTCCAGGCAAAACTCCACATATTCAAACCCTTCCAGCACGGGCTCCGTTTCTGCATGATCGCAAGCCTGTAAGGACATATGCTGAATATTAGGATGCGTCCCATACAATTCGAACCGTTCACCATAAGGGTTGTTACGGATCATATTCATATAATGATAAGCTACTGAAAACCAGCGATTAAACCAAATCCGCTTCATACTATGCCTTCTTTCTTCTCATAGATGATTCCGTTCCTGTATGCATGCCGTTCCAATACTTGCTCCAAAAGCTCTTCAGCGGCATAGATTCCTGGAAGCTGCGTGTACGTGATATGCGGATGCTTCGGATAATGCTTGAATAATTCGCCATGTCTCGGTGCTATGGCTTCATCTGCCGCTAGCAGCAGACTTTCATCCAATAAAGAATCGCCCGCGGCTATAACATGGGAGGCTCCCAGCCTCTCCTTGAGATGAAGCATCGCAGCGCCTTTGCTTAATGCAGCGGGTACCAGATATATTTTCCTGCCCTGGATTGACAGGTTCCAGCCCAGCTCTGCGATGGCCGCTCGAAAATCATCAAGCTCCGGCTGCGGTATCTTGTCCCGCACGATGACCAGTGAATAAAACAGCTCATCGGCGTATTTTTCCGTTAGCACCCACTCTGGCGTTGCGATCTGATCCCAATATTGTTTAATATCTGCAGCCGGTGCACTGGAACGGGCAACTGCGCCAGTTACCGTTTGCTTCCAATGCTCATCAGCTTGCCCATTGACCAGAATCGTGCCGCCATTGCTCGTAATCGCATAGTTAGGCCTTTCTGTGTCCTTGAATACAAAAATACGTTCATACTGCACCACAGTCCGTGTCGTAACCGGAATAAAATGCATGCTCGCTGTTACTTCAGTTAGCAATTGTATGGCACGCTTTGTCATGAAGGAAATATATCTTTCCTCATACAGCTCAATAGGAACGGTCTGCTCCTGCGGCTTCAACGGCCCCATTGAGGCTTCCGAATAAATCAGGGTTTGATCCAAATCACTGGCAAATATCACGCTTCGACCTCCCCTTTACGTAATGGCTTAATAATCCCGCAGCATGAATAAGTAAGATTCGGATACACTTCAACTGACACAGCTCGATCCTCAGCCAACAGCAGAATGTGCCGGAGATTTGGGTTGTCCAAGCGGTCTACGAGAATTTTCCAAGGCACTCTACGCAGTAAGACGCGGGTCGTCTCGCCTACTCCAGGTTTAACCAGATTCACATCATCAATGCCGTAATCCTGTTGAATTCGCTTAATATCCTGGATTCCTTTCCACGTCGCTTCCGTTTGCTCTGGATGAAGCTCGAAGAATGAAGCTGTTTCCTTCGCCTTGGCCTCAATACGCTTGAAGCAGCTGGATACCTTGTCAATGAACAGATTGGATAAATCCTTGGACAGCCACTCCTTATAAAACTTCGCTCCGTGGAAATCATTCGGACCAATCAGATCATCCCGCAGCACCGTTCTGCTCATTAATCCGGATACGGTCGAGTTCAGACAAGCACTCGGTATCAAAAAATCCTCACGGGTACCGAAGGTTTCCGAGCAATAACCTGGGTCCGCGAGCACAGCGAGATCATCATTCAAGCTGACACCATACTTATCCTTCATATGTGCGCAGGCATCGACCAGTACCTTGCGAATTGCGCCTTTTCCTGTCCATCCATCAACAAACTGGATCTCATGGTCAGGATGCTTGTAAAGCATATATCGAATCGCATTTTCATCAATACCTTTGCCACGAATAATCGAAATACTGTAATGAGGCAAATCGATTTGATGCACCTCTTGAATATACCGCTTGATTAAGATTCCGATCGGTGTACCCGCACGCGCCAAAGAAGCCAACACTGTATGCTTGCCGCGCTTTCTCAGAATCAATTCAGCAACGACACCTGCCGCGGTCGCTACCTTCTCAGCAGACTCTTCGAGCGTATCGTGGAACAGCTGGATGTAATCATCTGTAGGCTGGTACTCCACTGGCAGCATTTCCGAGTAATGCACACCGGACTGAATCGCCTCTTCCCGATCCTCGGTCCCTCTTTCAAGCGTAATATCGCTTAAATCCTTTAACAGAAACTGCACATCCGCTGGGCTGTAGCTGCCAACTACCGACGGAGCTTGAAGCTCCTTGGCAAATAACTCTGTTTTCATGAGGTTAGCTCCTTATCTACATCGTTCACGGGCGGGCTAAAATAAACAAGATGAATATGCGGTGTATGCGTGCGTCGTAAAGCCTCAATAAAAGGACTCTCTGCTTCAGAGGAAGCTTCCCTTTCCATAAAAACAAACAGCTCATCATAATGACCAGGAGGGATATTATACAGGAAATTCATCACAGCCGGATCTTCAGGAGAGGTATAGGCATCCCGATATCGAATCGCATAACCGACTTCTTGGCTGGGGTGGATTGGACTGCGTGTGGTAGATTGATAAAGGATTCCATCGCCCATAGCAGCTGCAATTCGCATCGGCACATACATAAATTCACCTGTGCCAATACATAAGGTATTTGCACCTATTCTTAGTGATCCCAGGAAGGCTGCGGCCCGTTGAACCTGCTTATCCAACAATAAGTTGTCCCCATATTGAAGACCAAACCTGCCTGTCAGACTCACATAAGGATTCAAATTCACATCACCTAACGAATTACCCGAGCTTACCTCCATATGGTCAAATTCATTGTACACATAATGCTTCGTAATGGTTGAGGGCTCGGCTGCTGCATTCATAGAAGGCGCGACATCATCCATGTATTCAATAGAGCTGCCCTGAACCTCGATCTGCCCCTCTATTAACGACAGGCACACAATCTCAATATCCAGCTCGGCCTCGAGCATCGTAAATTGTTCGCGATCTGCATCCGATCTCCAATCAAGAAGACTGGCCACGATGTATTTGGAACGCGGAAATTTCATATGTAAATCGCGAATCATATTCAGCGCGGTTTTACCCGTCGTGATCTCATCGTCTACCAGGACGACCGGCTGCGTTCCTTGAAAAAAGTGTTCATCACGCGCATAGCAGCGGTGAGCTGTTGCGTGTGAATGCTCCTCTTCAAAGCTAAGAATGGAATCCAGCTCTCTGATTGATTCTCGTGTTGTGTGCAAATATCGGGTAGGTCCACTAAAAACTTCATACATGCTATGACCCAAAGCTGTAGCCGTCTCCGCAAAGCCTATGAAGAGGTGCGGCTGGTCAATAAGCAATGGACTGCTTTTTAAGCTGGCATACACATCTGCTGCATAGAGCGCAGGGTTGCGAATCGCTTGAACAATTTCCGGAAGATCCACGGACACCGGACCTCCACTTTCTTGCTGCAGCAGTACAGCCAGGGCAGCTCCTCCGAGCAAAGATACGTGCGGATTGACAGGAATGTGTTTGCCCAATACTTTGCTGACGAACAAAAAGCTTCTTTTTTTATTAATTCTGGCAGCCATCAAAAATAGCTCGTCCATCGGTAGATTCAGAGGATTGCTCGTGACATGAACAATAACCTCTAATTGATCCTTAATTTTGTACATATGCTTGCTCTTGACCGATTCGGACGAGCAAGGAATTGAAGTTTTGATTTTCATGAAACACCCCATATACTTTTGATCTGTTCATAATTCGCTGCGCCCAATTCAGATGGGGTTTCATTTCGTTCATTTTATTTGCGTACTGGCTCTTCATTACACCGAGATAACCATTATTATTGGCGATGATGGAGGTGGCGTCCATATATTCTTCGTGACTGACGACAAGAAGTGATTGAACAAGTGTAATATGCGTGGGGTGAATAATTGTTTTACCTATAAGTCCATTTTCTTTATCCAATGCGATTTCACGAAGCAAACCATCAGTCTGGCGATTGACGACCTGCATCTTAACCCTGCGGCCCTTCCGCCCCATCGCATCCTCAAACAGGTTTTGCTGGACACTCTGCTTCAGAGATCGATCACTTTTGAAATATTCCCACACAGGACCGGAAATCACATAACCATCCTCAATGCGTCCAAAAACATTAATAATATCCATGATGCAATCCCGGATAACTCCCAAATCGTAGATCGTCATATCCGAGCTTCTCCGAATGCCGAACAAACTTGAGAAATCCGTTGCGCCAATCCGAATATTGAGAATATATGCCTTGAATGGCTCCAACAGCTGTTTGATCGCCAGTAACGTCTCCAGCCTGCTCTCCCGATAAATCACAGCAGCTGTTTCAAGTATAGGCATTCCGTATAACACGGCTGCAGACGGTGCTTTGTGCTGATTGTAATCCATAAGAAGTTGGAGATAATGATGAGCATTATCAACCGTAAACTTAGGAAATACAAACCCGGTAAGCAAAGCGGCATCTTCCTGGAGCATTGTCAATATTTTGCCCATTTGCTCTGGAGAGCGCACACGAATGAACAACAGCGGCAGGCTGTGAGTCAGCAGAGTGCCAAGTCGAATCCAGGCAGATAACCGACGTAATTGCTGGATCAGGCATTCCTCGGCAAGCTCTACCTGATGATCTCCTACGGCATCCTCCAGGTCTAACACCAGAGAGGTCAATCCTTCATGTTTACCGGAAACAATATCATCCGCAATCGTAAGCCTTGTGGCTGGCGTATATAAAGCGGCTCCGACAGCGATGGATAGCAGTTCTTTATCTGATGTATTGTCAAAAGAGACCGGTGGTTCATAGAAGAGGAGCTGTTCCTCTTCTTCAGAGAGGTAATTAAAATAACGCATGCAATCGCTCCTCCATTTCTATTACACCTAATTTAAAACCTAATCTAAAATATCCTCCCGAAATTGGAAGGATATTCGCTTACTATAGCATCCATTAACTGGATTTAACCTCTTTGTTACCTTTGTTCTTAACTGCGCTGTAAATGATCGTGCCTACAAAAATAGCAATGATCAAAGAGAAGAAATACACATGGGATACTTCGAAACCGTAAGCAGCTGCAATCATTTTGACACCGATCACGATAATCAAAACAAATGCCGCTTTTTCGAGCTCTGGATACTTTTCAATGAGCTTAAGGAACACTTGTGCAACTCCACGCATCATCAGAACGCCCAGTATACCACCAAGGAACAATACCCAAATCTTCTCGCTGACACCAAATGCAGCAAGGACGCTGTCAATACTGAATGCAATATCCATCATCTCAACAGCAGCTACTGTTTTCCAGAAGCCCATTCCCTTATTTTCAATTTCTCCTTCTTCCTGCTCAGCCTTCTTACCGATATAAGGAAGAATGCCGTACATTTTAAATTCGAGATTGAACAGGTTGCTACAAGCGATCCATAACAGGTACACACCACCTGCTACCTTCACCCATGTAATTTTAACCAGGAATGTCCCGATACCGATGGCAAGGAAACGAAACACATAAGCCCCGATAATCCCGTAGAACAATGCTTTCTTTTGCTGTTCTTTCGGTAAATGCCTTACCATTACGGCCAGCACAAGTGCATTATCAGCGGATAACAATCCTTCCAAGAGAATCAGAGTACCAATAATTCCCCAGTTCACCGGATCTGAAAGTGTCGATACAATAACAGACCAGCTAAAAAAGGTACTGAAATTGGCAATAAAGCTACTTATAAAATCTGACAAACTTTACCCCCCCTTTAACTAACAACTATTTGGAACCAGCAACCCATCTCAAGCCCCATTTATAAGCTTCATCCATTTTCGCATGACCCGCATAATAGGAGACCAGTTTTTCAATGCTCAAGGTTTGGTCATTCACATTTTGAATCAATGCAATGGCACACATACCTTTATTTTTTTCATGCTCATCCATCCGGACCTCGATATCGGGACCGCCGCTTTGCTTGATCGTGACGATACCGTTGGCTTCCGCCCAGTTGGCTGCTCCTTCATAGATAAAGGCGAATACGAGAATTCGTTTAAATTCCTTCAGCATATTTCCGTTAATCCGCAAATTTTCGCCGGATTTCACCGTACCCGTCCGATCATCTCCATCGAGGGAAATATAGGGCGCACGCGTCAGCGAACCAAAGGAATTACCCAATGCCTGTACAACACCCTTGCTGCCATTCTTTAATTCATACAAGCAGGCCAAATCCAGATCCAGATTGCTGCTGCCACCGAACCAACCGGATTTTTTCTTCTGGTCCCAGTTCAGATTGACGAGAATCTCACCCAGTGAGCCGGAATTTTTTTGAAGATTAATCGTATCTCCGCGTTTTTTCAGCTCGATTTTGTTCAAATTGATCGGATTGGCTGCTGGTGGTACAGATGGTGCAGGCTCCTTGGAAGGCCGATTCAAATTAAGCGGCTGCGGCTGTGGCGGGTTATTGGGCTGCTGGCTGGGCCTGTTCAGATTCAGCGGCGGGTTATTAACCGGCGGTTTATCTGCTTGAACAATTGGCGGCGGTTGAGGTGTCGGTGGTGTTGGTGCTTTGATCTCTTCTTCCTTTACCTCAATGCCAAAGCTATTGCACAACGCTCCCAGGCCACCAGAATAACCGGAGCCGATCGCATTGAACTTCCAATCGCTGTTGTATCTATATAATTCTCCTACGACAACGGCCGTTTCGACGGAGAAATCTTTTCCCAGGTTGTAGCGAATCAGCTCGCTGCCAGACGTTGGGTCTATGATACGAATATAAGCATCGTCTACTTGAGCGAAATTTTGTTTTCTTTTCTCTCCCTCATAGACAGTTAAGGTAAAAGCAATCTTGGCATATTGTGCAGGTACATTTCCCAACTGAATCGTGACCTGCTCCCGGTCAGTTACTCCCGCCATATTCCGCTTGTCACCTGTTGTCAGGGAAACCGCATGATTAGCTCCTACAGGATTTCCATAGAAAATAAGGTCTTCATCACGTGAAACCTTCCCATTAGCCCCCAGCACAAATGCGGAAAAATCAAGATCCACACCATTTGCATTACGCCAACCCATGCCAATTATAACTTGAGTCAACGAAGGGTTGTTTTTAGTCAGATCGGCTTTCTGACCCTTAACTACTGAGATCGCCATGACTACACACCTTTCTTACGTTTTAAGTTACGAAGCCTAGTTGGCGTCAAGACCGTAGTTTTTGCAAAGGGCAGCAAGACCGCCGGAGAAGCCGGAACCGATTGCCTGGAACTTCCAATCTGAGCCTTGACGATACAATTCGCAAATGACTACTGCGGTTTCGATGGAGAAATCTTCTCCAAGATCATAACGCAGCACTTCTCTGCCATTGGATTCATCTACGATGCGAACAAACGCATTGGAAACCTGTCCAAAGTTTTGTGAGCGGGCTTGTGCATCATGAATTGTTACGGTAATCCCGACTCTTTCAACATTAGCAGGCACTAATGAGAAATCCATAATGATTTGCTCATCATCGCCGTCACCTTCACCTGTACGGTTGTCGCCAGTATGTACAACAGAACCGTTAGGTGTTTTCGGATTGTTATAGAATACGAAGTCATCTACACCTTTGGCTTTACCATCGGCATAGAGCATAAATGCCGAAGCATCGAGGTCAAAGTCGCTACCGCCGTTATATTTGTTCGTATCCCAGCCTAAACCTACAATAACCTTGGTCAGTCCTGGATTCGTTTTGGTAAGATCAATACGTTGTCCTTTGGATAAGCTGATTGTCATATGAGAAACTCCCTTCAATTTTAAGTGTTGCTGTTATTTACAATAAGCCGCCTTGTACAAGGCGGCTTATTGTCCATGTCATGTCATACATGAACAGGATTATTGTTTATGCAAGACCGAAGTCACGTACCAAGCCGTTTAAGCCGTCTTTGTAGCCACTGCCGATAGCACTGAATTTCCATTCACCGTTATTACGGTACAATTCAGCAACGACGATTGCCGTTTCGACGGAGAAATCTTCTCCCAGATCGTAACGAATCAATTCTTCATTGCTTTCTTCGTTCACAATACGCGCATAAGCGTTGGAGACTTGTCCAAAGTTTTGGCTGCGCTCCTGAGCTTCATGAATCGTAATGCAAATCGAAATTTTCTCGACGCTTGCAGGAACTGAAGCCAAATCCACTTTGATTTGCTCATCGTCTCCGTCGCCTTCACCAGTTTTATTGTCTCCTGTATGTACAATGGAACCATTTTCGTTCTTAGGGTTGTTATAGAAAATAAAGTCTTTCTCGGAGCCAGCTTTACCGGAAGCATTCAATGTAAACACGGAAGCGTCCAAGTCAAAAGCGGTACCGCCATCATATTTGTTCGTATCCCATCCTAAGCCGATAAGCACCTTAGTCATACCTGGATTAGTTTTTGTCAAATCAATCTTTTGTCCTTTAGTTAAGCTGATTGCCATAATAAAATTCGCCTCACTTTTCTATAATTTAGTTTAGGTGTTGCTTGTACTAAGATTATGTGTAGCGTCTGGCCAACAAGTCGATATGAGCAGCCTGCTCGCCTTCGCCAATTGCATTAAATTTCCATTCGCCGTTATTACGGTAAATTTCACCAACAATCAATGCGGTTTTGCCAGCATAGCTGTCAGTTAAATTAAATCGTACCAGCTCCTGATCATTCGTATGGTTAAATACACGAATATAAGCGGACTTGATCATGCCAAAGTCCTGTTTACGGGCTTCGCAGTCATAAATATTGACGACCATCAAAATTTTCTGTACGTGAGCAGGTACTCTGGCCAGATCAACAACGATTTGCTCATCGTCGCCATCACCTTCACCTGTCGTATTGTCTCCGGAGTGAACAACAGAACCGCATGCACTTGTTTTGTTATAAAAGCATACGAGATCTTCTTTCTTCTCCAGCTTGTTGTTCGCGTTCAGCAATAGGGCCGAAGCGTCACAATCAACAGCAGGCTTTTTGCCGCCAAAGAAGCTTTTCTTCTGTTCGATGGCATCCCATCCAAGACCAACGACAACTTTCGACAATCCTGCGTTTCCTTTTGTTAAATCAATCTTCTGACCTTTAACCAATGAAATCGACATGTATTCGTACCTCCTTCGCTTGATCTCTATCTTTCACCTGTAATACGGCATACGCCCGTATGTGGTTTCAAGATTTTATAAACCAAATTCTCCGGAGTTCAGTCCAAGCACCTTGCAAATATCACGGACAGCATTTTTCTCTGTTTCGTCAAAATCTCCATCCGCTGCACCGATCGCGCAGCATACCCCTACAATAACACGACCGACTTCGGGCTTGGAATTGAACGGAGCAATTGCTCTCAAAGCCTCCTGCTTACCAATGGTTACATCAAAGTCCATATTGCCTGTATAATGATTGAACCGATTGATAACATCCGTAATATTGTATACCTTTAACTCTTCACTATGATTTAAATAACCGGCCATCTTTTGCTTCTCTGCTGCAGAAATATTACCATCCGCTGCAGCTACTATAGCACATCCGGCAACTATGGCTTCGAGAAGATCCTTATTTTTATACTTCTTGACAGAATCCTGTAAACTGGTTTTACCCTTGGATAACCAATTTTGAAACGAGTTCAATGCACTCATGTTTGTTTCCTCCATTTTTAATAAGGTTATGTTACCCATTTTCCAATATCTAATAACAAACAGATGGTGCGATCATTGCTTTCCACCTTTTCCCTACTATTAACTTTATACATATCCCTAAAATTTTGCAAGTTTCGATAGGATTCCTTAATCATACAAAAAAGATGACACCAAAAGCATTGTCATCTTTCATTATCGTACGATAATATGAAATTTAATCAGCCTTCATTGGAGCTGCGTGCAAAACGGGCAATTTTGGCAAAAAAATCCTCCAAAATAAACCGCGGATCTACCGTCTCATACACTTTAATCGCCCGATGCCTGCCATTATGGATGTAATGCATCTGCGGATCCATCTCCGGCGCCGGCCGCCATTCCGATCTGCCGCCCTCGGGATACATGATCAGCCCGATCACAGGCGAATCTCCCAATGAGCGGTATTCGATAGCTTCTTTTTTCCTGCTATTGTATTCCAGCAGCTGTTCGACCAGATAGGCACCGATTCTGCCGTGCGGGTATACCTTTTCAATCAGCTCCGAATGACTGACAGGCATCATCCGATAGGCATTATAGGGAACCTGCCATACCTCAAGCCTGGATTTAAAAACAACGTTGGCCGCATGGATATCATTGGCCAGATTATACTCCCTCCCGCCTGCAGGCCACGTATAACCGCCAATCCAGATGACGCGAATATTACGGCCCTCGATAGCCGGCTCCAGCAGCAAAGCTGACGCCATATCGGTCAATGGTCCGCAAAACGCGATGTGCAGCGTCCGGTCGTCGTCCTTGAGCGCTTCTTCTATAATAAGGCGGGCTCCAGGCGAATCCACAGGTGTCCATTCATCCGGCATTGCATGGGGAGCTCCGTTCTCGGCTCTTATGCTGCCTTCCAGTCCCATCAGCCGCAGCAGCAAATCGATTTCTCCCCTGCTGTCCAGCATGCTTGTTTGCGAAATTTTGTCCCCAAAATGGGCTGCTATAATTCCATGTAGCTCAAAGGATGGCGTCAAAATACCATGAACGATAGCGTACTGATCATCTGCCTCCGCCTTTGTGTCGGTATTGATAATCACGCGCAGCTTTTTATGCTGTGGATAATCAAATTCCATCAGAATACCTCCATGTCGGACAGGCCGCCCGTCACACTCAACTGAACAGCAGCCAGCCTAATCGGTTTTTTTATACAAAGTGCGATATTCGTTCGGTGAGATGCCTTCTACTTTTTTGAACACTCGCAAAAACGTGGTCCGGCTGTGAATACCGATACTTTCCGCAATATCATTGACCTTCATCTCGCTCCGGGTCAACAGCTCTTTGGCTTTTTCGATACGCACCTGATTGATATAATCAGTCAAATATACGCCGGTTTTATCTTTAAATACGCGAGACACGTATTTCACGGAAACGCCCATTTCATCGGCTATTTGCTCCAAGCCCAGATCCTGTGTGTAATGCTCCTGAATATATTTTTCGATAAGCGAGACGAGGCTGCCCGATCTTTGACCTTTTTGCGCTTTGGTCACTTCAATAATTCGGGCGTAAAATGCCTGAATAATCTGCTGCAGCTCCTCCTTCGTTCCGGTAAGCGTATCCCCAATTGCGGGACTTGTGAACTGTTGAAGCTGCTGATCCATCTCCAAGAACGTAACATTGCGGCCTTTTTCCGCTAAAAATCGGACACCGGTCACATACATTTCTTTAAACAGCTGTCCCATATGCTCATAGGACATGCTGCGCCGCATATTATTTTCGACAATTTCCTCAAGCACAGTCCTCACGGCTGTCTCGTCACCCAGCTTCAAATAATTTAATAGCTTCTGCTCGTCGTACAACGAATATTGGTAGCTGTTGCGGATCGACATGTGGCTGGAATCGACAATCTGAAACCTTTTTTCCTTATTGCGTTTGCCAAGCGCCGTCATCGCTTCATTATAGGAAATGCCGATATCATTGACGTTGGTGTAAAAGGTGCCGATTCCTATCGTGATATCGTAATACATCCGTATGTCATATTCGAAAATTCCGAGCATCCGGTTAAACGCCTCGTACAGCAGTTCCGTTTCCTGCGCTTCATCCACATTCACAAGCCCGACGAACAGATGCATCCGGTGCTCCAGTACGTAAGCGGGCAGGTCACGACCGAGCAGGGACCAGATGATTTTTTTAATTCCATTGATTACATAGATCCGTTCGGTATCCTGAATATCCTCGTAAAAAGCCTCTTTAAAATCAAAATGGACCGAGCAGCATATAAAGCCCGCACGCGTGAAGCCGAAGTCCGCCTTCAACGTTTCTCGTAATATTTCCTCCTGATTCAAGGTGTGGCCTTTAAGCAAGAACAGCAGCGAATACTCGACATACTCGCTTGTATGCTTGTCGTATTTGACCTTGTACTGCTGGTTGCTGTCGGATAGCCGGTCAATCCCCTGGCGAATCAGATCGAACTCATTGGAATGGATATTATCTGCAGAATCTCCGCTGCCCAAATCACTTTTTAAAGCAATCACATCACGAATGTTGCGAATCGGATTGTAAATGCGAATGCTGAACACGAACGAAAAGATAATGCCCATCACTATCAACACGATAGATAAGAGCACCGTCATTTGCAAAATATTAACCGTATGCTGGTTGAATTCACTGAGCGGGGTGAACGAATAATATTCCCAGCCATATAAATTGGACTTGATATGGGCAATCATATAACGCTTTCCCTTTATCTCAATATCCTGCGCCCCGCCTTGTTCATGATAAGCAGGCAGCCAGGCCGAGCTTTCCGGCGAACCGTTCATCAGTCCATGCTCATCATAAATAATCTGCTGATTCCCATCCAGCACTACAAAGTTTGTGGAATCGAAAACGGCATTACCCTTCAACGCATTGACAATCGCATTAACGGAAATATTGACGACCATCACTGCATTCTGATTCTGAATCCGGTTGGTCATGACGATAGGTACAACCTGTTTGATCGCCATCTGCTCCTGAACCACACTGGAAACCGGCAGCAGCTCTATGCTTTTGGTCGAGCTCCGTTTATTTATCCAAAATGCCGTGTCGTACTTCTCATACTTATAAATGTTATTAAAGTAGGAGTTAAACGTGTTAACGCCCGCACCGACGTAAACCTCCTGATTATCAATGTAAACAAAGGTCGAATCCGTAAAATTGCTAATAATATTTTCGCTTCTCTGCAAGATCCGCGGCAAGCGCCACAGCTCAGATTTGATAACCAGACTCTGGCTGTCCTTGGGGATAAGCAGATTCATGACGGTGTAATCAAACAGAAAATTGATCCCCGTCTCCTGCGTCGTATTGATATACAAATCTATCGTATTCGCGGCAGATTCCAGATTGGTGGTAATCCGCTCGTTAAACTGATTTTTCATAATGCTGATCGAGTACGCATATTCGGACACGCCAATAATAATAATCGGAATCAAAAGAGACAGGAAATACGATAAAATTTTGAGAAATAATCGGTTCTGCTTGCTCTGGAATTGTTTGAATCGCATGATCCCGTTGTTCATCGTTGTTTCCTCTCTTTTGCTTCCGGCAATTAATGGATTTGCACAATCTTGATTTGTTCAAACAAACCATAAGGCTGCACAATATAGCCGGGCGTGAATTCATTGCCCTCCCTGCGAAAGGAATCCCAGCCGGTCGTAACCTGCCTCGGTCCTCGCGCTTCATGAAAAGGTCCGAACATATTGCGCGGGCTGCCCATGACCTCGATCTCCAACGCATTACTGCCGGCGTTCAGATAAGGGGTTAAATCGACACCATCAGCAGCTTTCCAAGGCACGTGTCCGGCAGTAACTCCGTTCACACGGATTTCCACAGTGACCGCAGAATGATCTCCCAGCAGCAGGACGGCTTTTCCCGTTTCATCGTCCGGGTGAAAGTAATCGATATGGTAAATCATGCTTCCATTATAATGATAATAGCCCTGCAAGCACCAATCTCCCGTACGGAGCGTGTCCGGTTCGGCTACGATACTCCGCGACAAATTGACCGCAAAATCGCCGATCAGGTAGCAGTCCTCGATTTCCATCGCCTGCGTGTAGTCAGCATACAGCTCCAGCTCGTTGCTGCCCGGTCTGATGCCAGGAAGTGTTATACAATCCATCGATCTGTCGACGAACCAGCCTACAGCCTTATTGGATATCTCGTGACCATTGAGCAGGATACGGAACTGCTGCGAGCCTTCCAGCACAAGCCGAATTTCTTGGGCAGGCAGATCCGTCACATCGAACCGCAGCCTGAACCCGACAGGTGTGCCATTATGGGGGTGCTCTTCATGAATCCACTTGTATCTCTGTGTGATGCCATTATAATACACCTGCCGCATGCTTAATGTATCGCGGATTTCCCTTTGAGCAGACCACAGTTGCATTTCCACCGACCAATCGCCGTCACCCATACGGTACTCACAAGTATCCAGAGTGAGCACATTAGGCATCGTCCTCGTAAAACGAAATTCGGGACCGGCCGCCGCGTAGAGAATAGGTTCAGACTGGGATTGTGGTAACACCTTTGGAGATGAAGCTAATGCATGCAAGGTGCTCGCGTCGACTGGGTAGATCATGTACAGCTTGGAAGCGGTTGCACCGAATTGAGCGTTAAAGCACAAACGATCTCGTTCGATCCAAGAATCGATCTCCGTAATTTGCCCGGTCAATGCGTCCCATTCTTCAACACGGCCTATCAGCTGAATATCGATACGCACCTCATAACCTTGATCGCGATCATTATTGACGACGAACAGCGTATGCCCATCCTCAACCTCCTTGAACAAAATGAACAGCTCGGAAGCCTCAGCCGCATACCGATTATGAATTCGTACAGGCCGTGGTTGGATGTCCTCCAGCTTGGCAATTACATCCTCCGGTCTCGATGCGATGGTGACGCCCGGATGGGCGTACAGGCCGATCAGCTCATCGGAAGGCTTGCCTTCGATCATTGTGGCGAATGGCGTCATCGCAACCACTTTACCACCCTGCTCCAGAAACCGGAGAAGCAGCTCATACGTGCTGCGCAGCATCGTGCGTACCGGTGGAATGACGGCAACCTCATAACCCGCCAGATTCACGAACAGCTTATTATCGCGAATCGCTCCTGTCTCAGCCATAATCGTCTCATCGCCAAGATCAAAATCATAATGAGCTCCCAGCAAAACACGTAAAAAATCATTAAATTCAAACCCATACTGGTCAATAGCCGGAATGTCACGGTCCAGGCCGCGTTTTTTGCTTCCATAAGGATTGGTTCCGAGCATCGACCAGGCTGTTGAAGCCGGATGCAGCACCAGAATATCCCTGACCGGCCGCCCTTCGCTCATAATCGAACCGATCCGGGCAAAATAAGCTTCCATCATATAATTATATTTCCACCAGCTGTTCTGGTAATTAAAGACGGGAGGGTAGTCTCTTTTGCGGCAGCCCTTTAATGAATACAAGGCAAGATGCTGGGATCTCAGGTTGATGCCCAGTACGTACTGCCAATCCCCCACCCATTTCTGGCCTTCGAACGTAAATTCCCAGCCAGTACAGCCATACGTTTCAGAAATCGTAAACTTACGGCCGTATTGATTGGCAACGCTAGTACATTGCTTGACGGTTAAGTGCTCGTTGGTCTGCTCACAGAGCAGGTCGATTCCCGGAACATGCTGGTACCGATAATGCGGCATAATAGCTCCGCCGACCCGTGTCGCCACTCCGAGAGAGCCTTCCCACAAAAAGTGACCGGTAAAGGCAAGTCCGTTATCCTCGCACCAATCGCCTAACTGTTTGGAATACGACTCGCAAAATTTATCCGATACGGTCCGCCAGTAATCATGCCGTGCATGTGGGGACTGCTCTCCGTTAAAGAAAATGTAAGGCAGCAGCTCAAGAATATCATACCCGCGCTTGTCTGCGAAGTAGGCAGGAAACGTGGATGTCCATGGAATCCAGCCGCGCCCCGCCGTATAGGTGCTATGACGGTCATGCACACTCGGCTCGTCGGTGAAGATACCGGCAATCGTGCTGCCGAACTGCTCGCCAATTTCAGCTTTATAAACCTCATAGGTCGAATCAATAAAAGCACGGACTGTGTCAGGATTCATGCTGTCCGGCGGCGCCTGATCATTAAACCATTCACTCGGAGCCGATACCTCGACCCTGAATACGAGCAGCACTTCATCCTCGGCCAATACTGCGGCTGTTTGGGGGGCTGGACCGGCTATCTCAGACAGTTGAAGCTGCTCGCAGCGGAGCAGCTTCATATCATCGATTACTGCCCTGAATACCGCAATCATGTTACCGTCAGGCTCGAAGGAGCCCCGTGCTACTTCGATTGTCAGCCCTTTGGAACGGTGCTCATCCCCTATAGCCGGAACCTGTCCTCCCGCAGAGCCTGAAGGCCAGCGATCCTCATCATACAGCCACGCCTTCATCCCCTGTTGTTCCGCTTGAGCCACCGACTCACGAATAGCTTCCATCCATTCGGGTCCCATATAAGGCGTTTCCAGACCGTCACGCGAATGCATGAAAAAGCCGCCCATGCCCTGAGCCTTCATATCCTTAATTTGCCGCGTCAGCTCTTCCTGCTGCAATTCATCATTCCAGGCCCAAAAAGGCAATGAACGGTATTCCGCAGGCGGCTGATTAAACCGTTCTCTCAATTCAGGCAAAGTTGCCATATGGGTAGACCTCCTAAATGTTCAGGGATTTCTTACGACTCCAGCTCCAGGCTCCAGCACACAACCCGCTCCCGTTTCCATGTGTAGGTCACGTATATATGTCTGCCTTCGGCAATCACAGCCGGGTACGAGTACTCCCCCGGTTCGATTGGCTTCGTATAGGTACGGTAGTCGCCTTCCAGCACAATCAGCTGCTCCCAGTTCTCGCCATTGTCTGTGGAGACGCTCAGCAGGAGCGGCATCCGCGGACCATTGTACATGCCGACCGGATTGTAAGCGAGTACAAGCGTTCCGTCATCCATGCGCGCCAAATCGATGCCACTGTTGTTATTTGGCAAATACGTTCGATAAGCAGGCGACCAGGTCCGGCCTGAGTCCGAAGAATCACTGCGGTAAATAAAACCGGCAGTGCTGCGGTGCAGCATGTGTACATGGCCAGGCTCCGATTCCCAAATGGTTGGCTGAATGAGACCTTTGCCGCGGACAAGATACTTTCCTTCCTGCCCCTTGCCAGCCTCGGCAGAAGGGCGAAGCACAGGCACCATTGCGCTTTGCGTCCAGGTCTGCCCCTGGTCTAGTGAAATGTCGGCGAATGCATCCCAGGTTTCTCCTTCAATAGAGGCGGGAGCTAGCCAGGTTCCATCCTGCAGTTCGATCAGCTTGTTCTTAACCGGACCTCTCCCGCCTGAATCTCCCGGCACCAATTCAATCGGCTCGCTCCAGGTTTCACCGTTATCATCGGACACGATCATTCTTGTATACCACTGCGGAATTGGACTGCCCACCTTGTAATGCAGCACGATTTGTCCATCAGTCTTGCGGAATAATACCGGATTCCAATGTACGACGCCTTCTTCGTCCGCCACCATTCGCGGCTTGGACCATATACCGTCCGTTCTCGTCGAGCACCAGATCGCTACATCCGGCGCACCCTCCTTGCTCCCGGCAAAATAGGCAACCAGCAGATCGCCGTTCGGCAGCGTCACGATCGTCGAGGCGTGGCAGGCGGCGAACGGGCGATCCTCCTCAAATACATATTGTCGGCTCTGTTCCTTCAGCTTCATGGTTTCACTCCACTCTCTCTTGTCTTATTTCTTCTGGTTCAATCTGGCTAACGCGCCGTTATAAATTTTTTCCAGCTCGGCGCCTCCGGAATCACGGGCTTTTTTCATGACAGCATCATATTCATCGAGCTTTTTGACACCCATAATAAATTTGTCATATTCCTGCTCCAGCATCGTGTTCAGGTTGACCAGTATTTCCTTGACACGAGCAGCCTCTTCCTTCGTAAGCGGCGGTTCCAAATAAGGATCATGGTAAGCCTTGTCATTGGCAATCGTTTTCCAGAACTGCTCATGCATGTCGCTCCAGTTGCCCGTCAGCTTCTCTACCTGCACCTGCGGCTCGGAGTTGGAGAACCATGGCGTAAAGCTCAGCTTGCCGGAGCCCAGATCGGAATACATCGCATAGAAAGCGGTAGGCTGGCCGTCTTTAAATTTCATCACATAATCGCTGTTCAGCTTAGGCTGGCCCTTCTCGTCCAATGTATGGTGGACACCCTCAACACCGTAGTTCATCAGATTGGACGCCTTCTCGGTGTACATCCAGTCGATCAGCTTGACAAGAGTTTCCGGGTCCTTGGCCTTGGAACTGATCGCAAAAATTCGGTCGTTTGTTATCGTTGTAGCGTAAAATTCAGCTCTGGCTTTGCCAGGCTTATATTCCGGGATCGGAATGAGCTCAAGCTTGCCGTCCGGAACTGCCTTTTGCAGCTGCTTCGTATAATCCAGCGCAAAGCCGCTGTTGTCCATAAAAAAGAACGATTTACCGCTGGTCAGCTTCTCGGTCCACTGCTGCTGGGTTGCAACTGCATAATCCTTGTCGAGTACCCCCATCGTAAAGGCTTTATTCAGGTAAGCCAATACGTTTTTGAATTCGGGCGTTGCTTGTCCGTATACATATTGACCGCCGTTCACATCTTTATCAAAATAGATCCCGTTGCCGCTGCCCACTCCCGAGCCCAGCATATAAGACATCGTTTTGAACAATTGGTGGATAGGTCCGCTTCCCTTACGTGCGGAGAATGGCGTCGAATCGGGATAAATCTTCTTGAGCTCAGCTAGCACAGTCAGCAGCTCGTCAAAGCTTTTAGGCGTCGGCAGGTTGTGTTTTTTCAGCAAATCGGTACGGATGACCGGTCCGAAGCCATTCTTCAGCTCATTGCGGCCTATCGCCGGGAAGCCGTACAGGTCTCCGTCCGCGGTCAGCTTTGCCATGTCCGGGTATTGATCCCATACTTTTTTGAAATTGGGCATCAGTCCCTTGTTCATATATTGCATCAGCGGCACGAACACACCTGTCGATGCAAAGCTGTTAATATCAGCCATATCGACCTGGATAATGTCCGGCAAGTTATTGGTGGCGATCAGTATTTTTTTCTTATCGTTATAATTGCTGTTTGGCACCGTTTCGAATTTCAGCTTGATGTTCGTCTGCTTGAGAATTTCCTGCTGGATCGGAGCCATATTTTTGACCGGCTGGTTCGGATGCTCCGGGAAAGCGATCGTGATCTCGCGTTCCTTGGCAGAAATTTTACCTGAATCTGCTCCAGCTGCGTCACTTCCCGGTGCAGCGGGTGCTGCCTCTTTACCGCCGGTCCCCGTGCAGCCGGCAATAGCCGTAGCCACAATGATTGTGGACAGTGATACGGAAACCCCTTTTACCCATGCTTTAGTCATCTTGGATAAACCTCCCTTTGTGTGGATCAAGCGTTAATTTTGAAGCATGCAGAGCACGCAACAGTCAATGAAGCCGGGTGCCCGGTGATCCCGGAGCATTCCCCCTCTCATTAAGGATGTGAAATGTAAAGATGCTTAACCCTTTAAAGCGCCAATCATCGCGCCTTTGACAAAATACTTTTGCAAATACGGGTACGCTACGAGGATCGGCAGCACGGTAATTATAATGACCGCAAACTTATAGTTGGTCGCAACAACACGGAAATTGGAGGATGCACTGCCCACATCCGCAGTCTGATCAGCAAATTCGCCCGCTATGACGATGTTCCTCAGCAGCACCTGCACGGGAAACTTGTCGCTGTCGTTCAAATAAATCAAAGCCGGGAAAAAGCTGTTCCAATGATGTACAGCGTAAAACAGCACCATCGTAGCCATAACCGGAAGCGAGAGCGGCAAAATAATTTTCCACAGCACCTGCAGCTCGTTGGCTCCATCCAGATAAGCCGATTCCTGCAGAGCGACCGGAATCCCTTCAAAATAGGTTTTCATAATGATCATATTGAAGGTACTGATTGCTGTAGGCAGCATTAACGCCCACATCGTATCGATAAGTCCGAGCTTCTGGACGACCAGATACACCGGAATCAAACCACCGCTGATGAACATCGTGACCGCAACCATAAAGATGAAGATGTTGCGCCCGTAAAAATCCTTTCGGGAGAGCGGATACGCACACAGCGCTGTCAGGATCACGTTGATTGTCGTCCCGACAGTCGTATACAGCAGCGTATTGCCATAAGCCTGCCAAATCTTCGGATTTTTAAATACGACCAGATACGCATCAAACGTAATGTCCATCGGGAGCAGCTTGATCAAACCGCGCGTAACCAGATTGCCGTCGCTGATCGACACGATAAAGATGTAATAAATCGGGTATACCGTTATGAAGATCAGGAGCAGCAGCACCGCGATGTTGCACACGTCGAAAATTTTGGACCCTAGTGAAGTATGTTTGTTCATGACAGCCTCCTGTTATCTACCACAATCCGGTTTGACTGATTCTTTTGGAAATGCGATTCGCCGAGACGAGCAGTACAAGCCCGATCACTGCCTGGAACAGCTCTACTGCAGTCGCATAGCTGAAATCACTGCCCAGCAGCCCTCTCCGATACACATAGGTCGAGATCACATCTGCCGTTTCATAGGTCGAACCGTTATAAAGCAAAATAATTTTGTCATAGCCGATCGACATCAGCCTGCCGATATTGAGGATGAGCATAATCGATATCGTTGGTGAAATTTCGGGCAGTGTGATGTGAATCAACTGCTTCCAGCGGTTGGCTCCATCGATTTTGGCGGCATCATACAGCTCTTCATCGACAGCAGTCAGAGCAGCCAAATAAATAATCGAGCCCCAGCCGATGCTTTGCCAAATCCCCGAGGAAATGAAAATCGTCCGGAACCATTCCGGCTTCATCAGAAATTGAATCGGTGCCAGGCCAAACCACGTTATGAGTTGATTGACCAGACCGTCCAATGTAAGAAAATTGACAATCATCCCGCAGACGACAACGGTAGAGATAAAATGCGGCAGGTAGCTGACGCTTTGGGCGAACTTTTTTAATGCCTTGCTTTTTAATTCATTGAGAAGCAGAGCTAGAATAATCGGCGCCGGAAACGCCCAGAACAGCTCGTATATATTGATAAGCAGCGTGTTGCGAACCAGCTTCCAAAAATATTCCTCATTCAGAAACTTTTTGAAATGCGTCAGTCCGACCCATGGGCTTTCCGTGATGCCCTTGACGATATTGTAATCCTTGAAAGCAATGATAATGCCATACATCGGCCAATAATGAAAGCATACATAATAGCAAAAAGGCAGGAAAAAAATCAAATATAAATACCGGCTTCGTTTCATATTTCGCAGGATCGGATGGCTCTTGCTTCTGGGCGCGCCGACTGCTGGCTGTACATGTGATGTTTGAATAGAAATCCCTCCTGGCTGACGATCTTGTACGGTTCACGCCAATCAAGCTGATGCCTAATCGGCGGCCGCTTCCGTAATCCCTATTATGAGAGCGGCTGAACGCCTTGAAAAGCACCGATAACGGCATTCCGCGAACCACTTTTCGCACAAATGCGCTCATGATTCAAATTTCTAAGGGTGTCCAAATATCGCACACCTTGGCTGCAAACCCAGTCTGGGCAAGGCTTTAGGACATTCCCATCCAGAAACCAGGGATTTCTTCTCGCATCCAGCCGACTGGATGAGACAGCAAAAAACCATTGCCGCTCCATAATGAGCATGCAATGGTTTTGAGCTGCCTGACGGTACCGCCAGGCGTTTTTCAGCGTTTGTCTGCGGGCACTGCCGACGGAGGCTGCTGCTGGGCTAAGAGGCCTGGTTGCCTGGCGCGGCCTCCGGCTTACTGCCGCCTGCCTCGCGACCTGTTGTTTTTAAATTCCATTTGGCGCTCGTGTACACCGAAAATCCGAACATCATCGCAACCAGGAAAATCCCGCCTGTCAGAAACGCGAACGACAAACCAAGCGTTTGACCCAGAATCCCGAACATCGCCGGGCTGATGATTTGCGAGAATCGGTTTGTCAGCAGCCTTAACCCCATAAGCTTCCCACGGTCGGCATCTCTTGTGTCATTGACGACAATCATGATGCTTACAGGCAGATTAATCCCCACGGCAGCGCCCATGATCAGCATCAAAGCCACAATGCCGGCAATATGAAGACCTGCGAGCGGCGTTAATAACACACATACGGACGCAATCATGCCGGCGATTAACAAGATCCGCTCCAGATGGGTCCGCTTCATGATCCAGTTCAGTGCATAGCGGGAAAGCATGCCTGCCAAGCCGCGAATTGCCAGCACTATCGAGATCAGGAAGGTCGAGTAACCGAGTTCCTTTAAATACAAAGGCATAAAGCTCATATACAGAGCTTGGATATACATAATCAGAAAGGTGCCGATTAACCCGAACTGCACCGCACGAATTTTGGTCAAATGCCAGCCGCTCGTATAGCTGTCCACAATCCCTTGAACCCTGATAATATCCCTCGGCTTAATCTCTGCCAGATTCGGATCGGGATGCGGATAACCCCGCGAAATGATCAGGATAAACACAAGAAACAGAATGGATGCAAAGCCCGCTATCAGAAAGGATATCTTGTAGCCAATCAATTCTGTAGCAAACAGTGAAACAATGCCCCCGCCTATAAGCGGACCGAGCATTCCACCTCCTGACATCCACATCGAATATTTATTAATATTTTCGTTGCGCTGGTTTTTGTCTCCATCGGATACAAGCACCTGTAGAGCCGAAGCCATAATAACAATGCAGGCCCCCATAAAAAACTGCGAAATCGACAACATCCAGAGTCCATTGCCATAATACGTCGTAAACAAGGAAAGAATCAGCAGTATGCTTCCCCACTTCAGCATTTTCATCGAGCCGATCGAATCGATTAATTGCCCGACCGGCATGGCGATAAAAATCGGCAGCAGGGAACGCAGCGTAACCATGAAGCCAATGGCAGAGGTAGAAGCACCGACCTCTTGGGCATACAGGGTAAAGAATGGCTGCGCCATTCCCGTGATTGCAAAAAACAGCCCCCCGCCATAAATGCCAACCTTGCGGTACAGATCAAGAGACGGCATGACAAGCTACCTGTCGAGTCGTCTGATAATCCTCTAGTACCGGCTTGTGGCTGACGCAGTGCTCTGTGACCAGCGGACAACGGGAATGAAAGGCACAGCCAAGGGGCGGATTGGCTGGGCTGGGCAGCTCTCCGGACACCAGCTGGATATCTCTCTGGGATTCAATCACGGGATCAGGGACGGGAACGGCTGCAAGCAAAGCTTTCGTATAGGGATGCATCGGATTGGTAAACACCCTCTCGGCAGGTCCATACTCAACGATTTCACCTAGATACATCACAGCAATCTTATCCGAAATGTAACGAACGGTGGATAGATCATGGGAGATGAACACGAAGCTCAGACCCATCTCCTCCTTTAAATCGCAGAGCAGATTAATAATCTGCGCTCTTACGGATACATCCAGTGCAGAGGTTGGCTCGTCGGCAACAACGACGCTCGGATTCAACGCCAAGGCCCGCGCCACACCGATCCGCTGCCGCTGACCGCCGCTTAGCTGGCTTGGATAACGGTCCAGATAAGAAGCCTCCAGGCCGACCTTCGCGATAAGCTCACGGACTTTGAAGCGCCTTTCTTCCTTCGTGCCTATTCCTTGCACATTAAGCGGCTCGGCGATAATATCACCTATTTTCATTTTGGGATTAAATGAGGAATACGGGTCCTGAAATACAATTTGAATATTGCCGCTCACCTCGATGCTTCCCGATGTCGGTTCATCAAGACCGAGCAGCATGCGAGCCGTTGTGCTTTTGCCGCAGCCGCTCTCACCGACAATACCTATGGTTTCACCACGCTGCAGCGTAATATTAATGCCATTAACAGCTTTGATCTCGGGAGCCTTGCGCCAGGGCAGCAGTGAATCACGCTTGAAATGCTTATGAAGATCTTTAATAACAAGCACATGGCCATCCGCTTTACCTACAGCTGTCTCTGCATAATTCATGGAAGCAGCAGCCGTTTGCGGTTTATTGTGTTTATCCAATGATACGAGCTTATCCAGACCCTCGGTTTGCAGTCCATGCTCCAGCCAGCAGGCAGAGGCTTGTGTGCCCCCGCGCTCCTGCAGCGGAGGAGACTCCATATGGCACCGGCTCGCTGCCGCCGAGCAGCGCTCCTTGTACGAGCAGCCGATAATCTGATTTTTCATATCATGCGGGAATCCGCCAATATGAAGCAGACGACCGCTTTTTTCACCACTTATCTTGGGAATGGTCATCAGCAGGCTTTGCGTATAGGGATGCTTCGGATGCGCGAACAGCTCCTGAACCGTGCCGTATTCAACGATTTTCCCGGCGTACATGACTGCAACCTTTTGGGCAAAGCGGGCGACCAGCCCCAGATCATGGGTGATGAACATCATGGCTGTTCCCGTCGTTTCCGTCAGCTCCTTCAGCAGCTGTACGATCTGCGCCTGTATCGTTACATCGAGGGCAGTCGTCGGCTCGTCGGCAACAATCAGCTTCGCGTTGCACGATAACGCCATGGCAATCATAATCCGCTGCCTCATCCCGCCGCTCATTTCAAACGGATACGCATCGATTCGTTTCTCGGCATCGGGAATACCAACGCGGCTCAGCCAATCAACGGCCAAGAGGCGTGCTTCCTTGGGACCCAGCTTCAAGTGCATACGAATCGGCGTGATCATCTGGTCAGATATGCGCATCACAGGGTCAAGCGAGGACATCGGGTCCTGAAAAACCGTTCCCACCTCTTTGCCGCGAAGCCGGTTGAGCTCCTTTTCCGGCATACCCACCAATTCCCTGTTTTCAAGCTGTACGCTTCCTGACACGATACGGCCGGGATAAGCAATCAATTGAATCAGTGACATCGCCATCGCGCTTTTCCCTGACCCGCTCTCGCCTACTATAGCCAGACGTTCACCACGCTGAATATCAAAGGATACGCCATTGACCGCCCGGACAGTGGCACTCTCTGTCTCAAAATGGGTGTGTAAATCCCGGACCCGCAGCAGCGGATCGGAATCTAAAAGATAGTCGGTTTCCATATGAAATTCCTCCTGTCTGCAGCTTATTTTCTCGAACGAGGGTCAAGCACTTCACGAATACCGTCTGACATAAAATGCAGGCTGATCGCAATCAGCAAAATAACGACGCCTGGCAGGGTTGAAATCCACCAGCCGATTTGCAGATAGGTTTGCCCCTCTTTAATGATATTGCCCAGTGACGGCTCCGGCGGCATAATCCCCAGGCCTAGAAAGCTGAGACTGGCTTCAACGAGAATGGCATTGGCGGCAGCTATACTGGCAGCGACAAGCAGCGAGGAAATCGTATTAGGAATAATATGCTTGGTCATCAGCCACAGTTGGGAGGCTTTCACGGTTCGGGCCGCATCGATATACGTTCTCGATTTCAGCGTCAGCACCAGAGAGCGCTGCAGTCTGATAAAACGCGGCACATCAGCAAGTGAAATGGCAATGACAACCGGGATGAAGCCCGCTCCCATAATGGAAACCAGACCAATCGCCAGCAGCAATGAAGGAAAGGCAAGAAAAATATCAACGATGGACATCATCGTGCGATCGACCATTTTTCCGTAAAACCCGGCAATCGTGCCCAACACAACTCCAAATACAAGTGCAATTACAGCTACACTAAGTCCAACCGATAGGGAAACCTTAATGCCCGACAACGTCCGGCTGAATACATCGCGGCCTAATTTGTCCGTTCCGAATGGATGATCCCAGGAAGGCGACTGCATACTCGACTTCACATCGGTAACCAATGGACTAGGGAAGGGCAGTACGGGTGCCAACAGGGTCAACAGTAAAATAGGAATCAAAATCAGCAGCGCCCAGCGAGCCTTCTGGTTGGCTATCAAAAAATGCAGCCCAGGAATCCGAATAGTCCCCCAAGAAAACGGGCCTAGCTTCCCTCTGCCGGTACCAAGTGCTTCTTGATTGTTCATATTCTTCACCTCTTCAAAGTTTTGTGGAACAAAACTAACTTCGTAAGCATCAGCTCGGTTTTGTGGAACAAAACTGTCTTCGTAAGCATCAGCTGCGTTTGTGGAACAAAACTAACTTCGTAAGCATCAGCTGCGTTTTTAGAACTGAACGCGCGGATCGATCTTTTTGTAAACCAGATCCGTCAGGAAATTGATCGCCACAAACAGGAATGCATAGAACAGAATCAAGGTCTGCACCAGCGGATAATCCCGGCTGTTGATTCCGTTAACCAGCAGTGTGCCGATACCAGGAATTGTAAAAATAAATTCGACGATGACTGTGCCGTTCAGCAAATTACCGAAGCTGAGTCCAATGACCGTGACAATGGGCAGCGCTGCGTTGCGGAGTGCATGACGGAATACAACGACAATCTCGGATATGCCTAATGAGCGGGCTGTACGCACATAATCTTCATTCAGGACTTCAAGCACGGCAGTTCGCGTAATACGCGCAAGCGTAGCGACCTGTGTAATCGATAGCACAATAATCGGAATCGCAATGCGCTTCATCAGCATCTCCGGATTATCCAGCGTCACTCTGCCGCTTGCCGGAAATAAGCCCAAGCCCAAGGACAGAATCAGCAGCAGCAGCAATGCCGTCCAGAACGCCGGCATCAGATCGACAATCATCGCTGCCCATGTAATCGCGTTATCGAGCGCTTTCTTTCCCTTGTGGGCCATATAGGCAGCAAGCGTGCCAAGCGGGATGGAAATACATACCGCCATCAAAATCGTAATCGACGCTATCAGCATCGTAATCGGCAGCGCCGTCATGATCATGCCCGTTATCGGCAGATTGGTCGTCACCGTATTGCCAAAATCGAGCATCAGCAGGTTTTTCATGTAGCTGAAATACTGCAGCCAGAGGGGCTGATTCAGCCCCATCTCTTCTCGCAGCCGCTCCAGAGCGGCTGCCGACACATTTTCTCCTGCCATTGCCGATGCCGCATCACCCGGTATAAGCCGTAAAGCGAAGAATACCAGTGTCACCACTCCAAGCATCGTAACGATCAGCTGAACGACTCGTTTAAAGGAATATACCAGCACTGGCGATCACCTCCCGGATTCACTTTTTCACTGACCTTACTACAGCCTTGTGCACCTATTTGATATCGACACCATAGAAGTCAACCTGTGCCAGCTTATTGATGACAACACCATCCACATTCGTCTTGCTTGGCCAAAATACATTGCTTCCGAAGGTCGGCATATAAGGCAGATCCGTCATCGCAATAACCTGCACCTCTTCATACAGCTTCTTCCGTTTGTCCTTATCAACCTCGGCACGCGCCGCTTCCAGCTTCTCGGTCAGCACCGGATTATCATAACGTGCGCCATTCAAGCCGCCGGGCGATTTATTGTTCGGATGCAGGTAGCTGAACAGGATCATATCCGGATTGACGGCGGGCAGCAAACGTCCAGCAGTCATAAAGTCTCCATCATTTCTCACCTTGTTATAGGTCGGCGTATCCACCAGGACGAATTCCAGTGTAACTCCCACTTTTTTCAAATATTCCTGCTCCAGCTGCAGCGTATCTGTAATCCCGGTTGCCGACGTATTCGTCTGCGTCATCTTGAAGCCGTTCGGATAACCCGCTTCCGCCAGCAGCTTTTTCGCTTTCTCCGGATTGTATTCATACTTCGGCGCTTTGTCCGTGTAGCCATCCATCCAGTCCATCAAAATACTGCTCGTTCCTGCTTGCAGTTGGGGATTGACCGCTTTGGCAATTGCATTGAAATCAACAGCATAGGCAAGCGCCTGCCGGACTCTTACATCGGCCAGAATCGGATTGGTCATATTAAAAATCCGCAGACTGTTGGCATAGTTTTTGACATTGTTCATTTTGAAGCCGGCTTTGCTCAGCGTATCGAGATTTTCTTCCTTATTGGCTCGCATAATAAGGTCGATTTCACCATTTTGCAGGGCTATCGTTGAGGTCGCCTCATCTTTAATAATCGAAAAGATGAGCTTCTCAATCGGGGCAGGGCCCTTATAGTATTGCGGATGCCGCACAAGCACGATCTCAGAGTTGACATCCACACTTTCCAACGCATACGGTCCTGTGCCTACAGGCTTGAATTTCACCTGAGCTCCTGCAGCCTCAATCGCTTCCTTCTTCACGATCTGGCCTTGATGGTAGTTGGCAACGACATGCAGAAAGTTGCCATCCGGCTGCTTAAGTACAACCTTCACCGAATAATCATCAGGCGCTTCCATCGTTTCGATGTTGGCCAAATCGGTAGCGTATGGAGAAGCGGTTTTTTTATCGATATTGCGGTTATAGGTGTACAGCACATCCTTGGAGGTGAATTCACCATAGCCACCCTGCCATTGAACGCCTTTGCGCAATTTAAATGTCCATGTTTTGTTATCCGACGTTTGCCAGGACTCCGCCAAATCGGGAATGATCGCACCGGTTGCCGAATCATAGGTTGTCAGACCGCTAAAGATATTAAAGACGATATTCTCATTTTCAATTCGAAATACGGTAGCGGGATCAAAGCCCGCGGGATCATCATAGAATCTGATCTTCAGCGTCTTATGGTCATTCTTTGCAGCTGCGGCCCCGGCTGCATTCCCTGTTGAAGGGGCCGTCGAGCTTTCATTTGTAGAACAGGCAGCACTCACAAGCAGGAAAAACATGACGATTATAAGCAGATGCCATTTTTTACTGTGCATTCCCCTCGTCCCCCTCATCGCTATTTGACGATCTCCGGAAGTGCAGCGCACCCGCAACCTGCTACGGATTCACCACACCTCCAGCCATACCTGCGCTCTGCTGTTTTAAGCCCTGACGCCTATTTTGCTGATCGCTCCAATTTCCTGAAAATATTGTTTGGCAGCCGCCAAATCGACGACATCCGCATATTTTTGATGCAGATCATACAGGTTCATATAATGAGAAGCTTCCGTGCGGTCAAACACACAATCCGCTACAACTCCCATATGAAAACGATGGGTGGCCCCATCCACAGTAGTCGCCCGTACACAGCCGCTTGTCGTTTCACCGCAGCATATCAAAGTATCGATACCCAGACTGTTCAGATGGAACAAGAGCGGCGTTCCAGGGAAAGCGCTCGGTGAGGCTTTTTCAATAACCAGCTCGCCATAAACCGGCTTGACCTCATCCACGATTTCCGAGCCCTTTTGGCGCAGTTCATCACTAAGCGGAACCCGCTTGCGGGTATTCCGACTCCAGCTGTTGATTCCGGACTGCAAACCCTTTACATGGATAACGGGAATTTGGTTGCTTCGTGCTACCTCCAGCAGCTCAGCAGTCTTGTCGACGGCAGCCCAGCCCTCAAGTCCGGTACTCGACGACCATGTCTCCATGGATTCAAAAATCGGCTCGCGCTTCAAGCCAAGCACGCTGTAGTAAATGTCGATCAACAGCAGTGCGGGCCTTTTGCCAAAGCCGTACAGCTCCTTTTTGCCCCATAACAGATCATGCTGCTTGTCGCGCTCACTCATAAATTTCTCCCAACCGTACATGTTCATTACCTCCCTGAAATTGTTATAGATGGGACAGGCTTCGCTGCGCCGATCTTTTGGAAGTATTGCTTGGCATATTCCACACCAACCACATCGGCATATTTCTGATGCATATCGTACAGGTTCATCCAGTGAGAAGCTTCCGTACGGTCAAATACGCCTTCTTCGACGACCCCCATCTTGAATCTTTGTGTAGCTCCATCCACAACCGAAGCACGAATGCAGCCGCTCGTTGTTTCACCGCAGACAATAACTGTATCAATACCCAGACTGACTAATTGAAAGCTAAGGGGTGTTCCCTGAAAACAGCTTGGCGCTGATTTCTCTATAACAATCTCACCAGGAATGGGCTTGACTTCATCCACGATTTCCATGCCTTTCTTTTTCATTTCAGAGGACATGGCCGACGGCTGGCGCTTGCGATGAATCCACGGCTTGATCAGATTATCCATGCCTTTTACATGAAAAACGGGAATTTGATTGTCCCGGGCAACGGCTAACAGCTCGGCAGTACGATCAACGGCTTCCCAACCTTCCAGCCCGGTACTGCCAGGCCAGGTTTTCATGGATTCGAAGATTTCCTGGCGTTCCAGACCAAGCACACTATAATACATATCGATTAATACCAAAGCCGGTTTCTCACCAAATCCTGCAAGCTCCTGTTTACCACGCTGTTGATCATGCTCTTTGTCCCGTTCTGATAAAAACCGTTCCCAGCCTCTCGAAGTCATCTTCCATTCCTCCTTGAAATTCTAAATAAATTTATGTTAGATTTACTAACATTTATTTAACGTTTAATTCTTTATTTATTACATACACTTATCATAAATCCAATTGACACAACCGTAAATTAGCATTGTTGAATGAAAATATTAGTTAAATGAATGCAAACGAATTCATTCATTGCATTTATGTTAGTAAATCTTATATAATAGGTCATGAAACCTTACATTTTATTAATTTGCTGAATGGGGGATTTTATATGAATCTGGAGCAAATCACAACGTTTTTACAGGTTTACCAGATCGGCAGCTTTCAGGAGACCGCTAATCAGATGTATTTGCCGCAGCCCACCATATCTCATCGCATCACCCAATTAGAGAAAGAGCTGGGTAAATCTTTACTCATTCGCGGTAAAGGCAGGGTTCGATTAACTGAAGAGGGCAAAGCCTTTCTGCCTTATGCCAGACATATTCTGGGCTCCTTGCAGGAAGGCCGGAATGCAGTAGCCAGTGTAGAGCAAGGCTCGGCAGGCAAATTGACCATAGGCTGCAACAATTCGTTCGCCAGCTGCGTGATGCCTGAAGTACTCGACACATTCATGGTGGAGTATCCGAAGGTTGCCCTGAAGGTGCAGTGCTACGCCTCGCCTACATTGGTTCGATTTCTGAAGCAGCGTGAAATTCAATTGGCCATTACCCGTTACACCAGCAATGACCGGGGGATCGTATATCGATCCGTATACAGTGAACCCACGGATTTAATCGTTTCTCCGGCGCACCCTTTCGCCAAACGGAAGAAAGTGGATATCGAGGAGATATTAAAGGAAACCTTCATCACCTATCAAAAGGATACGCAGTACAGAGATCTGCTCGATACGACACTCAACCAGATCCAGCTGAATTACATTACCAAGATTGAGACGAATAATCTTGGGCTGATCAAACACTTTATTAAACAAAATGCAGGGGTCCACTTGTCCGGCAGCTTGTACATGCGAAATGAGCTCGCAAAAAAAGAGCTGGTTCAAGTAAAAATTGAACGCAACCCTTTTTCACCAAGTCAAGTATTCATTGCTCATCAGAAGGATGAAACCCATAGTTTGGATCAGCTGTTTACCCGTCACTTCGAGTCACAAATCAATTCCCATTTAAACAAGGAACAACCCATCTTGAATGGCATGTCAATGTAAGAACAACACGCGGAATAACCTGACCCACTCGGCGATGTGTAATCCTGTATATCCACCGACTATCCGCTCCCTGCCGTATCCACTCTCAATCGCTCCCCGACCTCACATGCATGTTTAGAATTATGCTGCAGCTAACATCGCCGAGGCACTAATCCGTACACACAGTCAGCCATGCCGCTGTAACCCGCATCTGTCCCTGCCTAATCAGATTCCATACCCATACAAAGCTTGTGTTATTTTACTGCTCTTTAACTTGAATCCCAGTTCTTAACCGTATCTTCAACTCGGCTTATACCGTCTGGGCCATCAGCCGCTTGGCCAAATGTTCCAGCACTTCATCGATATGCATGACATCGGCATATTTGTGATGGAGATCAAACAGGCTGATTTTATGTGACAGAGGGCTGCGGTCATACACACACTCTTCAACCACCACCGTATGGTAGCCATGCGAATACGCATCGACCACGCTGGCCCGGACACAGCCGCTTGTTGACTCACCCACGACAATCAGGCTGTCCACACCCATCATCGTCAGATACGAGGTCAAGGGCGTACCCTGAAATGCGCTGGCACGGGTTTTGTAAATCAGCAGATCTTCCGGCTGCGGGGCAAATTCACGGAAAATCTCGAACGCATCCGAGGTTTTGGCGCCCCCCTTGCGGTTGGTAGCCGCTACCTTCACACCTCTGCGCCGCGTCAATTCATCCGAGGTTAAATAGATCACCGGCATACCCATGGCACGAACCGCCGTAAATAAACTTACGGTAGGCTCGATCGCTTCCCAGGCATGGATACCGCAGGAGCTCGGAAACTCAGCCTGCAGCTCAATGGGTGGCTTGGCACCTCCTTGATAGGCGCTGTTGTATAGATCAATGGCGAGCAGTGCCGGTTTGCGACCAACAAAGGTTTCACGCTCGTATGCCTTATAAATCTCGAGTATGTCCGGATCAACAACATCCTTCCAGCAATGATCCTCAAAAGCGTAAGCCATATGCGATTCCCCTTTCGTGTATCCGTGTAGGTTTAAGCTTCTACCTTGATTTTTTTGGCGGCACCAATGGCATCGAAATACTCGATGGCATAATTCATTTCCACCACGTCGGCGTATTTTTGATGCATATCATACAGATTCATGTAATGCGAGGACTGCGTGCGGTCATAGACGCATTCTTCAACAACACCCATCTGGAAGCGATAGGTCGCTCCATCCACAACCGATGCCCGCACACAGCCGCTTGTCGTTTCCCCTGCGCATATAACCGTATCTGCATTCAGGCTGATCAATTGGAACAACAGCGGGGTTCCGTGAAATGCGCTGGCAGCGGCTTTTTCAATCACGATCTCACCTGCGATCGGCTTGACCTCCTCCACAATTTGCCGGCCCTTCTCCATCATTTCCTCCGACATGGTCACCTGAAGCTTGCGTTTTTTACTGCTTTTGGTCCAATGATTGATGCCGCTGTTCATCCCTTTAATATGAATGACAGGAATTCCATTCTTACGGGCAGCCGCCAGCAGAATCGCCGTCTTGTCAATCGCAGCCCAGCCTTCAAGACCTGTGCTCATCGGCCATGTTTTCATCGATTCAAAGATTTCCTCGCGCTCCAGACCGACGACACTATAGTACATGTCAATCAACAGTAAAACCGGCTTTTCCCCGAAACCGTTCAACGTCTGCTTGCCCCAAAGCTCATCATGCCGTTTGTCTTGCTCTGTAAAAAAATGACTCCACTTCATTTCTCCCATTGCAATCCCTCCATTTCGTATTTGCTACTTCAGTGTAAGTTAGCTTATCTAACATGTAAATATTGGTTTATGCATGTAAACTCTCATTATTTGAATGTATGCGGATACAGCCTTTCAATCATCGTCCTGACAAAAGTGAAATTTCTCTTCACTCACACAAAACAAAAATCCCTGTTTCGCTGCAATCAAGCAGCAAAACAAGGACTTTGGCAAAGCCTTTCCTTACAGGAACGCGCTTATTCGATTGGGTCGTACCCATAATGTCACACAAGGAGTTCTAACCTTTACTATTCAGTGATTGCACACGGTATCTGCGCGCTGCACTCTCATACAGCCAGTCGCGTGCGACTTCAATCGCCTGAGCATGATCCAGCCAGCCAGAGGCCACACGTTCAGCCAAAAATTCACTGAGTACACGCTTAACCAGCCAAATTTTCCCATACGTCCATTCAATGCACCTTGAATCAGATGCGATCAGTGAAGATTTCAGTGCCGGCAGTGCCTCCAGCCTGTACTGCATGGACTGCTTGTAGGTGGATGCCCGGAAGTTATACCACCAATGTCCGCCGACATGAACATTAGGGAAATTCCATGCCGCCTGCACCACATCAAGATTGTTGATTTCCGAGGCGACCACCAACTCGAACGGACAGCTGTACCGCTCAAACAAACCGCTAAGCTTCAAGATGCGCTCCGGGTCGTTCGCAGGCAGCGGTTCCCCGCACCAGGAGCGTTCGACACCGAGAAAAAACTGTACGAACAGCTGATGACGCTGTGCAGCCTCGCAAATCAGATGAAGCACATTCATCAAAACCTGATCACGCACCAAGCCCGATGTGGATAAATCATACAATTGGTTAGCCGAAGCCTCATATCGCGGAAGTGTGGTCATAATGCCTGGACAGCCCTGCTTGCTGTAGCCGCCCAACAAGGTGTCAACGGTTTCACGCAGCTGCTCGAACGCCTGAAGCGGATTTGAGCTTTCTATGATCTCAGTAACCCATCCGAAAATCTTCCCGTCGATTCGCGGAATCAGAATTGCATTCCGCCTCATCCCCTCAAAAGGAGCATGCTCAGGTACATTGACTACATACTCACGAACGCTCAGGCGGTCCGCTACCTGCTGCGCCCAGTCTGCCTGTACTGCAGATTGCTTGACAGCTTCATCTGCCGCCAGAACGGACGCTTCATCCTTCAGCTCGATTCCATATAAATCCTGGAAAATCCGCGACAGCGCCACGTTCATCATCGTATGTCTGGAAGCATGGTGAGCGCTAAGAAATGCCTGGATTCGCTCACGAACCGGCAGCTGCTCGGCATGTGCCGGATAACCGGCTGCCTGCAGCTCACGGAATAACCAGAAGTAATGGGCGATCTGCCAGAAATCCACAGCATTCAGCCGATCTCCAACCAGATGGGTATGAGTGTCAACAACGTCAACCGTCTCAAGCTCTTGCATGATTCGCTCGCGGATCGTTTCCTGCTGCATCCTGTTATCCTCCTGTGGCGTGCTGCACCCGTTTACTTTTTAATATCCAGCACACCGATCTTTTTCGTATAACGTTCGTTGGCTTCTTTAAGAATGTCATTGCCACCCTTGGCTTTGTACTCTTCTATAACTTTAGGCCAGTCACTAATCGGTTCTTTGCCATAGATCATTTTGATCATATGGTCGATGATCAGCTTCGGTCCAACATCAGGCTGTGGCGAAGCAAGATCCGGATATTTGCTGAAAGTTGCTAGATCCGGATAAAATCCGATACCCGGCAAGCCTTCCTTATCCAGTACATTATCAAAGACAGCTAGCTGATCCTTACCGTTTTGATCCAATTCCAGACGCTTACGCGGCGGGTTCAATGTCGCATCCTGCCCCATCCACAACGTACCTGCACGGAAGCTTTCTTCTTCCTGCTCCTCTTTGCTGGTTGGAATTTTGTAGTTGATTTTACCGCTATCGACGGTGTAATTTTGTCCCTCTATGCCAAAGGTGAAAAACTTCTCAGCTTCAGCTGATGCCATCCAGTCATAAAATTTAATAATTTTCACTGCTTTATCTGTATCCACCTTGGCATTCACATAGAAAGAACGAACAACCGGGGTATAGTAGAAATAGCCGGATTTACCTTCTGGTCCTTTGGGAGAGGAGATAATATCCACTTTGGCAGCCGGATTGGCCTGGGCAATAGCGGTACGGAACGAGATCAAACCTGCCCCATTGGAGGACCAAGAGCCGGATTTGCCGCTGTTAATATTTTTGGAATAATCAGAGGACGAAATGGTTGCAAAATCCTTCGGAATCAAGCCCTCATCGAACATTGTCTTGTAGGTTTGCAGCGCTTTCTGCATGTTCTCGACGTCAAAGAACTTCGGCTGTACCTGTCCATTTACAACTTCAAATTGATCCTTGTATGGCAGTACATCAAACGCGCCCAGGAACGTATCGGCGTATTTGAAATTTTCACGCATTTGATACGGATTTTCTACTCCCGCCTTTTTAAAGGCACGCAGAACGTCCAGAAATTCATCGACAGTTTGTGGAGCCTTCATACCTGTCTTCTCTAAAAGATCCGTACGGATATAAGTTCCACGTCTGGATGGATTGCTCAAATAATCGGGGATCGCATAAATCTTGCCATCGTAGGAAACTGCATCCCATGCCGCCTGGGGCACCTTTTTCATCAAGTTGGGGGCATACTGCTTCAATAAATCGTCAAGCGGCATAAAGACGCCGGCTTCCACCGAGCCTGACATGGATTTACCGGTTGGTGTGCCGATACTGCCTACCACGTCGGGAATATCATTACCAGCGAACATAATACCCATTTTGGAATCTTCAAGAATACGCACCGAGAGATCTGTGTTAGTCAGTTCCTCCAGCTTTTTCACCAGCTTGTTATTTTCCCAGTCTGTCACTGTTCCTTGATATCCAGCATTGGTAGTAACCGGCAATGATAGCGAAAATTTGACCGGCTTCGTATCAGCACTGGCTTGTCCGCCTTGCTTATTGTCTTTAGTCGCATCCCCACAGCCAGCCAAAGAACCTGCAGCAAGCGCGGAAACCAGAATAACACCCCATGTTTTTTTCATATTATACCAATCCTCTCTTTTTCATAACATCCTGAACTCTACTTGACTTCCCATAGAAGTGCGGTGAATAAAGAGCGTAGCAGCCAAATGATCCCGGAGAAGCGTCAGCGTTCGCCTTTGTTTCCGTACTTTTACAGCTAAATAACTTATAAAATGAATAAAAATACGGAAACAACAGCGATCGGAGGGATATTTGGCTGCGCAGCAGGACTTATTTACCGCACTTTTAGGCTCTTACGACTTAATCGATCCTACCATCATGCCTTTAATAAAATGCTTTTGCAGGAACGGATACACCAGCATAATCGGGATTGTCGCAATGACGATAACCGCCATTTTCAATCCTTCAGGAGACACAAATTGCATCATTTCCGAAGTAACATCCGACGCGCCCATGTTGTCTGTGATCACGATCTCCCGCAGCCTTACCTGCAAGAGAATTAGTGAACGTTTGTCGATATAATAAATGGCTTGCGAGTACATATTCCAATTCGCTACCGCGTACATAATCCCCATCGTTGCCATAACCGGCTTGGACAAAGGAAGCACGATGCTCCAGATCATCCGGAATTCCCCACAGCCGTCCATCTTCGCCGATTCCAGCAGCTCTGTCGGTAAATTAACGAAAAAGGATCGCATAACGAACAGATTGTAGGCGCTAATCGCCCCAGGGATCATTAATACCCACAGCGTATTCAGCATGTTCAAATTTTTGAGCAGCAAGTAATTAGGAATTAACGGTGCATGAAAAATCATCGTGATCAGCACGATAACAAGTGCCATTTTTCTATAAATGTACTCTGGACGAGACAACGGATAAGCCAGGCTTGCTGTTGCTGCCAGATTGATTAATGTACCGAATACGGTAACAATGACGCTGTTGCGGAAAGCTAACCAGATTGAAGGATCCTTTACAATCATGTGGTAGTTCTCCAATGTGAAGCCTATTGGCCATAGTCCAACGTCCCCGCTGTTGATCGCAACGGCATTACTGAACGACTGCGCAATCACATGTAGAATCGGTAGTACCATGGCGAGCCCGATCACAAACAGCATGATGTTGTTGAACATCTGGAACGCACGCTGCCCTTTTGTCAGAATCACGCCTCTCACCCCTTTGACCGAAGATATGTTAGTTAAATAATTAGTTAGTACAGGCCGTCTCCGGTCGCTTTTTTACTTAGTGTGTTACCCAGCACGATGAGCACGAGGCCAATTACCGATTTGAATAAACCAATCGCTGTTGTGTAGCTGTACTGACGGTCTATCAAGCCTGCTCGATATACATACGTGTCCAGAATCTCTCCATTCTCGCTGTTAAGCGAGTTAATAAAGACGAACACACGCTCAAAGCCAAAATCCATAAATCTGCCCATATGCAGCAGGAACAAAATCATGATCGTAGGCAGAATGGATGGAATCGTAATCGACATCACCTGGCGGAATCTGCCTGCTCCGTCGAGCTCAGCCGCTTCATACAAGTCAGGATTAATACCGGCAATCGCTGCCAAATAAATAATCGTTCCCCAGCCGCTATCCTTCCAAACACCCGATCCTATCAAAATACTGCGAATGTAGCTATTTTCACCCAGAAAGTAGATCGGTTCAATGTTGAATATCCCCAGAATATGATTCACGATTCCTGTTGTCGGGGATAGGAGACCAATCAGAATGCCTCCAACGATAACCCAGGAAAGAAAATGCGGCATGTAAATAACCGTTTGCAGTACCCGCTTATAACCATTAATGCGAATTTCATTTAGCAGGACAGCCAGTATAATCGGGATCGGAAACGCAAAGACAAGATCGTACAAACCAATTAACAGCGTGTTTTTTAAGATGATCAGAAATTCGTCATAAGCAAACATCCGCTCAAAATGGGCCAATCCAACCCATGGGCTGTCGGTGATTCCCTTGAAAATGTTGTAGTCTTGAAAAGCGATCGTCGAGCCCAACAGCGGTACATACTTAAAGAGGATAAAATACACAAGTCCTGGTATCGAAATAACATACAAGGGCCAATGTTTAGCAACAAACGCGCGCTTCGCCTTTTTGGAAGCGAACGTGTATAGGGTTTGTCCGGAAGTATCCGTTTTTGAAGCCATATGATCTCTCCTTTCTCTTGAAGCGGGGTAATGTTGTTTGATGCATTTATCATACTATGGCTATGAATACCCAACCATGGAGTAACTTAAAGCGCACATGTGTTTTTTTACGATCGACTTCAGTAGATACACGAAAAAAGCCAGAGTATCCCAACTTGCGGATGCTCTGACTTGTCCTGTTTGTTTATCCACGTTCCAAAACGATCTTTTTCAAGCATATGAATGCTCCGTTTGGCAGGCTCAAGGCTTTAAGCCTTAGCACATAATCTCCCGCCTCGGGCAGGCTTAGATGGCCTACAGGGAAGGCTGCGAATTCGTACCCGTCTCCGGTAGGCTTCACCGTCTGCGCTATCCGCGATACCGTTTCACCTGAACGCTTCGAGATCACTGAAAGCTCGTAGGAACCCCCGTCCGCGTCTGCTGCTGCCCCGTATTCCAGGACAGCTTGCAGTCGATCAGGTCCGTTAGCACGGAAGGCCCAGGATGCCTGGTCCTCCAGACTGGTCCAGCTGATCAGATTATCGTGGTCCTTCTTCCCTGTATCATAGCGTACTGTCGGTCCCTCAATATCGGCATCAAACGCGCCGAAGTTGTTCGGATAATCGGCCGTATACAGCAAACGTACCGGATTGGCATCACACTCGCCCGTGAATTCTACTGCCAATACCGGAATCGTCGATGCTGTCGGGCTGATCGGCACCTCGATCACGATATCCTCTTCACTTATGCGAGTGACAGGAAGAGCTGAACGGTCTTTGTCAGCGAGCGCGTAGGCTTTGAGCACAGGATTACGCAGACCCGGAACCAGCAGCTTTCCATTGGTTGGCCATTCGAAGATAAGGAGGTAGAGAATGCCATCCTTCATCGTGCATCTGCCCCAAGGCGGCTTACCGATCGGGCTTTGACGAGTGCCATGCACAGCTTCGCCGTTCGTTTGCATCCAATGACCGATCTGCTCCAGCAGCTCGACAGACTTGGGATCAAATGCTCCATTCCCCATCGGTCCGACATTGATCACAAAATTGCCGTTTAAGCTGAGCACATCTATCATTTGCCGCAATACGACATCTGCCGCTTTCCAGTTATGATCAGCAACTTTATACCCCCAGGAATCGTTCAGGGTAGCAATCGATTCCCAATCCTTGCGTGGAACCCTCACATGCGGTTGGTTATCCGACGTATTGCCGTAGTCCCCATAGGGGTCCATCCAAACCCGCCGATTAATAAGGCAATCCGGTTGCACCTCGCGCACCTGCTTGACGAATGCGGCTCCCTGCTCAGCCGTCAGCTTATGGCCACAATCGAACCAGAGCAGTCCGACAGGACCATACTTCTCCAGCAGCTCCTTAACCTGAGGCAGCGCCGAAGTGTGCAAATAATGCTCATAGCGAGTTCGCTTATCCACATCGTTGATCCAGGAGGCTACATCATCATAAGCGCCAATATTATGAGGGTAATCCCATGTATTCCCCTGTGAATCCGGATGATGCCAATCCATGGAGTGCGAATAGTAGATACACAGCTTGATCCCCTCTTCTCGGCAGGCATCAGCCAGCTCACGGAGCGGGTCACGGGCAAAAGGCGTTTTCTTCACAATATTGTAATCCGATACGTCCGAGTCATACATCGCAAAGCCTTCATGATGCTTGGCTGTAAAAATCAAATACTCCAGCCCGGCCAGCTTGGCCGCCCGCACCCATTCCTTTGCATCAAAGTGTTCGGCGTGGAACTCGGTTGCGATTTGTTCATATTCACTTACCGGAATACGTGCCCTGAGCATCAAATGCTCGGCATAGGAAGCAGGAACTTCCTCGCCTTTCCAGACTCCTGCCGGAAGCGAGTACAAGCCCCAATGAATAAACAGCCCGACTCTTGCCTCCCGCCACCAGGCCATTCTGGCGTCATGGTCTGCATCTACGGCTTCCAATTGCTCTATATTTGGTTGCTCAGACCCTTCGGCATTATCCATTAAATCCTCTTGTTTCGCCATTGCATATTCTCCTCTTTTCCACTTATTTACCAGGTTTGCTTGCAGGCATAATCATGAGCAGCTTCGTCCCCTGATCAACCTCACTCTCGATTTTCAGGCCATATTGTTCACCGAACACCATTTGAATTCGGCGATGAACGTTCACAATGCCAATCCCGCCAATCCCTTGGGATGAGCCCTCTTCATTATCAGCAAGCCGATTGGCACCCAGCTTCTCCCGCACCTCGGCAAGGCGCTCTTCCTTAATACCAGCCCCATTGTCCTCCACACTGAGCCAGAATATATCTTCATCTTCTCCGGCATCGATCCGAATATAATGATAATCCTCCACACCATCGGGGAACGCGTGCTGAAAAGCATTTTCCACAAGAGGCTGCAGCGTGAGCCGCACCATACTGCGAAGTAAATAGTCCGGATGAATCGCCACATCCACTTCAAATTCACGACCGATTCGATGCCTGAGCACCATTAGAAAATACAACACATGCTTTAATTCATTAGCAACCGTAATTTCCTCCAGATTGGTTTGCACCGAATAACGCAGCATATAGGCGAGCGCCTTAACAATTTCGGATATTTCCTTCGAGTCTCTAATCACCGCATAGCAAACAATCGTTTCCAGCGTATTGTACAAAAAGTGCGGATTAATCTGCAGCTGCAAAGACTGCAGCTCGGCTTTCTGCCGCTCCATCCGACTCTCCCGGTCGCTAAGCTCGGCTTGATATACCTTGTCCACCAGCTCCGAGAGCCGGTTGACCATCAAATTATAGCGGCTCATCAGCTCCACAATTTCGTCACGGTGCTCAGGGAGCGGGATCGTCACCCAGTTCCCTTTCTCTGTCTGACGCATGGCTGCCTTCAGAGTGTGTATAGGACCCGTGATCGATTTCCCGAAGCGAAAAGCCAACCACAAAGCGATCCCCAGCGTAAAGCAGCCAACTACAATAGTTGTGGTACGAATCGTATCTGTCGGCTTGCGCAGCTCTTCTACAGACATGGAAACGACCAGCCGCCAATTCCCATAATTGGAACGGCGGCTCATGAACATTTGTGCTTGATTATCAATAACAGCCGTAAATGCCTTATCACCCGCATGGAAAACCTCGTCCCTTATTTCAACGGGCAGCTCCGTACCAATTCGGTTTTTATCCGGATGGTAGACATATTGCCCTTTATCATCGGCAATGAAAAAATACCCATGGCTTCCCAGATCAATACCCTTCCACAGCTCGGACAGCTCAGCCGCGCGCAATTCGATCGCAAGAATACCTTTGGGCTCGGTGGCGGTAAGGCCGCGTATACGCCGAACAAGCGTGAGCATCATATTTTTTTGATCCGACAAAATACTATGATTCAGCACACTCAAGCTGCCTTCCTCGGTGTTCTGTTTAAAAAACTCAAGCTGCTGCTTGACTTGTTCATTGTCAAACGATTCACCACTCGAATCGTTATAAAAATACATCGCATTATCATGAAAGCTGATCATAAAAATATTGGCAATTTCCGGGTTGCGAATAAACACCGGCTCGATCAACAGCTCTTTGATCAGCTTGCGAATTTCATAGTAAGGAAAGCCCTTTTCTCCTGTAGGAAGATCGATAAAGCGCTTCACGTCATTGCTGTTGAGCAGCGACACCATCGAACGCTCATAAGTGCGAATATACAAATCGGTATGATGTACCGCATTGCCGACCACCTGGGATAATTGATTCTCCACCAGTTGATCCAGCTCATTGGAGGAGGTCCGGTACGTAAAGACCCCAACACTGGTTAAGGATATGAGAATGACGATCAGGTACGATAGAAACAGCTTCTGGTACAAGTTGAGATTTTTCATTTGATTCCCAACAGACTGCGGTATTCCGAAGGCGAAACACCGGAAATTTTCTTGAACGTTTTCGTAAAATGAGGATAATCCTCATATCCGACCTCCGCGGCAACATCGACCGTACGCATATGGGGGATCGACAGCAGCTCGCGTGCCTTTTCCATTCTTTTATGAATCCGGTAGCTGACGAACGTTTCACCGCTTACTTTTTTGAACAGCGAGCTAAAATAGGTTGGCGTAATGCCCACCATGTCGGCCACTTCTTTTAAGGAGATTTCCACAGACAAATGATTGTCGATATAAGCCTTCGCTTCCTCCATCGGATCCTTGTAATTGCCGCGACGCGCAGTCAACAGATCGTTCATGACCACTTGCAGGCGTCCTTCGAATTCAAGAAATAAATCTACTTTGGACGTTGCCGCATAATCAGACAATAAACTGGAGCCCAGCGGGCGGTTTTTCTCTTGAAAATATTTGTGCAGCAGCACAGCCACATCATGCAGCTGTTCCTTCAGCTGTTGCGCGGACAAATGCGAGCAGTGCTCTCTCCACTCTACCATCAGTCTTGCAATTTCATCCTCCTGCAGAGACCAGATGCTTTGCTCGACCCGTTCGATCCAATCCACATAGCGGGAAACGACCATATAGCCCTGTGTGCGGCTTTTCATAATCACATCGAATACCTCATGTAAATCAGGAGGTGTAACCGGTTTTAACAAATAATGCTTAACACCGTAGGACAAACATTTTTGTGCATAATCAAAATCACTGTACCCCGATACGACTACTTTCAGGATATGCGGGTATGCTTCGTTCACCTGCCGGCATAGCTCCAAGCCGTCCATTTTGGGCATGCGGATATCGGTAAGCAGCAGATCTGGCTCTGAGCAAGCGATTCGTTGCAGCGCATCATGACCATTGTCCGCAGTTTCTATTTGGGCGAACTTGTGCGTGTAAATCTGCGCCATCTTCATCAGTCCGCTGCGAATGATCGGTTCATCGTCCACAATTAGCAATCTCATCCTGTAAGCCTCCACCTTTCATGCTTATGAATTCGTAAAAACTCCACTCGAGTTTACTACGTATAGACGACAGGTACAATAGAGCCCCAGCTGACATGACCTCAGCATACTGCAACCCAAAGACACAAGCTATGGAGAAACTTGCATCTGTTTTGTGTTTTTTTACGATGCCAATCCGATTAACCTACAATAACTTCCATTATTTACTTCCCTTAAAAGCTTGCTTCGCAAAACTAGCGTGTTAAGCATCTGCTATGTTTTGCGAAGCAAAACTGACTTTCATCCGACAGCTGTCAGCCGCCTTACATCGGCAGCACGCAATATACAGCCCCAGCTTCGCAGGCAAATTCGGCAATCCCATCCTCCAGCACATAAGGGACATCCGTACCGTCCTCATGACAGATCAAGCTGGGCTGTTTCATTCGAATGCGACATGAACCGGATCGACCCGCTCGGATGACCGCATGCTGGACTTGTCCTTCCTGCCAGCGAATATCGATCCCGAAGGCTCCTCTTGCCCGTAAACCTGTTATTTCACCTGCTGGCCAAGCCGCAGGTAGAGCAGGCAGCAGTTCAAGAACATTGCCATGCGATTGAAGCAGCAGCTCCGCAATCCCGGCAGCTCCGCCAAAATTCCCGTCGATTTGAAATGGCGGGTGGCAATCAAACAAATTCGGGTATGTTGAAGTTGCCAACAGCTTGGAAATGTGATCATAAGCGCTGTCACCGTCACCTAACCGAGCATAGAAGTTGATGATCCAGGCACGGCTCCAGCCCGTATGCCCACCACCGCTTGCCAAGCGTCTTGCAAGCGTCCTTCTAGCTCCCTGAGCAAGCTCAGGTGTTCGATGCTTGTCGATCATTTCACCCGGATGCAAAGCAAACAGCTGTGAAATATGCCTATGCCCGGGCTCGGCCTCGTCGTAATCCTCCAGCCATTCCATAATTTGGCCGTGTTTGCCGATTTGCGGACGGGGCAGCTTGGCAATTGCCGCTTCCAGTTGAAGACGGAACGCTGCGTCACTATCGCCAGTTACCTTCCCTGCTTCCATACATGCGGTAAATAAGGTGTATACCAGCTGCATGTCCATCGCCGGACCCATACATAGATTCCCCTGCACACCGCTCGGTAAAATAAATTTATTTTCCGGCGAAATGGACGGTCCTGTAATCAACCGCCCCTGTGCATCCTCAACCATATAATCGAGCAGGAATTCCGCCGCTTCCTTCATGACAGGATAAGCCTGTTCAGCAAGGAATACCTCATCCAGCCCATAACGGTAATGCTCCCACAGGTGCAGCGAAAGCCAGGCGGCTCCAAGCGGCCATATAGAGGAAGAGACGAGAATACCCTCAAGCCGTGTTTCCCCCCACAGGTTGGTGTTATGATGAGCGACGAACCCGCGGCAGCCATACAGCTCCTTGGCAGTCTTTCTCCCGTTTGGTCGCATTCGCTCGATCAGATCGAAGAGCGGCTGGTGACACTCAGGCAAACCACAAACCTCAGCAGGCCAATAATTCATTTCCGTATTAATATTAATCGTGTATTTCGATTCCCACGGCGGACTGTAGCTGTCGTTCCAAATTCCTTGTAAATTGGCAGCCAGACTGTCCGGGCGCGAGCAGGATACGAGCAAATAACGGCCATATTGGAAAAAGATCTCGATAAGTCCTTGATCGGCACCACCTTGCTTGATTCGTTCAAGCCTGCTGTCCGTTGGCAGCAGCAGCGTCTGCTCTTGCTCCGTATCCAGTTCTTCGCCAGTCAAACGGATCGATACACGGTTAAACTTGTCAGCGTATTCAGCGATATGCCCGCGTTTCAATTCTTCATAACCTTTGGCAGCCGCGGCATCCAGCCGCTGCAAACAAATCTCCTCCGGATTCGCCGAGCGAAAGGTCGATTCGACTGCAATCAGCAGCGTCACGGCATCAGCCTGCTCAATCGACACGAAATCTCCGATGGTTTTTACGCTTCCTCCCTCCGGTATCGCCTTAGCCACACAGGAAAAAGCAATACCATCCTTGCCGCATTCGCCCTGCATCACAACTGTATCATCACCCAACGCGCGGCTCCCTGCATCATAGGGACGCCTCATCAGATTGGCGCTGAAAGTGAGCCCCCGCGGGAGCTCACTTTCCAGTCGCACAACGATAACCTGATCAACGGCACTGCTGAAATACTCCCGCCTGTAATGAGCACCGTCCATGCTGTAGCTCACCTGCACAATAGCTGTTTCCAAATCCAGCTCACGGATATATCCTTCTATAGGCCGATTATGATCCAGAAACCACAGACACAAATCTCCGGCCGGTACATACGGATGATAATACTTGGGCCCCGACATTAGCGCCATTCGGCTCAAATGCTCCGCTTCCTGCTGCCTGCCATCCGTGAGCATCTCGCGAATTTCCGGAAGGTAGGCCTGGGCATCGGGATTATCCGCATCCTTCGGTCCGCCGTACCAGATCGTATCCTCATTAAGCTGGATTTTTTCGTTAGCCGTTGTCCCGAAAATCATGCCACCCAATCGTCCATTACCGATTGGCAGCGCCTCTGTCCAGGTTTTTGCCGCTTTATCGTACCACAGCTTTAACTGGCTTCCTGTGGGGCTGCTTACTTCCATTGCTTATCCCTCCTTCGTTTCCCCGAATCGGCTCCATGACCAAGGCAATCCCCTTGCCTGTATTAGCCTCTATTCTCCGCAGTGATCACACCATTTTTCTTTTTATAGCGCTCTGTAGCTTCTTTCAGAATCTCATTGCCGCCCTTGCTCTTGTATTCTTCAATAACTTTTGGCCAATCCGAGATCGGCTCCTTGCCATAAATCATCTTAACCATATGATCAATAATTAATTTCGGACCTGTATCATCACCCAGAGGAGCGATATCCGGATAACGGGAATACGACTCAAGCGACGGAACAAACCGCAGGGAACCTAAACCTTCCTTGGAAATCACGGTATCCATGTACTTCATCATGTCACGGCCGTCCTGCGTCAGCTCTTCTCTGGCTTTATTATAGATCGTATCATGCACGAACCAGAACATGCTGCGGAATCCATCTTCATCTATCGCTTCAGGTGTGGTCGGCTGCTTGAAATTAATTTTACCGTTATCCATCGTATACGTTTCGCCTTCGATCCCAAATGAAAAATACTTCTCAGCTTCAGGCGTCGTCATCCATTCAAAGAATTTAACGATTTCAATCGCCTTCTCCTTGGAAACCTTATTGTTGATGTAGTAGGAGGTATTGATGCTCGAATAGAGCACATGTCCGCCGTAGTTTTCCGGTCCACGAGGTGAAGGGATAATTTCGATCTTCGCTTCCGGCACTGCAGATGCTGCCTTGTTGCGATAGTTGGCTAAGCCTTGGGCATTCGCTGACCACATACCAACTTTGCCGGCTTCGATATTTTTACCGTATTCAGTCGAGCTGATTGATGCAAAATCCTTAGGAATGAGACCTTCATCAAACATCGTTTTGTACGCCTGCAGCGCTTTCGTCATATTCTCCACATCAAAAAACTTGGGTACTACCTGCTCGCCCTGCACTTCGAATTGTGAAGGAAGCACGTCATAGGCTCCTAGAATAGTATCTGCATACTTGAAATTTTCCCGCAATTGATAAGGGTTTTCCACGCCTGCCTTTTTCATCGCCCTCATGACATTCAAAAAGTCATCGACCGTTTTCGGTGCTGGCAGCCCAGTCTTGGCTAACAGATCAGCCCGTATGAACAGCCCTCTTCGCGAAGGATTGGATAACCAGGATGGAATACCATAAATTTTTCCATTAAAGCTTGTTTCCTGCCACGCTTCTTTTGGCACCGCTTTCATTATAGTTGGAGCATACTGCTTTAACAAATCGTCAAGCGGCATGAAAATACCAGCTTCAATAGAACCGGACATTCCCTTTGTTGTAGCGCCCCCAACATTTTGCACCACATCAGGAATATCGTTGGAAGCAAACATCAGCGACATCTTTTGATCAAAATCCTTCAGGGGAATCATTCGAATATCGATATCCACTTTGGCAAGCTCTTCAAGCTTGTTGACCCATTTTTCCTTATTAATATCACCTGATTTTTCGGCATATTTATTACCGCTTGTCGCCATCGACATCGAAAATTTCGGTTTCTCATTAGATTTCGCGGCATTGCCAGATTTCGGACTTGCCTGATCTGTACTACAGCCTGCAACTGCACTGACTGCCATGATGCCAACCAATGTTGTACCAAGCATTTTTTTCATTCAATCCATCCCATTCCTTATGTTATTAACCAATGTGTTTGGCTTCCCCATCTTACCCTTCCTGCATGGGTTACGATATGTGTTTTTTTACAGTCGTGTTGTGTTTTGTTTTTAAAGTCTGCCCTTACCCACAGTTGAATAACCTAAAAAAATAAAAGAGGCATCCGCTTTTAGGCGAATACCTGCACGATCACAATCTTACATACTCGGCTTATTCATAGGCTACCACTCTATTTCTTCCACCCTGCTTGGCCATATAGAGCGATTTATCGGTGTACTCAACCAACATGCTGCTCGTAAGCTGTGCCGAAGGAATCAAGGTTGCTGTGCCAATACTGATCGTAACCAAATCACTTACCTTCGACGTAAGATGGGGAATCTGTAATTCCTCAACCCATTGCTTGATTCTCTCCGCTACCTTGTGAGCCCCGAACTTATCCGTATTCGTTAAAATCACAGAAAACTCCTCGCCGCCATAACGCGCCGCGAAATCATTGGGCCGTTTCAATGCTCTTTTTATGGTATGAGCAACCTGCTGCAGACAAGCGTCGCCTCCTTGATGCCCATACGTATCGTTGTAAGATTTAAAAAAATCAATATCACACAGCAGCAGCGATATCGGCTGACCATACCGAGCCGCGACTCCCCATTCTCGTTCCAGCGTCTCATCAAAGCAGCGTCGGTTGGCAATACCGGTTAATCCGTCTGTCATCGAGAGCCTCATCAGTAATTCGTTCACCTCTTGCATCTTGAGCTCCGATGACTTGCGTTCCGTAATATCTCTGGAAACGGCTATAATTTCACTGACCTTTCCCCTTTTATCGAGGATCGTTTGGCAGGTGGATTCAAACCAAATATAGGCCCCGTCTTTTCTGCGGATGCGAAAGCTAAAGGTATTGATCTGCTGGGTGTTCATAATAGCATTATAGATGGAGATGATTTGCGGATAGTCGTCCGGATGAAGCAGCGAATCCCCCCAGGCTCCAATCAGCTCTTCAGGCTGGAAACCGAGCAGGGTGCTGCAAACGGGAGAGACGTACGTGCATTTGCCTTTCGGAGTATGGCGGGTGATCATGTCTGTCGAGTAATCCGCAAGCATTCGGAACCATTCTTCACTGCCCTTTAATTTCTCCTCAGTTAATTTGCGCTTCGTCACATCCTGAAAATATATGGACAACCCTTCCTTAGTCGGATAAATATGAGTTTCGAGCCACTTTTCATCCGTATCCTCAGTGGCTGGTATATATTCCTCAAACTGAACCTTGATTTTCTGTTCGAAGGATTTCCGATAATAGCTGCCGTATTCCGTCATCTCCAGCTTCGGGACTTCATCCCACAGAACCTTCCCCTTCAACTCTTCGTTTTTTTTGCCCAGATGCTTCTCAGCCTCTTGATTCATATAAACAAAACGCCAATCCGCATCCAACGAATAAAAAGCGTCCGAGATATGGTCCAGAATACTTCTATTCGTATCGTTCAAATCACTGATTTCCTTTTCGGCGAGCTTCATCTTGGAAATATCAACAATTTGCGAAATAAAATATTTGGGTGTCCCATCCTGATTATGAACAAGCGATACACTCAGCAGTGCCCACACCGTATGACCTTGCTTATGAATATATCTTTTTTCAATCTGGTAGCTAGTAATCTTGCCATCCAGCGTCGCTTGAAGGTAATTCAGATCAATTTGCAAATCGTCAGGGTACGTAATATTCTGAAAGCTGGTAGCTTCAAATTCTTGTTCCGTATAGCCCAGCAGCTTGCATAGTGAAGGATTCACGTTAAGCCATTTTCCATCCAGATCAACCAACGCAATACCTATAGGGGCATACTTGAAAGCATTAAGGAACAAATCATTCTCATGATGTATATTCTGCAATGTGTATCGCCCCGCGATTCGTTGGATTTAAGAAAAAGGTGATCAATAGAACTAAAACTATTAACTATAACATAACAGATTTCCTTCAAATAATCTAAGTAAAATCCTATACATTTTCTTAAAGTGATTCCATCACAAACGAGTTGAAATCGGTTGACAATCGTCCAATTCACCATATCCTTGGAATGTAATATAGGAAGTCCCGGTAATCCCCCTAATTAATTTGTAGCTTACAGTATAGGATAATTCCGTCCTGGTTTCTAATTTTGTTTATTATTATTCGTAATTATGACTATTAAAATCATCTTTACTATTCATAGTCATATATACCTAATCGAATCGATAATAGGTCTATAATACTATGTATTGACTGTTCCACGATTACCTGATATTCTGAATATAACATCATAATTCGACAAGCACTGATAATGGCATACTTATTGAAAAATAAGGACGCAAAGTTATGGGTCTAAGGCTCCACATGAAGGAGCTATGATTGCCAGACCGCCAAAGGGTCAACCAAACCCTCATTATATGGCTATATGGTTGGGTTTTTTTGTTGTCCTACAAACTACAAGAGGTGATCCTATGTTCGTGTTAAAAAACGACAGCAATTCCTTCCAAGAAATGACAATGGATTTAAGAGAATATGTCGGCTACGCAACCTCCAAAGATATCATCAATGAGATGAAACAGATGGAATTTGATAAAATCCTGCTTTTTAAGCAGTCCTTAGAGGAAATTCTGAATATAATCGGTTCGCAGCAAGAGATTGTTCATTAGACAGCCCTAACAGCCAAATCCCCCTCTGAGCAAGAGAGGATTTGGCTGTTTTTGTATAGATCGCTAACGTCTCAGCTTTTTCCTAATGTATAATCTGTTGGAGAGATGCCTGTTACATTTTTAAACACTCTGCTGAAATAAGCAGGGTCCGAATACCCTACTCTGCTGCTTACCTCATAGATCACCATAAGACATCGTTTGAGCATTGCGGACTTTTTGTAAGTATGATATATTTAATAAGTTAATTCCGACGAAAAAGGTGGTAATTATTCATGAGTGATCAGCGTACTGTATTCGAACAAGCAACAGAGGAAGTTCAAGCACACCGCAAGCCCGAGTATCCCGTTACACCTTTATTTCTAAACCGCTGGTCTCCACGTGCATACTCAGATCAACCTGTTTCTGAACAAGATTTACATACGCTATTGGAAGCAGCTCATTGGGCACCCTCATCTTTCAATGACCAGCCTTGGCGCTTTATTGTTGCCAAAACCGATGAGCAGCTCGCTGTGTTCCATGATTTTCTTTCTGAATTCAATCGTTCATGGGCATCCAAGGCCCCTGTTCTCATCCTGGTAGCCTCCGATACAAAAAGAGAAAATGGCGATCCTAACGGTGCTCACGCCTTCGATAGCGGCGCAGCCTGGGGCTCACTGGCTCTGCAAGCCAAGCTGCTTGGATTGGTCACTCATGCCATTGGCGGATTCAGTAGAGACCAGGCACGCACCGCATTGAATATTCCAAGCACATGGGAGCTTCATGCTGTTATCGCACTTGGCTATCAAGGGGATAAGCTTTCACTTGCTGAAGGTCTGCGGGAGCGCGAATTGCCAAATACACGCCGTCCTCTGAACGAAGTTATTTTTGAAGGAAAAATCAACCTGTAATACATCCCTAATTCAACAAAGGAGACCACATGTCTCCTTTTTCTTTTTTGTTTATTTGGTATACCATAAACCAAAATACTATGATAAAATAAAGTCATACTTAGAAGGAGGGATACCTTATGCCATCTATTCATTTCCTAACATCAGGTAAAACCATTGAAGTACAGCCGGATGCCAATTTGTTAAGAACCTCCATTCGATACGAGGGCTCAGTCCCCTTTAAATGTGGTGGCGGCTTATGCGGAACCTGTCGCGTACGAATTGTGGATGGACAGGAGAATCTCAGTAAAGTCATGAAAAAAGAGCTCGATCGTTTAGGCAATGAATCCATTGATCAAGGATACCGCCTCGCTTGCCAAACCTTTATCGTTGGGGATGTTACAGTAGCCTGGGATGAAGCAGATCTCGAACGCAGAAACAAAATAGCACAAAGACGAATCGCCAATTCTGCTCAATAAAGAAACAAGCAAGCCTAAGAGCAGCAAGGTCAATTGGACCCTGCTGCTCTTGTTTGTCATGCTCAATTTACTCTCTTTCCAGTGCTTCCATATACGCTTTTTTGGAATTTTCCAGATGGATTTTGGTCAAGCTTTCGGCAAGCTCTCCCTCTCCGTTATACACGGCCTTGGCCAAATCCCTATGCTCATCCATAGCTTTACGCAGCCGTCCTGGAAGCTCATAGCCCAAATGGACAAAGGCCCGGATGTAATCGGACAGCCCGTCGAGCATTTGTGTTAATCTCGGACTTTGCGCTGCACGACAGATGACATCATTGATTTTAAAATGGAACTTCCAATCCACTTGGTCAAAATTCGATTTCGTCAGCGCTTGATCAATCTCTTCGATAATAACTCTCAATTCTTCACGGTGGGAAGGCTCCGCCTTTTGCGCCGCCATCTTCATGGCCAGGCTTTCCAGCGCCGCCAATATCGTGAAAATTTCAATAATTTCTTCCGGGGAAAGCTTGGACACAACGACCCCCTTACGCGGCAGCGTTTTGACAAAGCCCTGCGATTCGAGTCTGAATAATGCTTCACGAATCGGCGTACGGCTTACATTCAATTGATCCGCCAGCTCACGTTCAATAATGCGTTCCCCTGATTTATATATGCCCTGAACTATGGCTTGTTTGACATATTGGTAAACCTTATCCCGTATGGGGCTTAACTCTTCATCTTTCCATATGACTGGCGTGTCTGGCATCTGGTATACCTCCATGTGGTTATTTCCTTAAGTTTAATCGATATACGATTATAATTCCAACATTCAATTTACATCGCAAAAAAAAGCAACAAAGGGCAGGCTTATCATCTCCTGCACACCTTCATTGCTTTTACCGTATCGTCATGCTTATACCTTGAGAATTTTACTTTCCTCATCCTGATCCAGCTCATAAATTTCCTTTTCGATCTCGGCGGTCGTTTCGAACTTAGGAAATACCTTTAACGGAATGCTATTGTCGGCAAACACCTCGGACACACCTTGAATGACAATTCTCGCATCCTGACTTTTGATCCGGCATATCGAGAAGGTTGTCTTCTTTTTTCCAAAAAAATAGTATTCGTAGTCGGCGACCTTCTCCAGATTCGGATTGTCGGTTACCGTACGGTAACGTTCTGTGGTGGACACCAAAATAAATTCACTCATTGTCATTACCTCCACTTATCATCATTCATAACGAACAATCAGTTCCACTTCAACAGCAGCACCACCTGGTAACGAGGCAACCCCTATTGCCGAGCGTGCATGAACACCTGCGCTGCCGAACACCTCGACCAATAAGTCAGAAGCGCCATTCAACACGTAAGGAAGCTCGTGGAAATCTGAACCTGCATTGAGGAAGCCTTCCAGCTTCACAATACTGACGATTCGGTCCAAATCTCCGAGTGCCGAACGCAGCGTGCCCAGTTGGTTAATGATACATTGACGTGCTGCCTGATAGCCTTCTTCCTTCGTTAAATCCTGACCGATTTTACCTTTATATTTCAGCACGCCATTTGCTTTGGGGGTGACACCGCTCAAGTAGATCAACGGAGACACCATCGTATACGGTACATAATTGCCACTTGGCTTGGGAGCGGCTTCTAATTCAATATTCAATTCTACCAGCTTCGCTTCGATTCGTCCGTTAGGCTGCAGCAAGCACTAAACCTCCTCAGGCTGTTGTTAATGTTGCAACGCAAGCCAGCTTATCATGAGCTCATTCCTGAGTAATTTCCACATCTTCGTGAATATACAACTGACAGCAAAGTCGAAAACCTTCCTCCAGCTTGCCGTTCAGCATTTTCTTTTCCTTCCAGTTCGGTTCAGGAAGTCCCTCTCCCCCAGCTAAAACCTTGACCGTGCATTTGGTGCACTTCCCCATTCCACAGCCATATTTCAGATAAGGAAATTTTTTGATTCCCGCTAAAACAACCAGATTGCTGTTCGCACTGACTTCCTGTTGATACACTTGATCGTTGTGATGTAATTTCACAATGGGCATCGAAGCACCTCCATCTGCAGCTGAATCCAGGCCAAAGCTGTTGTCACCTCTTGCCAGCTCAAGGGCGCTTCTGGCCTCACTGCCGTTTATTTCTTGATATCTGCTACGGTAATCACTTCATATTCGTTGCCCAAATAGCTTTGCAGCGCCTTCAGTGCCGCCACACCCACAGCCGTATCCTGCTCTCCATTACCGCCACTAATACCCACGCCGCCCACAACCTCGCCATTCACTACAATCGGGAAGCCCCCGACAAAAATAGCGAATTTGCCAGGAAGCATCGCATGAATGCCGAATGCTTCCCCTGTAGTCGTTGCCGGTCCACCAGGTTGATTAAATAAATGGGTTGAACGCTTATGTCCACTTGCGGTAAAAGCTTTGGCAATAGCGATTTCCGGACCGGTAATTCGGCCGCCGTTCATCCGCTCCAACGCAATGACGTACCCGCCATCGTCAACAATACAGATCGTTTCCAGCGCTTTGGCATCGACCGCAGCCTGCTTGGCCGCTTCCATCATCACTTTCGCTTCTTCGAGTTCCAGCTTCAACACGGATTTCATCCGATTCCTCCATACGCGTCTGTCTTTGAATGCGTTCTACGTTTTACTCGATATTATGAGTGCCATTATAGATTGTTTTTTCCTGCAGGTAGAAATCGACTGCGGAACGTCCCGCCTCCCGGTAGGTGGCCGTACTGGACATTTTCATCCCGCCAAATGGCGCGTTATAGGCAACGCCTGTTGTCGGTCGGTTAATCTTCACAACGCCAGCCTCGATATGCTGAGTAAAGTATTGAGCACGGTTCGGATCGGTTGTGCAAATTGCCGCAGATAACCCAAATTCGATGTCATTGGCAACCTCGATGGCTTCTTTGAAGCTTTGTACACGAATAACTGATATAACGGGTCCGAATATTTCCTCCTGAGCAATTCTCATCCTCGGTGTCACATTAGTGAATATCGCCGGTTTTACAAAATAGCCGTTTGCGTATTCGCCATCGCTCAGATGCTCACCACCATACACCAGCTCGGCTCCTTCTGACTTGCCGATATTGACGTAATCCAATACATTGTCCAATTGACTTTTATTGGCCAGAGGTCCGATTTCAATCCCTTTGTTCATTCCATTTCCTATGGTCAGCGACGCCGTCTTGGCAATCAATTTGTCTACAAACAGCTCATGCACAGCATCCATCACAATGACCCTGCTGGTACCCGTACAAGCCTGACCCGTCAATTCGAAGCCGCCTTTGATAGCCAATTCAACCGCTTGATCAAGGTCAGCATCCTCGAGGACGACAAGCGGGTTTTTCCCGCCCAGCTCCAGCTGTACACGCGTTGATAAACGAACCGATTGGTTGATTTTCTCCCCGGCACCTGTGGAGCCTGTAAAGGTTACCGCTTTGACTGCTGGATGTGTAACCAATGGTTTCCCCGTTTGTGAAGCCGAACCGGTTATGAAATTAAGTACGCCTGCCGGCAAGCCTGCCTCATGAAGCACCTCAACGAGACGGAAAGCAATGAGCGGCGTATCGGAGGCTGGTTTGAACACTACGGTGTTGCCAGTGACCAGGGCCGGGGCGATCTTGCGTACGGGAATCGAAATGGGAAAGTTCCACGGGGTAATCACAGTGACAACACCCAAAGGTTCTTTTCTTGTATACACAAAAGTTGTTGGATCATCTGAAGGCAGCGTACTTCCGGCTACATTCAAGCCCTCTGAAGCGTAATAGCGCAAGGTCTGGGCGGAGCGTTTCACTTCCATCCGGCTGCTGGCCAACGTCTTGCCTTCCTCACGAGTCAGCTCCTCCGCGTACAGCTCCAGATTCTTTTCCAGCAAATCCGCTGCTTGATACAAAATTTCCGCCCGTTTGCTTGGAGCCGTGTAACGCCAGGTCTGGAAAGCGCGTGCTGCAGCTTCCATCGCTTGCTGTACATCCTCCTCACCAGAGGCTTGAAACCGTCCAACAATATCTGTGACCTGAGCCGGATTCGTACTGATGAAGGTGTCCCCGCTTATCGAGTCCACCCATTGTCCATCAATTAAGTTTTTGAAGGTTTGTACTGCCGTTTCAATCGCCATAACAATCTCCTTCCTTACTTATATTCATGCTTATCCTAATCCGAATTCACGGGATATCGCTGCAATATACATTCTGCGCATTTTCGTTGCTTCTTCCACTATGGCGATGCAGCGCTGTTGATCCTCCGGTGTTTTGGCATATTCCAACACAATTTGATAACCGCGTTCGCCGTGAATTTCATCAGACACGATATGCAGATCGAAGAATTCCACTTCTTCATCAGTAAACCCGTACTCTTCACGAAGCGTCGGTGTTTGTCGGCGGTAAATGGCAGGCACCTGAGATTCCAGGCCGACAACCAGTGCCGCAGTAGCGAATAAAAAGTTTTCCTTGAAAGCCATCCGATAGCACCAGGATTGCAGGCCGATCGTTTCTGGAAGCAGGTGCTCCATCGACTCCACACGTTCCCTTGTTGTACCGCATGCTTCACCGAAGCGGATCAGCAAATCCGTATGACGATCGCCGCCCAACTCCTCTTCCCACATGTTTTGCAGTAAAAAATCTCTCGCATCCTGATGCGGGCAGTTAGCAAATATATAAGCCAGGTATTCAGCAAATGGACCAACGTATGCGTAATGCTGTTCAACCCATCTGGCAAAATGTTCTTTCTTCAACTCACCATTCGCCCACATGATTGTAAAAGGAGCCTTAGCAACAGCGTTACCTTCAATTGCTTGTTCCAAAGCAGTGCGGAATTCCTCTTTGTTCATTAAGCGGGACTTCGTTGCGGTTTGTGTCATGGGTAATTCTCCTCTCAAATTGTAAGATGGTAGTTTTGTTGTTTTGGTATATTGTATACCAAATTTGTTATAGGTTTATTATTGACTGTCTGGGCTTATCTGTCAACCCATATTTTTCAGGGCCAGCAGCAGCACCATTGCCAGTAGTATATAAGCCGTTGTAAACGGCACATTCCAATTGGAAATTTGGTACGGACTCTCACTTGTCAGACTGGACATCATTCCCGCGGTTGCATTATAGGGACCCATGAGAAAGGCAGTCGCCGCCCCGGTCAACATTGCAATAGCGGTTAGCTCGACAGAAATCCCCAAGGACTGCGGATTCAGCGACTCCGCCGTTAAGGCCAAGCCTACAGCAGGATGCAAGCCGATAAAGGCGAGAGCAAGCGGAATCAAGGGAATACACAATAGAAACATATCGGCTCCTATGAAATCTTTTATCGCTATGATCGATAGGTTAATCTCATGTCCTGCACCCGTAGCTTGAATAGAAGCAATCAGGAAACCAGCACTCAAAAAGACAAAAAACTGTTCCCTCATCTTCAGCAAATGCTCGGACAGCATCGCTTTACCTTCAACTATAAAAGCTTTTCCTTTACCCAGCAGCAAAGACCATAGAAAAGCAAAAGGAATCACCAACATAGACACCAGAAGTAGAAAGCTGAACGACGTAAAGGTTTCCAGCACAAAAAGCAGACCATTAAATACGATAATCGCAGCAATAATGTGCATGGGATGATTCTTCTTGTTCTCCTCCAGCTGCTGCAAGCCAGACTCGACCGCACTTTCACGGACAGCAGAGGTTTCATCCAGAGCCAGTTGACCAATCAGTCTGGCCCGGCGGTTAGCAACCCGTTGTCCCATAAACCAATCCAGGACAAGGCCGAGTAAGCTGAACGGGATCATGATCGGCAAAATCGAGCTCCAACGAACGCCCGTCATTTCCACGATTACCCCGACAATCGGCGCCACCGGCGTCCACACAATCGGCATGCTGTAGCCATGTGTGATTGCTCTGCTAATAAATCTTTCTTTCTTCTCGATCGGATACAAGTCCAGTGCAGGACGAATCGTATGGTATACCATAGGCAGGGTGGCCACATTCATAAAGGAGCTTAATATATAAGACATAAGCGATGTAATCGCGTACAGCACCCCGGAATGCTTGATTTTGCTTTGAATCCTATGCTGCACCCGGAATGCATATTGCCCTAATTCAATCGGAAGAGCAATTAACGGAATGAGGGCGAACAAGCTTAATATATTAAGCATATTGCCAAAGCCAAGGATATAGCTGCTCCAAGGCGCCCTATGTACCCCTAACAAACTCATGCCCGTCACCAGAAATACGATGCCTAATCCTTGGACAAACCGCTTGACAGAGCCAAACACCATAAGTACTATACATAAGCTTACTATAGAAATGGTCCATTTCAGGAGGTCGCTCGGATATACAACCGAGACCAGATAAGCAGCGATAGCTCCAATGAAAATAGCTTGTTTCATATTTACAGCATGTCTTGAACAGCCGTGGTTAAGCGTTCCAGGGCCGTCTCGACAATTTCCTCTCCGATCTCCCGGGTGGCTTTGGTCGCATCACCAAGGCATCCGTTGCGCGTCATTTCCTCATAATAGTAAAAGCCTTGCAGCACCTGGCCAGGACGCAGCTTTTTCCATTTGCCCTCCGTCAAATCGGCTTTTTCCAGCTTATCCGGCCGTACCAGCTGCGGCGCCAAATACATGGCCTCGGAAACCTCGCGGTCGCAGCTATGCCCATACAGCTTGGATTCCAGCCTTCGATCCATCACATCTTTGGCTGATGCCGTCGTTTTGGCATAATAAATCTGAGTATCGAGCTCCCTTGTAAGCATCTCAACGGCTACCCCTAACGTAGCCTGATTACCTCCATGAGCATTCAAAATAAGAAACTTCTGAATGCCGTGATGCTGTAACGATTTGATCATATCTCTCAAAATGGCAATTAATGTAGTCGGCTCCAGAGAGATTGTACCGGGAAAATGCATATGGTGCGGCGATATTCCCATATTAATAGTAGGTGTCAGAATAGCTTCCGGATATAACCGCTCGGTTAATCGTTTACCCATTTCCTCTGCAAGAACGGCATCACAGCTTTCAACCATATGCGGCCCGTGCTGCTCATGAGCTCCGAGTGGTATAATCGCTATTTTCACTGTTGTAAGAGCCTGCTCAACCTCCGGCCATGTCATCTGTGTTAAACAGTAAGATGTTGCCATTGCTTTAACCTCCTCTCATTATATGATATATTGTTCATTGTATACCATAAATAATAAACACTCACATGTATTTTTGTTATTTGTTGTGAATTGGTTTATGATTTATAGAGATTATTTACAAGGAAGCGGGTGCGTGCACATGCTGCATCATATCCACTATCTGGATAAGAAATCAGCAGCCTTTTTATCGGAGGCATTGATCAAGCATTTTTCCAAAAAAACCGACTATACGGAAATCGTCGTCGTCTGCATCGGGACAAACCGTTACTCCTGGGACTCCTTAGGCCCCGTTGTCGGGAGCCGATTGTTCGAACGACTCGAAGGCAATCGTCATGTCCATATTTACGGTACACTGGATAAGCCGGTTCATGCGCTGAATTTACAGAGAACCTTATCCTATATCGCCAACAGGCACAGCCAGGCTTACATCATCGCCGTTGATGCATGTCTGGGTCAATTTTACAAAATCGGCACGCTTCAATTGGTAGAAGAACCGCTTGGTCCCGGAGCCGGACTTGGCAAACAGCTGCATGCCATCGGCCATATCCATATTAAAGGCATCATTAATAATCATGGCCCTCTCAATCATAAGGTTATGGAGCATACAAGCTTAACCTTTGTTAACGAAATGGCCGCTGTCATCAGCCGGATCTTGGTCAAGGCCAGTCAGGAAATCATTCCTCATCTGTTATCCGTTAATCCCAAGGACAATCAGGCTTCAAGCTAAGCCTTAACTGGAAAATCCCAACCACTGCTTATCACCAAACCAGAATAGCTATGATCGTTGATACGGAGAGTCCAATAATGACAGGCAGGAAATTTTTGCGGGCCAGATCAATCGCAGAAACACCTGCAAAGCCCGCAACCGCAACGAGTGATGACCAAGCAATTAACGTTCCTCCGCCTGACCATACGGAGCCCATCTGTCCGATTGCAGCCAAAGCCGAAGGATCCATACCCACCGTAGGTGCTAATGCACCAGATAATGATCCTGTTAACGGCAGTCCGGAAAATCCCGAGCCTTCCAGTCCGGCAATGATCCCAATCACCAGAATACCAAATGCAGTTATGAAGCTATTAGAAGGAATTGCATATTGAATGGACATAACCAGATCATAGAGAAAAGCGGGTGCCGCTACACCTTCGCCCAGCGACAGGATGCTTTTGGAGAAATCGGCGTTGCCAAGAAAGAAAAATCCCGCAATCGGAATAACAGGTCCCATCGCTTTAAAAGCAAACACAAAGCCTTCGATCAGATGCTCACTAATATTGTCCAAAGCCTTGAATTTGGAAAACACCGTACAGGATAGAATAAGCAGGATGACCGCCACACCACCGATAAAAGCAGCCCCATCTCCTCCCTCGAAGCCTCCCATGCTTGTGCCCCCGAATTTACTTGCTGCCATGACCACGATCACGCCGAGCATCGACAACGGAACCAATATGGAAAAAAACTTTGACCACCGATGGACGGTAGGATCAACCGTTTCGATAGCTGCTGCAGCTTCCAAATATTCATTGCTCATCTGAGTTTTAATCGCAGCCGCCTGTTTATCCCGAAGCTCGGTCGTAACAGGCTTACGAATCGCTTTACGATTCTGCAAATAAGCTCCACCCAGTGACACAGCACCGGTTATCAACGATAATATCATCGCTTTATCGGCAACCAGAGCTGTAGGTAAACCCGCCCCCTTGGCGCTCAGCATCGGTGCGACCTGCATAACATAGTCCGAAGATAATGCCATCCCTTGTCCAGCAAGAGCAATCGCCATCGCCGCTCCCATTGCCGGAAGTCCAACACGAATCGCCGCAGGGATCAAAAGCGCTCCGATTAGCGGGACTGCAGGGGTAGGCCAAAAGAACAGCGAGATTACATAGGTGACTAATGCCAGTACAAAAAATGCAATGTGACCGTTCACCATCAGCTTTTGGATCGGCTGCACCATTCGCCTGTCCGCACCGATATCGCGAAGTGATGCCAATAGAGCAACCATAAAAGTGATAATCAGAAAAATTGTGAAAAGTTCCTTGGCTGCCGTCAAATTGGCATTGTATACCGCTTGAAATCCGCTGACTATACTCCCCTTGTAGATCCATCCAATCAGGAAGGTTCCAACCAACGTCGGAATGATTACACCTCGTCGAAATAACATTACCAATATTACTCCTACTGTCACTAAAGCATACATCAAATGCGAGATTGTAATCATTGACATCCCTCGTTTCAGCGATTATTTGCCTTTCAAACGAATTGTATCACAGATTATTAGATCTTAATAGGGTTTTATGGCATTTGGTATACAATTATTTTCTGATTTATTAGATATTACGACTTTTCAATGATTTAACGGGGGATATATGTGTTATGTTTTCTCACTTAAACAAAATATCTTTAACAAGATGTCTTCAGTTATCCATCATTTCCTTGCTTCCACCCCCTCTTTATGATATTTAAAGTCTATTCTACTTTTAAAAATAATTTGAAAGCGCATCCATTAGTATATTAACATACTTTCAAGTAAAATATAAGGTTTATTGTATATGGTATACAAAATTATTTTAGTTCAATATATCCGCAAAAATCGTTGGAACAACAGCAGGTAAATATCATGAAGTATATGCCGTTAACTCCAAGTTACCTTTATATGGCTACAACAAAAAACGAAACGTCTCCTTTGGGGCAGCCGTTTCGTTTTGTAATTAACTTGATATTTATTTCAAAATAGCATCGATGCGTGACAGCTCATCCTCGGTGAAATCAAGCACACGCAACGCATCAACAGCATCTTCGATCTGGCTTACTTTACTTGCCCCGATCAAAGCAGAAGTTACCCGACCTCCGCGCAGCACCCAAGCCAATGCCATCTGGGAAAGCTTTTGCCCACGATTTGTGGCCAGCACGGTTAACTCTTTTACTTTTAATACCCGCTCTTCATTAATATCCTCCGGCTTCAGGAACACACTGGGTCCTGCAGCACGTGAATCAGGCGAGATCCCGTTAATGTAGCGATCTGTTAGAATCCCTTTTTCTAATGGTGAGTAGGCAATGCTGCCAATGCCTTCCTCTTCCAGCACATCCTGCAATCCGTTCTCTATAGATCTGGACATCATGGAATATTTAGGCTGATGAATCAGGCACGGCGTACCCAATCTCTTCAATATGCGTGACGCCTCACGCGCTTCCTTGGCCTGGTAATTGGAGATTCCCACATACAGCGCTTTTCCTTGTCTCACAATGAGATCAAGCGCCGCCATCGTTTCCTCCAGCGGTGTATTTGGATCCGGACGATGGTGGTAATAAATATCCACATAATCCAGCTGCATCCGTTTTAAGCTTTGATCCAGACTGGCGACCAAGCTCTTCTTGGAGCCCCATTCGCCGTACGGTCCTGGCCACATGTAATAACCAGCCTTAGTCGAAATGATCAGCTCATCGCGGTAAGCGGCCAAGTCATCCTTTAACAATTTACCGAAGGTTTCCTCTGCCGATCCCGCAGGGGGGCCATAATTGTTGGCCAAGTCCAAATGGGTAATTCCTAAATCGAACGCCCTTCTAACCAAAGTTCTTCCATTCTCTAAGGAATCAATACCTCCAAAATTATGCCAAAGCCCCAATGAAATAGCCGGAAGCTTTAACCCGCTGTTTCCGCAATACCTATATGTCATCTTGTCGTATCTTTGTGGATCTGCCAAATACCCCATAATATGTACCTCCTCTAAGAAATTAATAACATTGTAACGGACAACTACCACAAATCCAATGTCATCAAGGATGAACTTTATGGAATAATGTCTGAATCAATGAGAAGAAGCCGATAATGCTTTGGTGAAACACCCTTCATTTTTTTGAACATTTTTGAAAATAAAAGCGAGTCCTTGTATCCAACAGAGCTTGCCACCTCTCCTATGGAGTAGCTGCTTCTCTCAAGCAATTCAGCAGCTTTGTCAATCCGATACCGGAGAAGGTACTGCTGTGGCGGTATGCCTACCGACTCCTTGAATAAGACGGATATATATTTTCTGTCCAATCCCAGAAAGGAAGCCAACTGGCTTACTGTAATATTTTCGTTATAATGGGCATGGAGAAACTCTATACTCTGAAGAACGTATTCATCCTGCTTTTTCGGATTCGTCTGTGCTGTAGGATAAGCTGGGACTACACTCACCAGGACTGATAAAAACTCGTACATCAAAGCTTTTATTGCTAAATCCCGGGTTACCTCCTGGGAGGAGGCTTCCGTTAGTTGATCAGATAGCCCGGGCATAACTTTCCAATCCATCGGAATAATAGGCTGCTCCGGAGACAGTCGGGTACGAGACAGGATCGATTCCACTTGTGCTCCATGAAAGGCTACCCAAGAGTATGTCCAGGGATCTAAGCGATCCGCTTCATAAAAGGTGATGATTTGCGGGTATATCAGAAAGGCTTGGCCCGAAGATAATGAGTACGTTTGATCTCCAACCTGAAGCCTACCTTTTCCTTTGTGAATAAAATGAATCTTATATACATCTCGGACCCCTGGTCCTGCGGAATGCCCGGGAGCGCAATCTTCCTTCCCCCAATAGAGGAGGTGCAGGTCCGGGTCATCCCGAAACAATCGTTCCTGATTGTACTTAAATGTAACCACGTCTTGTCCTGCTTCCCTTGTGAAATGAATGCCGAGCCACTGCGCTCTATAAAAAAGAGAAGCCTGATTTCTCAAGCTTTCCAAGTTGATGATTTGATATTATCAGAAACCGGGCATCATTGTAACTTAATATCTTTGTATTTTTCTAATTTTATTTAATGACATTAATAAAAGCCGCTTTCCTCATAAATACAAGGAACAGCGGCTATGATTTTTTTAAACCTTTAGAAGACCGGTGAATACAGAGCGGAGCGGCCAAATGGTCCTGGAGAAGCGTGAGCGCTCGCCTTTGTTTCCGTAATTTTACCGCTAAATCTCTTATACAATCAAAAAAATGCGGAAACAACAGCGATCGGAGGGATATTTGGCCGCGCAGCGAGACTTATTCACCGGACTTCTAACCCTCCATATGGTATTTTTTCATCGCCAACCGTCCAATCACATTGACCAACCCATACAGCACCACCGATAACGCAGCCAGCATCGCAATACTGACCATAACCATATTCATCTGAAACACTTGACCACCATATATGATCATGTAACCCAACCCCGCCTTGGACGATAAAAATTCTCCCATGATCACACCGACCAGCGTCAAGCCTACATTCACCTTTAACGTTGCGATTACATTCGGTATACTCGCGGGCAGCAGCACCATACGCAGCATTTGCCAATGGGTAGCACCGAACGATTCCATCAGCTTGAGCTTTGTTTTGCTAATTTCCTTAAAACCGCTCTCGATCATGATGATCGTCACTATAATCGAGATCGCAATGGCCATACCGTAAACCGAATAACGATCACCCAGCCATATATAAAATATAGGGCCGAGCGCGACCTTGGGCAGTGCATTCAACACGACAATGTACGGCTCCAGCACCTTGGAGGCAAAGGTCGACCACCAAAAAACAATCGCAATGCCGATCCCAAGTACCATCGAAACCACAATGCCAATCAAGGTCTCCAGGCTGGTCGTCCATGTATGCTTGAATAAATTCCCTTTTACCGCAAGCTCCTGAAAAGAGGTAATTAACTGCGATGGCCTGCTGGTCAGCATCGAATCTACCCATTTCCACTGGGCAGCCAGCTCCCATAGGACGATAAAAGCAGTAAATACCAGCAGCTGTGCCAGGCGAATCATCCACAACCTGCGCTTTTGTGTTTTCAAATACTGATGGTATTGCGGCGATCTCGGCTTATCCTTAACAGTGATCAAAGTCGGGACTTGCTCTATCCGTGCTTCCGTAACGACGGAGGGCTCACTAGCCGGTAGCGACGACATGTCCTTCCAACTCCTTCCATATGACATTGAAGTATTCCTTATAGCGAACTGCTTCCCGCTTTTTCCACGGCGTGACATCCGTTCCTTCACCCAGCTGTATCGAGTAGACGGTGGAAATTGTACTCGGTCTCTTGGACATGACCATAACCCGGTCTGCCATACTGATCGCTTCCGATATATCATGGGTAACCAGAATCGCCGTCTTGCCTTGATCCTTAATAATTCCATAAATTTCATCGGCCAAGGTCAGACGGGTCTGATAATCAAGCGCGGAGAACGGCTCATCCAGCAGCAAAATATCCGGCTCGGTCACCAGCGTACGAATTAACGCCACCCGTTGGCGCATACCGCCTGAGAGCTGCGAGGGACTGTGATGGGCAAAACCACCCAAGCCATAACGCTCCATCAAATCAAGCGCCTTATGCTCGGCTTTCTTTAAATCCATCTTGCGAATTTCGGCTCCTACCAGCAGATTGCTCAATATATTGCGCCATTCGAACAAATGGTCATGCTGCAGCATATACCCGACCTTCGGAGAGGTGCCCGATACCTCCTGCCCGTCAATAAGCACCCTGCCGCTTGTTGGCTTCACCATACCGGAAACGAGGGAGAGCAGCGTGCTTTTCCCACAGCCGCTCGGACCCACAATAGAGATAAATTCCCCCTGCTCAATGGAAACATTAACGCTTCTCAAAGCCTCTGTTTCCTGCTTGATCGTGAAGTAGCTCAAGCCAATATCGTTTAATTCAATTTGTGCCATAGGCTTATTTCCCTGCCTTTCCGATATTTTTCACAAAACTCATATCTACGACCGCTCCCATATCGCTTAATTTTTGCTCCGGCTTCAGTACATCGTTCTCGATCAGCATTTTTTGCAAAGTTTCAAATTGCTCTGCAGTCAATTCAGGAACAGCCGACCAGGTATCCTGCTTCTTGTATCGGTCGATCGATTGAATGATAATATCCTTCGGTGTTTCTTCGAAAAAAGGCATCAAGGCTTCGGCAATTTCATCAGGTGAAGCTGTGTTCAACCACTTGGTTCCTTTGGCAACAGCATTAACGAATTTCTGAATCGTCTCTGGATTCTTCTTAATATAATCCGATGTTGCGACGTAAGAGGTTTCCGGGAATGGACCAAACGCTTGTCCTACAGCTGCTGCATAGAACGCTTTGCCTTCCTTTTCCAAAGTAGAGGCGATGGGCTCGAACACCTGAATAAAGTCACCTTTACCGCTTGTAAAAGCGCCCGCCATTGCCGGGGAAGCGATATTCGTGATCACATCGGCCTTCACCTTTTCCTGCTGCAGCTTGGAGTTCAATACCATTTGCGGAGCACTGCCCGGACGCCATCCGACTACGGATTTCCCCTCCAGATCGCTCCATTTAAAGCCATTCAGCTTGGTCCGGGACAGCAGGAAGGAACCGTCCTTGATCGTCAGCTGGTGGAAAATTTTGAGTGTTTTATCCCCTTTTTGATTATAAATATAAATGGCGGTTTCCGGTCCTACCAATGAAATATCGGCCACGCCGGCAATTAAGGCGGCTGCTCCCTTATCCGAGCCCTGTGCCGTGTTCATATCGACGTTCAGTCCCTCTTCCTTAAAAAAACCTTTTTGCATCGCGATATAATGGGGAGCATAAAAAATCGAACGGATGACCTCGGAAAATTTAACGGTCTTGATTTCCTCGCTTTTCTTGACCTCAGTTTTTACTTCCATCTTCGCTTCCGCAGCCGGTTTCGCACTCGTTTCCGTCACAGAAGCGGTTCCACAGCCCGCAGTAATCGTCAATAGCACAGTGGATAACAGCAGACAACCCAGTTTGTTCATCTTCATCATGGTTTGTTCATCCTCCCTTATATAGGTGCTAATTTATTTGAACAGCGAGTGGTTGTCCCGAAACCAAATGCGTTCCAGCCATCTCCCTGCCGTATTCAACCATTTTTTGAAAACCGACCTCTTTTAAGGGCACAGCTGTTATCCGTTCTCTTAGCAAGAAGATTTCGACTTCGGGAAGCAGCATTTCCAAAGCGTAAGCAAGCGGGAGACCATTCTCCAAAATTTCAACGGAATGTGGATTGCCTACGATAAAGTTAAGTCCGTTTTCCTTGGCGTACTTCACAAAAACATGATCTTCTCGTACCCTGCTGATACTGACAATAATCGTATCGGTTTCCGGATACATATGCAGCGCAAGCTCCAAATGCTCAAGTGAAAATCCGGTATGCGGGAAAAAATGAAGAATGTGCTTTACCTTACTATCCGGGGTACCGCTGAGCAGCTGCGCCGGATTAGCCAGCGTCGCTTCCTCAAGTGAGGCTTCACCACGAATGGCCCGCTCTGCCTCCAACAGATCGAGATCGATATCACGTCCCATCAAGCCGTCAATTCTGGCCAATATATCACCTGTGGTTTTCACTTCCTCCAGTGCAATGCCCTTGTGAAGCACATTGCCTGGAATGCCGCCAAAGCAAATGTCTGTTTTCAGCTTATGGTGCCCGTGCAGCAGCGTCAGTCCGGGATGCAGTCCATGAAAAGCCTCGTGCATTTCAATAAGCGCCAATCCATACAAGGGCAAATAATCCGCAAAAGGTACCCCTCCCGAGCTGGCTGCATCCGCAACCGGATGATGCACGATGATCAGATCAAGCTTCATGGCGGAAGCCAGCTCAATAACCGATTCAGTCAAAGTCATCCCGACTCCAATACGTGACACCGGCTTGTGCTTGTCTCCAAAAATCAGCCCAGGGATTTCAAGCACGCTTTTACCCGGAATATTGGAGGTTTTCATCACGACATACGGATTGACTCCAGCCGTGATCTCATTCCAATCCATAACCATTCTCCCCTTGGAAATGGTGTTCAGCGCTTCGACTACGTGTCTTGCTTCTGTGCGGGTTTTGGGTGCTTTCATAGACTTCTTCCTTTCTGATTTGGATCAAAACCATATACAAAAAAACCGCTATTATGAGCATACTAGGACACTAAAGTCCCGTATATGTCACAATAGCGGTTGTAAAGCTCTCCACGCGGAGTTCCTTATGACCTGCTATATGTATGATTGTTGCTTGAACATTACAATGGAATCCGATCTCTTTGGTGTAAAAGGATTCGATTCCTTAATAGGTTCAAACATCATATTCAACACTGGTTAAGCATGACTGCTGGTGAAAATATAGAATGTTTATCTCTTGTTAGGTAATGTAACACAATAAAAACAATAAATCAATCAAAAATTGATTTCAATGAATAAAATTAATAATCGAAGCGAATTTACGTCATATAACCTAACACAATACTCTAAACGGCAGCTACCATCTTTGTGCAAGCGTTTTCATATTTTATGATAACATACTTTTCAGGAAAATATAAGCTTTTTTTGTATTTGGTATACCGTTTATTCCAAATTATTTTCAAAAACAATAACGGTTCCTGAATATTCCGTTACGGGATCATAATCCTTCAGTACCAATTTCACCTTCAAGCCCAACGTTTGCTCTAACTGCTCCTTAAGCATTTTTTTGTTAGCCTCCATGAGCAGCGTATCCACACTGGCTGTCAAACTCCGATTCGATTCGTCAAGAATTTTCAAAGCAGGAATTCGTTTGTGTGTAGCAAAAATCAACACTTTATCACCGGAGATTTCAATCTTTTGCGATTTGATGCCCGTTCCGAATATTTCCTGATTAATCGAGTTATAAATTTTGATAATCTCCTGCTTCAAAACGCCAACCGGATATTGCTTTTTCATAGAGGCCCCCTTCTCCTATACGTGCTACTTCAACATGCTTAGCTTTTCAATCGCTTGTTGCTCGGTCGCCAAGAAAAAGATATCATTTCCGTTATTGGATTCATAGATGAAATCTCGCAGGCTTTGGCTTGAATACACCGAGAAATCCCCAACAATCGCCATCTTTACGCGATAATTGACAAACTTCTGAAGAATTTCGCCTGCTAGGCGAGTTTTCAAATCGAAAAAGCTGTCGCTTAGCAGAGATTTGTTTATCACGATACGATTACTATCGGTTTCATATTGTACCGTTGCGATAAGATCCAATGCCGACTGAACATCCTCTATTAATATCTCGCTGCCGCTCACGACGGCTATATTTTTCCCGCCTGCTTCTATTTTCGCTATATTCATAATCGCCCTCCTTATTGCTCATACTCACCATAAATAGTAACCATTATTTGTTAGTTTAACATGGGTCATACCCGATTGCATAACATGCTCATAGTCTGCTGGTAGCGAATCAAGATTTAGACGAAGCCACTTAACGAGTTCTTGCTTCCCGTAAGTCAAATATTCTCCCTGCCAGCTCATTCAGTTGATCCTTGATTAATATGACACTGCTGTAGGTATCCGGAATTTGTTCAAAGCCGCAGTGCACACCAGCCAATCCTCCGGCAATAGCACCTATCGTATCGGAATCACCACCAAGATTGGCCGCTTTTTGTACCGTGTCTGCATAGGAATTGGAATTTAACAAGATGTTCAGTACCCATCGAAAGGTGTGAACCACAAATCCGCTCGGTTCACAATTGGGCTCCGCAAACAAAATATCTTTATAGTCAGTATGTCGAATTTCCTGTTCGATGGCATCGGCAAGGCTCTCGTTTTGAAGCAATCTCCATACGATTCGGTTATAAATCGAGCAGGCTTCGTTGCAGCGCTCATCATAGTGTGTCATTTTGGACTGCATGCGGGAATACTTATCCACCTCAATCAGATTATCATAGACCAGACCTACAGGCAGACAGCGCATAAGAGAGCCATTACCGGCACTTTGTCCCATACTTTGATCGGTTAAAAAAAGGCAGCTTCAAACCAATTTCCCTCGAAGGTCGCCAGTACATGTCGAATAATATTGCCGATATCCTTGGGATCTGTCCGGTACCAATTCATAAATTGCTCCCCAATATACGGCATCGGGTTCAATGGATTGGCCAATATACCTTCAGCCACGCAGAGCGTCATCATCGTATCATCGGTAACTTCACCTTTTTCCAGCTCCCAGACGCCGCCGCCTATAATCTCAGTTAAATATCCATACTTCGCCTTGACCTCTTTACTGGTCATAAATTCCGTCGTGCCACCCAATGCATCCCCGATGGCCACACCGTAAAGACCACCTTTAATTCGATTGAAGACGTCCATGTTGCATTCCCCTTTCTTATGAAAGTACTAACCGTATTTTAGCACAGGTTAAACAGTGTGTTGCTAAAAGTGTGATGGACAAGTAAAAGAGGCAGCAAATGATGCTACCTCTATACTGAACACCGCAGGGTCGAACACAAAATTAATCGTGACCTTCTGTAAGGGTGGATTCGTGAAACCGCAAACGCAGTGTATGAACCTCAAAGCTTTGAGTAGAAAGGTACAGCTCTTGTTCATTTATATCCGGTTTCTTCAACAAGCTTAAAGCTCCAAGGTCATATTCGAGCAGGTCAGTCAGATAAACCTGGCTTACTTGAGCAGGCACTTGAATCGTTACCAGCCTTGGCTTCCCGATCCAATCACGAATTCTCAGAATGTAGCCATCCCCATCCTCAGCTGGTTTAAAGCAGGTCACTGCCATTCCATCCAAGCCGCCAGGGAGGAGTTCGAGCTGAACATTAACATCGTTGATACCCGATCGTTCAGCCGGAACCGTAAGTGCTGAGTTCATCGTTTCCTCGGCGGTTTGCCACACAGACCCTTCCACCCAATCCCCTGCGTGCGGGATTAGACGATACCGATACGTGAAGCTGCCGCCGGTCCATTGCGGGAAGTTCGTCCCCCACCAGTTATTGAATATGTTAAAATTCATTTCCGGCTTCTCCGGCACATAATCATGCTCAAAATCCCACATGCCATTGCGACCGATAAAAAATAGCGGAGAATCAAGAGGAATGATCGCCATCCCAACCTTGCCATCCGACACAACGACAAAATTTTCACAGCAGTTCAACAGGGTGCTGGAGGAAGGCACAATATCGGCAAGCGGGTCAATGACACTGCCCATTTTATTGATACGGTAGCTCGGATTTTTTAGTTGCAAAGGAAATAAGATATGACCGGATTCCGCTAAAGGCGTCTCCTCTTTGCCGTTAATCTGCCATTCCATATCGACAAAAGGAGAATCCTCCGTCAGCGTTACCGTCCACATGACTTCTCTGGCATTACCATAATCCATAACCGATTCCTGACTATTCCCAGCCACACACTCCACTTTGACAGCATGCTTTTCCTGTACAAGACGTATATGCCGCAATTCAGTCTGAAAGGAAAGCCGCTTCTGCTGCTCGGGATAATCGGTTTTTCCAAAGTCATGTACGCCCCAATCATAGAAGCGGTACGCATATTTTTTGATATAGCTCGTTATTTCCCGATTCGAATAAATGTTATATTCATACTGTCCAAAGCCCTGCGCGGACTCCGTATCCACCCATTCCTTATTCAGACGCTTATCAAACAGGCTGATGATCCATCCGGTTTTTCTATCTATGGTGACGACAACATATGGGTTCTCGATTACGGCCTGTGTCTCGCTTAAGCTTCCAAATGCAAGAGGTTTCTCCGAACCTTCGGTCCCGCTATGAACGTTCCCGCTGCTTGCAACGCATGCTATCGTCTTATATCCAAGTGCCGGTAGGCCCTTAACTTCCACCAACACACCATGCTCATCGTTAACTACCTTCAGCTGCTCACCGCTGACACAATCGATCCAGGTATCAAGTTCATTCGGACTATGCTCCAAATTGGCAGCAATACGAACCCAGGCATCACGCTGCCAGCCCAGATTATTGTACACACGCAGCTTTCTTTCCGAGCCATTATCAGCCGCAGATAAGCGGGTTGGATTCCACTGTGGCTGAACCTGCAGCCTTTCCTCTGCAGCCTGTATGGAGGCTTCGGCTTTATTGAGGTAATCGATCTGCTCCTGCCAGGACTGCTCCATCAATACATAACGCTCGCTGCGTTTGTCTTCGATAAACTCTGATTTTTCATACCGCCTCGGGAACTGCCTCGAGAACAAAAATGTTTTGCAATCCAGTCCCCACGTATGCTCCCCAAAATGAAGCGTATATTCATAAGCAGTATCGATAGCTTGCTTAATCTGCTGCTTATCCTCCAAGCTCAAAGCTTCACCTGCAACAAGCGAATTCATCGACAATGCACTTTCTACCGCTGCGATCCGCCCTCTCAGCTCGCGCACCCGCGATACCTCTCGTGGAGCGGTTCCGACACCATGAATCCATGAATCAGCCATGTCTCCGCGAATAACAGGCAGATCGGGATTCCGCGCCAGAAAGTCTTCGGCAAAATCCGTCAGGCTCCCGATATGCAGCTCAGCCTTGGACCCGCTAGCCGCAATGGAGGCCTTCATTTCCTGTATGTAGGAAGCCTCGTGCGGGCCATGATTGTCGCTCGTCTGGATCATAGCCAGCCAGATCGGATGCTCCCAATCCTCGGGTGGCAATATGCCTGAGCCATAGGCCCCTTTGGAGTAAAACGTGAGCAGCCGCTCGCCGTCCGGTCCCTCCCAATAAAATACAGGCGGAACATCGGGTGGTGTTGTAGCCGGATTGCAGCCTAAGTGCAGCACCTCTACACCTGCTTTTTTTAATAAAGAAGGCACGATCCAGGTATGACCTGGAACATCGGTCATTTTGGCATCTTTGGGGCGATAGCCGTATTGCTCGCTCAGACCGCGCGAAACGTACATCCCGCGTATCCATTCCTCCAGCCCGCAAAATTCCGTATGTGTGGTATAAGGGAGCATATGCCATATTAACTGGCGGTTTTCCAGAAATTGCAAAGCTTTGCGTTGGTCCTGCTCCCCGCTGCCCTCCAAGGATTGCAATAAAGGCCAGGACGACATAGTCCAAACATATTGTTCATGCTCCGCGTTGCCGTTCGTTTCCTCACAGATCTGGATGACTTCCTCCAGCATCTCTGTTCGGTATCTATGGACCACATCGGATACGAGTCCGGTGAATCCAATATCAAAATGTGTTTTGAAAACCACATAAATTTTTTCAAGATTAGTGTTCATTGCCTCTGTCTCCTCTACTCCGATATCATCCTTCGTTCCCTGGTTCGGAACAAGTTACTTCCCCTTCCCCTGCATACGAACAGGATCACTCAGCCTCAGCTGTGAAATAATCGGATAATGATCAGAAGGATATACGCCCTGCAGCTGGCGCCGATCCACCATCGTTGTCGCTACTTCTATTTCAGGAGAAACAAATATATAGTCGATAGGCTCACCTTCTTCGCCACCCTCAAAGGAATGGGCAGTGAGTCCAATAGGTCCGGATAATGCTGTATAAGCATCCTTGAGCCACGTTTGTTTGCCCATATGCTCCACTTCCCCGCGTAAAAACCGAATCGGCCAGTCGCCAGGATGACTGTTCATATCTCCCATTACGATTACAGGCAAACCAAACTCGATGTGCTGAGAGTGCAGGGTATCCCATATTAAAGCAGCACCCAGCTTCCGAGCCTGTTCTCCCATATGGTCCAAATGCGTGTTATATACAATAAACGGCTTAGATGATGCTTTGTGAAGAAAGCTGACCCAAGTGCAAATTCGCGGAAGATGACTATCCCAGCCTTTAGAAGAAGGTACCAAGGGTGTCTCCGACAGCCAAAACTGACCTTGATGCTGTACCTCAAGCTCAGCGGTTTTGTAGAATACAGCACAATGCTCGTTCTCATGCTCACCCATACGACCGTATCCAACCCAGGCATATTCAGGTACACGCTCCTGCAGATCGCTCAGCATCGGATAATAGCCCTCCTGGGTTCCAACTATGAGCGGATTATGATCCCGAATCATCTGTGCCACACTATTTACCCGATGGGGCCAAGCCGATTCTCCATCATCAGGTGTATGATATCTTAAATTAAAAGTCATCACAGTCATATTCATACGGGATTTACCTCGTCGTCATTTATTTTCATCAAAATAGATCGGGTTCGACAGCGCAGCCATCCGCATGGTATCTACGTTCGGAAATGTTCTCCACACCTCAGCGCGGACAAATCGCCTGCCTGCCGCATCCAGCGTAAGCTCCAGAGCACCGTCGTTGTTCACGGTTACATGTTGTTCCAGACCTTTGCTGCTAATAAGCTTCACTTCATCGCCTGCCAAGAGATGCTGGGCTTGCAGCTTCACGACTCCCGCTTCCCCTGCAGGCACTGAATTCCCCATTTTATAGGGTCCGCATTCTAATTGTACAAATGGCCCATCAGGTGCATAGCTAATGGTCACATGGCCCTTATCAATACCTGCCAATATCCCATTTACAGTTTTGGAGGACGCATATACCCACGTACACGGCATCGCATGCTTGACATAAGGATCAGGACGATGAACATCACTGCCGCCTATCACATTCAACTTCCTTCCACTCAACAACTGCTGCTGCCACCAGGCCAAAGTGCGTGCATTTCGTTCCGTCCAGGGGCCGTTCCAAATTTCCACCCAATCATGATCGACATCAAAATCCCATTCCCATGGACAATAATCGCAATGAGGATGGTTCAACACAATTCTGGCGCCCCGTTCGCGTGCAGTCGCTAGTCTATGGTTCACGTCAGCTTGGCTGCTTACCCGAAAATCATCCAAAGGGTCCGTTACACCAAGGAAATTGCTGTGACCAAAGTTGGTTGTAAACTCCATTCCCGGTATCATTACCAGGCTGGTGGTGCGTGGATAGGCCAAATTTTGACTGGTCGTATTGTGATCCGTCATGGTCATGAAATCGCAGCCCAGCTCCTCCATGATCGATGCATTCTCCTCCAACGTGTAAGTGCCGTCACTGTGCAGACTGTGCATATGCAGGTCACCCTTGAGCCAACGCGGGGTCATCAGGAAAAAGGTAATGGTTACCGTAACCTTGCAGCCCTCTTGAGGAATCTTATAAGCATTATGCACAACCGCCCATTCACCAGCGTCCAGAGATCCAGGCAAATATCCGGGTGTTGCCTTCTCCAACCCCATATTGAAAAATTTCCGCGCTCCGCCGCTCCACCCTCGGATTCGATTCAGGTCGCGAATTCCTAAATCGATAACCGCAATATCACCACCGGAAGACTCCACCTCATAGCTGACCTGAATCTCTTCCACATGCTGCGGCATCTCAAAAGGAACTTCGATATAGGAGCTCTGCTCCGAATGTTCAACGGTTCTGGTAAATGTAGCTGTGTGGCTTACTCTGTCCGTTTGGTTCATAGGGTTCCACCGTCTTTCATCATTTGTCTAAAAGTGTGGTACATCCATTGCAGCTCTATTCTTTATTAGCACCGACCATAATGCCCTTGACGAAATACTTTTGCACAAACGGATAAATAATGACCAAAGGCAGCAGCGCAATCACAATACCCGCCATCCTGACATTCGTTGTAATGATGAAATTGCTGGAGGTCGCATCCGTATCAATAATAAGTGCTTTCAAGGCAATCTGCAGTGTATATTTCGCATGATTATTAATGTAGAGCAATGCCGGCGTGAATTGATTCCAACGGCTGACGAACTCAAACAAAGCTACTGTGGCCAGACCTGCCTTCGCTAGCGGTAAATACATCGTCGTAAAAATACGAACATCCCCGGCTCCATCCATTCGTGCCGATTCCGACATTTCCAAAGGAACAGTTGAGAAAAAGTTACGCATCAGCAGCACGCCAAAGCCAGAGATCAGACCGGAAAAAATAAGCGCAGATAATGTGTTAAGCAAACCCAGCTCCTTGTTGACGACATACAGTGGGATCATGATCGATTCACTCGGTACCATCATGGTGACCAGGATCAACGATACCATCAGCTTTTTACCAGGCAAACGCGGTTGGACGAGCACATACCCTGCCATAGCACACAAAAACACATGCCCAATGGTGCCGATCACGGTGACAATGACGTTGTTGCTGAATGGCTGATAAAGCTGGAGCCGATTCCATACCGTACTAAAGCCTTCAATGCTGAATTCTTTGGGCCACAGTACAATATCCGGCTGCATGGAAGCAAAGTTGGTGGAAAAGGCCAAAGCAAACGTATTTAGAAAAGGAATGATCATCGTAGCTACAAGAAGAAGCAAAAAGGCGACATTCACTACATCGAAGAGACGTCCCGACCATCCTTTGGATTCAAGCTTCATATTATTTGTCTCCTCCGTCATCATAGCGAATGATCAATCGGGTTATAAAAGTAAGAATTAACGTAGCGAATATAACGATAAAGCCTGCAGCGGTCGCAGTGCCGATATTGAATTCCAGAATACCTTTTTGGAACGTATACATCATGATCACATCGACCTTGCTGGCAATCGCTCCATTTCTCATCACAATGATTTGGTCAAACATACGCAGAGCGCTCAGCACATTGAGCATAATAACTACCTTCATTGTGGAAGCAAGCGATGGAAGTGTGACGAAACGGACCAGCTGCCAGCGGTTCGCGCCATCTATTCTGGCCGCTTCATAGAGAGACGGATTGATGGAAACGATGGAAGCGAGATATAAAATAACAATGAACCCCATGTCTTTCCAGACGGCGGTAAATACCATAATGGAACGTGCATAGATCGTACTCGACATAAAGCTGATCGGTTTGGCGCTTCCAAGCAGCTGGAGTATTTGATTCACGATCCCTGTATCGGGAGACAGCAGCATGATCCACATACCGCCAACAACGACCCATGAGAACAAATGAGGTAAATATACGATCATTTGTGTTAATTTCTTAAACCAGACGGACAATACCTCGTTCAATGACAAGGCAAGTATAATCGGCATAATGAATCCGATGGCGAGCGTAAATCCACCGATAACCAACGTATTTTGAAAAGCTGTCCAAAATGTGGGATCTTTCAGAACAAATAAATAATTATCAAAGCCTACAAAAGGCCGGTTTCCGATTAATCGAAAATTTTGAAAGCTGATGATAAAGCCGCGTACTAACGGATAATACGAAAACAGTAAAAAGTAAGCCAAAATGGGTATCATCATCACATAAAGCGTTTTATACTTCAAGACGGCTTTCAAAAGTCAGCCACCACCTTATCCGCTTGGTAATTTCAGCTATATCGAAGGAAGTAAACAAGCGGTATACTCCCTTCGAACAGCTGAAACTTCATCATAGATTAGTCGATCAGTTTGCTTGCTTTTAGCTGCTCACGCATTTTTTTAACCGCATCGGCGGCCGACATTTCACCGAGAATAGCTTTAAATGAATTTTCATTGATGATCTTCTCGGCATCTGCCCATTTGGCTGGTGTCAGCTCAAGTGTTGCATATTTCACAACCAGCTCCTGAGCTTCTTTTACCCCTGGCAGCAGACCGAAAGGAGGTTGAACCTTTTTGTTGTACCAGAAAGGGACGCCATGGTCCATTGCATGCTCTTTACCTGTTTTGGTAAGCTCGTATTTACCGCCGCTCTCCGTATAATCATTGTCTTTAATGCCCAGGCTTCCGAGCATAATGCCGTCTTTGGAATGCCACCATTCGATAAATTCAAATGCTGTTTTCGGATGCTCCGCATTCACCGGAATGACCCATACGTCCGGATCACCGCGACGGATCATATATTTGCCGTTCGCATCTGCTGCGCCAGGAAGTCCTTTTGCTTCAAACGTCGTTGCAGCATCCTGCTCTTTTCTTGTATTGTTGAGCATCCCTACCCAGGCGTCCCAATAAGTGATCATGCCTACACGATCCGTCAAAAACAAATTACGCATTTTACCGGTATCGTTGGTCGCAAAGTTAGGATCCAATATGCCTTCTTTATAAAGCTTATTCAGCCACTCATAAATCGGGATAGCCGCATCCGTCGAGTAAGGCACATCCAGCTTGCCGTCCTTCTCCACATAACGCTGCTTCAAGCCCGCTGCGCTGAAAATACCTTGCAGCTCATACATACCTGCTGTGCTTAAACCATAGGTGTCCTTTTTGCCGTTGCCATCCGGGTCCTGTTCGGTAAATGCTTTTAACACCTTGTAATAGTCATCCAATGTTTTGGGTTCCTGCAAATTCAACTTCTTTAACCAGTCATTTCGTACAATCGGCATCGTTCCGCCTTGAAACTTTGAGAACACACCATAAATCTTGCCGTCTTTCGTTTTGATCTGATCCCATTCACCCGCGGGCAAAACCTCGGGATCGGACAATACTTTGGAAGCTTTTACTTGATCCGTAAGAGGTGTCAAAATACCTTGATCGATGAACAGGTTCATTTTTTCTTTACTGATCTGAAGCAGATCGAACTTCTCGCCCGATGCAATGGCAGCCAGCAATTTCTGGTCATAATCGGATGCTGGTTTATCCAGCTTTGCCTTAATACCGGTCAACCGCTCAATTTCTTTTTCGAACAGTGTGTTCTCTTCAGGTGTTTTACCGCCAATAACGCCTGACATCATACGGAGAGTTCTGTCTTCCTTTTTGTCATTTCCTTTTGGCGCGTTTGCATCTGAATTGCCTGTTGACGGTGCTGCAGTATCGTTTCCGGTACAACCTGCCAATATAGTGCCCAGCAGTGCAATCGCCATCGTTAAACTCATAATTTTCGATTTGGTTATCATGATATACCTCCCAGATTATATACAACCTTTACACAATCTTAATAAAGCGTTTACATTTATGACCCGCCTATTGGCGGCCTATTACAGTAACCTGCACGATTCGCGAATAACCAATTTGGCTTCAATGATCTTTTGCTCGACGATATCTACATCTTTCATTTTCTCGACTAAAATTTTGGCTGCTTCCGTACCCAGCATTTCTGCGGATAGCTCAACCGAGGTTAACGCAGGCGTCATTTCCTGTGCCAGAGTAGCATCATTGCTTAAGGCTATAAGCGAAAGCTCGCCGGGTATATCGATGCCAAGCTCTCTTGCGGCCCTCATGACCCCTAGTGCTACGCGGTCCGTATCCGTAATGATGGCGGTGAATCGATTAGGCTCATAGATGTTCTTAAGTGAAACATAACCATATTCAGTAGGATTGGCATGCTGCCTTCTCGAGTAGTTCATAACGTGTACCTGATCATAGGATTGACCACTTTGCTGGAAAGCTTCTGCCAAACCATTTTCCCGGTCAATAGCAACCGTCATATCAGCGCTGGAATTAAGGAATAAAATAGCTGTGTGTCCGAGTTCAATTAAATATTGACCCACCTGCAAACTTAAGTGTCTGTTATCATTGTCGACATAACTAATTTGTTCTTCAATTGGATCTGGACGGCCAATCAATACTAACGGGATGCCCATTTGATTGTACCTTTCAATACGAGGATCCTGTTTTCTTGGGTTCAGCATAATGACACCATCCACGGGATCGATGGAAAATTGGGTTGGATCATCATGTTCAGGAAGTGTATCTAATAAAAGTCTGTAGCCCTGCTTGGAAAACTCTCTTATAACACCATTGATCATCTGAATCTCGAAACCCGACATCACGCTATCTTTGGAAATCGGCATTTTCAAGCCTGCTATCATCGTTTTCTTAATAGCCAGACTTCGCGCTACATGGCTCGGGTAATACCCTAAGTCCTTGGCAACCTCCAGAACCCGTTCAGTTACAGGACGGCTGATAGGTCTTTTTTTGCTGAATACACTGGATACCGTTCCCTTGGAAACACCCGCAGCTTTGGCTACGTCATCGATGGTTGCCATTTGATCCCCCCTTTTTACGATTGTTAAGAAATCATTAAACCGGTTTAATGATTTCCCCAATAAAAACCGATTCATTAAACCGGTTTAACTTTGATCATGTCATTATTATACAAAGCGTTTTGTTAACTTTCAACCTCTTTTTGTAAAATATAAGTAAATATTTAATGAACCTAGGCTTGGAGCCCGATGAAATGACCGTAAAGATCAGCTTCATCGGACCTCAGGCAAGGAATTTGACTGGATCTATGGGTTCGAACCCGCCTGTACCCGATTAGCGAGCATCAGCAGATCCTGTCCCTTCAAGGCCCCCTCGATCAGCTCAGGCAGACGGTCGGGAGAGCAGCCAAAGCAGGGAATACCAAACTGGGATAGTTTTTTGGCTACCGTTTCGTCATAGGAAGGCGTCCCTTCATCCGATAAAGCCAGCAAACAAATCGTCTTTACACCGGCCTGCTGCAAATCGTCCAATCTGCGCAGCAGCTCCGAACGGTTGCCGCCCTCATATAAATCCGTTACGAGAATGAACAAAGTCTTCTTCGGCTCCGTAATGAATTGCTCGCAGTAGGCGACCGATTTATTAATGTCCGTGCCTCCACCCAGCTGTATACCGAACAGCATATCTACCGGGTCTTCTGCACACTGCTCACTAAGATCAACAACCTCGGTATCAAAGGCGACCACACGCGTATCAAGTGCCGGCATACTGGCAAAGATCGAACCGATAATCGAGGCATAGATCACCGAATTGGCCATCGAGCCGCTTTGATCGATATCGAGGATAACGGTCCATTCCTTGCTTTTGCGCGCGCGATCAAAAAAGTAAACCTTCTGCGGAATGAGCAGCTGCCGTTCCTGATCGTAGTGCTTCAGGTTGGCTCTGATCGTACGATTCCAATCGAGACCAGTAAAGGATGGCAGCGGCGAATGCTGCCTCCGGTTGAGCGCCCCCGTGACCGCACGCTGCATATTCGACGATAGCCGTTTTACAATTTCCTCGACTACGGCTCTAACCAGCTGTCTAGCCGTTTCCTTCGTTTTCTCGGGTATCTTGCCTTTAAGCGCCATCAAGGTCGCCACCATTTGAATATCCGGTTTTACCTGTGACAACAGCTCAGGCTCAAACAACAGCTGTGTTAATCCCTTGCGCTCTATCGCATCTGCTTGAATAACAGATACCACGTCCTGCGGAAAAAAAGAACGGATGTCTCCCAGCCATTTGGCGAGCTTCGGCGAGGAAGGGCCCAGCCCGGCTGACCTTGATTTGCCCGAACTACCCGCCTCCTGGCCCGATGCATCCGCTGTATCATCGTAGATGGCAGCCAGTGCCTCATCCATCAACACATCATCTCCGTCGAGCAGCCTGCCGGAGCCCCCGCCGCACGCCTTCAGCTTCTCCTCTGAGGCCGCGCCCAGAACCAATCTCCACCGCTTTACCTGTTCCTGATTGATGGTTGTCATAGTTTACAAATCCCCGAAATCAAAGTCATTAAGCTCATCGAGTTTCCCCTTTTCTTCCTCACTGAGCGGCTGCTGCAGCATTTCACCTGTCTGGCCTGCATCAACTCCCCAGATATCACCCATCATCTCGGCAATCGCTGCCTTTTCCCGCGGCTCAAACGATCCAAAGGCTCTCCGTAAAAAAACGAGCGAACGGTGAAATTGCTCCTCCTCCAGTGATTCCATATAAGCGTCCAGCTGCTTCCATAACGATAAACGGGAGAGCAGTGCATAGCGGTTGCGCATGGACAAGCCTTCAAACCAGCCAGCTCCGAGATCCGCAGGGATGCCGGGCGAAAGCCGTCTAGATACCTCCTGAGCGCTTTGCTCCTCAGAAATCTCGTTGCACTCCAACAGGATGGCAAAAGCAAATCCGGAGCATTTGGCATTCCGGTCATCCCGGGAGGACAGCTCATGCAGCCTGTTTAGCCATAGCCTGTCATCGACAATTTCATAATGCTCCTGAGCGATTCCATGCAGCGTCTGAATGGCGGACACGATGCCTTTGGCAGCATCATCATTACAATTTGCGGCATCCACGAGCTGAAGCGCGCCTCGCAAAAACAGCTGCTGCAGCAAAGGAATTAAGGAGCTGGTCTCAATTCTCCGCAATGATCCATATTGGATCAAGACCGACAGCTCATAAGCGGCTGCGGCAATTTGATTTAAATTGCCCACATCGACAGCAAGCTGCTGCAGGGTCGCTCTGGCTTGCTCCATCAGCTTCGGCAAACCGCAATCGCATGCAATCCGAATAAGACGTGATGCTTCGGCAATATCGTCGCATGACTCCAGTCTTTCATTGAGCACAAAGGCTGCCGCCAGCTCTATCGTCTCACCTTTTAAGGTAGACTCCACAGTTTGGATTTCGGCTTCTGGCGTCCATTGCAAAATCCAATGCTCAGCCCATGAAGCTGCATCCTGATGAACCCGCTGCTTGCGGGCGAAGTTGATGCCAAGCAGCTCCAGCCGATGTAGGAGAACAGACCTCGATAGATCGATAAAAGCGGCTTCCTCCGTCTTCACCCGGCGATTTTCTCTTAGGTCAAGCTGCAGTGTGCTCGCTACTGTCGATTTGTATTTCTCCAGCTTCAGCCGCTTCAGCTCACGATTCATATCATCCTGAATCGGCGTCTGGCTGACGCCTTCCGGCAAGCTGCCGATGGCTGTCCCCACATCAGTTCTGGCTAAAGCCTCCGCTATCGGCGACAGCTCTCCGTATCCGAGACAAACAACTGCCGCGTCACGTAAATCCTTCCAGGTTGGCTGACTGCCTCCCTGCAGCGATGCAAGTGCTTCCGCCAACCGTACCGCTTCAATAATCGCTGCAGTCGAGCGATACGTGCCTTGCTCGCGAAGAGCAGCGGCTACATGAGAAAAATATAAGGAGGGCAGCTGACTCAAATCCCCCTTTTGCAAGCATTGCCAAAATAAAGTGAAGTAAGCTGGAGCCTGATTCCCGGCTCCGTATCCCGAATGCGTGGACAGCTTATAGAAAGAATAGGGCATCAACGTCAGCTTGGTTGAAGCTTTGGGTAAGCTCGCCAGCTGCTTGTCATTCATGACCGGCAGTCTTAGATCAAGAGCCGAAGCATGGTGCGCGCCTGTAACGACAACTACCCGTTCCGGTGAATGTCCGGCCTCCAGCAGATCGCGGATTCGACGCCTCATATACGCTTCACGAATCTCATTGTAGGCAGTCTCTGCGGCGGCGTGCTTCCGTTCATCCTGCTCGGACAAGGCACGCATCTGGTATGAAAACTCGTAGATGGAGCGCTGATAAGCATCCTTCTGCGTATTGTGCTCAAAATGACGTTCCCAGTAAGCATCGTAATCAGGCTCACCCGCAAGCTCGGCTATGCGCTCATAACGCTCATGCTGCTGGCGCAAATAAGCCTGCAGCGCGTTTTCCCCGGGACTGTCTGCTGCTTGCTGTTCACCATGCTGTTGATCATCCTGAGACTGTACTTGTGGTCCACTATCCTGCTCATCCTGAACATCTGGCACAGCTTTGCGTTGGTTCCGCCGCTGCTCATACAGCGCCAGGCCCAAGTTCGACGGCAAATCGATGAATTCGGTATGCACACCATGACGGTTGGCCCATACGAAGGCCTGATATTCCGGCGAATATTCAGCCAGCGGGTAGAGCAGCGTCCGTACCGGAAGCTGGTCCGTATAAGCGAGTATCGCAATCGGCGGCACGACACCACGGGAGGTTAGCTGTTGAATAAGGCCGCTTGCATCACTCGGCCCTTCGACCAGAATAGCAGTCGGCTTAACCTTATCGAGAAAAGACAACAAATGATGGGCGCCGGCAGGGGATAAATGCCGAATCCCGAATACATGAAAGCCATTGTCCAGTTCTTCTCCCACAGGAGAGCCGTTGTGAGCAGCGTTGTTATTCAATTGTTCATCTCCGAGCAGGCGTTGTACAGACTTCTCCAAGATGATCCCCGCTTCTTCATCACATTTTCCAAATATTCCCTCCAGACCAGGCTGTCCTTTTCTTCATCCTTCACAATCGCACCCTGCAGTCCTGCCGCGACATCTTCATCCGTAATCGTACCGTTCCCGAAGCTGGCTGCCAAAGCCATACTTCCTGTCAGCAAGGAGATCGCCTCTGCTGTGGAAATGACTCCGCTTGGCGGCTTAATCTTGCTCTTGCTGTCAAGCGTCATTCCGCTTCTTAATTCACGGAAAATTGTCACGACTTTACGTACCGCTTCATCGTCCGGAGGGGAAGCGTTCAGCTCATAATTCGCGGAGATTTCACCGACACGTTTACGAACAATGCCTACCTCGGTTTCAATATCCGACGGTGCCGGGAGCACAATAATATTAAAACGCCGTTTCAAGGCTGCCGACATTTCATTAACGCCACGATCCCTGGTGTTCGCTGTAGCAATCACTGAAAAGCCGCGTGCCGCCGACAACTCCCGATCAAGCTCGGGAATTGACAATGTTTTTTCAGATAAAATCGAGATTAAAGCATCCTGAACCTCTGAGGCGCAGCGTGAAATTTCTTCAAATCGCGTAATGCCACCACTCTCCATCGCGCGGAAAATCGGGCTTTTGATTAACGCCTGATCGGATGGCCCCTGGGCCAGCAGCATCGCATAGTTCCATGAATAACGAATATGCTCCTCGCTTGTACCCGCTGTTCCCTGAATGACCTTGGAGGAGTCCCCATGAATCGCAGCGGTCAAATTCTCGGAAAGCCATGACTTGGCTGTTCCCGGCTCGCCAATCAGCATCAGCGCCCTGTCGGTCAGCAGTGTGGCAATGGCCATTTCTACCAGACGGCGGTTCCCGATATATTTGGGCGTGATATCCACGCCGCCTGCGGTACCTCCAGTAATGAACGTCAGCACGGATTTAGGAGAAAGCTTCCAGCCTGAAGGCAAGGCATCCTTATCCGCTTGCTTCAAAGCCTCAAGCTCGTGTTCGTATAACCGCTCGGCTGGAAGCCTTAAGACATCTTGTTTTTGATCCATCCCCATAATCCCTTTCCCTTCTCGGTAACCGATTCATTGGCTAACTCTTCTGGTTTGGCTGCTACGGACTCAGCAATGGCAAGTATCTGATTTTTGATGTTCTCATACGTAAGCGCCTCAGCGAACTTCTGCAGCCTGTCAGCATAGGAACGCGGCAGCAGATTCAGAAGCGCACGCTGCTCGGTGTCTAAATAATACAAATTTTTGACCGATTCCTTCTCCAAGATGCCCATTAACAGCTCCGGCGCTTCTTTGTAACCAATTCGGAATAATGCCAGCAGCAGCGAGGAGGTACGATGTGTCCGAAAGCTTGGTTTCAATTGAAGCTTGCTGGACATATACGCGGCAATGTGTGGGTTCGGTCGATCTGCAAGGCACCATACCAGCTCTTCCTCATCAATTTCCACAAATACATCAATCCATCTCGGATCAAGCTTGGATGCAGACTCGCCTGCTGCAAACGATGTGGCATTAAAGTCCTCATCATCCCAGCCTGCTGCCAGCAATTGCTTGGACAACGAAGGGGTGACCCGATGTATCGCGCCTAATAGCTGTTTGGCAGCCACTTTTTTTGGATTCGACAATTCCGGTGCAAACCGCTTATACACCTCTTCAGGCGAAAGTGTTTTATAAGCTGCACGGAAGCTGTAGGCAATAAAGGTGCCGTTATACGCATCCTGTAGGCTGATTGCAAATTCATAGGCTTCCGGTGTATGCATCCACAATAGCTGATTAGCAGCCTGCTGCTGGATTTCTTCTGTTTCTGGAATGATAAAATCGGTCGTGGAGAGCAGCTTCTTCAGGAATGCCAGCACTTCCTCAGGCTGCTTCTCATCCAGTGCTTGTACATCGGCAAGGAGCTGCTTGATCGCTTCTTCTCTTTCCTTATTCACAGCGGCATTCGCAGCTCCGACTATTCCCTGCCCGCTAACGATACGCTGCAAATTTTCCTCAGCATTGGCAATAATCTTGCTTGTCAGCGTGACTGCACTGCATTGTGATACAGGCTCTGCGGCAAGCTCACGATCCTTGGACGAGGTTAAAGCCTGATACAGACGATCCACTGCCCTCTCCGTTCCGAGCTTTGCCAGGCCGGCAAAAGCTGCGCTGCGAATCTCCTTTTTCTTATCATCGGCTTGTTCCAGAATATAGCTTTCCTGTTCCGAATAATTGCCGAGCAGCTCTATTGCAGCTGAACGGACGTCTAGAGAACCCTCCTGGGCAGCCTGAAGATAGAGGTCCATACCGGAAGCATCCAGCAAACGATGCAGCAGCCTGAGCCGACGCCCATCCGGTTTACCACCCTGTGGATTGTATTGCTCCCGAAGCGCTGGAAGTGCATCCGCACCATAAGCCGGAATGACCTTCTCATAGACGAATTCGGCAATCTCCGAGTAACCATCATCCAGAGCAGCTACCACAAGCGGGATGATTCGGAAATCCTGCAGGTTTCCATCCTCAAAAGACAGACGGAGCTGCTCCATTCTTCCCTGGCCCTTGGATGTTAATGCCTCGACAGCCGGATGAAGCCTGCGGTGAGGAATCGTAGTTGAACATGCGATATTCGTTCCCTCAACCTGTACACTCTCTGCCATACCGCCTGTCGGCTCTGTTGTACCCTGTGTATACAAAATCGAATTCACTAGTATACTGAGGTCTAGCAGCTTTACGGCGGCCTGCTCGGCTTTTTGCGGCTCTATTACCTGGGCCAGCGACTGGGCCACCCTATTGAAAACAGGCGCAGCTTCGCCAAGCTTTTGCAGTTGGGGCAATATTTTCGTCAAACGAAGGTCGCCTTCTGCCAGCCCGCTGCCGGCAATAAACAAACGTCGTATCTCTTGCTGCAAATCGGATAAAATAGCTATGCTCATCACATGATCTCCTAACCTTCTCAGTTATCCTTATGACCTAATCTGATCCATCAATACAGCAATTGAATAATTTCATCAGGTGTCACAATGCTTATCGGCTGGGCCTGCAAGCGGTTGGTTTGCCTATCGTGGCCAAAAAGGACAAGCAGGGCCTGATTATGTACAACTTGCTTATTCAGCAGAGGAATCAGCGGCGTGGTGGCACGATCTGCAAAGGCGACATCTGCGAGCATGATCGATTTCCCTTGTCCATCCACGATGACAAATCCGTCATCCACTCGCCTAATTTCGGTATAAGCCAGCAGCAGGGCCGGATGTTTATCCGATAACGGGTTTTTAATCTGATTTTTCACCAGCTTGATCGCTTCGGTAAACGATTTGTGAGCTGCAGCCGCAATTTGGACATAGTCCCCCTTTACCAGATCACGCAGCGCGGCTTCCTCGAAGCGTACTCTCGCATTAATCTCACCCGGATACATGAACAGCTCCTGAGGCATGACCACCTGATAGACAGAGTCCTCCTCCCGCATATGCTTGGCTGCGCGAAAAGGCCGATAGGAACGCGTCACATCGATTCGTCCCGAACGCAGGTCAACCCAATAGCCTTCATCGACAAATTCACTGCGAGCCTGGTCCGTATAGGACAGGAATGCCAACTGAACCAGCTCCGCGCCAGACCGCACACGCCCATGCTCCCGCAGCTCGGCAAGCTGCCAGGCATGACCGATCCGTTCCTCCAGCGTCGTTTCGATGTCGATCGGGGTGTCTGGGTTATCAAGTCGGGCCGTTAAATAATCGCGGCTTTTTTTGACTAACGTATGTAAGATTCCCAGATGTTCAACGATGGCGGCATACATCGATTCTTTATCCTTCAAGTCATTCGCAGAGCCTATCTCAAGCAGCAGCTCGCGAAAAGCAATCTGCAGTCCCGGTATGTAATAATTGCCCAATTGCTTCGATTGATCCTCTAAGGTTTTTAATGTTTTTTTATCCAGACTGCCAAGTCCCGCCTGCGTCAGCTGATGAATCAGCTTTTCCAATAGCGAGATGCCTTCGAGCTGTGCAGCTATTTTTTTAAGTAAAGCCGCTTGGTTGGTCTTTTTCTTCTTGGGAGAAGCTTCGCCTTGGGGCTCGTTCTTTTTTTCCTCCCGCTTCTCTTCGCGCTTCTCCGCCTTCTCTCGTTTTCCGACAATATCAGCGGGAATATCAGCAGTCACAAAAGAATCGCCCTGTGCATATGCGTACATCAGTCCAAGTATATGCTTGCAAGGAAATTGCCGGCTTGGGCAGGAGCAGCGAAACACCGGTTCATCCGGCTTCACCAGATCTACCGAGCAGCGATACGGCTCCTTGCCGCTCCCCTTGCATTCGCCAAATATAAGCGATTCGTCAACCGATTTACCCAGCATCGGAAAGCTTTTCTTCTTGGCCAGATCGCGGCCATTTTTCATAGCGCTGGCGTTAATCGCCAATGAATCCACATAAGCTTCGGTAATTGAGATCATCGTATTTCCTTTCATGTACAAGAATATGACGATAGTTTTTGAGATAAAACACTGAATGATTTCTACATTTTCCTTAAGTTTCCTTTATTTTTACCCGTTCAACAAAAAAACGAACCCCTGAAAAGGAGGTTCGTTAGGTATGAATCAGCTTCACTGCTGCGTATTGGTGTTGTTTGTGCTCTTCTTCTCCGGTGTGACTCTCGCAGGCCTCGATACCCAATTGGCGCGATTCATCGGTTTAATCTGATCAACCCGGGTTACCTCTTGGACGACGGTTTGTACAGACATGCCAGACTCTTCTTGAGGCGGGGCGATACTGCTTTTGTTAGCTGCCGCGTTAGCCTTGCTGCTCTTTCCTTCCGGTGGTCCGCCTCCTCCGTTGCGTTTCCCCTTATTCCATACTCTTCCCTTGCTCATCTCACCACTCCATTATTTATCGATCTTAATCATACCTGTAGTATAAGTAATATCCGCGAGTAAATCCATTCTTATCTGACATTCCTCAGACCTCTCTAATGAATAATCGTAATAATCCCGATCCCCAGCACAGCTACGATCAGCAGATGCCAGCCATTATAACGAAGTCCGACCTGAAGCCCGGAAAGGCCGGTAAGGCGGCTAACCATCAAATTCAGCGGATTCACAGGGCTTAACACTGACGAAATCGACCAGGCAAGCATTAGCAGCATAGCCAATATGGGATTTGTGGTACCCAGCTGTTCGGCGTTCATTTGTGTAACTAAAGCTGTGACAATCACCATCGGATGGATGCCGATAAAGGTGACGGCAACTATGGTCACGACCACGCAAACAGCAAATAGCATAAACGATTGATTTGCAAGCGTAGTGAGAACCCAACCAATGCCGCTGCCAAAGTCGGTGCCCTGCATCGCCCGTCCCAAAAGGCCTGCACTTGTATACAGCACAATTTCATTATTCATGAGGGGTACGGATTGATCCCTGAAATCGATCCAATGCGGGATTAACCGGCTCCAGCCCTTTGTGACCAACCCCCACCCGAGCGGAAAAGCAATCGCAAGCAAGCTGACGATCACCAGCATCGACCAATGCGTCAACGATTCCAATACAAATGTGGTCGTCATCAAAACCACAATAATGATTCCCATTTGCAGCAGCTTGGTGCGGTACCCTTTTACGACGTCCTCTGCAAACTCCGTGTCTTCGGACTCCATATTCAGAGGGTGTCGGCTTTGTGAAATCGCAAACAGAATATTGCCTATAAGTAGAAACAGCAGCGCCAACCCAATCCCGTAAGCCATATAACCTGTGACTGGAATTTGTAAATAATAGAGCACCAATCCGACAGCCGCATAATAAGGCGACCACAGCATCGTCGTCGAGAAGCCGACTAGATAGCTTTTGGCTAACAAGGCCGGAGGAAGCTTCAGATCCTTAAGCAGCTCGTCCACCATACGAACCGAGCCCAGATTCAGAATCGGGCCTAATATAAACAAGACGCTCGTAATTCCTGAAAACAGACTGCGCGGATGATGCCTTAAGCCCTGCAGGAACAGATGAATCGCGCTAAAATATCCACCCAGCTTTAAGGGCAAGGACAACAGCGGCACCAAAATGACTAACGTTAACAGCGGAAGATTCATCGAGATGCCGTCACTGATCCCTTGAAATCCGGTACCTTTCCCCCATTCCAGGGTGATACCTACAATCAGCATAACGATACCATACCAACGCGCTGTAGGGTTCGCCTTCGTCGCACTTCCCGCAAAAGCGATCAGTGTCATCACAATAATAACAGGCTCCAGCCAATGCAGCCGGGCAAAATATTGAATCAGAAACAAACCACACATTCCCAAAATCAAATAACTTCGCACGTACAATTTCTCCTTTGTTAAACATCTGTCAATTAGTATGATATATTAATAGTTAATCATATCACAGCTAGGGAGCGATTCGTTTGGAAATTACAGCAGAAGAAGTAGCTGAATGGATGTTGAAGGAAGTACGATTTGCCGGAATTTTATATCAAGCACAAGCCGTTACCTATATTAGTGAAAACTTTGGTGAATCCTTTATTTATGTGAATGACAATGGCAATCCGTCCATATCCAAGGAAGTCAAAAAGATTTTCAAAAAACTGCACAAGGGCCGTGTAGCCTGGGATCGGGATGGCTTTTTTTGGGGCTGGACCTAGGACTTAGTTCGTACAATCATAAAAGGCGGCCTCTCCGACAAATTCTTTTGAGGGAGGGTCGCCCTTTCCAACCTGCAATGAATGCGAATTGTATGCTTCCGTATGGATCATAAGGAGAGCTCATGAAAAAATGGTATACCGGCCTTACCTATGCGGCCATGCTGCTGATCTTTTTCCTGTACAAGGATGAAATTTTATTGTGGATGCAAAATGGAAATGCTCCGCTCTACGTTGTATTTCTCATCGCAATGGGTTTTATAATCATCCCTGTCGTTCCTTATAAAGTGATCATCGGACTGCTCGGTTTTGTGTATGGTCCATGGATAGGCGCTCTGATCAGCTGGTCTGCAGCGTCAGTTGCTTCGGTGCTTATATTTTTAATGGCTCGTACATTCTTTCACATTCAGGCCAGAGCTTTTTTATCCAAATTCAACCGACTGGAAAAGCTGCATGAAAGGATAGAACGCAACCCGTTTATGACGATCCTGTTCGCTCGGCTGATGCCGTTTATTCCTCAGGCTGTCGTCAATATTTATCCTGCCGTTCTCTCTATACGCCTGCTGCCTTTTGCTACAGCTTCTGCTATCGGAAAAATTCCAGCCATGCTGTTATTTGCTTTTATCGGGAGCAGCTTGACGTCAGATACCCGCAGCCTGCTGCTATCGATTGGTGTGTATGTGTTATTCTTGCTGATAACGTTCCTGATTTACCGAATATGGAAACAAAAAAAGTAACCCTCAGCGGTTACTTCCCATGTCCTTCTAATTGTGCCAGCCTCTTGCGAATAACATCGAGATCGGGATACTGCTCCAAGATGTGTTTGAAAATTGAAATAGCCTCCGCCTTTTTACCGGAAATGAGTGCCAGATCAGCAAGCGCCACATCGGTTCTCCACTGCGGGATCTGTGTGTCAGCGGGCGTTGATCCGCGGTATTCCTGATAATGTCCTTTCACACTGCGCAGCGAGACCTCTGCGGTCTGAAGCAGACCTATCGCCTGACGCATCTGAATTTGTGCCATATAGTAGATGGCATCAGGGAAATTCGGAGCGATTTGAATGGCGCGCTTGCACGCCTGATCCGCCTGCTCAAGCTCCTTGCGTGACAAGTGGATCTTCACCAGGTACATAAGAATATCCAGAGTTCGCCCAAAATTTGTAAGCCCCGCTGCCTTCTCCTCCGCCAAAGTTAATACCTCAACGGCCTTGTCCAGGTTGCCAGCGACCATGTTTTCCCTGCCGTAGTACAGCAGCCATCCCGGATTGTCCGGCTCATCCTCAACCATCTGCTTAAGCAGCTTCAGATTGCGTTCAAGCTTCTTCTCCTGCTGAACTACGGTCGGCTCATATCCATCATGAAGAAGTCGGATACGTACCGATTGACGATACGTATCCCCTTCAAAAATCCCCTGTCCATTCAGCACAATCTGCTCATGAACACGTCCTTTATAGCTCAAGCCGCGCTTCGTCGGAAACATTCGGTGCTGGGTAAATTCGTCCGAGACTGTTCCCTGCATCTCATTGACCTGCCAAATCATCAGCACGGGAGGAATCGTTACCTCATCGAATATTCCGGCCACCTGACGAATAGCATGCTGATCCTCAGGAAACAGATATTCATCAGCATCCACCCACAATACCCAATCGCTTTCTATATGCTCAAGTCCCTGATTGCGCTTGTCAGCAAAATCCTCATGCCAATCGGCATTGACAAGCTTGACCTGCGGAAATTGGCGAACAATATCAACCGTTCGATCGGTCGAATAGGAATCGATCACAACAATCTCATCGACGGCATTCGTCTCAGTCAATGCTCTCAAACAGCGTTCCAGGGAGCGTTCACTGTTGTAGGAAAGAATAGCTGCGGCAACAGTAACCTTTTTTACAGCAAGCAGCTCCTGAATGGACGCTCTCTCTGGCCCATCCGGCACACCGCTAACTGCTTCAAATACGGCACGAACCCATCCTGACTGCGGGTCAAGCAGCCATGCCCGATCAAATACCAACCGCGCCGCCTTGCCATACCCCTGATGCATCAAAGCCTCACCGAGGTATACCCATACCTGTGCAACCAGACGATTATGCTGCAAAATTTCGACAGACAGCATCTCTGCTTCCTTATATCGCTTCGTTTTTAATGCTTCGATGATAGGTTCAAATTCAAGTACGTTTGTTTGCAAGAGATTCACCTGTTTCATATGAAGCATTTTGGTGGCATTTATTTTTAGGCTGGAGAAGACGTTACCATAAATAGAAACGTAGTTGTCAAAGCTTCTCCGTAGCTGTCGTATGCCTTGACTGTTATCGTTGTGGATCCCGTCGTGCTGCCTGCTGTTAAATTATAATCCGTACCTACCGGACCCGAAACCTGGACTATATTCGAATCACTGGATACAACCGTGAAGGATGTAAATCCACTAGAATAACTGGATAGATCGAGTTTTTTCGTCAAGTTCGGACCTGTCTCTATGTCAAGGAGCCGACTATACACTGTTAACGGTAGTTCAAGACCTTCTGGAATGGGGGTATAACCATATACTGTAGTTATCTCACCACCATGGTAGTCGTTAACCGTAACTGCAACCGAACCTGAGCCTACACCAATTCCCGTTACATGCAACGTTCCACTTTCCAAAGATGCTGAGACCAGCCCGTTTGTGCTTATATCTTGGAAGGCGGTAAGGGACATGCTATCGCCATCGATATCGTTAAAAATGTCACTTGCCACAATGGCTACGGACTCACCGTTTATAACGGAAATCGGTCTCTTGACCATAGGAGCATTATTTTGTACGTTGACCATGAAGCTGGCTGTTCGATTGCCGCCAAATGGATCTGTAGCAGTTAGAGTTACGGTGTGCGTTCCTCTGGAAAGACCATTAATATAAGCTTTTGCACTGGAGCTCGATATTGCAGTCGTAACACTTAACGAGCCATCCAAATCAGACATCGCCGAATAGTTTAGTAAGTTCCTGGCATCGTCGGCATCATCAAACCCGGCTATACTTACGATTGCAGGCTCCATATGCTGAATACTATATTGGGGATTAACCAGTGAACCCGTAAATGTCGGAGGCGAATTAAACAGCACATCAAAGCCATAACTGGTATTATTACTATGATTATCGTTGGCAGTCACGGTTATTGTCGTTTTACCATGAGCTTCCGCCTGCGGAGTAACCGTTAATAAATTGTCCGATATGGAAGCCGCAGCTATGGAAGCGGTACTGCTCGCGACTGTATACGTTAGATTATCATTATCCGGATCGGTAAAAGCATTCGTCAAATCAATCGTAAACAGATTGTACGCATTCGATTCAATGGTTGGATCGATTGTCCTATTGACCAGCTTATTCAATGCTGAGTTATATTGTGGCGGATGGTTTTCAGTAGCAACACCAGTAAACAGCACATCAAAGCCATAACTGACAATCCCGCCACGATTATCGTTCGCTGTCACCGTCACGGTCGTTTTACCATGAGCTTCCGTCTGCGGAGTCACCGTTAACAGATTACCAGATATGGAAGCCGCAGCTATGGAAACGGTACTGCTCGCGACTGTATACGTTAGATTATCATTATCCGGATCAGTAAAAGCATTCGTCAAATCAATTGTAAACGGATTGTACGCATTCGGTTCAGTGGATGGATCGATTGTCCTATTGACCAGCTTATTCAATACTGAATTATATTGCGGCGGATGATTTACATAAGTTGCATTCGTTACTGTCACATTAAAGGTGCCTGTCGTCGTTCCACCATAGGCATCCGATGCATTTGCCGTTACGGTGGCAGATCCTGTCGCAGTACCATATAGTCTAAAGGTATCGTCGGTTCTTACTAGCTGCACAGGTGTGTTGGGCGACGATGATGAAACCTGCACAGTGCCAAATTGCAAAGGATCTCCATCCGGATCGTTGAATAAAGTATGTAAATCGATGGTTGGCGAATACGTATTTGTTGTTACCGTTACATCCGAGCCTGTAAAAACGGGAACGCGATTGCCTACCGTTACATTGTAACGATTGCTTGCTTTCCCCCCGCGTCCATCCATTACAGCTATATCCAGAACCGTGGAGCCATGCTGAAGCGCAGTAACGGTAAGCTGGTTATTGGTTACATTTCCTGTCGCATATCCGACTGGACTCAAACTAATGGAGTTGTTGTCAATAGTAAGCGCATCCTCATCCGAGAATAAGTCAGCGGGGCTTAGTGTAGTCGGACTGTTCTTATAGACCGTAATCGATGTATCCAGAGACTTGGGGGCCATATTAGGGGAAGTCAGCTTTTGAGGGGCAATGAAGCTCAACGTTTCATGCAAAATATCTCTAGTCATCGGATGACTGCTTGTATAAGCAACAATTTCACCAATATCTACCTGACCGTTGCCGTCCTTATCCAAGCTATCCGGTACAACTGCGACATCAAAGGTATCGGATACGGTTCCCCCGTTTGCTGCCGTTCCCGTGACATTGACCGTTGCCGTTCCTGTACGCGTGTTGGTCAGGATCAGCGAGCTTCCGCTAATTGTAGCCGTAAAGCCCGTCAGATTGCTGGCTGATACGGAATAGCTGTTGATCCCGTCAAAGTATTCGTTCAAATTCAGCGTTAGTGGAGTTCCTACCCCGGTGTGAAAGTTCGGAAGCGCTTTACTCACATAGGGGGCTTTATAGCTAGCCGAGGAAACGGCCTCTACAAAAGCTTTTTCAAACGTGAGCATATACAAAGCAGGATTCAAAACGAGTGATGCCGTTAATACCTTGACCAGCCTGCCGGTCTTGGGACCCTTTCTCACTTTTTTCTTGTTTATCACATTTATTTCTCCTTTAAAAGACAAATTCCCCGAATATACTATATTCTTTTAATTTATCATAGCTTTGGTAAAAAATATATGTTAGTTTTCATACAATCGGTACCCTGAACAGCTGCTGTTAATGAATGCTTATCTACCGTACATGCTAATATTCAAGGGGTATATTCATTGATGCCAACGACTTTACACATATAAGTGTCCTTTTCTACTTGCTTGACTACTTGCCAATAAATCTCTTTCTGACCATCAGCCTGACCTTTTGCTTTGAAAATATCGCCACTTGCCAATTTCAATTTTGTTTTTAATTTGTGGGTCTCCACATCACCCATATCGTAAGCTTGATAATCCATATCTTTGTTCACTTTTCTCTCCTCCTGTGCAAATAAGGGCACTCCATGAAGTCATAAATTGTTGTGGCAATGTGATGATTAGATTGAACAGGGGACGTCGTCTGACGATACATACCGTCGCACTACGCCCCCCTGACTGTTCATTTATTTTATAGATTCGTACTCAGATTTTGCTTTGCCCGCCGTCTCTTCTCGATAATTTACATCCAGAATATCCAATAGGAAGACGAACACCGGAACACCAATAATTAACCCCCAAATACCAAAGAAATGCTCTGAGAATATAAGAATAACGAACGTATAAAACATCGGAAGCTTTGTCTTGGACGACATTAATCTCGGATTAAGGAAATAACTCTCAAAAGCATGAATAACCATGATCATCACGATTAGATAGACGACCATCATGACACCACCAAGCTGAAGACCAATAATGCTAAGCGGTATCAAGGAGATGATCACACCGGCAACAGGAATCAGACTCAGCAGGAAAACGACAATCGATAGGGCAACCAAGTAATGAAAGCCAAGAATCCACAGACCGATTGTAGTAAAAATCGTGTTAAAAATCGCAATCAGAATTTGTGCTTCTATCACTTTACCAAAGGAAACGATGAATTTCCGGCTAAAATACTCCATTTCGTTGTAGAACCATGCAATTTTGCTCGTCTTGAACTTCGCCGTGAAACTTTTGATTCGGTTTTTTTCAAGCAGGAAGAACAAGCTTAACAGCACAGATAAGAAGAAGGTTTTGCCCCAATCTCCTACTTTGAATACATAACCCAGACCTTGCCTTGTATAGGATTGAAAATCCAGACCTATGATCGTATTCATTATATATTCCGACAGCCAGTCGTTAGCCGGGGTGTTGTAACGATGAATCAAACCATCTGAAATCGCTTTATATTGTGAGATGATTTTGGGCAGGACATTGGAAATACCCGAAACCAGCAAAATAATCAGCACGATGTAGATGGTGATCACAACAATTTTATCATTGATACGGACGTATCGATTTATTTTGGATGAAATAAAACCCTGGAGACTGTTGATGATATAAGCCAGTAAAAATGTTAGCAAAACGAGATTCAGCATGCCCCCCAGACTAATTAATAGCAATGAAATCAAGAAAAGAATTGAGAATCTTTTTACGGTTACATTTGCAAAAAGTTTTTTAAGAAAATCCATTAATCGAAACACACTCCTCAAACTTTTCATGAAAATAACCGTGACTTTATTACTATAAAAAGTCTACCATGTTTACGACACTAACTCAATGTGCTTCATGGGGTTTTCCGGTGTATCTTCACATAAAATATTCATGATCTTAATATCTTTGGTGCTTAAATGAAAGTACCTATCGCTGACTTCAGACCTATATGGCAGCCATCGTGCACGTACGGCTAAATCGCAGAGCTTCAACATGATCCCAAGGACCATGCTGCGATTGACGGGGGAAGCAATCACTACGTGCAGAGGCACTAAAAAGCCCTGTGTCTACCTATACGTAAATAACCGATAATCGTTGCTGTTATTTTGTGTTTTTATGTATTTTTTTATCGAAAAAGGAAGGATTGGGCCGCTCTTCGCGATTCTGCTATAATAAAAAGATTATTGAAGATAGGTGGAGGTTTATCGGATGGGCTTGCCGGTTTCTCATGTAAATCTGTTTATGCTGGCAGGGGTGGCGACAGCTCCGCTCTTCATGGAGGACTTTCGGCTGGCCATGATCGCAAGCTTAACGCAAGCAGGTTATTCCGTGTCAGCCTCCAGACTGCTTTACCCTTATGGCGATTGGAATCGCAGGCTGCTGCATCAGCTGCACGAGCTTCGCCATGATATGTGGACCGCACGCACCCGTCCATTACGATCTATTGGCGGAGGCAGAGCCGCAATGTCGATTAAGGCTTGCGGCGAGGAGGGCTGGCCACTGTTGATCGGTCATAGTGGTGGCGGGGTAGCTGCTGTTCAGGCTGCCAGCATTCTTGCTGAAGAGCAGGTTTATGACGCGGGCTGGCCCATTCGTGTTGTGCAAATCGGCTCACCTAAATGTCCTGTACCTCTATGGCTGCAGGACTCCTGGATGTATGCCGAGGCTGGCCGCGACAACGGACGTTCTTCTGATCCTGTAACTTGGCTTGGAAGCCGGGGCATGTGGCAGCGAAACGCACACGGTTTGCCGGTTTGGCGTCAATCAGCCCCCGCTGCCCATACGACACAGCTCCGCTTGCCGCTGATTGGCGGCCATCCGGATTATTTTCGGGCAAGCAGCTCCTACTTGAACAAAGAAGGCAGGACCAATCTGGACATCACGGTTCAGGCTGTAACGGATTGGTTGTATACGACGCTAAAGCATAGACAGCAGCCTTAAGCTGCAGCTCATAGCATTCGGTCCAGCCCAATTGCACTAATCATCATTCTTTCCTTTCGATTGCCCAACAATTGCTGCGACCAATCGACCAAACCACCATCGCCAATTCGCACTTCCTGCCCACGAATCATGGCAATAATAGTGAACTGCATACCCTTATAATATCGATTATCCGTCTTGCTGGTGTTCTCGCTAACGACGATGTCCGGCATCATCTCACGTATGTAATCGCTTAATCTCCCAATAAGACCAGCCCCGTCCGTATATCCATCACGTTGATTGAATTGAACTTCAATATTGACATCGAACACAGCTTTGAAAATTTGTTGGTACACGTTTATATGATCCAGCAGAGCTCTTTTTTCAAATGAATAGGAGCCTGAGTCCCGTCCCGAGGTCACCATGCAGAACAAGCTGAAATGTGTCAAAGCCCCAGGAAAATTAAACGGCTGAGCCCGCACATGCCGGTGTGTGGTACTGAATTGTAACGGCTGCACCTCATTGTTAGCCTTACGGGCTTTGAGTAGTGTGCACATATGAAGCGCAAGCAGATTAGTCGCATCGGCCACGACCTCGGTTCCTCGAAGAGCCGATATGATCTTGTTCTGATCAGCCGTTGCCACTACCGAGCATGAGCCCAAGGGTGCGACGGGCGACAGCTGAATAGACGGAAATGAGGCTGCCTCCGCGATTTGCAGCAGCGTGATCTCCAATTGCTTAAGTGCAATGGGATTGACCGCGGCGGGCTGAACGAAGCTGTTCGCTGCATATTTGTTCAATAAATCGCCAGGGGATGCTGAATCCGTCTTGTTTCTGAACAGCTCCAGCAAGAACGAATTAATATCCGATAGAGAAGCCTCCTTGCTCCATATCTCTAATAAATCCTCATTGCCGGATTGCTGCAATATTCGCCGCAGTGCTTTATTGTGATTCATCACTACACCCCCCGTTGTCATGTTTCACGGCTGTTCAAATTCGATGCGATTACTAATCGGCAGTCTCACGCTGAACGTCGTACCTTCCCCAAATACCGATTCAAAGGTGACAGCACCTCCATGAGCCTCTACAATTTTTTTGACAATGGTCAAGCCCAGCCCGGAGCCGCCAATCTTACGACGATCCGAGTTGTCCACTCGATAAAACTGTTCAAATATACTCGACTTCGCATCATCAGGGATACCCAGCCCATAATCGACAAAATCGATCTGTACATCCGACCCGATGCGTAATATCCGTACATCGACACGTTCGGCTTCGGGGGAGTATTTAACAGCATTGCTGAGTAAATTCAAATATACCTGTTTCAGCTTATCCCGATCAGCCAGAATAGACAGCTTCTCATTCGCCACCTGCAAAAACAGCTGATGCTTTTGCTTGCCCTGCTGCCATTCTCCAATCATTTCTTCGCTAAAGGAACAAAGCTCCATCAACTCAAAATGGTACTCCTCCCTGCCCGCCTCCAGACGCTGAATATCCAGAAAATCATTAATGAGATGACTCAATCGCAAGGACTCATTATAAACCGTTTGCAGATACCGTTTCTGCTTCTCTTCGTTCAGATCGCGATGCAGCAAAATTTCGAGAAAGCCTTGTACCGAAGAAAGCGGCGTTCGCAGCTCATGGGAGACAACGGAAATAAACTCATTTTTAATTTCATCAGCCTTTTCTTCCTCAGTCCTGTCCCGAAATAAGAACAGAAATTCAGCTTCTTCTTGAGTGGTAGAGATCGGCTCCACACGCATTTCTATGTAATACCTGACTTTATCGAGCGGCATCGAGAAACGCACCCGATAGGAGGCTTCGCGTCCTGCGAGTACATCTTCCGCATGCTCACGAAGCTTCAAATTCACTGGCTGAACGAGGCGCTGCCAGGAATGCAGCCATACCATAATATTATCCCAGTGTGCACAGCCAAGACCCAGCTGCTTCATTTGCTCGTTGGAATAACGGATATGACCGGAAGCATCACATAAGATCACCCCATCCGAGCTGGCTTGCAGAATGCGCTCAATCATCCCGTACTGCGATTCGTTTTTTTTCAGCATCATTTCCAATTCATCCTGTTGGGCTGCGATTTCCTCGTTCTGTGCTTCCAGCTCCTCATTCTGCAGCAGAGATTGCTGCAAATATTTGCGGTTCTGTCTGGCCATCACGGCTGAGCTCTGCATGAGCTCGACCAGATAGGCAACACCCGCTCCACCGAACACGCTTATCAATGAAAAAGCCGCCGCACTGCTCCATAATTTATCGGTGCCCCATAGCCCCAGAGCCAATAAGCCCAATGTGCAGATGAGACTCCATGCAGTAGCCAGGGACCATACCCGCCACAATCGCCCCATCCTTGTCACAGCAGCCACCCCTAAAGTGGTCACAATAATGGACAACGCTGCAATCAATGAAGCCTCATTGAAGCCAAAGAGCAAATAACGCGCCAACGCAATCAAGCCACCTGCCAGCATCGCCGGAACCGGACCACTAAATGCCGCAATAATGATAATCGGTATGTTTCGCAAATCAAGTCGGATATTATTCGTAACTTCAACGGAGAAATACATCAAAAGGACACCCAGAAAAGCAGCACTGAAAGCCGCCTTTATTTGCTCACTCCTGCTTAAATCAGGCCTGAAGGGCTCCTTGACAATAATACTGACCAGAAAGAAGTAGGAGATCATGATACCTGCATTGAGAATCAAATCTTTTATGATGTAAACCCCATCCTTCGGCGCAATGATGATGCATTTATTATATAACGTTTCAACCCTGTTGAATATAGCCATACCTTAAGCTGCAGCGCTTTGCGACACTACGACAGATAGTGGACTCCCTGGCCTAAAACAACCAAAAAGCCTATATGCACAAAAAACTGCAACCGGTTCGCCTACACCGATTGCAGTTTTTTCAATTTGAATCTGTTATTTGCTGGCAGCAAGCCGCATTTTGGTAAACAAATCCTTAAAGATATCATCTCGCTTAAGATCATGAACATAACGAATGAAGTGCCGGTTAGAATCAAAGCTCCAGCGAAAATCCTCTGAAATCAGTGGACTGTGTACCAGCGTGCTCGGCAGCCAGTCCGACTGTACAAGATAGGCAATGGCCGATATATCCCAGATCACCCGAGAGTAAGCATAGTGGTCCTCTCTGCAATTTTTGTAAGTCTCATACAAATATTCGCCGATAAGCCCACTGCCCTTGACGTAGTCCCGTATTTCCGAGAGGCTCGTGCTCAGATGCGAAGCAACACCCTTGCAAGGAATCAGCACCAGCGGCACCCCGCTGTCAAACACGATACGGGAAGCGTGCAGATCCTGCTTTAAGTTAAACTCCTTCGTATCCTTCCAATGCAGCGCATGACCACCCAGCCAGACGACCACGATTTTATCAATAATTTCAGGCTCCATTAATAAGGCCGAGGCTACATTCGTTATTGCCCCAATCGAAATTACATATAGGGGGTCATCTGCCGTCGATGCCATCGCCCTCTCCACCAGGTTGCGCGCCGCTTCGCTCTTTACAGGAGTTGAAGGATCAGGCAAATAAGCTTCCGATCCCCGATAGGATGGAATGGATTCCCGCACCCCCATAATCTCTAAAATACGCTGCAGCTCATCAAAGCTTTTTTCCATACCATCCTTGGGTCCATTCGATAATTCATTATAAAAGGGTGCTGCGTAGAACGCCTCCATCTGCAGCTTTTCTTTGGACATCAAACTGTAAACAACGGCAAATTGGTCATCGATCTCATTAAAGGTGTCCGTGTCCAGAACCGCCCTTATTCGGCTCGTTGGTACCTTTAATCGATTTATTAATTGTTCAGTGGTCAGTGCCATAATTTAATCTCCTCACTATTTACGATATGTAAATCCCGGTGCTATTATGGTAACAGAAGAACGTTGAAAGCCTTATCATGTTTCGGTCAATTTTTTATATGATATGGCTATTTAATGAAAGTGAGGCGTGGCTGACACTTGTGCCGTTTTGAATTTCTTTCCCATCTGACTCGCCCGCAAGCAAGCTACGTTCAGCCCCATCAGCATGCCTGCTGTGAACTGGTTTACTATGTACAAGGAAAGGGAAACACCTGTATAGGCACCCAAACCTCGACATACGTTTCCCACTCCTATTCTTTTATTACACCCGGGATGGTTCATGATGAAAGGCATCTGGAAACGACAGAGGTTCTGTTCATCGGGTTTACTGCAGATACAGCGATATCGATCGATAAAAATGCCATCTACCACGATGATTCGCAGCATAGTATGCTTGAACTGCTGCTACGCTTAAAAAATGAATTTACTCTGCAAAAGCAGGACTACGATAAGATGCTCAATCTCCTGACGGGAGAACTGATCATTCATCTGCAGCGCTTATGGGGACAAAAAAGTCAGCCTGTACAGCACTATGATCACCTCGTCTATACGCGCAATTATATGGATGAGCATTACCGGCAAAAAATTCAAATCGAAGCCTTGGCAGACATGGCAGGATACAGCTACGACAGGTTTCGTCATCTTTTTAAAGAAAAGTATGGAGCCGCTCCGCTGCAGTATATATTTCGCAAAAGGCTGGCATACGCCCGTCACATGCTGATCCATTTTAACCATAGTGTGGCTGAGATTGCCTTTGAGGCCGGATTTTTTAATGATGCCCAGTTTTGCAGTATGTTTAAGCGGGAAACTGGATTAACCCCCAAGCAGTTCCGCAAGCAGAACGCTCGGGTCTAATTGATCCCCCCATCCCATACATATGAAGAAAGGACTGCAGAAATGGAGCGATGGGAGGGCTAAAACCGTTGTCCGATAAAGTCATTGGCAAATATTCATTACTTCCGTTAGGCGGGTTGCTGCTGCCGATTGTGCTGCACAGTATTCATCTGCTGCTGCCGGTACTTATGGCTGGAAGTGCAAGCTTGAACAGCGGCCACAGTCATGCGCAGCATCAGGGTATGACGGGCACGATGGTACCGTTCACTATGACACCCTGGTTTACGAATACGCTGAGCCTGATAACGATTGTGTCGGCTGTATTCACTCTGTGGTACTTGATTCGGCTGTGGAAAAACAAAGCCTACAGTCGAAGATGGGCCTGGTTCTATACGGGTCTTTCCGTTGTCTGCTTTGGCTTGATGGCTGCTCTGTAAAGACTGATAAGCAAATGAACCTCCTGTCCACAGCTTACGTGGCATTGGAGGTTCATTTATTTTCATGCTGCTATCGGGTGATTATACTTCTTCTGCACGGTCTGTTGCTGGTGGAGGCGTTACAGACATCGCCGATATTTGCTTACGCAAATCCGGTGTCATCTCAATGTCGAGCGCACCCAATAAAGGCTGCAGCTGCTCCATATTGCGGGCACCAATGATCGGAGCGGTAACTGCCGGATTACCCATAACCCAGGCAATAGCCAGTGAAGCGGGATGTGCTCCGAACTCACCTGCGAATTTGATAAAACGATCGGCTACCTCATAATTCATCTGATCAGCGTAACGATCCTGTGTGCCCTTATGGTCGATAAATCGACCTTCCTGAGGCTTAGCGCCTTGGTTATACTTGCCGGATAACAGGCCTGCCGCAAGCGGACTGTAAGAAATAACGCCAATTTGCTCGGATGCTGCCAGAGGCAATATTTCGACTTCGGCTTGACGCTTCACCAGATTGTACATCGGCTGGATACATTCAAAGCGGGCCAAAGCTCTATGGTTTGAAATCCCCAAGGCTTTGGCAATTTGCCAAGCCGCCCAATTGCTGACCGCCGGATACAAAATTTTGCCCTGCTTTTGCAGATCGTCCAGGCCGCGCAGCGTTTCTTCCATATCTGTCGTGGCGTCAAAATGATGGACAAAATATACATCCAGGCGATCTGTATTCAGACGCTTCAAGCTTTTCTCAACCGAAAGCATCATATGTCTGCGCGACATGCCCTTTGAATTGATCCCGTTGCCCATCGGCAGACAAAACTTCGATGTAATGACAACCTCATCCCGACAGTCGGCGATACATTTGCCCAAAATTTCCTCTGAACGTCCACCTGCATACACATCTGCGCAATCAAAAAAGTTGATGCCCACCTCGCGGCAGCGATTAAACATAGCCAGGGATGTCGCTTCATCAGCAATCCCGCCAAATGACATCGCTCCAAAGCAAATATTGGATACTTGTATCCCTGTCTTACCCAGCGTACGATAATTCATTGTGTTTCCTCCACGGATTTTTATTTGGATAGATCCTTTTATTTAAATAGTGATTTCTGCACATTGATGCGCTGCAGTTCCTTGATTTGTTCATAAAAGGCAGACAATATCACGTAAGCTGAGGTAGCCCCCGGGTCTTGATGTCCCAAAGCACGGTCGCCTAATTTGTTGGACCGGCCTGTTTTGGACAGCATGCTTTTCGTCAATTCCATCCCGAATTTGCCTGCCTGAACGGCTTCATGGAAGCAAGCCGCCAGATCCTTGTCCTCACGATACGCTTGCTGCAAGCTCTCGATAGCCGGTATCCACGTATCGAGCATTGTTTTGCTTCCTCGCTCGGCTTTCCCCCGCTCTTGAATCCCTTGCACCAGCGCTGTCCAGAATGCGATCATATCGGCCTGACTGATAACCGATTGGCCTTGCAGCACAGCTCCTCCCCGGATAAAACCCGTGGCATACAATGGACCTACCGAGGAGCCCACCGCATTAAGAAAGCTCATTGCCATGTCCTTGCACAACAATCCGCAATCTTCCTTTTCAAAAGCATTTACCGTATCAGCTATCGCCTGCCATCCAAGTGACATCGTTACACCGTGGTCGCCATCGCCTAATGCTCGATCCAGCTCGGACAAATATTCTTTTTCTTCTTCGATGCGAGCTTGAGTAGCTAACAGCATGTTTTTGAATTGTTGAATCGATATGTTCATGGATTTCCCTCCTGAGAGTTTTGCGTAGCAAAACTGACTTCGTAAGCATAGACTTAGAGTTTTGCGTAGCAAAACTGGCTTCGTAAGCATGGACTTGGAAGCTCGGTGATTAAGTCTCGCTGCGCTGCCAAATATCCTTCCGATCGCTGTTGAAATCGTGAAAATTGATGAGATTAAAGTAGTTTATTCACGATTTCAAAGGCGAACGCTGACGCTTCTCCAGGACCATTTGGCCGCTCCGCTCTTTATTCACCTGACTTCTGGAATTTTGCGTATTCGCATGATTTACACCTGAACAAACATGGCGCAATCGGCTGGCTCATCGATCAATTCAGCAAGCTCATCATCCAGCTTCATGATGGATACGGAGCAGCCACCCATTTCCAACGATGTCACATACTCGCCAACATAGGAACGGTGGATCTGAATGCCTCTTTCCTCCAGCAGCTTTGCAATGCTTCTATATATAATGAATAACTGCATTTGTGGAGTAGAGCCCAATCCATTGACAAGCACCGCAGCACGTTCACCTGTACCCATCGGCATATCCTCCATAATGCGGTCAAACAAGATCCGGGCAACCTCATCAGCGGTTTGAAGTGATCCCCGCATAACTCCTGGTTCACCGTGGATGCCCAAACCGATTTCCATTTCATCATCACCCAGTGTAAAGCTCGGTTCTCCGGTTTGTGGCAAGTAACACGGCGATAATCCAACCCCCATGGTTCGAACACTATCATTTGCATGGGCAGCTAGTCTGACAACCTCATCCAATGGCAAGCCTTTGTTGGCTGCTGCCCCGGCCGCTTTATAAACCAGAAAACAGCCTGCAATCCCACGGCGCTGCTCCGAGCTCGCTGCTGAAGCTACATCGTCCGTTACCCGGACCGTCTCCACACGAATGTCCTCAAAGCCTGCCAATTCAACCGCCATGTCAAAGTTCATACAGTCTCCTGCATAGTTTCCATACAAATAAACGACACCTGCGCCCCCGTGTATTTCCTTGGTAACCTCCAAAATAGGGGCAGGTGGTGGGGATGCGAACACGTTGCCAACGGCAACACCATCAGCCAGCCCTTTGCCGATCAGTCCCAAAGAAGCGGGTTCATGACCTGAGCCTCCACCGATCACGATACCCACTTTACCGGGACGAGACGTATTGACACTCACGATCGACCGCTTGTTTTGTGGCAAAATTCTCACATACTGAGGATAGGCCGCTGCATATCCTTCCATCATTTCATCAACTACCGAGTTAGGTGCATTGATTAGCTTTTTCATGGTTGAATGTTAGCCTCCCATTGATTTCTTGCAGAAAAGCCGGATTGCCAGCTTTCCTCATTCACGTACTCATTATAGGGTCACTTCCATACAGCATTAAACTGACAATTCATATGAATCGGGACTGAACAAGATTTGTCAATTGAATCGAGATGCAATGAGCGGATCGCAAAGGGTTGAGGCTGTACTTTTTACGGGTATTCTCCTTACAGGACATTTTTTGTCCAATCTTGAGCAGCCTAGAAATCTGGTGAATAAGTCCCGCTGCGCGTCCAAATATCCTTCCGATCACTGAGAAATACTACTGCATCCTTCCAGTAATCAAATTTCACAGGATAGACTACAGCCAAAAAAGCCGTTCATAAATGAACGACTTTAAGTGAGAGCTCATCATTCTTTTTTTGAGCACCAAGAAGTCATAACTAAGCTAACGATTCGAAATTCGATACTGCTTCGGCGACATGCCTACATAACGCTGAAAGGCCCGGTTCAAATTCCGTTCCGAATACCCGACCACCTCGGCAATTTCCATCACACTCAGATCGGTATCCTGCAACGATTGCTTCGCTTTCTCCACCTTATATTCAGTCAAATATTCAATAAACGCAACGCCAACCTCCTTTTTGAACATGCGGCTCAAATAAGAAGGACTCATTCCGATCATCTCGGCACTTTCGATCAGGGAATGATTGGCACCGGGATTTTCGCGGATATGCTTGCATACTTTCTGAATGGCGATTTTGACACTTTTTTTACGAAATTCTTCAGTAAGCTGTTGATACAATGGAAAAATAATCTCAATGTACCATTCATAGATTTCACGTGCAGTTTGCCTTGCCTTGAGCTGATCAAACCAATTGCCCTCCAACGAATCGATCACGCCCGGCCCCTGCTCCTCCAATGATTGAATAATCGAAGAAAGCAGCACATGATAGCACTGATAGATCGTATTATAGGAGCCGGAGTCGCGCAGGGTTTTGGCAAATTCGTTCAAGCCCTTCTCCGCATACACTAGCTCGCCTCTGGACAAAGCTTCGACAATGACCTTTTCCTGTTCACGAGGATAGAAAAATAACGATTGCTTCGCCGAAGGCTCCAGCTCGTCAAAAAATAAAATGGCCTGCGAATCACTGAAAATCCGGTTTTGCAAAGCTGCCTGAGCCTCATGATAGCCGTCCGATAATCGCGTGATGTCTATATAAATACCACCAACGCCATTGGATACCGAGAAGGATAAGTATTTGTTAAGAGCTTCCTTGATCTCCTCGGCAAACGTCCGTGTCAGCTGCAGAATCCGCTCTCTCGGTACGCTTTCATCAAAGTGCAGAATGGTGATGCTCTCCCGCTCATTGTTCTCGACAACATAGCCATTTAGCTGGGATTTGGTCAGCAGCTCCTTGATTACATTCATGACTGCAAACAGAACAATAGCTCCTTCATTGGGCAAAAAGCGCTTTTCTTTAAATAAATTTTCAACAATCGTGATCAATACAACAAACGAGCCCTTTGTCGGGATTTGAAATTCATCACAGTCCCGCAGCAGTGATTCGCCGCTTCCCGTGAAGCCCTTCAGAAACTTTCTCAACAGCTGATCTCTAAGGTTGGGCTGTGTTTTTTGCATATACGTTTCGAGCGCCAACGCTTGCTCGTTCAAATGACCCAGACACGATTTTAAGAACTCAATTTCGTTGCCCTGCTGCTTGATCGACCGTCCGCCCTGCAGGTTCTCTCCATATTTGATCAAATTCTCGATCGGATTATAAATCCTTTTGGAAGCAAAGAACGTCAGCAGCAGGCCAACAATGAGAAAAACCGCTACCGTAAATACAATCAGCCACCGAATCCAGCTGACCTGCTGCAGCAATTCGTTCTCGGGAAGCAGGGAAATATAGGTTCTGCCCAGCAGCGATTTCTGAAAAACGGCTATATACGAATCGCCATTTTGAGCTTTAATCAGGTATTGCCCGGAGCTCGTTTCATCTTTCAAAATATCCGTCAGTCCCACCGTATCGCCAGCCAGCTTGCCCCAAGTCAAATCATTGGTGGAATGTAAAATAATTTTGTTATTGGAGTCCAGTATAAGCAGCGATTGGTTTTTGGAAAAGGTGGAATAACCCGTCAGATTGTTCTTGAGCACCTCTTCCTTCACATGAACGAGCAGTGCCCCCTGAGGCTGGTCTGAGGGAAGAATCGGCAGTCTGCGAAAATATGTGATGTATCCGTTTACAGCCGCATCGGGAAGATAAACCCAGCCTGCCGGAATATTCATATTCAGAGCGGCATCCAGATCGCTGCGACTTTTGTAATTATCGTAAGTCACATAACCATAATTCTGGGCGAGCACAATCCCGGATAAAGCCTCATAAAAAACAATATCATCGATCAGATTATTGGAGTTTTTGTGTAGCAGGAACAGATCCTGAACCCCGCTCTGCTGAAACCAATCAGTTTTAAAACCCGGCTTGCCGATATTATCCTTCACAAAAGAACTGATCGATATTTTCAGAGAATCATGCTCGACATTCGTCATCAGATTTTCCATACGATCCTTCATCAGCACTAATGCAGCCTTGTTGTCTTCTTTAAATTGCTCGCTCACTTTAACAATCGAAAAATGATAGTAAGCGCTACCAGCAATAATAATGGGAATAGATACGGTCAGACAGCCAAACCAAATCAACCGCTTTAAATAATTCGTTCGCGGCAACAGCGAGAAAAAAGTTCTTTGTATGAAATCCAGGCATCTTCTCATTGGTGCACTCCCCTGACCGATGGATGGTATTCCATGTAACTGAATTATAACAAAATTAGCTGAATATCGCCATAAAACAGCAATATTGCGACCACCGGATATCCTTCGCTCCGGTGGCCACAACGGGCTTGATCAGATATAATTGTATTATTTACCAGTAAATGTTTTGTAAGCATCGCTGAATTCTTTGAATGCCTTTTTCATTTCAGGCAAAGCTCTCAGCTTGGCTGTATAAGCTTTGAACTCATCCATGGAAATTTGGCCAACAATCGCTTTAGCCTCCATCGTCTTCCATTCGCTTTCATATTTCGGCCAAGTATTCAACCAGGTCGGGGAAATGATACCTTTGAAAGGGTCTACCAAGCCAACCTCATCGAATTTTTCGACTTCTTTTATTTTCGCATCGTTAAATGCTTTTGAACCGGAAGCACTAATGACCTTGCCCCACTTGGAGTAAGCCAATACGCCTGCGCCTTTACTCGTTACGTTGACTTCCTTCACGCCCTGCTCTGTCAGCGTTTTCTGTCCATCTACCACTTTGTAGTGGACGCCTTCAATACCATAGTATGCAAAATCGGTCATTTCTTGGGACGCTGTTTGCTCCAAATATTTAAGCAATTGCTTCACTCTGGCTTCTGGTACTTTCTTGGAAATGTAGTAGCCGCCGGATACACCTGTTTGCAGATCCAGCGCATAATCGCCTTTAGGTCCTTTTAATAGCAGATTCAAAATTTTGGCATCCGGCTGCGTCTTTCTGTTTTCCTTCTCCCACTCATCATCCCACCAAATGCTGTTCGTATAGGACGCTGCTTTACCGGTTCTGAACAATTCCTCGTTCTGGGTTCTCTTCATAACCGAAAATTCCTTAGGCAATCCGCCGTCTGTATACATTTGGCGGAAATAGGCAATCATATCATCCCATTGCGGCGTCAGTCTCGTTTCGATCATGCCGCCCTCTTCATTGTACGTAGGATTCAATGCACCGAATCCGGCTGCAAACAAGGTGGTGCCGTCATCTACAACAACGCCTTGGCCGATGATGCCAAGTGTATCCTTTTTGCCATTGCCGTCCAGATCGGCATCGGTAATTTTCTTCAATGCCGCTGCATACTCATCCAATGTGGTTGGAACCGGAATGTTCAGCTTATCCAGCCAATCCTTACGGATTTTCAGGCCCAGATCGACACGGGAACGGGAGCGTGGCAGCGCATACACTTTTCCGTCAACGGACAAATATTTGAGTGCATCCTTAGCCAGATTGTTTTTCAGGTTCGGGAATTCTTTGAAATCCCCCAGGAAAGGACCCAAATCCCAGAAAGCGCCGTTCTTGGCTGCATTGATCAGTGACGGTCTGTTCGCATTCGGTGAGGACAGGATTTCCGGAAGATCGCCGGAGGCCAGCACCAAATCCATTTTCGTATCGATATCACCGGATGGCACCCATTCCATTTCCAGCTTGGAATTTGTGCGTTTTTGCCATTCCGTCCAATAAGCATTGTTCATATCAGGTGCATCGTTATACAAGCCTGCGAAGATTTTGACAGTTAATGGCTTCTCTGCTTCAGCAGCTTTGGGTGCTGCCTTGGGATCTGCTGCAGGTGCAGCAGTCTTCGAGCCGCTGCCACCGTCCGAACAAGCCGCCAGCATCGAAATGGCTAATAAGCAGGACAAGCTCATGGACAATCTTTTCACGTGTAGTGGTTTCATTTGTTAAATCCCCCTCATCATTTGTGTTAACCTTTAACTGATCCTAACATAACTCCCTTGGCAAAATGCTTCTGTAAAAACGGGTACACGAGCAGGATTGGTGCCATTGCAAGCATAATGGAAGCCATCCGAATCGTTTCCTGAGGTACCGCACGGGAATCGCCTCCCGCACCTGCCTGCCCTACACCATTGGAATCAGAATCGATTACCAATGTTTTAATAAGGACCTGCAGTGTCCACTTCTTGGAATCGGACAAGTAAATCAGCGCATTAAAATAAGTGTTCCAATAAGATACGGCGAAAAATAGCGTGAAGGCTGCAATCGCCGGCATGGATAAAGGAATAACGATTCTCAGGAATACGCCAATATCGGTGCATCCATCGATCCGTGCGGAGTCTTCCAATTCCGCAGGCAAAGATTCAAAGAAGCTTTTGATAACAATCAAGCTCCACGCGCTTGTTAAGCTCGGCCAGATTAAACTCCAAAGTGAGTTAATTAATCCTAATTCCTTAACCAGGATATAGCCGGGTACAATCCCCGCATTAAATACGAGTGTGAAGACAACCGCGCTCAGCATAAAATTCCGACCAGGCATTGCTTTTTTTGTAAGCGTATACGCGAGAGTGAACGAACAAACAATACTCAGCGCTGTACCGATAACGGTAATAAATATCGTGTTGCTCAGAGAGTTCAGAAAGCTGTTGGTCGACAACAAGTATTTGTAGGCGGCCAGCGACCATTGGTCCGGGAACAAATAAAATTTTAGCGGCACATACACATCAGGATCGGTGAAGGAAACACTGAATACGTAAATGAAAGGGAACACACAAACGAATGAAGTGATCGCCAGAAGCGTATAATTCACCCAATCAAAGGTGGTCATTTTCTTGCTTGCAACAAAGCTCATGAGACGTCTCCTTTCTAATAGATACCGTCTTGGCCCATCTTCTTAACGGTATAATTGGATGCCAACACCAACACCAAACCAACCAAGCCCTTGAACATCCCAACCGTAACCCCTACACTGATCTGGCCTTTAAGAATACCATGCGTGTAGGCATACGTATCAAAAACCTCAGCAACCGACATCACCAATGGATTTAACATCAGCAGCACTTGCTCAAAGCCGACATCCGCCATATGACCCAGACGCAGAATCAACAAAATAATAATCGTCGGACGAATAGCCGGAAGCGTAATATGCCAGATTTGCCGAAACCGGCTGGCTCCGTCAACAACGGCTGCTTCATAGCGCTGAGGATCAACGCCTGCCATCGCTGCCAGGAAAATAATCGTCCCCCATCCCGCTTCTTTCCACATATTTTGAAACGTGATAAGCCCCCAAAAATAGTTAGGATTGGATAAAAACAAAATACGCTCATAACCTGCATCACTTAGAAGTTTGTTGATAATACCGATTTCTGAGGAGAAAATAAAGAACGTCATACTGACCACGACCACCCAGGATAAAAAATGGGGTAAATACACGATCGATTGGTTAATTTTTTTGAATACTTCACTTCTCACTTCATTGAGCATGAGGGATAGAAAGATGGGTAATGGGAACATCAGAATCAGACCGAATATATTGATGGCAAACGTGTTTCTTAACATGAGGTAAAAATTTTCGTCGGCGAACAATTCCTTGAAATGCTTGATACCGACCCATTCAGCGCCAGCGAAGCCCGTATAGGGGTTATATTCGAAGAATGCCAGGAGCAAGCCCCACATCGGAACGAATTTAAATAATAGGAAATATAAAATGCCGGGCAGCGCGAGCAGGTACATGTATTTGTACTGTAAGATACTGTTCCATAACCGGGAACGCGCAGCTACACTTTTTGCCATAAGTCCACCTCTATTTTGCTGTATTCACAAATTCCTTCAGTACCGAAGTGACTAATTGATGATCTTGCTCCTGTGGAAGACCCGACACGGTAACGGAGCCTACAACGCCAACGCCTTCAATCATGATGGGAAACGACCCGCCAACCGCCGCGTATTCATTGGGATCAACAAAGCCCCATTCCAGCATCGTAATTTGCTTCGACTTGAGTAAAACACTCATGTAGTAAGAGCTGCGGCCAAACTGGTGAACCACATTGCTTTTACGTTTCACCCATTGCGCATTATTCAATGTCTTGCCTTCCATCGCGCAGTGAAAAATCGACTGTCCATTCTTGGTAATATCGACCAGAATCGATTTATGCTCAAATGCAGCCTTAGCTACGATTCTACAGCCGATTTCAAAAGCCATTTGATTCGTAAATGTCTTAAATTGCAATTCCTGCTCTTCCTGTAAAAGCTGTTCCAATAATGCTGTGCAATCTTCCAATTTGAACACATCCCAATCTTTGAGTGGCTGACAAACCGCTGCACCGTCTTTTCGTCAGGAGCTGCAAAAAGACGGATGCACGTTTGTTCGAAATTAACTGTAAGGATTACAAGCCCATGCCTTCCACAGTGACTGCAAATCACCGGAATTACCGGCCATACAATACACTTATTTGTTCGAGGGACTTCTAGGAATCAATTGTTGCAGCGCCCTTGGACTGCTCAGGAGCATGCTCTCTTAACCAAACGCGCAGCGGCACATCGGCATCCGTTGGTGTGTAATAACCGTTTGCGTTCACGCAATCACCCAGAAGCTGGCGTTGGATCGGCGTGCATTGATCCCATAGACTTTGTACCGTCATATCATCCTTGGTTTTGATCCAGCGATAGCCGTAGCCATAGAACAACACTTTACGTGTAATATCCGACCAGTTCGTGCTAGCAGCATGCCACAGTCTGCGGTCGAAGAATACAGCCGTTCCCGGCTTCACGCATACCGGAATCGCACCTGGGATTTGACCGACTGTTGGAATATCGATATCATCCGTCAAGTGGCTGTTCGGTACAATGTAGAAGTTACCGCGATCCGGCTCGGAGATATCCGACAGAAAGTAGGCTACTTTTAAAGAAAGACGTGGGCGTGGGTGAGATTCGATCTCCTGGTTCACGCGGCCGCTGTCTTGGTGCCATGGGAAGGGCTTATCATAATTTTTGGGTTGCCCTGTCGGCGGCGTTACAATCAGATGGCAATGATATAAGTAAATGTTCCAGCCCAGTATGCCCCATACCTTAGGAAGAACCTTTTCATAATCGACCAGCTTCAAAAACTCAGGATGATCCGGAATAAAGTTCGGGTGGAACAACGCTTTCGTTGGATCGTGACCGTTACTTACGCCTTCTTCATATATTCCATCGACGATCTCCGTCAACTTGGCAACGTGTTCTTCTGAAAGGACGTTCTCCAAAATCAAATAACCTGTCTCATCAAAAGTCTTACGCTCATCCTCCGTCAATCCGTACTGCAAGCATGATTTGTCCATGAATCGTTAGCCTCCATAATTTGGTTTATGATGCTGCCCCTCAGGCTCAACCCTCTCATCTGTGGTTAACCGATGCTGCTGGGCTGATTTGATTATAGGGTCATCTCGTTACAGCATAAAACTGACAATTCATATGAATCCGCTCAGGACAATATTTGTCTAAGCCACTTTTGCTTTGTAAACGCTGGTAGAATGGGGATAGTGCAGGCATTTAGGCCACAGTTATATGGCGAATAACAATTATTGTCTAGCTACTGACGGATATTGTGTAGAACGTTTGAAGTCTTTTTCTATACTTGAAATGCTAATTCTAATGACCGTAAACGCAAAAAAGCCCACGCCCTATGACGGGACGAGGACTACTGAATGTGGTTCCAGTAAGACCGGATTATTTCCTTATAAATTCAAACAAGCTCGCCAATGGAGATTAACGTGATTAATAATTATTCTGCGATAGTCACGCTATTATTACCAATAGTCATTATTAAAGGTTGTGATTTGCCTCTGTCCGCGAACTGGGCTTGTTTAATTGACTTAGCCACAGCGTAACCAGTCCAACCCGAATAGGTCCCTGGTTTTCCTGTATCTAGTCCTGCCACATTTCCAGTAGGATTAAGATTGGCTCTGAAGTTTACATTACCATACTCCACAAGAGTGTCTGGTTTAAAGAAATCTCGATAAGCATAAACCCCATTATCTGTGCCATCGACAACGATATCAATCTGAAATGCAATAGTAACAAATTTTGTAAGGTCCATTCTGCTATTAGGATTATACCCATCAAACAAATACCCATAAGGTTGATCCGCACCTTTGTTATATTCCAGCATAACAACCTTATTGACTTTGATCGTCACACCGTTCCCCCAATGACCTTCCACAGGTAATGCGACAGGCTTAATCTTCCAAACTCTTTCAATATTAGTACCTATCTTATTAATCGTCGCCATATCCAGCGCCGCTTCATCCACAGGTAGCTCCTTACCTGCTCGTTTGGACAGAATCCGTTCAATGATCGTGACCGCCTGAGCACGAGTCGTATTCCCCTTCTCGTCCAACTCTCCGCCACCCACGCCACCGATCAATCCGAGCTTAACGGCATCTTCCATAGCTGCAGCCGATTTCGTATCCGCAGCCTTTGTCGCTACCATAGCCATCTCGCTTCGTACCATCGGGTAAGCCATATCATCCGAGTAAAAGGTTTCCGATAAAATTCCATCATCCTGGAGCGCTTTTACATAGGGCAGGTACCACAGATTCGATTGTTCAGGAGTCACCTTCTTCCCAATTGCAGTGGCAACCATTTTAATAAATTCCGCACGGGTCACAGCCCCATCCGGTTTAAACGTCCCATCAGGATAGCCGTCCACATACCCCGTGTCCACAGCCGTACGGATACTCGGTTGACTCCAGTGATTCACCGTGTCTGTAAAATCTTTAGCGGCAAGGCTTTCATTCCCGGCCACGACAAGCAAAGCTGCTGCCGTTGCTACGGCTATCATGATTTTCTTCATTATGTTCGCTCCTCGTATAGTGTGAATTTTCATTATTTCTCTTTATTCAATTTGTAATAAAAACCTTATACGGGTATTACATGGGTTAAGTCTGTTATTGGTTGAGTAAAGGGTTCAATCGGCACTGGATAGCCCCCACCAAAAAAAAACTTGAATAGTAAGAGACCAATCAAGATTTTCTATAAATTATGATTCAAATGCAGTTCTTTCTGGAAACTTGCCGCCTTCCCTAATCAAACAAACCACAAGCCTTTGAGCGGCTCTGTCAAAATAAAATTTGGAAGGAATATCAGGGTCAGGTAAAGTCTCTAACTCTGCAAATTTCTTCGTTACCTTATTCAATTCAATTTTCCCCATGACATTTTCATTTGGACCAAATCGGTAAACAACGGTTTCATCATCTTCATGTTCTTTTAGCAGTAATACATACGAAGCCAAATTCACTCCTCCTCAGGTGGATACCACGGACGATCAGAATCAACTGTCTATCGTGTGCAGTCCTATAATCTTTTAAATATACCTTCAAATTTAGATTAAAAAAGTTCATGATTTAATAAATCAATGTCTTGTTGTTGAAAATTCCCTTTTTGAAGCTTGTCCCATGCTTGTGCAATTTCATAATCTGCTTCAAAACGTCCAACACCATGTTCTTTAATATGCTCTTTAAAAAACAGATCGTCTTTTGTTCTCTGGATTCTATCCTCGAAATTCCTGTATTTTTAGCAATACTCTGAACATCAACATTCGATTTTCTAAAGGATTCATACATTGCATCAGCCGTATCGAGGTGCTTTAGATATTCATCAACTGAAAGTTCTCTCCGAAATCTTTATTCAGGTATTACATGGGTTAGATGTGTTATTGATTGAATGTTGGGTTCATTCGGCACTGGGTAGTCCCTATTTCCCGTGATGAAAATATTCTGATAAGTCCTGATACTATAATGGTCAACGTATCCCTATAGAAAGTTGCGAACTCATTATATTCATCATGACTCTTACTTCATATCTATCGTTTTGACGTTTTACATTGTTGCGATTAATTTGATAAAACCGTGAGAAAACGAAGATAACAAAAACAGGTCAATCATAGTGGTAACTGACCATAATCAACCTGTTCAATGTAACTGCATTATGCTATTTAGGTTATACATTTTGAAGCATTTATGTGCGTACAACCAAAATGGAGAAATCTTTATACGGGTATTACATGGGTTAACTGTGTTATTGGTTGAATGATGGGTTCATTCGACACTGGGTAGCCTAGCCGCCCCCACATGATTATGTTTGTAGCAATCACCTATACAACTTAAATTTAATCAACTTTCAAGCCTAAGATGTAATCTACTCCTGCTTTAGTAGAATCGCTTGTTTCCCTGATTTTATATTCATCTTTATTATCAATTAACTTTTTACAGATTTGAATGTCTTGCAACAGTTCTTCAATGTCGTTTTTATCTATATGCTCTTCAAATTTAGTGTCTTTCAGATAACTATCCAGTTTAGAATATATAAAATCAGCAATTTCTTTATATTTCAAACTCTCTATTGCAATAGAAACAAAATATAATGTTTTAGTAAACAAACTAACGTTTACTCTTCTCCAATCTTCTTCTAAAATTTTCGCTGAAACCTGCGCCACATTTAAACCCTCTTCTTCAATATATTCCTCAAAGTCCAACATTACAGAATTTTTAATTCTTTCATAGCTTATCATGCTCATATTATCAGTCCTTATCTCATATTTTCAGAATAAACATTAAGCTTAATATTGGGGAACTTACGTCTAAATTCCATAATTAAATTTGTGCAACTTTGACAGGCGTCTAATTCTGTATATAAATCTATTTTACCAGAAACATTAGGGTCTTTTATCTGAGAAGAAATATCTTCAAGAATTTTAGCCTCCGTATCATTGAGACGAGGAAATCTATCTTCAACATAGGTTTCAAAGGACTTTGTTTCTTTTGAATGAGTAAAATCCCCTAAGTTATTACCCAAACTATCAGAGGAATGAATTTGACTATGCGCTTGAAATTCCTTTTTAATACCAGTAATCTCCACTTTTGCGACAGCAATGTTTCCAGTAGTTAATTTATCTAGTTTTCTATCAAGTTTATCCCTCTGTGTTCTTGAGAGATTTTTGTATTCGTCAGAATTTCTTATTTTTTCTATTTCTCTATTAATATCATTTCTGATATTTTGCTTTCTCTCATAAAGACTGTCAATTAATTTATTAGGTATATCACCTTTACCCGTCCCCTCAGCATCCTTCAGTTCCTTCACCAAGGGGCTATTACCGGTATTCTTCACCTCCTCTACGGCCTCAGTGACGTTCAGCGGCTTAAGCTTCGGTACCCGTTCGATCGTTCCTAACGCTTTGGCAAGGGCTCCCATCCCTTTGGTACCTGCTACCGCTATCGCTACCTTGGCTGTATATTCACCCATTTGTTCCGCCCTCTGCTCCAGACCCCCTTCCTTCCAGCGCTCCAGTTCCTTGGTTACTTCTTCTCCCAATGCATCCGTGATCGGCGTCAGATAGGCCGGATCACCCGTTGTCGCATAGTTGTACACCATTCCCCCTAAGACTTTCATCGCTTCCGCCGTTTCCGTGGCCGCTTCCTTGCTTTGATTTATCGGATCACTCCAGAACTTCAAGTATCCTTTGGCTATATCCTCAACCACTTTCAGCTCACCTTGTTGGAAATGCTGAACGAATTGACCCGCCTGTCCGACTAATTCAACCGTACTGTCGCCCACGCTTTGCATATACGCTATCCCTTCATCGAAGTATCTCACATATTCTGCATAAGGGGCAATCTGCTCGTAGGCTTGCTTATCCGTCTCCTTCATTTGTGCTGTACGCACATCAACCTCGCTTTGCCCACCTTGGCTGTAGGCTTTGGCTAACTCCTGCATCCAACCCAGCAATTCCTGATGGTAGGCCTCCCATTGACCTCTCAATCGAATCCCGGACGCATTCGCCTCCGCGAGCTCCTGAATGCTCTTTCCCCCACTCGCAAGCAGCGCGTTGCTTTTCGTTTGTTCCATCATTAGGTTTGCCGACGGCGGGACGCGAGTCCAACTCATGATACCTTCTACCACCTGACGTGTCGAACTCATATATTTGATGATCGGTTCTCCATACCCTGACGGTCCCGTAAACCAGCGACTCCATAGGTTCCACGTGCTGGAGCTTCTGGACGGTTCATCCGACTGCAGCTCACGAATCGCATTATACGTAGTCTGCAATACACTCAAGATAGCTCCCAATTGATCGTTCGAACGTTTATATGCAGCCTCTAGCTGGATGGTACCTGAACCTGATTGCGCATTCGCTATCCGGAGATACCCCTGGCTTTCCTTGTACATCTGCTCTATATTCCTTTGAGTTTCTTTGGCTTGATCCAGTAAAGGCTTGAGATGGTCCAGGTCCACTGTCAGCTTCGTCATTCTGGTTTCCCCTCCGTATTCAACTGAGCCTTGTTTATCTACGCCTTCCATCCTCACGCTGCTCTTGGCTTCCAAAAAACAAACAAATAAGGATATAGCCACAATGACAATACCAACAAATGATAAAAAAGAGCCAATAACTGACGGGACGAACTTTATTGGGCTAATTCACCTAACAATATTAGTAAAATCGATAGCTGGAAGACGACTAAATTCTGTGTTCCTCCATAAATGAAACTCTTTCTCGTTGATGGTCACTTTGTAATCCGATAAATTGTAAGGAGCTACAAAGTTAATCACGGCCATCTCTTCATTTCGCAAACTATCGTCAATCATGCCGATCTTCGCCCGACGGTCTTGCCCCTCCTGATACAAATAATAGAGCTTATCTCTATAATAAAACGGTTGTGTGAATGAGGTTCCCTTCAGCTTCTCAATCTTGTCTTTTCCCTTTTCGTCGAAATTGATCTGTCCGGTCTCATAGTCCAATTGTTTGGCTGTATTATTGGAAATAATATGTATTTTTTTAGAAGAGCGATTGATTATATACTGTGTATTCGAATTTGAATTTTCAAATAATATGTTATTGAGATCTTTAATATCCAAAAGACCATTAGTAGCTTCCTCCGTATAAAGAGATACACTATTTTTGGCACCTAGAATTACACCTACTTTACCATCATCATAACGAACGGCTGACATGATTTCTTTTTCTCTTTGATTAAATTTTCTGGCAACGTACACATCTTGCGTGACAGACCCGGTTCCATCGATAGAGGATTTCAAAACTCCATCCTGTGTGCGCCAGTATAGTGAGTTTTCATAAAAAAAGTATTGAAATGCTGAGGTTTCCTTCTTGACATATTTAAAATGATTATTTTGATAGACCCATTTTCCATTGTTCAAGTCTGCTATGGAGCAATAAAAGTCAACAAAAGGGCCACTCTTCAATTCTTCAGACCAGAACAAAAATAAATAGCCATCTCTTTCGTACATGTAAGGGTTTGTCCTTCCTAACTGGTTAGAAAAGTTAGTTGGATAGTAGCTTTCTCCACCGTAGTTAGAAACCGTAGGTTTCACACTGAACTTATCTACAATGTCTACACTATTGGTCGCCGGATCCCACGTGACGACCTTGCCCATGGACTCGGATACAAAACGCAATGGTACCATCGTATTGCCGTCAATGATCTTAGGCTCGACTTCAAGTAATTTCTGTTCATTATTTACTAAGACGGTTTTCTTTCCTATGCTCATATCAATTTTCACAGCATCATTGGTTCCAGTCACACGCTTATTTGAAGATTCCCAGCCTACAGTGAGTCCAAACTCTTCAAAAACTCCTCGAAATGGCACTAAAACACTACCTACTTCCAAGACAGGAGGTACTTCAAAAGCTAAGGCTTTACCCTGATAATTTACTCGAATAGCAGGCTGATTTGTTTCACTAGCAAAGGCATTTGGAAGAAATGAAAAAAAGAGAGAAATTAAAGTAAGTAAACCTAATATCCTTTTCATCCCATACAATCCTTTCTTAATTGACAGTTCCTGTAGTTCTTGATGGCCGGTTGAATGCCAGCATCCGGGAGAGCAGTTATTACCTGCTGCTCCCGAAAGTTGGTTTCATTCACCTGCTTCTGCATAAACCCTTTATATTCCTGAAGTTACTATCTGGATCGGTGCTGCCTCCAATACCCGTCATCATCGATGGTTACCTGCACATCAGCTATTTTGGTATAACCTGTTGGCGTGTGAACTGTGAATCGGAATGTAACATTCTGGTTATCCCATCTTAGCATCGTTTCATCCCACAGCTCTCCCGTCCATATCCCATCGAACGTTCCTCCGCTAGCCTTGTTCATTTCTGTATCGAATGAGGTTCCTAATATTTGTGATGTAGTTCGAATCACATTCCCCAAGGTCGCAGCCTTTAACAAGAAACGCTCACCTGGGAAAAATACTTCATAGCCGCGCGGACTTTCATCGGTCCTTGTCTTGGATTGGTTATATCTCTTTCGATTTGCGTTCCAATCGTCAGTATGGTTCACATATCCGAGAATCACCATTTCACTTACTCCAATGATTCGAGTTAAACTGCTGCTCACCCCGTATATGTCCGTCACTGTCAAGGTAACCTCATAATTGCCCGGCTGGACAAAAGTGAGAAAGGGATCCTCTGTGTAACTTGATGTCTGACCTGACGGATTTCGAATCGACCAGTTGGATGTTATCGTGTGGATATCAGGATCCGTCGACTGATTAATCAACTGAATATGATCTCCTTCCCAAGCCGGTCCCTCAAATACAGCAACTGGTGGATTCACCTTCCAGGTAAATGCCGCTATTGGGGGACGGTTGATATACAACCACTTGTAGGGTGACCAGCCTGAGTCGGCCCCATATTGATCCCAGACTTTAACCCTTACCATGAGGTTTTTACCTGCTGGTAAATCTATAAATGGTGTATGCGTGTTGGTCCCGCTCGTCGTATTTTGAAGCATCATTCCGCTATCATAGACTACTCCCCCCGACGATTCTGCAACCTGAATCTGATAATAACTAAAACTGTAGCCTGTATCAGGGTCGCTTTGATTCCAGCCTATTACAGGTCTGAAATTATTCAAAACTATGGTTGGGTCAGACTCCGTTCCAGAAGGGAAAGTTACTGAAGCACTCGGAGCCCTGTTAATAATAAACCACGTGTACGGAGACCATGCAGACCAGGCATACCCATCCGTAACTCTCACACGTATTTGAAGCAAACGATTTGAAGGTAAATCGGATCCTATCGTAAACGAATTATGGTTGGCCGTTGTGCCCTGCCAATGCTGTATAGTGGGCAGCACAGGCGTACCATCCTCATACAAAATATCAAACTCCGCATACGTATAATTCGTGCCTGGATCCGGATCAGATTGATCCCACTCAAATTTAGGCCTCACCGTATCAAAAAACGTAGGTGCCCATTGGGAACCGTCAGGTACCGCCATCACGGCTGAAGGTGGCCTATTCGTAATCATCCATCCGATATTCGACCAATCCGATTTGCTTTCACCATCCGATGTACGTACTTGAACCGAGTATTGACCTCCTATTTGTAGAGGGGTATCCATCGTCCAAGACCAGCTGTTACTGGATGTGTTCATAATTCTGTTATTCATACATTCTATACAACTTCCCCAAATATCTTTTATTTCGATATCAAAAGTAGTGAATGTTGTAGGTACATCGATATCAAATTGATTCCACGTAATCGTCGGTAATAAGGTTACAGGACTCGGTGCCGCATACGTGCCGTTCGGAAACGTTAATTCAACCGTAGGCGGATTGTTGGGCGGAGGCAGCACATCTGGAGGTACATCGATGGTTTGCTCGTTCCAATCGCTCCATGCTCGATATTCATCGCCCACTGCTTTGGCAATCGTATAGGTTCCTGATTCCTGCGGACGGATCAGCTGCCCATTAACCAACACACCGGAAGGCGTGATGTAATAGTACTTTTCATTATAAATCCCATGATTATATGCATACTCTGCCTGACAATTTCCAGTATTATAGCATCGATCAGGGTCATAGGATGAGTCGTTCCAGTCTACCCTGCCATATTCGTTCAATGCGACGGCGTATATTGATAAAGGGCGACGATGCACAATCAGGCTTTGTGGATACCAATCCGAATACTTCGCATAGTCCGCAAACAATCCATCTCCATACAGCTGCCGGTGATCAGGGTGAGGATCATCCTTTACGCGATAATCGATTTTGTAAACCCCAACCTTATCGAAGGTTAAGACTGGATTCGTAACCGTGCTGTTATTCAATGCTGAGTCTCCAGATTTGCCATCATTCGCGTCCAATAGCTTTGTAGCAGAGATAATAGAATAAGGTAAATAAAGATCTATAGCTCTTTGCGTACTGATCTGTTCATAATGCCATTGAGTAGCCGGATCTAACCGTGGATCGTTTTCAGGATCTTTGTAAGTGACTTCATAGGTTACAGCGGTATCCACAATAGAAGTGCCTGCGGTATCATAACTTAGATCAGCATCTGACCACTGAAAATTAAGTCCTTTGAACTCCGCATTATCAGTAGTGGAGTAAGGTCCCATAGTTCCTGATGAGAAAGTACCGTCCGTTACATCTATAGCTAGACCATTGCCTTCATAGACTTTTATGCGAGTCCCAGTAAGCCTGATTTTATACGACACCCAGCTACTATTAATGGACGATCTGTTTACGGATGAAAGAATTGTTTTCCTTCCGTTAACAATACGAACCAATCGAAGAGAATCCCTGTAAGACTCCAGCCTGTACATATTTTTATGATCCTGAATTCTGAATCCAACACCTGCAGACATATTAAGATAATTCAGCTTTGATGTTCTCATATTCCAGGAAACCGTACCATTTACCACTTGCTGAGAATAAGGGTTAATTAGCTGCCCATACGTGTAGTACTCATTAGTTATTGGAGTTTGCGCAGTCTCTGGAGTATAAGAGTATATGCTGCCAGTACTGGAATCAACAATAGTGTCCTCATTGTATATGATTCCAGGTAATGTACCAGTTCCTGTCATGTGGCCTGCATTAACATCTCCTAAACCAATAGTTGGTGAAGTCATAGTACCCCAACCACTTTGACCAACCGTAAAAGAGTTAGCGTCCCAAGTGTTTTTTGGCCCTAAGGTAGCAAATGTATCAAATGCGCTTGGGGGAATCCAAGTAGTAATAACTCCAGAAGCTAAGATGACATACTTTTGATCTGAAGGCTCATCTACCCAATACCCACTGCCGTCATCTCCATCAACATAATAGTGATACCCAGGAAAATATAATGATATATAGTTTCCGTCCGGTGTAACAGTTTTTGAGTATTTATCTTCTGATGGAAACCCTGATGAGTCCCAAAGTAATGATGGCATTCCTGTTTCTCTATCAAATTTGTACATCTTCTTATCCAGACCAAAGAGGAAATAATCCCCATTATTGTTGGGCACTGCGGATAAATAACTGTCATTTCCGTCTGAGCTACAGAAATCAGGGAATTTTGTGGAGTTACAATACATCAGCCTTGAATACCTGGCCACAGAAGGCATATTTGTGTAACTTTCTACTTTATAAGGAGTGGCCTCCTTATTTCTGTAAGAAGACACTGTTCTTGCAGTTAAATTAATTTTTTTGAAATCTTTGTCAAAAGGCAGGTAATCTCCGGATTTCACATAACTGCCGTCAGACCAATTAGACTTAGTTCCCGTTCTTTGGATATCCGCAGAGGACAATCGTTCATGGAACTGTTCCAAAAAGGTTCCTCCACGCAAATACGTAATATTTCCATTCCTAAGATCACTTAGCCTATATACCTGATACCTCTCGGTATTAGTAGAATAGTAGTCCCCTCCGCTTCCCCCGCTATAACTATTAGACGTGGGAATTATACTATATACCATAAATTCATCAGTAAATTCGTTCTTCGCCCAAGACATATTACTGTAGTAGGAGAAGCCACCACCAAAAGGCACCTGGAAATCAGGAAATAAAGGGAACTGTTTACCAACCATATCGGTACCCATTAAGTAGAAATAGTGGCTATACCCAACATTACCTGCATCTTTTCCCCCATCCCCTATAAATTTATTGTTACCTATATACGAGTAACGCAAACTATCAACAGTATTCCAGGCCACACAAGGGCCAGCGGGAAATCCACGATCACCACAACTCGGCATGTTCCCTTGTTGAATTTTGCTTAATAATACTGCGTCATTTAAACTTGGAAAAGATGCGGTAGTATCTGTTATTTTTCTTCTGGGAGAAACCAAACTTCCTTCAGAATTAGCTCCCCAACCATTGGCTACACTTGCACTGTCCAAGCTGGTGTTAGCCCAAGTCTTAAGAACTGATGGAGAATAGCCGGCTACATTTATAGGTGCAGGCTCAGTAGCGATCCCTGTAGCTGTAAACTCGGCATCTGGGTTGTCGTTTATTACATTCATAGTAAACACCTTGCTAGCTGATTTTCCATAATCCTCTATGGCATATACGTTAAAGCAATAGTTACCAACTCTAGGAGGGGTAAAGGTAAAATAACTTGAACTGTTTGATATGAAGTTCTCATAAGGGTTACAGGATCCGTTATTTCCAGCATCATACCCCCAGGTGACACTATATCCAACAATCGTATCTCCATCGGGGCTATAGGATCGATTCCTGAAATTAGCCTCAGATCGGGTCATGGATGAACGATAGTCAAAATCGATTACCGGCGGCAGATCGGGATTGACGATGATCGTATGCTTAGCCGTTTCATCGGATTTCAAATCGGTATTATCAAATACCTTTAGGGTGACGACCACGTTTCCGGGTGTGTAGTAGACCGATTGTTTATTCACCCATTCATCCTTGGCGTGATTAATCGTTCTTCCCGGTACCGGTGAATAGCTGCTATCCGCATCCAATGGTGGATCCAGAACTCGACCTTCACGAACTACGGTCGATCCATAGATGACAGGTATAGGTTCCGGACCGATGACATCCAGATACTCACAAGCCGTTGTCGAACCACCGCGATTGTCCGTAGCCGTGGCACATATCTTATGCGAGCCTTTGGTCGTCGCGCTAAATCCCCCATAGCTGCTGCTTGTATAAGGTGAAGCTAGTCCGCGTGCAGCAGGTAAAGCTCCTACCCAGGCTGAGCTGCCTGTGTATCCGGAGAATTTCCAGGTCGTCGTTACTGGATCTCCATCAGGGTCGTGTACGGAAATGACCTTAACGCCGACTGTATCCCCAACAATAGCTTCACTGATCTGAGCCGACATACTGCTATTAAACCAACCAATCTGCAATTCAGGGGGTTGGTTGGGCGGAGGGTCTCCTATTATAAAAGGCTTGGGTCCTAACTGCAAAAAGCCATCGCAGGAATCCCTCACAACACCCTGTACAGAAACGGGACCGGCAGTAATGTTTCCGGGATACTTGGTGCCCTGCCAAGCAAATATCTCGAAAGTGCCAGGCTTGCCGCGAACATCTATCGGATCGTAATAGGCTGTTTCGTACACGGTGCCTGCGGAATCGGTTAATATAAATTTGAGTTTGGATGCCTGGCAGGTCGCGGTATCATTATTATCGATCACAATCTCAAACATATTATTCGATTTCCATGGAATAAAGGCTTGATCGACTGTCAGCTTTCCTTCGAGGTCACTTTTGACCTTACACGAAGCTTGAGCCTGAAAGGTTTTACTTACTGTATTGTTGGAGGTTAATCCCCCTTCATCAATGGCATTGTTGGAGTTCACGTTGAACGTAAAGTCCTTGGGTCCCGTGTCTGCGAAGGTATAGTTGTAGCTGCCTCCGAGCAGGATTCCGGTATTCGCTCCCTCTACGGTCTTGGTTTCTTTCACCACTCCATCCAGCTTGAGCTGGATTTCAAATGAAGCTGAGGTGCTGACCCCATTGTTTTTAAAGGAATATTTAATGGCTTGCGTCGTTCCTGCTTCGATACAATCCACATCGACCTTAAGGTCAACGACAGCAAGATCGGGTTTAAGAGGGGTTTCATAGGTGATGTCGGCATAACCTTTGTACAGATAGGTATAGGCTGTCCATTTGGTCTTCACAGACATGAAATAGTTTCGATCTTGCCCGTAGTTAGTGCCTTCGGAGTCGACAAGGATCTGGTAATGTCGGTCGACTTGTAATGATCCGCTGAGTAGTCGCATCACCCTAACAGTATTAACCCCAGTACTATCCGAGTCCCAATAAAATCCCAGGGCATCTGGTGATTTTTCGCCATCAGCTTCGGTTCCGTAAATTTTAGTGCTGTCTGACACTACCCTATCTGATCCGTAGTACTCCCCTGTTTCATTGACAACATCCAAATCTGACTTCCAGTAATATGACGGCTTAGGTGAACTGGTTGAGTAAGTTACAGCCCATCCCTCTTTACTGTAATCCATTACCTTCTCACCTACCGGATTGTTGTACTTATACCGCAGGTCAGTACCGCCCTTATCATCACGATAAGCAAAAGATTTGCCGTCATCTACGCGTTCCCCTCCAGTTGGAATTAACCCTGGATACTGTGACACTCCCTCTACAAAATCGGTTGAGTCTGGATAAAATCTAACAGCAGTAGCTGTTGTTAGAGCCTTGTGTTCCCAACCTTTCCCTGTTGGCAGCCTATACATTCTATGACCAGGATCGGTTTCTGCTCTACCATAAACGTCAGTTTTAGCTCCGTCAAAAGCAGCAGCTACCAACTTTCCTGACACTATTGAAGCTGGTTTGGATAACCCATTTATGTTTAATGTCGCAGAAACAGGATTCCCTGACCCATACCCAGTAACATCAAAATTTATGCTCTTAGTTGAGCTAGTGGAAGCAGATGAAGGTAATTCTATGGCACTGTAACTTGGACTGGAAGTTTCAAAATTAATATAAATACGTGTTGGAGGATCAGCAGCCTTTACCACGTCAGAACCTTCCGGAACGAATGGTAATATTAATTGAGAAGCTAAGATAACCAGTCCAGTTAATCCGTAAAGCTTACGTTTTCTCATGTCTCACCCCTAGTTGAGAATAGTTTATGATTATCATTCGGCAATCATAATGATGTCATTACCTATTCTCATTTCCAATGGTCGGGACTTACCTTTATCTGCGAACTGTGCTTGTTTAATTGATTTTTTGACACCATAACCTACCCAACCTTTGTAAGTTGCCTGTTTACCTGCATCAAATCCAGCAACTTTTCCGGTTGGGTTAATAGAGGCGTTAAAATCAACATTCAGATGTTGCACTGCCGTGTTTGGCTTAAACAAGTCCCTATAGGCATATACACCTGAATCAGTTCCGTCAACGGACATTTCAATTTCGAAAGCAAGAACATCATATGTAGTTAGATCTATATCGTCATACTTACGAACGACATCAAACAAGTAACCATACGGTTGGTCATGAGCTTTAGCATAATCCAAGTAAACAACCTTGTTTAGCTTTATAGCCACCCCATTCCCCCACTTGCCAGTAACCGGCAAAGCAATCGGTTTGATGTTCCAGTGACGTTCGATATTGGTGCCGATGGATTTGATATCTAGCATATCCAAAGAAGCTTCGTCAGCAACTAAAGCTTTGCCAGCCCGCTTTGCCAATATACGTTCAATAACAGTAATAGCTTGTGCCCTGGTAGTAACCCCCATCTCATCAAGTTCTCCACCACCAACGCCATTTAAAAGACCCGTTTTCACAGCAAACTCCAATGTACCGTCAGACTCTTTATCAACAGCCTTAGATGCAACCATGGCCATTTCAGCTCGGATCATAGGATAACCCATATCGTCCTCATAGAAATGCTGCGACAGAATGCCTTCCTCCTTCATTGCCCTAACATAAGCCAAGTACCACAACGAACCTTGCTCAGGATCGACTTTTTGCCCCAACGCTGCAGAAACCAACTTAATAAACTCAGCTCTTGTTACTTCCTTATCTGGCTTGAAAGTGCCATCCTCATATCCATCAACATAACCTTTCGCAACTCCGTCTTTTACAGGAACATTAGCCCAGTGGTCTTTCATATCCATGAACTTGATTTCATTTTTTTCTGAAGCACCATAAGAAATTCCAGAGCTTAACAATACCAATGCCGATGCAATAATCAATGACTGTAATTTAATTTTATTCATTTTTAGTAACCTCCCACTATAATGTGTAGCCCTTACATTCCTTCGTCCTGCTTCGGTAATTTCTTGTTCAACAGCCCACGATATGGGCTCGCTGTCTTTTAATTGTCCCCGCTATCGTATGTCTGATAATGCTTTGATTTTATAGGTCGAGTTGTTTAAAGTACTTTCTTCATATTGAGCATTTGTTGGCAAGCATAATTTTTTTACCTCTATACTTTGTATTCATTCTTCCGTAGCAGCATATATTCGGCGACTTGCCGCTTGCCCAATCACTTCTCATTCACCAAAATAAGAATGCTTCTCTTCCTGCAGATCCTATTTAATCCATTTTTCTATATTACTTAGCCCTGCTTTCTCACCGCTTTTCAATATCGTGTATATCCAACTAAATTCTTTCGTCTCAAAATCTTGCTTTTCTGGATATTTAATTGCGATGCTCTCTTTTACATATGCCTTGTAAACATCCTCTGTATCTGTTCTCTCAATATCTTTAATAGTGAAGTTAATTAATTTTTCTTGTACTTTTCTATGATATAAATCTTCTACTAGTTTCTTTTGGGAATGATATAAGGGGCTGTTAAGGATTAAAAGATTTTCAATTGCTGAAAATTCATTGTTATTTATGGCATGAATGAGTAATCTCTCATAATTTGCAATAAGTTCCCCAATAAAGAAATCATCTGCTTTTGCCCCACCCAGTTTGTCAACATCTTCAGGAATTTTTGATAGATCGACTTCCTTTGATGATTTACTTGCCATTGTGGAATTTGGTTTATCATTATTAGTTAATTGATCGTTTACCCTTTGATGGGTACATGATATTAATATAAGCGTTAAAGCTACAAATACAAATAGCCTCTTCATTGAATCCCCCATTTTATAAAAAGAACATATTAAGGATGCGCGGAACTATTTAGCATCTTTAAATAAATTAGATTACCTATTAACTGTGTAACATTTTCAGTGCATCGTTTAATTCATCAATGTTTAACCTTTGCCAGACACCTACTTGAATTTCTGTTGAATTCCCACTAAAGTACCTTAGATATTTTCCGTAGATATCATTCTGTTTCGAATAATTTAATGCTCTATCTCTCGCTTGTTGATTTAGGACACAATTTGCTTCTGTCATTGCTCTTTTTCCAGTATCAACAACTTTACCACTTTCCGCATATATTGCTCTGATTATTTGCTCATCAGATGCAGAATCCATATCCAAAGTACTTAACGCATTCTCAATTACATTAGGTGCACCTCCAATTCCGTGTTGAACAGCTCTTGACCATATCACATTTTTTAATGCTTCACTTTTTTTATTAAAGTCTACGCCAGTATCACTCCGTATTTGATTGACCACTACGTCATAATAAGCATATTTGGTATAGTCATGTTGCAATTGTAGAAACAATGAACTATTCTCATTCGCAATTGCTAGCCATTCCGTGTTGAAATTCAGTTTAAATTTATTTCCATCGCTGTTGTAAGCATTTAAAAGCCTGTTATAATAATCATCATTTTCCCCTTTTAACCACAGTGTAAAGTCATATGGAACTCCAAAAGCACTAGCAAACTGATATGCACCATAAGAAGATCCCCCAATATCGCCACCTCCACCTGATATCGAGCCCGGATTTCCATTTGATTCATATTTTGCAGACAATTCTCCGAGTTTACTATCAACACCAACATAAGCCTCATTGTCTCTGGCTATACCTCCATTACCCGTATCATCCTCAATAATACGACCATAGTATTTAACGTTCATACTAGCTAGAGGGGAAAGCTTAACGGTACCTAATGAGTTAGATGACTCGGAACCCTCATGAATTTCTGTAGGAACGCCATTGATTAGTCCCGCATAGATACCTACATGGTCATGGTCTCCGCTGAATGATGAAAAAATCAAGTCACCTATCTTCAAATCATTGTAATCCGTAATTGTTTTAATCTTTTTTTGCTCCTTCAGCTGATTATACTGATCGCCCGTTGTTGCTCCGATGTCTATTCCAGTGATGGTATAATACACGGAGCACGTAAAGGCCGAACAATCCATCGTAGCCGGTATAGGATCTGTCTGGAGGTTTACTTTCCTTAATCCCCCCAGTTGGTAATCAATTTTACCCAACCACTTCGTCGCTTCGTCGACAATATCTTCTCTTGACTTGGCCGCGTTCTCTATTCCCTGATGCGTAGATTGGAGATTGGTTACTTTAACAGGCGGCTTATCAGCCGCTCCTCCCGCCACTTTACTTGAATCCCCTGTATAAAAACTACTGAAATTCATTCCACTACCCAGGACAGCGGCTGCCAAAGGAAATGCCATACTCAGCGTTTCCCCCAACTTCTGCTTGTACGCCTCTGCCGCCGCGAGATTACTGGTTTTGATCGTCTGATCCTGATATCCCTTATAGATGTCCATCGCCAGATCTGCTCGTCCCAACTCACTCAACATTCCTGCTAAAGCAGGGTTGTTTATAGCAAGGCTGCTCATAATGGATTTCATCCCGTCCACCGTAGTCGTCGTCTTCTTCGATTCCGATAGCAGTTCATACACAATCGAGGCCTCCGGAAATTGCTTGTTCATCAGATCACGATACTGGTTCGCGGTCTCATGAAGAGCATTTTGCCTTTCTTTTTTCTGCTCTGCCGTCAATGTGTCGTCCTCATCGACCTCAAACCATTCCTTCTGCAGCTTTTCGATCCTCGCTTGGTACGTACTTAGTGTCGTTAACGGTGATTCAGTAGCTTCATCAAAATATCGTGCATATTCCGCATAGGGCGCTACCTTCTCATAAAGCTCCGGATTGGTTTCTTTGAGCCTGGCCAATCGTTCCTCTACCGCACTTTGACCCCCTTGCGCATAGACCTTAGCCAGTTCCAGCATCTCATCGTACAGTTCTTTATTATGTTCTTTCAATTGTTCCCGCAATCGAATACTCGATATAATTGGCTTCCGCAAATTGCTGCGTACTCGCCTGATAGGCAAGCTCCGAGTTATTCTTCATTTTTGCTAACAATTGATCCACCGAGGGGGTCGTTAGCCAGTTCCATGCTCCTACTGCAACCTTACGGGCTAAACCCCAGATTGTCGGATCGCTATAGTCAACCATCTTCGTAATCCATTCCTGCAGTCCATTTCCGGTGCTTGGACTTCGGGGTGGTTCTGCGGCTTACAGCCCCATCAAAGCGTTATACGTCGTCTGTAAGACGTTCACAATCGTGTCCAGCTGTGTCTTGGAGTTCCTGTAGTAGGTTTCCGCCATATTGGAATCGGAACGTGCTATTGATAAATAAATTTTGCTTTGATTGTAGAGCTGCTCTATATTACCTTTCGTATCTTGAGCTTGTTTAATTAGAGGCTTCAGATCCTCCAGATCCACCGTAAGCTTGGTCATTCTTACCACTCCTCTATATTCAACTGAGCTCTGTTTACCCACAGCTTAGAAAATGGTCCTCTCTCACGATGTAAGACTCCCAAGTAGCAAAACAAATAAGGATATTGCCACAATGACAATACCAACAAATTATAAAAAGGAGCCAATAGCCCCTTATTAATTCCATAAATTTCATTAACACTTTTATTATGGTTCTAAAGTAATTATTTTCAAATAGGTCTGTTGGTTCATTATCGACATTTTTTCCCATCATTCTGCGCGGTTTTTGTCGAAATATGAATTATTTGATAGTTTGGGTACCCGTTCATTATAAGTAATTATCTTTTGTCAGTGTTTGGACAGAATCCGTATGATTAATACCTTATCCTTGAAGAACACTCATGCAAACTAGGGGAATCACCTTATTGGGGATCAAATGTTTCTTTTATCCGAAGCTTTTGTTGATACCTTTGCCATCTCGCTATGTATTTTCCGCTTACATACATTGGTATTTACGATTGTACAATCCCTGTAGGAATTGTTCACTTCGAAGATTGGTTATCTAGTAAGTTGAACAAATATGGACCTCTAAGGGAATTATTTGAGGATAAACCAAGATAGACATCGCCTGTTTGTAGATTTACTATCCACCTTTCATTCGGGTGACTAAGACTCTGTATCCATCCCCCAGCCTTGGACGGATGCTCCCCTACCCATTCCAAATCCTCTTCTAATAGATCCAATCTGCTTGCTAGTATGGAGAGAACGTTCTTTTCATTCAGTTTGGTTATTTGTGCCCTCGTCTGAGATTGGAACAATTTCGTATCAAAACTTGATGTGATGCGCACCCATGACGCCCAAGAAATGGATGATTCATTTGAAATATCGACAAATTCTTTTAACTTGTCCTTTGGAAGTTGATATGGCGCTTCTGTTGGCTTCCATAGTACCAACACATAACCATTTCTTTCTGCAATCTTGCGGACTGCCCCACCTACCTGCTGAGCTATCCAATCATCTTCCGTAAGGAACACAACACCAAATAATATGTCCCCTGTTATGAATTTGACATCTACTTTCTTGGCAGCAATATCTTCAGATATAACATATTTGCCCTTCCAGGTTTGGGGAAAATGGATCTCAATGCCCAGTTGATTATTTTTATAAATAAGGTCATTTTCAGCTTGAATAGTTTGGTGTGGAACCAAATCGCTTGTTGATGGTGAAACTGGTATCTGCGGTGTGTTGACAGTCTGCGGTGTGGCAGGACTACTCGCCGAAACCTCATCTCATTTAGTTGGATTGGTAGAGCAGCCATATATCAGTAAAGTTGCAACTAGCGTAAGGATCATGCTAAATATTCTTTTTTTAATAAACATATAATTACTCCATTTCTCCATAACCTCAGGCACATTAAAGAAGTTACGGAAGCTCTAATGATGGTCTCCCACCCTTATATTTAGCTGATAATGCTTTAGCCGTTTTATGGAAACCGTACCCAGACCTGCACAAGTATAGTTATCTTATTGATTTACGTATATGACTTTTTCCCCATTGATTGTTACTTGAATAGTCGATGGACTGTCACTAATGAAGGGAGGCAGACTTGAACGAATATTAGCAAGATCAGCTTTCTGGAACAATTTCTTATCAAAATCTATTTTCTCTGAAGTAAAAAGATGCCAATCCTGGCCTAGCCATTCTTGCCAGTCACTATAGTATTTATCTGGAGTGAACTCTAACTTAGCATTGTTTTGAAGCATGACTACGTTCTCTACTTTGCATTTAGGACAATATAAGAGAACAGGGATTTGTATTTTATTCGTATCGGGGTAATAATTGCCATAATCGGACAACCCATAGCCTACAGCCTCAACTCCAGCAACAAAATCAATTTCTTTAGAAAATGGATATATAGCATTCATATTTTTAAAAAATGGTAGTTTTGTTTGGATTGGCGGTAAAACTAACGCATCATCACATGGTTTGGTATATTCAGCCAGCTCTTTCATCCAGGTTTGCCGATTAACCTCAATTAATTTATTTTGTGGACCGATCTTAGTAGATGGCACTTCCTTTACATATGCGGTTTTACGTCCAAGTACCATCGGTTCATAGTATTCGTTTACTTTATTATCTGGAAAACCCTTGATTCCTTGTAGTACCCCGGTTCTCTTCGAATGAATTGTGGCAAACAATAAGGAATCGCCATACTTATCATTACGTGTTATGAAAATAGGGTTATCATTCATATAAACAGACTGTTCTGGATCACTGGCTTGAATCGAATTTTTGGTCATTAGGAAATTAAGTAGTGGGAATATACGCATCCCTGACTTGTAATCGACTGTACCTTTTTGCTCAGAAAACTGTCCACGATCCTCTAATACTTTTTGACATGCAGCGACACTGCTATTAGCAGAAATACTAGCAGGTTTGACAACTACAGTTAATGTCGGAGCAGTATCTTCCCTTAGCGCTTTGTTAATAATTAAAAACCGAAATTTCCCTGGTTCCTTGAATGTGTAGTAGTCTGTCTTTAAGCTATTAGAATTAATGCTTTTTAGATTTCCTAAGCTCCAAGTATCCATATATATTTGTATTTCTTTGTCTGAGAACGCTTTTTGGGTCTCATTGTTTTGTGGAACAAGCCAAATCGTTTCACCTGCTGTGATTGAAACCGTTGCACCCTCTAATACAGAAACCCCTGTTACTGACTTCTTATCCAGTTGAAAATGAATTTCTTTCTTGTTAGCAATCGTGCTTATGTAAGAGGGGAGAGTTTGCTCCATTAATTCATCCTTTTCTAAAAATATTTGAAGAAGCGTATTACTACCAACAATCTTGATTTTGCCATCGTTCTCTTCAATTCGCATAATGCCATCATTTAAAGACTTTTTAACCGCAACTTTGTTTGTATTATCAACAGACAAAATGATGACCTTACTACTTGGATCCGATACCCCGCCAATCATAATATTTGCTGTAACCAACGCCATATGCTGACTATCCTTTGGTTGCAGCGCTATAAAATCAAGTAAAATATCCCCTTTAGGTAACAAACCTGGCTCTGCATAAAGCGTGGAGTACGCGGGTGATTCCCATGCTGGGAACCAACGTTGCTTACTCCCATCATATTGAAACAAAACAAGTTTAACATGTGATGAGTAATCTTGAGTACGTGTCAAAACGACAGTAATCTGTGTATTTGGCAAAGTATTTAATGCCATTGTCTTATAAAGAAACCATGAATCATTTGCATATTGAACATCTTCTTGAGATAGAGGAGCAACAGTACTGAGTTTTGGATCACTTGGAATTGTACTTGTGGTAGATGAAGGATTTTCACTAATATTAGACGTCTGTTGACAACCACTAATTATAATAACAAGCAAGAGAAGTAGAATGATATAGGGCTGCTGCCTCATTCAATGAGCTCCATTCAGGATTAAATTGATAAATGCTTTTATTTAAAATTACTAACTTAAGGAATATTTGGTGTAGTTTTCAATTACTCTGATACCAATCTCCAACTAGAAACAGCTGCTCTACCATAATACTGAGCTTTATCCAATGTGGTATGTACTCCATTCCATGGGTCTATAATTTCCACGTCAGCGGCAGATACACCTTCTCCTGTTATTCCAACTACAACGACAAAATGAGATAAATTATTACCTAAAAGTTGAATAATTAGAGGCTTCCCTTCTAAATATGTTTCTTTTGCTTTCTCAATAACTTTCTGTTCTGTTAAACCGCGTGCTTCACTGTAAGTCGCTCCAATAGAATTAGCGGCTGCCTCAAACCTGAGCAAATAGTCCGAACGGTTCGTAATAAATTTCCTTTCCACGTCTGTATAGGTCACATTTGCACCATAATAATTAAGAACCATAGCCATCGAAGCAATAGCGCAACCATCGTCGTTATATTTTCTTTGGTCTATCGCCTCTATTTTAAGTTGCCCACCAGATTGGCTATTAATGTTTGGTATTGTAACTAGAGTTGGTGGCATTCCTGTGGAACCAGCCTCATACTTAGATTCCCAAGGTGAACTATTATAATATTTAAAAAAGTTTTCATCTCGTGCGTCTGTAGTGTTTCGATATCTGGCCATATTCGATGAGCCAGCATTATACCCAGAATAAACTGCACGAGCCACGTCTGTCTCACCTTTATTCAAAGCAACCTTATAATTTTTTGTCAGTTCATTTAACCCTGCGTCAACGTTATACCTCCAGTCGGATTTTATTTTTTCAAAGTCATACTCATTCCGCAACCAATAATCATTAAGTTGCATAAGGCCCCAGTCTGAGGATGTTATTTCTCCTGCTGAATTCTTATTATCACCGCGACTGGGTCTGCCATCATCTTCAAACTGAGTCATTTTATTTTCTGTCCACGCTGCTGCCAGACCAATTTGCGGCGGAAGGCCGAGTCGGTTGGATGCTTCTGTTATATAATCAATGATTTCTGTGTAACTCGGATTTCCACCCAACCTAGATTGAAGAATTTGATTGGTTTCTTGATTACTGCCCTCTGTCTTCTTAATGACTTCACGATCCACTTGCCCTTGAACAACACGAGCCGAATCCCCAGTATAAAAATTCTTGAAATCGGCTCCCGTACCCAGGACAGCGGCTGCCAAAGGAAATGCCATACTCAGCGTTTCCCCCAACTTCTGCTTGTACGCCTCTGCCGCCGCGAGATTACTGGTTTTGATCGTCTGATCCTGATATCCCTTATAGATCTCCATCGCCAGATCTGCTCGTCCCAGCTCACTCAGCATTCCTGCTAACGCAGGATGGTTATTGGCAAGGCTGCTCATAATGGATTTCATCCCTTCCGCCGTAGTCGTCGTCTTCTTCGATTCCGACAGCAGTTCATACACCATCGAGGCCTCCGGATATTGCTTGTTCATCAGATCACGATACTGGTTCGCGGTCTCATGAAGAGCATTTTGCCTTTCTTTTTTCTGCTCTGCCGTCAACGTGTCGTCCGCATCGACCTCAAACCATTCCTTTTGCAGCTTCTCGATCCTCGCTTGGTACGTACTCAGTGTCGTTAACGGTGATTCAGTAGCTTCATCAAAATATCGTGCATATTCCGCATAGGGCGCTACCTTCTCATAAAGCTCCGGATTGGTTTCTTTGAGCCTTGCCAATCGTTCCTCTACCGCACTTTGACCCCCTTGCGAATAGACCTTAGCCAGCTCCAGCATCTCATCGTACAGTTCTTTATTATGTTCTTTCAATTGTTCCCGCAATCGAATACTCGATATATTGGCTTCCGCAAATTGCTGCGTACTCGCCTGATAGGCAAGCTCCGAGTTATTCTTCATTTTTGCTAACAATTGATCCACTGATGGGGTCGTTAGCCAGTTCCATGCTCCTACTGCAACCTTACGGGATAGACCCCAGATTGTCGGATCGCTATAGTCAACCATCTTCGTAATCCATTCCTGCAGTCCATTTCCGGTGCTTGGACTTCGGGGTGGTTCTGCGGCTTGCAGCTCCATCAGTGCGTTATACGTCGTCTGTAAGACGTTCACAATCGTGTCTAGTTGTGTCTTGGAGTTCCTGTAGTAGGTTTCCACCATATTGGAATCGGAACGTGCTATTGATAAATAAATTCTGCTTTGATTGTAGAACTGCTCTATATTACCTTTCGTATCTTGAGCTTGTTTAATTAGAGGCTTCAGATCCTCCAGATCCACCGTAAGCTTGGTCATTCTTACCACTCCTCTGCTGCCATCATCTATCTTAGCGTTCCTTCCATTCATGAGCAGCCGTTCTAAAATAATTATTGGTTGGAGCTACAATAGAATATCTGGGCTTACCTACATTAATAGTAACAACAACAGTTGGGTCCCCAATTGCCTTGGAAAAGAATCCAGAGCTGTGATTATATAAAATGGGATATGTCGTATTGGAGTCATCAAAAAATTGAATGTTGTAGGTCACCTTGTCGACCCAATAACTTCCCGGCATAGGTATGTAATTATTGTCTAAATTTAGATCCTGCCTAATCACATATTCGGCTGCTTTAATTCCTTCTGTTTGGTCAAATACCATTGTTCCGTTGGAATAAGGTATCGATTGATAATATTGGGTGGCTGCTGCCGCTGCTTCCTCGGCTATATATTTGAGCTGAATAAAATGACGTTCAGCTCGATTGTATTCATTTTGAACATTCAAAAAAATAATATTTAATAGAAATAAACTCATCCACAAAATAAATATCTTCATGGGGCGAGTACCTCACTCGGAGCAGATCCCCGGATCGTGTACACACTCTTATTTTGTTCACTTGTAAAACCAAAATAACTTGCCATAGCAATAATTTCATTTATCGGGATTTGAATATCGTAGTCAATCATTTCACGTTGATCAAATGCATTAAATCGATATTTAGGTGTCGTCGTTACATTTACCATAATCTTGCTCAATGTAACATTACATCTCAAAGCAAGCTCATTTTTCATATTATCAATGTTACCTGGAGTAAAATAGCCATCTGTCCTGGCTTGTTGAACATGCTTGTGAACGATTTCTATAGCGTTCTCCATTCGATTGTGGTTGGCTTGATTTAATGTATATTGAACGATTGGGAAGAATACAAGAAGCATCATGGAAAAGGCTATAATAAATTTCGCCAAAGAATCACCTGCTTTACATATATGGACATCTTGAGATGTTGCCCGATCCCATTAACCGCAGTAATCCCAATAGTAATGATACTGCGGTTATTATTATGGAGACGAGTAAAGAGCTATTCAAGAGATTCTTATCTTTCTACATCTGCCATCTTTAGCATTTGTTTGTCAGCGACACGTTTTGTTTGGACTGTTGCCGTGTCGGTACTACCATTTATATAAGTGTAAGAAAGGAAGCTCCCTAGAATAACAAATGCAGCTACGATAATAAATTCTTTCATGTCCACTTCTCCTCATTGATTGATTTGTTGGAAACCTTTTAATAAATCCATCAGGAAACCCAAAACCAAAAAGTTCGTTAATACAGATATCAGGGATATAACAACAACAGCATATATCATGTGACTCCGATATTGATTTTGTTTCAGCTTCTCCGTTTGGCGTTTTTGTTTAAAATCCTCTTGAAATAGGATGAGCTGGTTCTTCAATTCAATTGGATTCAGTCCATCCAGCTTTTCAAACAAGCTTCCTATTTCCTGTGCATGATCCGTGTCCATTGCTTCAACAAAATACTTGCAAGCTGCTTCCTTTTGTCCCATCGTCCACATCATTAACATTCGATTAAAGATAGGCTTTGTTATCTTCGTAAATTTATTTAATTGCTCCAGGATGTAAAGCGATCCTGGTGGTCTCTCCTGTTTAATGATAATAAGATTTTTCAGTTGTGAAATGGCACGATAGACTTCTAAATTTTTTTTGTACTTGTACCTCGAAGTCAAAAGGTCCATTAAATATTTATAAGGGGTTTTTCGCTTGAAGATATACACCTTTGGGCTTGTAATCAGAAACACAAATACGATAAATCCCAAAGATGAAGTCATATCGCCTCCTTTCAGTGAATGGGATGCAAGGTTGCTAATCAATAGCAGACCTACAAGAAGATATCTGATGATTTGATATTGTGTTGAATTGATAGGTAACCCGGAAATAGCAAGAGTTTTCGTGACCTCATCGTCTCTAAAACGTTCCTGTACGATTTGCTGCAGCTGTGTGTATCGCCGCTTTTTGGCCTGGACTCTTCCAGCTAACAATATTGCTCTCGTTTTCCAAAACAGGTATATACCTGCTAATGATAATACCGATACGGCTGTGTAATAAGTAGCTTGTAGGTCTAACAATGACCACCCTTCTTTCCTTAAAAATCATTCTTAGGCTTTCGAATAAAATAATAAATGATAAAATTAGCTACAATACAGACCATTGTGTATACAAAATATTGCAGCCCTTGCGGATTTTTGAACTGATAATCAATAAATTTACTGGTTGAAAAACCCAAGTAATGTATAAGCCCATAGATACTTAATAAATAAGCTAAGGGGGCTACATACTTGATAATGAGAAAGGTTTCCGAATTATTTTGTTTATTCGTTTCATTTACAGCTTTTAGGGCAATCAGTTCATTAAGAATATCTTCGAGACCTTCTCTCACATCATCTCTGTAGGCAATAGCTTGATAAATATTATTCGATAACAGGATGGCCCACTCAGTTCCGATCGAAAAAGCAAACTCCTTAACAATCACTTCCAATTCTTCTCTATTTCTACATTCCTTTACATCAAGACTTAACCTGAATAAAGCCTTTCTTGTGTAAAGATCCCTTTTTAATCTAATAATCGTTTGGTCAATAGCTTCTACCATATTTAAGTAGTTCATTTTATACTGACTTATCAATTCAGTAACCAGAATATCGGCCTCATAGCTGCTGTTAACATTAATAGCGCGCAGTTTCATGTACAATAAGAGATATGGCGTTCCTCCAGCTGCTGTACAGGTGATTATGCTTGTTAACACTGTCTGGGAGCTCCTTATACAAAACAACAAGGAAAAGAAGGTCAACAATCCAGATATTAGAAAAAAGGTGTATATGGCTTGTTCGGACCTTGTATTCATGGCCACACGAATTGTCCGTTCGATATGACGCATGAAGCGGTTTTTTCTTTTTTTCCTTGAATCGTCTTCCTTCTGTGCTCCCTTGTAACGTCCGTAGGTTCTACCTTTGCGTACAGATGGTAAGATTAGGGAAGAAACTACCATCCACCCACATAGAAGAATGATGCAATATATGATGTATCTGGCTAACTCTTCAATCGTAGACACTAACATGGCTGCTTCACCTACCTGTTTAGCATGAATTTGATATAAGGTAGTTCTGTTACAGTTTCACCCTCTATTGGGCTTATTGCAGCCAAACGCTTGAACTCTCTTTGTACCACTTCAAATGCTTCATAATTTTCCATCTCGGCAATACCAACTTTATCCGAGCCAAAATCGTATTTGTAGCTCCAAGAATCCGTTCTAAAATTATATTTACATATTTGATGAATCGTAATTAACAAGGTTAAATGGTTGTATCTGATTTCGTAAATACCTTTGAGCCTTTTCTTGGATTTATCCTTGAGCTGGATAAATTCAAATAGATAATGTACATTTTTAGCAATTTTTATTGTATTTGCGAATACGTCCCCACCAAATTCCTGAACAATCCCATTAGCGGCATCGTAACAGAAATCAATGGGATCAGAAGTATGATAAGTAAATTTCACTCTTCTGGTTCCGCGATTCGTTGCTTCAACTACAATTGCCATGGCAACAGCATCCCGTGCTTCTGCCATTATGAGATAGTCCCCATCGGCACGAAGAAGTCTCTTAATAATTTTCTTTAGCCTAACACCGTCTGCAACAATTTGCATAATAGGTGCTTTTGGCATTAAAACATGCAAGGCGATTTCAGGATCTGTCTCGATCTGAATCCCTTCCAAAGTCCCATCCTCAAGAGACTGCCAGGTTTCCAGAAAAGTAGTTTTTCCTGTTCTTACAGGACCTATAAATCCTACATTGAATCCTACCAATGCCCAAGCTTCTAGAGCCGGTACCAGCTCTATTGGAACCGTTCCACGAGCAGATTGCTCTTTAAAGGTGAATTGTTCAATGATGTACTTACGAAATATAATTGTGGATTCTTTGGCCAAACCATCTTCACCATCCACGAATATTGCTATCCTCGTTCCATCGAGCATGTAGACTTCTGCATTGCCATCATCCAATCGTTTCTCAGGCGTTTGCAGCATAAGCGCTGTAATAAGCTGATTAATACGATCCTTCGAGATGGTTTGTTCTTGAAGTATCATTTTTCCATCGATCAGGAAGTAAATGCGCTGCCCTATGATTTTGCAAGAAGTGCTCTCCTTCATTTTGATTTTCCATTCCATAATCCCGGCCAGACCCCAATTCTCATGAAATATAGCGGATTTGAGATCTTCAAACCAATCAGGAAACCATTCACTCGAAGCATTGTTTTTTTTCAAATATTCTTCTATCTTTGTTTTAAAATAATTAACTTCTTTCGTATGACCGATAATGGCCCTTTTCTGCTGGTACAAGAATTGGTTGGTTTGGTCTGCTTCTGCCGATCCCGTTCCAATCCCATCTAACATTTCCATTTTTATTACTTCCTTAACGGCATCGCATATTTCATAAAATCGTTCCAGTCGATTAAAAGCCACGTTCGTTCTTCGGGATGTATCGGTGCTCTTCTTTTGAATCTCCTGAATATATTCATCCAGATGAAAGGGTCTTTTGGGACCAGTACCCATCATCCTGCCTGACCCCTTCCGAATAGCTGCTTGATAAATCCAGGCTTTTTCATTTCTTGTTCCCTATATTCTACTTTTAATTGTTTGGCAATCAATCTCGCTGTCAGCTCAATTTGCTCGATAAAATCTATCGAATTGAAATGGAGAAGTGTTTTGCGGTCCACTTCTGCCTGCCATCCCATAAATTCCAAATGTGGAGGCGTAGCTGCCAAGGTCATTTTGTAAAGATCAGCCATTTGTTTGCCATCATACATAGAAGTATCCTTCAGAAATTTATTGATAATAATCATGAAATCCGTTGTCTTCAACTGAAGTGATTTAAAAATCTGGCTCTGAACCTGTTCAAATTTGAGTCTCGGCTTCTCCTGCTGTGTAGTGACTAGATATTTGTGAGTTGCTGATCGCAAAACTCCAATGGTAAGCCCTAAGTTATAACTAGCCCCTGCGTCAATGATAATAATGTCAAACACATTGGATCCAAGCTCTAAAAGCTGCTCAACGTGCTCCGGGTGAAAATGACGCATATCGGGTAAATAGCGGGGGGCTTGAAGGATATAAAGATTGTTTCTTTGAACGCAGGTTTGCAGCAGTTTTTCAGGAGAGAGCACATTACTCCATAACTCCGCCTTGATTTCATCAATGCTGATATCCTCGTCCTCACGAAGTTTGACATAATAAGGGCCCATAGAGTCATTGAGAATATATAGTCCAATTTTGTATTCCGTATTTTGGGCTAATATTTCAGCGACAGATTGGCTAACCATAGAAGTTCCCACATCCCCAGCTGCTCCGAAGAAAGCTACAACTTTGCTATTTTTTCTTCCTATATCGGGAAACAAAGTATGGGTTAAATGTTCTATAATTTGATTTATAGTCATCTTAGGAGGAATAACCGTTATATCTCGGGCCTCACAAATATGAGCAATCAAATCATTTGGAGAATCCCCTTCATTGTCGGTGAGCATATAGAACAATTTTTTGCTTTTAAGCTGCTGTGCGTACCGTCCATATATATCTGACAACATATTATGTCCAATTAGTATACTGCTGATGATTAGTATATCCGCCTCTAAAGCTTCTTCTAAAATATCTGATAGTGTAACCTCTTCAAAATAACCAAGACCTCGCAATGGTTCCAACAGATCAACATTATTACTTACCAGTTTTACTTTCATGTACCGTACCCTCCCCATCACTATAACCTATGATAAACTTATTGCCTCCAGTTACTATGGAAGTCAGCAGATCGATATCCTCCTTAGTAGCTATAATCTCCAGGTCTTTTATCGTCGAATTGGCATCGATTCGATTAATAGGGCTGGTAGATACGACTTCCCGGTTTGCACTGTCTTTAACATAGCTAACTATAGTAGAGAAGATAGGCTCATTCTTTCCCATAAGTTTGTTTTTCTCATCCGGTTTTTGGGTTATTTGAACCTGAATGTTCTGATCTTTTTTTCCGATATCCTCAGTTATTTTACTGGTAGCATCAATCTGAATCTTTTTATCACTTTTCATTGCATCACTATTAACCTCATAAAATACAATTTGGTCTTTTCTTCTCAATGAATTAGGCATAGAATAAATCCATTCGTTAGGTATCTTCCAGTTCTTACGCTTATCATCTGTAAGCAGGTTCGGAGATTCAAAGAATTGTAAATCGAGTTGTAAATTTTTTGGAATATACTGCTTCGCTTCCAAACCTACAATGGTTCGTGGTTCTTTTATGAAATTTACGATTAATTTATCCTTTTCATATTTAACTGTTGTAAACATCTCTTCTTTAATTAAGTCTCCACGCTTCACATCATCTTTGAAAACCGGTACATCTACATAAAATGCTCTTTGTCTTCCATCTGCTTCCCACCACCACATCACCATGGCCAAAACAATGATAACTGCTATACCAAGTACAGGGATTAAGAAGCCCATATACTTTTTTATTTTTGCTTGAAAATTTCTCGAATTGAACACTTCAATCACTCCGATGCTAGAACTCACAATAGTTATTCTACTTCAGACTTTCCTGCTACCTTCTAATATTAGTCCCACCCTTTCTTGAAGTATCCTACCCATTATCTAAATCCTAATTAAAAAGCAAAATATTGATATCATCATTAAGATAATATCAATACTTTCTAAATATTAATTATCCAATCTCCTTCAGAACCCAACTTATTATTTATGGCTCATTGTCTAGTTCTACAGATACAGTACAAGACGAAATATAATGCTTAGTACTCAATTTAGATTCATATTCTTTGTTTATATTCCAAAAATTTCTTTTATTCATCTATTATGGTCTTTGGGTATTTATTTTCAAATAGGTCTATTGATTCATTATCGACAATATCCGCTCAACAATTTTGTTGAATAATGTCGAAGTGTAGCACATTTTAAAATATTTAGTCTGACCTTCAAATAAACAACTACTAATGATTGGTCTCTATGTCACTCGAATCCATACCATCTCTTGATTAAGGACTTCTACATATTTATCAGGTTTGATTTCTATTTTATCAATCCTATCAAGTGGATCTCCCTTCCAGATCGATACATGCATACGATCTCTATAAGTCTCGGGAACATATTGTTCCATATAATGATTCCTTAATTGCTCGCTTGACCATTTTAAGGTGTCCTCTGTCAGCTTAAACTCGGGGAGAGGATACACACTCTCATAATTTTGACCTATCCATCTTATCATCAACGTGGGCCAAAAACCTTGGAGACGGTTATCCATTTCTACATCCCCTGAGTCAGGGTAACTCAGATCACTGATTTCACAATAAAATAATAGATGCGAGGTATCTTTATACTTACTAATCTCACCCATCGTATAATACGGGCAAATTTCTTCAAGCATAAATACATCATTTCCACTGTGCACCTGATTCATTTTCAAGCTATTTGTCACATGTTCCAGCTTTTCTTGAATGATGTTTTCAATTATCTCCGCTGCATACATTCGACTAGGCAAGTTTATTTTACCAAAGGAAATAAGATATTTTTTGCCCCTTTGATCCTTAAGCCATACATAAACAACATTATCTATAGAATTGGATGAGTTTTCTATGGAGGCGGGTTCACATATAATATATAAGTTGTAGTTCTTCCTATCTTCTTCTCCGATTTTTCGATAAGGCTTGGAGTCTGCATATGTAAAACCAAGTCGATGACTGACATATTGTAAATCTTCGAATCCATCTCTTTGCCTACGATTATACAAGCATTCTCTCGCAACCCAGTCCCAATATTCAACCTTATGATCATAGCTGATCTTTATGGGTTTTTCTGAGATAGCTGTATCGTTAAGATAGAAATAAGCGCGAATAGATTCCAACATAGATAAGTACCACCTCAAATTCCTAATAGTTTTAAATACCTCTGAAAATCACCTTGATCTGTGTTGTCTCCAGAAATCATCATCGTCGATACGTACCTGCACATCTGTTACTTTCTGATATCCCGTTGGAGTCGTCGCCGTAAAGCGGAATACAACTACTTGGTTATCCCACTTTAACATGGTGTCATCCCACATCTCCCCTATCCATACGCCAGAGAAGGCTCCGCCACTACTTTTATCCATGTTGGTGTTGAATGTAGTTCCTATGATTTTGGAAGTGGTCTGTACGACATTACCTATTGTGTCGGCTTTTAACATGAACCTTTCACCTGGAAAGAAGACATCATAGCCACGTGGGCTTTCATCTGTTCTGGTTTTGGCTTGATTGTACTTCTTACGATTGGAATTCCAATCATCGGTATGGTTCACGTAACCCAATAACACCATAGGACTGACGACAATACGTCTTGTCAGGCTGTCGCTGGCTTCGTGAACGTCTGTAACAGTTAATGTTATATCATAATCACCAGGCGCTACAAATTTAATGTAAGGCACTACAGTACCTGTAGTGACGACTCCAGATGGATTACGTACTGACCAACTCGCTGTTAGGGCATCACCATCCGGATCTGTAGACTGATCGATGAGTTGAATATGATCTCCTTCCCAAGCAGGCCCCTCGAAAATAGCTACTGGTGGATTCACCTTCCAAGTGAAAATCGCTTTGGGCGGTCGATTGATCATCATCCACGTTTGTGGCGACCAATTGGATTCGGCCCCGTACTGGTCCCACACCTTGACGCGGACCCTCATCTTTTGACCGGTAGGCAGATCAACGGGAACCGTCATTCTCCCTGTCGTAGAGGTTGTATTCTGCCATGTTTTCCCTGAATCGTAAATCGTCACATCATTGGCCTCGTTTGTAATCTGGATCTGATACCAATAAAGGACATACCCAATATCCGGGTCTGATTGATACCAAGTTAGCTCGGGTCGTAGCGTATTCACGATGTTAGGAGCAGCTTGCGTACCATAGGGAAAGGTCATATAGGCAACTGGTGGGTTGTTCGTATTCATCCAGCCGATGTTACTCCAGTCAGACCACGATTCCCCGTCACTGACTTGTACCTGTACCCAATATTTTTGCCCCATGGACAGCATGGTTTCCATCGTCCATGCCCAGTTTGTTAAAGATGTATCCATCGCTCGATTTTTTACGCATTCAACAGGATTATTTGATATATCAAATACACATAGATTGAATGTAGAAAATATGGTGCCCGGATCGATGTCCGCTTGATTCCATGTTATTGTCGGTTGTAAGGACACCGACGAAGGATTTGCATAGCTTCCGCTTGGGAAGGTAAGCCATACCGTCGGTGGATGATTCGGCGCTACCGGCTGGTCGATTTGGATGGTCTGAACGTACCAATCCGACCATGCTTTATTCTCGTCTCGAACGGCCATAGCAACGGTGTATTCCCCACTCTCCAAAGGTCTGACAAGCTTGCTGTCCTTCTTCACTCCGGATGGAGTGATATAGTAAAACTTCTTGGCATAAATGCCGTTGTTGGCTGCAAAGGCTGCCTGACAATTGCCATGTGCATAGCAGCGGTCCGGATCAAAGCTCAGGTCCGTCCATCCTACTGTTCCATCCTGTTCGATATGCAGGGTAAATGGTGCTTCAGGTATACGATGCACAATTAAATACTGCTCGTAATCCTCCGAATATTTGCGATACGAATCAAAAGCGGCATTGTCAGGCCTTGGATTATCCGGTACTCGATATTTGAGCTTATATAAACCAACCTTATCGAACTGTGGAACGGGATTGGTCACGGTTTGACCATGCATTGAAGATACGCCGTAGTTCGCATCATAAGGTGCCCAGGTGTACGGTAGGAATCGGTTTGGATCAACGTGGTCAATGTACCACTGCGTTCCGGGTGCGTACATCGCATCCCTTTCCGGATCGTCATAGGTAGTTTCATACGTAATGGGTGTATTCACGATCGCAGCGCCCGGTGTATCGTAGCTCAGATCCGACTCTGACCACATGTAACTTATGCCTTTAAATTCGGTATTATCGGCTGTTGAATACGGACCAAGCGTACCGGATGTAAACGTGTTATCTACCGCATCGATAATGAGTCCATTTCTCTCATAGACCTTGATGTGTGAGCCTGTTATTTTAATTTTGTACGAAATCTGCTGTTCAGTCGTTAAGATGTGACTCACTGGTGGAGAAATCAAAGTTTTCCTGCCGTTTACGATACGAAACAGCTGTACATTGTCTTTATATACTTCGACTCTATACATATTTTGGTGATTTTGAATTCGGAATCCCATACCCGCGTGATAATCAGGACCGTCCAGCTTGGCAAACTTCATCGTCCATGAAATCGTACCGTTGAGCACCTGTTGAGACGAAGGATTGAACAGTTGGCCGAATGTAATAGGTTCGTTGCTGTATGGGGATTGTCCAGTGCTTGGCTTGTATCCGTAGGAAATCGAATATTCGACTCCAGCTTTAGTCGTGGAACCTCCAATATACCTTGTGCTGCTAGTAGGTAGTTGATTGCTACGAGGTTGTGGATTAATTTCAACCCCGGAAAGAAGGTCAATCGTCTTGCCAGTAATCCGGTGTGTTCCATAGCCGTTCTTATAGGTTGTATAATCTTTGTAACCATCAGAGGTACTTGTGCCTTCCGACCATTCGAAGAAATCTGAAGGCTTGGTTGTCGTTACCGCACTTGTACTCAAATTTTCGTAGTAGTAATTACAACCAGCAGGTGTCTCATATTCAGAGTCATAAGGCCAACAATAGGATAAACCAACATATTTTTGATCAGCTGATACTCCGCCTCCGGTAAATCCATTGATATAATCATGAGCTACAATTTGTTTAACAATAGAAGGAAATCCAGTTTCAGCATCCCATCTAATTAAGTGGGGTTTATTGTTAATTCTGCTTAAAGTATAATAGTTGCCTTTCGGATCTCCAGCTGGTGCCCAATACCCGATATCCTCATCATCAACACTTCGCTTAGCCCCACTTGATGTTCCTAAAATTTGATCCAAGCCGTCAGGTAGATACGCGATATAGCCATTCTGTGACGTGTTACCGGGATTTGATCTGGGCTCGGCAGGAATATTGTCAAATGATTCTGTCTTATAGGGGGTAGCCATATTGTCAGGCTTAAACGATTTAATTGTCCTGGTAGTAAGATTAATTTCCTTAAAATCTGAATTAAACCGCATACGGGCATAGCGACCAAGCTCATCCCCATTACTAAATGTTCCTCGTGCGCCCGTATAAGATGGTCTACCTGAATCGATTTCTATCAAAAAACTTCCAGATGCCGATGCCGATGCTCTTAATGCAAGAAGATCATCAATTCGGTACCTCCACCAATATTCATTATATTGATATCTACTCCCACCTGTATTTCTAGGCGAAACTATAGTTCGGAACATAATTTCTCCTAAATCTTTGCGCACATACATCACTGGAGCGCTACCATTAACTGCAAAGGGGCTCAGTAGTATTGGATCGTGCGTATCTCCTAGTAGATAATGCTTACCATAATTCGTATCTGCAAATGTCGCGCTACTTACATATTCTCCTTGACCCAAATAATGGTAAGGCGCGGCCCCACCGTAAGGTAATTTAATCTCCTTTGGATCAAGATCCATATTTTCGGCTCCTATCGGCAAGGAGAATTTACTATGCACTCCATTGCCCATCCTAGCGCTTATTAATCGACCATCGGCTGATGCAAACCATCCATTGTTGATCCAAGATTTATCTAGGCTGGTGTTCGTCCAGCTCATAAATTCGGACGCTGGAAAAGGAGTTACATTGATTGGCATAGGCTCTGTGGCTATGCCTGTAGCTGTAAAAGTGGCTTCCGGATTATCATTGATCGTATCTCCACTTCCAACGGTATTTACAATTTTTTGGCTGTAAGCTACGTTGTCATTAAATACTAAAGTAAAAAGGGATATAATCAATAACAGAGATATAGTAATGTTTTTGGATTTTTTAAATCTCAACTCTTTATTCCCTCATTTGCCTCAGCAGAGTGGATCTATGCCACTCTGCTGATTTATTTTAATATCTGAGATCCGTAGGTTGTCCGGGAATTTCAATGCCTTGGAGTCTCCACTGATAGCCTCCCACATGCTTACCTTTCAAGGTGAGGATATGTGCATTTGTTTTGGTTACGATAAGTGGTTCGGACCCTGCCATATACGTATACTCCCAGCCTATAATTAATGCTTCTTCGTCAATGGCGGTTGTCGTTTCCGCATCATTGAATGATTTATCGTTGTTAGCATCGTAACTAAAATACCAGAAACGTTTGCTGATAATATCCTGGTCAATCGACATCACGGTACCCTCTATTGTATAGGTGGCGAGCCCTCCGTCGGATAGTTCTCGCGTAGCCCTGCTGTTCGCTGTGTTGCTAGCAATCGGGTCCAGATCTGGTGCCACATCGATGATTTCAACTGCCTCGCCCGTTAAGCCTTCGGTATCTGTGACGATAAGAGATATTTTATACTGACCAAGCTTCGAGGTTTTAAAATCTTTCAGTTTGCCTGTTAAGGGATTGATATAAGTCAAGTCTGCCAAGGTTCCTTGTGTCTCGCCCGCTACTGGATTGATTGACCACGCATAGGTTAATGTAGAATGCTTAGGACTGCTGCTACGTTCACCGGATAGCTGGATACGTCGATCTTCCTTTAGCCAACCACTAACATCGATTACAGCTGTCGGTTCCGGCCCTATAACATACAAGATTGAACAACCTGTAGCGCTGACACCAGACTCATTCGTGCCTGTAACACATACTTTATGCGATCCTTTTTCAGACGCCGTTATGTTATTGTACTGAGCTGCATTTAGCGGGCTAGACCAGCCTTGAGCTAATGGTAAACCTGCTACCCAAGGAGAACCGTTGTTAAAGTTCCATAGCCGCGTAACTTTTTCATTGCGACTATCTGAGATCGTAGGCTTTAAGTAGACATTTGCGCCTTGAACAACCTCGATTACCTCTTGATTCGTGGATGTATCGTACCAAGCTAACGATACAGTGGGCGCACCTGCCGTTTTAATAATTTCAAACGACTTGGGACCGGCATAGGCTGTTTTCCCGCAGCTGTCAAGAAGGGCGTAATACACTTTGACGTTGCCAGCGGCCATGTCTCCCGGATACTTCGTCCCATTCCAAGCAAATGGGATATCGTCCGTCATACCGGATACCGGGCGATAGGGGTACTGATAGGCCTTAGTACCTTGTTCAATGGCAAACCTGCCCTCTACCGGTGTACAAGTGGAATTATTAGGATTTTTTATATCCACTTCGAAGATATTCATATCCTTCCATTCAATAACAGGAAAGCGAACCGATAATTCTACGACCAAGTCGGGTGATTCTTCCATACAATGATTAACTGCTGTAAAATTTACTGTTAGGCTGTTGTTATTATTGTTAGATCCCTCATTAATATCGTCATTACTATCCACAAATATAGTTATACTTTTCATCGTATTTGCCGAAAAGGTGTAATCAAACTCACCAGTGAGTGTCGTAATCCCAATCCCGGTAGGAAAGTCATGGGTTGCTATCGAAATTCCGTCAACACTTATGGATGTTTTGAACCCTTTAGAAACAGCGACGTATTTGTTTTCTATGGTGTATTTGAAGTGAGCTGATACGTTTGATTCAATACAACCTGGTCCTGTAAGAGAATTAACTGTAAGGTCAGGATTAGTTGCTGGTGGACCTGTAGTAGCATAGGCTTTTAATTTAGGGTATTTGTAGGTATTTCCACGAACTTTGATGGTCCAGTTGTCAAACCATTCAATAACTATTCCGTTTGAATCATCGGATATTAAATTGTCATAAACCGTATCGAACGTTATTGTATAATCGAATCGATAGCCGAATGTAGATTGATTGATAGGCATGATTTTTGTATTTGTGATATTACGTTTTCGAAGACTCATTGTAGCATCTGGAGTAAATTCTAGATCTTCTTCCTGTAAATTAAAACCGGATACATAGTTTCTGGGTATTTTAATAGCTCCATAATTGAAGTCGAACGCGGCTGGCATACTTAAGTTTCCAGATCGTGTTGTGGTTGCTTGGTTACAAGGCCTGTTGTCTGGAAATGTAGTAGGGAATGGAGACAAATTTTCGATAGGTCTTACTGTGTAATCACAAGAAACTTGTGAAGGTTGAGGTACAATATCTGGATTCCTCAAATAATGCCTATTGGTTTGTGTAACCGTTAGCGGATCTTCTCCCACAGCTGGCGGTTCATCATAGTCGTACATCCATACTCGCCTATTCCCAGGGTCACGGAACCACTGGAAGGGTCCCTTTCCTAATTCTAAGGAAAGAGAACTTACCACCTCAATGCGTTCAGCAGTTAAAGGAGAGCTTAAGCGATATTTATTCCCTCCCGCGTTAACCAGTGTCCCATGAACATTACCAGAAGCATCCTTTAACTCTACTTTAGTAATAGGATCTGTTGAATCTATGGTCACATCCTGAATATTCATTGTGCTAGAATTTGAAAACAAAAATTCATCGCTTGGACTTGCTTGGTGTACAGGTGATGAATAAACGACATCAGCAGGAGTTAATTCGGCTGCTTCGGATATATTGGGAAATGTAAGTATCAGATTCAAAAAGGTAATAGCTACCATAAAATAACTATAAAACTTTTTGTTCATTATTTGCCTCCCAAGGAAGCATCAAATTCAGAATCATAAATACCTAAACCATATTGTTCACCAAGTGACCTAGCGTTGCTTTTGTAGATGGATGTACTTCTATCTTTTGTAAGTAAAGGCTTTTTAGGACCTATTTGACCTGTAATTAGACGAGCCTCACTTTCTCCTTCCTCAAAATGAAGGATACCTCCTTGATAGTAATATCCAAGGCCATTACTCACATAAGGCGCGAGTCCAGCAATATTTATTAAGTTACCATCACTATCTACACTGTCATCATTACCATTATTAAACATATGGAGATATAATGTTGATATTTGAAAACCATTTATTTTAGGTGTCTCATATCGTATTACATGATTAAAAGAGAGGAAAACATATGAATTTGATGGAATTTCTGCGACAGGCGTACGTGTGTTTCCAACTGCCTTATTCCATCGCATATTCTCCTGTAAATATTTCTTGTTCGGATCACGCGGATCATCCATATCAATCACAATATACTTTTCAACCTCAGACATGCCTAATTTGCTTTCATATCGAATTTCATCCCAAGGAAATATCTGTTCCCGCGGAACACCATTATACTTCTTAGCGCTACCAAAATACTCAGGTGCCATCGAATATACATTGGTCCGATGCCAAGCAATTTCTGCTTCTGACGTTGCGTATTTATCCGCAGGCAATACCGTTCCTGACTTAATTTTCAAAATACGTTCGATGACGGTAATTGCCTCAGCTCGGGTTGTAGGCTTGTCCATGCCTAATTCACCGCTTTCATTCAATCCGGTAATGATTCCTTTACTTGTTGCTAAATACATCCACTTATTTTCTTCATTTGTAGTTGCACCTGTTCCTCTAACAGCAATTTTGGCCATTTCATCGCGAAGGATATTCCGATTTAGGTCTGAATCAGAACCCGTTTCATCTTTGGTGATTAAACCATTCACTTGAGCCGATGCTAAGAACTTGCTGTGCCAGTACTCACTATTGGCAGGATCAGTTTGAAAGGCTAGACCCGTTACCAGCATTTTTACAAACTCGGCTCGGGTGATCGAATTATTCGGTTTGAAGGTTTCATCCACGTACCCATCTACGTATCCTTTGGATACAGCAAGTCGGATATCCGACTCGGCCCAATGTCCGTTTGTATCCGTGAAGTGAACAGCTGCCGCTGCTTGTGTTGAGGCAAGAGGAACGAAAGCTGTAATGCTTGCTAGCAAAGTAACCATTTTAATCGATTTGATTAGTTTCATAAGTATTCCCTCCATTTTTTTGTTAAATTAATTCAGGATTGTTCATAAAACAAAGGATATTCCTTTCCCCCAATCGCGTAATTCCAACCACCTTTTAATAGATACTCCTTCAACTGTTCTTTGTCGACACTCACAACCAGCTTCGTTCGGGTGATTCCTGAATCTTCGTAAGTCACAAACTCAGGACCTGATCCTTGAACCGAACCTGGTATAAGCTCATCCATACGAAAGTAATCTGCTACTTGCAGATCTTGCTGCAGCTTACTCAGATCCCATGACAATTTAAAAGAAAATGCGTAACTTCCCGATACATTCTGTTCCTGTATCTCAGAGGCAAAGGGGGTTGTAGGATCATCGCCATCGATCACCGTAATTTCCTCGATAGTGAGCCCTACCTCCCCGATCCGATACTCGACAGGAAACTTTCTGGATGCTGGTTGGCCCAAGACACTCATGAAATTGGTACCCGTCAAGGAAAGATCGGTTAACTGAATAGCACCCTTATCAACAGGCAAAACCCCACCGTCTTTCAATCGCAGTACACGATCGATCACCATGACCGCCTGTGCGCGTGTTGTCGATTCACTCAGTCCGATTCGTCCCCCTTCCAATCCTTGTATTAAGCCTTTCTTCGCTGCGCTATATACAAGTGCCGGATCCTCTACCGTGATAGCAGGATTTCGCAGTTCTATGTTGGTAGCACGAGTGATCAAACGCACGATTTCCAGCCTGCTGATCTCTCCGTTCATATCCTGGGTGAAATCCATATCCCGATGCACTCCTGATTGGGTCGCCGCCTTCGTATAGGGCTCGTACCATTCTCCAGATTCCGACGTAAGCTGCTGACCTATCGCGGCCATCAGCATTTTAATAAACTCAGCCCGGCTGACAGCTGCATCCGGCTTGAAGGTACCATCCGAGTAACCATCTATATAGGCTTGCGTAACGGCTTTTTCGATAACCGACTGGCCCCAATGATGGTTGATATCTTGAAACCTGCTTTCTTTGGCCTGAACGACGCCCAGACTTGCGAAGAGCCCAGCTGTTACAAGAGTACTGGTTACGATTCTTTTGATCATCCGTAAGGTCTCCTTTTAGAATTGCGGGTTTTGTGGAGCTAGGGAGGATATGGCCTACACCTCGTTATAAAGTTATAACTTTCCGTATAGGGATAAACAAATTATAGGCTTCTTATTTTGAGTCTAAATACCTGTTTTTTATCTATAATTCCATAATTTTCTTTTATCCACCTATTATGGTCGATAGTCTTTTACATTCAAATAGGACTATTGATTCATTATCGTAAGTCCTCTCCTGATCTCTGAAATGGTTTTCATCCATCTTTGCAAAAAAATATTTAGGTAATACTTTTCAAGCATTTTGTGTGAGTACTAACGAAATGACTAAATCTTTATACAGGTATTACATGAGTTGAGTGTATTATTGAATGATGGATTTATTCGGCACTGGGTAGCCCCCATTATTGATATTCTACCGTTCCTAAGAATCTCAGGTAATTCGATTGAATTGTAGCTTCGACAATTTCCCCAGTATACTTAAAGTTATAAAGTAAAACTACTGCATTAATATCATTTGGCAATTCTTCCTGCACTAGCGTATCAAATCTCGGGGCAATTTCATCATCATAAGAGAATCCTTCAAGTATTTGATTCAGGTCATTACTCGCCTCTTCATAATATTCTGCTTCTCTAACAGCATCGTCATATCTACGAATCTCAAAGTGTTTAGCAAATATCGAAGGAACAAAATCTCCTTCATCAGAATAAGAAACAGCGAGCAATCTATCCAACTCATGGGTGGTTTGAACATTCCCTACCCACAGAGATACGAATCCTTCCTTTTTCATGTTAAGCCTCCTCAAGGTTTTAGCCCCTCCGGCAGAGCATCTACCCCACCTTCGAATCTATAATTTGCCAATAGCACTGGCTCTGGTCACTCATATAAGCAACTAGGTCAACAAGAATCAGTTTCTCATACGGACTTAAACCATAACACTGATGGATTTTATGCGGCAGGATGGTATATCCTTTGTGATGTCCTGTAAAGTTGCTCTCCTTGGCAACTTCGTCCATGTACGCATTAGCGGCTTTGTTATTCTTAACCAACCAGAAGTCGTTGTACTTCGTCTTCATATGCAATACCTTCCTTCTTGTGCTGTTATTCCGCCACTCGGCGGCTATGTAGTAGGGAAGGCGGCTAGCCCGAAACGTATCCTTACCTGTTTTATGCCATTTTATGTTGACTGGTCGTCACCAGATTTATTGACTTGCACAATAACTATCGCATCTTATGTCCAGATTGTTACGGAGCAAAATAGATATTCTAGTCCCTGTCCTATAGTGGTCGGGCTATGTCGCTTTGAAGTTGCGGATTTCTCCTTTCACTCTCCCGATCGGGGCGGCGTATTCTACAGTTGCATAAGATTTTGAAAAAACCGTAAGAAAACGAAGATAACAAAAAACAGGTCAATCATGATAGTATCTGACCATAATCGACCTGTTAGATGTAACGGAGTAACGATTTTCAGGTTGTACTATTCAAGCATTTATGTGCGTACAAACAAAATGACGAAATCTTTATACGGGTGTTACATAGGTTATATGTGTTATTGGTTAAGTTGTGGGTTCATTCGGCACTGGGTAGCCCCCCACATGATATACTAGGGGACTGGCAAGACCATCATATTTATAAGTTATCAATACCTTCTTGAAACATATCTATTGTATAATCATCAAAGGTATCATAGCGGACGGAAAGTTCTCCCCCCCCCTAATACAACTAAATACTCTTTCGTCATTAACATCAGCGGAGTACATACATCGAACAAATTCTCCTGAATCTTCAATCACAATTAGCCCCATATCTAACCCTATGTTTCTCCATCTTTCAGTCGCCTTTACTACAGACGCCCCAAGATTTCCCTGAACGCCTACGATTTCAACACCACATATTCCTCCTGAGCCATATTCTTTTAGAAATTCTCGGTAACTTTGAGGAAACTTTAAACCAAGCATTTCTTCAGCATTAAGAATATCTTCCTCTGATGCTCCTCCGAAAAAATCCCTTTCTTCACCATGTTCTTCGATCATTTTTATTATTTTCTGATTCATGGTATCCCTCTTTTCTATTCTTCATTTGCACGCATTTTCCAGTAATTGCTTCTAAAATTATTATACTGTTTTTCAAGCAACGGATCATTCCTGAAGCTATTTCCATCCTCTACCAAACCATGTAATTGACTGCTGTACTTATCGTGGGTAGATTCAGCTATTTCAACCATACCTCCTGACTCTTTTTGAATCAAATGTTGCAGTTCAAATTTACTCTCCACTCCGTCTTTTACAACATAGGGAGATTTCCCTTTCGACATTAGTTCCTTATTAGTTAGTCCGTCTGCGGCCGGATCTTTCGGCACATAGTTTTTATCAATCTCGATTTGGTACACTCTTCTTGATACATCTACATCTTTTCCTGCCACTTTAACAGATCCTTTTACTTCTACAGCAGTATATTTATCTGGTAACCAATCCAGTTGGATTTTTTCAGAAGATAGTTTTGTGGGTTTTAGTCTACCATCACCCGTCCCCTCAGATGAAAAATTATGGACGCCATCTGCGATCTTGCTCACTCCATTGCCGATCGTTGTTACACCCAAGGCTGCAACAGCCAAAGAGGGGGCGATGATGACAGCCGCGACCCCCACAGTTTCAGGAATAGCGACGATTCCCGCACTTGCAACGGTAATTCCCTCTATGGTCTCGATCACTCCGATGCCGGCCGCTGCAAGGCCTCCTGCAATTTCGCCCGCTGTATATGCCAGGTTACTATCACCTTTATTGGTAGTATCATGATAGATCCCGTTACTGATCGCGGAAGCTCCTACATTCCAGGCACCACTTGCAAATGATTGTAATGCTCCTAGGACATGATGTCCACCTGGATCCTCATTTTTTGTCTGAGCATACTCGTCCTCCTGGCTGCTACTTTCATTGAAAAGCAAAAACCACAACACGGGCGGCTAACTCGCATTGTGGCAATCTCTTGATAATGGTTGTATTGTAGGATAGATTACTTTTAGTTTGACAATTTCTTTTCAGTATAAGGATGGTCAAGTAAGCTAAGCAGACTTGTGCTTAAGTATTTTGTCTGGTATTGATTCAAATCTTTATTGATAATTAACTCACCGTTTTCTTTTCTAAGTAACTGATCTGAGCCATCTTCTAAAAATAACAGATTCCCATCAATTTGTTTCATAAGCTTCCCCATCATTTTAAACAAAAGCTCCAATCCTAGATAAAAGGTGTTACTGAACAATTGAACTCTGAGGCATACATTAACATCTAGGTTATAATGATTTCTAACAAAAGAGATATCAGAAGTATCCTCAATTTCAAGAGCCAATGAAAAATACTCTGATCCGATAATTATTTCCTCTTCATTACAATTAACTGACACCTCTGCGTTCGCTAACTCGTTAGTTATTCTTTCTATCATTTCTCCAAGTGATTTATAACTTAAATTAGATAGTAAAAGCAATTCGCAGTCCATGCATTTCTATCCCCCAAACACCTTCATAATTTTTCCATACTTCACAAAAAAATAGTTCTTTTAAGTTTTTCAAGTCCCCGTTAGGATTTGCTTTTCTTAAAATTCCTTCAACGATCTCCGTAACTTTTTCAGGAGCGAAATTATCTAAATTAAGAACAATTCTTTCTGCCTGTGTTTTTGTCTTTGTTCTTATGTTTCTAATAATATCATCCTGCTTTGAGTTCCGGCAGAGGACTCACCACCCTGTATTCGGTTTTGTTCTTCATCATGCTATAGATAATGTTCACGAGCCTTCTCATGACGCATATGAGGGCTTGCTTCTTCGTCTTACCTTCTGCTAACTTCCGTTGATAGAACTCATAGAACAAGGGATTATGCTGTCTCTTGTTCTTCCCTTTGGCTACTTGGATTTGCTGTACAGCAAGGTTGTGGAAGATACTGTTTAGTACCCGATTACCTTGACCGCTTGCTTGGTCTTTGACTTTGGCGCCCGAACTAAAGCGTACTGGAGCGATTCCGGCAAATCGGGCTAGCTTATCCGCATTGGAGAAGCGGTGAATGTCTCCAATCTCAGCGACTAGTTCTGCCACAGTAACCACGTTAATACCGTCCATCGACTCTAGCTTGTAGTCGGTTTGAGCTAATACATGACGAAGTTGTTCCTCTGTCTGCTTGATTAGTTCTCTGCTTCTCCGCATGTCATGAACCATGTTAACGACTAGGAAGTCTCTATATTCTTGGAAGTTCCGTTTCGTCTCCCCATCCTGCCTGACCAATTCAAGTATTTCTTCTGCCTTACGGGTAGAACAAGTGTTATTACTGGATTTACGTAGATATTCCGCTAGTTCTTCGACCCCCACCGTTAGTGCTTGATGTGGTGCAGGATACTTCTCCCAAAAGGCAAGAGCGGCTTTACCGTCTATGTCACAGAAGAACTTCTTATAGGACAGCTTAATTGTTGGTGCATTTGATTCTTCAAGCCACTGGCATGTTTGACGATAGAATTACGTCTTGCTACCAGTTGCCCGACTGTCCAGTAAATATCCTGCGGATTCGCATCCGGCAGTTCATCCAATCTGGCGAGCAACACCCTGGCGATGCAGTACGCATCCCAACTATCACTCTTTTGTGTGGTTGCATTACTCATACGTTCATTGTAGGAAAGAGCGGAGTTGACTTCTTTGACAACTTGCTTGTTTTCTACAAGGTGAACGGCTAATGATCTGCCATTGCCACCCGTATCCTCTAATCCATAGACAGGGGTCAAGCCTTTTGAACATTACTTCTTGACGAACTTCATCAATTCATCGAAGGTTGTTGGCTTGTTCTCGATTTGAATCTCACCGAGTCTTTCGTTCCAATAGTTGACGATTACCGCTGTATGATGGGCTTTATGTAAATCCAAACCGACATAAATATGTTTCTACTTGTAGTGTGTCAAAAGGATTCACCTCTGTGTATGGATTATGTCGTGACTAGGGTAAAAGAATAGGGGCAACCTCAGTTCGAGCGTTAACCTTACGGTTCGCAGTGGGACGTAAGCCTCTCTATTCCCTTCCTTGTTGTCACAGTATGGCTTCATGTAAACCAATTGCTTCTATATCTCCATAGCGATATGTACCGCTATAAAAATCACGTTTATCTAAGATTCGTTTTACTTGCACTTTCGTAAATAAACTGCCTTGCCCAGTCGTAAAACCTTCTTCATTCAATGATTCTGCTATTCGAGTCAACGTCCATGTTGGATGCTGTTCTTTTGATTCAAGCACTCTACGGACAATTTGTGCCTGCTTCTCATCTACTTGGATGCACTTCTGACCTTTCTTTGCCTTGTATCCGAAGGTTGCCCTTCCACCTGCATAGCCGCCCTGTTCAGCTTTCTGGTTTCGACCTCTTCCTAGCTTCGATGCAATCTCCAAGCGTTGGTACTGGTCAAGCAGTTCCATAAGCCCGTTAATCAGGAAGTCATTCGGGTCTTTCTTGTGGATGCTGTAGGTGGGTTGTTCAATACTCCGAACGTCCACCCCATGCTTCTTAAACTCCCGATGTACCAACACTTTCACAATGTCAGACCGCCATAAACGGCTTGTATTGAGGGCAACAACTGCATCAATGGATTGGTTAATAACAAAAAACAGGTCAATCATGGTGGTATCTGACCATAATCGACCTGTTTAGTGTAACGGAATAGCGTTATTTAGGTTATGAAATTCAAGTGTTTGATGTGCGTACAAACGAATTACTGAAACCTTTATACGGGTATTACATGGGTTAGATGTGTCACTGGTTGAAAGTAGAGTGCATTCGGCAATGGGTAGCCCCCACATGATACTAGAACTAGAGGACTGGAATTTCTATGCCATCACCAGGCGACTTTTCCAAGAAGACATCAGGATTACTAGGGTTTGACTTTCTTAGCTTAAAAACTTGTACTTTTGTTAATGGTGGAGTAAAAGAAATCGACTTATTAGAGAAGTCGTTATCAAGTATTCTTTCATATAACTTTGAGATGAACTCTTTCCATTCACTCGAAGTGGACGCAGAGAAAGCGTCTTTTGATTCGAGTAGACGATAACCATCTGCACGATAAAACATTAGCAGACCCGTTCCAAAATCACAATTTTCATTGCTTAATATAGCCTTTGGAACCTCAAAGCCGCTGTTCCAGTTATAGTTAGCGGCTAAGATATGGAGATCCAGAGGATTCTTATTTATAATTTCTGTAATAATCTTGCTATTATCCTCACTGTATAATAGGTCTTTTAGCTCCTGTAGTTTTTCACCATGCGTAACGGTTGTTTTATTATTCATCATCGGTCTATTGATTCACTTTGTAAATCTATCTTTTTAGCCGTAAAGTTGTAATTAATTGCTCAATACCCTCTGCGATCACTTCAAATGAATTTCTTTCATAGTCCTCAAGTTTCACATACCCATCTTGATTATCAACTACAACCATAAGCCCATTGCCCTCTATGCCTATAGGGATATGCTCAAGTTTGTTATTGTGGTTATTCTTGTATCCCGTAAGTATGTTGCTGTAAGATTCAATATCTGCCTTTGGTAGTACCGATTCTAGTTTTATATAGTGGTCTTTAATAAACCCATCTAGATCAGCAAACCAATATGAATTGTAATATTCGATAACAGACGGATGAATTCTGATACCTTGGTTCTCTTCTAGAGATTTGAAATCATTAAAGTCTTTTTTTTCAACAGGTCTCCAAGAGATATACTCATCCTCGTCAACTTCTCCAACATAAATAAAGGAATCAACATCTTCATCGAATGGTATTTTAAATAAAAAATCTAATCCCTCATCCGCGGTGGCTTTCCTTAACGAAAAATATTGATTCATTGCTTCCTTTATAGACAAAAATATCACCCTTTACTTGTTCAAGAATTTTTCCAATAATTCAGCATAATGGCTATCACTGCCCCAAACTCCTGCTTCTTTTTCAGCATTGTGTATGCCGCCCGAGCCAGGATGTAATTTGGAGGGCACTGCAACAGCCTGACCACCACCACCAATATGATGATGAATTAGCGTGTCATTATACAGTTCTTTAATATCATACTGCGGAAAATGTTGTCTGAACTGCTTATCATTAATTGGTGAGAAACCTAATTCAATTTTTTGCTTATTGGCTTTACTTATACTTTCGGGGTATTTTTCCAATACCTCTTTCCAGTAATAATCTTTATCTCGTAACCATCCTTCTGAATTTGTACCATTCTTCCCATTACCTACATAAGGCATTTCCACTGTCAGTCTAGGATCAGCGGTATATTTAGTTTCGAGTTTACTTAAGTCAGCATTACGATAGGTTCTAATTGGAATATCATCAATTTTACCCGTCCCCTAAGTAGTAATCTTAAACTTGGGAATAAAGAAGGTGGAAACTGATTTTCCAATTACCACCATTATATCAACTTGCTTGACGCTCTGTTAGAGGAGAAACGACTGATAGGATTTACATCAGCACCCTTGAACAGATATGCAAAGCCTTGAACATACACATTCACGAGCTAATTGATATGGAAGATGAATAACGTTTTCGTGCCGACGCTCCAGATTTGATTTCCCAACAGCCCGTATAGCCTTCTATACGGCGCGTAGCGCCTCGTTGTTAGTATCACAGGGGAAACTGTAAAGGTTTCCTACGCGTTCTCATAGCTCCGTATGAAGCGCACAACGGGGCAAAGCAAAGGGACGGCAGAAGTCTTTTCAATTGGATGAGTAAAAGCTTAGTTTACCGCCCCTCTCTTTTCTAACCATCCAAAACAAGAATCTCCCCCGAAACCGCAGACCGCCAACGGCGTGTCTGCCAGTATTTCTTCTCTTTATCTTCTTTACTTGCTTCTTTTTAAGTTCTTATTATTCTGAGGCAATTCATAACTTCCTTGGAGATGATGCTTGGCTACTCCGAACACATAAGACGACTATCCCATAGTTTATTTTCACCTTCGAGAACCATGATTATTGTTGTTGAATAAGCTCATCTTCGTCAGTGCCATCGTTCTGTTCTTCTTCAGATGCAAGGTAGTTATCCCAATCGCATTCATCCCCATCATCAAATCCAATACGCTCAAGGTATAGATTGAAATGCTTCTGGAAATCCGCAAATATCGGTACTGACACTAGCAACCCTTTCTCATCCCTAAGCTTATTTCTGATTTCCATCATCAACTCCAATTGAGTGTCTAGTACGAGATCGGGATACGATTGGTCTGTATATGGTGAACGATACACTTCATATAGTTTATTTGCATACTTAGCATATGAATCGCTGTTGACCACAGCAGATATAACCGATTGGATAGCAGACCTCTTAATGTATTTGGGCTGATACAGCCTCAAGAAGTAATGAATGGTTTCAGACATTCCGACATACGGATTATCTTCCAGTGCATCAATCCTATAACGATTTACGTGACCTCTCCTGCGTACAGTTTTGATGAATCTTTTCTTCACAAGGGCGTTAATAGCCGATTTTACAGTGGACTCACTAAGACCTAAATTACAAGCTATTGTTTCTTGAGAAGGAAAAGCTTCATCGTTTTCTCCTAAATGACTGATAATGTCAAGCAATACACTCCGCTCATTCATGCTCAAGCCGTAGCATTTTCGAAGCATATGGGGATATGGGATATAGTATTGATTTCGTTGGAAATGACCATGAAAGTTATGCCACTCCATATCCACCGCCCATTTAATCAATCTCTCTTGAATACTCTTTGGCATTAGAACTACGTCCTCTCTGAAAGTTTTTTTGGTAATAGGAAAACAACTAGCCCGTATGTCAACTGGTCGTCACCAGAGTTATTTCTTTCACAGTAACAATCGCTATAGCTTGCCATTCTGTTGCTGATAAAATCAAAAATGTTTTCAATTTAGCCGCCCTACTATTAATTGTCGTGCTACACACACTAAAAGATGCGATTGTTTAGCTTCTCATCCTCTCTATCGGGGCGGCGTATTCTACAGTTGCGATAGATTTCAAAAAACTGTGAGAAAGCGAACATAACAAAAAACAGGTCAATCATGGTGGTATCTGACCATAATCGACCTGTTCAATGTAACGGAATAGCGTTATTTAGGTTATAAAATTAAAGCGTTTGATGTGCGTACAACCGAAATGGAGAAATCTTCATACGAGTATTACATGGGTTATATGTGTTCTTGGTTGAATGATGAGTTCATTCGGCACTGGGTAGCCCTTTTAAGTTGCCGCCATCATTACTGGCATTGTTCATGTGCATTCTCAACAGTTAAATAGACTTATTTTCTATTTTTTCAATTACAGCCCAGTCTACTCCATCTTCAAGCTCAATATCTATCTCTTCTAATAATTTAAAACCTTCTTGCTCGATTCCTTCGTCATGCCCATGTAATTCAAAATAGCGTTCTTTAAACTGTACGAACCAAAAATAAATACTATAATAAATACTCGGTTTGTCCAAAGGTATTAAGTTAGCATTTTTCTTAAAAAAAGAATAGCGTGATAACAACTCATTCAAGTGGGCATCTTCAATATTTTCATTGTAATACTGTCTCAGCTTTTCATCAGAAATAAACTGTCTTACTTCGTCTTCTTTTAAAATTTTCATATACAACACCTAACCTTTACTCAGGGAAGTATTTTACAATAATATCGATATTCTTAGTTTTAAATAGATTTGTCAATTGCTTCACAGCCTCCGCATCAGAAACCAACCATTCTACCTTATAACCTGCGGCTAATGCTGACTCTTGCTGTCTTAATGCCTCCTGCAATACCTTATCTTTGGCGAATTGCGGTAGATCATCTACATGATAAAACGATTTCGGCTTAATAATAAGCTTGCCATCTTGCAGAACGTTACCTGCAAGGTTTTCAAACTGAACATAGCCCCCATTAGGATGCGGTAAGTAATAACTTTCGTTATTAGGATTTATCTTCAACTCGTAGCCATCAACTCTTGGATTACTTTGAGGTATTCTTTCTCCAAAGAATCCTTTACCGTATGGTCGTGCATTAATGTCATTGATGCCCCACTTAATCTTTGTATCATACTTACCAACTTCTCCCGTCCCCTCAGATGAAAAATTATGGACGCCATCTGCGATCTTGCTCACTCCATTGCCGATCGTTGTTACACCCAAGGCTGCAACAGCCAAAGAGGGGGCGATGATGACAGCCGCGACCCCCGCAGTTTCAGGACTAGCGATGATTCCCGCACTTGCAACGGTAATTCCCTCTATGGTCTCGATCACTCCAATGCCGGCCGCTGCAAGGCCTCCTGCAATTTCGCCCGCTGTATATGCCAGGTTACTATCACCTTTATTGGTAGTATCATGATAGATCCCATTACTGATCGCGGATGCTCCTGCATTCCAGGCACCACTTGCAAATGATTGTAATGCTCCTAGGACATGATGTCCACCTGGATCTTCATTTTTTGTCTGAGCATACTCGTCCTCCTGGCTGCTGCTTTCATTGAAGTATCTCACATACTCCGTGTAAGGAGCAAGGCTCTCATAGGCTTGCATCGCAATCTCTTTGATTTGCTCTACACGTTTAGCAACCTCGTTTTGCCCACCTTTGCTGTAAGCTCTGCCCAAATCCTGCATCCAACCAAACAGTTCCTGATTGTAGGCTTCGAATTGACCTCTCAATCGAATCCCGAAGGCATTCGTATCCACAAGCTCCTGGATGCTCTTCGTTCCGCTCGCAAGCACCGCGTTGTTTTTCATTTGTTCCATCATTTGGCTCACTGGGGGCGGTACACGAAACCAGTTCCAGACACCTTCTACCACCTGACGTGTCGAACTCACATAGGGAATAACGGGATCTCCATACCCTGACTGTCCCGTAAGCCACCGGCTCCATGGATTCCCCGTTCCTGTACTTCTGGAACCTTCATCCGATTGGAGCTCGCGGATCGCGTTATAAGTCGTCTGTAATACACTGACGATACCTCCCAATTGATCGATCGAACGTTTATAAGCTGTTTCTAATTGTGTTGCATCCTGACCGAATTGGGTATTCGCTATCCTTAGATACCCCCTGCTCCCACTGTAAATCTGCTCTATTCCTTTGAGTTTCTTTAGCTTGATCGATTAATGGTTTTAGATTTTCCAAATCTACCGTAAGTTTCGTCATCTCTATCAATCACCTTTATCGATCTGAGTCCATATTCGTTTACTCAAAATAAAAGTTCCATCATCTTGCTGCTCCTGACGTATCAGTAAACTAACTGAAAAATTCTCATCCTCACCTCGGTTTTCCTGCAACGAAATGTACTCAACAGCTATTTGGATCGCATCTTCTTCGTGATAAATGTCTTCCAGAAAATACATGTATTCAATAATTACATTTAAGGTTAGAAGTAACAGATCGCCCTCGTATTGCTTCCAAAATACCTTATGATTAAGGTTTGGTACGATATTAGCCATTCCCAGCCATTCATGAAGATTTGCCATTTCATTGTTTTCACTTTTACGCTCTTTGTGAAACTCTTCCAATCTTAAAATTTCCTCGGGATACTGATTCCATAATGATGTACCAAAAGAAATAAATAAATACTGCTTGTCCTTAGTCTGTTGACTTGCCATCAAAAGTTCAATTTGCTGATCCAAGCTGTTCGGGACTAGCATCTCTTGAGCACGAGGTTCAAGACAGATTGCCATAAGCTCAATCACATCTGCTTGTTCTTTACTATCAATTAATGGAATAATTCCATCTATGAACGGGTCCTTCTCAGCTAATTGGTTCAAAATTAGACCCAATGCTGCAGCATGTGATTCACGGTCTGTGTCCTGCGGAGAACGGTACAATAGAATTGGATAACGTATGTGTTCACGTTTATGTGTCCAGTTAGACAACTGCTCTATTTCCAGTTCAGTTTCAGGAATATTCTTTAAGTCTATATTTCTCTTTTGCAAATAGTTTCTAATTGCAATAGTTTCTGCTGAATTCATAGTAAGTGTTAAAGACTGTGATGCAACATGAAGATCTGCTTGATGACTTACGTGTACTTCCTGCTTACTCTTATCCTCCTGAAGCCGAGAGATCCATTCGCTGGAAACTATCAGGTTCCTTTCTGTAAGCTGTAATTGTTGATTCAAATCCTCAATTGAGTTAACCATGGCATCTTCTGGCCTTTGATCCTCCAATATGGAGAGGAACGGCATCACCAACTGTACCTCGCAACAGATTTTCTTTATGGTTTTTCCTGACTTCCAGTCCAGACGCACGACAGTTCGCCCTGGTACTTCTTCAGTCATTCTAAGTCCTTCCCGCCCATAGAAGTCGAAACAAAGCTCGGTGGATGCAAGAGGAATAATGTGATTGAATCCTCGTCTTCCCCGTGAGCGTGATGCAATGCTCGTATTATTAATCGATGCGATAATATAAATTCCATAACGCGATGCGTCACTGAGTAGTGACATCAATAGCTGGTTATCATCCATTGATTTTTGTTCCAGATAATCAGTAACACGAACATAACCATCAATAACCAGGACATGGTAAGATAAATCATAATTGTCATGTGTATGCGACATCTCAGATTTGGCTCGGAACTCGTGCCATCCCGCCCCATCGAATCCAGCACTGAAGTCTTTGCGTTCTTCCATTTTTGCTGCCAAAAACTGAATAACATCTTTCAGTCTCTTTATTCCATTGTCTCTATCATCCACATATTCAACAATATGGGGTAAGGATTTCCATTTTTTCAGCGAATAGCTATCCCAATCAACTAACCATACATTGGCATCCTGAGGTGTAAATTGCTGAATCGTTTGCATAATGACAGTATGGAGTCCCATGGTTTTACCAGATTTCATAGGTCCAGTAAAAGCAAGATTACCCTCCCCAGCCAAATCGTAGACCCACTTCAGCTGCTTCTGCTGCTCCGGTAAATCAATCAATCCCATCGGCAATCGGAAACCAATATCATCCTGCTCCTGCTGAGAGCCTTCATATGTAATCAATTCTTCCAGATTTAAAACTTGTGGTAGAGGTTCCAACACAATGGGGGATAAAGTAAAATCCCGAGACAGATACTGTAGTTCTTTCGTGATAGCCTTTACACGCTCCGGCTTTGCGTAAGCACCCTGAAACTCAAGCACCTCTTCTCCCAAACGAACATATCCGCGTCCCTTGGAACGGATGCGAATGGCTCGTTCATCACCAATCATGGCTTTGCTTGAGTCACGGTCCTCGACCTTCAGCGCAATCATGTAGTCAAGATTATGCGCTACACGTTGTGCTTCACTTGGACTATGACCACTGAATAATAAGCGTATTCCATAAGATCGGCCCTGTCCGGCCAGGCGCTCCAAGGTAAGTAATAAGTTGTCAACAATATCGCTGTATTTCTTAGAGCTAAACTTAATTAATTGGCCCAATTCGTCAAAAACAACAAGCAACAGCGGTAAATTTGGGCGAACCTTGATTGAAGAATCCTTGAGGTACGCTTTCTTTTCCTTGTAATAATCCCTCATATAGTCTTTCCATTCAAACTGTCCCACTTCTTTAAATGCCTCATCCCGTTTTCGAAATTCGGCTTCAATAGCTGTTAAAGCTCGTTGAACGATAAATAATTCTCCACTATCGGCTGTACCAAGGACATGGGGTAAATGCTTTAATGGTTCAGCCATGCCACCGCCTTTACCGTCAATAAGAACGAAAGCAACGTTTTCCGGACTGTAAGATACTGCTAAAGAAAGTAGATAGGCTTGTAAAAATACACTTTTACCCGAACCTGTTGTTCCCCCGATAAAACCATGATTTCGCTTATAAAGATCAATATGGAGGTTCTTACCTTCCCAACCACGGCCAACAATCGTCTTGATAGGATTTGCTAATGCAGAAGAGATATCCTGATTGTCCCAAATGCGTTTGATCTCCTTGGCACGAAGGAACGGGTTTTTGTTCATCCCTTCATCAAGCCCGTCTTCACTGTCTGTGAACAAATCATCAAATAATATGGAATCAGGGATAATCGCTTGTTTTAAATTGCTTTGCGGGGCATTCGGATAATAAATATTTGACATGAATACAGCGTACTGCTGCAGACCTTGCTCCGGATTTTGAATAAAACGTGTTAGTTCCAGTTCATCCTGCATTCCGCTTAATTCGACGATTTTTTCCCCATTCCTATATACATTGGCACCTGAGGTATTGGCATGAAGCTCCAATGCAAGAACTTCTTCCCCTTTAGGAATATCCATTATTGTATTTACTTCTATCATTGTTATAACCCCTTGCTCACGACTCATATGCAGTAATCTTTTGGCTAAGGGCTCTTCTTCAAAAGAAGACCAATCATCAATGACAATCAATGCATAGTAACCACGCTCTTCGACTGAGGATCTGAACAACTCTTCGTTCTCCTCGATAAAACTATCGATTTGCTGTTTACTGTATATACCCGCACTGCCCATAACATGAGGCAGGTGGTAATACCATGCCTGGGAATCACCTTCATCCACTTCTTCGTCTGGTGTTTCCGTACGTTCAAATGCACCACTTGTCAAAATAAACAATCGTAAATTATCATAGCGATGAGTCAAACACAGACGCGTAACAAAAGCCCGAATCCATGCTAAACGAAATTCAGAGCTACTCCCGCACCCGGCTATAAAAGTATATTCTGCCAAATTGACAACATAGGGAAAACCTTGTCCAGTCGTAAACATTTCATTCAAGCCTACTGCTTGCTGCAGCAGTTCGGCATCTGCCTCGTGTGCATCACGATTATCCAGTTCAGCTTGGACCCATAGAGGGACCGGCCCCTTGCCTAAAGATGTATTCATATAATGGTCACTTTCCTTGCCAATCCACCAGAGACGAGTCGACAATGATTCGTCTGTTTTTTTGTGCATTAGCTCCTCAAGCTCATGAAATAGTTCAGGCAACGAAGGATGCCAGGTTTGCAACGCCTGCATTTGAGTCTCTCGTGCCTGATAAAGCTCTTTATACCAGTTACTTAGACGACTGCGATATGAGACATATTGTTTTTCTACCTGCTGCTTTTGCTTTTTCGTTTGTTTTCGTTGCGAGTTCAAAGACACCATTGCAACTATCAGCATTAGGAATGTAGTTACAATTGAGCCAAAGATCATCACCATTCTTGAACCGACTGTCCCATTATCCGTGCGCGTCATCATCGTCATAACCAAGATAATCGGTCCGATGGTAGTCATTAGCATGCTCAATAATGTAGTTACTACTTGTGATTGATCCTTAGAGAATGGAGAAGGTGGTGTGTCCAACCGAATTGTCTTACGTTCAGGTAATTTTTTATCTATGCTCGGCCAAGTTATCCGAACCAACTGCTGCTGCTTACGCTTAGCCAACCATACCACCTCAAATTTTTATAATCAATCCAGCCTTCGCTTTCTTTGTTATGCTCGCTGTCTACGCTGTGCTTGCTCCTGTGACAGTAATTGATCTCCATATCTACGTGCGTTTTGTACTGCGTTGTTTAATTCACTGACTAAAGAACGCATTGAACTGTAGGCTTTGGACCAATCATTATCAACAGACATATCCCCTAAATCTTTGACCGCACTTACAATTGAGCTTCTTTTACGATTGAATGCATCTGCTTCCTGCTGTAGACGGCTAGCAATTCTATCAAGCTGGTTCGCCGCATCGTATACTTCACTTGAGGTCGCCATTTCATATTCCTCCTACTAGCTATTCCTGATCGCTTCCAAAGTACCCGTTCACCTGATCATTCGATTTTATCGCAACTTTCCACTTTACTATTCGATTTTCTCCACCCGAAAAGGGGGAAAATATCTCAAACTGTGCAATCCAAGAATCCGAATTTTGAATTTGGGACAACAAACCCGGATTCTGATGATTGCCTGTTAAACCCATCAACTTCTGTTTGGGGTAGACATGGGACACCCACTGAAATGTTTCTGGATACGCATGAAGCCAGGCTTTCCAAAACTCTGAGTTATTGGGGTACCATTCAGAGCCAACGGAATTCCAAGTAATTGGTGAGTCATAGATCCGCTCGAACATCGATCTATACAACTGATAATTCGTAGTCCCTAGTACCCGATATTTATATTCATTTCCTTTGTTTATTTCTCTTATGGTCAGATGTGAGCCTATAGCAGGTTCTACAGTTGAATAAGAATGCAGACATTGATCAGGAGACGTTGAATCAAACGTCAGAGTCCAGAAATTATAGCTATCAGCAGTATTAATAAATTGAAAAAATGAAGGATCTGCCTCCCAATTGTCCGTTTCCTCAACATGACGAATGGCTTTGGCTTTACGTAGAAACAAAAGGGTTTTGTCTTGCTTAGGATCAATAACAGTCCCTTTGTCCACTCTCCAGCTATGAAATGGAATTTCCTTCAGCTGCTCGGATTGTTCCCGAAATGAGAAGTACATGGAAAATAGTTCTTTGGACGTATACTCATTATTCAACCAGCTCACTAATCTCACTCCAAACGGCATGGGTCTTTTTTCATACATTATGCTATAATATGACATTATTTTCAAGGTAGTTATTGACAATTTTTGAACATTTCACTATGATGTATTTAAAACTGGGAGGGATTCTAATGAGCAAAGTGATGATAAGCACGGATGCATTACGAACACATGCCAAAAAGGTTAAAATTTTTGAAACTACAATTGATGATATGAATAGCAAATTAACTGCTATGACCAATCAGCTTAATTCTGCTTGGGTTGATACAAACTGCACAGCTTTTTGCAATACTGTGCAGGACTTACAAAAAAATCAAATTAAATCCTTTCGTGAAAATCTTGTTTCACTACAAACGTATATGGAATCACGGGCAGCTGCATATGAGACTGCATTTACCAAAATTAAACAAAGCTCTCAAAAATAATAATTTAACTATATTGAATTCATACTGAAGGGGCTGAAATTCATGGGCGCGACAACAACAATTACTCCTCAACAACTTGACCAAACAAAAAATTCCTTAAAACAATTGAAAGAAGAAATAACTACCTTTCAAAGAGATGTTGGTCGATGGATAGAAGATATTACAAATAGTTGGGACGATGCAAAAGTTCGCGAACTACAGAGAGCGTACAAAGATAGTTATAATAGTGCTTTGAATAAATTAAATCAGCAAATTGTGGACTTTAATACGCACGTCAGTAATGTACAGGAAATATATCAAACCTTGTCAAACACCGACTATTAAAAGTTTCAATAATAAGGCTTAAGATAGTCGATCTCACCATTCAGCCCCCCCTCGTTTAAATGATCGAGGGGGGTTCTTTCATTTTACAGAAAATAAATAGCTGTGCTGATATATCTTAATAAGATCACCATGTTTTAATTGAAACTCCTCTTGCTCTAATAGTCTTTTACCATTCACATATGTACCGTTAGATGAACCCAAATCGCTAATAAAGTATTGGCCAAACCTAGACTGGATTGACATGTGACGACGTGAAATGTGCGGGCTCAAGACCACATAGCTTACTTTTTCTGCATCACGTCCGTATTCAAATGGAAACTTGTTAATCTTGATCCGTTGTTTTGTACTTGGTCCCATTTCATCTACAGCTATCAAATATACAGATAGTGGTAGGCTATCGGAATACTTAAATAGGTATTGTGTATTATGTACCCTGATATGGTCATCTTCCTTAAGCCTCTCTTGTTTATTGTTTTCTAATTTACGACCATTCAGGAAGGTTCCGTTCAACGAGCCTAAATCACATATGTAATAGGAACCATTCACATGTTCTATTTGCATATGACGAGCAGATATATGGTTAGCCGGATCATGATAGCTGACGGACTCCTTCTCCCTTCCATAAACAAAAGGAGAAGATGATATGGGTATTCTATCCTCCCCTGTAAACGTTGTTAAATATGCCCCAAGGGGAAGTTGAGGAGACTTCCATCTTTGGATCAATTGTGAAGGCGTTTCGCCCTGATGGTCCGGAATATCTGCTTCTACATTTAAAGAAACCAATTGATCGTAGATATCTATTTCACCCATCATAGCTATACTATGGAGACATGTCCTTCCCATGAGTTTATTTAATATATTCCCTTTATTAATATGATCTAAGAGTTCCATGACTTCAACAGGATCTTGTTTAGCAATAGCAGACCTTAGCAAGTTCAATTCAAATTGATACAGCATTCAAAGTCACCTATCTTATTAGGATTAACTAAATAATCTGGATAAGAATCCACCCTTTTTGGCCACTGGAGCACCTATGGGCATTGTTTCCGGCAATATAACTTTCAAAAATGGCAGACAAGCTGATAAAAGAATTTCCTTAATAGACGCGTCATCCTGGACAATTCCACTGTTCCATTGTGCTTCTATAACCTGTACGTGAGGAATATTCGGAACAAGAAACGTAGGTGCCAGAGGCATCGATTCAAGCCATTCTATTTTACCTTCTGATGAAGACGGTACATCTCGATTACCTACTACATGGACAGACTTTCCTTTACGTCTCCATTCATTTAACAATTGAATATTGTCTGCTGTATCTCTTCTTGCATATTTAGATGGCATCGTATCACAGACAAAAATAATCTCGTTGGCATCATTGCAAGCATTGCGTACATATTCGTGATTCCAATGATTAGAAACATCAAAGATAGTAATAGGCGATTTTACGAATTGCAGCAGTCTCAGGCCGTGGTGATAAGTCCATTCCTTTTCAAGGCCTTTTGGGTTGACAGGGTACCAAATCGTGCTTCCGTCTGTCCATTTGAGTGAATTATTAGTCACTGCATAGTCTTCGATAATTTCATCCGTAACAAAGCGATACGAAATAAAGGCATCCCTATTAAACGGATCCTTTACAGGCTGTGGTGCATTCTTGTCACCATAGAGTAAATGATAGAGCTCCGGTACATTAATAGGACTCTCCACAAAAGCATTTTCAATAGATAAATAATTCAATGCCCTCGCCAGACACATCGCTACGAAAGTGGAACCCGCCCCAGGATATAAGCCGCCAATAATAATGTTTTTTGAAGTAAGTCCTACAACCGAATTATTATGATTACGAGAAGCCTGACGCAATGCTTCAGTTGGAACACTTACCTCTTCAGCCAGTATATCCCTTATGCCATTGAACTCAGGTTTTGAAGCATCCGTAACGGATAACAGGTTATTATACGTTCTATTGGTGGGTGGCTGCTGCTCAATTATAACTTTGTTTTGACTCTCACTGTTAAGTATCGTGTCGGGTTGCTTCATTGTTTGCTCATTTATTGTGTTGTTTTGATATCTTTTCTCAGTAACGTACTTATTAACAACACCTTCTAGCTCATCCGGTGATATTTTCAAGGTATGTGAGAACTCTCTCGCATCTCTTGCAAAATCGACACCAACCGTTCGATCTGACAAGCCACCCATTGTTGAACTCATTGTTTTGCGGTTTGATGCAGCCTCAACCATATTTTTATTAATCACTCGTTCAAGGTAATCATTTGACAAATGGTTTTTCATATCCTTTAATGCATCGGCAAAATCTTTTGCGTGTTGGTATCTTTGCTCTTTTGATGAGATTGCTTTTACAAGTATTTCTCCAAACTCATTACGAGCATTTGTAGGTAAATCTGGAATTTCTCCAGCCAAACGTCTTCCAATTGCATGATCCACATCGTCCATCTCATAATCTTTTGGATATGCCGGTAGAAACGGAAGTCTTGAATCATTCATGATTTTATACAAAACAATACCAAGGGAATATAAATCCACCACATTGCTGTACTTTTCTTGTCCCAAAAAAACTTCCGGGGCGATAAAAGCAGGTGTCCCTTTCATTGAGGCTGCTTTGGATGTATCTTTTAAAACCTTTGCAATTCCAAAATCACCAAGCTTACATTTCCCATCTTTGTTTACAAAGATGTTATCATCCTTAATATCCCTATGAATAATATGATTGGAATGACACAGATCAAGCGCAGAAAGAATATCAATACCTAAATCAATGATATCATTGACTCTCATTTCATTATTCCTTACATAAGTAGCCAGTGGAGTCAGATACTCCATTCGAATATAAATATCATATCTTATCGGATTGTCCTGCTTGACTATTTCGTTATCATAATAAGTAACAACATTATTGCTGTTTTTCTCTGACAATGAGCTTAAAATATTAATTTCATAGACGATGTCGCTGAGCACATTTTTAAAGTAGTGATCTGCCTTTTCATAATCTCCACCCATTGAACTTAAAACGTAATTGTACTGTGTTTCTGTCGGAAGGGTAATATGCTTTAATGCATAAGTATACTCACCGCTTTCGTTTGTTTTGGATACTTTATATACAGTACCAAAGCCGCCTGATCCTATTTGTTCGATAACACGATACCCTAAAATGGTTTTACCTATTAAATCTCTTGAATGATTCATTACAAATTCTCCTCGCCTTTTAACGATGGCCCTTGTATTTCAATGATCATCGCTGTTATATTGTCGTTTCCTCCGGAGACTCCATCTACTCCATCGAGAGCCATTTTTACTAGCATATGTACAGCTTCTTCGACGTTCTCTTCTTCATAAAAAGTGCTCATAACCTTTTCCAGCATGGACTCTGTTACAACATCGCTTAATCCATCACTGCAAAGTAAAAACCATTCTCTACCTTGAGTAGTAAATATATCTGTTGTCGAGCACTTTAATTTGACTTCCTGTTCTTTTATTCCTAAATAACGAGTCAGTGCTTTTCTTGTTTCCAGATGTTCAATTTCTTGGAATGGTATCAAATTGTATTCCTTTAGTCTTTGTCCTACTGTATGGTCTTTTGAGATCTGTAACAGCTTATCGCCATTGTACTTGTATATTCGACTGTCACCAACATTCATACCTACAGCTTTTCCTTGAACAAAAACCACAGAAGTTAATGTCGTTCCCATTCCATTTAAAGAGATATCTCTCCTAGCCTCGTAACATATTTCTTGGTTCATGCTGCTCACACAGATATGAAAACGTTCTATAGCATCTTCAATCCTACTAACGCTCAACAACTGCTCTTTTTCTCTGCATAAATGCGTCATTGCAAGAAAACTGGCAACTTCACCAGCATCATGTCCCCCCATACCATCACTAACTGCAAATATAGCTCTATCCGTTTTGTCGGATAAAACTTTTCTGATGAAATATTGTTTATCCTCAGAAAACATTTTTTGCTCATCTTTTGATATATGCTGTCCATCGTTAAGTAGAAAGTTATCTTCTTGATTTTTTCGTTGATAACCTAAGTGAGATATAACACAAGCTTTTATTGGATATAGCATAGGATTCAGGACTCCAAAATTTTATATGTTCTTCTTATTCAAATATTGTCTAATACCATTTCTACATTTTTTTACAAATTCCTTCTTAATCTTACATTGTCTATGATCATCATTGAAATAGAATCTTTTCCTTGAGTAGATTGTAAAGGACGTGTTCTGCCCCTTAAAGTTGAAATGCTGTTTGCGTTATATTAAACAAAAAAAGGAAGGCACAAGGCCTTCCCTTTAATCCAAGATCTTCATTAAGCTCTTCTTCTAGTTCTTCAACACTATTCTCACTATTTCTTCAAGACGAACTTCTCTAAATCCGATAACATCGCATTAGCCGAAATGATACTGCCGGATGAATTCCAAATATCGTCGTTTACTTTAAACACGTTGCCTTTTTTGACAACATCCAGATTTTTCCATAACGGATCGTTCGTCCATTCCTGTTCAACCGAGCTGGCTTCCTTCTTATCATTATCCCAAGTGTAATAGAACAAAATATCGCCTTCCATGTCCGGAATCCGTTCCTTGTTGATATCATCGGCGAATTTATCCTGATTCTGCACAGCCGGACGTTGGAATCCAATCTTCTGCATCATGAACCCGGCGAACGTATCATTAAAGTAAATCCGTGTCTTGCCCGGAATAAAACGGACCAGAGACACTTTCATCTTCAAGCTGTCGCCTGCTTTGGTCTTGAAGTCTGCAATACGTTGGTCCAGCTTGCTAAGCAATTGATCGCCCTGATCCTTCTTATTCAAGGCTTCAGCATATAATTTAAAATTTTTCTGCCAGTCCGCATTAATTTTCTCGGAATATATAGTAGGAGCAATGGCAGACAGCTGAGCGTACACCTTCTCCTGACGAAGCTTGTTACCGATAATCAGATCCGGCTTCAAGGTTGCGATCACTTCCAGGTTCGGCTGGTTCTCGTCACCAACAACAGTTACACCCTCTAAATCCTTCTTAATATGATCATAGAAAGGAGTTCCCGACCATGATTTGACAGCGCCAACAGGCTTAATGCCTAAAGAAAGCAGCACTTCGGTTCCTTCATTCGTCAGAACGACGATCCTCGTTGGGTTGCCCGTAATCTTGGTTTCGCCCATCGCATGCTTGACGGTGTACGATTCAGCAGGCTTAGGTGCTGGTGCCGGTGTCGCAGGCTGTGCGGCTCCACCAGTTGAACCTTCCTTGCTAGCCGTCGGAGTCGTCTGGCCGCAGCCGGATAATACGAGCGCGGCGCTTAGCAGACTGGCTACCAATAATGTTGATGGTTTCTTGAAGCGTTGTAAATTTGTAAAAAACAATGAAGTTCTCCCCTTTATATATGATAACGACAATCATTATCAAATGATACTTGGAATGATGGGGCAAGTCAATATCGTGGACCTTCCAAATAGATAATTCTGCTTGGATTGTCACAAGGTGCACTTTAAGCAAAAAAGACGCAAGATTGAACCCGTAAAGGTCAAGCTTCGCGTCTTCAGCTCTTTATATGAGGATGGAATGAACATCAGTCCATAATCATGATCGATTCGTGCTTATAAACTTTACATCATGATCTCGCTTCGAGCGCCGATACCCTGCGCTGTCCAGCAGGTATGGCTGTTGCCCTGTCAATCTCAGGGACAGTCTCTCCTGTTTCTTGCATCCGTCTGCATAATCTGGCCATCATCACATCCGCTGCTTCGCGGTGGGATTCCAGTCCGATTAAGTTCGTTAGCTCATAGGGATCACACTGCAGATCATACAAGTATGACTCAACATAACGTTCGGACCCTGGGTCCTTATCTGCATTTTGATGTGGAGCTGTTACTCCATACTTCCATCTTTTTGTACGTACCGCTCGGCCAACTTCCGATTCGCTAATCTGTACATACACTTCTTCCGGCCATGCAGCTGATTCTCCGCGCAGCAAAGGCATTAGAGAGTTCCCCTGCATCTGCTCGGGTACCTGTATCCCTGCCGCATCCAGCAAGGTTGGCGGCAAATCGATCAGAGAAACGAGCTGCTGCAATTGTCGGCCTCCGAAAAAGCCAGGTCCCCATATCGCTGAGGGAACTCTAATCGATGCATCATGTCCGCTTCGCTTATACTCGCCATTTCTGGTTTTAAAGTGGTTGCCGTGGTCTGAGGTGAACAATATAATCGTATTTTCATCCAGATTCAGCGATTTGAGCGCGTCCAATATTCTTCCCAAAGCCTCATCCAACCGCTTGACCATGCCATAATAGCCGCCAAGATGCTGATGGGTAGTTCCACCAAGTGCAGCCAAATCAGGAGGAACCCAACCACCCGTGTACGTTTCGCGGTATCCGTCAGGAGCGGGATAATCGTCCAAATGATTTTGATGATGCGGTTCCAGATACGATATGAACATATAAAAAGGGTCTTTTTGATTGCTGTCGATATACCGAATAGCCGCATCCGTCATCGCATCTACCCGATAGCCAGGCAGCTTCACGGCTTCGTTGTCATTGTTATACAAGACTGTGTTATAAGCATCCGAACTGAATTCCAGCACGTCCGCAGCCAGCCAGTCCTCATAACCGCCTCGTTTCGTCTCAGGTACCGGCTCTTCATGAGCCAGATGCCATTTGCCAATATACCCCGTTCGATAACCGGCCTCGCGAAAATAATGCGCCATCGTCCTCGAATCCTCCGGTAACGGAATGCCATTGACGAAGCAGCCTGTTGTTGTGGCGTACTTCCCCGTTTGCAAGCAAGAGCGCGCGGGACCACACACGGGCTGGCATGTAAATGAATGGGTCAAATGCGTGCCCTTTAGCGCCATTCTGTCAAAATTGGGCATTAGTCCCATCGGATTGCCATGCAGCCCGGAGGTGTCCCAGCGCTGTTGATCAGTAAAAAATACGATAACATTCGGACGATTTTTTGCTTGTTGTTCCATAGGTCCCTCCAATTCTTATGCAGTGCTGTGCCTCTGCTTGCTTGTTTATTCCTTCACTCCGCCTGCTGTCAAGCCTTCTACCATATACCGTTGGAGAAACATAAAAGCGATAAGCAGTGGAATCGTCGCTGTGGCCGCTGCAGCCGTAGCCCCGGACCAGTTAGCCGAATATTCGCCAAGAAAGGTTAAAGACAACCCCGGGCTTAACGTTCTTTTGTCAATATCACTCACCAAGGTCAATCCGAACAAAAAGTCATCCCATGCAATCAAAAAGGTGTAGATCGCGATGGCCATAATACCTGGCTTGGATAGTGGAACGATGATCGTAAACAATGTTTTGAACCGAGTTGCACCATCAATCTCGGCAGCTTCCTCCAGCTCCTTGGAGATACTGTTAAAAAAAGTCCTCATGAGCATAATGCTGAAGGGCAGCGCCGTCATCGTGGAAGCGAGAATCAGCACATACAACGTATTGAGCAAATGTAAGGATTGATATTGAGAATACAAGCCGATTACCAGCGTAACGGTTGGAAACATTTGAGCAGATAAAAATAACAGTGTGAGCAGATTGCTGCCTCGAAAACGAAAGCGGGATAAGGCGTACCCGGCAAAAATAGAAACAATGATGCACAACACAGTCGCTCCTGAGGCAACAATAACCGTGTTTCGATAAAAGGTTAGAAATACCGATGATTGAATCGTTTTTACATAACTATCTAAGGTTATATTCGTCGGAAACCATTTAGGGGGCAATTGCATCAATTCACTATTAGCATGCAGGGATGTGACCAATATCCAATATACCGGGAACAACAGGAAAATCAGGATCAAGCCCAGTAATACGTAGGTGAGCCCTTCTTTTCCGCGTGATGGATTGCTGCTGATTGCAGCTGCTGCCTTGTTTACAGCCATAACACTTTTACTCATTCTTGATCCCTCCTAGTTGTCATCCCGATTCATGATGCGTGTGAAGATCAGCGAGAAGCTAAACAACAGCACCAGCCATATAACCCCAATCGCAGAGCCCTTGCCCATCTCATACTTGGAAAAAGCGGTCTCGTAGGTAAGAATAGCCAAAGTTGATGTAGCTCCCGCAGGGCCGCCGTTCGTAAGTGTAAAAAATAACGTAAACATTTGAAAATTATTAACGATCATGATAAGCGTCACACTGGAAATAACAGGCTTCAGCAGCGGAAGGGTAATACTCGTAAAAAGCTTCCAGCCGCTGGCTCCATCGATTTTGGCGGCTTCATACAGACTGGACGATATGTTTTGCAAGCCAGCCAAAATCATGACTGCAACGAGAGGTGTTTGGCGAAACACAGCTACAACAATAATAGCCGGAAGCGCAAAATCTACACTTTGCAGCCAATTCACATTAGCATCCATCAAACCTGTGTGTACCAGCGCATAATTCAGTACCCCATAATCGCTCTGATAGATCCATAAAAAGATGAGAGCTGTCACAATCGTAGGTATCGCCCAAGGGATCATTACAATGCTTCTGAAAAATCCCCGAAAGCGGATATTGCGATTCAGCAATACAGCCAGCGTCATCCCAATCAGCAGATCAATCATGACAGTGAAGAATACATACACCAGTGTAATTCGCAGGGAATGATAAAAATCTGCTGACATTAGAAGCTTCGAATAGTTACCAAAGTTGTTCCAGGTGCTGTCCGGAGAGAGCAGCGAATAATCTGTAAAGCTCATTGCAACCGATTTAACTAGCGGACTGACGATGGTTAATCCCAAAAGCAATATGGCAGGAAGCAGTAAGATGACAGCGAACCCTATATCTCTTTGATGCCTGGATAATCGCAAATTCATATTGTACCACTCCATTATTTGTAAAGTTCTTTGATTTTGGGCATTACGGTTGAGATTGCTTCTTCCGCGCTTTTCCCGCCTTCGGTAATAAGTACGATCATATCCGTGGATATTTTCATCGCGTTGTCAAACTTGGGGTTAGCAGCCGGTAATGAAGATGCTGTTTTCATTTGTGTATTGAACACCTTGGCGTAATCGTCCTCATTCATCTCCGGTAGGGAAGCTATCGAAATCCGTGAGGACATGACTCCATTCAGCTTGTGGTAAATGGCCATGGCATCCTTGGAAACCAAATACTTCACGAATTCTGCTGCCTCCGGCTTGTTCTTGCCACCCGCTGAGATCACGAGCTGATGCTCGGTAAATACCGTTTCGCTCTTGCCGGACTTGCCTGTGGGAACTGTCGTTACGCCCCACTCTTTATCGAAGGCTTCGCCCTTGCCGCTCATGGATCGGAAGTTGGTCCGGCCAAAATCCCCATCGACTAACATGCCAAGCGCTCCATTAGCAAACATCGGTCGAAGATCCTTCATCATGGCACCCTTTGGCGAAATTTTGTTCGAAATCATATCTTTCATGTAGGAAAGGGAATCCTTTAATGCCGTACCTTGATCGTAGACAATAGCTCCCTTGTCATCAACAAATTTGCCTCCGTACGTATAGGCGATTCTCATAAGCATGTTACCCGTGTACGAATCCGAAGCTCCATTTTCACCGATACCGTACATTGGGTTGCCCTTATCGTCTTGACCGATAGCAGCGATGTTCTTCGCCATCTCGATCATCTCATCCCACGTTTTAGGTGGTTTTTCCGGATCGAGACCCGCTTTCTTGAACACCGTCTTGTTCCAGAATAGAGCGCTCGGGTGAGGTGCCCAAGGCATGGCCACTACTTTACCATTAAATGTCACTCCTGCCTTGCTGCCATCCACGATGTCCCCTGTTATGTCTTTACCAAGCAGCGCTTCAAGCGGTTCAGCCAATTTTGCCCCATCAAACGCAGGTGTGAAATTCTGATTCGACATCGTTACATCGGGTGGATTACCACCAGCAGAACTGACCAAAACCTGATCCTTGAATTGGGCAAAAGGAATCCCGATCGACTTCACTTTAATGTTGGGATGCTTTTTCTCAAAATCCGCAATCAGCTGATTGTAGGTTTCCTTAGTCCCGTCCTCAACCGAAATCCAGTTGGCAAAGGAAATTTCTACCTGCTTCGTATTATTCGGTTTGTCTTTCTCTGTACCTTGAGTTTGGTTCGTCCCCGTAGACGTACCGCTGTTCGAGCCGCAAGCCGCCATCGTGGCAACCAGGCTTAAGGACGCTGTACCCATAATGATTGTTTTCCATACCTTCATGTGTTGGACCCACCTTTTTTTTGTAAAATAGTGACGACACCAGAATATGTTATCCGATATCTTTATTATAAAAACAAATGGTTCGCTTGTTCGGTCTTATCTTCGGCTACTTTAGTCCTATCTTCGGCTTCATTAATTTTTCAGTCATAAACAAAGCATCCCTCCTTATCTTTGGATTAGATAAGAGAGGGATGCCGCCTATAGCTTTGCAGAGCTTGAATGCTTAAATTCCAACGGGGTCATTCCTGTAATTTTTTTAAATACCCTTGTTAAATAGCTGCCGTCCGGATAGCCCACTCGCTCAGCCAGAATACCGATGGTAGCTTCCCCGGAGCGAATCAGCTGCTTGACTTTTTCGATGCGGATTTGCGTTACATAGTCATTAAAGCTGATGCCGGTTTCCTTTTTGAATAGCTCGCTTAAATAGGTTTTATTCAAATGTACGGCATCTGCCGCTTGCTGCAAGGAGATTCCTTCGGCATAGGAGGTCTTAATGAGCTCGCATACCTTGCCAATGGTCTCACTATAAGGATGCCTCCGTACCTCAGCAGCCTCAGTAAAATACCTCATCCGAACGATTAGCCACTGCTTTACCTGCTCGAAGGCAGTGAGATCGCTGATTTCCTGGAGAACAGGGTCGGGCTCATACACCATGGGAGCCTGTACAGTAAACTCTCTTAATCGTCGGGAAGCCTGCTGGATCAGAAAAGCGATCTCCAGACCAAATGCTTTGACTTCCTTCTCCGTATACAGCTTGTGATGCTCCATCTTATCCAGCATAACGTTCAGGTTTAAGAAGGCTTGCTTGTACTGACCCTGATCCAGAAGCTGTGACAAGGCTTCCAAGCCTTCAGGCAGTTCTTTATTAAGGGAATCACCACTTAGATGCGAATCTTCATTGTACCAAGCTATACTTCTTTTCCCATAAAATTGCTTGCGATTCAGCGCTTCACAGGCTTCCTCAAACTGTCGCCCCAGCTGACGAATATCACTATACGGAAGACTGATGCCAATCGAGATCGATATTTGCAAAAACTCGCTCAAATGCGAAGCTATACGATGAGCGTATTGCAGAGTCGCTTCGCGCGCAGACTTGCTGCCTGACCGATTTGAATTCATCATAGCGACAAGCAGGTTCGTCTCATAAACAAAGCTGCAGCCGCTTCCCGTTTCAGTCAGCAGCGTCTCGTCGATAATATTGATCATCGCTAATTCAAGAAGCTCTTTATCCTGAATTTTGGCGGTTAGTATAGCATTGCGGTAATCATCGATGCTAATCGTCATCAAGATCATGTGCTGATTAGCAAGCTGAAGGCGAAATGCATTCATTTTGGCTTCAAATTCTTGAATAGCCGAAGGCTTACCACGTATCAGCTCATTAAAATAGAGGGAGCGCAGCGCGTATTGATTGCCATTGACTGTGCTTTTAAGAGAATATATCTCTTCCTTACGGTTCTGCTCCGCCTTAAGCTCTACTTGTACCTTACGGAGCGCAGCTCGAAGATCGTCCACCGTCACCTCAGCCTTCAACATATAATTGCTCGCTCCGGCTTTGAGCGCTTCCGATGCATAATGAAATTCACTGTAGGAGCTCATGATCAAGGTGCTGATCGCAGGAAACTCCTCTTTCAGCTGTCGAATCAGCTCGATTCCGTCCATAACAGGCATTTTAATATCGGTGATGACAACTTCCACCGGAAGGCTTCGACAAGCCTCAAGCGCTTCTTTTCCATTGCTGCACGTACCGACTACTTGAATATCCAAATCTGTTCTTTGAACCAAAGTTTCAATCCATCGTCGAATCTGCGCTTCATCATCAACAATGAGTACCTTCATGAACGGTTCAACTCCTCTACTCTCATGAATACTGGCCAACGCAGAACAACAGTGGTCCCGCCCATCGTCGGACGCAACATTTCTATCGCATATTGGTCGCCAAAATGAAGCTGAATACGCTGCTGGACATTGCGCAGCCCCATACCGCTTGCAGACGAGAGCACTTTTTGCGCCATAGCAGTCCCAGCCCCGTCATCGTTCCCGTCCTCATAGGACGAATCGATGCCAACACCATTATCCGTGACACTAAAGCATATTTGATCGTCCTCCATCCATCCCTTAACCCAAATTAGGCCAGCGCCTTGCTGCGGTTCAATTCCATGAAAGATGGCATTCTCAACGACCGGCTGGAGCAGCAGCTTTAATGACTTATAGTGCATAATTCGCTCGTCGATATCGAACTCCACCGTCAGCAGCTCATCCTGCCGTGCTTCTTGAATGTTCACGTAGTTTTGCAGGTTAGCGATCTCTTCAGCAATTGAAATATATTCACTCTCCGCGGATAATGTCTTCTTTAACAGCTTGACCAGCGACACAATGACCGTATCCACTTTTTCCGGGGTTCGGGTCAACAGCATCGAGCGTATCGACGCGAGTGTATTGTATAGGAAGTGAGTATTGATCTGCGATTGCAGGTTTTGCAGCTCGGCTTGCCGCTTCATTTCCTGTTCCTCGATCACGCGGTCTCTCAGCTCTTCAATTCGGGTGACCATGCGATTAAACTTTTTGGCCAATTCGCCAATCTCGTCGTTGCCCTGAATGTCTGATCGCTCGCTTAAGTCCCCCATCTCGACCTTCTTCATACTGGCAAACAATTTTCTTATCGGGATCGATAATCGAATGGCTATAAAATAGGACACAAGCACAGATACAAGAAGCACAACAATAAACAGTCCGACGTTTAACCATTTGGTTTTATTCACATTTTGGAGAAGTGTATCCAGTGGTGTATAGAACACAATCGTCCAGCCTGTGCTCTCTACCTTGTGATATGTTACAAGCGTTTCCATTCCATTAATGCGTGTGTTGAAGGACCCTTCATTCCCAGTAAATTGTTTATAATAACCAGCGGTTTCGATCTTTTGTCCGACCTGCGATTTTTCAGTTGCCGAGACAATCGTTCCGCGGTTATCGAACAGCAGCATATGTTCATTGGTTTGCCGCGCATCCGCATACTGCTTATACAAAAAGCTTTCCCCAACGTTGATCAGCATCAGCCCGATAATGGTGTTATTTTCAAAATCCTTGATCAGACGCACCGCCGAAACGAAATGATCCTCGTTGACGGTCGGAACGAGCTTGACCGAAGGGTCCGATACCCAAACCACCCCGCCGTTAAGCTTCGTAACCTCGTCATACCAAGGCTCGCGCTTCAGCGCATCCATGCCGATCTTCCCACCGTCATAAAACGTATGCAGCTCAATACCATTAAAACCGATAATGGACGTATAATAGTCCAGCCAGGTGTAAGCATAACGGTAGGTCACAATCATTTTGTTCAAAAATTGCTTTTTTGTCCTTTCCTGATAAGCTTGATCACCCGGGGGACTGAGCAATACAGAGCGTAAATCCTCATTGGAAAAATAAATATTGGAAATAGCCGTCAGGTCGGATGCCATAATATCCAGCTTTTGCGAGATGAGACCCAGTGACTTTAATTTTGCCGCAACCACTTGCTCCTGGATGGTCTGATTCGTAATCTTGAGCGACACATAGCCAAATAAGCCGAGTGGAAATAAAATCAGACAACAGAAGGAGATCAGCACTTTTTGCTGCACACTGCTTTTTTTGATAAACATTTTGTTCCACATGCTCTCGTCGATCCCCTCCTGTGCTACATTTTGTTTTATATTAGCAAAAAAAGAACCGTACGTATATGAGAAACAGAGGAAGAATGCAGCACTCTTGTTACGAATCACTTTAAACTACGTACCACGATTGTCCGTACATTGCACAAAATAATGATAACTGTTACATTCATAGTAGGTTTCTTCATACAAACAGGAGGCTATTACAATGTCACAAGAGCAAGTTCGGATCGAGAAGGATTTCCTGGGTTCACGCGAAGTACCCGCAGATGTCTATTATGGAATCCAAACCTTACGTGCAGTGGATAATTTCCCCATAACCGGTTACCGTATTCATGAAGAACTCATTAAAGCTATGGCTATTGTTAAGAAATCCGCCGCGCTTGCCAATATGGAAATGAAGCAATTGAACGCAAGACTTGGCGAGGTCATTGTTAAGGCTGCTGATGAAATCCTGTCAGGACAGTGGCATGATCAATTTATAGTTGACCCCATTCAAGGCGGAGCAGGAACCTCCATTAATATGAACACCAATGAGGTTATTGCGAATCGCGCATTAGAGCTGCTTGGCGAAACCAAAGGTGATTATTTTAAATTAAGCCCAAATACGCATGTGAACATGGCACAATCCACGAATGATGCTTTTCCCACGGCCATCCATATCGCGGCTCTGTCTTTAATTAATCAATTGTTGACCACGATGGAGCAATTAAAAGAAACGTTTGAAACCAAAGCCGTAGAATTTGACAGTGTGATCAAAATGGGACGCACGCATCTTCAGGACGCGGTTCCGATTCGTCTCGGTCAAGAATTTGCTGCTTACAGCAAGGTTCTGGGAAGGGATATTAAACGGATTGGACAAACGAAGGAGCATTTGTACGAGGTTAATATGGGTGCAACCGCAGTGGGGACAGGCCTGAATGCCGATCCACGATATATTACGAGGTGCGCCGAGCTGCTGGCCGAAATAAGCGGCTTTCCCTTACAATCAGCTGAGCACTTAATTGATGCAACACAAAATACGGATTCCTATACAGAGGTATCTGCTGCGCTCAAAATTTGCATGATCAATATGTCCAAAATCGCCAACGATCTCCGTCTGATGGCATCTGGACCTCGTGCCGGTCTTGGTGAAATATCTCTTCCAGCCCGACAACCAGGCTCCTCCATCATGCCAGGCAAGGTCAATCCTGTCATGTGTGAGGTTGTGAACCAGGTTGCTTTCCAGGTAATAGGTAATGATCATACGATTTGCCTGGCATCCGAAGCAGGACAATTGGAGCTCAATGTGATGGAACCAGTGCTTGTTTTTAACCTGCTGCAATCCTTAAGCATCATGAATCAGGCGCTGAAGGTGTTTAGAACGTATTGTATCGAAGGCATCGAAGCCAACATCGAGATCTGCAAGCAGTATGTGGAGAAAAGCGTCGGCATTATGACCGCTCTGAATCCGCATCTTGGATATGAGGTTTCAGCCCGAATTGCACGCGAAGCTATCTTAACAGGCAAATCCGTTCGTGATTTGTGCCTGCTGTATAACGTGCTGTCGGAAGAGGACCTTAATACGATCCTTGATCCTTTTGAAATGACCAATCCGGGAATTGCCGGGGCTTCCCTGCTCCTCTCGCAATAATCCCGGCATACACAAAAAGTGATGGTTTCCGAGTGGAATCATCACTTTTTATTTTGGAAAAACTATGTGTGGTGACTGTATTTGTTCCAATTATTGGGAAATTGGATAATCAATCACAATAACACTTTCAATAATGCCATCCAATAATTGGACGAATTGCTGGTGCACGGGATGTGGTCCGTACTGCTGCAAAGATTGCTTATCCTCAAATGTGACGCGAAGCCCCAGGGTGTAACCGCGAATATTATCGGTTTCTTCGGTCACATTCACACCCGCTGTCAGTTCAACAACCCCCGGAATCCGGCCTTTAAAGGACAATAGACTCTCCAACAGCTGTTTTTCGTGCTCCGGTTTGTAATTCTTGTTAAATTTAAAAGCCACGATATGCTCATACATGTACGATTCTCTCCTTTTACCCTCATTACGTGTCTATAAAATCATACCATAATCCTAAGATTTGTAATAAACTTATCTTATTATTATTAAAGTAAATTTGGAAGGTTCGATGCTATGGATCAGCCCAGCTCCTTCATGATGACAGAAGCCTTTTCCATTGACTACACCGATAGTGGAAAGGAAAGCCGCAAACCGCTTGAGCATTTTCATGATTCTTATGAGCTCGCTTTTTTCATTCGGGCCGATATCGATATTTTTGTTAAAGATACGAAATATCGCATTCAGGATGGAGATCTGCTGCTGATCAATGCTTACGATTTGCATCGCATCTTCTATAATCCGAACCATGAATATACCCGTTATGTGATTCAGTTCAAAGAAAGCTTTATTAATGAGCTTATCCAAACACTTCAGCTCGGACAGTTGATTCATAAGCTCCAGCAGCAACAAAATAAAAAAATCAGTCTGACGATCAAACAGCGAGTCAAATTGGAAGAAATTTTCCGCAATATCGTGAACCTTCGTAAAAAACTGAAATTTCGCCATGACGACTTCACTCTGGAGCCGGCTATAAAGCTGCACTTGCTTTTGCTGCTAATGGAATACGACAAATTAAGCGACCTGCGGCGCAATATTCGTAAGTTGAACCCCACCGAGAATCAAGTCCATGACATTATTCAGTACATTGACGAGCATTATGATGAAGCTATACAGTTGGATGATCTGACCGCCCAATTTGGAAAAAGCAAATATTATATCAGTCATTTATTCCGTGAGGTGACCCGGTTTACGTTTGTCGAATATGTGCAATATCGCAGGGTAATCGAAGCCCAAAAAAAGCTGCTGCAAACCGATAAATCTATCATCGACATTGGCATGGAATGCGGTTTTCAAAGCTTGCAGCATTTTTATAGAGTTTTTAAGAAAATATCCAAACAAACACCCGCCGCTTACCGCAAGGAAAATAAATAATGAATTTCGTTATTCAGCTCGCAACGAACCTCAGTCCATGACAACGGTAAACTGCTTGCCCATAGCGGACACGGTATTGGCATCCATATAGCATACACTAAAAGCACGACGGGATTGCTCGCTTGAATTTCCTTCAGATCCGTGAACGGTCCAGTTATGAAGGAGTACCGCTTCGCCGGGCTCAAGCTCCAAATGAACAGGCTCCCCATTTTCCACCAGCTGGCTAACCTGATCCGAAGTGATGAAGCCTGAAGGGTTCTCCGGATTGATTAATCGATGCTGGGTTTTGGGGAATATCTTCACACACCCATTCTCTATGGTTGCCGGGTCCAATGCGGTCCATACCGTAACCAATGGGTCACGATCCAGATCGGTCCAACGATCCTGATGATAGGCCAGAACCGAGCCGTGACGCGCGGGTTTATTCATGAACATAGCACGAAAGCAGGAAATTCGCGTATCCTTCCCATACACCTTATCGCATATTTCGCGAAACAGCGGTTTTTGCAAATAGGTTAAGAACATTGAATCGAACTCCAGATTTTCTATCTTCCGATAGTTCAAGGTGGAGCCTTTAAAGCCAAGCGTCTGGCTGGATTGCTCATGCCCCTCACCGGCTTCACGCTGCATCATCAAACGATCGTAATCGCAGCCAGCTTTGCCAAGCATAATATAATCGATCTGCTGAGAAAGCGCGGCCAGCTCAAGCTCCGTAAGTACTTTGCCCAACTTAAGATACCCCTGCTCTTCAAACGTTTGCCATTGTTCATCAGTTAAAGTAACATCCATATTATTCCATTCTCCTTTGACAATAAGTTAGTCCTGCTTGAATACTTCTTATTGTAAAGGTCCATCCATCAACTATCTTCGCCAATCTTGTGCGCGGCGCGGAATTAACTTATCTTGTCATCAGACAAACAGAGCTATCCTCTCAGCCACGAATTCAGCCGTTAGAAGATAGCCCTGTTATACCAACGCAACTACTGGACAACTCCGTCCCTGTTTCCTTTTAGAAGAATACAGGTTGTGACAGTCTCCGACTTTCCTCATTGTTCAAGATAAGCAGCTATGCTCTGCGATGTCTTCTTTTGATCGATAATACGATTAACGCCATCATCACAAGACCACCAACAAAGCCACCCAGATGGGCATAGATATCGATGTTGGGAACGAACAGCGAGTTCGCGAACCCGATCCCTACAATAACGAGCAGCGTCTGCTTGGTCTGGTAATCGATAATATCCTTTCGAAATATCGCCAAAAATAAAAACGCAGCATATATCCCGTAAATTGCTCCAGATGCACCAGCCGAGACAAAATAATCCTTGTGCAGCCACATACTGAATATATTTCCTGTAATGCCACATACGATATAAGTCAGCAGGTATCTCCATTTACCGAGCATGCGCTCCAGCGGCGCTGCAAACACATAGAGAGCAAAGCTGTTAAAGAACAAATGCGCAAACCCGATATGAATAAACATCGCAGCTGCATAACGCCAAACCTCCGCCTTCATATTCGGCAAATCAAATATGGCACCGAATTGCAGCAGGGTTACGTTCGGATTCTGGGATAAGCTGAATATCTCCATAAGCCCCCATACCACGATATTCACAAGAATCAACAGAGCTGTGATCGGATACAAGCTGATATATTCCTTTAAACTTTCTCTTCGTGCGAACATGGACTCACTTCCTCTCGCTTTGGCTACATGCTGAATCTTTGTCGGTAACCGCACTTTCTGCACAACTCTTCCACGACTTCTCTGCGGGAAAAACCGTTATACAAATTGTTGGCACGTTCTCCCTCTACAATCTCGGAGAAAGGGGTCTGATTAATGTTGCCCAAATTGATAACACCTTCTCCGTCGAGACAGCAAGGCACCACCGTACCATCTACCAGAATCGCAGCCTGATTGCGCAGCGCATGGCAGAAGCCCTTGCCTTCATCCTCAGCTTCCTTTAAATCCGGCCATTGAAATTCATGATCCTGATTCAAATAAATTTGCTTTGCAATTTTCAGTCCGCTGCCGCGCACAAACTTCTCTTCAATTTTGAAGTCCAGATCGAATGCTTTCTCAATCATTTCAAGAATTTCGCGATTCCGGCTTCTTTCGAGGTTAGTGGTATTGTCCGTATCCAAATTCCACAGCCTCAGTGAAACCAATAAAGGGGTCGTAGCGACTGCTTCCTTCACGAAATCCAAAATATTCATAATATAGGCTTCCTTATTTGTCGAGCCTTCATGCCCGTCAAAGCTGTGTAAAGAAAAATTCATCTGTCTGAGCGCAGGCTTGGGTAAAATTTTATGTTTGTTTTTGGTAATCAAGGTACCATTGGTCGTAATATTGACCTTGAAGCCTCGCTCATGGCTCAGATCCAGCAGTTCATCGATCCGGGGATGAAGCAAAGGCTCACCTTTTACATGAAAATAAATATAATCCGTGTGCGGCTTAATCTCATCAAGAATTTTGGTGAACGCATCTATTTTAATAAAATTCGATTGTCGCTTCGTTTGCGGGCAAAAGGTACAGGCCAAGTTGCACACGCTCGTAATTTCGATATAAGTCTTTTTAAATTTCTTCATCTGCTATCACTCCATTTCTATTAAAACCTTTGTTCACATTGGCATAACAAAAAGCCTGCAATGAGTCACAAGTATGCTCATGCAGACTTTCCATCATTTTAAATATAGCACAGGATGGGGCCGGATGACAGTCTATGTCCATAGTCTCCTCGTATTTTTGAAGTCTATCAGACCCACTATATTCCCTCTTCTGTACTTTCTTCTGCCGCTCCCGCAGCAATCTGATCGGCAGCTCGAAAGGATAGCACCGTAATATCATCACGCTGTCTTTCAGCGCCCATATACGTTTCCAGCTCATGGAGGAACGATTCCTTCTGTTCCATCAGGGACAAATTCCCGTAACGAACGATCATATCGGCGAATCGTTTTTTACCGAATGAATAATCGCGTTCACCGCCATTTTGATCGAAGAAGCCGTCCGTAGTCATATAATAACGGGCCTCGCCCTCTGGCATCAGATGGTTTGTATATTCATAATCGGAAGGGGTTTTACGATAACCCACGCTTCTGCGATTGCCCTTCCATGATTGCAATACCCCATCCTCATCTACGCGATGCAAGGTGCAGGAGGCCCCTGCGAATACGACACAATTCGGTTCAATGGCACAAATGCCGATGTCCAGCCCGTCATCAGTCACACCTTCATGCCCATCCTGACCAAGTGTTTCTTTCAACAGGCGATTCAATTGACTCAAAATCGATGCCGGGTCCTCGATCTCTCCACTATCTGCAATACGGTTGAGTGCGGATACGGCCAAAAGTGTCATGAATGCGCCTGGAACACCATGACCTGTACAGTCACCAACAGCTACAAGCGTTCGTTCTCCGAATTGCTTGGACCAGTAAAAGTCACCGCCTACAACATCCCGCGGCCGCCAAATAACAAAATGCTCATTAAACAACACCTTTAACTGCTGCTCCTTCGGTAAAACAGACTCCTGCAGCAGCTTGGCGTAATTAATGCTGTCCAGTATTTCCTGATTGCGCTCGTACAATTCCTTCGTGCGTTCCTTCACCTGCCTCTCCAGCTCCTGGTTCAACAGAATCGCCCGTTTATAAGGATTGGCCAGCTTGCGGGATATATAATAGAAGAAGAACACAATCGAAACCATAGAAACGGCCACGGCCAGAACCGTATTCCATTTAATCGTCCGCAGGAAAGAGACCGTCTCATTACGTTCCACCTCAACAAGCAGATGAAGATCCGTCGATTTCAATGGGTAGCTGATCAGATCCATCCGCTCGCCTGATTTGGAATCATATTCAAAAATTCGCGTCGTTGTATCAAACTGCCTGAGCACGTCGCTGGAGGCTGAGTCTATCAATACATCTCGGATATTTTTACCATTATGCTCATATACATCGGATAAATAAATCGATCCCTTGCTATCGATTAGCCACAAATTGATACCCTTACCATCCTTGTAGGAAGCAAAATTATTGGACAGCTCATGAAGATTGATCCCTACGCCCACAACTGCCAGGGGCGCATCAACCGGACCTGCCAAAGCGTTCACGAATGCAAACGTATCCTTAAGCTGGTTATTGTAATCAAAGTTTATGGAGGATGGCTTCTTGAGTGCGATGGAATCAAAGAACCAGCTATCGTCAGGATCTTGCTCGCTTATCGTCTCGATAATCTTGCCATTTTCATCCCAGTAATGCTTTGTTTTCGTGCTTGCTATAAAAGTCGTGCTGTAGCCAAGGTTTTGATGCAAATAATTTGTTTTTTGGTGAACCATGGCCTCAAGCGTCGCATTGTTCTCCCCCTCCTGCAGCCATTTCAATAGCGTTGGATCGTTGGCAAACACCAAAGAGGTTTCGATTTCCTTGTCAATCCTAGCATCTACCTTGGACGAGATAGACTGGGCAATCGTCTCAAGATCACGGCTTTTCAACTTTTTGACGACTTCGTTTTCCGTAAAGAAATACACAAATGTGCCGATTAGCACAATCGAAAATACGATCAATACACTAGCCAATATCATGACCTTCGTTACTCCCGAATCGAAGGCAGGTTTGGCTTTCAAATTTGTCTCTGGTTTGAATACATTCGACATCCGTGCACCCCTATTTAATAGCTTTAGACATCCTCGTAGCCGATAGAGCTGCTCCAGCACGTAGGCGTCAGCTTAATTGCCCGTCACGCTATCAATCGTGCCAAACATATCCTTCAGCTTCTGAATATCAGCCTCTGGCAGCGGAGGTCGGTTCGCTGATGCAATATTATCCGCCAGATGCTGGACATTGCCGGTTCCCATCAACACGGAATGAATGCCCGGCTCATATCTGCAAAAGCGGTAAGCCGCATCCATGATGCTTTCAGCACCATGCTGATGCACGAGGAAATCCAGGCTGTTGACTGGCTTGACCTTATCAGGATCCAGCTTTCCTTCGGCAAGCAGGCTCGTAATAATCTCGGTTAATGCCTCTGGATGCGACAAGGCTCTCCTTACCGCGAACATGTCGAGAACTCCAATATTTTTGGCGATCGTAGCTTCAAAAATTTGAGCCCGTGCGCTCTGGTTTAACATATTAAACCCGACCATCATCACATCCCAGCAATCATCCTGAATAGCTTGATGCAGCATCCGATGTGTGGGGTCTGATCCAAAAGCTTCGGTGATACCGAGAAAACGAATTTTACCTTTTTCCTGCATTTTGATCATTTCCGGTACCAAATGCTCTACCGCATAGGCGTAATCAGCAGCAGCCACACCATGCAGATGATAAATATCGATATAATCGGTTTTCAAATTGGACAAGCTTTGATCGACACTTTTTTCAAAATCGTCTGGGCGCTTTAATACCTTATTATGTTGAAGCGAATACTTGGTGGATATGTATACCGACTCTCTTGCGATATGCAGCAGACCTGCCCCCACCACATTTTCGGTGCCATAGGCTTCGGCCGTGTCAATCAGATTAATGCCGAACTCAATCGCTTTAGCGACAATCGTCGCGGCTTCCTGCTCGCTTTTAATCGTTTGCATGCCTAACCTGCTGCTACCGCCAGCCCCCAGACTCATGACGCTTACCTGTAAACCGGTCCTACCCAAAGTTACATAATCCAAGTCAATCACTCCTCAATATAGGATTAAAGATTTTGCATACGTCTACATTATCGTATTATGAATGGCTTGTGATGTCTACTAGAATAGCTTCTGAGGCGGCAGCCAAATCTTCACCTTTAAGAAATATTTGCAAGCCGCGGCGACCTGCACTGATACTGACGGGGTTTACGTTCACAGCAGCTGGCGCTAAATAAAAAGGATACTTTTTCTTCGTTCCCAGAGGTGAGACTCCTCCACGAATGTAGCCGGTTAAAGCTTGAATTTCTTTTACGGCAACCATCTCGACCTTCTTATTCCCACTTGCCTGGGCTAAGCTTTTTAAGTTAAGCTCGGCATCGCCAGGAATACAAGCCATCATAATCCCATTTTTATCTCCGCGCAATACAAGCGTTTTATAAATTTGATCCGCTGGCAAGCCCACCTTATCAGCTACAGTGTAAGCATCCAGTTGATCTTCGTCCCAATCGTACTCATGTAACGTGTATGAAATATGGAGAGCGTCCAATATTCGACAAGCATTGGTTTTTGCAGACATAGAGATTTTATTCCAACCCTTCATGTAAACAATTCAATCGATTTGAGATATTTATAGTTATGAAGAAGGCGAACGCAGAGCACGGTTGCACCGAATCCCGACGTTCGCCTAATTATAATACAGATACAAGAGGTGCTTTGATCCTATGCACGGTTATAAAACGCTTCAAGCTGTGCAACGATTTCTTCCTTGCTGTTATTCACAATAGTTTGATACTGAGGCAGGGAAAGCAGTTGCTCGATCTCAGACGGGAACTGCTGCTTAATATCAATCAGACGGATGGCTTCGTCGAATTTAGCAGGATGTGCCGTTGCAAAGGATACACATACCTCATTGTCGTTACCAAACGTCTCATATGCCGCTATACCGCATGCTGTATGCGGGTCCAGCAAGTAATCGTGCTCAGCCTTGTATTTTCCGATAATCTCCAAACACTCGGCATTTTTCACACCATGGGCAGAGAACTCAGCTTGTACCCGTTTCAGGTCTTCGGCATCAATTACAATTTGCCCTTCTTGCTGGAACTTCTTCATATACTCGGATACCTTCTGCGAATCCTCGCCTAAGAAATAATACAAGTAACGTTCGAAATTGCTGGCAATCTGAATGTCCATGGACGGACTGTGCGTGCTAAGGAAATCACCGCTTTTGTAGACGCCGGTTTTGATAAAACGCTCCAAAATATTGTTTTCATTGGTGGCAATAATAAGCTTATTGATCGGAAGCCCCATTTTTTTGGCCAAATAACCGGAGAACACGTTGCCAAAGTTGCCTGACGGAATGCTGAAATTGATCTTCTCCAGCTTTTGCTGCTTGGCTACCTGCAGATAGGCATAGAAGTAATAAACGGTTTGCGCCAAAATCCGCACGAAGTTGATCGAATTGATTGCCCGCAAATGGTGCTTGCCTTTAAATTCCAGATCACCGAACAGCTCCTTAATGACCCCTTGGCAATCGTCAAAGTTGCCCTTAACGGCTAAATTCAATACATTCGCATCATTGACGGTTGTCATCTGAAGCTCCTGCACCTTACTCACCTTGAGATGCGGATGCAGCACACAAATACGAATCCCTTCTTTACCGCGTACTCCCTGGATTGCAGCAGCACCCGTATCTCCCGAGGTTGCTCCGAGAATATGAATAATCTCGCCTTGCTTCTTGGAAATATACGAGTAAAGCTCGCCCATAAATTGCAAAGCCACGTCTTTGAACGCGAAGGTCGGTCCATGGAACAGCTCCAGGATATGGAGCTTATCGGTAATCGTTTGTACAGGCGTCACTTCCGGATTACGGAAGCTGGAGTAGCTTTTAGCTACCATATCCTTTAAATCCTCGTAAGGGATTTCATCATTCGTATAATAAGAGAAAATTTTCAAGAATAGCTCCTGATAGCTTAAAGCTTCCCATTCCTTCAAGGTCGCCGCTGAAACCACAGGGATCTCCTCAGGGATCATCAAGCCGCCATCGTCAGCAAGTCCCATTAGAACTGTTTCTATAAAACCTCTTGCTTCCACATTACCTCTGGTGCTGATATACTTCATCTTTCGTTCCTCCAATAATTTCATTCCATTAGGATAGGGTTATAGTTGTCATTAACTCTATTTTACCTTTATTCGGAGCGATAACCAAGTGATGATTTGAAATTTGTTGATAATCAAACGCCTGCTGTATAAAAGTCAATAAAAAAACATAAAAAACACCCGTTGTATCAACAGGTGTTCCATATCAATTTTCGTGTTCCCTCTTATATTACCTATGTAGAATGCGATCATTGCCCGCCTGGATTTAGTTCATTTCCTCAGCAATACGCTCAAAATACTCGTCCATGATCGCGATATTCGTTGTAAACAGCTGTCCAAACAACTCACTCGTCAAACGACCATGCTCTACATCAATTCCAGTACGATACCGTAGTTCTCCATCTGACATGTCCATCTCAAAGTTGCCAACAGCCAAATCATAATTTTCCTGATTCAGAAACACAGCCATTGCTGTTTGATACGGCTCGGTTACCAGCTGCGGGTAAATCGAATATACGATACATAGCTGCTTCGCTTCATCTGTACGAACAAGGACAACCCATTGTCCATGATCTCCTCGAAAGGTCAATCGAAGAATCGTGTCGTCAATGCGTTCATAGCTCCATTCCAGACGGGTCAGGTAGCTTTCCACGATTTCGTTCAATGCTGCAACCGATGGATCAGCTTCCTCCGACTTGATAACTCCCTGATCCGCCCATAGGGTGCGATAACCCTGCTTCAATACGCCACCCGTCAATTCATCAGGAAGCTCGACTAACTGCTTAACCTCTTCTATTAACCAGCATTCACTCATTCTAAGTGGCAGTACGCCATCAGTTTGTTCTTGCAGCAAGGTCTTTAGAATATCCTCTACATCAGCCTGATTGTGCAATACAGCCTTGAGCAGGCTTTGCCTTAAAGATGCCTGGAGTTCAACCGACTGTCCCTCATTCAGAAGCCCGGCAGTGGTACCTTCTCTTGTTGCAGAGAACATACCAAACCAATCACCTGCAAGTATGAGCACATACGTTGACCATTCCACTTCAAAGCCGATCGTACAAGTCGCTAGATGATCCCCTGTGGCCAGGGCCAACCGCTTCAAACGAGCATGTATGGGATCGCCTGTTAATGTTGTGAACGTCAGCGGATGATCCAGCTCCAATCTTGACTCTGCCTCGGCATTTGCTCCATGATCCGCCATCTGCTTCCTCCTAATTCTCATTATCGCTATATACCACCATCGATATCCTTTATTGTTGTCGTTGAATATGGAATGCATTAAATTTGCGAGTTGCATTGCTTGGTTATTCTATGCAATTTCATGGCCCAGCGCCTCAGCCGAACCGCTCAGCGCGCCGCCCTTGCTGGCAAGACCAATTTTGCCCAGTCGCTTGGACTTCTCCACAGCAACCTTGACAATTTCGGCATCAACCTCCATTGACTTCACCTGGCTGGCCTCAAGAGCAACCTCCCAATCTCCCCCGATACCCGCCGCATTCCATTTCTTCTCAAATGATAATGCAAATTTAAGCGCGTTGGACAATCCAATCTTGTTAACCGTCTCCGATGCACTGGAGCGCATCTCATCGCCTGTAACCCAACTGCGAATCGTGTCATTTACGGTCTCGTCACCTTGGATTTTCTCTGCAAGGCTTGCTCCTATCTGGTCAAAATGATCCCCCATGAACAAGGCATCACTGCCGGAATCAAGAGCAGTACCAACAGCTCGCGTGCCTCTATCCGACTCCTGATTAGCAGTCTTTTTCAGTAAAGCGATCAAATTCTTGCCGCTGCCTACGCAGGCTGCTGAAATCTTCGATGCAATCCGTGTGAAATCACCGCTCTCTTCTCCGAATTGCGATGGTACCGTACCGGAAGCTTCAAGACTCAGCTCTCTTATTTTTAAATCGCCACCCGTCCTCACAAAAACCATGGAACCCTCAAAACCAAAGGCGACGCTGTCCTTACCGAATTTGATCTCAATCTCTGTTGCGGCATCTACTACGTTACGAATCTCACCCTTACCTATATTGGCTCCACGCAGATTTGCTGGAAGCTTAACGCCTGCAGCATCCTTGCCCTTCTCTGCAATAACTTCCTTGTTGTAACGGCTAAGCCGCTTGAACGCAAGCTCTGCGGAAAACTCGGCAACACCTGCATTGGCCTCCATGGCAATTTTCATAAGTAAACCAACATCGACCGAGCCGTCTCCGCTCATATCCTGTTCTTCAATCATCATGGCCCATTTTTCGGCTTCAATCTGTTTAGATTCCCCTGATTTACCGCCTTGACCCCAGAAATATTCAGCCGCGCTTTGCGGAACCTGTCTATATAATCCATAAGAGAGCAGATTCATCACATTGGTGGTGTCTTTACCTTTGGCTTCCAGAAACAGACCTAATCGGAAGTTGGCATCAAAACCAAAGGTTTGAAAACCGGCACCTAATGTAATCTGGGTGTTGACCGATAATTCGTCACTTTCCCTCTCGGCCTCGCCCCCGAAGCCGAACAAGAAGTAAGCTTGCCCTCCGCCGCTGGCCGATGCAAACGGAATTTTCAATTCAACATCGAAGGAGCTTGCATCTCCGGCATTCGGCGTGGAGATATCAATCAGTTTGCCAAGCTTCGCAAATCCGCTGCTTAAGTTATCTGCCGTAACCGATTCCTTGATCGCCTTCTTGCCGATTTCATCTCGGGTGACTTTCGTTTTCACGCCAGTATTGATTTCAGCTGTCTTAGCCGCATCGGGAGTTGACCCTGCAACTTCCTTATCACCCTTCGTCAGCTTTCTGGCATCATTGATCGCTTCGTTTTTCTTCTCCTTTAACAATTCTGTTGCCTTCAGCGTAGCTCCTGATACCGCCGCTGCCTTGATTTTGTCAGTTGCTTGTGCATTCTCTCTTGCTATATCATACGCCGATGTTTTACCGGCCTGCTGCAGCCCCTCAGTTGTGCTTATTTTGGGCACAATTCTTTCGACAATGGCATCAGCCTCAGCACCCATCACGGCATCAACTGAAACCTTTGAGCCTGCATAAGCCTTCGTTTTAGCTGCCATCGCATAGTATTGCTTCGTCATTTCTCCCTTGCTTGCCGTTAACGAATTCGTGTCAATATCCGAATCAATATCTGCACGTGCCTGTTCGCGCGCACTGTCCTTAAGCTTTTGACGGAATTCGTTCAGTTCCTTGGATCTGCGGAATTCTCTGCGGCCTACGCCCAGTTTAAATAAAGCAGCCTTTTTCATTGGCGCTACCAACACATCTTGGTATACCTTCTCGTATTCTGCTGTAAAAGCAAGACCACCATCCAAGCTGTGGCGCTTCTGAATCTCCTCGCTGCCCGCCGTACCCACGTTGACCTTGGTATTAATAAAGGTATTGTCCTGCTCTGCATTTCTGACGATTTCCAATTTGGATGTGCCGCTATACGTCTTGATTAAGGTCTTGGCATAGGTATCCATTTTCTTTTTTGCTTCCTCAGCAGCCTTGCTCTTTTGAACATCAAGGGCAACCTTGGTTTTCGGCACAACCAGTTCAAAGCCTTCCTTGGCCTTCTTCTCCAGCTCTGTCTTATTATCTTCGGCAACCTTGGCCGTTGTCAGCTCCTCGGCATAAGCCGCTAATGCCTTGCCTACAGCTCCACTGGATTCAGCATGCTGGGCCGCAAACTTCTTGGCGTCAGCCTTCTCGTTAGCCGATGCCGTCAGATCAGCATCGATATTTGCTTTCACATCCGCAATCGCTTTGTTGGTAACGCTATCGCGTATGCCCTTTGCTTTCGAATCCGTTTTCAAATAAGCAGTCGTTTCCTGCTTGACCTTTTCTCTCACTTCCCCGAGAGCTTGAACTGCCAACGCTGGAACTACGATATCGCGCTCCGCCTCCAAATCCAACTTACGCTGCTCTGCAGGCGTTAATGAAGGAACAGTTGAGGTGACTGCTGTACCGCCTGTAGGAGTCGCTGTAGCCCCTCCTACGGCTCGCTGAATGACAGATGCATCATTACGCATTCTTTGCACCAAGCCTTGAACGGCTCGATTACCAAGCGTGCTTTGCAGCTGCAAAATGCGTGCAGGCGTCAATTGGTGTGAATTCGTCGCAGGCATGATTTCTATCTCAGCAGTAGGAGAACTTGTTTGAACCTCTCTTGTCTGGCTATTAGATCGATTTTCAGGTACCCGTTCACCCATAACGAACACTCCTTACCCTTCGTCTATATACGCAAATACAACAACAGCATCTGTTTCAAGCAACAGATGCTGTTGTCGTACTGATTTTTATTTCGTGATACTTCCGTTATTTGACAACCTCTGTTTTAAATACGTTATCCAGCTTGCCTTCGAGTCTTTTCTTTAAAGGAATTTTGATATCTCTGCCCAGTTCCTTGAAGAAGGTGTCCACGTCGCAGTTAACATTTTCCAGTGTCACTTTTAAAGAGCCGTCCGCAACAATGCTCTGATTTCCTTCGACGGGTACGACAGCATCAACCGCATATTTCTTGGTTAACGTATTGATATACCGCGCAAAAATTTCAAGCAATTCATCGTTGGTAAAATTTTCGATGGCTACTTTTCCTTTAATAGTGAAATTCAACTTGATCAGCACTCTCGGTGTTCCCCTTTTCTTGATAACCATTTTTTTACTTCTAATCGAAAAATTCAAAAAGCAGATACAATTCATTCGAGTGATACAATTTGGCACTTTTCTCTTCATAATGAGAAGTACAGCCTTCCAGCATGAACGACCATGCACGCTTGCCTTGATTTTCAATAATGTTCAGGCTATCGTAAGAGGCCATTTCAAAACTGATTCCATCACAGGCATGTTCGCTGACTTCCTCACCATGACCGTATCGGGTGATTCTTAGTATCTTCGAGCTGTCTTTATTCGTATCGCAAAATAAAAATAAATGAGCCAAGATCCGAGACATTTGACCAAACCCCTATTCTTCCTGTAAAAAGCCAGCTGTTCAACGAGCTGCCCTCCGTACCACTCTAAACTATATATACATCATACCAATTTTCACCCGATTAGTATATCTGTGAGTCGATTTATGTAGAAAAAAGAATTTGTGTTTCACTTTTGAGGAATCTGTGTAATAATTAGAACGTTGACTCTTATAATTTCATATTTGAATAATAATCGCTGAGTTTTCTGTATAGAAAACCGGGGGAACCAAGTAATTGGGGTGAATCGATATGCGTGAGTGCATATCGTAGGGCTAATTCTCACAGTCCGAATCCGTCAGCTAACCTCGGAAGCGAAAGTGGGAAGGATAGATGTGTTCATTAACACAAGGTCTAGCCTTGTGTTTTTTCTGTTTTTCAAAATACTCGATAGGAGGATTTTACCATGGTCCATAAGGAAAAACTATTTCGTATGCTCGAAGGCTTGAACGAAAATGATCAGCGCGCCGCTTACGAATTCATCCACTCCTTGGTCGAACGCCAAGAGCAATGTACAGAGGAAAATTCAAGCATTGAGCTATTTGGAAAAAATTATTTTGTAGTCCCCGACTGAATCCAACTTCGATCAGCCTATGCGTTATTTTCAGATTTAGTGCCTTCTGATATGCATTCCGTCAATATCCAGCATATGGCTGATTACTATTCAATCATTCCCATCATTATCTTACCCTCTATCACAGTTTTTCAAAATATTTTTTACATGATTTCTTGCACCCAGTACTAGATCCCCGCAATCTTCACTCATATGGAGAGCCATCCTACACATCGATTATTCTGATTGCACCTTGAATTTGAATATTAAACCGAGCCAACTTCTCTGCAAGCATCCACGATTTGATTTCACTCCTTACAATTCCAATCGATCTGCAGCAGCTTAGACTAATTCCTGCATAACTATGGGCTCATGGGGTTACAGGTTCAAATTCTGCTGTTTCGATCATAATATATAGAGTATAGCCAAGTGATAACCGTACTTGATTACGTGAGCGGTGGTTGAATTCCGCCTTTCCTGCCAAAATAATAAGAAGAGAGGAAGAATACCGAGCCTTGGGTACAGGTGAAATTTCATGAACAATCAAGATGATGTGCTAACCCATTCGTTAACGTTTCGCAATACCTCGGAGCAAGGCTTAAGCCTTAAGCAGGTCCATGAGCGAATTATCGATTTTATTCAGCTTGATCCTAAAGCAGCTTACAAATTTATTATAGGCACCGATTGCCAGGTCCATCAAGGCTACACACAATTTATTACGGGTGTTGTGATTCAGCGTCCTGGTAATGGAGCATGGGCCTGCTACCGGCAGGTTATCATCCCACGGGCCATTGCTTCGATCAAAGAAAAACTTTCGACCGAAACCGCATTAAGTGAGGAAATTGCTTTGTATTTTAGTGATGAAAAACGTCGGCAAATGGAGGATATCGTTCTCCCTTTTGTATATAAAGGAGCTTCTTTCGAATCGTATATTCATATTGACGCAGGCTCGGATCACGTTAAAAATAAAACGTCTTTATATGTAGCGGAGATGGTATTACGTGTTCAATCGTTAGGTATGGTGCCGATTATTAAACCGGATTCATATGTAGCATCAGCTTACGCCAACCGCTATTCGAAGAAAAAACATCAAATTATTATTTGACCCATAAACTTGTTATCGTGGTACTTGCGAAGGGATCATGCTCTGTGCCAGGTTTGCCGGTACAACTCCGGCATTTCCTTGGGTGAGGTTTTCAAATATGCAGGCTTCCAAGACCGACCACCTGTTCCTACAACTTTTAACTATCCTTAACTTTTATGGCATTAAGAACCGGATCAATCCTAATATCGCAAAGCAGAGCAGAACGGTCCCAGCGCCTATACCTGTTATAGCACTATTAGCGATGTTAAGCTTTTTAGATACGAATAATGAAATCAATGCAACACCAATGAGGAGTACCGCCAATATATACAAGCTTGGATCTTTAAAAACACTTTTTAACCAAAAAAAATGAACACCTACAACAAATGCAATCCATGGGGCCGTATAGTCATTACGTTTAAATTTAATTAATAGAAAAGCACCAATCGCTGCTAGAAAAAATTCAATAAATACGAAATACAAATAATTATGAAACACACCTGGTTCCGATAAAGCAGTGTGATCATGCCAATGTTTAATACTTAAGTAGATACCAATTAAACCAATTACAAGTGGAACTGCTGAAGCAATCCCTATATACTTGCGCCAGCTTTTTCTTGGATTCTCCTGAGCCCAGCCAAACCAGCTAAAACTAAAAATTCCGAAAATAGCCGAATACATCACATAATCTCTAACATATTCCACATCAATCACCTCCCTATTTCCCCTAATCTATAGCTTCTTTGAAAATCGATACCTATTAATATCATATCCCTTACTCTTGTAAAAATCATGTGCGGCAGCTAGATTTTCTTATAAGAACCATACATAACACTTCCTTATCCCATTTTAGTTTGCGTCAACTGTTTTCATTACTATAACAAAAAAGCTTCTTTGGTCCTAATCTGAATGATGTATTCAGGTAAGAATCAAAGAAGCTTTTAAGTTTGTCTTGCACAAGATTTAACCAACAACCCTTGATATTTCTCGTATGCCGAAGACCAGACTTGAACTGGTACGGTAGTCACCTACCGCAGGATTTTAAGTCCTGTGCGTCTGCCGATTCCGCCACTCCGGCGAGTGTAATAAAAATGGAGGCGCCACCCAGACTCGAACTGGGGGTAGAGCTTTTGCAGAGCTCTGCCTTACCACTTGGCTATGGCGCCAATAATGCATTATGGAGCGGAAGACGGGAATCGAACCCGCGACCCTCGCCTTGGCAAGGCGATGCTCTACCGCTGAGCCACTTCCGCATGATTAATAATACTGGGGATCTAGGATTCGAACCTAGGGATGACGGAGTCAAAGTCCGTTGCCTTACCGCTTGGCTAATCCCCATTACTAAAAAAATAATGGGGCGATCGATGGGACTTGAACCCACGAATGCTGGAGCCACAGACCAGTGCGTTAACCCCTTCGCCACGACCGCCACAGTTGTAAGATTGGCAGGGGCAGCAGGAATTGAACCCACACCAAAGGTTTTGGAGACCTTTGTTCTACCTTTAAACTATGCCCCTATAAAAATGGTGGAGGATGATGGATTCGAACCACCGAACTCAGAGAGAGCAGATTTACAGTCTGCCGTGTTTAGCCACTTCACTAATCCTCCATATTCAATTGTCAGTACATCTTAAAGCCATGTTAATGCTTTAACAAAAAAGTACTGGTGCCGTCGAGAGGACTTGAACCCCCAACCTACTGATTACAAGTCAGTTGCTCTACCAGTTGAGCTACAACGGCATAAAGTAGAAATGGTGGCTCGGGACGGAATCGAACCGCCGACACGAGGATTTTCAGTCCTCTGCTCTACCGACTGAGCTACCGAGCCTTTTATTTCATTCTCATATTCCCTTACAGGAAATGATTAGTGGCGGAGCCGACGGGATTCGAACCCGCGATCTCCTGCGTGACAGGCAGGCATGTTGGGCCACTACACCACGGCTCCACAATGTTTTCGAAGCTGACTTGTCTTCGAAAGTTATTAAGTTGCGGGGGCAGGATTTGAACCTGCGGCCTTCGGGTTATGAGCCCGACGAGCTACCGGGCTGCTCCACCCCGCGTCAATCAATACATATATGGTGGGCGCTGACGGGATCGAACCGCCGACCCTCTGCTTGTAAGGCAGATGCTCTCCCAGCTGAGCTAAGCGCCCTTGCTTTGGTGACCCGTAGGGGACTCGAACCCCTGTTACCTCCGTGAAAGGGAGGTGTCTTAACCACTTGACCAACGGGCCTTATTCAATAATGACTACGGAGAGAAAGGGATTCGAACCCTTGAGACGCTTGTGGCGCCTACACGATTTCCAATCGTGCTCCTTCGACCAAACTCGGACACCTCTCCATATGGCTCCCCGAACAGGACTCGAACCTGTGACAACTCGATTAACAGTCGAGTGCTCTACCAACTGAGCTATCAGGGAATATGACTACAATTCAAGGTTTGCACCCTGAAAACTAGATCCGAAACTTACACTTTACGCTTGAGCAGCGCGTCTTACTCGCTTTCGCTTGCAAGACTCTTTCTTGGATAAGCCCTCGACCGATTAGTATTCGTCAGCTCCATACCTTGCGGCACTTCCACCCCGAACCTATCTACCTCATCGTCTATAAGGGGTCTTACTAATTGGGAAATCTCATCTTGAGGGGGGCTTCGCGCTTAGATGCTTTCAGCGCTTATCCCTTCCGTACGTAGCTATCCAGCCGTGCTCCTGGCGGAACAACTGGTACACCAGCGGTACGTCCATCCCGGTCCTCTCGTACTAAGGACAGCTCCTCTCAAATTTCCTGCGCCCACGACAGATAGGGACCGAACTGTCTCACGACGTTCTGAACCCAGCTCGCGTACCGCTTTAATGGGCGAACAGCCCAACCCTTGGGACCTACTTCAGCCCCAGGATGCGATGAGCCGACATCGAGGTGCCAAACCTCCCCGTCGATGTGGACTCTTGGGGGAGATAAGCCTGTTATCCCCAGGGTAGCTTTTATCCGTTGAGCGATGGCCCTTCCATTCGGTACCACCGGATCACTAAGCCCGACTTTCGTCCCTGCTCGACCTGTTTGTCTCGCAGTCAAGCTCCCTTGTGCCTTTACACTCTGCGAATGATTTCCAACCATTCTGAGGGAACCTTAGGGCGCCTCCGTTACATTTTAGGAGGCGACCGCCCCAGTCAAACTGCCCACCTGACACGGTCCCTGCACCGGATTACGGTGCGAGGTTAGAACTCGGATACGATCAGGGTGGTATCCCAACGTCGCCTCCACACAAGCTGGCGCTCATGCTTCTTTGGCTCCCACCTATCCTGTACAGATCGTACCCAAGTTCAATATCAAGCTGCAGTAAAGCTCCATGGGGTCTTTCCGTCTTGTCGCGGGTAACCTGCATCTTCACAGGTAGTAAAATTTCACCGGATCTCTCGTTGAGACAGCGCCCAAGTCGTTACGCCATTCGTGCGGGTCAGAATTTACCTGACAAGGAATTTCGCTACCTTAGGACCGTTATAGTTACGGCCGCCGTTTACTGGGGCTTCGGTTCATAGCTTCACCTTGCGGTTAACCACTCCCCTTAACCTTCCAGCACCGGGCAGGCGTCAGCCCGTATACTTCGCCTTACGGCTTCGCACAGACCTGTGTTTTTGCTAAACAGTCGCTTGGGCCTTTTCACTGCGGCCCCCTCGGGCTATTCACCCTACCGAGGCACCCCTTCTCCCGAAGTTACGGGGTCATTTTGCCGAGTTCCTTAACGAGAGTTCTTCCGCGCGCCTTAGCATACTCTGCTCGCCCACCTGTGTCGGTTTGCGGTACGGGCACCTTCTCCCTGGCTAGAGGCTTTTCTTGGCAGCTTGAACTCATGACCTTCGCTACTGCAATTTTCGCTCCCCATCACAGCTCAGCCTTATCGATGTGCGGATTTGCCTACACACCAGCCTCGCTGCTTGGACGGACATCCATCAGTCCGCGTCACTATCCTTCTGCGTCACCCCATTGCTCATAACGGTTCACGGTGGTACTGGAATTTCAACCAGTTGTCCATCCACTACGCCTTTCGGCCTCGCGTTAGGTCCCGACTTACCCTGAGAGGACGAGCCTTCCTCAGGAACCCTTAGGCTTTCGGCGGACAAGATTCTCACTTGTCTTTTCGTTACTTATACCGGCATTCTCACTTGTGTAGTGTCCAGCGCTCCTTACGGTACACCTTCAACCTCTACACAACGCTCCCCTACCCAAGAACAATTACTTGTTCGAGCCATAGCTTCGGTGGCAGGTTTAGCCCCGTTACATTTTCGGCGCAGAGTCACTCGACCAGTGAGCTATTACGCACTCTTTCAATGGTGGCTGCTTCTAAGCCAACATCCTGGTTGTCTGGGCAACTCCACATCCTTTCCCACTTAACCTGCACTTGGGGACCTTAGCTGATGGTCTGGGCTGTTTCCCTCTTGACCATGGATCTTAGCACTCACGGTCTGACTCCCGGATAAAAGTCTGTGGCATTCGGAGTTTGACTGGACTTGGTAACCCTTGGCGGGCCCCGCACCCAATCAGTGCTCTACCTCCACGACTCTCAACTCCGAGGCTAGCCCTAAAGCTATTTCGGGGAGAACCAGCTATCTCCGAGTTCGATTGGAATTTCTCCGCTACCCCCACCTCATCCCCGCATTTTTCAACATGCGTGGGTTCGGGCCTCCAGTGCGTGTTACCGCACCTTCACCCTGGGCAGGGGTAGATCACACGGTTTCGGGTCTACGTCCACGTACTCAAGCGCCCTATTCAGACTCGCTTTCGCTGCGGCTCCGGCTCTTCACCTTAACCTTGCACGGGAACGTAACTCGCCGGTTCATTCTACAAAAGGCACGCCATCACCCATAAACGGGCTCTGACTTTTTGTAAGCACACGGTTTCAGGTTCTATTTCACTCCGCTCCCGCGGTTCTTTTCACCTTTCCCTCACGGTACTGCTTCACTATCGGTCACTAGGGAGTATTTAGCCTTGGCAGATGGTCCTGCCGGATTCCCACGAGGTTTCACGTGTCTCGCGGTACTCGGGATCCGTCTACAGGTGTCGCAGATTTTCGGTTACGGGATTGTTACCCTCTGTGATGAGCCTTTCCAGACTGCTTCACCTATTCTGCTAACCCGATGTTGACGTCCCACAACCCCTAAGAGCAAGCTCTTAGGTTTGGGCTGTTCCGCGTTCGCTCGCCGCTACTGACGGAATCACTTTTGTTTTCTTCTCCTGAGGGTACTTAGATGTTTCAGTTCCCCTCGTATGCCTCCTATGTAGCTATGTATTCACTACATGGTACATGAGCATTACCTCATGCGGGTTCCCCCATTCGGACATCCCCGGATCAAAGCCTGCTTACGGCTCCCCGAGGCATTTCGTCGTTCGCCACGTCCTTCTTCGGCTCCTAGTGCCTAGGCATCCTCCGTGTGCTCTTATTAGCTTAACCAATTCCGCTAATAAGTTCGATTCCGAAGAATCGATCTATTTGGATGTTACTCAACCGAAGTTAAGTAACGCTGCTCTAAACATTTGTTTCGTTTCGGTATCTAGTTTTCAAGGAACAAGCTTTACAGAGAGAAAGTTTATCCTCTCAAAACTGATCAACGAGTGAGCGTTGTTGTTGCCATTGGCAACTTGTATTACTGATACGCTTCGTTTGCAGAAGCAATATCTCCATAGAAAGGAGGTGATCCAGCCGCACCTTCCGATACGGCTACCTTGTTACGACTTCACCCCAATCATCTACCCCACCTTCGGCGGCTGGCTCCCTTGCGGGTTACCCCACCGACTTCGGGTGTTGTAAACTCTCGTGGTGTGACGGGCGGTGTGTACAAGACCCGGGAACGTATTCACCGCGGCATGCTGATCCGCGATTACTAGCAATTCCGACTTCATGCAGGCGAGTTGCAGCCTGCAATCCGAACTGAGACCGGCTTCTAAAGATTCGCTCCACCTCGCGGTTTCGCTTCCCGTTGTACCGGCCATTGTAGTACGTGTGTAGCCCAGGTCATAAGGGGCATGATGATTTGACGTCATCCCCGCCTTCCTCCGGTTTGTCACCGGCAGTCGATCTAGAGTGCCCAACTCAATGCTGGCAACTAAATCCAAGGGTTGCGCTCGTTGCGGGACTTAACCCAACATCTCACGACACGAGCTGACGACAACCATGCACCACCTGTCTCCAATGCTCCGAAGAGGGCACCTATCTCTAGGTGTTACATCGGGATGTCAAGACCTGGTAAGGTTCTTCGCGTTGCTTCGAATTAAACCACATACTCCACTGCTTGTGCGGGTCCCCGTCAATTCCTTTGAGTTTCACTCTTGCGAGCGTACTCCCCAGGCGGAGTGCTTACTGTGTTAACTTCGGCACCGCGGGTATTGAAACCCCCGACACCTAGCACTCATCGTTTACGGCGTGGACTACCAGGGTATCTAATCCTGTTTGCTCCCCACGCTTTCGCGCCTCAGCGTCAGTTACGGTCCAGAAAGTCGCCTTCGCCACTGGTGTTCCTCCACATCTCTACGCATTTCACCGCTACACGTGGAATTCCACTTTCCTCTCCCGCACTCCAGTCACCCAGTTTTCGATGCGACCCGGGGTTGAGCCCCGGAATTAAACACCAAACTTAAATGACCGCCTGCGCGCGCTTTACGCCCAATAATTCCGGACAACGCTTGCCCCCTACGTATTACCGCGGCTGCTGGCACGTAGTTAGCCGGGGCTTTCTTCTCAGGTACCGTCAATCCAGGAGCAGTTACTCTCCTGGCCTTTCTTCCCTGGCAACAGAGCTTTACGATCCGAAAACCTTCATCACTCACGCGGCGTTGCTCCGTCAGACTTGCGTCCATTGCGGAAGATTCCCTACTGCTGCCTCCCGTAGGAGTCTGGGCCGTGTCTCAGTCCCAGTGTGGCCGTTCACCCTCTCAGGTCGGCTACGCATCGTCGCCTTGGTGAGCCGTTACCTCACCAACTAGCTAATGCGCCGCAGGCCCATCTACAGGTCACAGATTGCTCCGTGTTTCTTGATTCAGACATGCGTCTCAATCACCTATCCGGTCTTAGCTACCGTTTCCGGTAGTTATCCCGATCCTGTAGGCAGGTTGCCTACGTGTTACTCACCCGTCCGCCGCTAACTGTTCCCGAAGGAACAATCCGCTCGACTTGCATGTATTAGGCACGCCGCCAGCGTTCGTCCTGAGCCAGGATCAAACTCTCCATTAAGGTAGAACTTTGATTTGTACTCATTCACTGCTGACGAGAATTTGCATTCTCTTGTACTGCTATTTACTCACTCGTTGATTCAGTTTTCAAAGGACAATCTATATCTGTCATGCATTTTGGAAATCAATAAATTCGTCAGCTTCAATTAAGTTGTTTATCTGAATTAATTTTAGCGGCGACTTTCTTAATATACCACACTAACCCGATTCAATGCAAGTGTTATTTTTTTCTTCTAAACTTCATAACACTCGACTTGCTTGTTAATGCTTGTACCGTTTTTAGCGGCGAGAAGTAATGTATCATATACTGTGTTTGTAAGTCAAGCACTAAATCGAAAATAAGTTTATGGTGAGAAAAGAGCCTGCCATCCCTAGCGCAAACGCTCTAATCTCCCAAGCTTTATTATGTTCCAAGGTAACGATTAATTATTCAATCATACCTTCAATTGGGCTGCTGGCAGAAGCATACCTCTTCTTGGCAATACGTCCGGCCAGGAAGCCTTTACGACCCGCAATAACGGCTAGCTTGAAGGCTTCAGCCATGAGTACAGGGTCCTGGGCACCTGAAACTGCTGTATTAAGCAGCACACCATCAGCACCGAGCTCCATTGCTAAAGCTGCATCTGATGGGCTGCCAATTCCAGCATCAACAATAACAGGGACTTTGGCTTCCTCAATAATAAATCGTAGCTGGTTAGGGTTGACGATTCCTTGTCCGGAGCCAATTGGCGATGCACCCGGCATAACTGCAGCCGCACCGGCTTCTTGAAGCTTTCGCGCCAATATCGGATCATCGGATGTGTATGGCAATACGATAAAACCGAGATCCACCAAAATTTTGGTCGCCTCTAATGTACCGATTGGATCGGGCAGCAATGTTCTCGGATCACCAATAACTTCAACCTTAATCATGTCACACAAACCTGTAGCTCGCGCAAGCTTGGCGATACGAACCGCTTCCTCTACACTAAAAGCACCTGCAGTGTTAGGCAGCAGCGTGAATTTTTTCAAATCAAGCGTTTCTAAAAAATTAGGTGCCTCCGGGTTATCGATAGGCAGCCTGCGGATAGCAAATGTTAAAACATCAGCTTCAGAAGCCTGCACAGCCAGATTTTGCACACCCAAATCCGTAAACTTCCCTGTTCCCAATAGCAATCTCGATTTAAACTCATACGGTCCTATTTTTAATACATCACTCATACCTTAACCCTCCAATGTTATTGCTTACATTTATTTACACTTCTTATTAAGAAACAGACATGCCAGCTCGTAACCCTATGTATGGAGGTTGGATTTAGCCCCCGCCAACAAAATGCACGATTTCCAGCTTGTCACCTTCCTGTAAAGGCGTATTGGCATAAGCATCACGGTCAACAATGTCCCTATTCAATTCGATGACCAGGATTTTTTGTTCCAGCTTAAACAGGGTTAGCAACTCGGCAACCGTTGAAAGCTGTTCCACCTCTCGCTCTTCCCCATTGATGGTTAATAGCATATAAAACACCTGCCTTTCTGATCATAAATCAACAAAAAAACCAACCGCATCGGTTGGTTGACTTCGCAATTAACACCCCATAACAACAGGCTCTGCGCTCGTCCACTTCCCTACGCTGGTATCATCCAGAAGCATGCTAGCCGCATGCCGATCAGGTTCCAAGGGTCAAGGAATGTACTTCCTTATCTCAGCCTCAACATCAGAGGCTCCCCCAGTGGGTATTCAATTATCGATATTATATCAAAAGAATAAACATTTGTCGCATTGAATCTCCATACATAATATGTGGTTTAAATATGCGTGTAACGGATTTCCAATAATGTAACATCCTCGTCCATCGCATAGATGACTTCCTTGGCCAGCTGCTTTTTGACCAGTTTATTCAACAGCAAAGGCAGCTCCAGCTTGATATCGGAGAGCACCTCAGACTGCTGAAGCTCCTGAAGACTCCATGCCTCTGTGCTGCTTGATAGCAGATCGAGAACTCTTTTACAGCAGCGCTCCATCTTGGACATCACTGAAAACTCACACGCCAGCAGCACCAGTTGAACCCTTTGCTTGATTGTTTCCTTACTCATGGTCAGCTCTTCATACAGCTTGTATACACCGGGATTAATCGATTTGATCTGACGCCAGACCGTTACCTCAGGATGAATGCCTGCCTCGATAATGACGATTCTCGCCCAGTGGTGGAGTGCTTCTAGGATGTTGTTATAGGCATCCAGCGAATGATTCTCCAATATGTATTCCTTGCTCTGCAAATATCTCCTTAAAAATTTTGAAAACTCAATTAACAGCTTATGCTCCCGCAATTCCATAGGGAATTCCAGCGTCCGGTGCCGTAAGGTTTCCAAATACAGGTTATGATCCAGAAGAATCTCTCCTTTTAAGATCCAGAAGATAAGATTGCGATGCTCTCCGTGCAATATAAAATAGTCTAATGTTGACGGGCTGATCCAACGTTCTTGTATACGGCGGTCGTCTTTTATATAATGATATTGTTGATCGGTTTTCTGGACTTCATTCGAAATGACAAGCAGCAGGAGATCAAAGCCATCGGTTACCGCTGAAAAAATAGACGGATTGTCTACGGCCAGCAGACTGGTAACTGCTTCATTCTCTCGGAGCCTGGCAACCAGCTGTTCCTTAATGGCATTCATCGCTGCAGCCTCCTAATAGATTTCATGATACAACATATTTCTACAAAAGTAGGCGGTTTCCTGCATGCACCAAGTGACAATCTTCACAATTTATTCGAAAGTAGATGTGAATTCATGAAATTCAAATCAAGTAAAGTGAACGAGTTCAGATTATGGGGCTTACTGTTGACGATGGGCGGTATGCTGCTCATGATTGTCGGCTTGGCCGGGATTGTATTCAATTGGGGTACTGCCGGCAAAATTATGGCGGGAATCTTCATGGTTATCGGTGCCATCGCGATGCTCGCGAGTATGGCGGTTTATTTTTGGGCGGGCATGATGTCTACCAGTACGACCGTCATCGAATGTCCGGAATGCGGCAAGCCCACCAAAATGCTGGGTAAGACCGATCGCTGCATGTTTTGTAAAACGATTCTTTCTCTGGATCCCAAGCATGATCCTAACGCTAACGCTTAAGGCAACTCACCGAAAGCGGCATCTGATTTAATCGTAAAAAAACCGACCTTCAATGCCTTCAAGGGCACTGAAACGTCGGTTTTTTTGTCATATATGTGCCTCTGGATCAGAACTTACTGTAAAGCATTATTAATCAAACTCCAGATCGGCGGAAGCTCATAGCCTCTGCGCCAGGAGGCAATTCCGGCCAATTGGTACTTATTCACCAAATCAACCCTTGCCTTCATGGAAACTTCGTCCTCCATCCAAATCCGGTTCAGCTTGCCGTCTTCTTTATATTCCACGTAATTTTGCCCTGCTTCAGGCAGAAATTTGGGGGTTAAGTTCTTTTCTTTAATAATCCTCTGTTGAGCTTCCATAAAAACGGATCGAGAGCTCACCTTGGTCTTACCGTTAACCTGCTCCTCGGTCCAAATACGCGTGTAAAAGGGAACGCCAAGAATCAGCTTGGAGGCTGGAATTTTATCCTCACTCATCATTCGGGTCAAACTTTTTTCCACCCATGGCAACGAAGCCACCGAGCCTGAGGTCGGGCTGCTTGCCCAAAATTCGTCGTAAGCCATCAACATCATATAATCAAGTGATTCTATAAGTGCTTTGCGATCATAGAACATGGACCACATTTCATTGGTTGATTTGGGAGTTACATCCATCGACACGACAAGCCCCTGCTCATGCATGAGCGGAACCATCTCACGAACAAACTGTACCAGTTCATCTTTGTCATCCAGATTTACATTCTCAAAATCAATGTTGATCCCCTGAAGCGAATAAAGCTGTGCATAGCTGAGCAGCTGCTTGATCATTTTCATTCTTTTGTCATAGGTAGATAGAGCTTCGGTTGTGCGTTTGGGTTCAAAGCCATTGCTGAACAGCCCCCAAACCTGAATGTTGTTAGAGTGTGCCCATTTGATATAAGCAGGGTCCCCGATATTTTTGATCGTACCTTGCCCATCCTCCAGTGAGAACCAGGTTGGACTGACGACATCCAGTCCAGGCATCGGCGTAAACTTCGTCGTATCCGGATTTTTGTTAAATACCTGCTCCCAGGTCATATTGATGGGGCCAGTGATCGGTTTGGCAGGGACAAAGCTTGGTGGAGGCACTTGTTTGGGCAGCGTTTCCTTCCGGTCAGGCGTCAGGTGCTCCTTTCTAACATACCCCATATAGCCGCTGCTAAGTTGTATACGGTACCATTCAGGATTATCATCGGACCAGATCATTACCGATTCACCCTGCTTAATATCAACAAGGATCGGAGATTTAATAGCTGCCTCTTTACGCATCGGAATGGTTTTGGAAGGCTTATCCGGATAAGCTAACGTCTTGCCCCATTCCAGGGTATTTCCTTCTTTAACGAGGATAACTGCACCTGTCTCGGGTGATTCACGAAGCTCAATAGGGTAAAGCTGCTTGATCGGCTCCATCGGCAAATACAGGGTACCCTCTACTTTTTCCAATGGAAACTTCAGTGTAAACGGTTTTTCATTCAACATGCCCGTTAATTGACTTGTTCTCAAACGAATGACTTTGTCCTGTGTCGTAATAATCGTCGATTCGCTCGCTGATTCATGAATCATACTTGGATCAATAAGTTCCTTCACCGTGTCAAACGGCAGCTTGAGACTCTCTTCCTTACCCATGGCAGGCTTCTCCAGCATCTCACCCTGATAAAAAACAGGCTTCACCAATCCCGCAAATGTAGGCTTCTCATGCTTGCCGGTAGGTACGAATTTGGCCCAATAATAACCAAAGCCTACACCTAATACAATGACAATTAGTAATGATAATACAATAAAGCGTAACTTCTTTGATTTCCTTGGCTTCAACAGGTGGTTCGAGTAATCCGATTCCATCGCTTCACTCCCATGATGACGGTATGGACAACACAAAAAGAACGCGTCCAAGGCCCTTGTCCAGCAAGGCGCTTGGGACACGTCCATTATACCGCAAATCCGGCTGGTCGTCTTGTAATCTTCCTATACCTGTCGTGCAGCTGCACAGTCGGTACATAATCCATATACTTCTACACGATGGCTTTTGATCAAAAAACCAGTTTCCACTCCGGCTGTTATTTCCAAATCATTCAATGGTTTATAAGCAAAATCGACCAATTTGCCGCATTCTTCACACAGCGCATGATAATGGTCGGACATATCCGCATCAAAACGGCTTGAATGATCACCGTAGGTCATTTCCCTTACAAGTCCCAGCTCAATATACACTTTTAAATTGTTATAGACCGTAGCCACACTCATACTTGGGTAACGTGGTGCCAGGGCTTTGTAAATCTCATCCGCTGTCGGATGTGTCATGGTATTCAGCAGATAGGCGAGAATTGCATGTCTTTGAGGGGTCATGCGTACACCAGTCGCCTTCAGCTTTGTTAACGCTTGCTCCATTCGTAAATCCATGCTGTCTCACCGCCTAACATTCAGTAAAAGGTTATCGCCTCATTTTAAGCGGGTTTTAAGCTGTTTGTCAATGTACAGAATGATATAAACTGTTGGAAACTCTTACTTTTTTGAATGAATTGCTTTATTTAACCGAAGTTATCGTTAGCGATCCCTTGGTATTCAATTTAATCAGGCTTTTGCCACTGCCGATACTGCCTTCTATGTTATCCTTGCGAACTTGCAGAGGTAATTCGGTATGAATATTGCCTTTATTGGCCTCTCCTTTAACTCTGTAATCGCCATTGGATGGGAGGGCTAGATTCATCTTGCCATGATTCGTTTCCAAATCCCATTCCCCGTTGACATTTTGACTGGATATATCCAGATCGCCATTGGTCGTTTCTGCCTTTAGAGATCGCAATGCTTCAACAATTTTAATATTGCCATTCGTCGTTGAGGCTTTAATATCTCCTGTTACCCCTGTTAATCGCAGTCCGCCATTGGTGGACTCGAGCTGAGCATTCCCCTCGTGATTGCCTGCTTCAATAGATCCATTCGTTGTACTCAGCTTCAAACGACCCTTGGTGGCATTGGTTGTAACCTGAGCATTCGTCGATTCCAAATCTATATCCGCTTCGATACCCGTCAGTTGAATCTCTCCATTGGTAGTACGAATTTTGAGCTGCTTTTTGAGTGCAAGCTGGTCAGCTTTAAGACGACCATTGGTCAATTCAACGTCCATATTGGCTTGCAGCTGGGCTGGGAGCATTATAACCAGATCAATTGCAGGTCGCTTCCTCGACCAAAATTCACCGCCATACTCCCCACCCTCAGCAACCAGTTGAAGTGTATGTCCGCTAAAGCTTTGCTTGACCTGTGTTTGATTAGCAATTTCAGCAGCTTCCTTCTCATCATCTAAAGCTACATAAACGGTCGCTTCGACCTGCAGTTGGGTGCCAGTACCTGATTGGATTGTAATGCTGCCATTGCTCTCATTATGGATAGATATGCGATCAAGGCCTGATGGAATTGTGATCAGCTCGGCTTCTTTTGGAAATTTCCGACCTTCACCACCCATCGTGGAAGTTACAAACGATTTCCCAAAGTCGAACGCGCCCGTCCAATTTTGGAACAAAGCAGTTGTATTCGTGCTACCGATAACTACAGCAGAGATCAGCACTGCAAATACAACTCCACGAAGATCAAGCCGCAGCTGCTTATCGCTTTCCCCATACCTCATATTCAATAAAATGTACTCCAAACCAAGTGAAATAAACAGTATCGGCCACCACTCCACCAAAAGTGCTGTCAGGTGTAAGCCGGCATACTTATCTATAATCACAGCAGAGCCAACTGCAATCAATAATAACGCTGCTGTATAACGTCCTGCTTTGCGCATGGTTAACACCTCCTAAAAGTTTGCTTTAGCAAACTTGCATCGTAAGCATAGTCTCTTGTTTTGCAGAGCAAAACTGTCTTCGTAAGCATAGCATCGAGCTTGCCTGGACAATCTTATTTGATCTGAATGCTATTATTTTTTGGTGGATTCCTTCAAGAACATAAAGACACCAATCACTATTAACAAAATAGCGCCGATCGATGAGCCCAGCATGTCAAATATTTGATTCAGCCAAGCCGGCTTGCTGCTAATCAGAAATAGGAAAATACCCCCAATAACAAGCACGTAACCAAGCGGGCTGCCTTTAGTCAGCCTTTTTAATGGCTGTTTGAATTCGTCGCCTGCATCATTCAAAGGGTCGGAGTATACTCCGTTCCATTGTCCATTCACATTATCGGTTTGCTGCAGCGCATCAAAAATATTGTAAAAATAAATCACTGGCACAAATAACGAGAACAGCACAATCAACGGGATACTGGTGCTTGAGCTTGTTGAAAAAAACACGATAGCAAAAATATTCATAATCAGCAGCAGCATAATCATCATTCCCCGCTGCATCAGTCCCAAATAAAGCAGACCGGTGCCGGGAATCAGAAATGAAAGCAGACCGGCTACAAATTTATTTTTACGTGGTGCTTTGCGGAATGGGTCAAAAGGAGGCTCGTGCTTGGTTGCATTCCAGCGCTCCATACGTTCTTTTAAAAAGGCTTCTTCCTTTTCCAGGTCCAGATCTGCAGAATGATTGTTTTTTTCTTCCATATTCGCATATTCCTCCGTTCATTAGATATTAGAGTTAAGAAGTCAGATACAGCGATAGGTGCTGAACCGTATTGCCGATCTCCGTAAATGTATTTTGTATGCCCGCACCCCACTGACCTGCATTAATAGAAATGATTCTACCCAAAATACCCGAGCTTACAAACAAATAGGTTGCTGCAGTAGCTATCAGCCCATTAATTAATTCAGGCCGCCAAAGGCGTCTTGGTCTACTGGCTGGATCAGCCTTGCGGGGATAGCTGGATGTCGGTACAAGATTGTCCATATGCTCCTTGGATTGTTCACGAATCTTGTGCATAACCCTGTCCTCCAGTCCGGGGGTAGGGGACAGTACATCCATTCCGTTCAAAAGCTCCTCCAGATTCAGATACGTATGCAGACGGGACCGACAGCCGGAGCAGATATGAATATGCTGTTGAATTCGCTTATATTCGAGCTCGGAGCAAGCTCTATTTAGGAATCGTTGAAGCTGCCGTTCGTTCGGATGCTGACTGTTCAAGGTTACGTACCTCCTGCCATTTTTGTTTGAGCAAGGACTTGCCGCGGTAAAGACGGGTTTCTATGGTTTTGAGCGGAAGCTGGGTTGCCTCTGCTATTTCCTGATAGGACAGCTGTTTATAATGATACAAATAAAGGATCAGTCTGTATTTGTCAGGCAGCTCGGATAGCAATTGTTGGACCATCTGTCGTTCTTCCTTTTGCAAAGCCATAGCTTCCGGTTCTTCCTGCCTGTTGATTAGCCAACCCTTCATTTTGTCTAATATGGCTTCATACGGCCTGCGGCGCTGTGCCCTGCGATAATCCGTCACCAAATTGGTCGTTAATCGATATAACCAAGTTGTAAATTTGGCATCCCCCCGAAAATGAGCTAAAGAACGATACAGCTTGATAAAAATATCCTGTGTCAAATCCTCGGCGGTTTCGCGATGTTCAACCATACGATAAACCAGCGTATAGATATATCCTTTATGACGCTCAATAAGCAACCGGTATGCTTCTTCATCGCCTTGACGGATCTGGTCCACCAGCTGCTCATCCGTCGATTGTTCCATCGTTTCACCACCTTTAACCTTGGTTATACATTGTTAGACGACTACTTAACCATGAACCCTTCAAAATGGGAAGATTACTTTTAAAAACAGACATCAAAGTATAGCATACTCTGTTGTTTAATTTTTGACGGAACGCATTGACAGTTTTATACAATCCAATCAACATGAATTTGTATGCGTACAAATGAATAATTATTCATTTTGAGGTGATCTGTAATGAAGCATTTATTGACTTTAAAGTAATTGAACGAACACGAGTTGTTATCCCTTATTCAAAAAGCGATTGAGCTCAAGAAACAACCCGATGCTTTTTCGAGGCTTACTACAGAAAAGGTTTACTTATGCTTTTCCAAAAAACGTCAACAAGAACAAACTTATCGTTCCAATCCGGTATGAACCAAATGGGCGGCTATTGTGTACCGATGGATTGGGAGTCAAGCAACTTCAGTCTATCACCTATTCAATATGAAGTCAGGTATGCTTCGAGAAATTGCTATCTGATCATGGCCCGATTAAAAAATCATGACGATGTGCTTCAGCTCGCCTCGTATTCCAATGTGCCAGTCATGAAATCGAGTATCAGGAAGAAAAACAGCGCCGTATCCAAACGATGTTGCCTTTCCAGATCAGCAGAGCCCATTTATCCGGTCACTCACCCTATATCATGCATGATATGCCCATCCATCCGGGATACGAAATCGAGGAAGCCTTAATTGAATCGGACACATCTGTCATTTATCAACAAGCCGAAAACCGTATGCATGCCCAAAAAGCTTTAATGCTGCACCTGCTGCAAAAGTAACTAATCACTGCCTGAGATGTTGTAGCGGTTGTAACCCACCTGACGCGCCCCTTCCTTGAGGGGCAATGTCAGGACCGCTCTTGTTCTTGTTCTTGCACTTGCTCTTGCTCTGGGATTGATGCACCCAAAGTTAAGCGTGTCCTGAAAGGACGAAAGCGAGCACAAAACTCCCACCCTTTCTCCTCCACTCCACTCTGTTGAATTCCACTACCATCAAGCGTGTCCCGTCAGGGACGAAAGCGTCCCGAGAACACCACATTTCCGCACCCGAACAAAGGGAGTCCAGAGGGCAGCGCCCTTTGGGGCCCTCCCTAATAGGGAGGGTTTGGGAGGGTCCCTCTTGACTTCCCCATACGGACAGGTAGACTAAATAAGAATTGACTACGCTCTCAAACCAATTACAGAACAGGAGACATCCTTCATTATGACTCTGCCCATTCAAACCATAACAGATCGAAAGCTTGCGATTTTAGAACTCGCTGCCCACAAAGCGATGGAGCTTCCCATACTGCCAAGCGGCTTCTGGTTCCATAGCGATCTTCGTGATAATTTTTATTACGCTATCCATTTGTATGCCTTCACTGTCGATCCTGCGACCTCTCAGGCATGGTCAAAGGAGCAGCAGGAGGCTGGGCAAGCACTGGCTGTGGAGATGATCGGTAAAGTGCTGGCCCTTCAGGAGCAGAACGCAGAGCATCCGATGTACGGACATTGGCCGCTGAATCTGGGCAGTGATCCTGCAGCAGCCAAGCCGCATCCATTGCCAGTAGAGCTTATGGGCTGCTTGTTGATTTTCTTCTATAACAAATACCAGAGTACGATCCCCATTGAGCTGAAAAGCAATGCCATGATTGCCATACTGCATATGTATGAAAGCAATGTATATCGTCACCCATTAGATAAGGTCAATCATCACGAAGCCAAGCATACCGCCCTCAAACTGCTGTTAGGACATCAATTTGATAATCGCGAATTATCTGATCAGGGCCTGCAGTTTGCCAGACAGCAGCTTCAACACATTCAGAAGTTCGGATTCAAGGAATATGGTGCGCTGCCTTGGCACTGGCATTGGATTCAGGCATTTGTTTGTGTATGGGAAGTGGTCGAGGATACGGCGGTTCGTGAAACGATGAGCCTGCTTCTTGATCATTTGTGGCGGCTTCGTGCCGATGTTTATCTGGCGGGTACATGGGTGGGTGCGCAATCTCGTCAATGGCCTCATGATGCACCCAAGGATAATAATACGCTGCTGGACTACATTCAGTTTGGTGATTTCCCGCTTCCCAGAGAGATCACTCGTCTCGAAGGCGCGGCTTTGTATACATATCAGACCGCTGATCAACTCGTACAAGCAGCGATTAAGCGCGATACCCCTATTGAAATACAACGTAAAATTCAATTCGCTGAAGCGAACAATCAGGTTACGGAAGAGGCACATACATATACGTATATCGCACCTGAATATGCAGTCGGCGGTATTTGGGAACGGCGTGATGAGTTTGATAATGAACAGCAGCGATGGGTCGTGACACTACCATTAACGGAAGCAACTACAGCCGAAGGCGTCAATCAGTTATTTTTCTTTCACCCAGGGAACAAATATGCTTCCGGTGATGATCGACATGCCAGCCCGTATGGTGAGGTACTGCTGCATAAGGATGCTGTGATTCAATTATGGAAGCTGCCTGAGAGCGATTTGGACGCTTATCCAAGTGTTATCGGTTGTTTACCCAAGGGAGAGTGGAAATTTGACGGAAACAGTGGTTATGGCCGTTTCGAGGGATTATATGTTTCCTTTCATCTCATGAATCCTTTTACTATAGAGGAGAAACCGGACCGTATTTCGATTGCAAGCCCGTTTCAATCGGGTAAAAACGGAGTTCTCGTTGAGGTGATTTCTAATCGGGAAGCACTCCTGCTCGGCATCAATAATGTTGAAGCGTTCGCCACAGCGATGCAGACGAAAGCAGCGGTCCCGTTTACTACCGTCGAATCCGCTGACCCGGATAGTGTTGCCATTCATACTTTATACACAACACATCGCAACGATGAGTTAAGCATGTCTGTCGATGGTTTGGGCGTATTTGAACGGACTATTAACGGACAGCCCGTTCAGCTTGAGCTTTATCGAATCAGTTAGGTTTGTTTATAAAATACGGTTAAAGTAATTCCGGGAGAAACCTCGAGCACCTGTGTCGGCTCATAGCCATGCTTCTGATATAAAGAAAAAGCGGGCTTGTTATTCGTGCCGGTCGAAACTTTAATCGGTAATCCCGGAACCGCAAATTGTTCTACGAATTCCAGCAGGCGGCTGGCAATACCGCGGCGAAAATGCTGCGGGTGTACCATCATTCGACATATCGCCAATTCCTTGGCAGCTTGCTTCATGGATATGGCTCCGGTTAAACGCTCATCTTCATAATAACCGAAAAAGCTTTCACCGCTTTCCTGCAGCGATTGTGGCGAATCCCATAAGGGAGGTATTTCCTTAAAACCGATCAATTGTGCTTCGATTCGGTAGGATAACTGCTGCAGCATAAGCAGTTCCAAGGCTTGTTTGTTATCAATAAGATCGATTTCACGAATCATAAGGGTACCTCCTGAGCAAAAGCAGAATGCTGGTTAGCCAAAGTATACATCAGCCACTCAACGAGTTCCACCAACTGGAAATAAAAATGATAGAAATAGCCTTTCACAAGACGTGAAGGGCTTTTAAATTTTTCAGGGATCAAAATAAAATTGGTTTCAATACGAATGTATTTTATATTTAATGATTGCATTATGAATATAATATTTGTATATTATTACGTAACGAATGTATTTATCATCATAAACTTACCTTTTGGATACATATTAATCGAAATTAATAAAGGAGCAACCAATACTTATGAGCACAAAAATGGCAGATGGTGTTGTTTCAAATATGGATGAGATCGATCGCAAGATCATTGCGATTTTGCAGCAAAATGGTAGAGCCTCTTATACGGATATTGCCAAGGATGTGGGGCTTTCAAGAGTCGGTGTGCAGGCCCGAATTAATACGTTGATGGAGAACGGTACGATCGAGAAAATTACCGCGGTCATTAATCCGGAAAAAATCGGCATCACGGTGTCGGCATTTTTTAATGTGGAGGTTGAGCCCAAGCATTTGATGGAGGTCGCGGATAGTCTGGCCGATGAGCCTGAGGTGAGCAGCTTATATCATATGACAGGACCAAGCAAGCTGCATATGCATGGATTATTTGCCAGCAACCGGGAAATGGAGCTATTCCTGCAGGAAAAATTGTATGTGCTGCCAGGTATTACGAGTGTTGATTGCCAGATTTTGATTAAAAGATATAAAAGTCGAATGGGAATGAAGCTGTAGCGAGACGACATCTAAACGATGAAATTATTTAATAATGAGGGATGACAAGATGAGTATTTATAAGGATTTGATGATTGCTATGTTTAGAACCGGTATGCTTGGCTACGGAGGAGGTCCTGCTACTGTGCCTTTGATTCGATATGAAGCGGTTACCCGTTATAAATGGATGCAGGATGATGAATTCGGTGAGGTACTGGCGATTGCTAATGCGCTTCCCGGTCCGATTGCCACCAAACTGGCTGCTTATCTGGGCTATCGTCAAAAAGGTGCACTCGGTGCCTCCATTGCTGTGTTGGCGCATATTGTACCCACCTGTGTAGCCATGGTTGCATTACTATCGATCATTACTGCACTCAGCTCCTCCACGATTATTGCCGGGATGATTGGAGCTGTGACACCGGTCGTTGCCGTTATGCTTGGTATGATGGCTTATGAATTTGGCGAAAAGGCTGTTAAAGGGTTAGGAAAAGTATTGGGCGTGCTGCTGTTCGTCTTGTCCTTTGTTATGCTGCAGCTGATCGAATTGCATTCGGCTATCGTTATTGGTGTTTTTCTGGCTTATGGAGCTTTTCATTTCCGAGTGCTGGCCCGTTATCGCAAACAAAAAGCTAAGGCTTAGAAAAGGAAGGTTTTCTTATGGACTGGATACAACTATTTTTTGGTTTTTTTATATCTAATGCATTAGGCTACGGCGGCGGCCCCTCTTCGATCCCGCTTATGTATGAAGAAATCGTTAACCATTATCAATGGCTGGATAATATTCAATTCTCCAACATGCTCGCACTCGGCAACATGCTGCCCGGCCCAATCGCAACGAAAATTGCTGCCTTTGTCGGTTATGAAGCAGGGGGATGGGTCGGCTTTGCCGTCAGTATTATCGCTACGGTTGTACCTACTGCTGTGGCTTTGATCTGGCTGCTGAATCTGATGCAGAAATATCGTAAGTCCGATGCTGTCAAAGGCATGACTTTATTGGTTCAGCCGGTCATCGCGATAATGATGGTGGTTATGACGTGGCAGTTGAGTGCAAACTCTGTGCATACGATTGGAATATGGCAGTCGCTTGGGATTGCCGCGGTCGCTTACTTTGCCATGGTAATTAAAAAGATTCATCCAGCTTTGGTTATTGTGTGTGCTTTTGTGTATGGTGGTATTTTTCTAAGTTAAAGATAAATAAAGGTCAGTAAGGGCTTATTGATAAGCACCTTGCTGGCCTATTATTTTTCGGAAAATGATTACGCGGTTCCAACATTCATCATACAATTTGCTCAGACACATCATTATTATTTATTTTGCAAAGTTAAATCCTTGATTTCAACCTTTTCTTTGGCGACCAGTTCCATGTAATTTTTGCCCCAATCATACATCGAAACCAAAATCGGCATCAGGCTTTGGCCAAGCTCGGTGAGCGAATATTCCACTTTGGGTGGTACAACGGGATAAACCTCTCGATGCACGATCAGGTCCTCTTCCAGCTCTCGCAGCTGACTAACCAGCATGCGCTGGGTAATGTCAGGTATTAACGACTTCAATTCACCAAATCGTTTGGTCCCCTCTTTGCCCAAATACCACAAAATCAGCATTTTCCACTTACCGCCAATAACACTGAGCGTTAGCTCTTTTTCGCAATTAAAGGTCTTTTCATATAGGTGTCCCATCGAATCCCTCCTCGTATTTCCTATTATAGCGTACAGTATACTTTTAGGCACTATATAAGATTAAAGTGCGTACTTACAAAAAATATATATTACAGATATACTAATCCCTGTACAAAGGAGATTAACCCAATCAACTATAATAGGAGTGAATCATTTATGAAATTGCAATTAGCGTTAGATCTTGTTAACATTCCCGATGCCATCCAATTGGTTAAAGAAGTTGAAGCGTATATTGATATCGTTGAAATAGGAACACCCATCGTTATTAATGAAGGGCTGCACGCGGTAAAAGCAATCAAGGATGCTTATCCGAACTTACAGGTTTTGGCTGATTTAAAAATAATGGATGCTGGCGGTTATGAGGTTATGAAAGCATCCGAGGCTGGTGCTGATATTATAACGGTGCTTGGAGCCAGCAATGATGCCACGATCAAAGGAGCTGTAGAAGAAGCACGTAAGCATGGAAAGAGCATTCTCGTTGATATGATCAATGTGACCGATCTGGAGAAACGTGCTGTAGAGATTGATGCCTTGGGGGTCGATTACATCTGCGTACACACAGGCTATGATCTTCAAGCAGCGGGGCAAAGTCCTTTTGAAGAGCTTCGTACGGTCAAACGTGTTGTGAAAAATGCCAAAACTGCTGTTGCTGGCGGAATCAAGCTTGACACTTTGCCAGAGGTCATTGCAGCTCAGCCAGATTTGGTTATTGTCGGCGGCGGCATTACCGGACAGGAAGACAAAGCAGGCACAGCGGCAGAAATCAGACAGCTAATTAACCAAGGGTAATCGATCCGATGAATGTGACTGAATATACCTTAGAAATCATGGGCGAGCTGCAGCGTTCGGCAAAGCTAATGCTTGGCACGAGCAGCACTGGCAGTGAAGCATTGGTAGCAGCTATTATTCAATCCCGTAAAATTTTTGTGGCGGGCGCAGGGAGATCTGGCTTAATGGTCAAAGCGTTTGCTATGCGATTGATGCACCTTGGACTGGATATCCATGTTGTAGGTGAAACGGTAACACCAGGACTTGGTAAAGAGGATTTGCTCCTTATTGCCTCCGGGTCCGGTGAGACCAAAAGCCTCTTGTCGATGGCAAAGAAAGCCAAAGAGCTGGAAGCCAAGCTTGCCATAGTTACAATATACCCCGAATCTACTATTGGACGGTTAGCCGACATCAGGATTAGCTTGCCTGGCTCACCCAAGGATCAATCGGAAAGCAGCTACCACACGATTCAACCCATGGGTTCCCTGTTCGAGCAGACACTTCTTATTTTCTTAGATGCTACTATATTAAGCTTGATGCAGAAGCAAGGACTCGATTCCAGCTCGATGTATGGCAATCATGCCAATCTGGAATAGTGATGTAGAAATTAAAAAAAAGCAATCACTGGCCAACGACCGGTTGATTGCTTTTTCAGGTTGAGAGGACAGAATGATTACTTGGTTAAACGCTCTATTGCGGGGACTGTAAAGCAGGCTATCTCGACAGGCAGCCGATCTAACGCAAACCACTGCACATCTCCGACAGCACCGTCCGGCTCCATGTTGCGTAATGCTCCACCACAAATTTTCACTTCATAGATCACCGATATCCAATGCTCATTTCGTTCTGGCCGTATGGTTTCCGCCATGCATAGAAGACCCATCACTTCAACATCCAGATTTACCTCTTCCTTAATCTCACGGATTACACAACTCTCTAGCGATTCATAAAGATCCAATTTACCGCCTGGAATACTCCAAGTACCTTTTTCAGGCTCACGATTCCGCAGTACAAGCAGAATCTCATCCTGCTCGTTGCGGATTACAGCCCCTACACCCACTTGCGGTATACATAAGCGTTCTGTAGTCATTCGCACCCTCTTTTCACCTATAGATCATTCTAACGGTCAGCAGGAAATACGAGTCCTATCTGCCTTCTCGCTTCATCCATAACATCCATTGTCCAAATGGAATGTTGATTGGAATTAATAGCTGATTCCCGTTCACCGCGGTTTAACACATTAATAAATTCCTGAACCTCATAGTACATGAATGCATGAAACTGCGGCTTCGACACGTCATGTATCGAACCATCTCGATATCGAATCTCCACCTTCTCCGGTGTATTGATTTTATCAATGACCATCGTCCCGTTCTCTCCCTGAATTTCAGTTGGTACATAGGATGAGCTGATTTTGGAATGGGTAATGACCGCATCCATATCGGGATATTTCAATATAAGACTGCCTTGTCCGTCAACACCGGATTCGAGCAGCAATCCGTTAGCCTGAACCTGTAGCGGTTGTCCGAACAGCACCACCATCGGATATAGGCAGTAAATACCCAAGTCCATCAATGAACCATTGGAAAATATTGGGTTAAAGGCATTCAATATCGTTCCCTGCTTATAGGCATCATAACGTGATGAATATTGGCAATAGCTTGCTGTATACCGACGAATCTGCCCAAGCTCAGGCAAGTGCTCACGGATCGCCTGAAAATTAGGAAGCATGGTAGATAGCAGTGCCTCCATTAACAAAACATGATGTTTACGTGCAGCCTCAAACATGGCTCTGACTTCATTACTATTGGAAGCAAGCGGTTTTTCACATAAAATGTGCTTGCCATGCTCCATCAAGAAAATCGCCTGGCTGGCGTGAAAAGAATTCGGACTCGCGATATATACCGCATCGATCTCCTCACTATTCGCCATACTCTCCAAATCGGTAAATAGATGAGGTATATGATGCTTGGCTGCAAAATCCTGTGCCTGCTGCCATGTACGAGAAAATACAGCGGTTAAGGCGAAATCTTCACACTCACGTGCCGCAGCGATGAATCTCTCGGTAATAAAGTTCGTCCCAATTATGCCGAAACGTATCATATCCATTCGTCATCCTTTCCTGATGAAGCTCGTCCATATTAAAAAGCCTTGACTCCCTCTCATATTCCGGACTTCTATGGTCCTTACAGAACATGAAATGAAATCAAGGCTTGAACCATTTCCGTATTTAATAAAGCAGTCTTATTCGGCTGCCTGCAGGCACTCGACGATCAGCTTGTTCACGAGTCCCGGGTTGGCTTTACCCTTCGTTTCCTTCATGACTTGTCCGACGAGGAAGCCTACAGCTTTATCCTTACCTGCCTTGAAATCGGCTACGGACTGTGGATTATTGGCGATAGCCTGCTCGACTGCCGCTTTAATCGCACCTTCGTCGCTGATTTGCACGAGGCCCTGCTCTTCAACGATTTGTGCAGGGGCTTTGCCCGTTTCCAGCATCGCCTTGAAGACGGTTTTGGCAATTTTACTGCTGATCGTGCCTTTTTCCAGCAATAAAATCATTTCGCCCAAGCCTTGGCCAGTAATCGGAAGCTGTTCAAGCTCTTGATTATTCGCGTTCAAATAGCCAAGCAGATCACCCATAATCCAGTTCGATACGGCTTTGGCGTCTTTTGTGTACTTCAAGCTTTCTTCAAAGAAATCGGCCAGCTTGATCGAGGAGGTAATGACCTGCGCATCGTAGCTCGGCAAACTGTACTCACTAACATAACGGGCTTGCCGTGCATCCGGCAGTTCCGGAATTGAAGCGCGGATTCGAGCCTTCCAGGCATCATCAATATATAAACGCACCAGGTCTGGGTCCGGGAAGTAGCGGTAGTCGTGAGCCTCTTCCTTGCTGCGCATCATGATCGTCTTGCCTTGGGCGTCATCCCAGCGGCGTGTTTCCTGAATGACCTTGGCGCCGCTGTTCAATACTTCAGCCTGCCGCCATTCCTCATACTCCAAGCCCTTCTGCACCCCACGGAACGAGTTCATGTTCTTCAACTCAGCACGAGTACCGAATTCAGCCTGATCGTAAGGACGAATACTGACGTTGGCATCGCATCGCAGCGAGCCTTCCTCCATCTTCACATCGGACACGTCACAATACTGCATAATCGCCTTCAGCTTCTCCAAGTAAGCACGAGCTTCCTCTGGCGAACGCAGATCTGGTTCTGATACAATTTCAATCAATGGAGTACCCACACGATTAAAATCCGCAAGGGTCGTGTAACCGCCATCTACGTGAGTCAGCTTGCCTGCATCTTCTTCAAGATGAACACGGGTCACACCGATCCGTTTCGTCTGACCATTGACTTCAATATCAATCCAGCCGTGCTCACCAATCGGTTTATCGTATTGGGAAATTTGGTAGGCTTTTGGGGAATCCGGGTAAAAATAGTTTTTACGGTCAAATTTGCTATCTGTAGCAATCTCGCAGTTGAGCGCCATTGCCGCTTTCATTGCATATTCAACGGCTTGCTTGTTGAGCACCGGCAAAACGCCCGGGTAGCCCAAACAAACGGGACAAGTATGCGTGTTCGGTGGTGCTCCAAAGGCGGTGGAGCATCCGCAAAAGATTTTGGACTTCGTATGAAGCTCGACATGAACTTCCAGCCCAATGACCGTTTCGTATTTCGTTTCTGTTGCTGACATGCAGGTGTATTCTCCTTTCATCCTAAGGTGTTACAGCTGGGGGCGCTGCTTATGGAAGTCTGTATGTTGTTCAAAAGTATGAGCTACCCGTAAAATCGTCGCTTCGCTCAATGCTTTACCGATAATTTGCAAGCCGATAGGCAGGCCGTCAGCAAATCCGCAAGGAACACTGATAGCCGGAACGCCAGCAAGATTCACTGGAATCGTTAAAATATCGTTTAAGTACATCGTTAACGGATCATTCACCTGAGAACCCACCTTAAAGGCGGTAGTAGGCGCAGTAGGCCCGATTACGACATCATAGTTCTCAAACACGTTATCAAAATCCTGCTTGATCAAAGTACGCACCTTTTGAGCCTTCAAATAATAGGCATCATAATAACCCGAGCTGAGTGCATAGGTGCCAAGCATAATGCGGCGTTTTACTTCCGGTCCAAAACCTTCGCTCCGTGATCTGTGATACAGGTCCAGCAAATTCTTCGGATTGTCGGCACGAACGCCATAACGAACACCGTCGAAACGGGCCAGGTTAGAGGATGCTTCCGAGGACGCCAGTAAATAATAGGTAGCCACTGCATATTCAGAATGCGGTAAGGATACTTCCTCGACCACGGCACCAAGACTCTCCAGCACTTTAAGCGCGGACAGCACGGATTCACGGACAGCCGGATCGATACCTTCACCCATATATTCCTTCGGAAGCGCGATTCTTAAGCCTTTTACGTCACCGCTCAGGGCGCTAATATAGTCAGGAATATCCACGTTTGCAGAAGTCGAATCCTTCGGGTCATGACCCGCGATCGTTTGCAGCAAGTAGGCACTGTCTTCCACGTTTTTGGTCAAGGGACCGATCTGATCCAACGATGAAGCAAAGGCTACCAGACCGAAGCGGGACACGAGGCCATATGTAGGTTTTAAGCCGACAATACCGCAATAAGCAGCCGGTTGGCGAATTGATCCTCCCGTATCGGAGCCCAAGGAAAAGTAAACCTCTCCTGCAGCCACAGCCGCAGCCGAACCGCCGCTTGAACCACCTGGCACATATTCCGTATTCCATGGATTGTAGGTGATCTGGAAGCTCGAATTCTCATTGGAGCCGCCCATCGCAAATTCATCCATATTGAGCTTACCAATGGAAACAGCCTGCGCATCCTTCAGCTTCGATACTACAGTTGCATCGTAGACCGGGTTAAAGTTACGCAGAAACTGGCTCGCACAAGTCGTTGTAACGCCTTCTGTGACAATATTATCCTTAATCCCGATCGGCAAGCCGAACAGCAGCCCTCGACTTTCACTCTTGTCCAGCTGCTCGTCCAATGTAGCTGCAGTCGTACGCGCATTCTCCTCATCCAATTTCAAAAAAGCTTTTACTTTACCGTCAACTTGTCCAATCCTTGTATAGGATTCGTTCACAAGATCGGAAACGGTGATTTGTTTGGCTTTCAATTGGGTATGTATCTCTTGTAACTTAAGATCGAATAAAGACAAAACCGCGTCCTCCCTTTCAATAATCTATTCATATTACTCCAATACTGCAGGCACTTTGATTTGACCTTCTTCTTCATCCGGCGCGTTCAACAGCACTTTGTCTATCGGCAAGGATGGTGTGGACACGTCTTCGCGCATCACATTAACGAGCGGCACCGGATGACTCGTTGGTTCGACGTTATCGGTATTAAGTTCATTTAATTGCTCCGCGTATTTTAAGATCGCGTTCATCTGTTCGGTGAACGTTTGTTTTTCTTGCTCACTGAGCTCAAGTCTGGCCAATTTGGCTACGTGCTCAACGTCTTTGATTGTAATGCTCACTGAATGGCCCCCGTTTCGTTATGGATGACATGGGTATTGCGTTTTTATCATTATAGACTAGATGGAAATTGAACTCAATTGTTTTGACATAGTAACGAAAAGAAAAAAGACCCCTCGCGGAGTCCTTTTCAACGGTGAATTTGATTTGGTACTACTGCCATGAATCCTTTTGAACCTTAGGTCTTACCAACATCAACAATATGCAGTATGGGTACTACAATAACGTCTCTGCGGCACATCCCCTCGCTTCACTTTAGATTCTTACAACTTCCCTGGAATGTTTCGTTAGATAGCCCAACGGAACCACACCTCTCTTATCACCGTTGAATGTATTATGGCTATTGCGATTCCTTTTTATTCGTTCTTCTTAATTGAGTATATAATATTTAATAAAATCACAAGTTAACTGAGCAACACCCTATCCGCATTCCAAAGGAGTGTTTATTGCGATGAGCCAATCGAAAAGCCGTAAGGAAAATCAATGGAAAATTCGTAAGCAAGCACAAAATCCCCATGGAAAAATTAAATCGCTGGAGGAACACTCCAACGAATATGATGCGGGAAAATAATAAAGTCGACCTCACATACCTTTCAAGGCTATGCGGGGTCGCTTTATCCCTATATTCAAAAAATAAAAACTCTTCGATACATATATTCCCAAAGTGTTCTAATCATAATTGAACGGCTTGATTGGATGGCTTCACAAAGTTCGTTAAAATATAGCGTGCCACTGGACCTACAATTAGTAATTGTGCTGGATAAGCTACTACAAAGTTTAATAGTAAAAGATTAGCATAATTGCTAAGCAGTGAGCCTTCAATACCACTCGTAAATATTTTTGATATTAATCCATAAACCGACATAACTGAAACCATACCGACTACCATACAAGTTGAAATGGCAATTATATTATAGATTTTCTTCGATTTATTATAAGGCAGCTTGAACGCAATTTTTCGAGCAATAGTCCCAACAACAAATGCTTCTATAATAAATGCGATAATAAATGTTAAGGCATATAGGCTAAAGCCTTTTAGAAATGTCATTTCCCTCCATAGACCCTCAAGAGTGATATTATAGGCAAACATAATACTTACCATACCGAATACCATCATCAATCCAAAGATTATTTCTTCTTTTTTGTTACTAGGCAAATTGAAACATCCTTTCATTTCTGAGATGGTTTTAGTATATCTACTGAAATTTTTTTTCGTAAGTGAACATTTCGTGAATGTACATTAATAGGCCAACTCATTGGAATCCAAAGCAAACCCTCATCCATATTGAATGAGGCTTTATGAGCAGTTCTTATTCGAGTTAAAGCGCGATTCTGTTAATGGTCATCTCACAGCATAGTCGTTCTGTTCACATTTTTCATTTTCCAAAAGCGAATGGCCAAATCCAGTCTTAAACGCACCTCTGCATCATTCATATCGATTTTCAAGATCTCACTAATCCGTTCCAGTCGATAAAGTACAGAGTTACGATGAATAGACAACTCCTCGGCGACTCGCTTCGTGTTATTTCGCTCTCTCAGAAAAGCTTCCAGGGTGACTAACAGATTCGTTCCATATTCTTTATCATAAGCCTCCAAGGGAGTGATAAACGTTTGCGTCAATACCGCGAGTACGGGGTGATCAGCCGAATCCATCAGCAGCTGCTCAATAAGTACGTCATGGATGTGAACAACCGCCTGATGGGGCAAAGACCCTTCACCGATAGCCAAAGCCTTCTGAGCCTCCCGGCTGCTGTCAGAAAGATTCACCAGCCGCTCAACAATGCCTCCTACACCACATACGAGGCTTAAATCCTCCTCAAGCCTGATGGCTTTTTTCAGCAGCTCCTGTACATACTGCTCTGTTTCCCTTCGCTGGCTCTCGATATCCTTATGAACCGAGCTGCAGAGAATCATAACGCGGCCGTTCACCTCCACGCCTTTGCGTGTAATGCTGCGAGGCGTGTTAATTTCGCGTACCATCCAATTATTGATCCTGCCGATTTGTTCCGCATCAAGGGTCGTCCGACCAAAAGGTTTAATGACAATAACATAGATGTAGGGCCCTTGAGGAATAGCCAAACGTTTGGCTCGGTAGCGCAGCAGCTCTTCCTCGTGGTTTAGACCCGACAGCAGCTCTACAAGAAACACTTCCTGCTCCCGTTCCAATTGAAGCTGCTGGGACTGCCGTATGGTAAATTCAATCGCCAGTACCGTAACTGCATGATCCAGACAGCTCTGTTCAAAATGATCCTGCTCACTCAGTTTCCGGGTGATCGACAAATATCCAAAATTGCGGCTTCCCACACGAATATTATGCTTTTCGGCAATGTCCGTTTTTTTAAATTTGGCGGTACTGCTTTCAATCTCTTCCTCTTGGTTCAATACAGCCACTTCACAATGCAGGAGCTGTCCAATCAGGACAACGAGCTCCGTTGTTCGCCGATTTAATACCAAATTCGTAAACTGCTGATTTACTTCCTGCAGCTCGCGAAGCATGTAGGCTTGGCGTTTCAGAATTTGATCCAGTATCGAGCGCGTCATATCCATAAAAGGGATTTCAAGCGGTATATCGAATAAAGGTATTTTATAGATGTTGCTTTTGTAAATCGCTTCCTGAGGTATATCCTGTATATAGCGTCTCATCTTGATCCCTACCGCCGAACCGCCAACCCTATGCATTTCATCTAGTAGAAGGCAAAGCATATTCGGATCATGGCGGAACGAATACCCTGTCGTCAGGATCAGTTCATTAGGACGAAGCCATCCGGTCAGATCGGGCGTCTCCATACTATCGATATAATAAATTTCATTGGCTACGCCTTCATGTCCAGAGATAATTTTGGCACCTTGAAACAATGGCATTTGCAGCAAATCCTGCACGGTAAACGGAGCATTCTCCATACTCTCACCTCATGTACGTTCTGAACTCGGTTTTATCGATCTTATCACAGTTCCACTCCAATTTAGTATGACATATATGCAAAAAAATAAAAGATTGCCGCTATCAGCCTTTACGGCTAAATGATTGGCAATCTTGAGGAATGTCTATATGAGCTGAACTAACGTGCTGCCAGTAAGGAGGCGCTGCGCAAGCAGAAGCTGCAAATTAATGAAAATGAGGCCCGCTCCCCTTCGTTTCTCGGGAACGTACTCCTGGTTCCCCGTTCGATTGTTTAATTAGGTAGATGTCAGCCAAGGCTTCTATTGACCGCGCGTCGCTTCCTTCTGTGACCAGTTGGCTAAGGATATCCCTGACATCGATACCATATTTCCCGAGCAGCGGAAGCGAAGTAAACAAGGAGCTGCCTCGGATGCCAAGTGTGCCGAGAGCAAGTGCACCCCGCTCAATAAATTGGGGAGCCGGCATCACCTGCTTCATCATATCATCAGCAGCCTGTAGAAGGATGCCTGCGTTCGTGCCTGTGTCATAACCCATTTTATGCAGAGCGGCAGCAAGCACTTCCGTAGGGGCATTGCCAGCACCGGCGCCAAAGCCAGCCAGGCAGCCATCCACCAGATCGGCTCCTTCTTCGACAGCGACAAGTGTATTGCCTACGGCCAAGCCAAGGTTATTGTGGCCGTGAAATCCGATACGAACCGATAAGTGATGACGTAGTAGACTTACCTTGAACCGAACCTCGTCGATGGTCATCGCTCCCGCTGAATCGACGATATAGATCACATTCGCTCCGAATGCTTCGAGCATACGTGCCTGCTCCAATAGCTGCTCTGGCGAGCATGTCGAGCTCAGCATCAGGAAGCCAAACGCTTCAATGCCAAGGTCTGCCGCTCTTTTGATATAGCGGTGCGCCAGATCGGCTTCCGAGGCCAGCGTCGCAATACGTACCGTACTTATTCCCATTTGTACAGCCTGCTCCAGATCCGTTAACCTCCCAACGCCAGGCAGAAGCAGCGCCGCGATATTCACCTGTTGTGCTGCTGCTTTTACAGAGCTTATAGCCTCCTCATCCGTAAGCCTGCTTTTACCGAAATGCAGACTGGAACCGCCTAGACCATCCCCATGGCAAACTTCAAGATAAGGAACATTCGCCCGCTCCAGGTAAGAGGCTATACGCGAAAGCGTATCGGTATCGTATTGGTGTCGAAGTGGATGACTCCCGTCTCTAAGCGTCGCATCCAAAATTTGTATAATCCGCTTACTCCCCATATGGGACTAACTCCTTTCTACATGACTCCGTCAGATTTAGACTCCAGCCTCAATGACAAAGGTCACGACCTGATCCGTGAAGCAAGGCGCGTATTTCAATCTATGCTCCGGTGTATGCAAGGAAATCTCAGCAGCCGTATTGGACAGCAGCTCAGCAATCTTGGAAGGCTCGAAGGCTCCAACCAATTGGAGATGCACGATGTAACGATGCACGGCTGTTTCTTCCGGGTTGAGGAAAACCATCGTTTTCGCCTGCATGGCCACACCCGGACCTGTGAGCACATGCTCTATGCTGCTGAGAAATTCATCCAAGCTGGCTCGCCATTCAGCATCTACAGCTTTACCGGGAATATCGCAAATCACCTCGGATTCCAATATTAGATAATGATTCGAGATCGTCGAAATGAAGGGCACAACAGCTTGAGCAGCCGGGAGCATCATTGGCATGTTGGCTCATCCTTTCTCATGGAAGCCAGAATCATCCTTTTTTCGTAAAAGCAGCTACGAACACATCCCGATAACCATCGACTGCATCAGGCAGAATAGCGCTAACTCCGTGCATGACCCGGTTATCATCGGCAAATATCAAATCAAACGGCTGCAGCGTTGTACTAATCAGCGGATTGCGGTCATTATCGTAGATCGTGCTTTCCCCACCAAGGACGTTCTCCCGTGCCAGGACCATCATCATAATGTACGTCACACCATCCCGGTGAACACCCTCTGGAGCCGGTTCTCCCTGCTCGTCGATTCTGGCTAATATGCGGATTTGATGAAGGGACACTTCCCAATCACTGGGGCCTTCCAATTGTTCTACTGCGTTAAAAGCCCATTGGAGAAGCCCTCTTAAAAATGTATTGTCCGTGACGATGCTCTCTTCCATAGGATCAAAGTGTCTTACGATTCCGCCGTTCAAGCTGTTGATTTCGGTTGGCTGGTAATAAGGGCGATCGTTGAAAACATGAAGGGCTCTGTCACTGGTGCTGTATTCAATAGTGGCAAACCGGCGAAGCCTGTAGGTTCCATTGTCCTTCATATACTTATCAATTGGCAGATTGTGAAAGCTGTCGATAAATCGCTCAGCGTCATCTTTTTGAAAAAAATCAGCCTGTGTAAAAAAATCACTCGTTAATGGGAAATAACCCAGCTGTGCAACGTGAGCGGAGACCTGCTTAACATCCAGTGTTGTTTGTAAGGTTGGTACAGAAGATTTCATAGTTGATATCGCTCCTTATATGAATGTTCGGATAACGGCTGCCAGACGAGGGATACCCTCGATAATTTTGTCCTCCGACATATTGGAAAAATTCAGACGCATCGCATGCTCATGACCACCATTCGGATAAAAGGAGCCTCCAGGTACAAAAGCGATCCCTTTTTCCAAGCTTTTTGCAAGAATCGCTCTCGTATTGACGGATGCCGGAAGCTCTACCCAGATGAATAATCCGCCTCCGGGTTTGCTAAATATAGCCGTTTCCGGAAATTCACGATCCATAACATCCAGCATGATATTTCTACGTTTTCGATACACATCTTTGATTTTAATGACGTTTTGATCCAAATCGTATCGTTCCAGATAAGAATGGATCACCTGCTGGCAAAAAGTTGACGTATGCGTATCCGCAGCTTGCTTGGCCATCACATACTTTTCCAGCCACTGCGGAGAAGCACACACCCAGCCGACCCTGAAACCGGGGCAGAGAATTTTGGAAAATGAGCCGAGAAACACGACCTGATCCTTCTGATCCAACGAAGCTAATGAAGGGAGCGGATCACCTTCGTATATCAATTCGCCATATGGATTATCCTCGACCACTACGATCTCATAATGACTGACAATCTCCATTAATTCCTTGCGTCTTGCCAGTGACCACGACCGACCCGTAGGATTCTGAAAATCCGGGATCACATAAAGCAGCTTCACCCGATCCGTAGTCTCCAGAATACGCGTTAATTCCTCCATTATCATCCCTTGATCATCTGTAGGCACCTCGATAAATCTGGGGTTATAGAGGCGAAAAGCTTGAAAGGCACCGAGAAAAGAGGGACTTTCGCACAGCACCACATCCCCTTCGTCGAGAAACAGCTTGCCCGATAGCTCGATTCCCTGCTGCGAACCGCTTGTGATCAAAATTTGCTGTGGAGAGCAGGCTTTATCGAACTTCGCCTGCATCCGCTGTGCAATCTGCTCTCTTAACGGCAGGAAGCCCTCCGTGATCGTATATTGTAATGCTTGCTTGCCGTGGTGCTTCAATACGTGCTGGGATACTTCCTGGATTTCCTCGATTGGAAACAATTCGGGAGCAGGCATTCCTCCGGCAAAAGAGATCATGCCCGGTTGTTCCGTCATTTTCAGAATCGCCCGAATATCCGAACCATTCAAATGCCTAGTTCTTTCTGCAAACATCACACTGCGATACCTCCCGTACTGTCAGATTGTGCCCCCGTATGTATATCATAAAGGCGCACAGTTCCATCCGTACAATACCTATATCGCATCCCATGCATGCAAACAAACTATAGGCTCTGATTGGGGAGATGTGTCTGGATATAGGCTATAAACTCACGTGAAGCATAGGAAAGATATTGATTACGGCGGTAAATGAGAGCCAGCTCCCAGACCATAGCAGGGGAGGTAATCGCAGCTGTATGAATGGGCAAATGCTTTAAGCGACTCGCCATTGATCTGGGAATCAACGAAATCCCCTGCTGATTCGCTACCATTTCACAAACCAGATCCCACATCGAGGACATATGGACAACCCTCGGTTCAAAACCGGCCTGCCAACAGGCTTGAATGACAACATCGTAAAGGACGAACTCTTTGGAGAACAGGATAAACGGTTCCTCCTCAAGTTCCTTTAAATCGACGGACTCCTTCGATGCCAGCCAGTGCTGACTGTCAACAATGGCAACCAAATCCTCCTTCAACAAAGAGAACGTACCATATAGCCCTGTATCCACAGGCAGCACCGTGACCCCAAAATCGATATGTCCATCATTCACTTGTACCTCCAGATGCTTGGCACTGTACTCGACCATTTGAATATCAATTCCCGGATATTGGCTCTTAAAGCCGACAATGATTTGTGGAAACAGCAGCGCGCCAACCGTAGGCATTAAGCCCATAACCACTTTTCCCCTTTTTACTTGAACCAGCTCATGGATCGACAACGATAAATCCTTCATCGACTGCATAATGTGTAAGGCTTGCTCATACACAAGGTGGCCAGCATCCGTGAGTTCAACCTCCTTCTCCGACCGGTTCAGCACGAGAACCCCCAGCTCATCTTCAAGGTTTTTGATCGTCTTGCTGATCGATGGCTGCGAGACCAACAAGGTTTGCGATGCTTTTGTAAAACTTTTGAGTCGGGCCACTTCTACAAAATAGCTCAGCTGTCGAATATCCATCACATCGCCTCCTCTAAACAAAAAGAACCGTATAGATAAAGTCCTATACGATTCCTCCATTTCACACGAGCAGCCTGCCCTCTTGTATAATCAGCTGTCCGTCGATATAAACATCCGGCTCATTCACGACTCCATCCACATGGACGCCAGCCACAATGGTACCGCCAAACGTGTGGTTGCTGCCGAAGGCGACATGAATCGTTCCATATACCTTCTCATCCTCCAATACAACGCCTGTAATCCTCGCTTTGTTGTTGGTTCCGATCCCAAACTCGGCGAGCATACGCCCTTCCTGGTCACCCAATATGTGCAGCAGCTTATCCGAGGCAGGACCTTCCACGTCGACCAGACGTCCCTCCTTGAGCGTGAGATGCAACGGAGCCTCCAGCTTGCCGATACCTGCAAAAGAACAGTCGACCTCAATCTGTCCCTCCGCAGTTCCTTCCACCGGAGCGGTATAAGCCTCTCCTGACGGCAAGTTTCCCCATTCTCCCGGGTTCAGGTAGACACCTGTGCTCGGATAGCCCTTTCTGCCTGCAATGGAAAAGGTGAGTGACTTGCCCCCCTTCTCAATGCGTACCGTGCTCCCGTTCTCCAGCAGCCCGGCTGCTTTGACGGAAAGCTCTTTGACCTGGGCATAGTCTGCCGATATTGCGCCCTCCAGAAACATGTCGGGTGTAATTCCCGGCATCGTGGCGATTCGCGCTCCACGTGCTACCGCTTCCTTGCGCGCCTTCGTATGTGTCAGCGAATGCTCGGTCACACAAACAATAACCTCGGAGCCTTTCATTGCCTCGCTTACGGCGGCTGGCGGCTCCTCACCCGATTTCCCTCTATCCCGCATAATAAGGAGCATGGCTTCAGCCTTCAGCTGTTTGCCTGCTAACCAAAGTGCCATACCCAGCTCCTGCTTGGCCTCATCGGCAACTACAAGAAAGGTTTCACCTGCCTTTAAGCCCAAGCTGTTGGTCAATATATGGATACTGATATCTGTCAATTCCTTGCTGCCTATCGATTCCATGCGTAATCATCCCTTCCATCATTTGAATATATAACTATTAATCGACTTGCCAATCACGTCTTCAATCGGCTGTAATAATGTGGGATTGCTCATCGTCGCGCTTAGAATCAGCTGTCCTCTTGGCACGTGAATGACGGCTACGGCCTGTCCTTTGGTAATCGCAGCCGATACGATCGGATGGGCGGTTCGGGCATCCAAAGTCATAATAAGATCAGGGAACGTTGCCAAGCGCTGACCGTCCTGTTCCAGTGTCATATATTCATTCCAGAACGTCAGCTCGTAATCACCGATCGTCACATGCCCGACATCCCAGCCACGATCCGTTGTTATTGCAAACTCACTAACCTCGCCTACAGCAACAACGCGTCCACCCAGCTTGCTGCAAACAGCATCAATTGCTGCCTCTCCCTTGTGGGTAAGCAGTGCCTCACCCAGCTCTATAGCCTGGCTGATCGCTCCCGGCGCCCCATTGGTCCGTGCATACTTGACTGTTACCGGATTACGCGCTACGGCGACCAGCCCACCGGCATCCACGGATACTCTTCTTATTAATGATGAGGTTTGTTCAATGGTTGCCGATACACTGACCTCCAAATACTGATTGCCTCTGCCTCCAGCTGCAGCTTGATGAGAAATATAGTCAGGTAATTCATGCAGGTTCATCGCACCCATAATAGAGGTTGGATGAGCCCTGCCGTTACATGCCAAGTCAATAATGGGAAGACCTGTGATCGCAGCCTGAAACCAGCCATTCACGGTCGTGTTCGCTCCGTTCTCATTGACGATGATCCCATCAATCGGCTTTTTGAACGATTCACCCAGCAATTCCATTGCCCGCAGACAATGAATCGGTTTGACGTGTTTATCCTTGGCGGCAGGTGCACCAACAATCGATGTGGTTAGAAGCGTAGCATCCTCATCCATTTCATCGGCAGTAAGCAGATGAAGAGGACCTACTTCCAACGCCAGCCTGCCGAGCTGCAGCCCATCCTCGATCCAGCCGCCTCCACCACCGCCAAGCACAGCGCCTCCATACACGGCATATTCCATCATTTGCTCATCCACACTTATTTTTCCCATCGTTTATCCCTACTTTTTTGCAAATTTGATTATCGAATTGAAGAAGCCATACAACGCATCACCAGCAATAAATCCAGCGGCAAGAATACCCAGAGGCGCTTCCGCTTCTTTTCCCTTGACCCTCAGTACAATGATGCGGATCAGAATACCGGATAACACAACCCATCCTGCATTAGGATTAAGAATTAAGAGGCCTGTGGCGAACAAAACACCGAGCTGCCGCTTGGAGCCGCCGATAATTTGCAGAATAGCTCCGGGTATCGCCCACAGAAAGAGCTGCTTCGCCACTTCTACAGATGCCCCAGCTTCAATCGTTTTGACGTACACCAGATCCACAGGAGGAATCAGGTTCCTCGCGAAAAATCCTTTATATAAAAAGAGTACGGTCAGCAAAGCGACACCAAAGGCTATCATGCCGGTAATATACTGCTGTTTGCGTCCACGCAGCTCGAGCTCTGGGTCACTGCCATTACCCCGTAAAATATAGCCTGTTTTCAAATCGTAGCCCATGTCCGCAAATGCAGGACCCGTCGCTGCGCTAAATCCTACCAAGAGCCCCAGTGCAACGGGAGGGAACCCCATCAGGACGCCCAAAATTAGCGTAATCAAAGCGACGGCGAACGCCGGAAACCATCCGGAATGCATGGCGGCAATGCCTACAATCAGTTCATGAAGATAGGCAGCCAATGCCGCGAATAAAAGAAACCAGATAAACATGCCGAACGACATTTGTGTTAACAGTCCACCAATTACAGCCAGAATCAAGGCAATAACCAGATAAGCCACGAAGCCAAATCCAAGGGTTCGGGTCGTTTCCTGATCGCTTTTCATCCCATCCGCCGCTTCCGATCCTTCGCCCGTTTGCTGCTCCTTGGATTGCCCCTTTTTGTTTTTAGCTTTATAAATGATCATCGTTGTCTGCACCAATGCCATAAGCCCCCCGCCAATCATAAATCCATGCGGAATATAGAGCAGATTCATATCAACGGCAAACAACGGTATCGAATACTGCCTTAGTAAGAGACCGCTTCCAAACATGGTTAATGCCCAAATATTGCCGATAAAAGCAACCCCAAAAGCCGACATGGAGAGACCAAAGTAGGCGCCCACAATTCCTCCAGTAGCCCCCAAGCCTAAGAGCACCGACCGTTTACCGCCCTTTTGAGCAGCTACGATAGCCTCTGCCGTCGCTACACCCGGTGGCCAGGCACCCGCCGCAGGAAACACCTTGGAATTAAACAGCTTATACAGCAGTGTTGCATCGAGAAACATCGCCAGAGCAGCACCGATCAGCATCGGCACGATCAATTCCGGCTTGCCCATGACAAACGGAATACCGATAGGAATCAACAAGCTGTTGGCTGCACCAAATGTTGCCGATGAAATCGAGGTTTGCATCAAGTTTTGACGATGGATGGACTTGAACATGGAGAAGGCAGGGATAGGAATCCGCCCTATCAGCATGGCAATAACAGCACCGATAATTGCGGTATTAGGGGTCAGCCCGAGCGAGGTCATGAGCTGCATACCGATAACTGCTCCTACAATTGCCAAAAAGATGTTCATGATCAAGGCAACGGGTTCAAATATCGTGGGGTGTTTATCTTTGTTTTTTTTGTTTTCATTCATATATAGCTGCCTCCCATGTTGAATATCCGTCCTATAAGCCAATCATCTGAATACATGTATATCTGCATTGAAAAATCACTCCTCACCCCCGCCTATCCCCGTAAATTAGAGCCCCAAAGCAGCTCCCTTAACATTACATGAATCTCACACAATACCTAACATCGATCATTAACTTACTTCAAAACTATAACAAAAGCAGACTCTCCTTCCTATGGGAAGCGTACCAAATGAACGAACGCATTTTTGGGCGCGAACACAAAGGTAACATGCTGCTCTCATTCAAAATAGCGTTTTCAACAAATAGGGGTTATGTAACAACCTTGTCATGTAAGTCCAAAAAATCGTATGCAGGTCCATGTCAAACCTTATATAATCAAAGGGATGAAGCTATTCATTATTTGGACTGAATACTATAATAAAACGTATACACTCAGACTTTTGTCAGGAGGCCACAACATGGATTGCTCTAACTGCAGCATTGCCAAGCCTATAGAAGATCACGGGACGCTTTTATTCATTTCTCCACAAATTCATCTGCTTGATAAATGTATAGAGGCATTTACGGCGGAACAGCAAGAACAGCCGCAGCCTTATAAGGAAGGCGACCGACACATCCTATCTACAGTGTACGCATCAAGGGAATTACTGTTAGAGGGGTTGAAACGGGTGAATGACAGGCTCACGGAAACCGAACAGCTGGACATACATATAGGTATGGGTTCTGATTCCTTTATTGCCGCCTCACAACCACTTCCGTTGAGTCACTTTTTTGCCCGGATCAAGCATCATTCTTTGGTCAGCATGATGACAGATGGTTTGTTCAGCAGCCATATGCAGCCGATTGTCGATATTCAGTCCCGGCAGGTGATAGGCTATGAATTTTTGCTAAGATCTGCGGAAGGACAAGCCCGCTTTAATCCATATGAGTTGTTTAGCGTTGCCCAACAAACCGGACTTCACTCGTTTCTGGATCGTGCGGCGCGTATCTCTGCAATAGAAACAAGCGCTCGGTATTTACCACAGGGGATTAAGCGGTTCGTTAACTTTTTGCCATCATCAATCTATAATCCAAATTATTGTCTCAGCCATACTTTTAAAGCTATTGAGAAAAATCATCTGGACCCACAGGACTTTGTCTTCGAAGTGGTTGAAACCGAACGTATCGAGGATATTGGACATTTGAAAAAGATCTTTGCCGTCTACCAGGAGCATGGCATGAAGGTCGCCTTAGACGATGTAGGATCTGGCTTTGCAACACTTGAGGTGTTGCCTGAGCTGATGCCGGATTTTGTCAAAATTGATCGGGGTCTCGTTGACATGTGCGATACGGATGAACACAAACAACAGACGATCAGCAATATTGTGTCTTGCTCACACCAATTCGGCGCCACGGTACTGGCTGAGGGTATGGAGCGCAAGGAGGAGTGGGATTTCTGCAGGTCGCTGGGGATTGATCTGGCACAGGGCTACCTGCTCGGAAAACCGTCTGCAGCTCCCTTGAATAAAGCTTTTGTCGAGCTATAGGAAATCCAAGCTATATGGAAGAGGTAAGGCAGGTATATCTATATATGCGAAAAAGCCTTCCTCCGACGATAACTCGTTCGGAAATGAAGGCAGTGTACAATACTATACGAAGGCTTGTGATTTAAATCCAAGCCTTTAAATTCACTTGTTTAATAAAATCAGCCTGGGATTGAACCTCGGAGCTCGGCTTCATCGTATCAGCCTCTTCCTGATCTTCCCCGTTCATAATTCGACGGAATAATTCTTCGTTCTTGGTAGCCAGTGCAAAATCGATCAGCGACTCACGCTGCAGTCGGTCCGCTTCCAGCTGAATCAAAATTTCCTCCAGCTCAATATCCGCAGCTGTTACAAAAAAATGCTTATTTATTTTGGGAACCCGCACTACATAATCAAAAACATTATCAGCGTTCCGATCGATAGCCATGATATAACCATATTCACTAACAGGCAAGTTTTGCTCAAAAGTGTCTGCCACGATAATTACTCTTTGTCCCAAACGCAACATATGCCATTCCTCCCCAAGATTGACGCGTCTCTTGCTTAGTATTCTATACAAATGTATGCCTATTAGCAAAATAATGATAGAGATCGACTTGATCACGAAGTTATACAGGAAGCTTATTCGACATCGAATCTTGCATTCAGGCTCGAAGTGCGGTGCTCATTTAGTTTTCGCCTAAATTCCGCTCCTCCTTCTTTACCTTCTTGCAACCTTCTCGGTGCTGAAATATCGACTTTTTGAACTCGCACTTTTAGGTAGTTTGTAATAATTGTTTTTATTCTAGCATCTTTTATAGGGTTAAGCAATGATAGACAAAAAGCAACGATACTTCGTTTCCAAAATGGCAGCCAACTGCGCTTTTTATAGTAAAAAGAGTCGAATCCACAAGTTCTATCCCGGTACACCCTGCCGCATGACAGGAAGAGGTTATCCATCAAGTCTGCTCGACTCTCGGATAACCTCAGCTGCATCAAACCCATAACGATCATTTATTTTTCGTATTCGGATGCCTTCTTTTTCAGTTCATCGAAAGCTTTATCCGGTGTTGTTTTATCAAACATCAGCGCCTCGGTAATCGATTTGTATTCTTTGGTATCAAAGTTGTTCCAGCCCTTGGCACCCGGGTTAAATTGTTGAGCCCCAGCAATGGACTTGGCAATCATATCCACAGTCAATTTATCGGCGGCTGTGAATTTAGGCGCTAATTGAGCGACGATTTTATTGGAAACCGGTACGCCGCGAGTCGTTCCGGAAATTTCTCCAACCTCAGGATCATTCACGAACCAATCGATAAATTTAGCTGCTTCGGCCTTATTCTGTGAATCCTGACTTACACTGAAGAAGAAGGTCGCCTTCAGCCATCCACCGCCCTGCTTGTCCTTAGGCATGGCCGATACTCCGATGCTTCCAGGCTTCAGGCCCTCCCATGAAGAGGCTTGTGCCGCATGCGCGTTTCTGAAAATGATTTTGCCATTCAGCATCAGGTCCAGCTTCGGATCCAGCTCCTTGTCGCCAACTGCAACATCCGGGGGAGGCACAATGCCTTCTTTTCTAAAATCGCTGAATGTCTTCACCCATTCCAGCCATGTATCCTTATCAAAGTTGAACTTGCCTTCCGGCGTTACCGGCTGTCCTTTACCTTTGCTTAATTGATAGGACGTATAGGCTTCACGGTTCGTTGTCGCATCCTGCATCACATATTGATCCTTGCCCAGCTTCGCTTTAATATCTCTGGCAAGCTTGAAATACTCATCCCAGGTAATTCCGTCCTTCAGCTGAAAGCCGAGCTTTTCCAGAGAGCCTTTATCATAAATCATGCCCCAGGCATTATTACCGAGCGGAATAGCTGTTGATTTATCCTTATATTTACCGGCTTCTACCAGCTTCGGATCAATGTCCTTGACGTTGACGCTGCTTAAATCGGCTAATTGATTTCTGGCATTCCAGTCCGCTAGCCACGCTGCGTCCATCTGGATAATATCAGGTGCATTTTTGGCTGCTGCCTGTGTAGTCAGCTTGTCGATATAGCCGTCAAAGCCGGAATATTCCGGTTCAAAGGTGACGTTCGGATTTTTCTTCGTATACAAATCAAGAATTTTGATGGTGGCATCATGTCTCGGCTGGGAACCCCACCAATTGATCCGGAGCTTGATCGGCTTGCTGCTTGCGGCGGGCTTGCTTTCTATGGTTGGCGCTGCAGTCGAATTACCATCCGGTACTTTGGCTGTTTGTGTTCCGGCTGCTGAACAGCCAACCATGGATAATCCCATCACGGTGGATACAACTGAAAAGATTACTTTTTTTCTCATTTTCATCATCCTGCTTCATGTCCCCTTTAATGTTAATAGCTTACCTTATTTATCATCTATTGAAGATCAAAGCCCGTGAAAGCTTTAACCCTTAATACCGGTGGTCGCAATACCTTCAACAAAATGCTTTTGGGCAAGGAAGAAAATAATGACGGAAGGAATCACCGACACCAGACCCATTGCCAGCAGCTGACCCCACTCCTGAGCCGACTGTGAGTCATTGAACATCCGAAGCGCCAAACCAACTGTATATTTATCAACCGAGTTAATATAAAGCATATGACCAAAAAAATCATCCCAATTCCATAAAAAACAGTAGATTAATACGGTCACGAGCGCCGGCTTCGTTAACGGGATGATAATTCTCCAGTAAACCCCGAACCAGCTGCAGCCGTCCATTTTGGCCGATTCATCCAATTCCTTCGGAATGCCTCTAATAAATTGCACCAGCAAAAATACGAAGAACGCGCCTCCAGAGCCACCGGCCAGTGCATGCGGTACGATAAACGGCAAATATGTATTGACCCAGCCAAAGCTGTGAAACAACGCATATTGGGGAATAATCGTTACCTGTCCTGGCAGCATCAGCGTAAGCATCAGGATCGAGAACCAAAAGTTCCGCAGCGGAAAGTCCAACCGGGCAAAACCAAATGCAACCAGACTGCAGGAAATAACGGTCGTGATGAGAATCCCAAGCTCCAGCTGTGCATTGTTCCAGTAAAAATCCGTAAAGGAATGACCGGGGATAGCGTGCCAGCCATTACTAAAATTGACCCACATGGGGTTCGTCGGAAATAGATTCGGCAGGCTCATTTCCTGATTCGATTTCAGAGAAGCACCCACCCACCAAAACACGGGGTAAATCATCAGCAGGCTGAGCACGGCAAGTCCCAGATGTCTGAACAGGAGATTCCGTCTACTATTCATTTGCTCTTTCCTCCTTCAGATTCATAGAAAACCCAATATTTCGATGTTAGAAAAATAACAGCCGTGGAGGCCACAATGATCAAAAGCATAATCCACGCAAGCCCCGAGGCATAACCCATTTGAAGACGACTGAACGCACGTTCATACAAATAAAGCGAATAGACATAAGTTGAATTGGCCGGTCCGCCGTTGGTGATGATCATAGCCGGGGTGAACATTTGAAAGGCTCCGATAATACCCATGATCGAATTAAAATAAATCGTTGGCGAGAGCATCGGCAGTGTAATTCGGAAAAACTGCGTCGCTTTGCCCGCTCCGTCAACCGAGGAGGCTTCATACAAATCATTGGGGATCTGCTTAAGCCCCGCCAAAAAAATAACCATGGCCGAACCGAACTGCCAGCCTACCAGCAGCACTAAAGTCCACAAGGCCGTATCGGGATTCGTTACCCAGCCTGTCCCTTCAATGCCAAAGTGGGCTAGAATGTTGTTCACAAAGCCTTCCTTGCCAAAGATGTTCTTCCAGAGAATCGCTACTGCAATACTGCCCCCGATCAACGATGGAAAATAAATCGCCGTACGGTAAGCCGACATCCCTCTGATGTTTTTGGCTAACAAAATGGCGACCATCAGTGCCGCTACCAGTCGCAAAGGAACAGAAGCCGCTACGTAAATGAAAGTCACCTTCACAGCTTGTATAAATCGTTCATCGGATGTTATTATTCTGTTGTAATTCCCGAGCCCTACCCATGATGGCTCCTCCAGCAGCGAAAAGTCGGTGAATGAATAATAAAGCGATTGCAGCATGGGGTATAAAGTTAGGCCAAGAAAGCCCAACAGCCATGGAGATATAAACAAATATCCGGCAATCGGTGATTCCCACCGCTTGATTGTGGGTCGATGTCGCTTGATCAATGGATCTGATAGTGATGTTGCTGCGCTTTCTTTCATGTCCGCCCACCTCGTTTGTTGTGTTTTTCTTATTATAAAATTTTCGATCCCGGGCGCCTATAAGGGTATATCACTATTTCTTTTAAATTAATCCGATATTTTGGCAGGAGGCGAAGCATTCATGTGGAAGATTGCGATCATTGATGATGACAAACAAGTTCTGAGAGGCATGAAGCAAGCGATTCCCTGGGACGAGTTGGGTGCCGAATGGGTCGGTGAAAGTACGAATGGTCACAAAGGACTGGAGCTCATCCGTAAGGAAAAGCCGGATATCGTCATCACGGACGTGTATATGCCTGTGATGGACGGACTGACCATGATAGAACACTTGCGGAAGGAGCAGTTTCAGGGAAAGTTTCTGATTCACAGCGGCTATTCCGATTTTGAATTTGCACGCAAGGCATTAAGAATGAATGTGGACGATTATTTATCGAAGCCTGTTTCCAGACAAACACTTCGCGAGGCACTTCAGCGTGTCATTTTTACAGTCGAAGAGGAAAACAAAATCCAGCTGGAGCAGAAGGCGCTGCGTGATAAAGTTATTTTGTATGAGCCATTTGTCCATAAAGAATGGTTGAAAACTGCGGTTACCGGAACGATGGACGATTGGAATAAAGAGCACCCGCTATTCAATACAGAAAAGGCGCAAACTCATCTGGTGCTGGGCATTGAAATTATGCGAACGGCGCGGATATCCGATGTTGCGGCTCCGGACCGCTTTTTGTTCCGGTTTGCCATTCAAAACATTATTCAGGAAATTCTCAGTGAACGGCAGCTGACCTTCGACTACGTCGAGCTGCATGGCTATCATGCCAGCTTGATTTTGCACTTCGAGAAGGACGCCAGGTATGAGGAACTGATTGATGGGGTGAAGTCGATTGCCGAAATGATCATTGATTGTGTGCACAGGTATTTGTCCATTTCCCTGCATATCGGAATCGGCGGTCTTAAAAACCATTGGTCACAAATATCCGATTCACTGGAGGAAGCGTTCCACTTTTTATCCCAAGGCGCACCCCTGCTGTCCTCTTCGAGCTTATATGCCTATAACGATTCATCAAGTAAGCGTTCCCAATCGAATGGTGTATTAGCCAAGCCGATGCGGTTTTATCACCAGCTGATTGAGGATATCAAAAACACCCAGGGGAAAATGGCGGAATCGATCATTCAGAGCTACATCGATACGTTGCATGAAAGCTCTGACTCCCCTGAGCCATCCTTCCACGCGCTGGGCGCACAGTTCTGGACGATAGCCAGCTATGCGCTTAATGATGAGCAAATCCGGTTGTGGGAGATTTATACCGAGGTGCAGATCGAAGCCGAGCTGCGAAGTATTCATTCTGCGGATCAATTCGGGGTGTGGCTGCATGATAAAATCCGCGGTATCTGTGTCAATCAGCATTGGCACGAAAACCTGAAGCACAAGCAGGCCGTTGATTTCATGAAGCAGTATATTCATGAGAACTTCAAGCAGGACATAACGCTCGCCGAGCTTGCGGAGAAGGTATTCATTTCGCGCAACTACCTGAGCCTGATTTTCAAAAATGCAACCGGAGAAACGATTAATAATTACATAATCCGGGTTCGCATGGAGCAAGCCAAGGCGCTGCTTTTGAAGGGAACGTTCAAAATTTATGAGGTTGCAGAAAGTGTCGGGTACAAAAACATCCCCTATTTCAGCACCACCTTTAAAAAGCATTTTGGAATTACACCTATGGAATTAATCAGATAAATCGGTAATGAGGGCGGGAATGTCAAATGAAGCATATGTTCAAAAAATATCCGATCTATTACTTGCTGTATGGTGGATTCTCCTGCTTTATGGTCATTCTGCTCGTCGTCGTAATCTGGTTGGCGTATTCGCTCTCCGCTCAGGAAATGGTAAAAAACACGTCCTACTATCAACAAAATGTATTGAATGAGCTGTACAGCAAAATCGGTATCCAAATGCGCTCAATCGAGCAGGTATCATTAACAGCCTCGCGTAATCCCTTGCTGTCCGATTATTCCCTGTTATCCGAAGACGTCTATTCCGATCATAAAAGGGGCGCAGAGCTGGAAGCTTATTTAGCCAGTATCACCTATGCCACACCCATGATCTCCTCGATTCAATTTTATACAAAAAATGTGGTCTACATTCAATCCCAGATGCCTGTTGTCTTTATTGAGGAGCAGAAGGTCAAAGGAGAGCCCTGGTACGCAGCGGTTGAAAATACCGATTTCTCGTGGGTGGGCGAACGTACGATTCAATTGTTTAACGGGGATTTTTCCGTGATCAGCTTTGCCCGTAAAGTATATTCGTCTACCGGCGAATACAGCGGATTATTACTCTTAAATGTAAAATCGTCCGCTATTCAAAATCTGGTCAAGGGGGAAACGGCGGACGCCAACCGGATTTTGCTGGATTCCGGCGGCAGAGTAATTACGTCAATTGGAGATCCGCAGCTAAGACCTAATATTAAGGATTTTCTTCCTTATACGGTGAACGAATCCGGTTATTTAAAGGTCGATACCAAAGGGTATACACTGGCTAACTCCAGCAGCCACTTAATGGTTTGGTCAAAGCATTTCAATTCAGACTGGACGCTCGTCGAGCTCACTCCGTGGAAGCAGATTACTTCAGGCAGTGTTCACAATGCATTTATTTTATCGTTGGTCGGTATTTTGGCGATATTCATTGCCTTGTTTTTCACTTTATTTTTCTCCAATCAGTTTATTAAACCGATTCGGCTGCTGCTGCATGAGATGGGCGGATACGCGGCAAATATCAACAAGGTGAAGCTGCCCGAGGATTACTATAATGAATATGGGGTGCTGTTCGCAGGCTACCGGAAGCTGATCGATCGGATTCAAGAGCTGTATATGTCATTGGAAAACCAATACATCAGGCAAAAAAAGGCCGAAATCAAAGCGCTTCAGGCGATGATCAATCCACACTTTCTGTATAATACCCTGGATCAGCTCAATTGGATGGCTCTTGGTGCCGGACAAGATAAGATGAGTGAAATTCTCGAGCTGATGGGACGCATGTTCAGGATCGGCTTGTCCAATGGGGAAAGTCTGGTTACGATCCACGATGAGCTGCTACATGCCGGCTGCTACATGCAGATCCAGCAGCTGCGCTGGGAGGAAGGGTTGACCGTCGTTACGCATGTACCCGCCGAATTGGAGCTTTATTATATCCCGAAAATGACACTTCAGCCCTTTATCGAAAATGCGATCATGCATGGCTTTGACGGAAGATCGGAAGGCACGATCTGCATCACCGCCTTTCAGGAGAATGAAGCGATAGTATTTACCGTCTCGGACGATGGCGTAGGACTGAGGAATAACTGGAATTCAGGGGAAAAACGAAGCACCGGTGGTTATGGCATCCGTAACGTCACGGAACGCTTCGAAGCCTTCTTCGGTGCCGATTACGGGATTAACATCCATGACAATGATGCCGGAAACGGCGTCACCGTTACGATTCGAATTCCCCTGCTGAACGACAATGACATTGATGGACTGGGAAAGCCAACCGAAGGTATGCCACGTGTTTATCCGATGTAGCGCCCATCTGCAGCTGGATATCGTTCACATTATGGAAATAAAGTATCACTTTCATGAAGCATCTCAGCATATAAACCAGAGTTGGCGATAGCTCCTCATTCCAGAAACCATCGCCAACTCTGACACATTTGTTATCTGTGTATATCTGCTTACTGACGAATCAGCTTTGTTATACGACCATCAAAGATCCATTCGGCCACGTATACATCTCCGTGAGAGTCCACACATACTCCATGTGGAGAGCTGAATCGGTTGGGTCGGTAATACGGCTTAGGTAAATTCGGCCAGCCCTCCTGCTTGTAAGCAAGCTGATCTTCTCCTAGATGTGCTACTAGCAAATCATTGGAAGCGTCGAATACCGTCACTCGACTATGAAGATCCGGGAAGAACATAAGTCCGTCATGGAAATAAAAATTACAAGGCATATCCATGTCATGGTCAATAAATCGCTTATGCTTCCCATCTAACGTAAATACCTGAATACGATGGTTGCCGCGATCGGCCACATACAATTCCTGCTCACCACCACTCAGCTTGACTGAAATCCCGTGAGGACAACTCATTTCTCCGGGCTCCTTGCCTTTTCCTCCCCAGGAATGAATCCATTCTCCCGCCGCAGTGTAATGATGAATCCAGCTTTGTCCGTATCCGTCCGTTACGAAGATGTCTCCATTCTCGGCTACCGCCAGATCGGTTGGTTTATAAAGCTTGTCGCTACTGTATACTTCCGGTAAATGTGGTGGGGCCAGCCGCAAAACGACCTCACCTTCCAGCGTAGTCTTGAGAACCGTACCCAGTCCGCAATCGGTCATATATAGAAACTCGCCATCCTGCTCTTCATGCAGATAAAGACCATGTGCGCCTTCAGCAATTCCTTCGATATCGCATGACTTCAGCCAATCTCCTTCACGATTAAACACCATCAGGTTCGGAGATTTCGTATGCAAAATATAAACGTTATCCTGTGAATCAACAACAATTCCGTGTGTAAAACCAAATTCATATGCAGCGGGCAGCTTTGCCCAGCCTTCCTCAACCTGTACTCTGAATGCTCCATTTCCCGTTTGAATCTTGTCCAGCTCCTTCATTAAATGGATAGTTAATGGATAATAAATAATAATAGCTTATATGCGTTTTATTAACGTTTTACCGAACCGTGAGGATCGATAACGAACTTTTTGGAAACACCCCTGTCAAACTCCGAGTACGCTTCCGGTGACTGATCCAGGGAAATTAACGTAGCATTCACAGCTTTGGCAATTTGCGCCTTGCCACTCAGTATGGCTGTCATAAGCTCACGGTTATACTGCATAACTGGCGTTTGACCGGTTACAAACGTATGTGATTTGGCCCAGCCCAGGCCGAAGCGGATTTTCAACGTGCCCATCTTGGCATCCTCATCAACGGCACCGGGATCACCCGTAACATAAAGACCCGGTATCCCAAGCTTGCCTCCGGCACGTGTTACCTCCATTATGGAATTCAACACCGTAGCTGGCGCTTCGCCATGCTTGTGTCCATGACCATGTGCTTCAAAGCCTACGCAGTCAACAGCACAATCCACCTCAGGAACTCCTAATATTTGATCGATCTGCTCCCCAAGATTAGGATGCTCACGCAAATTCACGGTTTCGCATCCAAAGCTTCTCGCTTGCGCCAACCTTTCACTATTCAGATCACCTACGATGACCACGGCAGCACCCAGCAATTGGGCCGAATGCGCGGCAGCCAAGCCGACAGGACCAGCTCCCGCGATGTAGACGGTAGATCCCGGGCTAACACCCGCACTGACTGCACCATGATAACCTGTAGGGAAAATATCCGATAGCATCGTAAGATCGAGTATTTTTTCCATAGCGCGTTCTTTATCCGGAAACTTCAGTAGTTGGAAATCGGCATAAGGAACCATCACATATTCGGACTGCCCTCCAACCCAGCCGCCCATATCGACATATCCATAGGCGGAGCCAGGTCGATCCGGATTCACATTCGAGCAAACGTTGGTGTTACGCTCCTTGCAATTCCTGCAACGACCGCATGCGATGTTGAATGGGACCGAAACAAGGTCGCCCTTCTTAATAAATTCCACATCACGACCAACCTCAATGACTTCACCTGTAATCTCATGTCCAAGAACCAAACCGCTTGGAGCTGTCGTGCGCCCTCTGACCATATGCTGGTCACTGCCACAAATATTAGTTGTGATGACTTTGATGATAACGCCGTGCTCGCATTTTCTGCCGACGTTCAATGGGTTGACACCCGGACCGTCTCGCAAGATCAAATCGGGATAGCTGATATCCCTCACTTCTACTTCTCCTGGCTTTACATAGACGACTGCCCGATTCCCTGCCATACCATTCGCTCCTTTATCTACCATAATATTGTGTTGATAAAGCGTTTTCTTTTCTAATCATACAGGATAAACGCGGGTTTTCCAACAAATGGTTTTCTGCGTGGCTCATTGAATAATCCCTGAGCCTGGGATAGAAGCAAAAAGCTGATCCCGACAATTATTACCCAGGAGAGGAAATGTGGCAGCGGAAAAAAAGAAAATCAAATTGATAATATTGATGGCCATCGTGTTACGAAACAATCTCAAAAAATCATCGCCAGACAGGCTGCGCCCGAATCCAAAGGGTACTGCTTGGAATCAAGATAGTAGCCTTTTGAGTAGCTTTTTGTATTGACCACAGGGAATACCCCATCTTTATGGGAGTCGGGTATAACAATCAGGCAGCCGTTTTCCTCATTGGCATCATACAGATGAACGCTTGCGGACCGATCAGTTGAGATCAGAAATCCGGTTACTTCGCTATGCCACGCGTTAAACGCGCCGCTTAAAGGAACTTCATCCTTCTTCCCGTTGCCTCTCAGTGTAAGCATCCTGAACTATTCACTAATGTCGTTTACCTATTTCCTTAAACAAACGCCTCAGCGTAGTTGCCCCCAGCGTAATCGCAGCCCCCATTCCTGTGACCATCACCGTCAGCGCAATGTATTCAAAAATGGAATAGTCATTCATTTTCCCCCAATCAATAGGTCCCTTCAAATCTTCAATCACCTGATTCATCCCATAAATACCACTAACCACCGAATAGATCGTCAAGATCAGCAGCAAGTAATTGGAACGTTTCGCCGTAAAATTTTCCTGATATTTGTACAGATCAGCCAGCGTTTCATTCACTTCAGCGTACAGCTCGTCACTGCCCAGATGCTTGCGAAGCTGGAGAAAAATCTCTTTGCCCTGCGATTGGGTAGCGACCTCCAGAAAGTAATAGCGGGCAGAAAAAATCGTAATTGAGCGGATCAAATCATCGATTTCGTCCTGATTCTGATCCAGCTGGACATGCGAATAACGGTTCGATAATTTAAGCAGCACAACTTTATAAAACAAATTAATGAGCACACCATAATAATAGGCTCCGTACATGTGATTGCCGAGAGCCGTAGTCACTTCCTTGGACTGATTCGTCAAGCAAAAGAAGGAATTTTCTTCAATCACATAAAACGTATCCGGCCCCCACCTGTCGTAAATGTGCTCATCCAAATACCGCTGAATATAGTCCATATTCGAAGAGCTAATATAAGGCTCGCCCTGAAGGTCCAGTCCATCGACCCGAGAGGCACGGTATATATCCTCAGGTGCAATCGGGCAGTTATCTGTGAAGGAAACCAGTCCCTGTACAAACATCCGCTCATCCACAAAAAAGGGCAGCTTTTCAAAATACGTTTTTTCCAGGTCTGTCTTGTCCAGATAGGCGATCATCCCGGGCACGAGTCCATCCAAAATAAATTCTTCGACCTCGTTGTAAAGCTTTCCATTGTGGACCAGCTCGACCGGCTCATCCATATCCTTCATATTTTGCAAAATACGGAATCGGTTCACGAACTCCAGCACCTGCGAATAGGTTAAATCGTCACAGCATACCTCGGTCCGTACCGTAATAAAGCCCAAATCAAAGGGACATACCACGACATCGACCGAATGTATGCGAAACGGGATATGCTGCTGATTCATCCGCAGGCTGCAATCCATTTCCAGACGCTTGGAATAACGCAAAAATACATCCTTGGAATCTTTATGAGGAAAAATGACGCTATTCGTAAAAGGTAAATAATACCGTTCCAAATTCAAATGGGATACCTGATAGCCCTCCCCGTAGAAAGCAGTCTCCAGCTCCAGATTTCCCAGTTCAAACGCAGCAAAGTCGTCCTTTTGCAGCTGCTGCTTCAAATCACTCTGGCAATCCTCATTAAGCGAGAACGGAAACACGAACTGAAACAGTGCAGCCTTAAGCCGCTTTTCTTCTAAAACAGGCTGAACCATGGTATGGGGTTGGACCATTCTTTTCACCGCTCCTACTGATCACCGAATTGTTCTCTATAGGTAGTATTACTCTACAACCCACCCAATCAATCAAAAAAGATCAAAAATCCAAAAAATTGAAGTAAAACTCCTTGTCCTTAATCGAATTGAAGGGTTCAAGAACGGTACTGAATGGTAATGATAGAATATATTCGGTTGCAAGGGGGATATCGCGCTTGGAGATGCTGTTTATCGTCATTTATTTGATTCTGATTGCCTTGGTGCTGGAGGTTTCTTCTACCCTTCTGATCATATCAGGGCTCAAAAAAGAGATCGCGCGCTTCCAGGCGGTTTCCATGCTGACGGCAACCGGTTATACGACACTGGAATCGGAGCTGATCCTGCGTCACCCGGTACGCCGCAATATTGGCGTGTTTCTTATCTTGTTCGGCGTCTTCTCGCTGGCTGTTCTGATCTCCATCATCAGCAGCCTGTTGGGACAAAATTTACGAATCCCGGCTTTGACGATAGTAACCGTTGGACTTGCAATTATTTTACTCACGGTCAAAAATAAAAAGATGATGGATTTGCTCAAGCGCAAGTTTCACCGTCATCTCAATCAACAATTTGAGCTGCATCAGCTGCCTATCGAAGAAATTTTGTATACGAGCGACACCGATTGGGTCACGGATGTTCATATCCATGCCGACTCCAAATTAGTGGACCAACGAACGGATGCGCTATTTGGTACGGAGGAAGATATTTTGCTGCTGTTTATTCAGCGGGATGATCAAAAAATCAGACAGCAGTGCCTGAAGCTGACGATTCAGGAGGGTGATATCCTGTATGTGTATGGCAATAAATCGGCTATTGAGGAGAAGTTTCACCATGAGCTCCAGAGCATGAAGCTGAGTAATCAGAAGGAGCAGCATGTTGTAGGTATGTAAATTGGGGATCGATGCTACATCAAATAAAAAGCATCCCATGCTACCGACGCGCAGTAGAACAGGGATGCTTCTAATAGTCATTTTGCAGATTATTTTACCCGTTCACTACATGAACGGCATGGCCCGACAGAAAGCTTTGAACATTATCTACCGCAGTTCCCATCAATCTGGCTCTGGCTTCTTTCGTCGCCCAGGCGATATGAGGTGTAATCAAGCAGTTCGCTGCCGCATACAACGGATTCGAAGGTACAGGAGGCTCCACGGACAGCACATCCACCGCAGCTCCGGCAATTCGTCGATTATTCAAAGCGTCTGCCAAATCCTGCTCGTTAATTAGTGCTCCACGGGAGGTGTTGATCAATATGGCCGAATGCTTCATCAGCGCAAGCCGCTCCGCATTGATCAGCTTTTCCGTAGTCGGTGTTAATGGGCAGTGCAGACTGATGACATCCGATTCAGCCAACAACTGGTCAAGCTCCACCCACTCTACACCTTCCACGGGAGTCGGATTGCTTCTACCGCTGCCTACTGCGATAACCCTCATGCCAAAAGCATTGGCGATTCTCGCCACTTGACCACCAATACGACCAAGTCCAATCAACCCCATTGTTTTGCCTGAAAGCTCAATCAGCGGCGAACGTGTAAAGCAAAAATCTGGACAGTTGTTCCAATCCCCTGCATGGACTGCATCACTGTGAGTCTGTACCCGATGACACAGCTCCAGCAGCAGGGCAAATACGAATTGGGCTACGGATTGGGTCCCGTATGTAGGGATATTCGTCACAGGAATCCCCCGCTGCTTAGCCGCTTCCGTATCGACAATATTGTAGCCGGTTGCCAGCACACCGATATATTTGAGCTTCGGAAGCTGCTCCAGTATAGCGGCAGACAGCTGTGTTTTGTTGGTCAGCACAATATCCGCATGAGCTGCACGCTCCACAATTTCAGTAACAGCCGTTCGATCATATACGGTAACATTGCCAAGCTGCTCTAATCTTCCCCAATCCAAATCCCCCGGGTTTAATGTGTAGCCATCCAATACGACTATATTCGCCATAACCGCACTCCTTTTATGATCAAGCTTTGATCTACTGTTATAACATTCCTTAGCTTAAGCATACAGCAATAGCCCTGTTATTTCTTCGTTTGTTTCAGCCTATTTTTGTACATAGTAGGTTCACATTTTTGGACAAGTTATACAAGCCACACGTCATTTATTTAGATATAGGCGTGTGCCGATTTGATTGCAGAATTGCAGGGTAATAGGGCTTATCTGACACTTTAACGAGCCAAATACAGGTACATCATGCTGATTACACCAGCGTTGTCCACCAAATAATTAGGGGGGAAGGCCACTATGAATTGTCCCAATTGTAAACAATCGATTCCAAGCGATTCGAGATTTTGTCCGAACTGCGGCTATCACGTTACCGATCTTGATCCTCATGAGAGTGAGCCTGAGCCTTTCTCACAGACAGCGCAGCCCTATCCAGCCAACAGTTACACGAATGGTACCCCTCCGAAATCCGAGATGGATAAGGAACATGCGGACTTGAAGCTGCGACGCGTGTTCTCGCAAACGTTCAAAAAGCATCCGGAGGAGGAAGCGGAAAAGCTATTTATTGTAGGTACCAGCAGCACAACACCGGATATAGCGGATGTATTGGATACCTGGCCCAAGCCATGGCTGTTTGCCCGTGTCTTTCTATGGGTGATGATTGCCTACATAGGCATGTATATTGGCTTGTCCTTTTTTGGAAACTTCAATTTCCTGCCCGGACTTATTATCGTAGGTTCTTTCATGGTGCCTTTTACTTTGCTGGTCTTTTTCTGGGAAATGAATGCACCGCAAAACATCCCTGTCTACAAGGTTGTGTATACCGTCTTTATTGGTGGTGTCGCGTCATTGGTCGCCGCACTGGTTCTCTATCAAACCCTGCACGACTTCAGCGGTGTACTCATTGTCGGATTCGTCGAGGAGGCGGCCAAGGTGCTGGTCATCGCCTGGTTCCTGCGTAAGTCCAAAAACACCTATATCCTGAATGGATTACTGATTGGAGCCGCTGTCGGTACGGGCTTTGCTTCCTTTGAAACCGCTGGTTATGCGCTAAGAGTACTGCTCGAAACTAGCAATCTTGGGAGCTTGTATGCCACAATTTTATGGCGCGGCATTTTGGCGCCTGGAGGTCATATCGTGTGGGCAGCGCTTTCCGGCGCAGCCATCTGCATGGTCAAAGGAAAACGGGACTGGCAATGGCATATGCTAATGAAGGGACGGTTTCTGAGTATCTTTATATTGACCGTGTTTCTTCATGCCTCATGGGACTTACTGGAACTGGATATCTTCTCGATTCCCGTTATGCAGATTCTTCTTACTGTGCTTTCCTGGGTGTTCGCGTTCGGCATGATTAATGCGGGGCTTAAGGAAATAACACGGTTGAAGCAAGAAACCGCACAGCCATTGAAACCACGGGAAACGGGGTTAGCTGCGGACATGAAATCGTCGCTCGCATTTTTATCAGCATCACCTATGACCCACGCCAAAAAGCCCCCGGGACTCGGGGACTAGTAATTACTTATGCATTTTATATTAGATAAGCAGCGATTGGATGATCTGAAGGGAAATCGTAATACAAACTTAATCGGCACATAATTCCTTTTCCCTATGACCTCAAGATTAGAGCTGGATAAGCCCTTCACGCGACACGGTCAGCTTTTCGAATCCGGTATCTGTAATCGCATAGCTGTTCTCAATACCAACCACTCCACGCTGCGGGAATGTAAATTTGGGTTCGACAGCTATGACCATGCCGGGCTGAAGTCGGTAGCTGAAGCCTTTGGCAAGCACAGGCAGCTCATCAATTTCAAGCCCGATACCATGTCCGAGAAATTTAACCTGATCGTCGCCATAGCCCATATAATGGTCACTTAGTCCGGCAGCATGCGCCATTTGCAGCGAATGCATATACAACTGCTCGCATACAGTACCAGGCAGCAGCTTCGATTCCACACTGCGTATAATTTGCTCCGAATGCTCATAAGCTTGAAGCAAATCCTCGGCTAACGTACCGATAACGACGGTTCGTGTCTGATCGATGACATAGCCATCGATGCAGCAGCCGATATCGATCAGAACCGGTTCGTTGGCTGCAATGGGGCGACGGCTCGCGCTTTGTGGGCTTGCCGGGGAAAGACCCTGACCTCCGGCGGGACCATCGAAATAAGTCGGCATTGCTGCTGCCTCTCCCGCTCCAATCATTCCCGTAATCACCTCTTGATTATAGCCTCGCATTCTCATTATACCGATGTGGCCAGCACGTCGTACATACGTCTCGATATGACTCATCAGCTCAAGCTCCAGCATGCCTGGGCGCAATTTGTCGAGTGCATCCTCAAAAGCCAGATTGATGACCCGTCCCGCTTCACGAATGTATCCAATTTCAGCAGCTGATTTGATCATCCGTAGTTCACGGATCAGTAGTGAACCATCTACCCAGTCCACTTGTGGCAGTACAGCTTCCAATCGTTTGAGCTGCTGCACAGGAAGTACATCAAATTCAGCAGCAAGCTTCAGGTTACGCGAATGCGCTGCATGGAATAAGGAACGATACACATCGGCCAGCCGTTCCCCAAAGCTTCGGAATGAACCCAAAGACTCCACGGTAATGGAGGATTCCTGCTCTGCACGTACAACACTGCGACGAACAAAGAACACGGCCTCTCCCTCATTTGGCACAAACAAATACCCGGTCTGCATCGATCCGGTAAAATAATACAAATCGACATTTTGTGTGATCATACAGCCGTCGATCTGCAATTGCAGCAGTCTTTCTTGAAGCCGTCTTATACGTTCAGTACGCTCGTTCATGAAACCTCTCCTTTAATATCTCCCGCTCAAAAACGAGCTTGATCATCAGCAATCATCACTGGCTGCACAGCAATTATCGAATTGGCAGCCAATTCAGCACGTTTTGAATTTTTTGATCCCAATAACCCCATTCATGGCTTCCCGGCTCTTCTTCATAGGTCAAATCCAGCTTCATTGCGCGGCAGTGGTCACGGAAACGCACATTGTCCTGATATAGAAAATCCTCCGTACCGCAGCACTGATACAGCATTGGGCCTGGCCCCGCACCCTGCGACACTTCCTCCGCCAGTTGAAAAAGATCATTACGACTCCCCGCAAATTGATCCAAATCGCCAAAGATACGTTGAAACTCCACCGGATCACGCTGCTTGGCAATGGACGCAATATCAAGCGCCCCCGATAAGCTTGCTGCTGCTGAGAATCGATTCGGACACGACAACGCCAGCTTGAATGCGCCATATCCTCCCATCGACAAACCTGCAACAAAGGTGTCCTCCCTTGCCTCCGATAACGGAAAAAACGACCTCGCCAAGGCAGGCAGCTCTTCACTAATAAATGTCCAATACTTGTAGCCAACAGCCATGTCGGTATAAAAACTGCGGTTAACCGCAGGCATCACAACAGCCAATCCATAGGCGGCAGCATATCGCTCAATAGAAGTTCTTCTCATCCAAATCGTATGGTCATCCGACAAACCATGCAGTAGAAAAAGCGTAGGGTGCTTTTTCTTGATTACATTGGATTCCATTCCGATCTGTCCTGTAGTCGACTGTGGTAAAATGACGTGCATGGATGCGGATACCCCAAGCGATTCCGAGAAAAAATGACAGTCCATAAAAGCCATAGATTCATGTCTCCTTTTGATTAATCTTACCTAAAGGGTAACAGGATTACCAAATAAAATCCAGCCAAAAGCTCTGACGGCTCTATGATCGAAGAAGCCTCCAAGTCCACTACAAAGTGGAACAGAGGCTTCTTTGTATCAGGATCAACGATCAACATCCTCGTGGCGCAGGGCAGATCCGATATCGACTTTTGGGATAGAGAGTTCGAGAAACACATAATTACAGAGACGATGACTGTTCCTCTACCGAATGAGAAATAACTTTTCTCAGTGTGTAATTGTCTCCTTATTAGAGCCTGCTAAACCGAGTGCACTGCGTAACCGCAGCATGACAACAACAGCTTCAGCTCGTGTAGTCACCTTAGCTGCCCATTCAGCCTGCACTTGCTTGCTGTCGGTATCTGTTGGATGGCTGTCATCCAACAGACCTGCAGAGATCGCTCGTTGTTCGAGCTCCGATTCGTCGTTAATAGAATTGGGGTCGATTGCTCTTAAGCTTAGTGCTATGAGTACTAAACGCGTTAATTCGTGGTTCCATTGGTCTGGTGTAAATTCATTTTCCTTAATGATACCAACATCCCGTAATGACTGAATATTACCGTTATAGAGTGTAATCTCAGTGGAATTCACTGCGCTTGGGGCCGAATTGGCTGTGTTCGGGGTCAAAATCGGAACTTCCAGACTTGCCGTGAGCAGAGCGGCAAGCTCCACCAGTGTCAAGGTATGATCCGGCTTGAAGGTCCCATCCGCGTAACCGGATATGAAACCATTCGCAGCAGCTTCACGAATCGGAGCCTCCGCCCAATGCCCTGTTATATCGCTAAATAAGAAAGCCATCCCTTCATCGTTGTCAGCAGCAGTGCCACCCTCCTCAACAACGGGAATAGCATCAGACACAACAACCGTTTCGTTCGATCTGGCAAATCCTATATGACTCGGAATTAACAAACTAAAAGGTAATGTTACAACCGCCATCACGCAGACCAACCTTCTTATAATAGATAGTAAGGAAACAGCAATCATAAGCTTGATTTTGTTTTTGAAAATTCGGTACGCCCGAGCTCTGTCAGTAACCGCTTTACGCTGAAGAACATCGCTTTTGGGATAGGTCATCATTATTCAAGCCCCTCTCTTTAAAGTTAACGACTTACTCAGCTTCATAAACCTTCAATATGCGACTGCTCTCTCGTTTGCCTTCAGAGGTTATCGTCACATAAATGCGACCGCCATTGCTGTTAAGCTGAAGATTGCTAATCGTGGCCGTGGTCACACCAGACACTGCAATGGCTGAGGCCTCGCCCCCGCTCACCGTCTGAATTGGCGTAGCTATCACTGCATCAGTGTAGAGCTTGATCGTATCACCTGGTTTGATCGCAATCGCTGTAACCTCATCATTGCCGTAGGCTCCTGCCAGATTGGATACTCGCAGCTGATTAGGGGATAGCGGAAAGGTAACAGGCTCGGCCGCATATATTTTAGCCGTTCGTGCACTTTCCTCCTCTTGCTTATGCGTTACCGTTATATAAACAAGGCCATAACCAGTCCCAGGTAAAGCTGCATGAACCACAACAGAGCTTGCATCATCGGATGCAGTTGCGCTGCCAATAGCGACTACAGATATATCGTCCGCGTATACTTTCACTGTATCACCAGCCTGCAGGCCGTTCACTGTAAGGGTATCTTCGGATCCCACAGCATTATGAATTTGAATTTGGGATCGATCCGGCGCACCGCTCGCCAATTCGGCGGCGTATGCTTTAATGACACGACGACTTTCCCCACGAAGAGAAGAGGTTACTGTCACATATACATATCCGGCCTGTCTACCCAGCTGTGGGACCAAAACCTTCACTTGGGTTGAACTGCTGTCAGCGGTAGCCATCCCGATCACAGTGGTTGAAGATGCATCTGCATATACTTTGACGACATCACCTGCAGCCAGACCCGACAGCTCGATTCGATCATCCGTTCCTACTGGCTCATTCGTCACTACAATGGTGCTTGGTGACGGTGCAGCCGTAATCGGTTCAGAGCGATACTGCTTCACAACACGTACACTTTCCTGCAGGGGTGGGCTTGTAAGGGTCATATACACACTGCCTTCTCCCACACTCAACTGCGGTACGGATGCATCCGCTGTGTCGGAGCCTGCAGCCACAGTGACCTGAGTCAAAGGAGAGGCTGCCTTCTCAGAAGCATATACCTTCAAAATATCACCTGCCTGCAAGCCGCTCACAATAACATGATCATTCGTTCCAGTCAGCTCATTCAGCACACGAATTTGTGCCAATTTCGGTTTAGCGCTCCTGGCTTCGCCGGCATATCCCTTTTCCGTTGCCCTGCTTTCACCTTTTCCTAACTCCGTCAACGTAACGTAGACAACACCTTCGTTGCTTCCCAGTTGTCCGATGGAGACAACAGTGCCTTCGCGTGAACCCGTAACTGCTGTAGCAGAGCCCACTAAATTGGTTTTCGAAGCGTCCGCATATACTTTGACGAGATCTCCTGCTTGCAGTCCAAGCAATGCAACTGTATCCGGTGTGCCTGTTGAATTATTCGTAATCCGAATGCTGCCTGCAGAAGGCGCCACGGATAAAGGCTCGGCCAGATATGATTTCACAATACGTCTGCTTTCCGAATACGCAGGCTGTGTTACGGTAACATATACATAACCAGCTGCAGCACCAAGCTGATTGATCGTAATTATTGCGCTATTTGACCCGCTGCCGACTGCAGCAGTACCCAGCGGTGTGGTCGTTCCGCCATCTGCATACACTTTGACGAGATCTCCCGCGGACAGTCCGGTTACAGTAACCACATCCGATGTTCCAGTCAGCTTATTCTCAATACGGATCATGCCTGGAGCAGGTGGAACCGATGCAGCGGCAAATGCTGTACCGGATACCGCCACCGGAAGCAAAGCCACGCTAACCAAGCATGCCATGCAGGCCTTCATTAAGCTTGTCTTTATAACCTTATTCATATGCAATCAGCATGCCTCCCCCTTTTACTGGCTTGACTTGAAATCCAATGGGTATTCATAAATTACCGTTTTATATACATCTCCTTCATAAGAAAGTGAACTGTTGCGCGGCATTTTCACCTTCACCCTGTAGATCACAGCCGGTCCCTTCAGAACCTGAACAATATGCTCGCTTTCCCTCACATAACTGTAAGGAAACACCACCCCCGGGGACAAATCGTCCACATAATCCTCAAATACGATAACTGGCGCAGCCGACAGCAGACTGCCTTCATAAGGTGTTCCATCCAGACGCAGCTGTAAATTCCCGCGAAGCCCTGCCTCAAAGGCGGCATGTGCCAGAGGTCGCTCAAACACCACAAGACCTTCAGCGAGCCAATCCTTATTTACCTGCAGGGCCGCATCATGAGCGCCACGATTCAAAGTGAATTTTAACCGGTTATGTGTAGTCGTCGTAACAAACCTGTCTGCTTCAAACCCCGTCGTATACAAAAACATCAACACCACAAACAACAGCAGCAGCGCTCGATTCATCCATTAATCACCGTACCATCGCCTCGCTCATCTGTTTGGCATAACGGACAATTTGTGGGGGTTCGCGGTCCTGACTGCCAAACATACTGTGAAACAGCCATCGTGGCGTGCTTTTTACAGAAAGCGTACCCTCAATATATTCGCCTCTTGGGGTAAGTATCGTCGTTCCCGTAAATCGGATATCCGCACCATCCAGCAAAAACGTATGCTCCAGCGTATACCGCATCTCATCGATAATTTCCGGTGTAAATCGACCGTTATCAGCATTAGCCGCTTTTTGAATGGCACTGTCGAGTACCATTTCTACTGCATTGGCACGTGTTGAATATATATCATGCAAAATCGGCTGAAATAGCAGCAGCAGCAAAATATACACGCTCAGCATCTCCACCAAAGCGGCTTTCATGCTGGTATGGAGTCAGATGGTATCGCAAAAGCAGGATATAAGGATGGCATATTCGTTCTGTGTTCCGTGTCTGCGTATAGGCGGTGATGGATGTCTTCACGAATACCTCCCTGAGCTAATGCAGGTGTGTACATGAATGAGCTGGGAACGTTGGTGTTGTTGAATAAATCGTCCATTTGCGTCTTTTTATCCTTAATCGAGCTCCACATTGCTACAAAAATGAACAATCCGATGGCAGCCAATGTAGCTGCAATGAGTAAAAACTTTTCCAAGGCCGGTTTCATTATTCATCCACTCCTTCTATGATTCAACCAAAATGATTCGTGCTGCGTGCCAAATCCGTTACATACTGCTGGGCGATGTTCAACGCATTCCACAAATAAATCAACAGCGGGCTAAACGCCGCCGCATAAGCCAGGCTTCCAAAAAACTTGCGTCTTCGCCGCCGATTCTCGCGCAGCATCTGGGTATAACTCTCTTCCCTCGCCTCCACCAAGGCAGAAATATCCTCAGGAGGCGTCATTTCCAGATCTGCGAGCAGCTTGCACAGCTCCTTGGCCTCCTTGGTTCCGATATCCTCGCCAATCGCATGCAGTGCAGCGGACGCCCCTTCATCAAATAACCGCAGCCCTTTATTCAAGGCAGGTTTGATTCTTACCGTATAATCGCGCAGCTTGGTCAGCATCGTATGCAGATTCAGCCTGCGGCGACCAACCCCTTTAAGCTCGTCAGCGATCATGCTGTAGATCATGAACAGCTCGCGGTTTTTTTCCCCGTCGTCAATCTCCTTCCATTTGGCCAAAAAGTAGGTGAGCAGCGAAGCCCTCGTGTTAGTCGCAAGCAGCATCACAACCGGTCCCCACAGCTGAAGCAGCAGTGCAGGCAAGGATTGAACATCCCAATTGAAGGAGATGTCATATAAGCTGTTGATCAACCATAGCAGCGCGACACCATAACGGATGGACTGGATTTTTAGCGCATTCATTCCCAATGGATATCCCGTGCGCTCCAAACGTTGATCCAGCTCTGGATGATCCAGCCAGGTTTTCAATCGTATATATTGCAGCCGGGACATATATTTAATGGACAGGGGGGTCCGTAAACGGCGATGAATCAGATAAGCAGCAAGCATGTAAATCAGGCAAATCAGGATGCCAAGAAGTCCGCCGCCGACAGCATATAGATCATGGTGCATCTGTAAGAAAACCTTCGACCTCCTTGTGGGCTTAATTGCATTCAGTAGCTTCATATTCCGAAGCTGAGCTCAACCGTCTAATAATCATTGGGCGGACGTCGGAACCAGGTTGCCAGAAGCAGCGAGCCGATAATAAAGCAAACCGTGACCGTCAGCCAAAAGCGCCCTTGCTCCGTTCCTAATTGGTAATGTACCGTGCTCGTGTAGCCCATAAATATGACCATCATTAGCAAAAGCAACGGGAACAAAAGCACATGAAGCCAGCTCAGCTGCAGCACCTCAGAGCTGGAATCCCCCTCATCGCGCAGCATATCGATCTGTTTGTGAATATTTTTATCAATCGCCATGAGCGTGCTCTCCACATTTTCGTTGCGCAGCAGCCCTTTCAGCATTGTTAAGCCAAGCTGCTTGGCAAAGGATGTTTGAATACTGTAGATAAATTCTTCAACCGCCTTCTCCATTTCGCGCGAGTCCACATAATTAAGCTCCTCCCTGATCAGATTCATAAAATGACTGCGGATCGCACTGGACGACATTTCCTGACAAGCCAGCTGCAGCGCCATACGCATATTACCGCGGGTAACCTTGTATTTACTGGTCAAAATACCTATCGTTTCTGCAAGATCATAGCCGCTTTGGATTTGTTGGCTGCGCAGCTTCAGCCGTTGATAAATGATCAGTACTGCAAACGCGACAATGGCGATGAACAGACTGAAACGAATATCGAAAGCCATTACGTAGGAAACCATCCCGGCAGACAAGGAGCTCGATACAGCCAACAGCAAAAATCGCTGAACCGAATATTCGTTATAACGCTCCTTCATCGTAGCCTTCAGCAGCAGCTCCAGCTGACGATGTATTCTTCGGTATATCGCCGCAATTCGCCCTGCTTGCTTGTGACCTCGAGGTTTACGCTTCAGCTGCTTCATGCTAAGTCGGTGTCGGTGCTCTGTCAGCAGCAGCTTACGAAGATAACGGAGAGGCTGCCTCAGAGTCATATACAAACCGATTGTAAATAAACACGCTGAGATGAACAGAAGCGCCATCGTCAAAATTGGAAACATAGACAAGGGCTAAGCCTCCTCATCCGTCGAGTGCTCTGTTGGTGATATTACAGGATTACTCGACATCGCAGCAGCCATTTGCTCCATCGAAACACTGATTCGGTACAGCGGATTAGCCGCTACAGGATTATAAACGACTACTCCTTCGTTCTCAGCAATAGGTGATGCCGCTGCCAATGCTGCTAACGTTTGGAAAGTTCGTTCGGACCATTCCGGATGCACCTCACGCATTTCCTTACGCAGACCCTCACTCAAATCGTTGCGATACGTCCATGTATCCGTTCGCTCATTCCAATGCATCAGTTCATGAGTGCTAATTTCTCCTGTATAACGATTGTAGCGAAGCTCCATAACACTTTTGAGCCGTTTACGCGTTCGAGTCGTGTCCTGCGTCTGCACGATCAGAATATCGATATTTTCGGCCACACGCTTTTCTTCCTCCTCAAAACGCACCCCCGGATTTAAGCTGCACAGCAGCCTCGCGAACTGTGAGGGTACGGTTTCCGGCTTCCATGTGTGAAAGGTGCTGCCAAAGCCCTTAAGCAGTCGTTCGCAGGCGAGCATCGCGCCCTCCGCCTCGACTCTGCGTACTTCACCAATAATCGCATAGTCAACGTCGAAGCGCAGGATCTGATCCATGGCATGATGAAAGGTACCTTCATGGGTGATCCGTTCAATCAGCTTTTTTTCGGGAAAATCGCGGCTGGCAGCCAGCTCGTAATGCTTTTCGATAATCGCGCCGGTGTAATGGTTTTCCCGTTCCGATATCAGCGCTTTAAGTGTCGTGGACTTTCCTGTCCCTGGAGGACCAATTATAATTGTGTTGCAATGGGTTTTCGATATGCCCTGCAGCAGCTCAACAGCTTCCGGTGGAATGGTGCGGCGTTTGGTATCTGCCAAGTCCTCCACGGTTACCCGACCGATCATTTGGTATCTGCCAAGTCCTCCACGGTTACCCGACCGATCAAAAACCGTCGAAACGTAATCACATCATGCCGTACATCGGGCTTCACCGTGAGCGTAACCCGCTCCCCCGTATATAAATCCACCTCCAAGGTTGTATTGTATAGATTGACGATCGCATCTTCCTTTTGACGAGTGAGTGCGCGAATGATTTTATCCACCTCCTGTGTGGAGGCAAATTGAAATGGCATCCGTTCATGGCGACCGTGATGATGGATCCAGATAGAGGTTCCAATAATTTGCGCGGCGTAGCTGTCCGGATACGTTTGCCAGCAGGCCAGTGCCTTAAAGCCGTATATTTCATGAAACATCGCATGTGTCACATCGCCATAGCAGCGCTGCTCTTCCTTGGAAAACCGTCTGAGATTCATGTAATAATCCGGCAGCTCCAGTTGATGCAGACCCTGGCGGTCCACGTGTGATTGTATTTGCTCCATAATGGCAGTCACTGTCTCGGGCACACCGATAATCGCTTTGTTTTCCAGCTCGACGAAGGCTTCGGCATCATCGCTGTCCGGTGCTCCTGCCAGACTCCGGCTGGCCAGTCCTTGATGCATAGCACCTGCGAATCGTTCACCGACCATTTCTTTATAGGTGTGGCAGGCTTGCTCGAAAAGCACCTTTCCGCCATTACTCGTCAATTGGGGAGGCGTATAGGTCTGTTCAACTGAGGACGAAAACGTCGGTTCCCATATTTCAGGCTCCGTATGAAACTGTCCAATATGAAACCGCCACTGACTTGCCAATGTTTAAGCCTCCTTTACAGGCTTCATCCAACGGAACCACGAGCCCTTCGAGGAGCCTGCCGCAGAATCCGTGTGCTTAGTCGTTTCTACAGCAGACGTGTGTACAAGCGGCAAATCATAATAATGCAGCATCGCCTTCGCTATTTTGCCCAGCTCTTTGTTGTAATCGTGATTGTGCGGATGACACCAGCCAACCTCTGCTTCTTTGCGATAAAATGACGGATCATACGGCAAACTGCCTACATATGGCATCTCCAGCTGGCGTGAGAGTTGTTTTTCATTTTCGATATCGGGTGAGCGAATCATTTTATTAAACAGCAGCATCGATTGGCGCTGCTCCCATTGGAAAACCGGGTGCAAAATATGCTCGCACATTCGCCGCCACTGCGCCTTGGCTTGCTGACTCTGACTCATATAAACGAGCAGCAGATCAGAGGCATGTATGCTTTGTGCTGCCAATGCATGGTCAGGATAGCTGCCTGCATCCAGAAGCACCAGATCAAAGCATTCCCGCGCCTTCTCGATTAGCCATGACACGCCATCCGTCTGGTAATAATACAGTTTTTTCAAATCCCGGCTGCCTGCCAAATAATAAACGTTCGGTGCCAGCAGCTGCATTTTGCTCTGAAGCTCTGCAGCCTGAAGCTGCTTGCCCTGCAAGCTTCCCCACAGCTCATCCATATATTTGGCCGAATAAATCAATCCACTATCCCCGGGGTTCCAGCCGTTTAGTCCAAAAATCCCTACTTTTACTCCCGATAGTGCCGCCAGTGTAACTCCGATTGACAATAAACTGGAGGTGACGCCCAGCTGCGGAAGCGCACCGATTGCGGTAATGACCTTACTGACAGTCCTTGCCTTAATCAGGCATATCTTTCCCGCCTCATCCGCTACCTGCTCAGGAGTATGATACGGAAGCACATAGTTAATACCTTGCGCTGCACACAGGCTTTGCGTTGTTTTTAAAGTCAACGGATCCGTACCGTTGCTTAGTAAATAAATAATCCGATTAGCCGGATACAAACTGCGCAGCGTGAACAATTCGTGCATATCGAGCAGCACGTCGCTTACAATCCATACGTCTCCAGGCGATAACGAGGTCTCCGGAGCTGGTACAGAAGGATTCGATACGAGGGTTCGAGCTGTTTTCAGTAGAGAGTCCCGCTTGCTTTCCGTTCTTTCTCCCATCAGAAGAACGGCTGCCATATCCTTGGATACGCTGGATACCGACTCATAATCACCGGAAATTCGTAACGCCTCCAGCAGTCTTCGGTCGCCTGACACCACATAAGCATTCAATGTTTAATAGACCTCCTTTAAGCTTATATACTACATACTAGTGATAAACGACCAGGAATCGGTAACCCTTCGTACCGTATTTACGGATCAGCTCTTTTTGATCATTAGTGACAATCAGCTCTACTGTACTGACCATACCTGTTGGCTTCTTGCGATCATCGGAAGCTCCGATTTCCTGATTGTTGGTACCCTTGGCATAGCTGACAACAATTTCCTGAAGTTTTTTCTCTTCCTCATAAGAAACATTCAGCTGGTCCAGTTTTTCACGTGACAGCTCCTGGTCGGCTGTCTTGTCGTCAACTTTTTTGCTTTCTTCCTTTTGGATCAGCAGCAAGGAGACCCGATCACCACGCAGCAAGCTGCCGGGCGGTTTTCCAAACATCCATTCCACCGGAAGCGGCATGTTCCACTCATCAGCACCAGGCAGCAAGTGGGCGGTGTTCAGCATATCAGCTGTGATTTGCTCGTTCAGTCGAACGGCTCGTGTCGTTTCCTGACGAAGTGCTGATGGCATACGTACCAATGCCCCGTCAACAAGCTGCTCTTTTTTTATCTTGACCGTTTTGAGGTCTGCTTCGGTTAACCGTAAGCCGCGTTCGACAGATCGGGCAGCCTGGACCACTTCAACTGTTCCCCAGTTGGGCTCCACAAACCACTTCCAACCTATAAGCAATGCAGGTCCAGACAGGCACAAACCGATGACCAGCACATAATACATACTTTTATACCAAACATTCATCCTGCCGGGTCCTCCATTTCCTTTCTATCCGTTCCTCCACAGCTTGTGCAGCAGACCCTTGGGACCTGTATGAGGCAGCCAGCTGCGAAGCCAGTCTTGCATTGCACGCTCCAACTGAGCTCGGACTCCAGGACGGTCCTGCACCAGTATACCCAGCCAGCTCGCCTCAGCCATCCTGGTAAAATCAATCGCCGGAAGCATACAAACCGGCGGTTCGGGAAACACACTCAGCCATTGTCCGGTATGACTGGAATTCACTGCCTTATTGGCGATGCCCCAGACTGGCTTGCCCAGCAGCCGCAGTTCTTTAAGCCGCTTCATATTACGTCTTGCGGCAGCTGATTCCAGCTTATGCAGCATCGGGTCCATGACATAGACAAACTCGGAGGCAAGCTTAATCAGCTCGTTTGCCGTTTCATCCTCCCAATTGGAACCGATATCGACTAATACAATAGGACGCTCTATCTCCTGGAGAATTAACTGCTGCAGTCGGCTGAAGGCCAGTTCAGTCCGGTTACCGTCTGCAAGGTTGGGCTCTATCGAATCGCTAATTATGGAAGCTTTGGGCCATTCAGCTCCCGATTGCGGTGCCGCTGGCAGCCACAGCGTGTTGCCATCCTCCCAAGCTGTCTGCAGCTGCCGTAAATCGACTCCTGTTTCGTTATAGCAGCGATAATCGGGGGGAGCATGCTTTTCACCGTACAATAGTGCGTACAGCTCCGGCTGATTTGACTGCGCCTCCATAACCGCGTGCCGGATACCAAGCCCGTGAAGTGCGCGAGCCAACGATAGTGTTGTGAATGTTGCGCCAGCACCCGCATACAGCCCGGATACAACCAAGACACGCGGCGGCGACTTTGATATCCCCTTTCCACCACTATCCCTTAAGGCTGTGCCGTCTTGTTCCGCTCGGCCTCCGTCTCGATTTCGTCCACGCACGACATCCCCGTCTATTTCGCCATACACGACTTCTCCATTGTTGCCTGCTGCTATTTGCAGCGGCTGGATTCGCAGCAGCTCGTTGCGCACCTCCGCGGCGCTCTGGCAACGGGCTCGCGGCTCCGCTTGCAGCAGCTTCTCCACCAGCGCCGACAAGCTCGCAGAGATCGCGGTGCTGTGGTCGCTCAGCGGTCTGCGAACGGCATAATAATAGTGACCTCCGCTCAGCAAGTAATACAGCAGCGCACCCAATCCGAACAAATCGGTGCGCGCATCGGTCTGCCGCCCTTCGAATTGCTCAGGTGCAGCAAAACCAATCGTACCAATTCGCACCGTATCGGCAGCTTGTCCGGCCTTATAGCTGCGAGCTATACCGAAATCAATGAGCCGTATCCGCTCCTGCGCATCGATCATCAGATTCGCAGGCTTCACATCTCTGTAAATAATCGGCTCAGGCTGGTGGCTGTGCAAATACGCGAACACATCACACAGCTGCAGTGCATAATCAATCACATGATTGACTGGCAATCGCTTGCCGGACCGTTCAAATCGTTGCAGCAGCGTTTCTCCCTCAATGTAATCCATCACCAGATAGCTGCAGCCATTAGAGTCAGCTGGAAAATAATCGACAATATCTGGAAGATTCGGATGGTTCAGTTTAACAAGCATTTCTGCTTCTGCCAGAAATTCATATTCAGTTCCATTGCTCTGCCTAGATTCCTTAACTGCCCAGTGCTTGCCAGCTAGTCGCAAATCGTCTGCCAAATATACAGTAGACATTCCCCCGCTTCCCAGCACGGATACGATGCGGTATCGCCCTTCGACTACATCACCGATTTGTTTGCCCTGCGGCTGTATCTGCACCTCAACCACCCCCATTTGAGCTATGCGATCCCCTTACACAATAAACTGCTACAACAATTCGAAAACATCAGGATTAATCATTATTTAGATGCAAAAAAACCGCCCCTTCCAAGCTTTTCAGCATGGGAGAGGCGGTTCTTCCGCTCATCACTTCTAATATTGACTATAAATTACCACATATTTCAATTTAATGCAACTAGATTCGATAGTTTTCCCCACAAGTCACCATTTGTGCCAATGTAATTACATTATTCGCAGTATAATAACCAACGGTTCGCTAATTTTACCCTTAATCAAATCCCAACGAATGTCTTGTCCTGTCCAGCAGCTCTTGATACAATCAATTTGTGTTATGTAAGCTCTAAGATTGTTCATTAGGAGTGTTATTTTGGGGGATTATTTATTTGTGTTGTTGGTAGGATTAGTAGCCGGGGCTGTCAGTGGCGTCATAGGAACAGGCTCATCCATTATGTTATTACCTGTTCTTGTATTTGCATTTGGCCCTAAGCAAGCAGTACCCATTATGGCAGTGGCTGCTGTTATGGCGAACCTGACCCGAGTCGTTGTCTGGTGGCGAGAGATCAATTGGCGGGCTTTTGCTGCCTACTCGATTACAGGTGTGCCAGCCGCCGCAGTGGGTGCGCGAACACTGTGGCAATTACCGACACCTGTTATAGATATTGGACTCGGTCTGTTTTTTTTACTTATGATCCCTGTCAGGTATTGGCTAAAGGCAAAGGACTTCCACATTTCCTTATGGCAGCTTGCCGTCGCTGGAGCTTTGATTGGCTTTTTGACCGGAATGGTCCTGTCTACCGGGCCTCTCAGTGTACCAGCATTCACCTCTTATGGACTAATGAAAGGTGCATTCCTCTCGACCGAAGCGGCTAGCTCACTTGCACTGTATGTCAGCAAGGTTGTGACCTTTCAGGAGCTTGGCGCACTCCCGACAGAAATGATGGTACATGGAATTATCGTCGGTGCTTCTCTGATGCTCGGCACATTCGCTTCAAAAGCTATTGTTCAGCGGATGAGTGTCATCTCCTTCCAATATGTGTTAGACATTTTATTATTAGGTTCCGGGCTTTCCCTTCTGTGGGCGGCAATCCATTAAACCACTTCATCCAAAAAAAGCACGGGCCCAGAGATTGGGCTCGTGCTTTGGTCTATTCATCGCTTTTAAAGATAAGCCCGTTTGTACGGCTGCGGCACATGAGAATGCTCACTTTTCAGTTCCAAAGCTGCATGAGTGGCCCAATACGGATCCCGCAGCAGCCCCCGCGCTATTCCAACCAGATCAGCATCTCCATTGCCAATGACCGATTGAGCAAGCGACGGGGACTCCAGCATACCTACTGCAACAACAGGAACATCCAGAGCTTCGCGAATAGTACGTGCATATGGTATCTGGTATCCGGGGTAGTTTCCTGGTTTTCTTTTACCTGCTGGCCCTTCCCCGCCCGAGCTCACATGAAACACGTCTACACCGGCTTCTTTGTAAGCTTTAGCCAGCTGTAGGGTGTGATCGATATCATAACCGCCATCCACATATTCAACAGCAGAAATCCGGAAAAACAGAGGCATCTCCGCGGGTATTACTTTTTTAACAGCTTGAATAATTTCCACGCCGAACCGAGCCAAATCCTGTCCGTAAATATCGTCGCGTTGGTTTGTAAGTGGAGAATGGAACTGGTGGATCAAATAACCGTGTGCTCCGTGTAATTCAATCATGTCCACACCAGCCTCTACAGCCCGTCGAGCTGCGTCCGCAAAAAGCTGTACCATCTCTTTAACTTCATCCGTCGTGAGGGCTCGTGGTACTTTATAGTTGGATCCTGGGTATTTGATCGCAGATGAGGATACCGGTACTTCAGCATCTTCGGCTTTACGACCGGCATGTGCAATCTGGATACCAATTTTGGCGTCATGAGCATGCACTTCATCAATAATTCGCGAGTAAGCCGGAATTTGGTCATCGGACCACAAGCCCAAATCCTTATAACTTATGCGACCATCAGGATGTACATCCGTCATTTCCATAATAATGAGAGCCGTACCTCCGATAGCGCGGCTCAAATAGTGAACATAATGCCACTCATTCGGTTTGCCGTCCTTGGCATCAACGGAATATTGACACATGGGCGCCATCACCACACGGTTCTTTAATTGCAAGCCTTTGATCTCAAAGGGCGTAAACAGTTGATCTCTCATCGTAATCCCTCTCCGCTGGTTCTATTTTGGTGTTATCTTTTACAGGCACTAATGAACTCTACCTACTTTATTATTGATGCTTTTAGTATCAAATACAAGTACCCACTTTTATGTAAGATAGTATCAAAAGTATAGTTTATTGCTTGAACCCCTTTCAACTGTCCCGTCTTCATATAGCATGTACACACGTTAACGTATCAATAAAGCCAATGATTGGCATCCAATAGCAAATTATCATCAACCTGCTCCTCCTACCTTCTTTAACAAGGAGCAGCAAGGTTTTTTTAATGCAAATTACTTTTTTGACTTCGGTGGCTAATACTCGGTGAAATGGGAAAACTATCTTCGTCCTATTACATGAAGGAGGCTTTGATTACCATGTGGACTGTCTCCATCCCCATTGTGCTGTCGCTATCGATGCTGCTGACCGGATCTATTAATGAGCTATCCAACGCTCCCAGTAAAGGGCGTCCTTATTATGAAAAAAGAGGTGAGATTGTATGGGAGGTGCCCACTGAGGAAAAGATTATCGCGCTGACCTTTGATGATGGCCCCGACCCTGAGGATACACCACAGATCCTGGACCTCTTGCAGCAATATGGAGCTAAAGCTACTTTTTTTGTGATCGGTGAAAAAGCTGAACGTTACCAGGACCTTATTAAGCGGGAAGTCGCTGAAGGCCATGAATTGGCGAATCACACCTATACCCATATGTATTTCACCCGCGGAGTCAAAGAAAGCAATATGCGTGATCAATTGATGCGAGCGGAAGAAGCTATACATCGGGTCTCTGGGCAAAAGCCGCACTTATTTCGCCCGCCAGGAGGCTACTATAACGATCCGTTGATTCAAATAGCCAAACAGGAAGGCTATACGGTCGTAATGTGGTCCTGGCATATCAACACGATGGACTGGAATACACCGGGTGTTAATCATATCACCAACAAGGTCCTTAACAACTCGCGCAACGGAGATATTGTATTATTTCATGATTATGTAGAGGGCAAGACACAAACCATTGAGGCACTCAGGCGAATTTTGCCCGTGCTTAAAAGCCGCGGCTATCGCTTTGTCACGATTTCCGAGCTGCTCGAATATCGCAAAACCAGTCCCGTCAAAGGAATTGATTGAGCTTTAAACCTTAAGATTGAACAATGAAAAAGCACCTGTCAGCATCCAATAACCTGCTGCCGCGGTGCTTCTTTACTTTTTGAGCTTTCATGAAAATGACATTAATATTGCTATTATCGCTTATACGCCCCAAAATCCTGCGCCTGTAATGATAACCAATAAAATGAACAGAACCAAAATTTCTCCTGTTGATGTACCAAACCCGCCATATGCACTTGCACAACTTCCCACACCTACACCGCCAACATGTGCCAATAGAATCACTCCTATGTCATGATTAAGTCAACGACATCGAATCCTAATGTACATCAACCTATGCCACAGTGTATGGCAATTAGCGGAAACGGTATAGACAGATGCACAGATTAACCGCCCATTTCGTAATTTATTGCAGTGACTCTTCCAGGATCCAGACACCCTTGGCAGGAATCGTCACAGCTCCACTGACTGCTTGACCGCCTAACAGCTCGGTGCACTGGTTTGATCCCAAATTCACCTCGGTCTCGCTGTCATTATGATTCAATATCATCGTATAGGCCTGTCCGTCTTTAACACGTCGTGTCGCTTCAATTCCTTCAGGAGCAGCCAACACGGATTCAATCCCCGCTTGCTTCACCAGCAGCGCAGCAAAATCGGCAAGAAATGATTTATCCGGACTGGATGCTACGTACCACGCCTCACCTTGTCCGAAGCTGTTGCGCGTCAGCACAGGCGTACCCTTATAAAACTCCTCGCCATATTCAGCCCAAACCTCTGCCCCTTCGGTATGCAGAATATCGCATAACAATGTGCTGGAATATTCCTTTTTAAAGCCTTCCCGACCTTCGGTCATCACGATGCGGTTGGACATATGCGGGAATAATGCATCGATTTCTTCAACCCAAATACCGAGCAGCTTGCGAAGCTCGCCTGGATACCCGCCAAGTGTAACCAGATCGGATTCATTCACGATCCCACTGAAAAATGTCGTTACAAAACGCCCGCCTGCTTCCACATAGCGTTCCAGTTTGTCGGCGACTCCCGGTTTCACCATATAGAGTACAGGTGCAATGACGACATCGTAGCGGGAGAAATCCGCTTCCACTGATATCATGTCGACCGCAATGTTCTGATCATAGAAAGCAACATAATACTTGGCAAGCTCCGTCATGTAGGATAAATCAATCGTGGGTCCTGAGGAGAACTCCATAGCCCACCAATTTTCCCAATCGATGATGATCGCTACTCTGGCTTCAATCCGGGAACCAAGCAGCTTATCTCCCAGAACCTGAAGCTCGCCGCCAAGCGTTGCACATTCTCTGAAAACACGGGTATGCTCATGACCGACATGCTCAATAACCGCTCCATGGTATTTCTCACATGCACCAGCCGAACGACGCAGCTGGAAGAACATCACCGTATCAGCACCATGGGCTACCGCCTGGTAGCTCCACAATCGCATCACGCCTGGACGCTTCAAGCCATTGTAAGACTGCCAGTTTTGCTGGCTTGGCGTCTGCTCCATCAGCATGAATGGCTGACCATCCTTCAAGCCGCGCATCACATCATGCCACATTGCCACATGACTGAGCGGCGTCGTGTTGGATGGATAGCTGTCCCAGGAAACCACATCAACATGCTTCGCCCATTTGGCATAATCCAGCTGCTTGAACATCCACATCATATTCGTCGTAACCGGAACATCCGGCGTAACCGCCTTCAATTCGTTGTATTCCAACAGATAGCAATCCAGCAGCCCATCCGAGTTAAAACGCTGGTAATCGAGCGAAATTCCTTGGAAGGTGGTGCGAGTTTCTGCAGAATGCTCACTTAATAAATTAGGGGGCACGATTTCGTCCCAATCATAAAAGGTATGCCCCCAAAAGCGGGTATTCCACGCCTTGTTCAACTGATCCAGACTGCCGTAGCGCTGCTGCAGCCATACTCGAAAAGCTTTGGCGCAGTTGTCGCAATAACAAATGCCGCCGTATTCATTATTTACATGCCATACGGCAAGCGCCGGATGATCCTTATACCGTTCAGCCAGCTTGCGTGCCAGCCGTGCCGCATAAAATCTGTAGGTCGGACTGTTCGGACACGAATTATGACGTTGACCAAATGTATGCTTGCGCCCTTCAAAATCGACCCGCAGCACATCAGGATGCCGATGAGCCATCCAGGCCGGATGTGCACCCGTACTTGTTGCCAAGCAAGCATACACACCATTTTCATGCAGCTTGTCCATGATCTCGTCAAGCCATTCAAAATGGTAGGTCTCTTCATCCGGCTGCATCAAGGACCATGAAAACACAGCTACTGTCGCGATATCAATACCTGCCAGCTTAAACATTCTCATATCTTCGGTCATGATCTCCTGGGGCCATTGTTCGGGACTATAATCGCCACCATAAGCGATTTTGTTTAATTTATTGCTAATCATGGAACGACCTCCGCCTTCTTCTACTTACCTAACCATCGTTAAGCTGTTTGGCTCAGCCTCATTCATTCTGTTATGATGAAGGTCTACCCAAATTTGCAGAAACCGGAGGCCCTCAGGCGTCCGGTTTCTTGGTATATGATGCTGTATAGAATGGATTATTCCTAATTGCCAGTTCGAGCGCTGTGTCCTACTGCATACTGCTGCCCTCGTCGTTTTCCTTTGCAAGAACCCGCTTATAGCTTATTTATATCCCAGCTTATGCAGGTTGCGCAGGCTGATTGCAAGACTGTCAAATGGATCATTGCCATAACATTGATCCTGTTCCACCGCTCCCCATTCCACGCCCGCAGCATCACAAGCTTTTAGAATGGCAGGGTAATTCATATTGCCCTCTCCCACTTCTGCAAAGCGGCGTTCCCTGTCAGCTGTAACTGCCCAGTCCTTCAGATGCACGACTTTCATACGTCCATCGACTTTACGGATCCATTCAACCGGATCAGCGCCACCAGCCTGTACCCAATGGAGGTCTAGCTCGAAATCAAATACTTCCGGATCGGACTCTTCGAACAAAATGTCCATTCCGGTGCGTCCATCGAATTTAACAAACTCAAACTCGTGGTTATGATAAATAAATTTCAATCCGGCATCGTGCAGCTTGCGGCCAACTTCAGAGAACTCCTTCGCAAACTTCGAGTAGCCTTCCTTGCTTGTCCGGTATTCCGGCGGCAATCCGCCCAATCCTACATATTTGCAATCCCAGATTTGGTGCTTTTTAATAACTTCATCGATATTGTCAAAATCCGAATAAGGAATATGGGTCGCGCAAATCGTAAGCTGCTCCTGATCTGCAAGCGCCTTCAGTTCCTTGCTGTCAATGGGGCCTACACCGGAAACCTGAACCGAATCATAACCGATCTGTTTGACTTTTTTCAAACTAGCTGCAATATCCTCCGGTGTTTTCAAAAAATCCCTAACCGTATAAAGCTGTGCTGCAATTTTCAATGGTTATCGCTCCCTCATCTCAACTGTGAATCCCCTTCCATTTTACACGAAGTAGGAATAAACGGCTACCTTGTATTCTATCCGGACAAAAGATACGCTTATTCCTGAAGGAAGGAAATGCTCATCCCTGCACAGAAGCCTCAGGATGAAAATAAATCAAATTTGTGATAGTCGTCTAAAGAAAACAGCTGCCCTGCAACCGCCCATGGAAGATTAAGCTCAGAGAACAGCAGACCTTCTGCCGCGGCTCGACCCACATCAGCACCGATACCTGTAATTCCTGTAAACACCGTATTTCCTTCATTTCTCCGCACGAGAAAAGCATCTGAAATTGGATGCGTTTCCCCGCTCGATTCAAAAGCACCATTAACAGCAAGCACAAAATTGCGACACTGCTGAAGCGAGCTCAGAAGAACAACCGATTCATCCTGGATAGCCGCCAACGTATTCAGGTACATATTATGGACATAATCCTCATTGGCAAAGCTGCGACTGGATGGTTGCGAACTTGTGGTTCGAATATCAAGCGTATTGCTATACGTCCATACGATTTCACCCTGCGTGCCTTTAACCGTGATAGAAGGAATATTTTCGGCATCAAAGCACAAGCTGGCATAGAAATGAACGATAGCTCCACTTTGCGTACGAATCCGAAGACAAGAGGTATCCTCACCTTCAATGGCATTGGCATGATACAGCTCGGCTTGAATATCCAGCGGAGTGCTTTTTTCAGCATTTCCGCTGCCTGCAACCAGCAGGCAATTATTCAGCAAATGAGCCAACGGGTTGTTGATCGTACCGTCGAGCACGTAATTGCCCTTATGAATAAGCTTGCCTGCCCACGGTGTACGGTCATAATAGGCCTGTGTCCGCTTCCAAAGACCGACTCCCGTGACATGCTGCACATCGCCGATCTGCCCCTCCTGAATGATTCGCAGCAATTCACGGAAGGCCGCTCCTGATGTATTTTGAAAATTAACCTGACATAACGATGAAGTACCCGCTTGAGCACGCAGCATTTCATCAAGATCCTGTATCGTGACCGCTGGTGGTTTCTCGAGCATAACATGGATTCCACGTGAAAAAGCATACATCGCCATCTCTTTATGCATCGGAATTGGCGAGGCGATTACAACCAAATCCAGCTCGGGATGACGGTCCAGCATCGTTTTGTAATCGGAATAAGAAGTGCCGCCAAGCGACAGAAGCTGCTGCCAGCCCTCTGGATTCACATCGGGATTGATATCACTAAATGCTGTGACCTCCAGCATCCCTTGTCCTGACAGCTCAACCAAATGACGGATATGCACTTTACCAAATCCCCCTACCCCTATCAAGGCAGTACGAATTGCTCTCATGGTTAATTCCCTTCTTTCACACATGTATAAGACATTGGGCCGATCAACGATGTAACCCGCTGACCAGCCCGTAAACCTTGCTTAAATTCGTATTCAATAAGGATCACAGCGTCTGCAATACTACGTTTTAATAACTCTGGGCATCAACCAATCTTATTGTTAACGTCTCTTAACTTTAACGAACCTAAGCGTTAACAGCGATAAATCTATACGCTGCTAATGATTGATGTCGTTACACATGCTTCAAATAGCGTGCCTTCATCTCGGCCAGTACTTCATCGCCAGGACGATCCCATATTGCCTGATTGAAAATTTCGACCTCGATAGGGCCACGGTAGCCTGCCGCTTCAACAGCTTGACGGATACGATTCAGTTCAATCACACCGTCCCCCATCATGCCTCGGCCAAGCAGCATGTCAGGAGTAGGCACAATCCAATCGGAAACATGGAAGCCCAGAATTCTGCCGCTTGCGCGGGCAATTTGTTTGTACAGCTCAGGGTCCCACCATACATGAAACACATCAACTACAACGCCGACCTGCTGTGGCGTGAAACGCTCGGCAATCGTAGTTGCCTGGGCAAGTGTTGAAATCACGGAGCGTTCGGCTGCATACATCGGGTGCAGCGGCTCAATACCGAGCGTAACCCCACGTTCCTGCGCATAAGGCACCAGCTCATGGATCGCATCCTCGACCATTTGGCGAGCTCCATCGATATCGCGGTCCGGTGCCGGACCACACACCAACACAAGAACCTCTGCTTCAAGCTCAGCCGCTTCATCTATTGCTCTGCGGTTATCGTCGATACGAGCAGCGCGTTCGGCTGCTGTTGCTGCTGGAAACATCCCGCCGCGGCACAAGCTCGATACTTTCAAGCCTGCATCACGGACAATACGTTTACTTTCAGCAAGGCCTGCTTCCTCTACCTTATTGCGCCATAAAGCGATCCAGGGGATCTCTGCCCGAACGCAACCTTCAGCAGCTTCACGCAAGCTCCAGCTATTGGTCGTAATTTGATTTAAGCTCAAACGGTCTATGTTTGTAAAATGTTCCACATGTACCCCTCCGTCCATTGAATCTGTATCATCGGATCACTCTGTCTACTATTCAATTCCCGCTAACGCCAGTACCCGTTTCATCCGCTCCACCGCAAGCTCAGGACGCTGCAGCAATCCCGCTTGATCAGCCAATACGAACAGCTCGGACAGATGAACGATCGAGCGCGAGCCTTCTGCTCCGGCAATCATCCGGAAATGGTTCTGATGTCCATTCAGGTAAGCCATAAATACGATACCTGTTTTGTAAGCGTAGGTAGGCTTTTGGAAAATGTGTCGGGACAAAGCAATTGTCGGCTCGAATAAAGCATCATATTGTGCCAAATCTCCACGATCCAGCGCTTGCAAAGCAGACGCTGCAACCGGAGCGATTGCATCAAAAATACCAAGCAAAGCGTGACTGTAGCCTTGTTCATCGCCGCGAATCAGCTCAGGATAATTGAAGTCATCGCCTGTGTACATCACTACCCCATCAGGCAGCAAACGGCGCATTTGAATTTCTTTATCCGCATCCAGCAGCGAAATCTTGATTCCATCTACCTTATCTGCATTGGCACGAATTACGCGCAGACAAGTTTCCATCGCTTCGTTGAAATCGGAGCTGCCCCAATAACCGGCAAGCGCAGGGTCAAACATATCACCCAACCAATGCAATATGACAGGCTGCTTCGTTTGACGAAGAATACGGCCATATACCCGCTCGTAGTCATCGGGAGTTTTGGCGCAGGCTGCCAGCGCCCGGCTTGCCATCAAAATAATCTGGCCACCGCAGCCTTCCACATAACCGCACTGCTCTTCATAAGCAGCTTCAACATCTTCCAAAGTTACGTTCGGGCCAGGGGCCAAATGATCGGTTCCCGCACCGCTCGCGACTTTACCGCCAACTGCCTTGGCTTCATCTATCGATCGTTTGATCAGTTCCTGGGCCTGAATCCAGTTGAGACCCATGCCGCGCTGCGCGGTGTCCATAGCTTCCGCAACGGACAGACCCATCGACCACAAATGGCGCCGATAGGATAATGTGCTTTCCCAATCGATCGAGGGCTGGTTCAACGGATCGGTCCCTGCGAACGGATCACATACAACATGTGCGGCCGAGAACGCAATCCGCCCGTTAAATGCTCCTTGAGGTGCAAGAATCGGAGCCTTGGTACCCGCGACGTACTCGTACAAGGCACCCCCGGCTTTGGGCAATGTAAGCTTATCAGTCATGCTGCAATCTCCTCCTATCCTCTATTACAATTTCAAATCTGGTACATCCACCCATTGCCGTTCTTTCCACGATTGAAGTCCAAGGTCGGACATTTGTGTACCTTTAGCGCCCTCAAGCAGATCCCAAGGGAATGGAGTATCGATAACAAGATGCTTAAGGAACAATTCCCATTGGACCTTGAAGCCATTGTCGAAAATTTGGTTAGCAGGCACATCCACCCATTGCTCTGTGAATGCAAAAGGATTTTCAATATCAGGATTCCATACAGGCTTCGGTGTATTCACACGGTGCTGTACCTTGCAATCACGAAGACCTGCAACCGCACTGCCTTCTGTACCGTCTACTTGAATGGTCAACAGGTCATCACGGTCTACGCGTACAGCCCATGAAGAGTTGGCTTGAACCACAATGTCGCCTTCCAGCAGGAATGTGGCATACGCTGCATCATCCGCTGTAGCTGTGTAACGTTCGCCCTGCTCATCGACACGCTCAGGAATATGAGTCATACCCAGGCAAGAAATAGCTTTCACATTGCCGAACAGGTTGTCCAGCACATAACGCCAGTGAGCAAACATATCGACAATAATACCGCCGCCATCTTCCTTGCGATAGTTCCATGAAGGACGTTGTCCCGGCTGCCAATCTCCTTCAAACACCCAGTAACCGAACTCCATACGAACCGATAAAATTTTCCCGAAAAATCCGGAATCAATCAGACGTTTCAGCTTCAGCAGACCTGGAAGGAACAGCTTATCCTGAACAACACCGTTTTTAACACCAGCCTGCTTCGCCAAACGAGCAAGCTCCAGGGAACCTTCCAGACTTGTATCGGTAGGTTTTTCACAATAAATGTCTTTGCCTGCCGCGATCGCTTTCTTGATGCTTTCGGCGCGGTGTACAGTCGTTTGGGAGTCAAAATACACTTGATTCGCCGGGTCTGCCAGGCAAGCGTCCAGATCCGTGCTCCAGCGGGTAACGCCATGTTTTTCTGCCAATGCTTTGACTTTATGCTCTTGTCTGCCTACCAGAATCGGATCGGGCATAATAATATCTCCATTAGGCAATGTCACTCCGCCTTGCTGGCGAATAGCTAATATCGAACGAACAAGATGCTGATTCGTCCCCATTCTTCCTGTAACTCCGTTCATAATAATTCCTATTGTGTGTACTTTCATATAGTTGCAGCTCCTTTTCGTTCATCATGATTGTGTTCCGTTATGATTACTTTTACAGCATAGCTGTTCTATGTAGGTTCGTCTTATCAGATTGGAGTAAAATTCTCAGATATGGAAGCGTTTTTTTGCACAACGACAAAAACCCGCTCAGACGGACTGGACGGGATTTCGATGCTGCTGCCTATATTTGTTGGGGGAAAGCTTAACGTAATTTTTAAAGGTACGATAAAAAGTCGGAAGCGATTCGTAGCCAACCTCGAAGCTGATAGAAACGATATCCTTATCGGATTCTGCAAGCAGCTTCATAGCTGTGCTCATCCGCACCTCCGTCAAATACTGCAGCAGGGTCAACTGGTATTGTTCTTTGAATATATGTGCAGCGTGGCGCGAGCTGATGCCGAGCCTTTGGGCAAGCTCACCTGGCATCAACGGCTCAAAGTAGTGGGAATCGATATAGGATCGAATCCGTTCGGCCCGCAATCCATTGGCATCGGTGACTTGTGAGCTCTGCTTGGCACGGGCGAGCAGCAGCAGCACCTCCAGCAGATGAATTTGCATCGCCCATTGGCTGAGCGAGTCCTCCTGCTTCTGCTCGAACAGCAGCTTGCGCAGCAGTTGTCTCAGCTCGTTGCCGCTAACTGAATTGAGCCGCAGCAGGATGGAGCAATCGATCGTATCTGCCTTCCATCTCGATGCAAAAGCATCCTGCATCAGTGCAGCATCAAACTCCATAACGAGCAGCGTCAAATGCGAGTCCGAGGAAACGGCATGATCCGAATGCGGAAAAATAATCGCGGCACACTCCTGTTCAACCGCATGTTTGACTCCATCCAGTTGAATGGAGCCTTCCCCCTCTATCGCATACAATATTTGATAATTGCTATGGTGATGGACATTCACTTCGTAGCTTTCCCGATGCTTACTCTCGTAGAGATGAATTCCGCTCATGGTCACAATCCTTTCACCATCCGATAATCTGAAAGCATATCCTCCGTATTAATTCGATAGGCTGTCAGTTATCAATTGTTTCAATACGACCGCATCTGCCAAAAATTGCTGCGGATCATTATCACTGACAAATTCCAGCATCGCATAACGATGCCCAGGAGCTTCACGGACGATACTCACGTAATCACGCCATTCCTCCAAGCCATCCGCCAAAGGCTTACGCACACCCGGCTCCCACTGAAATACGTGAACATTGGCTAGCCATGGCAGTACTGCTCGTAAATCCTGCTGTCTCTGCTCGATGGTCAAAGCAACGGAGGGCTGCCAGTTGCAGCGTATATTCGGATGTCCGATTCCCTCCAGTAAACGAACCGTAGTCTCGCGTGTATCCGTCAGTGTATTTCCATGATATTCAAAATCGACGGTGATCCCCGCTTCCTGCGCCAGATCAGCGATTCCTGCCGCATCGGTAATTACCTTATCCCACCAGGCATCATCAGATATATCCGAGCCTTGGTCCCCTGCCCATACCCGGATCGCAGGAGCCTGCAAGGCAACCGCTGATTCCAGAACCTGATCAAAGGTCAAACCCTCTTTATTCGTGCACCCAACCCGGTAATAGGAGCCGTAGGAAGCAATCGCAATTCCTTCTGATTCTGTCCAGCCCTTCACTTCCTTGGCCCGATTCACATCACCGTGAGGCACATGAATATCTCCGCCCCATTCGATAGCCTGCAAGCCGGCCTGAGCAACAAGCTGAATAATTTCAAGCGGGGACAGCTGACGAAAAGTAACCGATAAAAGTCCTGTTTGTATCAAAATACACCCTCCAATGTGCAAATAGTGCTGCTTATCGTTTGATTCCTGTCTTGTGCAGTTTATGGTGTGCTGTCTGCATGTTATTGATCATGCCATGGTTTCCAGCATACTCAGTGTAACCTGATATTGCAAGGGAACGCCACTGAGATACCGTTCACACTCTCCGGCAGCATAGTGGCCCATTCTTGCCACCTCATTGCCCATACTCCCGGCAATATGTGGAGTCAGGATCACATTATCCAATGTCAAAAGAGCGCTGTCACGACTTACCGGCTCGGGATGAGTCACATCCAGCACAGCCGTCCGGGTCGGTTCATCGCGAAGAGCTTGTATCAAATCCTCCTCTATAAGCTGAGCGCCGCGTCCTGTATTAATTAAGGTCGCATGCGGCTGCATTTTGTCAAAATGCTGCTTATTCAGTATCCCAACAGTAGCCGGCAGGTTAGCCAGATGGTTGGAGATGACATCACAATTCGTAAAAATATCCAGCAAATCGGTTTTACGTACGCCAAGCTCGGCAGCCGCTGTATCGGACAAATAAGGATCGAATACATCAATCTGAATATGGTAGGGCCTTAGCAGCTCGATTACTTTTTTACCAATCATGCCAGCGCCGAGAATACCTACCCTTGCTGCGTAATTACCTGGATAAAGCTGAGCCACTTGTTTGGCTTCTTCATGATTGCGCTTACAGTGGAGTGCTGTTTGAAAATAACCTTTATTGGCGAGCACAATTTGCGCGGCTGTATATTCGGCAACAGGTACCGCGTTAGCAGCCCAAGTGCTGACAACAGCACAATTGCGTGACATGTATTCTCTTGCAAAGCGTTGAACGGAGCCGGCAGCATAAAATAAAACTTTTAAATTAGGCAAATAAACCTGAAGCTCATCCACTGTAAATAAGGGAAGCCCCCATGTAGAAAAAGCAATTTCCACTCCAGCAAGCTCTTCCATGTGCAGCTTGGCATTGCCAGGGTGTATCCATACGGGCTGCAATTCTACCTGCTGATTAAGCCTGTCCCTAACATTCCCATCAAATACCCGATTAATCATGGTGTTACCCTGCTCGGCCAAAAATATGGCTTTCTTTTGCATCCCCTGCATCCTCCTGACGTTCATTCCGTCTGTATGAAAGCTACTATCTATAGCCCATCATAAACCCGTTAGCAGTGAATTTCCAGCTTTTTGCACAATTCCAATATCGATCACAATAATTTATATGTTATATAAAAACATATAAATTCCATTTATATCATAACTGCTTTATAATAAAGATAAATCTTGAAAGGACGTGAACATGAATGGCAAAAGTAACAGGTTTGGATGGAATTGTTGCAGCGGAAACAGATATTGGTCATGTGGATGGAGAAAAAGGGCACTTGATCTATCGCGGATATTGGGCTAAGGAGTTGGCAGTTCATTACGAATATGAGGAAATTGCACATTTATTATGGGTGGGAAAACTCCCGGACGCCTCAGAAAAACAGCAGTTTACAGCACGTCTTGCGAGCAGCAGAGAGCTGCCCCTGACCGTCCGCAGACTGCTCGACAATATTCCCCGGGAAATGCCAATAATGAGCGTGCTTCAAACCGCAATAGCCATGCTTTCAGGAGAATTCAGCTGGCCCCCAACCCTTGAACAGGCTATTAGCTTAACTGCCGTTACTCCTACAATTATTGCGTATAGCTATCGATCCCAGCTCGGTCTGGCACCCATTGAACCTGACAGCCGGCTTAGTCATACCGCGAATTATTTATATATGCTGACTGGCAAACAGCCTGAGCCAGCTCACATAAAGGCGCTAAACGCCTATCTGATATTGGGCATGGAGCATGGGATGAATGCCTCTACCTTCGCTGCCAGGGTCGTGCTGTCCACGCAATCGGATATGGCCTCTGCTGTAAGTGCGGCTGTTGGAGCTATGAAGGGGCCGCTTCATGGTGGAGCACCTACCGAGGTGATTGCCATGCTGGATGCAATAGGTAATAAAGAGCATGCAGAAGCCTGGATCCGTCAGGCATTGGAACGGGGTGACAGGCTGATGGGCTTCGGTCATCGCATTTACAAAACCAGAGATCCAAGAGCAGAGGCACTTCGTCACGTAACCGAAGCTCTCTCCAGCAATGATCCATGGTTTGAGCTTGCGATTCATGTTGAAAAAACGGCGATAGCCCTGCTGGAAGAATACAAGCCGGGACGGCGTTTGTATACCAATGTCGAATTTTTCGCCGCATCGATCATGCGTGCCATTGCCCTTGCTGCTGAGCTGTTTACTCCCACCTTCACGGCAGCCAGAGTTGTTGGCTGGTCAGCCCATCTGCTAGAGCAGGCACAGGTCAATCGGATTTTCCGTCCACAATCGGTGTATACAGGGCCGATGCCGGGATAGAAGGTTAATCCCAGTGACAGGACGTCGAGAACGGCTGGAATTCCCTATGCCTGTCATCCCCGACGCACCATTCAGCACGCCCTATTCCGATTTTAACCGTTCGTTTGGCTTGCAAATTGTTGCTGTGCCGACCTTTTCGCAGAAATGCAAAAAACAGCCCTCCCTAAGTACGGGAAGGGCTGTTTATCAATGACTGTATCGATTTATTTGTTAAGCCTTATGGCGCTGTTACTGTATTTTGATCCAAAGTGATTCCAGTCTGAGCTAATAACCGACCTTTGATGGATGCATTCGTTTTCATCGTAATATCGGTTTTGCTCAATACAATCCCTTCAAAATGTGCTCCCGTTCCAATCGAAACGGTACCTGCTGACTGCCAAAACACATTTTTGGCTTGGGCTCCGCCAGTAAGAATAACTTTAATTCCGCTAGCTTCGGAAATTTTGCCTGCTGATTGGAAAATCCAAACATCATTGGCTCCACCATTAAGCGTAACATCGGAATTAATGTTCACATCGGTACTCCATTTGTAAATACCGCCTGCAAGTGTCCGACCGCTAATGTCTCCACTATACAGTTCCAAATAATCGGCTGGTCTTCCGGTGGCATCAACAAACGCTGTTTCCATATTGCTTATAGCTGTAGTGAGATTGCTCGGAGTCGGAGACGCGTTGTTGGCACCGAATGCTTTGCCATTAATTTGTGGCGAACGTGAAAATTCATTAGTCGCATCCGCGATAAGCGAGAATCCAGTAATAGCCGTCCAATCAATCGGGCTGACCCCTATATCTCCAGTAATCGCAGAGGTGGGAACATTGGTAATCCCTGCTTTTGACAAGATTACAAAATTGCCTGCTGTACCAAGGTTTACTATAGCAGGGCCAACTGGCGGGATGCTAACCGTCAGGGAGCCTTCAGATGCCAAGGATGTGCCTGCTGCATTTACTAAGAACAATTTATAAATACCCGCTGCTGCCGGTGCAGTAATCATAGCTGCCGTCCCATTGCCTACAAGCCTTGTCATCGTAGTCGAGGGAGTAAATGTGGTTGTACCTGCTGGCGCTAACCATGCTGTAACTCCAGCTAAGGGAGCGCTGATCGTTATGTTGACCTCAGGCAATACATTAGCTGTCGCTAAAACTGGCTGGGAAGGTGCTATTAGCGGTGTAGCTGTTGGCGTTGCACTCGCCACATTCGAATACATGCTAACTGTCTCCGTGTTGGCAGCAGTTGTTTTGAAATAATAAGTTGTCCCATTAGTTAACCCGGTTACATTATAAGTGGACGTAGTCACAGTAGCAGGGCCGCTAATTTTAGTATAAGTTGAATTATCCAGTGACTGATACAGATTATAATAAGTAGCTCCTGTTACTGACAACCAAGCTAACTGAATCTGTGTATCACTAGCAGATGCCGTGAAATTCGCTGGAGCGGAAAGAACTACGGGAGTTACCACCGAATCTCCATCAGAATCCGAATCGCTACCTGAGCCACTGCCACTGCTACTGCCACCACCACTGCCACTACCATTGCTGTTACTACCGGAATTACCGCTGCCGTTGCTTCCACTGTCGGAATTACCGCTGCCTGTATTTCCACTACTGGAGTCTGCATTGCTTTGGGAATTAGCTCCAATTACCGTAATACCTGTGTCACTTCCCAAATACATAAGCTTGTAAACCGTGCCAAGCGTTTGCATACTTGTCGTTAATACAACTACATTGGAGGTGCCTGCCTTTAATTCAGCTCTCGTCGTCTCTAAATTATTATCAAAAGTGAAATCATTCATCGCCACTTTAGTTACAGGTGAAGTAAAGGTGACTTCTATCGTTGAATTGTTGATTGCTATTACTGAACTAACTTTTGGGCTATTATTCACAAGCTCCTTCGCTCTATTAATGAAGGTGTTTTTGTTATGCATGAACTCATATGCCATACGAGCTACGGCTTGTCTCTCCGAATTATCCTTAGGGCTGAATCTAATCGTTCCATCCGGATTATCGATCCCTAAGGTGAAGCCTGTTTTAAAAGCCAAAGACACATATGGTTGTGCCCAGCTCGATACTGTGGCCAGATCAGATAGCTTGGCATCGACCGCTACTTTGCCTGTTGTTTCCTCAAGGCCTAATGCACGAATGAAGAAAATCGCAAGCTCTTCTCTCGTTACTTTGGCTTCAGGGGCAAACGTTGTAGCTGAGGTTCCCTGTGTAATATTGGAGGCAACCAAAGCGCCAACAAAACCTCGGTACCAGCTATCCTTGTCTACATCCGTGAACGCCGCTGCTTGCTCTGGATTCTCTTTCAATCCACTCGACAACACGATAATTTTGGATAACTCGGCGCGGGTAATGGTTTTACGTGGCTGAAAGCTTCCATCCTCATACCCACTGATAATCCCATTATCCACTAAATTATTAATTTCTTTTTGTGCATATGAATCAACAATGTCGGTCAATTGTACAGGTGATTGTACGGCTGCGGATCCGATTGCTGAAGTTAATGAAAATACTAACATGCTCACCAGTAAAAAAGATGAAAATAGCTTTTTGAATGATCTGTTCGTCATGTTTCTGCTCCTTCTGTTGCTTGCTTTTTTTAAAATAAACATCACTTAACAAAAATCGGGAAGCTATAGTCATACTTCCGTCTATCTCCTTTAACCAGTATTAGGTCTTTCGAACCTTTTTTATCTCATTTACTTTAAGAATCGACATAAATTTCTCCGTCGGCACTGATTGTTTGAGTATCAGCTTATATTGGGGGTGAACGCAGAAAAACGGCAGAGCTCATTCACCCCACCGTTCTCTTATTCGTACTTTATACTTCTATTGCACATCCAATCCCTGTGCCTCCAAATAAGCTTTAATCTGCATTCGCGTCGGCGTCATCAGCTTATTTTTCATATCCTCGGACCAGGTACCGCTACGCTTACCAGCGGTTCGTTTGCTGATATAATCCTTCATCGTTTGATCGTATTTCAGTATCTGCTCCAGCATGTCGTCTGTCTGATACGTATTGTGATGGAGGATGGCTTGCAGTGGCAGACGCGGCTTTTGACCTGGGTCTTGATCCGGGTAGCCTATGCACATGCCAAAAATCGGACTTGTATATTTGGGAAGTCGGAGAAGCTTGGAGACGTCTTCAATATGATTACGAATGCCTCCTATATACACGATGCCCAGACCGAGAGACTCGGCTGCAATAGCGGCATTTTGGGCTGCCAAGGCAACATCGACAGTGGCGACAATCCAATTCTCTGCCGTACCCAAGTAAGCCTTATCCGCATTTTCATAAATCTCATAGGCTGTACGCAAACGGTGCAGGTCAGCGCACCATACGAGGAAAACCGGACTGTTCCGCACATGCAGCTGCTTGCCTGTCCACTCAGAGATCTGCCCGCGCATTGCTTCATCTGTCACATGAATGATACTGTAGGCTTGTACATGGCTAGAGCTAGAAGCCCATTGCGCAGCGGTAACGATTGTCTCCAGCTGCTCCTGCGTAACCGGTTGATTCGTAAATTTGCGAATGGATTGATGGCTTGTCAAAAGCCTGATGGTTTCATTCATCTTATCTTCTCCTCCTGTCAGTTCGTAACACAGGCAGCAATTTGTATACAATATTATAGGAGCTGTTGCACGTTGATTGCAAGGCAAAGGCGTCGCCACAACCGGTTAGCTCTGCGGGATTGCTTGTCACTCGGCAGGTAGCGTACAAAGCTGCGGTCAGGGTGATTTCCTTCACTATGTAAGTGGGATAACGATGTAAAATGCTGCCTAAACTCCATCGAAAGGCCCCTTTGTATAAAGCGTGTGTTGAATAAGGGGCCTTTCTAATAGGGCCATTGACATCAGCACGTCAGCTAATGGCAGCCGAGTCAGCTCTGGATTGCTGCCTCAAAAATTCAAAATGGCCACTACCTGATTTATCTGCGAAAGCCACGAAGAATAATAACGAGCAGGATATACAGAACCAGAATAGCACCGAAGGACATTCCTCCAGCTGGCTTGCAATGATGATGATGATGATGCTTTTTGGGTTCATAGATGTTAATTTCTTCAAAGCTGGCATGCACTGTGACCGGAGCTGCTTGATTGGCAGGCATGGACGGCATCGGATTCATGGATGCAGGTGATACATAAGGCATTTGCATGTTGGGCATTTGTGCGTTGGACATTGACATTGGATATCTTTCCATTCGGGGACACCTCCATAATGTGTAGGGCGCGTTACTAGTGAACACACCATCAGTCTATGGAGATTTACCTATGGGAAACACGGTATTCACCTATATGAATAAAAATAGACGGCTGCCCTTAATCGGACAACCGTCTATACGTGTTAACATTCACCCCGGACAAACCGCAGCTTCAACTCCTGCGGATGATCGCCGAAACCGGCTCCAAACAGGTTCAATCCGCGGCAATTTTCAGCGTCCGCACGAACCTCCAGCCTTACCTTGATCGGTCGGTTGTAATGAAGATCAAGCTCGGCAAGCGTCATGTCCGAGCACTTGATTCCGTTAATACAGCTCTCCGTCTCCGAAACGCTCCACTCGGTCAGCATGCCGTACTGCGTGCAGCCGAACTGGAGGTTCTGTGAAAGCTTCCCCTTCCTGTCGCCATAATCCCCCTCGCAGGTCCAAGTGCCGATCTGCTTACCGTTGATGCTCAGCGTAATATCCGACGGCCATTCCTGATTGTAGCCAGCTGCCTCCGAGCAGAGCTCAGCGCTGATCAGCAGCTTATGCAGCGGCACACCGCCAGGAAGCGGATTGGCAAATACATATTCTACATGTCCCGCCTCACTAAACCAGAGCAAATTGGCCTTGGTCCGCTCCGGCATATAGAATGCACGCGGATCATCCGGACAGCCGATGGCACCTTCCATACCATGCAGCCCACAGGGCGGCTGAATGGCGCAATCTGTATAAAGGCCGATTGGCATCGAAATCTCTTCAATTTGCTGCAAGCCTTCTCCCGGTCGCCGCGGCAGCTCGAACAGGAGCGCATCCAGAACACGGGAGCATATCTTCTCACGGCTGCCGCCACTTGTTGACGAGCTAATGAGACCGGCCTGCTCCAGATTTTGCACATTAATGGAAACGGTGGGCTGGGCGACACCCAACTCCTCAACCAGCTGCGAAATACTTTTTGGCCGTTCGCCCAAGGCTTCCAAAATACGCAGCCGTAAATCCCCTGACAGCGCCTTGGCTACCTCCTGGATTTGATTCGCAGGTATACGTCTTACCGTATCGATTTGTTCTTCAGCCATTTTCATCCATCCCTTTTTACTTAACATTGTAAATTCATAATGTACATTGTGTAATTCAAATATTTTTATTGCGTTTATATAATATACATTGTATATTCTGTATATCAAATAATCAATGAAAGGTTGTGTACATGTGACAACACTTACAAAAGAGGTACTTATCAGACCCGAATATCCAAGACCAGATTGGCAGCGAACCGATTGGCTTAATTTGAATGGGGATTGGGACTTCGGTTTTGACAACGATAATCAGGGGCTAGTTGGACGTTGGCATGATGGGTATGCCGGAGCCTTGAACAGAACGATAATCGTGCCTTTTTCCTGGGCCTCCCCGTTGTCCGGTATTGGCGAGAATGTACAGGGAATCGCTTGGTACCGGCGTACCGTCCGTTGGACACCTGAAGCCAAGAACTCCCGCTTGTTTCTTCGGTTCGGTGCTGTTGATTATGAATGTCAGGTATGGGTGAATCAGACTCTGGTAGGCAGCCATCGTGGCGGCTATGGAACCTTCGAGCTGGAAGTCAGCAGCGCCTGGAAGTCTGATCAAGAGAACGTGATCGTCATTCGCGTTGAAGACCAGGACGAAGCTTACCAAACCAGAGGCAAACAGGGCTACGGAGAAATCCGCGGGCTATGGCAGACAGTGTGGATCGAAGCAAGGCCGGAGCAATATGTAGACCGTGTTCAATTCCTTACCGAGCTGGACGGTACGGTTACCGTGAAGGGTGTTGTTCAGGCTGCCGCTGCGCAAGAAGCCACACTAAGCTTTGACTTTGACGGGGGTACAGTGTCCCACTCGTTGAGGCTGCAGCTTCAGCCGGGGGAACAAGCTTTTGAAACCGTTTTTCAAGTGGAGCAGCCTCGGCTTTGGAGTCCGAATGAGCCTCATTTGTATGAAGGTACGATTAAACTGGAGACCCATGATACTGATCAGACTGGCGGAGCTGATTGTGTGCAAACCTACTTCGGTATTCGTACGATAGGTACTGTGCTGCCTGAGGGCTTAAAGTCACGCTGGATCACACTTAACGACAAACCGATATTTCTGAACGGGACTCTGGATCAATCGTTCCATCCAACAGGCTTCTTTACCTATCCGACTGATGATATGATGCGTGATGAAATTTATCGTTTAAAGCGTCTCGGCTTGAATTTTGTGCGTATTCATATTAAGCCAGAGGAGCCACGCAAGCTGTACTGGGCGGACAAACTCGGTATGCTTGTTATGGAGGATATGCCTTGCTTCTGGGGAACTCCCGACGAACAAGCCAAAAATGCTTACCTGCCGGAAGCGCTTGAAACTATCCAACGGGACTGGAACCACCCTTCGATCATTTCCTGGGTCGTTTTTAATGAAAGCTGGGGATTGCTCCACAAATCCAAAGAGGACACAGGTAAAGTCACTTCCATCTATCTACCTGAAACACAGGAATGGGTCAAGCAGGTGTATGAGTGGGCCAAAGTTATCGACCCCTCACGATTGATCGAGGATAACTCTCCATGCCGTTATGATCATGTGAAAAGTGACTTGAATACTTGGCACTTCTACCTTAATGGCTACCAATTGCTGCGTGACCATGTTGAAGAGGCCGCCAACAGCACTTATCCTGGCTCTACCTGGAATTATATTGACGGACATCAGCAATCGGATGCGCCGCTCATGAACAGTGAATGCGGAGCCGTGTGGGGCATTGAAGGCAGCGCCGGTGACAGCGACCTCGGTTGGCATTATCGATATATGTTGAATGAATTCCGTAGGCACGAAAATATATGCGGCTTCATATTCACCGAGTTCAAGGATGTAACGAATGAATTCAACGGTTATTACCGAATCGATGATACTGATAAAGATTTCGGTTACGGCGGATTTTGTGAAGGCATGAGCTTGCGTGATCTCCACCAGCCCGACTTTATCGTCATCGATGCACCACCGTGCACGACCGTTATCAGCGGTCAGCAGGTCAGCATTCCGCTCTCCGTATCCAGCTTCGCTGATACGTACCAGGGACAAGACATGCAGCTATCGTGGAAGCTGTGGTACGACCATCTCGGGGAAAAGAAGGTAGCAGCCCAAGGTACTGAAGCCATTAGCTGGAGCAAATATGGCACAACAGTGCTGAATCCGCTTGAGCTGTACATGCCGGAGAACGATGCGGTAGCTGTACTTGTCGTGGAGCTCAAAGATCCAACACGTGCCTCAAGCCATTCGATTGCGCGTAATTTTATTACCTTCGATGTTCGCAGCCAGACTGCTCAGGGACTGTTTGAGCTGGAAGGTCAATGGCTTCAGGTCGAGCCGGCAAGCTTCTCGAAGCAGCAGTGGGATTATGCCTGGCAGGCACTTCAGCATAACAAAGTGAACGGGAGCGGCACGAACGGCGGTTATTTTGAATACGAAATCGATATTTCCAGCCTGACGGCCGATCATCCATTTGGAGATCTAGATCTGTATGTTGAAGCCGGTGCCAAGCAGCTGTTAGACAAGGACCAAAAGCTGATCGATGACCCTTCCATCGATATTTCATATATGCACGGCAAGAAGGCGGACCCTGGCATGAACGCCAATTCCTATTATATGACCGATGCCCTTAAGCATCCAAGCAGGGTTAATGTTTACGTCGACAACATCCAGATCGAGCAATTGCAGCTTCCAGATGATCCGGCTGACAGTCGTGGCGTGCTATCGTGGCATTATCAGACTGATGACCGCAAGCTCGATGAAGCTGGCTCCTACGGCTACCTGCAGCACATCCAGATTCCGAGCCGGCTCACACCCGAGATTATCGCCAAGGGCTCGTTCACGCTTAAACTGGAGGTGCCAGCGGATCTGCCTGATGGTTCCGGCGGCTTATGTCTATATGGACGCAATGCGGGAAGATATCCGATAGATATTCTCGTTCGCTATAAGTAATTTCCAACAATCTCACCCGTATAACCTGAATAGTACGCTTGAAGGACTGCTTCGGAAGTGGCATAATAGAAGAATCCCGTATTCAGGATACATTGACGCATACAGAACTTATGAGCTATGTAAGCGTTTAAGTAAAGGTGAGGAGTGTTGTGTAATGGAAAAACCGACTGGTGTTCCACTGGATTTGCTGGATCCCATTCTGAAGAACGTGATTAACGTTTCCGAGGTATCACGGACTGAGAAGCTTTCCGAGATATTGGATTCTTATGCAAACAAGCAAAATAATGACATCTACACGATTCAAAATACAGACAATAAACAGGCCCGCGGCATTGTTGTCGATTTGGACTATTTCTTGGAATTAATTTATTTCAAACGGCTGGTTGAGGAATCAGCAGCTGTGAGTGTAGACACGGCTGCGTTGGATAGCTTTAAGAAAACAGCCACAGCCAAAGTCGATGAAGCTGCGGATAAGCTGGAGCCAACTCATGACGATTTGGCAGATATTATGAAAATTGCAGAAATTGAGCTTTAACCACAATGATGAGTCAGCTGATGAAACCAGGGGACTGCCAAGCGGCAGTCCCTTTATATTTTCCTCATTTGTTCGGCTTTCCGTCTGGCTTTTGGTTTAATAGTGAAAATAAAAGCTCCTTCATCACCGCTCATACAAGCGATAACGAAAGAGCTTATACCATCGACTAGTGCTACACGTGCGGGTTATTGTCCCGCTCGTAACCAATAGTTGTCTTTACACCATGACCTGGATATACCACGGTCTCATCCGGCAGCTTGAACAGCTTGCCATGTATCGAATCGAGCAGCTCCTCCGATCGGCCTCCAGGCAGATCGGTACGCCCAACCGACAAACGGAACAGCACATCGCCACCGAACAAATACCAGCCCTCGGATTCAGAGCCGATCAAAAAGCTGACACTGCCCGGAGAATGCCCCGGCGTATGCAGTACCTTGATCTCCAGACCGATCAGTTTCAATACCTGTCCTTGATCCAATGCAAATTCGGCTGGATCCGTCTGGATCGGTCCGCCAAGCTCGGGATATTTCGTAGATCCATTCAGCTTCGGATTCGTCAGCCAGTCTGCCTCTGCATCATGCAGATAGACGGGGCTGCCCTTCAGCTTGCGAATCTCATCGACACCGCCGATATGATCAAAATGGGCATGCGTAAGTAAAATGGCTTCAAGCTGCAAGTCGCCAATCCGCTTCAGAAGCGGCTTCGGATTCATGCCGGGATCGATAATTATCGCCTTGCCTTCAATGGGTCTCGAAAGCAGGTAGGCATTTGTCCCAATAGGCCCAAGCGAGAACGCCTCAATCTTCAAACCTTCAATGCTCATATAACGCCCGCCTTAAAACGAAGAAAGCAGGTCGCGCAGTTCTTTGACGATAACGGTTTGATAACCGGTGCCTTCTCCGTACTGACGACCCATTTCCTGGCGCGCCACCTGAATTTTCTCATTATAATCCGCAGCATTACGATCCGGGTTTTCCTTTTTGAACTGCGTCATAACGGATTGTACATGCGCCGGACGAGGTCCCCAATGCCCAAGTACATGACCGCTGAAATCGGTGAAAATAATAATCGGAACAGCTTCCCCACCACCTGTCAAAAATTGCGCCATCACATCCGGATGCTCTTCCTTGATCAGTACCTCAGTCGGTACACCGGAAATTTCCAGTGCGCGGAACACGACTGGCACGTTACGTACCACGTCACCGCACCAATCAGCGATCAATGCGAGGCAGCGCAGGTCATCACGATTGTTCAAGGATTCGAAAAATTCCTTATCGTCCTCGTTTTCCCATGTAAAAGCTTCGTACCACTCCACAAATTTTTCTTGATTTTTCGTCATACCATCAATAAATTGCTGCGGCTTCAAGCCAGTGCGAAGCTTGCTTTCCAGGTTTGTACTCATGATTCCTAAAACCTCCTTATGGGCTGCTATCCTTTTTATTTTAACGAGAAACCACTGCGAAAACAAACTCTTCTTTTGAGAACATCCTGAATAATCAAAAAATGACCGGCAAATGACATAAAGTGACAACCGTCAGCACAGGTTTTGCGATATCGCTACACCTGCGTAATCTATAACGACAGTTTTTTTCCCAGACTTGGCTCTGATTCCCACTACTGGAGCAGGGGCGACTAAAGCCTCAGGCAAATCATCAAAAAAATGTCCGCTGTTGCCCCAGGCAATATACGTATCACCTACAAATTCATCCCTCTGCACTGTGCATCTGCTCTTCTCGTATTGAGACAGAATATAGCCCAGAAAATTCTCAAAGCTCTCACTAATAACAAACAGCTGTTGCTCGTCACGTCCATAATTAATCAACTGCCCGTAAGTGCCTTCAGGTCCGGGTGAAAAGTCCAGGCCCAGATAGTTACCTCCACCGTCATGCGCAATCGGAAACCAATCCGGATGAAAGGACACCTCTTTGATTTTGTTGGATTCATATGAAATCACATCGGACTGCAAATTGCTGCTATAGAATCGATTATGGTTCCAATGGATCCGCATATTGTCTATTGACAAGCCTTCAAGTCCCATATAAATCCCACCCAGACCCTTATCGCCATCATGAATAGCATAAAATTGCTTGAATGCTTCAGGAAAGTGATAACCCGTTACCGCTTCCAAATGGTCGATAGCTTCCGGGGCAGCCGGTCCATTCAGTCTATGCGGAAGATCGGGAACATAGGCCTGCAGCCTTGTGAAAAATGTACATGTCATCGTAAATACCTCCATAATGGTTACTCGTATTCAGTCTTATGTATGCTTATCTACACGCTTATCCACTCTCGCAATACGCCCGATGTTGTTTAGCTCCTATTAGCACTATTAAACTAAAACTCGCAGCTATAATCCGAATAAGCCGCAACGATCTGATTAAGTTGACATAACAAAAACCCCATTCTAATAAGAACGAGGCTTAATGCAGTTCGCTGTATTTCGTATAATGGCTGTATTCGCTATTTTAAGCGCTGCGTTTACGATTCCGGGTTAATACTTTAAAAATAATATACAAAAGAATAAGAATAATGCCCGAGATAATCAAAGGTCTCATATACGGTGCTGCAATCTCATTGATTTGCTCCCAGTTCGAGCCCAGTGTACGACCTAGATAAACGAATAAAATGGCCCATGGAATCGTTCCAAGCATCGTGTACAAAATAAATTGCAGCATCGGCATCCGCGCCATACCTGCGGGAATGGAGATCGCCTGCCGTACAACCGGGATAAATCTGGCAGTGAACACCATTCCCGCTCCATATTTGTTGAACCATTTTTCTGCCATGTCAATGAAATGCGGCTTAAGCAGCAGATATTTGCCGTATTTCTCAACAAAGGGTCTGCCCCCATACCGCCCGATCCAATACAGGATAATCTGCTGAAGGACACAACCGATCGTTCCAAATACGATGGCCCAAAAGAACGATACCCTTCCTTGTGAAACCAGATATCCGCCAAAGGACAGTACAAGCTCGCTTGGAATCACCTCAAGCATCAATCCGAGTAAAATCCCCCATACACCCAGACTCTCAATAAATACTAAAGCGCTATGAATTAATTCTTTTAGCATCCTCTTCCAGCCTCTTCCTCTCTACTCCGGAATAACTCCGCCTAATCATCTTTTTCATTCTAACATACTTGCGGGCCATCGAACCAGCTTGTATGCTGCATCGCAGTTTTATGTCAGGCACAGTTTCGCTTGGGGCCTCCTCCGCATAATCTAATACAGGAAGGAGCGAAGCCTCATGGTGAAGCCGTTGAATAATAATGTCAAACATGATCAGGACTATCCCACCGCACGCAAAATAAGACGTTCCTGCAATCGCGAGATGTTTCGGACACGCAAAAAGCTCGGGCAGTATATTGGACCCGAGCTGGTGAAGCAGGCTGACGATCTTTATTTTAAAAAAGTAATTTTGAATTTGCCATGGATTGTGGCAAACGGCAGCAACCGAAGAGTGCTCTCCGATTGGTGGGAAGAGCACGTGGCTCCAGAGATTGCAGAGCTATGGAAGGTAGACCTTGTCGTATTGTCCAAGGCGTTCCGCGACTCATTCGGTGGATAGATCCAGCTTGCTGATCAACAGATCACAATAAACGAACCGATTGCCTCAGAATTGGTATTGAAGCACATAATAGGGCTGATTGGATAAGTTCGCAGCCAAACCAGGCTCCAGCCACACCGCACCCTGTTCATTAGTCAGTTCAAAGTAATACAAAACAGGATAGGGTGAATCCGTATAGCTGCCGGGAATGACAGCTTTGTACACTCCGTTCTCATTCGACATGGGTACGGTTACGTAGGCCTCCGCCTGGTTAACATGTCTGTACAGCAGGCTGATCTGCAGTCCGGCAGATTGATCGGCCAGCATCGTGCGCAGCTCCACAGCTTCACCCTTAGGAGTAGCTTGCGGAGGCTCATGGTGAAGAATTGGCCGAGGCGGCACTGAAATATCCGGGAAGCTTACAGCTGCTGCCGACTCGTTAGACAACGGTGCACGGCTATCAGCGGCAGCTGCCTGGGCATATACCTGCTCCATATCGGCAATATCCTCTTCAATACCCGACATACGATCAGCCCAGTGCCCTTTCATATGAGCTTTATAACCAAAGGTAATATCATCACGATAAACATCTTGGGTCACGTTGATGATGTGCTGCCAATCGGTTTTGGCGGAGCGGTAGCTGCCCAATGCCTCACGCAGCTGCTGCACATTACCTGTTTGCTCGAACAGCGCATAGGATACGCCTGCCCGCAGCTTCTGTGCAAAGAAATGACCCAGTCCGGCCAGAGCAGCGATGTCTACGGACCAACGCCGATAATTGGCTAATGTCTGGTCGCCAATGAGTGAATCAGCGGCAGCCAGATGCCGTTCTGCCGTCTCTGCCAGCTCCTCCAGCCATGCAGCAACCGCAAGCGGCGTGTACTTGCCATGGAGCCTGTTCTGCAAATAATCGTCAACAAATTCGTTAATTCCATAAAAGATAGCTGTATCCAATGGACTAACCGCTCCGAACGTATGCGGTTCAGGTGTATCGAAGGCACTCTCGGACAGCTTGCCTGTATTCACGATTCCCAGATTATTGTACATTTCCGGCCAGTAATAATTGTTGGATGCAGAGGGCAAATGCGCTGTTGTGAACAGCAGCAGAATACGGCTGGCATGGGCAAGCGCCTGCTCCAGATCCGGTGCTGCCTTCCTGAATTCATGGCGCAAATACCTCATCCATTCAGCAGAATCAGCTTCGGGATTATAGATGAGCCTGCCCCACACACGATACGTGTACACGAACTTTTTCCATTCCTCCCCAGGCAGCTGCAAGGCTTCCTCCTTATAAAGCTCCCGCCCCCCAGAAGTCCCGCTGGTCTTGCGGGCCTTGAACGACATCGGCTCGCATAGCTCCACACCGAGGCTTCCACAAAAGCTGCTGCTGCGTCCATATCCTGCAGCCATCGCCGGATCTCCCCACAGCAGCACCCGCTGTGTGCCTGGCCAAATGCGATGAAGCACACCGGTTCTGCGATTATCATTCAAATAATCCGCATAGCCGTATCTGGTAAACCTGCGATAGGTGTTGGTAATCAGCATCAGATCCGCACGATCCGTGGTCGCGACAGGAAGCTCCTTCGTACGTATAGCCGCTTGGTGATAGGGCAATCCCATATGCTCAGCCCAAAATTTGGGGGAAACGATCACTGGCATCCCCGTACCCAAGGCGACCTCCAGCATTTGCTCGTCAACACCTTTGGGATGCATATCGATTTCGATCGTACGTCCACACGCGGTCAAGCCTTTCATGACCTCTTTCCAGAATACGTGGGATGGCTCAGGAATACCTCCCTCGTAATGCGTGCGTAGTGTGACGCCATCAATATCCGGGCAGCACTCCAGCAGAAGCCGCAATCCGTCGCGGCAGTAGACAGCATGATTGGACTCGTCCACGCCGTCAATGATGTGCAGCTCATTTGGGCTGTCGGCCATTTGATACGCATGGTTCCACAACCCCAGCTGAAAATGAATCCCGCGACGCTTCGCTTCCCGACTTATAAACTGCAGCGTCTCCAGATTCCGTGACACTTCCTCCTGCGGCATGTCCCGAACACGAACCTGATAGCTCGGTACATCCAGGAAATACGGGTAGACGAAGCCAAAATAATTATCCTGCACATTCGGATCATGACCATAATCATACGAAATCCCGAGTGTAAGGTGAAATCGGTTGAAGCGATGGGTAGCCAGCTCCGTCAAATATTCCAGCCAGAAGGTCTGATCATAAAACCACGACTTATCTTCAATTTCACTGCAAAAGGATCGGCTGATGCTGCGAATCTCGTTGGCAGGCTCACCCGAGTAGGAATCGATTTTGATCAGATCCGCAAGTGGCTCTTCACTGCAGCGGACACGGTCGGCCAGCTCCAATATTGCATAGACCAGGCCTCGTTCATCGGCACCCGTAATGTGCAGCAGGCTTGTTGAGCCTTCGGCTTCGGCAGCCTCCTGATGGATCAGGAACGACTCGGCAGCGGCCGAGCCATCGAAATTTCCTGCAATCATTATTCGAAGCGTGTCTGCTGTAGCGTTCCGGGTTATCTGGCCTTGATCGTCCAGGGCTGTTTCCGCAAGCTCTATGCCTTGCTGCTCCAGCACGTGTGCCAACCGGGCAACTGCCCAGTTCACCGGTTCGCTCACCGCTAATACATCCGATGTATCGCGAACTACGGTTACCGTTAACTTGTCGTCTTTTCCCTGCTTCATCCATCAACATCTCCTTCTCATCCTATCGGTATCTTAAATGTGCTTCCTCTGAATATCCGCCCAACCTTCAATTTCAGCCTGTCCTTCCATGCTGAAGAAGCCCGATATAGATCGAGCTTCCCGATTTGTTACCCCTTAACCGAACCAAGCATGACCCCTTTGGCAAAATGCTTTTGCAAAAAAGGATAGATGACCAGAATTGGCGCCATCGACAGCATGATCGCAGCCATTCGAATCGTTTCCTGAGGTAGCGTCCTGTCATCGCCGCCAGCCCCCGCCTGACCGACCCCGTTGGAATCGGAATCGATCACCAGCGTTTTGACGAGTACCTGCAGCGTCCATTTTTTCGAATCGGAAATATAAATCAATGCATTAAAGTAAGTATTCCAGTGGGCGACTGCAAAGAACAGCGTAAACGCGGCAATCGCTGGCATCGAAAGCGGAATGACAATCCTTAAAAATACCCCCAAGTCCGTGCAGCCGTCGATTCTGGCCGAGTCCTCGAGCTCGGAGGGCAGCGATTCCAGAAAGCTTTTGATCACAATCAGACTCCAGGCACTGGTTAAGCCCGACCAGATTAATGACCAGTACGAATTGAGCAGTCCCAATTCCTTAATCAAAATGTAGCTGGGTACGATCCCCGCATTAAAAACCAGCGTAAAAATGACGGCGCTCAGCATGATGCCGCGCCCGGGCATGCCTTTTTTGGTTAACGCGTATGCAAGTGAGAACGATACCACGACATTAAGCACCGTGCCGACCACGGTTATAAACGTTGTACTTTTTAACGAGTTCAGAAAGCTGTTGGTCGACAAAATGTATTTATAAGAGATTAATGACCATTTTTCCGGAAATACATAAAATTGCAGCGGCACATACACCTTCGGATCTGTAAAGGAAACACTGAACACATACAGAAACGGAAACACGCACACGGCCGAGATGATCCCGAGCAGGGTATAGTTCACCCAATCGAACGACGTCAGCTTTTTACTGGCAACAAAGCTCATAGCAGGTACCCTCCCCTCAATAAATGCCTTCGTGGCCGAGTTTTTTGACAACATAATTGGATACCATGACAAGCACAAGGCCGACGAAGCCCTTGAACATGCCTACCGTTACGCCCGCACTGATCTGTCCCTTCAAAATCCCGTGTGTATATGCGTACGTATCGAATACCTCGGAAACGGACAGCACCAATGGATTTTGCATCAGCAGCACCTGCTCAAAGCCGATATCCACCATATGACCCAGTCTTAAAATCAGCAAAATGATAATGGTCGGACGAATCGCCGGCAGGGTCACATGCCAGATTTGACGCCAGCGTGAGGCACCGTCAACGACAGCCGCTTCATACCGCTGCGGATCGACGCCGGCCATGGCCGCGAGGAATATGATCGTACCCCAGCCTGCTTCCTTCCACATATTTTGTGCGGTGATCATCCCCCAAAAATAGTTCGGGTTCGTTAGAAAGGCCACACTTTCGCGACCTGATCCGGTAATCAGCTTGTTCACAATCCCTACATCGGTGGACAAAATAAAGAAGGTCATACTTGCCACCACAACCCAGGACAGGAAGTGGGGCAAATATACGATCGACTGATTAAACCGCTTGAAGGCTTCGTGTCTAACCTCATTCAGCATAAGCGCCAGGAGGATCGGCAGCGGGAACATGAACACCAGTCCGATCAGGTTAATCGAAAACGTGTTGCGCAGCATGATATAAAAATTGTTATCTGAGAACAGCGATTCAAAATGCTTGCCTCCAACCCACGGGCTGCCCCAAAATCCGCTGAACGGATTATAATCCTTGAAGGCAATCAGCAAACCCCACATCGGCACAAATTTGAATAGTATAAAATACAGGACACCCGGCAGTGCAAGCAAATACATATATTTGTATTGCAGCATCCGAATTCCGAGCCGTGGCCAGAATCCGGTTACCTGCCGTCTTTTTGTAAGTTTCATGTTGGCCAATGCATTAGGCTCCTGCATATGCAACACCTCTCTTCATCTGGGGAATATCAAACGGCAACAGCTCATGCTGATACCTGCTTAAGCCTGCTGCGTAAGCTCATAATACGGCTGGTTGGATAAGTCAGCATCAAACCCGGGTACAAGCCAAGCCTGACCCTGATCCTCCTGAAGCTCAAAATAATAAACTAACGGGTACACGGAATCGGTATATGCAGCAGGAATTGTAGCTGTAAGCAAACCATCTTTCTCAGACATAGTCACAGTCTCATAAGCCTCCGCTTGATTGACATGACGGTACAATAGGGTCACCTTCACACCCTCTGCAGGCCCCAAAAGCTTGACACGAAGCTCCACCGGAGCACCCTTGCGATAATGCACAGGGGACTTATGCTCGCAGGCTGGACGCACCTTAGCTGAACCAACCACGGCTGCGGGGAAAATATCCGCATAAGCTAGCGCGTCAGGGTAATGACCTACGGTCACCGCTGCGGGGATAAATTCCTGAATCGATGCGGCTTGCGGGATGAACGCTTCCGCGGACGGATCTGCTGATGCCGCTGTGTCTGTTCCCGTTTCTGCATCTGCCGCTGCTTCAACACCGCTGAGCAGCTTCGCGTGCACCTGCTCCATCACGGCGATATTCGCATCGATGCCTTCCAGACGGTCTGCCCAGCTGCCACGCATAATCTGTACGTGCCCATATACCTGATCAGGCTGATAAACATCCTTCGTTCTCTCGACTATCTGCTCCCAGGCCGCCTTCGCTGACCGATAGCTGCTCAGTGCTTCCTCCAGACGTTCGATGCTGCCCGTACGTTCATGCCAGGAGTAAGCAACTGCTGCACGCAGCTTGTGTGCGAAGAAATGTCCCAGTCCGGCTTGTGCAGCCACGTCGACAGCCAGCCTGCGATATGCAGCTTCCGTAGAATCCCCCACCAGTGATTGCGCAGTACCAAGATGCTTCTCTGCCGATTCGGCCATATCGGACAATCGGTCCGCAACCTCTAGTGGTGTCATCTTGCCGCTGCGTTGATTGCGCAGGCAATCGTCAACAAAGTCATCCACCCGATAAAATAAAGCCGAGTCCAAAGGACTTACCGAACCAAAGGTTTTCGGTGCGGGTGTATCAAAGTCATACGGCGACGGTTCCCCTGTGCTGACAATCGTCTGGTCCGTATAGATTTCAGGCCAATAGACATTATTAGCTGCTGAAGGCAGATGTGCAGTCGTTATTAACGGCAGGATACGTCCGGCATAAGCTAGCGCCTGTTCGCAATCAGCTGCTGCTGAGTGAAACTGCTGGCGAAGGTATCGCTGCCACACCTCTGGCTCCGTATCCGGGTTGTACAGCAAGCGTCCCCACAGACGGTAATAATACAAATACTTTTTCCATTCCTGTCCATCTAACTGAAGGGTGCTGTCCAGATAAGGCTCACGCCCACCTTCCTTGCCGCTGCCCTTACGTCCTTTGAAGGCAAGCGGCTCGCACAGCTCGACGCCAATGCTGCCGCAGAAGCTGCCGCGACGGCTGTAGCCGGCTGCCATCGCCGGATCGGCCCACAGCAGTACTCTTTGCGTGCCCGGCCATATGCGGTGGAGCACACCGTATTGACGGCCTTCTTTTAAATAATCGCCATAGCCATAGCGGGTAAATCTACGGTAGGTTGCCGTAATGGACATCAGGTCAGGACGATCCGTGCTCGCCACCGGAAGCTCCCAGGGACGAATTCCGGCCTGGTGATAGGGCAGGCCCATATGCTCCGCCCAAAACTTCGGAGACAGCACCACCGGCATGCCGGTATCGAGGAACAGCTGCAGCATCTGATCATCTACACCTTTGGTGTGCATATCGATTTCGACAGGTCGTCCGCAAGCCTTAACGCCGCTCATAACGACCTCCCAGAACAGATGGGCCGGCTCAGGAATGCCTCCCTCGTAATGGGTACGAATCGTCACACCGTCGATTTCCGGGCACGTTTCCAGCAGCAGCTTCAGCGCATCACGGCAATAAGCGGCATGGTTGGATTCGTCGATACCTGTAATAGTGTAATCAGAGTTTGGACTATCCTCCTGCACAAAGGCATGTGTCCAGATCCCCAGCTGAAAATGGATCCCCCGTCGCTTGGCTTCTCTGCCGATATACTGCAGCGTCTCCAGATTGCGTTCCATTTCGCCATCGGCCAGCTCTGCTGCACGAACCTCGTAGCCTGGCACATCCAGCAAATATGGATAAGCAAAGCAAAAGTAATTGTCTGTTACATTCGGATTATGCCCGTAATCGTAGCCCATTCCTAGTGCCAGATGGAGCCGGTTAAAGCGCTGTCCAGCCAGCTCGGTCAAATATTCGTCCCAGAACGTCAGATCATAGAACCATGGCTTATCCTCAACCTCACTTACGAATAAACGGTTAATGCTTCTCACCTTGTTATGAGGCTTATCGGAATAGGTTTCGACAGCTTGAAGTGCGGCTACCGGCTCTTCGCTATAAGCAGCACGGTCAGCCAGCTCAAGCAGGCCATAGACGAGACCATTCGCGTCCGCGCCAATCACCGTAATGGTAGTTCCTTCGGCTGTTTGATTATTAATGATACTAAAGGCTTCTGCAGCTTCCGGAACTTCGATACTGTGTGCTCTTAGCAGCTGCTTGGACACGGCTGAATCTGCTCCCGATACCTGAATATGAATGCTTTCCGGTATGACCTCGGAATCGGCAGCCGACAGTTGTGCAGCAGCATCGATGGTGGGTTTCAGGCTTGTATAGCCTGCATGGCTGACCTGCAAGCCCTGACGGGTTAATACCGTTTGCAACTGGGTAATCGCCCAGCTTACCGAATCATGGGTTGTCAAGGAATCGGAAGCGTCACATGCTATCGTTACGGATACTCCGTTTATTTGCGTCATTAGTCAAAAATCTCCTTTATGATCGAATTTTTAGATTTGTGAAATCTGGTAATCAGTCTTCTCCAGCCATTCGGGGTTAATTGTAACGCCCCATCCCGGACCATCCGGTACCTGCACCTGTCCATTGGATACCTGCAGCTTTGAAGTGAATAGAGATTCTGTCCATGAGTCCGACTCAATCGAATATTCCATAAAGGTGCCTGCATTGGGAATCGCAGCAACCATGTGCATCGTGAACACCGTCACCATCGAGTGATTAGCCGCATGCGGTGTGCAGGTCATCCCCGCGTACTGGGCCAGCTTGGCTACTTCCAACGCCCTGCTTAAGCCGCCTATGTAGCAAATATCCGGTTGGACGATATCGACCGCATGCATCGAAATCATTCTTTTCCAATGAGCCATATCCGTGTCCTGTTCCCCGCCCGTCACTGCTACGTCGAGCGCATCGGCCACCTGCTTCGTCCATTCCAGCTCTGGATAAGGGCAAGGCTCCTCATAATGGCATACCCCCTGCTGCTCCAGCATCCTTCCGACCTCAATGGCACGGCGAGGCGTGAACCCGCTGTTCGCATCGACATACAATGCCGTATCATCACCGATAGCCTTGCGTACGGCAGCTACCACCTGCTCCGTTCTGCCTGGGTATACATCGATATCGCGTCCAAAATTGTTGCCAATTCTTATTTTAAAAGCACGAAAGCCCTGCTCCGCTTGAAGCCTTTGCAGCCGCTCCGCTTCGTCGGATGGTGAAATGTTGCGTCGCATGCTGGAGCCGTACACATCGATAGCACGCGGCTTCCCCCCCAGCAGCTCGCAGACGCTAAGACCGGCGCGCTTGCCGTGCAGATCCCATAAAGCCGTATCCAGACCGCCAACAGCCCTGCAGACGTAAGACCCGGGAAATTTGTGCTCCCCCTCCACAACCTTGTCAACCAAATCGGCAATCCGTTCAGCATCAGCCCCCAAGGCGTAGGGAGCTACCTGCTGATGCAGCACCATTGCTGATATATTGGCGTGGTACGTCGCCAGCTGACCATAACCTTCGAAGCCATCATCGGTTTTCACCCTTACGATACTGATATTTCTTGTGCTAAAGGTTTCGATGCTTTTAATTTTCATATGAATCCTCCTTAAGCCAATTTCCATTTCCTTGGAAACTCTTGCTAAGCTTTATCCACTGCTTTTACGCGGGCAATCCATGCATCGCGACCAGGTATCGAAAGCTGCAGTCTGGTGCCCTGCTGTGACCACTCTGTGTCTCCCCAATACACATGCTCCGCGTTCCAGGCTCCCCAGGCTTCGGATAGCTCAAGCTCGACGTTTTGCGCTTCCCTATGCGGGTTTACAGCCCAGATATACAACGAACCGCCGGTTCCCCGCGACAATCGCACCTGCAGCTTTGCATTGGATCGTGTTACATGGGGCTGTATCCCGGCCCATTCCAGGACCTTGGAAAAGTACTGCAAATTGCCCTCATCGTGCGTATGATAATAGGCTGCTGATGGAAAGGTGCCGACAAGCATCGTTTTCCCTTTGCGATAAACATGTTCCACGACAGCAGCAGAGCCGTCCGAATATTGTCCGATCACCTGACCTCCGGCTGACCTGTATGATTGATTGTAAATGCTGCCTCGTACCTGAACGCCGCCAAGCTCAAAAGAAACGGCATCAGAAATATCGGGCATAAATTCCACGTTGTCCTCCACGGCGCCAAATACTTGATCCAGTCCATGGTTAGGCTGCAGCGTCCCGACCTTGCCACGATCTCCAAAGTAAGCTGGACATCCTTCACTGATCAGCGTACCGCCATCAGCCACCCACTGCTGCAGCGCCTCCGCTTCTTGACTCCCAATCATCACGGGATAAGGCCAGTAGAGCACACGGTAATTGGCAATATCCTCGATGTGCACCCAATCCGCTTGAATCCCCTGATCAAAAAATCCCTGATATGCTCCCCACATCGCCTGCTCATAAAAAGCGTTCTTGCCTTCACGATTTAATAAATAATCAAACACCTGCGTATCGGGTACTACCAGAATGCCGATTTCCCCCTGTACGGGAGCGGATTCGAGCAGCTCACGCTGCTCAGGGGCATTAGCCCACTTAGCTATTGTGCTGGCCATGTCGGAACGCGGCGTTCGTGAGCCGTCCATCGCATAAGGGCCAAACGCGCCAAACAAAGGACCATCCAGCAAGGGACGCCAGCGTGGAAAAAGCACGCCTCGCGCACCTCCGGCCAGTGTTATCATCTGCCAGATCCGAATATCCTCCGGCTCGGTGACCCGTCCGTCATCCTTCGCCCGTCCGATCACCTGCGGCTGCAGCCACAATGGACCGCCCTGCGTCTCGGCATGCCAGAAGGTTTTGCCGCGCGAGGCTGCGCGTGTCAGATCGACAGCATGCCATTGCTTCCACGGCTCATTGCCCTTACGCGAGGCGACCCAGGTGAAGCCGTACAAATCGACCTTGGAGGCGGCGAGCCAATCGTCGGCCCCCATAGAGGCCATAACGTTAATGCTCCCCGCTATCCCATGAGCGGTGATCAGATTCTTATCGTCCACGCTGCGGATCAGATCGACCCGCCACTGCATATGCTCATAGAAATTGTGCTTGGTAAAATGCAGCCAATCGATGCATTCCGGATACGGCCCCAGCTGCCTGGGCGTCCCTACCTGCTCCCAGGCCGAATAGCTGTACCGGTGCCACGCCTTGTTCAGCGCCTGCAGGCTTCCGTATTTATTTTGCAGCCATACGTGGAACTTTGCCTTTGTATAAGAGCCGTGACACACCTGCGGTGAATAATTGCATTCGTTCCATACGTCATAACCCGCCATCGCGGGATGATCCTTATAACGAAGCGCCAACGCAGTCAGAAATTTGCCTGCCAGCACCCTGACTTCGGGACAATCCAGGGAAAGTACGCCCTGCGAGCCTTCGCCAAAGCCGCCGCTTGAGCTGCTAACGCCCATTTGTGTGCGTAACGGGGTGCCGTCCGCCTTCACATAGGCAGCATGTGCATATTCATAAGCGGCCCATTCCGGTACCGATGTAATCATCTCTGCAATAATCGTCTTGATTCCATGCTCGGCAGCCAGATCCATATGCCGGTCATAATCCTCCCAGTCGTATACGCCCTTCTCTACTTCGATGGCTCCCCACATAAACCAGTGACGGTTAATATTCATTCCGTCCTCCTGGGCTACCGCATAATCACGTTCCCAATCTTCCCTTGGCGGGTTGGATTTGCGAAAATAAACGGCGCCGTAAGGCAATTGAGGCAGCTTGCTTATTCCTGTCATGGTTTCCCTCCTGCATGTATTTGGGAGAAATTCACAATCGCGCAACACATCATTATCTGCTTCCCAAGAAAGTAAAAGGAACGGTTCACACTTCGGGAATGCACTACCCTACCTATGTCCCGTTCCTGCTACGTCTAACAAAAATCCCGATTGCTTGCTGCCGTTAATTATTTTCCAAAAAACTCTTTGTATTTGGCGGCAAACTCTTGATACGATTTTTTAATATCCGCATTCGTATTCAATTTGTCTACATAGCTCTTGTATTCATCCATCGATATTTGTCCAACGATCGCTTTGATAACCATCGACTGCCACTCTTTTTCATATTTCGGCCATGTTGTTGTCCACGTATCCGAGTAAACAACGTTGAATAAATTCATTTTACCTACCTTGGCGAATACTTCGGTTTCCTTGATCTTGGCATCATTGTAGGCTTTAGGAGCAGAAGCATTGAACACCTTCATAATGTTGTTGAATGCCATAGGGAACGGCTGATTCGCATTCGTTGTGACTTCCTTGACTCCCTGGTCGGTCAGCTGAGGCTGCCCGTCAACCAGCTTGTGATGCACACCCTCGATACCGAAATAGTTGAAATCGGTGAATTCTTTAGTCGTAGTCGTGTTGAAGTACTCCAAAATTTGCTTCACCTTGGCTTCAGGTACCTTCTTCGAGATATAGAAAGCTCCGAAGAACGGCGGCACCAATGCGACGCTCACTCCGCCCGGCCCCTTCATTGGCGGCAAGGTGATAACATTCGCCTCCGGCTGGAGCTTCTTGATGTCCTGCTCCCACGAATAATCGCGCCAGATGTTACGGGTATAGGAAGCCGCACGTCCGGTCGCAAACATTTCTTCAGCCTGTGTTTTCTTGATTGTGGAAAATTCCTTCGCCATAATCCCGTCAGCGTACTGCTTGCGGAACCAGTCGATCATCTGCGTATAGTTGGGAGTCAGCGTTTCCTTGATCAAGCCGCCATCTTTATCAAAAATCGGATCAAGTCCGCCGAAAGCTGCCAAGTAGGAAGGGTCTCCATCTGCGACCAGGAAGCCATGTCCGAGAATACCAATCGTATCCTTCTTGCCATTGCCATCCAGATCACTATCGACGATTTTTTTCAAGGCTGCCGTGTATTCATCAAGCGTTTGCGGAATCGGCAAATTTAATTTGTCCAGCCAGTCCTTACGCATCTTGATACCGGGATCGATATTCGGACGGTTACGGGCTACGCCGTATATTTTGCCATTCACCTTCATGTAATTCCAAACGTTCGGATCGGCATTTTTCTGAAGGTTCGGGTATTGGCTAAAATCGCCGAGCAGTGGCGTCAAATCCCAAAATGCACCTTGATTGATCGCATTCAGCAAAGTTGGACGGGTCGCCGATTGGGACACGATAACCTCGGGAAGGTTTCCTGAAGCCAGCACCAGGTCGAATTTGGTATCATAGTCACCGGATGGAATCCACTCGATATCGAGCTTGCTGTTTGACCTTTTTTGGAACTCCGTCCAATATTGGTCGGCCATATTCGGAACCTCGGCAAACGATGGTACAAGAAATTGAATTTTTACAGGCTCGGCTGCGGCAGGTTTATTCTCCTTTGCCGTATTTGTACTCGTACCTGTTCCTGTACCTGTTGCAGCAGGAGCGCCGCTGGTGCAGCCAGCCAATAAGCTGATGGATAGGACAGGAGCTACTGCCCAACTGACTCGTTTACGAAATGATCTTTTCATGTTAACCCTCCTAAAAGTTTGTAGTTCCAGATGCCTTACGTTGTTTCATGATGCTTCACGGACTAACCCTTACGACCAACCCTTGGAAAGCCTGATGGCTGATAGCGCTTTCTTTCCATAGCATAGTTGCAAATTGGCAAACAGGTAAGAGACAAATCTTTTCCTGATTGGGCTTTTGCCACCACAAGTCAATAATTGTCTCTTTTGCCTGCCAAATGTCTGTTGCCTTATCCATTGCGGTTTTCCGTCCTGTACACACCTGGAGTCATCCGTGTCAGCCTTTGAAATACGCGGGTCAGATTGCGTTCCGAATATCCGATGATCGCCGCAATTTCACTGATGCTTTGATCCGTCTCCAGCAGCAGCCGTTTGGTTTCTTCAACCCTGCATTCCACGACAAACTCCAAAAAGTTAATGCCCATCTCCTTCTTGAACAATCGGCTTAGATAAGAATGGCTGATACCCATCCGTTCTGCGCAGAGCACCAGGGAAATATCCTCTGTACAATGCTCACGAATATATTTACATACCTGCCGAATCACGGATTGTCCGACATTGTTGTAGTAATCCTCGGTCAGTTTTTTATAAAGCGGAAACAGCACCTCTACAAACCAATCTGTAATCTCCCTTGAGGTATGCTTGCTTTCCAGCTGGCCAAACAGGTTATGCTCAAGAATATCGAGGATGCTGCCCTCTTGCTTTTCCAGGGATGTAATAATGGCAGAAACCAGTACGTAATAGCTCTGATGAATAAAGTTATAGGATTGTGAAATGTTAAGCGCTTTCGAAAAGCCGGTTAGTGACTTCTCCGCCTCCTCAACCTCTCCCTTGGTCAAAGACTCGATAATCGCACCTTCCAGCTCACGCGGATATCTGAAAGCGGAACCGGTTTTGGAATTTTCCAGGTCCTCAATATGCAGGATCGAGTCGGAATCGTGATAAATCCGGTACTGCAGAGCCAGTTCGGCCTCCTTATAGGAAACCGGAACATCGGCAATATGCGAATAACATCGACCCATCCCGATTGAGGCTTCAAACGACAAATAGTTTTTTAACGATTCACGAACCGAATTGGCAAATTCAATCACTCTATGATGCAGCTTTATCTGCTCCATTTCATTTTTCCACTGCATCAGGGCAATCCCTTTACCTTGATAAGGAAAAACATATCCATTCAAATGAGGACTTTTTCCCATCAGCTCCTGCATGACGTTGGTCACGGCAAACGCTACAATGGGCTTGTCTCCCGGTAAAAACCGCCGTTCCTTATACACATTTTCCACTTCAACCACCATCACTACATAATTGGAATTGACGGTTAGCCCGTATGTGTCGCAATCCTGAATTAACGATTCACTACGGATGTAATCCCCATCCAGAAGCTGCTGCAGACAACGCTCGCGCAAGGTTGGTTGAATTTTCTCCATATAACTGCCAAGGTATTGCGTTTCCTTGCTTAAATAGTCGATACATTCGCGGATGTAGTCCAGCTCGTTGTCCTTGCTTTGAACTTTGCCTGCACCGACCGCTTTGCTGTGCTTGATTAATTGCTCAATAGGACTGTAAGCTCGCTTCGTACTGAAATATGTAATCACCACAGCCAGAGCAATCAGAAACAAGACGGTCAGCATCGTAAAGGAGCGAATCCATATCAGTCTCTCCGTAATGCTCTCCTCAGGGACAATCGCTACATAGGTGCGGCCGAATACACTTTTTACATACGAATAATGTACACGCTTTCCATTCAGGCCATCATCATAAAAGCTGTCGATCGTGTTATCCGATTCGCTGATCTTGTGCAGAGCCGGCAGGCTTGAAAGCTTGTCTGCATTCATGAACGTATGCTTGCCCGTCAGCTTCGGGTCTGGATAATTGACGAAAACCAATTCCTGCCCCTGGGACATAATCGTCGTATCTGCCTGCAAAAACTTGCTGACCACCTCCGTTTCAATCTGAAAAGCTATGATGCCTCTCGACGGGGATTTACCTATTACCGGAAGTCGTCTGGCAAAGGTCAGGTAACCTTCTCTTTGGCTGGACGGCAGGTAGCTCCAACTGGAGATCGCCTCCTGCTTCATGAGCAGCTCAATATCCTCCTTAAATTTATAGTTATCTATATCAATCGTTCCGTACGTATTGGACACAACAATATGGTCAATGTCATTATAAAAATAAATTTCGTTAATAAAGTCGGTAGCGTTCTTCGCCAGCGTAATTTTCGTTAACAGCTCATGGTGCCAGACTAGCGGATTATCGGTTACCCGATTCGTGAATAGATCATAAATGGCCGGGTCTGCTGCCAGCTGCAAGGATTCCTTTTCAATACTTTGCAGGATGCGTTCCGCTCTGTCCTTGAGCAGTACAAGGGAGGATTTGCTCTCATCCATAATTTCGCTTTTCATTCGCTCCATCGACAGGTTATAGTAGATCATGCCAGCTAACCCGATCGGAATACAGACAGCCAAACAGCCGATCCATACAAAACGGTGCATATATTTTCCACTGCGGCCCGCTTTTCCAAAAAACAAATAACGGGTCCATGATTGAATCCGGTTCGCCATAAAGTCCTCCTCTGGATGAATCTATCAGGTACATTCAGTATACGGCATCCACCTCAAGGCGATAACGGACAATTCTTGATCTATACGTCAGAAGCGCATGAATACAGCGTCCATAACAAGTATTGTCACTTGCAATATATAAAAGGTGTCGATTCAGATCACCTCCGAGCATAGGAAATAAACCTTAGGAAATGTGACTCGCAACTATCGGTTCGCTTGTAAAATATATAAAAGAGGTTGTTGAGGGGGATATCTACGATTTACATGAATAACAAATAAAACATGTCAATGTGCGGGGTGTGCGAGGAGCGGAGTCAAAAGTTTGAATCGATGCATGGATCAGCACATGTAGGCATGCCATTCATGTAACGCCACATCCCATATTCAGGATTTGTGTGCGTCGGTCCATTATAATCGTGCTGAATCACAGATAAGTCCTCGGATTGCTCAAAGGCAGCATTCGATTCAACTGTCCAAAGAAAATTAAGTACCAGACTTCAGTTGTTGAGAAATATACGGCGGCAGCCACGAACGAGAAAATAAAGTCATAGACTGCCACTGTGTTGAACTACATCTTCTTTTGATACTTCCAATAAAGCAATTCTGCACCGCTGTGGTCAATTTGGAATCCTAACTTCACTAATACATTTTTAGAACTGATATTGTCAGTTTCACTTCTAGCAGTGATACATTTGACCACATCCTGAACTAAGGCCCAGTTCAATAATTTTTGGGCAGCTTCAAAAAAATCGGGGCCTGGCCATTCGCCGTTGGTTTTGTATCCACTGGCTTCGATTGCCTGCGTATCACGCCGGGCTGCCAACTCGATAAGATTAAGATCAAGAGTTAGTTTAATCGTCCGAGGAATCAAGTTCTTGTGATGAAGGTGGTTCAAAAATCTTTATCCATTCTTTAAGTTTTGCTTCAGGTATGAAAAAAGTTCCTTCTTTATGCATATCATTTCTAGCTTTTAGACGTTCAAATAACACTTCTTCAGGCACATCAGCAAAATGAATTTTAAAGCCAGCCCCTAGGTTCTTGGCTCTGGAACGAAACTCGTCTCGTTGACTTTGAACCCAGCATCCGAAATCCAGAATTACATCAACACCAAGAACTAAAACTCTAGCCGCCACGTCCCACATTAGGGATTCCACTGAATCATGTCTAGAATCATGCTTAATTTCGTCAGTTTCCGTCATGTTATCCCCAAAATCATGCCCAAATAATCTGATATGCCATTCATCGGGAGTAAGGCGAAGTGCTGAGTATTTCGTTTCAAGTTGTCGAGCCAGAGTAGTCTTACCACTACAAGGGAGACCAACCATTAAATGAAGTGTCGCCACGTGAATCCCACCTCCTCCTTATATAAACGGATATATACAGAATCTCTACCACCACGCTAATCTGCCTATTAGCACAATGCGGCTACCGATACATGCCGGCAGCCGCGTCTTATTTGTTTATTGACCTATCGTTCTTCGTTCGGAACACCTTGTACGGCTATTTCTCCAGCTCATAGCGGGCCGCGATAATGCCCGACTTGAGCGTTCGGCTGGACAGCAGCTTGAGCCTGATTTTCTCGCCGCCGTCGAATACCGATTTTCCGCCGCCCAGGACGACCGGGCAAATTGTAAGCAGGAATTCGTCGATCAGGCCGAGCTTAAGCAGCGTCTTCGCCGCCCCCGGGCTGCCGAAGATAACGAGATTTTTGCCGGGCTGCTCCTTGAGTATCTTGATTTCCTCTGCGATATTGTTCTTGATCAGCAGCGTATTGTTCCATTCCACCTTGTCCATCGTGCCGGAAATGACGATCTTCTTAACATCCTGCAGCCATTTGGCATGCTCCATATCGTGCCTCGACGCATTCGGATTGTCCAGCACCATGGGCCAGTAGTTCTCCATCATGTGATACGTCGTGCGTCCGTAAACGGGAGCTCCGACTTCGGCTACGATCTCCTCGGCGTATTTCTCTAATTCCTCGTTGTACGGAATCCAATCGAGTCCTCCGTTCGAATCCGACGCATACCCGTCCAGCGACACATGCATGAACAATACGAGTTTTCTCATATCCATTTCTCCTCCGATTTCGAATTTATTTTGTTCGATTTTTTTGGCCGTTGGCCCGTGTTTAATCCTGCTGTTACGTTCATTATAAATCATTACGTTACGTAAGGTTCAAGTGGAAATCTGAATTTTTTTGAAGACAACAATGCTGCGCAAAACTGCTCGTTACTTTAATAAACAAAAGAAGAGCTGCCCAAAGCAAGCCTCTCGACTATAGTTCTTTGTTACTTCAACAAACTGTATTAAGAATTGTGATTAATAGTTCCTCTGAGTACATAGGGTGCTATTGATTTACCAATTATTAATCCCTTTAACTCACTTGGTAGATGTATGTATTCTTCTGCTCTTTGAGGTTTCATCCAAGTAACTTCCTCAATTTCTTCTGGAAATGAGATATTTATTTCTCCACCAATTACATTCCCTCTAAAGGTAAAGAAAATTGTATGATGTTCCCTATCTACAAAAAACGCTTCACTTACACTGAAAATACCATTTAATTCAACCTCTAAGCCCGTTTCTTCTTTTACCTCACGAATAGCAGCTTCTTCAAGTGTTTCTCCCCGTTCTACTGTTCCACCAGGAAGTGAATTACATGAATCAGCAGCTGATGCGAATGAAAGTATCCATGTTCATTTCCATCATGACCTGATTGACCTTTTGGGTTATCGCTTGCCAGATAATGCTTAGTAAAGTACAGTTTGTTTATCTCAAACCATTCATCGTCCGATATCTTACCTTCAGACATTTCTTTAAATAGTGACTCATTAAATTCATTGCTCTTTTCTGCCCAATCAGCGTCGGCGCTCACCGCGGTTGCTCCAACACAAACGGCTGCGTCCGAGTCACGAACTGGAAGCCCTGTTTGCGCAGGATCGGCGCGGAGGTCGGCAGCGCGTCGACGAAGGCGTGCGTCCGGCCGCGATCACGGGCTTCCTGCAACCGCGAGGCGACCAGCACGGTGAACAGTCCCCGTCTCCGGTGTGTGGTCTTGGTGCGACCCCCGGCTAGTTCGGCGTAGGGCCCTCCGGGCCGGAAGTAGACCCGCCCACAGGCGACGGGCTCGCCGTCAACGTAGGCAATGTGGATGCTCATCTCGTCCGGATTCTCCTTCAACTTAAGGGCCAGCGCGCGCCGCTCCACCTCCACGTTGTGCCTGCCAATCTCGCGGGACACCTCGGCGTAGTCCACCAGGTCGCGCTCTTCTCGGACGATCCTGATCTCATGTTCGCCGCCGTCACCGAAGGCAGCCAGCGATGCCTCGTCCAATGGCAGGACCAACACTTCCTCCTCATCCTCGGCCTCGAACCCGGCGGCGACGAGCCGCTCGGGCAGGTCGATTGGCGTATCGTGACCGTAGTACTTCCACTCCAGGCTGTAGCCGCCGGAGATGGCGGCATCCCGCTCCCGGCGGATCAGGTTATCGGTTTCCTCCGGCGGTAGGCTGGCGAACACGATCCGGCACTCCGATCCGTCTGTGGAGCGATCCACGACCACGTCACCGCTGGCAGACGGCACGCCCAGTGACCGTCGCTCGGCATCCAGGCCCGCCAGGATATCGGTTCTTATGATCTCGTCTGTTTCATACACCATTTTCGCTTTCTCCAGAGCCTGGTTTTCCTTGTCCATGTTCGACACGTTCTCCTGCCTCCCTTTGTTTCGGGAAATTTTGTTTCCCTCTTACTCTATTACGTCTGTCTGCCCTCAACACAATTTTAAACGATTTCAACTACCCTTACAGAACGGCTGCTAAGTTACAACAACCTCCTGTTTTGCGTTAAACTGCCCGTCGAAAAAATTGCTTACTACTCCTTTTTTACAAGTATCTTTATACAATGTAGTCAGAATCGAGCTTACCTGTCTGATAGTAAGGATAATCCATTGATTTTTGTATTTTTTGAACCGTTTCTGCATCAGTAAAGCATTCAAGTAGGTACAGTCCTAGGTCAATTGAAGTAGCCACTCCACCACCCGTAATAACATTTCCGTCCCTAACAATTCTTGCTCTAACTACTTCTTCGCAATATGGTTCCAGAATGTCGTAAGCAGGAGGGTTTGTTGTTGCCCTTTTTCCAGTTAAAAAGCCTGCTGCCCCTAATAGTAATGCTCCTGTACAGACAGAAACCTTATATTTAACACCACTTGCCGTCTTTAACCATGTAAGAAATTCTACATCATTTTTAAGTTTTCTTGTCCCCCATCCACCTGGAACAAATATTAAATCATATTGAGATAAGTCAGGAGATACATGTTCTATTTTCATTTTGATGCCTAATTCATCTGTAACCTCCGATCGGGTTGAACACACATCCCAAGACACATCCTCCATAAGATTTAAGATTCTAAGACGTGTTATTGCATCATAAAACCCGACAAAATCTAACGTTGTCATTTGGTCAAACAGGATAAAAGCCATCTTCATTTTGAACACCTGACCTTTCTATTTTGAAGATAAAAAAAAAGCACTTGATCATTGATCAAATACTTTGCCCAGGCGTACGGCTATTTATCTGTGTACTTCCTCATGGTTCTCCATGTTTACGCCAGTCATACACAGTATTCACTTAAGAATAATCATACATAATAATTCCAATATTTACAAGACATAACGTTATGTCTAATAAGTAAACTACTCCGCTAACCTGTCCTTTACTTAAGTAGTAATAAATGACGAACAACTTTTTGCTCTATTTTGTGTCTAACATATGGAAAGGGGTGGTAATTATGCCAACATCAAAAGCATTCAAGCATTCTTATTCAGTTATGTTGGGAGTGTTTATTGCTGCTTTAACCATATACACGTTGTACACTTCAGAGGCTCTGGCAAGCGGGAGATGGAATGAACAGCAGGTAAAGCTTACATTGCTAGTCGATACACCTGTTTATGAGGAACAGTCCACTGATAGCAAGCCAGCTGGTGTCATATCAGCATTCCAATCGCTTCAAGTAATTGAAACAAGCAGAAGTGAGCAGGACACAACGAATCCATCGGACGGGTCCTGGTATCTCGTAAAGACGTGGTATGGCGATAAATGGTTGCGAAGCGGACCTGCGGTCATAAAAGAGAAATATTACCCAGTCCATTTGGAACTCACGTTTATGGGTGTCGAGGACTTATACGATTTTCCTGCGGATGATGAAAGTAACGGAGGGCAACTTTCCCCCCAGACGGTAACGACGCTTGGTCAGCTCTTCATTTGCAACGAAGGAGTCACTGAGGGTACCCAATCGGAATCAGATCACTGCCGATCATGGTATCGTATATTAACCTATTTAGGGGAAAAATGGATTGCCCCGACTAAAGCCATTGAGCATTACGAGAATCAACACTCAGCGGCAGCCCTTACCCCTTCAGCTGCATTCTACCAAGAAAAATTTCGTTCCAGCCGTGAGCTAGAGCCTCTCTTATCCAGATTCTCTATCGAGCCTGTTTCGATGCATACCGAAAATAATGTTGCCAGGCTTGAAGTCCGAAGACTTTACCAGCACCGCGAGAAATTAAACGACGAAGAGGTCGAAGCCCTTAAAAACGCTGTATTCCAATCACTTGGAGGTTATTTTCCTCTTTCGATTACGACGTATACTCTTTCGGACAAGGCTGATCTTGTCGGAAACATCATATCCATCGATAATACAGGTAAACGCGCGCTAGTTGTGAATTATAATAAATGGTCCGGTAAAGAACATCCTACTCCTGAAGCATATTGGATCAGGCTTCCCGATGATTCCAATATTCATAGATATGGGCAGGAACTTCAACTGAGCATGGATGACCTTAGGATTGGCCAGACTGTAGAGGTTTGGAAAGCGAAATTTACTTTAATGAGCTATCCCGGACAAACCATCGCCTATGAAATCGCAATCGTTGAAGATGCCAAACCAGGCGAGGAAGGTATCCCCTTAAGTACAATACTGGATCTTGATTTGACCCACATCGATAAAATAGAATTAAAGCTTAAAGACGGGAAGCCTATTATTATTCGAGAAGCCCACATCATACAGGCTATTTCCAAACGAATGCAACACATCCGTCTGCAAGCAGCCGATCAGTATCCGGCGGAATATGACACTTACACCATGTCGTTATATCAAGCAGACAGGAAAGCAATTTATTCCGGTAATCTGGTCCTTCAGCAGCTTCCTTACAGACCAACCTCTTTAACTATCGATCTTGATGAATTCATCAAGAAGTTGAAATAATTCACCGTGACAAATGCTCCTGAACCATGATTGTTATTGAAACTACCCGTTCCTTGAGCGAAATCCCTTCAGGGAAACCGCTTTTCCGTGTGTATAATTTAATCCAATCGATACCCGGCATTGGCATCAAAATTTATTTTCTTTTGACATCAACTGCTTACATAAGAAACGATAGCACCATCCAGCTCAATGTCCACTGCGCCCAGGCTGTCCTGCAAATGGTGGTGGTTTTTGCAGCCGACAATCGGAAACACCGGAAAGGGCTGTGCCAACAGACAAGCCACTGCTATCTGATTGGATGTGGCCTTATGTTGTCGGGCAAGCTCTTCGATCCGTTCCAATCGGGTAAAGTTGGTTTCATTGTGATACAGTCTGTATATATTTTTATTGCTTAATTCGGGCTGTACCTCGTGCTCTCTGCGATATTTTCCGCTAAAAAAACCATTGGCCTGCGAGCTGTATGGGATGAGTGCAACTCCTGTGCGGATATGCCAGTCGACCAAGGCCTGATCGGTTATAACCTGACTCGGATCTTTGATTGAACCTGGATTGACAGTTGCCAGGCTCCACAAATTGCTAACGGCAACAAACCCTGCATAGCCTTTGCTCACAGCATACTGCTGTGCTTGCTCCAAGCGCTCCAGTGTCCAGTTCGAGCAGGCATAATAACGAATATGGCCCTGCCGCACATGCGTCTCCAAAATATCAATCAGCGTCTCAACAGGAATTCGTGGATCATCACGATGCAAATAATACAGATCAATGTAATCAGTACCCAATCTCTGCAAGCTTCCCACGATGTCCTGCTCAATCTCTGCGGCTGATAGCCTCGAAACCAGCGGTGTATCCAGCAGAGGATGCCCACCTTTGGTCGCTATGATCAATTGATCCCGATTCCCTCTCTCCTTCATCCACCTACCCAAAAAACGTTCGCTGCTGTTCGGCTCGATAGGCAGCCAGTTCGCATATACCTCTGCCGTATCAAGAAAATTGCCACCGGCTTCCGTAAACGCATTCAAAATCCTCTTAGATTCCTCTTCATTGATTGAACCACCAATATCCGAGGTTCCCAAACAAATAACAGATGGCAGCAGATCTGTGTTTTTAATAGCTTTATACTTCACAATATCAGCCCTCCCGATTGAATTATGGATTGATTGGCACACAACTTCTATTATAGGCAATGGCTTTGATCGAAGTCTACTTACTTTAATCGCCTGATCACAAAGAAATACCCCCACCCGGACTCATGCCACAGGTAGAGGTAAATGTTGTAACTGCTATTTGGCTATTCCCGCCAAGTATCCCCGGCAGACAACGCATGTAGGTTAGTATATCCCTCTTTGCTCAGTTGTACACCTACCGCAGCTGTCGCCTGCTGACCCGCATGAACCAGAATCGAGTGCTCGCTTCCAAGAACGTCCAGCATGGCTCTGACATCAGGCAAACCCTGGTGCACCTTATAGCGTATAAAATGCACCTGACCTGCGTCATGTCCGAGAATTTCCATATGCTCCCTGGAGGCCATTAGCAGCCGATGCGCACAGCTTCCCTTAGCCAAATGTCCCGTCAAAATGACGCAGCAGGCCTTATCCTTGGTCAACTGCTCATAGTACCATTGACCGCGAGCCGATTGCAGCATGCCATCATTGGTCAATACGATCCGACTCCCCATTTCCGATACCGCCTGAAGCCGCCGTGCTTCACTATCCACGAAAATAATTCTCGGATCCACCAGACAAGCCTGAATACGTGCTATAGCTTCGGGCAGCAGCCATTCCGGTCCTTGCAGCAGCTGCTTCAATCCTGCAGTAATCTCCTGTTCTACATAAATGGGGACATCGGGAAATTGCTCCCTTGCCCACAGCAGCATCTCCTGACTGCGTCCATAGGTTGGCACAGGCAGCAGAACCGGGCCGCCTTGTCTCAACGTTTCATCGATTTGCAGCCGCAGCTGCTCCAGCTTCTGCTCTTGGGATTCTGTATCCATCCCATACGCGGCATCTATAATAGCCAGCTCGATGGGAGCCTCCAAATGCGCCGGTTGAGGGCGGTCTGCAGCTAATAGCAAAGATTCCGCTGTATAGTCACCTGAGTAGAATACCCGTCTGCCCTCCACATTCAGCAGCAGCCAGATGGACCCAGCCAAATGTCCGCTTCTTCCCCAGCATACGCTCAATCCCGGCCGTATCGTATACCATTCGCCGGAAGGCGTTTGCTCTTCAATGAACTTGTACTGGATCGCCGATATATCTTTATCGCTGTAAGGCAGCTCCGCATGACTGGAAGCCGCATACCCTTTCCAAGCCTTATAATAGGAAGGAAGCTGTTCGAAGGTGGCTCTTGTCGTCCATACTTCGCCGGTATAGCCCATCGTATACAGCATGGGAATCGCTATGGAATGATCCTCGTGGGCATGTGATAAAAATACCGCATTCAGCAGCGGAACCACATTTTCATCACACAGCGGGTATTCACCCGTGCCCTCCTTCTTCACCCCACAATCGAGTAAAACACGTGTTTGGCCTTGTTCAATCAGATAGCAAGAGCGGCCATGCTCGCCAGCACCACCCCATACTGTTGCTTGCATATATACATTCACACTCCACTAGATGTAAGGTTTACCGATTACAAATTTTTCTTGGCCGTAATTCGATTCAAGCCAAGCAGCATCAGCGTCGTCAAACCGACGGATACGACAGCCATTGCCATCCCGAGCGATACTTTGCCCTGCTCAAATTGGGCGAAAATATAGGTAGCCGACGTTTCCATCGATGGCGGTAAAATCATCAGCGAGGCGACCAGCTCACGAACCGATATCGTAAACGTCATCATCCAACCCGCCACCATACCCGGAATAATGAGCGGCAGTAAAATTCTGCGGAAGATGTAGGCCGGCTTGCCGCCAAATACCCGACCGGCTTGAAATAGCGAATCGTCCAGCTGGGCAAAGTTCGCTTTTACATATTGCACCGTATAAGGAAGGAAGAACACGACGTACGTCAGGACAACCATACCGTAGGTGTTATAGAGCGGAATCGGCATCCACGGCGAGTTCCAGAACAGGATGAGTCCAACGACAATAACGATGCCCGGCACGGTATTTGGCAGCAGGGCGAACAAGTCGGTAATTCTTTGCGGCCACGATTGTGACTTGCGAATCATCAGCGCAAAATATGTGCCAAGAATTACCGCAATCGTTGCGGCAATCAGCGACAGGCTGAGGCTGTTCATTAACGCCTGCATGCTCTTCGAGCCCCAGGTCAGCAGATCGATATAATATTGAAAAGTCAAATTGTTCCATTTCAGGCCAACTCCGCGCAGCTTCATCAGTGAAGCGGCAATGATGGAGAAATACGGTACAACTATCGCCAGCCCGAGCAATCCGACTATGTAACCCCAAGCCAGCAGCTTTTGCCATACACTCATTCGGTATATTTTGCCCCGTGTTCCTTTACCGCCAACGAGCGAATACGTGAACCTTTGGCTTACCATAGTCTGCATATACCAGATCAACAAGCATGTGCTTAAAAGAATCGAAGCCAATGCCGTAGCCTTGCCAAAATCAATCGGCCAGCTCGATATATATTTATGAATTTCCGACGTCAGTACATAAAAACCTATCTTCCTGCCGAAGGTTGCCGGTGTGCCGAATTCAGCAATCGTTTTGACAAAAATCAATAAGGCACCCATAGCGTAGCTGGACAGCAGCAGCGGGATAATAATGCGTCGAAAGCTGTATACAAATCCACCACCATGGACACTCGCCGCCTCTTCCTTCGTACCCCCGATTTGCAGCAGCGCATTACGGAGAATCAGATACAGGAACGGGAACAAGTGCAGACACATGATCACAATCATACCGAACATAGTGAAAAATACCGGGGTAAGAAAAGCCGCTTCGGGAAGCACCTGCTCCAGATAACCGTTCTTCTGCATGAACAAAATCCAGCCCATCGAACCGATATAGGGAGGCGTCATAAACGGAATCAGCATAATGACATCCAGCCAGGTATGTCGGCTCAGCTCCGTACGGGCAAATATCCACGCCAACGGCAGCGCCAGCACGGTCGTTCCCGCCACTACACAAATTCCCAGCAAAATCGAGTTCCAAAATACTTCAGCCAGTTCATTTTCCATAATGGCCCTGATCGGCGCCAGCAGATCCAGCTCACCACTTGGATACACACTGGTTACAAATATGAAAAAAAGAGGGACGACCACAAGCATCGCCAGCAGCAATAGGGCAAGGGCCATCCCGAGTTTTTTATACGAAAACGAGCTAGTATATTCCATAAGATCACTTCTCTATCTGGTTTCTGGTTATCACTTAATTTACTGCTTATTTGAACAGCTGTGTGAATTTTTTCGTTACGGCATCACCGTTCGTGTCCATCCAGGTCCAGTCAATTTTCATTTGCGGAATTTGATCCACACCCGGGCGATTCTTGGCTTTGATATCTTTACGACCTGGCAGCAGGTACGTATCGGCGATCATCGCTTGTGCTTCGTCAGACAGCAGGTAATCGATATAGGCTTTGGCTGCATCCGGGTTTTTCGAGGTCTTGATAATCGTTGCCGGACGCGGGCTGATTACAGTTCCACTGGCAGGGTAGATCATGTCGATCGGCTCACCTTTGGCTTTAGCCTGATAAGTCAGGTAATCCACACCAGCAACTACAATGCTTTTAGCGCCAGTAATAACTGGGTCTAAGGCTTCCTGATTCGCACCTGCCATAGCTACGCCATTTTTCTTATACTGATCTAATAGATCCCAGCCGCTGTCACCCTTGCCGCTCAAGTAGCCAGTAACAAAATCAAGTGCTGAACCGGATAATGCCGGGTCCGGGATATTCACTTTACCCTTCCATTCTTCCTTGGTCAGGTCAGCCCATTCCTTGGGAGGTGTCGGAACCAGCTTGGTGTTATAGCCGATACCGAGTGCAGATGCACTGTAGCCGAAGAAATGTCCATCTTTATCTGACCATTCCGGAATCAGCTTATCCGCATTTTTGGCATCCTTATACTCCAGTGTCATTCCGTTTTTCTTCAGGCCTTGCGTTGCAGGAAGTGAAGCAAGAATGACAACGTCAACGACCGGGTTTGCTTTCTCCGCTTCCATACGGGACAACACTTTTCCGGTTGTGCCCTGGAACATTTCAATTTTCACGCCTGTTTTTGTTTCATAGCCCTTTTGAATGGCTTCCGCCAATTCCTTGGGTCCTGCGCTGTATACAACCAGCTTGCCGCTCAGCTTCTTCTCTTCCTTTTTATCCGCTGGTTTCACTTCTGTTGTAGCTGTGGCAGGCTCTGCCTTGGGAGCTGCTCCATTATTGGGTGTGCTTGCTGTCGGTGCTGCTGTTCCACAGCCTGTAACTCCAAAACCTACCATTGCCGTAAGCAGCATTAATGCGCTGTTTTTTAACCCTTTTGTCATTTTCAATTGAATACGCCTCCTCGTTTTGTGTGATGAATAAACATCGCTTTGTATGTATTCACCGTTTGGTTTCATCTGTAATTTCGTGAATATCTTCCCGACTTATATACATCTCAACTTCTTCGCCTGTCGGTTTGCGTTCCCGATCATAGGCCGTCCACAATCCCAAGCTGCCCATATCGAGCTGAATTTCATAGCGGTCTCCCAGATAACTGACGCTCTGTACTTTACCCCGATAAGCATCAACCGAGCCATTACGTACCCACTGGATTTGCTCTGGACGAATGAGCAGCTTGTCCTTGACCAGCCAATTCGATTTACCGATAAATTGGGCAATAAACGGATGCTGGGGGGTATTATAGATTTGCTCGGGAGTTCCCTTTTGTAAAATCTGTCCTGCCTTCATGACCACAATTTCGTCGGACATCGACATCGCCTCTACCTGATCATGCGTCACATACAAAGCCGTTAGCCCGATATCCCGCACAAGTCCGGTTAGCTCGATCCGCATTTCGTCCCGCAGCATGGCATCCAGCGCACTCAGCGGTTCATCGAACAATACGAGCTGCGGCTTCATAACAACAGCCCTTGCAAAAGCGACCCGCTGCTGCTGTCCACCCGAAAGCTGATGCGGATATCGCTGCTCCAGCCCCTGCAGACGCACCATATCAACGGCTTCCTGTACAACTCGCTTGAGATCCTTCGTCTTACCTGAGGCTCGCAGACCAAAAGCAATATTCTCAAATACGGTCATATGCGGCCATAAGGCAAAATCCTGGAACACCATGCCAAAATTTCTGCGGTGCGTGGGTCGATCAATCCGTTTGGCGCTGGAGAACAAGATGTCATCCCCCAGCCACAGCTCGCCCTGGTCAGGTGTCTCAAGCCCGGCAATCATGCGCAGCAGGGTCGTTTTGCCACAGCCCGAGGGCCCCAGCAAGGTCGTAAAGCGCCCTTGCTTAATGTTTAAGTTCGTTGTATGCAGCGCTTGAACGCGGTTGAAGCTTTTTTCCAAGCCTTGAATCACCAGATCCATGCCATTACCTTCCTTTTTCCCCTTAATCCCTGTCCTGCACAAATTTCTCTTGCTGCAAGTCTTCCTAAACTTATTGTAGAGGTCGATCTTCATCCAAGTGTTATCGTCACGTAAATGTTTTGTTAATTTTATCAATGTAATCTATTCAAACCTATAGATTTTATCTATACTAGTGCTGAAGTCGGTCGTCAATCACTCAATCAAGCTTACAATGCCGGCGTTCCAAGAACGTCCTGAGATTATGCTTACGATGCTGGCGTTCCAAGAACGCCCTGAGGAAGGTGTCCCATGAACCTGCTTAAATTACAAATGGTCGAATTGATTGAGAAGCATAAGAAGGTGACGACTGTCGCCGATGCAATGGGATTAAAACAGCCAACCGTCTCCTTTCACATGAAAAATCTGGAGCAGGAGCTGGGTGTCCAGCTGTTCGAATCACGTTCAGGGAAGGTGCACCTGACCGAGGCCGGCAGATCGTTATATCACTACTCCGTAAAAATTAATGCGTTGGCTCATGAAGCGGAACGTGTCGTCAAGGAATACGACCAGTTGGGTCGAGGTTCTTTGAAGATTGGTGCCAGCTATGTACCAGGCACGTACATTCTGCCGCGTTTGCTGAGCAGCTTTACGCAAGCATACCCGCGAATCCAGCTGTCGCTGATCGTCAAGACAGCACCCGTGATCAAGGAATTGCTGGTCAATCATGAGATTGATCTGGGCATCATGTCATGCGAGCCCTTCCAAATGCCGCCGCTGCTGGGCGAAACGTTTTGTGAGGACGAGCTGGTTCTCATTTGTTCGCCGGAACATAAGCTGGCAAGCTACCCACAGCTGTTTCCCGATCAAATCCAGAGTGTCCCGTTCCTGCTGCACAGCCCAGAGTCCAGCACTCGCCAATTGACGATGAAATGGGCACAGAGCAACCGTATGGAGCTGAACGGCCATATCGAGCTGGATTCACTGGAGGCGATTAAGCAGGTGGTCATGCTGGGGGAAAGCATTTCCTTCGTTTCCCGCTTAGCTGTGCTGCGCGAGGTTGAACGCGGGGAGCTTGTATTCCGTCCGATTCCGCAAAATCCTTTCAAGCGCTACGTGTACTATGCCTACAACCTGGATCGCCGGCAGTCGGCCTTATTGGAGGGCTTTATCCAGCATCTGTTAAATCCGGTTTACAATATCAACACAACACGCTAACATTCAGATAACAATCGATCTCTATAGTCATCCTTGTAAGTAATGAGCCATTCACTATGAGGGAGATGAAATGAAGTGAGAAGAAACAAGTGGTTAGGCGGATTGGCATCAGTCGTATGTACGGCCGTCCTCGCAGTCAGCATGAGTATGCCTGCACCTGTACAGGCGGCAAGCAACATGGTCCCGGATTATGAAGTAAAGCTGTTAATGCAGCCAAGCGCCGTATTGGGTTCCGATGGAAAGCTGACCAGTACAGTAAGAGCAGCCTTTGGCATGCCAAGCACCGTTACCAAAATGAACGTCGAATTTCTCGATACCAATGCCAAGGATATTTACACCAACACCTGGATTCCCCGCATCCGCAAAACCGAAGGTGAAAGTGATTTTGAGCTTACCTACAAAAAACGTTATCCGATCATTAATGACAACATCACGGCAGCATTGACTCTGGCCAAGCAGGAAGGCTTTGATTCCAGTGACACCAATTACGATGCACAGGTCGAATGGGGCTATTTGAATAAAACCTTAAGCATTTCCAACAAAAAAACCGGCAAAAAATCCGGCTACAGCGGTATGGACCTTCCTTCTGCCAGCGATTCCCGCAAGCTGTTAAAGGACAATGTTCCCGGTAAAATGGACAAATGGCTGTACAATGGCTGGGGCACGGATATGCTGAATGCCTCCCGTGTGTATGGTCCGGTGCTGGCCAAGCGATCAATCGGTACGTGGAGTGGTCTTGAAACGTATATCGAGGTTTGGCCGATCCAAAATGCCGCTGGTACAGGAATCGAGAATGTCGTTGAAATCTCCTTCAAAACGAACAGCAGCACCACCGCCTCAACCAAGCACGATCAGTTGATTACCTACCTGCAAAGTCAAGGCTGGTTCCTGGCACAGGATTCGTTGAAAACCCAGATGATTATGGACCGCTACTAAAAGCAGCAGCTATGGAATAGAAAAAGCCAGCCTTCATGTGAGAACATGAGTGCTGGCTTTTCACGTATTAGAGGACCTATTTGGGGTGAAACCCTTACAGCTGACTGCTATCCAGCTTCGCAAATACGCCGTACCGCCGATCCACCATATAAAAGGCCACCGTTGAGAGTCCGCCCATTACCGCCAGCACCAGAAACGCGCTCTGGAAACCGAAGTGGGCTGCATAGACACCGCCAAGCATGCCGCCAATAATTTTGCCGACACTTAACTGAATGAGCGAGTTCAGCATCTGTCCTGATGCCTTTAGTTCCTTAACCACATAAGTATTCACATACTCGGCCAAACACATATAAAACAAAATATACGTCCCGCCATGAAGCACCCAGCTTAATATGTACGTAAATGGTGTTAGTGCAAACGCATACAAACACCATCTTAATGTATGAATAAGTCCCGAGAACAGCAAAATATTGCGAATACCAAACCGATCATAAAACCGCTGAAAAAAGATCATAAACGGAAATTGACTAAACGAGCCGATAGCAAGCCCAATCCCGATAACCTCCATACTGATACCCTGCTCTTTACTATAAATGGCCTGAAATGAAAATAAAAAGCCCATCGCAATGGACAAGGATAGCGTGTACGCATACAAAATTACCAATTGTCTATTTTTGAAAATACTGACCAGATTTACTTTCTTGCCGCCGCTTTGGTGACCAGCCACCTTCGGAATACCGAGCGATAGCAAAAAGCAGCCAAACATAATGAGCGAGGTAATCAAAAATATCGTGTTCAGATGCTCTGCGAACAACCAACCCGCCGCCACCGAAACAATCGCATAGCCGACTGAGCCGAAGGTACGAATACTGGAGAACCGTACGACGCCTTTGGAGGAAAGCTCAAGTGTAATCGCGTCGCTAAGCGGATTAATCGCAATCTGGAACAGACTGAATAAGGCCATTGCAATCAGCAGTGGCACAAACAAATTGCCAGCCCACGGGATGAGCCATACAGCCAAGCTGGCACACAACGTACAGATCATCAAGATTTGATTTTTGGTCTTGGCCCTGTCGCTTAGTACTCCCCATATCGGCTGTGCAACTAACCCGATAACAGCTCCTATTGAGGTAAGAATCCCGATTTCCGAGTGTCCAATCCCCGCCTCAGTCATATAAATGCCGATATACGATGAAAACGTCCCGATACTCATATAAACAAAGGCATAAAATATCGCCAGGATTGTAACATTTTTGCTGGGCATGCCGAGTATCCTCCCTATTTTGATTTTCTTCCATGGTAACATAGATTGGCTTGCAGCGTCATGCCCGGTCTGTGCCTGACATAATAAATTTCCAGCAGCGAGACATCAACAGGAAGCCAAAAAAGCTTGATTACTCAAGCTTTTCCGGTCAAAACGATACATATGATTCCACGAGAATTATTTCGAGCCTGTTCAAGTCGATTAATATACATACGCATTAAACCGCTTGGTTAACAGGGATATAAGCAAAATTGAGTTCCTGCGCTATCGCTTCATAAGTCACAAATCCGTTAGCCACATTCACGCCTCTGGCAAGCGCTTGATTGTCGATGATCGCTTGTCGAATTCCTTTATTGGCAATCTGCACCGCATAAGGAGTCGTGGCATTCGTCAATCCAAAGGTTGATGTTCTCGCAACAGCACCAGGCATGTTGGCAACCGCATAATGGACGACTCCATGCTTGACATAAACAGGATTGGAGTGTGTAGTTACTCGGTCTATCGTTTCGATCGAGCCACCTTGGTCTATCGCCACATCTACAATAACAGAGCCCGGGGCCATGCCTCGAATCATATATTCCTTTACGATCTTGGGGGCACGCGCACCGGGTATCAGAACGGCACCGATCAACAAATCAGCCTTGCTCACCGCCTGCTCAATATGGTAGGAATCGGAAACCAATGTAGTAAGGCGTCCACCAAAAATATCGTCCAAATAACGAAGCCGATCCGCATTCACATCAAGCAGTGTAACACGCGCACCTGTCCCCAGTGCCATTTTGGCTGCATTCGTTCCTACAATGCCTCCCCCGACAATTACAACCTCAGCAGGCTGAACACCAGGTATGCCTCCAAGCAGAACCCCCTTACCGCCATGCGGCTTCTCAAGAAACTGAGCGCCAATTTGCACAGCCATTCGTCCAGCCACCTCACTCATTGGAGTTAACAGCGGAAGGGAGCGATCATCCAGTTGAATCGTCTCATAGGCGATGGCAATCACCCCTTGATCAACCAATGCCTTCGTTAATTCCGGCTCCGGGGCCAGATGCAGGTAGGTAAACAGGAGAAGACCTTCTCTGAAATAGGCATACTCTTGAGGGATAGGCTCCTTCACTTTCATAATCAGATCCGATTTGGTCCAAACCTCTGCTGCGGTATCCAGAATCCGTACACCTTGCACACGATATTCCTCATCCTGAAATCCGCTGCCGAGCCCTGCACCCTGTTCGATACAAACCTCATGGCCATTGGTCCTTAACACTTCAGCACCAGCAGGGGTAATTGCAACCCGGTTCTCATTATTTTTCAATTCCTTCGGTATCCCTATAATCATCGGCTCGCCCTCCTTGGCTATATCATGGATGTTCAGGCTTTGATTTGAACGATCATTTCTATTTCAACAGGCGTGTTAAAAGGTAAGTCTGACGTGCCGATAGCCGATCTTGCGTGTTTGCCAGCCTCACCAAACAACGATATCAGCAGCTCAGATGCCCCGTTAATCACATAGGGCTGATCCGTAAACCCCTCTGCGCTATTAACAAAGGCCAATAGTTTCACAACCTTTTCCACCCTATCCAGATCACCCAGATGAGCTTGCAAAACACCGAGCAGGTTAATCATGGTTTGGCGGGCTGCCTGTTGTCCCTGTTCAATGGTCAAATCCTTGCCCAGCTTCCCTTCATACATCAGCTTCCCATCTATGCGGCAGTCATTACCTGATGTATAGACCAGATTATTAACTGTAACCGCTGGAATATAAATTGCCGCCGGAGCCCCAGGCAGAGGTAGTTCGATCCCTATTTCCTTTAATTTATCCGATATCACACCCATGATGTTCCTCCTGAAAATTCACATTTTATTTTCTTCGTTCTTTACCAATCGATATTAACAATGCCTATTCCCGGATTATCGGGAAGCTTGATGGTTTTCCCGTCATACACGACCCCACCCTGAACAGCATCCCTCACCATCATAAGGGGAGCATCAAAATCGAATCGGGTAATATTCATTTTGCTTGCAGCAAAATGCACAGCTGCCGAGATGCCAATCCGCGATTCAATCATACTTCCGACCATGCAGGCCACCCCACATGTTTCTGCCATCCTGTTTATCGTTTCTGCCCGGTAAATACCGCCTGCCTTCATCAATTTGATATTGATTAAATCAGCAGCGCGATTTTTCAACACCTCAAATGCATCCAGAGGACTGAATACACTCTCATCTGCCATAATTGGCGTGTCTACAGCATCAGTAACTTGTTTAAGACCGGTAAGATCATAAGCTTTGACTGGCTGTTCGACCAGCTCGATATCCAAACCTAAGTCTTCCATCGTACGGATGGCGCGAATCGCCGACTTGGCTTCCCAGCCTTGATTGGCATCAAGCCGCAGCTTGATCGTATAACCGACACGATTCCGAATTTCCCGAACCCGTTCCAAATCCTTTTGAATATCGTCGATCCCAACCTTGATCTTCAGTACCGTAAAACCGCTTTTCACGTAATGGGTGGCATCCTCTCCCATTTCTTCCGGAGAATTGACGCTTACCGTATAATCCGTTTCAATCTCGTTCCGATAACCACCCAGCAACTGGTACAGAGGCAGCTTGCAGCTTCGCCCAATCAAATCATAGAGCGCCATATCTACCGCCGCCTTGGCGCTGTTATTTCCTATCGCAGCGTACTGCAGGATAGGGAAAACCCGTTCGTAATTAAGCGGATTTTGCCCGATAAGCAGCGGCTTGACGGTTTGAATGAAGGCCTCGATGCTATCCAGACTTTCTCCGGTAATAGCCATCGTAGGGGGCGCCTCCCCCCAGCCCTCCAGCCCATTGTGACAGCGAATTCGAACCACCACCGATTCGGCGGTATGTACCGTACGAAGAGCAGTTTTAAATGGTTTTTTTAAAGCAACGGCCAGCCGTCTGGTCTCTATCTCAGCAATCCGCATTAGCTTCGCCTTGCTTTCTCACTGAATTTCCTATGGACAGCACAGCCAGATTGTGAAAAATGGAACGAATCCTTTTGATAGTCTGGTTTGCGCGTGTAGGATGCACACGATTTGTCAGCAGCACGGCAAATAGGTCTGCTTCCGGGTCCATCCATATGCTCGTTCCCGTGAATCCGGTATGCCCATACGAGGACAAGGAGAACAAATCACCTGCTGGAGAATCATGCCGATCCTTCGCCTGCCAACCCAACCCTCTCGCCAATTTCATGGAGGATGTCTCATTGCGAGTCATCAGACGTACCGTCTCCGGTTGTAAAAACCTCCCTTGAGCGGTTTCCCCTAACCTGAGCATCGCTTGACAAAGCAGGCTCATATCTCCAACTGTACTGAATAAGCCCGCATGTCCAGCAGCCCCTCCCAATACGACAGCGTTCTCGTCATGCACCTCACCCTTCACAACAGCGTGACGCCATTCGCAGTATTCGGTTGCGGCAATACGAGGGAGCAAGTTTTCCGGTGGATTGAACATCGTTTGGTGCAAGCCTATCGGATCCAGCACCATTTGCTGTAGAACGATATCGAGGCTGCTGCCCGCGATCGCTTCTATGATGTCACCTAAAATCATATAACCTTGGGATGTATATTCAACATCCGTACCTGGCGCATACCTTAACGGAAGGTCCCTTACAGCAGCCATCAGCTCCTGCTTCGTAGGCGAGGTTTGGTACAATGGCTGCTGCCCCGGTATCCCGCTGGAATGCGTCAGGAGCTGACGAAGCGTAATATTGGCTTTATCCGTATCTTTGTACTCGGGCAAGAAGTGAGCGATGACATCATCCAGGTAACATTCGCCCTTCTCCAGCATGACCATTAATGGGAGAATCGCGATTGGCTTGGTCACGGAAGCCAAATCCCACAAACTATCCGATTCCACGGAGAGACCGTCCCATGAAAGGGTTCCAACCGCACCTTGCTCGATAATGCCTGATGAATTTCCAATAGCATACGCCGCACCGGAAAAGGACCCTTGATGACGGGATTGCTGCACAAATTGTTTAAGTATACTCATACAATCACCTGCCTAAAAATTGTCGGGCAATACGCTCATAGATTTGTGCCGCTTGCTCAACCTGAGCGATTTCGACAAATTCATTTGGCGCATGCGCCTGATCCAGACTGCCGGGTCCCAATATAATGGTGGGAATACCTGCGATCGTGACCAGCTTGCTCATATCACACCCTGCTCTGAAGCCATGAGCATGCTGCGGTTTCCCCACTACATACTCCACTGCTTCAAGAGCCGTGCTGACTATTTTCTTATCGGCCATCGTTTCCGAAGGAATGGTTGCCACAACAACTTCAATCGGGTCTACTTCAAGCTCGGGTATCGCTTCTTTCAACGCACCGAGAATTTGCTCCAGCTCACGATCAGCATCAGCATGGGTTTCACCCGGAATCAATCTGCGGTCTATGATGATTTCGGTTCGATTGGGAATTGTATTTTGACGCGTTCCACCTTGTATAATCGTCACAACTGCGCTGGCCGGTCCAAGCAGCGGATGCGCATTTTGCGACAGCTTGCTGTTCAGCTTCTCATACTCGACAATAAACTTCGATGCATGGACTATCGCATTGACCCCAAGCTCAGGCCTTCCCGAATGTGCGGCACGTCCAAGAAACCGAATACGCCTCATATAGGTCCCTTTGTGGGCAATCGCAACCTCCAGACCGGTAGGTTCGCCAACAACAGCACCATCTGCCTGAATTCCCTGCTGCACCAGGAATAAGGAACCGATACCTCCAGCTTCTTCACCCATTACTGCCGTAAGCACCAGCTTACCCTGCAGGTGCTCATGCTCGTTGGCGATTTGTTCCATCGCAGCCATCATACTCACCAGGCTGCCTTTAGCATCGCAAGCACCCACCCCATACAATTTGCCTTCATCCAGGCTCAGCCTCGGCTCAAATGGAGGACTCGACCAGACTTGCCCAGAAGGATCGTTAACATCCATATGAGTATTAAATACCAGACAAGGCCCAGGTCCAAAATCCAGCGTCATGATCACATTGTCTTTTCCCGGCTCCACGGTTTGCCGCACGACCTGAGCACCGAAGCGTAAGGCCCAAGCCTCCAGCCAATCAGCAACAACAGCGACTTCACCCGGCGGATTTGGAGTAGGACGCGCTATACATTCCATTAATGCTGTAATAACAGAGCTTGACTGCTGCATGATGATCATCTCCGATCTCTTTTTTCAGAAGACTGTGATAGGAAGCAGCACATACCCGGCATCTAAGGCCACAAACTGGCCAACAGCTTGTTCAACTCTTCAAAGCTTGCATTTAACTTCAGTTCAGATTCGACCGCCGCCTGTTGAATGATGGACGGCTGCTTCAATCCACTTCCGGTAATCACGCATACAATGCAATCATCCTGCTGCACGATACCTTGCTCCACTGCACGCTTCAAAGCTGCGAGAGAGGCTGCAGACGCTGGCTCGGCACAAATCCCTTCGTGGCCCAGCCATTGCACCGCTTCAATAATTTCTTCATTTGTTACGGTTTCCGCGAAGCCACCTGAATCATAAACCGCATTCAATACTCTGCGACCGCCCTGAATAGGAGCATCAGCTGCAATGCTTTGCGCAATCGTTTGTGTGGGATCGCCATACTTTTCGGCATGTCTGGCCCCTTGCTTGAATGCCCGAACAATCGGTCCCGTAGCATAAGGCTGCACAGCGACCATTCTGGGAAGCGAATCAATCCAGTTTAATTGCTTCAGCTCACGAAATCCTTTCCACGCTCCCCAAATGCCGCCCCCAGTACCTACAGGATGAATCATCACATCAGGAGCCTTCCAGCCCAGAGCCTGACTGATTTCATAGGCATAGCTTTTCATCGCTTCGTGCCTTGTGGGGTTAATAAAGTTAACAAACTGATACAATCCAAGCTCTTGTACGGCCCGCTCCAGCATAGCCGTAATATCGGTCATGCTCTCAAAATAGAGTGCAGCCGTATGGGCACCATACAGGCTTATCATCGATTTTTTTATCGGATTAGCCAAGTATTCGACCAGCACAGTCGCGTCAAGGCCGGCACGATTCGCATAAGCGGCAAAGGATGCTCCCGCATTTCCCGAACTGTAGGTAAGCCCGCGCGATATCCCGAGCTCCTTGGCAAAGCTGACCGCCAAGCTGAATCCGCGATCCTTGAAGCTGCCTGTCGGCATCAAGGCATCGTTCTTGAAATACAACCGGGACAAGCCAAGCTTACGCCCGGCGTAAACGGAAGGAAGCAGAGGCGTGCCGCCCTCACCCATCGACACCATGTTCCCAGCATGCTGCAGAGGATAAAATTCATGCCACCGCCACATCGATGGCTCACGTGCAGCAAACTGCTCCGGCTGCAAATCAAGCTTCATCCGATCCAGATCATAATGGATCTCCAACAGTCCACCACAGCTGGGGCACGTATTTAAAGGTTGTAATAAATCGAAGCGCTCCGCGCAATCATCGCAACAATAATCGGTTGCATAGGACCAGACCATCTGCATTTATCCTCCTTAGAGCTTTCCGTAGGAAAGCTAACTTCGTATGCATTCGCTGAGCTTTCCGTAGGAAAGCTAACTTCGTATGCATTCGCTGAGCTTTCCGTAGGAAAGCTGACTTCGTATGCATGCGCCAAGCTTTGATCATTATCCAGTTAGCGACCTTTGGCCTTGGGGTTCAGAATATCTCTCCAAACATCCCCCATTATGTTAATGGACAGCACTATCAACATGATGGACAAGCCTGGAAATACGGATATCCACCAAGCTGATTCCATATACAATTGGCCTTGATTCAGCATGTTCCCCCAGCTGGGTACACTGACAGGAACACCCAAGCCCAAAAAGCTTAGCGAGGACTCGGCAATAATGGCAGATGCCACCTGAAACGTAGCTATCGTAATTACAGGCGAGAAAATATTCGGAAGAATGTGCCTGAACAGCAGTCGAAAATCACTGACTCCAATGGTTTGCGCCGCAACGACAAAGTCACTGGAGCGTATACTTAAAACCTCAGAACGGATAACTCTGGCATAAGGCACCCATCCTGTAATACCAAGTACAATAATCAAATTATTCAAGCCGCCACCAATGACCGCTACGATAGCAAGCGCCAGCAGTATTGTCGGAAAAGCCAACTGAATATCTGCGATCCGCATCATAATATGATCCAAAGCATTGTAAAATCCGGATAACAAACCAATAATCGTTCCCAATACACCGGATATGGCTACGGCTGCCACACCAACGAGTATGGATACCTGACTGCCATATATGATTCGGCTCAACAGGTCCCTCCCCAGATTATCGGTTCCCAGCCAATATCCGGCTTCGGAACCGCTCAACCAAAAGGGTGGTTTAAAACGCATTAACAAATCCTGAACGTTCGGATCATGAGGCGATAATTTCGATGCGGCTATAGCCATAATCAGAAAACCGGCAAGAATGCACATCGAAATCCAGCTAAACAGGCTGCCATATTTCCCTTTCAATATTCGCTTTAACGTAGGTATCCCCCCTATTTATATTGGATACGAGGATCAACGAGCACATAACAGATATCGACAATCAGATTTACCAATACAAAGATAGCAGCCAGTATAATGATGGCTCCTTGAACCAATGGGTAATCGCGATTATAAATCGACTGCACCAGCAGCTGACCTACACCAGGCCAAGCAAACACGGTTTCCGTTACTACTGAGCCTCCCAATAATGATCCGATCTCCAAGCCGACAATCGTAATAACAGGCAGCAGGCAATTTCGCAGCGCATGCTTCGAAATCACAACCCGCGAAACCAGCCCTTTGGCTCTGGCAGTACGAATATAATCGGAATCGAGAGCTTCAATCAAAGATGATCTTAACAATCTGGCGACAAGCGCCAGTAAATGAATGCCAAGTGCAAAAGCAGGTAAAACCAGATGGCTGATGCCGCCGATACCGCCAGTCGGGAATATTCTCCATTGAACAGAGAATAATAATACCAGTAAAATCCCGACCCAAAAGACGGGCATCGACTGTCCAAGCACGATGAATGACATTAATCCTTTTTCAATTACCGTACCTCTTTTGATCGCCGAGATAATCCCGGCAGGAATAGCAATGACAAGTGAAAATAGTAAGGCTGCACCGGCTAGCTGAATCGTTGCCGGCATTCTTTCCATAATAAGCTGCAGTGTGGATTCGCCATAGCGCAGGGAAACTCCGAAATTTAATTGCAGCAGATTCCAAATATAAATCACATACTGCTCCATGACTGGTTTATCCATACCCAGAGAATGTCGAAGCGCCTGCTCCTGTTCAACAGTGGCATCGGGAGTCAGCATGATGGCAACCGGATCTCCGGTCAGCCTTGTAATTAGAAATACGACGGTCGCCACCCCAAATAGCACAAATATGGCATAAAAGCAGCGACGCAATATATAAGATAGCAAAAGATTTCACCCCCGCAGCAGACAAATCATTTAATGGATGCTTTGTACATGGACAAGATGCCGACCGGATTTGGTTTCCATTCAATATTGTTGCGAATTCCGTACAGACCATTAATTTGATATAAATAAATGAAAGGCGCTTCTTCTTTCAAAATGGTTTGCAGCTTCGTAAACGAAACTTGACGTTTTTGTGGATCAATAGTTTGCTCTTCCTCATCAATCAGTTTATCAATCTCAGCATTGGCAAATCTGTTATAACGTCTGTCGCTCTTGAGGTAAGATTGGAAATTACTCATCGCATCCATTGTCCATCCGGTATTTCCGATAAAATACATAGGCGAGGTCTTTTTGGCAATCAGATTGGCCGTTAACGTTTTGCTGTCCATCAGGTTCAACTGAACCTTAACCCCTATTTTCTCCAGTTGGGCGGCAATGACCTGAACGTTATTTACCTCAAGATTATCGGCATCCAGCGTAATAGCAAAGCCTTGCGGATAACCGGCCTGTGTCAGCAGCGATTTGGCTTTTTCGATATTGTATTCATAAGGCGTGATAGCCGGATCGAATCCGAAATTTTCCTTAGGAATCAAAGTAGATACACGTGCTGCGTTACCGTCCAATACAGTTTTAATCATTGTATTCACATCAATAGCATAGTTAAGCGCTTGGCGTACTTCCTTCTTGGCCAGAGGGCCTTCCTTGGTATCCAAAGAAATATAGAATGTGCGGATCCCTGGGCTGGATACGACTTTAAGCTCTGTTTGACTTTTCAGCTGTGTAGCCACATCAGGCTTAATGCCGGCTGCTATATCCACTTCGCCCGCACGGATCGCTGCTGCCATATTGGAAGGGTTCGGAATAATTTTGATAACCAGCTTTTTGAATTTGGCTGCTCCCTGCCAGTAATCAGCATTGGCTTCCATGGTGATTTGACTGTCCTTTTGCCAGGATACGAATTTGAAAGGACCGGTTCCTACCGGGTTTTTGGCAAAATTGTCGTCACCCTTTTCCTTGATGTATTGAGGAGGTACCATCGTTCCGCCGAACAACGTCATTTTGTTAGGTAGAATCGGATCGGGGCCATCGGTAACAATTTTCACTGTCTTGGCATCAACAACAATAACTTCTTTGACGGTTTTCAGCTCGACAATCGGTGATTTGGTATCTGGATTATTAAGACGGTCAATACTGAATTTCACGGCCTCTGCATTAAACGGCTCGCCGTTATGAAATTTCACGCCTTCTCTAAGCTTGAATTCCCATGTCGTATCATCCAATGCCTTCCATTCGGTAGCCAGCGACGGAGCCAACTTGTTGTTGTCATCCCGAGTAACCAGTGTGTCAAACATGTTGATCAAAATACCCATATCGGGTATTTTACCCTGCTTTTGCGGGTCCAGGGTCCCCGCGTCGATCTCCTGCGCAACCGTTAACGTATCCTTGCCCGGTTTGGATGGGGTGGCTGCATTTCCTTTGTCAGTGACAGGAGCAGATGAACTGCCACCCGAGCTCGTACAAGCGGATAAAACGATCATCAAACACAGGGCTGCCAGTAATAGCTTCAATCTCACAATAATTCCTCCTCGAATGGTCTTTCCTGTTTGATAGTGCCTGCACAACTTGCCTGAAATACAAACTGCTAAGGTGGTTCGTTTATATAATTTGCCGGTCTCACAGCAGCTAGCACACTGTATATTGACCTGCAGTTATAATCCCGGTTGGTTGAATGTACCGCTTAGGTACAAGGGTGTTGCCTTGCGAATCCCGATAATCTCGTCCTTCCGGACGTTGATCATCAACACGGAACAAGGTTGCCCGCTCTATGCTGCCATTCAGTGAGCACCAATGATCCAGCTGTAAAATTTGCGCTGGCGCCATCGTTACGGCTGCAACAATCTGTTCAAGAGGCATCCCGCAGGCTAACAGCTTAGTCATCGTTGTCGGGAGATCATATACAGGACCGCGGATATTGCGAATATGAACATCCGTACTGATCGTATGCGGAGCGAAGCCTGCAGCCAATGCATTCCGGCACACTTCAATATTGAAGCTTGCCGCCCCATGTCCCACATCCAGCTTCACTCCCCTGTCAATGGCCCGCTTCAAGGCTGCTGCAGGACTACCATCCTTGTTCCAAGGGGTTCCTGTCTTCCCATGAAAGCAATGGGTGATCACATCGCCCTCATCCAAAAGATCCAGTACACCATCGATCAGCGGTGGCGCTTCACCGATATGAACCATAATCGGAACACCTGCCTCACATGCTGCAAGCTTGGCCAGCTGAAGTGGCTGCAACCCCATCGTACCTACAATTGCACCGCTTGAACGAACTTTGATGCCACAAACGAAATCACGATGATCCATGACAGCTTTGACGGTCTTATCGATATCGATATGATCCAGAGTAGCTACCTCACGAAGATGCACCAGCCCGATGGAGCTAATATTGAGCCAAGCCATAATCCCTGTTCGGGAGGCAGGGGCGACATACTTCCGAAATCCGGATAACGTTGCTTCACCGGCACTTCCTGCATCAACAACCAGATGCACACCGCTATGAATGCCGGCAGTATCGGCTGCTACACTCAGGTTAGCAACACCGTCATATACATGCCCGTGCAGATCAATCCATCCCGGACTCAAATACAATTCCGGCTCCTGAAATGGATGATCGGTGGGAGCACGATCAAGATGACAGCCTTCAGCCGTTTGAATCAAAAGAGCTTTGTAGGTCTGCTGTTGTGTAGGATCAATAACTTGTACTAAAATCGGTTCACTCATATCTGCACACCCGCCGTTTCATATAAATGACAAGCTGTGTAATGCCCTGGTTTTATTTCTTCCAGCTGTGGCCGGACCGTTCTGCAAACATCCATCATCTGCGGACATCGTGTATGAAACGGACAGCCTTGTGGTGGATTAGCAGGACTGGGGACTTCTCCCTGCAAAATAATTTTCTCTCGCTTAGCCCCTCTCTTCGTCACAGGTGAAGAGGATAAAAGCGCCTTTGTATAAGGATGAAGCGGTTCTTGGTACAGACTGTCCTTTCCTCCGATCTCCACCAGATGTCCGAGATACATCACACCAACACGGTTGCTGATATGCTTGACCACGGAAAGATTATGCGAGATGAAAATATAGGACAGATTAAATTCCTTCTTCAAATCTACCATCAGATTCAAAATCTGCGCCTGAATGGATACATCCAGGGCCGAGACCGCTTCGTCCGCCACTATCAGCTTCGGACTTAAGGACAAGGCCCGCGCAATACCAATACGCTGCCTTTGACCACCAGAAAACTCATGTGGATATTTTCGCAAATCCTTTTCCCGCAAGCCAACCAGATCCAATAGTTGATGGACCTTGACCGATGCTTCACTGCGATTCATGATTCCATTTACGAGCAGCGGCTCAGCAATGATATCTGCTACCATCATTTTTGGATTCAGCGATGCGTAAGGATCCTGAAATACCATTTGGAAATTACGGCGAGTGCGGCGAAGTGTGCTTCCGTGCATTCGGGTAATATCTTGCTGATCGAACACGATACTTCCTTCCGTCGGTTCCAGTATGCGCATGATCATACGACCCAGGGTCGATTTTCCACAGCCGGACTCGCCAACAATACCAAGCGTTTCGCCATAGCCTAATTGAAAGGAAACATCATCTATCGCTTTTACATGCCCAATGGTTCTACGTATAAGTCCGGCTTGAATCGGAAAATATTTTTTGAGATTGGAAACCTCCAACAACTGATTGCTCACAATAATCCTCCTTTCTGCTAGATAAGATCACACCGGGCGAATTGACCTGGCTTTATTTCGCGCAGCTCCGGCATTGTTTCCATACAGGAAGGCTGTGTCCATTCGCAGCGTTCCGCAAATCGACATCCTGTCGGGTACCTTGAGGAATCCGGCACCGTACCCGGAATGGAGTACAAGACTTCTTTTTCTTCATCAAGTGACGGAATAGATTTCAACAGCGCCCGGGAATACGGATGAAGCGGATCCTCAAAAAGGTGATCTGCAGATGCACTTTCAACAACCTGCCCCGCATACATAACAACTACCTGGTCGGCGATTTCAGCTACCACACCCAAATCATGGGTAATCATCATCACCGAGGTTTCGAACTCATCCCGCATTCGTTTCATCAGATCGAGCACTTGTGCCTGTATGGTCACATCAAGAGCGGTTGTGGGCTCATCGGCAATCAGCAGCTTAGGCTCGCAAATCATAGCCATACCGATCATCACACGCTGTCGCATTCCACCTGAAAATTGGTGCGGATATTCCTTCACAATATCCTTAGCCCTCGCGACACCAACGAACTCCAGCATTTCAATGACTTTTTCGAGCGCCTGCTGCTTCGATATGTTACGGTGCCTCAGCAGCACCTCAGTCATCTGATCACCGATCGTCAACACGGGATTCAGCGAAGTCATCGGTTCCTGAAAAATCATCGAAATATCGTTACCCCTGATCGAAGACAGCTGATTTTCTGTCAGCCCCAGTAAATTCTGACCGCCAAACCAAATCTGTCCATTGACCACACGCCCATGTGGCTTCGGAACCAATCCCATAATGGATAAGGATGTCATACTTTTGCCACAGCCTGATTCACCAACAATACAGACAATTTGCTTGGGATAAATCGTGAGATCGATGCCGTCAACAGCATGTACCTCTACCTCGCCTTTAATAAAATACGTTTTTAAATTTTCAACCGATAGAAGTGGCTGAACCATAAAGGAACCTCCTTTATCCATAATCATCCAATATCCAGTTTTTTTAGCTTAATCAATAAACAAATTCAAACTGCCGTATAAGGAAGGAGATGAAGGCCTCCCCCTTATAATTTAGCTTGAAGCATATCCTTTTGCGTGGTGCGAACATCGTCGAGATAGTTGTACAAGGTAAACTTGGAAATATCAAAAAACTTGCATACCTTATCTCCAGCCTTTTTGATCAAAAACGCGCCTTTATTATCCAAATATTGGATAGCCTTGAGCTTTTCTTCCTTTGACATGTGGGTTACAGGCTTTCCGATTTCATTCTGGCATTCCTGCAGTAAAAAATCCAAAAGCTCATTTACATCTTTTACGAACACTTCTTCCACTTCTGATGTAGTATTGCGCATCGTTATTGATTTGATCGTATTCTCTGCCAAAATAAAATCGGAAATATCCAGATTCATACAGACAGCACCAATCGTTTCACCTTGACTATTTTTGATATACACGGAAGAGGACCTCAATATTTTCCCTTCCTTCGTTTGCGTCAGGTAATTGTAACGGTCACCATCCTTAACAGTGCCTCGAAGTACCTCAAGCCCGAGATTACTACCGCAATCACCAATTCTTCTTCCTGTGATGTGGCCGTTCTTGATGGCAACAATCGTACTGTCATAATTTTGAGTCAAATCATGTAGAACAACCTCACATTTGTCTCCGAACTGAGCAGCGATCCCATTAATCATAGAGGTTAAAAATTCAAGCTCAAGTTTGACACTTTCCATTTCACATCACACACCTATATTAAAATTTTTTAGATGATCTAATTTTTTTTCTTAATATTAATATATATTTAAAACAATTCGTAGTCAACAACTTTTTAAAAAGAAAACCCTTTCATTTGTAGTTTATATAACATATACATAACATAAAAGTGTTATTTCAGTGATACACCGATGAATTCGTTTGATTTTCACTATTTAATGTTAGTTTATATGTCATATATTTAGATATAAGTTAGCAATTATCAATATAAATGAGCCGGAAATCGAATTGAGCACAATCAGAAAATCAATAGGTTAAGAACAATAATTATTTTTTATAAATTATGTCATAGATAATTTCTATGTCTATTCGTTAAAATTTCAATTTTATTTATTCCTCAAGCGAAATTATAATATAGGCTATTACAACATCGAGCAGCAGCTAGTATATCAGGAGGTATTGATCATGGCAGGAAATTCATTTGGCCAGGTTTTCAAAATAACAACGTTCGGAGAATCCCACGGACCCGCGGTTGGTGTTATTGTAGATGGTGTCACACCAGGCATTGAAATCGATGCGGCCTATATCCAAATTCAATTGGATCGCAGGAAGCCTGGACAATCTACTGTCACTTCACCCCGCAAGGAATCAGACATTGTGCATATTCTCTCAGGCATGTATGAAGGGAAAACTACAGGCACGCCCATCTGCATGATGATGCATAATCACGATATGCAGTCATCAGCCTATAACGATATCCAGCATGCTTTTCGTCCGGGGCACGCTGATTTCACCTATTTGCAAAAATACGGAATTCGGGATCATCGGGGAAGCGGGAGAGCCTCGGGGCGGGAAACAGCAGGCAGGGTTGCAGCAGGGGCTGTGGCTCGCAAGCTGCTAGAACATAGAGGAGTCAGTCTCGTAGCCTATACGAAAGCCATCGGCGGTATCCACTGTGAGACGTTTGATGAGCAAGAGATTGAGCGTAATGCCGTACGGGCCTGCGATCCCAAGGCCGCGGCAGCTATGGTAACGAGGATTGAAGCGTTGGCTGCTGCTGGAAACAGCTGTGGAGGCATCGTGGAGTGCCGAATCCGCGGAGTGCTGCCAGGCATAGGGGAGCCCGTGTTTGATAAGCTTGATGCCGAGCTGGCACGGGCGATGCTGTCGATTGGAGCGGTCAAAGGTATTGAATTCGGTGCTGGCTTCGCGGCAGCGGAAATGCTTGGCAGCGAGCATAATGATCAGATGCAGGCATCGGGGTTTATAAGTAATCACGCAGGCGGGATTGTTGGGGGTATCAGCACCGGAGAGGACATCATATTCCGGGTTGCGGTTAAACCTACGTCCTCGATATCCGTCCCGCAGCAGACGATAAACGTCAGCGGTGAGGAACAATCTATAGTTACTGAAGGCAGGCATGACCCCTGCATCTGTCCCAGGATTGTGCCAGTTATCGAAGCCATGGCTTGTCTCGTACTGGAGGATCATTTCAAAAGACAAGCAGCCATGCACCACTAGTCGGAGACACACCAATATCCCAAGCTGCTGATAGTGACAGCTTGGGATATTTTCTTGCCGTATAAGCTTCTAGTATTGCTGTTCCAGATTAACCCGATTGAGCTGCGGCTCTCTGCCTTCCACATAATCTTTCAAATTACGCAGAAAAATGTGCATGGCCCGCTCCTGGTAATATTCCGTAATCCCTGTATTATGAGCAGAGATGATAACATTATCCATATCCCACAGCACATTGTCTGCTGGCAGCGGTTCTACTTCGAATACATCAAGACCTGCCCCCGCAATGGTCCCCTGCTGCAGCGCTTCGATTAACGCTTCCGTGTCTGTCGTTCCGCCGCGGCCGATATTGATATAAAATGCCGATGCCTTCATAGCTGCAAACTGGGCGCGGCCCATCACATGGTTGGTTTCGGAGGTGTGCGGCAGTGTATTCACGATATAGTCACTCTCGCGCAGCACCTCATCCAAGCTATCCATCTTGACCATACGATCGACGTATACCGATTCCGACAAGGTTCGTTTAACCCCTAGTACCGTCATCCCGAATACTTTGGATATCTTGGCTACTTCCAAGCCTATCGATCCGACGCCAAGAATGCCGATTGTTTTTCCATGAATTTCGCCCAAGCCATTCAACTGCTCCCACTTGTGCTGAAGCTGATTACGGATCGACCGCTGCAGCTGACGTGTTAGTCCGAGCATCATAGCAAAGATCGATTCCGAAATCGGGTTCGGGTGTACACCACTGGAATTGGTTAGCAATACCCCATATTCGCTTAGGGCAGTTAACGGCATTCTATCTACGCCAGCTCCCCAGCTCTGCACCCAACGCAGCATAGTGTCCTGTTGCAGACACTCCTTTGTTGCGGACGAATTCCAACCGACCACAATCTCTGCATCTGCCAGATGAGGAAGCCACAGCTCACGCTCCTTACCACTGATTAACTCCCAATCTCGAGCAATGCTGCGGATCTGCTTTTCATGGGTTTCGTTGATTTCCTGAACAAAGACAATCTTGCGTGCCATCCTGATTCCTCCTTAGCGTTTAACAAAGTGCTTCGCATGTCTATGTAGCGGCAAGCTCTTCGATCTGCTTGTATGAATACCTATGCAAGCCTTTATTACCCAATATAGCAGATTGAAGCATCGCTTTGGCGACAGTTTTTACATGAATGGGCTTATACTTTTGTAAGCTACCTATGAGCAAGGGCGCCGCGGCTGCGAATAAGACAGCTCCCATCCTTTCACCAGTGCGGGCATCAGCCCGATGTCCGAGCAGCAAGGAAGGCTGAAATATATGTAAAGAATCCAGCTGCAGCCGATCAAGTCCATCCTCCACTTGCCCTTTCACCTGACTGTAGAAAATAGAAGATTCGGCATTCGCACCCATCGCTGTAACGATTCCGAAATAGGCTGCATGATACGTTTGGGCCAGCTTACCCAGCCTCATTGGATATTCAAGATCGACCTTGCGGAATTGCTCCTTGGTTCTGGCCTTCTTAATTGTAGTGCCCAAACAGCAAAATACATCGGAATCAGCGACATACGCTTGAAGCTCATCTTCAAGCTGCTCGTAATTGGTTATCACCTGTATGCATTTGGGATGCATGATCTCTATCTCACGCCTGACCACAACCACTACCCGCTCATAGGAGGGCTCATTCATGAGAAATGCTACCAGCTCAGTACCTATCAGTCCTGTAGCTCCTGCCACAATCGCTGTTTTCCCCACAAGCCAAGCCTCCTAAATCGGAAAATATTTATTTATCTTGTCTGAAATCAACTCGCGCTTGAAGGGCTTGCTAATGTAATCGTCCATGCCGGCTTCCATACATTTCTCCCGATCCCCCGTGAGGGCGTTAGCCGTAACTGCAATGATAACAGGAAAAGTGCCACGTATCGGAATGCTTTTCAATGCCTTGGTAGCATCCAAGCCGTTCATATGGGGCATTTGCACATCCATAAAAATCAGGTCAAACTCTTCAAAGGTCACGGCTTCAATAGCCTCTTTACCATTTTCCACTACCGTTACGGTGTGACCCATCTTCTCCAGCATTTTTCTTAAAACCAATTGATTGATCTCGTGATCTTCGGCCACCAGGATTTTCAAGGATCTTTGTACAGCCTTCTCTTCCTTTACTAACTCACTGAGACCGACTTCTTTATTTGGCTTCTCTTCTTTAAGCGCAACCGTAAATACAAAGGTCGCACCCGGGCCAGTCGTTGGTTCTATCCAGATATCTCCACCCATTTTTTCAATCAGCTTCTTGCTGATCGCAAGCCCGAGCCCCGTACCCTCCGATTTACGCGTCATATAATGATCCAATTGATAAAAGGGCTGGAACAGCTGACCTACTTTATCCTCAGGAATCCCTATACCACTATCTCGGATCGTAAAACGAAGATGCAGTGAATTCGAAGTGTGCAGCCATTTCTCAACGGTTACGGAGACACCTCCCGAATATGTGAATTTGACCCCATTCCCAATCAAATTCATCAATATCTGCTTAAGGCGGTCCGCATCACCAACAAGCACGCTCGGCACATGAGAATGAACCGAATAAGTCATTTCCAGATGCTTCTCAGCCGCTTTGGCGGAAAGAACATCAAGAGTTTCGGCGATGCATTCACGTATATCGAGTGGAGCTTCTACCAGGTCTGTCTTACCTGATTCGATTTTGGAAAAATCCAAAATATCATTGATGATCGTCAGCAGGGAATTGCCGCTTTTTCGAATAATATCGACGTACACTTCCTGCTGGGCATCCAGCTCTGTCGTGTCCTGCAGCAGATGCGTCATCCCGATAACTCCGTTCATGGGCGTACGTATTTCATGACTCATCATGGCTAAAAACTCACTTTTAGCCTTGTTCGTTTTCTCTGCGGCTTCCTTGGCCACCATCAATTTCTTCTGTTCCGTTATATCCTTGGCAATAATATAGTAACCGACTGTCGCCTCATTCACGATAATAGGTGCAACGGTCGTTAACACCTCAATGATTTGTCCTGTTTTATGGGTAATCTTATCGATAACCTTCTCAGAATTGCCATTTTCCACTAAAGCGGAAAGCTTTCTCTTGAGATTGACGCTGCCAATGAATCTGGAAAAGTTCTGTCCTGCCATCTCTGATACAACAAAACCGGTAATTTGCTCCGCCTTTTGATTCGTATTAATAATATTACCTTCCAAATCGAGCGAAAATACAGCATCATGGTTGTATTTCTTCAGCGACGTGTAACGTTCTATACTTTCCTGCAGCTTGAGCTCAACATGCTTGTGCTCGGTAATGTCCTGAATGGTACCGTTTAATTTCAGTGGTGAGCCGCTGCTGTCCATTGTTGGAAAACCACGCACATGCAAATATTTGATCGTTCCATCCAAATGCAAATGCCGGAATTCTTTATCTAATTCATACCCTCTCTTTGTATGCTCCAGTTCTTCTATAAACTGTTGTTGATCGAGAGGGTGAATCAAATTAATAAACTGGGATATGCGGTTGGGATGCGGATCGCGGGTCAAATTGTACATGTTGTAGATTTCATCGGATAACAGCAATTCCTGGCTGACAATGTCCAGCTCCCAGCTGCCCAACAATGCTATACGCTGCGCCTCTGCCAGATTATCCTTATGCTTCTTGCGATCCGTAATATCACGACCAATACCAAGAACCCACTTGATTTCGCCTTGTTCATCCCGAATTTTTTTATAGGAGGTTTCAAACCACAAATACTTGCCGTTTTTGTGAAGAATTCGGTAAGTTAAGGTATCCATGTCAGAAAGGGTACTCTCCTGTAGCATCAACACATCGTCAGGATGGTACAATTCCAGATTGGCACTGCCTTCAATCTCATCCGCCCTATAGCCCAATAAATTAGTAATAGAAGGCGAGCAGTAGCGTATAATCCCGTCCGGGGTTGAATAAGAAATCAAATCCTGGGCATTTTCCGAGATCATCGTATACAGCTGCTCGATTTTCAGCAAATTTTGCTCTTTCACTTTTTTATCGGTCACATCATTCAGATGCATAATGAAATAAAGCGGTGTGCCTGCTTGCTCATCTCGTACGAGGGAAACGTGCAGCGATGCCCAAACGATGCTGCCATCCTTGCGGACCAACTGTTTCTCACTTTCATAAGATGCCGCAGCTCCAGATAATAATGGTTGAACCTGGTGATCGTCTAAGAATGTATGGTCGTTATACCCTACTTCGTTAGAGGGTCGATTCATTAATTCTTGCTCATGATATCCAAGGATGCTGCACAGGGCGGGATTCACTTTTAACCATTCGCCTTGAATGGACACGATTGCAATTCCCACAGGTGCACATGTATAAGCATGTTCAAAAAACGAATGATCATCCACTTGTGCCTTCGCCACACGAAACCCTCCATTCCAAAAAATATACTTCTATTATAAACTGATCCGTAGATGAATTGCGACAAAGAATGCAGTTACGTGTCTAAGTAATCAGACCTTCCTTTTTATTTACACCTTGTATGCTTTCTGAAACAGCGAAAAAATCAACAAAAAATGGAATATAAAAAAACCGCCCATGAATACTGACCTCCGGACGGTTTGTTGTAGATACATAGTTAAAAAAATAATTATTTGGCAGCAGGTTGAAAGAATTCCAGACGTTCGCCATCAGGACCAAAGAAAAAAGCGATGAGATCGCCATCCAGGATCGTTCGAGGAGTCTCGTCCATTAATCGAACCCCGTGGCTTTTCAGACGGTCGATCTCCACTTGAATATCACTCACAGTAAATGCAATATGATGAACAATGCCATTGTCCGGAAGGCCATCATGACCGCGTCCGATTAATTCGATCTCTACTTGGTCCGAGTCAGGAAAAGATAAGAAACCGAGCTCCACTCCATCAGCCAGCGCCTTACGCTTGACCAGCTTCAATCCCAATACCTCGGTATAAAAACGGATCGAGGCATCCATATCCTTTACCATAACGCCAATATGCTCCAGCTTGTGAATCAACGTGAACAACACCTTTCCAAGTTATATAATTCGCGTGCGGCGCACCTGCTTGTGCAGGTTACGCATGAAGAATACCATGTCCGAAGGGATTGTGCAATCGAAAAAAGCTAGCTGGTCTAGGCAGATATCCAATCAGTGTCTGTCTCTATACGATTGCGCCCACCCTGCTTCGCTCTATACAATGCACGGTCAGCGGCTTCGGCGAGACTGCTCAATCGGGTATCCACCGTCAAATCGGCTTCCGCAACAAACGGCAGCAGAGCGATACCTACACTGGCCGTGAGAGGAATATGCAGCTCTTCTTCGATGTAGGGCTTACTTTCAATTTCCTTACGGATTGCATCACCTATAAGGATCGCCTGTTCCAAATCGGTTTGCTGTGCCAGCACCGTAAACTCTTCGCCTCCGTACCGCGCTACCAAATCGGTTTGTCGGGTTTGCAGCTTTAGAATTTTGGCAATATGGAGCAAAACGCGATCTCCTACCTGATGACCGTAGGTATCATTCACTTTTTTGAAATAATCGACGTCAATCATCATAATCGCACAGGGCTGCTGAGTTTCGATACATTTCTCAATGATTTTACTGCCCTCCTGTGTCAGATATCGACGATTATGCAGCTCAGTCAGCGCATCAATCAACGCATAATCCTCAAGCAGCCTAACTGTACTTTTTAATTTAAGGCTCATCATATTGAAGGTGTCACACAATTCCTTCAACTCGTCAGGCGCATGTTTGAATACACTCGGGTCAATCCGATAATCATAATGCCCTTCCTTCAGTACCTTGGTACCCTGCAGCAAAAATTCCAGAGGTCTCTCCACGCGCCGCGTTACCAGGACAATGCCATACAAGCTGACAATCAATATGCACAAAGTGATAAGCACAAAAACCCACATGATATTAGAGCGTGCAGCAAACACTTCACTGGCTTTCAGCTCCGCTACAATAATCCAGCGCCGATCCTTCGTCCATTGGTAGGAACCGATCACCTCTTCCCCACGATAATTGGTGTAGATCGTGTCCTCATTGGAATCCGTCAATGCTCTTTGCAAAATTTCCGTATCAATCTTATCCCTGCCGTATACTTTCTGTATATCCAAACGCGCTTCCGTGATGAGCATGCCTGAGCCATCAATCAAATATTGCTCACCCGCTCGTCCAAAATGCACCGATTGTACCGTCCGCGAAATCGTCCCCAGCTTGACCGATCCATAAATCAGTCCCTGCAGCTCATTATTGACACTGTAGACAGGTGAGGAGAAAACAATGATCGGATCACCCGTTATTCTCGGGAATATAACTTTGGAAATATACATTTTTCCCTGGATCGCCTGCTCAAAAAAAGCCTGGTTCTTGACATTCATTCTCGTTTGCTGCCGCATTGCACTGACGAGGATATCACCGTCCGTATTCACAAAGCCAAGATCCCCGAACTCGGACTGATTGTTAATAAAGGTCACAAAGTCATTTTGCATATGGTCAATATTCACTTCTTTTACGTCTTGCTTTCGAGACATTTGATAAATATCGGCTGATCTCTCATCCAGCCAACGGTTCATGTAGAGGGATTGCAGTGTCAGCTTTTCGGCCAGTTGTTCGTTGACCTCCTCATGAATATTGTTCGTATAGATCCAATAAAACGCCGCATTAATAAACAAACCAAATATAACAATTATCGTTACCGACCAAATCAGAAAATGCTGCTTAATTGTGCGTGATCGGAATTTGGACAACATCTTCTGTTCACCTGCTTTGGAATGGGTATTGTGCAGCCATGGAACTTTACCTATACTTGGTTATAAAGGTTGTTCAACACGGATTTATCAATCTCAAGAATTAACAGCTGACAGAGGAGTACGACCATGGAATTCCCTTCAACCGATATGTTATTGTTTTTGCTCGCCGCGGGCTTTATCGCAGCATTCATTGATTCCGTGGTTGGCGGTGGCGGACTCATAGCTGTGCCCGCGCTTCTGCTCACGGGTCTGCCTCCTAGTATGGTGCTTGGAACGAACAAGCTGGGAGGCACCTTGGCATCGATCACCAGCACACTGTCCTTCTTATTTTCCGGAAAAATTAATGGAAAGCTGACGCTTGCTTTGTTTCCGCTATCGTTCATTGGCGCCATGCTTGGAACGTATACGGTGCATCTGGTTCCATCCGCATTCTTAAGACCGCTCGTAGTTTGCATGCTGGTGCTGCTGCTCATCTACACCTTAATGCGCAAAAACTGGGGAGCACTCACGTCTCCACGTCCGATGACACCGACGATCAAGCTGGCAACGGCCTTATGCGCATTCGCTCTTGGCTTCTATGATGGCTTCTTTGGCCCTGGGACCGGGTCCTTCCTGCTGTTCCTGTTCCTGCTGCTCGGCTTTGATTTTGTTGGTGCCTCAGGCAATGCCAAGGTATTGAATCTGGCCAGCAATGTAGCGAGCCTGTTAGCCTTCTGGCTGCTCGGTTCCGTTCATATGGGTTATGGTCTTCCCATGGGCATTGCCATGATTGCGGGTGCGCTTGTCGGCTCTCGTCTAGCGATCCGTCATGGTGCCAGTTATGTGAAACCGCTCTTTATCGCAGTTACGACCCTTTTGATTGGCAAGCAGCTTTATGATCTGATCTCTTCGATATTGTAATTACGTATTTCGACAATATATGTCAAAATCCTGCCTTGTGTTGTGTATTCCAGTAAGTACATAAAAAAGCGATGTCCGACACCCTTCATCCAAAAGGGCCGACATCGCTTTTATCGTTTTATATGGGGGTTCCTTATTAATCTCATCCGCAAAAGGAAGCACGTTGAGTCCAATTTTCCTGAAACACAACACGTCTTTGGTTTGAAATAAACTCTTTGGCCGGATCGGCAACCACATGAGGATTGCTGACATTGCGAACATCCTCCCAAGCGCACTCAACCCCACGTCCGCCTGCGGTTCCAGCGAACATTTTGCAGCTCTGACAAAATTGCTCCTGCTGCGCTTGATTTAGCTTCACAACCCGATTGCGTAAACAGCAGTATATGTGATCATTCTGGTCCGTATAATTAATATGATTAATAATTTCCATAAGATTCATCCTTTCAAGTAAGGTATCCAACATTCTATTAGTATATAAACCAAATGTTAAATGTATGAATCTTTTTTGTTAAATTAATTTATTTCTCATATTTAATTTTTTTCAGAATCGGTTCACTCATTTTACCCTGCTTGTTTGAAGCTTTAATTTCAATTATATTCTCTCCGGTCTTCAGCTCAACAGATTTACTCACGCTGGTTTGTCCGACGGCTTGTCCATTGATAAAGATGGTCGGGCTCGGATCATGTATATCCGCGGCACCTACCTTAAGCTGGATGGAGCTATTGCGTGTAGTGTCAGGTGTAGCTTCAATGGTTACGATAGGCGCGGGCATCGCGTACGAAACCTGCTTTTTGATAACCTCGGACGATTTGCCGCCGCGGTTCACCGCCTTGAATTCAAATACATTGACACCATCCTGCAGATCAACGGTGGTACTGATCTTGCCGCTTCCCATCAACTGCTCGTTGACATACAGCTTGATATCAGGATCGGCGTTATGCGCGCTTGCTTGCAAGGTTACCGTGGAGTCAGTCGCTTCCACAGGCAGTGCCTCCACCACAATTACAGGCGCAGGTCCCAAATAAGCGATCATCGTTGAAATGGGGTTGCGGAACACGACCAGCAGGATGACAAGTACCGCGACAACAAGCCCGCTCCTGACAAGCTTACGTCTATTTTTGACAGCAAAACGAACCAGCTTGCCCGACTGCCGAAGCTTGACTGCTTTGAAAAAAGTGACAAAACTTTCATTTGGAGTTGCCAGCAGCTTTTGTTTAACTTCTTTATCCCTGAACGCCCGGGGATCATGATTATCAAAATATTTGCTGACCGCAGCCTTGTAATTCGCATCCATCACTTGCCTCATATTTATAAATCGTGTGTCTTCGGCAGACCAAACCAGGAAATCATAGATCGTATGAGAGCCGCGGGTCGTCGAGGAGATATATTCCAGCAATCCATAGTAATCAAACTCCGCTTCATAACCTGAGGCATGTCCCAGACTGGGGCGATAGAAGGCATAGGCGATTTTGCTAAAATGCTCGGGACCGACACGTGTAAACAACAGCTTTTTCAAATATTCCTGTATGCGTTCGAGATCGAGCGTATCCAGCCTGTCGATGGCTTTCACAAGCTCGGAGTCCTCTCTTTTGGACATCAGCAGCACCTTGTAGATCGTACTGAGCAGGTGAATCGTCTGCTTCTGACGTTTGTCCAGATGACTGTTCAGCTCCTGGTCGACCTTTTCCAGCATAAAGCCCAACTGTACGATATCCTCGAATTCCAGATTGCCCGGCTGCAGAGTATCCAGCAGATCGAGGCGAATCTCAAGCTTCAGCTGGCCGCAAAAATCCTCATACTGCTGCTGGCCGGATCGCTCAGGCAGTTCATCAAAATACCGATACAAGACATTGGCTGCTTCCAGCCGCTTATGAACGGAATCCGTTTGCAGCAGCTTTTTCACCTTTTTCAGTACCTCATTGGCAAAAAAACGCTGCTGCACGATGCTTTCACCATGCTGTACCCAGAAGCGGATTTCTTCCATAATTGTGTTGACCGTTACTGCCTTCGCCATACGGTAAGCAACATAACGCTCCGCCGTTCCGGCCTGCTGGGTGTATAAGCCACTCATCACCGAATCAAACAATGAATCCCGACCCAGCAGTTGATCAAAGATTTGCGCGGCTTCGCTCATGCCTTCTTCAGAACGATTGGCGGCCCGGCTAATAAAGATAATGAAGCAGGAATTCAGCAGGGATTTGACGCCCTCATCGGCAAATGCATAATACTGAAGCAGGAATTTGACATAATCCGATGATGGCAGAAACTCTCCGTTCATCAGGTCTCTGCGCAGCAGCGAGACAAACAGCTGGTTCAGTCTTACCTTGCTGCCCACGGTCTCCGCATTCACATAGGAAATAATTCCTTGCAGCGCAGCGTCACGATTGGCCTCGTACAATGCCTCATTGCCCTGTTCGATTTCATACAAGGTGTGCAGGTCATCATATGTCTGCACCTTTACCGCCGCTTGATTATTTATTCCCTGTAGTGCTTCATCAATGAATTCAAATAAAGGATCAAGCTGATCCAATGTATGCCGCTGCTTCCAGATCGTATCCAGAAGGAGATGCTCCTGCGCCGGAAGCTCGTTGTTAATGAATCGCTGATTGGAAAAATCAAATAAGTGCTCTCGCTCTACATTACGGTCCGGCTGGCGAATACCGCCCTTTTCCACAAAAACAATATGTAAGCCCTGCTTGCCCTCCGGCTCGCTGCTGAAGGTCATAAAGCCCAGATGACGGCGTGTTGAATAAGGAATGCTTCGGTAGATCAAATCCAGCAAATCCTTGGCGAGCTCGGCGCTATCGGTAACATCCGTATCCAGCACGATATAGTTCTTTTTCTTGTTGGCTACAGATGCCATCACGGCGTATACGAGCTGCTGGTAACGAATTTGATCAATCCCTAGCCGGGACAGCAGCAGCTCCGTTCGATCAATGCTGCGGCTGCGGACAGCTTTGTTGTACCCGATATCATCAAGCTCCGGAAGCACCTTGCCCTCCCGGATATCATAAGCGCTTTGAAAGCTGTCAATTTGCAAAATTCGCTCCGGCTCGCGCAGGAAAGCTTCCTTGCGTTCCTTCGGCACCACGAATTGATGCGTGAACGATGCGCTGCGCTGCCCTGTAAAATCAGCCCCTACATAACAGCTGCGGCTTAAAACCATATCCCCATTATCGGCGTGAAAGACGACAAGAGATTCCGGGTACAGAGCAACGTTCTCCTCGTTCCTTCCCGTCAGCTCCTTGGGTGATTTATAGACGCAGAAGGGATTCAACGTTGTTTTGATAAATGCAGAATCCAGTCCATCCGATTTCGCTACCGTGTCGAAGCCCTCATTCGTTCGGAAAACCCCTTCGCGATCCCGTGTAAAATATTGCTGCTGTATCGGTTTACGCGACTCTATCACGTTGCATCTCTCCTAGCCACATAATCAAGCTGGTACAAAAGCCATATAAAAGGCTCATCCACCCGAATCGGATTAATCACCCCGGTAATTTGGCTTTTAACCGGATTTGCGCCTAATGCCGACACCGCGAAAAAAGCCGTGTTTTTGAAATACACATCAATCGCATCCTTAAACGGCCTATCTACCTTTTCGATAAAACGACTGATTTCCCCGTTAATATTGTCGAATTCTGTCTTGTTCAAAAATCCCTTGTGCACGACATTACGGAAAACATTGCTGTTCGGCCTGATGTATTCACTGTCCTCTTCCATCAAATGGGTTAGCATATCGCTTTTGGTCAGGACAATCGCCGTCGGAATATCGGTTTTGCTATTATGCTGGTGAGCAATAAAATTTTCAAACAGGCTGATCACGACCTCGCGCGGCTCGTCATAACGGTTGGCGAACTCGCCTTCCTCTTCCCCGATATGGATACGCGCTTTATCGCGAATACTCCGGATCTGCAGCGGATCGACCAGGAACAAAATTCCCGAGGAATTTTTGACATGCGCCGCGTAGATGTCCAGGTAGTCACGCTCCACCATACCCTCTCCAGCCACATCGAAAAACACAAGCGTCAGTGGCGCTTCCCGTTCATCCTTGAATACAAATTGAAAAATAAACGGCTCCTGCTGCTCATTGGGGTTCGTCGACTGCAGCATGCTGCCGCGCTCGAATATCGGCTCGTGGTAATTTTGTCTGAACTTGCGGCTGATTTCTGCGCTCAACGGCATGCAGGCTGCGTTAAAGTTGGAAGCTGTCGTATTTTGCAGCGTATGGATCAAAGACGTCATATAGACCGACTTGCCGACCTGTGAGGCACCGACGATCGAGATGATATTACTCGGAACCTTGCCGGCCGAAATCGGCAGCTCGTTATGGCAGTCCGGGCACAGACGTCTTCTGGTTTCTTCACCATAACGGTCGGTCACGGCTACCAGCACGTTCTGGATGTAGGTTTTATTCTCGTCGGGAATCGTGAGAGGATCAATGATCGCTTCCATATCCACCTGAGATAGATTGAATTTGCGGCGCCAATCAGCCAGCTTGCGATCCTCCTGCAGCATAAAATCATCATCATGCTCCTTGACATGACTCGCACGGAATACGACTTCGTCCGGCTCAAACTTGCTGAAGCAATGTGGGCACACAATACTGTAATATGGAGGCCGTTCCTTGACAGGCGGCTTTTTATCAAACATTTTTTTGAAAAAATCCAACATGGACCTTCCCTCCTTCAATCTTTTTATGGGACATATACTTTGTGAGCATTCGATGAGAAGTGTGGTGAATAAGTTCCGCTGCGCGTCCAAAGTATTCCTACGATTGCTGTTGTTCAATAATTTCGCTATTATATAAGACATTTAGTTGTAGAAATTCTTAAACAAAGGCACCGCTTCGCTATCTCCAGAACACTTTGACGCTCCGCTCATTTTTCACCTGACTGCAAAATTTTCAATTGAGTAAACCTAGCTTCGCAAGCCATCCTAAGCCAATCGCTACTCGGCGATTAACTCATAAAGCTCCCCAAAAGCTTTGCCATCGGTAAAAAATAGTCGGATAAACTCATTTTTTCCAATTTCAATCTCAGGAAGCCGATGATTGCCTGCGGCAAAATCATTAAGAAAAGGGTAAGTAATGCCATCCTCCTTATTCACAGGAGACGCCCCTTCCTTCTTCACATAACACAGCGCGTTCTGCGGAACCGCCATTTCACAAAATAGCTGAATCTGCACCGATTTATATTTACTAAACCATTTATTTCCATATTTAATGGAGTAACGAAGCCTTGCCTTTCCCCCACTGACACGTGTATAATTCTCACGATCGATCTGCTTTAATGGTATTGGCTGACCGCCTCGAATCAGGCAAGGAAATATCCGATAGCCCTGCACACCAATATGCTCGATGCGCTCACGATAGCCTGATCTTGTTTTATATTCCTCCCGGGTGAACAGCTTCAGCCGCTTCTGTTCCAGCCCCTCTGGCTCCTGCTCTGTGCCATCCGGGAAGCTGTATACATATACGGCCTCCACATGCTTCGGCCACTGCCAGGTGACAACACTTTCCCCGTCCAGAGCCTGACTGGCTGCCTTTACAATTCGGTATTGCATTTCAGGCTCTTCCCACTGCAAAAGAAATCAGCCCCCCATTTTAATAACTTCATTAAAACCAAGAATCCAAGCATAAGACCCGGCTTCGCCGCATGAGCGGCTTAACGGAATTGCTTGCGTATCGTCTCACCGCCTTGGCGTTCGCCACGAATCGGCTGCTCCAAAGCTGTTTTGCGAAATCCAGTTCTTCCCGTTCCAGAGCCACCTGGACCCCCTACCGCTATCAGTACCGTAGATAAGGAGAGCACCAAAGCAAGCGCCACATCAGCGAAAGCACGGACAATAAAGGGTTCAACGGATCCTTGTAATCCGGTTTCCAGTATGATGCCTGCGATCAGGCCTCCCAAAGCCCCGCCAATGGCAAAGCATTTTGCCAGGAAACGATTATCAAATACGATACCAAGTGCCAGGCCAAGCAGAGCGCCTATCATAAGAATCAATACAATCCGCAGCCAGCCATGATATCCATCTGCCGCTGTATCTGCGCGCTCGTTCATCAAATGCCAACGCTGCCCATTTTGGTATATTTGATCGAATGCGTTGGCGACGCCTTCCACTCGCTTCACATCATGAAAGGTGCCGTTTGTTTGCGCGGCAATACGCTGCAGCAGTTGATTACCTTCTACCTGTGTGGAATCAATCCCCACGGTATGGATCTGGGTTCGCTGCTGCTGATAGGGAGTGAGAACCTTGACCTCATTCATATTGCTGTACCCGTCGGAGATCAGGATTACGGCCGCCTTACGGTTGGCGATTCGTTCCTTGTTCAGATGCTCCATCGCTGTGTCCAGCGCTCTTCCTATATCCGTTTGGCCTATAGGTGCTCCGATCGCGCTCAGCTTCGCTGTAAGCTGTGCTCTCGCTGCCGGATCCTTAAGCTTGGTCAACGGCGCAATCAATTGGGTTTGTTCATTAAATGTGAACACCGCGACCTGCTTCCCATCGTCCATCTTATTGATCAAGGCTTGCGCGGCTTGAATACTTTGCTTCTGCGGATCACTGGTCTTCATACTTTCCGACATATCAATAAGCAGGACATAATCCTGCGGCTTGTCGTTGTTACCTAATTGTAAACCATAACCCCATTGGAACAGGGCTCCCGCAGCAAACAACAGTACTAGTGTCGCCGGAACAAGAAACTTCCAGCCCTCATTTGCATAACGCAGCCTCCAGTTTTTCCCGTTCAGCTGTGGCGAGATGATCTCGGCCAGCAGGCAGCCCAAACCTAGCACCAATGCAAATTGGCCGAAGTACAGGCCCATCAGTAACGTTTCGTGAATCGTTCCATCCCAGCGGTCAAGAATGTATTCTCCGATTATAAATCCGATAATTCCGCTGATTAAGCTGAATAAGGTTAGTAGTCCGTTCCATTTACGCATAAAAAATAATCTCCCTCCCAAACCCTCCCAAGGGAGGGCCCCAAAGGGCACTGCCCTCTGGACTCCCTTACTGTGTGCGAAACTTATGTGTTCTCGGGGCGCTTTCGTCCCTTTGGGACACGCTTGACTTTTGGTGTGGTGCTCGTGTGCGTGACTATGTGTTCTCGGGGCGCTTTCGTCCCTTTGGGACACGCTTGGCTTTTGGTGCGGTGCTCGTGTGCGTGACTATGTGTTCTCGGGACGCTTTGGCCCCTTTGGGACACGCTTGGCTTTTGGTGTGGTGCTCGTGTGCGTGACTATGTGTTCTCGGGACGCTTTGGCCCCTTCGGGACAAGCTCGACTTTGGTGTGGTGCTGGTTTGCGTGACTATGTGTTCTCGGGATGCTTTGGCCCCTTTAGGACACGCTTGGCTTTTGGTGTTGTGCTGGTTTGCTTGACTATGTGTTCTCGGGGCGCTTTCGTCCCTTTGGGACACGCTTGGCTTTTGGTGTGGTGCTCGTGTGCGTGACTATGTGTTCTCGGGACGCTTTGGCCCCTTCGGGACAAGCTCGACTTTTGGTGTAGTGCTCGTGTGCGTGACTATGTGTTCTCGGGACGCTTTGGCCCCTTCGGGACAAGCTCGACTTTTGGTGTGATGCTGGTTTGCTTGACTATGTGTTCTCGGGACGCTTTGGCCCCTTTGGAACACGCTTGGCTTTTGGTGTAGTGCTCGTGTGCAGATGAGTCTATCATACCAAAAGTTGGTGGTTCTTTGAACGAGCGTTTTGTATTTTGTACATACGATAGGGATTGCCGTCAAACAATGTTCATACTATGGAACACAAAACCATTCTGCAAATACGTATCGTAATAACGTTTGCCATTTCGGTAATACATCAAGTCCTCGATCCGGAAGCCGCCCATAATATTAAGCTTTTCAATACCGCTGTGCTTCATTTCCTGGACACAACCCAGCTTATAGGCACGGCTGCCCTGATCGATAGCAAATGCGTAGCGAATAAATTCACTTTCGTAATCACCAAAAAAATATTTTTCGATGTAACGGTGTTTATGTGTCGAATGGTAAACATCAGCGCGTATTGCAGCCTCATTTTCGAGTGTGCTGTATAAATCGCGGAACAGGTCTTCTTTGGAGAGCACCTCTCGGTTATCATAGCTGGCAGCTACGTTGGCCCGCTCCAACAACTCGTCTTCGAATGTTTTTTGAAACAAAGGCTGCACAAATACTTCCCGGCGCGCCATCCCAATCAACCGTTCCAGCAGATGGTCCTCCCCCTGAACCAGCAGCTGCGAAACGTTGCCCATTTGCCGCTCCTCAAAATAAAACTGCGCACCACGGCGGTTCTCCAACTCTGTTACAATCTGCTCTACCCCATGCCTATAATACTCATTAATGTTGCGGCTTAGATAGTCACTGGTCATTGAAATACTGCCCCGGCTTGCATCCTGCAACGTTTTCTCCATTTGATGCAGCCGCGCTACAAAAGGCTTCGCTCGCTCATGCAGGTTCTCAAGCTCATGCAGGTACAGCTTCAATAACCGCAGCTTCATTTCCTGCAGCAGCAAATCCAGCTTCATCCCATAGATCAATTCGAGCAAAGGACGACTGAGGCTTTTGACCGAGGTTTTGTTCGTAATCCGGCCCCAGAACGACACTTTGGCAAAAGGCTGATCCTCCATACGATCCGCATACAGCTGCTCCAGCTCTTCTTGTCCTTGCTCCAGAAGCTTGGCAGCCTCCTTCACGTATTCCTGAAGCTCATGGACCAAATTGCCGCTCCCACCATCCGCAGAACACAGATAAGCAGCGTAAAATCCGTACAACGGGTGCTCAATGATCCGGTTATCCAGTTTTTTCTTCAGCCCTCCGCCAAAATCCCGGTCTACAAAAGCTTTATCCAGCACTCGGACAATGTTGGTATCAAAAAAGAATTGTGCGTTCCCTCCATACAAAGCCGACTCTGCCTGACGAAGCGTCATTGACTGCAGATCAGACAAGGAAACATTATCGTGCAAAAGACCAAACATTCCGGCTACGGCTCGCTCACGATCCGGCAATAACGAGCGAATATCGTGATCCCACCGCTGCGGCTCCAGGTCAAGCAGCTCCTGAACAAATCCTGTGCCCAGCTCCGCATTCTCCTTCATCCGCTCCAGCAGGTGTCTGTACATATGATAAAGAACGGTCAGCGCTATCGCCGGATTCGGCCGCTTCACCTTGGAAAAACCAGCCGACGCATAAACGCGTCCGTCTCCATCCGGCGGGGTCGCATTTTGCTTAAAATGCTGATTATTGTACGCACCATGCTTCGGGTCCAGCTCGTTCATGGTTTTGCGGTTTTTCAACAGGTTGAGGTTGCAAATCGTTTCATAGCTGCCCTGCATCCCATGATCAGCGAATATTCCCCGTTCATCCTTATCGCTCAACAAATAGACCACATCGAACAGTGGCGATGGCGAGTGAACAACAGGCAGACGAACACCCTCACCCGTCACCTGCAGCATCCCGTCAAACTGGTAATCCCTGCTCTGATACACATCCAGCTCTCGCAAAAAACTAACACCCAACGAGGCTTGCAGCGCAAACTGCTCCCCTACCGCTTTTTCTTCAAGCAAGCCGTACAGATCAATGGCGACGGAACGGAATTGCTCTCCGAAGATGGTCTGCATTAAAACAGAAATTTCCGGAAGCAGTACATTGGACGGATCGTCCAAACAGGTCACAACGGCTATGTTCAACCGCTGCAGATGGGTGTACATCCGTCCAAACTCAGAGATTCGGCTATTCATCCTGCGTAAAGTGACGTTCAATTCAAGCAGCTTCGATTCATCAGCATAAAACTGCTCGTGGATCGAAGGACGGAGACTGCGCTTGTCCTCTGACGAGGTCTGTAGGCTCCAGCCATATACGTTATCCCGCGCCGCGGGAGCCTTCGTGCCTATATGCAGATAAACAACACCTGCGGAGTTATTCCACTTCGTGCTGTTTAAGGCATGAACTGCCTCCAAGGCTTCCACAGACTGATCACCCAGAAATACAAAAACAATTGGATGGTTGATGCTGCGCAGCTCGTCATCATCGATACCCGTATGATCCATTTCCGCGGAATATGCATTCGCGAATGAGAGCAGTTTTTCGCGTAAATTCACTATTGTTCAACCTCCCTTCCTTTCATAAGGCTTTTTTTACCCTCCCAAACCCTCCCTATAGGGAGGGCCCCAAAGGGCGCTGCCCTCTGGACTCCCTTTGCCGTATGCTTACGGTTTGTTTCTCGGGCCGCTTATCGTCCCTGCGGGACACGCTTGGTTTGGATGCTGCTGTAAACCCAGCATGTTGTGGGGTTTAATCGCTTATCGTCCCTTCGGGACCCGCTTACTTGAGATGGTATGGAAAATTTGAGATTATTACTGATGCTAGTGAGATTATTGCCGATTTGGCTAGAGTGTAAGAAATAACTGGGCCTGCTTCCCTAAGCTCCTAAATCTTTAAGTAATAAGACGCTTAACCCCTGCCCTACAGGCGGGGTTACAGTCGCCCTTCTACCCTCGCACTAAAGAAGGCTGTTGAGGGGTTGATCAGGTGAATATGGATTCATGGAGGTTATGGAGGTAAAGGGAATGGTATGGAAAGTGTAACGGCCGCCTTTGAAGTTTAAATTGTTACCTTTAAAAAATATAATAAAAACACTTTGAACTTCCGGGGTCCCCACAAAGTAATAGGAATTCGCTTCAAAGGCTATTCTTCACTTTGTGGGGTGGGGCAGCGGTGGAGTACCATCCCTTTCTCGGAATAACCGCCACGATGAATCCATATTCAACGAGCCCTGCCCTCTCACTTTCCCTACAAAGACTTACTTTAAACTCTTCAAGATGTCGTTCACTCGGCTCGACACCTGCTTATAGAACTGGTACATCGCTTCGCCGTTGGCCAGCTCGGCGCGTTCGTAGTCGAGCGCATTTTTCGACTCCTGATACGATTCAGCCATCTGACGCAAGGTTTCGACCAGCAGCTTGATATCATCGGATGCAGTCAGGCTTTGGCTGCGTCGGGACGCTTTGCGCTGCAGCAGATTTTGTCGTTTCTCGTCCAGCTCGCGTAGTTTGCTGTACATTTCGAAATCGACAAATTTATTAACCTTCATCAAATTAATGAACGGCTCCCATGGATCTTCGTCAGCGTCGTGATCATAGACGTACAGTGCACCTTTTTTGGTAATGGTCGAGGTATAGATGGCTTCGATGAAATTGGTGATGAACTTTTCCTCGTCCTTATGGGCGTTCAGCAGCTTTTCGAACTCGGCAATTTTCTCGGCAATCCGGTCGTACTTGCTCAGTTCGTCCTTAACCAGCTTCAACAGCTCAGGAGAACGGATCAGGTTTTCCTTGGCCATATCCGAATTTACGCTGCCAAAAATATCCTTCGTCCGTTCAACTTCAAGGCCATTTTCAAGCAGCTGCTTCAAATCACCCACGCAGCGCTGCAGCTCTCCCAGATTCGGTCTGGATGCAGCAAGCTGTAACGAGTAGGCCTCCAAATAACGGTTCAGGTCAAAAGGCTGCGTAAACATACATTCGTAACGGTTAATCGTCCCGCTGTCGACTCCTTTTTGCCGGATAACATGGAGTGTCAGCGCGCGTTCGAAGGAAAACCGCACCTCGGCGTTGTAGCTTTTCACCCGTCCATTCTGATATGTGTCACCCCATGATTTCTCCGGAATCGGTGATGGCAGGTAAGTCCAATTGACCTTATCCGTCTGCACCAAATGGCGGCCGACACCCTCCGGCTCAAGAATGGTACGCTCATAGCTTTCCTCGTATACCTTCATTGGCGTGTAAAGGAACAACGGAATCCCATTTTGGGTGTTCAACCAGAATATGCGGTTTTTCACCTGACTTTCCTTGATCGTAAAGCGTGAATTGGCAATCGCGTTATCCTGGAAATTACGAATACCTTTGAAAATACTCGGTGCTTTGAAAGGTACCGAAACAAAACCCCAAGAAGGGAAATTAAAATGCCCCGAGCTATTGCTCAAATGAAACACCGGCTTCGCTTCTTCATAAAGGCGGCTCGCAATCCGCTGCTCAACAAGCTTTTCAATGGAATCCTCATGTCCATACTTGATGATCAAATAATCCTCCATCGATTTGGTGATCAAATCGCCAAAGTGATCCGTCAAAAACTCGGATATCGAGCTGATCACGTCCACTTCCTGCTCTTTGATCCACTGGTTCGATTTGTCCAGCAGCTCGCTCGTAAAGTCACGGATCAATTCATTGACGTTCTTCTCATTCGTCACTTCACCAACAAGCGAGGCAATATCCGGGATGCTAACAACGTTCCAATAATAGGTACGGTTCCCCTTGTGATCAACTGCTTCTTCACCATTGGTCAGAATCCGGCCGTTCTTTTCGAATATTTTATTTAGCTCATTCAACAGCTCGGAAAACACCTGATAAATCCGCGAATTTTCATCATTGATCAATTTATATAAATCCTCATAAAATTCGACCATCTGCTCCATCCGCTCGCGGTCAGCGTGCAGCAGATATTCCTGGATTTTGGACTCGATAAAAGCATCCTTCTTCTTGTCCTTGGAGATGAACGCGCTGCGGGCCTCGGTCATTTTCTGAACCGACTGCTCTTCGGCAGATTCCACATCACGCGGGATACGGTAGATGCTTTCATGCAGTGCTTCTATATAGGAGGAAATCAGCTTAAGCAGACAAAAGCCTTTGTCCTGCAAAATAATCCGCGACACGTAAAACGGTCCCTGCTCGGGATTGCCGAAAATTTTCGTCATCTGCTCGGTGAAGTTTTCCTTGATCTGACCGGGCAGCTGCTTGCGGCTCTTGATATATTCCTCACGGGCACGCGACAGGAAGCTTTGCTCCAGCTCTGTATCGATATTGACGACCTGCTGCTTGATGACATTGTTATAGCTTAACCGCTCGCTGTTCTGATAGCCCGGTATCGGCTCGGGAACACGCTTGTCGAATTCACGATGCACAGAGTCAGGATCGATACCCAGCTTGTGCGCCAGCTTTTCCACTTCTTCCTGTGTCGGTCCGGCGTCAAACATCTTTTCCATCCGCTGGAACACCTTATAGGCCAAGTAAGTCGTCATTTCCTCAATTGGCAGCACCGCAGAGGACGCACCCAAAATATTGTACTGATAGTTGGCGGCATACGTTTTCGGCATCTGGTTAATATTCGTGCGGATGTTGCTGATATAGTCATGGATCGCGAACTCCTCGCCGGAGCTTTTGTCCTCGCTGGCCATAAAGTTGGTGATATTCTCCGCTGTTACATTCATGCAGTAATCGTAGGCATTTTCGAGCAGCTTGCCCTCGAGATTTGTAGCCGAAATGAGATGTGCCAAATTAAACGGAGGCATCGGCGAATTCACGTTCAGGATGCTCGCATATTGCTGCTTGAACCGCTCAGTACGCTCATCGACATTCATCCAGTAGTCGAGTTCCTTCATCGCCGCATAGCCGTTCTTTTTAATATATTCGCGTGAATGCTCAGTCAGGCTTTTGTTCGCCAAATTGACGTCAGGCGTGAACAAGTAGCCAAGTATATTGACCTTATCTACCCCTGCGGAACCGTAATCGCGCTCCATGATACCCCGTACGATATAGGCGATATCGAGGAAGCAACCGCTGCCTGTACCTCCCGCGAGGCCCGTCAGCACGAATACCATCAGCTTCTTGTTCGTGCCGACAGATAACGATTTGATTTTCCGTTCGATGGTTTGCACAACCTGTACGATCTTCGTAAACAAGAGCAAACGTCCGGCCTGTCTGACACCTGATGCACCATTAATGCCATCTGTAATTGTCAGCTCGGGTGACAGCCATTCGCGAATGTAAGGCTCAAGAATGCTCCGGTTTTGCAGGACGCTGCCGATTTCGGCATTGGAGAGCAGCACGAACTCGGTCAGCGGATCCAGACCAATGCCTTTATATTTTTTGTTGCGGTCATGCTCATTCGTTTCCAGTGCGAGAAATTCGACGTTGGCCGGCTTCTCCTTTTTCTTCTTCGTGAATGGGTCCTCAGGCAGCTTGAATCTGCGGTTGATCTGGTATTTCAGACGCAGCAGCGCGTCAATCCCTGTACCGCCAAGCCCAATAACGAGCATCGGATTGTCTATCGTATCGACACGAATTTTGTCGCTGATAATGCCTCCGCCCAATGACACATCCAGCTGTTGAATATGCTCTCTGACAACTGCTTTCATATTGATGGCCTCCTATATGATGCCTTGTCCAAATCGTGAATGTTCAGGTTAAGGAAGCATGTCTTCGACACCTGTCGAAGGCTAGTCTCCCTGCTGCGACATATTGTCGCATCCTGTTTCATCGTCTGCACATGGATTTTATTTGATAAATTCAACCGTGATCGATTTATTCATATTTTGCAATAAAATTTTGATGCGATCGTTGTTTTTAAGCTCCTTGCCGTTAACTGCGTCGAATAAACGACCGCCCTTTTCGATAACACAACCGGATTGGTTGTATAGAACGACCGTGTCGCCAGGACCCGGCTTAAACACGATCTGCTTCGTTTCGGCAAATTCCGGCGCCAACTGCAGCAATTGGTGAAGCTCCACCTTGCCTTTGAAGGCATTCAGCTTGCGGTACTGCGGGGTTGTTCGCTCTCCGGTGTCCTCATCCTTGATTTCTACGACCATTTGTCCGTAAAAGCCTTTATTCGCCTTTTTCCATCGGGATAAAACGAACCATGCGGCTGCGATCAATACGAGCAAAATCCCCACAATCCAGGCTATAGGGCCAACCAGAGCAGAATTGCTCCCTGCAGTCGCTTCACCGCTGCCAGTTGTCGGAGGCGGCACAGGTGATCCGGCTTTTTTGGCGGATACGGTTACTGGCTGCGATTCACGAACGAAGCTCGCATCCTCTGCCTTGACCTTGATTTCATAATCATGCGCCTCAGCAATCTTGAACGTTCCTTCTATACCTTGTACCGAAGCCGTTAGTGGTATTTCCGACGTTTTTTTCGTATCGAGATCGGTTATGACCAGAGCGGCCTTGAGATTTTTGTATAAATCGGCATCCGTTATCTTGGCACCATTCGACTCCAAAAATGCTTTAATCGGCACTGTGTCGCCAGGCTTATAAGAATTAGACGACAAAACCTCCATCAACACCTGCACATCGTAGTTATAAATTAAATTAATGTCGATTTTTTCTTTCGGTACGCCTTTAATTTGCAGCTTCCAATCGCCTTGGACCGGACTTATCAGCTTAATTAGCGTATAAGCGGAGGAAGCCGTATAAATAATTTTGTCGGAAGGGATCGTTTGCTGTTGGCCCGCAGGGTTGATCAGCTTCGCTTCCACCGGCTTGGACGACATCATTGAAATGTTCGCTTCCAGCACGCTCGCATTGGGAATGTTAATTGTCACATCCTGGAACTGGCCATTCGCCGTAATGCCTGCGAGCGGTACAACCTTAAGCTTCAGGTGGCTCGCATAAATTTCGCTTAATATTTGCGGCAGCTTGTCGGCTGTCGAGGTAATGAACAGCTTGCCGCCTGTTTCTGTCGAAATCCGCTCCAGAACATCCTTGTTCAAGGTTCCGTCCGCATTCAAGCCAATCGTGTAGATCGGAATGCCCTTATCCTTGGCTTTCTTCACGGCCTCATCCAGCACCTGATCGGACTGCTGCTGGCTTTTACCGGCATTCAGTGAATTATTGCCATCGGTCAGCAGAACGATCAACGGAACATGCCCAGGCTCACTGCCCCCGGATTCAAGGATTTTTACAGCTTCATTGACTCCAACAGCTATATCGGTATAAGGCCCTCTCGTCAGCTGATCGATGAACGTTTTCAAGCTCTGCTTGTCGGCTGCACTGCCTATCTTCAGCAGCGCCTTTTCCCGCAAAATTTGATCCGTATACGCCACCACACCGATCTTGTCACCTTGGACAGAAGCCATATCGATAAACATTTTCATCGCTTCATTGCTTACCTTGTTCACATCGCTTTCGTTCATGGAGGTACTGACATCCACCGAAAGCACAGCATCGATCTTCGTGTCGCTGCCCGCTGCCAGCGTATAGAGCGGAAAAGCCAGCACCAACGCAAGCATGGCGGCTGCGATCCTTATAAGTGTACTATTATTCTTCACGTCGTTAATCCTCCAAAACATTCATATACGAATAGACTATCTACTCACCATCTTAATCTTTTAGAGCATAAAATTCCACTGTCCCATTTCTTATGATATTCTTAAGGTTACTTACAGCCCACATCTCGAAGAGGAAATGAGCGCAGTCGGACAAGTCCAAATACGCCGAGCGTTTCAGCCTGAGCCTTGTGGTCGATACATTGGAGGTGCATTGGATGCTAACCTATACCTTGCTGGCGCTAGCCATTATTTTCATTCTGTTCAGGTGGACCCAGTTTCATAAAAGCAAACGAAATGAGCTTTCTCTGGGCCGCATTGATGCCGATTTCAAAAGTCAACTAAACCACGGTGATGCTCATGAAAAATAAAATCGCTGCCCATTTTCGACCCAGTCGTCGAACCAGCCATACCTATGAACGTTTGAAGCAATGCAAAGGTTGCGGCAGCTACTCTTCATTGTGGGACGATACATGTCTGTATTGTGGGGCTGAAGGAAAATTCACTCCGCTATTGCCTTTACTGCAGACGATTATGAAACGCCATGCCCAAAGAGACGTATTGATTGTCGGTACGGGAGCCCTTGCAGCTATAGTGCTGAGCAAAAACCTGATGGAAATGCTGATTTCGCTGCTGGCAGGAATAGCGCTTATTGTGCTGTATCTCCTGCTGCGCAAAAAATATACGCCCTATCTGGAGAAAAGCTTGCTCAACGAGCTGCTGCAGAGTGAAAATCGTACGATTCGCGAAGGATTGCTGCTGGATACCGAGGATGCGGCGGCAGATTTGAAGGCCGAGGATTATAAACTGGCATATGAAAAGCTGCGGGAAATTGGTTATTTATTTACCGGCAATCAAGTGAAAATTCTCAAGATCATCTGTCTGAATCATTTTAATCTGCGTAAGGATATGGACCTCGAGCTCAGCACGCTGCTGCCCGAAGCCTTCGATATTGATTTTGTACTGTATTTGTTTGAGGTGAGCAAGGTAAACCCTGAGCTAGTCAAACGGGATGCTATCGATTATACCATTCGTTATCGCACAGAAATTGAAGCCCTGCCGGGTGGGCATATTGCGCTCGCGCTCGTATTTACAGCCGCACTGCGTGTAAAGGCTTATGTGCTCCAATACCAGGATCAAATCGCCGATTTTATCGAGGAACTTCCTCGTGAACGTTTGATTCGACTGTGTCATTTGGTCGCTGAAGGCCCGGAGGATTACCCACAGCTGTACCCAAGACTTACAGATCTTCTGAAGCAAAAGTACGAAACTGATACAGAGCTTCAGGGAATCATTTAAAAATATAGTGAATAAGCATCGGAGCGACCCTGATGTTCTGGGGATAGCATAGCGTCATACTCACCGCACTAAAAACATCAAGAAAGGAGGATGGCCCATTGGCATCTTTCATGTATAAACGCTCGAAATACTCTCGCAATGCGGCTGCTATTGTACTGGCGGCAGTGTTGTGCGTGGCTGGGTATAAAGGCTACATCAGCTGGCAAAAGACAGATCTGTACGCCAAGGGTGTGGAACTGCAGGCTGCAGGAAACGAGCTTGAGGCTCAGCAAGCCTACTCCAAGGCCCAACAAATTCGCATCATTGACTATAAGGAGAAGGAAACCGCCGCGGCACTGGCTTCCTTGAATCCCGCTGCTGCACTTAAGAGCTGGTTCACTTCCCTTTCCGCGGACCTGAAGGCGGCCGAGAATGTGAACGATATCACCCTGCTGCTGAAAACCTACAACACGTATCAGACTAAGGCCACAGAGATCGCTGCGCAAGATGAAGCCTCGCAAAAACGTTTTGCCGAAATGTCGGCCTCCGAGCAAATGGAGGAACGTTTTAACAATGCGTTCGCATACGCCAAGCAGCTGCTGGTCAAAAGTCTGGAGAACGATATCAGCAAGAAGACTTTTAATGGAGATAATAATATTGCTTATTTGCTGCAGCTGCCTGCCGCTTACTATAAAGATGAAAATACCAAAAAGCTGGAGCTGAATAAGCTGCTGGAGCGCTACGATCAAGCCCGATTGGATACAAGCAGCAAAACCAAAACAATCGGAGAAGTGTTAAAGGAGGTTGCGGGTATCCGCAAGTTCTATGACGCTAACCACGTTGAGGCCGCCTGGCTGCAGCCGAAGCTGGAGAGCTATGCACAAGCGACGCTGACCAAGCTGGAAAAAAATGATTTAAAAGGCTTTATTGCAGCCGCCCTGCTATTCCAGACGTCCAGCGAGCTGGGAGGTCCTTCATCTAAAATAAATACCTACATTCAAACGACGATCCGCAAGCAATACGAGCGTGCTGAACAGCTCGCAACCACCCAAAAGTTCGCGGATGCCGTAGCTCTATATAAGGTATTGAACGAATACAAGGACACGAATAAGGAAATAAATGAACTCGAGCAGCGCTGGCTCGAAGCCGATCCGCAGCAGTTGCTGCGCAAGGCGGCAGGTACTGAGCTTACCTTTACCAATGTGATCAGTAACAAGGGGCAAGCAGGAGCCAAGCTAACCGCTGCAGGTGTGCTCGATAATAAAACCCTTGTGCTGGCCCGTCTGCTCCCTGATCAGAAGATCGAAATGTCACGGACCGCCATCGATCAAGGTGTCACAGTAAAATCAATCCAATGGTCAGACCAGATTGGAAAAAAAAAGGAGATCCCTTCTTTGCTGATCGAAGCCGCCTCCAAAACCCGCAAGGTCCGTTATCTTGCCTATGAGGTCAATACACCTGAGCTTTTTAAAGTTCTCGATGTAGAAGCTGATAAAATCGATTACGATCCCACAGGAGCACTCTTATTCGATAACCCGACAGGTGATGGTGCCGGACAGAAAGCCGTTTACGAGTATCGTAATGGCCGCTATGCCTTTGTCAAAACGATGATCGATACGAAGCTGGGTGGAGCTCCACTGGATATTCCATTGACGGAGATGATAAGCCATAAGAACGAAAAAATCCGTTTTCAGGGCACGATCACCTCTGTTGATGATAACCATGCAATGATTCAACTTAATAACGGCTATGTGCTGTTGACCGGAAATGTTCGCTTCAAGAAGGGGCTCACGACGATTACTGGCATTTACACAGGCAGTGAGGAAGTAAAGAAGACACCAGCTCCCGTGACCGAATACAGGGTAACCGTGTTGGAATTGACTCCATAAGCAAACATCCCAAACCACACAGTGGAATGGGATGTTCTTTTTCTTGTAGACAGTCTTACCCTACCTGGGAAATGAGCGCAGCGGCACCTATTCACCGTTCTTTCAAATCTCCATAATGATCGGCAGAATGACGGGCCGCCTTCCTGTCTGCTCATATAAAAAGCGTCCTAGCACGGCCTTCACATTGACTTTAAGTGAATTCCATTGATTCATATGTTGCGCCTGCAATTGGTTTATTGTGTTTTTTACAATAGCACTGGCTTCCTCCATCAAATCCTCGGACTCACGAACATAGACGAAGCCGCGGGAAATGATATCGGGCCCGGATAAAATTTTACCGTCCATTTTGCTAAGTGTAACCACGACAACAAGTATTCCATCCTCCGATAGATGCTTGCGGTCGCGCAATACGATATTTCCGACATCACCGATGCCCCAGCCATCTACAAGGGTATTGCCTGATGGTATTTTTCGAGTTTGGCGGGCTACTTGATTCTCAATGTCCACGACTTCACCGTTATCAATGATAAAGATATTGTCCTTGTCCACCCCAACAGATTCAGCCAGCCATTTATGCTGATGAAGCATACGGAATTCGCCATGAATGGGAATAAAATATCGGGGTTTCATCAAAGTCAGCATTAATTTGAGCTCCTCCTGGCTGGCATGGCCAGATACATGCATCCCCGTTACCGTTCCCGAGCCATAGATCACTTTAGCTCCGATACGAAATAAATTATCTACGATTCGTGCAACATTTCGTTCATTTCCAGGTATGGGTGTCGCGGCTAGTATGACAGTGTCTCCGGCTACGATTTCAGCATGTCGATAGTTGGAGCTGGCCAACCGGGATAAAGCAGCCATAGGCTCACCCTGGCTTCCGGTACACAGGATAGCGATTCGATCAGAAGCCATTTTATTAATATCAGCCGCTTCGATCAGCATGCCTTCAGGAATATTGATATAACCGAGCTCCGAAGCAATATTGACTACATTGATCATACTTCGACCGAGCAAGGCCAGCTTTCGATTCGTTACCAAAGCCGCATCTACCACCTGCTGCAGTCGATGTACGTTGGATGCGAAGGTCGAGAGAAACACTTTTTGCGTAGCCCTTTTGAAGGCTTCTTCGATGTGCTCACCTACAATTCTTTCCGAAGGGGTAAATCCAGGACGCTCCGCATTGGTGCTCTCCGATAATAAAGCTAATACGCCATTTTTGCCGATTTGTGCCATCTGGTGAAAGTCCGGATACTGCTCGTTGACTGGCGTCAAATCGAATTTAAAATCTCCTGTATGTACAACCGTACCTTCAGGTGTATGAAATACTACGCCCAGACAGTCAGGAATACTGTGATTGGTTTTAAAAAAGGTAGCAGACATCGAACCTAGTTCAACCCTGGAATCAGAATGGATCTGGATCAGCTCAGCCTCAGCGAGCAGTCCGGCCTCTTTTAATTTATTTTGAATTAATCCAAGCGTTAGCCGTGTTGCATAAATCGGCATATTCAATTGCTTCAATATATAGGGGACGCCGCCGATATGATCTTCGTGTCCATGAGTAATAATCAAAGCCCGCACTTTATCTTTGTTTTCCAACAAATAGGAAATATCTGGAATGATCAAATCTATCCCTAATAGGCTTTCATCAGGAAACTTGGAGCCGCAGTCGATGATCACGATATCATCTTCGAATTGAATGAGATACATATTTTTGCCAATTTCATTGACGCCACCCAAGGCTGCTATAGATAATTTATTGCCTATAGTACCCAAATAAGATCCCCCTAACCAAAACTTCTTTCACTCAGTGTGCGTAGAGCCGGAGTTTTTATACACCACTAACAAAATGAACAGACGACCCATGGGCAGCCTCTTCTCAATTTAGACGTTTATGCACTTGTTGGTGTCTTCGGATGATCCCAGTCCAGCGGAATCATGACTTCCAGCGGCTTCGGCGGCTCTTTTACGTACTCTTCGAAGGACCCTAACTCCAGGCTTGGAAACTGCACGCTGTAGGCGTACTTGTCCCTCGCTACACGCAGAATTCTTATACAGCAGCTCTATAAATTTCGACTTTTGAAGAGCGGCACCAACTGATGGAGGGAGGAGCCACGCTCCGTTAACGATAACCGTACATAAAATCAAGATGTTGGCAACCAAAAGCCATTATCTGCGTACATGCTTGAAATCAGGCTGATGACCCCTCGGATCATGGGGAGCGTACTTCTTGTATCGCCGACACAAAGTCTCAAAAGAGCTGGAGGCTCTAAGATGGCTCATGCGGTTCTGAACAGCATCGGCTACTTCAGGTGGTAGATGATGATGTTCCTTGCTGTCCGTTCTCAATTGTTTCAAAGCGGCATGAAGCCTGGATTTGCATGTCTCTTCCTGGATTCCGAGCACAGCCGCGGTTTCTCGCAGAGACAGTCCGGTATAATAGTGCATAATGATGACCTCTCGTCTTTTCCCTGATAATCAATTAACGTGATTTTGAATAACCATTGTCGCAATGGTTTCGATGGATCGTACAAATGATATTTGTGAAAGGCACGAAGGAACGCTTCCTGCGCGATATCATCGGCTAGTGCCCTTGATTTCGTCATCATAAGTGCAATTCCGTATACATTTGGGGCATGCTCCTCATACATCTCTTTCCTCAAAGATATTTCCTCCCCTCCCTTACACTCGTAGTAAATATGCTTTCAACCGTAAAGTAGTTCGATTCAATATCTCTATAAACGCGATTATTTATATAAATTATATTTATTACTTGATCGAGAAGCCTTATCATGTTCTTCAGATTTATTAATCTATTGTATGGTAAATCATTATCTTCTTGAGTTAGAAACTTTTTCCATAACCCTCACGTCTAATTGTAAAATTGCCTATAAAGGAGAACCCTCATGCCCTTCCCCAATCGTCTTATTAAATGTGTTGTTGGCCTCGCGCTTTTATTTGTATCCATTAACCTTGCAACTGATCAAGCATCCGCAGCTCCCAAACAAGTGAACGTACATATGCCTACATTTAACGTTGAGCTCAATGGTGTCCTGATTGAAAATGAGCACCAAAAATATCCTTTGCTCGTTTATAACGATATTACTTATTTTCCTATGACATGGGATTACAGCCGTGCCTTAAGCTTGTCCGTGAACTGGGATCAGGAAAGCGGACTGAGTATATTGCGAAACAACCAGTTCCGGCAAAAGCCACAGCAAAGTTTGGGCTTTAACAATGATCCGAGCCAGGTTTACACGGCAACAGTTGCTGACTATCCGATCAACGTCAACTGGAAAAATATCGATAATACCAATGAGCCATATCCGATTTTGCAGTTCCGCGATATCACTTATTTCCCTATGACCTGGCGCTTTACCCACGATGAATTTGAATGGGCTACGAGCTGGGATAATAAAGCAGGGTTCAAATTAGCGACCATTCAGCATAAAGTGCTTTACCATCTGTTTTATGATGAGGGTGATTTCCTCTATGCGTACGGCAACCAAAATGATATATATCAAATAAATAAATCGCTGGAAGGGACACCAGTCCGACTTGCTAAGGATGCCGCTGATAAGATCGCTAAGCATGAAAAGGACCGCTTTCAACCTTATCAGGCTGCCAATTTTGAAAATAACAACGAAAAAGTTGAATTGAAAGACCAGACGATTATATATAAACAGCTCGAATTGCTGTCATTCTCATCCAATAAGGCGAATACACAGGAAAATAAGCAACAATCGAACGTAATGCCTATTGCCTTGCGCAACAAGGTCCATTCGTTTGAAAGTATAGTCCTACCTGTAAACAATGAAATCAGTTTTGTGCATCTCACTGTTTATTACGCGGATCGAGATATTTACACCCCACAAGACAGCTTTACGTTTATTGTAAAAGACGGACGAGCGGTACCGGTTCCCGAATTCAATCAAAGACCGAATTACGTGATACCCAATAAGGACGGCTCCAGTTGGTTCATTAGCCAAGCTCCCTCCTCCATGTCTGCTCGTACTGCCAGACTTCGCGGCCAGGTTCTGCATGTTTCTTCTGACGGTACAACGACATCCATGAACAATCAGACTCAGGCCGATAACCTTGATCTACTGTATGTTGATCAGGGTGCTTTAATAGTTAGAGCTTACAGCGACTTATTACCGCCCCAACAAATCAAGGAAACGGACGGCATCTATGCGTTAGATGGAAATAAACCTGCAGCCAAGCTGTACCCTTATTTGCCCGGTGATTATTATGTTGACGCAAGCCGTAACCTATATCTGATGGACGGGATGACAAACCGCCTTACCAACATAACGACGAATTCATCCAAATATTGGTGGGATTATGAATTGATGACTCAATTATATTAACAATGAAAATAACCACATGTCGCTGAGGCGAGGTGTGGTTGTTTATTTTTATTTGTGTGTCTCCCCACGGTACTGTAATTTCCGCCTTAAAATCATGATAACCATTCTCGTTGTAATAGAGAGTAACAGCGTTGATCAACGTATTCTCCATGAAAGGAAGCATATCCACGTAAAATGCCGTCCTCGTTAAAACCAAGCTTTTTTAACAACATCATCGATGGTTCAGCATCCAGGTTGGTAAATGCTTCTATCCGATTGAATTCCATCGTTTCAAAACCAAAAGCAATGACGCTATTTAAAATTTCCGTCTACAAGAGTATTATTCTCCTTTAATATAATTCCCCATCTGAAGGCTTTATATTGAATAAACAGGTTGTTCATAAACGTTATTAAACCTTCTGCCTGCTGAATACTGGTGAACGGATCCTCCCCCATATCTTTTGTAACATCACCATCCGAAAATATTTCAAATACGGTAGGTGCATCTTCAAGCGTCATTTGACGCAATACAAAGCGTTCAGTCTCCAATAACGGGAATGTCTCCAAATTCAAATGAAACCACAACCTTTCTTTATAACAGATAAAGGAATCGTCTTAAAAGGTTCATACCTTGTTGAAACCAGTTTATTGTAAAGGGAGAGTGAGAACAACGGATTTATTATTTATACCTAAACGTTCTGCTCACAATAAAAACTGAATCAACGCAAAAAAAGCAGGCTACCCGTCAGGTAATCTGCGTCTATTTCCTATGTATATAAGTCCGTTTAATAAGTCGCTGCTGCAAGTGCGGAACACGCCTGCGAGATTATGCTGTTCTACATCTCTTCCTGCGATTCATACATTTTAATCACAAATGCGGTACCCTGCCCAAGTTCACTTGTGACTTTTATCGAGCCTTGATGCCGATCAATAATTTTTTTGACGGTGGCCATCCCAATTCCATTGCCTTCATAGCCTTTGGCGTTATCGAGCCTTTTGAAGGCGGTGAAAATGTGGGGAATATCCTCGCTTCTCATCCCTATACCATTATCCTCGATCAACACCGCAAAAGCGCCATCCGCTTCGTTGTGTACCAGCGAGATCTGGATAATCGGCGCGACTTCAGTCCTATGGTATTTAATCCCATTACCTATAATATTTTGAAATAACTGATACATTTGTGTCGCATCCGCTTGAATGATCGGCAATCTGTCCTTGACGATGACCTGACCTTTATTGTGTTCAATCGTACTGGATAAATCCGTAATCACGAGGTTGATAACCTCATTAAGATCCACTTCGGTATAAGAAGATGCATTGGCATTCAACTGTGCATAGGACAGCAAGTCCGTAATCAGATGCGTCATCCGCTCTGCTGTCACGGAAATTTTCGAAATGTACCCCTGTCCCTTCATACCCAATTCCGAGCTGTGTCGGGCGAGTAGAAGCTCACTGAGACCCGTAATGACATTCAATGGATTTTTGAGATCGTGGGAAACGACCTGGGCAAATTCCATCAAGCTTTCATTGCTTCGTTTCAGTTCGGTTTGCATCGATTCCAGCTCGATCTTCCTCAGATTCAATTCCAGGAATACTCTTACTTTGCTTAACAAAATATCCGGATTAACCGGCTTAAACAAATAATCGACGGCGCCGCTCTCGTAGCCTTTGAATACACTTTGGTCCTCCGTATCGCTGGCCGTTACAAAAATAATCGGAATCTGGCTCGTCTCATCGTTGCTGCGCAGCAGCTCTGCGAGCTCGAATCCATCCATCTCCGGCATATTGACATCCAATAAAATAAGCGCAAAATCATGCCTGAGCGTAAACGATAATGCCTCATTGCCGGATTCAACGATGAAGATCTCACAATCCAGCACGCGTAATATTTTTTGCATCGCAATTAAATTTTCCTTACGGTCATCGACTACCAATATTTTTAATGTTTGGCTTTTATCATTTCGACTGTTCATAGGCTCCTCCTCATTGTATTCATTATGAATCATCGGTTGGAAGGCTGCAGCTCCAGCAAATATTTTCCAATTTCGTCTAATGTTAAAATATGATCGGCCTTGACCACACTCATTGCCGCGAGCGGCATAATATTGTACTCCGCGTTTGCCGGGTCCTGTATGATCGCCTGGCCACCATTCTTCTTAATGTTACGCAGCCCCTCACTGCCATCGCGATTAGCTCCCGTTAGAACGATGCCGAGACACTTTTCTTGAAAAACAAATGCGGCACTCTCAAATAGCACATCAATCGATGGACGGGAATAATTTACCTTGGGGTCAATCGAAAGACTAAACATGCGTTCATCCTCAATCAGCAGGTGATAGCTGGGTGGGGCCACATAAACATAACCGGGACGGATCGTTTCTTTATCTACTGCTTCTTTGACACTGATACTAACCTGTTCATTCAAATAATCGACAAGAAAGCTGTCGCTGCCCTCTAGCAGATGCTGAACAATGATGACGGGGAGGTGATAATCCGCCGGGAGATAAGCCAGTATGGTTACCAAAGCCTTAAGTCCCCCTGCAGAAACACCAACAACGACTGCTTCCAATTGATTCATAACCTTGTGACTTCCTTTCCAGGTGTCTGATCAAGCTACTTAGGTAATTGCTTTCGAAAAATTCTCCACTTGCTTGAAAGCGACTCAAAATCTGAATGAATATCTGAAAATTCGATCGATTCCTTGCTGCCGATACATAAAAATCCGCGAGAAACGAGACTGCTGTTAAAAAGACGAAGAACCTGATTTTGCAGCTGCTTATCAAAATAGATCAGCACATTGCGGCAAACGATCAAATGCATCTCGCCAAAGGCTTGATCCGTAGCCAAGTTGTGCTGGGAGAACACAATATTCCTTTTTAAATCCTCGTTGATTTTACCCATCTGATATTTGGCATGGTAGTAATCTGAAAAGGAGGACTTGCCTCCGCCTTTTTGATAATTTGAAGTAAACTTACGAATGTTCTCCAGCGAATAAATACCTTCCTGGGCAATGTGCAGCGACTCCTGATTAATATCGGTTGCGTAGATCTGAACACGATCATAGAAGCCTTCTTCCTCTAACAGGATCGCCATCGAATACACTTCTTCACCTGTTGCACAGCCTGCATGCCAAATTTTTACAAAAGGGTACGTCATCAATAAAGGGATCACCTGCTTGCGCAGCTCCGCAAAAAACTCCGGGTCCCTGAACATTTCCGTAACGGTCACCGATAAATCCAACAGCAGTTGGTTGGTAAAAGCTTCATCATACAGCACCTTCGGAATCATATCGGAAATGTAATGCAGGCTATTTTTTTGTTTGATATAGTGCAATCTTCTCATCAAGGAAGAACGGGCATAATTGCGAAAATCATACCCGTGCCGCAGAAAGATCGCATCCAGGAGAAGATCGATCTCAATCTTTTCCGATATTTTATCGCTCATGGTTATTGAAAGAGCCATACTCTGATTAATGACAGTAATTTGTCGGTATCCACAGGCTTGGTCATATAATCGTTGGCTCCCCTTTCTATACATTTTTCCCGATCCCCCGTCATCGCCTTGGCGGTCAGCGCAATGATGGGGAGCGATTGAAACTTCGGCATTTCACGTATTCGGCTGATCGCCTCATAGCCGTCCATCACGGGCATCATAATATCCATAATGACGAGCTCTATGTCATTCTCGCTGTCCAGCTTGTCCAAAGCCAGCTTGCCGTTATCGGCCATGATCACTTCCAGCCCGTGTTTCTTCAAAATCTTGGACAAAGCGAATGTGTTCCGAAGATCATCATCCACAAGCAGCACTTTACGCCCTTTCAGCGTCTCATCGGAGTCACGCACCATCCGAATCATTTCCTTCTGTTCTGGAGGCAGCAGCTTATGGATGCTATGCAGGAATAACGATACCTCGTCCAATAAACGGTCGGAAGAATTAACGCCTTTAATGACAATGCTGTCCGTAAAGCGATTAAGCTCCTTAAATTCCTCCTGGCTGAGCTCTTTACCTGTGTTGATAATGATCGGAGGCACCGGGTTCTCCATATCCTTGACCAGCTCCTGCAGCATCTCAAAGCCCGTCATATCCGGCAGCGTCAGGTCCAGAATCACACAGTCAAAAGTCTCGGCACGCATCCGCTCCAGACCTTCCTTGCCGGTATACACACTATGAATTTCGACCTTCTTATGCTTCAACAGCTCACGGATTGCCTTTTGATTGTTGTAGTCATCCTCAACGACCAGCACCTGCTGAATACGTTCGTGCAGCACATTTTCAATTTTGGCAAATACAGTATCAAAGTCGTTCGAATCCAAAGGCTTGGACAGAAAACCGATGGCTCCACGCTGCAAGGAATCCGAGTTTTTATCTCTTCCCGAAATAATGTGAACCGGAATATGGCGGGTTTCATTGTGATATTTCAAATGGTCCAATACTTTAAGTCCATCCATATCGGGCAGGCCCAGATCAAGCAGAATCGCGCTTGGGATATACTGCTTGGCAATTTGCAGGGCACTGAAGCCATCACCTGCCGCCAAACATTTAAAGCCTTTTTTTCGTGACATCTCCATCATGATTTTCGCAAACTGACGGTCATCCTCAACGATCAAAATCGTTTTTTCCTGAACCGGAATTTGCAGCAGCTCGCGGTCATCAGGCAAAAACACTTTGATTTGCGGCACAAAATCATCCTCAAGTGCACTGGCTGCCTCCGTCTCACTGCTTGGCAGCTCGGACTCTGGTACCCCACTTCGGATGGCAGGCTGGCTGCGCGTTTCCAAAACCTCCACGCTTGGTATAACCACCCCACTCAATGGCAGATACAAGGTGAAGGTGCTTCCCTTGCCTTCCTTACTCTGCATATGAATCTCGCCGCCCAGTAGCTTGGCAAGTTCTCTGGATATCGTTAACCCGAGGCCCGTTCCCCCATATTTGCGGCTCGTTGTGCCATCGGCCTGCTGGAACGCCTCGAATATCGCTTTTTGCTTATTGGCAGGAATTCCGATCCCGGTGTCTGTGACCGATAAGGCAAGAGCTCCATTGGCGGACAAATCACCGTTGTGATAGGAAGTTTGAGCGTCTGCCAGTGCGATTTTTAGCGTAACCGAACCGGAGGACGTGAATTTGAGCGCATTGGACAGCAGGTTTTTCAAAATTTGCTCGGCTCGCTGCCCGTCCGTAATGATTTTATTCGGAACGTTGCGCTCACGAATCAGCTCAAACTGCAAACCTCTATCTTTGGCTACAGGATTAAATTGAATTTGCAGTGATTGAAGCACCGTATCGATCGTGACTTCTTCCAGTTGAACGTCTAATTTGCCCGCCTCCACCTTGGACAAATCCAGAATATCATTAATCAGCCTTAACAGATCCAGGCCTCCGCTGTGAATAATCTTGGCTGACTCAATCTGGTCATCGGTCAAATTGTTCTCATCGTTGGCAGCTAACGATTTGGCCAGAATGAGCAAGCTGTTCAGCGGCGTGCGCAGCTCATGCGACATATTGGCGAGAAATTCCGATTTATATTTGCTGGCAAGCTCCAGCTCTTTCGCTTTTTCTTCCAATTCCTGCTTGGATAATTGAATAAATTGATTTTGCTTCTCAATACCGGCTTTCTGCAGCTCCAGATAATTCGATTTCTCTTCCAATTCCTCATTAATCGCCTGCAGCTCTTCGCTTTGGATCCTCATCTTATCCTCGGATTGCTTGAGCATCCGCGTCTGCTCCTCCAGCTCCTCGTTAGCAGTACGCAGTTCCTCCTGCTGGGTTTGAAGCTCTTCGGTCAGCAGCTGGGATTCATGCAGCAGCTGCTCGGTACGCTGACGACTGTTCACACTATGAATCACAACTCCCAATGATGAAGCCAACTGCTCCAGCAGGTCATGCTCAATAGCGGTGAAAGCTCTGAATGAGGCAAGCTCGATTACCGCCAGCACTTCATCCTCGAAGAGGATGGGAAGCACCATAATTTGCAGTGGCTTATGCTCCCCAAGTCCCGAGTTAATCTGGATATAATCAGCGGGTACATCCGTTAGCAAGATCGGTTTTTTTTCGAGAATGCTTTGTCCCACTAGCCCTTCACCCGACTGGACCCGGTTCGAGATGTTTTTTCTTTCTTTATGCGCATAGCTGCCAAGCAGTACATATTCGCCGTAATACGGAGCGTTTTTATTCGTTTCCTTCACATAAAATACACCCTGACCCGCCTTGACCAGCTTTGATATTTCCGAAACAAGCTCATTGACCAGCTGCTGCAGACTAATCACACCTTGAGCCATCCCTGTAATGTGGGCTAGCTGTGTTTTGAGCCAGAACTGCTGTTCATTTTGCTCAGTCGTATGCTTTAAAGAGGCAAGCATCCTGATCAAGGCTACGCTCAGCTGGTCACGGTCTGAACGCGGGACGATCGTTTGCTCATATTCGCCCAAAGAAATTCGGTCTGCCTGCGTAATAACCTCACGGTAGCTAAGTACCATCTGGTTAAAAGCATTCATGAGTTCGCCGAATTCATCCTTGGAATTCACATCAAGATGCACATCCGTCTCACCCAATAATATGAGTTCTGTCGAATTCTTGAGAGTGCGAATTTGCCTAACCATCATTCTTGAAATCACGACAATGACCAGAACGGAGGCAACGATAATAATGATATTTAAAATAATCGCATTAATTAATGATTTTGTCGTGTTTTTGCGAATCGTTTCCATCGTTTGCAGCAATTCTTTGGAAAGTCCGTCCTCGACCTGCTTGAGCAGATCAATACGGTCCGTCGAAACTGCGTACCATCTCTCAGGGTCGATACTAAGCGTCTTACCTGGCTCCAGCTTCAGGATCTGTTGAATATACCTATTGACTTCGTCAATGGAAGGCCCTTTGATCGTGTTCTGATACAAGCTGCGTGCATCAGCGGTCGCAGACGTCGCGGACACCGTATAATAAAGCTTCTGCTCGTTCTCCAGTAAATTGATCTGGGTTACATCACTGAGCTCAAGGCTTCTTTCTGTAAGGGCGCTGTAGATCAACGCCCTCTCCTTGCTGACCGCAGACTTGCTGCGTGAGAATTGAATATAAGAGGACAGCATATTGGAAATTTGTTTGTTCGAGCCAGATTGATTCATATTTTCCATCATTGTAAAAAAGCTGCCGACCACATCTATGTAGTAGGCCTGCGCCTCGGTATCCTTGATTTTATCCTGATCGATCTGGGTGCGAAGAGCCGTAATTTTATCAAGCTTCGCTACCGTATCCGAGAAGTCCTTATAAAACTTTTCCCCGAGGATATCCGAATCTGTCGCACGCAGCTGCTGCTGGATCGCGATTATTTTCTCATCCGTTGGCTTGCGTTGTGCTATCAGCATATTGAGACGGTTAACGGTTTTATCCCCGTAGTATCCGGTGACAAGACCCCGCTCCTTCTGAAATTCATGAATTAAGTCATTCATGGAAACCTCGGCCGAAACCAACACCTGAAGCTTGTTAATCTCGGACAATTCATTCACTTTTTCATAAATCGTATTGACAGAGAAGTACAACAGCCCAAGCATGGGAAGTACGATCATGAAAAGCAGCTTGCTATTTATTCGTGCATTCTTAATCCATTGCATGCGGTTCGTCCTCTCTGATTGGCGATCTGTTGTCCACCACTAATAACTACTGAATATTATATTATTGATAGGTAACATAATCCATCCTTTTTCGACAGGTCGATGAAATTAACCAAAGCAGGTTACCCCATCGGAGTAACAGCGATTCGATCAGTTTCACCAAGAAATCGCAATTATTGTAATACGAGGTCATATGTAATAAAATAAAGTAACCTAACGTTGATTAGGAAAGCTACATGTTAGTTACCTTTATAAGGGGTGGATGTCCGATGACGGCAAGTAAAATAAAAACAGCCGCGCTGCGCTTGTTTGCGCAAAACGGCTATGATGCAGCACCCTTATCCGAGATTGCCAAAGAGGTAGGAATCAAGACACCTTCCCTGTATGCTCATTTCCCCAGCAAGGATGATTTGTTCCGGGCTGTGTTCGAAGATGTGCTGAGTGAGCAGCAGCAGCGTATCAAAGCCCTTATTAACGAAATTCGCGACGACTCGGTCCACGATCAATTGTTTGGTATTTGGCAGGATACATGCCGGACCTATTTGTTAAGTGAAACCAACATGACCTTTATAAAAAGAGCTATGCTCTTTCCGCCTATCACTTTACAGGAGGAGCTGCGAGCCCGGTTTACTGCATCCGAGAACACGCTGTCGACGGCGCTGACCCATATTTTTGCAGAAGGCATGCGGCAGGGCATCATTCGCAGCGAACAAATCACGGATTTGATTGCCTCCTATTATTGCATGCTGGATGGTGCTTTTATTCAGCAATTTTACTATTTGCCTGATCATTTTGAACAGCGGATGCATAGCGTCTGGCGGATGTACTGGCAGGGTATTTCAACCATTCAGCCTTAAAGACGTGCGCTGCCCAGTTCAGACGTTTGCTGCCTTTTCGAATTGGGTCCGATACAGCCGCGCGTACAAGCCGTCCTGCTCCAGCAGCTCGGCATGGCGTCCCGACTCCAGCACACGTCCAGCTTCAAGCACGATGATCCGATCCGCCGCCAAAATCGTTGACAGCCGGTGGGCAATTACGAGCGTCGTGCGTCCGTGCATTAAGGAATCCAGCGCCGTCTGTACATAAGCCTCCGATTCGGAGTCCAGATGCGAGGTAGCTTCATCCAGCACAAGAATGCGCGGGTTCTTGAGAATCGCTCTGGCAATAGCCAGACGCTGCCTTTCTCCACCTGACAGCCGATGACCACGCTCCCCAACCATCGTATCATAGCCATTTGGCATAGCCGCAATCGTCTCATGAATATAAGCTTGCCGACAGGCCTTCTCCAGCTCTTCATCTGTTGCGTCAAGCTTGGCAAACAACAAATTATCACGAACCGACGCATGGAACAGGAACGATTCCTGTGTAACGAAGGCTACCTGCTCGCGCAGTGATGCCAATGTAACGGACGCAGCGTTATGACCATCAATCGTTACAACCCCTTCAGTCGGATCGTACAACCTGGCCAGCATGCCGATCAATGTCGACTTTCCGGCTCCACTTGGCCCTACGATAGCTACAACCTCACCCGGCTGCGCTGTAAAGGTGACCTGCTGCAATGCGTATTGACCTGGCTGATAGGCATACGAAACATGATGAAATCCAACCTGTCCCTGAACGGAGGACAGCGCCTTCGCCCCAGTCAAATCTGTAACATCAGGCTCCATATCCTCGTATTCGAATATTCGCTGAAAGACGCCAAGTGCCGTCTGAACCTCCACCTGAAGATTCAGCAGCGTGCCAATCGGACCGTACAATCGTCCCAAATAAGCAGCAAAAGCTACGATACCGCCTATCGTCATCGATCCCTCTACCACATTCCAGCCACCGTACAAATATATCAGTGCCGTGCCGAGCGGTCCCAATACACCAAGCACCATCCCATACCAACGACCGACCAGATTGAGCTTCAGCTCCAAATCCATAACCCGCTGGTTCAGCACGTCAAAATCCTGTTCCTGCTTGCGTTCCTGCTGGAAAATCCTTGTTAATAATGCACCGGATACACCAAAAATTTCCCCAAGCTGGGATGACATCTCGCCGCGTACCCGCTGCGTTTCGCCCCGCAGCCGCTTGCGAATCTGGGATACCTTACGAACAGGCAATATAAACAAGGGTAAAATGACTGTAGCCAATATCGCCAGCCGCCAATCCAATACGAATAAAATGACGATTGTCGTGATCACAATAACACCCTGTGTGACAGCCGATACTACGATGGTTGTCACTACATTTTGCACCGCCAGCACATCGCCAGTTAGTCGTTGAATAATTTCCCCTGACTTCGCGTCCGTGAAGAAGCTCATCGACTGCCGTTGTAAATTAGCAAATAACGAGCGTCTTAAATCACGCATCACACCCTGACCGACTTTGGTGTTCTGGTGATTTTGCCATACACTGAGCAGACCGCTGCTGACAGGCAGCAGCACCATCAATCCGATCAATTCGATCAATTTTCTTTTGTCACCCTGCGGTATCGCTGTATCAATAATTTCCTTCATCACAAGGGGCGGAATAAGTCCAATTAATGCGGCACCCAACGCCAGTAAAATAATTATGACCAGCTGCACACGATATCCGCGGAATAAGCCGTAAATCCGCCGCAGCGATACTTCCTTCAAAGTAGCTTTACCTCTGCTTTGTAAAGCTTGCTTGCTTCCACCTTCCCAGCCGCCCCCGCCTCCACCTTCCCTCATGCTCATCCTAATTCTCCCTCCGATATTAAACCTGCAGCCGACTCCAATGGAAATACGTCCATGATGCTTACTGTGATTTCCTTGGCCATTGTCATAATCCGATACAACGAGGTACCTTGCAATATCGCATATTGATTCCCCTCATTATGATTAACAATAGCAGCAATCGAATAATTCCCTACTGGCGGCAGCATCCGCCCCACGGACTTGCCAGGCTCCATCGGCTGATTGGACACCTGATAGCTGGCTATGGAAGAAGACTGCCCGAGACAGGCATCAATAGCGATGAATGATTTACCAGATTTCATCAGCGGCAGGCTGGTCAGTCGATGAACCATATTGCTTGCATCCAGCGGAAATTCCAAGGTACCCAGCACCTGGGTATAGCCCGCCTCCTCCAGCATCGTGCCTACCAATGGACCGAGCGAATCCCCCGTCGAACGGTCAGTACCGATGCATAGAAACACCAGATCCTCAGTCCTTACCCCGCTCCTCCGTATGGAAAGCATAAATTCGCCAAGCTCCGGTCCCTTGATTCTTTTACGTATGATCGGGAATGCCTCTTTCATCAAATTCCTCCTAGCAGTTGCTCTTATACAATCATGAATGTATTTATTGTAGCACAAAAATTACGAGATGGCTCTGATCCATTTGTTCAATGCGGGCAGCCAATGCTATAATGCTAAAAAAGCGCTTCATGGGAGGGATCATCCATGTTCATTTTCAAGCTGCTGGTCATCCTGACGCTCGGTTACTGGATTGTGATGCTTGGTGATACGCTATGGGCACGCAAGCTGATGCGGCAGCTGCCTGCAAGCCCCAAGCCGGGAGGCTCCGCTTCCACGGAATCCTTTGCATCCGCAGGCCTGGCGCAGCCACGCGGTACTACAGCGAAAGAGCTCCCACTCGTATCTGTCATCATAGCTGCCAAGGAAGAAGAGGCCTCGATCACCGAGACCGTTAAGCATCTGCTTAATCAAACGTATCCAAGATTCGAAATTATAGCGGTTAATGACCGTTCACAGGACGGTACAGGCCACAAGCTGGAGGAGCTGCGTAAATGGTCACAAGGTAAACGACAGGTAGAGGTACCGTTGACCATCATCCATGTTACAACACTCCCCGCTGGCTGGCTTGGCAAAAACCACGCGCTGTACCAAGGTTTCCTGCAGGCGCGCGGACAAGTTATTTTATTTACTGATGCGGATGTGCTATTTCAGCCGCACGCTCTTGCCGACGCGGTGCACTATATGAAGGAAACCGAAGCCGACCATCTGACATTAACACCCAAGATCGTCGTCAACAGCTTTTGGCTGAGTGCGTTCGTGCAATATTTCTTCTTTGCCTTAGCTTTATATATCCGACCTTGGCGCGCCAACATTGACAGTCAGCACAAGCATGGAATGGGCGTCGGTGCTTTCAATATGATTACCCGGCAGGCGTATGATAGGATCGGCACCCACCAGGCGTTCGCCTTTCGCCCTGACGATGATTTGCAGCTGGGCATGCGGGTTAAGCAAGCAGGTCTGCGCCAGCGATTGGCCTCAGGCCGGACGCAGTTAGCGGTGGAATGGTACAAAAGTCTGCATGAGGCTGTGCAAGGCCTGGAGAAAAATATTTTTTCCGGTTTTCAATATCGTCTGCTGCCTGCTGCCGCCGGCGTGATTGGACAATTGCTGTTGTTTTTCTTCCCCTTTGTCGCGATCTTCGTGCTGGACGGCTGGGTGTTCTGGAGTTATGTACTCTCTATTGTACTGATGTTATCCGTATACAGCCTGCTGATTCAATCGTTGATTGGCAAGATCGGCAAGGAACTGCTCGTGTTCCCTGCTACCGTATGTTTGCTCAGCTATATCGTCATACGTTCCGTATGGCTAACGCTGCGGCAGGGCGGTATTCATTGGCGGGGCACCTTTTATGTGCTGGAGCAATTAAAAAAAATGAAGCGTTGAGCCGCTTCACGCATCGAGATCGGCCTTCACTTCACAAAATTTTAACACTACAAGCAATTATGATATTATAAAATATAAACAGAGGCGTATACGTTAGTCATCAGCTACTGTTACTACGCTAACTCATCATAAAGGAGAGAACTAATTATGACGACACTTTCCCACCGACGCTTCACTTATGCCACTGGAGCTACACTCCTCACGTTCGTTCTCATCATTACCTATCAATGTATTCAATCCCTGTAATGTTAAACAAATAACTGGAGATGAACCGTCGATACCTGCAGTCTGGACGATTCATCTTCCCATCATAGTGGAGCTGCTCTGGCTTCATCTTCAAGGATACGGTGCAGCTGCCGTATCCTTTTTACTTGGTTCAGCCGTATAGGTTCGCGAACCAGGCTCTTGGATATTCGGAACATTAATGGTACATTTAATGACAGCATATCGACGATATAATGAAAGAGGGCACATGCTTTGACTTCAATGGACAATAAACAGGCAGCAAGCCTGATTGAGAAATGGATTCCCTATTATGAGATGGACGAGCCTGTGGCCTGGGAGCGGGATGAATACCCTTCAGTGAAAAACGCCTGCAAATCGATGCGATTGGCCATTCAGGTGCTCAGAGGCAAGCCTGCTGCAGGAGATGCACAGCTTAAAGAAGCTGCCAAGCAGCTGGAGCAGTTTCTGGAGGAGCACTATCTGGATGACCCCGATGAATGGGAAAAAGAAAACGTCGCTTTTGTCCAGCAGGTGCAAGAAGCGATTCAGCATACGATCGTGTTCCTTAAGAAATAGGGACCCGCGGCGAGCCTGCCTGTAATGTAACCATACGCGCCTCAGTATTAAAAGTCTGGTGAATAAGTCCCGCTGCGCGACCGAAGTATTCTTCCGATTGCTGTTGTTTCCAGATTTATTTTATAAGACATTTAGCGGTAAAATTCCGGAAACAAAGGCACCGCTCCGCTATCTACAGAACACCACGGTCGCTCCGCTCTTTATTCACCAGACTTCTAAAAGACAGTGCTGACCTAAGCAGTCGTTGCACCTGCTGCTCACCGATCATCGATCTGGCTTATCTTATTCGTACTCGTTCTTATCACTTATTCGAATGCAGCCTGTTGAGACTTCCTCAGCGGGCCTTCTTGTTATTCCCGGCTTAAGAAATTGTTAAGATATACCCTGCCATTTAATTAAGAACTACCCCTTATAATGAGGCTATACACAGGATAGTCAGGAGGAGGAAGCCCATATCGCAGCTCCCAAAACCATACTTATTGTCGACGATGAGAAGGAAATTATCGATCTGCTGGAAATTTATTTAAAAAACGAAGGCTATCTGCTGCTGCGCGCATCCGATGGAGAAGCCGCACTGCATATTTTGCAAAAAGAAGAGGTGGATTTGATCGTGCTCGACATTATGATGCCCCGAATGAACGGGATAGAGGCTTGTCTCAAAATTCGTGAACAGCAAAACATGCCCATTATTATGCTCTCTGCCAAAGGAGAGGATATGGACAAAATTATCGGACTCAGCAGCGGTGCGGACGACTATTTGGCTAAACCTTTCAACCCACTGGAGCTGATCGCCCGAATCAAATCACAGCTGCGTCGCTATACCCGGCTCAATATCCCTCTTGTAAACAAAGAGCATGAAATCGAGGTCGATGAGCTGCTTATCAACACACAGACTCACGAAGTGAAGCTGGATGGACGGAGCATTAAGCTGACACCACGTGAATTTGCCATATTGGAGCTGCTCGCCCGCCATCGCGGCATCGTGTGGAGTATCGAAAAAATTTATGAAGCGGTCTGGCAGGAAGCCTATTTTGATTCCGACAACACGGTCATGGTCCATATCCGCAAAATTCGCGAGAAAATGGAAGCCAATCCGCGCAAGCCCAAATATATTAAAACCATCTGGGGGGTTGGCTACAAAGTTGAGTAAATATTCGGATATTCAGCCTCAGTCTCGTTTGAACCGCTTTCCCTTTACCTGGTTCCCGTTTAATCTGCTGCGCGGCTTGATCCTGTTCGCTATGGACCTGTTTCGTATGCTGAGTGGACAAGTCGGTCGCAGCCTGCGTCTCCAGCTGATGGTCACCTTTGCCTTCTGTCTGGCTGTTTCGCTGATCTTCTACTCCTTAAGCTCTGCCATATTCGGCGGCATCAAGCAGGAGCCTGTGATTGACTATGAATCCGGAGTGCAGCGTATCGATAATGCTGCCGAGAATATGGCTCACATATTAAGCGATGACTACCACCACTACAATGAGACCGAGAAACAAAGTCCCGAAGCACAAGCCCTGATTGAAAAGCAGCGTGAACAGGAATTTACGGAGCAGGTACAGCGCGAAAGCTCCAATAATCGTTATAAAATTATGGTTACCGACCTGTCTGGTACAGTCATATATAAAAGCCCGAATACGGCTGAAACCAGCATCGATATTCATAAAACGATCCGCAGCTCGATGGACACTCGCAGACAGCAAAATCTGACGCGGCGGCAGGAGGCTTCCAGCCTGTATCCGGTCACTTATAAGACGAAACCCGCCTATCTGTATGTGAGTGGTATTCCCGAGCCAAATATCAGCTACAAGCGCGGAGAAAGTCCTTTTCCCATGTTTGGTTCGTTTATCCTGTTTATCGTGCTCTTCTATTTTGTGACCCAGAAAAAAATGCGTTATATCGAGGAGCTTGCCGGAGGGCTCATTACGATTGCAACGGGCAATCTGAACTCCCGGGTGCCGGAGCGAAGTGACGATGAGCTCGGCTCGCTCGCCAAAAATATGAACCTGATGGCTGAGAAGCTGCAGCTGAAAATCGAAGAGGAGCGCCGGGCTGAGCGTTTGAAAAACGAGCTTGTGACCAACGTCTCTCATGACCTGCGCACACCGCTTACGCTTATTATTGGTTATCTCCGCCTGTTAAATGATCGAAATTATGAGACGGAGCAGCAAGCTCGGACTTACCTCAGCATCGCTTACAATAAATCGGAGAAGCTCAATTCACTTATTAACGATCTATTTATGTACACAAAGCTGACCCATCAGGATATTCCGTTAAATAAAGAAGGCATCGCGCTCAATGATCTGCTGGAGCAGCTGCTGGAGGAATTCGTGACACCAGCCGAGGAGCAGCAGGTTATCCTCTCGCGCCATATTCCCAAGGAAAAATTATTCGTCAGCATTGATGTCGATCAAATGATCCGTGTATTCGAAAATCTGCTGGGCAACGCGCTGAAGTATAGTCCCAAGCCCGGGGTCATCACGGTCTCTATGATCAAGGAGCAGCGCTACGGCATCGTTCGGATTGGCAACAAAGCCGACGAACTGAGCGAGCAGGAGCTGGAGCAGCTATTTGAACGATTTTTCAGGGTCGATGCCTCGCGTTCCTCGGATACAGGGGGTTCCGGTTTGGGACTGGCTATAGCCAAAAGTATCGTTGAAGCGCATGAAGGTTCCATCGGTGTCGAGCAACAGGACGGTGAGCTTGTATTTTATATTCGACTAAAGCTGGCTTGAAGGCTGGGCCGTTAAGCGTTCTAAAAGTAAATAAAAAAGCAGGGTCCCTTTTACATGGCCTCTGCTTTTACTATATCCGGTGTACATATTTCTTATTTCATCGGGTTATGGAGTTTAAATTGTACAGCACCATACGTAGACACAACCAGATCACTGCGTCTGGCATCTACGGTATAATCCGCGGCTGTAGCGATCAACCCTGCTTGAATGGCTGCAGCTACATAACCTTTGGCCCAATCCGATACTTTTCCATTAACCGCTTCTGTACCTGACTCCAGTTTAAATGCACGGACTAACACTGCTGCCAATTGCTCAACCGTTATATTATCCCCAGGAGCAAATTGCCCTTCAGCAACTCCATCGAAAAATCCAGCCTTTGTTGCCGCTCCAATATAACCTGAAGCCCACTCATAACCTGCCAAGTCTTGATATACTGAAGCACCCTGCTCATCCTCTTTTAAATTCCATACCAAACCGATGATTTTTGCAAATTGCGCCCGATTGGTCAGAGCTTCCAGATCTGCGCCTTTTTCAGTACCTTCAAAAATCCCCATGCCTTTCAGAATCTCATACTTTTCCAGAGGCGTTTTCTCATCTGCCGCAAATGAAATAGAAGTAAGCACGGTAAAGAACAATGCCATAACAACCATGAATGATAACGTTTTTTTCATTAAAGCTCCCCCTACATGCTAATAAATAGTTTCGTAGGTATTTAAACAGATTGGAACGTCTTCAATCATTGTGCAGTATTCTTTTTTATTCTACCTGCTTCAATGCTCATTCACCTGTCCGGCCCTCATATGTAGATTTACTGATCGTATTCTTGTCACTATTCACAGGCGGCTTCGGACTTACGGTTGTACCGCTCGCTGGCTTGCTGCTTTGTGGACTTGGGCTGGTACCACCACTGCCAGTTTTTCCTGTGCCTGTTCCTGTTCCTGTATTCGTACCTGTACCCTTCCCTGATCCCACTGCTCCCTGCGTACCGGTTCGATCTTCATTCGTTCTACTAGGTAATGTCGCACCAGCTCCTGTACTTGTTCCCACGCCCGCACTTTCAGTGTTCTTCCCAAAATCGATAGGTGACTCCGAATCCACATCCGGCTCCGGCATTACGCCTCCATTCAGCTGCAGCTGCAGCGCGTAACGTGCCTTATTAAGCATCTCGTCTGACACTACGATATACGGACTGATCCATTCTCCATCCAAGGGAATGTACTCTACCTTTTCAGGTGAAATATCATAATAAGTGCTTAATAAATCACGGAGCTGCGAAGCTGGCACATCCGTTCGAATGTGATCACCCAGCGTGCCAATAATAGAACCCAGCTTGGTGACGCCATCCACACTTTTTAAAGAAGTGAGCAGCTCGTTCAGCACCTGCTGTTGACGTTGATTCCGCTCCAGATCGCTTGATTCCTCTGTATTGCGGTTGGACTTGCGGTATCTGACAAAGTCGAGCACCTGCTTGCCATTCAGCAAAGCCGTCCCTTTTTTCAAATTAATATCGGTTCCATCCTCATCATCCACATAGCGCATATTCATATCGACGTCGATCGTCAATCCACCCATCAAATCAACTACCTTACGGAAGCCGTCAAAATCAACCGTTACCGCATAATCGATCGGAATACCCAACAAGTCACTGAAGATTTGCTTCGTATTGGCAAACGCTGTTTCCTTGTCCTTCAGCATAAAATGAGGATAGTAGTAGTTCGCTTTACGGGCTTCCAGACCCTCCGGGTCCAACTGAAGATCGCGCGGCAGCGATACGAGGGTCGCCGACTTTTTATCCGGATTCAACGTGACCACCATGATCACATCCGAATTCAGGCTGGCGGATTCAGGTCGGTAGTCAATTCCCATCAGCAGCAGGGTAAGCGGCTTGACCTTGGCTGACTCCTTGATTGGCACAACGACAGGAACGGGTGCGCTCATTTTATCTAATGCTTTTTCCGCCTGACTATAAATTGAATACGTATATAGGCCCGTAACACCCGCTAGCAAAATCACACACAGACAAGCAATCATCCATATTTTCTTTTTCATATGTAAGCTCCGTTCCAATCAGTATACCGGATATCATCATATACATCCTTAAACATATATACCCTTAATTACTGAAAAAGGTTGCATTTAAATACCGTTTTGTTCATTTTTATTTGGTTAGCCATTGAAAACCCCAAGCAGCATTCCGCCGCCAATCGACAAAATCACCATGCACCATGATGGCAGCTTCCAGAATAGCAGAGCTCCGAACAGAGCAAGTACCATCACAAAGTCACCAGATGTTCGCACTGTACTCACCCATACCGGATCGTAGAGCGCAGCGAGCAATATTCCGACAACAGCCGCATTAATAGCGGTTAGCGCACCTCGGCTCTGAGGCTGTTTGCGCAGCTTGTTCCAGAAGGGCAAAGCCCCCAGCACCAGCAAAAAGGCGGGAAGGAAAATGGCTATCGTCGCAACAACCGCACCGGGCCAGCCATGGATCATAAAGCCCAAATAGGAGGCGAACGTAAACAAAGGACCTGGGACTGCTTGCGCTGCTCCATAACCCGCCAGAAACTGTTCCTTACTCAACCAGCCCGTAGGCATTATCTCCTGCTCCAGCAATGGCAGCACCACATGACCGCCTCCAAAGACAAGTGCACCTGTACGGTAAAAGCTATCGAACATCGCCACCCATATGTTTGGCGTCAAACTTCGCAGCATGGGGAGCAGCAATAACAAAGCGACGAATGCAATCAACGAGCCGATAGCAAGCCTCCGGTACGCAGGAGTTGCAGCCTGCACTGGCTTTTCCATTACCGGGCTGCTCTGCTTGTAGATCCTAAGACCAAGTACACCTGCCGCTATAATGACAATTAGCTGGGTATAGGTTGATGGAAAAAGCAGTGCTATTGCAGTTGTCAGTATGGCTATCGTTGCCCTTCCGCGGTCCGGCGCCAGACTTTTGCCCATTCCCCATACGGCCTGCGCCACAATGGCTACAGCCGCCAGCTTAAGTCCATGGAGCCAGCCTGTACTCGACGCATCCCAGCCCTGAGACCAATAGGCAAAGAGAGCGAGCACCACTGCTGAGGGCAGTGTAAACCCGACCCATGCCATAATAGCCCCTACGACCCCGCCGCGCATAAAGCCAATCCCGATGCCAACCTTGCTGCTCGCCGGGCCAGGAAGAAATTGACATAGAGCGACCAAATCGGCATAGCTCTCCTCATCAATCCACTGCTTGCGTTTCACGTATTTCTCATGAAAATAACCAAGATGCGCCGCGGGGCCTCCGAACGAGGTTAACCCTAATTGAAAAGAGACTGCCAATATATGAAGCCATGACACGCGTTTCATCTTTACACTCCACCCGACAACTTTTTTGATTCCAGCTTAACATAAAAAAGAAGCTGTACTCTGGTCTTTTTCGACTCAAGCACAGCCCTTAATGTTAAAGTTGTGTTAATATAACCGGGCCTTCACTCGTAATCGCAATCGTATGTTCGTACTGGGCAGATAGACCGCCATCCAACGTTCTCGCAGTCCATCCATCTAGATCTGTCTTCGATTGGTATGCAAACTCATTAATCATCGGTTCAATCGTAATGACCATGCCTTCCGTAAAGCGAATCCCTTTGCCTTGATGTCCGTAATGCGGAACCTGAGGTTCTTCATGCATGGATTGCCCGATTCCGTGACCGACGAAATCACGCACGACCGAGAAGCCCTCGGCTTCTGCATAGGATTGGATGGCATATCCCACATCACCCATACGGTTGCCGATTCTTGCTTGCTCAATACCTCGCATCAAGCTTTCCTTGGTTACTTTCAGCAGCTTATCCGCTGTTGCGGATACATTGCCAACCTTGTAGCTCCATGCCGAATCAGCTAGCCATCCATCAAGATTAACGACCATATCGATGGTGACGATATCGCCATCACGGAGTGGTTCTTTCTTGGGAAATCCGTGGCAGATGACATCATTAACGGATGCGCAGGTAGCGTACTCGTAACCGTGAAAGCCTTTTTGCTCAGGTGTGGCACCATTCTCCTCAAGGAACTTCTCGACAAACTGATCGATTTCCCAAGATGTCACCCCCGGCTTGATTCGTTTGGCTATCTCCTGATGGCAGCGTGCTAGTATAATTCCGGCTTCTCTCATCTTAGCTATTTCCTGCTTGCTTTTTATTATTATCATAGCTTCACCTCATCAAGTACAATTCTCGGTGCCCTCTTGTGAGCGGCACCTTTAGGCATAAAACATCTTCCATACGTATGCAGCAAGTAGTCATAATGTTAACATATAATTTAGGCCGCGACAAAGATTGTCAAACAGCCCAAGATCATCGCCAAATCGACGGTGTTCTCGGGCTGTTACATAATGAGATGGGGCTAGCTGAGAATTAACCGCCATCCTCTCTGATCAGATTGACTCGTTCAATCCTCTTTTTCTACGCGGATTAACGCATCTGCTTGGGCTGCTCAGAATTCCCAAGGACAACATCCAGACTTTGCTCGGCTTGCGTCAGCTGCTCCTGAACCTGCTTAAGCACCTGCTGGTTAGGCTCAATTTCCTGCATATGAATCTGGCTTTGCGCCTGCTGTACAGTACGCATTGCCGTCTCCAGCTGATCGATAGAGCTAGCCAGCTTCTGCGGATTGGAATCAATCTGTGCGTGGCGTACCGCCATTTCTGCATCCTTGGCAACCTGAATTGCCTTCTCCGCATTGTCGATTACATGCCGCAGGGGCATCTGATGCTGATTGACTTCAGTCATTATGGGCACATCCTTTCGGTGGTTACTTCTCCCATAAGATGCGCCAAAATCGTTGTATTCATTCCTTGGCTTTTGTCAGCATTGGATTCCCTGCACTTACTTCAGATCCAGGGTAGCCCGATACAGCCCCTGATCCCAGCCAACCTTCGCTCCCAGCGTTTCCCCGACAAAGCGAAGCGGAATATATATATGTCCGTCCACAATAGTCGGCGCCTGATCGAGCTGAATAGATTTGCCATTCACTGTCGCTTCAGGTACATCCGGCCGGAGCACGAGCTCGATGGAGCCACGTTTGGACGTCAGTACCCGTTCTTGCTCATTCCAATGAAAGTCGGCACCAATCCGTTCAAAAATACCGCGAAACGGGACCATCGTCACATCTTCCTTAATGAAGCCACGAAATTCATTCACGAAGCTTCCGTTCACGGCCACCTGAACCTGTGGGTCCTCATAACGCTTCACGATCAGAGCATTACTCAGCAATCTACCAGGTGTACGCTTCATAGCCCCTTCGACATATAAGCCAGAGCTGGCGCCGCCATCCATGTTCATTGCCTCTCTTAAACCGAGCTGGACAAGTGCCTGTGCCATATCTGCTACCGTCGCCGCGGAGAGTGTCCCCATCACCAGATGGCCATTCCCGTCAACACCGACAAAGCTGCGGGTATTGGCTGTACTCGTAATTCTTGGATCATCGAAGCCATCTCTCGCGTAATCGATATCAACCTGCCCATCGGTCACGAGCTTTGGTCCCACACCCATAGCCGTGTCCCACGATTGTGGCAAGCTTTCCGTGACTCCGCTGTTCCCATCCACGATGAGCGCTTCGACCTCCACCTCGTCACCCTCATGAAGATGCGGCAGCAGGTTACTGTCATTATTGCTGGAATGCCCTACGAAGATCACATAACCCTGCTCAGGTACGTCGGCTGCTTGCTCGGTCATCTTCGTAATCCGCCCGTTTTCGATGATAACCTTCATCCCGCCTGTCCGGTCAATCCGCTCGGCAAAATGACGGGTATATGCGACCACCTGATCCAGATCTTCATCACCATAATAAGTGTTCGTTCCCCACGGCGATACGGTGTATACACTTTTGTTATGCTTGACTTTGAATGTAAGAGCGGTCTCCAGTCGATGAATCAACGCTGACTTATCTGTGCGGATACCAAGCGATACATTGTCACCCGACCGTACAAAGCTGCCGGATTCCACAAGTAAGCCATTCGGATGCCTTAAACTCTCGTCCTGCTCATACGCATCGAAAAAGGTTCCGTTAATGGCCACCACAGCGCCACTGTGATCGATCATGGCTGCAAAGCTTTCCACATGACCAATCCCCTCTGCCGCTGTTACCGGCATCACGCGAAGATGCGGGTCTGACAGATCGATTGTCGTCCATTGTATCGTAAAGCTTTTACCGTTTGCCTGAACAACGGTTGATTGCAGCGGTAAAGAACCGCTAGCAGCGGCTGTTGGATCTGGCGCTATCCAGCCCAGCATAAGAACAATGATCGCTGCCGCGGCAGCTTGCTTGCCCCAGAGCTTCTTCATATGATCAGCTCCGTTCGCCCGCCGTTTGGATACGCTCATAGATGACATAATCGTGCTCGTACACATTTTTTTCATCTGTGACTCCGGCTTCTCTGGCGACTTCCTGCCACTCGGCCTCATTGATCTCGGGAAAGTACGTATCGACCTCAAAGCGATGCGCAATTTCTGTAATATACATTCGGTCCACATGCGGCATGAACAGCTTGAATACCTCTACACCGCCGATAACGAACAGCTCCTTGCCTTCCCAGCTGCCGCCATGTCCAAAGCGCTCCAACGCTTCTTCGACCGAGTGGACAATATCACAGCCCTCTGCGGTGTAGTCCTCGTCTCTGGTCATAATCACGTTGTGCCGCTTGGGTAAAGGCTTACTGCCAATCGATTCGAACGTTTTGCGTCCCATTAGAATCGTATGCTCCAGAGTCGTTCTTTTGAAATAAGCAAAATCCGCCGGTAAATACCATGGCATCCGGTTATCCTTGCCAAAACCTCTTGCTTCATCCATTGCGAAAATATAGGATATGGTCATGATGATCCCCCTTGTTCGATTGGCAGCTAAGCTTAAACTGCGATAATGGCCTTGATCCCCGGATGTGCCTGATAGCTGACAAATTCAAAATCCTCAAACGTATAGTCGAAGATCGAATCAGGTTTTCTTTTGATATGAAGAGTTGGCAGCGGGAACGGCTCTCGAGTCAGCTGCAGCTCAACCTGCTCCAAATGGTTCAAGTAAATATGCGTATCGCCGCCCGTCCAGATTAAATCCCCGACTTCCAGATCACACTGCTGCGCAATCATATGGGTTAGCAGTGCGTACGACGCCAAATTAAAGGGGAGTCCCAAAAACGTGTCGATCGATCTCATCTGAAACATGCACGACAGCTTGCCGTTCGCAACATAAAACTGAAAAGCATAATGGCAGGGCGGCAAAGCCATACCATCGACTTCTGCAGGATTCCATGCGCTCACCAAATGTCTACGCGAATCCGGATTGCTTTTAATTTGCCCAATCACATTCGTAATCTGATCCACGACTTGTCCATTCGGACCAAGCCATGTTCTCCACTGAGCACCATAGACCCGACCGAGATTTCCTTCTTCGTCAGCCCATTCGTCCCATATCCTCACACCATTGTCACGTAAATACTTGATATTCGTATTGCCGCTTAAAAACCACAACAGTTCATGAACAATGGATTTGATATGAAGCTTCTTTGTCGTTAAGAGCGGGAAGCCTTCTTGAAGATTAATTCGCATCTGTCTTCCAAAAACGGAAATCGTCCCTGTACCCGTACGATCCCCCTTCTGTGCACCGTTATCTAAAACATCCCTAAGAAGATCTAAATAAGCTTTCATGATTCACCTCGTATGATTGATTGCTTGCACCTTAATACTTCCTCTTATTATATTCATTATTTCTAAAATTGAAAATCCAACCCTGATTAATAAAGAAAAGGAGCTTCCCTGTGCAAGTACTTCTACTCAGGAATAGCCCCATGATAGGTTGGTTATTGGGTAAATTTACTATCGATTAAATTGGCCGTTTCCAGCATCCGCTGAATAATTGCCGCCGTTTCCGCTCTTGTCATTTCGTTTTTCGGCATTAATCCGGTTTCGGAGCCTCTGACTAATTGACCCTTCACGGCTGCAGCAACCGCTCGCTTGGACCATTCGCCAATCGCTGCATTGTCCGCAAATCTGGATAGTATGGTTTCCGTCTCTGCAGCACTTACGCTATCTTCAAGTCCAACGAGCCTCATTGCGCGAGCGATCATAGTCAGTGCTTCTTCACGTGTGATTGTTTTTGTCGGACCGAATGTCCCATCTGCATATCCTTCGATGATTCCGTACTCATGCGCTTTGGTTACCGCACCCACATACCAATCTGTGGACAATAGATCCGTAAAAGCAGTGATTTTTCCGTTTTCGGGTAAACCGAGTGCCCGTATGATAATTGCCGCAAACTCGGCGCGGGAAATGGCTGCATCCGGTCTATAATGGATTCCATCTATTCCACTCACGATCAGGCTCGATGCCAAGTTGTTCACTGCCTCTTTCGCCCAATGTCCTTCGAGGTCCGTAAACGTCATCGGATGCCAAATAAGCGAATAGGTACTATTGGTCAGGCTGCTAATAACCGCAACACGGTTCCCGTCGCGAGCCCCAACACGTGTTGGCACGTGACGGAGCGTTCCGTCTGCTTCCAATACAACGGCAGTTGAGATTTCTCTTGCACTCATATGATCCGGCAGTGGAATTTCCCGCTCCACATAGGAACTAAACGTGCCCACTTCGATCGATTTACCGTTATACAAGGCCGTGACCATAAAGTCGATAGGTGGAACAACAACGGTAAATCGCCCTTGATTTGCCGCGTTATTGATGAGTCGGACCTTGTCGTCATCGCTCCTGGCTATGTCCACATGGATCTCAATATCAGCTAGCGATATTTGCTCTCCCAACTGCTTTGATAATTGATCGATTTGGATTTCCCTTGCCGGCAGCTTATAATTCCCATTGGGCGTTTGGACTTCCAGCAGAGCCTGCTTCTTCTCCAAAGCTTTCACCAGGTCCCCGGTTAGTACTGCAGCAACCTTGTCGACTATTTGTGTCACTGAAATAACGACTACAGGCTGTTCTCCCTCTTTGTCAAGCTGCGCTTTCAATTTATCCGAATCCACTTTAACAGTCATTACGGTTTGCCCATTTTCCTTTGTGATGGAGAATTTCGCCATCCGGTCCTGAAGCTGCCCACTCACAGTCACCCCCAAACCCGTTTGCGTTTCCTGCATGCTCTGCTCCATTCCATCAGATGGGGTGCTGGATGGACTATCGGACGAATCGTCTGATGATCCACCGTCGGACGAGTCTCCTGGCGGACTTCCAGCCGATGAACTCGCCCGAAATACCGTCACCGTGTACTTTATTGTCGTGCTATCCTGCGCGGTTACAACCAGTTCGATCCGGTTGCTGCCCACGCTCATGGGTAACGGATGACTTGCCTGTCCACTTGTCAGGCTAACCTTATCAAGTACAAGCGCATTGGTGTTGTCGTACACATTCGCCGTCACACTGGCATGACTTTCGTAAACCGCCGCGGCCACAGTAACCGACGACATGTTATTCGTCAAACTCGCTGTATATTCCGTCGTGCCTCTTGTTAGCACCGGACTGACTGCTATCTGATTTGTACCTGCATATATATTCAAAGCGATTAAAGTCGCATCACTGCTCGGTGTCGTTGTGTCCGGTCCTACCTCTGTAGTAAAGCTCCAAGCTGCTGCATCGTCAACACCTGCAAAGTGATTACCCGTTAGGTCATTGAACGCACCTTCGTCGATTTGCACGTAATATGCGGTATTATAAGATAAATTCGCTGCTGGATGGACTGTAACCGTATCCCCCGATACGTTAACCTTCGATGTATCGGTTGCTGCAATCGTCTCAACGAGACTATTGTCCAGCACCTTCTTGATCATGATGTTTCTGCCAGCAACCGCCGTTACGTTCTCGCTGAAGGCCAATACGAAACTCGTATCAACCCTCACCCCAACTGTATGATTATTGGGTGCATAGTTAGTTACGGTGGGTGCGGTCGTATCCGCTGCTTCCGACCACATAGCGTAAAGTATGACATTGGATGTACCCATGCCAAATGTCGCATTAGCAGCATAACCCATTCCGCTTCCATCCGCTTGTGTGTTCCACCCTGCGAAGGTGTATCCCGGTCTGCTCAGGTTCCCCGTGTTGCCATATACGACAACCGTCACTCCCTGCTCATAAGCTTTGCTGTCAGTCGGTACGCTTCCTTCTGTTCCACCGTTGGCACTATAGGTTACGGTGTAGGTGTTAATCGGAATGGCCGTCCACTGCGCATATAGCGTAACATTGGATGTGCCCATGCCGAATGTCGCGTCAGCTGCATAACCTGTTCCACTTCCATCCGCACGTGTGTTCCACCCTGCGAAGATGTATCCCGGTCTGCTCAGGTTCCCCGTGTTGCCATATACGGTAACCGTCACTCCCTGCGCATAAGCTTTGCTGTCAGTCGGTACGTTTCCTCCTGTGCCGCCGTTGGCGCTATAGGTCACGGTGTAGGTTGAATTTGTAGTGACCGTCTGCATCGTATAGGCGCTCTTATAACCTACGAGATCTTTGACAATGATGTTGAAGTAGTAGGTCGTGCCCGGCTGTAATCCCGTTACATCCAATCTTCCTATATCCTCAGTATAGGTGCCTAGTGCCGTTCCTTTTCTTTCCATATCGTTTACCGTTTGGATATTGCTGCTCATAGAGCGGTATACCAAATATTGTAGAGCATTCTGCTCACTCATGTTATCCTCTGCTTTCGTCCAACTCAAAGCAGCACTCGTGGTAGTCAAGGAGGATGCAGTGATCACTCCACTGCTCAAGGTTGGAGCTGTTGCATCCATCACTGCCTTACTAAGTACGGGTGACAAACGATTCGTCGATGTATTGTCTCCCAATTGGCCACTGGCGTTATAGCCCCACGACCAGACTGTACCGTCACTTTTCATCGCGTAGCTGTGAAATCCGCCTCCGGCAATTGCCTTTATCTTGCTTAGACCAGGTACCTTCACGGGTGAATTACGTTGGGTTGTCGTCCCATCTCCCAGTTGTCCATAGTTATTATACCCCCAGGTCCACACGCTTCCGTCGGTTGTTATGGCAAGACTATGATAACCACCTCCGGCAATGGTCGTTACGTTGTTAAGACCTGCTATTTGCACTGGAATCGTTCGATTCGTTCTCGTCCCATCGCCTAATGCACTATAACTATTCTGTCCCCAAGCCCAAACATTTCCATCAGCATCGAGTGCGAGGCTATGATTACCTCCTGCTGCGATGGCCGTCACATGACTGAGACCAGATACCTGTACAGGCGAAATCTGCTGCGCGGTCGAGCCTATTCCCAATTGGCCATTATCATTCAATCCCCACGTCCAAACCGTACCGTCATCTTTAAGTGCAAGACTGAAATATCCTCCTGCAGCGACGGCTGTTACATGGTTTATACCGTTGACCTGCACAGGACTTGTCCGTTGGCTTGTCGTCCCATCACCAAGTTCGCCATTATCATTCTTCCCCCAGGCCCATACATGGCCATCTTCATCCAGAGCAAGAGTATGATAAGCGACGCCTCCAGAGACCGCCTTAATATGACTTAAACCCGTTACCTGGACCGGAATAATTCGATCTGTTGTCGTGCCGTCTCCCAGCTGACCATTTCCATTTGAACCCCAAGCCACCACACTCTCGTCATTTAACACCGCGAAGCTGCTTCGTACCCCTCCAGTAATTGTCTTGACGCCGCTTAAGATTGTTGCTTTCCTTGGAACGGCACGACTTACAGTCTCCCCGTTACCCAGTTGTCCGATGTCGCCCCTTCCCCACGACCATACTGTCCCATCACTAATCAGCCCTACACTGTGGTAATATCCTGCTGCTATTTGCGGAACGACCGTACCATCTGCATGCGCCACATTCCCTGGGAACCATGAAAACCCGCCCAGAATGAGTATCCAGCAAAGTAAGAACTTCCCTAATTGCTTCATTTTTCTCTCCTCCATATGTCTGCATCCAATCGCCAGCCTATGAATTCCAACTTGGCCCAGGTTCGTGTCTGTTCATTCTCCGAAAAACCTTACACCACAGACCATGTTAGCAAATAGAAATGATTCCTACTATTAACTAAAGTTAACTCTCGATGCTTTTTCCTCTCCTCACCTATAACGATCCCTCCCAGCTTCCTCATTCTCTGGAAACAAAAAAACGATCGAACCCAGGGATACTGCCTGGATCTCGATCGGTGATTTGTCATCCTATTCGTTAGCGTTAACGGTCAAAAACACGAATCCATTTAAATCGGTTGACCTTGACAATGGCCACAAAGCATTTCAGTATCTGATCGCACTTCAGGAACATAAACGTCACCACTGGAGACAGATTAAATACAAAAGCACAAAGTGCCGAAGCCGGAAGCACAACCAGCCACATGAAAATAAAGTCATTATACAGCACGAATTTGGTGTCTCCGCCACTTCTCACAATACCCGTCAAGGATGGCATCTGATAGGCGGTTCCAATTACGGTGATCGACAGCACTGTCATAAATTGCAGAGCAAGCGCTTTGGCATCATAGGAAATCGCATACAAATTAATCACATAATCCTTGGTCACAAACAAGATGAGGCCCGTACCCAAACCGATAATAACATACAGGATTTGCAAGGTTTTGCTGTAAGCTTTCACTTTATCCAGCTGCCCTTCGCCGATTGTCTTGCCGATCAGTATGGCTGAAGCGCTGGCCGAAGCAAAGATGACTACCGATATCAGCTGGAAAATGGTCGTAGCGATGCTGTTGGCTGCAATAGCCGGACCTCCCATATGTCCCAAAATAGCAGTTTGCATAGCCATCGCACCTGCCCATAATGCATTCGAGAGCAATATCGGCGAGCCGATTTTGATATATTGCTTGAATAAAACCGGGTCGATAGAAAAGAAGTCCTTCAGCTTCAATAAAATTTTGGTATCAATACGCTTGATATACACGCAAACGACTACAGTTTCAATAATTCGCGCAATTAATGTTGCGATCGCAGAGCCGCTCACTCCCAGAGCAGGAAATCCAAAATGGCCGTAGATCAACACATAATTCAAGCACACATTAATAATTAACGTAGATAACGACACCATTAATCCGATCTTGACCGTCTCTACACTCCTTAAGGAGCTAAGCAGAATATTCGTTATTGCGAAAAACACGTAGGAAAAGCAAATAATTTTGAGATATGCCATCCCTTCAGAAATAACACTCTGATCATTCGTAAAAAGCGACAAACAGCCCTCGGGAAAGAAAAAGACGATGGCCAGCATAATCAAGCTCAAAAGAATCGCAAGGCGCATTCCGATACTGATCACCTTTTTGATTGATCCTATATCCTTGGCACCCCAATAACGTGATGCCATAATCACCATGCCCTCGCCCGCTCCCATCACCAGCATCTGCAGCAGAAACTGAATCTGGTTGGCAAGCGCCACACCCGAAAGCGACGATTCACTGTAACCGCCCAGCATCAGGTTATCTGATAGGTTAACCCCCAGGGTGATGATGTTTTGTAATCCGATCATCAGCGTTAACAACACAAATCTTTTGTAAAAAAACGTTTCACGTACAAATAAACTCATTTCAGTTACCTTCTTTATTATTATATATATTTGATAATTGCTTAACGAGACTACCATACATTAGGTTAAAGAACAATAACGCGATTCATTTCATTTCCATTGATCATACTTAAAAAGGTTAAGCAGAAATAGCCCCTGCCCAACCTTTTGTCCTACTCTACAACATTTTCAATTCTTAAGCTGCTTCTTTCACCTTCACCCGGATACCTGAGCAGGATCGAGGTCAGTTCTTGCCCAGACGTTGAACCCAGCTATCCAGCTTATCTGCTTCCTCTCGGCTTAATGCACCACGCTGAAGCGTATCGAGGTTAGTCGCAACCCATTCGCTCTTACGCATGGATACGATCACGAGATCAACAAGCTCGCTATGCGCTGCCCAGCGAAGAAGAATATCGGCCGCCTTTAATTTTTCCTCACCGATCTCATCAAGTTTCCAGCCGCGAACAAATGGCGACATGGCAATCACCTCGAGCCCCATCGTTTTTGCTTTGCGGAATGTATCCTCAGCATCGCGACGGAATGCATTATAGGGAGCGAGCACACAAGAAATCGGAGAATCGCTTTTTACATATGCGAGGTTCTTCAATCGCAGCATACCCAACGCAGCCCGCTTGATTGTACCCTCTCCTATCCAACGACTTGCCAGCTCCAGCTCCATGTTCAGCTTCACTTCATCATCATGCGTATGAATGACTAGTGTATCGATATAATCAGTGCCGAGCTCCTCCAGCATGATATCGATATGATGTGCTTCGTAAGGCGTTGGACCCACCAGATCGTTCTCCTTGCCGAGCTGCTGAAAGAAATTCCAGGTTTGAATATGCGCTTCATTACGGCGTCCGAGCTGCTTCAATACTTTTCCAAGAGCGATACGCTCCTGATAATAGGTCGTATCTATAACATCAATACCATTATCAAGGCAAGCTGCAACGATGCTGCATTGCTCCTCAAAAGATGCCACAGGATCATTGCCCAATGCCTCGATAAATGAATGTCCGCCAAGCCCTAGCTTCGGTTTGTCGTTCATGCTCGTGCTCCTTTTCACATTCAGCTAGATAAAAAACATTTATTTAAACGCCAGCGCCCGCATCGGAGCACCGGAGCCCTGCTTTACTTTTAGCGGAGCAATAACTACAAAAGACTCTCCAATGATTTGCTCAAGCTTGGTCAGATTTTCAACAATATTGACGCCATTGCCTAAAAGTGTATAATGAGCTGGCGCATTCTGTGAAACCTTTCCATCAATGGCAATCGCATCACAACCGACAACCTTGATTCCACGATCCACCAGCAGTTGCGCAGCTTCACCGCTAATACCTGGCCACGCTTTACTAAACTGCAGACTAACCGTCCGTGGTACCCAATACTTATCCCAACCAAAGCGGAAAAACACAATATCCCCTGCCTGAATACGTTCATTGTCCTGTTCCCATTGTTCAATCTCCGCCGCCGACACCAGATCGTTTTCTGTATAATGAGAGAAATCGAGCGTCAGCGCTCTCCCGTAAAATTGCGTGACCGGCGTTTCATCCATATACTGATGAGCCGGATGACCTTCCTGAATAAAATGCGCGGTCGCATCCATATGCGTTCCGCAGTGTTCATTCATGATCAATTGGTAAGCTAGTGCAATACTTCCCGTCTCGAACGAATCCCACAGCGTGTGAAAGTAGCGTGAATGCGAGAGAACAACAGGCATATCCTCCTCATATGTATGGGACAGGTCAATCACCTGCATGGATGACAACAGCGTGGATAGCTGCTTCACTTTGGACATGGATGTACCTCCAATTCAATCTATTCTTTGTATCTTTTCTATGTATCCCACTTATTTTCTATATTATAGAAGATCATGAATTTAAGCGATACCCAAATCGAGCACTTCCGACTTTCGAGTGTATATTTTAAATCCGCACCTTGCAGCCCTCTTTCAAGCTGCGAATCGCGCCGTGCAGCATAGCCAGGCTTTTAATATTATCTGTGCACACCGTAGAAGGAATATGACCCTTGTTCAATGCGTCAAACATCTCATCCAGACATCCCGCATGCTGCTCCTGACCTGCCCATGTCAGCTCTGGTGTGATGCGTCTGTGTTTATTCTCGTGAACGATTTTCTCCGTCGGTATCACAACCTCCGCATAAGGCGCAGTATGTCCGTCCCAAATCACCGTACCCTTGGAGCCGACGACACGCCAGCTGGATTGCCATGAGGTTGGAGCTCCTTCCGCACTGTAGCACCCACGATACGAATAGCAGGACCCGTCCTCATACTCGAAGGTGCAGATCGCTGCCGCAGCACCAGCGAACCAGGAACCGACAGGATTAAACGTTGTACAGTGAACAGCTACCGGATCTTTACCTGTTATAAAACGCGACTGATCGAAGGTATGAATCGCCATATCGAGCAGCAGCGGATTGTCCATCGTTTCACGGTAGCCGCCATTGTGCAGCCCCAGAAAAAAATCCGAGGTCACGAAGCCAATTGTACCCACCGTACCGGATTGTACAAGATCGCGGAATGCCATCATTTCCTTTAGGTAACGCCGGTTTTGCATAATCGCGTAGGTCCGGCCTGAATCGGCCGCCGCCTTGACCATAATTGCGGCTTCTTCCATGGATGACGCCATTGGCTTCTCACCGAAAACAGTACAGCCTTCCTTGAAAGCAGCTGTTGTTATGGCACAATGCGCTTCGGGGATCGTAAGATCAAACACGAGATTAGCCTCATTTTTCCTTATTGCTTCCCGCACATCTGTATAAACAGGACATTCCAGCTTATACTTTGCTTTTGCCGCCTTGGCATGGTCCAGATGCATATCGACGAGTGCGACGATTGAGGAATCGTCTCGCTTCAACGCGTATGCAATCCAGGCCTTGGAAATATTGCCGCAGCCGACAACCACAATACGATGTTTCGACATCCTTTGTTCCTCCCCTTATTCAGAGCTTCCCACATCTATACTATTATAGAAGCAGGGCACCTGCAGATCGTCACAATATACAACCGTTTCCTCATAAAATCCGCTGTACGGGGGAATCGTTGCTACCGGTTAGAGGACAAAAAGAAATAGACGGCCCCATGATGGCAACCGTCTAGTATATAAGCTATTACATGATATGTCTGCTTAAATGTGACCTATCCCCTTACAGCAGCCGAATCGTGAAAATCCGGTCCAGCGGTGTTATTACATTCACATGAACATATTGACAGCCTGGTGGATGATCATCATTGCGAACATCGGGCAACCAGTGCTCGTAAGCACCCGATGAAATTTCAATTGCACTTCCTGCAGCCGTATACGTAAATGATCCGCTTTTCAGCATAAATCTTCCTTGGCCTCGATCTTCAATATCACTGCCCTCGATGCTACCTTCCTCTCCAAGAATAAAGGTTAGCTGCATCATCACATCCTCTCGCTCATCGGAGCGAATATGGATTTTCCACTCCGCAGCACCTTGTGTGATGTCTACCGTTAAGGTCTGATGCTGCATATGCGTGACCGGTCGCTGTTGATGCGGCAGTAAATACCAGGGACTCAGCTGCTCACGATTTGGAAGATCGGGTAATAGAGACTTCGGTATCGGTCCGTAGTAGCCCTTTTCCAAGGTTTGGCTTAATTTGTAAGCGTCTGCCGTCTCACTTAGCTCGTCAAACTTGACGACTCCAGGCGAAAATGAGGTAGACAGCTTGACGCCAAGCAATCGCGCTTTTCCATGACGAAGTGAAAAGAAAGCCGGAGCTTTCGCCATCATCGTCACACTATCTTCAAGCTCCCTGATCCGGATAACCGGAGCACCGAACGCCATATGCATGCTGCTGTGCTCGAGCTGCACATCATTTCCTGCCGCCTTTGCCATATTCAAATGTTCACGTAAGGGATGAGACGCATTAAGGATTTTTTTATAAGATACCGGTAATTCCGCTCTAGCCAGCCCTTCCAGCTCGGATGGAAATAACAGAACACCTGTCATTGGATGGTTATTGACGCCTTCTTTGTATCTGGTCATTAGCGATGCCGCGTAATCGGACATAGCCGCAAAAAGCGGATCACGGTCATAAGCTGCCATCAAACGGTATATTAAGAAATAATTGGACATATCGTACACTTGGCCCAGATCCTGCCGACCGGAATATTCCGTGACCACTTCGCCGGATGGATGAATCAAATAAACCATCATACGCAAATTTCGCCGTACGTATGCTAATAGGTCTGGACGGTTCAAGACGCGGGCAGTATGATACAGCGAAATATCGCTCACGACATTGTAAATACCGTTACTGCGCTCGGTCCATTCCCCACCCTCCGTAATATCCATGCCTTCTGCCAACCATTCTTCCGCACGAGCGATTAACTCAGGTATTGTGAATATTTCGTACAGTTGGGCAAGCGCCGCTGTTATCACCCAACGATGATTAGGTGTATGACAGCCCCCGGTGAGCAGCGCTGGCATGGTTCGCTCCAGAAATAGCTGTATGGGTGTTAACGCGGCCAGCGCCTCAGGCCATTCCTGCTTATGCAGGAGACGATAAATCTGGGTAACCCCGCCCACGACAAATGCTGTATCCGGCGGTGAATTAAAGTTCGTGGAGCCGAGGCTTATGGTGCCGTCGGCATGCTGACGGTTCAGCATAAATACGGCAGCTCGGCTGAGCGCGCGAAGCAGCCCCGCATCACGGAAATACTGTGAGCCCGGATTGACAAGCGCTGCAGTCCATGCTGCCATCACCGCAGGGGTACCGAGATGGTTAGCCTTTGGAATACCGCTACTTAGATCCATGATCCCGCCATAATATTTGGAATTTGCATCGGTAACCTGCATGTTAAGCGAAATTCCCGTCCAATCATCATTCAATTGAAAAAGCTTCGTCACTATAGGATCCATATCAATTAACCCTTTGGGTAAGAGCTGCAATTTTGTGAGTGATGAGATTATGGCTTTCATGGATTTCGTCAGGCTGACATACCGCCTTGAGTTCATAGACCTTCACTTGTGCCAGATTGATCACTTCCAGGAAGTGGTCAAAGAAATGCAGATCCTTGCTGTGCACATACGGGCAATAGTGATCGGACAGCTCCAGCGTTTCATGGATATGGACACCGTAGATATAGCGCTTAACCTCTTGCAAATCCTGAAGATTATCGTACAAACCCATCCGGTCCATCATCATCGCGTGTCCAATATCATACCATAGGGAAACCGGGCTTCCCTTGAGATTATCGCATATCGTTTTGGCTTCCAGCAATGTTGGCATTTGATAACAACGGGCACGCGTTTCGATACCAATAGCCACATTCCATCCTCGCATGGCGGCATGGTTGCTCACTTCCTCCAAGCTGTCTTGAATCCGTCTCGAATAGTGTGCGCTCATGCGTTCGCGTTGGTCGAGCATTTCATTCCACAGCTTTTGGTATTCAGGTGAATCCTTACCATAATCCCGATACAGCTTTTTTAATTCCGAATCGATGTTATAGGCAAAAGGTACTTCTCCCGGATGCACCACGACAGCTTTTGCACCATAACGAACCGCATATTCCATAGAACGAATCAGCAGCTCTACAGAGCGTTTTCGCTTGACTTCATCATCGTATCCAAGCAGCACAGAATCCGTATCGTAATCTTTGTCATTAATAAATGGAAAGACGTTATGGACGCTGGAAATGCCGATCTCCGCTCTTTCAATCATCGGCTCTATCGTGGCCAGCAGCTCTTCAGTTACGTTGTAATTAAGCTCCACATTTTGGAAGCCAAGCTCCTTGATCTCCTCAATCATTTCTCTGCCTACCGTATGTCTCTTAATATTCCAGCACGTAGAAAAAGAATATTCCCCTTTATTCAGCATTCGATGACCTCCACTAGTTTTTTACTCAGTAAGGTGACTGAGCGGACATACAGTACCCGATCGAGCAGATATGATGGAAGCTTCCATTAAACGGGTCAAATCCAGCGCAATTTGTATATTGTCCGTTGCTGTCGTACCCTCCCGAATATGCATTATCCATTGTTCGAATGCGGAAGGGGTCTCAGACGGCATATCTGTTACTTCCTGCCACCCGCTGCCCGCATCTCCCTCAAACCTTGAGCCTCGAACGAACAGCTTATTGTCGCTTCTTGAATACGTTATGCTTCCTTCGGTTCCTTGCACCTCGACGACAAATTGAGAATAACTATTAACAAATCCGGCTTCAACAATCGCGAGTGTTCCATTTGGATATTGTAGGATGGATACCGCATGATCCTCCACCTCTTTTCCAGTGATGTACCCGAAGCTTGCGCTAACGCCTGACGGGACACCCAGGAACCAACGGGCCAAATACATCGGATGGCAGCCAAGGTCGATTAAGGCCCCACCGCCGGACTGCTCCAGATTGAAAAAATGCGCAGGCAGTGATCCATTGGGAGCTTGTTCGGTTGGCAGCGCACCGTTATGAGCAAGACGCATCCGTATAGAAGTAATGGTCCCTATCGAACCCTCCTGGATGATCGCTTGAATCTTCTGCGCAAAAGCCATGTTCAACCGAGGCAGGGAAACCATAAGCTTAACATCGGCGGCATCTACGGCAGCCACAATTTCGTGGCATTCCTTTATAGTCGCAGCCAACACTTTTTCCGTGAAAATATGCTTGCCTGCCTGTGCTGCGGCTAGGATCACCTCACGGTGCATAGTCGTCGGGGTAACCACAATAGCAGCATCAATATGAGGCTGAGCCAGTAGCTCATGCAGATTTTCATAAAAGGTAACGCCCAGTTCCTCAGCCTTGTTCCTGCCCCTCGAATGAACCTCATCCCAGACAGCTACGATTTCCGCATCCGGGTGTTCAACAGCTTGACGCACATAATCCTTGGCATGTACGTGCCAGAAGCTTAACATTGCTAATTTCAGCATACCCGATGGCCTCTTTTCAGTTAGACTCGTCAAAATAGACAGCGCGCCCTGTTCGGTTGGATTCATAGATAGCTTCCAGTACCTCAGATACTACACACGCTTGCTCTGGAGTTACAATCAGCTCCTTATCATCGATGATCGCTTCGATCCACATACGAATTTCCTTATCCGACATGCTCTCCTTCTTGCCATCATAGAAGTCCGCACCCTTGGCCTCAAACTGAAGCTGATTCACATACAATCGACCATACTTTTCACCGTTGATACGCAAGCCATCCTGCATATCGGCCCCGCCTTCGGTACCGCAAAGCGTGCATTTGGCTTCCTTCGTATCGAGTGTGTTTAACGCCCAGCTCGATTCAACCATAATGGTTGCGCCGTTTCTCATGATGACCATCGCAAATGCTGAATCCTCCACCTTGAACTTGTCCGGGTCCCAGGAGCCCCAGGAATTAGCTGCATTATGCTTGCGGGAAAGCTGATGGTAAGTGACGCCGAGCACCACCTTAGGCTCGTAATTGTTCATCAACCACATTGTCAAATCAAGCGCATGTGTTCCGATATCAATGAGTGGTCCCCCACCCTGCTTGTCTTCATCCAGAAATACGCCCCAGGTCGGCACCCCGCGCCTGCGAACCGCATGGGCCTTGGCCAAATAAATATGTCCCAGCTCGCCTTCTTCAACAACCTTCTTTAAATATTGGCTATCCGCACGAAAGCGATTGTTGTAGCCGATCGTCAGCTTTTTGCCCGTGCGCTTGGCGGCTTCTGCCATTCGTCTTGCATCCGCAGCCGTTTTGGCCATCGGCTTTTCACACATGACATGCTTGCCGGCCTCCAGAGCCGCAATAGAAATTTCGGCATGACTATCATTCGGCGTGCAGATGTGAACAACATCAATGGATGGATTCGCCAGCAGCTCGCGATAGTCATCAAATACCTTTGCTCCCGGATGGCCATACTTATCTGCGGCCTGCTCGGCCCTTTCCACAATAAGATCACAAAAAGCCACTATTTCTACCTGATCTATTTTACTCAGGCTGGGCAAATGCTTGCCATTGGCAATACCGCCGCAGCCGATGATGGCTACTTGTAATTTATTCATAACATTAATCCTCCTCATGATATAAACAATCCGATAAGAAAAGCTTCTGATCGAAGCCTATTCGACGAAGATACATCCGTGTTTTATATGTAGCTTTTCTTGCGAGATAAGAATCGTTCAGCTTTGCTGAAAACATATAAATTCTCTTATCTCTTAAGAAAAAGCCGGACACCTAAGCGATTATGGCAAGTGCAGCCAGTCCGCTATTTCATGTCCAGCTCCCCGGTTAATCTCAGCTACTCCGTTTATTTATTTCACTTGCTCCATTTGCTGCTTCACAATTTCATTAACATCCTTAGCCATGAACGCCTTGTCTTTATTTTCGGAATACCACTTGTTCATAAATTCCTCAAGCTTTTTGCCGTCCGCTTTATCCCAGGCAGCCTGTGAATCCTTAATCGCCTGTTCAGGGCTGTATTTGCTTCCGCTAATAATAGCTTTGACAAAAATGTCGCCTTTTTCTTTAAGAATGGTTGTATTGATCAAGTTAAGGTCAGCAGAATACACGGGCATATGATCGCCTAAGGTGATACCTGGGTATTCTCTTGTGGAATCAAAATACATCTTCTGAATGTCTCGATACATGTCCATACCTGCTTTTTGCTCAGGTACTTCAGGGTTAAAGCCACTCAAGACGAACGTGCACTTATCAACACCTGAGGAGAAGAACATCGTATAGTCACCAGCGTAACCAACTTCATTTTTCGATTTGGCCGGGTCAATAGCTTGCGGACATCCATTTGCAGCCTTTTTCCAGTGGGTGCCTTCATCTCCATTAATGATCTTTAATGCATTTTCCGGCTTCATCATAAAGTTCAGATATTGTCCAACCGCCTCCGGGTTTTTCGCATTCGCGTTAATCACGGTTGTCATTTGAATCGGGTTATCGATAGCGCCTGTGAACGTGCCCATTGGTGATTTTGGATAAGCAAGAGGTGCCACTTCCGCCCCGGCTACGTTTTTCTTCAGTGTCGCATAATCATTCATCACAAAATCATACCAACCGCCAGTAAACTTGACGTAGATGCCGATCTTTCCATTTAAAAAGTCCTGCTTCGCCTTGGCCCCGTCTTTATCGTTGATATAATCCTTATCGATAAGCCCTTCATCGTAAAGACGCTTCTTGAAGGTAAGGGAAGCCAGCTCTTTATCCCAGGCACGGACAACCTTGCCATCCTTGATGTCCCAAGCCAACAAAGTGCTGGATGAGCTCTCGCCGAATATTTCATTAATTGCTTGCTCTGAATAAGTGCTCATGTTCAACCCATATGTATCCTTCTTGCCATTACCATCCGGGTCCTGATCGGCAAATGCCTTGGCTACAGCCAATAATTCATCTGTTGTCGTTGGCATCGCCAGATTCAGTTTTTTCAGCCAATCGGTGCGAATTAATAAAATATGCGCAGGCGTAGCTTCCTTCACCTTGCCAATCTCGTATATCTTGCCATCCGGCTTGGTTCCCGCTTTTTTCAACTGCGGATATTGGGTCAGCAGCTTCTGGTATTCAGGCATAGACGGTAAAATATTATCAATAGGCATCAGCTGCTTTTGATCATACAGGCTGCCACGAAACGGCGTATTATATTCGTTAATAATATCCGGGGCAGAACCGGACGCGAACAATACGTTTAATTTTTTCGTTGAATCGCTGCGCAGCACGGGAACGAACTTGACATTGGCAGGCCCGTTTTGGTTAATCCATTTGGTCCAGCGATTATCCTCATAATTCCCCTCCGAAGCAGGTACGGCTCCACGATCATACATCGTAACGGAAATATCTCCGCGTTTGGCCGGCGCTGCCGGAGCTGGCGTTGTCGTCGCTGCCGCCGGTTTATTCGCTGCTGCCCCATCTGTGCTATTGGCCTTTGCCCCTTCTTTATTATCGCTGCTGCAGCCAGCCAGTGCTGTGCCTAATGCTACGACTCCCAAGGTCATTCCCATCCATAACTTTTTGTTCATACAAACGCCTCCTGAAATTATATTGGTTAGTTTTGTTAAACTGGACAACCCTCTTAATCAACCCTTAACGGAGCCGAGCATAACGCCTTTGACAAAATATTTTTGCAGAAATGGGTACACCACCAGCATCGGAACTACCAGCACAACGACGCCTACCGATTTGACCATTTCGGTCGCAACCATCTGCTGCTCATCGGAATTAAGGGAAGGGGAATTCAACAGATCGTTTTTTTGCAGCATCGCTTGGACGACTACCGTTAAATTTTGCAATTGGCTTTTGTTGATGTACATCAATACGCTCATGAACGTATTCCAATAATTGATGCCATAGAAGAGGGCCAGTGTGGCCAGCATCGGAAGCGACAATGGCAGTATGATTCGGATCAGCAGCGATACATCGTTGCAACCGTCAATACGAGCAGATTCTTCCACCTCATGGGGGATATTTTCAAAATAGCTTCGCATGAGCAGCATATTGTACGTACTGATGAATCCGGTAAGCCAGATCGCCCAGTAGGAATCAATTAAGGACAAGTTCTTGACAACGAGATAGGTGGGAATTAATCCCCCGGAGAACAGCATCGTAAACACCATGGCAAGGATAAAATAGCGACGTCCTATTAAATAACCTCTCGACAGGGGATAAGCAGCCAGTACCGTACCCAGCATACTTAGCGTGACGCCGACAACCGTAATAATAATACTATTTTTGAATGCTGTAAAAGCTGGGCTCGTAATGAAAAAAATCTTGTAAGCCGTAAACTGCATGCCTACCGGCCAGAAAAAAACATGTCCCGATTCCACCGATGAACGATCACTTAGCGATAAGGCTATGATATGGATAAAGGGCAGCAGGCAGGTTAAGGCAATTACCGCGAGCAGTACATAGTTGACGGCATAAAAAATGGTTTCTCCTTTGGTTGCTTTCATGCAGTACTCCCTTCTAAAATAAAGCCTGGTCAAATTTGCGGGCAATATGGTTGGCGATCAACACAAGCGTACAGCCAATAATCGACTCGAACAGCCCCATGGCGGTCGTCAAGCTAAACTGCGAGCTACCCAAACCGATTTTATAAATATAGGTGCTAATGACCTCGGACACCTCGGCAACCGCTGCGTTCTGCAGGTTGTACACTTGATCAAAGCCAACCTCCATCAACCGGCCCATAGCGAGAATGAGCAGCAAAATGATGGTCGGGCGAATGCCAGGAAGTGTAATATGCCAAATTTGCCGCCACTTGGAGGCACCATCCATGCCAGCCGATTCGTACAGGGAAGGATCAATCGTCGTCAGGGCCGCCAAGTAAATAATGGTGCTGAACCCCATCTCCTTCCAAATGCCGGAGCCTACGAATATCGTAATCCAGGAATTGGACTCATACAAAAAGGTGATCGGTTCTATCGACAACAGCTTGAGCACCTTATTGATCGAGCCGTAGTCAGTGGCAAACAACGAAAGTACGATACCGGATACAATGATCCATGAGAAAAAATGCGGTAAATAAATGATCGTTTGCACCCATTTTTTAAACCAGGTTTTTCTGACCTCATTAAGCAGGATCGCCAGAAATATAGGGACGGGAAATCCGATGACCAAATTCAAAAAGCTGAGCCAAAAGGTGTTCCATATAATTTGGAGCGTATTGGAGCTGGAGAACAGGATATTAAAATTTTTCATGCCTACCCATGGACTATGCAGGATGCCATCTGCAAAATTATAATTTTTGAAAGCGATAACAAGACCGCCCATAGGCCAATATTTGAATAAAATATAAAAGGCAAACACAGGAACCAGCATCATAAACAATGGGATATTTTGCTTTAATCTTCTTCTTCGGTGCAGGGACGAGGCCTTGCGAAGAGCCATTGTTGAATTGTGGGAGTCTCCTTGGGTACTTCCTCTCACGTATGTTTCACTCCTTCATTCATTCATTTCTTATAATCTAATCATAAGAGATTTAACAAAAAAAACCCTTGAAAAATTATAGAAGAATCTATAATTTCATTGGGTATCTGTTTATATTTGGTTAAAACCCATCATTCGGGTACCCGATAATTGCGATATTCTTTAGGTGTCATTTGATACTGCTGCTTGAACACATTCGTAAAATAGTTCGGTTCATCAAATCCGACAGCACAAGCGATCTCAAAAATTTTCATATCGGTGTTGCGCAGCAGCAGGGCTGCCTTGTCCATACGGGTTCGTGTGACAAACCGGGTAAAGCTCTCACCTACCGTCTTCTTGAACAATACACTAAAGTAGCTAGCATTGAGGTGCACATAAGCCGCTACATCTGTCAGTCTGCAAGCTTCATTATAATATTCTTCAATATATTTGACGGCTTTCTCAATCAAATTGTCATTTTTAAGTGCCTGCCAGTTATTGAACAGCAGCAAAAAGTTCTCTACTTGCTCGCTCGCCCACAGGGTGACCTCTTCTGGAGTCCAGTCAGCCTCCGGCATGTCACTGGGGATTTTGGGCAGCAGGCTGTTTTCATCAGGATCAAATTGCTTCTGTATCGTACCTAGCAAAGCAATGGAAAGGGATAGCGCCCCTATCTTCATCTCTTCCGGTGATTTGCTGGACAGCTCCTTAACCAGTCGATCCAACAGCTGCTGAAGACTATCCTCCTGGCCCATCAATATCGCAGACATCAGCTGAACTTCCAATTCCTTGACTCGGGCCTGGTTGGATGACAGTGTTGTACCATAACCTCCTATGCCCTCGCCTGCAGCGTGCGGGTCTGCTGCTTCGTAATCCAGCCCTTTGAATCTGCTGTATAAGCCAGCCAAATGTTTGGCAGTAGGTGCGGCTCCCATCGAAATCATTTCAATCCGAATTTTTAAATATTGTAGCGATGCATCCCGAATCGCTGCTTTCAAGCTCTCATTCAACATACCCGCTTCGGCGATCAGAACAAAGCGGTTGTGCTCAACGAGCAGTAGTCTTGCGTGAATGGCTGCTTCTTTCACCAATTCCTCGACAATGTTGGAGAAAGCAAACTGAAGCAGACTCATGTCATGTTTCCCGTAATGATGAATGGCTGTGTCCTCATAAATCCACTGCAGCAGCCACAACTCCTGGCCCCTCAGAATTTCGTCCAAACTGCTGGATATAGCCATCGAATAAGGCAAGTCCAATAAAGCCGCACGCAGCTCCTGATCCTGCTGCTGCTTGTGCTGCACATGCTGCTTCTCCAGCAGCGCAATCTTTTCATAAAACCGTTCATACGCTTTGTTCATTACCTGATGCACATCTTGCTCTGTACACGGCTTGATCAAGAGATCGAGCGCTCCATGGCGTACGGCGGCCTGGGCATACTCAAAATTTTTGTATCCGGTCAAAATGACCACCAGCATATCCGGGTAGCTGCGGCGTAAATGCCCGACGAACTCAATACCGTCCATAATCGGCATGCGGATATCGGTAAGCACCAGATCGGGCTTGACTTGGTCCAGCAGCTCCAGAGCAGCCTGTCCATTCCCGGCTTCACCAACAACCTGCCATCCCAGCTGCCCCTCCTCAAACATCTTGATCAGTCCCTTGCGAAAATTAGGCTGGTCCTCCACAATTAGCACTTTACCTTTCAGCATGCTCCTGTTCTCCCTTCTGAATGTTGATGTTGGGCAATATAAGCCGCATCGTGGTCCCGCTTCCGAGTCCGCTAACAATCTCCAGCCGATAAGGCGGACCGTGTATGAGCTCGATTCTTCTAACGACACTTCTCACCCCAAGGCTTTCCCGCCCGTCCGAACGTTGTGGCAAGGAAGTACCTTCCCGTCTAAGCAGCAAAGAAATGACCGATTCCTCCATACCGCAGCCATTATCCGTCACTTCGATCTCCAGAAAACCACCAAGACTGCGTGCTTTGATCAAGAGGATTTTATGGGATACTTTATTGCGGAATCCGTGGACAAATACATTTTCGACAAGCGGTTGAATCAGAAAACGCATAATTTCACATTCGAGGATTTGTTCATCTGCTTGGATAATGGTTTCCAAATCCGCTTCAAACAGCTCCGCCTGCAGCTTGACATAATTACGGATCTGCTGCAAATCCTCTCTCACGGTAGTTAAGGTTTTGACGGGCATTAAAGAATACTTTAACATTTCCGATATCGCTGCGATCAAGGAAGCCGTCTCTTTCTCGTCCTGCAAATACAGCTTCCAGTAGATCTCGTTAAACATATTATGCAAAAAGTGTGGATTCAGCTGCGCCTGCAGCGCTTTAAGCTCAGCATCTCTCTCGCTTAACTGGGTCATATACACTTCCTTGATCAACCGCTCAACCTGCTCCGCCATATTATTAAAGCTTTCCGCGATATAAGCCAGCTCGTCTTTCGTTCGAATCTGGATTCGCGCCTCAAAATCCCCGGACCGTACCTTGCGCAGCCCTTGCAACAAATCTTTAAGTGGTCTCAGCAAATTTCCCGTGGACAGCACAATTAAACCGCTCGTGAGCAGGATGCTGATCAAACCGGAATATACAATTCTTTGGAAAATGTCACGGTTCTTTTTCTGAATTTCTGTCAATGAAGTGCCACTAACCAGCTTGAATGAAGTCGTTTTCGATTCGCCTTGAACAAACATATCATTATGGATAACTTCCGTTTCGTTAAGGCTTCTCAGCTGCTGAAGTCTTGCCTCCGAGTCCTGCGGTGAGTTGCTGTAAAGCAGCTCCTTATTCGGATTGAACAAGTGGACATCACCTGTTCCTTCCTTCGTCAATTCTTTGAGCGCACTGGAAAAGAAAGATTCGTCTATTGTGATGACCAGCACACCGTACGTATTTAAGTTGCTGTTTTTCATCAATCGGGACGTAATAATCGTTTTCCTAAGCCCACTCGGCTCTATCGAGCTTGGCAAAGCCATATTCATCCAGATCAGATCTCCATAGGTATCGTCAAGCTTCGAGCGAATGACTCTAAACACATCTTGATCGAGAGTGTTGATCGCTGAGGTGGTGTATTTGAAATACGTAGAGTTTCCGTCCAGATCATACAGATACATCCCGGTAATGTAAGGCGCATCGGACTTAATCTGAAAAATTTGATCCTCAATTTGCTTTTTATCATAATATACGCTGAATGCGTCAGAGCCCTCATTGGAGTTGATTTGTCTAATCATCTTTTCAATTTGCGGATTAAATACAACCGTCTGCGAAATTCGCATAATCTCCTGTACTTTAAGATCCATCTTGGCCAAAGCCTCTTGATTCGTGCTCGAAAACTGCTTGCTGATTTCCTCCTCAAACAGCCTCATATTATACTGGTACGTCAAATAACCGGTTACGCCAAAAGCCAGCAAGATAATGACAGATAAGTTGAGAATCAGCTTTACTCTGAAGCTTCTGTTGATTCCTAATAATGATCGAATCCAGATCGGCATCGTAAGTACTCCTGTTATTCAAATAGTAAACCGAATTTCCATACATCAACATGCTCTATTAGTTAGCATTCTATCACACAATTTGAATACGATTGTACATAAAAATGCACCTTCCTAAAGATGTGGTTCATCGTTAGGAAAGTGCATGCAAGGGTATGGACAACGTTCAGATTAAGCTTATTCGGAAAAAACACTCATTTTGGACCCCGTGCTTTTAATAGAAGTTATATGTTGAGACTCTAACGAGAGTACGACGTCCAGCTTCGCAATATGCTCCAGAGCAATGACCAGATTCTCCTGCTTTTGAATTTTCAGGCTGAACAGGATTTGCATGGAGGGTACTGCTAATGGATCGTCCGGCGTACTTTCGTTCGGTATCATTTTCAAATTAACGATGGCAAGATCATAGTCCCCCAAGATCGTCGCAATCTTGCCGAGCGAGCCTGGATTGTCGATAATATGAATACCCACTTCATGGTATCTTCGATTGCGAAGCAAATGTTTTTCCCATTTATTCAACAAAAACAAGCTGATCAATACAAGAAACGTGCACAGCAAGGCACCCATATAAAAACCGGCGCCCACACTCAAGCCGATTGCAGCAACAACCCACACCGATGCGGCTGTTGTCAGTCCTTTGATCATATTTCCATTACGAAGGATCGCCCCGGCACCCAGAAAACCAATGCCGCTAATGACTTGTGCCGCCAAACGAGCGGGATCCATTCTCACATTGTATTCATTGGCAAACTGCGAAAAACCGTAGCTGGATAAAAGCATGATGGTAGCGGAGCCGAGACAAACCAAGATATGCGTGCGAAAGCCCGCTGCATGATTACTCCATTCTCTTTCAATACCGATTAAACCACCCAGGACTACTGCCAATATCATGCGAACGACTAGTTCCCAATGACTTATTTCCCAAACACTCATCAAATCCAGTCTCCTCTCTTGGTGAAATGGTTAACGCCGCATAGCTAAAAAAGCCTGTCTCCAGTTCATATTTGGATCAGGCTTTTTCGTAATTAAGAGTGATTTTAACATTGTCTACATAATAAGGGCAACGTTTTTTGGGGCCTGTCAAAGAATATTAGGTTATTGCGATTCCCTGTCTTGGTATAGCGCTCCCAAGCGGCCCGGATAGTCTGTAATAATCCCGGAAACCCCGTACTGGGTCAGCCTCAGCAGATCACTTTCTGCATTCGCGGTATAAGGATATACATAAAGTCCACTTTCTGTGGCTTTCTGTACATCCTCTGCATCCAGCAGTTGATAATAAGGGTGGAGCGAATACACATCGACATCAAAGCTGCGTGCGTAAGCAGTCGGGTCCAATAAATTGGATTGATACAGCAATCCAATTTTGGCTTCGGGCTCCAACAGCTTAATCCGCCTCACACACTTATGGTCGAAGGATGAAATCACAACGTTATTCAGACGACTTCTTTGCTTCAGTAAGTCTAACAGTTTATGCTCGATTTGACCTTCGTATGCATACTTAATTTCCACATTGATCATGATCGTATCGGGCACAAGGTCCATAACCTCATTCAAGGTTGGAACGGTCTCTCCCTTGTATTCGTCCCCAAACCAGGAGCCCGCGTCCAAGGTTTTGATTTCTGACAGCTTCTTCTCCACAATACGGCCTTTGCCGTTGGTCGTCCTATCTAAGGTCAGGTCGTGGCATACTACGATTTCACCATCAGCGGTCAAATGAATATCCAGTTCGATTCCTTGACATCCTTGATCCAAACCAAGCTGGAAGGCACCCAGAGTATTTTCCGGGGCCATCCCTTTTGCTCCTCTATGTGCAATAATCATAGGTTTATTGTTCGACATACCTTGCCCTTTCTGGTAGGGGCCGCAGCCCCTTTCGTTTTATTTTACCGTTTTGTTGTATTGTTGAATTTTCGAGCTGATCTCTTTGGAGGCTCCATCCAAAGCTTCCTTAGGTGACTTCTTGTTGTTCAGCACCTCTTCGATCGCACCCTCGACGATTTGTCTCGCTTCAGGGAATACACCGATGACTGCGCCTTGTGTAGCCGTGTTCAGCTTGGTTTGGTGCAGCTGATCAATAGCGGTCTGGAATTGCGGGAACTTTTTGAGGTTTTCTTTAACCGTATCGTCATCATAAGCCTTTTTAGTGATTGGGAAGTATCCGGTGTTGATATGCCAGTAGGCTTGCTCTTTGGGTGATGTCAGGAATTTAATGAAATCCCAAGTCGCCTTTTGCTCATCATCGGGTCTATTATTCATCATCCATAAGCTCGCTCCACCGACAACGACGCCGCCTTCTTTGGCATCCGCAGGTTTAGGCAGGTATCCGGTTCCGACCTCGAATTTACCGGCCGCACTGTCTACAAGCCCTTTAAGTGCTGCTGTGGATTCCAGAATCATACCCACTTGCCCCGCCGAAAATGCTTTTTTGGAATCATCTGTTTTACGTCCCAGATTGTTGGCGGCTTTCGTATCGACAAGGTCCTTCCACCAGGTCAATGTCTTCACCCCTGCATCCGCGTTCACCAGCGATTCTGTAGCCGGCGAAGTTCTGCCGTTCCCATTGTTTACATATTCGGCTCCCTGGTTAGCAAAAAACTGCTCAATAAACCAGCCATAAATCGCAAAGTTGGCACCGGTAGCTTTACCGGATTTCGTAATTGCATCAGCCGCTGTTTTCAACTCCTCGTATGTTTTTGGAGGTTTGGCGGGATCAAGACCAGCTGCTTTGAACAAATCCTTATTGTAGTACAGGATAGGATTAGACGTATTGAAAGGCATCGAATACAGCTTGCCGCCCAACGTGTAGTAACCAGCAATATTCGGCTCCAGCTGCGAAATGTCCCACTTATCGGCATCAATGAAATTTTGCATCGGCGTAATCGCCTTGGAATCGATCATAAAGCGGCTTCCGATTTCATACATCTGGACAACGGAAGGGCCCTCATTCGTGCCCATCGAAGCTTTCAGCTTACTGAGCAGGTCGTCGTAGCTGCCCTGGTACACAGCCTCTACCTGGACTTTATTCTGGGATGAGTTGTAATCGGTCACCAGCTGCTCAACAACCTTGGTATTCGATCCGCCCATAGCATGCCAGAATACAACTTTTTTCGGAGCACTACTAGCCTTGCTTTCACCTGCCTTGGGCGCTTCTGTTGTTTTTTTAGCACCGTCGCCCTCACCCATATTTACGTTACATCCAGCTAGAAAAATCATAATGGAAGCCATTAGTAAACCCGTAAACCCTTTTTTTCTCATCGTTTTTCCCTCTCCTCATTCAAAGTGATTGCATCTATGATAGGCCTGAAATAACAGCCGGATCATTAAGTCTTGTTTATCCTTTTACAGCTCCTGCGGTAATTCCGCCTACCAGCTGCTTAACGCCCATACCCAGTAAAAGAAAAGAAGGTAAAAGCACCAAGGTTACCCCTGCCAAGATCAGGTTCCACGACATAACCTCAGCATGCTGAAGCATACCGACACCGATTTGCACCGTTCTCATGGAAGGTCGATTCGTAATTAGCAGTGGCCATAGGTAGTGGTTCCAATGCGTCAGAAAAACATAAACCCCAAGGGTTGAAAGAGCCGGTCTCGAAAGCGGTAGAACAATCGAGAAAAAGTTTCTGATGTGTCCGCATCCGTCGATTTTTGATGCATCGAACAGCTCGTTTGGCAGCTGCAGAAAAAATTGGCGAAGTAGAAATACACCGAATGCTCCCGCCATAAAAGGCACAATCAAACCTTGATAGCTGTCCATCCAACCCCAGCTTTTAATCGTCAGGTAATTCGGAATAATCGTGACTTCCCAAGGAATCATCATAGTAGCGAGAAAGATCGCAAACAACGCGTTTTTCCCTTTGAACTTCATGAAGGAAAAGGCATAGGCGGCTAAGCTTGATGTAATGACCTGGCTCACCATGATTGCCGATGACACAATAAAGCTGTTCAAAATGAAACGGATAATGGGGAAGCTTTCGATAGCCTGCTTGAAATTCCCTAAATACAATTGAGATGGGAATAAGGGCGGTGGAAAGTTGGAAACTTCCTTCTCCGTCATGAACGACGATAATATGCTAAATAACAGCGGATACAAAACCGCGAGAGCCATCAAAAGCAGCAGCAGGTACTGAATAACCGGTGTGATTCTCTTTGCAATCATTGATAATGCACCTTCTTCTCCAAAACTTTAAACTGGAACAAGGTCAAGGCCAGGATGATCAGGAACAAAATCAATGCCTGTGCGCTCCCGATCCCGAAACGGAAATTAACGAACGCGTCCTGATAAATCGAATACACGACAACATTGGTTGAATTCATGGGGCCGCCTTTAGTTAAAATGTGAATTTGCCCAAAGGTCTGGAAAGCACCAATTACTGATACAATTAGGGCAAAAAAGATCGTAGGCGTCAACAGTGGCAAAACAATTTGGAGAAATGTCCGCACAGGTCCGGAGCCGTCAATTTTGGCGCTTTCATATATTTCCTCAGGAACACCCTGCAGCCCGCTGGATAACACGATAAACAGGAAGCCCATGTTCATCCATATCGTCATGAGGGAAATCGATACCAGTGCCCAGGATGGGTCGGTTAACCACGGAATGGGACCGATATGAACAAAACTTAAGAAATAATTCAGCATACCCGCCGTCGGGTGGAACAACAAAAACCAGATAATTGAACCAGTACCCACAGAAATAACAATAGGCAATGAAAAAATAAACTGAAATACCTTCATCCCACGCAATTTGTTATGCGTGATCGCTGCCAAAAAAAGGGACCAAATGATCGAAGTAGGTACTGTTAACAAAATGAACAGTAAACTTACTTTCAAATTCGAATAAAATTGACCTGAGGTTAACAAATCCGCGAAATTATCCAATCCAACGAACTCAACGACCCTTCCACGAGGATCTGTAATGGTCATGCTAAGGTATACAGATTTCAGCATAGGGTAAAATAAAAAGGTTATAAACAGAATCAGGGAAGGGGCCAAAAACAAATAGGCTAACAGGTTTTCTCCTAACTTTTTCTTTCTAAGTAATGCACTATCCGCCTTAATTAAAACGCTTTCATTGGATGACAATTTGCATACCCCTTTCTTAGAAAAGTTACGTTTATCAGTTGTGGGAGCGTTCCCTTCTCACTCACAGATGGTACCTCTGCCGAGTTGAAGCTCCCTTCCTTGATCCGGGATACTCAGATGTTCGCTGACACGTTCATTCAGCTTTCTGGGTAACACGGGTACACATTTAGAGAATAAAAAAACACATAAAATGCTTTGTTATAAAACAAGCAGTTTATGTGTATCTCCTATTCTCCTACACAACTATTAACTTGTTTTCATCATACACGGTAGTAGTCAATTTTGTCAATAAAACGTTTACAATTTCTTAACATTAAATTTTTCAACACTTTTATAGTACCCAAACTGGCCATTTTTATTGACCAATGTCTATTTATTTCATGAAATGAATAGCGTTGGATCATGCTTTCTCCAGGATCAAATGGTTTCCCATACCCGTAGTGTGTCATTCATAATCAACTTCCAAGTCAGTGCGATGTTCACGCTTCTCATGTATAATAAGAGCCGTAGACCGACAAAGGAGTGGAACCACGATGTACAAAATGCTGGCAATCGATATCGACGATACGCTGATCAACGACCGTAAGGAAATAACCGAGGGAACCAAGGCGGCTTTGGAAAAGGCTTTGGCGCAGGGCGTTACCGTGACACTGGCAACCGGCCGGATGTATGCATCCGCCAAACAAATGGCTGCCCAGCTGGGCTTGAATGTTCCGCTCATCACCTACCAGGGCTCGTTGGTGAAAAATTCCGAGGATGGCGCAACGATTTATGAACGTACTGTTCCCACTGACGCGGCACATCATATTTTTGCATATTGCGAGCGCAATGAGCTTCATCTGCAAACCTATTTAGAGGATATTTTGTATGTACAAGCAGATAATGATAAAAGCAGAGATTATGCTGCCCTATCGAAGATCCCTTATACGGTCTATCCCGAGTTCCACGAGCTGGCGGATAAGCCATCGACCAAGCTGTTGATTATCGATGATCCCGGACGATTGGATGAAGTAGCGGTTGAGCTTCGCAATGAAATCGGCCATCTCGTACATATTACGAAATCGAAGCCTCACTTCCTTGAAATCGTGAATCGTGAAGGTACTAAAGGGCATGCGATCCGCTTTTTGGCTGAACGATTTGGTTATGAGATGTCAGAAGTTATGGCAATCGGCGACAGCTGGAACGATCATGAAATGCTGGAAGCCGCGGGTTTTGGTGTGGCGATGGGTAATGCCGTGGAATCGCTTAAGGAAATTGCCGATTTTGTGACCTTGTCGAACAATGAGGACGGAGTTAAGCATGTGGTGGAGAAGTTTGTTCTGCAAAATAGCTCTGATCGATAGGCAGGTTAGAGTGCCGTTTTAATGAAGAGAATTATAACGACAAAGACGGACTCCCGAAGGAATCCGTCTTTTTTTGGGGTGATCTATGGGTTAGCATGGGAGCAGTTGGCGGCTTCTCCCACATCATATCATACGTCAATCTATCTATCTTGGAACGACTTGTTCCTCCCCTACAAACGCACATTTTTTATGAGTCCAATCCATTAGCCTTTTGCCTTCATAACATACATTAGGTGAAATGGAAGGGGGTTGGAACTATGGGATATGTAGGTGGAGTTGGCGCTTCTTGTGGCAGTTGTGGAGGTTACGGTTTGGGAACTACCACAGGTGTTATTCTGGTTCTGTACATTCTGCTTGTTATTATTTTGAGAACATTCTAATATGAGTTAGACAATAAAAAGACAGTGACCGAAAAGGGAGCACGCTCCCGTTATCGATTACTGTCTTTCATGCTCTTATTTGGCAAAAATATGATTTCCGATGGTTACGGTCTGGGGTCGAGACCAGATCCACTTGCTGGTAGCGGTTATCGGATTGAAATAATAAAGTGACTGATTCGTAGGATCCCAGCCACGCAAAGCATCCTGCGCCGCCAGATACGCGGTTGCATCAGGGGTCAGCGTATATTGTCCGTCATCGACAGCCGTGAATGCCCCCGGTTGAAATACAACATCATGAATATTATTGGGGAACTGACCGGATTGTATCCGGTTCATAATCACGGCTCCGACAGCAACCTGACCCTCGTAAGGTTCACCACGAGCCTCGCTATAAATAACTTTGGCCATGATATCCAACTCAGCCTGATTTAATGAATAGTTTTTTAGCGATTTCCACGTTTGATCGCCGACAACTCCGTCAGAAGTTAATCCATAATCTTTTTGAAACTGGCGAACGGTTGCCAGGGTTTGTGAACCAAATTGTCCATCCAGTACATGTTGATCATACCCTATTGTTCTTAAACGGAACTGCAAATCCCATACATCTCCGCTTGATATTCCCTTTGTTAGTAGAGCCGCGGCTTGAGCCTGGTCCGTATGCACGGTACCCAGACTCATAAGAAGCAGCGCGATCCCCACAACAAATGCTTTCACTCGCTTCATTCGTTGTTTATCTCCCTTCGCTTTGGCAAAAGGGGTTATATGCTTAATTCGCAATAAATTCCTGAACCCACTCGCCATTATAATAAGACACACCAATTTTTGTATAATTAGGATTCATAATATTTTGTCGATGTCCTTCGCTGTTCATCCATGAAGTCATGACTTCCTGCGGAGTCTTTTGACCCATAGCAATGTTTTCACCGGCATACGTATACTTGATGCCATACGTGTTCATCATATCAAATGGAGAACCGTAGGTAGGCGAATTATGATCAAAATAATGATTATTGTACATATCCTTCGCTTTATCCAGTGCCATAGCCGATAATGCACTGTCACTAGTCAGCGGATTCAGACCTGCCTTCGCGCGTTCCTGATTCACCAAATCGACTACTTGACTGGCAAAGGTGGATTCAGTTGTCCCTTGCTGAACTGTTGAGTCTGTACCTGAACCTGTTTCCACACCTGTTCCAGTCCCTGTATTTGCAGCTGCACCATTACCTGTATCTACGTTAGTACCTGTATCTACATTTGTATCTGTATCTACGTTTGTATCTGCGCCAGTTCCTGAACCGAAGTCCGTTCCGAAGCCTAATCCTTGACCTGTGCCTATGCCAGGAAGATTCAATACCATACCAGGCCAAATGTTATTGCCATTGGTAATCTGTGGATTGGCTTTAAGCAGATCACTTAAATTAATCCCTTGCTGCTTGGCAACCACCGTCATCGTATCGTTACCTGTAGTTACTGTGCATGGAGCAGCTGAAGCAGCTGTGGCTCCAACCACCGTACCCAGAGCGAGTAAACCAGTTAATACAGATTTCTTCAAAATCATTTCGAACATCCTCTCTTTTTTGCGGCCTATGAGGTTAGCTGACGGGTTCGGATCAAAGAGTAAGGACCCGGCCATGAATATGGCTTCACCCCAAATAATAGGTTCCCCCATGCCTCTATAAGAAGCTTCGGCCTGAATGGTGTCTCTTAAAAAAACAATATGCTCAGCTTGGAAACTAGCTGTCTTTTTAAGAGAGTTTCATCTTAACATGGGAAAACCCGAAGTACACTGATCAAAGTTTTCCAATCTATTGGGGTCGAATGCTATCATTCGTCTGTCCTTTTCGTATGTGCAAAATTAAGCATGAAGGACAAACGATCATACATACGATAAAAGATGTAAGTAGGGATGTAGATTTCTAACCTGACATTTCAGGAGGATGATATGAAAAATTCTGAATCGTTCGTCCCCTTAAAACCATATCTTCATACCAAGGTGTTGGTGATCGGCTGCGGTCCTTTTTTGATATCTTTGGCTGACACGTTGCTTGAATCAGGATGGCTCCGTTTCCACATACTAATTACGGAATCCGTACCTACCGATCGTGAACAGCTGAAGGAATTGGTCGAGCATGCTCGTTTAACAGATCCTATGGCCGTAATAGAAGAACTTTGTCTGGATCGCAGCGGGAGAACTGAATGGCACGAGACAGTCGCGCCCTTTCATTCAATTTTGTACGTCTCGCAGGAAGCTCATATCGAGGAGCTTCGGAACTTGAATGCGGTTTGCAAAGTACAGCAGAAGCTGCTGCTGCCGGCTTTCTGTATACAGCAAATAGGACTGGTCGGGCCGCTCGTCCATCCGGACATGGAGGGCTGCTGGGAGTCTGCGTGGCGTCGGCTCCACCAAGCTGCTCTTGGCAGCACCCATCTCTCGTCCGACTTCTCGTCCACGGCAGGAACCATGCTGGCGAACGTCATGGTATTTGCGTGGCTCAAAGCGTTATCGGAAGCGGCTGAATCTGCAGCGCAACAGGCTTTCTTTGTACTTAATCTAAATACGCTGGAAGGCGATTGGCATTCATTTGTACCCCATCCGCTCGTGACCGGACTCCTTACGGCCCCTGATCGTACAGCCTATGTACAAGAATTTGAAATTCCCGATGCGCTGATTAAAGAGGAAAGAGAGCCTTATGGGTGGTTTTCCTATTTCAGCAGACTAACGTCATCCACAGCAGGAATCTTCCATACTTGGGAGGAAGGGGATTTGGGGCAGCTGCCGTTGGCACAGTGCCGTGTTCAGGCTGCTGATCCTCTCTCGGAAGGACCAGCCAAGCTGCTACCCGATGTAATTCGCTCAGGTCTGACTCATGAAGAGGCACGACGGGATGCAGGACTAGCCGGAATTGAAGCATATGTAACGCAATTGTCTACTTTATTCACTTCAGAACTGCCTCCATTCCCGTATGCTCATGGAAATGGGGCTGCAATTCAACCGTTTATCGGTATTGGAGCAGGTGAAACAGTCGCAGAAGGAGTGTGCCGCGGGCTGCTAATTTGCTTGACTGACACATTGACCAAATCGTTGATCAACCGGAAACCTTTTATCCGTCAAGTGCTGCCAGATAACGTCGAGGACGAACGCTGTAAATACTATTTGCAGTCATTGACGCTTATACAGGGGGCGCCAACGATCGGTCTTGGTATGGAATTGTACGGCTTTCCTGTTGTATGGGTCGGTATAAACGGCCTTTGGTATGGTCATGTAGGCTTGAATACGACATTGGCCTTAAGAAGCGTGCTGCAGCAAGCTCTGCGGTTCGCAGCAAACACACAACTGATACTTCCGCCGTCAGTACTCGTTGCAGCCTCTGTGATACTGGAAACAAAAGAACCCTCCCATCTGATCATTCCTTCCACACAAGAGAGTACATCATCTGAAATCTTGGCTGCGGCCTTGCAAATCCTGAAGCGGGACAGCAAGCGACTGCATGTGATGGATATGGCCAATGAGCCTTTTTTGAAAGAAGGGCTTGTAGGGGTTTGGGGCGTTCTTGTGAGAGAGGAGGATTCCCGATGAAATCTGTCATCGCGATTGTCGGAGAGGGAAAGCTTGCGGACCTCGTGTACCGGAGATTGTCTCATTCCTATTCAATCGCCCTACTGAATGATTTCAAGGAGAGTGTACCGGAAGCGGCACAATTGGTTATTGTTCTGCAGGATGAAGCCAGTTCCTTCTTGGTTAACGAAATTGAACAATTGTTGCAGCCGACAGGCATCCCCTGGATCCATGTCTGTGTTCTTGGTGATGAAGGTGTGATCGGACCCTTAGTACGACCCGGCTCACCGGGATGCTCGTTATGTGCGGACACGCGTTATCAGATGGCAGGACGCAATTTGGAAATGTCCGAGCAGCAGCTGAGAAGATTGGTATACGGAGACGAGCTTGATGAATCGGGCATTTCGCTCGCTGGCTTGCTGCACATATCCTGTCTAATTGAAGCAGAAGCACAGAGAATACTCCAGAGTAAGCTGGCTCTCACGGAAGGGCGCATCTATCTCGTTAACTTAATAACTTTGAAAAGCTCCCTACACCCTTTTTTACCTGACCCCCTATGTACCATGTGCGGTCAATTACCCGATGATACTGCTACGATAGCCCAGATTAAGCTCCAGCCAAGTCTTAAGAGCAGTCCCGCTAGCTTTCGCTGTCGTTCGGTTAACGAACTGAAGGATGTATTGATCAAAGATTATTTTGATTCCCGAACCGGACTTTTTAATGTATATCAGCCAGATCTTGCTTCATCCTTTGCTGCTGTCCATGCCAACCTTCTCTTGTTTGCAGGAGACGAGGTGACAGCAGGCCGCACTCATTCCTATGTGACCAGCACGCTGACCGCGATATTGGAAGGATTGGAGCGATATTGCAGTCAGGCACCGCGCGGTAAACGAACCGTAATTCGTGACACCTATCACAATCTCGCAGAGCAAGCGCTCAATCCGCTTGATGTAGGTGTGTATACAGATGAGCAGTATGCGCAGGAGGATTTTCCATTCCAACCGTTTCATCCGAACCATCCCATCGATTGGGTCTGGAGCTATTCGTTTATGCAGGAACGTTCGATTCTCGTTCCGGAGCTGCTGGCGTATTATAGTGTGACTTATGGTGAAGGCTATGTGAATGAAGCCTCCAACGGATGTGCGCTTGGCAGCAGTCTGGAAGAAGCGATTTTGTATGGAATTTTGGAGGTTGTAGAACGTGATTCATTCCTGATGACCTGGTACGCACAGCTTCCAGTGCCCCGTCTTGATCCTTATTCCACTGATAGCAAGGAATTGCGCTTAATGGTCGACCGTTTGCGAGCGGTAGCAGGGTACGAGGTTCAGTTGTTCAACATTACGACGGAGAACGGAATTCCATCTGTGTGGGCATTGGCGAAGAACACCAGGCCAACGGGAGCGAATCTCGTTTGTGCAGCTGGTGCTCATCTGGATCCGATAAGAGCCGCGATAAGCGCTATCCATGAACTCGCCGGCATGATCGGATCGCTTAGCACGAAGCTGGAAGCCAACCGCGAAACCTACCTGCATATGCTCGAAGATTCCTCCCAGGTTCGCCAAATGGAGGACCACTCCTTATTATACAGCCTGCCGCAGGCGGAATCGCGCCTGAGATTTTTGCTCGATAACCATCAGCCCTTGCAAACGTTCGCTGAAGCGTTTAAGCAGGTAACGATCCCACACACAGATTTGACAGAGGATTTAAAGGGCATTCTTATGGTGTTCAAAAAATTGAAGCTGGATATTATTGTCGTCAATCAGACAACACCCGAAACATTACGCAACGATTTGCATGGTGTGAAAGTGATCATTCCGGGCATGCTGCCGATGACATTCGGACATAACCTTACCCGCTTATCAGGACTGGAGAGACTACTGCGTATACCGGCAGAACTTGGATATGTGGAGCAGCCTCTTACATTGGAGCAGCTTAATCCATATCCACATCCATTTCCATAAATTTACAAATGCTTCTACAAGAAAAAGCCGCTCATCTTTTGATGCGGCTTATTAACTATTTATGTGATTAATTTGTATTTATTTCTTACCTGCGTGCTCGGACATCGGCAAATCTGTCGGGGAATACACGCCGATATTGTTCGTTCCTGCCTTAAAGGCCCAATATAACTCGGTAACCCCTACACCTACAGCGAATATGAACAGCACGAGTACAACTGAATACGTAATCTCCATCATATAATTGTCCCGAACATGCTGAACCTTGTCTTTCCAGCCCAGCTCACGAAAAACAACCGGCTGCAGCGGCGCGTACCCGATTAAAAAACGGTACGCTTCATTTATTTTAGCAAAAATAGGTTCCCCAGGGGATGGCTGCTCATCTGCATCCAGGTATTTATACCTCTTCATCAGAAAAAAATATCGGTCCTCAATTTCCTTCTCAATTGCGTCCTCGGTAAGGCCAAGTACCGCGCATGCCTGTCTGCGATCCTGCATAATTTTCCCTCCTTTTGATTTAAAGGTTCTGCAATCAGAAGGGAAATTATGCAAGGGAATATGTAAAAATTTACTGTATAGAAAAAATCACCTGCATGCTTCATGTCAGGTGATCCTCTACATAAATCTGATTAACGATACCAAGGGGTTACCGTGATATTATCAATATGAACACGGGGCGGGAGATTAACCAAATACACAACAAGGCTCGCGATATCGTCGGTCTTTAGCATCGTGGATCGCTCTTCCTGTGTGATCGGCTCGGTTTTATGATTCCAGATCGTACTGTCCACGGCTCCGGGGCTAATGGAGGTCACTCTGACACCGGTACGTCTATTTTCTTCGATGATCGTTTCGGTTAAAGCCCGTGCGCCATATTTGGATGCCACATACAGCCCATTCCCGGAGCCGCTTCGAAATGATGCCGTTGATAAAATATTAATAACGTATCCCAAATCCTGTGACTTCATCACTGGGATGACTTCACGACACATCAGGTACGTACCTGTTAAATTAATATCGATCATCCGGTTCCATTCTGTAACATCCGTATCCTGAAGATTCTGTTTCTCACGCATACTGATCCCGGCCGAATTAATGAGGATATCGATACGTCCATAGGTCGATATGACCTGCTGAACGGCATGGTGTACCTCCGCTTCGCTCCTCACATCCGCTTGAATTCCGGTCACCTGATCCCGATACTGGGGGTCAACTGAATCCAGAGCCAACTTCAAATTATTGGCATCCCGGGAGACCACAGCAACAAAAACCCCTTCGCGCAGCAGTGCGTGCATAATAGCCAGCCCTATTCCTTGACTCCCACCCGTAACCAAAGCTACTTTATCGTGAAACATAGACGTTTCTCCTTTGCTTCATCCTTATTCACAGTACAGCCTGAACCGAGCTTCTGAGCAGCTCAATCATCCTATCGTGAAGCAGACCCTCTTTGTTATGCGCCGGAGTTATGCAGCAAACCTTGCCTTGACCTGACGTATGCTGCCAGCCCGCAATCGAGCTGCCATCGATGGATTCCGATCTCAGAAAAACGCTCGTATTGGCTTCATCACAGCTAACGAAGTAGTGCTCATCCATAATTTCGAATGAAATTTCCTTCGAGTTCCCTTGAGAGTTGTCTGAAGGAAGCGTACCGTGATATTGAACCATTTGATTTTTGGACGGATGGGAAATAAAATAACCGCGCAGCATGTTCACAAATGCCGAATCAGGCGGATAAGAGGCTAAACCCGAATGCCAGTTGAGGAAGCCTCCTCCCTCTTCCACATAACGGACAATAGCTGCCGATATGGGCTCCGTTAACCACTGCTGGACGATTTCATCCTTCGGATTAACCCTGTCTTCCTTGAAGAGAATCACTGCGGCAGGTTTTGTCTGCAGCCGCTCCGTCAATTCCTCAGCCGATATGTACTCCAATGTATAGGAGCCGCTGTCCGTAAGAGGCTTGATTGCCAGGTTCAGAGCTTCCCTGATCGGTTCCTCAGCATGATAGTAATCTCCAACGATTGCATAAATAAGCTTCATTTACTGCTTCCCTCCATCCTTGCCACATGATAAATGTTAGATCGGCATCGGTTCGCCTTTAAAATTAATGAAATAGTGTTCAGGAGCAATCTCCTTTTTCATTTCTACAATATCGAGTATGCCCATAGCGCTTTCCAACGGATCTCCAGGAGCCTTCTCTCCGCCCATATCTGTTTTGATCCAGCCCGGATGCAGCGCATACACGCGGATCTCTTTGGCTTTCACATACTTCTTCAGCTGCTTGGAGAACATATTGATCGCGGCTTTGGAGAGCGCATACGGATAATCTCCACCATAGGCATTGGACAAGCTTCCCGCTTCCGAGGATATGTTCAGGATGATCCGTTGGCCTCCGTCCGGCATCAAGGGCAGCAAATGTTTGACTACCCGCATCGGCCCATACAAATTGACCTCGAAGCTTTGTGCAACATCCTCCAGCGAAAGGGTTTCAAGTGTTCCCCCTCTGCCGAGCAGGATTGCAGCGCTGTTGATGATTGCATCAACAGCTTGATTGTCCGCTCGCAGCGTTTCTGCTAACCGGGCAACCGTATCTTCACGGCTGACATCCAGCTCTACAGCCTTGATTTGGCCGGGATAACGGTTGATCAGCTCAAGCAGCTGACCATCAGGATTGGCAGCGCGAATACCAGCGATAACATTGTGGCCCCGCTCCGCTGCAATCGTCGATAGATGAAAGCCGAGACCGCGGTTTGCACCAGTAATTAGAATATTCATGCTGGTTCACCGCCTGCCTGCGGCATAACAGGTGTATTCAGAGGTTTGCCCAGCTCCTGCAGACCCAGGGTTACTCCCAGCTTGCTGATTGTATCAAAATAGCTGTATCGACCGCTTCCGTATTCCCCTTTATGGGTCAGCGGATAGCCCTTACTTTCCACAAAATCAATATGCTGTTCAAAGCCAGGAACGGTGAACGTTATAAAATGAACCCCTTGGCCCTGCAGCTGTTTGAACTCGTTCCATGGACCCGGCTCATCATACGCTTCCAGCAGCTCCACAGTCACGGGTCCCATTTGCAAGTTGGCCAGCTTCACCTGTCCGCAGATGAACTTACCACGATACCACGTATATCCGCTTTCCGTGTGCTGGGGCACACGATCCGGATCAGGAACCCGAATCTTTGGCATCTCGATTCCGAACAGCTCTGCATATTGCTTGGCTGCCTCTTCGATGTCGTCTACAACAATTCCGATTTTCATCAGATTATGATTCTCTATATGCTCCATATACCCGTAGCCTCCTGTTTATATGATATATACTGGCTAGTTTTTCTTATCATTTTCCAGCAGTTCAATAATGATCTTGAGCGGCTCCAGCGAATCGATATAGGCATATCTTCCGCCTGTGTATTCGCCTTTTTGCACGAGGGGCATTTGGTTGCGATCCAGCTTCGTGACGATCTCCTTCATGCCCTCGATCCTGAACGCGATATGATGTGGACCTTCTCCATGCTCATCCAAATATTCACGCCAAGTGCTTGGATGCTCATCTGGTTCAATCAGCTCCAGCTGCAGTGAGCCCATTTTGAAAAATGCCAGCTTGGCTCTCGCTTCCGAGCGTTCTCCCCGATATTCCGTTTCAGCTACATCTACAGCTCCGGTTATTGCCCAGCCTGGATTTTCCACTCCAAAAAAGTCGGCATACGCCTGTGAAGTCTTCTCAATGTCATGAACCAATATTCCGATTTGTGCAATGACGTTCGTACCGAGCAAGTTTTTTTCCATTATGGTTAGCTCCTTTAAGGATGGGATTAAAAGTAGGGTGAATAAGAGTCGCTGCGCGGTCAAGGTGTTCCTTCGATTGCTGTTGTTCCCCTATTTTCAGATTGTATAAAACATTTAGCGGTAAAAATCGGGGAACAAAGGCACCGCTCCGCTATCTCCGGAACACCCTGACCACTCCGCTCAGTATTCACCCTACTTTTTTGAGTGTAGTAATTTAGGGCACTATGAGTACATCTTTGGTATTCAACGTATTTTCATATAGTGATCAGGACTCTGTAAGGCGGATGAAACAGATGCAAAGCAGAATCCTAGCCTTTGACCGAACCAAGCAGCATTCCTTTGTTAAAATACTTTTGCAGGAAAGGATATACGACCAGCAGCGGGGCCGCTGTGAACACAACCGCAGCCATTCGTACAGCCGGGCTGAATTCCAGCCCCTCCACGGACGCCCCCATATTTTCACTCGGTTGAATCAGCATTTGACGAAGGAACACTTGTATCGGCAGTCTGTCCGATTGGTTAATATATAAGAGAGCGCTGAAGTACGAATTCCAATAATCAACCGTATAAAATAAGGTAAAGGTTGCGATTACCGGCATCGAGAGTGGAATCACAATTCTCCACAGCATACCGAATTCCGAGCAGCCGTCGATTCGTGCCGACTCTTCAATTTCCATTGGAAAATTTTGGAACGAGCTGCGAATCACTATCAGATTAAAGGGTGCAATCGCTCCAGTTAAGAATAAAGCCCAATAGCTGTCAAGTAAGCCCAAGCCTCTTACAAGCAGATAGAGCGGGATCATGCCGCCACTGAACAGCATCGTGAACAGAACGAGGAAATTGAGAATTCTGCGTCCCTTCAACCAGGTTTTGGATAATCCGTAAGCCATTAAAGTCGTAAGCACCATGCTAATGGTCGTTCCTGTAGCTGTGATCACAACCGAATTTTGAAAGGACTTGAGAAAATTGCGGTTTTCCATCAAATAGGCATAAGCGTTAGTCGTCCATACCTTCGGTATCAGAAAAAAGCCTCGTGTTAAAATTTCCTGCTTCGTGGCAAAGGAAGCCAGCAGCACATACAGGAACGGAACCACAGCTATCAATACAACGAGAACCAGCAAAGAAAAAACGACAGTTTGGTATACAGGAGCCCTACCTCTGAAATCATGTGCTTTCATCTCAATAGACCCCTTCCTCTCCGACTTTCTTCGCTATCCGATTAGCACCAATAATAAGACACAGCCCGATTACCGATTTGAACAGCCCGACCGCTGTTGTATAGCTAAAGTCTCCCTGCACGATACCCGTACGATAGACAAAGGTATCGAATACATCCGATACTTGCAGGTTCGTTGGATTTTGCATCAGGAGGATGTGTTCAAAGCCGGTATCCATTAAATAGCCGACCCTCAGGATGAACAAAATAATGATGGTAGTTCTTAATCCAGGTAACGTGATATGCCACATTTGCCGCCAACGGCTCGCCCCGTCAACAACGGCTGCTTCGTATAAGGTGGGATCGATGGAAGCAAGTGCGGCGAAGAAAATAACCGCACTCCAGCCAGCCTCTTTCCATATGCTTTGAAATACATACACATAGCGGAAATATCCACGATCCGTGAGCAGCTGAATCGGGTCGAAGCCCCATTCCATCAATAGCTTGTTGACACCGCCCTCTTGCACCGAGAACAGCAGAATCGTAATACTGACGACGATAACCCATGATAAAAAATGCGGGATGTACACGACTGTCTGCACAATTTTGCGAAACCATGCCTGCCTGACCTCATTTAGCAATAAAGCGAGCAGGATCGGAGCGGGGAAGAACAGGAATAAATTCATCCCACTCAAAATCAGCGTGTTTTTGAGCAGCAGCGTAAAGTCCTGCTCTCCAAACAGCTTGCGAAAGTTCTCAAGGCCTACCCAATCACTGTTAAGAAATCCGTCGAAGGGATCAAACGACTGGAATGCAATCAGGACCCCACCCATGGGGATGTATTTAAAAATGATAAAGTACAACAATCCCGGGAAAATCATCAGATAGAGGGGAATCCCCCGTTTCCAGGCACGGTAGCTCCTTTTGTTCTTAGCCAATGAAAGGGTGCCTTCCAGCTTGCTCTCCGTACTTATCGCTTTCATACATCATTGTCCTTTCCTTAGCATGATGTCAGCTTGATCCTCTTCGGGACAGGCATGCTCATTGCTTATTTCGTCAATTTATACTGTTCGTTCATTTCAGATATAATATTGTCTCCGCCATTTTTCTTCCATGCATCTACGGCTGCTTCGATAGCATCCACAGGTTTTTCACCCATTATGATCGCTACCATCTCGCTCATCAGCTTCTGGTCGAGCGTAGCTCCCGATTTGGTAGACGTTTCCGAGAATAGCCCTGCTCCTTTGTCAATCACTGCATACTTCTTATTCACGTCGAACAGAGCAAGCACTTTTTTCGGCTTTTCCTGATCTTCCCATGGTCTAACCGTGTTAAGCGGATCAAGCTTATGGAAGAACCAGAAGTTAATCAACATCGGACGATCCGTTTCGAATGCCGGAAGCACCTCGTATTTCTCACCGGTTTTCTTGTAGTGAATACCTTCTACACCGTAAGTGATCAGTGAATGCCCTTCAGGTGTGACCATATAATCCATTAACGCCATAATGCGTTCCTGCTTCTTCTGGTCGATCTTGGCATTAATAACAACCTTATTGGTTGTGGCATAAGTCGTATTCCCTTGAAGTCCTGTAGGACCCTTCGGCGGTACCAGTTGAACGGCCTCAGCGGTAGGCACCAGCTTTTGCAGATTCGGAAGGCCTGTATCATAAATATTGGTGGCAGGAACATCCGTAAATCCAACCTTATTTGCCTCAAATTTGAAATCCGGATCTTGTCCTTTATTGATAGCAAAGTCCTTATCGAGAATTCCATCTTTATACATTCTGCTCATGAAACCCAGGAAATCTTTCAATTCCTTCGTTTGTGCCTGCCATGGAACAATAGCACCGTTCACTTCTTTCCAGCTATTAGCGAGTCCAAAGGCAAAACGGATCGGATCGGCAGCACGGCTGAAGCTTCTGTTATTCTGGATCGCAATGGAGTAACCTATCGTATCGTCTTTGCCGTTACCGTCCGGATCATTTTTGGCAAAAGCCTTGGCAACCTCGTACAGCTCATCGGTCGTTGTCGGAGCCTTCAAATTAAGCTTGGTCAACCAGTCCTGACGGATGAATAAGGTTTCCCGGGATTCTGGAGTCCAGTTCGGCAACGCATAGATTTTACCTTTGGGATTACCGATAGCATACGTTTCCATCGGTATTTCCTTCGTTAAATTCGGATAGTTTTTGAGGATCGGCGCTATGTCGAGAAATACGCCTTTATCGCGCCATTTCAAAAACTCAGCGCTGTTGATTCTGAATACGTCCGGGAACGAATTGGACGCCGCCATAACCCCTAATTTTTCTACATAGTTGTCGGATGGAACCCATTGAATTTTCAAATCAATATTCAGCTTTTTATTTAATTCATCGATGACCGGATGTTTGTCTGACCAAGCGCCGCCTTCATAGGCGATTGACATCATGTTAATGCTGATTTTCTCACTAAATGCGTTAGCCGGCTTGCTATCTGCGGGTTTGTCTACGGCTGCATTCCCACTTGGAGCTCCTTGCGAGCACCCTGTAACGATGCTGGCAGACAGTGTAATTGCGGCGGATATTTTCATCCATTTAACCATTCTACGTTCCCCCTCAGGCAATATGAATCTTACATAACCAACATACTGCATGTTGAAAGCGAATACATTATCTGATCCTATGATTTCCGATTCAATCTTACTTACTCGAGGTGAATCGGTATTCGAATCGATACGACAGCCCCTCGTCCTGGGAACGAGCTCAGCTTGATGCCATATTTATTGCCATACTGAAGCACCAGCCTCGCGTGAACATTGGCTAACCCAAGTGAATCCTGCTGCGTGTAATTTTGCTCAACGGTGGTCGAAATCATCTCCAGCTGCTCGGTAATTCTTTGTAATTCCTCGTCCGCTATTCCGGGTCCGTTGTCCGCAACCTCGATGATCAGATCGCGCCCTTCATCGTAGGCACTAACGATGACGACACCTTCCCCGCCTCTCGGCTCAATCGCATATTTCACGGCATTTTCCACAATGGGCTGAAGAATGAACTTCACAACGCGGCAGCGGGTAAACTTTTCATTAATAAAATAACGGCTCTGAAAATGCTTCGGAAAACGGACATGAATAATATCCAAATATTTGCGAAGCTGCCCCAGCTCCTCCTCCAGATATACTTCCATATCCGTGAATTGGGCTGTATAGCGGTACACATCGGCCAGATTGCGAGCCATTCTCTCGATTACCGGTACCTTTTCCAGATAGGCCATACTCGTAATGATGCCTAACGTATTGTAGAGCAGATGCGGATTGATTTGATTTTGCAGCGCCTTGATCAACGTTTCCTTTTGCTTCAGCAGCGCCTGCATTTCCTTCAGCTGCAGATTTGAATTGGTTACAATCAGCTCATCAAGCCGCTTGACCATAATATTAAAGCTGTGAAACAGCTGCTGCAGCTCGTCCTGACCAGGTACTGATTCTGTTTGCACACTTAGATCACCCTTGGCTACCTGTCTCATCAAGCCTCTTAAAGTAAGGATCGGATCGACAAAGCGATTGGACAACAATGGAACCACCAGAATGACAAGGCAGGTAATAATAGCGAGCACAAGCAGCATCGAAATTCTTGCCGAGCTTAAGCCTACCGCCACTTCTGCAAAAGGGACTAAGGATACGATCCGCCAGCCGGTTACAGGTGAAAGTGAGCTGCCAATCAAATAATCGTCTCCATGAAACCGTTGAATCGCGGTCTCTCCCTTATCCGGAATCTTCAGGCCTGCAAGCTCAGTCTGTCTCTTTTGAAGCCCGTTCAATTCCTCATTCGGATGGTACACAATAGAATCGTCACCCGTCAAAATAAAAAATATCCCCGATTTTGCCAGCTGCGAGCTTTTGAATGCACGATCTATTTCCTGCAAAGAGATGTCTACTGCCAAAGTCCCGATCAGTTCTATCGTTTCCTTATCATAGATCGGCAGCAATACGGACATGACCGGCCGCCCATAGGCTCCTTCATATTTGGCTGTATGAGTCGGAAGAATAATAATATTCGGGGATACCGGTCTGCCATACCAAGGCTCGTCCTCAAAACGGTCCAGCTTGCCAAAATACTGTGCCATCGACACGATCTGATTCGACTTGGAAATAATAAACATGCCCTGAATCTCCGAATAATTCAGAGCCAGATATCGCCTCAGCTCCTTCTCCACATTCTGCTTATCGACATTCGTATAGCTTTTGCTGATCAGCCATTCCTGAATAGTATCATTCTGGATCAAGTACTGCGTGGACTGCTGAAGCTGCTGGTAATAGTAATCGAGATGGTAATTCAAACGTGCTGTCGCTTCATTGGATATATTGAAAAATTCTTTCTCAACCGCTTTGCTGTAATAATAATTGGACAGCAGTCCCAGCAGCAGAACCGATAATACACTGACACTGAGAAAGGCGAGCACCATCTTCATTTTGATCGAAAATTTCCGCAGCATCACGAAGGCTTTCATAGGCCCATTCTCTTTCTGTATTCCACTGGGGTAATCGTAACAATTTGTTTGAAAATCCGATTAAAATAAGGCAATGAGGAATAACCGACCATATCGGCGATTTCATATATTTTCAAGTCAGGCTCCTGCAGCAGCTCCTTGGCTTTACGAATCCGAATCAGGTTCAAATAGTTTAAACACGTCTGGCCTGTCGTTTTTTTGAACAGCATACTAAAATGAGAAATGCTCATATGTGACATCTCGGCCAGGCGCGCCAGAGCAAAATTCTCAAAATAATGAACATCCATATATTCGCATACCCGTTTAATCGAGGCATTACCGCTTTGATCCGCATATTCGGGATAGATCAGTATCCATGCTTGTATGAGCTCTGTGAAGTGCTTACGAATCGATTGCTCATCCTCAGTTGCCAAGGACATATGCGTCTGCTGCGTACCAAATGCTTGCAGCAGCTCGTTTAATTTGGATGATAAAATAGCGAATACGCTCTTGCGATAGCTCGGGGTTGTCAGCTTGAGCTTGAAGATGGCTGTTAACAAGTTGTTCAGCTCCGATTGCACGGTATGCCGGCTCATTTCTGGCAAATGCTCGACAAACTTTTGGATATTAAGTACACCTTCATGGATTTCGGTCATGCCCTCCAGCCGTTGGATCGATCGCTTCAGAGCACCATGCAGCTCCTCCTCATCAAGCGGCTTCAATAAATATTCGGTAACTCCATAACGCATGACTTTTTTGGCATACTGAAAATTATCGTAACCGCTTACAACAATCGTAACGATGGGGAGATGAGCCTGATCGATTTTTTCACACAACCAAAGACCGTTTTTGTGAGGCATCATAATATCTGTGATTACGATACTGGGCCAATGCTCCTGAATAAAGCTCCAAGCCTCATCCCCATTACCCACTTCGCCTGCTACATTGAATTGAGGCGCAAGTCGCTCGACCATTTCTGCAACCGCATCACGAATCCATATTTCGTCTTCAGCTATCAGCACCTGAAACATATAACGAAACCTCCTAAGAGCGTCCAAAAGAACGCTAGCATCGTAATCATTCATCATTCAACGTTACATCGCAGCCAACCGGCATTTCTCCACGCCGCGGTGTGCAACATGCTGTAATACCCATATCCTACTACCTGAATTGTGACTTGTCGATACATTACATGTAGGTAACTGACTTGGGTAAATTAGGATAAAGATGTACCATTTGGGGTGAAAATGACACAAAAAGCCGTGTCCCACACAGCCATCAGCCAAGCAGAATACGACTTTTTACAACAATAAGCACTTTCAATGAGGCTTATATCCAGCCCATACGTGCTTTGAGTGAATCGATTTGTGCGATATGATGCCGCCCATGCCAAGCGTATCTTTGAGCAGCGATATCCAGCGTCATGGTGCCATGAGTCGGACTTATAAAGGTACGCTGAAATTGTTCCGGTGATAATGAACGAAGCAGGACAACAAATCGCTGATGAAGCGATTCCAAAAGTAGCAATGACGTTTCTATGGGCACTTCTTGATAGTCGCTTAATTCAACCCATAATTCTTCGCGATAGGAACCTGCAACAGGAGCTTCCTCTGTTAAAGCTCTTTTAAAACGAATATAAGCATTCATATCGTTATCGGCCACATGATGCACGACCTGTTGGGTATTCCAGCCGCCAGGCCGATAAGGGGTCAGCAGCTGCTCAGCATTGAGGTTCTGCACCGTCAGTCGAAGCGCTGTGGGAATATGAGCGATGTCCTCCATCCATATGGCACGGTGCTCTGAGGTTGGATGCATCTCCGGTTTAAATGTACCCAAGGGATAAGACCATAAGTCCATATTGTCACCTCTACCTCTATTGATTATGGATCTCATTTTCATTGCAGAAATGGTTTCCTACTATTTACACAGTGTACAACTTTTCATTCATCGAATGCTAGCTGCGCGTTTGGGATACCCATAAGGAAATAGACGATCCCCTAAAGGCAACCGTCCATTGTGGAAGTGATCTATGGGTTGTATGGGAGCCGTTGGCGTTGTCTCCCACATCATAGCTTATGTAAATCTATCAACCATGGAACGACTTGTTTCTCCCTACCAAACACACATTTTCCATGAGTCCAATCCGCGAACCGCTAACCAACATAACATACAGAAGGTTAAATGGAAGGGGGTTGGAACTATGGGATATGGCGCTGGTCTTGGTGTAGGTTGCGGTAGTTGTGCTGGCTTAGGTTTGGGAACTACTACAGGTGTTATTCTTGTTCTCTTCATTCTGCTTGTTATTATTTCGAGAACATTCATCTAATATGAACCTGTAAAATGATATCACTCATCAAGACAGCAATCGTAAAGGGGTTTAAGTCCCTTAATCGGTTGCTGTCTTTTATAGTGTGATTGGGAACACGAACAATTGTGCTTTCTATTGTCTTAAATATCGTTCAAAAAAACATCACTGTCAGCTTCTGCAAGCTGCACAGTGATGCTTCATGTGATGAATCATCAGTGATATTGATATTCAACAACGTATAGAATTAACGTGGTTTCGGCATCAGCCATGCATGATCAGGATCATTATGAAACTTCCAAATCCGGTTTGGTCCAGCCATTACATTCAAGTAATAAACCTCATAGCCCGGAGGCGCAGAAACCGGATGATAGCCTTTTGGCACCAGAACCGTCTGACCGTCTTGAACAACAAGCGTCTCATCTAGCGAACGGTCGTCTGTATATACACGTTGAATCGCAAAGCCCTGCTCCGGCTGGACATGGAAATAATACGTTTCCTCCAGCAGAGACTCCTCAGGAAGTGCATCCCGGTCATGCTTATGCGGCGGATAGCTCGACCAGTGGCCATTCGGCGTAAATACCTCCACGACTAACAGGCTATCGGCAGGCTCCTGCTCAGGCAAAATATTATGAATCTGCCGCTCCATGCTGCCAGACCCACGGGTTTCTGCGCCTACTTGATCAGGTCCGATTAAACGCGCCGCGTGATTGCCATGTCCTGGTGCTGAGCATATCGCCAATTCTACCGCGGTCAACGCAAGAACCTCATAATGATCAGCGTTGGGCACATATACGGAATAAGGTCGTGTCTTTTCGAATACACTCATCCGCTGCCCGACCCCCTGCCATGCCTCATTATGGGTAGCTACATCCGCTTTTCCACTGAGCAGTACCAGGCATACCTCCTGATCTCCGGTTTCGCGTTTCACAACCTGACCCTCCGAGAGCTTCAGCACTTCAAAACCAACATACTCCCAACCGGCCGATTGCGGAGTAACCGTCAGTACGGTCCCTTCAGCGTTAGGCGCCTGCTCCGGCTTAACTATCAATTTGGACATGGTGGATCCCTCCTTCAAGTTTTCGTTAGAAAACTACTTCGTAAGCGTTACTAGGCTTCCGTAGGAAGCTGACTTCGTAAGCATAAACTTCAAGTTTTCGTTAGAAAACTACTTCGTAAGCGTTATATCAATTTATTCCGATCTCAACGGCTGAATAAGCAGGTTTAACGCTTCACTTACCTTTACGGGACGGCCCAATTGGCTGGACAGCTTGGCAGCCAACGCAATTCGCTCCGCCTGCAGGCCATCATTGCCTTCAACCGGCAGCGGCTTGTCGTTGACGATACAATCAATGAACATTTGTGTCTCTTCCACGTAAGCGGCGTTATAGCGTTCCAGGAAAAAATGCAGCGGTTTGTCGCGTGTAATCCCGTCCGCTGTGCTAATTTCTACTGTAGTCGGATGATCATTGGTGGCTGCTGTGCTGCCTTTGGACCCAAATACCTCAACCCGCTGATCATACCCGTATACAGCTTGGCGGCTGTTGTCGATAACGCCGAGCGCTCCATTCGCAAAACGAAGTGTCACAATAGCCGTATCCACATCGCCATACTCGGCAAATACAGGATTGATTAACACGTTACCGATCGCATGGACTTCCTCAACCTCACTGCCTGACAAAAAACGGGCCATATCAAAATCATGAATCATCATATCCATGAAAATCCCGCCAGACACCTTAATATAGTCCGGATGCGGCGGATTCGGATCGCGCGAAGTAATTTTCACGATATGCGGCTCACCGATCAAACCTCCCTGCACATGCTCACGAACACGCTTGAAATTGTGGTCGAAACGGCGATTAAAACCGATTTGCAGCTTCACTCCAGCTTTGCGTACAGCTTCGAGCGCTTCCTCCGTTTGTCGAATGTCCATACTCACCGGTTTTTCGCAAAAAATATGCTTGCCCTCCTCAGCCGCCTGCTTGATAAGCGGTACATGTGTATCTGTCGAGGAGCAAATAAATATCGCGTCAATCTCCGGATTAGCAATGACCTCATTGCTATCCGTAGTGACAATAGCGATTCCCCTCTCGCTAGCCCAAGCTTGCAGCTCGGGGCCAGCGAACAAGTCGCTTACAGCTACAATTTCCGTTGCTGGCAGTCTCAGCAAATTATCGGTATGAATTTTGCCAATACGCCCTGCGCCAATGATCCCAATTTTGACTTTTTTCATGATGCACTTCCTCCCGCTTTACCTGAACTTCCGAATAAACGAATCTTTTCTTGTACCTTTGCCTGAATGGCTGCTTTCGCCGGTATCAGGTAATTACGCGGATCATAAGCAGCCGGATTGTCGTTCAAAAAGCTGCGAATCGCCTCTGTGCAGGCCATTTGGTTATCCGTGTTCACATTGATTTTACTCGTTCCAAGCGCAATAGCCTGACGAATTTCCTCATCCGGTAAACCGCTTCCCCCATGCAGTACTAGTGGCAATCCGGTCAGCTTTTGAATTTGCCCCATGCGTTCAAAGCCAAGCTTCGGCTGGCCGCGATAAGGACCATGCACAGAGCCAAGCGCTGGCGCCAAACAATCAATTCCTGTAGCACGAACCAGCTCCACGCAATCCTCAGGTACGGCATACATCCCATCGGCATCATCAACCACAAGATCGTCCTCGCGGCCGGTAATCCGTCCAAGCTCCGCTTCTACCGTAGCACCAAGTACATGTGCTGCCTGCGTAACCCGCTGGGTCACATCGATATTGTACTCAAGCGAATGATGCGAGGCATCAATCATGACTGAGGTAAAGCCTGCATGGAGCGCCCGGACGCAAAGATCATAGGTGGAACCGTGATCCAGATGAAGCGCTACAGGAACGGTGATATCATAATGCTCGATCAACGCTTTGACCATACCTGCAATGCAGGGAAGACCGCCCATATAAGGAATGTAAGCCTCGCTGACACCCAGAATAACAGGTGCACGCTCCGCTTGAGCTGCCTGCAGTATAGATTGAGTAAACTCCAGATTATTTAAATTAAACTGCCCCACCGCATATTGTCCTTCCAATGCCTGCAGCAGCATCGTTTTCATGGAAACCAATGTCATGTGAATCAACTCCTTCGGTAAAGCTTGCTTCAACTGTTGCTTCTCAATATATCTGTGTCATCTCAATTATACCGACTTGACGAGGCGAACAGGCTTCTACGCGAGGTTCCACCTGTTCACACCGCTTATCGGATAGCTGTTACCAGCGGGCAGTAACCATCTTCTTGCGAGTATAAAACTCGACTCCATCTGTACCGTTGGCGTGAAGATCGCCGTAAAACGAATTTTTCCAGCCTGAGAACGGGAAGAAAGCCATCGGCGCAGGCACACCCAGATTGATGCCCAGCATGCCGGATTCGATCGTTTCGCGGAACTGACGAGCACTGCTGCCGCTTTTCGTAAACAGGCAGGCGCCATTGCCCAGCTCCGAGCGATTAGCCAATTCTACAGCTTCCTCGAGCGTAGCGACTCTGACAATAGACAATACAGGAGCAAAAATTTCATCCTCCCAAATTTTCATCTCGCTCGTCACCTTATCAAAAATCGTCGGCCCGACAAAGTACCCTTTGCCGCTTGCAGCCTCGTCCTTACGGCCATCACGAATGAGCAGTGCGCCTTCATTTTCGCCAGTTTCAATATAGGATAAGGTGCGTTCCTTATGAGGTCCGCGGATCACGGGACCGAGGAACACGCCGTCGTTCATCCCATTGCCAATCGTAAGCTGATTAGCAGCCTCGACGAGCTTGTTCACCAATGTATCACCTATCTCACCGACGGCTACGACGACGGAGCAGGCCATGCAGCGCTCTCCCGCTGAACCAAAAGCAGCATTAATAATTTCTTTAACCGAACCATCGAGATCTGCGTCAGGCATTACTATCGAGTGATTTTTTGCGCCAGCCAACGCTTGTACGCGTTTGCCATGGGCAGAGGCAGTTTTGTACACGTACTCGGCTACCGGCTGTGAGCCTACGAACGAGATCGCGCGAATATCCTTATGTGTCAGCACCCCATTAACCACATCATGTGCGCCGTGAACAATATTGAATACACCGTCAGGCAAGCCCGCTTCCTTAAACAGCTCTGCCAACCGATTCGCGAGCAGCGGCGTACGCTCGGATGGCTTCAGGATGAACGTATTGCCGCAAGCGATCGCCAGCGGAAACATCCAGCAGGGAACCATCATCGGAAAATTAAACGGCGTAATTCCGCCAACGACACCTACAGGATAGCGGTACATACCGGATTCCAGGTTAGAGGCAATATCCGGAAGCTGCTTGCCCATCATCAGATTCGGAGCACCCGCTGCAAATTCCACGCATTCAATACCACGCTGTACCTCGCCATAAGCCTCGTTGTAGCTTTTGCCGTTTTCCTCTGTGACGAGAGCAGCCAGCTCCTCCCAATGCTCAACCAGCAGCTGCTGGTATTTGAACAGAACGCGTGCCCGGCGAGGAACCGGTGTGCGGCTCCACGTTTTAAAAGCTTCTTTTGCCGTTTGTACGGCCAGGTCCACATCCTCCAAAGTAGAAAGTGGAACATATGCCAATATTTCTTCTGTTGCCGGATTGTAGACGGGCTCGCTTTGTGTGGAAACGGACTCGACCCATGCGCCGCCGATCCAGTTTTTTAAGGTTTGTGCCATGTTAGTTGTTCTCCCCTCTGATTTTAAAGCTTAAGATGCTGTAATTTCGCCGCCGTTGCAGCGTTCGATATAATCATGCACGGCTTCGGCCGAAGGCATCGCATCCGAGCAGCTGTGGCTGGAAATAACGATACACGCAGCCGCGCTGCCAAATTCCATACTTTTTTCGAGTGTCCATCCTTGCATCACGCCATATAAAAAGCCTGCCGCATAAGAGTCGCCGGCACCGAACGTTTTGACTACCTTGGCTGGAAAGCTCTGTGCCCGGTGTCCTTCGCCGTCCTTCGTGTACGCAATCGAACCGTCCTTGCCGTGCTTGATGATCACGATCTTGGCTGAGTAATCAAACCATTTGGATGCAGTCACATTATCGCTGTGCTCCGGATTGGCCTCAAATCGCTCCATCATATCAAACTCTTCACGGGTACCTAGAATAATGTCGCATTTCTCTGCTGCCAAATTGTAATAAGCGGCTGTTTCTTCAGGCGATACCCATGTATAAGGGCGATAATCCAGATCGAATACGATGACGGCACCATGTTTTTTGGCATACTGCAGTGCCTGGAATACAGCCTCTCGTGATGGACTTTGAGCAAGTGCCGTTCCCGAGATCAGCAGTACCTTCGCCTGCGCGATGATATCTTCCTGAACCTCCTCCGCAGTCAACCGCAAATCAGCCGCATTATCACGATACATCAAAATGCTGCATTCTGTCGGGCTTTTGATTTCTGTAAAAGCAAGCCCCGTCACCGCACCCGTATGGTCCGTCACAACATTCGTGGTGTCAATGTGATTTTTTTGCAGGTAATCGGCAATAAACCGTCCCATTTGATCATCGGCAATTTTTCCGATAAAAGCGGTTTTTAACCCGAATCGCGACATCCCGATCGTAATGTTGGCCGGAGAGCCTCCCACATACTTGGTGAAAGTCATTGTTTCTTCCATCGGTCGATTAATTTCGTTAGCGTTCAGATCGATGCACAGCCGCCCGATTGCTGTAAAATCCAGTGATTTTCCTGTTGGAAACGTAACATAGGTCATAGCTTGATTACCTTCTTTCCTGGTCATTGTTATCTGCACTAGCTTTCTTATTGGCTTGATTCTGATTCGTTTTATGCTTACTGGCTTTTGGCTTATTATCATTTTTTGATGATCAAGGACTCCATATGCTCCAATGCTTTCTTGGCATACTCATATGCGGGATGTGCTGCCGGGTCCTGCTCACCTTCAAGCATCGCCCATCCATCGTAACCACGTGTCAGCAGTTCATTTAAAATCGGCCCAAAATCGAGACATCCGTCACCCGGAACGGTGAACACGCCTTTGCGAATACACGTAACAAAATCGACTTGTTCGGCACGTGCCTCATCCAGCACCTCCTGACGAATATCCTTGAAATGAATATACGCAATACGGTCATAGTGCTTGAGCAGCACCTGCAGGGGGTCAGCACCTCCGTAATAAGCATGACCCGTATCATAGAGCAGATATACCTTAGCAGGATCGGTCAGCTCCAGCAATCGATCGATTTCTTCCGGACTCTCAACTGCGGTTCCGCCGTGATGATGATAGGTCAGCTTTAAACCATACTCCTGAGCAATGGCGCCAGCTGCATTCAAGCCTTCGGCGAGGCTCTGCCAGCCTGCTTCATCCAGCCGCAGCACCTCTTTTTCGTTCGGTGTGCGGCGCGGGTCAAAGTGCAATGAGCCTCCGACCTCGCAGGTGCTGATCACCGTACTGCCCATTCCATGCAAAAATTCTACGTGCTTACGGTAAGCGGCCAATTCCGATTCCCGGTATGCCGGGTCAGAAAACAGCACCGATTTCCATTGTGAGACGAGCTGAATGCCCCGCTTGGACAGCTCCTCCTGCAAAATCACGGGATCAGTCGGGTACTTTCGGCCCATTTCCGTTCCTGTCAAACCCAGAGCCTGAATATCATCCAGAATTTGCTCATAGGTCGTATCGTCACCGTGCTCCTTAACGTCCTCGCCTACCCAATTGATCGGATGGATGCCCAGCTTAAATGGCAGTTCCAGCATGCACAAACTCTCCTTTTATAAATTCGATTAGATGTTTTCTGTTTATTTCTCTTTAGTTAAATTCGGTGAATAAGGAGCGGAGGGATCAAATTATCCTGGAGAAGCGTTAGCGTTCGCCTTTGTTTCCAGATTTTTACCGCCGAATGTCTTACAAATTCAAAAAATAGGGAAACAACAGCGATCATAAGGATATTTGACCACGTAGCGGAGACTTATTCACCGAAAACTTTAAATCAGCTTGACCGCCTGAATACGCGATTTCATTTCCTGATGCGCGGCAAGCACTTTATCACTGACCGAAACCTCGGGCACGCCCACATTCCACCACGATTCGTAACCATCCGTATTCGTTCCAGCAACAACCGGAATTTCAATCAAGGTCGTAATCGTCTCTTCCTTGGCTTGCAGCAGCGCGGCTTGCAGCTCCTCGGCAGTATTCGCTTTGTACGCTTTTGCTCCCAAAGCACGCGCATGTGCAGCAAAATCGATCGGCATCACATTACCTGTTAGACGACCTGTAGTTTCGGAGCGATAACGGAATTCATTACCGAAGCCGTCGCTTCCATGACCTCTTTGCAAATTATGAATACACTGGAAGCCGTGGTTATCGAACAGCAAAATCGTAATTTTGCGACCTTCCTGCAGGCTAGTAACGAGCTCGGAATGCATCATCAAATAGCTGCCGTCTCCCACAACCGCATACACCTCACGTTCTGGCTCGGCAAGTGCAGCCCCAAAAGCACCAGCTATCTCATACCCCATGCACGAAAATCCGTATTCCATATGGTATGTCTTTGGCTCAAGCGTCCTCCACAGCCGATGTAAATCTCCGGGAAGGCTGCCCGCCGCACACACAATAACCGAGGAGGCATCCAACGTTTCATTAATGACGCCGAGCGCACGGGTTTGGGATAATCCGTCTTCATGCTGGGCAGCATACAATCGATCAACCTCGCCATCCCAACGTTTCTTCAAGTCCGCAATTTCTGAAGAGCCATAGCCATTCTCGTAGTGCACGGCAGCGAGCTTTTCCTGAAGCGCTTTCAACGACTCACGCGCATCCCCTGTAACTGACGCTCCACCGAGCTTTGCCGAATCGAATCCATTGATGTTGAGATTGATAAACTGTACATCAGGATGCGCAAATGCCGATTTGGACGCCGTTGTAAAGTCCGAATAGCGAGTTCCTACACCAATGATCAGATCCGCATCCTTGGCAAGCAGATTGGCAGCAAGTGCTCCTGTTACCCCGATCGCTCCCACATTCATAGGATGATTCCACGGCAGCGAGCTTTTCCCAGCTTGTGTCTCTGATACTGGTATGCCGAAGGCTTCAGCAAATGCAGCCAGCTCCTTTGTAGCGGACGCATACAGCACACCCCCACCTGCAACGATCAACGGTCTCTTTTTGCCCTTCATAAGCTCCAAAGCTCTATGCAATGAATCGGAGGCCGGTGGACGGCGGTCAATAAAGTGTACCTTTTTCTCAAAAAATGAAAGTGGATAATCATAAGCTTCTGCCTGGACATCCTGAGGTAGAGCCAGTGTGACCGCACCTGTTTCTGCAGGATCGGTGAGCACGCGAACAGCCTGAACCGCTGCTGTAAGCAATTGCTCGGGTCTCACGATACGATCCCAATACTTGCTGACGGTCTTGAATGCATCCGTAGCGGATACGGTATAATCTCCCTGTACCTCGAGCTGTTGAAGCACCGGATCCGGTTGTCTGGTTGCAAAATTATCTCCTGGCAGCAGCAGTACAGGTATCCGGTTGACCGTTGCCGTTGCAGCAGCAGTAACCATGTTCAGAGCCCCGGGACCAATCGAGCTCGTGCAGGCAAATATTTGTTTGCGATTCATTTGCTTGGCATAGGCAGCGGCGGCGTGGACCATCCCCTGTTCATTTTTCCCTTGAATAAAGACAAGGTCTCCTGCACTCCGCTCCAGTGCTTCTCCAAGACCCGTCACATTGCCGTGACCAAAAATGCCCATAACTCCTTTAAAAAGCTTGGTTTCTTCACCATCCTGCGAAATGTATTGCTTATCCAAAAAACGAAGCAGAGCTTGAGCCATAGTAAGTCGAATCGTACTCATTTCACGTGTCTCCCTTCCATCGTTCTTTCAATTAACGGCTAATTCGGTTCGCCAGTTATAGTGGCGAGTTTGTGGTGATCATGGTTTTGTCAGAAATAAGAAAAGCTCTTCATAAAATAGATTAAGCGCTTAACCTGTAAAAGTCCAACGCTTCAACCTCATAAGGTTAAGCGCTTAATTCAATCTTACTATAGATTTTCAACCCCGACAATACTTTTTACAAAAATTCAAAGGTCGTGCATTAATTATACCGGAAAGCTATAAATTTTCTGGAAATTGATCGTGCTTAAAACCAACTATCGGATGGTGATGTGGAATGACTGAGGGTATGTTCTAAGGGCTTTTTGCAAGAGCTCGCGATACTCAATCTGCATCATTGTATTTAGACCAGATGATTTATTACGAGAGGTAGTGGGTAATTTTCTCATGTAGTGATCTTAGTTCACTACACTAACGTTTTGATAGATATAATCTTCACTACCTCGGATTTCTGGATTGGGGGTGAGACAGTATGTATATTGGGGCCTTATCCAAGAGGCTGAATGTTTGGATAGCAAGTATGGGGATCATTATTGTTCTCTCGCTTGTTTATCAAATAATGTTACCGACTAAGGCCGAGGCTGGTTTATTGGATACAGTCACGCAGGTTACCGAGAAGGTGACTGACGTAGTAACGCCATCCAGCGAAGCTCCAGCAGCTTCGAGCTCTTCAAGCGTTCCTAGTTCTTCGAATACGCCAAGTGCGCCTGTTGAAACGCAGGGTGGTTTAACTTCGATAACGAGTACAGTTTCTAACGTGGTATCGGAAGTCACCAATGCTTCGCCTGCAAACGATAGCAGCTCGTCGCCTTCAAATGCTTCGAACCCGGCAGTTGCTTCTCCAACCGCAAAAACGGAGAAAGTTTCTATGGATTCGAGTGATGAATCATCCAAAAGCAGCGGCGGATTACTTCCCGGATTGCAAATCGAAGCGCCTTCGATCTCTATTGACACTCCAATAATTAAAACGGAAGTTCCTTCTGTGAGTGTTAATATTTCAAAAGATCGGGTATCCGATACATCCATAACAATTCCTACAGTAAAGGTTGAAACCCCGGTTGCTGGATTGCAAACCGATACGCTTAATATATCTAACGATCAAAGCAAGGGTGTTTCAATCCGTATACCAGAAGTGAAAGTGGAATCCCCGATTGTTCAAGTGCAAACACCTTCCGTGCAAGCAACAGTTCCACTTGTACCAGGTGCGTTGCCTGACCTTCAGGTTCAGTCCCCTTCCATTCAGGTTGAGACGCCTGTAATGAATGTTGAAGTGCCGAGCGTGCCAATACAAACTTCACCGGATATAATAATAGTACCTCCTCCAACAAAGGTGGAGATACCTGTTAGTTCGGTAGAAATCCCTACTTTTCCTATCGATAAAGATGAAGATGTAAACGTGGGTAATTCTGCTACCGATGTATCTGTGAAGCCCCCTTCTTCCGAGCCTTCATCCAATAACAATAGCTTAACAGCTTCTGGGGATGGCGGTAAACTTTCAGTTTTGGGGGAAGAAACAAGTTTAAATCCGACAATAAAAGACATGCCAAGTCGTGTCGAGGTCGGGGGTAACGAGCCTGTGGTCATCCCGAAGCCGAACGGAGCAGCGATTGAGCCGGAGCAAAGGATCGCATATCCTGAAACCTTTATCGACAAACCCTTATTTGATCAAAGTCATGAAGATACAGGACAAAAAATCAAACCGGATCAGCACTACCCTGCTCCAACAGCAAAAAAGAATGCTCCTATTGAACAGACACTGCCATTGCCACAGCCGAGAAATCAGTTACCTATACCATTGTTATACGTAGCATCGTCAGTTGGACAAGCAGGAGCGAGTTCAAATGCTGGGGGATCAGCCTTCGGATCAGGTAACGGTTCTTTTAATGGAAAACCGATGTCACTGTATTCGGAATCTGCATTGCCTAGTCCAGTCGAGCTCAATTTATCGTATGCTCGGTTGCAGCTTCTTGGGTCAAATCAATGGTCACAGCCACCACCTGGTCAGCCTCCACAAACACTTTCTTCTCATTCAACTGTTTTCTAAAAAAAACAAATTGAGAAGGAGTGTTTTCAAATGAAAAACTTAAATCAATGGGTGAAAATATCTTTACTTTCGGGTTCTTTAATCGCAGGTTTACTGACAGTGTCACAATCGAGTTATGCTTCCAGTCTCTCTAGCCATACCTTAGACCTTGGTGTAGATATTAACGTTGGTGTAGCTATACAATCATCGAGTCAAAACCTTGACAATGGTGGAGGTTCCAATGGACTGTCGGGAACATCCCTGCTTTCTGACAACAATAACAACTCCACTGGCAATTCCAACAGCAGCTCGAACAATGGACATAACGGCAATGATTCTAGCTCGAATTCTAATTCTAGCGAAGGTAGCTTGGATTTAGGACTGAACGCGAATGCGGCGGGCAGCTCACAAAACCAAAGCAGCACTAACTCGAACTATTGGCCTAACGAAAGTGATTCCAGCTTGAATTCTAGTTCTAGCGAAGGCAGCTTGGGGCTAGGGCTGAACGCGAATGCGGCGGGCAGCTCACAAAACCAAAGCAGCACTAGCTCGAATGATGAGCGTAACGACAGTGATTCCAGCTCGAATTATAGTTCTAGCGATGGCAGCTTGGGACTGGGGCTGAACGCGGATGCTTCGGCCAGCTCACAAAACCAAAGCAGCACTAGCTCGAATAATGAGCGTAACGACAGTGATTCCAGCTCGAATTCTAGTTCTAGCGATGGCAATTTGGGATTGGGTCTGAACGTGAATGCGGCGGGCAGCTCACAATCTGATAACAGCAACAGCTTGAACAATGGGCGTAGCACCAATGAATCGAACATGAATTCTAGTTCTAGCGAAGGTAGCCTAGGCTTTGGACTGAACGCGAATGCGGCGGGCAGCTCACAAAATCAAAGCAGCACTAGCTCGAATAATGAGCGTAACGACAGTGATTCCAGCTCGAATTCTAGTTCTAGCGATGGCAGCTTGGGACTGGGGCTGAACGCGAATGCTTCGGGCAGCTCACAAAACCAAAGCAGCACTAGCTCGAATGATGAGCGTAACGACAGTGATTCTAGCCCGAATTCTAGTTCTAGCGAAGGTAGCTTGGATTTAGGACTGAACGCGAATGCGGCGGGCTGACCCTGCCCCGAATAGATAGACACATAGAAAACCTCTATAATAAAAGTGGAGGGATATACTATGGGGCAACGGAAGAAGTTTGATAAGGCATTTAAGGAACAAGTTGTATTGCGAATACTAGCCGGCGAAACAACATTTGCGGATGCGGCCAAGGAACTGAATGTTCATTACACCACAGTCCGAGACTGGGTAAAATTTTATAAACAAGACGGAGACAGTGCGTTTCCAGGCAGCGGTCACCTTAAGGCTGAAGATGATGAGGTACGTAAGCTTCGAAAGCAGTTAGCGGATCTCAAGGAAGAGAATGATATTCTAAAAAAGGCGGCAGCCTACTTCGCGAAAAATCAGAAATAATGAGGTTCAAATTTATCTTTGAACACCGCTTCGAGTTTCGGATTGCGAAGATGTGCCAGGCTCTTAGCGTCTCAAGAAGCGGCTATTATGCTCATATCAAGCGACCGGAAAGCAAACGTAACAAAGCGAACCGAGAATTGCTTGATACGATAAAAGACATCCACACGAACAGTCGAAGAATCTACGGATCACCGCAGATTACTAAGAATTTACCGTCAGATAAGAAAGCCAGTCGGGGCCGTGTTGCGCGGTTAATGCGAGCTAACGGGATCCGATCGAAAGTGGTAAAGAAATATAAAGCAACAACAAATTCAAACCACAATCTGCCTGTTGCAGATAACATCGTGAACCAGGACTTTACAACGAGCAAACCCAATGAAAAGTGGTTGAGTGATATTACCTACATAGCAACTGCTGAAGGATGGCTTTATCTCGCTGGCGTGTTGGATTTACATGGCCGAAAACTCGTAGGCTGGGCGATGGATAGTCGTATGAAAACAGAGCTTGTCTGTGCTGCCCTGAAGCAAGCAATTGGCCGCACAGGTGCATCCAAAGGACTTATTGTACATTCTGATCGCGGCGTTCAATACGCCAGTAAAGGCTACCAGAAACTTCTTGAGAAGAACGGATTTATCTGCAGCATGAGTCGCAAAGGAAACTGTTATGATAATTCTCCAATGGAATCCTTTTGGGGAAAGTTGAAAATGGAATGGCTCAATGATTACACATTCAATACACGAGCTGAGGCTAAAAAAGCTGTGTTTGAATATATCGAGCTCTTTTACAACCGTCGGAGAACGCATTCCTCCAACGATTATGTCCCGCCATTCCTGGTCGGAGAAAGTTAGGCTAATTGGGTTCACTGAGGCTTTCTACGTGTCTACTTTTTCAGGGCAAGGTCAGGCAGCTCACAAAACCAAAGCAGCACTAACTCGAACTTTGGACGTAACGACAATGATTCTAGTTCGAATTCTAGTTCTAGCGATGGCAATTTGGGATTGGGTCTGAACGTGAATGCGGGGCAGCTCACAATCTGATAACAGCAACAGCTTGAACAATGGGCGTAGCACCAATGAATCGAACATGAATTCTGGTTCTAGCGATGGCAGCTTAGGGTTAGGACTGAACGCGAATGCTTCGGGCAGCTCACAAAACCAAAGCAGCGCTAGCTCGAATGATGAGCGTAACGACAGTGATTCTAGCTCGAATTCTAGTTCTAGCGATGGCAATTTGGGATTGGGTCTGAACGTGAATGCGGCGGGCAGCTCACAATCTGATAACAGCAACAGCTTGAACAATGGGCGTAGCACCAATGAATCGAACATGAATTCTGGTTCTAGCGATGGCAGCTTAGGGTTAGGACTGAACGCGAATGCGGCGGCAGCTCACAAAACCAAAGCAGTAGCAATTCGAACTATGGACATAACGATAATAATTCCAGCTCGAATTATAACAGTAAACAAGATTGGAACAGAGGGTACAACAACTTTAGTTATCATACTTTGAGTCAATCCGCTTTTCAGCTAGGTCTAGATTTAAATCTGGACCACTATTATGATAACAATAGCTATGACATCAATAAAGATAATTATGATTGGCTTGGCCTGTAAAAGCGAAATAAAATCTCCATTGTAGAAATTGTTAAGGAGGGCGCAAGCCCTCTTTTACTTTTCAGCTCTACTGCACCGAACCGTTAGTAATGCCCACCTTTATTCGTCTTTCCAATTCTGTTGGATTTCCGGGTTAAGTCCTTCTGCCACTTTGTTCAACAGTATTATTTGAACCCAAGTCGAAATGATTCATACTGCTCATACGGAGAGTCTACCTCTCCACCGTGACAAACGCTGAGTACCTTAGGCTTAAGCTGCTCGATAATGGAACTGCTCTCTATCGCTTGCTGCATATCGCCCGTGAACATCGCCATTGGCTTTTTGAGCTTGCCTCTGTTTGCAGTAAACAGATCTCCCGCCAGCAATACGTTATCTTCTTGATGGTAATACGCCACATGACCCGGCGAGTGCCCGGGTGTCAGATAAGGTGTGAGTCCTGCTATGATATCCAAAGCATGCATATCACCTGACCGTGCTTCTTGTCCGATACCTGTATCTGAAGCCTGCTCAGCTTGGAAAGATGCAGTTCTTTCACTAGAAACAGCAAGCGGCTGGGCCAAGCCGATTTCTACAGATGCCTCTGCTTTGGATCGGCGCGGGTAGGGAAGCTTGCCCTCCATATATGGAATTTCCTCGGCATGAGCAAATACAGGAACCTGTAGCTGCTGTCGGATCTTTTTGATACTGCCAACGTGATCGGAATGACCATGGGTTAATAATATTCGCTCCAGTGGTGCGTCCATGCGCTCAATTTGCTTAAGCAGACCGCCCGCCATTAAGGAAATACCTGTATCAACCAGCGAAAGCCCCTGTTCCGACTTCACGATCCATACTGTGATCGGGATGACTAACCATATTTTGCACGCCCAAATATGCTCGGAAATCCTTACGATTTTCATCGCTATTTCTCCTCCTGCTTTTTCGACTTTTTGTCCTTACGCTTTTTATCCTGTTTTTTGTCCTGCTTTTCTTGCTTCTCCCGCTTACCCTGCTTCTTATCCTGCCGCGTTTCCGGCTTCACGGCCGCCATCAACTGACTACTGTCCCTCTTGTGCAGCATACCTGCCAGCAGAGTCTCAATTGCTTTATCCAATATGGGTAAAATCCGCTTGAGCAGCGGTTCCAGCTGCTCTTCACTGTTCATATAAGTGAAAACCATACCATATAGCATGAAAAAATAGACTCGTGATTGATCGGTTCGTTCCTGCTCATTAACCGCTGGTACGATTTGCTCAATGCCTTCAGTCAAATAGCCGAATATCCGATTGCGCAGCTTGTTAACGTCCCACTCAGGATCCTGCTCATCCACCCTCACGGACTTCACACCGAGAATAACGGACACCATGCTTTTGTGTGACAGGCAAAACCGTAAAAACTGACGGCTCTTCTCCTCCAGCTTCTCAACCGTTGACCATTCCTCATGCTCCTGTATCGATAGCAAAAGTGTCTCTAACGACTGCAGCGGCGGTATCGCAAGCTGCTCCAAAAGTACTTCTTTATCCTTAAAATATAAATAAATGGTGGTATGGGAGCAGCCCGCATCCTTCGCAATTTCCCGCATAGTGACTGCATCATAGCCTCTTGCTGTAAACAGTTTCGCTGCTGATTCGGCTATATTGCGCTTCGTTTCCTCCGCTCTCTCGCCCTGCTTACGAATGCTTTTATCGCCATTTTCCATATCCATTCATCACCTTTCTACTCATGTAACCACTGGTTATTAACTACATAGTAACCAATGGTTACTTAAAAATCAAGCTATTTATAAAACCTAAATTTTAATCAAATCCCAAAAAACCATTATTAAAATAAGACAATTAAAGTCAGGCAAAAATCAAACTGCTCAGGTATTAAATGGCAACTTTTTTAACATAAATAAAGGAATAACGTCGTTTTTGTCGAATTATATTTCAATTATGATGACAAAACGAAAAATACTTTTGACCACCTTCACATTCCTGATGATTCTTACCAGTGTCCGTTTACTCTGGATTACTCACTTTATGACACCCGAGCATCCTGATGCCATTCAGGGCCATTTGAATTTGCAAAAATGGGACTTTTCCAAGGAACGTCCTCTTACCTTGGATGGACAGTGGGAATTTTACCCTAACACCCTTCTTCAACATGACGCTGCCCATATGCCTGGAAGGAGTGAAAAGGGCGGTTTTATTCAGGTGCCTGGAAACTGGCAGTCCAACTTTTCCAACCTACCCTCCTATCAGGGCACGGCCTACGGCTATGGTTCCTACCGTTTACACATCGAGGTCCATCCCGATTCCAAGCTATCCTATAGCATTCGAATTCCTAATGTGACCAGCGCATCGCGAGTATTTGTTAACGGCGAGCTATTGGGGGAGTCCGGTTATGTTGCTTCTAATAAAGAGGAGTATGTGGCCCAGAACATTCCTTATTCTGTATCCTTCAAAGCAGATCAAGGCACAATCGACATTGTGATAGAGGTCGCCAATTATGTTAATCCCCTTAAAGGCGGTATCACACAATCGATCAAATTCGGAAGCAGTCAGGCAGTGGACAAGGAAACCTGGTTCTCCATAAGCATGCAGGTAATGCTGGTTTCTGTTCTTCTTATCCATGCGATCTATGCTTGTTTGCTGTATGTAATCGGTACTCGCCAGAAAGCGCTGATTTACTTTTTCCTGCTCGTATCTTTTTCCATTCTCCTGTCGCTGCTCAGTGACGACAGACTGTTATTACTCGGGGTATCCTTAAGCTATGAATGGTTTGTAAAGCTCGTCCAAACTTCCATTCTCGGCAGCGCGGCTTTTCTGCTATTTTTTATTAGGCATCTATTGCCCGAATATGCTGAATTAAAATTGCTTCGTTGGTTTTCCAACCTTTACGTCGTTATCATCATTACCCTATTGTTTTTACCTGTTTCTATCATATATCTATCAGGCGTTGTATTTCTTGTCATGTTCCTTTCCGCTTTTCTCATTGTTCCCGTGCTTACCCTGCGATCGGCGATTAAGGGTGAAGAAGATGCCATTTTCCTATTGCTGGGCGCAACTGCGATTTCGGTCAACGTCATTTGGGCTTGTACTAAAAGTCGTGTGGAAATACTCCAGCTTGGCTTTTATCCGATCGATTTTATTATTACTTTTTTTGCCTTTGCCTCATTTTGGTTTAAACGGCACTTTCGCATTACGGCCGAAATGATGAAGTTGACGGGGAAGCTGCAAAAAGCAGACAAACAAAAAGACGATTTTCTGGCGAATACATCACATGAATTGCGCAATCCATTGCACGGAATCCTGAGTATTGCCCAGGTAGTACTGGAGAATGACAACCACGCCATGAGCAAAAAGAATACCGATAATATGGAGCTGCTTATCTCGATAGGGCGGCGCATGACCTTTCTCTTGAATGACCTGCTGGACTTGACCCGGCTCAAAGAAAAGGGAATAAGCTTGCAGAAAGCAAGTTATCCTATTCAAGCCATAGCTTCAGGGGTATTCGATATGCTCCGTTTTATGAAGGAAGGCAAGCCCATTCACTTTATTAATAACATTCCGGATACGTTCCCCCATGTCCTTGCCGACGAAAATCGGTTGATTCAAATCCTGTTTAATTTGCTGCACAATGCAGTGAAATACACGAATGAGGGCAGCATTACGATCGACAGCGAGATTAAAGCGGGTATGGCTCATATCATCATTACCGATACAGGAATCGGGATGAATGAGGAAACGCAGCTCAAAATATTTCAACCCTACGAGCAGGGCGTCACAGAAGCAACCTCGATAAGTGGAGGCATCGGGCTGGGATTAAGCATTTGCAAGCAATTGGTTGAACTGCATGGCGGCACGCTGGAAGTCAGCTCTGTCCCCGGAAGTGGCTCGATATTTACATTTACTTTGGAGTTAGCCACCCCCTCTTCACAGTTCGAAAATATTAAAAGCTCCGATACCGTCGCAAGCTTGAATATGCTTGCCGCCATCAGCATCGAACCGTTAGTAGCCGCGGCTTCCGAACCGTTAATTGCAAGGGATGCAAACAATGCCGTTTCTTCTGGAGCAGATAGACCCCATATATTAGCTGTTGATGATGACCCCGTTAATCTGATGATCCTTAAAGAGGTTCTTACACACGAGGCCTACAACATTGTCACCGCTACAAGTGCCGTTGAAGCATTAACGATCCTGGACACTCAGGAATGGGATTTAATTATTGCCGATGTCATGATGCCGCAGATGTCCGGTTATGAATTAACGCAGACCATACGCAAACGTTTTTCCATGTCTGAGCTGCCCGTACTGCTTCTCACCGCGCGCAATCGACCTGAAGATATAGAGTTCGGTTTCCTTGCAGGTACCAACGATTACGTTACTAAACCGATGGATACAATGGAACTGATGTCCAGAGTGAGAGCTTTAACCGCATTAAAAAAGTCCGTGCGTGATCAGCTGCGCATCGAAGCGGCATATCTACAGGCACAAATCCAGCCGCATTTCTTATTTAACACGTTAAACTCGATAGCGGCTTTAAGTGATATTGATACTAACCGCATGCACGCGCTGCTAGAAACGTTTGGCAATTATTTACGGGCAAGCTTTAATTCACATAATCTGGATCGACTCGTTCCGCTCACCCATGAACTGGATCTCGTACGTTCTTATTTATATATCGAAAAGGAACGCTTTGAAGAAAGGCTGCACATTGTATGGGAAGTGGATAAAAATCTATCCTTGCTTATCCCTCCCCTCTCTATTCAGCCATTGATTGAGAACGCAGTCCGACACGGCGCATTAATGCGCTCCCAAGGCGGAACGGTGCGGCTCCAAATTATCGAGCATGCCATGCATGTGGAAATATCGATCATCGATAACGGCGTGGGAATGGATGAGAAGACGCGGCTCCAAATACTCGACAGCTCCTCCAACCTTAGGGCCGGAATCGGTGTGCGTAATACTGACAGACGTTTGAAGCAAATATATGGCAAGGGACTGCACATTCAGAGTGAGCCTGGTCAGGGAACAACGGTTACCTTCTTGGCTAATAAATAAGTTTGTCCTGAACTCAAAAAGTCCTCTTCCAACAGATGGAAGGGGACTTCATACATAGCTGCCGATCTTATTGAGATTTAAACTTCATTGTTCCGTAGCTGCGAAAAAACACGGTCGCACCAACCACAACTGCCACCGCACAAACGAGCAGCAGGTTACTGTAAAGGTATCCGTCCACCTCGTGCATCAACGGATTAAGCGGGAAATTCATCAGTTTTTTGTCCAACACTCTGGCCACTGCCGCTGCCCCTACAGCTCCCGATATAAATCCGACCAGATTAAATAAACCCATACCGACACCGGTTTGCTCCATATCAAGCGTCAAAGACACGCTATTAGCCAGCGCCGTCTGAATAAATGAAAACCCAATGTACGTTAATACCATAGCGCCCGATATAAACCAAACATTCACTCCCAATAACGACGATAGCATAATCAGGCTGCAAGCCAATAAGGTGGCTCCAATCGCTATAACGAAGTTATTGCCTCTTTTATCCGCCAATCCCCCACCGATCGGACCAAATACAACAGCACTAATCGCACCAGGGAACAAAATCCAGCCGATAGCGCTCGTATTCAATCCTTTAAGATCACTTAGCAGAAGCGGCATCACAAACATAATGCTCATCACGGTACAGTTGAGGATGAAGCTAACAATCAACCCACTGCGAAATAAGCGGTTGGCCAGCAGCGATGGCTCGATGAACGGATGATCCACCCTTCGGATGTGCACGATGAACCCAACCATTAAAGCTGCACCGATAATAAAGTAATACCACATAGGATCGGTACAAAATAAGACGAGCGAAGCGATACTAAGGCCAATCATAGCCGCACCGGGAATATCGACCTTGCCGCCGTGCAACTCGTCATCCGGCAACACCTTACGAAAAAAGGGAATTGAAATCAACGTAAACAACGGAATCAAAAACAAAAATGACCAATGGTACGCTGCAGAGATAAACCCGCCTAGCACCGGACCGATCCCAATCGCAAAAGCTACGGTAGAATTCAAAATTCCGAATACTTTGCCCCGATCAGCAGGCGAAAAATATTTGGCGACCACAACCATGATCAGTGCCGGAATTGCAGATGCGCCTGCTCCCTGTATCGCCCTTGCCGCAATGACCGCCGGATACCAAGCCTGACACACGATCCCCACAATCGATCCAATATTGTACACGATAATACCGATCACGATGAGCTTCTTAAGACTGTAGACGTCAGAAAGCTTGCCATAGATGACCGAACCAATTCCGAAAAAAATAATAAAGATCGTTACAACCCAGCTAACCCCCGAAGGCGTCAAATGATACTGTGCAGCAATACTTGGTGTGGAAACATTAAAAACCGTTTCATTGAGGACACCGAAAAAAATAATAAAAATAATCCATGGTGCCGTTTTGCGCAAATCCAGCGCTACGCCTGAAGATGCTGGCGAATGTGATGAAGCTTCCAGCATGGTAACACTCCTTTTCTCTCTATCCTTATATATAGGGCTGCTTTCAACTTATCACATCAGATCTATAGGCAGCTATGGAAAGCTTTATTTCAATCAAATTTGGCAGCAGCACGCAGAAGAGCGTTCAGGACAAGTAACGCATGGGCGTTTGTAGCATATGTTGTGATGAGAGCCAACATAAGGAGCTGCTGAAGATGAGTCGAAAGCAAATAGTTTCAAAAAAACCGCAAAAAAAGATAAGTAATAACAAATTACCTGTAACGGCACAGACATCCGGCACTGGTAGCAGTTCGCTTGATTCCAAAGGAATCGGAGCAGGCTTTCCACAAGGAACTGGTGGCGGATTGTCCACTCGCTCATTACAAGGGCCTGGCACCGGTTTTCCTGGTTCACCATTTCCGGGAGGTGGCGGTGGAGGATTTGCTCCGTCTTTTCCAGGCGGCGGTGGTGGCTTCCCTCCGTCTTTTCCCGGTGGTGGCGGTGGCGGCTTTCCTCCATCTTTTCCAGGCGGCGGTGGTGGCGGCTTTCCTCCCGGTGCACCTCAAGGAGGCCCTGGCGCAACTGGCGGACCGCAATCCCCACCTCCTTCCTTCATCCCGCAGCAATCAGGCGTGTCTGCCCTAGCGGTTGACCCCGGCAGTATCCGCAGATGTGTCAATCGGTATGTGTACATTTGGCAAAGAAACGGTGACGCCTACTGGATGTTCCTCACTCACGTCGGCCGTAATTCCATAGCTGGTTACCGTTGGTATGGTTTTGGACCTGCAGGCTTCTGGTTGTATTTCGGTTTGGATATCCAACGTATTGAGCAATTTAACTGCTTCTGATCCTGTCAGAAGGCTTCTAATCAGGGAATGGTTCCTCATGCGGTAGGTTCATTATTTTAAGCTAAAATTCAGCTAATCTTCATTCTGTTGTCATCATATTTTCACTTTCAGATGAGATGATAACGTCTCAAGATAACAACCAAATATTAGGAGCTGAATTTGAAGTCATGGACAATCGCTTAACCATTCCCCTGATTCAAGCCGCTCGGGGTATTGCTGTTGTACTGGTGATGCTTTTTCACACCTCACAGTTGGCACAGAAATATTTCCATATTAACTTTTTGGCAGTTAGTGGCATGGACCGATCTGGTGGCTATGCTTATTTTTTTGTGCTGACCGGTTTTTTGATGTTTACTCTCTATCATCGGCATTTCGGAAAAGCACATATGTGGGGTATCTTTATGCTCAAAAGGCTGCTGCGCATTTATCCGCTTTACTGGCTGGTCAATGCCGCTGTCATTCCGATCTATTTTCTAGTTCCTGCGTTTGGTAATGGCTATGAAACCAAGCCCCTGGAGATTATTACCTCCTTGTTACTGCTGCCTTACAGTCAAGTACCTATTCTTGGCGTCGCCTGGTCGCTCATCTATGTTGTATTTTTTTATTTGATCTTTTCACTACTGTTCGTTCTGAATAAAAAAACGATCCTTGCCCTATTTTCATTGTGGCTGCTGATCGTCGGCTTCATCAATTGTGGTTGGATACATATGAAGGATAACGCATGGCTGCACTTTCTGTTTGACGGGATGCATTTGCAATTTGTGCTGGGGATGCTGATTGCGTGGACGATTCGCCGATTTAATCTTGGCAAAGGAGGCTACTCACTTGCAGCAGGATTGCTGGTTTTCCCTGTTGTCTGGGTGCTGCGCTATATCGACCCGACCTTCGCTTATCCGAATGTTCTGTACACCATTGGATCGTCACTCGTTCTGCTTGGCATCGGATCTATGCGTTCAGCGGCTCCCTCATGGCTGGGGTTCGCTCAATTTCTTGGCAATGCTTCCTATTCAATATTGCTAACCAGTCTTGGGTTTCTGTCTGTCACGCTAAAGCTCGCCAAAGCAGCTCACCTTGACGTATGGTGTGGTCCTACCATCACGACTGTGCTCTGCTTTACGATAGCGTTATTATTATGCTGTATTTTTTATTGGTATGTGGAAAGACCGCTCGTTCAGCGTCTTAAATCGATGATAGCTGCACCTGTCTATTCTGCTTCGACGACTCGTTAACGCTTAAACCATGTATATGGGGCTGTCCCAAAAGTAGGTAATTTACTATAAAGGAGTAGCCCGCTCATCTGAAAATGATAAAAAAAGATTGGACAGATGATATTTCTGTCCAATCTTTTCCGTTTTTCGTCCACAATAGCTACCTTGAGCAGATTGCGGACAAGTGAACGCCAACCTATCTCCAAGCTAACTTTGGGTAAGCCACTAAGCAGGAACTGCCTATATCCCCAATTGCTTTTGATCTGGCCAACACATCGAGGTCGGTCATGCTGTAACTGTTCCAGGTTCCGAGTATCTGCTGATGGACCACAAACTTGTGTGGAGGCGGGTCAGCAAGCCTTTGATAGCCGCATTGACGGTACTGTTGATATGCCCTAATGGAACTAGCTCCTCGAGACTTGGAGGGAGGAGCCATTGCCGATCCATTTCATAGGGAATAAATGAAAAAGAGGCTACCCCATTTTGAACTGAACTGCACCCCGTCAAGTAGACAAAACAAATAAATAAAAGCAATTAGACGGCCTTAGCTCTGAATTCTACGGGACTGAGGTCGTTTAATTTTGCCTGCAACCGCTCATTGTTATAAAAATGGATGTACGCCTCAATATCCCTCTTTAGTTCTTCAAACGTGTTGTATGACTGGAGGTAATACATTTCGCATTTCAGGGTTCCCCAAAAGGCTTCCATGGGTATATCCGATTTAGAGCTGCTATGACTATTATACTTGTTTATCCAACTTTTGAGCTGAGTTCGGCTTGTGATTTTGTATGTATCGATGACTTCATATTGTGAGTACTGACCGGAAAGATAATCTTGCACCGCCTGGAGCTTCAGTTCTACGGAGTAACTTCGATTACGAATCCGAATCTCCAATCCGTCCATTCCGTAAAGCTCATAGCGGTACCGCTATTTCACAAGGGTGTTAACGTTGATGTTGTATTTATGAGCCACCTCCTCCCGAGTGCCTCTACCTGCAGCCAGTTCATCTATGATCGCTAATTTCTCTATAGCGTAATACTCATTCTTCTTTGACAAAGAAATGCTCCCGTTTAAGTAGCCGGTTTATTTTTTAAACCTGTCTACTTAAACGGGAGCATATCATGTAATGGGACAGCCTCTTTGTTATACGCTGCTCTTCATCCCTTCACCAGCTCTGAGGTTAATTGCCCAGGATGTGCAGAACAAGGTGCAAATTGTAGCTAATCGACCGCGAATTGGGGCATTCATATTTCATTCGAACCTAATTTATTTTTTTCAAAACAATTGAAGCATTCACATTGCTTTGTGTGCCACCAGCCAATGTCTGGAGGGTAACTGCGGCAGCTGAACTATGGTTTCGTAACGTAATTACATCTCCAGCCGACATAGCGATAATAGCATGCCCTGTGTTTTGTTGAGTTCCGGCACCAGACCCGTATCCGCCTCCTGAAACCGCAGCACCATTCAAAAACAGCGCAAATTGGCTAGGCTCTACTGCGGATATGGAAAAATTAATCTCATAGGTTCCCGCAGTCATTATCGTCATCGTAGAGCTCCCAGCGGCATGCGTAACCCCATTTAAAACACCATTTGCATCAAAACTGATATCCGCCTCAATAGCTACAGTTTGGGCACCTAAGTTATAAATATACCCGAACTGGGAGAGCCCACTGCCCGCTGCTCCTGCCGGTCCCGCCGGCCCTACTGCTCCTGCCGATCCCGCCGGCCCTACTGCTCCTGTCGGTCCCGCCGGCCCTACTGCTCCTGCCGGTCCCGCTGGCCCTACTGCTCCTGCCGGTCCCGCTGGCCCTACTGCTCCTGCCGGTCCCGCTGGCCCTACTGCTCCTGCCGGTCCCGCCGGCCCTACTGCTCCTGCTGGGCCTTGCTCTCCGGCTGGTCCCTGCTCTCCTGCTGGTCCCTGCTCTCCTGCTGGGCCTGCTCCTTCAGTTACTATAATTCTTCCTGACGAACCTGTTGGTCCTGCTGGTCCTGCTGGTCCTGCTGGTCCCGCTGGTCCCGCTGGTCCTTCAGGTCCTGCTGGTCCTTCAGGTCCTTCAGGTCCTGCTGGTCCTGCTGGCCCTACTAACACTGTTGCTCCTGTTGGCACCGTTGATCCCTCAGGCTTACTCTCAGCAGCCGTTTTATATGAGGCAGCACTATACAGAGCTGCAACTGCTTCTGCGCGAGTAATTGGGCTTGCTGGTCTAAAGCTGTTGTCCACTTCGTAAACAATCATAATTTTGTTTGCTACAGCAGCATCAACTGCTTGCTTAGCCCACCCGGCGACTGCGCTTGTATCTTTGAAAGTAGCCCCGCTAGCTGGAGACAGGTCGAGCAATTTACTGATAATGACAGCAACCTCCTGTCTGCTAATCGATTGGCTGCCACCGAACGTACCATCCTCATAACCTGTGATGTAACCCGCCTTAACGGCTTTGGCTACTTCTGTATAGAACCAGTTATTCGAATCCACATCACGAAAAGAAATGGTTGATCCTTCTGCAAATCCAAAAGAACGGTTAACCAGAGCACTAAATTCTGCCCTTGTTAATGTACCATCAGGCTTAAAGCTCCCATCCTCGTAGCCTTTCACATAACCTTTATCAATCCATATACGGATTTGTTTTTCTGCCCAATGCCCTTTAATATCCAATGCTGCCGATGAGGCTTCACCAAATGCCACTCCAAAAGATGAGAATAACATAATGGCAATAACAAAGGATGATACCCACTTCTTAACTGTCTTGTTCTTCATATTTCGCCTCCGAATGATAATTAGTTTGTTTTTACTGCAATATTACACATCTATCCTGTATAACCTACCATAATTTGCTTGATAATAATATCTCGAATCTTCCATTTCTGAGCACAGCTTTATATGGCGATTTAACAAGACTAAAAATCCGAATCTCAATAGGAAAAAGCTGCGTGCTTATTGTATTTTTATTCATCAGTTTGTTTCGACCAGCAGATCCTGAACCATCATACGTATTGCTGTATGTAAACTATTCTTCCGTCAAACTTAAAGCTTTAATATTTTACGCTGGGCGGCAGCATCAATTCTAACAGCAAGCCCGCTCCCGACGGAGCGGGCTTCTCCTTTATAGTCAATGATCTACTTATGGGACAAATCTACACCACGAACTCAATCCATTTCATAGATCGATCCGGATTTACTGGCAAACAGCTCGGCATACACCTTCTCAGCATACGCATCGGTCATCCCGGATATATAATCAGCTACCATACGCGGCCAGCTCCATTTATGCTTATGCTGCTCATAGCTTTGGGTCCAATCCGGAGGAATAATCATTCTTCCGGTTTCATACACCTTGAAGCTGCCCCATAGTCGTTGAAGCATAATTTCACTGCGCTTTTGCAAACGCTGAACCCGAAAATCCTTGATTAATGTTACCCACGCCAGCTTTTTTAAGATTTCCATCGTCCGCAGCAGATGCAGATCCTCCTGCCCGTCACGCACGAAAGTGACTCTTTTCCAGCCTTTTGCCGGATCATCAATAATCCCTACCTTTTGGGCAAACATGCTCACCCATCTTGCTTTCATTTCACGCCGCGTGCGCGAGGATTCATATTTGCACTCGGAATAAATCATTTCCCATTGTGTCAAATAATCAGCCAACACCTGCTTGACCATGGCATGCATATCGACCTGATCCCATCCAACCGCTCCATTGCCTTCGTCATCAAGGATTTCCTGGATTAGATTTTCAAGCAGCCTGTTATCTGCAAAAAATGTCGGGTTCATCAATATTTTACCGGCCCGAATCCCATCTTCGATATCATGGGTGGAGTAAGCAATATCGTCGCACAGATCCATCAGCTGCGCCTCTAATGTTGCGCAGCCCTTTGGCATGGCCCAAGCCTCGCGCAAGTAGTTGATGGCTTCCCACTCCATCGCGTACACGCCTTTAAGTCTGCCCTCCTCTTCCAAGGAGTAAGGGTACTTATTAATACCGAGCAGCACAGCCGCTGACAAATCCAAACCGCTGCCGCTGCCTGCCCGTTTTTCCAGGAACATCAGAATACGAAAGTTTTGGGCGTTCCCCTCATAAGCAAGACCATGCTCCTCAGCCAGCAGCCGATCCAATACCTCTTCTCCCTTGTGGCCAAAGGGCGGGTGCCCCAAATCATGAGCAAGCGCCGCGCATTCCACAACAGCCGGGTCCAGCATCAATCCAGGATGCTCGCGCGCAGCGAGAAAAGGGTACTCCTTTTGCATCCGTCTGGCTACTTCACGTGCAATCTGCGAAACCTCGAGTGAATGGGTCAGCCGTGTCCGATAATAATCTCCAGAGCCCGCACCAAACACTTGCGATTTGCCCTGTAAGCGCCGAAAAGCAGGTGATTGTATCAAGCGTGCATAGTCTTTCTCGTATTCGTCCCGCTCTTCACTTGAATGTGTATGTTCTGTATCATAAATTCTCATTTTGCGTAAATCCATATCATTGCTTCACTCCTGTCTGTACACAAACGACGTTCCTTAAGGGAACGCCGCCTGAATTCGTAGCTATCCAAATCATACCTTAGTTTATGCAAAATGTCATCTGTGTGTCAGCTTAGCTCTTGAAAGTATCGATTTTGGTTTGCAATTCCTCAGCCATGTAAGACAATGCCTGTGCCGAGGCTGTTATTTCCTCCATAGAAGCCATCTGCTGCTGCGCGGCGGCGGAGATTTGCTCTGTGTTTTCCGCTGTTGTATCCGTAATTTCGGAGACGATCTTCATTACAGCTCCGAGCCTCTGTAGCCTTATTATTTTGCTCAGAGCTGCACTCAATTGTTGGGGTGAGGCCGCTAATGAAACCAAGGTTTCCCTAATATCCACAACCATCGTTTTAAGGGGACCGACCATTCTGTTGCAGATATCCCCCAAGCTTGTAATAATCTGATAGCTCAGCAATTTTCATTAGCAGGTTTTCTAAGGCAAATCATGATTATTCTGCTTCATAAAGTGTTAAATCGATGTTAGTTTAAAATCGATATTCAAACAAATTTTCCTAACAGATTTATAACAAAATAGACACTCTTTGCCGTCAATATGACCGCAAACAGAGTGTCTATTTACTTAAGCAGCAGCTTATTCAAGTTGTCCTAACAGGAACTGACCAACCTGGCTGAAGCTGTCATTTTCCTTAGTTAACGAATTTTAAATATTTGAGTACTCTCTTCAATACCGTTGCAGCTTGGGCTCTGGTTGTTTGTTCGAGAGGCTCCATTCGATTGTCTGTAACTCCCGACATTATTCCTGCATCTAGAGATTGACTAACTGCCTCTTTAGCCCATGGGGAGATGCTATCCTTATCGATGAATGAATCGGCAGCCATTGAAATAGAATTGCTGTTGGCTGAATCACCCGCTAATTTCAAAGCTCTGGAAACCATAACAGCCAGTTGTTCACGTGTTATAGGAGCATCCGGCTTGAATAAATTATCATCAATCCCCTCCACCAATCGAGCTCTCACAGCAGCCTCTACCGGTCTACTGAACCATGCCGTCGGGTCAACATCCGCGAACTTATTACCTGAGGCCTTTTGTTCAACAGCTAGCGCCCGGACCAGCATCGTTGCAAACTCCGCTCTTGTGACTGCCCGATCCGGAGCAAACTCCGAATTTGAGACACCCTCTACTAATAATTTTGAATTCATAAATTCAACATCTGCCTGCGCCCAATGATTTTTAAGATCGTAAAACGAACTCTTTTTCGTCTGAAGCACTGTGTACAAGCTGTTATGAGCAGAATAAATCGTGGCAACCTGTTTGCCTCCGTCAGCTGTAAAGGTTGCCGGGACAAACGATACCGATTGAGTAATCGGATCAAAGACGACTGCACTCATAGTGGAGGAATCCCCCGGTTGATTCAATGCAATAGTTCGCGATACATACACCCCCCCGAAGCTGGTGATTTCTTGTGCTTTCCCATTGGCTTCTACCATAATCTTAAAATCCACAATGCTGCTCAGTATCCCCATTCCCAGTGCATTTGCTGCATCTTCTACAGACTGAGCCGCGGTTGACTCTAATTTCTCTATCGAGATCAGGACGTTCATTTCGCTCAAACTCACACCGAGATCGGCAGCCAATTGATTTAAATTTAATGCACTGACCGGAAGCTGAAAACTGGCAGCATCGGTTTGGATACTGATACCTATGCCTGTCTGGTTATTCGCAGCATTAACCAAACTCGAAGCCGGAAGCTTCACCTCAACCTTTGGCTCCGTCTGCTGTACAGGGATGACAATGTAAGGGACACCATTAATGCTTGCAGCCTTATCTTCGAATATTTTGTTAAGAGCATCCGCACTGATGACAACGCTCTGCGTTTTACCATCCTCAGATTTGGTAATAGTACCCGTCACAGTGGATGGGGCAATTGCAGCTGTATTTTGTGTTGGCTCCACTTCGGTTTTCTGACCATTCGAGGATACTGTACTACCTGTATCGTCTGATGAAGAAGATGACTCAGAAGGCTGTATAGATCCTTGATTACCGCCCCCCGGTATCACGACTGGAATCTCAGGCAGAGTCACTGTATGGAAGGCATTCCAGCTATCATTCACACCTGACATCTCGTAGTTACCTGCCGGATCCCGGAACGCTCCCGAAGATATATTGATGTAGTAGTCCATATTTGATTGTAGATCCAAAGTCGGATTCACGATCATAATAGATCCGCTCATCCGGTAGCTGCCACCCGTCATTACACCACCGGATATATGCAGCATCTGTTCCGTCACATGATCACTCACACGCCGAATTGTGATCTCTCCAGTATCCGCTGTCACCGGTTCGTTGAACGTGAAGTACAGGTCCGTATCCACCGCAATTCCACTTGCCTGGCTCGGCCATACATTAGTAAGATACGGCGGTGTCGTATCCTGCACTGTAAAATCCCACGTCGTTTTGTCCGTGATTCCTGCAAAGGTATGGTTTGCATAGTCCAGAATCGTTCCCGAGCTCACCGTTACATAATAAGGAACACCTTCTTGCAGGTTTTGATTACTCAACCATATCCTGACGGTGCTTCCGCTCAGCTCATAGTATCTCCCCACTACGGTTCCACCCGATACTTGTATCGTTTGCTCCACTCCGTCATCACTTGACCGATGCAATTCGATCGTTCCGTTCCCCAACATCACCCGTTCACTCAACGTTAGGGTCAGCATACCCGATGCCATCGTGACCCCATTACCTTGCGGGGTGAATCCTACCAATGTTGGGCTTTGCGTGTCCGCTGTAACAAAAGCGTACCCGCTTTCATCCACACCCGACATCATATACAACCCTGCCCCATCGCGAAAAATTCCCGACGGGATATTCAGGTAATACCCCGTGTTTTCTTGTAAATCAACGGCCGGATCCACGATCATCATCGTACCGCTAATCCAGTAGCTGCCTCCGGTCATCACTCCACCCGACAGATGCAGCGTCTGCTCTGCTACATTGTCGCTCAACCGCCGGATCGTAATTTCCCCGTTCCCCACTGTCACCGGTTCGCTGAAATTGAGGTGCAGGTCCGTATCCACTGCGACTCCGCTTGCTGCGCTCGGCCAGATCCACTGTATATACGGTGCTGTCGTATCCTCCACTGTGAAGTCCCACGTCGTTTTGTCCGCGATCCCCGTATAGCTGTGTCCCGCGTTATCCTCGAATAACCCCGAGCTTACCTTCACGTAGTACGCCGTATTTTCCTGCAAATCTCTGGCCAGATCGATCGTTACCGTGCTTCCGCTCACCTGGTAGCTCGCTCCACTTATGATCCATCCACTCGAGATCCACAGGCTTTGCTCTTCCACGTCATCGCTCACCCGATGGATCGTAATCTGTCCATTTCCCATTTGCACTGCTTCGCTAAAGGTTAGTACCAGGTTGCTGTCTTTCCTGGCTCCACTGCCTTGCGGTGTGAACCCTGCCAACGTTGGGCTGCTTCCACTCAAACTACTGAAGATTGATAATTGGTTACTAACCGGAATTTTTCCATAAACAGAGCCATAGACTGACCCATAAACTGAACCATACACACTACTATTTACCGATCCGTCTACAGATTGACTTTTCGGATTTAGTATCGAGCTAACCGTTGGTGCAGCAAGCACTGAAACATAAGGACTCGAAACCTGATAAACCACCATACTAGTTGCTATCACTCTATTAATCATATCTACTTTTCTGCTATGTACAGGTTGTTTTGTTTTTTTTCTTTTAGACATACAGACCTCCATTGTATACATTTATTTTCTCGATTATTTGGCTCAGCTCTACCTCTAGCTGCATATGATCATCCCGACATTGCACTATAAAATCACCAAACATCTCAACCAATTTATGACCTTTCGGAACCAGGTTGACTTCGAGCCTAAGTGTTTCAATCTGCCCATACAACACTTCATATTGCACTTGATTCAACGGCATAAGAATGATTTGAAAAACTATATTTTTTTGTAAACTTTTAAATTTAAGATCAAATAGATTCAAGAGTGCCTTCATTCGATCCGTACGAAGTCTTTTTGCTGATAGCTCGATTTCAAACAAAATAGACATCAATTCCTGAAATAGCCCCGTTAACATTTGGTACTGGTCCATCAATAGTTGTCCATTATTTTTCACGGTCATCTCATCATAAATTGATGTCTGCTCCAAGCACCAATTCATCTCGACTACCTGTTCCCGGAGCTTTTCGTCCAGTACTGATTTCAATTGTTTAAAAGGAGCACCTTCAATTCGAGCACCATCCTTCGTGCAGTTGATTACCTCGCACTTGGGATGCATTTTGATGTAGGTCTCTATTTCCTCCCTCATGAGCTTCATAGACGGACTGGTCTCAACTTGATCTCCGTTCACACTCTCTACAAGAATTAGTTCGTTCATTTCTCTCTCCGAGAGTGTCTTGGCGTAATCAATCCCGGAGGCATAATGCTTCTTATTCCGATAGGCACAATTCTGTCCCACCAAAATAACCGTGCTGCAACCTAGCCTGAAAAGTAGTTGAAGTGCAACAATGGCAATGGAGGAAGCATCATTTACAAATGCAGGCATCTGCCCGCCCTTCGTGCGAAGCAAAAACCGAGATATGGAATCCTGGCTTGTAATCATATGTAATTTGGGCCCTGGGTACTGTTGGATCGTCTGAAGATCGACACTGGTACCGAATAAAAGCGGAATCGTTGAAATGTTACGGTCAATGACCTTCTGGAACACCTTCACATTATGTGGTGATGGGTCGTAGGTGCAGGCCGCATCGGGATAAATACCGCGTTCGACTAACGTGTTGATGGCAGAACCCACGGAAAATATGTAAGCTGAGCCTTTGCTTTTAATTTCTTTAAGAACCTCAAGCTCATCATCCAGCGAAGGCCCTGCCGCCACCAGAATGACCGGACGATTATAAAACGGGTTATTGCGCAAATCCAAAATATTCGGTGTAGTTAAGGTATAAGGGAAATTTGCGATGCAATTTTCCGTCCAATTGCGTTGAAAGCCTCTGCTGATTTGTAAATTGATCTTTTTTCGGGTGATCAATTTTTCTAAAGTAGTGGAAAATTGATGGGTACGCTCCTTATAGATCTGCTTGTAAGATGGTAATGCTACAACGAGCACCTTGCCTGAACACTTATCGATAAAATGCTTCAAATGCATGGGACATTCCACAGCACTTTTTTCCAGATAAATATTTCGCAGTAATCCCGGATTCCAGTTTCTAATTGAACGATGAGATAACATATAATGAAAAATTTCGCCATCAGGCTCATAAATGGAAAAGGGCATCGACGGAAACTTCCTCACGAACTCATCGATATGATAACCAAAGCCTACTCCGTAAAAAAGCACATGCTGATAATCGGACGTCTGGGAAAGCTGTGCTATTAAATCCCGTGCTTCCTGTAGGGGATGGTCGGGATGATGCAGATCAACAATACATTGATCTTTTTCAAAACGTAAGGTCGACACTCGCTCAGAGGTTTCTTTTATCGATAAATATGCACTTGGCTTTACTGCTTCCAAATACCTAATTAACAATGGAAAATTTTGTAAAACAAGCTTGTTTTCGGTTTCATACGACATTTTTAGTTCCTCACTCTGTGATAAAATACTCAATTTAAATACATTAGTCCTATTTTTATCGGAATTTGTGAATCCATTTATTAGCATTAATTAAAGCTTATTACCATCTGTCCAGCTACATGTTATCCATACTCCTCAACATAGCTGAGTTTAATCTCTTAGAATGTTCAAATCTGCTCTCATCATCGTCTCCCCTCCCACAAAATCCCCCTTCAATCGAATATGCTCATAAGGCTGCTGCGGGTTCGCAATGCGCCAAAGCATTCGGTCGGCAGCACGATACCCCGTTTCCCTGATCAGCAGCGCAGGTCGGTCGACAAGCGGTAGATAATCAATCGGCTCGTTCAAAAACCCGACTAGGGAGCAGTTTTCCGGTACCTTCGTCCAAGTCTGCAACCTATAGTAAACTGGCGCTACCTCTTCATCAATTCCGCAAATCACAGCTGTAGGCTTATAGATTTCGTATTTGACTGCAAAATCGTCCAGCCACGGTTGTCCGGAATCTCTGTGCGCAACCGCATGCTCTTCCTCCGTTACGTGCACTCCGATTTCCTTCATTGCTTCCTGGAATGCCTGCCAACGCAAAATAAAGCCGCGCTGCAGATGAATATCTCCCACATACAGAATTCGTCGATGTCCAGCCCTGACAAGCGTTCGAACTGCGATATACATCGCTTCGTACACATCCCAAACCACACTGTCTACCTTGGTCTCAGGTGGCGGATAATTAAGCAAAATCCGCGGCAGCTGAAGCTCCAGCAGGCTTTGCTCCATGAATCCCGGCACAATCCGCGGTGCGATAAAGATACCATCGGCGTAGCCTACATTATGCAACTCAAGCCAATGACGGAATTGCTCGGGTGAGGTCGGCTCGGGAAGCAGCAGCGTGTCAATCCGATGGCCGTACTCAGCAAACCGCTCGTGCAGTCCTTGAAGCAGCAGCCTCAGGAAACCAAGTGACCGCTCGCTTTGCACAAGAATAAACCGTCGTGTATACAGAGGAAACGGTGCGATTCTTTCCTGCTCCAGCTGACGCAGCTGCTCCTTTGTGCGATATCCAAGAGCGGCAGCAGTTTGGATGACAAGCCCTCGGGTCTCCTCCGACATCCCCGGATGTCCGCGCAGCGCCTTGGAGACGGTTTGTATCGTTAATCCAAGCTCCTGTGCAATGTGCAATAATGTGATGCTTTTTTTCCTTGCCATTCACCTTCACCCGATCCTTATATAAAATTGGATAAATCGAAAATGATTTAAATGATTGCATTCATTTTTTAAACTAAATTTAAACTCAACTTAAAGTTATTGTTTCTTTATAATAAGCCCTAGATGAGCGATATGAAAACCATTCTACACAAACGGGAGCGATAACCATCATGGCGAATACGATTCAGAATAACCGGATCGAGGCAGATATTGTTGTATGTGGAGGGGGACCAGCCGGGGTTTGCGCAGCAATTGCAGCGGGACGAAGCGGTAAAAGAACCATTTTGATCGAGCGGTACGGTTTTATCGGAGGCATGTCTACAGCGGCGCTCGTCTATCCGTGGATGACATTCCATACGGTGGAGGGCAAGCAGGTGATCAAGGGCATCGGACAGGAAATCATTGATCGTTTGATGGCGCAAAATGCTTCACCCGGGCACCTCCGCGACACGGTAGGGTTCGTCAACACTATCACCCCTTACCACCCGGAGGTTTACAAAATTTTGGCTGTTGATATGCTTCAGGAGGCTGGGGTAAAACTGCTGCTGCACAGCTTTGTCGACCACGTACAAGTGAACGGAGATCGAATCGAAGCGGTTCATATCACGACCAAGTCCGGCAAAATAGAAGTAAGTGCACAGGTGTTTATCGATACGACAGGAGATGCGGATGTCGCTCACTTATCCGGGGCACCCTGCCTGACGGGTCGGGATGAAGACGGCAAAACACAGCCGATGACGATGAAATTCCGCATGCGCGGCGTCGATTTGCCTAAGGTGAAGCAGTATATGCTGGATCATCCTGATGAATTTTATAAAAAAACACCCTTCAGCGAGCTTGCTGAGCTGCCGCTATCCGGTGTATTGGGTTTTTTCAAGCATTGGAAGGAAGCCGATTTGCCGATCAATCGTGATCAGGTACTGTTTTTTACAGGTCCTAATGACGATGAGGTACTGGTCAATACAACGAGGGTGCAGGGGTTAAACGGAACGAATGTCGAGGATTTGACCGAGGCCGAAACACTCGGTCGCAAGCAGGTGATGATGGTAGCCGATTTCATGCAGCAAAACCTGCCTGGCTTTGAGCGTGCCTCGATCTCTCAAGTGGGGGCACAGATCGGCGTGCGGGAATCGAGACGGATTGATGGCCAATACGCTTTACAAGCGGACGATGTTGTTGGGGGACGCAGGTTTGAGGATGTCATCGCCCGCAGCGGGTATCCGATTGATATCCACGACCCCTCCAATAAAAGCGTGACAGCCGCTTGGGTACAAGGAGATGGCGCTTACGATATCCCCTACCGCTGCCTGCTGTCCAAGAAAATTACGAATCTGCTGACCGCCGGACGCTGCATCTCCACAACTCACGAAGCTCTGGCGACAACGCGTTTAACACCCAGCTGCATGGCGACTGGGCAAGCAGCGGGAACTGCGGCGGGTTTAGCAGTAGAGTATGGAGTAAGTCCTCAGCATATTAATGTACAGGAGCTCCAGAATAGATTAAGAGAGGCCAATGTGGTATTAGACTAGCAACAAGCAGGACATACTCGGGAATCATCGACAGCGATTATTATACTATGATGCAAATAAACACGAGGCAGCCCTTACGGACTGCTTCGTGTTTATTTATTGATTATACTTACATTTTCTCAACCTTAATTAAATACTACGCCTCCCGATTTGGCATCAAACACGGATATCCGAGATCGTTGAGCATCAAATAGGGATGTCGCAGCTGGCTGTAAAGCAAATATCGAGGCTGACCTCGATTGAAAGGAAAACACAGATGTCAATGCGGCTTGATCTGCAAAAGCCGAAGTCGGCTTGGTTCCATGTGCAGGAGTATTTGCAGGTGCTGGTGTTGGTACGGGTGCAGTTGCCTCCCTCCCTGCTTGTGCCACTGCTGGAGCCGGGCTTGACGCAGTGTCCTCTACTTCCACCACAGCTTCATTCTCCTCATCTGCCACACTTACACCATGAGCCTCTGCCAACGGTTGGAGCCCTCCGTTAAACCCTCTGCCAATGGCGCGCAGCTTCCACCAGCCTTGATGGCGATACAATTCCATTAAAACCAGCGATGTTTCATCGCCCGCCTCTTGGATTTCATACACGATGTCTGCTTGAGAGGTGTGGCCTGTCACCTTGCAGCCGTTGACACCCTTAAAGGTTCCCGGCCCATCCAATGTTGCGGCGAATACGCATTTATCAATTTCAGTCGCCAAAAGCTTGTCCAGATTAATGGAAAAAACGACCGCCTTCGCCTCTGTCGCCTTATATTCCACATGCTGCTGCGGATCGGCAGGCTGGTTATAAAAAATAAAGTAATCATCCGAAGGTACTTTGCCATTGCCACCTGTCATAAAACAGCTCATATCCAGCTCGGCCGGAGCACTTTCCCAAGAAACCGTGACTTCAAGTAAGGGTTCCTTGACCAACGTCGTGTTGGCCCCTGTAAGCAAATTCGTTATGGGATTAGCCATTGGATCTACCCTCCATCTTGGTTCCAAATTACACATTTAACCACATATCTATCATACTACAATACCATGATCACACTCTACTTTCCTATACCAGACGTTCCACCTGGTAATGATTGCACAAGATATGAATAACATTAAATAATTTCTAATCTGAACCGTACACTTTCCTAACAATTTACGTTTAAAATAATCCTATACACCAGCTGCCTATGTTAATATGTAGTCAGACAAATCATCTATGTATGAAGGGGACTTCTATTATGCAATGGTACAAAAACTTAAAACTTTCGTTGAAGCTTTCCTTAACACTCGGCTTTTCTCTTCTCGTCGTTTTTGCTTGTTTAATCGCTTTGAATCTGAAGCAGCTGTATACCATCAGTCTGGACAAGGGCATGTTAAGCGCTCACCAGGCAGGACAAGACTTTTCCATCTCCATGGAGGAGGAATTGGTCAGTATCAGCTCGGTTCTCAAGGGCTTATCCGTAGTCGCTCTGGATGCAAACACACAAAAGAAGCAAACTCGTGAGGACATCATCCGAATTTTAGGCAAGGAACTGGAAAAGCAGCCATCCATTCTCGCTCTTTACACGCTGTGGGAGCCCAATGCTTTTGATGGTAATGATAAAGCCAATGTAAATAAAGCACCTTATGACGATGCAACAGGTCGTTTTATCCCCTATATTGTTAGAAGCAACGATAAACAAGTGATAGAACCACTGAAGGACTACGAGAAGGAAGGCACCGGGGATTATTATTTATTAGCAAAACGCAGCAAGCAGGTCACTATTATCGAGCCTTATATTTATCAGGTTGACGGCAAAGAGGTATTGATGACCTCTGTTATTCTTCCCATTCTCGATGCCAAAGGAGATTTTAGTGGCATATTAGGTGCGGATATCGCATTGGATACGCTGCAAAAGCAGATCGAGAAAGAAAAACCATTAGGCGGCTACATCACTGTTATATCAGGCAAAGGCAAATATATTGCTCATGGTGGAAAGTCTGACCTGGTTGCCAAAAATTATGCGGATAGTCCGGCTAAGCAGCAAGTGTGGGACCAACTGCAGAACGGGAAAACCCAGACGTTTGCCAACAACGTAAACGGTGTACCCTCCATTCGCGACTTCGATTCAATTACCGTTCAGGGCAGCAAGGACAAGTGGTACATAGAAACCGTTGTTCCTCTAACGGCCGTACTTCAGGCCTATTACGACAGCCTTTACATATCTGTAGGGATTGCAGTCGCTGCCTTAGTATTGCTTGGGCTGCTCTTGGCCTTGATTGTATGGAAGGTCATTGTGAATCCACTGAACATTGTGATCAGCATATTGAAAAACTTGGCAGAGGGCGATTTCACCCATACGGTTCCTGTCAACAGTAAGGACGAATTTGGCGTCATGGCTGAGCATTTTAATGTCATGATCCAGAAGCTTCGCCAGCTCCTTCAGCTGGTCAGCGATTTATCCATGTCAGCTGGAGCTACTTCACAGGAGCTGGCAGCCAGTGCTGAAGAGACGACACGCGCTACCGAAACGATTGTGGAAGCGATCCAGGAGGTAGCCATGGGCTCCGAGACGCAAGAGCAGCAGGCTTACGATTCTTCCAGAGCTATGGATGAAATGACCCAAGGCATGAATCGAATTGCCAATTCGACCGTCAACGTTGCAGAGGCAGCCAAAGGAATTATGGATCAAACGGAAAAAGGAAACCACAGCATTCATGAAGCGGTTCAGCAAATGGAAGTCATCCGTTCCTCTGTTGACCAATCCGAGGCCTCTATTATCCGTCTGAATGCCAAATCAGAAGAGATCGGCAGCATTATCGGAGTCATCACCAACATCAGCACACAAACCAATTTACTTGCATTGAATGCATCCATTGAGGCTGCACGTGTTGGCGAGCAGGGAAAAGGTTTTGCCGTCGTTGCCGCCGAGGTCCGCAAGCTGGCCGAGCAGACCAAGCTCGCTGCGGAAAATGTAGCTCAACTCATTCATGATGTGACTCAGGAAACGAGCCTGGCTATGAGCGCCATGGGTCAAAGCACGCTTGAGGTCGTCAAAGGTGTAGCATCCGTGTCGGAAAGCGGACAGTTATTTGAAGCGATCACCAAGGAAATGAGCGGCGTCAATCAACAAATTGATGAGGTTTCGGCCGCGGTACAGCAAATATCTGCAAGCTCCGAGCAGGTGGCTTCATCAATCGATCGCTCTGCCCGAATTGCCAAGGACTCCTCGGCAAATTCGCAAAGCATAGCAGCCTCCTCCGAGGAGCAGCTGGCGTCCATGGAGGAAATCTCCTCCTCTTCCGAAGCGTTAAGCGCAATGGTACAAGAGCTCCTGGATCAATTATCCAAATTCAAAGTGTAGCCTCCGCCTTGCTCTATGCCTTCTCATATTCAGCTTCTTCATAAGCTGTTTAAATTGTATTTACAAGTCATTTCCATTGAGGAAATGGCTTGTTTTTATTTCAATTGACAAATAAATACAAGCGTGATAAATTATTCATCAATTATTCCAATGTGAATACTGTGTTTTAATCTATTACATGTTAGATAAGTACCGCACATGATTATTTTTTTTATTATTTATAGGAGGTTGATTCCATGACACTGCTCAGTAAAAGCCTACATTTTATCCATTCTTTTAAAGCCTTGGAAAAAGCAGATTCCGTCCAGCCAAACCATCCTGTAGAACAATTTAAAAAGCTCTACCAAACTAGCGGCACCTTATCGGATTCTACAGACTCACTTCTTCATTTTGTAAAGAATACGATAGAAAATATGGAGACCGTCTCGTTATCCATTCATGAAATTGTTAACGCTGCTGCACTTCAGTCCGAAGAAACCGAGAAAAGCCTGGTCCATTCCGAAGCGTTGGGTGAGGTTCTGAACACAGCCGTCCAACAGATTCAGCACGTGGAGACCGCTACGGTCCAATCGCTGCATGCAGCGGAAACCGGCAGGTCCACGGTTGATTTACTGGCTCAGCAATCGATACATAATAAGGAAATCTCGAATAAATTGCATACGACCATGAAAGATCTGGAGCATAAGACAGAAGCTATTTCCCAAGCGATGGAATCTATTTTTCAAGTCTCGCAAAGCATTCAAATGCTTTCCCTGAATGCTTCTATTGAAGCGGCCCACGCCGGTGAGCAAGGTAAAGGCTTTGCAGTGGTTGCCCAGGAGGTGAGAAAGCTGGCCGTCGAAAGTGCAGTCAATGGACGGACAATTACCGGATTGCTTCAGGGTATGCAGCAGCAAGTGAGAGCCTTCAGCGAAATAGTAGACGAGACACGGAAATCCTCACAAAATGTCTCGCAGGCGGTTATAGAAACGAAGCAGCAGTTCGATTCGATCCATTTGAATTTGTCTCATATCACGGAACACTCAGCCGAGGCCAGTCAGCTGCTGCATACGGCCAACCATCGCAAGGATCTGCTGATTCAGCATCTGCATACCGTAACTTCATTAGCCCAGCAATCGTTGTCATCCGCCTATGAAGTAGCACGTTTATCTGAAAAACAAGCCTCCTCCGTACTCACTGTTGCCGGATCAACGCAGGACCTACAAAGCATTTCTCAGGATCTCAGAGCTGGTGTCGTTGAAATCATCGGAGATGCCGCTTCGGAAACGAAACAAACCACACAACAAATCCGTATCGGATTTATACCCAATTTAACTCATGCTCCGGCTTTGCTGGCAATTCATCATCAGCTATTCGAACAACAATTTGACGGGCAGTTCGAAACGCGTGCTTTTTCGGCGGGGCCTGCGGTTGTCGACGCCTTATTAAACAATCAGATTGATATTGGATATACAGGTCCAGGTCCGGTATTTGAGGCTTTTTCCAAAAAACAAAATATTCAAATTATATCCGGTGTCAATCAAGGAGGAGCCGCACTTCTTGTGCGAGCAGACTCAAGTCTTCGGCAGGTTGGACAGTTACGAGGAAAAACCATTGCGATTCCGCAATATGGCAATGGCCAGCATATACTGCTCCGACAGCTGCTGGGACGCCACGATTTGAAGGATGTCTTTCGTGGAGGCGATATTCGTATTATTCAAGCGAAGCCGTCCGCCCTCATTTCCATGTTTGCAAGCAATCAAGTCGATGCGGCCCTGGTACAGGAGCCATGGGTAACCCTTCTGGAAAATAAAGCGGCAGCACGTGTACTCGTCGATTGGCAGGAGCTGTATAATGGAGGGCTGTACCCGAATACAGTCATTGCCGTTAATCGCGATTTCGTTCACCATCACCCTCAGGCCGTCTCCCGATTCCTGCAAGCACACAATGCGTCCATGTTGTCCATCAGCGAGAAAAGACCGGACACCTATCACACGCTTTCCCAATCCCTTGAGCAGTTGACCGGACAATCACTATCCGTAGATGCAATTGAGCGCGCGCTACAACGAATAATCTGGAATTCCACAACCGATCTCTCCACGCTGCGGGGCTTTGCCCAGCTTATTAAACAGGAAGGCTTTCTGAACAAGGACATAGACTTCGATCTCCTGCTGGTCAAATAATCCAGAGACGTTACATTTGAAGCTCTCCTATTCTCATACACAGCACTCAACCGTCCGAAGCATTCCTTCTGGCGGTTTTTGGTATGTTTATCGATTGCTCGCCAATATAGTGCAACCGGTCAAGAATGTATAAGTGCCCCTTCGGCATGAATCAAATAAGTGTTATTGGCGGGAAGTACATACTGGTTTACCTTGAGTACAGGCCAATACACTTACATGCGAAAGGAGGATGCACAATGATTGGAGGAAGCGGGTACAGCAGGAGCCTCAAAGCTTTAAATAAGGACAAATACTTATACCTGTTAGCTCTTCCGGGAGTGATTTATTTTTTACTTTTCAAATATGTACCGATGTGGGGAATCGTCATTTCGTTTCAGGATTATTCTCCCTATGCTGGCGTCCTAAAAAGCACCTGGGTCGGATTGGAGCATTTCCAACGTTTTTTTTCCAACCCCGATTTTATCAAGCTGTTTCGTAATACGATGGCGATTAATGTGCTGAATCTTATTTTTTTCTTCCCGCTGCCGATCGTGATTTCATTACTGCTCAATGAATTGCGGGGGGAGTTTTTCAAGCGCTCCATTCAGTCCATTGTCTATCTGCCGCACTTTTTATCCTGGGTCATTATTGTCGGCATATCCTTTTTACTTATGTCACAGACGGAGGGAATACTGAACAAGCTGCTGATTGCGTTTGGTTTTGGTAAAATAGATTTTTTGACCAATCCCGATTATTTCTGGCTCTTGCTCACGGTCCAAACCATTTGGAAAGATGCAGGATGGGGTACGATTATTTTCCTTGCAGCCATTGCCGGGGTGGATACACAGTTATATGAGGCAGCCAAAATGGATGGAGCAGGCCGTTTTCGCCAAATCTGGCATGTGACGCTTCCCGCCATCCGTAACGTAATTATCATCCTGCTAATTTTGCGTATCGGTCATATTATGGACGTCGGCTTTGAGCAGGTGTACCTGATGATGAACGGTGCCGTTTCCGAGGTTGCTGATGTTTTTGACACCTATGTGTTCCGTGTCGGTGTGAAGCAGGGACAGTTCAGCTTCAGTACCGCTGTCGGGCTATTCAAGTCGGTGGTTGGACTGATCTTGGTCATAGGCGCGAATAAGCTGGCCAAAAAATTCGGAGAGGAGGGTGTATATTAGATGAAGCAAAGCTTGGGGGATCGTCTATTTACGATAAGCAACATCACCATTTTGTCTTTGGTGGGGCTCATCACTTTGTTTCCGCTGTATTACGTATTCATCGTGTCCTTTACCAACCCGGACGAATATATGGCCAAAGGACTTGTTTTGTTTCCCGAGCACTGGAGCCTGCAGTCCTATCAATATATACTGTCTACCGATGCCTTTGTTAAAGCGATTGGGATCAGTGGTTTTCTGGCAACAGTCGGGACGGCTATGAGCCTGATCGTCACCTCTACCTTTTCTTATACGTTATCACGTAAACGTCTTAAATTCAGAAAAATCCTGATGCTAATGGTGCTCTTAACCACCTTGTTCCAACCGGGGATTATCCCGAACTATTTGTTAGTCCGAGAATTGGGCTTAGTGAATAGTGTCTGGTCCTTAATTATTCCAGTGCTTTCGAGCGGCTGGTATGTCATTCTGATGAAAGGGTTCTATGATAGTATTCCGGAAAGCCTGGAAGAGGCGGCTACGATCGATGGCTGCAATGACATCGGTGTCTGGATACGGATCATTCTCCCGCTCTCCTTGCCGGCTATGGCCGCCTTCGGACTGTTTTATGCAGTTGCTTATTGGAATACGTTTTTCCATGCTGTCCTTTATATCAATGATCATAACATCTGGCCGCTGCAAATCCTTTTACAAAACATGCTGATCGATTCGGCAACCTCAACTGGAGCCGCCGCCGCTGAAGCAAGTGCAGAGCAGTATATTCCGCCGGAGACAATTAAAATGGCCGCTATCGTGGTCGCAACCGTGCCTATTATCATGGTATATCCATTCCTGCAAAAGCATTTTGCAAAAGGCGCAATGGTCGGCTCCGTAAAGGGATAACACAATAGTAATGTCATCCTAAGTCATGAAATCCTACCATCCACATCTTAAAAATATTGAAATGAGAACAGGGAGGCACTCCATATGACAAAAAATAAACGAATGACCGTGATACTGGCATCCGCACTCAGTTTAACTACCGCATTGGCCGGCTGCAGCACAGATGCTGGCTCGACAGGATCGGGAGGCACGGCTGCTCCTGACAAGGAGGCCAAACCAACGGCTCTCAACATCATGCTTGAGCTTACGCTGGCAGACCCGCCAGGTGAAGATAATCCTGTAAAGCTGGAAATCGAAAAGCGGACAAATACAAAGCTTAATTTTTCATGGGTCTCATCCAACAATTACGGTGACAAGCAGAATGTTACTTTAGCGTCCGGCGATATTCCGGAAATGATGCTCGTGCTTGACCCCTATCATCCTCAGGTTCTCTCCATGGCCAAACAGGGCGCATTCTGGGACCTTACAGCCCAGGTGAAGAATTATCCGAATTTAAGCAAGTTCCCTGAGGAAACCTGGTCAGGCATTGCGATTGACGGCAAATACTATGGCATCCCTCGTTCCAGAGCATTAATAGGCGGGGAAAATATTCCGCTAATCCGTAAAGATTGGCTCGACCAGCTTGGACTGAAGGTCCCTGTCACAATGGACGATATGTACAATGTGATGAAAGCCTTCACAGACAAGGACCCCGATGGTAACGGGAAAAAGGATACTATAGGCTTTACCGGTTTTGTCGCTGCAGAAGGCATGGGGCAATTCGATTGGGTTGAAAATACGTTTAATGGTTCAAATGGCAGATGGAAGGCAAAGGATGGGCAATTGCTTGATACCTACACAGGAAAAGAAACCCGAGATGCCCTAGTATGGCTGAACAAAGCTTATGCCGAGGGCATTATATCGCCGGATTTCCCAACCCTCAAAAATTCCCAGGTGAGGGAAAACATTACCACCAATAAAGCAGGAATGTTTGCGGATGCGATGAATCCATCCTGGCTGCTAACGGGACAAATGCGAAAAGCGAATCCTAAGGCGGATGTGATGCCACTTACTTACCTGGAGGGACCAAACGGCAAGTACGCTCCGAAAAACATCGGTTCCTACGGGATGTTTGTTATCCCTAAATCCGTACCGGAGGCCAAGGTCAAACAAATATTGCAGTTCATGGATTACGGCGCGAGTGAAGAAGGCTGGGTACTCGCCAATTACGGATTGAAGGACATTCATTATACGGAAAAAGACGGTTTAAAAACGACAAATGAGCAGGCTATCAAAGATAAAGTGAATGCATACGGCTGGATTTTTGCGAATTTGGATAAGTATCAACGCGGCTATCAAAGCGGGATTCCAGCTGACTTTATGGATCGCAATCGGACCATTATTGATGAACGGGCCAAGGTTGCCATTCCCAATCCGGCTATCGGGCTTATTTCCGATACTGCAACTAAGGTCGGCAAAGAATATGACAAGAAAATACAGGATATGAAAACCAAAGTTATTATGGGCAGAGAGCCCATCACTGCTTGGGACGATTTTATCGCTAAACTGAAAACGGAGCCTGATTACCAGAAAATTGTGAAGGAAATCAATGAAGAGTATGCGAAAAGGGTGAAAAAATAATATGGGTAAGAAACCTAACATTTTATTTTTGATGAGCGACGAGCATAGGGCAGATGTCACCGGATATGAAGGTAATTCGGTCATCCGGACTGCGAATTTGGATTGGCTAGCCCAAACAGGCGCGGTGCTACTCAACGCCTACACCCCATCGCCGATTTGTATTCCTGGCAGACAGAGCTTAATGGCCGGGCAGTTTCCCCGCCATACCGGCTGCGAAGTGTTTGGCGCTGATTTACAACCAGGGCATATGACGTTTGCCCGGCGCTTTGCGCAGTACGGCTATTCCACCGTAGCTTGCGGCAAGCTCCATCACTATGGAAGCGATCAGATGCAGGGCTGGACGCAGCGTATTGGCGACGATACGGAGGTTGGTCTTCCTTTTATCGAGGGACGTAATGAAGAAGAATGCCGCAGGACGCTTCGCCCGATGAGCGATATGAAATGGACGCAGGAGAAGGAAATCAAACGGGCTGGCATTGGACGTGCACCGCACATAGTCAAGGATGAGTACACGGTGCAAGGAGCTTTGGATTTCATAGATAATTATTTTCTCAATCCTTATTATGACCGGGAAACTCCTAACAAACCGCTGCTGCTCAAGGTCAGCTTGCTACAACCGCATTATCCCTATACGGCTGATGAGGATAAATTTCGCTATTACCTAAACCGTGTCGAGCCTTTTCAACAGCAGCAGGTTACGGATCACCCTTTTCTAAGCAGGTTTCAAGTGCAGCCCGGCACAGATGCCAGCGAAAGGGAAATACGCCGGGCCGTTGCTGCCTACTATGCGATGATCGAAACGGTGGATGATCATTTCGGAACGGTGCTGTGGGCATTGGAGCAAGCAGGCCAGAATCTGGATGAATGGATCATTGTCTATACAAGTGACCACGGAGAAATGCTGGGTGAGCATGGAGTTTGGGAAAAACAAAAGTTTTTTGAAGGCAGTGCGCGCGTCCCTCTCCTTATCCGCTGGCCTCAACATATCGAGGGTGGACACAAGGTCATGGAAAACGTCAACTTGTGTGATCTCTTTGCGACGTTGTGTGACATGGCCAACATTCCTGTGCCGCCTGATCTGGACAGCCGCAGCCTGGTACCCTTGTTGACAGGGGCCAGCAGCAATTGGGATAATGAGAGCGTCTCCCAATTTGGCGGCACCCATATTATGATTAAGCAGGACCATCTTAAATATCAATATTATGGTACGGAGATGCCTGAGGTATTGTTTGATTTGAATCACAATCCGGAAGAAACCTTAAATTTCATTGATCATCCCGACTATGCGGAGCAGCTTGAACGATTCCGTATGCGTCGAAAGGAGTTAGGATTTCACTAAATGAAGACACCTTTATCATGGCTCGGACTCAACTCTAAACAGCAGCATTTTTACCGAAAAGGGCTGCTGATCATTCTGCTTGTCACCTCCCTGCCTATCCTTTTTATTGGAGTCGCTGTCAATTGGATCGGCACCCAGCAGATTGAAAAGGAAGTCATCGGAACGCATCAGAAGCAGGTAAAGCAAGCGTCCGAGCGTATTGATGAATACTTGTCCCATTTGGAAAATACGGCCACACAATGGTCATTCAATCCTATCTTTGGCTCCAACATTCGTAAACTTGAACAAATCTACGATTATGAACTGATATTGGATATATACAAGACGCTGTTTCTTATAAAAGGCTCTAATCTGCTGATCGATCAGGTTGTGCTCTATCTGGATAAACCCGGTAATGTCATCTCGGAAGCGGGGGGTGTCGTTGCTCTTAGTAATGACGATGATAAAGCCAGATTACATGCACTGCTGCAGCATAGCGATACCACGTACTGGCTGCCCGCTTTCGAAAAGATTGGCAGCAAGGATACGGTGAATTCTCCGGCATTGATCTACAAATTGCCGCCTGGCAGTAGTGATCCCTATGCTGCGTTAGTGATGTATCTTAAGACCGATACGCTAACTAAAATGATTGAAGAGCTTGTCCCCTATGAAAAAGGAGGGGCTATGCTGATGGATGCAAGCGGACAAATCATTGTCCCTGTACACGGCGATACCGGCTTACAGAACAAGTTAACTGAAGTACTGAATGCGAAAGCAACAAATTCGGAGTCCCTTTTATCGACGGATGTTTTTTCGTTTGATGGAGACAAGTATTCCGTCATGAGCGGGAATTTGCGCAGGCTTGGCTCTACATGGCATTACGCTACCGCTTCCTCCATGTCCAATCTGCTGATCCCGGTCGTGATCGTCTCCAGACTGATCTATGCCATCAGTCTGTGTGGCCTGCTTGTTGCGGCTGCTCTATCACTCGTCGCTTCCAAAAAGCTGTACCAGCCTATTCATCATCTCCTCGGACTGTTTCGTATGAATAAGTCTGCGGGTCATTACGGAGATGGTCATGACGACAGCAACGAAATCCAATTTATTGAACGTCAGTGGGCTTCGATGACAAAGGAAAGCGAAAGCTTGAATCAAAGGCTGGAACAGCAGCTCCCTTCCCTCCGGGAGGGCTTTTTGCTGCAGCATTTGCAAGGGCATTTGTACCATCTATCTGAGGATGATTTGCGTGAGCGCATGCTTCAACTAGGCTGGGATGTTGAGCACAAGGGTTTTGCAGTCATTGTCGTTCGTATGCATGGTTTATCCAATATAAACGGCCGGTTTCGTGAAGGCGATGAGCAGCTTATTACCTTTGCAATGGCTAACATTACGAATGAAGCCGCAAGCCGTCGGTTCCAGCAGGTGGAAGTGATCAACTTTCAAGACTTGTCTGTAGGTCTTCTTGTCATATATCCACTTTCCGAGCTTAAGACTGGACAGATGAAAACGGCTTTGTTCCAATTTGCCGAGGAGCTTGTCCATGACCTGGAATCTTTACTGAAAATGAAATTAACGGTAAGTCTGGGCCGGCTGACGTCCTCCATTCAGGAAGTACCCGATGTCCTTCAGGAAGCACAGCATGCCCAAAGATTCCGCAATGTAGATGAATCCAACCAAATTCTGGACGTAGCCGACTACCTCCCGCAAGGAGAAGCCAAGGTGAATTATCCTTTTAACACGGAAAGTGAGCTCATTCAATCGCTGCGGGCCGGTCAGGAGGAAGAATCGCTCCGTCTGCTGGATCAGTTTTGCAATGAGCTTGAGAAAAATGCAGGCAAGGCCTATGTGTTTCAACAAGGTTTACTGCAGCTGCTGGGCAATATCCAGAATGCTTTTCTCAAGTCAGGGTATCCGATAGCGGAATGCAAGGAAGACACGAATTTCTTTGAGCAGCTGTCGCAGATCCGGGTAAAGCCGGAGGCAGCCAAATGGTTTGAAACTAAAATTGTCATCCCCTATATTGAGGAGGTTAGGAAAACCTCCGATGCACAGGACCGACGGTTAATCTGGTTGGTGGAAAAAGTGATTGAAACCATGCACCGGAAATATAGCGACGGTACCATTTCCTTGGAAAGCTGTGCTGATCTGTACCATGTGAACCCTTTTACTTTAAGTAAAGTTTTCAAGCAAATAACAGGCGTCAATTTTATCGATTACTTGACCGGATTGCGGATCAGCAGATCGAAGGAATTATTAATTCAGACCGACTTGAGAATTAGTGAAATTGCCGAGCAGGTTGGCTACCAGACCACCTATTTCAACCGGATATTCAAGAAGCATGAATATGTCACACCGAGTCAATACCGGGAAACGAATCAGCACAAATAATCGCAGCGATCTGATCCGCTCAACGCTAGTGCTGATCTAATCGGTAGATACAGCCTGCGGCTCCCAATGAATAAGAGCGACATCATGCACAGCACCGTTTTTACGTTGTATTGGAAAAGTTCGATATTGATGCTTGATCCCAAGCTCCGTTAATATATCAGAGATTGCAGCTGCACGCTCCCGCTCCGTTGCTGCTCCATCCAGCTCGACCTGCAGCGGCCCGGCACAAGGTCTTCCGATCGATTGCACGAGAAACACATGGCGTGTAGCTGTCTGGTTCATCTGGATCAAACATGCCTTCATATCACGAATCCGGTAAACCGCATTTGCGCTGAACAAAATGTCTGCTTGAAGCGGAGGTGTTTTCTCCCACTTCACCGCCATCGCTTTCGGCAGCGGATAGCTCATGCTTGCCCAGCTGAGACAGAACTCCTTATACATGGCGGCTGATGGCTCAACCAACGTGATCGAGGCTACATAAGGAACCAATAGCTGAGTAAATCCGCCTGTACCCGGCCCAACCTCCAGCAGATGATCACTTGGCTTCAAGTCCGCTATTACTTGCTCCATAATAACCTGAGTGTAAGGCGCCAGTGGATTGCGCTCATCATAGACGGATGCATGCTCCTGCCAATACTGCTCTTCCTCCTCATCGCTTGCGGTACGCGTGTTGGATAACACAGCCTGCTCCCAGGCCTTTATCCAGTAGGTAGATGGGGCAAGTTCATGTGGTTTATCGTTCATTCGAAATCGCTCCTTTATCTCATATTTCCAAAAGCTTGTACCAATTGTTTTGTATAAGGATGCTGCGGCTGCTCCATGATTTCCTTACTACACGCCTGCTCTATAATTCCCCCCCGATGCATGATGGCCATATGCTGACAGACATGGGCAACGAGCTCCAGATCATGAGAAATGAACAAATACGCCATCTCGAATTGACTTTGCACCTGCTGCAGCACCTCTATTACTTGCGCTTGCACAGATACATCAAGCATCGAGGTTGGCTCATCCAATACAAGAAACCTCGGATTCAAGGTCAAGGCTCTGGCAATTACGACTCGTTGAATTTGTCCACCACTGATCTGATGCGGATAGCGAATCAGCATATCGCTGCCCAAGCCTACAAGCTCCAGCAGCTCTACAGCTTTATACAGGGCTTCGTCCTTGCCCATCAAACGATGCAGCAGCAGCGGCTCAATCAAACTTTGCTGCATCGTTTGGCGGGGGTTGAGTGCAGAGTCAGGGTGCTGAAATATAATTTGCATCTGCCTTCGCAGCGGAAGCATCCGCGTCATTGTATAATTCGTAATATCTTGATCTTCCATATATATACGGCCTTGATCGGCGGGCAGCAGCTTGACCATTAGCCGTGATAAGGTCGATTTCCCGCAGCCGCTCTCCCCAACCAGGCCCAAAGTCTCTCCTTTGGCTATGGAAAAGGAAACGTCCTTTACGGCCTCCACCCTTCTTCGACGCAGCCAGCCGCTAGTGAACGTCTTGCACAAGCCCTCCACTCGGATCATGTAACCAACACCTCACCTTGCCCGATTGTAACGTGACCAGCTCAGGAATACGGCTGCTGCAAGAGGGAACACCTATCGAGCAGCGCGGATAAAATCTGCAGCCCGGCAGTACATCCGAAAGTCCGGGGCTCGACCCCGGAATCGGCACCATCCCATGAACAGGCATCGAACGCAGCAAGCCTTGCGTATACGGATGCTGCGGCTGTTGAAACAACTCCCGCGCAGGACCCATCTCGACCACTTGTCCGGCGTACATGACAGCAACTACATCACATAACGACTTGGCTACCTGCAGATCATGGGTAATGACGAGCATACCCGCTCCCGTATGCTTGGCAGTCCTCCGCAATAGCTCAACCATCTGATAGCGTACCAAAGCGTCCAGTCCTTTGGTTGGCTCATCGGCAATCAGGAGCGACGGGCTTCCTGCTGCCCCCATTGCTGCGAGAATTCGCTGCTTCATACCGCCGCTCAGCTGAAAAGGATACTGCCTTAGCTTATGCTCAGGATCTGGCAGCTGCAGCTCCTGCAGCAGACGCAGCGCATGCTCACGCTTGCTTGCCTGTGATCCACGACCCTTGATCGCTTCGATCAATTGTCGGCCTATTCGCATGACCGGGTTCAAGGAAGAAGCAGGATTTTGCGGGATGAAGGCAATTTCCGTTCCACGCAGCCTGCGCATACGCTCCGAATCCAAATCCAGCAAATTACGTCCCTTGTAATGAATCGCTCCCGCTATGGATGCATGATAAGGCAGCAGACCGGGAATCGAGAGCCCCAGCACCGATTTACCGCTGCCCGTTTCCCCGATCAGGCCGAGAATTTGCCCCTGCTGCAGCGCCAGGGTAACATTATCCACTGCCCTGACTGTACCGGCCGCTGTCTGAAATCCGACGGATACCTGTTCAATCGATAAAAGCGTGCTGATACGTTTCCCTCCTCCTTCTGCTACCCCCGAGCTCCTGACGCCGCAAGTACTGCTACCCTGTCACCATCAGGAAATCCAGAATTTATCTTTTTCTGCCTTTGTGTCGAAAACATCTCTTAATACGTCACCCAAGCAGTTAATCGCCAAAGAAACAAGTGCAATACAAAGTCCAGGCGCAACAATCAGATGAAAATAACTGCGGAAGTAGGGTCTCGCATCGTTCACCATAACTCCCCAGTCAGGGGTTGGCGGCTGCAGCCCCAAGCCCAGAAAGCTTAAGGACGCGATAGACAGAATCACCCGCCCAATCCTTACCGTAAACAGTACAATCATGGGACCTATCATATTCGGTACTACATGCTTAAGCACAATATAGCCATGCTTTCCACCCATCGCCCGAATGCCCTCGACATACGATTCCTCACGTATCTTCATCACTTCGCCACGCACGACTCGGGAAAAGTCAGCCCATGAGGTGACGACTAGCGCGATAAACAAGCTGTTGACACCCGGCCCGAGCGTACCGGCGATCGCGATCATAAAGCTCAGTCCAGGCAAGCCCTGGAATATGCTGATACCGATCTGAATACAATCATCCAACCAACCGCCAAAATATCCCGCTATTGTCCCGATAATAAGCCCGATCAGCATTGTGGCAATCGTCACTACAAGGGCCAGCACAATAGAAATCCGCCCGCCATACAAAATACGACTGAACACATCCCTGCCCAGTGTATCCGTACCGAGCCAATGGCTGAAGGACAGCGGTGCAAGCCGCTCAGACATATGGATCTGATTCGGGTCATACGGAGCAATCCACGGTGCAAGAATGCTCGCTGTCAGGATCGTGAACAGAATAACAATCGCAGCGATACCAAGTGGAGACAGCGTGCTGACAATGGCAGACAACCGACTCTTCATCACGGAGAGGCTGGATGCAGCTGAGGCATGACTCCGGGATGCTGTGCTGTCAGGTTGTAAGGTCACTTCAGCTTTCCTCCCAGCCTCATCTGCGGATGAATGATCAAATATGAAAAATCCGTAAGCAAATTAAATACGACATAGACAAGCCCGGTAAACACGACATACCCTTGAATGACCGGGTAATCCCTGCGTAGAATCCCCTCAATCGCAAATCTGCCGATTCCAGGCAAAGCGAAGATGACCTCCACAATGACAGAACCGCCCATGATCGCGCCAAAATACGTACCGATTACGGTAACTAACGGGATTAATGCATTGCGAAGCGCATGCCAGGTAACGATATTTCCTTCACGCAGCCCCTTGGCCCTTGCCGTCAAAATATAGCTGTGGTTCATCGTTTCCAGCAAGGTAGACCGTGTTAACCGCATCAATACGGCACTCGTTCCTGAAGCAAGCACAATCGCCGGCATGACTAGATGCTTCCAAGTACCGTATCCGCTGGTCGGCAGCAGATGGAGCTTTTCCGAAAATAACGTAATCAGCAGGATGGCCAGCCAAAAGCCGGGAATCGATACCAGCAGCATAGCAGCGGCACGTCCAGCATGGTCGATCCAGCCATTTTTCTTTAAGGCCATCAGCATGCCTGCCGGAATCCCTGTACCGACCGCTAACACAACAGCAAGCAGAGCTACAGAGAGTGTGACGGGCAGACGGCGAATAATTTCACCGCTTACCGAATCCTTTGTCATGTAGGAGGAGCCCAGATCGCCTTGTACAGCTCTGTTAAGCCATCGCACATATTGAACGGGGATCGGGTCGTTCAACCCAAGCTCCTCCCGCTTCACTGCAACCTCCTGCTCGGTAGGCTCTTTCATTCCGCTTAAGCTCAGCGCCTCTACAGCAGGATCGCCGGGAGAGACCAGGTTCAGCATGAAAGCAATCAGCGATATGCCGATCAGCACAGGAATAGCGGCCGTTATTCGGCGGAACACATACAGCATGCTACTTAGCCCATTCCAATTGCGGCAGCGTAGTGCCATAAATCGTCGCTTGATAGCCTTTAATCTTCTTGTTGTAAGCAATCAGGCTGGCATCATTGAACAATGGAATTGTCGGCAGGTCCTGTACCGCCAAAGCTTGCAGCTCATTATAAATCTTGGTTCTCTCATCCATGCCAAGCGCATCCTTAGCCTCTTTAAGCAATTGATCCACACGATCATTTTTGTAGCCCAGACTATAGCTCTTGTTGCTTGAACCTGTGCTGCCCAGATAATTAGTGAACAGTGTGAACGGATCACCGTTCGGAAGTCCTTGCGTGGCCAAAGCCAGATTATATTCGCCCTTGCTCTGTGCTTCCTTGAATGCAGCGCCATCCAGAATACGAATGTCCACATCAAGAGAAAGCTCCTTGAATACTGCCTGCAGCAGCTCGGCCTGCGCTTTGTAAGGGTAACGATCCAGCCCATAGGTCGGTACGATCAAATCAACCTTTTCACGTTTGCCGCCAAGCGCTTCAGCAGCTAATTTCTTGGCCTCCGCCAAATTATAGTCCACTTTAAAATCCTTATAGAAAGGAGACGTTGCATTCAGGAAATTAACCGTAGCGGTAGGGTAGCCCAAATAAAGCTCCTTTACCAGCTGTTGGCGATCGATCGCCAGCGAAATCGCTTGCCGCAGCTTTGGATTGTCAAAAGGCGGCTTTTGGCCGTTCGGGTGCAGGTAGTGGGAAATCGTCGATTTCGCTACTGAAACCTCAAACTGCTTGTCCTTCAATAGCTCCTTGGCCAAGGCAGGAGGAATTGCACCCAAATCCATAACACCCATAATTTCACCTGATTTCAGAGCCGACAATCTTGTATCCGGGTCGGGAATGACACGAACTCGAATCGTCTTCGTTTTGGCTTTATCGCCATAATATCCATCATAAGCTTCCAGCAGCGCATATTGATCCTTCTCGTGCTTGATCAGCTTGAAAGGTCCGGTACCTTGCGGCAATCCGTTAAAATCACCTTTTTCGGTAAAGTTTTTGGGACTGTAGATCGGACTGGAAAAGTTAACCATCGAATACAGTAGAGTAGGCTGCGGTGTTTCGAAGCTCAGCTTGAACGACATATCGTCAACCTTCGTTACCTCTTTTAATCCGGGGTACGAGCTTTTAATGTCCAATGTATAAAAGGGTGAGCTTTTGGGACTGGCAAGCTTATAACGGTTAAAATTGGCGATAACTGCATCGGCATTCAGCTTTTCTCCATCATGAAAAGTCACATTGGGACGAAGCTGGAACGTCCATTCTTTGCCATCCTCGGACATTTTCCAGGAAGCGGCGAGCTTAGGCGCAGGCTTACCGTCTTCACCGGCTGTAATCAGCGGCTCCCATACATAGAGAATGGTGCTCGTGTAATAAGCATCCTGTGGACCCGGAGCCAGGTCGCGTGGAGCTGCCAAGACAACCTCAGTTGGCTGTACCTGGCTGGGTGCTGCTGGTGGCTGCTCCGCCGTTTGCGGGCTTGGACTGCTGCAGCCCCATAAAGCAATTGCCATGCTGGCGCTTAACAGTCCTAATTTTGCATATTGTCTTGCTTGCTGGTACAACTTGCTTATCATGTTTTATAAACCTTCTCTCCATTATTTCAATTACATACAGATGCAAAAAAGACATCGTTAACCTCTGCCGTACAAAGGTAAAAGATGCCCGTGATCGTATAGACTATTGCTAACGATGGCTGTCTTTAACACCTCCCTATCTCCCGTAGGTTAAGCAGTGTCTGTCGAATAGGCAGGTCTCCTGGCTCCAGATTCATAATCGACAAGCACCTTCCCGATCCTGCGATCAGTGGCATTTACGCTTTGACTCCTCTGTTACAGTAGCGGGACCTCATCAGTTTTTCACCGAACTTCCCTATTAAGCTCTGAGCGAGATTACGATACAGAGCACCTATTCACTTAATATGTAATTATTACTATTAAGAATATACACTACTATTCCCTATTAATCAATGGAAGACGTAGAAGTATTATAAGAAACTACAAATAGGCCAGCCATATAACAAGCCGACCTGGTTCTTGCCATAACCTCATGTGGGATCGGAGCTATTGCCGAATGGCTCCCCCGTTGTTGACAAAAGCTTGTATTGCTGAGGCGTAATCCCCTCCCTTTTCTTAAATTTACGGATAAAATAAGTCTGATCAGCGTAACCAACCTGCTCTGTCACCTCTTTTACCGTCCAGGTGTTCGTTTGCAATAGCTCCTTCGCCTTTTCCATTCGGAGCTCGTCTGCATATTCACTGATGCCAATCCCCATCTGATTCTTGAAATAACGGGACAAATAGGAGGGTGACAGCGAGAATTGCTCTGCGATTTTACTCAGACTGAGCGTACCGTCCATGTAATTATCATGAATGTACGTAGACAGCTTGTCGCGCAGCTCAAAGTTTTTGCTTTCCTTTTTCATAGAAATGTCATCGGCCAGCCGACCGCAAAACCTTACAAAGGCTCGCTCAAACTCATCCAACGTCTCAAATTCAAAGGCACGCAGTGCAACCTTTTCCCTCTCTCCTTCATGATTAAGCGGCAGGTTGATCTCCTCCAGCTGCTTAACTACCCCATCGAATAAGCGAAAACAGATGCTTTGCACAAAAGAAACCGCAAGATCATACCTGCGAATTTCAATCATCTCGTCATGAATGGCACGGACGGCCCCTTCTTTACTCCCCTGCTTTAGTGCTTTAACAAGCTGTTCCTCAAATTCATGCATAGGCTGAGACAACGAAGTCGGGGAAGGAAGATCCTGGTATTGAATCACACAATTGTGTCCCTTCATAAACCGGTATTGGGCCGATTCATACGATTGCCTGAAATATTTAGGAATAGCAAGCGCATCCTCAAAAATATCACTGACCCCTACCGTCACCGTAAAAGGAAAGCTCTGCTCGAAAAATTGTCTCGTTTTCTCGGCTACCTCCGTTATCATGTGCAAGGGATCAACCATCGGCTCCATGCCGACCAGCACCACGACACCGTTATTTTCTGTCATATCGATACCATACCCGTATCCGGCTTCAAGCGAAATCTCTTCCGCTACATTAATAATGCTGTATTTGAGCAGATTTTGAATAATAGTCGTATTCATTTCCTCGAACCGCCGATAATCATCAATGATGAACAACAGCACGGCAAAATGATCATCTCCCAGCTTCATACCCGCTGTATCCAACAGCTCTGCGATATCTGCCTTCGATTTCACATTGCCCTTCAACAGATCGGAGAGCAGCTTCTCCTTAATCATCGCCGACTTCGTCCGCAGTCGTGAACGCAAACCGCTGTTTTCAATGCTCATATCCTCTATCGTTCTGGAGATCCAGCCCAGCTCGTCTTTGCCTTGGTAAGAATCACTTGTACCTTTATTGCGGAGAGATTCCAGCAGCCGTTTGATCGGCTTATAGTTATGGGTAGCCAGCATGTAGGACAGCACAATACCGAGCAGCAAGGTCGTAAGAATCGTCACATAGAAAATCATTTGCGTATGGCGTACCCGATTGAGAAATTGCTCCGTCGGCATCACGACATAATACGACCACGGGACAACGCTGGAATCGAGTCGGACCGAGGAGTAGCTTCCCTCCGATAAACGAACGGTCTGAACCGAAGCGGAAGGCTGATCGGGAAGGTAGGCCAGAAGCTGTGCAGAATCGAGACTCCCAACGGTTTCACTGGATACGGACACGATAGGCTTGCCCTGTTTATCGATCACAACCGCCATGCCCTCGAATTGCTTCAGTGCGCCTCCGACTGTTTTTTTGATCTCCGCACCATTAATCACATAAATAATAACCTCATATGGCTTCGTGCTGCCGTTATTGGGAACGGGATACAAATAGAGTGTTGCATCCGTATTGTTGGCACCGTTGATAACAATCGATTGTACGGGCATGATCAGCGGACCCTTTAAGTCCGAGACCAGTTTTTCAAATGCACTTTGGTTCAAGCCTTGAAATGGATAAATCTGCTCCAGGAAGGTATCGAGATCATACACACCGCTGGCAGCATATACTTTGTTCGCTTGTGCCTGCGCGTAATACACGCCGATATCGAGCAGGAATGAGCTGGTAGAGCCGTACGATCTCAGCTCCTGATTGGCCTGAGCCGCTTCAAAGCCCCCTTGGGTTATCATATAGGGCAGCAGCTTCGTGTTGCGGGATATCTGCACGGACATCCGCTGCAGCTCCACGAGCCGTTGATCGATCTGATCGCGAATTTGCTGCAGGGAAGCCACATTCGATTGCTCGACAACTCCCTGCAGCGTATGGAAAAAACTCGTATTCATATACCCGCCAATACCCACCAGCAGAAGCACGACCAGAAGCATATAGGAGAAAAAATAGGTTTTCATCCGTGAATACAGACGTGGGGAGATACCGGATTTTTTCGTGTCTGCCATAGTCGCGCTCCTCTCGGGGGAATCCTTATTAGGCTTTATTAACGATTGCCTGTAATACGGAGTGCGGTGTCACGCATGCCCCTTGAACAATGTCCTCTTCCGTAAAAGAAGCCATCAAAATCTCTTTGGCCTCTTTGCGTTCCCGATCATAAATGATATAAATGCGTCCATCCTCGGCCTGAACGCCATCTGGATAAGAGACGTGCGGACGTTCATCCAGCAGCAGATTCCCTGTCCAGGTCAGTCCCTCATCCTCAGATAACATCGCCGTCAAGTGGCTTCTGCCCTTAAATCCATAATGGTTCACCAGCAGCAGACGTCCTGAGAGCAGCCTGCGGATAAAAAATCGCGAGTCGGGCCCGCCAAGCGTTGTCGGTTTCCCGGGAGACCACGTCCTGCCACCGTCAACAGACACGCTCTCACCAATCCCGTAAAAGGTGCGTACCAGCATCCACAAGCTGCCGTCCCTGCGCTCGACGACCATGTGCTCGTCGAAGTGGCGATTGGGAATGTCGGCCGAGCCCCACTTGTGAAAGGTTTCACCTTGATCGTCTGAGCGATATACATTCGAATACCGTTCCTCCGGCAGATGGTTCACGTCCGATTCGTTGCATGCCCATACTGCAATCGGCAGCAGCCAATCACCACTGCTCAGTACGGTAGGCTTGTTCATCATTATCCCGTCTGCGATGCGGCGCGGCTCGGTCCAGACCGGATCAGCCTGGGTGGAGTCGCTGCAGATGGAAGCCCAGACGCCGCAGCGTCCGTCGAACCAGCCGAAGCTCTGCGCCCAGAACAACCACAAGCGTCCGGACGGATCCTGCCACAGGCAGGGATCATAGGCTCTCGACTGTCCTGGAGGATCAATCACCGTTTTCAGATCCGACCAGGTTTGACCTCCGTCCATGCTGGTGACAAGCGTTACATAATTATCAGGTCCCTCATCCTCGCCGCCGCTATAAAAGGTAGCCCACAGTCGTCCGTTCGGTGCCATTTCGATTCCCGGAATGCCCTGCCATGCCCTGTTTTGATAAGCTTCATCCTTATTCGACACCGCTTTAACCGGTGAAGAAATCAAGGATACGTCCTTGTCTATCATTGGGTTATCAATCGCGTTGTTATCTATCATTGTATACGATATCCTCCTTCAAGGTATAGATGATGGAAACTAATCGAAATGTTATCGGCTCTTATATCGATCATAAGCCGCTTTGTTGATTTTCATGTACTCATCCAGCCCCATCTTCTTGATGGTCGCTACATATTCATCCCACTTTGTAAAGGGAGCCTTGCCTGTAATGAATTGGGTCTGCATTTCAAAAATATAAGTGTGGATATCGTTGCCGAGAGCAATCATCCGCTCGTTCTCTTCTTTTGTGTACAGGAATGCCGGCCATATTTCCTTGGGGACAAATGGCTGCAGATTTTGGGCCGCCTGTATAACCTCGGGTAGTCCTTCTCCTGTATCCCAGGCGAACCTTTCCTCACGTACAATCGGGTGAGTCGTGAAAGGAGCTACCAGATCGCGGGAAATCCCCTGATCCAGCGTGAGACCATTCGGATTATTAACAATATCCTGAACGAAGCGGTATTTGCCGTCCTTCATCTCATACGTTTTACCCTCTACACCCATCCAGTACAAGACAGCGCCTTCACCATCAATGAAATAATCGGCCCAACGCATGGTTGCTTCCGGATTTTTATCTTTCTTGGTAATGACAAAAGCACCCTGATTTTGAAGAACCGATGTCATTCCCGACCACAGCTGATCCCCATATGGCCCCTTTAAAGCTTGTGGCAGACCTGCATAATCCGTCCGTTTTTGACCTGCAGGTACCGTATTAATCGATGGAAAGCCACCGATGATTCCTTTATTGATTTTGGCGGTCAGAATTGGAACGGTATTCGTGAAAATCTCCGAATCCAGCAAGCCCTCCGCATACAGCTTGCGCACATACTCCAATACTTCCTTATAGTTCGGGTCCGTCGGAAAAAAGCGCAGCTCATTCGTTTTTTCGTTGTAATCCAGATAAGAATTGGATGAGCCGCGGTTTTGCAGCCCCCATGCTCCTGTCAGCGTGCGGATAATTCCACCGATATCTGTACCGCCGAGCGGAACCCGCGCCGCATCCTTTGCTTTGAATGCTTTAAGCACCTGGTACAGCTCATCCGGGGTCCCAGGCATTTTCAAAGAGCCTTCATCCAGCCACTTCTGATTCAAAAACAGCTTGTTGTTGAGTCTGTGCGTGGGATTGGTCGACATTTTGGGCAGCGCATAAATTTTGCCGTCAGGTGAAGTAATTCCCTTCAGCACCTCGGGGTACTGCTGCGTTATTTTTTTGAAATTGGGCGCATACTTGTCGATCAGATCATTTAACGGCAGGAATACACCCTGTTGTCCATACGAAATCATATCCTGTGACGTGATGCCGCCCCCGTAAAAGGCGTCGGGGATTTCACCGCTCGCGAGCAGCAAATTCTTTTTCTCCTCCAGATTAGCCTGCGGCACCAGTGTCCATTCGATATGAATCCCGGTCCGTTTCTCGGCTTCCTTCCACAGCAGCTTATCCTTCCATTCCCCGTGCAGCGGAGATTGTCCAGCCAGCATATTCAAGGTCAATGGCGCTTTGACAATCGGCAGCCCTGACGTGTTCAACGTACTGTCGCCCTCCTTCACCGGAGCCTTGGCAGCAGGCTGAGTATCCTGCCCATTCGTGCAGGCGGCCAGTAGAACCAGACTTGCACAAAGCACCGTACCCAGCGAAGAGAACCTTCTTTTTGTTGGTTTCATTCTAACCCATCCTCTCTGATTTCCAACCCGTTAGCCCTTAATAGCGCCGATCATAACACCTTTTACAAAATAACGCTGCAAGAACGGATACAGTAGCAGCACCGGCAAGCTGGAGACGACAATGACCGCATATTTAATCCCTTCGACAAGCAAAATTTGATCCGTCGAGGTTTCTGAAGCGCTGACCATGTCACCCATCTGATTTTGCAGCAGAATTTGCCGAATAATCAGCTGCAGTGGATATTTATGAACATCGGATACATACATAAGCGCATTAAAAAATGCATTCCAGTGACTGACTCCATAAAATAACACCATGACCGCGATCACCGGTAACGACAGCGGCAGTATGATACTGAACAACGTCCGTGTGTTCGAGCAGCCGTCGATTTGCGCCGATTCCTGCAGCTCTATCGGGATGTTTTGAAAAAAAGTTCGCATAATGACAATGTTCCACATCGATACCGCATTTGGCAATATAACGGCCCAAAATGAATTGATAAGACCCAGATCCTTGACCAGTAAATAGGTCGGTATAATCCCTCCGCTGAAAAACATCGTGAAGGCAAACAGCAGCGTCAGTGTGTAACCACCGGCAAAATCCTTGCGGGACAACGGATAAGCCGCGCATATCGTCAATACAATATTTAACGTAGTGCCTACAGCCGTATACATAAACGTATTTAAATACCCCTCCATAATGCCGCGGTCCTGAAACACGCGGATATAGGATTGCACGTTCCATCCCTGGGGCAGCAGCCAGACTCTCCCTTCGATCACAGCCGCCGGGCTGCTGAATGAAGCACCGACCACGAACAGCAGGGGGTACAGGACGATGCAGGTTACGGCGCTCAGAACGATCAAATTGACGATATCGAACAGGGTGTCGCCTTTGGTTTGGGCCAGCTTGGCCATAATAGCTTCCCCTCCCTTCTCACCACAGGCTCGTCTGGGTCAGCTTTTTGGATATCCGGTTGACGCCAAACAGCAGAATCAGATTAATGATTGAATTAAACAAACCGACGGCAGCCGAAAAGCTGTACTGCGCCCCGAGCACGCCCGAACGGTACACATACGTGGAGATCACATCGGATGCGCTGATGTTAGCAGTATTTTGCATTAAAAATACTTTTTCAAAGCCTACCGCCATAATTTGTCCGCACTGCAAAATAAACAGGATTGCCATCGTCGGCAGCAGCGCGGGAATATTAATATGCCAAATGCGCTGCAGCTTGCTTGCTCCGTCCAGCATAGCCGACTCGTGCTGCTGTGGGTCGATACCAGCTAAGGTAGCTATGAAGATGATCGAGTTCCAGCCTGTATTTTGCCATACCCCGGAAAATACATACAAGCTTTTAAACCATCCGGCCTCCGCCAGAAAATCAATCGGTGTTCCCCCCGACCAGGCAATCAGCTGATTGACAAGGCCGCTCTTCGGTGCGAGAAAGATCGACAGCATCCCGACCAGCACCACCGTCGAAATAAAATGGGGAGCATAGGTGACGAGCTGGACGGTTTTCTTAAATGCCGCCAGCCGCAGCTCATTCATCAAGAGCGCCAGCAGGACAGACAGCGGGAAGCTGATCAGCAGGTAATAAACGCTCAGTAAAAGCGTATTCAACAGCAGCCTTTCGAAATAATAGCCCTGGAAAAAGCGTTCGAAATGCTTCAGTCCTACCCATGGGCTGCCCCAGATTCCGTTGACTGCGATAAAATCCTTAAAAGCGATCTGTACCCCATACATCGGCAAATATTCAAACACTGCATAATAAATCACTACCGGTAAAATCAGCAGGTATAAGTCCCAGTTCCGTTTGATGATTTTAATGGATGGCTTATTGCCTGTTGCCGCCATGGTCCTCCCCCTCTCTTCATCCATTCATCGATTCGTTTGTTCGCGGCTATTGGACGAGTCTCATTAACATGAGTTCCGTCTCATAGTCAGCCTCTTACCTCCTTTCACCTCTCCTGGCTTTAAGCTTAAGGCGTATCCGCGTGTGCTGTATATCGGACTCTGTTGACCTGGGCAGGGTGATTTTTTACAATGATGCCGTAAAGGGGCTGATTGGGCCGCAGAGTTTCTTGTCATGCATCGGATTTTACTTACATGACCCTTTTGCTTCCATTTTCAAAACAAGGTTTGTCCACAAATCGTTGCTTTTTGATGTGGTTCAAATCACAAGTCTGCACTTTCGCAGTATGTATACTTAGCCCATAACCATCACTCACAAGGAGGACAACCGATATGTTAAGTCAACAAACGATTTCCATTATCAAATCTACTGCACCGGTTCTGGAAGTATATGGGACTGAAATTACTACAACCTTTTACAAGTCGCTGTTCAGCGCGCATCCTGAGCTTCTGAATATGTTTAATCATGCCAATCAACAACAGGGTAAGCAGCAGGCCGCTTTGGCGAATGCCGTCTATGCCGCGGCGCTTCATATCGACCGGTTGGAAGCAATCCTGCCCGTCGTCAGGCAAATTGCCCAGAAGCACCGCAGTCTCGGTGTTCAGCCCGGGCATTATCCAATTGTCGGCCAGCATTTGCTGGGCGCTATCAAAACCGTGCTGGGTGATGCGGCAACTGACGAGATTATTGAAGCCTGGAGTGAAGCCTATGGGGTGATAGCGAATGCATTCATAGGGATTGAAAGGGATTTGGAGGTCCAGGCGGCGGAGCAGTCAGGAGGCTGGAGCGATTTCAAAGCTTTTCGCGTAGAGCGTAAAGTGCGGGAGAGCGAGGTCATTACTTCGTTTTATTTGATGCCGGTGAATGGTCAGCCTATAGCTGATTTTGTGCCTGGACAATACGTCAGTGTAAAAATTACTATTCCTGGCGAACCGTATACGCATATACGCCAATACAGTCTTTCGGATGCGCCAGGCAAGCCTTACTATCGGATTTCGGTCAAAAGGGAGGAAGCGCTTGAGGAACGCCCAGCGGGGAAAATCTCCAATTACCTGCACAAACATATTGAGGAAGGCAGTGTGCTGTGGCTGTCCGCACCGGCAGGTGATTTTATTCTGGAATCGGGAGACACCAAGCCAGTCGTACTCATCAGTGGCGGCGTAGGGCTGACCCCGATAGTCAGCATGCTGAACACACTGGCTGTAACGGAGCCCGACCGGCAGGTAACGTTCATTCATGCTGCGCACAATGAGCAGATGCATGCCATGCGTGAGCATGTGGAAAAGCTTGTCAGCAATCACGCCCAGCTATCAGCCTACTGGTGTTATGCCGCGCCGCTCGGCGACTCTGCTACCTATCATAAAAAAGGTTACCTGGATTTGCCTTGGCTTAAGAGCGTAGTCCCGTCGAAGGATGCCAGCTTCTACTTCTGTGGCCCCACACCATTTATGAGAGCAATCAATGGCATGCTCAAGGAGTGGGATGTACCCGATACCGCTATTCATTATGAGTTTTTTGGCCCTGCCGATGTTTTGTGAGCTCTCAGCAGTCGATTCACGGTTTCGCGGCGGATGCCGAGAAACTGACCGATTTCGTCTTGGGTCAGCACATCCGTGATGGCATCCGAACCGATATACAGCTGAAACCAGCGCTGCAGCTTGCTGAGCTTCTCGGCAGGTGCAGCCTCGGTAAGCTGGTCAATACGCTGCTGCATCATTCGCAATTTATTTTGCAGCTGAATGGCTATATGACGAAATTGCTCCGGATTGCGCTCCAACTCCCGGTACCAGTCCGCTGCCGGAAGTACATCAACCTCACAGGAGGACAGTGCGACCGCCGTTCCATGATAAGGATTAGGGCTGATCAGAGAATGATGCGGAATCATTTCATCGGGTACGATAATATTAAGCAGAATCGAATTCCCGTCCTCATGAACACGAACGATTTTCAATATCCCGCTTTTCAGATGATACAGCGGACCCGATTCGCCTTGACGAAATAAGGTCTCGCCTTTATGTATAATCATAACAGCCTCCTGAATCCAACTTTGCCAATGGCCTTCATACCATATACATGTATAATCATAAATCAGACCAAAGCTTGTGTCAGCCGTTCCACCAGTCGATGTACAGGCAGCACCTGATCGGCGCGAATCGAACAATCCCCCGGTTGTTCCAGGCTGCTGAGAAAATGCTGAACGACTCCGGCAAAGCCCCGGCGATGCAGAATCGTATCCCAGCTTCCGAAGCCGATATGCTGCGGCTCATGAGAGCGTTCTGAAAGGATGAGCGATTCCATATTGAGCACCTCGGCAGAACGATAAGCCCCATGCAGTTCCAGCTTTTCCAGATCGGCCCCTGCGCGGCGCACCATACTGAACTGGCCAAGGCGATCCAAACCTGAATGGGCTTGTACAGCTTGTTCTTCTGTTAGTTTGGCTGCTTGCGCATTGGCAAACAGCAAACCCCCCGCTCCAACCAGCAGCTTGCCTGCCTCATCCACACGCTCGTAATAATGCCCGATCTCTGCGTGATCTCCACCGAGCCAGAGCAGCAGGTCAAGCATATGAATCAAATCGTCATACAACGTATGCCTGGCACTGTGCGCCTGAAGCTTGGTTCGCTGCTTTTGGACCACAGATAGCTCAAAGCCCCCGGCCTCTTCAAGCCACGTACGTGCTTTCATATACATCGGTGCAAACCTGCGGTTAAAGCCTACCGCGAGCAATACGCCCTGCTCCTGGGCGTAGGACGCCATGGCCTCCGACTCATGCAGCTCGTAGGAGAGCGGCTTATCGACATAAACGGCTATTCCTTTTTGCAAACAAGTCATTACCAGTTCATAATGGGTTTCCGTCGGGCTATGTATAAATACGGCATCCGGTCTGGCCTCCAGCAGTGTCTCCAATGCATAAAACCGCCCACTAATCCGGTACTGATCGGCAATCCGGTTCACCGTAGCTTCCGTACGGCTGGTGACGCCTATAAGCTCGACCTGCTCATGAGCAGCTAATAGCGGCAAATATACTTTTTGGGCAATATCGCCTAAACCGATTAAACCTATTCTTTTTTTCATCTGGGCACCCCCGAACTCTGATATAAGATCATAATGTGGAACATAACGGCAGCAGCTATGTTAAAAAGCAGCTATGAAGAAACTACTATTTAACTTGTCGCCTGTCTTATGGTAAAATAGAAATAGTATGTCGATTTATCACTCTATATTTCATCTGGGGGATTGCTGGTTCCATGTCAAAAAAGCAAAAATGGAGTTTGGTTGGATCTATTTTATTATTCGTCGCTCTTCTTGGTTTGGCCCTGTTATTTGAATCCGAGCTTTTCATATATGCAGCAAGTGCGATTCCGATTCTCATTGTGATGGTACTGCCCGATATCAGACAGAACCAATATGTTCAACGAACCAAGAGTGAAAAGGGTATTCAGGTATACAAGGTTGCCAATGAGGAGGACCCTCTGCTCGTTATTTCTTTTCAGCCTGGCTTTGTTCGCTGGCACTGCCGAAAGCTGTATATCGATTTAAATGAACTGCATGCTGAGCCTATTGATGTGCTGCCTGCAGCTGAAGACGCAGCATCGATACCGGTACTCTCGTTCGATCTGTCTGCACATCCTCGCCGCACCGGCTGGTTCGGTATCGATCTTGCCCAATTATCACAACGGATGGTGAATCTTTCTTATACCACCCAGGAAGTGAACCGCTTTATCATTCAAATGAAAGATCTCGAAGCAATTGCGCTGCTGATGATGGCTTCAGCCACACCTTTGGTTGCAAGCAAAAGCAGCAGCAAAAGCAACAGCCTTTCCGCTTAAGCCGCTCTGCTTGCTTGAAGGCTACAATTAAGACTTGCACAGCCAATGTGCCAGTGTGCGTACCATCGCGCCGGTACCTCCCTTGGGTTCCGTCCCGCGCTCGTTCCACAGCCAGGCTGTGCCGCCCGTGTCCAGATGCAGCCAAGGAACATTACCGGCAAAAAATCCAATAAACAGTCCACCTGTTATGCTGCCCGCCCATCTATCGCGCGAGGCAGCATTTTTGATGTCTGCCACATCGCTTTTGAGCATGTCATGGTATTCCGGATAGTTGGGGAATGGCCATACCTTTTCTCCGGCTTGCTTGGCTGCGTTCAAAATTTCCTGCTGCAGCTCCTCATTGTTCGCTATCGCGCCAGTTGCCACATCCGCGAAGCTAACCAGCACGGCTCCTGTCAAGGTCGCGATATCCACAATCCGCTTCGCCCCAAGCTGCAGCGCGTAATGAACACCATCCCCTAACACGACACGTCCTTCCGCATCGGTATTTAATATTTCCACGGTATGCCCGCTCATCATCTTAATCACATCACCCGGTTTAAAAGCGCTGCTTGAAGGCATATTCTCTGCAGAAGGTATCACAATTTGCAGATTCAGCTTCGGCTTTAATCGGCCGATTACATGCAGCAGCCCAAGCAGCACAGCGGCACCGCCCATATCACTGATCATTTCCTCCATACCGTCCGGCTTCTTCAGCGAAATGCCTCCGGTGTCAAAGGTAATCCCCTTGCCTACCAATCCAATCACTTCACTTGAAGCATCGGAACCCTCGTAACGAATGGCAATCATTCGCGGCGGATTCGCACTGCCCTTGCCCACGGCATGAAGGCCGCCCATGCCGTGCTCAACGATTTGGGCTTCGTCCAGCACCGTGCAGGACATGCCATAATGGGAGGCCAGCCGTGCAGCCTCCTGGGCCAGTGTATCCGGCACAAGCACATTGCCGGGCAGGTTGGTCAGATCGCGCGCATATTGCGTCGCGATCGCGAAAGCCCGCGCAGCTGCCAGCGGCTGCGCAAACGTCTCGACTGCGCTGCCGCAGCCCGCCGCCGCGAGTGTCGCCTGATCGATGATCAGGGCGACCTCGCGAAGCGCGGTCCGGGGCGGCTGCGCAGTCGCAGCGGCATAGCTCGGCATGCGGTAGCCGCCGAGCAAGAGCCCTTCCGCCAGCGCGTGCACACGCTTGCGCAGGTTTACAGCCGCGTTGGCGCCCGCATCGCCGGCGCTCGCTGCTTCACGCGGCAGCGCCACCGCGAGCCGCTCAAGCCCGCGGCCCAGCGCTGCGCGGACCGCGTATACGCCGGCGTCACGCCAGGCGTCAGCGCCGCCAGCCGCGGCGCCAAGGCCGCTCAGCACCAGCGAGCGGCAGGAGAGCAGGCCAAGCGTCGGTATGACCTCCGTCTGGCCAAGACCAGCCGCGAACAGCCCACGTTCGCGCAATCCCTGAACCTCGGCTGCCAGTGATGCAGGCAGCCTCAAGCTCCACGCCGCGTCGTCCAGCTCCGCCGGCGTCAGCAGCAGCACCAGCGCATCGGCTTCCGTGACGGTATCAGGTATCAGCAGAGCAGCATCTTCAATTGCATCCTGTACGACCATATGTATATGCGTTTCCAGCTCATTCTTTAACAATTGCTGCACATCCATAAGCGATAGCCTCCAAAGGTTCCCATAATTAATCATTCACCACACGAATAGCTTAGGCTCCAAAGTAAGAGGCAGACTCCATGACAACCTTACGCATCGGAAGATGGTAAGGACATTTTTCCTCGCACAGAGGCCGCTCCTTACAGGGCTCGTAATCGGCACAGGACATAATATTCCCCTTCTGACGTTCATAAAATCCATCGCCCTTAGGCAGCAAGCCAAATGTGTTACGAATCTGACTGGATATCATAATATCAGGAATCGTTACGCCAATCGGACAGGAGCAATAGTTGCAGCGGCGGCAGTTATGGCTGCCCAGCTCTGTGGCCAGATTTTCCAATTCATTACGCTCGGCATCTCCAACCTCAAGCTCAAAAGCCGCGAGATTCTGCTTCACCTCATCCACACTGATCATACCTGATATAATGACATCCACATTTTGACTGTATGGATACCGCAGCGCCTTTTCAACAGGTTGAATAAATCCACCGGATAATGGCTTCATCGCAACTTTGCCCATGCCCATCTTTGTAGCCATTGGAATCAGCTCGTCAAGAGAAAAAGGCTGTGCCAGATTTAAATGAAACAAGACCTGGGCAAACTGCCCTTTGCTGATCCACTTGGCCAGCAGCTCGGGACGATGACCTGTAATTCCGATGTGGCGTACCTTGCCTTTGGCCTGCATCTCCAAGGCCGCCTCATAAGCGCCTTCATTTTGCATCGCTGCCTTATATTCACTTACATAATTCACATAATGAATTTGGAGCAGGTCAATCACATCGGTCTTCAATCTGACAAGGCTCCGCTCGATTTCTTCCTTGGCCTCGGCATAGCTTCTTTTATTCGTTTTCGTTGCCAAAAAATATTCATCGCGGCGATGCGAAATACTTTCCCCGATAATTTCCTCGCTATTGCGGTAGCCCGCGGCTGTATCGATATAATTAATCCCATGATCAAGCGCATAATTAAGGGTTTCCCTTGCCTGCTCCAATGAAACTCCTGGCAAATTCATCGCTCCGAAACCTAATGCAGACACCTTGAACCCCGTTTGTCCGAATGTACTGTATCTCATTACTCTATTCCTCCTCAGCTCTCTCCCTATAATTCTCCCATTTGATCTCCTTGATATTATAGAACAACAGACCTTAAAAAAACAGCCTATACGGTCTCCCGCACAAGCTGCTCTCCTATACCATATAGAGGTTCTCCCCCCTATACTACCTTATCTTTTAGTGGAATCGTCCCGCTTGTAATCATCCTTTTTCGTGGAGTCCGAGTCCTTCTTGCTGTCACTATCTTTCTTGTTATCGCTATCTTTCTTGCTATCATCCGATTTTTTGGTACCGTCTGTCTTCTTATCGTCATCGTTCGTTCTCTTGTCCTGTTCTTTCTTCTTGTCTTCCTGCTTCTTGAGGTCATCCTCACGCTTTTTCTGATCCGCCAGACGCTTGGCTTCCTCACGCTTGCGATCCTCTTCGGCCAGCCTTTTTTTCTCGTCTGCCTTTTGAAGATCATCGGACTTTTTTACATCATCATCTTTTTTCTTGTCATCATTTTTTTTATCATCGTTCTTTTTATCATCGTTCTTTTTGTCATCATCGGCCTTATCGTCATCTTTTTTCTTGTCATCGTCCTTTTTCGGATCGGACTTGCTGCTGTTGTCACCCGGACGGGCTGCACCTGAATTTGTCCCTGCTGGCTTGGCTCCACCGGTCATTGCCGCGGGTATGTTCGGTTTGATCGTAGGCATTGACGGTTTTTTGTCATCCTTGCGATCGTCGTTTTTATCGTCGTTTTTATCCTTCGTGTTGTTTGAATTCGAATTCGCATTGTTGTTTTTATTATTATTGTTACTACTGTTGTTATTGTTGTTGTTACTGCCGTTATTGATGCTGTTCCCACTACTGCCTATACCGTTGGCATTCGAATTGCCAGACTTCTTGGGATCATTTTTGCTCGTATTATTATTATTTTTTTCGTTGTTTTTGTCGTTGTTTTTGTCGTTATTTTTGGCGAGCTGTTCTTTCTTTTTATCGTCCAGCTTCTTGTCCAATTCTCCCGACTTCTCTTCTTCGACCAGCTTCTTCATCGATTCCTTGGTTGGAACCTTGTTAGGCTGAATAACTGCAGACTGTTTATCTGCATTATCCTTCGCATTATCCTTAACGATCTGATGAATCGATTCCTTCTTCAAGTCATCGACTGTCACTGCTACCCCATTATTTTTGGCATTCAAATAAACCGAGTATTTCCCCATGGAAACCCCACTCTTGTTCGCTTCTTCACGAACCTCCTGAGGTGCTGCAAACGCTTCTACCTGATAAGCATTGACTTGCTCAGGATGGGTTTGCTTGATGTGGTCGGTTACCTGCTGACGCAGTTTTTCAGCGATTTTCGTGTCATCCACGTTGCTTTTCTCAAGAACGACCGTGCTTGCGATTACAATATCCCCTTCACCCTTGGCTAGCGATTTCTCTTCAGCTTTATTCAAAAGCGAGGCTGTAACGGTTTCGAGCGTCAACCCCTTATAATTCATCGCTTCAATCAGTTCCGTCCCATCATTATTTAAGCCGCGAAGCTCGAGCACCTGTTCCTTTTCATCGATGCCCATTTCTATAGAGGGATTGATGTCGAGCGATACATAAGCAACGACCTCGGAGCTGCCAATTTTGCCTGCGAAGCTAGCCATAACTACCAGGCAAAATACAACTGCCGCTACTACTGCTGAGCGGCCGGCTATAGACGGACTTGCCCATTTGAGTCTGGTGTCAGCATAGATAATTTCTTCACCCAGTTGGCAGGAATGCCGTTGACGCGAGATTTTATCGAATCTGCCGTCTTCACGCATCACAATAATGTATTTGTCCGTCAGCTCCATGACGATGCCTTTATTCATGCTACTCTCCCCCTTTGTTGGATTCCTCTTTGATATGCAAATAATCACGGAGGTATGGATAAGGCCCGTTATAAATTAAGGCTACAGCAATAATGAACTTACGATTTCGTTCCAGTGTTTTGCGCGAGACGGTGACGACGCCCATTAACTCCTTGATAGGCAGTACACGCTTGGAGAGCATGGCCCCCATAAATTCAGCGTTTTCCGACAGCTGCTTGCCAATGGCAAACAAAGTTTGTCTGGAATCATCATGCTTCGGAGAGGCATCAACCAAATCCGAAAACTGAACACCAAAATCAGCCAAACACCGATTCAAATCCATAATTTCGCTGCCCCGCTCCTCCATGCCTTTTTGTTTTTCATACTGCTCCATCGCCTGATGGATTTCAACGGGGTTGATGATGTTATCCTCTTCATCCTCCACATCAAACGTACTATAGGGCAGCTGCTGTGAAAATCGCTGCTCCTTACGCACATAATCGATCAGGCGCCGACGAATGACCTGCTCGGAAAATCCGAGAAACGAACGTCCGGACTCGGTTGAAAACTGATTGATCGCCTCATTAAAGGCACCTAAAGCGATACTGAACTCATCATCTCTTGCAGGATCTACATAACGCTTGCAAAAACGGCTTGTTACCTTGGCAACATACGGTTGATAGTCCGTAATAAACTGGTTGCGAAGCCGTAAATCACCCTCTTGAATTCGAATCACCAATTGTTCAGGCGGTTGTGGTTCCGCAGAATCCGGGTGGGGAGATTGACGTTTTCCAAGAAATTTCTTAAATAAAACGAGCAGCAATCTTTTCCACCTCACACTATATAATTTCGTTATTAGGACGTAGGTTAGGGGGGTCGGGATAGGACTTATTTCACAAAATATTACAGCTATTTAATGCCTGATCCTATACATTTTCCTACTATAATCATCCCTGGTTTTCGTGCAAACAAATAAACGTCCCCTAATAGAGACGTTGGTTTGTGCCAATATGTTGTGCTTGACCCTTCCAAACTTCTTCCGATAGGGAATGTCCCCGAGGACTAAGCATACGCCTCCTAAGAAAGCTTGATGCCAAGCCCTGCATTTGGACTCCAATTATTATACGGATACACGTTCTTCTTCCTTGTATACCCGGTTCATTTTCAGGTCACACTTATCTGTTGGATATGGACGGGATGCCATACTACTCCGTTCCGGGGCGCTTCCATCTCTTACGGGGCATACCAATAAGGGTTTAAACGGCTCCTTTGGACGTCTTTTTACCGTTCAGCTTGGCTTTGCGCTTGCTTAAGATATTGAGCCGCTTCTTAAGCTGTTCTTCCCATTCGTTATCCTTCAGTTCCTTGGCTACGATCAGCAGATCCAGAGACATATCAATCTGGCAGCGAACGATATCCATCGGGTCCTCATCTTCATTATTGACACAATTCTCATATAATTCCGCTTGACTGCGGTTATCTACATATTCATGAAAATCCACCTCGGACGCACCATCTCCATGCGCGTATTCGGCCAAAATCCCATATTCGCTTTCAACCAGATGATGTACTTCCACACGATGACAAACCGGGCAAAACAATATCGGTACGTTATGAATTTGCGTTCTGATATACTTAAGTGTTCCTTTAGTTCCAATCATACTGGCGCCGCAGCAAAAACTCATAATTTCACGCCTCCTCATTTAGCCTGCAAAAGCGATACTCTACACTATATTCGACCTTCAGTCCTATAAATCCTCTTTTTTGAGCAGGACAAAACCATTGAAACGTTTTCACAGCAGCCCTACTATCCATTCTAAAGGTGAATGACCATGCATAAACTCAACTATATTAACGAAATTCGGTTGCTCCATGTCATGATCATGCCAAAAAACTTTTTATGTGCTTAGAGGTTCATATTCATTTTGAGGGAGTGGGTTACATGCAGCATATACCAATCAGCTCCAAGCAAATTGCTTTTATCCGCTACGATGACCAAGCTGCGCAGATGCATATTCAATACCATACCGGAGTAACCAAAGTGTGTGAAGGCATTCATCAGGATCAGGTCCAGCGGCTTCTGCTTTCCGGAAATTCCTATGACTTTATAATGGAGTTAACCCGTATGCCTGATGAACCGGCGCAGCAATCATAGCTACCAGGAATCTCCGCTTTCGGGCTGGAGATTTCTTTTTTCCTGGGGATTTTACCATTATTTGGTATCGACCCTTGAAAATTTATGCAAAAAAATGACACGTATCCGCTTTCATTGAAGCCGCGGGATTGACCGTCCATAAAGAAAAAGGTACTCTAGGGAAAGAAGTAAACTCCAGCTAGAGGGAAGGATGTGGGTGGATGCCGCGCCAATTAGTCATCGGGAACGGAAAGTTTTTGATCAACCTGGATAATCATACTTACATGCGAGATTTGTATTATCCCTACGTGGGGCAGTTGAACCATGTTGGTGGTTATCAATGCAGAGTAGGCATATGGGTCGATGGTGACTTTGCTTGGCTCAGCGATCCTGAATGGGATTTCAAGCTGTCTTATGTGGAAGAATCCCTGATTACAGAAGTAACAGCCACACACCCCCGCTTGGGTATTACCTTATTGATCAACGATGGTGTCCATCAACGCGAGGATATTTATTTAAAAAGGATCAATATCCACAACAACCGGGATACCGTACGCGAGGTTCGCGTCTTTTTCAATCAGGATCTGGTCATTAACGAAACCGAGGTTGGCGATACCGCTGCCTATTACCCTGCTAACAACACCGTTTTTCATTATAAAAAAGATAAATATTTTATGTTCAGCGGGACTACCGGTCCTGATGGCATCTATCAATACACAACAGGTGTCAAACGGTTCTACAATGCCGAGGGAACCTGGCGGGATGCGGAGGACGGTCATTTGATGGGCAATGCCATTGCGCAGGGCTCCGTCGACAGCACGATAAGCTTCAAGCTGCACGTTCCCCCGAATTCCGATGAGACGATGTATTATTGGATGACAGCCGGCAAAAACCTTGAGGAAGTCAAAAAGCTCGATGGCTACGTAAAAGACAGCCACCCCGGCAAGCTGCTGGATCGCATTAAAGTGTACTGGCAGCGTTGGGTGAACAAATCCGAGCAGGATTACGGTGATTTGCCTGCCGAGGTTATCCGCATGTACAAGCATAGCCTGCTGATTGTCCGTACGCAGACAGACGTCAACGGCGCGATTATCGCAGCTAACGATTCTGACATCATGCACAGCAATCGTGATCATTACAGCTACATGTGGCCAAGAGACGGCGCATTGATCGCCTACGCCATGTCGATGGCCGGCTATCAGGGTATGATTACACCGTTTTTCCATTTCTGTGCCAACGTGCTGTCGCCGGAAGGTTACCTGCACCATAAATACAACCCTGATGGAACCGTAGGCTCCAGCTGGCATCCTTATATTCATGCCGGTAATGAGCAGCTTCCTATTCAGGAGGATGAAACCGCGCTTGTCCTGTTCGCGCTCTGGAAAGATTTTGAGAAGCACGGTGTGCTGGAGCTTCCGCAGTCGCTATATCGGACCTTGATCCGCCGCGCGGCACGGTTTATGTCGAGCTACATTGATCAGGATTTGAATCTGCCTAAGCCCAGCTACGATTTATGGGAGGAAAGGTACGGTATATTTACATTTACGACCTCTGCAGTTTATGGCGGTTTGATCGCCGCTGCCAACTTCTGCAGCCTGTTTGGTGACGAGGAGCGCAGCAGCCGCTACCGGCATACGGCAGAGCGGATCAAATCCGGCATCATCAAGCATTTGTGGGATGAAGAAGAGCAGCGTTTCGTCCGCGGCATGCATCAGGAAAACGATCAATGGGTCAAAGACCTGACTTACGAGAGCAGTGTTTACGGTATTTTCGAATTTGGGGTGCTGCCGGCTGATGATGAACGTGTCGTCAAAACGATGCAAGCCAACAAAGAGAAGCTGACGATCAAAACCGATATCGGCGGCGTAGCCCGTTACTATCACGATTACTACTTCCAACGCTCCTCCGACATTGAAAAGGTGCCCGGCAATCCGTGGATTATCTGTACGCTGTGGATCGCCGAATGGGAGATCGAATGTGCGAAGTCGTTAGCCGAGCTGGAAGCTCCACGCCGCACACTCGAATGGGTCGTCAAGCATGCGATTGAGAGTGGAATTTTACCTGAACAGCTGGATCCGTTCGATGGAGGCCCGGTTTCAGTAGCACCGCTTACCTGGTCACATGCAACCTATGTGCTGACTGTCGTGAAATACAGAGAGAAATTTAAAAAGCTATCCGAAAAATAAAAACAAGGAACTCAGGGAATCTTGCCCTCGGTTCCTTGTTTTTATATGGAATGATAAATTGGCTTAACTGTCTTGGCATCAATTCTGCCGATACTCCTTCAACTTGTTAATCATAAGCTCGTCGATGTTGATATTTGCCAATCCCATTGCCATCAATACCGCCCCCATAGATGGTGACATTTCTGGCTTCTTGATCCCGTAGCTTCGAACTGTATCTCTCATCAGCTCTTTGCTTATCCCAGCAGCTATATAGGTGCTTTGTGCTACGCTGCCGATTAATGCTACCGGTATGGTCTCTGCGGAAAAGCTGGTTCCGATCAAACGTATCCCGATGCTGATCTCGCGAGCCGCATTATCGCATACCGAGCAGGCTAGCGGTATTCCTTGCAGCGCTGCTTCTGTGATAAGAGGAGCCATTCCTCCAAAGCGATGATTTCTCTCTTTGGAATCAGTAATAAAGCCGTTCTTGGCTAGTTCTGCCAAATCCATGATATGTCCCACTTGCCAATATAGCAATATTTGATCAATCAGCACCTGGTCCTCTTTCAACACATCTCCGGCAATCATCCTGAACATGGTATTATAAGCTAAATGACGAGCGGCTGTTGCTGCATAATGATGATATTCATAATTGCGTACGTGCTCACCAGTTTCATTAATACCGAATACCACGGAACCCGTTCCACATATCACAATAATTCCCGTCTGATTACGCAGGGCGCCTATGTGCGCAATAACAGCATCATTAACTACCTTTCGTGGGCAAGTCAAGCCGTTCTGATTGATGTATTGTTCTGCCCAGACCGCATCCTCTGCCCTATCCAATCCAGCAAACCCTGCTGCCAAGCCAACCACATCCTGCTCTGAACACCCTGCCTCAGCTATGACAGCTGCTATTGCTCCGCTTACGTTTTCTTTCGCATCCGGATTATGATTTGAATTAGCGCCTCCGCGTTCCACATAAGCAATCACCCGTCCAGTCACATCTACAGCTATTGCTCTTGTGTGACTACCCCCTCCGTCCAATCCGACAACAATCTTCATTTAAAACCTCCTAAGGGGTTTAAGGGGCTTCCTACGGAAGCTCTGCTTCGTAAGCCTATGCCCTATTTATGATCGTATGTAAGTATCCTGATACTTGTCATAATCCCATAGCTGCTCAAGCTCTGCATCATCAGCAACCTCGATCACAATCATCCAGCCTCCTTCATAGGGCGCGATGTTGATCGCTCCGGGATCCTTTTGAAGCTTACGGTTAATGTCCACGACTTTACCCGATAGGGGCGCGTACATTTCCGATACGGTTTTGATGGATTCCATACTGCCAAACGGTTCGCCTGCTTTCAACAGGTCGCCGACCTCTGGAAGCTCCACGAATACGATCGTACCGAGCTCCTCCTGGGCAAAATCCGTCATGCCAATCACGGCCAAATTCCGCTCGACACGAACCCACTCGTGATTCTCGCTGTACTTCAAGGTTTGTTCGATTTCCACTATGTTATTCCTCCTAAAAGTTTTGCGGAGCAAAACTGACTTCGTAAGCATAAACTTAAGTTTTGCGGAGCAAAACTGACTTCGTTAGCCTATGCCGCTTCCAATACAAAAATCCCTTTAGCTGCAGTATAGCAGACTAAAGGGATTTTTTGAATGATGAGTAAGTAAGTCCGAATCGTAAGCTTACTTGGCAACCAGATGCTTGTCGCCTTTTTTCCAGTTCATCGGGCACAAACCACCGGATTGAAGAGCTTCCAGTACACGGAAAGTTTCTTCTACGCTGCGGCCTACATCATTATGGTTAACTACTTGATATTTCAATTCGCCTTCTGGGTTGATGATGAATAGACCACGAAGCGCGATACCTTCTTCTTCGATCAAAACGCCATAATCGCGTGCAACCTTTTTCGTAATATCCGCACCCAATGGGAAATTCAACTTGCCAAGACCATTGCTGTCCACTGGTGTGTTGATCCAAGCGCGGTGGGAATGAATGCTGTCAATGGATACGCCTAATACATCAGTATCCAATTTTTTGAAGTCTTCATAAGCTTGGCTCAGAGCTGTAATTTCCGTTGGGCATACAAATGTGAAATCGAGTGGATAGAAGAACAATACCAACCATTTGCCTTTGTAATCGGCCAAAGAAGCTTTACCGAACTCAGCACCATCGCCTGATACGGTTTCTAGCGTAAAATCAGGAGCTTGCTTACCTACTAAACGTTCTGCCATCTTCTTATTACCTCCCGGAATTGTATGATTTTTTCACTTAAAATCGTAACATTTGACCTGTTCAAAGTCAATATTAAAACGATTATTATTTTATAATTATTATAATCTGTGACATAAATTATTTTCTGATTGCGTTGATGATCAAATCACCCATTGCTGTTGTACCGATCGCTTTGCTCTTATCGACTGCAATATCACCTGTACGGTGTCCTGCATCCAGAACTTCTTTAACTGCGCGTTCGATAGCTTCAGCAGCATCATGGTAGCCAAACGTCAAACGGAACATCAAAGCAACGGAAAGCACGGTTGCGATCGGATTGGAAATGCCTTGACCTGCGATATCAGGAGCGGAGCCATGTACCGGCTCGTACAAACCGAACGCACCCTCACCCAACGAAGCGGAAGACAACATACCGATTGAACCTGTCAGCATAGCTGCTTCATCGCTCAAAATATCGCCAAACATATTTTCAGTCACGATAACATCAAAGCTTGAAGGACGACGCAGCAGCTGCATGGCACAGTTATCAACCAGGATGTGCTCCAGCTCTACATCTGGATAGTCAGCGGAAATACGATTAACGGTCTCTCTCCATAGACGGGATGTTTCAAGAACATTCGCTTTATCAACCGAAGCCAGTCTTTTGCTGCGGGTTTGGGCGATTTCGAACGCTTGACGGGCAATACGCTCAATTTCCATTACGTTATATGCACAAGTATCTACTGCTTCCTCACCGTTTGCACTTTCGCGGCGGAATTTTTCACCAAAGTAAATCCCACCTGTTAATTCACGAACTACGATCAGGTCCGTTCCTTCCAGAACCTCCGGCTTCAAAGTAGAAGCATCCTTCAAGCAGTCGAAAATAACAGCGGGACGAATGTTCGAGAATAAGCCAAGCTCCTTACGGATACCCAAAAGTCCTGTTTCCGGACGCAATTCCTTCGAGTTATTATCCCATTTTGGACCGCCTACGGCACCCAAAAGCACAGCGTCAGCTTTTTTACAAAGCTCCAAGGTTTCCTGCGGAAGCGGAGTTCCCTTTTCATCGATTGCGATGCCACCGAATAAACCATGCTCCGTTTCAAAACGGTAGCCAAATACTTCCTCGGTTTTTTTCAATACTTTTAATGCTTCGGCAACAACCTCAGGTCCGATACCGTCTCCAGCGATTACTGCGATTTTTTTAACATCTGCCATTGTAGGTTCACTCCCATATTTCATGTATTATACTCTTCTTTGTACCATATTCAGTCCTCTATTACAAAGATATAAAAGCTATGATCTTCATAGGTAAAAACAATGAGTCTGTAAATGACCAAAATAAAAAACCAAACAGCGCATTGATGTTTGGTTTTCCTTAACAATCTATGTTCCTACCGTATCCGCCTTGCTTCTCAACCCAAATTCCAAGCCTCATGAATTTTGGGAACATCCGAGATCAGCTGTTGGGTATACTTATGCTGGGGATTCAGAATCACCTTCTCCGCATTGCCGCTCTCCACGATTTTACCTTTCTCCATAATATAGATAGTGTCGCTTACGTAATAAGCCAGTCCGACGTCGTGGGTAATGAAAATGATCGTCATATTGTTTTCATTACGCAGCTTCATCAGCATGTCGAGGATGGTGGAGCGGGAACAAGCGTCCACCATCGATGTGGGTTCGTCGGCGATTAACACTTTGGGATGCATCATGAAAATCCTGGCGATCATAAGACGCTGCATTTGACCCCCTGAGAGCTCAAACGGGTATTTATTATACAATTCCTCAAATTTCAGATTGACGAAGGAACAAGCCTCTTTCATTTTCAAAAATTGCTCATCCTTCGATAGCTTTAACCCCTGCAATTTAATACAGTCCATTAATAATTTATCGACTTTATGAAAAATATTGAAGGAAGAAAACGGATCCTGGAAAATCGCCTGGATGTCTTTCCAATACTCTTTCCTGTCCCTATGGCTTTTAAGCTTTCTTGGCTTGCCTTTATATTCGATTTCACCGCTGGTTTCCTTCAGTAGACCCATAATCACCTTGGCCAATGTCGTTTTCCCGCTGCCGCTTTCCCCAACGATGGAAATAATTTCACCCTCATGGAATTTAAAGCTGACGTCATTGACGGCCGTTGTCTTGTTTAATCCGTAGCCAAACACCTTGCTCATATGGGTGCCACTGATCAGGACCTTATTCCGAATCATTATGCGATCACTCCCTTGACATCCTGCTCGTCTTCATACCACTTGCGCAAAGTCTTGGCATCATATATACAGCGATAAATCCGCTCATCCACGATTTTATTGTCAATCTTGCCTTCTTTGCATTCTCTTGTTGCGTAAGAGCAGCGTTCAGCGAACCGGCAGCCTGGGGGCACATTTTTCAGATTCGGCGGTGCGCCTGGAATCGCTTCAAGCTTATGGCCCTTCATCCCCTCTTCAGGAACGATGATCGAGCCCATCAGCTTTTTCGTATAGGGATGCAAAGGATCGAACACCATTTGCTTGGCTGTGCCTCTCTCGACAATTTCTCCAGCGTACATCACAACAATATCGTCCGTCACATGATACAACAAGGGCAATTCATGGGTGATGAACACGAGAGATCGAATAAACTTTTTGTCCAACAGATCCTTCATCAGCTTGATGACGGCCTTCTGTGACGTTACATCAAGCGCTGAGGTTGGTTCGTCGGCAATGAGCACCTTTGGATTGAGAATCGATGAAATGGCGATAACAGTTCTTTGCTTCATGCCGCCTGACAATTCATTAGGATACGAATTCAACACCTTGGACGTCAGATTCAAGGTTTCGAACCGTTCAGCAGCCATGTCCCAAACCTGCTTCTTGGACAATTCCGGCCGATGCACCTTCATCATATCTTCAATGAAACGAATGATCTTAAGTGTAGGATTCAACGCATTCATAGCGGCTTGGGGGATATAAGCGATTTCTCTTCCCAATACCTGTGTCCGCAGCTGGCTTGTATTCAGCCTTGTAATGTCGGTTCCATCGATAATAATCGATCCGCTGTTATAGTTAAGCGGTGGCAAATACATACCCATCAAGCTTAAAGCCAAGGTCGATTTACCGCACCCCGACTCCCCGGCGATCCCCAGTGTTTTACCATCCTCCAGCACAAAGTCAACTCCGTCAACAGCATACACATTTTCTTTAAGCCGGGTTTTATAATAGGTTTTGAGACCTTTTACTTCCAGAATATTGGTATTCATGGCCCGTCAGCTCCTTATCTTGGGATTGAAAATTTCGTCCATCCCTGTATTCATCATAAAAAGCGAAAAGGTAATGATCGCAATGGAAAAAGCAGCCGGGATGAACGCCCACCACGCTCCAGCCACCGGAGCTTCAAAGGTCAACGCCCAGTTCATGATAATGCCAAGCGAAATCGTATTGTAGGGTCCTAGTCCCAGCATGGAGATGGAAGCCTCCGACAAAATCCCGGATGCCGTCTGCAGGACGAAAGCCATCACCACATAAGACGCGATATAAGGAAGAATTTCAAAAATGATAATCCGCGGTGTGCTATGACCGGAAATTTTGGCTATATTCACATGATCCCTATTTCTTAATGAACTGGTTTGCGCACGAACTGCTCTAGCTGTCCAGGGCCAGCTCGTAATCCCGATAATGATTGCGGTGACCAGCGAGCTTCGCGAATTGATGCTTACGGAAATCAGGATCAATATAATAAAAGAAGGAATAACGATAAAAATATTGGTGACAGCCGTGAGGATATTATCGACCAAACCACCGATATACCCCGCTAACAATCCCATAATCAGCCCAATTACCGTAGCGCAGATACCGGCGATCAGACCCACACGCACAGAGGTCCGAATGCCGTACATGAGCTCCAGAAACAAATCTCGCCCAAAGTTATCCGAGCCAAGGAGCAGCTTGGAATCAGGAGGCTGAAAAGCGAGTGCCATCATTTCCAACGGATCATTTCTGTTAATTAATGGATAGATGAGGACAAGAGCAAGCATCAACAGCAAGGCACTGGTCCCAAAAACAAACTTAGGCGACTTTAGCAATATTTTCACGGAATGATTCATCTTAATTTTCCTCCATTTGAGCCGCCTTGATTCGGGGGTCAACAATGCCATATACGATCTCTATCAGGAAGTTAGCTACCAGGACCGTAAAGGCAATAATTAAGGTGCAGCCGGATATTAATGGATAATCCAATTGCCGGATCGCAGTAAACAGCCAGGTTCCAATCCCCGGATAGCTGAACACAATTTCACAAATCAATGATCCGCCGACCATCGTTCCTATTGACAGAGCCAATCCGGTTATTTGAGGCAGCATTGCATTCTTGAACACATATTGGGCGATTTTCGAATCGCGAATGCCTAATAATTTACTATAGAGCACATAATCAGCATTCAACTCATAAATGGACATTTCTCTCATGCCTATCGCTTGACCGCCAATGGTAACCAATACAATCGACAGAAAAGGAAGCGTGTGATGTCGAATCACGGAGCCGATAAAATCCCAGCTCAACCGAGGGATCATCTGGAAATCATATCCTCCCGATAAAGGAAACCATTTGAGATTAAGTGCAAAAACATAGAGCATAATGATGGCCAGCGTAAAGAAAGGAATCGAGTTGACAAACAGCGCGATCGGAAAGAGTGCTTTGTCGAAAACACCCTTTTTATAAGCTGCAACAGCTCCAAGAATATTGCCGATAATCCATCCAGTCAGGATCGCCGGAAGCTGAAGTGCCAAGGTCCATGGAATGGCGGATGCCAAAATATCGGTTACTTTTTTCGGATAAAGTCCAAACGAGGTGCCCAAATTGCCGGTAAGCAGATTTTTAACATAAATCAGAAACTGTGTACCCAGCGGCTTATCGATGCCGAACTCAATCGTAAAGGTTTCATATACCTTTTTGATGCTGTCACTGTCCGTCATGCCCTGCGTCATTTGTGAGGCGATGCTGCTGATCGGGTTTCCCTGTACCAGTCTTGGCAAAACAAAATTCAACGTAACCGCGATAACCAGGGTAAGAAAATACCAGAAAAACTTATTGATAAAATACTTGGTGTAAGCGTTCACAGTTTACACGCTCCTCAGCAGATGTTATTCATATAGGGACCGGTTAGAAAGAAGCCTATATTCGGGTTGTTCAACCAAATATAGGCCCCCAGCTTTATGATGTTGCCACAAACCTATTCAACGATTAGTTGTGAATTTGATACAGCGCTTTGATACCGGCCCCATCGATCGCGATTTGCGGAGGAATGTTGGAACCATCCCCTTGGGAAGGGAATCCCTTCCATATCGATTCGTTAACGGTATGGAACACCCACGGTCTGTACATCAAAGGAATCGATGGAATGTCTTTGAGCCAGATCTTGGTAAGCTCCGTGTACAAAGCCTTCACTTGAGCCTCATCCGAGATCGTTGGGATTTTGTCGATAATTTGATCCGCCTGTTCGTTTTTATAACGTCCCCAGTTCCAGAACGCCATTTCGCCAGCTGCTGCTACACCTTTGGAATACATAATCGTTCTTGCACGGTTCCACGGCTGGCTCGGGCTGATTCCCCCCGCTGGTGTATTCATGATAATATCGAATTTACCCGTTTGCAGATCGTTATTCCACACAGGCTGTTCCGGGAATTTGGTTCTAATTTCAATACCAATCGCTTTCGCATTTTGCGCGACAATCTCGAGCGATGCGTTCCAGTCCGACCAGCCGTAAGGACACTCGACATCGTACGGTCCAAGTCGGGTTCCGTCCAGTACACGAATGCCATCCGCACCTTTTTTGGCGCCGATTTTATCCAGCAGCGCATTCGCCCCAGCTACATCCGTTGTCCATTGGAGTGACTTGATCGCGTCCTGATCGACATATTTCTTCTCGGCATCCGAATCCAATGTGATCGATGGCTTCATGGCCGCAGAATAACCACTCATCGCCAGATCGGATACCTTTTTATAGTCGATTGCCATCGCAATGGCTTTTCTTACATCCACATTGTCGAGACCTTTTTTCGACATATTGAAGAAAATCGAAGGTATCGAGCCCGGCAAATAATAAGGAGCATCCTTCATGTAGGTTTTGACGGGAGCCCCATCCTTCCACATGTTCCAAACCTGAGGAATGAACTGCTGGGATACGTCAACCTGACCGCTTTTGAAAGCCAGATCGCCTGCAGCATTATCCTTGTAAATCACGTGAGTGATATACTTCGGTGCAGCCAGCTTTCCGCCGAACAGCGCCTTACCCCAGTAATTATCGTCTCTGGCAACAGTGATCTTCTGGTCGTTGTAGAAATACATTTTATAAGGTCCGGTACCTACAGGGCTTGCATTGAATTCTTTGCGGATCGTTGCCAGATCATTATTCGATTTCTTTTCGATCTCCTCCCAGATATGCTTAGGAAGCATCGGGATCAGATCAATACTGTCCAGTACCGTAAGCTTGTTAGGATTGTCTTTCTTTAGCTTAATATTGAAAGCATTCGGACCGTCGGCAGTAACGTCCTCCAGGAATGTCCAAAAGCTGCTCCAGTTCACCTGATACTTCTTGCCCAGCATATACGTATAGACAGCGTCATCGGAGGTAAATGGCTTCCCGTCGCTCCACTTGGCATCCTTATTCAACTCGACCTTCATCGTAAAATCATCCGTCCAGGTATATTTGGTTCCAAGCAAGGGCTCGAGCTTGCCATCAAGCATGTTGATCATAAACAAGGTTTCGTAGATCAGTTCCCGGGAGTTGCCGTAGTTGATCGGAAAGGCAGGATTACCGCTCAATAAATTGAAGTTGGTTGGCGCCCCCCATTGCAGACCATTAATGTACAAAGTCTCATTTCTTGGCGTTTCCTTGGCATCCCCGCTTGGAGCAGCAGCTGCAGGCGCAGGTGGTGTGACCGCCGGTGTTGCGGGTTTAGCAGGTTCCTGCTTGACAGGCTGGTTCATAGCCGCTGGTGGTGGTGTGACCGAACTACAGCCTACCAATAGAGCTGGCGTGAGTACGAATGCACAGATCAAGCTGGACATTTTGTTGAGCCTCATTGTTTTCCCCTCCGTACCTAATTTTTGAAAGCGCTGTTAATTCCAAATATGATTTTTAATGTCATATTATTGCTTTCTCTATTATTGTACGTGACCCCTCCAGCCTGGTATAGGACACAAACTAAAGGAGTTTGGTTTGTTTTTTCAATGAAATTGTTCATTAATTCGAGCGGACTTGAATGGATATTTCCCCTCATGTAAGCTCGTTTCGATATTCGGTTGGCGTACAATGATAATTTTTGCGGAATACTTGTGTAAAATGACGAAGATCGTCGTAGCCAACGAGTCTGGCGACATCCGTGACTCTTAGACCCCGATTAGCCAGCAGCTCCTTGGCTCTTTCCATTCGCAGCTGGGTCACGTAATCCTTGTAGCCGATTCCTGTCTTTTGCTTAAACAGCTGGCTAAAATAAATCGGATTTAAATAGACAATGGAGGCTACTTTTTCAAGTGATAACGAATCCTGAAAGTGTCCACGAATATATTGAAGCGCAATAGTGATGGTCTCATCGTTTTTGCTTGCTGGCGCATCCTTCTTGAAGGCTGAGAATCCGGTCAGCTGCAGGTTTTTAATTTCGTTGGGAATGGAATGAAAATCGGTCAGCAGCCGACTGACAACCATCTGATAAGGGACCTTTAAGCATTGGTCAAGATGTGTTCTAGCCCCCTCCTCAAATGAGCTGATTCCCGCATCCTCCCGCAGCGTCACGACTCCCACCAGGATATTGCCATCCAGGCTGACGATAAAGCCGTTACCATTCATTTCAAACCATTCGGACAATACATTTTCGATCACAAAGTGCTTTAAGGAAATATCCTGATTCGTTTCCAATTGAACAAATACAAGATGAAATCGAGGGTGGCTTTCAACAAATCGCGATACGTCAAATCTGCCGATATCGAGTCCGCGAACCCAGCGGCGAAATACAGCCTCCCTCAAATAGTTCAAATTTAAATGAATCAAATCCTTTTCCGATAAATCTCTCATTTCTTCTATCCATTCGTGTTCCAGCATAGAGATCATTTTGATCAACGGCTCCTTGCCGACCGGTTTCACCACATAATCCTTGACCCCTAAACGCAGTGCTTCCTGGGCGTACGCAAACTTGGAATGGGCCGAAATAATGACCACTTTGGTGCTTAGGTGTGATTCCCGCAGGGCAGCCAGCAGCTCCAACCCGTCCATTGCCGGCATCATAATATCAAGCAGCAGAATATGAATTCGCTCACTCAGCAGCACACTGATCGCTTCCTGGCAGGATTCTGCTGTCATAACATTCATATGCGGGTACGCCTTATCGAGCGTCCTCTTAAAGCCATCACGAATCGATCTTTCATCATCCACAACAAGTATATTCATAACGCCCCTCCACTCCTAACAGGATCAAGTACCATCGAAGAAACAGGAATAACTTTTGGGAGAGTAATCGTAATGGCAGTTCCGCTGCCTTGCTCACTTGCGATTTGCAAACCGTATAAGACACCAAATTTCAGCACAAGCCTGCGATGCACGTTCACCAAGCCGATGCCGGCACTTGCCGTTCCTACCGGATTGGCTTGTTCCATAATCCGATAATTCTTCTCTTCCTCCTCGAAGTGATGCAATTCAAGCAGCGTGACCTTTTCTAGTGTTTTTTGCAAATCGACGAGCTTGGGATAGGATATGCCGCTCCCGTTGTCTTGAATACGTATTTGTAAGTCTTGTTCGCCAATTTCCATTTGGACAGATATCAAGCCCGCTCGATCTAATTTGGATAGACCGTGAATCACGGCATTTTCAATCAGCGGCTGGAGCGTCATTTTCGGAATTTGAACCTGCAGCCACTCATCAGGAATATTCAGATCAATTTGCAAACGTCCGCCCGAGCGGGCTTGAATGATGTGCAAATAATTGTGGGTTTGGTCCAATTCCTCCTGCAAAGTGACGTCTGAATGATGCCATTCGCTGCTGTAGCGAAACATTTTCGAAAGCGCCAATATGACATCCCCTAATTTATCATTTTTCCTATCGTCCAGTTCCCAATAAATCATATCCAACGTGTTATATAAAAAATGGGGATTTACCTGAGATTGCAGCGCATAGAGCTGAGCATTTTTTTCACTGGCTGTCACAATACGCACCCTGTCAACGAGCTGCTGGATTCGACTGACCATTTGGTTAAAATTCGCTACCAAATAATTCATTTCTTCAAAGGAACGTATTTCGACAATCGTATTTAATTGGCCCCGCTCCAGCGCCTTCATCTCACGAACCAGTCGAATAATGGGAGCTGAAATGGACCGTGCCATGATCGTTGCCAAGATGACCGCGACCAATAGCAAAAAACAGAGAACGATAAGGAAATAACGATTCGCCTCCTGCAGCTGTACCTGAAAATTCGATTTGGGTGTGACACTGACAATCGACCATTTCAAATTGGGCTGCTCCTCCATAACGATCAGATGCTCCGGGTCTGTATCGACATGATTGGACATTTGCACTGCTTCCCTGTCATTGAGCAAAAGATCGATTTCGGGAAATTGCTCACTGCTTCGCCCGGACTCAGCCAATATTTCGTTTTTATTCGGCATCCCTGGATAGCGCGTATCGGCCGACTTCATGATAAAGGCCAGACTGCCTGCTCCCATATGAAGATTGCTCAAGGTCGAAAGTATGGGACGAGGACTGGCTTCAATAAGCAGAACACCGATAGGCTCGCGGGAATAAAGGTCATAAATCAGTCTACCGAACGAAAAAACCGGCTGGTCTTGAACGGTTAAAGTTGGTTTTTTCATCCCAAACCATAGCAGTTCACCCTGAGAATGCCGGATTTCATCATACCAGGCGCTTTCCAAAAGATTAGTCTCATAAGGGTGGGTTGCCGCTTCGTAGCTATATACCTTTCCCCAATTGGTAATGATATGAATGCCAACAAGATCATTCCTGCTGTAAAATGCCGCTTCCAGCAAATTAATAATCGTTCGGTTGTTGATGAGCTGCAGGGCTGGGGTCGTTTCGTCCTCTGTAAGAACCCGCTGCACATCAGAGCTCGCTGTAATTGATTTGGACAAGCTATTGTAGCCCTGTGCCAGCAAATTGAAATTATCAGCAGCTTGAGATACATTTTTCCTGGCGATCTCAGCAATTCTCAAGCTCATTTGATTGGTGCTGTATGTATAAAAAATGCTAGCCAATAAGAGGACAAGAAACAGCGTAGAGAAGAGGAACCAAATGAACAATCTTACGCTGATGGTGTTCCAGCGAAATTTTTTCAATGAAAGGCCCTCCTTAAAGTTTTCGTAGAAAACTTACATCGTAAGCATCCGCTTTGTTTTCGTAGAAAACTTACATCGTAAGCGCAAAGTCTGTGTCATTTTCGTTTTGTATTGAGCTCCCATGAAACCTGATGTTCTTTGGCCACATCCTCAGGCTTCACATGCTGCACAAAAAGATTTTGCAGCTGATCCAAATGGGTTTGAGTAACAGCTGGAATGATCACATTGTCAAAATTCATTTCCCCGCCTTGGATATCCTTAAACATATTCAAGATTTCTATCTGCAATTGAGAGTAGCTGGGTGCTTTAAAGTCGCCCTTCACTTTTTGGCTGAGGCCTACTGCCGCGTTCATCTTGAAGGCGACTGTCGGGTAATTCATCATGAGATACTTCAAAAATCGTTTGCTTTCCTCCAAATTTTTGCTTTTGGCAGATAACGCATACGCCGTTCCAGGTGCAATCATAAAATCATTGGGATCACCTTTCCCCTCAACCGTAGGAAATTTCATGAATCCTACTTTTTCCTTATCTGGCCAGGTTTCAATCTTGGGAACCTCCCAGGTGCCTATGTAATACATCGCAGCCCTGCCGGTTCGAAATAAATTGGAGGCCGTGAAAGAATCGACGGACGTCGCTCCTTCATCAAATGCACCTGCCTGAATCAAATTTTGCAGCTTCTGAACGGCATGGACAAAGACCGGATCATTAAAATTCCTTTTGTTATTAATGATATCCTGCAGAAAGCCGGGGCCGCCATTAAGCCGCTGAAGAATATTCATAAATAGAAACGAAGTTGTCCAACGATCCTTGGCACCGATCGCTATCGGAGTGACGCCTTTGGCTCTAAGCTGCTTGGCGACCTCGATTAATTCTTCGAAGGTTTTGGGAAAGCTCAAGCCTGCTTTGGCAAATATATCTTTATTATAAAAGATTCCGGCAATGTTCAGATTATATGGTAGCGCATACACTTTTCCATCAAACGTATAATAGTTGAGCACACCGCCTTGGAATGTCGATTTTAATTCACCCTCCAGGATATCGTCTAAAGGGGCAAGCACACGGCTGTCAACAAACGGCTTCATTTGGGCTCCTGGATTTACCATCGTAATATCGGCTACTTCACCGGAAGCGGCTTGTGCTTTCAGCTTGTTTTTCTGCTGTTCGGTATTCAGACGATCAAATTCAATCGTAATATTGGGATGAGTTCGCATATAATCATTGACAATTTTTTCTTCAATTAAATAGGAGGGGGAATTTTTATCTGACTGAAGCGTTTGGAGTGACAGGGTAATTCCACCGTGGTCAGACCTACGGTCGGCTCCAAAGCCTTGACCGATTGAAGAAGCATCATATTTATTTGCGCAAGCTGCAACTATGCTTATCAGGGATACCGCCAGAAACATACCCAAATATTTAGTGCTGTACATTCTTCAACTCCCCCTGTAAGTTCAGTTTGATTTCATTCTAAGCTCATATCAGCAGCATGGTATAGCCATAAAAATAAAGAATTTATGTTTGATTTTTCAAGGTTATACTACAACGGGAGCAGCATCCCACTCATCCTCATTATACAAGATCCATCACTAAAAACATGCTATTTTTTCCTGTATTTTACATCGGGTTTGATGTCAATAAACAAGCCGTTAACTGCGTTTACCTATACAACAGATGCATACAAAAAAGCCCCCAGTATCCTCGGAGGCTCTTACATTGCATATACGATTACAAACAACTGCGAGTAATGATGACCAATAGAATGAATAATACCAATATTGCGCCTGTGCTCGTGCGAATACCGCCAACAACCGGACCAACTCCACAACCTGCTCCTGCTACCAAACCCATTGATTTCATCCTCCCCTCATACTGTTCTTACATATGGTATGTGGGTGGGAGCTGTAAAGATTGGGCGTACAAGCAGAATAGGTAAATGGATGGGAGAGAAGCTATGTTAATAGGTGATTTTTACCGTTCGGGTTGCATCCAAATAATCGACTTTTGCACCCAGCACCTCCGCCAGCAGGCGAACCGGTACCATAGTGCTTTCTCCGATCAGCTTTGCCGGAGTGTCTGTTTTCCAGGTTACCCCGTTAATCTCATACTCATTGGTAGTCGTATACAAAGTGACCTTCAAGCCCTTCTTTGTATATACAGCTGCACGCAGCTGATCATTCCATTCTACAGACGCCCCAAGGGCTGCAGCCAGATCACGAATATATAAGTAAGATGAACCTTCGACAATAGCAGGAGACAGATTCATCGGATAATCAATACCATCGACCTGATAGCTGTTGGCATTCAGCCCAAAGCTGGCTGTGTGAGAAATAGGGTTCAGCGTGAGGTAGCTCTGCCTGTACACGGTCGCGTTCTGGTGCAGCTTCTTCTTGCCGATCTGTTCGGCAGGCTCCGTTGAAAAATCCCATTCCTTGACTTCCGTCTTCGTGCTGCCATCACGATGAGTCACTTGAAGGTTAAGCTTCACATGATAGTCCGTATCGAACTGAAGCGGTTGGCGAGGTAAAACAATCACTCCGTTTGTCAAATCACTATCGTTATCCGGCGTATTTGTTAGCAGATCAACCGGTTTTTTGCTGCTGTCCAGCAGCTCCGCGCTCAGAAGCTTAACCTTTTTCACATCTGAGCCGTAATATTGTGCCATGATCGGATAGCCAACAGGATACGTTTGATTAGAATGAATACGCAAGGGATCGGGCTGCTCATCGCCTTTAAACGAGGTCGGCACGTACCGATCCCCTTCAACCGGTGAAACAACCAGCTTGTCAGGTGTATCCGATTCCGAACTAAATTCGATAATCGTATAATCGCCTACCTTGCCAACCCCCACCTCTTTGATATAAGGGTTCAAAAACGGGTCCCGATGGTATGGAGCGTCAAATAATACATCGATGGCTTGACTGATAGTCCCTGAATAAAAGGCAGCATCTTCTCCTACTCCTGATGTGTAACCAAAGTAAGCACTGCGCTCTAATGGGGATTTACCAAAAAATCCTTTTTTGGCCGGATTCTCCTCATGCAGACTTTCCATGCTATCCGGGCTTTGCTGAATTTTATTGGCTTCCAAATACTTGGCATGCGCTGTGGCACTGGCATTCAGACGACCGTTCATCTTGACGGTGGGTAATCCATAAAGCAGCCTGTAATCATTAAGCGCAGCAAATCCGTCCAGCTGCTCCGGGTTGGCGGCAGTAAAGTCGCTAATCGCGTCCTGAGCCACTGTAAAGGTCCATGATGCCTCCACAGGCTCATATCCTCTATAAGTAATGGACATACGCACATTTTGCAAACCAGGCTTCAAACTATAGTCAGGTGTATACGTGAACGTACCTTGCTCTTTATCATAAGAGGCAGTCACAGGCTCACCATTCAGATACATCATGTAAGCGGGAATGGCCGTCATGGTCGTTTTAAAATAAAAGGTAATCGTAGGTTTGGTCACTCCCACAATCTCCTGTGGAGCCGCCTGATAGCCGTAAGAAGCAGCAGCAGCCTGTCGCGGTGGAAACAACAGACTGGCACAGCCAATCAGCAGAACCAGAGAGAACAGCAGCATATATTTGAAAAGACTCGTTTGCGATTTCAAGGGACAACGCCTCCTTCAGTGTGTCTATATGGATTCGACATGTTATCCGTTATTCTAATCCAATTCGGCAGGCACAAAAAGATTCCTTCATTTAAATATTCCCAGTGGACGTTGTGATTCATCTTGCTGTATAACAAATAAACATTCCACTGCAAGCCATAAAGCACTGCAGCAGAATGTTATTGGATGTAAGGGCCGTAAAGCCATAATTGCTTGCTTCAATACTTTGATCTTAAATCAAGGTTACGTTATCACGGCTGTTCCGTGTGCGGGCAGGTGTTTTGCGTTTTTCAATCAATCGGTTAATGGCATCGATATACGCTCTTGCACTTGCTTCAAGAATATCTGTACTGACCCCGCGGCCCTGAACCGAGTAATCTCCCTGACGCATCAGTACGTGAACCTCGCCCAGTGCATCCTTACCTTGAGTAACCGATTTGATTGAATAATCTTCCAATTCAACCTCTTCCTTGGTTACCTTATCAATGGCCTTGTAGATCGCATCAACCGATCCATTGCCAACAGCTGCTTCTTCCACAGCGCCGCCATCCAAGGTAGTGACACGGATAGTCGCCGTAGGTACGGATTGATTGCCATAGGATAGCTGCAGGTTATCCAGAGCGAATACCTCCGGTGTTTCGATCAGCTTTTCTTCGATCAATGCACGGATATCTTCGTCTGAAACTTCCTTTTTCTTATCAGCTAAATCTTTGAATTTGGAAAATGCGGTATTTACTTGTTCATCCGATAGCTCATAACCGATATCAATCAGTTTTTCACGAAAGGCATGACGACCGGAATGCTTGCCCAGCACGAGCGTGCTTTCTTTCAGACCGATCATTTCCGGAGACATAATCTCGTAGGTTGTCTTTTCCTTCAACATGCCATCCTGATGAATACCGGATTCGTGAGCAAAGGCATTAGCCCCTACTATCGCTTTGTTGCCAGGTACAACCATACCTGTCAGCTTGCTGACCAGACGGCTCGTACGGGCAATTTCACCAAGCACCAATGAAGTTTTGGCTTGAAAGAAGTCCTGACGTGTTTCCAGTGCCATAGCCACTTCCTCCAGCGAGGTATTGCCGGCACGTTCTCCGATACCATTGATTGTTCCTTCAATTTGATCGGCACCATTCAATACAGCTGCGAGCGCATTGGCAGTTGCCATCCCCAAATCGTCATGGCAATGTGCACTCAATTGAATCTTTTCAATATCCGCTACATTTTCCTTTAACACTTTAAAAATATTGCCGAACTCACTCGGATTCAAATAGCCTACCGTGTCCGGAATATTAACGACCGTTGCTCCCGCACGAATGGCCATCGCTGTGACTTCACACAGGAAGTCAAGCTCTGTACGACCCGCATCCTCAGGAGAGAACTCGATTTTGTCAAAATACTTCTTCGCATAACGGATCGCCTTATCTGCCGTTTCCAGCATCTGCTCCTTGCTCATCTTCAGCTTATACTTGCGATGAATGGGGGACGAAGCCAAAAACAAATGCAGACAAGGGTCCTGAGCACCCTTAAGCGCCTCACGTACGGCATCTATGTCCTGCTCACGGGAGCGGGCCAGACCGATAACTGATGCATTCTTGATCGCACGAGCAACCGCGTTCACACCCGCCAGGTCACCGGGAGATGCCGCAGGAAATCCAGCTTCAATCCGGTCGACACCCAGCCTTTCCAGCTGCAATGCGATCTCCAGCTTCTCCTGCATGTTCAGGTTCACGCCTGGGGATTGCTCTCCATCTCTCAGCGTCGTATCGAATATATAAATTTTTCTCATGGGTGGTCACCTCCTAAGAATTTTGCTTCAGCAAAATTTACTTCGTAAGCAATGCTGAATTTTCGAAGAAAATTTACTTCGCCTTTAAGCAGAAAAAGGTACGGCTCGAAGCTGAGAAAACCGGTGGAGTTACCGCCGCGAGCATTCCCATTATCTTCAAGCCGACCTCAGTTATCTGTATATGCCAATCAACGAACGAGACTTACTTTTTAATCCAGTGCATCAATTCACGCAATTGTGAACCAACTTTTTCAATCGGATGTTCGGACTCGATGCGACGAGTTGCTGTCAGGAACGAACGACCGGATTGGTTTTCCAAGATGAAATCGCGAGCGAATTTACCTTGTTGGATGTCAGTCAGTACACGCTTCATTTCTTTTTTGGTTTCATCTGTTACAATACGAGGTCCGGAAACATAGTCACCGTACTCAGCTGTGTTGGAGATGGAATGTCTCATTGTAGCCATTCCGCCTTCATACATCAAGTCAACGATCAGCTTCAACTCGTGCAAGCACTCGAAGTAAGCAATCTCAGGCTCGTAGCCAGCTTCTACCAGCGTTTCAAATCCAGCTTTAACCAATGCAGTAGTACCACCACAAAGCACAACTTGCTCACCGAACAGATCCGTTTCAGTTTCTTCACGGAACGTAGTTTCGATCAATCCTGCGCGTGTGCAGCCAATACCTTTTGCATAAGCCAAACCAAGATCTTTGGCTTTGCCGGAAGCATCTTGATAAACTGCGATTAATCCAGGTACGCCAAAGCCCTCTACGTATACACGGCGAACCATGTGACCCGGGGATTTAGGTGCAACCATGAATACATCTTTATCAGCTGAAGGAACAATTTGTCCAAAATGAATGTTGAAACCGTGTGAGAACACGAGTGCTGCGCCTTTTTTCAGGTTAGGCTCAATTTCATTGTTGTAAGTGCTAGCTTGTGTTTCATCCGGCAAAAGGATTTGTACAACATCTGCCAATTTAGTAGCTTCGGCAACTGTAAATACTTCAAAGCCGTCGTTTTTCGCTTGATCAAACGATTTACCTGGACGAAGTCCGATAACAACTTTCAGACCGCTGTCACGCAGGTTTTGCGCTTGCGCGTGGCCTTGGCTTCCGTAACCGATGATTGCGATTGTTTTACCTTTTAGTGCGCCTAGATCAGCGTCTTTTTCATAATACATTGTAACTGCCATGGATATGATTGCCTCCTTTAATTTAAAACCCTGTGAGTGGGCGATCAAACGGACAACACGCTGTGAAATTCACCCTGTCCTAATCAAGTCATCCACTTGATCCCCCACTCACAAAGCTGTTTTTCTTGTTTGGTTTGCTTGAACTACTTTCGGCTTGTACTACTTAACGATGCCGCGAACCATAGCCGTAACACCTGTTCTCGAAAGCTCACGAATACCGTAAGGCTTCAAGAGCTCAGCCATAGCTTCAATCTTAAGGGCATCGCCTACAACCTGGATAATTAATGACGACGGGCTAATATCAACAACGGATGCACGGAACGTTTCGACTAATCCGAAAATTTCCGGACGCAAGCTTGGGTCTGCATTGACTTTGATCAACGCCAGCTCGCGCGCAACCATCGGGTTGGAGCTCAAATCAATAACTTTAATGACATCAATCAGCTTATACAGCTGCTTGGATACCTGCTCCAAGGTTTTATCGTCTCCGGTTGTCACAATAACCATGCGCGACAAACCCTGCTCCTCGGCTTCTCCTACGGAGATGCTCTCAATATTAAAGCCTCTGCGTCCGAACAAGCCGGACACCCGCTGCAAAACGCCAGGCTGGTTATTCACTAAAACGGATATCGTATGTTTGTGATTCATTCCGAATCCCCCATTATCATTTGATCTATCGTCGAGCCTTGTGTAACCATTGGATACACGTTCTCATCCCTGCGGACGAAAAATTCGACGAGTACCGGACCTGGGGTGTCCAGTGCTTCCTGCCACATGCGGCGGGCTTCTTCTTTATTCGTTGCTCTTAAGCCCTTAACGCCGTAAGCTTCGGCAAGCTTAACAAAATCAGGACTGCCTGCCAGATCAATATGGCTGAAACGATTGCCATGAATGATTTCCTGCCACTGACGTACCATACCCAGCACCTGATTATTGATAACTACAATTTTAACAGGTATTTGGTTAATCGCACAAATCGCCAGCTCCTGCGAGCACATTTGCATGCCGCCATCCCCATTAATGGAAACAACCATTCGATCCGGGTTAGCTACCTGAGCTCCAATCGCGGAAGGGAATCCGAAGCCCATCGTGCCCAAACCGCCGGAAGTGATCCATGAGCGCGGCTTGTTGAACTTATAATATTGGGCTGTCCACATTTGGTGCTGCCCTACATCTGTCGTAACAATCGCGTCACCGTTGGTTGTTTCGTGAATCATTTCAATAACATACTGCGGCTTAAGCTCCGTGTCCGAATCAATATAGCGCAGTGGATGGTTAGCTTTGTCTGCCTGAACGTGCTCGATCCACGCAGCCGATTGTGATTTCTTCGCCTTCAGAAGCGCAAGCTGCAGTACCGCTTTGATATCACCGACTACAGGAATATGGGTCTCCACAATTTTACCGATCTCTGCAGGATCCACATCGATATGAACGATCTTCGCTTTTGGCGCAAATCCGTTAACCTTCATCGTTACCCGGTCATCAAATCTTGCACCGATTCCGATGAGCAAATCGCAATTTTGCAGCGCATGGTTAGCCGCGTATGTTCCGTGCATGCCCGGCATCCCCAACCATAATGGATTTGCGCTTGGAAAGCCACCTAATCCGAGCAGTGTGGTCGTTACCGGAATTTGCGTCTTCTCGACAAACTCCAGCAATTCCTTGGACGCATCCGCGTACACAACACCACCGCCAGCAAGAATCATAGGGCGCTCAGCTTCAGCAATTGCCTCCAGCATCCGGTCCACCTGCAGCTTGTTCGGCTGAACAGTTGGGTGATAGCCGCGAATTTCTACCTTTTCCGGGTAGTAAAACGGCGCTTCTGCGTTGGATACATCCTTGGGAATATCAATCAATACCGGACCTCTACGACCTGTAGAAGCAATATGGAAAGCTTCTTTAATGACGCGAGGTAAATCCTTTACATCACGCACCAAATAGCTGTGTTTTGTAATCGGCAAGGTAATTCCTGTGATATCCGCTTCCTGGAAAGCATCCGTTCCAATCACAGCTGTAGATACATTACCTGTAATGACTACAAGCGGTACCGAGTCCATGTAGGCTGTGGCAATTCCCGTGACCAGGTTCGTTGCTCCAGGTCCGGAAGTCGCGATACAGACCCCCACCTTGCCGGTAGAACGCGCATAGCCGTCAGCTGCATGTATAGCTCCTTGCTCATGACGGGTTAATAAATGCTTGAAATCAGGATTGCCGTGCATAGCATCATAAATATATAATACAGCTCCGCCGGGGTAACCAAAGACGCAATCCACTTCCTCCAGTAGCAGGCTGCGAAGCAGCATTTCCGATCCTGTAATTACATCCGGTTGAAGCAGTTCCTTGTGCAGCTGTTCTTTTGACTTTTTTGTTGTTTGAACGATCATGATTTGTCCTCCTCTCGTAAATTGAGAATACCTAAAAACCCCTTTCATCCCAAACGCCAAATAGAGCGCCTGAAGGGACGAAAGGGGTTCTAATCTTCCGTGGTACCACCCAGAGTTTGTTAAATGCCTCACAGCAAATAACCTTAGCAGGTACGCAGCAAATACTTATAGCTGTTATACCTTCAGCACGATAACGTGTGCGATTCCGTTTTTCCCTAATAGCTATGCTCTTGAATCCAATGAACATACTTTTCAGGAAAACAGCTCCGAGGTGAGCTCGTACATAAGGGATTAATGGCATTGGTTTCAGCAAATCCGCTGCTCTCTGGATCATAAGGGCCCTTATAACTTCGTCCTCATCATTGCAGTTACATCTGTTGTACTTTTACAATATTATATGCCGAATCGTTGGCAGAGTCAAGAACTTATCAAACTTATCTCGGAAGTACGGTTATCAGGGGTTCATCCCTTGCTATTTGGACTGACGGTCTCTTGGCGAAAGGTCCAGTAATAGTTAAAAATAAAATTGGAGAGAGGAACCGCCAGGACAACCATACATTGACCGAGCAAATAATTCCAGTGCAGCCAGTCGACAACCGTGTACATAATACCGCTATTGAGCAGCAATCCTGTCAGGGACACAACCACGTATTTCACGAACGGCTTCCAGCCCGATGGAGCATCCTGAAAGGTCCACCATTTGTTAAGCACATACGAAATGATCAGAACGAGTAAAAAACCAAGTGTGGAGCCCACTACCGGATTCAAATAGAACGCTTCAACCAATACAAACAAAGCAGCAAAATGGATAAGTGTCCCCAACAAACCAACGACTCCATACTTCAACATCAATCGTTTCATAAAGCTTCGCTAACCTTAAAGCCTAATTCTGCCGGAGCAGCTTCGCTGTTAATTTTTTGACTGACCAAATATCGCGGTCTTCCTTTTACCTCATTGTAAATAGATGCGATATACTCGCCGATGATACCAAGTGAGATCATAATGACACTGCCCACAACCAGCAGCAGTAAGATAACGGTTGTAAATCCGGTTACAGCGTCGCCGGCAAATTTTTGATACAAGGTTTGAACACCTAAAATAATAGCTCCAAGCAGAAAAACCAATCCAATCAAGCTGACAAAGCGTAATGGAATCGACGAAAAGGAAACAACGGCATTAACCGCCAGCTTCAGCAAGCTATGAAACGGCCATTGGGTTTTGCCACCGGCACGTTCTGCCACCTCGAATGGAATCTGTACCTTATCATATCCAAGCCAAGCCGTCATACCGCGAAAGAACATGTTACGCTCTGGCATCTCCCGCCATGCTTGAATCACTTTTTGATCCAGAAGCTTGAAATCGGACGCACCGCGCAGATCGAACCCGGACAAGCGATTAAGCACATTGTAAAATATCGCAGAGCTGAGGGATTTGTTCAATGATTCTCTACCACGATCTACTTTGACACATTCCACGATGTCCTTACCGTCTTCACGCCACAATCGTATCATTTCGGCTAACAAGGCCGGAGGATGCTGCAAGTCCGAATCCATCACAATCACAGCCTGTCCTCTGGCATGCTCCAAGCCCGCGCACAAGGCAAGCTCCTTACCGAAATTACGACTAAGACGCAGGCCCGTAAAATGCTCTGAATGCTCACCCACCCAAGTTAACTGCTGCCAGGTATTATCTTTGGAACCATCATCAACAACAACAATTTCATACGAATACGCAAGCTTCTTTAGCTCTTCTTCAATCAATAGCAAAGAATGAGCAATATGAACTGCTTCATTATAAACCGGGATCACCATAGATATTTCCGGAATAGGATGATTCATCTTTTCCACCTCCTTCAACTGGACGAATAATTTTGTACAATCTCCACTTGCCTCCGAACTCCTTGTACAGCTGAGTCCATGAGGTGCCCTTCTCGTAAAAATTAAGGTAGGTTGCATTGTCAGCACTTAACGCCGAGCTTTTATCAGGCTTGGGACTCAGTATGAAATCGACTCCGTTTTCTATAGGATGCTGCAAAGAATCTTTAAACATTAAATCACTCGTAATCAGAAATTTACTCGGCGCCTTGCTGTTCAGAATGATCGCATACGCGGAATAAGAATCCATCAGTATATTGTAGCCATCTAGTTCGGTATCCAAATAATTAGCAATTTCTTTCTCAACCTGCTGACCCGCAGCATATTCCTTCGCATGCAGAAACTTATTCTCATCGGGCGCAATTACAGGGCTCATTAAAGCTTGTGTCAAAATATAGCCACTTGCGATCATGCCCACCAGGACGATACTATAATTGACCATCGATCGTTTAACGCGAGACAGCTCATAGGGCAGCCAGGCTACCGTAATCGGTAAAACGTACATAAAATATCGGAACCAGCCGTATGAGGTTCCCTTCATCAGCAGCAGAAATTGCAGCGCAAGAATTGAGGCAAACAAACAAGCGAGTACCAGGAAGTCCCACACCATCCACCTTCGATTCCATATTCTAAGCACCACAATGCTCAATAATGGAAGGGAATAATACATCGTCTTCTTCGCTACGAAAATAAGACCGAGCAGCGGATTGCCCTGCATATCAAGGAACTGCTGGTCCGTTCCAAGTCCCTGAGCCTGCGCAACGTTGGAGTATTCTGAATTCAGAAAGTAAAGCGCGTTGTCCATAATCAAGTAGTTCAGCCAAATCCAAATCAAGCCTGAATAAACTACAGGAGCAAGTATTAACGCCCAGGTTCCCTCAATCTGAAACAGTTTAAACTTGAGATTACGCTCAATCTGCGGCTCGACTCTCGGATCACTGGGCGGTATCCAGAATACGATTAAGATAACGGCCAAAGCCAACGCAGCTCCAAGCGGCACAGCTTCATAACGGGTCCAAAAGGCAAGAGCCAGCATGAAGCTGAGTCTAAACAAGCTGCCCACTCTTCGTCCATGCATCCAATGACATAAGTGAATAACCGACGACATGATAAAATATATAAAGGGGGCATCGCTGAGCCCGTTAGCACCGAATAAAAATATAAATGGATTACAACTGAAGCTTATACTCAATATAACGGCAAACCTGCGAGACAAACCAAACTCGACAGCGGCACGAGCCAGCAATACAGCTGTCATTCCGGCAAATACGCTGCTCATGATCACGCCTGCCAATGCCGAAGAGGCAAGCTCAGGAAACCAGTGATACGGCAGCAGCAAAAACAGTTCAATAACACTTGGCAGCGGATTCCATACAAATCCAATCGCACCCAAATGGGGGTCACGGCTGTACAATACATAAAAGGCATTGGCCACACGGCTCATGGAATCGGAATGCACATAACCGATAACGTGGCTAACATAGAAACCAGCCGAAAACTCTAACGTGAATAACAAGAGAAATAATACCCAATAAACACTTCGATGCATGACAGGCATTCTTCTATCCCCCATCCTGACTAGCGCTATTGGCTGAGAATGAACCAGGGGCAACTTTAGACAAGCCATGGGTTGTTTTCTCCCAATAGAATGGCTTTGTAATCAACTGCCATGCAGCCTTAACCGCAGCTAAACTCATGAGCACCCAATAAGCAGGTGTTAACAGTGCATATTTGACGAGACTGTAGGAAAAAATATTTTCCTTTCGTTTCTCCAGATCATGGATAACCCAATAAATACCAGCCACATTACCAAATACGAATAAGAAGTTTCCAATTAAAAACTCTACAGAAGCCAGATAATAGATCGGCCCGGGGAAAAACTGCGGAATCCATTGTACCTTCCAAGCGTACCACATGATGATCATTACCCAGTAAAACGGATTTAACAGTGGCAGCATCGGCGTTGCCAATACCATCACCTGAAAGCCCATAAACCCTTTAAGGCCCAGCTCTTTATACAGCCTAAACGGATTACGCATGTGAACAAGCCAAGTCTGCATGTAGCCTTTGATCCAGCGCGAACGCTGCCGAATCCAGTTTCCAACGCGGCTGTTGGCTTCCTCCCAGGTTCGGGAATCTACGATAGCGGTCGTGTAACCTGATTTATAAAGGCGAATACCCAAATCGGCATCCTCTGTTACATTATAAGGGTCCCATGCATTGATTTCCTTCAGAACCTTCATTTTAAAATGATTGGAGGTCCCCCCCAATGGAATCGGGATATCCAATTGCATAACACCAGGCAGCAGAAGCTCGAACCACATGCTGTATTCGTGAGTAAACCAACGGGTCAGCAAATTCTGATCGCTATTGAAATAGTTAAGCTTTGCTTGAATACAGGCACAATTATCTTCATTTTTGACAAAAGCAGCGTGCACCTTTTTAAGCTGGTCGGGATCTGGACGATCCTCGGCATCATAAATAACAACGTACTCGCCACGTGCACGAATTAATCCATAATTGCAGGCCTTTGGCTTCGTTTTGGGCAAGCTGTGCGGCACTACAATCGTTGTATAATAAGGAGGCAGGTCCATTTCCTTCAAAAGCTCCTGGGCTTCCACATCGTCCTGCTCAATTAATAAACGAACGTCAAGCTTGGCTTTCGGGTAATCGATCTGCTCAATGTTGCTCAATAAGTGCGGAATCACTTGACTTTCCTTATACATCGGAACAAGAATGGTATATACTGGAAGTGATCTTTCGTCAATAGCATCAATTTCTTCCTTCGTGAACCTCATCTGAGCATTCTCGCGAGTACCAAACATAATAATCATAAATTTAAAAAGCGTCATCGAGAAATAAAAAATTTGCACAGCTATATTCATCACAATTAAAGTGTGAAACCAATCGATAACAAGGCTTACAAGGAAGACAAAGACACAAATCACCGCTGTCGATATTTGAGCCTTCGTAAACGTGACATGCGCCGAATTTTGCGGCTGTTCATTAACCAGCTTTTGCGTGCTTTCGACCATCAATTCCGATTGATAGACTTCCTTCCAAAAAAACTCCATTTCATCTCGTGTTGCCAGCACCTGTTCAATAGGCAGATCAAGCAGTCCTTCAATCTCTGCACTCGCCTCATCGGACAAAGGTCCGCCGACAGCTACCAAAAATCGATTTAAATCTTTATTAATAACTACAGCATCATATTGTCGAGCCAAAGCCTCCGGCAGCTTGTACAGCATATCTTCAAAGGCATATTCTGTACCAATGCGTCCGAGATTGTTTTGCGTTGCGATATGTCGATACAGCTTCTCAGGGTCAATCGAGCGCAGGGACATCAGAATATCACCCAGCATGCCACCACTCTTCCGTTGAATACCCAATGCTTCATTAAGCTGATGCTGGGTAATCGCACCCGTTTCTACCAACATATCCCCCAAACGGCCTTTTTGCGATTGCTGATTGATAATGGCGGTGACTAAATCCTTTTTGGTGAAGCCCATTTCCACAACAAGATCACCCAGACGGCCACCAAATGATTTTTGACGCTCCATCGCCTGATTTAGTTGTACTTGGGAAATCAAGCCCTCAGCGACCAGTAAATCACCGAGACGAAGCTTCTGTTTGACCCGATCATCAAAAGAAGGCTCAAAGCCCTTTCGGTCCATAATGTTCAGCTTTTGTGTTATCAGCTGATCGATGAATCGTTCACGGTCCTCGATTTCTTTTTGCAAATACTCTTTCTGCCGACCCAATTCTTCCAAACGAAGCTTTCTTCGCTTTTCATCCTGCTCGTGATGTTTTTTTTGCTTGGATAGCTGCTCATCCAGTTCTTTAATTCGTTCGTTGGTCCAGCTTTTGCGGAGCCCAAGCCAAGCTAAACCAAACGTTTTTACTGGTTTCGTTGGATCCATTGCTTTAAATTGGTTTCCATTTGATCAAGTTCGTGGGCTTTCTGTTTCAATTGATCGATTTCACCAAGCAGCTCCGCACTTTGATTCATAAATACTTGATGATCTTCCCGCCGTCGTCTCTCAAGAGCTCTTATTTCCAATTGCAGAGAATGGATATACGATTTTACTTTTTCGTCATCATACCCGATCAGCGATCTCTTTTCCCTGACAACAGTTCTTTCTCTCACAGTAGCCCTCCTTCAGTCCAAGCCTATTTATTGATTAGTGATGGTTGTTATTTCCAGAAGATCAACAGGACCTAATGCTTGTAACACTGCCTCATCACGATTTTCCAATGTCACATTCCAACCGCTTGATACGACGATACCTTCTTTGTTTTTAACCACTCTGGAGCTTCCGTGCATCACCGTCCAGGAAACAATTTGTCGTCTTTCATCCATCAGGGGTTCAAATATCCGTTCCATCCCTGCCTTCAAATGAATCCTTTGGGTCGTTACGATCGTACCATCGGCAAATACGGAGCGATCTACCAACCGGCTGTGAGTCTCGATGCAGTCGCTCTTTGGCAGCAAGCTTTCTTTCATAAGCTGGACAGCTTCTTTTAGCTGCGCATCCGATCCTCTGTGGCTTACCAGAATTCCTTCTTTGCTCGCGGCAATAACAATATCGGAAAGACCAACTGCGATAATGGGAATATCCAATTCATTCACAATTTGTACCTGATTGATGTTTTTGCCAAGGAAGCCTTTACCGACAACCGGATCATTTAACTCCTCTGCCACTGTGCACCATGTCCCCATATCCTTCCATGAACCGGTATACATCAGCGCAGCTATTCGTCGTTCCCGCTCTACAACCGCATAATCAAAGCTTCGAATCTCCAGTTGATTGTATACAAGCAGCAGCTCCTCATAGGTTTGCGGAAGCCCCCTACTGGCCAGCAAGTCCAATAGAAAACCCACCTTGAAGCAAAAGACGCCACAGTTCCACAAAGCGCCGCGTTTTATATATAGAGCGGCATCCTGTGCATTTGGTTTTTCATAAAATCGCTCTATCGTCATAATCGGCAAATTCTCTGTATTTGGCTCCGGGATAATATAACCATATTTCTGAGAAGGAAATGTCGGTTTCACACCCATTAAAGCTACATTAGCCCCCGTACTTTCCAATGCTTCCGGCAGGTTGATGAGCGCATCATAAAATGAATCCTCGACTCGGCTATCCACCGACATCACCGCAACAGGCTCATCTCTGGAAACACCCCGATGCGAGTATAAATAAGCAACAGATAATAGAATGGCAGGAAACGTATCACGTTTTTCCGGTTCAAGCACCAAATCGACTTCCCGACCAATCTGATCATGGATCAACGCCTGCTGTCCCACCGAGGTTGCGATAACCGTAGAGTTATGTAGATTCCGATGTTTCAATTGACTCCACACATGCTGAAGCATGGATTTTGGCTGGCCGCTGTGATCTTTAATTAGAGGAATGAATTGCTTGGGACGCTGCTCATTAGATAAAGGCCATAGTCTTACCCCAGAACCACCGGAAAGCAATATGATGTTCATAACCACTCACCTAATCTCTCTATAATCAAATATGCTTTAACTTCATATACGTAAAATTCTCAAAAAAGATCAATTCCAGCATTTAGGTAATAAGTCCTATGGATTAGATTCATATTTATGATACCATATATTGTTTTCAAAACAATTAAGCAAATATTAGAATATAGTTAAGTTACGTTCAATTCAAGAGCATTTGTTAGAAAAGCATGAATTCATTACCTTATTACTGTTAACTAAAGTAACATGAATTTCTGAAAAAAATCTGAAAAACAAAAAAACGCGTTTCCCTCAATCAAGATTCAGGAAAATGCGTTTTTTATTATTGATGATAACAATTAAGCATTCGCTTTTTGTTTAGCTGCAGTAGCCAGATCGTTAAATGCGTTCAGATCGTTAACAGCCAGATCAGCCAGCATTTTACGGTTAACTTCGATACCGGAAAGCTTCAAACCATGCATGAACTTGCTGTAAGACAAGCCATTGATGCGAGCTGCAGCGTTGATACGAGTAATCCACAGTCTGCGGAAATCACGTTTTTTCGTACGACGGTCACGGTAAGCATACAGCAAGGATTTCATTACTTGTTGATTTGCTGTTCTAAATAAACGATGCTTGGAACCAAAATAACCTCTTGCCAGCTTCAAAATCTTTTTATGACGACGACGAGTTACGAACCCGCCCTTTACTCTTGCCATATTTCATTACCTCCAGAAATTTAAGTGGGATAAAGATGCAGAACTAGCCTTTGATGTTGCCCAATTGTTGTTTCAAACGTTTTACGTCACCAGCAGCCATAACTGGATTAGTACCCAATACGCGTTTTTGACGATTGGATTTTGCGGACAGTAAGTGGTTTTTGTGAGCTTTGTATCTCATAACTTTACCTGTACCTGTGATCTTAAAGCGGCCTTTAAGGCTGCTGTGTGTTTTCATTTTCGGCATGATGTGTGGAGTCCTCCTTCAAATTTATGCTTGCTGCTTAGGTGCCAAAATCAGAATCATACTGCGACCTTCAAGCTTAGCTCTACGCTCGACGATAGATAGTTCCTCAACTTCGGCAGCCATCCGCTCCAGCACCTTTTGCCCTATGCTTGCATGAGCAATTTCACGGCCACGGAAACGAACGCTCAATTTCACTTTATCGCCTTCATTTAAAAACTTCACAACATTGCGCTGCTTCGTTTGAAAGTCATGCTCATCGATAGTTGCACTTAAACGAACTTCTTTAAGTTCAACAATTTTTTGATTTTTACGGGCTTCCTTTTCTTTCTTTTGTGTTTCATAGCGGAATTTCCCGTAATCCATAATCCGGCAAACCGGCGGTTTAGCCGTTGGAGCAACATTAACTAAATCCAAATTGGCATCCTGTGCGATCTGAAGTGCTTCGCGAATAGGTTTGATTCCGAGTTGTTCTCCGTCCCCACCGATCAAGCGTACTTCCTTCACTCGAATATCCTCGTTAATTAAATGCTCTGTACTAATAACTTGCCACCTCCATGGATTAAATTAAAAAAGACGCGGGCAGCGAACGCCCACGTCTGTTAAAGTTTAAGTGATCAATTACCAAATTCACATTCACTCTAGCTTTATAACCAGCCAACTCAAGGTCAGTCAGGTGAGAAGCGGGCGCCTCTTCTTTTTCAACTAGGTCATCATATCATATTATGCTTTACAAAGTCAATTGCTTATTTAGCTAACCTGCTTGCTTTGTACTTCCTCCAACCGAATGACACGCGTGTGCTCGGTATGGCTCCACTGCTTGTTATTTTGCGTGAAAAACGCATAGACGGTTATTGGCCACCAAGATAACATAAACAGCGGAAACGGGATTAGGTACAAATAGGTTTTCCAATTTGCCTTTTCAATAATAAGCGCAAGTGGGAATTGAATAAAGCTTAATATTCCTATCGTCATGAAAATCGGCGGTGAGTAATCAAATAAGGATTGTAGGTAAGGAAGACCTGGCGCAATTCTATCCGTCCACAAAACAATCGTTACTACCGAACCGATCAGCACATTATAAACGTTTAGTGCATATAAGCCTGTATCAAGCTTCGACCAGCTGCCTTCCTTTAGACCTTGCCACAGCAAAGGAAAGGAATAACGGCGTGCTACATCAAAATGTCCTTGCATCCAGCGAAGCCGCTGTTTGGCAGAAGCCTTGAAAGTCAAAGGCTTTTCATCATATACCTTGGCATCATAATTAAAGGTTGGGTTAATGCCACGCTGTACACAACGCATGGTGAACTCCAGATCCTCAACCAGACTTGTTGCGCCCCAGCCGATTTCCTTCAGCAGGTTCGTATCGAAGCACATGCCTGTGCCTCCAAGGAAGTTCGCCAAGCCAAGGTTTTGGCGCGGCAGCTGCCATAAACGGTTGCAATACCAGTAGGTTACGGCATATGCGGCAGTAATCCACGAATCGTTCGGATTCTTGGTATCCAGATAAGCTTGAATAACCTTGGAACCGTTACACAAGTCATTGTTCATAAGAGTCAAATAATCCGGGTTGACCAGATTGTCCGCATCAAACATAACAATAGCATCATAGCTGCGAGGCTTCTTCCACAGCTCCTTCAGCATCCATTCAATCGCATAGCCTTTACCGCGAAGCTTGGGATTGTGACGTTCACATGCATAGGCTCCCTTGCTGCGGGTAATATCAGCTGTACGGTCTGTGCAGTTGTCACAAATAACGAATACATCATATAATTCTTTCGGATAATCGAGTTTTTTCAAATTATCAATCAATGCACCGACCACTTGTTCCTCATTATGAGCGGCAACCAGAATAGCGAATGATTTTTGTGGTGCAAATTGCGGTTTTGCCTTAGCCCGATACCAGCCAAAGCACGTCAAAAAGAGCTGATAAACCCCAATCAGCGCCAAGACAACCTGAATAACCAGTATGACATTGTCCAGCATTTAAAATCCCCCTTTTTTGTTATGTACCCCAAAGTTTTCTCTGTCTATCATGCTTAGGCATGTATAAGCTTCGTTGGTTTATATTTTTTTCCAAACAACCGAATATGATTTTCCTCTCTTTCCTTTACTTTGTCAAAAGCGCCTTATAGCCGGAATAAGCCGGATCTTATGAATAATCAGTGTTTTTATAAGGAATTAGGGTCGTGTTCTTTGCCATCCATGCTTTATTCCGTCTTTTCATCAATTCTCAGCGATTTTCATTTTATTAATTGACCGATAGCAGCTTTACTCAAGTTTTGCAGGGCGCCAGCCTGTATTTTGGGGTCGATACACAGCTTTTATGATACAATAATTCTACTGCTTGCACAAATTATGCGTAAGCTCCCTGTTCCTGCTGCCACTGCCTGGATGTTTAAACGGTATTTATATGCGGTTAATACTCCAATAACAAACAAAGTATATAATATGGGGTAGGTATGTATATGCTGGTGATAAAAGATGATTTAAAAAGTCGCCTTATATTCACATCATTACTGATGATCGGTTTGTGCACTTTATATACTCTTAAACAGGAGGTGACTGGAATGAAACGCTTCGTGTCCTGGCTGCAGCAGCACGAGAACCGTATGTTTCTATGGATTAACAAAAGGATGCGCCGCACGTATTTGGACCGCTTCTTCAATATGATTACCCACCTGGGAGGTGCCACCTTCACGGTGACAGCCGCGCTCTGCTTGAGCATATTCGGTCAGGATAGCTGGCGTCTGGCAGGCCTGCAAAGCTGTATTGCCTTAGCCGTCAGTCATGTGCCAGTCGCCTTGTTCAAAAAAAACTATCCGCGGCTTCGACCTTATCTTGTTCTCAAGGATACGAATACATACAAAAATCCGCTAACGGATCATTCGTTTCCTTCAGGACACACTACAGCCATCTTTTCCATTACGATTCCGCTTTTCTATGCCAACGCTTGGTTAGGTACAGTTTTGCTGCCAGTCGCATCCTTAGTGGGCATATCGCGTATGTATCTGGGACTGCACTACCCGTCAGACTGTCTGGTTGGCTGTATCATCGGCACCGCTGCCGCATTCGGAGCTGTCGTATTATTCACATAGTTGCTTTTTGGATTCAAAATGATTAATGTTAAATTTGTGTAAATCCAATTGTAACAAGGTATGGTGAAACGCATATGCGTAAAAAAAGGGTCTTGTTATTATCCGAAGGCTTTGGAGCCGGGCATACACAAGCTGCTCAGGCACTGTCAGTCAGTCTTCGTATGCTCTCACCCGATATTCAGACACGTGTACTGGAGCTAGGCTCCTTTCTCAATCCAACTTTGGCTCCTTGGATACTTACTGCTTATCGCAAAACCGTCACCACACAGCCCAAGCTGTATGGGATCATGTATCGTTCCCAGTATAAAAAGTCTTTAAACCGTTTTGCTCAATTAGCTCTGCACCGAATTTTTTATGCACAGACAGCCGCTGTTGTTCATCAGCTTCGACCTGATGCGATTGTTTGCACGCATCCGATTCCCAATGCGGTGATCTCAAGATTAAAGCGAGCTGGCTTAAATGTTCCTTTGTGTACGGTGATTACGGATTATGATGCGCACGGCACCTGGGTAAGCTCTGAGGTTAACAAATATTTGGTATCCAGCTCTAACGTTAAGGATCAGCTTTTGAAGCGCGGTGTGTTGCCCGAAGCTATCGAGGTGACGGGGATACCTGTTCATCCGAATTTTTGGGAGCCGCATAATCGTGAAGAGCTGCGCTCACAGTTTGGCTTGAAGGCCATGCCGACGGTTCTCGTTATGGGCGGCGGCTGGGGATTAATGAACACGAAGGAATCGTTGAACCACTTCACAGACTGGCGGGAAAAGATACAGTTGATTATTTGTCTCGGCAGTAACGATAAGGCATTAGCTGAATTATCGCACGATGAACGGTTTCAGCATGAAAATATTCGATTGATGGGATTTACGCGCGAAGTCGATAAATGGATGGAAGTGTCCGATTTACTGATTACAAAACCCGGTGGAATGACCTGTACCGAGGGCTTATCCAAAGGGATTCCGATGTTATTCTACCAACCGATTCCCGGCCAAGAGGAAGAGAATATGGATTACTTCACCCAGCACGGCTATGGAGAGCCCATTAAATCGGACGCAACCATCGACCGCTGGTTTCAACAATTGATTGATCGGTATTCCGAACTGTCCAAGGCCAGGTCGAACCCCACCTCACATAATCATGCCTATCATCCAGCTGATTGCTCACAAGCGATTATGGAGATGCTGCGGGTTAACGTGAGTTCTTCATGAGAAAGCTCCCTCAGCTACAAAAAGCATGCAGGTTCTCTACGATAGAGAGCCTGCATGCTTTTTGTATTTCGAATGTCCACTACTCCTCCGAACGCTCCAGATCAGCCAGCTGCTGAAGATGCTGATCCATCGCCTGCTTGCCGATCACCACTTCCAACCGATGAATAGGAACACCCTGCTCGGAAAATTTGGTTTCATATTCAGTTAAAACCAAGTCGGTACGAACGCCTTCTCCGTGCAAATTGAGTGAAATGTTACGCATACGCAGACCCATATCTGCAAAAGAATTCAACGAATACTCGAAAAGAGAACGGGAATCGGTTTTAAAATGAATTTCGCCCTTTTCATTCAAAATGTCGATGTATTTGCGCACAAATCCAGCATGCGTCAAACGACGACGGGCATGTCGTTTTTTGGGCCATGGGTCGCTAAAATTCAAATAAATCCGTTCCAGCTCGCTGTTATCGAAGATCTCCTCGATTTTTTCAATATTAAATAATGCCAGCTTGAGGTTATCCAGACTTCCTCCATCCGCGGCACGTGCCAGTTCTGCTTTTTCACCAGCCCTGCGCAGCAGCTCATCGTACATATCAACGCCTATGTAATTAATATTAGGGTTTTGATAGCTAAGTTCACTAATAAATTTGCCTTTTCCCATCCCAAGCTCGACATGAATGGGGTTATTATTGCCAAATAACGAGCTCCATTTTCCTTTATAAGTCGCAGGCTCCAAGATAATAAGCTCTGGTTGTGCTATGAGTGCTTCTCGAATTCCTTTTCTTCCTCGTAAACGCATAATCATCCTCCGGCTGTAAACTTACGATTATCTTGCACACGAACTAACCGCTCAGGAATGATTATACTCTAAATAGGTAGTTTATGAAAAGACGGCCGCCATCAGCTGGAAGGCAGCCGCCATTCTTATCTCAAAAATTATTTAATGTCCGATTCGTTACGGTTCCCGCCACGCATCCCGACCAGACCTAACAAACCAAGTAATCCCAACCAACCCCAGTTTGTACCTTTTGTCGTTGTATCCGCATTGGCACGATAGCTATAAGTATCATAATTGCCGCCATATCCATTGGTGTTCGCATTTGTATTGCTATAAGTGTTCATACGGTCAAGCAGATGGTGTGTCTTGTTGCTGACGGTATTGCCCACTGTTGTACCATAATTGGTATTGCCCGTACCTGTTGTTCCATAAGCATCCGTGGTTGTGTTGCTTGTAGTACCATATCCGGTTGTTCCATAACCGGTTGTACCTGTTCCATTAGTACCATACCCAGTTGTACCCGTTCCTGTTGTGCCAGTTCCATAAGTTCCGGTTGGGTCCGTTGCTGTACCTGTTGTTGTCCCTGTACCATAAGTACCTGTTGTTGTTCCCGTTGTTCCCATACCATCCGTGCCTGTCGTAGTCCCCGTTCCATAAGCATTTAGCGTACCCGTACCGCTGCTGCCTGTAGTCGAGCTATTGACGCCCATCTCGGCAAAAGCCTGAGTACCGAACCCCATAGTTGAAGTCAGGGCCAACACAATCACCAGCTTGCTAAACTTGTTCATTGAATGATTCTCCCTTCGAACTGTTTTGTTTGGTACAAATGTAGCATGGTCGATTAGAGCATGAAGTATTCTTTGAATGTGCAGGGGGCTTTTGCTATGGGAAATGTTCGCAAACCGCTTCAATATACGTTAAAATGAAGCTGATTGCATTTATGGATTTGCCACAAGAAGGAGTTTTGTAACATGAATCAAATTCAAGAAACAGCGTTCCCCGTTCAATGGGGGGACAAGCGATTTCATACATGGAATACGGAAATGCGCCGCGTGTTTGGCCGCAAGGTTTTTAAGGTGATGCTTGACGCCGGATTTACTTGTCCAAACCGGGATGGTGCGATTGCCACAGGCGGCTGTACCTTTTGCAGTGCGCGCGGCTCCGGAGATTTTGCAGGCAGCCGCCGCGATGATCTGGTTACACAATTCAACAAAATTCGCGATCTGCAGCATAAAAAATGGCCTGATGCGCAGTATATCGGTTATTTCCAAGCCTATACCAACACCTACGCACCTGTAGACGAGCTGCGTGAGTATTATGAAGTCATTTTGCAGCAGCCAGGGGTCGTTGGCCTATCTATCGCCACAAGACCGGATTGCTTGCCGGATGATGTTGTCGAATATTTGGCCGAGTTGAATGAAAGGACCTATTTGTGGGTTGAAATGGGTCTGCAAACGGTTCATGAATCAACTTCCAAGCTGATTAATCGCGCTCATGATACGCAGTGCTATACCGATGCGGTAGCCAAGCTTAAAAAGCACAATATTCGGACCTGCGCTCACATTATTCATGGTCTTCCTGGGGAAACCCATGAAATGATGCTTGAAACTGGCCGCGCTGTTGCCAATATGGGCGTGGAAGGCATTAAAATCCATCTGCTGCATTTAATGCGTAAAACGCCGATGGTAAAGCAGTATGAGGCAGGACTGCTGCGCTTTTTGGAAATGGACGAATATGTCAAGCTTGTGGTTGACACCCTTGAGTTGCTGCCTCAGGAAATGATTGTCCACCGACTTACCGGAGACGCACCTCGCGACTTGCTGATCGGCCCGATGTGGAGCCTGAAAAAGTGGGAAGTGCTTAACGCTATTGACGCGGAGCTGCGAAATCGGGATACGTATCAAGGTAAGAAATTCATCTGCTCCTGACATTATTTTCATCTGAGGTTGAACCGAATAACATCTGCTATACGTTACCTGAGTAGGCGTTATAATCCAGGCATCAACCTGAGCATGAATTTAATTAGTTGTGAGGAGCTGTGACTATTTAATGAAGAAACGTAACCTGTTTGTATGGACCTGTATGTTAACCGTATTGGCTATTTCCGGATGCAGCAGTGACAAGCCAGCTGCACAGCAGGCAAGCACAGCACCGAGCACAGTAAGCTCGAGTACAGCTGTGAGCCCGCCGAAGTCTGAGGCTTCGGCTAAACCGCCAGCCAGCACACCAAGCGGTGCCAGCTCTGGCAGTACAGCGGCAGCGGCTGGCAGTACAGCCGAAGCAGCGAAACCTGCTGCGACGCCTTCGCCAGAGCCAGCGAAGCCAGCAGGAGCGGCCGAGGTTAAGCCCGCGCCTGCTGCAGCGCAAGAGCAGCCGAAGGCAGCGACACCAGAGGTCGTCGCCACGCCGACCGCGCCGCAGACGCAAGAGCCTAAGGTGGCCGTGTCAGAACCGGCCAAGACGGAGGCTGTGAAGCCGGAAGCACAGCCCGTGCCAGAACAGCCCAAAGCGGCACCTGCCCCCGCACCTGTAGCACCCGTGGATGCGCCCAAGCCAGCCGCAGAAACCAAAGCACCGGTCGCCACCGCGGCTGCTGCAAAAGCAGAAGTGCTGTTCAAGGACAACTGTATGGCTTGCCATGGTGATCAGCTGCAAGGCGGTATGGGTCCCAATATATCGGCTGTAGGTTCCAAAAAAAATAAAGATGAATTAATTGCCAAAATAAATGGTGGCGGAAAGGTCATGCCAGCATTCAAGGATATGCTAAAGACCGATGAGGTTGAAGCATTGGCAAGCTGGCTGGCCAGCAAAAAATAATCGATGGAGGCGGGTTCGGTTTGTTATCAATTCTTAACTATGCCCACAAGCTGGTCGAGCAGCTTGTGGGACCCGGAGACACAGTAGTCGATGCTACTGCTGGCAATGGGGGCGACACGCTTTTCCTCGCAAGGCTGGTAGGTCCTGAAGGTACTGTACATGCCTTTGATATTCAACAGCAAGCGATTGCCGCAACAAAACAACGCTTGGCCCAAGCGCAGCCGGACTATTCCCATGTCCGGCTGCATTTGTGCAGTCATGCAGAGCTGGAATCCCATGTCCCGGAAGCTGCATTCCAGCAGATTGGAGCGGTCATGTTCAATCTTGGCTACCTGCCTGGAGGCGATCATCAGGCTGTTACTACCCCTTCCGCTACCATTCCTGCGCTGCAGGCTGCCGCAGCCAGCTTAAGAAAAGGCGGTATACTGACTATCGTGCTGTATACAGGACATCAAGGTGGCGAAGATGAGGCCGCAGCTGTTCGAGCCTGGGCCGAACAGCTGCCGCAAAAACAGTTTCAAGTGCTGGAATACCGTTTCATGAATCAAAGAAATCATCCTCCCTATTTGATCGCGGTAGAAAAGCTGAAGCTGGATTGATATAATACAAGGTAGGCTACATATGCATAAAAAAGCAGAACTCATGCGAGAAAGCAGGGAATCGAATGAAACCATATCCTTTATTATTTCAACCGGAACTGAAAGAACGTGTTTGGGGAGGTCGGGCGCTGGAGCAATTCGGGCTGGAATTACCGGAGGGCCCTATCGGGGAGGCTTGGGCGATTGGCGATCATCCTAACGGTACGACCAAAGTTATTAATGGTTCCCTTAAAGGCCTTGGTCTGGACGAAGTCCGTGAACAATACGGTCAGACGTTTTTTGGCAGCAAAGGATTTTCCGAGAAGAACGGCCGGTTCCCTTTATTGATCAAGCTGCTGGATTGTCAGGACGACTTGTCCGTTCAGGTTCATCCTAACGATACTTATCAAGGGCTGCCGTCAGGTGAGCTGGGCAAAACCGAAATGTGGTATATTCTTGACGCCAAGCCAGGAGCCAAAATTATTTATGGCATGAACGAAGGAGTCACCCGCGAGCAATTGGCTCAGGCAATTAGCGAAAACCGGATTATGGATACGCTGAATGAGATTACAGTTGAAACCGGCGATTCCTTCTACATTCCTTCAGGTACTGTACATGCTTTGGGTGCAGGTGTACTTGTTGCCGAAATTCAGCAAAATTCCGACAGTACATACCGCTTGTATGATTACAATCGATTAGGTCTGGACGGCAAGCCTCGGGACCTGCATATTGAAGACTCGTTAAATGTAATTGCTTACTCCAATTCCGGAGCTACTTTTATGAAAACCAATTTGGAATCATCCAATCAATGGCTGACCTTGGCTCAATCCCCATTTTTCATTACTGAAAAGGGCAAGGTTGAACAGTCATGGAAGCTGCAAACAACACCGGAAAGCTTTATCATTCATGTGATCTGTGACGGATCTGGCGCGATTGAATGGGGCGATGGAGAGCAGCAGTCTGTCAAACCAGGTGAGTGCTATCTGATTCCAGCCAATTTAGGCGAATATACGCTCACAGGATCGATGACGGTTCTAAGAAGCTATCTGCCTTAATTTTTATTTGCATGATTCAAAATAAACTAAGCATCTGAATGGCCCCTGAAACATGGCTCTCAGATGCTTTTTCAATGAGGTGTGTTCGTAATGAGCTTGCAATGGCTGGATTGGGCAAAAAGGATACAATTTTTATCGCAAGCGGGGTTAACCTTTTCCAAAGATCCCTTTGATATTGAACGATTCACCGAGCTGCGGACCATTAGTGCGGAAATTATGCAGACCTATACGGAATTAGAGATGGACAAGATCACTGACTTATTTACGAATGAAACCGGTTTTCAAACGCCTAAAGCGGATGTCCGCGGAGTCGTGTTTAAAGACGATCAAATTTTAATGGTAAGAGAAAGCAATAACAATAAATGGTCTTTACCTGGCGGTTTTTGCGATATCGGTCTATCCCCCTCTGAAAATGTAATCAAGGAAATAAAGGAGGAGTCTGGATATGAGGTAAAGGTCACGAAACTGCTTGCTATTTTTGACAGCACTAAACATCCACACCCGCCTCAGCCTTACCATTATTACAAAATCTTTATTCGCTGTGAGATTATCGGGGGAGCTCCAATAACAGGAATAGAAACAACGGATATCCAGTTTTTTTCCGAAAATCAATTACCGAACCTTTCCACCGATCGAAATACCGAATCGCAAATTAAATTGATTTTTGAATTTTTAAGAAATCAGGATCAACCAACCATAATCGATTAACAGCATAAAAAGCAGTCTAAAACTATACTTTCTAGTTAAGACTGCTTTTTGTTGAATATATGGACGATAAAACTCAGACCTACATGGCCTGCGCCGATGTTAGCGACAATGTAAAATGCATGGCACGAGTCGAAGTGTCAGGCGGGAAATAAATGATAAGCAGCTGCTCCGCATCGGCGATAAGCTCGCCTGTTTCCAGATACGTATCCAGTCGGAACGGAAGCACCTCGATCATCACGTGCTTGTGGATATCCTTCTCCCCGATACCAAGTTCAGCATAAGCTGTGGAAACGGCCTCTGGATTATGGACAAGTCTGCGTAAATAATCGTTCTGTGCCGCTTTGTTCAGAGTAAATTCCCACCATATTTTACGAGGCTTGTACTTATGGTTGAGGAAGTAATCGAGTTTCATCAAGCCCTCAATAACATCCATCCGCTGGGTTCCCCGATGATTCAGGAACGCACGCAGTCGGGTAAACAAATCCTCGAGCTGATGGCCGATTTTTTGCCAGCCCTGAGCTTCCCAATAGTCGCCAAACTGCTGGAAGAAATCAAATGCCGAGGGGAACTGCTCGCGAATTAAATAATTCACGGTGTGGTCCAGCCGATGTGAATTCCAGTATTTTTCCAGTACATCCTCAACCCGTTTGATCCTTACCAGATCGGAGAATGGCAAAATATCGTTGCCCAGAATTTCGTAGGGCGCATTGTCCATATACATGTAACCATACTTTTCAGCATCAGCACGCATGCCTGTACCCCGCAGCATTTTCAAAAATCCGAGCTGAAGCTCCTCAGGCCCCAATTCAAACACATCGTTGAACGTTTTGCGGAATGAATGATAATTCTCCTCAGGCAAGCCGGCAATCAAATCCAAATGCTGATCAATCTTGCCACTTTCCTTGACCATGGTCACGGTTCGCGACAGCTTGGCAAAGTTTTGCCGACGCTTTACAAGTCCATTCGTCAAATCATTCGTGGACTGTACGCCAATTTCAAAACGGAACACACCCGGCGGCGCATTTTCCGCCAAATACTCCAATACCTCGGGCCGCATAATGTCCGCTGTAATCTCAAATTGGAACACACAGCCCTGATGGTTGTTAATGAGAAATTCAAATATGTCCATCGCATAATCGCGCTTGATATTAAAGGTTCTGTCCACAAACTTGATCAGCTTCGCACCGGATGCGATCAAATACAGAATGTCGTTTTTTGTCCGGTCGATGTCAAAATAACGAACACCCACTTCAATCGAGGACAAACAGAACTGACAGCTAAACGGGCAGCCACGGCTCGTTTCAAAATAAACGACACGATTCGCCAGGCTCGGAACATCTTCGGCAAATCGGTGTGGCGACGGGATATCGTCGAGCTTCAGCTTTGGCCGCGGCGGATTGATCAGAACTCTGCCCTCTTTGCGATAAGCAGTCCCGAATACACTGTAGAAGGCACGATCTCCACTAATTTCCTTCAGCAAATGATGGAAGGTTTCCTCTCCTTCGCCCATCACGATATAATCGACCTGCGGCAGTCTCTCCATCCAATAATCGGTATCATAAGAGACTTCAGGACCACCTAAAATAATAATAAGCTGGGGATTAATTTTTTTCAGCATACTGATCACGGTAATCGTTTCTTCGATATTCCAGATGTAACAGGAGAACCCGATCACATCAGGCTGACGTTGAAATAAATCCGAAACAATGTTCATCGCCGGATCTTTTATCGTATATTCCGTAATGTCTATGTTAAAATCGTCGCCACAAAAGGCTTTCAAATAACGGAGGGCAAGCGATGTATGGATAAATTTGGCGTTAAGCGTCGATAATACGATTTTCATGCGAAATAACCTCTTTTACTTTACAGGATTCATGCAACCCTATTTTACACGGAAAAGATGCCGAATACAAAAAAAAGAAATGGAACACCTCGTAAGGTAAATTCCATTTCCAGCTACAAGCCTGCTGTATTTGTTTGAATACCGCCAACCTCAGGAACCATTGCACTTAACATGAACTCGTCATTGCCTTCCTCTGCCCAATAATTCGCCTGCGTCATAAGCTGTGCTTCAACCTGTTCCTTTTGCGTGACAAGCTGCTGTGCCGTAATACCCTCGGATTGCTCAATCGTGTGCTGAAGCTTCTTTCTTTGCTCCATCCGTTTGGCCATTTGATATAAAATCATGAATTTCCCTCCTCTTTCATTGACTACTGACTAAGTGTAAGCCACCAACATGAACGCAGTATTAACTTCGTGTGAACACTCTGTTAACTTAATGTGATTTACCGCTATTTACCGATTATTACCGCTTACCTTCTATTTGTAGGATTCCCGGTAAAGTTTATTCTATGCATATTCAGGTAGTTTTATGTCAAAAAAAGAGCCCCTTCTGCGATTGATAGGCATTGGACTGCCATGACCACAAACCCGACAAATGCTGTTTGGCATCTACTTCACGCACAAAAATTAATCCGATTATTCCCAGCAATAAACTCATCGTTATGGTTGCTGCATGGCTAGGGCTAATGCAGGAAGAACGCCCAAAGCTGATATATTAATACGTTTCTCATAAATTATTAACATAAACAACCTTTAAACTGCCATTTGGCGAATTAAAAGGTTGTTTATTACTTGTAATAACAGGTGTAAAGTTAAGTTTTATTCAAGAGCCTTATATTTAAAATTCCGAAAAACAGCTTCACCTTTCCCGGCAGCAAACATCCCTAAGCGTAGGCTCAAAAAATCTCCGATAGTATTATGATGATATCCTGAGACCTCCATAACCTGAGGAAACTTGCTCCAAGCCTGGCCGTCCTGGCTATAATAAAGCTTAACTTCATGATGGTCGTTAATAAGCCGCAAATGCATACGATTGAACGAATTAGTCAATACCATTCCTTTTTCAGCACGTCTGTACCGGTAAATCGATTGCTCTGTGAAAGCTATCCCGCAATAGCACTTTTCATTGTAAAAGAGGATGAGGCCCGCCTCCACACCTGGAGTAACCTCGACTTCAACCTCTACCGCATACGCATGCTCGTCCGGAATGCATAACAGTGGACCGGAATCCGCAGGGGAGGTGCTGTAGTCTTTGCATTTTAAAATCAACCTTCCTTCACCGGTTGACCCAGCTGGATTGAGTGTGCCTACTGTATTCACTGCATCTACTGTGCCCGTCGAACCTGCAATGCCAATCGTGAATCTGGAGGGATCATATTCCTTATAAAACCGCCATTGCCAGCCCAACTGGCTGGACTCGAACCGGTCGGATAGTGGAGTCGTATTCGAGCTTCCCTGGGAATTCGCAAAACTGGATATATTTTGGCTTTTGCGACCCACACTCCGTGGCTTCGACAAGAGCTCAATAGCAGAGCTCCCCTCAGAAATCCGCAACCAGCCATCCTCTGTCCATTCCACTGGCTGAATAAGTGTAGGGCGCCCGAGAGTATGGTACCCTTGCTCGTAGGCATGATAGACGATCCACCATTGTCCATCCGGTGTATCAATCAAGGTGCCATGCCCCTGGCTCCACCATCTCTCCGTGCGGCTATACGTATGGATAACCGGATTGTAGGGGGAGTGTTCCCATGGTCCCCAAGGATCGCGGCTTCGCGCGGATACAGCCATATGGCTTGTGGCGGGCCCGGCCGTTCCGCCTTGCGCAGCTATCATATGGTAGTAGCCGTCTTTGTACATAAGCTTAGGCGATTCGAGCGCAAAGCCTTCCACGTCCCAATCCTCAGGGATTGTCCAGCCTTCATACACCTTCTGCGGTTCGCCCAATACAGATAAGCCATCGGGTGCAAGCTCCGTCATGTAGCCCTTGGACACATACAAATATCTTTTGCCATCAGGGCTCAGGAGATGCCCCGGGTCGATTCCGTTTACTTTTAAATCAATCGGTGCTGTCCAAGGTCCCTCCGGTTTGACGGAGGTTGTCACATAATTAGTGCCATTGGCAGGGAAATACAAATAAAAGATGCCATCAACAAAAACCAACTCTGGTGCCCAAATATCACCGAAATACTCTTTGATTACATAAGTGACCGGCTCCCAATGGATCAAATCAGTGGAATGCCAGATTAATAAACCTGGTGCATAATAGCTAGAGGTATGAACCATATAATAATTACTGCCAACACGGACGATACTGGGATCAGGGTAGTCTCCAGACATAATGGGATACGGCTCGGGAAGCTTTTGCATGGTCGTTAATTCCTCCTGTTTACATAATCGGTGGGACTGCAGCCGACTACGGATTTGAAAATTTGGCTGAAATAAGTTGGATTCTGGTATCCAACCATCACACTGACCTCGTAGATCATATATTGCTTCGTTCTTAGCAGCTCCGCTGCTTTATCGATGCGGTAGTGCATTAAATACTGGGTAAAGGTTTCACCAGTTACCCGCTTGAACAAATGGCTCAAATACGCTCTGCTTACATATAGCGATTGGGCAATCTCCTGGAAGGCGACTTGCTCACAGTAGTTTTTCAAAACCCATTCCTTGACCTGCTTAACCAGATAATTGCTTTGCTGACCAGCCGCGTAGCCCGCCTTCCAGCTATCGATAAAGTCATCCATCCACTGCTTAAGCAGCATAGCTGTAGGCTGCTGGTACAGTTCTTGCAGCATGCGTGACATTTCGTATTCTGTGCTCTGTTCGGGATCAGCCGTACGATGCGCCAACAGCATCGAGCTTAGCACGCTGATATATATGGTTTGCAGCATGTAGAGTGGCAACCGCTGGGCATCCAATTGCTCATTAATTAATTGCCAGTATTCCAGAAACATAGCCAAATCCTGCTTGTCCAGTGCCTCATGGATTTGTTGAATATAGGTTAGTGGATAATGCAAAGCCTGCAGGCTCCCTTTTTCCACTATGTCTGTTGCTTTATATACCTGATTGAGCTCATTATATTCGGCAGTTTCGAGAGCCTCCTGACTTTCGAGGTATGAATCGATGATTTGATCCAGGCCTTGCTTGGGCTTGCCAACGCCTACAACCGCTGATATTTTCAAATAAAGCAAAATTTTATCCAATATTCGCGAGGAGAGAGAGACCACTGTTTCTTCCAGGTCGATTTCCTGCGCTGACATGAGGATGGCTACGAATATTTCGTCTGTAAAATCGACGGTTTGCACGAGCAAATCGCTAGAACTACCTATACCATCGTTTATAATTTCATTCATAATATTGCCTGCGGCAAATTTCAGAAGCTGCCAATGGCGCTCTTGATCCCGTCCCAAAAAATGGGGACGCACCAATTGGACACTCGCTACGATCAGCCGAGGATCCGGCTCCAGTCCCAGCAGTTGCAGCTTTTCGGGTGAAATTTCCTCTCGTTTATATCGAGTTACGAGCAGCTCCCGGAAAAAGGAGTCTTTAATCCGTGGGAAATTATCGATAAATTGCTGGATATAGGTGTCTTTAATCTTATTTTCTTCCTGCTCGATATCGATCTCCTGAACGACCTCACGCAGTACGAATTCGATCTCTTGGACATTGGCAGGCTTGAGCAAAAAATGCTGAACCCCAAACCGCATCACCTGTCTGGCATTCTCAAATTCCTCATAGCCACTTAAAATAATGATGCGAATATCAGGCTCTTCCTTCTTCAATTCCTGAATAAAGGTGAACCCGTCCATTTCAGGCATATACATATCGGTCATGACGATACGTGGTTTTACTACGGCTTCGCGAATTTTGGACAGCGCCTCAAGCCCGTTCTCAGCCGTACCTAGCACGCACAATCCGAGCTCACTCCATGGAACATGCTTACGCAGCCCATCCAGCGTAAGCCGATCATCATCGACGATGAGCACGGTTTTGTAATCAGTTGTCGACATAGGATACAATCCCTTTCTTGGCAGGGAAGGACCTCTATGATAAGCAAGTCCTTCAAGTTTGTGAGCAAAGCTCCATCGATCAAGCATGACCTTCGAGTATGAGGGCAAATGCGCTTTCGTTTGGGATGACTGGAAGGCGAATTTTGGCAACTGCCCCACTGACTGCTTCATCACCAGAGCCAATGCTGCTGTCAGAGCTGTTACCGTTGCCAGAGACATCCGATAAAGTCACTCCATATTCGTCTCCGCAGTAAATTTGAATCCGCTCATGAACATTTCTGATCCCAATTCCCGTAAACGATGTGAAATCATAATTCCCTTGATATCCCCTCCCATTGTCCTGAATGGTTACCTCCAAATATTCATAATGATCTTTGGAAACCAACTGAATGGCGATAAAAATCTCGATTTGGGAAGCTCCATTTTTGGTGAAACCATGGGTAATGCTGTTCTCGATAAATGGCTGCAAAATAATTTTGGGCACATAATGCCCCATAAGTGAGGTTGGGACATCCTCTGTGTATTGAATAGACTTTTGCAACCTGGCCTTCTGGATGCGCATGTAGCATTTAACATGCTCCAGCTCATCGCGAAGCTGAATATACAAGTGACCGCCGCTTAAGCCAATCCGGAATAGCTTGCCCAGTTGGTTGATCATCAGCCCGATATCATCAGCCTTATAATCCAAAGCGCGCCAATAAATCATATCCAACGTGTTGTAAAGAAAATGTGGTTTAATTTGCGATTGCAGAAGCTGGAGCTCCGCCTCACGCTTTTTTCTATGCTCCATCGTCAGATTCTGCAGCAATTCATTCAGACGGAACGCCATTTTATTAAAGCTGGAGGAGAGGATGGCATATTCATCAATCGAAAATTCCTTCACCCTGACATCAAAATTCCCCTTTTCTACCATTCGCATACCGGCAATGATTTTACTTATTGGCATGACCATCAGGCGGACGATCCAGAAGGCGAGCGGAACAGAGAGCAGCAAGCCGACTAAACCTACAATGGTCACGTAGTAGCCAACCCGCTTTGTTTTGCTTAGCAATACATCGACAGGCACTAATTGCATTAATTTCCATTGCTCCTGGCTAGGTGCTGAAATAATAGCCAGATACTGGCTGCTCTGTTGCTCGATAACCTCGTAATAATTTGATTGCTCTTTATGTCGGGTAAGTTCCGGCAGGGTATCGATATTCGGGAAATCGGTCCAGCTATTCGTAGGATCTCCGACTGTGCGTGTAACAATGATTCGCCCATCAGCATCCAGCAGCAAGAGCTGATGGGGTGAATTGGATCGGTTCTTATTTACCAGCACCTTGTCTGCCGGCACATTAATTTTTACAAATCCGGTCGTTTGCCCTTTGGGATTATGAATCCGATGGACGTAGCTTACGACCTCGATTTGGTCTTTGACAATATGGTGCTTGGGAACCCATACGCCATCCGATTGCTCAAGCAGGGCAAACCAGTCTTGGTCCCTTATCGCTTGGATGGGGAAGATGCCGGTGTCGGGGCTTTTGGGAAAGGCTTCGAAGCGATCTGTGAAAATTTCTAGGGAATACGTATCCTTATTGACGGCTGAGGCCTGGTTGAGAAAGGCTGCCAGCACCCTCTGTTTGTTAACGGCATCAAAGGAGGACGCCGGCTGCTCCGACAAGGAGGAAATCACCAACTCATTCGACACCGTGTATAGGGTATAATCGCTGATCCCTTTCATATAGGTCGACACCTGATTTACGGTTTCATTCAACAAGGCAAGCCTGCCATCACTGACCTCCTCGTACGTAATCTGCGAGTAGATACGATATGAAAAAACACTGACTGCTGTAAGAAAAAGAGCGTTTACCCCTACAAAGCAAAGTACCATGATGAGCGACAAGCTGCGTATTTTCATAGAGGGCCCCCTTTTACATAATCTAGCCTCATTTTACCATATCATACCTGACACAGCGTCTGGTTATCCCTTAATGCCGGTCGTGGCGATACCTTCAACAAAATATTTTTGGCTGGAGAAAAATACGATGACCACAGGCAGCAGCGATAGAGCTGACATCGCGAAAAGCCCTCCCCAGTTGGATTGCCCCTCGGAGTCCAGAAACAACCGCAGGCCGAGCGGAACGGTAAATTGCTGTAAAGAGTTCAAGTAGAGCAGAGGACCAAAGAAATCATCCCACGTCCAGATAAATGTGAACAAGGCTGTCGTAATCAAGGCGGGCACCGCTAAAGGAAGAATAATTCTTAGATAAATGCCAGTATAACCACAACCGTCAATGGTCGCGCTCTCGTCGAGTTCCTTGGGCAGTCCCCGAATAAATTGAATCATCAGGAATACAAAAAACGATTCAACCGCGAGAAACTTGGGCGCGATCAGTGGCAGAATCGAATTAATCCAGCCCAGCTCATGAAAAAGAATGTATTTGGGAATTAATGTTACCTGCTCGGGAAGCATAAGGGTTAACAATAGCAGGGAAAACCAAAGCTTTTTCAGTGAAAAATCAATCCGGGCAAATGCATAAGCAGCCATCGAGCAGGTAATCACATTTGCCAGAACGCTGATCAGGCTAATTTTGGCGGAGTTCCAAAAAAAGACGCCAAAGTTGGAATTCCTGACGGAAAACCAGCCTTTTATATAATTGTTGAACGTTATTTCCTTGGGCCACAAGCCAGGCTCCGTAAAAATCAAAGCATTCGGCTTGAGTGAGCTGGATAACAGCCATAATACGGGATACAGCATCACAATTCCGATCAGTGAGATGCCGATATGCAAGCTGATCTTGCGCATTCGCGACGTAGCTGCCAAATTCATCTCCCCCCATCTTCATAGTGAACCCAGTATTTGGACGTGATGAACAGAATAGCTGTAAAAATTGAGATGACGAGCAATAAAAGCCAAGCCATCGCAGAAGCATAGCCCATTTCGAAAAAGGTGAAACCCTTCATATACAAATACAACGTGTATAGCAAGGTGGAGTTAATGGGGCCGCCCGTTCCCCCGCTAATAATAAAAGCCGGTGTGAACGTTTGGAAGGTATGAATAAACTGCAAAATCAGATTAAAAAAAATAACGGGTGATAACAGCGGAATGGTGATCCGGAAAAATTGCCGGATTAAGCCTGCGCCATCCACTGCGGAAGCTTCATACAATTCGGCAGGAATTTGCTTCAGTCCGGCAAGAAAAATAACCATCGAGGAGCCGAACTGCCAGGTCATTAAGGCAACCAATGTATAAATCGCATAGCTCGGATGAGAGATCCATGCCGCTCCTTTGATATCGGCAAGCGCCAGCAGTTGGTTGACAAGTCCATCGCCATCAAAGATTTTTTTCCACAGGATAGAGACCGCCACACTGCCTCCAAGCAATGATGGAATATAGAACACTGTACGGTAGAGCTTTACGGCCGCAATTTGTTTATTCAAAATAATCGCCACGATCAGAGCGAAGCTCAATTTGGCCGGTACCGATAGGATGACAAAAAGAGAGGTAGTTTGAATCGAATCGACCAAGGACTTGTCGGCCATGAAAATATGCTTATAGTTATCCAACCCGATCCATTGTGACGGTGTCAGGAGATCATAGGAAGTAAAGGATAAATACAAGGAGCTGAGCATCGGGATAAGAGTAAGTCCAAAAAAACCGATAAGCCACGGCAGAAGAAATAAATAGCCTGCCTGATTGCTCTTCCATTTTCCCCTGATGGGGGTAATGCGCTTGGACATCATGTTTGCACTCCTTTAAAAAGGCGGGAGCCATGTCAATGGCTCCCATCCGCATTGAATTGCTGTTATTTCACATATTTCTTGAGAATCTTATCCAGCTCCACCCAAAACTCATCTACTGCTTTTTCCACTGTCAGTTGGTTAAAGCCGATTTTATCGCTTGTAACCTGGAACAACTTAGAGGTTTCGCTTGCTCCCGGCAAATCCGGTGTATAGGCGAAGGTAGAGGTTTTACCGATATAATCCACGTAATCGTATACGAGCTTGTCCGCTGGTCCTACACTCTTTTTCGCTTGGTCACGAACCTTGGCAGTAACAGGAATGCCGCGCTCGCTGCCCAGAATGGCGGTTGCTTCCGGATCGTTCACCATGAAGTTCAGGAAAGCAGCCACTTCCTCGGGGTTCTTGGTTTTGGCATAACCCGCCATATACATGCTTGGACGAAGCGGCACACCGCCGCCCTTTGCTCCGTGCGGGTAATCCAGCAGTGTCAATTGGTCCTTCGTTGCTGCCTGATAGCCGACTATAGTGTTGCTCGGGATATGAGCCATCGCAATTTTCCCGGTTGCCAGATAGGATCTTTCGATTTCCTTGGGCTCGGCCGTTTGGAAGTCGGAAGGAGGGATGACTTTATTTTTACGAAGGTCATCAAAAAGTGAAAACCATTCCAAAATATCCTGCTTCGTGAAGCCGATAACACCATTATTATGAATCGATTTTCCTCTCTGGTTCAGGAAATATTCCAGCCCGTTCAGATCGCTGTCAAAACCTTTGAGCAAGTAAGCATTATTGCCCGCTGCTGCCGAGAATTGAATGCCAAGCTTTTTCAAATCCTCCCAGGTCCAATCATTTCCCGGCACAGCCAGACCATATTTCTGAAGCAGCGTATTATTGACAACAATTCCCCGGGCATTGGCGCCAAGCGCAACCCCATATAACTTACCATCGAATTTGGCGGAATCGTTCATCGTTTTATCGATATCTGTCACATTTAATGCTTTTCCTACATATGGATCCAGGTTCAGAACCACTCCCTTACGTACAAACTCAGGGAGGTCTCCTCCGAATTGAATAACATCCGGAGCATTTCCCGCCGAGAATTGTACATTGATTTTATCGGTATACCCGTCAATCGCTTGATATTGCGTATTTACCTTGACGTTCGGATACTTTTTCTGGAACAAATCAATGACCTTCAGGGTTAAATCATGGCGGGTTTGCGTCCCCCACCAGGCTACCGTCAATTCCTTGGCTTCGGTTTTGATTTCTGTTTTTTCCGGAGCCGTACTTCCGCTAGAGCCCTCCTTGGTAGAAGCGCAAGCGCTCGTAAACACCAGCAATACAGACATGACCAGCGTAATCCCCGATTTCTTCAGCTTAAACATGGTATAGTCGACCTCCCAAATTGTGTTTGCAGGATTAATTATAGCTACCCATTCCTGCTAAGAGAATGAAGGATTGTTCACTTATCCATCACTTATGTTCACTCTTTGCTTACTATTTCGAAAACGCCGTTCCAAATGCTGTGAAATTGACAACTCCGGGCTCGATGCCCGGTGGGGTGCTGATAATTTTTAATCGTGCAGAACGCGCCTGAATACCTGCGATTTCCAAATAATCAATCAACAAATCGGTATCATTGTCGCTTTTATCAATAACCGGGACCCAGTGTAGGGGCTGCTTTGGAGGTTGCTCTACCGATTGCTCTGGCGGTAACTCTGCCAACACCTCGATGATGTATCCAAAAGGACCAGGCAAGAGGTCGTTGTCATAATCCAGTTGCACGTCCCGCCACATGATGCGAAATGCTCTAACTTCAAACAAAGCGCGGAAATCCACGGTCAATTCCCGCTCTCTATCCTCTGGGGAGGGCTGCCACCAGGTGAGCAGACTATCGTCGAAAGCATAGACGGGATTGCGCCCTTCCACGCAGCTCGTGGCTTGCCGTGGGTTGCAGAAGGTGAGTGGCAGCCAGCCTGTATTGTTGTTCAGTTGCGGACTCGGCAGTACACCAGGTGCATGCTGAGGAATTTCGGAGGGGCCAAGCACATAAAGATTGCCGTTCTCGTCAATTCCGGCAGGATCGACCCCAATACGCCTCTCGAATTTATGCTCATAGCAAACACATATCGTATAAAAAGCCCATAGCGTTTCCCCAGGTCCGGCTACAATACAGCCATGTCCGGGACCTTTGATTAGACCGTGCTTATTGCTTAGAATCGGATTTCGGGCGGCATACGTGAACTCACCTAATGGATAGCTACATGTGTAGGTTCCCATTGCGTAGGTGCTGTATACAGTACCCGGACCACAGTAAGTAAGGTAGTACACGCCATTCACTTTTGCCATCCAGGGGCCTTCAATGCTACTGGTATACTTGTTTTCGTTCCATTCACCAAACCGCTCCCATTCATGCTCCGGATTAAAGGCAAACAGGAACCTCGGCTCTGTAAGCAACTGGCAAGGGTCGGCTGGGTCAAGCTCAGCACCGAAAATCCCAGGGTCGCTAAGCCCCCAGTACAAATAAAGCCGCCCGTCATCATCCGGGAAAATCATCGGGTCAAGCACTTGTAACGGTTCGCCTGCAACAGTTCGAAATGAGCCCAGCTCTGTGAAGGGACCGAGTGGATCGTCAGCCACATAAAGCGGGGTCAGATTGCCAACGAGATAGAAGCGGTTGTTGTGCACGGCAACGGTTGGCGCGAACATAAAGTACGGCTCGATTCGGTGAAAGGTCCAGGTCACAAAGTCCTCACTGACATAAGCCATGCCACAGGTGGGATACAAATACCATTTATTATCGTAAAAAATAACCGATGGATCTGCCAACTCCCGAAAGTCGCGCTGCTCAGGGTTATAGCTCTCGCCTCCGCGCGGGTAATCCGGAATGACCAAAGGATTACAGTAGGTTTGCGGAGTTTTGTTGTTGAACATGTGGATTTCCTCATTTCAAAGGTTCTTGGCCAAGGTTCTTGGCCTTCATTATATCTACCTGCTTTCGGCAGTGGAATGAAAGATTGTTCGCTTATCTATCACTCATGTTCATACAAAAGGGCCTGCTTCTGACAGCGGTCAAAGAAGCAGGTCTGTGGTTTTATTAAGCCTTATTAATTATCTTCACGGTACATAAGCGGATTAAGCGGGCTGTTGATCAGATCTCCGGGCTGGAGCCCCGGCATCCATTTGCTCAAATCCTTCCAACGTGCGTTGGTGTCAGGCTCCAGAACGCGAGTTTCATCTGCCACGTAGATGATCGTCATGACTTCCCTGGTGCTTGGCGTTGGATTCCCCGGAGCGCTATGAAGCGTCCAGCCTGCATGAAACGTTGCATCACCTGCTTGCATGGCACCATAGCAGATCTGCGGCAACTGCTCTTTTTCAATATAATCCTTCAAGGTTTTGTGGGATTGATCGGATATTTCCATTTTGCTGATATAGCCATGCTTATGCGATCCGGATACGAAGGTCATGGAGCCGACCTCCATGGGAATATTGACAAGCGGCATCCAAAGCGTAACCGTATTGTCGGTGTCAACCGGCCAATAGATTTGATCTTGATGCCAGGGGGTATGACCGCCGCCCGGCTCTTTAAACAGCGCCTGGTCATGATACATCCTTACACCGCGAACACCCATCAGCTCAGCGGCTACCTTGGCGAAGCGCCTGGCAAAAACAAACGGTTTTACCATCTCGCTGAACTCCCAGAGATTTTGAATCTGCAGGAATGCCTTGCCATACGTGTCTCGTTCCTCCAACGGACGTGTTTCCCGATTGAGCCTTTTCACTTCCTCAGTAATCAGAGGACGGTAGTGATTGACCAACGCTTCGCTGGCCAAGCCCCTAACCATGATATGTCCGTCCTTCAGGTATGCATTTAATTGCTCTTCAGTTAGAGTATAGGCTTCGTTATGATCATCGTTTTGCATAGTTTCGCTCATATTTTCTCTCCTTGTCATAGGTTATAAGGCTATGATACCATGGTCAAAACAAATATGATTTCCACAAAAGAGAGTAAATTTTGGACTTTTCCGATATAGGTATTTGCTTTTTATGATCGAAAGGAGGGATACCGATTGAACGAACCGGCGCTTCACGCTACCCAACGAATCGCCACATGGGAGGAGCTTTCTCCAACTGTCCACTGGGCCCAGCGGCATCAGCGTTCTCCCAAGTTCGATTGGAGGCGGCGCACCTATGATTTTGAGCTGCTATATGTGGTTCAGGGTGAACTGCGAGTGTATTCCGGCCAAGCGGATACCAGCATTTCCGTGACTGCCGGTCACTTGCTGCTGCAGCCGCCAGGCATGATGCATGAAATCGAGATTATAACCGATCCCTACGTGCAGCTGCTCGGCCTCCATTATGATTTCTTCGGGGAGCTGAAGGTCAAAGCGGATGAGGATATTATCGTAAATGAGCTCAGGCCGCCTGAGCATCCCTTCTGTAAGATGCCCGTGCTGAACGGTGAGCCTTTGTTTACGTTCGAGCTGCTTTCCCCGCCTCCGGTTGTTGTGGCTCTCATGGAAGCCATTATCGACGAATGGAATGAGCGCAAGACGGGCTTTGAATATGCATGCAGAGGCTTGCTGCTGCATTTGTTTGCCAAGCTGGTAAGGCTCCAGTCACGCAGCACCAGAACGGTTCATCCGAAGTACGAGCAACTGCTAGTCGAGCTTGCCAATAAGCTGGAAACCGGATACCGGATGAAATGGACAAATGCGGACATGGCCAAGTACTTGAATGTGCACGAGGATTATATGGGAAAGCTGTTTAAGGATATGATGGGCGTCGGCCCACTCAAATATTTGAATGCGGTAAGGCATCGTGAGGCCAAGCGGCTGCTGCGTGAGACGGATGAGAAGATCGAGACTGTCGCGCGGGAAGCAGGCTTTGACGATTTGCATTATTTCAGCAGGGTGTTCCGCGAGAGGGAAGGAATGACCGCTTCACAATACCGCAGGTTCTCCCAGCTGTAGCCAACAGAAAACCCGATGCCTCAGCACCGGGTTTTCGTCAATGGGACCATGTTGTTTTGCTTAGCGCCAGTATCTTTGCACGGAGTGATGCTTTCTGTAAAGTCCACTCTTGGTGGCTATGAACTCATCTTTTTATAAACGGAATGAAGCCGTTATCTTCCCATCCAATTTCCACAAAGGATAAATACCAGGTTTTACCATTATCGTTATTTCCCTGATAAAAAAGATAAGTTCGTTGATCCTCATCCTCAAAGAGGAACGGATGCCCGGATTCACTGGAATTCCAGCTGCCTGGCTCGCCATTCGGAAGCAAAGGCTCTGTGAACAGCCTTTCAAAGCGTATCCCATCCTCGCTGATGGCGCATCCTATTTGCTGGGGACAATTGTTATAGGCCCCTGCATAGAACATAAGCAGCTTGCCATCGCGCTTGCACATCGCGGCCGCTTCAATACATTGGCCTTCCCACGGGAGCGTAGGTCTCAGGATCGATTCCTCGCAGCGCTGCGTCCAGGCCCCGGCTCCAAAGCCAGAGTCGAGGGAAGCCGTTGCTACGCCCTGCATTTGAATCTCGCCTAATGGATCTCGTGTGGCAAAGTATAGGAACAGCTTATCCTCATGAACAATGACATCAGCATCAATAGCACGGCCATTGTTCCAGTCACCCGTAGGCGAGAAGATCGGATTCGTCCGATTTCGCTCAAAGTGGATTCCGTCATGCGATACAGCATGGCAAATCGCGTCCTTTGGACCGTTGCCATAGGTCTGATAAAACAGATGGATCGCCCCGTCCAATACAATAGCTCCTGGGGCGCAAAAGCCATTAGCCTCATAGGCCTGCTCCGCTGCCATTTCACCGACGCGCTCCCACATCTTCAAATCGTCGCTCGCCGCAATGCCGATTGCCCAGCCATCCGGCTCCCGTCCATCCCGGTGAGGAGGTATGGAATAATACATCCAATAGCGTCCGGCATATTTCACGACTGCGGGATCCTTCGAATAATGTCTCCCTCTTGATGTGTCTGCATAATGCATCATGCTTATTTCCTCCTTACTTCTTCATAAATTTCATCATATCTGCCGCCAAAAACGCTTTGTCCTTTTGCTCGGAATACCATTTGCCATAATAATCCTCTAGCTGCTTGCCGCCAAGATCTCCCCATGCTTTGCGGGCATCCTTCATCGCTTGCTCAACCGTATAATTACTGCCGGAAACAATAGCCTTGTTATAAATATCCGTGATTTGAGCCGTATTGGTTAAAATCAATTGCAGGTCGCTCGGCAGTGATGGGAAATGCTCCGCTGCTGTTACACGTCCATATTGCACATCCGAAGCCATATTGGCTTCATTATTTTGCTTAACCAATTCAATGAATTCCTTCTCCAAAGGCACATCCTGGTTGAGCTGAGCTTCTACCTGTGCACAATCGCCCATTTCAATCTGTTGCATCAGCAGCTGGAAATCCACATTCCAGGAAATTTCCATTTTATACTTTTCCGGATCCTTTTGAACCGGGCATCCATTTGGCCCAACTGTGTAATGGACATTTTCGAAGCCATAGCGGAATGCTTTGGCCGCTTCATCGGAAGCCATAAAATCGACGTATTTGATAGCGGCAACCGGATCCTTCGTGGTCGAATTGATCATCGTCGTCATTTGCACAGGGTTGTTGAGGCCAACGGCAAAACGCCCGAATTTACTCTGCGGCAGTTTTATCGCAATCACTTCTGCCGTAGGGACATTTTTCTTCAAAGGCTCGTAATAGGTTTTGAAATTAACGGTATCAATTGTTCTGCCCACGAAAATACCGGTTTTTCCGCTTACCCAATCCTGAATCGACTTTTGTCCGTTCTTATCCGCCAGAAAATCCTTGTCTGTCAAACCGCTGTCATAGATCTGTTTCTTGAAAGCGAGCGCAGTTTCTGCACGTTCCCAGTCCTTGATCAGCTTGTCATTATCGATTACCCAAGTGAAGTTCTGGAACATGGCATCCACAGCGCCGCCAGTTTCCGAGCTCAAGGCGATCCCGTAGGTATCCTTTTTCCCATTGCCATCGGGGTCCATTTCGGCAAAAGCCTTCGCGACCTGAAGCAATTCCTCCGTCGTTTGCGGCACCTTGAGATTCAGCTTTTTAAGCCAATCATTGCGAATAAATAGTGCCTGAAAGCCAACTAAACGCTGTACACGGCCGAACTCATACATTTTGCCATCCGGCTTGGTGGCGGCTTTTTTCAATTCCGGGTATTTTTGCAGTAATTTTTTATAGACGGTGCTGTTTTTTTCAATTAAATCATCAATCGGCAGTACCTGCTTCGTGGCATAGAGCTGATTACGAAAAGGGGAATCGAACTCATGAATGATATCTGGCGCTGACCCGGAAGCAAACAGAACATTTAGCTTCTGCACGGATTCTCCCCGCGGAATCGGAACGAACTTCACATCTACAGGGCCCTTCTCATTAACATATTGCGTCCAATTGTTTTTCTCGACATTCCCAACCTGCTGCGGTACGGTTCCCCGGTCATAGAAGGTGGCTGTAAGCTGCCCGCGTTTGGCAGTTGCCTCTTCTTTGGCAGCGGTGGGCGTCCCTTTGGCGGCCTCATCCTTTGAGCATGCAGCCAATATTCCCGCCAGAGCGACTATAAGTGTGAAGCTGAGCACCATGGTTTTCTTCTTTTTAAGATGATTCATCGATTCAACCCTCCAGAATAGTTAACATTCAGATTTTAACAGATCCAACCCCGCAAAGCTTCCCAACCACCTCCCTAAAATAAAGGTTGCCAATTTATTGATCAGCCTTATCCCTTGATGGCACCCAGCATAATCCCCTTCACAAAATATTTTTGCACAAACGGGTACACGACCAGCATCGGAAATACCATCGTTATAATACCGGAAGCCTTGATGGCTTCGGGGGTAAGCATCATTTGGTCGGAGGAGCTGCTTTGGTTCAGCTCAGCCATTAGGGATTGGCTTTGCACCATCTGTTGGACAAGCACGGCCATGTTGTATTTGCTCGTATCGTTGATATAGATCAACACATTGAAGAAGGCATTCCAATAACCCACTCCATAAAATAAGCTCAACGCGGCAAGCACTGGTACGGACAAAGGCAACACAACCTTGAACAGATATCCCCATTCTCCGCAGCCATCTATTTGTGCAGCCTCATCCAGCTCCCCGGGAATGTTTTTGAAAAAAGTCATCATCACCAGCATGTTATAAACACTGATCAAGCCTGTAAACCAGATCGCCCCATATGTGTTGATGAGCCCTAAACCTTTGACAATCAGGTAGGTTGGGATTAATCCACCGCCGAACATCATCGTAAACACGATAAAGAGTGTGAAAAAGCGGGCTCCGATAAAATATCGCCGGGACAGCGGAAAAGCTGCGGCAATCGTAAACACCATGCTAAGCACGACACCAACCAGTGTCAGCATGACGCTGTTCTGGAATGCTCCTTTGATGTTGGTACCTGTGAATAAGGCGCGAAATGATTCGATCGACCATCCAATCGGATATAAGGTTACGCTTCCAGAAGCCACTGCCTGTGAATCACTTAAGGATACAGAGAGCAAATAAAGCAGCGGCAGCAGGCAGCTTAGCGCCACCAAGGTCAAGACGATATAATTAAATCCATAAAAAATCCGTTCACCCCATGTATCTCTCATGCTTGGTTCCTCCTACCATAGGCCCTTGTCATATTTCCGAGCGATGCCATTCACACTCAGTATTAGCAGTAATCCTACCATCGACTCAAAGAGTCCAAGTGCCGTGGACAGGCTGAACTGTGCACCCATCAAGCCCACCTTATACATATAAGTGCTTATGACCTCGGAGACACTCGTAACTGTTGAATTTTGCAGCATATATACTTGATCGAAGCCAACCTCCATCACCCGACCCATCGCCAATATAAAAAGGATCATGATCGTCGAGCTGATGCCGGGTATCGTCACATGTACAATTTGCTTCCACTTGCCTGCACCGTCCAGCTTGGCTGCCTCATAGAGGGAAGGATCAATGCTGGTCAGGGCAGCCAAATAAATAATGGCGCTGAAGCCAGCTTCCTTCCAGATGCCGGAGCTGACGAAGATCGCAATCCACGAGCCCTCCACATACAGAAAGGGGAAGGGCGCTCCCGTAATTTGCTGTACAAAATGGTTAACAACACCATTCTGCTGGGAGAAGACAGTGAGTACAATGCCACCCACAATGACCCAGGAGAAAAAATGCGGCAAATAAACAAGGGTTTGCACCACTCTCTTGAACCACATCTTCCTTGCTTCATTAAGAAGCAGCGCCAGGATGATCGGAAAAGGAAAGCCAACTACCACATTCAGCAGGCTGAGTACTACAGTGTTCTTAATGATCCGCAAGGTTTGGGGATTATGGAAGATCGCATTGAAATGCTTGAGCCCCACCCATGGACTATTCAGGATACCGCCCATAAAGTTGTAATCCTTAAAGGCAATAATGAATCCAAACATCGGCGCATATTTGAATACCAGAAAAAACAGCAGCACGGGAAGAAACATCATGTATAACGCGACATTGCGCCTCCATAGTTTCTTCGTAATCATCATCTTTGTTCACTCCGTTCCTTGTTAAGTCAGTTAATTAGCTTGCTTGTTTAACGCTTGAGTGAACTATATGATGGAATGGGCAGGCTCATCAACATGCATGTTTCCCCTCGCTAACGTTTCGTACACGAACGCAAAAAATCCCGCTCGGAAGCGGGATAAACCTTTTTCGCTAACATACAATTTTGTTCATTGGTCAGCTTAAGCCGGATGATTTACGGAACTCTCCTGGTGTTTGCCCTACAATTCGTTTAAAGGTACGAATGAATGAGATATCGGTGGTATAACCTACACGCTCAGCAATTTCCTGTACCGACTCGGTCGATTGAATCAAATGCTCCTTGGCCTTGTCCATACGGATCGAGGTTACATAGTCCACGAATTTTTCGCCATACGCATCCTTGAACAGCTTGCTGACATATCGGGGGCTTAAACCAAACTTATCGCTCAGATGCTGCAACGACAATTCCGAGCTGGTGTAATTGACATTGATATAATCCTTTATCCTGACAATCAATGCATGATTCGAATGCTCCTCCTGCCACCGAATAAGAGCCGTGTGTAATCGGTCCAATAGCAGGGTAAGCTGAATTTCTATTTCTTCCAAGGTATCTATCTGCTCAATAACCCGGCTCATCTCAGAAACGATATCTGCCATCTGAAATTCGGTGGAGGCTTCTTCGATTTTTTGCAATTCCTTGTGAAAATGAAACACCATATAATTTAAAATATTTTGGGTTTCCTCATTGGAGATGACAAGCTCCTTTAATCGTCCGAACAGACCGGTGAGCAGCGGCTTCCAATCATCGCCCATTTTAAACTGCTGTACCAGTGCTTGCGTCATTTGCATGAAGGGATAAATATCACCTCGCAGGGACAGTCCAACCTCCCAATGCCCAATAATCCGATTGGAACCCAAAGAGGATTTGTAGTTGAGTGCTTCATGCGCCTTCTCATAAGACAAGGCAATATCAGCGGCATTATGCACCTCCTCACCCAAGCCAACAGAGATCGTGAACTGCAAATTATGCTCTACCCACACTCTGAGGGCATCATAAATCTCAATTAAGCGGGTATTCTTGCCGGAATTACCTGTCTCTTGCATCAAGCAGATGCAGCACAATTGATTCGCTTCTCTCCATTCATTCCATATATATACAGGCGAATCGGCCGAAATCTCCCCAATGACGTTGCTCAGCACATACTTGAACAGCTGCTGGTCGCGGTAAGAGTAATTCGTCGTAAAATCCTTGTATTTATCCAGCTCTACAATAACTACGGCCATGCTCATATAGTCATAGGGCAGGTCCAGTCGTTCCATCTCTGCCTTCCAATATTCCGCGGAAACAGCCCTCGTCCCATCAACCAGATCCCGGAAAAAAAGCTTGCGGCGGTGCACCAAATCATCCTTATGCTGCTTCTCATAATCATTGGATTGCTCAATCAGCTTATCCAACGCGGTGAGAATAAAATTAAATTCCTCAGGCTTGCTGCCGCCTATTTTCTTGTTCATTTGCAGCGAAAATGAATCGATTTTGTTAATAATCGATTGGATAGGCTTATAGTTACGATGAGTGACATACGTTAACCATGCAATCCCGATCATAATCGTTAGAATTCCAACAATAGTCCACGCATCCGAAAAAAGGAATAGTGCGTGCAAAGAGGTCGAATCCTTCAGTCCAGTAACGGTGGTCCAGCCGGTGTAGGCCGACTTTTCTTTAAATAAGGAGCTTTCTGATAAGCTAACAGGCTTTTGGCTGAAAAAAGGTTTGTTGTCCGCATCCAGCAATAGCACATTATTCATCGTGGCATCGGTCGATTCTTCAATCATGTTCTTAATATTGCTGACCCTTACATTGGCTACAAGTATTCCCTGGTCGGTTAAGGAGAGCGGCACCTTTTGGGATAACGTGACGACATCGGTTGTATTGGTATCCTGAAATTCTTTATAAGGTCTTGGAGCGGTCCAGCGATAGGAAAGCGGCTCCCTTTGAATCTTTTCGATAAACGCTTTATCCAAAAATTGGTCTTTCATATACACGGTATTTTTCGTAATGATTTCACTGGTCGTCTTGTTATACACATACACATCGTTCAGATAAGGAAACATACTGGAGATATCGTTCAATTTCTTGGAAATTTCATAGGCAAGGAAGGGCGTGATTTCAACCTTGGCATTGTAAAACATCTTGATTTTCTCATCCGTCAGCAGCTGGTTAAGGATCACATATTCGGTCAGCTTCAAAGACGAGTCCATCGTGCGGCTAATATGCCCGGCGAGAACCTCATTTGTCTGTTTGATTTGATTTTGGGATTCCGTATTGATTTTGATATAAAAAATAACGATAAGCGTCGAGATCACAACAAAAAAAATAGGGGTATACGACAGCAGGATGCGATAAAACAGATTGTTTTTCAAGCCAAGCCCTCACTTCATTTGTTTTCAGGAACAAAAGACGCTTGTAGCAGGTGTCTTTGATCGGTTGCGTCCTACAGCTGCTTACTCAGATGTCCTGCCACGTTCAGAGCCTATACATGCAACATTCACGGTAATACCTCCATGGGTAGGCGACAGCTGCTTTATATTATAACGCAATTAAACCATGGCTGCCCAGACCCAGACATACACCCTTAAGAGCATCCGTGTGCGACGTCCTGGATGAAATTGTCATAAAATTTATTGCACCTTCAGTCGATCGCACAAAAAAGTCGACTGCAGCTGCACATCTGTAAAGGTGTACATTAAATGATGACATTCTGCGCTTCCCTAAACTACTGATGTTCTATTCCGAATCGCTCTTTTTCCTGCATCGACCTTCTCCCGCCTTCCCGAACATGGTATAGTATAGGAACAAACCAATGAATCGGAGCGACAACTACCTAATGAGTAAACCACCCAAGGCCAATCGAGGCGCAAATCGAAATCCACGCCCAGCTAACAAAGCCAATATTTCCAGTAAGCAAACTACTTCACATAAGGGCCCTTCCAAGCCTATCGTCTTTAAGGTGGCGGAGCCTGCGGAGCTGCTGACTTTTTTATTGGAGCATCTCTCCAATATGGGACGTAATTCAGTTAAATCCATTCTGGCCCGCGGGCAGGTTTCAGTGAATGATCGGACTATAACCACCTATAATTTTGCACTCAAGCCCGGACATATCGTCAGTATTAGCAAGGATAAATCCGCACAGGCATCACCTATATTAGGCCTCACCATTTTACATGAGGATGAGGATCTCATCGTCATTAACAAGGATTCCGGTATTCTGTCGGTTTCAGCGACGCACAAGGAAGACGAGGTCACAGCCTATCGCCAGCTTACGATGCATGTTCGTGAAGAAAATCCGCGCAACCGGATTTTCATCGTTCATCGACTGGACCGTGACACCTCGGGAGTAATGGTATTCGCCAAAAGCGAGAAAGTCCAGCAAACGTTGCAAAATGCATGGCAGGACATGGTCAAGGAGCGCTCCTACACAGCTCTGGTTGAAGGCAAGGTGCGAAAAATTGAAGGTACGATCACCTCATGGCTCAAAGAAAGCAGCACACTTAAGATGTACTCCAGCCAGTACCCCAATGATGGACAACAAGCGATAACCCATTACCGCTTGGTCCAAACAAACGGAAATTTTTCTTTGTTGGATATTCATCTGGAAACAGGACGCAAAAATCAGATTCGTGTTCATATGGAGGATATCGGGCATCCTGTGGTCGGTGATAAGAAGTATGGCTCCAAGTCGAAAATCATTAACCGGCTTGGTTTGCACGCGCGCGTTCTAGCCTTTATACATCCGACCAAGGGGGAGCTGCTTCGCTTCGAAACGGCGATTCCCAAAATGTTCTTGCACCCGTTTCGCCCATCCCCTCATGCCAGCCTATAGACTTAACCTAAGGAGCCCATCCCTATGGGTTCTTTTTTTGTTCGTTTGTCAGGACAAAATAATCCAGCCAATCAGGCAAATTAAGATATGTACAATCACTAAAATCATCTTTATGATGGATAAGGACTAATGATAATCATTATCAATTATAGAGCAGTAAAAGGAGGCTACCAAGTCATGGAATCAGTACATACACAAAGTACAGGCGCAATGGCTGATTTGATAAAATCGCGACGCTCGATTCGTCAGTTCAAAAGCGACCCTGTTTCTAAGGAGCTGCTGATCGAGCTGCTGAATGTCGCTGCCTGGGCACCGACTCATGGAGTCCGGGAGCCGTGGAGATTTATTCTTTATATGGAAGAAGCACGTGACACACTGGCCAAAGCTATGGTCGATACCTATAGTGCTGAAGATCGGGTTAAGTATGCTCAAAAGAAAATGGATTATTTTCTGCATGTGCCCATGCACTTGATTGTAGTAATGAACGAGGATTCCCGGCAAAAGCAATGGGATGAGGATTATGCAGCCGCTAGCGCCTGGATACAGACCTTTCAGCTTGCCGCATGGGAACAAGGACTTGGCGTCGTCTGGAAGACGAATAACTTTAATTACCACCCTGGCTTTCGGGAAACGGTAGGGGTGCAGCCAGGCGAGAAAATCGTCGGCTTGCTGCACATAGGCTATCCGGAGCTCATCCCTCCACCGCGTCCGCGCAAGGATGCCCAGCAATTTCTGACCATACATGACAAGCTGTAAGCTTGCAACAAAAGTTTAACAAGGGGGAACACCAATGAAACAGCTGCACTTATTATTAGCATTCGTTGTATTATTGTTTGCCGCTGGTTGCGGATCGAGCCCAGCTGCGCCTACAGGCGCAGCCACTGGCACTACGTCCGGAAAGGATGCAGCGTCATCCAAGCCAGCCGCTGCTTATGACAAAACCATTACCCACACTATGGGAACCACTACCTTGAAAAAGGTACCTGAACGCGTTGTTGTCCTATTCAGCGGCATGGTGGACATCACTACTGCTTTAAACGTGAAGCCAGTAGGCGCGGTAGAATCGTGGGATGAAAAACCGTGGTACAAGTATTTGGGTTCGAAGATGGATGGAGTTAAAAACCTCGGTGATGAATTGCAGCCGAATATCGAAGCCATTATCGCTCTTAAGCCTGACCTGATCATCGGGCAAAAGACCAGGAATGAGAAAATATATCCACAGCTTAATTCCATAGCACCGACCATCATTGTGGGAGATTTATTTTCCTGGAAGGAAAACCTGAACATTGCTGCGGAAGCCTTGAATAAGCAGGATGAAGCAGCAAAAATCATCAAGGAATGGGATACAGGAGTCGCTACATTTAAGCAAAAAATGGGAGATCGAATCGGCAAATCCGAAGTATCGATTATTCGCTTCGAGCGGGATGGCAGTGCTCGGATTTACTCAACCGGCTTTGCAGGCACCATCTTCAAGGAGCTCGGATTGCCAAGACCAAAGGCACAGCAGGCTGAGGGTAAAACCGTGATCAATCTGACCTCCAAGGAGCAAATGCCACAGCTGGACGGCGACTATATCTTTGATATCACGTCTCAGGTGGATGATGGATCAAATGCAAGAAAGACTCAATCGGAATGGACCTCCCATCCTCTCTGGAAAGACCTTAAGGGTGTCAAGAACGGTAAATACTTTAAAGTTGATGTAGTGACATGGAATCTGGGTGCAGGCAGTATGGCAGCCAAATCGCTGTTGGATGATCTTTATAAATATTTTGAGATCAAATAGAAACGATTCAGCTTCATCTCATCATTTTTAATGGAATAGAAGTAACGCATAGGAGAATGAGCCTTGGGCTCATTCTCTCTTATGCATCATCAGGACATTTCTGGAGGATATCCATGACTGCTAATCTTTGGAGAGTATCGGGATTGGTCGCAGCCGCTTTACTATTGCTGGTTTGCCTAATCTCAAGCATTATGTTTGGAGCTACCAATTTCCGTTTCGCCACCGCTTGGCAAACGCTCATGCATTACGATGAAGCCGTGCGTGAACAGGTGATTATACATACGACACGCATGCCACGGGCATTCATCGCAGCAGCCATCGGGGCCAGTCTGGCTATTGCCGGAGCCCTGATGCAGGCATTAACCCGCAATCCGCTTGCAGCGCCAAGTGTGCTTGGTGTGAATGCAGGGGCTACTTTTTTCATCGTATTCGCAGCAACGGTACTATCCGTCTCCTCGCTTTCCGTTTTGATGTGGATCTCATTCCTGGGAGCTGCTGTCGCTGCAGCAGCTGTGTACGTGCTCGGCTCCATGGGAAGAGATGGCTTAACGCCTATCAAAATTATTTTGGCCGGTTCGGCGATGACAGCTTTATTCTCTTCATTGACACAAGCGATGCTGGTCGTCAACAAACAAGTACTGAGCAGCGTATTATTCTGGTTAACCGGATCCATCGCCGGACGCTCACCGGACATGCTGCTTGCTGTGCTTCCTTATATGATCGTATGCTGGCTGGCCGCTTGTGTCATTGCACGCGATGTCAATTTACTGCTGATGGGTGAGGATACCGCCAAGAGCCTTGGACAGCGTACAGTTGTGATCAAGACGGTGGCCGCGATCATCATTGTCGTTCTCGCTGGCAGCTCCGTTTCTGTCGCCGGACCCATCGGTTTTATCGGCATTGTCATTCCGCATATATCCCGGTTTTTCGTTGGCATGGATTATCGCTGGGTCATTCCCTATTGTGCGCTGCTCGGTGCGATTTTGCTGATTTTGGCCGATCTGGGCGCCCGCTTTATTATGATTCCTGAAGAAATGCCGGTTGGTGTTATGACCGCTATGATCGGAGCTCCGTTCTTTATCTATATGGCTCGAAAGGGGATTGCCAAAACATGAAGCCTTATATCCCCATCCGTTCTGTCCGCGGGCGTATATCCTTTTTAATTCATAAGAGAACCGTGCTCGTCATTGCAGCGCTGCTCATTGTATGCGCGACCGCATTTGTGGTCAGTACAGGACTTGGAGAGATGTATATCCAGCCCCTTGATGTCATTCGCAGTGTATTGGGGATAGGCGCTGAGGATCAAACCATGATTATTCAAAAGCTGCGTCTTCCTCGCATATTGCTGGCACTGCTGATCGGGGCTTCATTAGCATCCTCAGGCGCGATCCTGCAAGGGATGATCCGTAACCCCATGGCGTCACCAGACATATTGGGCGTGACAGGTGGTGCTTCCGTAGCGGCTGTTGTCTTTCTGACGTACTTTGCTAAAACGATGAGTATACGACTGCTTCCGGTATCCGCCATGCTCGGAGCAGCCGTTGTGGCCGTTGTCCTCTATGCGCTTGCCTGGAAAAAAGGAGTCACCCCGTTCCGCCTTATTCTGGTTGGCGTAGGCGTCTCCACCCTGATGTCGGCCATGACCACGATGATGATCATTTTCAGTCCCAAAAATGATGCGGGCCAAGCCTATCTATGGCTGACGGGATCTGTATACGGAACCAATTGGGAAAATGTTTTTACGCTGCTGCCGTGGACTGTCATTCTGATTCCATTAGCCTTCCTGCTGGCTCGGCACGTCAATATTCAGCAGCTTGGGGACGATGTCGCTGCCAGCGCTGGAAGCCATGTAGAGCGCAATCGATTGGTGCTGCTGCTGTTAAGTGTTGCCTTGGCCGGATCAGCCGTTTCCGTGGGCGGTGGTATCGGGTTTGTTGGACTGCTGGCCCCACATATGGCTCGCAAGCTGGTCGGAACCAGCTTCGGCAGTATTCTGCCTGTCTCTGCGCTGCTGGGAGCGATCATTGTCGTCGTTGCCGATCTCGTTGGCCGCACCTTTTTTCTCCCTTTGGATATCCCTGTAGGTGTGTTTACCTCTGCCGTAGGAGCCCCGTTCTTTATTTATTTGTTGTACACAAATCGTAATGCCGTATAAACAGCAGCCAAATACAACGCTGATACGATAGACGGTTACCTGGGTTCCTATTCATTTTACTGCCCTTCGTTTTCACTTCATTTGTGAGAATGAGGGGTTTTTGCTTTCCAAAAGGATTGACAAAGCACAATATCCTTGTTTTAATCATGTTATTGAGAATCATTATCGTTAATAAGGATTGAATCGAACTTCTGGATTGGAGACTCGTTTTTATGACAAATAAACCCAGCTCCCCAACGCCCCATTCTGTATGTTTTCTTACCTCTATCCGCAGCCGTCGGCATCATAAGCGGTACAAGCTGCAGTATAGCCATTTTCCGGTTTCGATGCTCTGCTTGATTACCCAAGGCAAAGGCACCGTGCTCATAGATCAGAAGCGTTATGAATTTGAACCTCAGCAATTATATTATTTAACTCCAGGCATGAACATAGAGCTATCTGTGGAGTCCGAGAACCTGGCCTACTACTCCCTGGAGCTTGAGCACTATGTCGGTTCACAAGCAATACCCTCAGCCGCAGGCAGTCACAAAAGGTTGAATTTACACGGCACAGACACACCTTTGTTTCCCCTTGGCCTTATCCCTATCCGCAAATCGAATACCCTTCTTCATAAAGTTCAACAGCTGTATGAGGACAGCCTCCAGCCCAATGATCCATTCAAGCACCATTTACAATTTCAGGAGCTGCTCCTTACCATTATGGAGCATTCCACGGAACAACAACCGGATGAATTTCCTGCTGCCCAAGGTATCGAGCAGGCACTTGCTTATATGCAAACACACCTTGATGAACAGCTGGAGATGAAAACCTTGTCGAAAATGGCAGGACTGACAGCAAGCTCCTTTTCCCGATTATTTAAAAAAACGGTTGGAGAAACTCCTGTTGCTTATTTAAGTCGTCTGCGCATGGACAACGCAAAGGAGCTGCTGGGTCAGCAGGATTGTAGGATCAAGGAGGTATCCAAAGCTGTCGGCTACGAAGACGAATTTTATTTTAGCCGTGTGTTCCATCGCACCGTAGGTGTATCTCCGACATTGTATATGAAGCGAAACCGGATGAGGATTGCTGTCGCTTCCTGCACCCGGTTACATGATAACATGCTATCGCTTGGTATCGAGCCTGTCGCTTCGATTAATTGCTGCCGCTATCCGGGGATGTCCGATGCTGAATATGAGCACCTGCTAGCTGCCCAATGGGAAGAGCTCGCTCGTGCGCAGCCAGACCTGATCATAGGAGATCGTTACCATCAGGGCTTCCATCATCAATTCAACGAGCTGGCCGCATCATCAATACTGCTGACTAGTCCGGATTGGCTTGTCAATTATCGCAAGCTGAGCTCCATGCTTGGCAGGCATCAGGAAGCTGAAGCTACGCTCAATCAGCTGGCTCTGCGTGTTACGTCCGCGCGGCGTATGCTGCACCATAGCATGGAGAACAAGACGGTCAGTGTCATGCAGGTTACCCACGCTTGTGTGCGAATCCATGGCACTGTCAACCATCCACTGAATGAATTGATTTATCATGACCTTGGTTTAAAGCCGGGAAGAAATGTGCCCTTGAATTCTCTATCGCTGGAGGTACAGCCTGAATGGCTGCCACCACTGGAGGCTGACTATGTATTTGTACTGCAAAAAAACGTACGTGCTGGCAGCGAGGCTATCTATGAACGCATGCGCAGGACGCATGCATGGAACTCTATTCAGGCCGTCCAAAGCAATCAAGTGAGGCCCATCCCGCAATGGGTCCGCATGAGCTGGACACCTAATGGAAGGGCTGCGATTATCGACGAACTATTGAGTATGACCGGCACGGAGCACACTACGAGCTAGGGCGCAATGCCGTTCATCATTTGTATCTCTTAAAAAAAGCCTGACTGCTTCCTTGAGGGAAGCAGTCAGACCTATTTAATCATGTTAAAAGAAAAAAGGATTTCCGTAACCGTAACCACCGTAACCACCATAACCGCCATAACCACCGTAGCCATATCCACCATAACCGGCATAAGGGGCCGTACCAACCGCCAACAGATCGAATAATACGAGTGGTATTAATGCCGATACTCTCGCTTTACCTTTTGAGGGAGCCACGATCAAACGGTTTCCACTGATGCGAACCAGCTTGCCGCTTACAGCTGTTCCGTCTTTTTTGATTGCATAAATGTTCTTGCCCAGCAGCTTCTGAACATCCTTCTTGAGAATCGTAGGACGCATGTCATCAACCTCCATTCTTAAACCATACCCGAGTTGCACGGGTTACCGTGTCTCAGGCTACGTTATAGAGTATGGAAGTCTACACCCAGTTGCTTGTACAGTTGTACCGTTATACTTTACGCAACCGGCCTAATTCAACGGTTATCGCTTCAATCTCACTAATGCTGAATTTCGATTTAGCAGCTACCATTTCGTACAGGTCCTTCAAATCCTCATATTGATTATCGTTCAATGAAGATGCCTTGAGTGCAGCTCCGCTTGCCATCCGCAGCTTTTTTTTAATCTCTTCCATCATGATTTCCGTGTTGGCCAACGTATTTTCTGTTAAATCCATGGCTCTTGTCATCCTTTCCCGACCCAGCTCGCCAATAGGCTAACCTGTCCTCTTGTAGTCATTCGTTTATTATACCACGTTTTGTGATGACACCGAGGATAGTTTATAATAGGCTGACAAGGAGGCGATTTCCATGATTCACACCCTACATCTTCAAACCAACCACCGCGATGAAATGATCGATATCACTCAACACATAACCAGGCTCTTAAAGCAGGATGCAATCGAGGATGGTACCGCTGTCATTTATTGCCCACATACGACTGCAGGCATAACCATTAATGAAAATGCCGATCCAGATGTAAAAAGAGATGTACTTATGCGTCTCAATGAAGTCTATCCATGGGAGCATCCCCAATACCAACACGCCGAAGGCAATACGGCTGCCCATCTCAAGGCGATCACTGTCGGCTCCTCTCAAACTATACTCGTAGCAGGCGGGCGCCTAATTCTTGGTCGTTGGCAAGGTATTTACTTTTGTGAATTTGATGGACCTCGTCAGCGGCATGCTCTGGTTCAATTCACCTCTAGCTGAGCAAGCCTTCACTCAAAAACTTCACATGCTGCTCGGCCAGCTTTTTGACATCCTCATACGACTGCTTGTAATGAATATTATAAGAAATAAATCCATGCATAGACATGAACAGACTCCAGGGCAGGCTGTACATTTTCGACTCATTATTCGGTTGACGGGCAATAACGGAACGCACCACTGTCGCGAATAAATCGAGACATTCAGCCTGCTCGGTACGGGAATATTTTTGCAGCTCCGGGTCATTAATCATAAACATAATTTCGTAATGATAAGGATTCTCAAGACCAAACCTGATAAATTCCTGCATCAGCTTCTGCAATTGTCCAACATCACCCATACGGGTACGTGCCAGCATCTCGCGTTGACGATTCAGCAGCATATTGAAATCCTCATTAACCAAAGTATAAAATAAATCCGCTTTTTCCTTAAAATGATAATACAGCGCTCCGTGACTGTATCCCATGGCTTGGGCGATACTGCGCATCGTTAAAGTTTGATACCCGTGTTCAGCGAAAAGCTGCCGTGCTCCCTCCAGAATCCTTTCGCGACTAAGCTCTTGCGCTACTGCTTTTCTGGCCAACACCATTCACTCGCTCTCTGTGGATACTCTCAGGAAAATCTTCACAACTCATAGTTTATCATTTAATCAGGGTATGGCAAGAGGAAATATCGGTAATATGAGCTTATTAATGGGCTTATATGCCTATGATGCCCGCTCCATCCTGATTCCCTACTGCATGCTCTATATAGCGTTCTTCGCCCTGTATAATCACGCCTTGACCCTGTGTAACATCCTGTACCCATCCCACAAAAGCTTCCGCTTCACCTGCAGTCGGCAAACAGATCAGGGTTACCTTGTCCGTAAAATGGGTGTCTTCAACCAGCACTTTGCGACCACGCAGCTCGTTCTCCATCTTGCCATGCCACGTATAATCGATCTCCACCCTAATTTCCTTGTGCAGCACCTGATAGACCGGGACGGCTGCGGCGATACCAATAACAGCTCCATCGGTATAAGCACGAATCAGTCCGCCAGCCCCCAGCATAATTCCGCCAAAATAACGCGTAACCACAACGGCGACGTTTTTCAAGCCCTGATTCTTGATAACCTCCAAAATCGGACGTCCTCCAGTTCCGCTCGGTTCGCCATCGTCAGATTGCTTCTGGATCTCGTCCCGCTGCCCGACCATGTAAGCCGAACAGTTGTGATTAGCCAGCTTATGCTGCTGCTTGATGCTTTCGATAAAACGTACAGCCTCTTCCTCTGTAGCCACTGGCCTCGCATGTCCGATAAACCGGGATTTCTTGATCACCATCTCATCGATTCCCGGCCCTTTGACTGTTTTATACTGAGCCAGCATTGGCAAGCTCCCTCCTTATCCTCACTACAGTACCTGATTTGCAAAAAAGCAGCACACCCATCAATAAGCTAAGGGTGCGCCGCTCGATCCAGCATCATACATTACTTGGTAAGTCTGGCTTCCAGTTCTGCTTTTTCTTTCTCGTATCCAGGCTTGCCCAACAGAGCAAACATGTTCTTCTTGTACGCCTCAACACCCGGCTGATCGAATGGATTGACCCCCATCAAATAGCCGCTGATTCCGCAAGCCTTCTCGAAGAAATAAACCATGTATCCAAATGTGTATGCACTTGTATCCGGAATGGTGACGATCAGATTCGGTACACCACCATCTGTGTGCGCCAGCATCGTGCCTTCGAACGCTTTTTTGTTAACAAAATCCATCGTTTTACCGCTCAGGAAATTAAGCCCATCCAAGTCATTCTCGTCCGTACCAATTGTAATTTGCTCTGCAGCTTCTGCAACCTGGATCACGGTTTCAAACAACGTACGGTTCCCCTCCTGAATGAATTGCCCCATGGAGTGCAGATCTGTTGAGAAATCAACAGCAGCCGGGAAAATCCCCTTGAAGTCCTTGCCTTCACTTTCTCCAAACAGCTGCTTCCACCATTCCGATACAAAGTGCAAAGAAGGCTCATAGTTAACTAAAATTTCTGTTGTTTTGCCTTTACGGTACAAGGCATTACGAACAGCCGCATATTGATAGCTCTCATTTTCTTCCAGCTTTGGATTGCTGTATACTTCCTTCGCATCCGCCGCGCCTTTCATGATGGCTTCAATATCGACACCGGCAGCAGCAATAGGCAGCAAGCCAACAGCGGTCAGCACGGAATAACGTCCGCCTACATCATCAGGAATTACAAAGGACTCATAACCCTCAGCTGTTGCCAGCTTCTTCAAGGCTCCCTTGGAATGATCCGTCGTTGCGTAGATCCGCTTACGCGCCTCTTCAACACCGTACTTGTTCTCCAACAGTTCACGGAAAATGCGGAAAGCAATAGCCGGTTCTGTAGTTGTGCCCGATTTGGAAATAACATTGACGGAGACATCCTTGCCTTCAAGCAGCTGCAGCAAATGAGTCACATACGTCGAACTGATGTTATTGCCTACAAAATAAATTTCAGGCGTCTTGCGCTTATCCTTGGGCAGCAGGTTGTAGAAGGAGTGGGACAGCATTTCAATCGCCGCTCTGGCTCCAAGGTAGGAACCCCCGATGCCTATAACAACAAGCGCATCCGAATCGGACTGGATCTTCTTGGCCGCTTGTTGAATACGAGCGAATTCTTCCTTATCATAATCAACCGGCAGGTCAATCCAACCCAGATAGTCGGAACCTGCTCCTGATTTGTTATGTAACTGATCATGGGCCAATCGAATCGGATCGGCTAAATAGTCAATCTCGTGCTGCTGGATAAAAGAAAGAGCTTTGCTGTAATCAAATTTTAGCTTGTTACTCATTTGTCATCCTCCTGATAATCATTATCATGGGTACATAAAGATAGGATACTGTAATAGTGAACTGAAATGCAAGTCCCTCATTCCCTCTGTCAGCTTGAAATGCTACAATAAGAGCAGAGGTGATTAGCTAATGAGGGTAGGATTTATTGGTCTGGGTACTATGGGTAAACCCATGGTAATCAATTTATTGAACAAGGGTTATTCTGTAAAGGTTTACAATCGAACCGCGGATAAGACCGCCGAGGTCGTCGCTCTTGGTGCCGTTGCCGTGAGCTCAGCCATTGAGGTTGCACAGGAAACGGACGTCATTATGACCATGCTCAAGGACGATGCTGCTGTATTGGAGGTCATACTCGGTACTGCAGGAATCATTCACGGTTTGTCTGCTGGCCAGACAGTAATTGATTGCAGCACCATCTCACCCGATACAAGCCGGCTGATTCACGAGGCTTTGCTGGAGCGCGCCGTTGACTTTCTGGATGCCCCTGTTACCGGCAGCAAACCGGCAGCCGAGAACGGCACACTTGCCTTTATGGCTGGCGGCAGATTCGCGGCACTCGACAAACAGCGTTCGCTATTTGAAGCTATTGGAACGAAGGTCATCTATATGGGCCCTTCAGGCTCCGGCTCCTCAGCGAAGCTCGCTCACAACACGATAGCGGCAGTCAATCTGCTTGGCTTTATCGAGGGTTTGGCGATAGCAACCAAAGCAGGTCTTGATCCTGAACGTTTTATTGAAGCTGTACTCGCAGGTGGAGCTTCCAGCAAACAGGCTGAATCCAAAGGCGGCAAAATCATCAACCGTGACTTCAGCTCACAATTTTCCTTGCAATTAATGCTCAAGGATCTACTGCTGGCAGGTGAACTATCCAACAGCTATCAGCTGCCTTTGCCGCTGCAGAAAGCAGCAACCAACCTGTTCCAGATCGGTTTATCCAAAGGTTTTGGTGACCAGGATATGAGCGCAATCGTTCAATGCTATGAAGAATGGATGCAGACGCTGGTCGTCAAGCAAGCTTCCGGCTACGAGCGCCGCAAAAATACGCGTTTGCACATCGATATCCCGCTTATTTTATCTGTCCATCAGTGGGAGCAGGAAGGCTCATTCACCGGACAAACGATAGAGGGCAAGCTCTATGATTTATCGGAAAGTGGTATGCAGATCGTATCTTCGTTTCCGCTATCGATGGATATGTTCGTCGTCATCCATTTCCCGAAGGAAGCGGATCTCCCTCCCATCACCGCCCGGGTCATCCGAATCGATAATGACAACGGAAGCTTCCGCTATGGCTGCATGTTATCCGGACTGGCACCTTATGTACGTCTGAAAATCGAAGATTACATCGCTATTTATCCTTACATATCCGGAGATTACGAATCCACGACAAAATAAATTTTTCTTCATACCCGTATTCCCACAAATACCCTGTGCAACCGCCATTCATGCGGGCGACAGGGTATTTGTGTTTCATTTTTAAGTGCGAGACCTCTTTAAAGCTATTATTCGGCAATGTATGAACAAATATAATCAGTAGCTGTTTTGACTTCCAGCTTGAATTTGGCATTAGCCGGAACCGTGAATTCACCTGTACCGTTAATTTGCAGCCATTCCGTCGTACCTGGCAGCAGCACGCTCAGCTCTCCGGCTTGAATCTCCATAATTTCCTTGGTATCCGTTCCGAATTCATATTCACCAGGCAGCATAATACCAAGCGTTTTTTTGGTGCCATCGGCGAATACGACTGTACGGCTTGTTACTTTTCCGTCGAAGTATATATTCGCTTTTTTAATGACGCTCACTTGCTCAAATTGTGACATGGTTGGGCTCTCCTCTCACTATTGTTTCTTATTTCAACAGCTTCTTCACGCGGGCTACTACGTTCTCAACCGAGAAGCCGTACTCTTTAATAACAACCGGGCCCGGAGCTGAAGCACCAAAGCGGTTAATACCCAATACATCGCCTTGATCACCCACATAACGATCCCAACCGAATGAATGTCCCATCTCAATCGCAAGACGCGCTTTAACGCCAGGAAGAATAACGGAATCTCTGTATTCCTGGGATTGCTTGTCGAACAGCTCCCAGCTTGGCATGCTGATGACACGAACAGCAATTCCTTCTGCAGCCAGTTCCTTCTGAGCAGCGATAGCCAATTGTACTTCTGTACCGGTAGCGATCAGCTGTGCTTGTGGTTGACCATTGTCCGCATCGGACACTACATAGGCACCGCGTTTAAGCGAATCCTTCGCTTGTACAGTACCATCAAGCTTTGCTGCTGCTTGACGGGAGAAGATCAAGGCTACAGGACCTTTTTTGTTCTCAACCGCATAACGCCAAGCTGCCGCTGTCTCGTCGCCATCTGCCGGACGGATCACGGTAACACCCGGAATCACACGAAGTGCAGCCAATTGCTCGATAGGCTCATGCGTAGGACCATCTTCACCGACACCGATGCTGTCATGTGTAAATACGTAGATGGCCGGTACACCCATGATGGAAGCCAGACGAATTGCCGGACGCAGGTAATCCGAGAATACGAAGAACGTACCGCCGAATACTTTCAAGCCGCCATGCAGCAGCATTCCGTTAACCGCAGCACCCATACCGAATTCACGAACACCGTAATAAATATTTTGGCCGTTATAATTTTTGGCTGTTGCTACACCAAGATCCTTCAAATGCGTCATTGTGGAGGACTCCAGGTCAGCAGATCCACCCACAAGCCAAGGTACATTTTTGGCAATAGCATTCAATACGATACCGGAAGCCGTACGTGTTCCTTTATCAGCAGGTGCGCCTTCTGGAATATCCTTATCCCAGCCTTCTGGAAGGTCGCCGCTAATAGCCGTTTCGAACTGCTTAGCCAGCTCTGGATAAGCTTTGGCATATTCAGCAAACATTTTTTCCCAAGCTGCGTTGGTTTGGATACCTTTTTTCTTTACTTCAGCAAAATGCTCAGTTACAGCCGCAGGAACGAAGAAATCCTCTTCTGCTTCCCAAGCGTATGCCTTTTTGGTTAATACTACTTCATCAAGACCAAGCGGGGAACCATGCGGTCCCAAATGTCCGCCCTTGCCGCCTTTGTTCGGGCTGCCGTATCCAATTACCGTTTTTACTTCAATTAAAGTAGGGCGATAATCCGTGTGAGCCTGATTTACAGCTTCATGAATCGCATTCAGGTCGTTGCCGTCGTCTACACGAAGCACCTGCCAGCCGTAGCCTTCAAAACGCTGCATAACATTTTCCGAGAATGACAGGTTCAACTCGCCATCGAGCGAAATATCATTGGAATCGTACAGAACAACCAGCTTGCTCAGCTTTAAATGTCCAGCAAGTGAAGCTGCCTCGGAGGAAAGACCTTCCATCAGGTCGCCATCGCCGCAGATCACGTATGTATAATGATCCACTACAGGGAATTTGTCTTTATTGTAAACAGCACCCATTTGTGCTTCTGCAAGCGCCATACCAACAGCCATACCCAAGCCTTGTCCCAAAGGACCTGTAGTTGCGTCTACACCCGCTGTATGTCCAACCTCAGGGTGACCCGGAGTTTTACTTCCCCATTGACGGAATTGCTTAAGCTCTTCCAGTGGCAGGTCATAACCGCTTAAGTGAAGCAAGCTGTATAGCAGCATAGATCCGTGGCCCGCGGATAATACGAAACGGTCGCGGTTAATCCAAGTCGGGTTTTCCGGGTTATGATTCATAAATTTCGCGAACAGCTCGTACCCCATAGGTGCAGCACCCATTGGCATACCGGGATGTCCGGATTTTGCTTTTTCAATTGCATCGATCGACAACGTACGAATCGTATCGATGGATAATTGTTCGATCGCTTTATTAATTACCGTCATAAATAGAACCTCCTAAATTTGTTGGCGCAATTTGGACTTCACACAGCTAATTATTGATCATGTTAACGTGTGCATAAAAGCCTTTAGCACAAAAAAGCTCACTCGCACCATTTTACCATTGTCCGTTTCGGTTTGCCAGCCAAAACCTGCGGACAACCAAAAAAAAATCATTTTTTAAAAGTAAGCTGCATACGAAGGAATTCTCCTTGCGTTGACGAATATGTAGTATTCGGATTTAGAATATAGGGGTAATTTGAACGATGGGAGTCGATCATGAATCATTTATTATTAGAGTTGGCTAATAAAAGTCAAACCTATCGAAAGATGCTCAACTTATATTGGATAACGATTATATTGACCATCGTACTGGAATTTCTGATCCATCGTTTGGAAACGTTCTCGGCTCCCTACACGTTTTTCTATATACTGGTCATGCAAACCTTGGTGCTGTCCAGCATTACCGGGATCGTCGAAATGCTGTACCGCTATCGCAAGGTCCATAACGACGATCTTTTAATCATGACCGGTATTATTTACGCATCCAGCATTATTTATATGAACCCGACGATTGGCATCGTACCCGCGATTTATATATTCCCGATACTCACGTCCGTACTCTCCTTTAACAAAAACCGCATCCTGCTTGCTTATTGCCTGGTCATTGTCAGCTTTACGGCTTTATATGCGTTCTCCCCAATTCTTCGTGTCAGCATGCAAACCAATGAATTTATTGGCATCCTTTTTCTCTATATCGGTGTGACTGTTATCGCTATGACCATTTCAAGCAGCGGCATTGAACTGCTTAACAATCTGAAGCACACCACGCAGACCAAACAGGAGCTGCTGGTCAAAACGATTATTATGGACAAGCTGTCCAAGATGGATGCTTTGACGGATCTATACAACCATAAAACCTTTCATGAATATTTGGAAAAGCTGATTGATCAAAATGAACGCAACCACCTTCCACTGCAGCTGGCCATTCTCGATATCGATAATTTCAAGCACATTAATGACACCTATGGTCATTGGGTGGGAGATATTATTTTACAGCGGGTTGCCCTGATCATCAAAGAAACCGTAACCTCCAACGACTTTGTCGCTCGTTATGGGGGTGAGGAATTTGCCATTATTTTTGCCGATAAGCCGATGGATCAATCGTATCTCATTGCCGAGCAGATCCGCCAAAAGCTCAATTTAACGCTGCATCCCGAATTGGATTCCAAAGCTGCCACGATCAGTATAGGTCTGCAAAATTATGCCACAGGCGAAGGTAAGGAAGCTCTGTTCAGAGGAGCAGATGCTTCACTCTATATCGCCAAGCGATCCGGCAAGAACAAAACGGTCGTTCAAATGCCCGCTTCCCAACAATCGGCTGGAGGTTGATTCCAGACTGAATATAGGCCAAAAAGACTGCCCTTAAGAAAAAGGTTCAGTCTTTTTTTGTGTGTTGTGCTATTTAATTAAATACGACAGTTTTATTCCCATGCACAATAACCCGATCTTCTACATGCCATGAAACGGCGCGTGCCAGCACGATTCGCTCGATATGGCGGCCAATTCGTTTTAGATCGTCAACGTTGTCTCGATGACTGACGCGCTGGACGTCCTGCTCGATAATCGGACCTCCGTCAAGCTCCTCGGTTACGTAGTGTGCAGTGGCCCCGATAATTTTCACGCCACGATTATGAGCCTGTGCATAAGGCTTGCCGCCAACAAATGCGGGTAGAAATGAATGATGAATATTAATAATCCGATTAGCAAAATGTTCAATAAATTTAGGTGAAATAATCTGCATGTATCTTGCCAGTACAACAGCGTCAACTTGACCCATGACCAATTCAAGCTGTCTGCGTTCGGCTTCAGCCTTCGTGTCGGCAGTGACCGGAATATGGTGATAAGCGATCCCGAATGACTCTACCAAACCGCGGAGATCATTGTGATTGCTAATAACCATCGCGATCTCTGCTTCCAGATCTCCAGCCTGCCACTGCCAGAGCAGCTCAAGCAAAGCATGATCCTCCTTGGAAACAAAGATGGCCAGACGCTTCTTGCGTCCTGCACGGTTAATTGACCAATCCATGCTAAAACGATCCGCTACTTTGGCAAACTCACTCTTCAGCTGTTCCCGACGTCCATCCAGATTATCCAGATCAAATTCGATTCGAATATAGAACATTCCCCCTTGCGGGTCAATCGTGTATTGATCGGACTGGACAATGTTAGCTCCATGCTCAAATAAAAACCGTGAAACCGCCGCAACGATCCCCGGCTGATCCGGGCAGGCTACAAGCATCCTGGCCCGGTTTTTCAAATCATCTCTAATACTCTTTGGTGCTATATTCGGTGTCATAATACGACTGGCTCCTTATAGATTCATTTTATAGATAGGACGGTTTACTTGCCCTTCGCAAACCAACCGGTTATCCGTTGATTGATCTGTTCTTCGCTTAGCTCAGGGAACAAACTTTCTTCACTTACGGCATCAAACAACCGTTCCATCGGCTCGCGTCCATCGGCCTTCTTGGCTTTGACATCAGTTTTCAAGACATCCCAGGTTTGAAGCACGAAATCCCGGCGATCAATATCCCGTTTCGTAAAGAAATGGGACAAGCGTTCTACATCTTCCATAAATTCGCCGCCAAAGCGCTGTTCCACATTACCGTTAAGCAAAGCAATTTCCACTTCGTACATCGGCCGCTGTGTTTTATCGTTTTTACCGATCCAGGGTGTTTCCAGAATAAGCGGTAGATGCTTCAGCTTGTCGTGGTGAACGACTCGGTTCATCGCTTCAAAGCCGATCCAGCCCGCCCCTACCGGAGCATGGCGGTCCTTACCTGCGCCCTTCGGGTTTTTGCTGTCATTCAGATGCACCACACCAATGCGGTCCAACCCGACTACCTTGTCAAAATGCTCCAGTACCCCGTCGAGGTTGTTAATAATATCATAGCCAGCATCATGAATATGGCACGTATCCATACAGACGGACAGCTTTCCGTTATCCCCTACCATGCCAATGATCGCCGCAAGCTCTTCAAAGCTCCGTCCAAGCTCCGAGCCTTTACCTGCCATCGTCTCCAAAGCAATATTCACATTCGTGTCCTTGACGCCTTCGAGCACTTCATTCAGTCCTTGAGCAATCCGTTTCAGACCGAATTCCGCATCCATATCCGTATACGCGCCAGGGTGGAGAACAATTTGCCTCACACCCAAATAATCCGTGCGCCGAATTTCTTCCTGCAAGAAACGAACCGCAAGCTCGAACGTATCTTCCTTATAAGACCCCAAATTAATAATATAGGGCGCATGTACAATAATTTCACTCATGTTATGCTTGTCCATCACCGCTTTGCCTTCTTCGACATACTGCTCCTCGATCGGCTTACGGCGTGTATTTTGCGGGGCACCTGTATAAATCATAAACGTCGAAGAGCCGTAGGATACAGCCTCTGTCGCAGCATTCAACAATCCTTTATCTGAAAACGATACGTGGGAACCTATTCTGGGCATCGCAGGATTCATCTCCTTTATTTTTCACACCTCTCCATTTTACTAGGATTGGAGCAATAAATCTAGAAACATCAAGTTAAATATCGGGGCGTAAGCGCCAAGAGCACTTTTGATGATCGATAAAATAAGTTATACTAAGTATGAGGTGACAATTACGATGAACTCTTGGTTTATGTGGTTTATATTATTTTGGGTTTTCGTGCTCATCACGTTTATGTCGATTGGCGGCTTTTTTATGTTCCGCAAATTTATGAAGGTGCTGCCGAAGGCCGATGGCAAGTCCAAGCTTGATTGGCAAAATCATTATGTAGAAACGTCGCGGCATCTGTGGACCGATGAGTCCAAGGCGCTGCTGGATGTGCTGGTCGATCCGGTGCCATCACCGTTCCGGGATATTGCGCGTCACTCGATTGCTGCCCGGATCGCACAACTCGCATTGGAAGGCAACGCATCCTCGATCACTCGGGAGCATTGCATCGAAGGTTATATTTTGGCCACTCCCAAACGCGATTACAATAGCTTGACCTCCTACCTGGACAAAAAGCAGATCGATTACAGCGCATACCGACATCTGCTGAATTAATACTTGCTATCGGGTATGAGCAAATAAGGGCGTCCCCTCGCAGCCACTTTGGATGAGGGACAGCCCTTATTTGTTTGGCCAGATCGAAGTTTCTCTTGGGGAAAATCGAATTGATTAAGCTTTCCGCTCCGCTGTCTCGCTTAACGTGTGTCTCGCAATGCCTTTACTCTTCCCGGATAGTCCGTAATGATACCAGAAACACCAGCATCCAGTGCCTTGCGCAGTTCCTCTTCCTCATTAATCGTGTAGGGATACACATATAAGCCGTTTTGTATTGCATCCTGTACGTCCTCTGCATCGATCAGGCGGTGATAAGGATGCAGGGAGAACACCTCAACTCCCACTGACTCTGCCATCCTCCGATGACTTTGAAAATTAGCCGTATACAGCAAGCCGATCTTAAGCTCAGGCTCCGCCTGCTTCAGACGAACCAATATTTTATGATCGAAGGAAGAGATGATAACGTTGTGCAAACGGTCAAACTGCTGAAGAAGCTCAAGCAAACGCTGCTCCAGCCGGCTGCTATAGGCACACTTCACTTCTACATTAATGAGAATATTTTGTGGTATAAGCGCAAACACCTCTTCTAATAAAGGGAGCTTTTCTCCGGCAAAACGTGGGGAAAACCAGCTGCCCGCGTCCAGCTTCTGAAGCTCTTCCTGTGTCATTAGGCTAATCAAGCCTTGGCCATTGGTCGTACGATCCACACTGGCATCATGGCATACGATAAGTGCTCCATCCGCAGATTCGTGGATATCGAGCTCTAACGCCTCTGCTCCCTGCTCCACAGCGAGCGCAAATGAACCCAGTGTATTTTCAGGAGCTTCTCCCGCCGCCCCGCGATGGCCGATGATGATCGTTGTATTACCGTTTGTTTGCATAATGCGATCCTCCTACACATATATTGAAAGCTGTAAAGCTTGCCTGGCAAGCCTTTCTTTCAGATGCCAATCCTCGTTTACGGTAACCATTCAAATAATGAACAGAGTCAAGCTCCGCTAATCGCAGACGCTCAACCCTGTTCCCAATAGATAGCGGGCAATCAAATCCGAATATCCAACGTTTTGCCGAGATTCGGATGCTGAGCCGCAGCAAAGTCCTGCAGCATCACAGCTGCCTGGGCCGCTTGTGTATCCTGTACTTTGCCTAACAAGGTAATTCCAACGGCTTGCTTCAAAGCATCTCCAGTACTGGCAGCAGCTAAGGCACTATTAATTTCCATGTTATCACCTGCTTCCCTGGTTCAATAATAAAGCCCACTTCATACCTATCGGCTAATACGCATGCATTTTTTAGCTGTAATGTTCCCAATTGTTCCTTGTTGACGGTTATTCCCTAAGTGCATCACGCAGCTTGCTGGACATGCTGCCTTCGTCTTTGCTGTGTAGAATATCCCTAAGTCTAACGATCTCCTGCTTTAATCTCCGGTTTTCCTGACTGAGCTTCTCCATATTATCCAGCATGGCCGGCTCACGCTCAAGTGCATCCAAAGCATTCATCACACCTTGAACGAAATCATCGCTCCCCTGTACATGCTGATGAAGCTGGTCCCGCAATTCATTGCATTTATTCTTATGAAGATCGCTCATGTTCATCCACCTATACATTTATTTTCTTTCCAGCAGCAACTGCTTGATTTCCGCCAGTTCCGACCTGATTTCATTTTTAAACTCTAACAAATTCACTTCACTCATTTTATTTTCAAGCTGATGCAAATGATTGCGAATTTGGTGAATCTCTTGCTCTGCTTTATAGTTGATGGCATAGTCAATCACAGATTCCTGCTTATCCCGAGCCGCTTGCCTATTTTGCGACATCATAATGATAGGTGCCTGAAAGCCTGCCAGGAAAGATAATACCAGGTTTAACAAAATAAAAGGCGATTCGTCAAAATGAATGACTTTAGTAAAAGTTAAACTATTAACAACAATCCACAAGATCAAAACGGCAAAGAACACATTAATAAATTTCCAGCTGCCGCCAAACTCAGCTATTCGATCAGCAAGCCTGTCCGACCACTTGGTGGAATGAAAATAATCATCATTCAGTCTGGATGTGACTTTTTTTTCGAAATCTTCCACCAATCGCTCAATTCTGCGTTGCTTGTCCATTACTCAGTTCCTTCCCTGTCAGAAGCATACCCAGCAATGGCCAGTAGTTCTCCATTATGCTCGACCTTCAGCGCATAGGCAAGGGCTATCACATTATCTCTGGATGGATGAATCCTGCCGTTCTCGATTGAATTCAGGATGGAGTAGCTGATGCCCGATTTCTCACCAAGCTTGCGTAAGGAAAGGTCCCTCTGCTGTCGTAACTCCTTCAGCTTGCTTGCAAATTCCATTGGTCTTTCTCCTCGCCTGGGTCCCCTTATAAAGCTCAATTATGGGGATTGATTAAATGGTATTATACCATCAACGAAGACAATACCCCAACAAAATACAGCCAATTCTCAGGAAACAATGTTCATTTTGTGTAAAGAAAAACACTTGGCGTGATATGCCAAGATTGAATATATTACACAGTAACCTACGCAAGAAAATGATATCAATAAGATAGACTTAAAATGAACAAGAAGACCCTTAAACATCAAGGGTCTTCTCGTTTGCAACTGGTATGCGGTCGGCGGGATTTGAACCCGCACGTCCATGGAACACTCCCCCTTAAGATAGCGTTGCGACTTCGACATTCGGTGAATAATCGTATCAGGTGGTAAAGGACCCTTCCTGATCACGAAGTCATCGATACTCAGAACCAAGCCGCGGCATTCTTTCACTTGGTTTCACTCTTGTTCAGAAAGCCGTTCGCTTTCCAGAGGAAGTGTTTCGTTATGCATCTGTTGTACTGTGCAGGCGGCCGTTTGTTGCATGCAGTCACTATGCACTGCTGTGGAACCAAGGGCTTGCTCAATCGTTCGTTCTCGAAAGCGATTGATGTACCGTCGTTTAGGCTCAACGAATTCATATATCCAAACAAATCCTGCCTCACATTGCACAGCAAGCAATGCATCCGAATTGCGGGTACTACGAGATTTTTTTCTCGAACGCAGGCGTGTGCCGGACAATACGTGGTCCTTTGCTTCCCTTAAGCATAACAAATTATCGGTTTGATAAATCGGGCAGCATTTTTGGGGGAACGATGGTATTACTTCAATATGAATACCATCTGCTCTCATCAGCAGAATATGGTGAATCTGTAACTCAGGTATATCGAGCATTTCATTGATATACGGATTTTGCAGTTTTCCAACGCACTCCCAGGCTGGTTAATACCATAAGTTCCTTGTATTGATTTCCGCATATTGGGATATTTGTTTCGCAGCCACTAAAAAGATCTCGACACAAGTATCTTGTAAGAAGGCGCTGTCGCCGACCCGCCTCTTTCCCTTTTATCTACCCCCCAGCAACAAATCCAGATTATTGCTCAGAATTCCGTCCGGATTTGATCGTAAATACCCATCCCCATTGCCATCTCGAATATATGGTTTTACGTCGGTTCCATCCTCCCTAATGTAGCCATTGACCAAGTGTGGTTTCACCATATGAAGTTTCATAGGAGGCATTGAGAATTTATGGGAAACACTTAGCGGGTCAGTGTGGTGTAGCACAGATTCATTCCCGGATATCCAAGAAGCATCCTGAAACAAGTTATAATGATGCATCTGATGATCAACCCTGTGGCTGTGGAGCTCACCTTGCGAATGAACGTGATGATTCAGGCTATCGTGATTTAGCGTATAGTCGCTCATAGACGCTACCTTCCTTCTTCTCTTAAAATTTGTTGTCGCTGTTCACTGACTTCTGTTAGGAACTGCTCTAGTTCCTTTTGCAAATACCGCTGCTGGTCAATCCCCTGCTTCTTCACCTCTCTTTCCCTTTCGAGCACAGTGGCATGCGCACGAGAATTCTGCTTGATTTGCTCTACGGATTCCCGCTTGATAGACCGCATGGAACGTGTGACATACGTTTCCACCCATTCAGTGAAGTTTTCTTTAATATCACTTAGATGGTTATTGACCTCCATAATCAGCTTCGGTTTTACCTTGTCGAGCTGGTTCTTGAGCATTTTCTTTTGAACATACGGCAAACCGGCCATAGCGATGATCGGTATAAAAATAGGTGCTCCGAATATCATAGCCAGCGCACCCGCCCCTCCTACCAAAAGCCCAGACTTGACCATCGGATCCTCCAGCTCAGGTGACTGCATATGCGGTCGCTCGTCATAATCCAAACTGCTCGACGGCACTCGTTTCACTTCTACGGATTCTTCAAAAGCTTCGGACAGCCCTTTGGATATTTCAACCTCCAGCTTCCCGAGCAGATCATCGATCTTATCAGCGTTATGATCGATCCATGTCTTTAGCCTTCTTTTGATAAGTAGCGGAATAGTGGTTTGGAAATAATGGCTGATATCCGTTCCGTTAAATACAGTAATGGATTCTTCAATCTCTCGCGTCACATTCTCGAACAAATAATCCACTGATTTGTCCAGCATCAGGTTAATTTCCGTATTTCGATCAGACATGTAGGCTTCTATTTGCTCCTCAATTTTCGGCAGCTGTTGGTCCCAATCTTTAGTGCTAGCCAGTCCTTGTTCCATCTCTTCTTCCGATTGTCTGCATAGCAGCAAATGACGCTCGATTTCACCCTCCAGCCCAGTAAAAAGACGAAAGGCTCTCAATCGATAACGAGCAAGCTTTTCCTCGGCGCGCGCGCCATATTCCACCTGTTCTTTAATCTTTTTTTCCACTACTTCGATGCCCGAAAGTTCTATCAATTCCCGGTCTTGCCTTCGCTTTCCTTCTAAAGCTTCTCTAGCAGATAAAGGGAGAACTTCAAATTCTGTAAGCCCCTCAACCGCAGCAAGACGTCTTCCTATAGTTAGAAGCATTTCCTCCTCAGACGCGTTCACAACATCTGCATAGTTAGCAATGAAGAGAATTCGATCCAGCCCATGTTTCAGTAGCACATTCGTTAAAAAATCAAACTCTGTCCTTTTGACCGGGCTGGTCATATTGAGCATAAAGAGAACGATATCAGCCCGCGGTATCATACTGTACGTGATCGACGAGCGAATTGTATTCAAATCATTCACGCCTGGGGTATCCACCAGGACGATGCGCTCCTTCAATATGGGGTTAGGGAGTTGCAATTCGAGAAAGCGGATACCATCATCGTTCCCCTTGGTTCCTTCCGCGGTAAACGGCTCCAAAGCACCCTCCTGAAGCGACAATCGCTCCACCGTACCATCTTGCTTATGTACGAGTAGCTCTCGCTCTTCCCCATAGACGAGCATATTGATCGTTGCCGTTGTAGGCGTAATGCCCATGGGCAATAATTCCTCACCGATCAGAGCATTCACAAAAGTCGATTTCCCATTGTTAAATTCGCCGAGCGTTACCACAACGATGCGATCTTCTTCGATGTCCGCCTTCAGCTGCAGTACATCAGCTAGACGTTGTTCGTACTCAAACGTAATCAAACGGTGCTGTAACCCGCTTATTAGCGCCAGAAGCTCATTTTTCCTTGCTTCATAACCCCTCATGCCCCGTTACCTCCTGCTGGCTTTAGCTGATTATTTAGCAGTTCTTGAATAATGCTGAGGAGCCGCCTTTCCCTAACTTCCAGCTTCTTAAGCGAATCTGCGATTTCCGTTTCGTTTAGCTGGTTATTTTGAATCATAATGTTCATCTGGGCAGCGGTATCGTTGATCGTCCACTGCACCTGCTCGGCATATTTTTCTTTCACCACAGGGATAACGTCATTCCAGTGTACACGCAGTTTGCTCACTCTCTCGCTGATAGGAGCCTCAAAACGTTCCTTGATCTCCTCTTTCAACTGTTCCTTTTTACTATCTCTTCCTGCAAAAAAATCACCGATGCTGGTAAAAACGTTTTTGAAAAGCAGAATCGCTCCGCCGAAAATGATGCCGATAATCGCAAACTTGGCGATCAAAATACCGATTACCCCCGCTTTGAAGATCGTTTCTATGAAATTCGCCATCATCATCTTGCTCATAAACGGATTCAACAAAAGATTGCCGAAATCGGGAGTCGTCCACTGCTTGTGAATATCCTGCAGTCCTTCCACAAGCGGCTTACTCTCCATCTCTATGCCTTCCGTAATAATCCCCTCCGCTCTTTTTAACAACTCTTGACCCAATTCCGTTTCAATTGGAGCAATCTGATCCTCAACTATTCTCTTGACCCTATTGACATCGCAACCTTTGTAATAGTTAGCTTCCACAGCATTTTGCGCTTTACTTGCGATATCTCTGAGCTGCTTCTCATACCATTTTCGCAATTCGCCCCCTTGCTGCTGAAGCCTCAAATCGAACTTCCCTACGGATTCTTTGCCTTTTAGTCGCACTTGCTCCAAATCATGGGATAAGCCCTGTATTTTCTCTTTCATATCTTTAATATTATTATTTAGCGTCGACCGTTCAAAACTCACGTAACGCTCCAGCATGCCCTCCGCAAGGTTAACCCCTCTTCGAATCGGTTTTTCAAGCTTAATGGACCCACGTTCAAATTCAAGAAAATCCATTAACGCTTGCTCAAACTCCAAGATTCCGGTCTCCTCGATAGGCAGGGTCGGTCTTCGTCTCCTTGCGGTTCCCTGCTCCGGCTGGGGAGCACGGTTCAGAAGTGCATGTCTGGAGGATATTATGAAGATTTTCGGATCAGCTACGACGGAGGACAGCTTTTGTTCAACGTAAGAACTTACCTTTTGAAGCTCGGATTCAACAAGTAAATCCTTAAAATTCAAAACAAAGAACAACTTCTGTATATCAGCGCTTAAGATCCGGTGCTTAATGAAGCTCATTTCGGATTCAGACAATGCATGCTGGACATTGAACACAATAACGGCAGCATCACATTTGGGTATGTAGTAATTGGTAATGGCTTCCCGACCTGGATCGAGATCGTTCGTACCAGGGCTGTCGATAATGACCACATCATGCTTACACAATTCAACGGGTTGGCCAATTTCGGCATAGTCGATGTTTTGAATAAGTGAAACATTTTTTTCCCAGACTTCACGTGGGACATGCTCGCTATTCATCAACTCTTCCGGAGCTACGAGGTTTAGAAACTCTTCTCCCGTCACGCTCTGTGGGGGTTTCTTTGCATCCCGGTAATGAAGGCGATATCTGGGCACCGGATGGAAATGGATTTTATTTAATATCGCAGTAGTTGGACGTACCGCCGATGGTAGCACATGCTTTCCGAGCAAGGCGTTGACAAAGGTCGATTTGCCATTATTGAACTCTCCGATCACCATTATTTCAAACTGCTCCCGCTGCAGCAACATATACTGATCTTCGACGTCGCCCGTCAATTGAGGGTTTTTCAACTCGTGGGCCAGTTCCTTCAACTGCATGAGCTGGGTTAGGACATGCTGTTTTTTCCGTTCATATAAAGCAAATGCATTTGACACGGTACCACTCCATTCTTCTTCTCTAGGCTGCAACTATTGGGTTAGCTCGAAGGAAACGTAATCTGCTTTTCCGGAAATCCAAGCATGATCGCCGATTAATAACAAACCGTTTTGCTCGGCCAACACAGCGTAGGACTCTCCTTTCTTCACGGTGCCAATGACTTCAGCATTTAAATCCGGACCGTTTCGCATATTTAACTCAGCAGCTATAATAGTCGCGATTCCTATCGTTTGCGGCTGAACCGGTTCCTCGTGTACCTCCTTTACGGCTTCCGTTTGCTTCGTCGGATTCAACTCGTCGAGCCATGACATCGCCCATTCCCGGTTGGTCCAACCGCTTGCGAATAATGCACCAAGTAACACAACCGTCATGAAATAAGGCCGAATATAAACTGTATTCAATATAAACATGTCAGGTACAAGCGGAGTATAAATTAAACTGTCTGAGTGCCCCGAAATGTTTGATTTTAATGAATATGGCAGCTTATCTTCAATAAAGATGGAGGTCCCTTTGTCCTCCAAACCATGGATAGCTGATAGATATCTGTCGAGCGTATTACTTGGTATATAGGCTCGGAGGCAATCTATCAGCCCAAGTAACGAGTTGGTAAAGCTGTCGATGTAATATTGGTTTTGTTCGTCTCCAGCTGCGGCTGCGGTTGTCCAGAGCTGTTCTAACTGGTCGACCAATGGGATAAGGAAGAGGTACTGCTCCATAATATGAACATCTTCTTCTTGGTCTTCCTTGATTCCTTTGAGCTTCTGATCATATTGCTTAATAAGATTTCCCGCATACGACTGATATTGGCTTTTCTTCAAATTGATTTCCACTTCCAGCAGATCTGTCAATTTCGAAAGCCGGTAGTCAAACGAAGATTGATAGTTGGAAATAGTTTCTTTGGAATTCTCGCAATTTTGTCGTTTATTCTCCAGACTCGCAAGTCTTTTATTGATAGAATGAAGCTTTTTTTTAGAAGCAAATAATTGCTTGATCCTTCCTATCCCTGTCCCTGCTACCATTTTGTATTCAGCTACAGTCGCATCCCGATAACCGACAAAATTCTGGACATTAGATTCGTGAAACCTTTTTATCGATTTAAACTGGTTAGACAGTTTAACAAAATCTTTTTTCACCTCTACATCTACATTTTCTAACTGGTGTAATACCGCCTTGAAGGAAGGTTCCGGTTTACTCAATATGTTTAAAACACTCGATTTATTTTTTAATTCTAATAGGCTAGTATGCAACTGTTTCTGGTGATTCTGATGTAACGGGAGCATTTCTAGTAAAAACGAGCAAAGTCGCGCATCGCATTCCCCTGGGTTGTCCTGCCGAACCATATCTTCTAGCTGTTCTACGAAGTTTCCCATAAACTTAATAACCACCCGCATCAATCGGCGGAGCTTTAATTGCTGCATCTGGTTCAGGGACAAGCTCAGGTCGGAGAAGTTGCTCCACTCCCGTTTCTCCGCATTATCTTCCAGGATGCCTTCCAAGGCATCCAGTGCTGAAACCCCGATTAGCTCGCGAATGTAGGGCCGAAGCCTTCGTTGCTCTCTTTGTAACAGCTCGTCTAAATCTTCGTCAGTTTGCTCGTAATGGATATCGATTGCGTTGACGATGCCAAGAGGAAGAATTCCGTGTTCTTTGATTTGCTCGATGCTTTGAATTTCCGACATCCTTCCGATGGCCCCGTACCTAAATAGCCAAATGACATCATCCGCTTTTTGCAAGAATTCCTTTGTGGCCTTCGTATGATGATCATATACCGAATTCAGTCCCGGGGTATCAACGAGCGTAATCGTTTTCAACAATTCCGAAGGAAGCTGGACCTTCAGATAATGAATATCGCCTCGCAACTTTGCTGCCTCAGGGTCCCCCTCCGCCGAGATGCTATGAAGCAAGCCAAAGTCCAACGACATCGTCTGACCATCCTTCATCACCGCTTCTAGTGAAGGAGAGTTCCCATATTGTAAGACAGTTACCATAGCCGTAGCAGGTGTTACGTCTGTCGCAAGCCATTCCTTTCCCAATAATGCATTAAGAAAGCTGGATTTCCCCGCGTTAAACTCCCCCATAACCAACACTCTGCTATTGTCCTTAACATCACGAATAAGTGCAGTACATTCTTCGTCCCATGTTTTCCCCAGCCTTTGTGTGGAGAAAACAACCTCTATCCGCTCCAAGGTGGCTAGAAAATTTTCATATAGGTTCATGTCAATTATCTCCTAATTCATTAACAAAGCCTTCTAGTAAGTTCCATACGAATTATTATACATCAAAAATCGATTTTATCTCACAAAAAAACATAGCAACGATCTTATTTTAGGCCATATTTTTATTTGGATGCTGTGAGAATATATCCTTGCAAGAAGTTTCAATTATAAAGAACGCAACTAAGAAATTAACACTTCGCCAAATGGGGTAAATATCTAAAAAAACCGAGGTGGCGATAAAAATGAATAGAAATATGGCAAAGATTTAACACCTAGATGAAGTCATAAAAAACATCAGAAAACGGTTGTACGAAAGATACTTGGCCGTGAGTCTTCGTCTGAAGGGTCATTACTTCGCAGAGATCACTCAGTTGCTGGGCTGCGTTCGCGAGACGATCAGCAGCATTGGTAAAGCTACCAGAAACAGGGTATCGAAGGTTTGGAGATGGATTATTCTCCAGGACAACCCCTGACCGAAGAACAACGACAGCAACTATCAGCTGTGCTGGAGCAGGAGCAACCTGCCGATTTTGGTTTTGAAGCCCGCTATACCTGGACATTGCCCTTACTAGCAGAATGGATTCAGCATGAGTTCGGTCAGACGATTAGCGTACGTGGGATCAGTGTGATGCTCAAACGGATGAACCTCAGCTTTACCAAAGCGACCTATACCTACGCTAAAGCTAACGAAAAGGTACAAGCCTATTTCCGAAAACATACGTTTGGGCTTTCGGCTTCTTGGGGTACTACTTCCACAGAAGAATCAAAAAAAATTTCTCATCCTCACCATCCTCATGATATGTCCAAGAAGGACGTTCTCCTCCCCACTATGGATATATATTTACCGATCTCCAAAACGAATAGGGGCATAGTAAATTTTCCGATTTCTATTATCCCATCCGAAAATCGCCGATAGCCTATTTACTACGATTAACAAAGATGATAAAAACCAATTGGAAAAAGGCATAGACATTCAATTGACTAAAGCTTACCCGTGATTCATTCGATCAAACACAATCGCTAGCTTTTGCAAATGGATCTATTACACTGTAATTGAATCATAATAAAGTTGAAAATTATATAACGACTAACAAACTCAATAATAGAGACAAGGCTATCCTTCCCAGCCATTATGCCTGAGAAGGATAGCCCTGTCTTATTGTTTGAAAGTTAGATCAGTTCTGACTTTTGAAGCAGTCTTTTCACAATTGCTGCAATTTCAGCTCTTGCAATAAATGCTTTTAGGACTATTTCTTCCCGATACGATTCCTGGCTCTACGCTGTCAGCAATGCTGTTTGTTGCCCAATTGGAAGTAGCCTTTGCATCTGTGAATAGGCGGAGTGTATTTTCATTTGTGGTCTAACCGCTCGAAACGGCAAAGCCAGTAGCACCATTGTAGGTTGTCGTCACGCTCGCTTAACCACCTAATCAACACAACCGTTTCGTTCAATCCGTTCGGACCGTTAAACGTTACATCGCCCGTTGGCGTTCCGGAAGCTGCGCTTACCGTTGCCATAAGCGTTACCGTTGTCCCTTCCTCCGATTTAGTGCTGCCACAAACGTTGTGGTTGTTGTTCCCTATTAACCGATACTTTTCCAGCTGCCAAAGTTTTTACCATTTCGTTACTACCCAAGTTAGTCAAAAAAATACATTATTATCATTTACGTTAGTTACCCTAAGTGGTTTATCTCCTAATCTATATCCACGTATTCTTTTGAAATTTTCCAGAAAATAAATCATTCTTGACCAATTCTTGACCACTCGGATTGATTTGGTCTTTTTTTGCGTTAATCGAAAATGAGATTAAGTATTAAGAAATAACAAAAACCCTTACGAATCAAGGGTTTCCACGTTTTCAAACCAGTATGCGGTCGGCGGGATTTGAACCCGCACGTCCATGGGACACTACCCCCTCAAGATAGCGTGTCTGCCGTTCCACCACGACCGCGTATAAGAAATCAATTTGAGGGCTAACTTATCACCGATTTGGCGACAAAATTTATTATAACTTAAACATTCTGCCGTTGACAAGTGTTTTTTCAGTTCCAATTATAATTTCGTTACATAAGAGGGATGCTCACGACTGCGTACGCGAGACTTTTGCGGCCTATAACGCCGCTTCGACGCCCCCTCTGCTCGGGTTCAAATCCCTCTTGACTCTCCGAGTGCAGCAAAAAACCGCCATTATACACGGCGGTTTTATTGCTTGCTATTTTACGGAGAGAGAGGGATTCGAACCCTCGCACCACTTACGCAGTCTAACCCCTTAGCAGAGGGTCCCCTTATAGCCACTTGGGTATCTCTCCTTAAAGAAATGGCTCCCCGAACAGGACTCGAACCTGTGACAACTCGATTAACAGTCGAGTGCTCTACCAACTGAGCTATCAGGGAACAACAATTGTTAATTTATCACGAATGCTGCTGCAAGTCAAGCTTGATCAGCTTCAATTTCCCGCTGCAATTTCCGCAAGCATATTTCTTCGGATCCAGCTTTCTTTTACGTATATATTCAGTCCGACAGCTTGTACAAACCAATTTATAGCGATAAGGCTCCTTACGCTTAACCGTAGGTAAGGAGCGGCAAAATCGCGTTCCCCCGACCTCTTGCAGCAAGGTTTTGAATTCCTCATCCCGATGCTGGTAGCCACGCCCCAAAATATGCAAATGGTAATGACACAGCTCGTGTTTAATGATCTTTTCGACATCGTCCGCACCAAACTGTTCGAGCTGCCGCCGACTGATTTCGATATGGTGAGATTTGGTGAAATACCGTCCACCTGTCGAGGTTAATCTTCCATTGAAGGTAGCCTTATGCAAAAAAGGACGCCCAAAGAACGCCAGCGAAATTCGCTCCACCCATTGCTGCAGTTGCTCGTCCTCCATGACTTCCCTTCTTTCACAGCATCCGCTTTTCTTTTCATATTCTCACTTGAATTGTAACCGCAGCATAGGCTACACTGTCAAGTAGGTAAACGCATTTTCCTATTTTCGCAGCAAATAACCGAACCACAAGCACGAGAGGAGTCCTAACCGACTATGTCCACAATGAGATACACTATTCTTCAGTACAATGATCATATTGAATTTGTCGAAATGCCTGCAACACATGCGTACCAGCTGACCGCTTTGCATTTGCGTTTGCATAAGGAATTGGAAAAGCTGACCGCTTCGAACATACCTTCCTTACCCAAGGTGATTGCCGAATGTGATGCCCTGGACTTGGTAAGCACGGGCTACACGCTTCATCATGGATTGGCATATATCAACCAGCTTGAGCAAACGTTTGCCGCGATTAACGAGCACGCTTATCCGCTCGTCTCCTTATTGACCGAAATCCGCGCCCTGCAGGCCCAGCTTGAGCAGTGGTACGAGGATGAAGAAGAACTGACTAATTAGGACCTGCACCCACACGCCCACCCTGCCATATCCTAAACCATCGAGAAAAAGTTGAAGGCTGCGTAGACACCTTTTTAACTTGATCAGGGCAGGTCGGGAAGGGGGCTGGTTCTTTTGCCACAATGGCTGTGCAATCAATTAATGAGAGCCTATTACAACAAAAACCGCAGACAAATCCGTCTGTTGAACGATTGCTGGTATTTTTACCGTACACGCGTTGAGGAATCGTCTACATCCCAGCTGTAGCCACATCCACAGCACCTCAAAACAGTTAGAGCACAGACCAGCGAGTCTTCACTCACCGGGCTATGCTCTATTTCAATTTATTGGTATTGTTCAAAAAATCAGGAAGGATCTTTCATCGTCAGGCTTACCCGCCCTTTTTTCAAGTCGACACTCAGTACCCACACGGTGACGGTATCGCCAACAGATACGACATCCTTCGGATGCTTAACGAACGTATTGCTCAGCTGTGAAATATGGACCAGCCCATCGTTTTTGATCCCGATATCGACAAAAGCGCCAAAATCGATTACATTGCGAACCGTACCCTGCAGCTCCATCCCCGCAGTCAAATCCTCAATCTTCAGTACATCCGTCCGAAAAATCGGCGCCGGCAGCTCATCCCGTGGATCACGACCCGGGCGCTGCAAGCTGTCCAAAATATCACGCAGCGTCGGCACACCGACTCCAAGCTTGGTAGCCAGCTCCACCGGCTCCACCGCCTGCAGCAGCTCCTTCAGCTTCTGAGAGCCCACTTCCTTCAGCTCCAGCTTCAATTCACGGAACAGCTTATCCACCGCATCGTAGGATTCGGGATGAATAGGTGTGTTGTCCAGCGGATTTTTGCCCTCGCTAATGCGCATAAAGCCGGCACACTGCTCATAGGCCTTCGCACCAAGACGCGGTACCTTTTGCAGCTGCGAGCGGTTGGTGAATTTGCCGTTATCCTCACGGTATTTGACAATGTTCTTCGCCAATGTGCTGTTAATACCGGAGACATAAGACAATAACGATGGTGAAGCCGTATTCACATCTACCCCGACATGGTTTACTGCCGATTCCACGACAAAGGTGAGACTTTCATCCAATCTTTTTTGCGTCACATCATGCTGGTATTGCCCAACACCGATTGCCTTCGGTTCGATTTTCACAAGCTCCGCGAGCGGGTCCTGGATCCGTCTTGCTATGGAGATTGCGCTGCGCTCAGCCACGTCCAGGTCCGGAAATTCACCTTGGGCCAGCTTGGAGGCCGAATACACACTCGCTCCTGCCTCATTGACGATTAAATATTGCAAGCTGCGGTTTTTGATCTCGGCAATCAATTCAGCTACGAACTGCTCCGTCTCCCGTGAAGCCGTACCGTTGCCAATAACAATCAGCTCGACACTGTAGGCTTCAATCAGCTTATGAAACTTCGCCTTGGCCTCCGTTATTTTGTTATTCGGTGGTGTTGGATAGGTAACCGCAATCTCCAGCATTTTGCCTGTATCATCAACCACAGCGAGCTTACAGCCTGTCCGGAATGCCGGGTCAACACCAAGCACTACCTTGCCTTTAACCGGAGCCTGCAGCAGCAAATTACGCAAATTCTCGGCAAATACCTCGATCGCCTGCTCCTCCGCCTTTTCGGTCATTTCATTACGCACTTCCCGATCAACAGATGGGGCCAGCAGCCGTTTGTAAGCATCCTCCACAACCGCATTCAGTGTATCTCTGACAACCGAAGGCCCTTTAATGAGCTGTTTGTTCATATAGTCATGAATTCGATCTGAGGGCACCTCTAGCGCCACTCGCAGCACATCCTCACGTTCACCGCGATTAATCGCCAAAATCCGATGGGGTGGCAGCTTACGAACCGGCTCCTGGTAGCTATAATACATCTCGTACACGGATTCTACAGCCGCATCCTTCGCTTCCGTATGTACAATGCCTTGGTCAAAAGTAAACCTTCGCACCCAGGCGCGCACCTTGGCATCGTCTGCGATTTGCTCGGCAATAATGTCCTTGGCACCTTGAATCGCTTCGTCGGCTGTCTTGACGTTTTTCTCTTCGTTCACATATTTGCCTGCTTCCACCAGCAGATCACCCTGACGTGGCTGGGACAAAATCCACCCGGCAAGAGGCTCCAGGCCTTTTTCTTTGGCGACACTGGCTCTTGTTTTCCGCTTCTGACGATACGGCCGGTACAGATCCTCAAGCTCCTGCAGCTTGACCGACTTTTCGATCGATACCTTCAATTCATCTGTCAGCTTGTTCTGCTCATCAATAAGCCGGATAACCTCAAGCTTGCGCGCTTCCAGATTACGCAGATAAGCCAACCGCTCTTCAATATCCCGCAGCTGATTCTCATCCAGCTCGCCTGTCATCTCTTTACGGTAACGGGCGATAAAAGGAATCGTATTCCCTTCATCCAACAAACCTACCGTCGTGCGCACCTTACCCTCAGGCAGCTGCAGCTCGACTGCAATCTGCTTCTGGATACGCTCGAGTATCGCAGCTTTCATCGCACTATCCAGCTCTATATTCGTCTTGCCTTCTTCCATTTGCAGCAATTCTTCCTTTGCCATCAATTCCTTGCCTCCTCAGCTAAATAAGAAAAGCTTCTGATCGAAGCCTATTCGACGAAGATACATCCGTGTTTTAAATGTAGCTTTTCTTGCAATATCAGAATGTTCAGCTCCGCTGAAAACTTATAAATTCTGATATTATAAAAAAACGAGGAGTCCACCAAGCGGACCCCTCGTCATCATCCCTGCATGCATCAAAACTCAATTAGTCCCACGCTAATTTGCAGTGAATCGTCCACCTTACGCATCGTCTCTTCATCCAGATGTGTGATTTTATCTGTAAGACGCTGCTTATCAATCGTACGAATTTGCTCCAATAAAATAACAGAATCCCTGTCAAAGCCATGGGCTTCCGCTTCAATCTCTACATGCGTAGGCAGCTTTGCCTTTTGAATCTGGGCAGTAATCGCCGCCACAATCACAGTAGGACTAAAACGGTTACCGATATCGTTCTGAATAATCAGCACAGGTCGAATACCGCCTTGCTCCGATCCTACGACCGGAGATAGATCTGCAAAAAATACATCTCCACGTTTAACAATCAATAGTTACACCCCGCTTACTAAACGGTCAAGTGTGTTATCCGCTTCTTCCTCCGCCTGAAACGCTTCCGAAGCCATGTTTAAATTGATCTTTGCCATCTCCATGTAACCGCGCTGCATCGATTCCCTCAGGTGACGTTTTTTCCGTTCCACCAAATACAGCTTCATCGCCTGCCGAATAAATTCGCTTCGATTGGAGTTTTCCTTCTCCACGATCCCATCCACTTCCTGAAGCAGATAGTCAGGCAAGCTAATCATGATGCGTTTCGTGTTATGCGCATTGGACACCAAGCATACACCCCCAAAAACATACAAACATTAGTACCATTATGGCGAATATACAGACAATTTATTCAAATCAGTATATGCGCTTCGTATAGCTAATATGTTATACCGCTATAACTCCAAAAAATGTGTAAGCAGCATTCCCAGAAGTATGTGTTTATACATATTCGCGATACATCGACAAAATCCTTTCCCGCAGCTACAAAAAAATCATAGGAAAAGATACCCACATTTACGTAACCATTCGCTCTAGCCTTAGCGCATCAAAGGATTAACCGTAGAAACCACAGCTCCATCACGAATGTAGACACGGGGTACCCGATGTGAAATCATACAGGTGATCTCATAATTAATGGTACCCAGCCAATCGGCATGCTCTTCCGCTGTAATCCGTTGATCACCCTGCTTACCAATAATCACAACTTCTTCTTCATTAAGAATATTATCCATCCCGGTCACATTTACCATACATTGATCCATACATATTCTGCCGACAATCGGCACCCGCTTACCTCTAACCAAAGCCTCGGCCTTACCCGTCAGCATCCTCGAGAACCCATCCGCATACCCGATCGGAAGCGTTGCTATCGTTTCCTCGCCTTGTGTCCGGTAAATCGTACCATAGCTGACTCCTGAATCGTGAGGTAGGCTTTTGACCATCACTACGCCCGTTTTAATGCTGAGTACAGGCTCCAAATCAATAATCTGATGGTTTACCTCCTCGGAAGGATATAAACCGTACATAGCAATCCCGAGTCTTACCATATTATAAGATACATCCGGACAATCAATCGCTGCAGCGCTGTTACTCGCATGAACATAGGTAAACTCAATACCACGCTCACGAAAACCTTTTACTATACGATCAAACCGGCGATACTGCTCCATCGTATAGGTTTTATTCGCATCATCCGCAGAGGCAAAGTGGGTAAAAATCCCCTCCACCAACAAACCCGGGATACGTAATGCTCGTTCGATCAGCTCAACCGCCTCATGTTCAGTAACCAAACCCAATCGGTTCATGCCCGAATCTACTTTAATATGAATAGATAGCGGCTTCTCTCTGGGCTCCAGGCGTTCAAATGCATCCAAAACCTCATGACTATATACATTCACCGTAATATCATGCTTCCAGGCCCATTCCAGCCCCTCTGGGGGCGTGTAGCCGAGTACAAGAATCGGAGCAGTAATACCTGCCTGCCTTAATTCCAATCCTTCATCCAAAAAAGCTACCGCAATATACGTCGCTCCACAACGCAGCGCTTCCCGGCTGACTTCTACCGCACCATGCCCATAGGCATCGGCCTTTACTACAACCATCATATTGACATGCTCAGGCAAAACCCGCCGAAATCCCTGCAAATTAGCCCGCAGCGCATCCAAAGAAATCTCCACCCGTGTCGGACGAAAATACGAATCCATACACATCCACCTTCTCCGTAACAATCAAGAGAAGTCCCTTGAATCAAGGAACCTCCCCAAGTTGCAGCTATTCGAAAATATTCAATGTAACTAATGGTAATGCGTTCTTCACCGGGTGTCAATGACAATATGATGACAAGGAGCCCTTGGCAAACATTGGCTGCATCCAGCAGTTGCTTGGTAAAGCGATTCCTATTTACCCGTCTCACCCTGTACAGCTTGAGCCACTTTAATCATCTCGGTCATCGGAAGATCTGCCGTAGATAGCCGGAACTCAACACCATCGTACGTCCATGTCAGCATCTTCTTCTCTCCACCTGTAATGACAGCCAGCGTATAGCCAAGATCAACAATGTCTCCGGGCAGCGCCGATACCGTCTGCGCCTGCGGACGCGACTCCACCAGCGTATAGTTAAATTTTCCTGAGTAGCGCAGCATCATCGCCTTTTCTTCACCCAGCTTAATCTCGTTCATATCCTGCCGCTTCACACCACTTGGTGTATAAAAAGGTTCAATCACTCCAAATTGAGCTTGGGCTGCACCAGCGGGGGCACTTGTGCTCGTGCTGGCTGCTGCGCCTGCTGGCGAAGTACTGCTTACGGTACCGTTCGTGTTAGTCCCAGGAGTGTTGGCTTGGGTCCCTGTGCCGCTTGCTGTGCTTGAAGCACCCGGGCTTACTGCACCTGTAGTTCCTTGGCCTGCTGCGCCTGTTGTACTTCCTGCTGCTTTTCCTGATCCATCAGACGTACCTGCAACCGCGGCACTACTTCCCACCGCCCCGCTGCTTACGATCCCACTGCCAGCGGATGCATTGTTCCCTGTACTCGCTGCTTTCGTACCATTGGCCGCCGCTGCTGTAGGCAGTGATTTCAGGTTCCAGCTTGTCATATTACGCTGCATATCAAAAGAATCCTTTTCGAACTTCTTCCCGAACTCGAATTGGCTAAAATCTACAATCACCATCACATTCGCATTCGCATCCGATACCTCCACATGCTTCGGCGAATAATTCTTTTTGTCCAACCAAATCTTTTGCCGCGCCAACGAGCCGTTCTGGTAATTGGCCATCACATCAAACACATACGCGTTCGGATCGGTTATAAACTGACGGTCCTTATCCATGATAATGCTTTGCACCAATGACTGGTACAAATACACCTGCCCCTGATTTTCCGGCCAATCGCTCTGGAAGCGGAAGCTCTTGTTCAAATGCGGTGTTAGCACAAACACTCCATCATCATTGCGCAGCACGATCTGCGTAATATCCTTCTTATCGTTCTTCAGTGATATCCGGTAATAATGCGGGTTCTGATACCACACCTCCACCTGATACTCCTGCGGCTCCTGCCCCGTATTCAGCACCATCCGTCCAACACCCTGATAGCTGTCCAGCTTATTGATTACACCGTCCAAATCCTTCACAACTGCCCCTGCATCCTTCTTGCCGCAACCTGCCAGCACCAAGCTTAAAGACACCACCAAGGCAATCACCCACGTGAACCGCCGCATTCCAATCCCCTCCAGACATAAGTAAAAGCAACTGATAACATGTCTATGTGGGGACTTGGACGATTATGCAGACAAGGATGACGAGCTGTGAAACTTTGGCTTGCTGAAAAGAATTAGAATAGAGCCGAGCCTTCACGTTCCATCTCTGCCCTTTATCAACCAGGCATAATACAAAAAGGCCAACCAGAGATTTCTGGCTGACCTCATTTTGCAAAACACAAACTTTTTTATCAGAACGATCTAAAGATACTGCTCAATTGCGAAGCTCACCTATAAATGGGTTGTTTTTAGGCTGTCCGCAGATGATTTACGACCCCATGGCGTTCCGAGAAATGGTAATGCCCAGCGGTCAAGACCGTACCAGCCCGCATTCTTCCATGCCAGCACAAGCCAGGTCGCTAAAATAAAGAGGATAGGATTCGTGCTTAAAGCTCCTGCAAATAAAAAGCTCACATTCATCACTCCGCCAAAAAAGGCGGCTATCCCCGTCAAAAGCCCCAAAATCAATCCAAGCCCTACAAGCAGTTCCCCAAAAGCGACTACAAACCCCAATACCTTCGTATTCGGAAGCACTACATTCTCGAGAAATTGTGCATACCAGCCTGTAACGTCTTTGCCGGCCTCAGCTTTAGCTAATGCTCCTTTTATAAAACCTTGCAATGCAGTACCTGCTTTAGCGCCCGTCCAAGCCTCACTTGTTACTTTTCCCCAGCCTGAAGTAATCCACGAATAACCAACATATAAGCGGACAATTAGCCATAGCGCCCCCGCTCTGGTACTGCTGAACAAAAAGCTCGATACAGGATTCTCAGGGATCAAGATTTCGTTTCTAGCCATTAATAAAACCTCCTTAGTATGGATTTACATTTATCATTTGTATGATATTGGATAATGTTATTGTACCTTATTTTTGATTGGCGTAATGTGACATTTATCACTGCGGAAGTGGCTTATCCAAGTTTGTTTAAAAATACTGTAAATGAATCTTTTTGGGCCAGTTAGCAATTGCACGGTAATTGGCATATATAAAAACAAGAGCTTAATAACAGACCTGAAAAATAAATCAGTATCTGTTAAGTGAACTGAAGATGATGTAACAATTTGACATGAAATTTAGTTATCGATAAGTAATGAGAATTCTTTAAAATAAAGGGACAGGTGGACGCATCATGAAACTAATTGACACAAAAATGAAAGATGTGTTTCTTATAGAGCCTGCTGTATTTGAAGATAATCGAGGCTTTTTTATGGAGAGCTATAACGATATAAGGTTTAAGGAGATAGTTACAGATTGTACGTTTGTACAAGACAATCAATCGCTGTCTACGGAAAGCGGGGTATTGAGAGGGCTTCATTATCAGCTTGCGCCAAAAGCACAAACCAAGTTGGTTCGTGTATTGGCTGGAGCTATTTATGATGTTGTTGTGGATATTCGCAAAAGTTCTCCAGCCTTCGGACAGTGGATGGGATTCATTTTGAGCGCGGCTAACAAAAGGCAGCTACTTGTCCCAAAGGGATTTGCTCATGGGTTTGTTACACTGGTTCCTAATACGGAGGTATTGTATAAAGTAGATGCGTACTATTCATCTGAGCATGAACGAGGAATTGCTTGGAATGACTTTTCCTTAGGAATTGATTGGCCGATATCACAGCCTATTCTTTCTGATAAAGATGCAAAGCTACCGTTGCTGAAAGATGCGGAGATGAATTTTGGATAATGGAGGTTTATGTATGATAATGCATGTGACTGATGGTGCCGGTTTCCTCGGAAGTAATTAATCCTGAATTACGAAAGCGCCACGAACATTGATTACTTTTATAAAGGATCGCTATGGATATAATAGGCGTTTTGGAGTATCGCACAGCAAGTTTGTTGGTCATTGCAATTATCGCTTTAAAGTATTTGCTCTTGCTTTTGAAGATAATAAGAGGTTCAATCATGGACAGCAACCACCAAAAACAAGAATTGGCCTCACGATTAAAAATAAATGAGCTGACTATATCAGTATGGTGTCTACTCACAAACTGACTGCCTATTGCTGTTACATATACAGCAACGGCTTCTGTAAAGTACATCCTTTTGTTGTCAGGAGGGTCATACGTGCATTGAGATTTAGCTAATTTTCATCCTTATTTACTTTGAAAGATCATTCGTGCCTTCGACGCCTAATTTAGCGACAAAAGCATAAAAGTGTGTATTGGTCCATCGATTCATCTCGGGAGGATAGATATCAATAACTTCTACTTTGAAAAACTCCTTCAATAACTGTTCATCTCTTTCTTTCTGACGATAAATAGCCAAATAATTAGCTCCGATATCTTCTGAGAACTTATTTATTTCTACCGTCTCGCCTACTCCTGATTGATGCTTGACAATAAGATGTCCATTGGGAGCAAGCATCTTTGCACAATTCTCATATATTTTTCTCACTTCATCATCATCAAAGATGTAATTTAGTACTCCAAAGATAAGAATCACATCATATTGATTGTTATCTTTGTAATTAGCTACATCAGCTACAACTGTCTCCAAGTTAGACCCTATTTTACAAAAACGCAGAAAATCTTGCTGCTTTTCCACCCCCCGTATATACGATGCAAAGGGAATAAGCAAGTTTGTTAGTGTACATGTTCCGCATCCTAGATCGAGTACTCTTCCCATATAAGGTATATATTTTTTTATCAATGTAACCTCATATTCAAGTGTCTTATCATCCTTATTGAAATGAGTTGCCTTCCTGGCATCCTCAACATTTGTCCTTGATTGCCAAAATTCATCAGCTTGTTTTTTGCTCACAGTCCAACCATCCTTCAATAATTTTCTTTTATCCATCTGATCGCTGATTCGTAATCCTTTGGAGTGTCGATTTCGGTTGCCCTAACAAATACTCCTTTTAATGGCAATTGGTTTATTATCATCTCAAATACATGTCCTTTTGTTGGGATTACATTCTCACTTCGAAGCTGTAAGAGACCAGTCCATTCAAACTTTCCCTCTGATCGAGAGAAAGATGTAACCCTTTGGTTCCCGTTTTCATCCAATAGATCTACAAAAACGGGTTCTTCCGTGGATGGATTACAATAGCCAAGACATTCTTCGTCAGTAGACAAAAATCGATTAAAATCTTCAGGATGAACAAGTAAATCTCCATCTAGGGAAACTACAATCCCATTTGAATGGAGTGCTCCTAATGAAAAACTTGCACCCGTTCCAGTATTCAAATAATTATGATTAAATACAAATGTGATGTCTTTTCGAATTTTCAAAACCGTCTCTATGACCTGTTTCGCCTGAAATCCTACAACAATCCGTATATCCTTATAATCTTTAAGAAGCTCCAACTGCCATTCAATAATTGGTTTATCCAAGACTTTTATTAAAGCCTTGGTTGTTCCCATTCCAAGCCTAGATCCTACACCTGCACAACTTATAACAATTGTTTTAGGAATTGACATAATCTCACCTCATCATATATAGCGTGGGTAGCACAAGCAAGTACAGAATCTGCAGGTGAATGCACACCACCATAGGCAATTCCTATTGCAGCATTTTTAACCATACCAGCATCATTATTTCCTTCTCCAATTGCTACAAACGGTTGTTGAAAACCCAGTGCCACCGTTTCTTTATCAAGTATGTGTTCCAACCCAATAATATAATCATCTTTACTCATGGCAGTTGACGTATAACTTGGGACTCCAATCCGATCACAAAGCTCATTTACCCACACATCCAAATTTCCAGTTACAATATAGCACCTTTCTTTATTTTCACTAATGAAATTCAAAATGTGGGGATTCAATGGAATAGCGTTTACGATTTCCCTAACCTTTGAAATTTTAATGCTTTTAAATAACTCCACTCTTTGTTTAAAACTTGTATGAAAAGGAATCATACCATTTATTGTTTTGTAAGTTAAATCATAAACTTCCTGATATAATCCCACTTCCTTCGCAATTTCGGGGAGTAGTTCTTTCTGAGTAATCGTTCCATCTAAATCAAACAAGAATTTCCAATCCATAAGGCACTCCTCTTAGTTTACTATTTTAACAAAATCTGAGATGCTAGTTCAAAATTGAAAGGACGTAATATTTGCTTGTAGTTATCAACATTTCTTAGCCCCTTTCTAACATTCCGAATTGCTGTGATACAATCTTCAAGGGAGCACGTACTAACGCTGGGTAAACCCATAGCGTAATCACGTTGCTCTCGTTCGGTTACAACACCATCTAGAACATTTAAAACCATTCTTCCACTTAATGCAGCCTCAATAGTGACAGATGTGGTTGTATTAGTTACAATAACATCGTTATTGTCTATTAAATCAAAAATGTTCATATTTGAGGGATATATAGTAACACCTTTTTGCGCGAGAAACTCTTCAAAAGGCTTCACGCCGGGCCAAAAAGGAAGTTTGATTCCAATCCCCTCCTTGAAAAGTGGTTCCCAAACATCGTAGGTTTTTTCATAACCCAATCGGAAATAGTAACCAATCGATGACATTGAAAATGCAACTCGCAATTCACGAGCACCATAAAAGTCACTTGATGAAGTCTCCTTTGTCTTCTTTATCCACCCTACTTCAATAACATCTGAATATCTTCTGAGATGACTAAGATTGGGTAACGGTGAAAGAAAAACATCAAATAAAGAAAGCCATTTTAAGTCTTGAGGAAGAACAGGTGTAACTAAGTCATGCGGATAATAGATACATTTCACTGGTTTAAGATATTCGATAACTTCCAGCGCACTTATTATTTCCCCATCCTGATAATAAGGAGAAAAGTTCTTTTGGTCCATAAAGAGGTGAGCGGATGTTATGAATACAATATCTTTACCTCTAAGGCTCTTAATAATTTCCTTTGCTTTCAACGTCTTCATCATGTCTATCTCAATACAATAATGTTTATTTTTAACCATATATTCATATAGAGGTTTAAGTACATACTCTGAGCCTTCTCCAAAGCCGAAAAATAGAAAGGTTTTTTTCTTATTCATCCTTGTAATCCTCTTTTCACGCTTCTTTCTGCAGTATAGACGACCAATAATGTAGACAATCCTTCCTCAAATGCACTTTGAATCGGATCAGCAACTTCATCAAGATAATAATAATCGTTTGTGGCATGGAAGTACCTGCTGATTGGTAGTGCTGCCTCATAATGCCCCTTATTATAAAATGCTTTTCCTGATACTTCAAAAAAACCATTCGCATGTAATACATTACGAATTTTTGCATCGCTAATTAAATACTCCCTTTGGATAGCTGTCTGTTGATATATTTCTTCCCCACTTAAATTAATGTTATTGCCTAACCCAGTCAATGAGAAACCTATTAAACAAAAGCTAAGATTACGACTACCTTCAGCAGGTATCACTGAATCTCCTAGATAATTAAAATGTAGCTCATTTTGACCTGGAATTATCGTGATAATCTCTGAAAAAGCATTTTGCTCATTCAGATTATACAGTTTATTTAGTCCACATCCAAAAACTTGAAGTCGATTTTCACTTGTGCCGAGACTATAACTTTTCCAATCCATTCTAAACGAAATAGAGTCGTTTGTGTTATTGTATACTGTCATGAAAGCTTTCTTATCCAGACTATCCACCCATCGGAAAACCTCGTCACCATATTCCACAACACTGAAGCCATATTCCCAGTTAACTAAAACTGGTGCAGTTTGTATAAAAAAAGGGAGTACGACTCTTTCACTAACTACTTCGAGTAAGGAGTCAACTAAACCGGAATTTAATATATAAGTTGAAATCAGCGGGCTACATATTAACATCTCATCTGTTTGGTTTACATACTCCAGTAATGCTGAGGGATGACAGGCTATTATATTATCGTATTTCTTTTCGGCATTTATTGAAATTAAGTTGCCCATAGACATCGGTTTAATAAATTTAGCGTTTGGTATGATTTCATTATATATTTGTGACCAATGTGTAAAAACGACTAGATTTGAACCTGATTCAAAATAATCGACCAATTGTTCCACACTGACATAATCAAACATCCTATACTCTTCTATTTTTGAAGACAATTCCATTGAAGGACCAAAAGTATCCGCTTTCTCAGTTGATATCATTTTGTTTTTAACTATGCTTAATTCACCTATACATTTTATTATTAACTCAATAACTTGCTCTATTTTATAAAATGAATTGGATAACTCGTCTAGTTTGTTACCTCTCAAGCTCCCTTCTTCTTGACGTTCTTTTGAAGCTATTTCGATTAAAGAGAGAGTTTCCACTACAGAATGGGACTCTACTAGAAAGCGAGTTTCCAATAAGGAACGGACTTCCTTTATAGAACGAGATTCAACATCTTTAACTTGGTTTTCTAGTTTTAATAATCTATTTTCAATATTATTTATAGATACCTGAATGGGTGATAATTGTTGTTGTATTAATATTGAGATTTGATTCATAAAAGGATTAGTGATCATGTAATAGAGTTTTTTTAGGAGCCTCATTCAATCTTCCCTTTCTTTATGCTATTTCTCTAACAGCTAAGTCAACAAAAATTGTATCACATACAGACAACAATTGCTAAACTATATAATGGAATCGATGTTTCTCATCTATAACTGACTGTCTCTACCACCTTAATCATAGTCTGTGTAATAGCTGGTGAACAGTTAGTGCCTGCCTACCTATTTTATCGTTCTCTACGGCTAAAGCTAATTTTAACTTGAAAATGAGGATCCCCAGATTTAGCTGGTCAGCCTCATAATACGAATCTTTTTTACAAACTCCACCGACTAAACGTATTATTCGTTTCTGTTGGCCCCCTTACTAACCCTCTGGCCACCAAACGCTTTACCCATGCTTGCAACAGCATCAACATACGCAAATCGTAACTACTCAGGTACGACGGCTCAAGTAAACGGAATAAGTAGCCAATTGATGTTTTGACAGGTAAAATAGAAATAACAGAAACCGAATCGGAAAGGGAGTTGGGGCAGATGAAGGTTAGCCAAGAACAAGTGATGAGCCTCAGTAAAGGTGACAAATCCACAAACTGGAGGAGCGGAATAACAAACTCGAAGCCCGTTTCAAGGAATTAGAACGGCAACTGGGCAGCAATAGCAATAACAGCAGTAAACCACCCTCAAGCGATGGGCTCCGCAAACCCAAAAGCTTACGTATACCAGGCGGGAAAAAGGGAGGAAAGCCGGGTCATGAGGGGACAACCTTGCGTTTTGTGGATCATCCCAGTGTCATCCAGCGACACACGGTACAGACGTGCATATGTTGCCGAATCGCTTTGGACGACAGCACCGTGTTGCGGGAAGAACGGCGCCAAGTCTTCGACTTGGTTCCTGTCCAGATGCAGATTATTGAGCATCGCGTAGAATGTAAACGCTGCTCGCATTGCGGTACCCTCCATGAGGGTGTGTTTCCTGCTGGTGTGGATGCCCCTACTCAATACGGCGAACAAGTCAAAGCCTTCATGGTGTACTTGAATATCCATCCATTGCTGCTGATCGAACGCATACAGCAGTTGCTCCGTGACCTCATCGGGCACAGCCCGAGTGAATCGACGATCCTTGCCCATATGGGCAACCTGCACGAAGCGCTCGCTCCTGTAGAAGCCATCGTTCGTGAGCAGTTGATCCAGAGTAACGTTTTGCCTGCCGACGAGACGGGGATGCGTGTCCAAGGGAAGTTGCAATGGATGCATACAGCAACGAATGCAAGGTGGACTTTATATGGCATCCACGAAAAGCGCGGCTATGAATGCCTTGAACGTACTGCCCCAGTACAAAGGGATCGTCGTGCACGATTGCTGGGCCTCCTATTTTAAAGACCTGTATCGCTTTGAGCATGCCCTCTGTGGCGCCCATTTGTTACGGGAATGCCAAGGGGGCATCGATTACGACGGCCAGGCTTGGGCGGAAATGATAAAAGCCTTGCTCCAAAAAGCCTGCCATGAAGCCAAACAGGCCCGTAACTTGGGGGGCGTCTCCACGTTAGACCCACAACAGATGGAGCAGGCTTATGATGAAATCCTTCTCCAAGGCGAAACTGAGAATCTAGGCTCGCCTCGTTTACCAACTGAAGCCAAGCGCGGACGAAAAGCGAAGTCCAAGACACAAAATCTATTAGCTCGGTTCTCGCTATACAAAACCGAGATTTTGCGATTCCTCTACGACCCACGCGTCCCTTTCGACAACAACCAAGCCGAGCGCGACATTCGAATGGTCAAAATGAAACTGAAAATCTCCGGTGCTTTCCGCACCCAAGAAGGCGCTGAGCAGTTTGCTCGTATTCGCGGCTTTATTTCAACGCTCCGTAAACAAAACCTTAATTTACTCCAATCGCTCATCCAAGTCACTCGCGGTCAATTTTCATTTCAACTGTAGAGTACCTGAGTAGTTACCGCAAATCTAACTAACTACGAGCAAGCCGTGTATATATAATCACGAACCTTCAAATCAGAATAAATGTTACAGAAAACGCGGAGATCAAGACAGTTAGGCTGATGTATCGATACCTTTACGAATTGCAGTAAATTTATTCTTTAATTTTATAAATGGTCTCTCGTAACAATAATAAGATATTGTTGCTAACCCAAGTGTAATGATTAAGGAAACTAGAATATAGAGAAAATAATTAAGGCCGAAAATAGTAATATGAAATTTAGAAAAAATAGGGCTTGCCACATGAAACCCGATAATATGAAAGACATACAAACCATAGGTAACCTCACCTAAATAAATAGCTAGCTTTATAGATAATACTTTACTCATCAGGCTTGTAGATTTACCAACTAAATAATCCAATATTTAGAAAAACCCTATTACATTTGCTAAATAGGGTTTGCTGAACAAATGAAACTTCTTACTCCCGCAAGGATTTGAGGCCTTTTTGTCGAATTAGTCTGCAAAGAAATGCTCGAAAAACGTAAGCGCCAAATAAGAAGGTGGATAGCATCAATCCGTTAGATCTGAAATAATCCCTTTAGATTAGAGTCTTTAGAGTTTTTCGACTCTAGTCGAAAAACTCTAAAGGGGATGTTCGTAGTGAATACTGTAGCAATTGCAAAACAATATCGGTTGAACAAGTGGATCGAGATCGTCCGTGAGTGTCGTAGTAGTGGTCAGACTGTTTCTGCATGGTGTGCCCAGCATCATGTGAACTTGAAGAGTTATTATTACTGGCTCAAACGTGTCCGGGAAGCGGCATGTGAAGATTTACCTGCATGCCAACCTCATCCTCTTCCGATCGTAGCCGTAGATTTCCCCTCATCCCAGACCATGCAGACTTATTCCGAGTCCTCGCATTCCAACGCAGAAATTCTAGTTCATGTGGGTACAGTTACGCTGGAAATTCGCAATCATGCATCGGCTGCGCTAATTGAGCATACGCTAAGGGTCTTACATCATGTTCGGTGACATCTCCAAGGCTAACCAACTGTACATCGCTTGCGGTTATACGGACATGCGAAAGTCTATTGATGGACTAGCAATTATGGTGCAGCAAACTTTTCAGTTAAACCCTTTTCAGAATAGCCTGTTTCTCTTTTGCGGCCGCAGACGTGATCGCATGAAGGCACTCTACTGGGAAGGCGATGGGTTCGTTCTCCTTTACAAGCGTTTAGAAAACGGTAATTTTCAATGGCCCATGACACCAGAGGCCGTCCGCATCATTACTTTTCAGGAGTTTCGTTGGTTGTTAGAAGGTCTTTCTATCGATCAACCAAAGGCAGTAAAAAAGCTTGCTTCGAGCCTTTTTATATAACCACAAAAACAGCCAAAACCTGCATAAACACTGGGTTTTTGGCTGTTTTTGTGCTATAATAATTTTAACAGAAAATTGTAAAGGACTACCTTTCATGAGCCCTGCTGAACAGTTTCAACAAATGGAAAATCGCATTGGTCAACTTGAAAAAGAAAATCAGCGACTCCAAGAAACGGTTCAATTTCTAACTCGGAAACTGTATGGCAGAAGCACGGAGAAGACAACTGCTCTTCCTGTTGGTGTAGAACAATTGTCTCTATTCGATGAAGCAGAGACTGAAACCAGTCGCAGTGCACCGGAGCCAGATCTTAAACAAGTAGCCAGCTACCAACGGAAGAGAAATATCGGTGACCGGGTCGAACTGTTAAAAGATATTCCGCACGAGAAGATGCTCTGCGCACTCACCGAGCAAGAGCGTTGTTGTGCGGCTTGTCAGCATACACTTGTCCGTGTCGGTGAAGAGTGGGTCCGTACTGAGATCGAATTTATTCCGGCTACCGTGCGCGCCATTGCCGCAAGCTTGAAACTCCCCATATGGTCAAAGCAAAGACCCCGGAACCGGTGATCCAGCATTCTATGGCTTCGCCTTCCACTGTTGCATGGGTGATGCATCAGAAGTTTTTTAATGCCCTTCCGTTATACCGGCAAGAGAAAGAATGGCAGACACTGGGCATAACGCTCAGTCGTGCGACAATGGCCAATTGGCTGATCGTTGCCGCTCGAGACTGGTTGACGCCGCTTGTCAACCGCATTCACCAGCAGCTCTTGCAAGAAAAGTATGTTCACGCCGATGAAACCGTCGTGCAAGTGATGCAGGAAAAGGGACGCAAAAATACGACGGACTCGTACATGTGGATCTACAGCAGTGGTCAATATAGCGCGTATCCGGTCCGAATTTTTGAATACCAACCAGGCAGAAGTGGAAAATACCCGCAAGCTTTCCTGAAAGGGTTCAAAGGGTATTTACACGCGGATGCCTACTCGGGATACACAAAGCTAACGGATGTCATTCGATGCTTATGCTGGGCACATCTGCGAAGGAAGTTTGTAGATGCGCTGCCGCAAGATACGAAACAACCAGAGACCACATTGCCTGGCGAAGGCATAGCGTATTGCAATAAGCTATTTGAAATAGAAAAGACACTTAAGGAATTACCCCGCGAGGAACGACAACTGCAACGTCTGGAACAGGAGAAGCCTGTTTTAGATGCTTTTTGGACATGGGTTGAAGCTGCGAGAGGAAAAGTCGTCCCCAAATCCAAATTAGGTGAGGCATTGAAGTACGCCCGCAATCACAAACAAGAGTTTATGAATTATTTGCTAGACGGCAACTGTGTGATCTCCAACAATTTAGTGGAGAACAGTATTCGCCCCTTCACTGTCGGTCGAAAAAACTGGCTCTTCAGCGGCAGTCCAAGGGGAGCAGCGTCCAGTGCAGCCATATACAGCATTGTCGAGACGGCGAAAGTAAATGGACTTCTTCCTTACAAGTATTTTGAATATCTGTTTAAACAGCTGCCGGCAGCTGGATTCCGTCAGCATCCCGATTTACTAGAAGCATATTTACCGTGGAGTCCAAGCGTTCAAGAGGCATGTAAATAGAGCAAGGTTTGTGGTTTAGGCCATGAACTTTGCTCTTTTCAATACACCGTCTTATTTGACGCTTACCGAAAAACAGCCAAAACCCTTGCAGATGGAGGAAACAAACGTGTTTCGTCAGAGCGAAAATACCCCTGACCTTCTGGAAAACTTTTATCTTCCCTTCGGTGGCAAACTGAACCCCAATAATCGATGGGTTCAATTGGCCAAATTCGTCCTATGGGACAAGGCGGAGGAGAAGTACTTCGAGACCTTGGGTTCCCCCATCGTGGGGCAAAAAGCGTATCCAGTGCGCGTAGCGCTCGGTTCTCTCTTAATCAAAGAGCGTCTGGGCTTGAGTTATTGGGAGACGACGCTGCAGATCATGGAAAACTCGTACCTCCAATACGTTCTTGGCTATGACGGTTACGTGGATGAGGAGCCCTTCCACCCTTCGCTCCTGACTCATTTCCGCGCCCGCTTGGGAGCGGAAATCCTGGCTGAGATCAATGACTGGATGGTTCAAGAAGGCTTGAAATCCGAGCAGGAAGCAGCGGTGAAAGCCAAGGAAGAAGCGCCGGAAGACCATGATGACGACGATCCCGAGGGAGGATAGCTAGTCATGGACATCGGCGATTCGCTGACGGTTCCGAAAGTAAAGGAAGTTTCCACGATACCGGTACGCAAGCAGAAGAAGAATCCCCAAACGCCAGTAACACCCGAGTCCCAAGTAACCGGAGCACCCTGATGCTGGATGCGACCTGTGCGCCTGCCAACATCAAGTACCCGACGGACTTGCATCTGCTGAATCATTCGCGCGAAATCTTGGAGACGATCATGGACACGCTGCACCAGCCGCTGGTGGGGACGATGGACAAGCACGCACGTACCGGAACCAGGCCCGCAAAGCCTTTTTAAACGTATCGAAGCAACGCCAACCCAAGGGAAAAACGATTCGCAAGGCCGTGAAGAAGCAACTGGGGTATGTGGGCCGAGACTTGCGCATCATCGAGGGCCAGATAGCATACGCCTCTGACCGTGCTGAAGAAGCGCTTGTATCGCCATCTACTGGTGTTCTGGCTTGCTTCCGATAGGTTCGTGACTTTTCCACATGACCTCGATATGGACGATGCAAATTGTCGCTGATCCCTTCGAGAATCTCACGGGCATGATTCAACAGCCTTCAATCCGTTGGATACTTGATATCCGCAAGGGCGCACGTCGCGTCAAGCATCAAGTTTTCTTATTGCTTGAACTTAACTTGCCACGGACTCTGTTGACAGCACCTTAAACCTCTTCATCGGCTTGCAAGCCTTCTTAGTCATGGTGGGAGATTCTCCTACGATCATCGTCAACTAGCCATCATCTGGGTCATTGTCATCTTTGCCTTTGCTTCTTCTTCTTGCTCCGTTTTCAATGCTTCCTATGCAACCCAATCGTTGACCTCAGCAATAATACCTGCGCCCAGACGCTCACGAAAGTAAGTCAGGAGGGAGTGATGAAACTGTGGTTCATCAACTACATATTCGGTTTTTCCCATGAAGAATCGTAAATAGGGATTCTTCCAATCTGCTGGGTCGTTTCATGATCACTTAAGCCCAAGCGCTCTTTGATGATCAGTGAATCCAGTGCCATACGAACCGAATATGCATTTTGCTCTATATCTATGGATTTGAACGAACTCACATATTTCCTTCCGCTCGATCCCATGGAATGAGCAGCGCTAGTGGGACCCAACGATTCTCAGGCTTTAAATTCCCTCCAAGGGTAAGTGGAGATCCTTTAATAAATCTGGTGTACTTTCATTTATCTTAAACAACCTGATTCACTCCATCTGCAAGGGGTTTGGCTTATTTCCGGGTATTTCGACATAACGATACGTAAATTCTTTTGGATAAAGGAATTCGTTGTTATTCAACAAGCCCTACTTAGCTTTACTAGAGTTACTTCTTGCTTGGTGTACTCCGTTGACGCTAATGTGGCTAACGGGTGCAACGTAACCAGTTGCCTTAGGCTAACGTAGTCTGTAAGCTGTAGGCTGGTTTACCTTCCCCAAGATCCGCCGTGGAAAGTTTCGGCACTCATTGCAGCGATTCCATTGATCAGTCCCACTGCATTCTTGTCAGTTATGTGGGGACAACATATCGAGAGATAATAAAACCCCCATAACCAGTTGGTCATAGGAGCGATATCATAACTCAATATGCATTTTTATTTACAAACCCATTAATAATCGTTCGAAAAATTATTTTAATATCAAACAAAAAACTCCAATTCTCAATATAAAAAATATCTAATTTAATCCTGTCTTCAATCGAGGTGTCCCCCCGCAGACCGTTCGATTGAGCCCATCCTGTTATACCTGGCCGGATATGATGCTTGACCATATATTTGGGAACCTCGCCTTTAAACTGCTCTACGAAAAATGGTCTTTCAGGTCTTGGACCCACAACACTCATATGACCGAACAACACATTAAAAAACTGTGGAAGCTCGTCCAGACTGGTCTTACGTAAAAAGGAGCCAAACTTCGTTTTACGAGGATCATTTTCTACAGTCCATTGTGTGTCAGAATCAGACTCTGTTTGAACTCTCATTGAGCGGAATTTATACATCATAAATTTCCGTCTATTTAGCCCAACACGTTCTTGCTTGAAAATGATGGGTCCCGGTGATGTGAATTTTATGCCTATTGCTATTAAGATAAGTACGGGAGAAATAAATAAAATGGCCGTAAGCGAGAATAATAAATCAAATGCTCTCTTGAAAAAACGATTCCGAAACTCATCCAACGGGATATCTCTAACATTAATTAATGGGATACCTGCGAAATTATCGAAAAAGGGCTTAGAAGGCAAATAACCATAAAAATCCGGAATAATTAAAGTTTTCACTCCTGCTTTTTCACAGGCATTAATAATTTGTGGGTACTTCTCATGGGCATATAACGGCAAAGCAATAATTACTTCATCAATCAAGTCTTTTTCCATAAAATACTCCAACTCATCGACCTTACCCATAATTGGTTTGTAGTTCTCCTTAGCATGCTCATGCTCGGATTGGTAATCATCCAAAAATCCCACAACTTCATAGCCTAACTCGGGATGAAGGGAAAGATTATCATAAAATCTTCTGCCTAATGAGCCCGCACCCACAACGAGCACATATTGTTTGTTATAACCTTTTTGCCGATATCGTTTTAATGTAGTCTTCAAAATATACCGATAAAAGCTAACAAATAAAATGTTATTGATTAGAAATAACAACAAATAAGAACGCGATACATCCAGCTCTTTAAAAACGAACAAAAAGCTTAACAAGAACATCAAGCTAATAAAATGCACCTGAATGATCGTAAACAATTCATAAGAAAACCGCTTCTTACGTTTCGGCGTATAAAAATTCATAAAATAACTAATAAATATAGCAATAACACCATAGATAGAGCTCCACAAAACATACCTGTTAAAAGGAAGCGTATGATCGAATGGAATAAAACCACTGTCAAACTTCAGCCACCATGAAAACAAGAACACGAGTTGTATACAAAAAAAATCCGATATAGCATATAATTGGGACAAAAATCTTTGGCTTTGTCTTACCAAACAGAATCACCTCACGGATCCAAATCGATTTAATGCCAAGGATACAATGAATTTCAGAGTAATACCCAAGTAAACAAGACTATTAACTACAAAATTATACTTTTGCCGATAATGCTTTCTATGAAATAAATACATCGCCCGATGAAACTCATATATGATTTTAAAAGGCTTGCGTCTGCTGCTCGCGCCCTTATGATGTACAATTTGAGTGTAAGGATAGTAATGAATCTGCCATCCCCCTTGTTTGATTCTATAGCACCAATCAATATCTTCACCATACATGAAGAATTCCTCGTCTAGCATGCCCACCTGATCCATCACTTGTTTCCTGACCATCATAAACGCACCTACCAAACAATCTACAGGGTAGTCCTGATCGGGATCGAGATATCCTAATTGGTATTGATTAAATCGTGGGACCTTTGGAAAAAGCTTAGATATACCAAAAGCATAGTAGAACGAGGCTGATGGTGTTGGAAATCCTCTCTTGCAAGCTTTGTCCAGAGAACCGTCTGGCAAAACAATTTTGCAGCCAGCAGCACCAATAGACGAATTCTGATCCATAAAAGCAATCATAGTCTGCAAGGAATCGGAACCCATAATCGTGTCTGAGTTCAACAATAATATATATCGCCCGATAGCTATTTTAATCCCTATATTATTACCTTTTGAGAAACCATCGTTGCTTGGATTTTCAATCAGCCTTACATCAGGATGTCTGCGTTTAATCTCCATAACAGAATTATCAGTCGAATGATTATCAACAACGATAATCTCATAGCTATAAGAAGTTTGAGAATCATATACGGACTTAATGGCATTTAGCGTTAATTGACATGTATTGTAATTAAGAATAATAACACTTACATCCATTTATCATTTCTCCATATTATTGGTATAGCTAATAGTATACCACGAAAATTACTTCATGCGCACCCGGAAACGAAGACATTACTTGAAATAAGCGTAAATTTTGGTGAAATCAATCTTTCTAGCGTTTTGAATTATCTTTCTTTTCTTCAGTAAACTTGACAAGTTTTTAACCAGATCTATCCATGTTGTTAATACTTGAGGTTCTCTGATTATGAAGTACCCTAGACTCATAACCTCATACATGATTAATGGTATACAATTAAGGAACAAGTACTTCATGGTATCGTTTTTAATGATCATTTTATAGCGATTGATATAGGAAAGCCTCCTTACAAACAAGGAAGTTTGACTTCTCGATCCTTTCTTCCATCCGCGATCATGATAAGCAACAGCTTCCGCACAATAAAAGGAGTTCCACCCCCCGATCCTGCTTCGCCAAGCCACATCAACATCTTCTTTATAAGCAAAAAAGTCCTCGTCAAAAAAACAGCCGTTTACACTAATAGCGTCCACCATTTTTTTAGAGTAAAGTGCCGCAGCGCCGCAAACTCCAAACACATCACCACTTATGTTCCATGCCTCGCTGCTGTCCCCAGCCCCTCTATCAAATCCTCGTCTAGACTTCGTAATTATAAGACCTGTACTGTCAATTACTTCCGGAGATCGTTTAAACAGCAGCTTCCCTGTAGCGCTTCCTAGAGATGAATCCTGCTTACATTGCTTCATAAGCGAACTAACATAATCCGGATGCATAGTGACATCCGGATTCAGCACCAAAATGTATTCAGCTTCTGATAAACGTATAGCTTGATTGTGTCCCCCGGCAAATCCGTTGTTAACCGAATTAGCAACATAAGTAATTCGATTTAAATAGGGTTGTAACAATTCTTGCGTTTTATCAGATGAAGCATTATCAATCACAATAATCGAATCAATCGGATATATCTGGTTCAACACAGCAGTCAGACAATCCACAATATAAGCTTCGCTATTATACGTAACGATATGGACACCTACACTACTCATAAGGATACACCATTCACTCCATTATATTTCTTTAGAAAATCCCTTAGACCTTCTTGCCAAGGCCTTAAATCAGCAAACCCATTCGCACGTATAGACATATGATCCATAACTGAATACTTCGGCCGCGGTGCAGGTCTTGGAAACTCTTCTGTTGTACACGGACTAACCATAATGGAGACATTACTTTCCTCAAAGATGGCTTTCGCAAAATCATACCATGAGCATATGCCACTGTTAGAAGCATGGTAAACACCATATTTTTCAGTTGTAACTAATCTCAATAGAAACTCTGCTAAATCTTCGGTGAACGTAGGTGAACCGACTTGATCATGTACGACTTTTAATTGGTCTCTGCCCACTGCCAGTTTTAACATTGTCTTCACAAAGTTATTGCCATGCAATCCATACACCCAAGATGTCCGAACTATAAAAAACTTACTGGAGAAAGCTTGAACCAAGCTTTCTCCGGCACGCTTTGATTTTCCATATACACTGGTGGGGTTAGTGTTGTCATATTCTTTGTAAGGCTTCGTTGATGTACCATCAAATACATAATCCGTACTGATATAACAAATCTTACAGCCTATTTGTTCCGCTGCAACCGCCAAATTCCGAGTACCATAGGCATTTACTTGGTAGGCTGCATCCTCGTCACTTTCAGCTAAGTCTACTGCTGTATGCGCGGCGCAATGAATAATTACGTCTGGTTGATGCTTTCCTATCACATCTATGCACTGGTCAAGGTTTGTAATATCCAGCTCGTTTCGCCCTACGCCAATAACCTCATGACCCTCTTTAAACAAGGCTGCAACATCCGTACCCAGTTGCCCATTAGCTCCCGTAACTATTACTTTCATTCCATCCACCTATCTTGAAGCGTATTGTTGATCATAGTAAGCTTGGTATTCACCAGACTGAATCCGCTGCCACCATTCTTTATTGTTTAAATACCACTGAATCGTCTCTTTAATCCCAGACTCAAAATGATATTTCGGCTGCCATCCCAGCTCATCCGTTATTTTAATAGCATCAATACCATACCGCCTGTCATGACCGAGGCGGTCTTTTACATACGTAATTAATGTGCTCGGCTTGTTTAATTCAGTCAAAATAGCTTCTATGATCTGTATATTTGTTCTTTCATTATTTCCACCGATATTATAAACTTCACCACTCACACCGCTATGCATAACAAGATCAATCGCACTGCAATGGTCTTCTACATATAACCAGTCACGAATGTTTAAGCCATCTCCGTAAACAGGTAATGATTTATCATTGAGTGCATTAGAGATCATTAAAGGAATTAGCTTTTCGGGAAATTGGTACGGTCCATAATTATTGGAGCAGCGAGTGATATTCACATTCATGCCAAAGGTTTCATGATAAGCCTTGACCAATAGATCTCCACCAGCTTTACTCGCCGAGTATGGACTGTTAGGTGTTAACGGGGTTAGCTCTGTGAATAATCCGGTTGCACCTAAAGAACCATACACCTCATCAGTTGAAATCTGAACAAATTTCTGAACTCCATACTTCTTGGCAGCATCCAATACTACCTGTGTCCCCATTACATTAGTTTTAACAAAAATTTGCGGATCCATGATACTCCGGTCTACGTGAGACTCTGCTGCAAAATTAACAACAACATCTATACCCTGACTAAAGATTTCATCCAAGGTTGAAGCATCAGCGATGTCACCTTTTACAAAAGAATAATTCGGATGTTGTTGAATACTTTCCAAATTCTCCAAATTACCTGCATAAGTAAGTACATCCAAATTCACAAACTGATAATCGGGATATTTATTGAGCATATAAATCACAAAATTACTACCGATAAATCCGGCACCACCGGTAATCAATACTTTCATGGGTTGGCCTCCGCTATTCGAAATTCGTTTCTGCATCTGCAAGAACAGGATACTTAGTGTCTTTATGAGAAAGGATAGGTGTTGTGGTAGGCCAATCAATTGCCAAAGCAGGATCATTCCAAGCAATACCACGATCATGCTCGGGTGAGTAGTATCCATCTACCTTATATAGCACTTCCGTATTAGGTACCAACGTACAAAATCCATGAGCAAAGCCTTGAGGTACCAGAAGTTGCCTTTTATTTGCTGCACTTAGGATCACTCCCACCCACTGACCAAATGTAGGAGATTTCTGGCGAATATCCACAACAACGTCATAAATAGCTCCGGCTGTCACACGAACCAACTTTGTTTGTGCCTGAGGATTAAGTTGATAATGGAGTCCTCTTAATACACCTGTTTCAACAGAGAGCGAGTGATTATCCTGTATAAAAATATTCTCAATGCCTAGTTCTTGAAACATCTTACCGTTGTAACTCTCCATAAAAAAACCACGATGATCTTCGAATACAGCAGGCTCGATAATAATTACACTTTGAATTTTTGTAGTTAAAATTTTCATTGCGGCACACCTGCCTATTTTAATCTGCCAAATTCTGAATGACTCCCATAGGTGCGTTCCCACTAACAATGTCACCAACAGATTTGCCCATGAGAGAGCTCCCATGTGGACTACAAAAATTTGTTCTTGGAATATCAGCTTCTGAGGGGATCTACAATCCCCTTCATCGAATATTTTACTTTTCGCCAATTCATTATCTTTGGTTAAAGAGCCGTGAGTGCCCACGTCTGCCCATCAGCCTCGGAGAATATCATAAGTCACTTGACCTCTTTCAATATATGTCTGTTAATGCGTAGCTGCTCTTGGAATTCCGGAAGTTTTCTCCGATGGATACAATTTTACCATCCTTCAGTTTGCAACGCCAAATCTATCGGGTCATAAACTTCCTGAAGCATAATCTTAGCATCCCTCTTTTTTCTCTTGGAATTATCAACATGAGCAAACAATGCTATCCGAAAAAACATTATCGACCAGAAACAACCTTCTGATCATTATCCGCAATAGCTCCTCCAAATCCAACGCTAGTACAAGATACCGCCAGCCTCACCTTGAACTTATACGTAAAATTGATACCCATTTCATGACCACTATTCAGAAGGTTAACTATCTCATTCATATGATCATTGCCAGTAACGATAAGAATGTCTTGATTCCAGATTTTTTAAGTTTAAGCAGAATGGAAGATCATTGGATGTTTCCCCTACTGGGAGGAGACGCTTATTAGATACTTCCGAGCTCGTTAAAACATGAACCTGTTCCGATAAAAGGAAGCATTTATATAGTCCATATTAAAATATACAAATAATAATTATATCCGCACACCACATTGAATATTCCTACTTTCACAAACTGTCTTTTCATTTAATCCTTGTTTTATATAGAATGACCGGCATGTGGCTAACTGGTCCCCCCCACCGGACGCTTGGAACCTACGCACGGTGCAGAAGATTTTTGTCATCTGGGCGGGTTCTCTGATTCAATATTAGTATATTTTCAAACTTGACATTGGCACTATTATACATGATCACCACCAACAGACTTATTTCCGACCGAAATCGTCACCAAAATCAAGATCCTTGGATAGTTCATACGCAAGTGCTAGCGAAGAATGAGTGCCCGCGTCTGTCCACCAACCTGAAAGAATATCAAAGGTCAATTGATTCTGCTCAACATAAGCATTATTAACATCGGTAATTTCCATTTCCCCACGATTAGAAGGTTTTAGGGTTTTGATAATATTAAATACATTGTTGTCATACATGTAAACTCCAGTAACCGCATATGAACTCTTCGGTAGCTTAGGCTTCTCTTCGATGGATAAAATATGACCTCCAGATAGTTCGGCTACTCCATATCTTTCTGGATCATGAACATCCTTTATTAAAATTTTCGCTCCTTTTTCTTGCTCTATAAACTTTCTCACATATACGGAAATGTCATCTTCAAATACATTATCACCTAATATAACTACCATCGAATTATCACCTACAAAGTTTTCAGCCAAGCCTAATGCTTGAGCAATTCCACCTGCTTGATCCTGCACTTTATAAGTGAAACTTACACCGAACTCATGACCACTTCCCAAAAGGTTAACAACTGCACCCATATGATCTCGACCAGTAACAATTAATATATCATGAATATCCGCTTTTATTAATTTTTGAATTGAATGATATATCATTGGATATCTTCCGACTGGAAGCAAATGTTTATTTGTGACTTTAGTTAATGGATATAGACGAGAACCAGTTCCACCAGCTAATATTACACCTTTCATTTAAGAACCTCCAAATCTTAATATAAAAATTTCTTTTGATAAAAGCGTTCAATTAGTCCTACAATATATTCAATTTCCGAATTCTTTAAATTATAATACATTGGTAACCGCAGTAATCGTTCACTCTCTTGTGTAGTAAAGAGGTCAGATCCATGGAATCTCCCATATTTCATTCCAGCATCAGCATTGTGAAGTGGGATGTAGTGAAAGACACTCAAAATTTCATTTTTCATCAAATAGTCTATTAAATTTGTTCTCTCATCTAAATCTTTGGTTTTGATATAAAACATATGAGCGTTATGTTCACAATCTGAAGGTACATGAGGTAGATCAATAAAACCCCGCTTTTGTAGATGCAGTAATCCTGAATAATAATGATTCCAACTAGCAAGTCTATTCAAATTAATATTCGTTGCCATATCAAGTTGTGCATATAAAAATGCAGCATTTATTTCACTTGGCAAATAAGATGATCCCAGATCTACCCAAGTATATTTATCTACTTGCCCTCTAAAAAATTTAGAACGATTTGTTCCTTTTTCTCTAATTATTTCGGACCTTTCAATGAACCGTTCGTCATTAACTAATAAAGCTCCTCCTTCACCGCAATTATAATTTTTAGTTTCGTGGAAGCTATAACATCCCATATGACCTATGGTGCCTAAATGCTTTTGTTTGTAACGACTCATTACTCCTTGCGCCGCATCTTCAATAACTAGTAGATCATAATGACTTGCAATCCTTAATATTTCATCCATTTCGCAAGAAACACCCGCATAATGAACTGCAACTATCGCCTTAGTTTTTTTTGTAATCGCACTCTCTATTAACTTTTCATTTATATTCATTGTATCTGGTCTGATATCAACAAACACAATTTTCGCACCTCGAAGTACAAAAGCATTTGCGGTAGAAACAAAAGTGTAAGATGGCATTATAACTTCGTCACCTAGTTTAATATCTGCTAAGATTGCAGACATTTCTAGTGCATGTGTGCAAGATGTTGTAAGAAGTGCTTTTTCAGCTAGAAAATTCAGTTCAAACCATTCATGACATCTTTTTGTGAAGACTCCGTCGCCAGATAACTTTAAAAGATACAGGGCTTCTTCAATATATTTTATTTCATTCCCGGTGACTGCAGGAATATTAAATGGAATCATAATTAACCTCCTAGTCATAAGTGATAAACGATTATCCCAATCAAAATTAGTAAGATGCCTAATAGTTTGTTTGTTGTGATTTTTTCTTTTAAAATAATAAAAGCCAAAATAGATGTAATAACATAATTTGAAGACATAATTGTTGTTAGTGTCTTTAAAGGGAAAAACTTGAGTAGATAAGTGGTTAATATAGTTATACATACGAACCCAAAATATCCTATTAGAATATAAGAATACGAATTAAGGAATTTAACAAATAAGTTACTATTAGCAGTTAGCTTGCTTTTTTCTGCCCCAATTTTCAAAAAAATCTGACACACACCATTTAACAAGACAACAAAAACAGATAGTAAAATAATCCCCATAAATTCCACCTATTTATTTAAAACGATTACACCAACCATCATAATCGCAATACCCATTAGATTATTTATACTAATATCTTCTTTAAACACATAATAACTAATAAATATTATAAAAATAAAAACAATTGATGTAGACGGATAAGCTACGGATAATTCGATTCGTTTAAGTGTTAAATGCCAAAAAAATGCTTGTACCATGAGGGACATTAATGATGCGATGTAATATGGATTTAAAAGTACTGTAATAATATGGCCGAATTCCACATGATTAGCAGATACTTTGCCAAAATAAATTGCGATTGTTTGAAAAAAAATACTTGTAAATAAAAAAAGAATAGCCGCAAATTTACTTGTTGCATCCTTCATAATATTAAACTTTCTTTCCATCCCCATATAAAATAAGGGGAATCATTCCCAGCGTTAAACAATGTATCTAATATAGAGACATAGTGATCGAAAGGAGGGTGTAATTGCTGATATTCGGGATAATTAGGGTAATCTTTATAGTATAGATTAATCTTTCTCTCAATAAAGTATTTCTCTTCAATATAATCCTTAGCGGAAGGTCCAGAAATATAATTATCTGTCTTCGCATGCTCAAGTAACATTAATAGACGATCTAACTTATTACCTTGTAATGAAAATTCACGAGAATCTTTAAATTCCGTCTTAATTCCAAGAAAATCTAAAGAGATAGTTTTTATTAAATACTGATTTAAATCTGATAATGATTCCCACATTTTTTCAAGATAAACATATTGTAAAAATTCATTATATCTTTTAAAATATGGAGCCTTTGAGTAATTAGCTTGTAAACTTGTATAATGTTTTTTACCCCATTGCTTATTGGTAAGTTCTACTTCACAAATCAGTTGCTCATTGTGTGAACCAATAGGAATAGTCAGCCACTGTGTCCCTTTAGACGTCTTTATTTTATTACGGTTTCTCCAATCGTTCTTGGTATATTGGACATCGTCATAAAATATAAATAGATCAACATCATGAATTATATCAAAATAACCTTTCCAAGGAATATAGTTCGATTGAAGTACAGCTACTGTTTTCATTTTTAAATACTCCTTAATTGGTCACTAGAAATACCCATAGGCATAGAATGAATTGACTTATATACGCTTTTTTCCACAGTATTCCCAAGAATAGCGACTCCGGCACCAATAACACACTCTCTTCCGACCTCAACACTATCGCGAATTACTGCACTATTTCCAATGAAGCACCCTTCGTTAATTATGACATTACCTGATAAGGAAGCATTGGGCGCAATAAAACAATAATTATTTATTATTGAGTGATGTCCGATATGACAACCACTCCAAAGAATAACAGCATCTCCTACCTTTACAAACGGTTGAACAATAACACCTTCTAAAATAAAACTGTTGGCACCCAATTGAACATTTTTAGCAATTATAGCATCATTACTTATAAATGATGCAAAGCGATAACCTTTACTTTTAGCCTGCATATATATATTACTTCGAACCTTGTTTATTTGTGTATAACCTACAGCTACAAACATATGAAACTGGTCTTGGGGGTATATACTTTCAACAATTTCAAATGGAATTAGAGGCAATCCTAAGAACTTGTCAGTGGATATATACAATTTGTTCACTGTGAACGCTACAACCTCATAATTAATATCATTATTAAAATAATAGTAAGCTAATTCAGCAAAATCGCCAGTCCCAAATATTACGATTTTTTGCATTTATTATAAACCTCCAAAAATAATCAAAACAATGTATTAATAAACTGTAAGACAGTTATTAAGAAATAAATCCAATTTAAATTCTATGATTGAGTATTCTGGAATTAGTATTATGGATTAGGTAATTAAAAATAGCAACACGAAAAAGAAATTTATGGCGTCCGTACCCAAGAGTTACGATGTTCTATAAGCTAAGACAGTCGCTCTTTTATAACAATGTATCACAAGTGATTCGCGAGAGAGAAAGACGCATGATCATAGATGTTTGTGACAGCCATAGAGAAATTAATAGATAACCATGGAGCGACTCATCTGAATGGGAATAATCTCATACTGAACTTCACGTGCCATAACCAGTAATTAATTAACAGTCTGTCAGAGACCTTTTTTGCGATCGATTCCTAAGTTAAAAGTCTACAAGCATCCCGAGGTCAGATTGCCACTTCAAAATTCAATTTCTTTCAGAGTTTGAAGTTCATGCCGTACTCTTGTAACAATTTGCACAATAATCCATTGGCTTATACTTATCAATATAACATTCATTGGTTTGCATTTAATTTTTCATACAAGTATTCATCAAATAAATCCAGAAAACACTAAACTGTGAATCTGCATATTGTTAGGCATGCTCTTTAAATTGATTACCTGTAAAAACAATAAACTTAGTATAATCGAACAAAATGTTATCATTCCTCCTGTCCATATGTATTTTTCACAATAGTGTAAGGTCTTTGTTTTACTTCAGTAAATATTTTTGAAATATAAATACCTACGATACCCAAACAAAAAATGATCATTCCACCCATTAACCAAATAGATGCAACAATTGAAGTCCAACCTACCATACTTATCCCGAACAATAATTGTCTCAAAAGTAAGAAAATTACAAATCCAAAAGAAATCGAAGATATTAATGAGCCTATATTAAAAATAAATTCTAATGGCTTATTTGAAAATGATGTAATAGCATTTATCATAAGAGCTAACTTTTTGTTGAATGAATATGTCGTAGGGCTTGTACTGTGTTTTATTACTGAAATTGGTTTTTGGTTATAACCTGTTATCGCAAATAACCCGGCTAAGAAAACCTCCCTTTCTTGATGTGAAACAAGAGCTTTTACATAGTCTGACTTCATCAACCGGCACGTAGCCGTATTGTGTATAATCTTATCGTTAGATAGGTAATTATAGACACCATAAAATATTCCACCTGTTATTTTTTCGAAAACACCTCCTTTTCTTTTCATCTGAACACCGTAAAGAACATCAACCTCTTTATTGATTAGCATTTCCCGCCAAAATAATTCAAGTAATTCGGGAGGCTCTTCCAAATCCACATCAATAAGAAAAACATATTCTCCCTTAGCAAAACTAAGACCTGTCATAATGGCGTTATGATGACCAAAATTTCTGGATAAGTCAATTACTTTAATTCTATTATCACTTTCCCTTAATGATAAAACTATTTCTAATGATTGATCCGGCGAACCATCATTTACAAACACAATTTCGAAATCATGCGTTATACTTTCAGATGTCTGTTTAATCCTTTGATAAAATTCAGTTATATAAGTGGATGACTTATATAATGTAGCCACTACAGTTAATTTAACCACCATGTACACTCCTACTAAATAGTAATGTTATCACCTGATTCCTCGCTCATTCTCTACATTTTAACTTTGACAGTTTAAGAAGTACGGGTGGAGCATGTAGTCTTTTATTCTGAACTGTCAGGGCGTTAGCAGGAATAGAGCATAGGATCGTTGGGGTCCAAAACTGTGGATAATTGGATATAATCGGACAGTTGTTGGGTAGTACTTACAACAATAAGGATGATCAAATGGGTTTTTCCAAGCTCAACTTGCTTTTTTTTTCGTGTTGAACCCTGATTATTAAAAAAAGGAGTAAATATTGTTAGTATCAACTCCTTTTCTCTATCAAAGTTTATGTTATGCTATAGCACGAAAACAATGAACGCTTTCCAAGCAGAATCCTATATCCACATATTCTTTATCAGCAAAAAAGTCTTTATTAAAGAGACAACCCTTCTACGCTAATAACCTCAACCATTTTCCTTGAATATCTCGCCGCGGCACCGAAAGGAAGGAGTTGTGCTTCTCGCAGTGTTCCTTTCGAAAGTACGAACGTAAATCCAAAGAGAAGGAGAAGGAGAAACCATCGGTCGCCAATCAGGTTTGACAAAGCTATTCGTACCACTCAATATTGACATCATCATGAGGAACATTGGAAGTCCAAGGCCTCCATATATTGAGCGAGATAAAATCTTGAGAGTTTTATGGACTGGTTACCTATAATTTTTCAAACTTTGGTAGATATCCTTTTTCAGACCCTCGACAGAACTTATGTTTTAGTACCATTTGATCACATAGATTTACAACATGTTTTATTGCAGAATTCAAGTTAAGTATTATTATTTAGTACAATCGGATCTTTCCGACTTTCTCTCACAATAATATATGCCATAACAACCAGTGTCAATAGAGTAATAAACCCACCCACAAAAAGTATTCTCGGAAAAAAATAAAACTCAATCTCTGAGTCGCCCATAGGTACTTCGATTCCCTGGATTAGACCATTCACCATGTATATCTGCGTTTCTTTACCATTTACCTTTGCTTTCCACCCTGGATAGTAGTTTTGAGAGAAATTTATAAAAGAAGGCTTGTCAGAGTGTACGACCGCTTTAATGCTGTTATTTTTAAAATTCCCCACAGAAATGTTAGTATTGGTATTCGTCAAATCCACATTCTTGAAGTTCTCTATATAGCTTACATTAGATAGATCGTAATCATATATATTCCCATAAATATCATTTACATCCTTAATCGACATTGTCTTTTGAGGAACATACAAGATGTCCTTCGCATTAATATTTTCAAAAATGCGATTTCCTTCGTCAATCAAAAAAGGTTTATATACATGTTCCTGTATTTGGGTTTCCATTTCTGTAATAACAAAATTGGTTATATGCATTTCAGATGTAGGGGTGGAAACTACTCTCAAATATATATTGTCTATTGCTGCGGAGTCTCCTGAATAGACATAACCTGTATGCCTAGAGGTACCAACTTGAATATGAAAATTCTTTTGTTGTTCTGGTTGATCATATTTCTCCCCACCATATAAATCTACATAAAATAATTCCTGCTGCCCTACAGAATTTGCGTTAAACTCCACCTTATAGTATGTTTGCGGCTTTATTGCAACTGGTTGGGAAAAAACAAATACTTTCCCCATTAAATCAGGAATCGAAATTATATCCTTTTCATACACAACTGCCTTTTCTCCTATGATCTTTTTTATTTCTCCCTTTTCATTAATAAGATTGCTAGAATCAATAATATATTTTACCCCCAACATAGACAATAAATCGTTTTGCAACAACAAATTATCTTCAGCGTTCAGTGAACCTGTAAGAAGCCCAGTAAAGTTTAAAGGTGCCTGATTTCCGTTTGAAAAGAGCTTGTATATTCGAGGATTATTAAATGGAATAAAAGCATTAATCGTAGAAATTCCTTTATATAAATTTGAATTTTGAGAGATAAAGCTCTCATGCCCACCATCTATACCAGGAAAGGCATCCCAAACTTTATAATTCCCAATATTTTGAGCAATAACTTGACTAGCTTTATCTTTTAAATTAAAAACTTCAAAATTTGTTGAACGGGAGATAGTGCTAAAGGAATTGGTTTCTACGATGGTAAACAAAACTATCACCACCCCAAAGCACCCATAAACCTTATTGTACTGCGCTCCTGACCATTTTTTACTCCCTTTATAAAGTGAAAACGCAACAAAATACGCTGCAATTAAAACAAGCAATCCTGGTAAAAAAACGATTTTACAATAGTTATAAAAAGTTCTGATGTCATCAAAATTAAATTTTTGGACTGACATCAGATTTATTAAATTCGCAAAAATAGCACAACAAAGTACCGAGCATATCCCTAAAGCAAACCATTTAGAAAATCGATAGAAATTTTCCGATTGTCGAGGTACACTTAGTTTCGAGAGTGTGATTGCAAATAACACCAATGCAAAGAAAATGAAAATGAAAAGTGCACGCGACGGAACACGAAAGCCGTTTATTGCTGGAATTTGATAAAGAAATTCGCTTAGCAGTGGAATGTGCGCGTTTGCTGAAAAAAGAAATGCTCCAACCATCATGCCAAGCGATAATTTTATCCTAAAATCAGTAAAATAACGAGTTGCACCAAACAAGATAATAAGAAGTACAAACACTCCCAAAAACAATTCTATGTCAAAGCCAGATGAATAAGCTGTTCCAAACGGTTCATATACATTTTCGCCATAGATACGTGGGAAAAGCATCATTAATAGTTTCATATAATGAATCGAATAACCTTTAAAATACTCTATGGATGCAGCTGTTGCTCCAGACTGCCCATACTCCTGCACAAGCTGTACTGTAGGTAGTAATTGAAACGAAATCAAACCTAAATAGGAAAGCCCCCACAGCAGCCCATCTGTTATAATTTTTTTTAATTTTATTTTGTTATATAGTCCAACAATCAATAAAAATATACCTGCCGCAATATCTGTGTAAACTACATCTTGTATATAAGCGATATAAAACTGAAATGTCATAGCTACAGAAGACAAGAGTAACCATTTTATTCTTTTAGTAATCATATATTTTTGTATAAAATAAAGAATTGCCGGTAAATAGACAATGGTGACAATAATAACAATATGCTCCTTGCGATACCCTCCCATATGAATCGAAAGCTCATAAATCAAAGCAGTACATAAGCTCGCTACCTTGCCACAGCCAATTTCTTTAGTAAATAAATATGTAAAAAAAGATCCAATCGCCAAATGGATCGCATAAAACGAATACATAAGCAATTTAAAAGGTAAAATGGATAGTATAAGCGCTATAGGGTAAAATGCGCTATTTGTAAAGTCCAAAGCAAAAGGAGTACCATTTGTGAGAAATTTATTCCAAAGTGGGAAATCCCCCTGGACAAGAGAAGAACCTAAAAACGCCTTCTGAGTGAAAAACTGAATACCATCTCCAGTCACTATGCTTTTATTAGCGGAAAACAAATCCCAATAAAGTACAAAAGGCAGAGAAAAAAAGATTACAAACAAAACAACATTGAACCATCTACTGTTGTGGAATTTAACCAGCTCAAACAATTGAACCCCCCTTTTCTTTCATACAATCGTTTTTTATTGATGTGACGAGCTTTGTTACATTCGATGAAAATTCTTTATATACATATCATTATCAAATTCGAATTACTCTGGAAAGCCCTTTACCCGTAGGCCAAGTTATTAAAAGAAGTTGCTTTATATTCAAAGCCTACTCTCATCCCTCATTCTGAAAATATCTGGCTTCTCCTAATCTTAAAGAACAATATAATAAACAATACAAAACAAACAGCATTTACAGAAAAAATAATCGGACTATGAATTATTGATAATATCAGCATACCGATACTTCTTTTCAAAAAATCATTTTGATATACAATTTGATCTGATGAAAAACCGATTTCTGGATTGGTTGAAAACCACATCACATTCTTCTCATCTACTAAATCAAATTTGACTTTGGAATAATTTAATTCCATTGGCTGAATTCCCGTAGATATATCTACATACAATTTGACATTGCTAATGCCTTTATCATTGACTGATATGGGTGTTCTCTTGCCTTCCCACAGTATTTCTTTATCATTGATATCATATAAATGGTAAGCTAAATAGACACCATCATTATAAAGCTCTATTTTACTAAAATGAATTGACAAATCCACATCAAGCTTCGTAGTGTATTGCACCCTCTGAGAATTAACAACTATATTCACATCACTAGAAGAGTTAGCACTTATAACAATGCTATTAACAGACAATAACACAAACATTATCAATACTGTAACCAATACTTTTTTCATGTCCCCACCTTATTTACTCATATTTTCCCTAAATACTTGGTTATACTCTCGGACCACTGTTTTCCAATCTCTTTGCTCAAATTTTTTAAACAAATCATCCTGTGCTTCAAATAAGAATTGAGCGTTGTCAACTGCCCAAATAATTTTATGTGCGATTGAATGCGGGTTGTAAGGATCAAATAACATAAGATCACTCAAATGAGAATCATCAATCTCTGCATGAACAACAGGTATGTTGCTCATTACTGATGGAGTCCCTACCGAATATGCCTCCGAGAACGTAAAAGGAAACCCTCCTTCAAATAGAGTTGGATTAACAGCACACTTAGAAAGCTTGGTAAAGGCTGCTAAGATTTCCGAAGATAAATTATGCATAACAAAAATATCGTTTTGCAAATGATTTGCACGAATATATTCTGGTATACTCTTAATCGAAGTAATATCTCCAGTTAATATGAGCTTTACATTTCTATGCATATCTCTATTAATGATTTTAATCGCTTTGACAAGATTATTTATATTCTTATGGGGCCTACACTGAGAAGGGTAAATAATAAAATTCATTTGCTCTATATTGGACTTACTCAATATATGTCCATTGCCATAGTTGATTCTAATAAATTCATTAACAATCTGTTGAGCATTTTGTTTTTGAGTAAAATAGTTGATAATAGCTTTAGGAACTTTCAAATGCTCACTCATATTTATATTAGCATGCTTAATCACAGTAATTTTTCTAGCATCTATACCACATTTATTCACAAGATGATGAGTTTTCACATATTCACTATAGCAAATAATACTGTCTGCAGCTTCAATGCTCTTTCTAATTCGACTATGGTTCGCTACTTCACCAGGAAATTGAGTTGGAAAATCATAAAATACAATATCAGGGGAAGCAAGCACCTTCTTGCAATCTATACCTTTTATCTGAGGCCAACTCATGGATGGAATAAAACAAACTTTTATCTCTTCATGTTTATTGACTAGTGCGACCACTCGCTTTAACTCATTATCGATTAATCTTTGATAAATTATTCCTCGCGCTTTGAGGAGTAAGGATTTATTCTTTTTTATTAATGAGTTATTAGCCAATGCTCTTTCAGTAAAAAAATTAACTTTCTTTTTGGTCTTAGAAAATAAACTATACAACAAATACAATATGCTAAATAATATTCCAAATGGTAGCAAAATGATTGAAATTAATAAATAACCAATTACTTTGCCCAATAAATAAAACAAAGAGGTAGTTCCAAGAAAATTTACTGTCAAATCATTAAATAAATTGAGTGATTTCTTCATGGTTTTCATTATTAATTGTTTAATTCGGGATGTCGTAACTTTCTTATTCCTTCTTTGCTTAATATATGTTTTTAATCTGACTCCAAAAGGAATGTTATCCGTACATATAATTTCAAATTTATTATTGGAAATTTTGTTATCTTTAAATAATTCATAAATAGATTGTGTTAACCAAGCAGGACAAAACAAAACTACTGAATCGCTATCTACATCATTTTCTTTCAGTAGAAATGCCAGTAATCTACCAATACCTTCTGCCGCTAAATTCACCCCAGGCTGAAATCCTAAAAATATCGCTGTCTTTTTCTTCATAGTAGCATCCTCCATACCCGAGACATCTCCTCTACTGAATATGCAGGTATTTCTACCTTTGAGGGGTGAAACTCTGAAATATCTGTCAGGACCTCAAGTAAAGCATTTTTATTTGAAATGAATTTTTTATATTCAAACTTATATCTAACTAATGTTTCAAACTCAATATAATGAGGTAATTCTTCAAGAATAACTCTTTTTGAAAAAAAAGCTGCTTTTGCTAGTTTATTAGTTATATTACTTACATTATGAGGAATAATTATTTTTTTCGCGTGAGCATATAATGAAGCATATTCATCCACTCTTAGATCAACATGCACAGTTACATATTTATTTAATAACTTTGAGTTTTTAATAATATTGTTTATATAGTAAATTTCATCGCTATTTTGCTGCTCTTTCGAACAATTGTTAATATGAATTTTAATTACTTCTTCTGCTCGATATAAACTATAATAATCGGATATTTCACTAAGAATCTTGGTAATGCTTTCAAATTTATTCAAATCAACTTCTATAAGAATGTACTCTTTTTTCATATTGAAATTATTATGTGCGTTTGATTTCGAAAAAACATTTGGAATCATCAGAATTTTCTCTTCTTTAATCCCCAAATGAGTTACTAAATCATGTTTTGTACTTTCAAAGCAAGTCAATATAAAAGAAGCATTTTTATAATTGGAGATTGCCACATTTGAAATTGCTTGATAATATCGATCCCCGATGTTATCGACATAAATGCCGTATGGCTTTAATGGTACAATTGGCTTATCTATGTTATCATTCAAAAACAACCAGTAATCAGCTTCAATATTATTATGCGTGTAATCTGTTGGAAGTATATACTCACCATACCATAATGGCTCTTGCTTAAACATTAATGCTAGAGAATCCGATGTATTTGCAATTGACATCGCTTCAAGTTGGTATTCTCTAATGGAAACTCCAGAATCAACAAGATCTACAAAGTCTTTTTCAACATTAATTTGATTTAGAGGAACATTTAATATAATACTATTGAGTGAGTCAACTTCTTTAAGACCACTATTAATCATATTAATCATTTCAATTCGCTCAGCAAGGTAATACTGGGGTTGCTTATCAGAAATAAATATAGCAACTTTTTTAGGAGGATTCTTTTCCTCAAGCAAACTATTTACAATTGGCAGAAAATTATCTTCCCAAGCCTTTTTGTTGAATTCGTATGAAAATTTATACAAAATTTCTTTTTGATCCTCTTTAATTTCTTCAATCAGTTTTATATCACCATTTAGTATTCTTTCAACCTTCTTACGTGCTTCAGTAATATCTTTACAACATCCTGATTGTCTCTCACCTCCAAGAATACTAAGGGCTCCCCCCTTCATGTAAACAACTGGCATCCCTGCTATCATTGCCTCTAGGGGATGGTAGTGTAAATGCCGCGGATAAGTGGAATGGTAATACATTACTTTACACTTTCTAAATAGATCATTTATGTCTTCTCTTTCAAGATATCCAGTAACTCGAACGTCATCTACTGGCACTGGCTGATTACCTGCAACGATATAATCAAAACCCTTAAAGTCTTTCTTGAACTTCTGATAAATCTCACCAGATACAGCATTAAATTTAATTCTCGTACAGAAAAACAAAACTTTGTCTGTAGCCCCAGTCCATTGATTTTCTACGGTATAGAAATCATCGGGCAGACCTAACGGCATAAAAACTGCTTTCTCTTTATAAATACCTTTTTCAATATCTGCTATATTCTCGTAACAATGCGAAAACCAAAACCGATCTTTAATTTGCTCCATCTTAAAAAAATAATCCTCACCAAACACATCTTTTGTAATGTCATAATAAGTATGAGCATCTCCAAGACCAAAAGCCCTAGCAAATATATATCCCTGGAAATTATCTATTATTTTATTTAAAGCATAAAAATCAAACATTACTATTACAATATCAAAATGCTTATTAATAATATTGCGAATAATAAAGGGCATGTCTTCGTTCATATAAAAATTGTATTCATTCAGCATCTGCAAATCGTGTTGTGGTATTGTTAGTGTATTATCATATTCATAGGTAACCGAGCCACTCTGTTGAAGTATATTTTTGGGAACCACTTTAGGAGTATAGATTTCGAATCCTAAATCTCTCATTAGAGGCAATTCAAACTTACTTAATGTATCATGATTCAATAACCAGAGAATTCTCTTTTTCAACAAATTAATCCTTCCTTTATCCCCATTTACACTGTTTTTTTGTAAAATTCTATAACTTCTTCAGGAATACCATCTTTAATAATTTGCCCTTGTTTGATCAAAATTACACGACTACAAACGTCCCTGATGGTTGTAAGATCATGTGAAACAAGTACAAGTATTTTAGCCTTGCTCATAAGTCCTGTCATTCTCTCTTTTGCTTTAGCTGTGAAGGAGGCGTCACCAGCAGCGATAACTTCATCAAGTAACAATATTTCCCCTTCTATTGATGTTGAAATAGCAAATGCAAGGCGTATAAGCATACCTGATGAGTACGAACGAATGGGATAATCGATAAATTCTCCAAGTCCAGCAAAATCGATAATTTCTTGTTCTTGTTTTAGTATAGCTTTTGGTGTTTCCCCGAGCAGAAGACCGCGATACATGATATTCTCTCTACCCGTCGATTCAAGATCAAAGCCTAACGATAAATCAAATAACGAACGAATTTCTCCCCTTACCTTTAAATCTCCCGACTTGATAGGATAAATTCCAGCAATTGTCTTTAACAAAGTACTTTTACCTGCACCGTTATGTCCAATAATCCCTAATTTTTCCCCTTCTTGAACAGTTAAACTGAAATTCCTAAGGGCATGTACATTATCTAGCTTATCCTTTTTCTTTTGCAGCTTTAATAATGAGAATATTTCCTGTTTAAATGTCGTAGCGTTGTATATATGTGACGGATAATACAAATCGACATTTTCAAGCTCAATACAACATTTATCCATTTTGGCTCCTCACATCTATTATAGATAAAAAATAACATTCTTATGATTCTTTTTGTTGACCCAGATTGCTATAAGAGCTAATACAAAAATAGTTCCAACGGTAAAACCATAATCACTCAAAGAGGGCATTTCTCCATTTAAGAAAGGTTCCCTTACTAGAGCCAACAAATGAGTTACTGGGTTCATATTAAAGAAATTCTTTAACACCGGATTTGATGTAAACATCTCCTCTTTGAAAAATACGGGAGAGACATACCAGACTGCTTGAATGACTAGTGCCATAACTTGCGGATAGTCTCGGTATTTAGTATTTGTAAAGCCAGCAATTGTAGTAATTGACCATGACATCAGGAAATATAGAAAAGTTGTCAACGGTAATGTTATTATTCCCAAAATAACATTCTGTGGGCTTAAAATCAGCATCCAAACAACTAACGATGCCATAGCTATAACGAAAGTAATTGTAAATACTAAAGCAGATTTTAGTGTATAGATGATAATCGGATGATTAAACTGGCGAATGTACTGCTCACCCGTCATAATAGAGTGACCACCACCAATAAAAGAACCACTTATTAACTCCCAAACGATTAGACCCGATAGTACATAAGGAGCATAATCAGCAAATGACATATTAAATACTGTACCGAAAACTGTTGACATAAGCACTGTAAGGAGCAAAGGATTCATAAACGTCCATAGTATACCTAACTTTGATCGCCTAAATTTGTTTTTTAATTCTGCTCTTACGAGATGTGCCCAAAAGTATCTCGTGCGGTATATTTTTTTCATATATTCGCTCAAAACTCTACCTCCGACAGTCTAACTATATAATACTTAAGTTCTTTAAGTATTTTTTTCACAATGATAGACGAGTCTTTCACATATATAAGTGATATCCGATTCGCTCAACACAGCATTTGTAGGGATATTAAATCCTCGTGCAGATATAAGATCTGCTGACGGATATGTTGACTCCTCATAATAAGGAGGCATTTGATGCATAGGATAAAACAAAGGTCTTGTTTCTATCCCATCATTTCCAAGTAACATCATTATTTCGTCTCTACTTGACTTAATTTTATCTGTCAACAATATTGATACCATCCAATAAGAATGCTTGGCCCATGGCATTTCAGTTTGTATCGTAAATAAGTCTTTATATTCAGACAATTCTCTAATATATGCATTAGCCACATTTTTCCGCTTTTCTAAATGCCACTCAATATTTTCCAACTGACCTAATCCTATAGCTGCTTGCATATTGGTCATACGGTAATTATAACCTACAACATTAAACCAATATCTTCTTTCTGGATCCATTCCTTGTCCTCTAAGAAGCCTCATCCTGGCAGCAAGATCTTCGTTGTTAGTCGTGATCATTCCACCTTCACCAGTAGAGATGATCTTATTACCAAAGAAACTGAACGTTCCAACATCACCAATCGATCCAACAACTTTACCCTTATACTCTGCCCCATGTGCCTCTGCCGCATCCTCTATTACGAAAAGGTTATATTTTCTCGCAATTTCCATAATCGGATCCATATCCACCGGATGACCGTAAAGATGCACTACAATAATACCTTTAGTTTTATCTGTTATTTTTTCCTCAATTAGTTTAGGATTCATATTCCATGTATCCGGCTCGCAATCAACTAATACAGGGGTCGCTCCACAATAAGTAACTGCATTTGCGGTAGCAATATAAGTAAATGTAGGAACGATAATTTCATCGCCTTGACCCACTCCATAAGCCAATAAGGGTAGATGTAGTGCGACTGTTCCATTGGCACAAGACAAAGCATGCTTTACTCCGCAATATTTCGCAAAATTCTGTTCAAAAGCTGTTACATATTTTCCATTAGAAGAAATCCATCCGGTATCAATGCAATCCATCACATATTTTTTTTCATTGCCATTAAGAACAGGTCCTGCCAATGGAATATTTTTGACTGCTTTCATTTTTCTCCATCCTTTTATATATATTTTCTTGCCGGTACACCGACAACTTTCACATTCGAAGGAATATCTGAAATGACGGCTGAACCTGCTCCTATAATTACCCATTCTCCAATTTTGATTTCAGGGATTACGCTTGAGCCAATACCAATAAAAGACCCTTCCCCTACATTTACGCATCCTGCTAGTGAAACCCTCGGGGCAATATGTGTGTGCGAGTTTATTATACAATCATGATCAATACACGCCAACGTATTAACTATGATATTATCCCCCAATACTGCACATGCGTTTATAACAGAGCCAGGCATTACAACCACACCATCACCAATGCTAGCATATGGTGAAATATGCGCATATGGACTTATAGCATTAATTGGTTTGAACCCGAACTCTAGAAGATTATTATATAACTTTTTACGCAACTTATTATCACCAATCGCTATAAAAAATGAACGAATGCCTTTGTCAAATAGAGCGGGCAAGTTCGAATCATCGCCCACATAGGGAACACCACATAAACTTTTATCACTGTCAAGTGGTGAAGTGAATCCAATAATCTCATAATTATTAGAACTTTGGAGAATATCAATGACTACCTTTGCATGTCCTCCTCCACCTATTACAACTACTTTATCACGTTGCATAATAAGCCTCCTATTGGTCACACACTTGAACTCTATGTCTCCAATAGTCAAGTAAGTCACTCATTGTGTCTTTAAGGTCATATTCAGGTAACCAATCTGTATGAAGTTGTAATTTAGCGTTGTTTCCAACGCGAATAACTGGATCCTTTTCTCTTACCTTTTCGGAATCCACTTTAATTACTGAATCTTTAACATTTGAAGACGATAATAATAGATTTAACATCTCTAGTATGGAGATACCATTATTAGACGAAACATTATAAACTTGCCCGCTTATACCATCTTTCATTAGCAAGTAATAGGCGTTTACGACATCTCTAACATCTAGAAAATCGCGTACTACATTAACATTTCCTGCATGAATAATTTTTTCATTATGCAATTCCATACCAGCAATTTGCTTGGCAAAGTTAGAACATACATAATCTGAAGATTGTTGTGGACCAGTATGATTAAAAGGCCGCGCTCTGATTATTCTCATATTAAATGTTTTGGCATACTGTTCGCTTATTATATCTGCACAAGCTTTAGCTCCGGCATAAGGATTGTTAGGATGAAGTAGATCATCTTCGTTAAAAGGAGTTCCAATTCCCTCCCCATATACCTCTGCTGATCCAACGAATAATATTTTCGAATCAAGTTCCAGTTTTCTTAAAGATTCATACAATATGATTGTTCCATTGACAATTGTATTGTAAGTTTCCATCGGATTTTTATAAGACGCTGGAATAAATGCAGACCCCGCAAGATGGTATATCTCATCCGGTCTCACCATTTTTATTACTTGTTCCACTTTTGTGGAATCTGTAATATCACATGGAATATAATGAACTTGTTTACTGTTGGGATGTGTTCGTGAGAGTCCGACTACTTCGTAATCATTTTCTAATAACTTATCACATAAAAAAGTTCCTACAAATCCACTTACTCCAGTTATAAGAGCTTTCATTAGAAACTCACTTTCTTAAACTTTACTTCCAATATTTGAAAAATTAGCATTCAAGCGTCTCACTCGTTCCAGGTCTGCATCAACCATTAATTGTACAAGTTGTACAAAAGTCGTTTTTTGTGGAGTCCAGCCTAATTGTTTAACAGCCTTGGCAGGGTCTCCGAGTAATAAATCAACTTCAGCCGCTCTAAAGAATTTAGGATCAGTAATAACGTAATTTTCGTAATTTAAACCTACATAACTAAATGCAACTTCACAAAAATCTCTTACCGAATGCATCTCACCAGTAGCAATAACAAAATCATCCGGATGATCTTGTTGAAGCATAAGCCACATGCATTCAACATAATCTTTTGCAAAACCCCAATCTCTCATTGCATCAAGGTTCCCAAGTCTGAGATCATTTTGAAGCCCAAGCTTGATTCTCGCTACAGCATTGGTAATTTTCCTTGTAACAAACTCAACTCCGCGACGAGGTGATTCATGATTAAATAATATTCCTGCGCAAGCAAACATATCAAAACTTTCACGGTAGTTAATTGTCATCCAATGCCCATATACTTTTGCTACACCATAAGGACTTCTCGGATAAAACGGAGTTGTTTCCGTTTGAGGATTTTCTACTACCTTACCAAACATCTCACTGCTTGATGCTTGGTAAAACCGTGCATCTGGCTTTACAATACGTACGGCTTCCAGAATATTGGCAACACCTATAGCAGTAACTTGTCCAGTTAGTATAGGTTGATCCCATGAAGTCCCCACAAAAGATTGAGCGGCTAAGTTATATACTTCATCAGGGTTGGCAACTTTTATTGCGTGAATAAGTGAACTCATATCAAGTAAATCACCGTCAATAAATTCAATTTCTTCTTCAATATGTTGAATATTTTCAAGAATAGGAACACTCGTTCTCCTTCGTAACGCATACACTTTATAACCTTTTCCTAATAATAATTCCGCTAAATATGAACCATCTTGACCAGTTATTCCTGTAATTAATGCATGTTTTTTCATAGTTAAAACTTCTCCTTTTATCTGAGTTAGTTCATATATTATTATTTTTACCATTGACTTATCAAGTCTTCGAGCATTAACTTTGTATTATGCAAGATAGTATAACTATCTAGAGATATTTTTCGAGCTTTTGGATCTTAAGTTCTCTAATCAAAGACTTAATTTCCTGTGCCTTTTCTTTCTTACAAATCAGTGTTACATCTTCAGTCTCAACTATAATGAGATCTTCGACACCGAGTGTAGCAATTAATTTTCCATTACTCTCAATAATACATCGTTTGGTGTCTATATTTATTGTATTCCCTCTTATAACATTCCCATTATCATCAAGATCATCAATACGTTCCAATGCAGTCCAGCTTCCAACATCATCCCAACCAAGCATGCAAGGTATTACATATATATCGTTTGCTTTTTCCATAATACCATAGTCAATCGATTGGTCCGGCATTTTAGAAAACTCTGATTTAATAACTTCATTCCGTTCATCCAGTAAAAAAGCTGCTTTCATAGTCTCTAGAAGATCATGTATTTCAGGCATGAGTTTTTTAATATAAGCTCGAATAACAGAAGTTTTCCATACAAAAATACCACTATTCCAATAATAATTGCCCGCTTTTAAGTAACTATCAGCTGTCTTCTCATCAGGTTTCTCAACAAACTTATTAACTTTAAAAACAGATAAGTCATTTATTTGAATTGCTTGATTTGTACTTTCTATATAACCATATCCTGTTTCTGGATAAGTAGGTGTAATCCCTAAAGTTACTAAGTTTTCACCTTGTTCACTAGCCAGTACAGCTGTTTGTAAAATATTGATAAATTCATTTTCATTTTTTATTATATGATCTGATGGAATTACAATCATTGAGCTTTCAGGGTATTTTTCCTCTATTATTATTGATGCAAGACCGACACAAGGAGCTGTATTGCGACCTACAGGCTCTATAATTATATTGTCTAAAGGAAGACTAGGTAGTTGCACCTTGATTAATTCTGCATATAATTCATTTGTAATAATAAAAATTTGTTCAACAGGTACTAAGGTTTGCAAACGATAAACTGTTTGTTGGATCATTGATTTATTTCCAGATATATTCAAAAATTGTTTAGGCAAATGTACACGACTTCGAGGCCAAAATCTTTCTCCTCTTCCCCCTGCCATAATCACACATGTAGTTGTCATTTTACCCTCCAAACTTCCACTTAAATATATAATCTAATCTTTTTCGTATCAGTTGACCTATAACTATTGGCGAATGCAAGCTTTTAATATGTGATTCACCTTCTGAAGAAATCATATTATAATATTCCTTATTACTAATAAGTTTTATCATATATTCACTTGCATGTTGCACGCTTGGATCGGCCCAATACTGATAAGACTTATAAGGTCCATAATCTTTCTCTAATTGAACTAGTTTGTAATCCACAAGACATGCATTTTTCTCATTCATAAAATCGGTGTTTGACGACCAATTCGTACCGATTACTGGTTTCCCAAGATACATAGCCTCAGCAAAACCAAGACCAAACCCTTCGCTCCGATGCAACGAGATAAAACAGTCGGTAACATTAATTAATGCATTAACATCATTTCTACTTATGGTTTCATCAATAAGGTATATATTTTTATAATTAGAAATTAATTCAGTCAGCATATCTAACCCATTGAAGTTGCTCTTAAAGCGATTCACTTTAACAACTAACCCAACATTCATATCGTTGGGTCCAAATGCAAGCTTAAATGCATCAATTGAAGCTTTGGGGTTTTTCCTTTCCGAAAAACTTTTCACATCGAACATTGTGAGGAATAGAAAAGCTTTTTCAGGCAACTTATAGTATGCACGATTCCGTTGCTCCATAATTTTCACTTCAATAGAATGAGGGATTTTTATTACTGGAACTGGACTTTTTATAGAAATAGCATCCCCAACAAACGTTGATGGTACCCAAATTTCATCCACATACTTAAAACTATTTTGCCATTCGTCAGGAAAATCAGGCAACTCCCAGTGCCAGTAGCCAATATTATATCGGTTCTCAAATAAAGAGTTTCCATACAACAAATTGATCTCAGGCATTTGTTCAGCATTAATATGAAAAACGTTAACACTGTAAGAAGGAACTGAGATTTCTTTGTGTGCCCATGTTAAGTCAGACAATCTTGAATTGCTTATCCCTGTAAAATTGATTATTCCAAAAGGAACCCCTACAGCATTTAAACTGTTGGCAGCTAATCGACATGATTCACCTACTCCCATTTCAGCTCTTGCATATCCCAGCAAATTTATACCCTCAACAACTTGTTTTTCATGTATTATTACTTCATCTTTTTGAATAGGGGATGCCATCGTCAGCAACACTTTCCTAGCATATTGTCTACCGCGGAATGGGACAATACGTACTATTACAGGTCGCAAGAAACTGGCTACCTTATACAAAAAACGAGAAATTTTTTTGTTTATTTCATAACACCACCAAAAAAGCATATTATTTTATTACATTCAAAAAGACTAAAAAGATTGTCGAAATCCTTAACATTCATGTCAAGTATACTTTAAATTAATGCTTCCGTCGAGAATAAGCATTAAAAACCTTAACGTAAATTATAACCAAAACATCTTGCCGCAGAAATAATATCATAGTATAGTTCGATACTAACATACAAATTACGCTAACAAATACAGCAATTTTATACTATATAAATAAAAATTGGAACCTCCCTTCTTCAAAACGTTAAGGATTCCTTAATGAGAGTATTCCAAATTCTAGATTTTAGATACAAAAATGACTACGTAGAATTAAAGTTTATACTATTCGACTTATTGTAAATGATAGAGATAATCGAACTCAATCACAAAATTATTCTAAATCACAAAAGCTTGTTGTCGAAGTAAATATATAAATCAAAAAATTTGGAGTATACAATTAGATTATGGTAACATATTGTCGTAAATATAAATACATTACGACAGATTCATTATAGAATCGGCAATATATAGAATTAAACAATCAGTTCTATTTTACTCAATTAACTGTCTCATTATGGAAGTATCATAGACGTAATGATTGACAAAAAATGACACTATTTGACGAATGACCTGATCTACGAGGTAGCCAGTGCCGAAACGAAGGACTATGGAACTTTAGCATAATTTACCCTTAGGACCTGTTGAATAACCACAAAATGGTAGAAAAAGAGCCGCCAAATCGGTAAAATGTTTGTACCCCTACAAACTCCCGAAAGGTGGCGACTCCATGAAAAAGTCTACCACGATCCTGTCTATTCTTCAATCCATTTTGAGCCAAGAAGAGGTCGAATCCGTCGTCAAAGAGGTAGGGTACGAAGATAAAGCCCGTAAATTTACGGTACACCAGTTGTTACAGTATTGGTGCACGGCGGCTTACGAAGAATGGCCGAGTTATCGTGCTGGTGCCGATCGTGCATCCCTCAGCGGCTTGCCAGAAGTTCATTATTCTCGGTTTTCAAGTAAAGCGGCCGAAGTACCGTTTGCCGTATTTAAGGAACTGCTTCATTTACTTATCCGTAAGTGCAACCGGGAAGCCCGCCGAAAATTGACTTTTCCGAAGGAACTGCTTCTCATCGACTCCACCACGGTGACGGTAGGTAAAGTCCGTTTGCCTTGGGCTCCTTATCATGGCGAACGCGCAGGTATCAAATTACATGTGGCTCTTCGGGCCGAGACGCAGCAACCGCTGCAAGTTGTGGAAACCGTCGGCTCTCGACACGACGGGCCGGTGAGCGAAAGCCTGACTCAGTCCTCTTTCATCCTGGTGATGGACCGGGCATATGGCAAGCTAGAACGTCTGGATCGCTACAAAATAGACGGACAATCCTTTGTCGTTCGCCTACGCGACAATATCCATCTGGAAAAACCAAAAGCATTGCGTCGCCAAAGTCCGACGGATTCTCCGGTCATTCGCGACATCACCTGCCAGCTCGGAACCCCTCAATGTCGTTCGGAAAAACGTCATCGGGTCGTGATCTTTCGAGATTTCGAAGGCCGTGAAATCCGAGTGGTGACCAATTTGATGCAAGTAACACCGGAGCAAATCGCGCAGATGTACAAAGCTCGCTGGCAGATCGAAGTCTTTTTTCGCTGGATCAAGCAGCATTTGAACCTTACTACGCTATTCGGCACCACCGAAAATGCCGTGTATGGCCAATTATTTACGGCTTTAATGGTTTATGTTCTGCTCACCAGGTTGTTTGACGCCGTTTCCACGGGAATGTCTCGGCATGCAAAGCTCTCGTTTGTTCAGTTTTCACGCTTTTTCGTTCTTGGTAAGTTACCCGTTGAATGGATCGTTTGTATTCAGCGCTTTATTCAAACGTATGTCTCTGTTGAGATTAGAGTTACAAAATCTGGTTAATCAACAGGTCTGCATTTATTTAATAGTTTATAGTACAAAGAGAGAACATTTAAGTTCATCATTTCATTGGTTTACTACTATTAGGAGGAAAGATATGTCTTATAAAAATCCCGCTTATTCTGAACAAAGTACATTGAAAACTGAAAAGTCTTCTATTCTACTTTGGCTATTAACTACCTTCACTACTCTCTTCCTTTTCTGGGCCCCCTTCCAGAAAGCCCTATTCAACGGAAACACCTTTGACTTCGAAAGGCCCTTATACAGTTCATTCATTTGGGGCTCCATTATTCTTTTTTTATTATCAATATTTTTGTTTTATAACTGGAAATTCAAGCATGCTTCAGATCTACTAAGTTTAGCTATTTGGTTGATACCCTTAAGTTTTATAATCTCATTAGTTTCCGCCGCATCCTCATACTACGCTGTTAACATCATGTACATTCAATTGATCTATACCATTTTCTTCTTACTTGGGATTTACATTAGTAGAAGTGATCTTGGTGTGACTGTCTTACGTAGCGCTCTTTTGGCCTCTAGTTACTTTGTCGTAATATTTGGCTTATTTAACTGGTTTGGCAACAAAGAAGGTATATTTAGTATTGTTAAATGGTTTGCTGGCACTATGTCGGGTCTTGGTTCCTATAGTGATGCTGTAATGACAGATGCTAATGGACTTCGTCTTACATCAGTGTTTCAGTATGCGAACTCCTATGCTGCCTTTCTTATTGCACTTCTACTTTGCTCTATATATTTGACAGTGACTTCAAAAAAATGGGTATTTACACTTCTTCATAGCTTTATGACTGTAACCATCATTGTTTCCTTTTTCCTCACGCTTTCCAGAGGGGGACTCGTTATTCTGCCTGTTGTATTATTATTGATTCTTCCCTTTTTAAAACCTTATAAACAAATTTTGTTCATCATTCATTTAATTGTATCGTTCATTATTTCTTTGCTAATTTTAAACAAATTAACAACTATAGGAATTGAACTCAACAAGCAATATACGTCATCGCTTTCTTTACAAGGATGGGGCATATTAATTGCTGCCTCTTTAATTAGCGCTGGAATATCCTTCTGTATTCAAAAATATGTCACAGGTATCCTTGAGAATAGAATGACAAAGTTCCAAACTAAACGTTTCTCGAGCCTCATCATACCTCTGACAGCTTTAATTGTAGGTACGATCGGTGTAGTCCTTATCTTTCAAGATACCGGGTTTACCAGACTTCTGCCAGAGAACATCAAAATCCGTTTAGAAAACATTAATTTCCAGCAGCACAGTGTACTGGAAAGAGGAACCTTCTATGCCGATGCAATCAAATTATATAAAGATTATCCTATTATCGGTGCAGGTGGAGGCGCTTGGTCTGCCCTTTATGAAAAATATCAAAATAACCCCTATGTTAGTCGTCAAGCTCACAATTTCTTTCTTCAATATTTAGTTGAAGTGGGCGCCCTGGGGTTCCTTATATTGTTGTTAGTTATTGGAGCGACATATTATTTTTTTATTACCAAATTCATCACAAACAAATCCGAAACAGACGAATTCCGCTTCGTCTTCTATATTGTCACAATTTCGTTGCTTGTTCACAGTATGATTGACTTTGATTTAAGCTATGTATATTTAGGGATTCTTGTATTCTTATCCTTAGGAGCAATGATTTCAAAGGTTGATATCGGGCAATTGAGTACAAAATGGAGTATGGTTGAGAAATATCGTTGGATTTATCCGTCAATTTTGCTAGTCATCTCCTTGATTATGTTCTTTAACTCTGCACAGTTACTAAACGCTAATACAAATTTTAGAAATGCTGTGTCTATGGCTCAAGAAAATAAAAATATCAGTGAAGTGTTTGTTCCTTTAAATAATGCTCTTAGTCAACATCCCAATCATCCTGACTATGCATCCTACAAAGTTGATATACTCTTACAAGCCTACAGCCAGACCAAAGACGAGAGATATTACAATGATGCAGTCAATTTGATTCAATCTGCTCGAAGCAAAGAGCCGTTCAATCGATACTTAATCGATAAGGAAATTTATACACTAACGGTGAAAGAACAATTATCTCAAGCTTTAAAGCTTGTTGATACTGAAACCAGTAATTTCCCATGGGATATTTCATTGTATGAAAAAGCAATATCTCTTAACTTTGATTTGGGGAACAAAGCTCGAGTTGATAAAAATAACACTTTAAAAGATCAATACTGGAACCAGGCGATTGAAACTTATAACAAGATTCAAACCAAGACCAAACAACTAGAATCTCTCCCTAAGGAACAAGCACAAGGTCGCGCATTTGGGTTAACCAAGAGTATCGCTTTGACATTAGGCCAGATCTATTATATTAATGCCAACTATTCAGCGGCTGAAGGCTTCCTCAAATTCGGATTAACCGAACAGTTTGATGATCAGAACAATTTGCAAATGACAAGATGGTACTTGGCCTCCTTACAAAAGCAAAACAAAACAGATCAACCACTATATGACAAGCTGATTGCCAAAGATCCAAAAGAGCGTGATGAGATAAATAAGCTGGTCAACGCAACTTTCTAGCACGAATTACGTCCTATTATTTGGAAGGAAGGTTTTTTATCAAAATACTACCATAGCTAGCTATTAGATGGTAAGATGTAGATTGTATTTTCAATAATACATTCAGTATTTTTATTCTGATTTAACAAAGGCACCAGCCTTGTTATAATACAATCTTCGCTGGAAGGGAGGTGAATCGAGAATGGCGAATTTGAATTTGCAAGACCTTATAAACAGAGGAACAAATAGGAGGAATACTGTGTTAAATCGTACTTTCGTTAAAAAAATATCTGCAATGCTTTCTTTAATGCTTATTATTGCAATCATGGTTCCAGTATTAGCTTTCGCAGCAACCGCAGGTTTTTCAACTGCAAAATATGAATACGGAAATGTTACAGGTTCTGTATATTCCGATGTTTATGCAGTCGGTGCTGGAGATTCAGTGTATGTTTATGTATATAGCGGTGGCAGTATTGTTACTACAACAACAGCTACATACAGCACTTACAGCGATGGCAAATACTACTATAACTTTACTGCACCTGCCATTGGATACAACACTTTAGATCTAGTTACAAAAGTTACTTACAACAATACTGTATCCGATCTTGTATACCAAACTGTTAACAGAATTAACACTGGTAGCAACAACAGTGGTGGCGGCGGCGGTGGCGGTGGTGGCGGTTCCAGCATAAGCAACGGTGCAATTTCCGTTTCCAGTGATGGTTTCGTTGACTCCAACACTTTATCTTCTGCTTTAACAGCTGGTGACATTACATTGAAGCTTTCCGGTACTGTTGCTTTGCTTCCAGCTTCTGCTCTGGTAGGAAATGGTTCCAAAACAATTACAGTTACTAATGACTTCGGTACTTATGTATTGCCAGTTTCCGTTTTCAAATTGGAAGATATCGCTAAATCTTTGAATATTGAAGTTAAAGATTTGAAAATTAAAGTTACTATTGCAAAAGCTGATTCCACTACATCTGATGCTGTTAAAGCAGCAGCAACTGCAGTAGGCGGAACTCAATTGGCTGATGCTGTAGACTTTAATGTTGTTGGTATTGACAAAGACGGTAAAACAACATCGGTTGACTTCGGTAAAACTTATGTTTCCCGTTCCGTTAATGTTTCCAAAGCTGTTGATGCTTCCAAAACAACAGGTGTTCTGTACAACGAAACAACGAAGAAAGTAAGCTTTGTTCCAGCTACTTTCACTACTGTTGACGGTAAGAATGTAGCTAACATCAAACGTAATGGTAACAGTATTTATACTGTTGTTGAATCCAACAAAAGCTTTGCTGACGTTGCTTCCCATTGGTCCAAAAACGATGTTGAGCTGCTTGCTAACAAGCTGGTTGTAGAAGGCTCCACAGATACAACTTTTGAACCTGAACGCAACATCACTCGTGCTGAATTTGCAGCATTGGCAGTTCGTTCCCTTGGTTTAACTTCTGCTGCACCTGCTAGCACATTCAGCGATGTGAAGTCTGATGCTTGGTATGCAAGCGCAGTAGCTACAGCTACTTATGCAGGCATTATCAATGGCTACGAAGACAACACATTCCGTCCTGATGCTCAAATCACTCGTGAAGAGTTGGCTGCTATCGTAATTCGTGCGATGGACTATGCCAGCATCGGCACTAATGTAACAGATCCACAGTCCGTATTGAGCAAGTTCAAAGATTCCAACAAAATCGTATGGGCTCAAAGAGAAATCGCTGCTGCAGTAAACGCTGGTATTATCAATGGTTTGACTGACGATACAATCGGTTCCGCAAGCAAAGCTACTCGTGCACAATCTGCAACGATGTTGAAGCGTTTCTTGAGTACAGCTAACTTCATTAACTAGTTTTAATCAAATGGGACTCGATACTTCGGTATCGGGTCTTTTTTGTATGATAATAAAAGTTAAACTATCCATTAATTAATATTAATAAAGTATCTTACATCCTCTAGTATGCTATCATAAAGATAGAAGTTTTATTGGGGAGGATTCTGATGTTAGAACATGCCAATGTCAAAAATAGCGCTGTAAAAAAAACCTCAACGGATCAAGTTTCACCTATTCAGCAGCAACCCAGCATGATGACATCAACGCAAGGCAGCCCCGTTACTAATCGAGCTTTAGGATTTTCCAATGAAAACATGATACATATGCAGCGGACTGTAGGGAACCAGGCGATTCAGCGAATGTTTACATCTTCACATCGTACAGGCAGTTCGACCATTCAACGTGAAGTCACTGCGGAAGCACCCGAAACAGTCGCTGCGCCTGCCAGCGAAGCTGCAGCCAGTAATCCAATCGCAGCTCCAGCCACCAATGTCCCCGCCGAAGCAGCTCCGATTGCTGGCTTGTCAGCAGGAGCACCCATTATAGCTGCACCTTCGCAACAAGCACGTCCGGCACCTACCAAGGATTTACAAAAATATCACAACTATAATGTAGTATTTGAATGGTTTAAGGGACGTGCGGAAAAAGAAAAGAAGGCGGGATTATTCGGATATTTTGACGATTTGACTACCGGAGAAAAGATGTCTGCGATCAAAGCCATGTGTGGTAATGATCGTACGCCAACTATTGATAAGGCAAAAAAGACGATGCTCACAGGCGTCTTCACCAAGACGGTGGACTGGGACCGTTTCTCAGAGATTAGTCGTGAAGCCAAGGCCAAGAACATTACTAACTACAATGCTGATCAGGCACGAGACTATGCGTCCTATGCAGCAATCGGAACATCTGGAGCTACGAGCGGTGTATCCGGTACCGCCGCTATGAGCAATACGCTCGGGGCCGGTGGCGCCCTTTCGGTTGCCAATGCAGTTGCACCGGCAGCAGGTGTACTGAGCGGAGTGGCTTCCGTATCGCAAATATACAATGCATCCGAAAACTATGATTCAAGCTTGTCTACAGCTGGTAAAGCACAAGTATTAGGATCAGAGGCTTCGGGTGGAGCAGCTGATTTGACACGTTTCACCGCGGGTACGGTTAATGGTGTCAGAACCTTCGGGGGAATGGCTGCCAGTGGTGCGGCTACTGCTGCCGCAGGTGCGGCAGGGGTTGTTGGAGGCGCAGCTTACCTGGCTGGTGGAGTCGCCGGCTACGTAGAAAGCAGCAGAAACCAGAAGAAGCTGGCGGAGCTCGAGAAAGGTTTTAGCGCTAAGGGAAGCACGGTTGAAACCGAGCAAGCTAAACAACATCAGAGGGATTTAGGTCTGGCTGCCAATCTGGGAGGATCCACCCAAACTATTAATAAAACCAAGAGCGCCGTAACTGCCGCCAAAGGAGCCCTGATGATCGCAGGAGGCGCTGTAATGCTGGCAGCTGCGTTGTCTCCAGTCGGTCCTATCCTGCTCGCAGCAGCTGCTATTCTCGGTGGAATCGGGGCTATCGTCAAATTTTACAAAAAATCCAAACGGCAGGAAACCTTTGTCGACAAAGCCTTGAACATTGATAAAGAGATGACCAAGCCGGAGAATGCAGGACTTAGTCGTGAAAAGGTACGTCAAGGTGTTCTTGAGGCACACGGCTTCAATAACGTAGGACAATGCTATAATCAACTTGTAACCGATCTCGCCTCTATGCTCTATGAGGGTGGGGTTGCCGGTCAGGATGATGAGGCCAAATCGGTTATTGAAGGCATCGGACTTGAGGTCAACCGACTTAAGAAAAAACCAGGCAAAGATTTGATTGCCAAAAAACTGCATACTTAATTCATTTAACCCATTTGAGACAATCGCTTGTCTGCTCTTTCAAGGACCAGCCTATGTATGGAGGTAATACTTATGGCAGCTGCTACTGATTTTACGGATTCGTTTCTCCGCCAATTCCAACAATATTATATGAAGCTTGACGTTCATAACCACTGGGCTGAACCAACAAATGATTCACCCTATCCATCTTTGATCTTGCGTTTTGATGAAATCGGCGAACGCTTCACGATTGTTGATCTGGAACTATGCTTCCTGCCAGGGATGGAATCGTTCACTGAAGAAGGAGTTGCCATTTTACAAACATTTGCTGTACTAAGAAACAACGTCCCTCCCTCAACCTATACCCAACTACTTGCAGAAACAGCGAAAATTAATATCCAGCTGCCCCTTGGCGGATTTGGCCTGTTTACAGATACGGGTGTTCTTTATTTTAAACACAATACGATCCTGCAGCGCGACTGGCTTAGCAGCTCGCAAGCCATAGAGCATTTGGACCGCCAAAATGCGCTTGTTCTTCATCAGCTCTACTTATTTACGGATCAGCTGCTGAATATTTCCGAGGGGCATGAAGGCGGCCAATAAATCCCCCTGCAAAGGCGTACAGTTCGTTTCTCCAAAATAGTCCACTTTCTCCACTTGAGCTGTGTGTTACTTTTGTTCAACTTATATATGTAAGAAACTCAGCAAGGCAGCAAACAAGCGTCTTTTACCACTGCTCGACGTGGTCGAAATGCTTGTTTTCTTGTCGTTCTATCAGCCTTCAGGCTTCGCTCATTGAACTGTGCTGCCACCATCCACATGTATGATTTGTCCAGTAATCTGGGTAGCATGATCACTTGCCAGAAACACGGCTACGGATGCTGTATCCTCACCTGTTTGCAGACGACCAAGTGGTAATGTTTTGCCTTTTTCAATTATCCAGTCCAGATTTTTCCCATTCAAGGCCTGTACCTCAATTTCACGCTCTGTCGCCACCCATCCCGGATTGATGGCATTGACCCGGATGCGGTCGCTGGTTAAGGCTCCAGCCAAATTCCGGGTTAATGTCGAGATCGCCCCTTTGGAAACCGAATAGGCAAACAGCTCAGGTGATCCGACTGCGGCATGACTTGAACTCATATTAATGATCGCCCCACCCCCACGCTTCTTTAACCAAGGTGCTGCCGCCTGGCACATCAAAAAGACTCCCTTTACATTGATCGACATCACCCGATCCCATAGCTCTTCGGTCGTATCGAGCATCATACTGCGTGGATAAATGCCTGCATTATTGACGAGAATATCCAATCCTCCAAAATACTCGTCGGCCTTGCTAGCGATTCGCTGTACGTCCTCGGACAACGTAACATCACCCTGAACGAAAATAACGTTTAATCCTTCCTCAACCAGCGCCTTGGCTGCTTCCTCTCCTTGATGGCTCATATCTGCGATGATGACACTTGCGCCCGCACGCGCCAAGCCCTGAACGATACTGTATCCGATACCGCTTGCTCCTCCGGTAACAATAGCTGCTTTATTTTCCAATGGTACATACATCGTAATCCCATCATCCTTCCGTATTTTTACTGATGCATCTGGTGATGCGTCCTAACATCAGTCTAGCACCAAATGATCCGAATTGGGAATCAGAATCGTAGAACTAAAAAAAGACCTTTCACAAGTTCATTGAACTCATAAAAGGTCTCTTTTGGGATATGGATGCTGCAGCCCGGATAGCCCTGTAAAAGAATATCAGGCTGCAGTGTCATAGCAGTCAGTGCGCTTCTTAGAAGCCGCCCATTCCGCCCATGCCACCCATTCCACCCATATCAGGCATAGCTGGTTTGTCTTTTTCCGGTTTGTCAGCGATAACCGCTTCTGTAGTTAAGAAGATAGCTGCAACGGATGCTGCATTTTGCAATGCGGAGCGTGTTACTTTCGCCGGATCTACGATACCAGCGTCGAACATGTTCACCCATTCGCCAGTTGCTGCGTTGTAACCAATGCCTACAGCTTCTTTTTTCAGACGCTCAACGATAACGGAACCTTCTTGACCAGCGTTAGCTGCAATCGTACGTACAGGCTCTTCAAGAGCACGCAGAACGATGTTCACGCCAGTTTGCTCGTCGCCATCGTTGCTTTTTACAGCAGCTACAGCCGCATATACGTTAACAAGGGCAGTACCACCGCCGGATACGATACCTTCTTCAACAGCAGCACGAGTTGCGTTCAAAGCATCTTCAATGCGAAGCTTGCGCTCTTTAAGCTCAGTTTCAGTAGCTGCACCCACTTTGATTACCGCTACGCCGCCAGCCAATTTAGCCAAACGCTCTTGCAATTTCTCTTTATCGAAATCGGAAGTTGTTTCTTCCAATTGTGAACGGATTTGGGAAATACGAGCGCCAATGTCTTTCTTGTCGCCTGCACCGTCAACGATGATTGTGTTTTCTTTAGTTACACGAACTTGACGAGCGGAACCCAATTGATCCGGTTGCGTCGATTTCAGGTCAAGACCCAGCTCTTCAGTAATTACTTGTCCGCCAGTTAATGCTGCAATATCCTGAAGCATAGCTTTACGACGATCGCCAAAGCCTGGAGCTTTAACAGCTACGCAAGTGAATGTGCCACGAAGACGGTTAACAACCAGTGTTGCCAATGCTTCGCCTTCAACATCCTCAGCGATGATGACAAGCGGTTTGCCTTGTTGAACAACTTTTTCAAGCACAGGCAAAATTTCTTGAATGTTGGAGATTTTTTTGTCAGTGATCAAGATGTACGGATTTTCCAAAATAGCTTCCATTTTGTCCGTATCTGTGATCATGTATGGGGAAATGTATCCACGGTCGAATTGCATACCTTCAACCACTTCAAGCTCAGTTGCAAAGCCTTTGGACTCTTCAACCGTAATAACGCCGTCTTTGCCCACTTTTTCCATCGCTTCAGCGATCAATTGACCTACTTCGTCGTCAGCAGCCGAGATAGCAGCAACTTGAGCGATCGATTGTTTGCCTTCGATAGCTTTGGAAATGTTTTTCAATTCTTCTACAGCTGCTCTAACCGCTTTGTCGATACCTTTACGGATAACCATTGGGTTCGCGCCTGCAGTTACGTTTTTCAAGCCTTCACGAATCATCGCTTGAGCCAATACAGTTGCAGTTGTTGTACCGTCACCAGCAACATCATTGGTTTTGGTAGCTACTTCTTTAACCAGTTGAGCACCCATGTTTTCGAATGCATCTTCCAATTCAATTTCTTTAGCGATCGTTACACCATCATTGGTGATTAACGGGCTGCCGAATTTTTTTTCAAGAACAACGTTACGACCTTTAGGGCCCAAAGTGATTTTTACTGCATTGGCAAGCGCGTCAACACCACGAAGCATTGCGCGGCGAGCATCTTCACTAAATCTGATATCCTTAGCCATTGTGTGAAACCCTCCTGAAATAAATGTATTTGAACAACGTTCCGTTTATCTTCACAAGAAACATCAGATACCTTCTGCTGGACTGATCCTGAATGTATGCTGATGCTATAAGTAAAAGCCGGCTAAATTCGCATTAGCAGCTGGTGATAGTCTATAAGTATAGGATCTTCTGTTAACTACTCGATAACGGCAAGAATGTCGCTTTCGCGCAATATAAGAAGCTCGCGTCCTTCAAATTTCACTTCAGTACCTGCATATTTCGAGAAAATGATGCGGTCGCCTTCTTTAACTTCAAGCGCAACACGCTCTCCATCTTTCAGTACGCCACTGCCTACCGCTACAACTTGACCTTCTTGCGGTTTTTCCTTAGCAGTTTCAGGCAAGAAGATTCCACTTGCTGTTGTTTCCTCTTTAGCAATGGCTTCAATAATTACGCGATCACCTAACGGTTTGATCATGAGAAAATGTCCTCCTTTGAAATATGGTTCTGAATTTTTAAGTTACTGTTAGCACTCGAATATGTTTAGTGCTAACAACACTTATTATGATAATCAGTTTCGTAACATTTTGCAAGTTTTTTTAATTAATTTACACAACTTCATCATTGTATCCATTGAAATTGTTATTATACAACCGGCCTATTAAAGAAAAAAACCACATTTGCAGCTCCAATCCGGCTGTAAATGCGGTATTATTTGGGACCGAATTCCTCTTCCCATTCCTGATCCTTGATCAGCTGTTTGCGGTATATAGATCCCGATAGCCACACACTGACCTCGTAAAGCAAAATCATCGGCAGCGATACGACCACAGCGGAAATCAGATCCGGTGGCGTGATCATCGCAGCAACGATCACAAGAATCATATAGGCATAACGGCGTAGTTTGTGAAGTCTTTTGGGATTGAGAATGCGCAGCTTCGTAAGAAACATAATAATAATCGGCAGTTCAAAGATTAGCCCGATCGGCAGCAAAATGTTAAACATAAACGTAAAATATTGCGTGATCCCATAGGTTTCCTTGATGTCCAACCGTTCGGAAATTTCCGAAGTAAAGATAAATGCCATTTTAAAAACGACAAAATAAGCAAAAGCCAAACCGATCAAAAATAGTAGAAAAGCAAGCGGGATAAAGATCAGTGAAGCCTTTTGTTCTTCAACACGCAGACCCGGCTTGAGGAAAGACCATATTTGATACAACGCAAAGGGCAAAGTGGCAATCAGACCTGTAACCAAAGCAAAATTCATATACAGCTTGATGGAATCCCATGGAGAAAAGGCGTTCCAGGCAATCCCTGATGCAGGGGGAACATTTTTTAGATACAGGATTAACGGCTGTGCCACGATAATACCAATCACCATGCCACCTATTAACACGAGCAACACCCAAATAATCCGTTTGCGCAGCTCACCAAGATGCTCGACCAAGGACATGCCTTCATCATTATTCGTCATGATTCACCAACTTTAGCTTGTTGTAGATACACCTGTTTAATCCGGAAGCCTTCGGGAATCCTTTTGTTGCGTAGTTGCTTGAGGAGATGGCTGTACTATAGGCTCCTGTTGGCTTGCAGCTGCTGGAGCAGCCGGCTGAGAAGGAGGTGTAACATCCTTCCGTCCTTTTTCAGGCTCGGATTCAGTGGCAGCACTCATCAGGTCGTTGGCACCGTTTTTAAAATCACGCAGCGTCTTGCCAAGGGCACGACCCAGCTCAGGCAGCTTGTTCGGACCGAACAAAATCAACGCCACAACTGCAATCAGCAGGATATGGGTAATACTCATATCGTCCAGCTCCATTTCTTGTTTATCTTTAACAATTTAACATCCGTACAATCCGCCGTAGCCCATTTCCGTAATATCGGCTCGGACAATCGTTTCTCCAGCGCATATACGAGGCAGCAGCACGTCAAAGGAAGTATAAGGATCATGCATCACACAACCAGGCAGCCCCATAATCGGCACCTCATCCAAATAACCGATCAGCAGCATCGAGCCCGGCAGCATAGGAGTGCCGTAGCTGACGATTCGTGCCCCGGCCTGCTTGATAGCACCTGGCGTCCGGTCGTCAGGGTCAACGGACATTCCGCCAGTCACAAGAATCAGGTCTGCCTTCTGCTCTTCCAAAAAGTAACGGATCTCACGCACAATCGTGTCACTTTCATCAGGGGCCAGCCGCTGTTCGATGACCTCGGAGCCGAGCGCAGCTACTTTATCGCGTACGATAGGGCCAAATTTATCCTGAATACGGCCCTTGAAGACCTCGCTGCCGGTCGTGATCAGCCCTACACGCAGGGACCGAAATGGCTTGACTTCGATCACGGATGCTGAAGCACCCGCCGCTAACGATTCTACCTGTCCAACCTTCGCTTCCTCGACCACAAGCGGAATCACTCTGGTCCCACTGAGCGATTGACCGGGCTTGACGACCGTATTCGTCTTGATCGTTGCCAGCACAATCTGCTCGATTGCGTTGATCGCATCAACAGCTGTCTTGTCGATTTTGGCCAATCCATGAATCGCTGCCTTTAGATTGATTTTCCCCTCGTGAGGAGCAGTCAGCTCCAAATTGGGTCCTGCAACGGCCCTCGCCATACGCAGTGCCGCTTCATCCTCATGCAGCCACCCCGGTTGAAGATCGAGCACATAAATATGCTCCTTACCAATATTTAATAACGCAGGAATGTCCTCTTCACGGACAACATGACCTTTTGTAAACAAGCGGCCTTTGAATTGCCCAGGAATGATTTGCGTCAAATCATGTGCCAGTACCAATCCAATGGCCTCTTCCACCCTGACTTCCCGCAGCATCGCTTCAGGTTTCATTGCCATGATCTCCTACAAGGCCGGTCAAAATGCCAAGTGCATGCGGCAATTGGCCCATAATCGCCTCCAAATTTTCAGAGACACCCTTGGGGCTTCCTGGCAGGTTAATAATGAGGGTTCTGCCGCGTAGTCCGGAAACCGCTCTGGACAGCATCGCTTTGGGTGTTTTTTGCATAGAAATCATACGCATCGCTTCGGCAAATCCAGGAGCCTGTCGATCAATTACAGCGAGAGTCGCTTCTGGCGTTACATCTCGTGCAGCAAGACCGGTTCCACCAGTCGTCAAAATCAGATCGACCTTGAAATAATCGGTCATTTCAATCAATGCAGCCATAATCTCATCTTTCTCGTCCGGTACGACCCGATACTCAATGATTTCTCCATTGATCTCTTCTTCAATCAACTCACGAATAACCTGGGCGCTCGTATCTTCCCGCTCTCCTCGGAAACCTCGGTCGCTTGCGGTCAAAATCGCCACCTTCCAACGCATAAGCTTACTCCTCCCCATGGCTCCATTGTAACGTATAGTTATTAAGAATCAGTGTCATTTCTATGAAAATCGCCGCTTTTACCACCTGTTTTGCTAACCAGCAGCGTAGGACCGATAATCATCCCTTTTTCCGCTGCCTTACACATATCATACACGGTGAGTGCAGCGGCTGAGACAGCGGTCAATGCCTCCATTTCAACACCGGTCAGGCCCTTGGTCCTGACACTTGCTTCTATGTATAATTCATTCATTCCATTATCGGAAAAGCGGACATCCACCCCCGTCAAGGAAAGGGGATGGCACATCGGAATCCAGTCGGATGTTTTCTTGGCAGCCATAATCGCCGCAACCTGGGATACCGCCAGAACATCCCCCTTTCCAATTCTGCCTTCTTTGATCAATTCGAGCGTGGAAGGCTGCATCGTAATAGTAGTCCGTGCGGTAGCGACGCGGCTGGTCTCCTGCTTGTCCGATATGTCGACCATCCGGGCTCGACCCTGCTCATTAAAATGGGTTAGCGGCATTGGCTCGGTCACAAGGAAAGACTCCTTTCGATTCAAACGATAGTAAAGTGCGGCGCGAAAAAGACACATCATCAGACAATACAGCTGAATCTTGCTTTAAATCGATTTTGTTGTTTTGGGCGCACGAATCGTTCTCGCTTCCGTAATCAGTTCATCTAATCGGAAATCGAACAGCCCCATAGGAACTTCCTGAATAATCTGGGTGTCAAAAGCACCTGCAATAATGTAAGGCTTCGTATATCCGGACCGAACATACTGCTGCATGAACCGATCGTAGTAGCCCCCACCGTAACCCAGCCGTCCCAAATGGGAGTCAAATGCCAAGCCCGGTACAAGAACCACATCAATATGTCGGATATCGATGGAATGCTGTGGCGTATCAGCCGCTGGTTCCGGTATCCCATATTTCCCCTTTTCCAAATCGGAATAGGAGCGAATTTCATACAGCTTCAGCTTTTGCTCTGGCTGCACCTTCGGTATAAGCACACGGTATTCGCGGGTCCAACAAGACTCCATAATCGGAGTGATATCGACCTCAGACTTAATCGGCATATAAGTAAAAATCGTGGGCTTACGGCCCAATTTTGCGCGTGATTCCAGAACCTCATCAATACGACGTAACATCAGTTCATTAATGCGTGCTGATTTGGTGCTGCGTTCAGTCGGTGTCAGGCCATTTCTTTGCGCCTCGGCCCGGCGTCGCAGCTCTATTTTCCACTCTTTGATATTCATGGCAAGGCCTCTCCTTGATGGTTCGCAACGTGATTAACATCATTCTAACATATCATGAGAAGAAAAACAGTATTCGGTGTCAGCAGGTCTAATTGCCGTTAGCAAAATCCGGCATTTTCCGATCATTTGCTGCCGCTTTATCCATTGGATCCGCATACTGCTGATCATAATTGACAATGTCCAGGCTCCAATACTTCTACAATTTACATAACCTGTGCATCGGACTCAGCTGCGATTGCGTTTTCTCATTCGATAATCGTCGAGAGATAACAGATTGGAGCCTGCTTCCTGTGGAGCTGGTGCAGCCGGAGATTCCATAGATGCCTGTGCCTGAAGTGTAGGCAGCAATGCCTTCCAGGCAGGAGCCCCCTGCTTAATAGACGGCAGCGAGGCTGCAGCGCCTGCATCCAAGGTAGCAGTGCTTTCATGACGCTCATCCATAACAGCAGCATCAATAATCATGTATTCACAACCCAGCTCGCTTAAAAATCGCTGCCTTTGTGTAGCATACTCCTGCTCCTTCGTGTCTCTGGTAACAACTGAGTATATATAGGTATTGTCACCTTCCGAATCAGGATACACATGACGAACGAGCTGCTGCGACTCTTCCTTTCTTGAACCAAATGATCCCGATACTTGAATCATCACACGCGCGTCAGGTATACCAATGGTTGATTTGGCTGCCTTGAAAACAATAAGGGTTCGAAGCTCACCTTGACGGAATTGCTCATACAGCTTGTCACGCTTAGGACTTGCCATTTTGCCTGTAATGAGTGGTGCATCAACCAACTGAGCGATCCGCTCCAACTGGTTCAAATTCTGCCCCAGCACGAGCACCCTTTCATCATCCGAATGCTTGTTCAGCAGCGATCTGACGATATCCACTTTACTTGAAGCCTCAGCTGCAATCCTTGCCTGAGCTCTCGCTTCAGACAATGCATACTCATTGCGTTCCTCCCGCGTCAGTTCGACACTTATTTCCGTACATATAATCATAGCAATCCCCCTTCCTTCTTCAGTGCTTACGTGGTACATGAACCTTCATCTAAAATCCTACCTAGTCGACTGAATCCTTTCATCATTTAAACCGCTGGTATAGCCCGACTGTAAATCTCTTTTCAATAGAGATGAGTAGGCTATATTTTAACATAAACGACAGGCTATCAAAAGAAATGCCAGCAAGTGTCCTTAAAGCTTACAAGCTGAAAAATAACCGCGAACATGATACACTGGTATAGGTTGTTCAAAAAGTCATCGTGGGATCACGAAGCGCGTTTTCTAAGAACACTTGAACTATTCGGTGCTGACTAAAAGACTTTTGGACATATTTTATTATAAGTATGCTTTTAACTATTTGGGAGGATTATGTATGCTGCTGCAAGTATCAGGAATATCGAAAAGCTACGGCATTTCCGCTGTGCTTTCAAATATATCGTTGCAAATCGAGGCTCGTGAACGAATTGGACTAGTCGGTGTTAACGGCGCCGGCAAATCAACGCTGCTGCAAATTATCGCTGGTGAAATGTCTTATGACTCGGGCGAGCTGTTCAAGGCCAAGGAAACGAAAATTGGCTATTTAAAGCAGAATAGCGGTCTCATCTCGGACCGTTCGATCTGGGAAGAAATGAAAAGCGTATTCACGCATTTGGAGGAAGCCGAGCAGGAGCTCCGTCAGCTGGAGATGATGATGGCCGATCCTGCTGTACTGGCTGATGAGAAACAAACGGAAGACACGATGAAAAAGTATGCCGCACGCTCTGAGTGGTTCAAGGAGCAGGGCGGCTATGAAGCAGAAGCACGGATTCGCGGGGTGCTGCATGGGATGGGCTTTGGCGATTTTGCACCGGAAACCTCCGTTAATACTTTAAGTGGCGGTCAAAAAACACGACTGGCCTTAGCCAAGATGCTGCTGCAGGCGCCGGATTTGCTGCTCCTGGATGAGCCTACGAACCACCTAGACATCCCTACACTGACTTGGCTGGAGGGCTATTTACGCTCGTATTCCGGCGCTATTCTGGTCGTTTCGCATGATCGCTATTTCCTTGATGCCTTGGTCGATGCTATCTACGAAATCGAACGAACGCATTCACGCCGTTACACCGGCAATTATTCCAAATATGTCGATACGAAGCAGGCTGATTATGAGACTCAACTGAAGCAGTTTGAAAAACAGCAGGGTGAAATCGCCAAAATGGAGGAGTTCGTTCAGAAAAATATCGTTCGAGCCTCCACAACCAAACGTGCACAGAGCCGGCGTAAAGCACTCGACAAAATGGACAGGCTTGATAAGCCGATGGGCGATTTGAAAAGAGCCCACTTTTCCTTTGAAGTCGAGCAGGCGACAGGCAAGGAAGTGCTGAATGTCCAGCATGTAGCCGTATCTTACGATCAAACCAAGCCCCTGCTAAAGGATGTATCCTTCCAGCTGCGCCGTGGTGATACCGCTGCCTTGATTGGTCCTAACGGGATTGGCAAATCGACACTGCTCAAGGCTTTAATGGGTCAGCAGCAGCCATCAAGAGGTATGATCGATTGGGGCTCTAATGTAAAAATCGGGTATTATGATCAGGAGCAATCCGGGCTGAATCCGGCCAATACGATCATTGATGAGGTATGGAACGCTTTTTCCCATATCGAGGAGGCTCGAATTCGCAAGGTACTAGGCAGCTTTTTGTTCAGCGGTGAGGATGTGTTCAAGAAGATTTCCGCACTGAGCGGCGGCGAGAAGGCAAGAGTCGCACTGGCCAAGCTGATGCTGCAAAAAGCCAATGTGCTTATTCTCGATGAGCCAACCAACCATCTGGATTTGTACAGCCGTGAGGTGCTGGAATCCGCTCTTATGGATTATGAGGGAACGCTGCTGTTTATATCGCATGACCGATATTTTTTAAATAAAATGGCTGAATCGATGCTGGAGTTAACGCGTGTTGGTGTCACCACTTATTTAGGTAACTACGACGACTATGTTGAGAAAAAGCAGGAGCTTGCCGAGATTGAACGGCAGCGACTTCTATTGGAGGCAGCCAAAAGCAAGGGCACCGTTGGCAAAGGTTCAGCTGGCAGTGTCGGACAGCCAGTGGTGGACGCTGCCAGCGGTGGCTACGAGTCTGGCAAGCAGGCCAAGCGCGAGGATCGCGCACGCCAGCGCAAGCTCGAGCAGCTGGAGCAAACGATAGCGCAGCTTGAGGATGAGCTGGTCTCACTGGAGGCCGAGCTTGCCAAGCCGGAGGTCTTTAACGACTACGTACGCGTACAGCAGACGAATGAAGCCATCGAAGGCAAAAAAGCCGAGCTTGCTGACTGCTACGAGCAGTGGGAGCAGTTGGCTGAATAGCCGTAATGTTGCCACGCCGGTTGCAGCGGAACGGATAAGCGTGATGTAACTGGCAGGTGCAAAAATGAAAGGGCGATGCTATAGCTGGCGTCGCCCTTCTTTTTTACAACATCAATGATTAACGTCATTAACTTTACGAGTAGGACGGCAACGCTTGCGAAATGCCGCTACGCTCTCGTTTATATGTCATCAAGCCTTAATAACAGTAAGGGAACACTGCCATATATGATCATCGTAGCTGCTGCAACAATACCTGAATCGTTCAGCAGCAGCGCAGCAATCGAACCGATCGCATTGGCTGCACAGCCATGCATCAGACAAGGATACCGCCGCTGCCATTGCTGAAAGCGTCCACGCGGCCGCAGCACCAGAACCGTCATGACCAGAAGCCCGGTGATCAGCACCTTGCTCCAGGCTGACACCATGATCAGGTGCCCATTCATATTAAGCTTCCTCATGATGGTCGCACCAATAACATCGAGCCGCCCTTGCCCCAGCGACCCGAAGGCACGGCCGATATGGCTTTGCCCATCGGCCGCAAGTCCAGTGGCTGCACCTGCGTTCAGCAGCCACAAGGCCCCGAGCGCTGCGCCAAGCAGCAGCGCGAGGGCTGGCGCCAGCCGCTTCCAGCTGCGCCAGCCTGCGAGGCGCGCGGCCAGCGCGCCAAACCCCACCGCCGCGGACAAGGCGCCGCCGGCGTTCGTGCCAAGCCCCGGCGCCGCGAGGTAGCCGGTGACGACCACGCCGACTCCTGCCGCAGGCAGCCAGGCGTTCCGCCCTTTCGTTTGTGCTGCCGAGGGTGTTGGCGGTATGCTGCCTTGGCGGCCGTCCGTATGCCGCCAAGGCAGCGCAGCGCCAAGCGGCTTGCGCCGGCGAGTGAGCCGCTGTGCCTGGGCTAGCGCGGTAAGAGCGAGGAGCGCGCTCCCGAGCAGCACGCCCATGAACTCGTTGCCAATCCCGTAATAACGGGCTCCGATCATTACATCATAACCAAGCACGGAGCCCTTCATCGCTTTCGCATCATGCAAGCCATCGTAAAAAATAAGCAGACTTACGATGAGTCCGCACCAGAATAAGCCAAGCATCATATACTTGGGATGGTTGGCAGCCCATGCCAGTGCTAAGCTTGCACACAGCACAAAGGTGATCATGAGCATCACAGCTTCAGTTGACGCAGTAGAGGCTGTAGGCAGCCACCCCATCGCTAGCAGCCCCGCAGGCAGGAGCAGCAATGAAAATAACAATGCTCGCCAAAGCATTTTTTCCTTATCCCGGATGGGTCGTAACGATTTGAACAGCACTGCTAATAATACAAGAAGCATGACGACAATCTCATAGATCGCGAGTCCATACAGCAGAGTGGGACGAAGCTTGTATATACGCTGCTTACGGCCCACATCCTCTAACAAGTGCTCCAGCGCATTAGGTGCAACTTCAGCAGTCATCGGGAAACCGATCATCTCTTTGGGGGTCGCAAGTCCATACGCCTGTAATATGGTCGGTGCCAGATCAACCAGCGATACAACCCCAGTACGCCTCGTAGTCGCAGAGGTTAACAAGCTTTCCCCACCCGATGGTACATAACGAACAATCGGTGCCAAAAGTGCCTTCTGCTTCAGTGCGTCTGCATTCACCTGAGGACTCATGATCCACAGCTCTGCAGCTCCACCCGATACAGTATCCACAGAAACAGCAAGCTGCCCAATGAATTGATCGATCTCGGTCAGGATCCTCTGCTTCAACCTCCCGAAAACAGCTTGATCATAACTATTGCGTTCCTCATACAGGCGTCCCAGATCTCCCAGCTCCATAACTGTGAGGGCCGGTGAGCTTTGCTCTTTCCATTTTTCCATTAACCAGCTGTAATTAATGGCCAACCCATAAGGATAATCATAATTCACTAGCAGACCGTTACCGCCAACATCCCCCTCAGCGACCGTTCCCTTTTTATCCATGACAATCAGCGGTGCATACCTGCTAAATCTTTTATCTATGACTGCTGTAAGATTATTGCCATTATCCCAAGCTGCGCTCCGAGCATGATCCATATTTCCCCATACACTCACTCGTATTCCCGCTGCTCGCAGCAGCTCACCCAATTGTCCGGGGCTTGCCTGATACCAATTGGCTGCATTCTTACGGTGAATATTAGCGATTGTTGGTATAATAATGTTTCCATCTGCTTCTTGCCCCATAAGACGACGATAAAACGGTCCTACCAACTCCTGATCTACGCGTTCTCCCTGATTCAGGCTTTGTACGCTCGAATCTGCTTCAGCCCACTGTCCTGCACCGATGGATATATATACATTGGCCAAGCCTTTTGCTGGGGTCCGAATATTCATTGCACCCCACGCAGCATGAAGCCCAAGTGCCTTCAAATGGGGCATCCATTCCGTTAATTCGGCTTCCTGATCTTCCTTCTGAGGCAACCCCAGCACACCATCGCTTCCTGCCCTTCCCATTTCCATAAAAGATAAGCCTGGAATTGATAGTAATACGATCTGTTTACTTACTAGAGAAAAATGATTCCAACGGCTTTCTTGACTTTCCTGCTCAGCAAGTACACAAGTACCCATCGACGAGCAATCGTACACCAGCAAGCTGATGAGAAATACAATGAACCACTGCCAAAGCGTTTTGCTGTTTTTTGGCCTTTTCGACAAACTGACCACCTCCCGCCAACCCTTAACGAGAGTAACATCCCCTAATTTTTCCCTTTATATGCAATTTACGAAGTAAAATCCCAGTCGTTATTATCCACAATCTTGTCCACATAACGATGCCGTCATTTTTACTTAACAATCAATACTTCTATTTCTTATCAACAGGTTTATCCACACTATCCACAGGCTGATTGTGAAAAAGTTATCCCGCTTTCGCCAGAAAGAAGAGGACAAAAAAACGTTGCTGTACAAGCGCTCACACCACTTACCCCCACTATACACAAGGGCTGTGGATAAGTAATATCCACAGCCCTTTTTCCTGATTTTACAATTCTAAATATTCACACATTTTTGACTATATTTTTTCCTGCCAATATACAAAATATGGGATGAAGCACCTAACACATAAGGGTTTTCAGCTGTCCTCAGAAAAATGTCGAAAATTTTCTCTAGTTCCTCATCCCCACGTTCCCTCCAGTAATTCCATTGAACCTGTGAGAGCAGTGAACCGATATTGGAGGAACCGATGATTTTTAACGTTTCAAAGCCCTGAGTCTCCATAAACGGTTGAATCTCTTCTATGTTATAATAGTAAGCTCCTGTAAATCTTCCCTCATCCTGATGATCAAATGTACCGGTTTCCATAAAGCGAATAATTGCAGCAGCCTCATCGTGGGGTTTCCAATTTGTGGGTGACAGCAGTGAGCTTAGCACGTGACGTACTCGCGGCATAAAGGCCACGAACACGATTCCATTCATTTCGGTAACCCTGTTCAGCTCCTGCACAGCGGCCACCCGATCCGCTTCCTGCTGCAAATGGTATAATGGCCCGAGCATCAAGGAAGCTGCGAATTGACCGTCTGTAAATCGGCTTAAATCTGTCGCATCAGCAACCTCAAAAGCGGTAAATTGCTCCAGCAGGCTTAAGTCTTCCGCTTTAGTCCTCGCTAACTCGACCAGCTTCGGTGTCAGGTCGGTCAGCGTTACCTTGTATCCAAGCTGTGCCAGTTTCATCGCGTATTTACCGGGACCCGCTCCATTATCAAGAACTGCTCCATGTCCAGGCAAATATTGTTGAATAAAGTGCCAATTAATGTTGAATTCCAAAGGTTCCCGGTCCAAACGTCCCCATTCATCAAAGGTCTCATAATACTTAATAATCCGGTCCATCGTCCTCACCCTTCCCAATGGCATTTATCTGGCCAAACGAAGCAAGAAATTCGATGATGCATACTAGTGCTTTTTGCAGACTTGAATCGACTTATCATGAACACATAGCCATATTTGTGAGCCACAATCCAGATACGTCGATTCTCCGGCTGCTTCCATGCCTCAGCTTCCACTTACGGAATCGTGATCTCAACGTCCTCGCTGGAAAGATCACCCTGAGCAGCATCATTGATTTGATGCTCCCGTATCGCCTGATTGCAGGCTGCCATGAACGCTTGAGCTACCGCCATTAATACATCCTGATGTACCGATACACCTCTGTAATGATTTCCTTCCACGCTTACGGTGACTATCGCCTCACCATTAGCCTGCTCACCTGATGACAGCGAGTACAGCTCCAGATCGGTAAATTGTACATCCAGAGGCAGTGCCTGCTTGATACCCGCAACCAATGCTTCAACAGCGCCATCACCGGTTCCCGAGCATACCAGCTCTTTGCCCAACCGATTGTCCTTAATGATGCAGGAGGACATCCGGTGTCCTTCAGTACCCGTCAGAACCTGAGCCTGCACTAGCGTATAAGGCTCCAGCACCTCATTAACGGTATGTCCGATCAGCTCCAGCAGTTGATGATCCTGTACGACCTTCTGACGATCAGCCAGCTCCTTGAACTGCACATACAACGATTCCATCTGCTCGCTCGTCAGCTCCACGCCGAATTGGCTTACCCGGTGCTTGATGGCATGCCGTCCCGAATGCTTGCCCAGAATGATCATGCTGCGCGGTACACCCAGCTTTTCCGGGTCCATAATTTCATACGTATTCCGATTTTTAAGCAGTCCGTCCTGATGGATGCCTGCCTCATGCTGGAACGCATTGCGCCCCACTATCGGTTTATTAAAGGCAATCGGGAAGCTCATTGCCCGGCTCACCATTTGAGAGGTGGCATAAATATGCTCGGTACGAACACCGGTTTCCACACCTAATGCGCCTTTACGAGTTTCAATCGCCATGACCAATTCCTCCAGCGAGCAGTTGCCGGCACGCTCTCCGACACCATTGACCGTCACCTCAACCTGAGTGACCCCTGCACGAATTGCGGCCAAGCTATTGGCTACAGCAAGCCCCAGATCGTTATGACAGTGGGCACTGTACTCCACCTGCTTGCCACCTCGTACATGATTCATCACTCTGGTGAACATCGCACCGTATTCCTCAGGCATCGCGTAGCCAACGGTATCAGGAATATTGATGATCGTAGCCCCTTCTTCAATGGCCGCCTCAATGATTTCGAACAAAAACTCATCACCGGTCCGTGTAGCATCCATCGGAGAGAACTCGATACGCTCTACAAACTGCTTGGCATAAGCTACCGTCGAGCGAGCGATATCGATCACCTGCTGCCGCGATTTGCGCAGTTGAAAGTCCAGATGAATGTCCGACGAGGACAAGAACATGTGCAGCCTTCTCCGCTCAGCGGCCTCAGTCGCACGAATCGCTGAATCAATATCTTCCTTGACCGAGCGCGCAAAGCCGCATATTTCAACGTCATGTATTTCCTGCGAGATACGCTGTACCGCCATAAAATCACCAGGGCTTGAGATCGGAAATCCAGGCTCGATCACATCAACACCAAGCATAGCCAGTTGTTTGGCGATAACAATCTTTTGCTCGGGGTGCAGCGTAGCTCCCGGTGCCTGCTCGCCATCTCTCAGTGTAGTATCGAATATGCGGACTCTTTTAAAAGAGCTTGATTCCTGGCCTGCTTGCTGTGCCTTCTGGTTTGTTTCGTTGTTATGGGTTGTCATAGGTAACGCCTCCTCAGTATAATAAACCGCAATTTTCTTTAATTCTTCATTGTTCTCAGCTAATATCCACGCAAAAAAGACCCATCGTCTCTGTATAAGAGACGACAGGCCTTTGGCTGCCGCGGTACCACTCTTGTTGATTTCCCGAATTAGGAAATCCACTTATGCGCATCGTGCTTAGCAAGGAATAGGCCTGAATGGCTGCTAAGCCAATCTCAAGCGTACACTCTAACGATGCGCTCCCTGATCACGTGGGGATTGTCCGTCGAAGCCTACGACCATCCAGACTCAAGCTGGATGATGTTCGGCTTCACCGCTCCCGGGCGAGTTTCAAGCCTCTTTTGACTGCGTCGCACCACCCCGCAGCTCTCTGCACAAAAGATAAGCTTTACTACTCCCGTTCTTCGCGTTTACTTGTATCCTGTTTTAGTGAAACTAAAAAGACCTGCCGTCTCTTGTATAAGAGACGACAGGCCGTAGCTTGTCGCGGTACCACTCTTGTTGACCTCAGCTGTTAGCTGAATGTCCGCTTAGAGCACTGATGATAACTCCGGATTGACTGTAACCTCGATCCTGTATATCCCAGCACAACCCGATCACGGAGGCTACCCGTCAGAACCTAATTCAAAGTGCAGCGCTACACCGATTCAGTTCCACCGCTCCCGGGCGAGTTTCATTGGCTTCTCTGACTGCGTTGCACCACCCGCAGCTCTCTGGACAGATCCGACCGACTACTGTTCCCGTTCTTCGCGTTTATGATATTGTTTGTTAGTATAGTATGCCGGTCAGCAGATGTCAATGCTCAAAAAATAAAATAATATTTAAATTTTCACTCAGGCTTGCCTAAATAGTAAAAAAACGGCACCCCAGGGAGCACCGTTAAACTCATTCAACCCTCTATACGATTAGCCTTCACTGCCGATAAATGCATACCGAAGTACAATTAGCACAGCAAGTACCCACATCAACCAGTGAACCTTATAGGCACCACTTTCTCTGAAGTTGGCAACCGTTGCAAGAATGACATACGTTACAATGCCAAATGAAATACCGTTAGCAATATTGTATGTAAACGGCATTAAGGCAATGGTCAAAAATGCTGGAATCGCAACGACATAATCTTGAAAATCAATATCCTTAACCGATTGCATCATCAGCACGCCGACAATAATCAGGGCAGCAGCCGTAGCCGCCCCCGGAATCAAGGCAGCAATCGGAGCCAGGAACAAGGCCAGCAGGAAGCATACCCCTGTCGTTACCGCTGTTAGGCCTGTTCGTCCACCCTGGGCAACACCCGCGGCACTTTCTACAAAAGCCGTTACCGTGCTTGTACCTACCAACGCGCCGCCACTAACCGCAAAGGCATCGACCATCATCGCTTTACCGACTTTTTTGTTGCCTTCGACTTTATTTTTCATAAAACCGGCACGATTCGCCGTTCCCACCAAGGTACCAAACGTATCAAACAATTCGACAAATGTAAACGTCGCGATCACTGATATAATTCCGACATTCATTAGCCCCTTAAAATCGAACTGCGCAAATGCCAGCTTGCTCAGATCCGGCACCCATGTGGTTTTGGCGTCGCCCAGCATCCCAAGATTAACCTGTCCCATGAAATACCCAACTACGGTGGTGAGCAAAATACCAAACAAAATGGCTCCGCGTACACGCAGCACCAGCAATACTGAAATCAGCACCAGACCGATGATACAAAGCACAACGCCTGGATCTTTCAAACTCCCCATATGAATAACCGTTTCAAACGATAATACATCCGTAAACTTGTGTGCAGGAATATCCTTGCCTGATTCAACCGCTACCGTCATCAGACCGCTGTTTTTCAAGCCGATGATCGTAATAAACAGACCAATACCGACTGTAATGGCATGCTTCAAACTATCCGGCACCGCTACCAGCAGCAACTGACGTACCTTCGTGACGGTGAGCAGAATGAAGATCAATCCGGAAATAAAAACCGCCGCTAACCCCATTTGGAACGTAAACTGGCCTTGAGAAGATAAAATAACTGTTGCAAAATAAGCATTGAGTCCCATACCTGGCGCTAACGCAACTGGAAAGTTCACGAACAGTCCCATTGCAATCGTCATTACACCAGCCGCTATCGCTGTTGCCAAAAACACGGCCATCCAATCCATCCCTGTAGCTCCTGAGCCAAACGCACTAAGAATGTTCGGGTTGACAGCCAAAATATACGCCATGGTCATGAACGTCGTTAAACCGGCCATGATCTCGGTGCGTACCGTGGTGCCGTTCTCTTTCAATTTAAAAAATCGATCCATTACCCCAAATCCCTCCAAATGGTTTCTTGGAACAACGAAAAAACTCAGCCCGATTTCTGCTAAGTTCGCAAACAAAGGCAACACCTACCATAATCCCCTAATCCATAACCAGTAAACCTGATATAAGTCCCTTATTTTGCACAAGGACTCGCTATCGGTGTCGGTTATTTTAAGGGTAGGATGGTCGTCCTTCGTTTGTTCGTAGCCAGATCATTTACGGTGATCTCGTAGAAACTTCCGGGCCTATTCCCGAAATTATACGAATCGCTATTTTCCTTTTGATATCATTTATTTTAAAAGTGTCTGCTGAGCTTGTCAATTGATTTTCCGAACAATTTTAAGAAAAAATCATCTTCTTGTTCGTTTTTTTTGCTTCACTGCTTATTCAGAAAAAATCGTCCTATGTCCTGATTCATCAATACCCCTTTTCATTCCTCCTATTCCATTTTTATGTAAAAAAAGAGACCCACAGCAACGGGCTGCAGGTCTAAAGTATATATTTTAAAAAGGGGGGTTGAGTACTAGTATAGGCTATTTACATGTAAATCAGATGAATATCAGATTACATGTTTATTACAAATTTATTCTCACTCGATCGTAGCTGGCGGCTTCGACGTAATATTATTGTCGATTTGATCCATTCTCAACTTCGTTCACGATACGAATCAAGCTCAAAATCCTCTTTACTTTTACGCTGCATTAACGTTTAGTTTAAGGAGGGGGGTGGAAATAATGAAAATAACAGAAGTGGCAAACAAGTTGAATATTTCTCAAAGGGCAATCCGCTTTTATGAAGAAAAAGGTCTTATCTCACCTTTTAAGCAAGCCAATAATCAATATAGAACCTTTACTGAAAAGGAAGTATGGCGACTACAAACTATAATATCTCTTAGAGAAGCAGGCATGACCATTGAAAATATTAAAAGAGCCCTTTCACAAGTTGATAATCTTGATCAAGAAGAACTCCAATATTACTTGGAAATACAACGTTCTGTAATTTTTTCTCAATGGCTTGAGTTCAAACAAATTATTGAAACAACTGATAATATGATCGAACTTCTAAAACAAAAAAACTCACTTCCCATAAATGATATTTTCTTACTCGCAGAGGGCTCAAAAAGACTTAGAGAAAATCGGAAAAATTGGAAAGATAAATGGAATTTTGACCATCAAGCAATTACTCATGACGAACATGTCTCGAAGAATAGTAGTAAATATAAAGATTATGAAGAAGCCATTAATATAACTGTCCAATGGGTTGCACCAAGGGTTGGAGAACGAGGATTAGACATTGGTACAGGAACTGGTAATTTAGCAGGTAAATTTATGGACAAGGGAATACAAATGGCTGGCATTGACCAATCCAAAGAAATGTTGAAGCAATGCCACCGTAAGTATCCACAAATGGAACTTAAACTTGGCAACTTTCTTGCAATCCCGTACTTAGATGGGCAATTTAATTTTATAGCAACAACCTTCGCTTTACACCATATTTCAAATGAACAAAAACTATTGGCCTTAGAAGAAATGCGTCGTGTATTAAAACCGCATGGGAGAATCTGTATTACTGACTTGATGTTTGAAAATGAAACAAAAAAAGAGTTATACATAAAGGATCTACATCAGCAAGGGAAAACAGATTTAGTTAGAACCATTCAAAATGAATACTATTCAATAAGTTCTTCCATACTGAATTGGTTTGACGAAAATGGTTATATCACCAAACATAGACAATTAAATGAATTGCTTAATATTGTTTACGCAGTACCTATTAGATAATAAAATAACTTGACCTTCTCCTTAAGCTATGATGGAAATACAACTTTTTCTCAGAAGTGAAATTTGAAGCTGAACAACTTACAAGATTTTTCTTTGGAGATAGCTAGCAACAAAATTGTCCATGAACAAATGATTCGTATTCCTCAGTATGCGAGTGCTTGGGGGCTAAACGTCTAAAAAGCAACAGTTCTTTGATTTTGGTCATAAAAATACTCCCTTCTATTTGCTAAATAACGCAGATAAAAGGGAGTATTTATACAGAGCGGATAAGACATTAATTACTTTATGCTATTCCCATTCAATCGTCGCCGGCGGCTTCGAAGTAATGTCATAGACAATCCGATTGACGTTATCCACTTCGTTAACGATCCGCACCGAAATTTTCTCCAATACATCCCAAGGAATACGTGCCCAGTCAGCCGTCATCCCGTCAATGGAGGTAACCGCACGAATACCTACGGTGTACGAGTACGTACGGGCATCGCCCATTACGCCAACGCTTTTCATATTAGGCAGCGCCGTAAAGTACTGCCAAATTTCGCGGTCCAGGCCCGCTTTGGCAATTTCATCACGCAGAATCGCATCGGACTCACGAACAATCGTCAGCTTCTCTTCGGTAACCTCGCCAAGCACACGAATCGCTAGACCCGGACCCGGGAATGGCTGACGCCAAACGATTGCCGCTGGCAAGCCGCATTCCTCGCCAACCTTACGCACCTCATCCTTGAACAAAGCACTTAACGGCTCTACGAGCTTAAATTTCATATCCTCTGGCAATCCGCCTACATTGTGATGCGATTTGATCGTTTGCGCTGTCGCTGTTCCACTTTCCACGATATCCGTGTACAACGTACCCTGCGCCAGAAAAGTGAAATCGTCGAATTGTGCCGATTCCTCCTCAAACACGCGAATGAACTCCGTACCGATCAGCTTGCGCTTTTGCTCAGGATCGTCTACACCGCTCAATTTCCCCATAAAACGATCACGCGCGTCGATTTTGACTACTTTCAGTCCAAATTTGCCGACAAAGGTTTCCATCACGCTTTCAGCTTCCCCTTTGCGGAGCAAGCCATGATCAATAAACATACAAGTCAATTGGTCACCAATCGCTTTATGCAGCAAAATCGCCACAACCGAGGAATCCACACCGCCGCTCAATGCACAAAGCACTTTTTTGTCGCCAACCTGATTGCGGATATCCCGAATCGTGTCCTCGATAAAGCTTTCCATCGTCCAGTTGCCTTCACATCCACAGACCTCGTACAGAAAGTTGCGAATAATGTCGTTACCGTAAATGGAGTGGCGTACCTCCGGATGGAACTGTACAGCCAGCAGGTTTTTACCTGGATGGCTCATCGCTGCAATCGGCGCGTGCTCTGTACCGGCATCAACCACGAAGCCTTCAGGAAGCTCTACAACATGATCGCCATGACTCATCCATACGGTTTGCTGCTTATCCAGACCTTGAACAAGCAGGCAATGATCGGCAAAATCAACCTCTGCCTTGCCATACTCGCGCTTGGACGCTTTTTCTACCTTACCCTTCAGCTGATGCGCCATTAATTGCATCCCGTAGCAAATTCCGAAAATCGGAATGCCTAAATCATAGACAGCAGGGTCTACCAGCGGTGAGTTGTCCCCGTATACGCTGGACGGACCTCCTGAAAATACGATACCTTTAGGCTGAAGCTGCTTTAATTTCTCAGCAGATGTATTGTAGGGAAGCAGCTCACTGTACACACCCAGATCTCGAATCCGGCGTGCTATCAGCTGGTTGTATTGGCCACCAAAGTCCAATACCACGATAATTTCATTTGGCTTGTCCATAATTTCCTCCTAAATAGGCTCTAAATCAATAGACATAATTATAAGCTTCCGCCAAGGAAAGGGCAATGCCCCTCCATGAAAATGATGAAAACCACAGCAGAAGTTCGGCGTAACGCTGTTTTTAACCATAAAGCTTATGTTCACACACCATTATTTAATTCTGCCTATAGACAGACTGAGTCGATAATTTCCATAATTCAGCAGATCATCCAAAAATTCATTCAGTCTCATATTGTCGTCCACGAATATACGCAGCCAGTAACAGCCTTCGCCAGTAATCCGGTGCACTTCCTGCACACGACTATCCCGCTGCACAAAATCCTGAAAGGTTTGATGGGAGACGGTTGATTTCATATAAACCGTAATCAGGCCATGCAGTGACTTGCCGATTTTCTCCGGATTCCATTTTAGCGTGTAGCCTTCAATAACACCAAGCTCCTCCAGCTTGCGAACCCGGGCCCCAACTGCCTGTCCTGTTAAATGAACAATTTGTCCGATCTCCTTGTGTGTTCGGGTAGCCTTCTCCAGCAGACATTCCAAAATAAGCAAATCCACATCGTCGATTGTATAAGTGTTCAAGCTGAAGCTCCATTCCTTTCATCATGAAAAGGGAATCAGGAATTGTCTTTCATCTGTATATTCCCCAATAGCTCTTATTTCTCTACAATGTGTATAAATCCTTTTTAACTATACCTGGAGGTTATCTGATGAACATACAGCTTATACGAAATGCTACACTTTGGTTGGAATACGGCGGAGAGACGATTCTTGTTGACCCTATGTTCAGTGAGGCCGGAGCAAATCCCCCTATTATCAACACGGAAAATGATAGACGTAATCCACTAGTGCCTCTTCCGGTCGCTCTGGAAAAGCTGCTGAATCCCAGTCTGGTCATTGTTACACATACACACCTCGACCATTGGGACGTGCCAGCTATGGAGAAGCTGCCCAAGCAGATACCGCTCATCTGCCAGCCGAATGATCATGCGTCTATGACAGGCAAGGGCTTTCAGCATGTCAATCCAGTTGACAAGGAATGGCGCCATAACAATCTCACCCTGTACCGCACCGAAGGCCGTCATGGCACAGGCGACATCGGTCGGGCTATGGGTCCAGTCTCTGGCTTTGTTCTGCAGGCACCAGGCGAGCCGACCTTATACTTGGCGGGCGATACGATTTATTGCGAAGAGGTCGAGGCTGCGCTTGATACCTATAAGCCTGAGTTCACGGTGGTCAATGCGGGTGGAGCACGATTTGTTGCAGGTGATCCCATTACGATGACAGCAGCAGATATTGCTCAAGTATGCGGCCATTCGTCACATACGCAGGTGATTGCTGTCCATTTGGAAGCGATCAATCACTGTCTGGAAACACGAGCAGACCTCCGATCCCAATTACAAAAAGAAAACCTGATGAATCGGGTAAGCATCCCTCTGGATGGTGAATGGCTGTAACGAACCGCGGTGTTTCTGTGCCGTTCAACAAACTCTTAATAATTTGTGGATAAAAAGGGGTTTAATGTGGATGGATTGTGGATAAGTTGATTTATTGATTCTACAACCTCAGGTTCATCCCCACATGAACCTTGATTATTCCATCCTCTGGGCCATAGGCTGCGATGCCGATTCCCAGCTTATCCAGCGTACCCCGCAGCGGCACATAAACGGTACCCTCCTGCAGTTCCATTTGCGGTAGATGGATCGTCGTTGTGATGCCGTAGTCGCGTATACGCAGCTCTTGCCGGGCAAAATCGTATTCCAGCGTATGCAGCCCATAATGGGCAACAGCTGTTCGCTGCTCACCGCGCCATTGGATGTCGCCACCCAATGACTCCACTAACTGGCGCAAAGGTACCTGATAGTGACCATCCTTGAAACGGTAATGCTCGGTATCCAACTTAAGACTCTTTCTGCCCAGCAGCACTTCAAGAGGCACTGCTGCGGAACGTGTATGATTCGCCAATAATAAACTCCCTTTGGTTCCGACAACAGCTGATGTGGATACACCACCGTCAGTTTCTTGGATGATTGGGCTGGAATCACTAGGATTCACCTGATCTGCTGCCTGCTGCGCATGCCTGCTCTGTTCGAGCGCAGACATTGCCAGCTCGTGGACTCTGGCCTCAGCCAGCTGTTTCTCATACCCCGCTTCACTTGATGGGCGCGGCTGCTGTACCTTACCCACAGTAAAATGCTTCGGCTGTACCGATGGTTGCAGCACAGCAAACACGTATCCTTTTTCCTTGAACAATCGTATAATTTCAGGCAGCGCCTTCACGGTCTGCTCGTGTCCGGTTCCATCATGCATCAGCACGATAAGCTCATCCGGGAATGGCCCCTTGCGGACGGTCTGGATGATTTCTGCTGCAGGCACGCCAACTCTCTTGGAATCACCGCTGTCGATATGCCAATCGTGCACCTCATAACCCGCCTGATCCAAATAATAAAAGTAAAATGCATCAAAATTACCGAACGTTCCACCCGGCGCACGAATCAAAGAAGGCCTGATATCCACAGTCTCAGCTAATATGTCCTCTGTCCGCTCAATCTGCTGCCAAAACGAAGAAAAGCCTTTGTACAGCTCGCCATATACATGATTATATGTATGATTGCCAATAGCATGGCCTTCAGCCACCGCTCGCTTTACGAGGTCAGGATAAGCTTCCACCTGTTGACCCAATACAAAAAACGTTGCCTTTACCTCTTCCTGCTGTAAAATATCGAGTACTTGTCCAGTCAGCTTGCTTGGACCGTCATCAAAGGTCAAATAAACGGTAGGCTGCTGTGGAGCCACGTACACTTTATCCTTCCAGACCCGCTCGCCTTTTTTTAATTTCAGATAAACCTCATGAGAATCTGGCTCCCCCACCACAGGTTCTGTCTCGGCAGAAACACGATGAGAAAAACAAAATAAGGCTGCCAAACAAAACAACAAATAACCCAGTACCAACCTTTTGTAATAGGTGTGTGAGCGAGCATGCAGGCCGCTTGGCATTAGAAGTAACCCTCCGAATCATCCGTTATTTTACTAGACTATATGGTTCTGCAGCACAAAAAAGAACCGTACAGCCACAAGTGGCTGACGATTCCATGGTTCTGCTATTGTCTATCTATCGTTATTGGTGCGCACGGCTTACTTATCCTTCATTTGCTTGAAGCTTGTCATAACGGCGTTCAGATTGTTGACTCCATCCGCATTAGCAGGCAGTGGAGAATCAGATCGAATCGTTCCGACTATTTTCTCGAGCAAGGATTCCGTGACGAACGAGTTGGCTGTACTTGCGGTAAATACCGCTATCAGATTTTGCTTGGGCAGCACATAGATGCGCTGTCCACCTGAGCCCGCAGCATAAAACATATTAATGCGATTTGCCGTTCCTTTGGATTCAATATTTTTCAGCCACCAGAAGTAACCGTAGCTGCCCAGTGAACCATCGGCAAATTCCTGATCATCATGCTTCTTCAAGGTAGCTTCAATCCATTTGGTAGAGAGGACCTGCTGCTTATCCCAAAGTCCATTGTGCAAGTATAAGTATCCAATTTTCGCCAAATCCCGTGCTTTCATATGCACCGAGAAGGCGCCAATATCAATATTTTGTGGATCGGCATACCATTCCACGTCCTTAATGCCGAGCGGTGCGAACAGCTTCTGCTCCGCATATTTGGCCGTTGGCATATTCACAGCCTTTTGCAAAATAGCCGACATCAGATGTGCATTTCCGTTGCTGTAATTAAAGTCCTTGCCCATTTTACCGACCAGCGGTTGATCCAGTATATATTTGACCCAGTCATTGCTGTCGACCATTTCATTGGAGGAGCGCTCTCCTTCATTGTCCCATTTCAGCCCTGATGTCATCGTCAGCAAATTTTCAATCGTAAGCGCACCTTTATCCGGACTGGCCGCAACCGCTTGTGGCAGCACCTCCGACAGCTTTTGACTCACACCCTTTAACTTGCCTTCATCGATCGCGATGCCTGTTAATGCTGAGGTCAAACTTTTCGTGGCTGACAAAATATCCTGAGGGACATCTGGCGACGCATCTGCATTGTAGCCTTCAGCCAGTATATAACCGTTGCGTACCAGTACCAGACTATGGATGTTGTTCCCTGGAACCTGCTTCATCACATCGGCAAGCGCCGTCGAATCCATCCCCTGAGCCTCGGGAGTCGAACTCTTCCATTGCTCCGTAGGCCAATAATCAGGTTTTTTTAATTCCTGAAGCTGCTTGATGATCTCGCGGTCCGAGTATACATCCGCTTTCGTTTCCTTTTGATTCCCGCAGGCGGTGGTAACAGCTAGCATTACCATTACCACCAACGTACAGGCAGCTATATATCGGCTCTTACTCGAAAGATACCTCATCTCTCTACCGTCCTTTATGTATATAATAATAACTTATTCTTCTGCCGCTTGAAGAACTTCGGTCACATGATTTTTCACCTTCACCTTGCGCCACTCCTTAACCAAAATACCCTGTTCGTCAATAAGAAAAGTTGAACGCACCACGCCCATATATTCTTTCCCGTACAGCTTCTTCAGCTGCCATACACCAAACAGCTCACTGACCTTATGGTCAGGATCGGACAGCAGTTCAAAGGGGAGATCATACTTGGCAATAAATTTATGATGAGATTTCAAATCATTCGGACTGATTCCCAGTACAGCTGCATTCAAAGCGTCAAATGCTCCGTTGGCATCACGAAAATCACAAGATTCCTGAGTGCAGCTGGGTGTCAGATCAGCCGGATAAAAATAAATAATAAGTTTTTTTCCAAGATATTGCTGGAGGGGTACAAGCTCGCCGCTGCTCGAGGGCAATGTAAAATCAGGAACCTTCTGTCCCACTTCAAGCTGTGACATTCTTTTATCCACCTTTCCTATGTACGAAACTTGCTATTGTACGAACCCATTCTATGTACAAACCAGGATAACCGATATTGGATATCCTGAGCTGTGACGTGCTTGACATCTTCTATTCCGGCTTGTCCACCATTGCCTTAAAGGCTTGCAGTGCAGCAGCAAGTCGCGCCTCTCCTGCAGCATTAGCAGCTAATGGCTGGTTCGATTTGACCGCCATGGTCGCTTTGAACAGCATACCTTCTGGCATGTAGTCTTCCTTCTGGTTGTTGCCTGTAAAAGCCATAATCAGATTTAAATCGGGAACTACGAAAATACGCTGTCCACCCGAGCCTGCTGCATAAAAAGCATCATGGTCAAGTATCGCGCTTCCCGAATTGGAAACCGGCTTGAGCCACCAAAAGTATCCGTAGCCACCTCGTGTGCCGTCTGCGTAATTTTCGGCTACATGCTGCTGAACGGATGCCTCGACCCATGAGCGCGGCACAATTTCCTTGCCTTCCCATTGACCTTTTTGCAAATACATCAATCCAAACTTGGCCATATCCCGAGTCGTAAGCTGCAAAGACCAGGCGCCATTGGAAACTCCTTGCGGATCGACTCCCCAGGACATATTCGTAATGCCGAGCGGGTCGAACAGCTTGGATTTGGCATACAGGCTAATCGGTACACCCAGCGCCGTCTGCAATACACCGGACATCAGATGTGCATTGCCATTACTGTAGTTGAATACCGTTCCTGGCTGGCTCGTCACAGGTCGCTCCAAAACATATTGCAGCCAGTTCGGTGAATCCGCCATTTCATTGGAGGAACGCTCACCTCTATTGTCCCATTCAAGCCCCGAAGTCATCGACAGCACCTGTTCCACCGTTATATTGCCTTTAGCCGCATCACGCTCAATACCAGGGAAAAAATCCTTTAGCTTCTGGTCCACACCCGTAAGCACCTGTTCGCCTATTAACATTCCCGTAATCGCGGATGTCACGCTTTTGGTCACGGAATAGAGCGGCTGCCGCGTGTCCGCATCCACTGCCTGACTATAACCTTCTGACAATACATATCCATCCCGAATCAGGACGAAGCTGTGCACATTGTGATCCTTGAATTCCTCGACCATTGCCGCAATGGACGCCGAGTCAACTCCATGCTCCTCCGGTAATGCAGTTTTCCAGCTTGCTGTTGGCCAATAATCCGGCGGCAGAATGCTTTCCATCGACTGCACCACCTTTTGCCCCGAATAGGCTGTCGGTTCCCCCTTGGCAGGGGTCTTACTACAGGCAGCTGTAGTCAACAATGTCGCACTTAATAAACAAATAGCAGCTGCACGCAGCCCCATCAACGACCGATGGCCTCCATTTTCGGAAGCTCTTGTGGATCGACGGCCTTTTTTCTCTAATTCTGTATCTAGCATCCCGCTTCCCTCCATATCCTTTCTCTATAGGTTCAGTATGTAGGGTTATGTATTTCTGTCCAGATTAGTCATGAACCCCTCATTTTAAAACTATAGGCCGAATTTATGAAGAAAGAATGATGCGAAGCTGAATATAACCTGAATTTATTATTAAAATATTTCCAAATGTACGCATGTACATTTCTGTTGACAACAAACACCTCCCCCACTGTTCAGGTAGAGAAGGCTGTTCAGAAACGGCAACATTTACGATCCTGCTCCGCGGTAACGCTTGACACCAATGTTCCAAACCGTTAAACCGAACGCCAGGAACACCAATCCGACAAGCGGGGTCAGCAAAGCAAAACCTCCCCAGTTTGCACGATCCAGAAAATACGCAGCCGGGAAAAAACCGACAAAACCAAACGGTAATACCCAAGTCAGCAAGAAGCCAAGCAGCTTGTTGTAAATCGTCATCGGATACCGTCCATAGTTCTGCAAATTGTAGATCAATGGCAAAATTCCGGTTGGGGAGTCCGAGAAAAACGAGGTGGCGATAAAGAAAATATAGATGCCCCCATAAATCATGATCGAACCGGCCACCAGCACAATCAGCACCAATGGATCATACCAGGAGAGCGTTAGACCCAGATGCGACCACGAATAGATCATAATCAAAAAGCCGGTCAAGGCGCTGAACAAGGAGGACGGATCCATATTTTCCAGCATAAGCTGTACCAGATTGTAAGCGGGCCGGGTCAAAATTCGATCCATTTCCCCCTTCACAATATATTTTTCCGTAAATCCCCACAGACTGAAGAAGGCGCTGAATATACCGAACGGAACCATAAAATAACCGTACACGAACAATACCTGCTGCTCGTTCCACTCGCCAATCAGCTGTGTATGCTGAAACACCACCAGTATGAAGAACAAATTCAAACCATTAAACAATAGATCAGACAATACTTCAATCCAAAAATCCGAACGGTAGCTAAGACGTGTCTTCATATAATTTTTCAAATAATCAAGCACCAGGCCTGCATAAAATGCCATACGATCAACCTCCCTGCACGAACAGCCGTGTCCGTGCGCCGCGCCACAGCAAAGCTAACGGCACAATAAGCAGCACGAACCATAAAAGCTGCACACCTAATACTTCATATACGGCGCTGCCAGTCACTTTACCGGTAAATACGGCGCCGGGCAAATACGTAATTGCCTGAAACGGCAGCAGCTTCAGCACCCCTTCAGCCCAGCCAGGGAAAAAGGAGATCGGCACGACCAATCCGGAAAACAAGTCAACCATCACCCGCTTCATCCGCATCATGCCCTCATTATTTTCCAGAAAAAAAGCAAATAGCCCGGTTATGATATTAATTTGTGAATTAATCAGGAAGCTTAGAAATAACATAATCATAAAGACAACCCATATTACCGGATCGGTAGGCAGCTTAACCGGAAACAGCAGCGAAACCACAACCATTCCCGGAGCCATAAACAGAAACAGCCGAAAGATGCCCTCACCGAAGCCCTGCATCATTTTCACAATAATATAGTTGTAGGGGCGAATAAATTGAATCGCAACACTGCCATCCTTGATCTCACTAGCAATTTCGCGATCCAGATTGTTAAAATAGAACGCACGGGCCATCCATGAAACGGCTACATATGTCGTCATTTGCGCCACCGTCATACCGCCCAGTGTCTCGCTTGTCCCGTAGATTGCTTTCCACAAAAAATAATACGCACCTATATTAAGCGCATAAATGATAATTCCGCTGTAGTAATTGACGCGATAAGCCAGCATCATGAGAAACCGCATGCGGATAATCTCCATATAAGCGCTAAGCATGCAAGTTCACACCCTTTTCCTCCGCTGCTTGGGCGGAATCGTCTTGCAGGGCGGGCTTGGACTTCACTTCGGCAGAACCGGATTTATAAATTTCCCTTACGATGTCATCTGTGTTCGTTTCGGTAATTTTGATATCCTCAATATTCATCACACCGACTACGCGGCTGAGAACATCGGAGACGTTGGCTCCATTTTGCGGAATCCACACCCGGGCAGTCCCTTCATCATCTGCTGACCAATGCACGTCCATACCTTGAGTCAGCTCCCTCAATCGGTCGAGCTGTACAGCTTCGGCAAATCGCATAATAATATCTTTGCCCTTGCCCCATTTTTCTTTCAGCTCGGCGAGTCCGCCGTCATATATAATACGTCCATCATCAAGCATGATGACCCTGGAACAGAGTGCTTCAATGTCCTGCAAATCGTGCGTTGTCAATAAAATCGTTGTTTCGTAACGCTGGTTCATCGACTTGAGAAATTCGCGAATTTCCGTCTTCACTACAATATCGAGACCGATGGTCGGCTCATCCAAAAATACAATCTGCGGGTTGTGCAGCAAGGATGCCGCCAGCTCACAGCGCATTCTTTGTCCCAGACTCAGCTTACGGACAGGCCTGTTCAACAGATCCGCGAGCTGCAGCCGTTCAACCAACTCACTTAAACGAGGCTTAAAATCAGCCTCAGAGACACGATATACCTTTTTCAACAGCTGGAACGACTCAATTACGCCGATATCCCACCAGAGCTGGCTGCGCTGACCAAATACAACACCGATCCCTTTCACAAACGCTTCCCGTTCTTTGTAAGGGATGTAGCCATTCACCTTAATACTGCCGGAGGTGGGAACGAGAATACCCGTCAGCATTTTGATCGTTGTCGATTTGCCGGCCCCATTCTCACCGATATAACCGCAAATTTCCCCTTTGGTAATTTGAAAGGAGATGTCCTTGACCGCTGTAACTTGGCTGTACTCCCGGTTGAACAGGTCACGTACGGCCCCTTTAAGTCCTTCACGCGTTTTCTGAATCTTGAATTCCTTACGTAGGTCATTCACTTCAATGGCAAACATAGCTTCCTCCTGTTGAAAATCATTTCAGCATATTTATGTACGGAAGTTCGACAAAATATCCGATTTCATGAAACTTGATATCGATAAAACAAACGAACTATAATTAAGATAGAAAATGAAAACAGAGAAACATTTCCTCCTTGACTGAGGTATGATTCTGCTGCTTTTTCAAACCCTATATATGTTATGATACACGAACCCGGTACAAATCAAAAGCAAATCGACAGAATGAAAAGGGGGGCGCACAATGATTAGGAAATTGAAGTGGTCGCTGTTGGCTATATGTCTGCTGCTCTTGTGTGGTGTCGGATATTATACATATGCTTTTTTGAATTTCGCCAATCATATCCAAAATAAGCCAGGTTCCGGCAATAAACCACTTAGTACCATGTCGGTAAAAAGTACGTCGAAAACCGTCGAAACCTACTTGCCGCCGAAGTGGGAGGGCAACCAACGTGTCAATGTTCTGCTGCTTGGTGGTGACTCACGGGGCATGAAGCAAAACGAGGTGCCGCGTTCAGACTCTTTAATTGTCGCTTCCATAGATCCAATCACCAAAAAAGCACACCTCTTTTCCATCATGCGGGATACATACGTGAAAATACCTGGGTACGGTGAGGACCGCATCAATGCGGCCTATGCTTATGGCGGTGCCAACCTGACGATGAAAACGGTAAGCGATCTGCTTGGCATCCCTATCCAATATTACGTATATACCGATTTCAAAGGGTTTATCGCGCTAGTGGACGCCATTGATGGCATCGATATCGATGTTGAGAAAAATATGAAATATTCGGATGCTGAGGACGGCCATGAATATGATATCAATTTAAAAAAGGGGATGCAGCATCTCGATGGCAAAATGGCGCTGCAATATGTTCGCTTCCGTCATGATGCCTTAAGCGATTTCGCACGTACGGAGCGGCAGCGGAATTTTGTACAGGTTGTACTTAAGAAAATGCAATCCACCTCTTCCCTGCTCAAAATCCCGCGCATTCTTAGCAGTATTGATCCTTATATACAAACCAATCTGTCTACGACAGATATGATTAAACTGGGTTCACTTGGCTATGAGGCGAAAACCGAAGGCTTAATCAGCCAGCAGATTCCTCCCTCCGAGCTGCTCGTTGAAAAGAAGGTTGGAGGAGCAGATGTCATCTCGGTAAATCGGGATAAGCTGCAGGTGTTCATCAAGTCACTGTTGAATGCACAAGACTCAAAAACAAACCTCACGAAAGATGTGAACAGTAAAAGCAATGTCGTAGAGGCTGACCTGCGAGCAGGTTCTACCTCCAAAACGAATGCCGGTGTGACAAATAAACCTGTGTTACCTGCTCCAACAGCTCCAAGCAGTAAGCCAGCGGCAGTCAATAAGCCCCAATCGAGCGCGAATCCATAGTGAGCATAGCATTACGTAAGAACCCCATAAGTATCCAGCCTATTATCGCATCCGCAGTGAAAGCTGCTCTACGCCACTCTATAGTGGATGGGGCGGCTTTTCCTATAGAATTGATTTTATCTATTTTTCCAAAAGGAGCTGTTTCGAATGATCCCTATTTATACTGTCGATGCCTTCACCTCTACTCCTTTTTCTGGAAATCCGGCAGCTGTCTGCATCCTTCAAGAATTCCCTAATGACGACCATTGGCTGCTGCAGGTGGCCAAGGAAATCAATCTGTCCGAAACCGCCTTTTTATGTGCAATGGGAAATGGCAGCTACCGCTTGCGTTGGTTCACACCCGAAACAGAAGTTGATCTGTGCGGTCATGCTACACTAGCATCTGCCCAGGTCATATGGGAAACAGGGGCTGCCTATGGAATCGAGCAGCTTCGATTTCACACCAAGAGCGGGGTACTGACGGCCAAGCGATTGAATAATGGAATCGAGCTGAATCTCCCAGCAGAGCCTCCTGCCCCTGCAGAAGCTCCCCCTCAGTTGCTTGAAGCGTTGGGCAGTGTAACGCCTGTAGCCATTTATCGCAATCGTCTGGATTATATTGTGGAGCTTGAGTCAGAAGGAGCCGTACAACAACTAAAGCCTGATTTCAAAATACTTAAAAACCTGCCCAGTCGGGGCTTGCTCGTCACAAGTAGGTCTGATAACCCGGATTATGATTTTGTAGCCCGCTGCTTTTTCTCTCCGGTAGGCGTCGATGAAGATCCGGTAACAGGCTCTGCCTACTGTGCATTGGCTCCCTATTGGAGGGACAAGCTCGGCAAGAGTACAATGACAGCCGCTCAATTATCCGAAAGAGGCGGTAGGCTGAAGCTGCAGACAGCCGATAGCAGGGTACTGATTCAAGGACAAGCCGTTATCGTCATTAAAGGGCTTTTACTCCATTAAACTGCCTGATACCTATCTTACATAATGAAGGAGCTTTTCTATGACTGAACTTCATACTAACAGCCAGGCCGGACCGCGTTCCGAATATTTGTACAAAGAGGCTCTCCAGCACATCGTTGGCGGCGTCAACAGTCCATCCCGCTCCTTCAAAGCGGTCGGCGGCGGTGCCCCGATATTTATGAAACGTGGCCAGGGTGCATACTTTTGGGATGAGGATGGCAAAAAGTATATCGATTATTTGGCTGCATACGGCCCCATTATACTCGGACATGCTCATCCGCACGTGACGGCAGCCATTTGTCGCGCTGCCGAGAACGGTACCTTATTCGGCACACCAACAGAGCTTGAAATTACTTTTGCACAGATGCTTAAGGCCGCCATCCCCTCACTGGATAAGGTGCGCTTTGTCAATTCCGGTACAGAAGCGGTAATGACTACCATACGTGTTGCCCGTGCGTTTACTGGACGCAGCAAAATCATTAAATTTGCAGGCTGCTATCATGGTCATTCCGATCTGGTGCTGGTCGCCGCAGGCTCTGGACCGTCCACACTCGGCATACCAGACAGTGCAGGCGTACCGCCCAGCATTGCCAGTGAGGTCATTACCGTTCCTTACAATGACATTGAAGCGCTGAAGGAAGCACTCGATAAGTGGGGCGACGAGATTGCTGCTGTGATGATTGAACCGATTGTCGGCAATTTTGGCATGGTCATGCCAATACCCGGCTATCTGGAGCAGCTGTGTGCAGCAACACGCAGCAATGGTTCTCTCGTCATTTACGACGAGGTTATTACGGCATTTCGCTTCCACTATGGCTCAGCGCAAACCTTTGATGGCCTTCAGGCAGCAAGCCCTTCAGCCATTGAGCCAGACCTGACGGCCCTTGGTAAAATCATCGGCGGCGGACTGCCGATTGGTGCCTACGGGGGCCGCAAAGAGATCATGGAGCAGGTAGCTCCCTTAGGTCCGGCCTATCAAGCCGGGACGATGGCGGGGAACCCTGCCTCCATTTCTGCAGGCATTGCATGCCTGCAGGCACTGCAGGAGCCGGGCCTCTATGACCGGCTCGATGCACTGACGGCCAGCCTTGAGGCCGGACTGGCCCAAGCCGCGCGCAAGCACGGCATTGCGCTGACGATCAATCGCATCCGTGGGTCGTTGTCTACCCACTTCTGCGATCATCCTGTAAGTAATTACGACGAAGCACAGGACACGGATGGCGAACAATTCGCTCGTTTTTTCCGATTGATGCTTGAGCAGGGAATTTGCCTGGCACCTTCCAAATATGAAGCCTGGTTTATGACCGCTGCCCATACAGAGGCGGATATTGCGGCAACTATAGCAGCGGCAGAGCACGCTTTTGCCGTTATGGCAGCTAATCGGTAACAGTACGCTCTCATCCATAAACCTCAAATAACGAACTATTATCTGATTATGATAATAGTTCGTTCGCTTTTACAGAGATCAAAAATAATTATATTTTTCTCTTTATTCACCAATTATGCACAATAAATAACGCTTACATCTATGTTTTACCTATAATGTTCTATTGTGCCTTGCGCTATTTCGTGATATCCTATCTATACTCTGTTTCTGGTAAATTAGCAGATTCTTGGGCTTTCAAGCAATATTCCAGTTCAATTGGTTGCTTATTTTATCAATCCCGGGTTTTACGTCTCCTTTTGGCTATACGTATTTTATTCGCTTACAATCTGTTGCCTTCCACTCTTTATACAGGAACAATGAATTTTTATTCATTAGTGGTAGTTGGTAAATTTGTCCGCTTTCCTTCTTCTGATTTAATTCTTACAGCTTGCAGCTCGCACACTCACGTATCGAGACTTAAGCCACAACTTTTGATTGGGAGGTGATGGTCAGCCTGCTGACCACTAACATGAATGAAGCTATGCGTAATGAAGGACAATTTCGAGATTTATTGGCTGTCGAGCACGACAGCTGCGGGATTATTTGTATTATAGAAAAGGACGGCTTTCCGTCCAGAGACAATATTCGCAAAACCATCGATGCTCTTGTGAAATTGGAACACCGTTCAGGCTTTATTAACGGGGAAGGGGACGGCTGTGGGATTTTAACCGATATTCCACGTGCTCTTTGGGAACAAAAGCTGAACAATGCAGGCTTGGATGGCAAGCAAGCGTACAGCGAGCAGTTCTCCGTCGCTCATATATTCGTTCCCCGTAAGCTTGACATCTCTGTCAAGGATATGCAAAGCGGCATTCGGGAGCTGTTTAACCAGTATGGTGTTGATATCATTTTGGAGCAGGAAGATCAGGTAGACAGCAGTGTACTTGGCGCTAATGGCCGTGCTGACGAGCCTACCTTCTGGCAAATTGCCGCCATCTGTAAAGTGCAGGAGCAGAAGACCGCTGACCGCTTATTCGAGCTTCATACAGCGATCGAACGAAGCTATACCGTTCATGTAGCTACACTGAGCAATGTTACCGCAGCCTACAAAGTGATGGGTGCTGCGAGCATTCTTCCGCTATATTTTAACGATACACGTGATCCGTTGTTTGCGGCTCAGGTCACTATCGGCCACAATCGGTTTTCTACCAATACGCAATCCAGCTTTTTCCGTGTGCAGCCCTTTTCCCTGCTCGGTCATAACGGCGAAATCAATACCGTCAAAAAGTTACGTCTGGAAGCCGACCTGGTGGGCGTTCAACTGGTAGACGGCGGTAGCGACTCCCAGGATATGAATCGGACCATCGAGACCTTCATTCACCGTTATGGTATCAGCTTGTTTGAAGCCATGGAAATTGTATTCCCTCCGATTATTAATGAAATGAAGCTGTTCCGTCCGGAACTGCAGGACTTATATGTATATTATCGTCAGGTATGGGGTCATTATGCCCAAGGCCCTGCTGGTATCGTATCTCGTTATGGAGATGAATGTATTTTTAGCGTGGATGCACTTGGTTTGCGTCCGGTATGGATGGTCGAAAGCGAAACCTCGCTCTATTTCTCGTCCGAGCAAGGTGTCATTACGGTTGGTGAAATGGTTGCTGATCCGAAGCCCATTGCTCCCGGCGAAAAAGTCGGCGTCGTCCTGACACCTGGGGAGCATGTTCAGGTTATTCCGTACTCCGGTGTTCAATCCCTTGTATATGATCGTGCGAGCGAACGCGTTCAATTTGCAGGCTTGCGCAAGCATCTTAAGAATATGGAGCAGCCTGAAGTTGAGGTGCCTGCAGCAGAAGCAACACCAATCGTTGATGCGATTTACAGCGCTTTTGGCTGGGACCGTGAAGGTATCCAAATGATTGAATCGATCTCGGAAACCGGCGCTGAGCCTATTCGCTCGCTGGGTCACGATGGTCCTCATGCCTGTATTAACTGGGAACGTACGAATATTCCCGACTTTATTAAAGAAAGTGTAGCCGTTGTTACGAACCCTGCGATTGATCGCGATCGCGAAATGGAGCACTTTTCCACTCGCATTATTGTCGGTCCACGCCCAGGCATCTATGAACAGCCTGATCAACGTTTGCGTATAGAATTGCTTACACCGCTAGTGCTTGAAGGCAGCAATGCCGAAAACTCCTTTACCGAACTGAATCAATTAAGCCTGGAGCAAATTCGCGCATTATTCGCCGCCCAAGGCGAGCATGCTGTCGTTGTATTGTCCACTACGTTTGCACGAGGCGCTTCTTTGAAGGAAGCCTTGCATGCATTGGCAGCAGAAGCGGTGTCCGCAGTTCGTAACGGTGCTATGCTTATTATTCTGGATGATGCCGATGCTCATCAAAATGATCGATTATTCATAGACCCACATCTTGCTGTATCCCAGGTCGATATCGCCCTGAGAGCAGAAAAGCTGCCCAACGGCCACAATCTGCGCCGCCAAGCTACCCTTATTTTGCGCACAGCTGCAATTCGCAATTTGCACGATATTGCCGTTGCCTGTGGTCTCGGTGCCGATATATTGTCACCTTATCTCTTGTTCGCTACTGCATCCGCCAAAAACGGCGCACCGGCGGCACGCAAGGTGTACAGTGCTTTAACCAAAGGCTTGGAAAAGGTCATCTCGACCATCGGTACGCACGAGCTTCGCGGCTATACGCGCTTCTTCTCTTCCATTGGCCTCAAGCCGGAGCTTGCCGATGTACTTGATATTGTTAATTATTTAGGTAGTGAACAAGCCGGTACCGGTTTTGCAGAGCTGGAAAAGGATGCCGAAGCCCGTTATCAGGACTTCTCCAATCCAAAGGCCAAAGCGGCACGCAATTTCCACTTCTTCCAAAGAATGTGGAAAGCATTGGGTGAAGCTGCTGCAGGCACCGCTCCTTACAGCGACTATCGCGATAAGCTGCGCGAGGAAGAGCAGCGCAACCCGATTTCGATTCGTCACGTTGCCGACTTTAATTATGATAAAGCCCTTCAGGAAGGCCGCAAGCCGCTTGCGCCTTCACAAGTCGATATCGGCGTTGGCGGACATAGCCTGCCTATGCTAATCTCCTCCATGTCGTTCGGTTCGCAGAATGAAACAGCGTTCCGCGCTTATGCCGAGGCAGGCGAGCGGCTGAACATGGTCACCATGAACGGTGAAGGCGGAGAAATTAAAGATATGCTTGGCCGCTACACCAAAACACGCGGAGCGCAGGTAGCCTCCGGTCGCTTCGGGATTAACATTGAGCTTGCCAATGCGGTAGCATTTCTGGAAATCAAAATCGGTCAAGGCGCCAAGCCAGGTGAAGGCGGACATTTGCCGGGCTCCAAGGTTACTGCCAAGATCGCAGCAGCACGGAATGCGACTATCGGTTCCGATTTGATATCTCCTTCCAATAACCATGATATTTATTCTATTGAGGATTTATCTCAAATTATTTCCGAATTGAAGGAAGCCAGTGGACGCAAGGCTAAAATTATCGTCAAGGTTCCTGTCGTACCAGGCATTGGGACGATTGTAGTCGGGGTAGCCAAGGCCGGTGCGGAAGTCATTACACTGTCCGGGTTTGACGGCGGCACAGGCGCAGCACGGATCCATTCCTTGACGCATGTAGGCTTGCCGACCGAAATTGGAACTAAGCTCGCACACGTGGCTTTAATTGAAGCCGGTCTGCGTCATAAGGTCGAGCTTTGGTCTGATGGCGGGTTGAAATCCGGTGCTGATGTCGTCAAAATGATGATGCTTGGCGCCAACCGCTGCGGCTTCGGCAGTATCTCCATGCAAGCAATCGGCTGCACAACCTGCCGCGGCTGTCATTTGGATACTTGCCATGTAGGGATTGCCACTCAAATTGATTCCATGGAAGAAGCCGAAGAAAAAGGCTTGCGCCGCTTCGTTCCTCGTGTTTATGATACGGCTGTCGATTCACTTGTGCGATTGTTTGGCGGTATGGGCGAAGAAATTCGTGAAATCGTCGCACAGCTTGGCTTCCAGCATGCACAAGAGCTCGTTGGACGCTCCGATTTATTGCAGCAAATCAATGGTCTCGATAAAATTGACTTAAGTGAAATCCTGCGGCCAGCACCTGTTTCCTTTGCGGCTGCCGTGGATGCCCAAGCAGCGGCTGCTTCCGAGATTTCATCGGATATTCGCATTGCCGCAGGTGCAGAAGGGCAGGAGTTCTTCCCTGACTCCTTGAGCTTCCAGGCTCCTATTCAGCGCAACTGGTCCAAGGTCGATGCCGAGTCCCGAATCCTGGGTACCCGTTATGCCAGCCACCGCGTAAGAAATCGTTTCGACGGCAGCTATGAGGCTCTTCCGGCGGTATCGTTGAACTTGACGGACGGTTCTGTACCAGGCAATGGTCTCGGTGCCTTTAACGCACATGGCTTGCAAATTACTGTACATGGTGGTGCTGAGGACGGGGTTGGCAAAATGTCGTTTGGCGGCAGGATTGCCATTTTGAAATCACCGAGTAAAAACAATCAATATATTAACGGCTCCGTAGGTAAATCGTTTGGTTACGGCGCCCAAAAAGGACTGTTCCTCATTCAAGGGAATGCCGATAGCCGTGCCTGCATCCGCTTTTCAGGTGCTGATGTCGTATTTGGCGGTGAAATCGATACACCACTTCAGGATGAGCTTGGCGGTATCGCGAGCCGAGCCAATCTGAAGGGCTTCGCCTTTGAATATATGACTAATGGCCGCGCAGTAGTGCTTGGTGATCCAGGCCCCTGGATTTGCGCAGGCATGACTGGCGGCGTGATATACCAACGTCTTGTACCGGAAATGGGCTTGGATGAGCAAGCTATCACTCGCCGTATTGCCAAAGGCGCAAAAGTCAAGATCGAAAAGATTGGCGCGCAAAGCAGCAAGGATTTGAACGAGCTGCTTACCGCCTATCATCAAGAGCTGCTTGGTTCCGGGCAGCAGGATGCAGCTGACACGATACAGCATTTGCTGAACAATCTCGAGACCAGCTTTGTACGTATTGCTCCAGTTGGCCTGCAGGCTGACCAATCTGTAGCGACTGAATAAAAACACTTAATAACCAGACCATCCACGCCGGAGCCAACCCTCCTTGGCGGGATGGTTTTTTGTTTCAAAGTCTACTACCGTTGGTATAGTGTATATAATAGCAGCTTGCCGAGATCCCTCCCAGGATCATGCGTGCACCTTATCGCCTAGTTGTGCCACGATTTAATGAATCGCATTTAACCCATTGGCAACACTAACAAATTAGGAGGGTTGTCAGCATGGAAAACGAAACGTATCGGAAGAGCCGTAAGGAAGATCATGAAATATTCCCCTGTACCTGGTATGCTATCGGTTGGACCAAAGAGATAAAGGCTGGACAGCAGCTATTGAAAAAACGGTTGTTAGGACGTGACCTGGTTCTGTTTCGTGACGATCAAGGAAAGCTGTGTGCCCTGCATGCTTATTGTCCCCATCGTGGTGCTGACTTGTCATTAGGCAGCTGCAAGGACGGACTATTACAGTGCGCTTACCACGCATGGAGCTTTAACGGTGAAGGACAGTGCGTCGATATTCCCGCCCATCCAGATCGCGAAATCCCCAATTTTGCCCACACGCGCTCTTACCCGGTTTTGGAAAAAGCCAATTTGATCTGGGTTTATCCGAAGACCTATCAGGAGTTGGCTAAAGACCCCCTTCCTCCACTGGAGCTGTATCCGGTTCTCGAAAATCCTGATTATATGATGGCTCCCTATGATGCGGTATGGAAGGCTCATTTGACACGTGTGGTGGAAAGCGTACTCGACGTTGCCCACCTGCCTATCGTTCACAATAAAACGATCGGAAAAACATCCCTCAAGGAGATCAACATTGAATTTGAGGCCACGGAAGATACCATTCGGATACATAACGGCAGCGCCTTTCTCGATTACCAATTTCCAAATCATTGGCTTCTCTCTCCAGTCGATCAGACTAAGCGCAGCCAATTCATCAATTACGTAACGTTTACACCTATAGATAAGGAAGTTACTGCCATATTTGGGGTTGCAGGACGTAATTTTGCCAAATTTCCGGGCGCTAGCTTCATATTTTCCAAGTACAGCAGCAAGGTCCTTAAAGAGGATCAGCTCCTCGTGGAGAGTCAGCACCCCCGTCCCATTCCCGATGCTTTACGAATGGAAGCCCATGTCCTGGCTGATGGTCCGCAGGTACGCTTCAGAAATCGCTGGTATTTGTTTTTAACGGGTGATCCGCATTCACAAATATCGATCAGCCCAATCCAGATCTAACAACAGCAGAAAAGCAGCCATTCTGAAAAACATCTTTTATGTAGGTATAGGAGTGTATTGGATAACTGTCGTATTGACCGTGGTGGTTAAATAGCTTTACGGGGATAGGTCTGAGGATATTGATCGAACCTGTTCGCATGAATCCTAATAATTTTCAACTCTTAATCAGCAGACTGATGGAAACACTTGGCCCCCATCTCCTGCTGATCATTGAAAAATCATCCTATTAACAAAATACAATCCAGATTACTGTTTGGCGGCTTGATAAGCCTCAATGTATTGCGCTGCCTTTTTAGCGACAAGACTGTAATCGCCTGCTTTTAACGCATCGGTAGTCAAGTCGGAGCCAATTCCTACAGCAACAGCTCCCGCTTTAACCCACTCGGCCAAATTGCTTAGCGACACGCCACCGGTTGGCATAATATTCGCTTGCGGCAATGGGCCTTTGATTGCCTTGATTGTTGCTGGTGAATATAGATTGCCTGGGAACAGCTTCACAATATCGACACCAAGCTCCAACGCCTGTTGAATCTCCTGGATCGTCATTACACCCGGCATTACCGGCACTCTGTATCGGTTGCACAATGTGACTGTAGCCGGATTCAGAGCAGGCCCTACAACAAACTCAGAGCCGCTTAGTATGGCGATGCGCGCCGTCTCTGGATCCAGAACTGTACCCACGCCAATGATAGCGTATTTGGAAGGGTCTTGTGTGGAGCTGGAATATTTTTTAGCCAGCTTCTCAATCGCTTGCAGAGCAAACGGGACTGTCATGGTGACCTCAATAACTTTAATACCACCCTCAATGGCTTGCTCAGCCATTTCAACAACTTCATCAGGTGTTTCTCCACGCAAAACCGCGACTACACCTTCTTGGCAAATTTGCTGCACAAGCTTGATTTTTTTCATGTTGGATCATCCTTTTCAATGTTCTTTACTACTTTACCCTCCCAAACCCTCCCTACAGGGAGGGCCCCAAAGGACGCTGCCCTCTGGACTCCCTTGGCACGTATGCGAATATTGTTGGGTTCTCGGGCCGCTTTGGCCCCTTCGGGACAAGCTTTACTTTTGGTGTGATGCTGTTAGTGTGACTGCCGGTTCTCGGGGCGCTTTCGTCCCTATGGGACACGCTGGACTGTTGGTGTGATGCTGGTTTGCGAGACTACCTGTTCTCGGGGCGCTTTAGCCCCTTCGGGACAAGCCTTACTTTTGGTGTGGTGCTGGTATGCGTGACTGCCTGTTCTCGGGGCGCTTTGGCCCATTCGGGACAAGCTTTACTTTTGGTGTGGTGCTGGTTTGCGTGACTACCTGTTCTCGGGGCGCTTTGGCCCCTTCGGGACAAGCTTTACTTTTGGTGTGATGCTGGTTTGCGTGACTACCTGTTCTCGGGGCGCTTTGGCCTACCGCTCTACATGCTTCACATTATTAAGTACGGCTTCAACCTGCTCCCAGGTTGGGATGCCTTCCCAATCGCCTTCCATTTGCACAACCATACTGCCAATCAGGTTGCCAAGACGAACAGCTTCTACATGCGAAGACTCTTTTAGCAACCCGACAATAAATCCGGCACAAAAGCCATCGCCGGCACCAATAGTATCTACAACCTGCTCAACTTTGAAATAAGGTACGGACTGAACCGAATCCTTCTCGACTACGTATGTTTCATCATCTCCACCTTTTACAATGGAAACAGCATTTAATTCTCTTAATTTTGCTACGATCTCTTCAAAGCTATCCGTTTGGTACAGCAGCTTCAGCTCGTCCAACCCAGGAAGGAAATAATCCGCTTCTTTTGCCATCTCCAAGAGTACTTCACGTGCTTCATCCAATGCCCACAGCTTCAATCGCAAATTCGGGTCAAAACATACTTTAACCCCATGCTTACGCGCAATTCTCATCGCCTCAATAGCGGCTTCACGGCACGATGCGCTGAGAGCAGGTGTAATGCCCGTCACATGGAGAAACTTCGCCTGTTTGATATATTCCTCGTTCAGGTGCTCCGGCTTCAAGGTGCTGGCAGCAGAGCCTTTACGATAGTAGTACACGGAGGTTTTCCCTGAAACGACCTCGCGAAGCATCAGTCCTGTGGGAGCCTCCGTTGTTAGCTCGACTTGGGATACGTCAACGCCCTCACCGCGGAGTTTTTTCAATATCACCTGGCCAAATGGATCCTTCCCGAGACGGCTAAACCAGCCTGCGCGATGCCCGAGACGTGCAACCCCGATAGCCACATTACTTTCTGCACCGCCGAACAAGCTTTGAAATTGCGAGGAATATTCAATTCCCTTGGAATTTGCCGGCATCATCAGCGCCATCGTTTCACCGAATGTGATCAGCTCCGGCTGAAACATTTGAGTCCGATTGGAACTTTGTTCGTTTGCCATTATCGATTCATCCACCCACCGTCGACACACATTACGTGGCCGTTCATATAATCAGAAGCTGACGAAGCCAGGAACACTGCCGGGCCTTGCAAATCCGTTGTCGTTCCCCAACGACCTGCAGGAATGCGCGCCAAAATTTGTGCATTGCGATCTTGATCGGCACGTATAGCTGCCGTATTGTCTGTATCCATATATCCAGGAGCGATCGCGTTGATCTGCACGCCTTTACTCGCCCATTCATTGGCCAAAGCCTTGGTAATTCCTGCTACAGCATGCTTCGATGCCGTATAACCCGGAACGTTGATGCCGCCTTGGAAGCTAAGCATGGAAGCTATATTGATGATTTTACCGGATCCCTGCTTGATCATCTCGTTACCTACAAGCTGACACAAAAAGAAAACGGCATTCATATTCAAATTAATCACATCGTGCCAATCCTGAGCAGCATGTTCAGCAGCAGGCTTACGACGAATAATTCCCGCATTATTAACTAAAATATCGATTTTGCCAAACACTGAGAGCGTTTCACTTACGATCCGAGGAAGTTCCTTTTCATCAGACAAATTGGCTACAATCGTGTGAACCTTCCGTCCCATAGCCTCGATTTGCTGCTGTGTTTCACGATTCCGATCATTGCTCGTAACTATCGCAATATCAGCGCCCGCCTGTGCCAATCCTAATGAGATTCCACCGCCTAAGCCTACTGCTCCACCTGTTACGATGGCTACTTTACCTGACAAATCAAAAAAACTCATCTTTACACCCCGTTTGAACATTTTATGTGCTATCCGGAAAGCTAATGTAGTTAGCTGTCTGCCTTTCTTATTATAAGTGAAGTACCTCTGAGTTGCCAGATACACCTCAAAAATTCACAAGTGCTTATGGAAAAAACCTATTATGGGAGCGTAGACCTCGCAAATAGGCAATATAAAAAGCCGCGATAGCATCGCGGCTTTAATGGTTATTCATTACGTTCCAGGAGGGATTCGAACCCCCGACCCACGCCTTAGAAGGGCGTTGCTCTATCCAGCTGAGCTACTGAAACAAGAACGATTTATAATATATCACAACTACGAAGAGGATGCAAGTCCTAAATTATTAAGGATTAATCGGCATTTTGCAAATAAAAAAACCTTGATATAAGCATCAAGGTATCTCTATAAACTCGAAGCGGGTGATGGGAATCGAACCCACGCTATCAGCTTGGAAGGCTGAAGTTCTACCATTGAACTACACCCGCAAAGACTGGCAAACTCATAAGAATTTGCTGAATATCGGGACGACACGATTTGAACATGCGACCCCCTGGTCCCAAACCAGGTGCTCTACCAAGCTGAGCTACGTCCCGTTAAAACTAGTGCCGATAGAGGGACTTGAACCCCCACGGTTTCCCTCACGATTTTGAGTCGCGCGCGTCTGCCAATTCCGCCATACCGGCATATTTTCTTTGGAGCGGAAGACGGGAATCGAACCCGCGACCCTCGCCTTGGCAAGGCGATGCTCTACCGCTGAGCCACTTCCGCATGACCCTTTACAAAGACACTTCATATATTGTACAACATTACCACACAAATCGCAATATTTATTTCATTAGTGGAGCGGAAGACGGGAATCGAACCCGCGACCCTCGCCTTGGCAAGGCGATGCTCTACCGCTGAGCCACTTCCGCATATCCGTGAATTTAGCGACAAATAGTAATATATCAGGATTCGTAGTGAAATGCAAATATTTTTTTGAAACTATTATTATTTTACAATATATTACATTTTTTCCGTCAGACTTCTAAGTTTGACAAGCATCTTAATAATCCTCACCATAGTCATGAGCTCAAAAAAGAACTACCTTCTATGGAAAAGGTAGTTCCAAGCTTTGTACTTAACCTTACCTATAATAGACTGGCGGCAATGACTCGATCGACTGCGCTTTTCGTTTTTAAAGCGACCTCAACAGGTGGCAGCAGAGGCAATTCCTTGCTAAACGTTTCTACGGAAATGAAGCTATCATAACCGATCTGCTGGAGCGAGGTCAGCATTACCTTTAAATCAATGATACCTTCCCCGGGAAGCAGCCGTTCGTTATCAATTTGTTGATCTTTCGGCTTGTCCGGCGCATCATTGATATGAACCAGAACAATTTGGTCTGCCTTCAGCGACAAAATGTCCTCCTTGGTCGCATGGGATGTAAACCAGTGGAAACTGTCGAACAGCAGACCGACGTTAGTCTCTCCGATTGCATCAATCAAATCCAGCGTACCCGGCAGCGTATGAATGAAATCATGCTTTAATGTTCTTGATGTTTTGGGTCCGACCCATTCAATACCAAAACGTATGCCGTACGCTCCCAATATTTTTGCACATTCTCTCAATCTTCTTACAAAACGGCACGTATATTCGGCTACAGGCTCGTCTGTTGCCGGAAACAACCAGGTGCAGCAGCGAGTAACCCCCATATGTTTGGCCAATGCGGCATGCCTGGGCAGTTCTTTGAGATCCGATAAAAATGTATTTTCGTCTTTCCTGAATTCAACCGGAAGCCCAAAGCTGCCCAGAACAAGCTGCCTGGATAGCAATAACTCCTTGGCTGCATCTTGGGATTGTTCATCGGCTACTTGACTGAAAGGGACTATCGGATAATCAATTGCAGGAAATTGAGCTGTCGCAGCAGCGTCCAAAAAATCCAAAAATGGTACATGTTTTCCGGTTGTTACCGGGTTTAAAGCGGGTATCATATACGTTCCTCCCTTAGATTACTCCCATGGCTTCAATAAAATTTTAACGCTGTTTTGCTGTGCCGACGTTTCGAATGCATCCTGAATACGGCTCATCGGAAATCGATGGGTAATCATTTTCTCCACCAACGGGGAGTGCTGGATCACCTGCATAATTTTCGGGAAGTCATTCAGGTTATAGTGCCACGCCCCAAACAGATGAAGACCTTTACGAATCATATCCTTGCTGATGGTAACCGGAGTTTCCACGTGGCTTTCCCCAACAAACACAACACTTCCTTTTCGCCTCACGGCATCAATACACAGTCTGTGAGCGGGAACCGCACCCGAGCAATCGATGGCATAATCAGGGCCATTCTGATCGCAGTAAGAGCGAATCTTCTCCAGCGCATCAGGGTCACGAGGGTCAATGACATCTACAACTCCAAGCTCCCTCGCCAGTTGGCTTCGATATGCATTGGATTCGACGGCAATAACCCTCGCTCCCCTATAACGCGCATTCACAATGGCGCCTATACCGACAGGTCCAAGACCCGTAACCAGCAGCGTATCGAACACGTTGACACCCAAAGTCTGCATCGCTCCAAACGTCGGTCCGAGAGCGCAGCAGGCCAGCGATGCCTTTTCGTAGCTGACTTCATCAGGAATTTTCTTTAGCATAAAAGCCGGCTTAACGATATACTGCGACATAGTGCAATCGGACATCTTGTTGTCCAGACAGTGAATGTAATCCCCAGCCAGACAAAGGCGACATTTGCCGCAGCCGTTTAAGGGCATCAGAACCACGCGATCTCCAATCTGATGCGGTCCATGCTGCGCAATATCCACTACCTCACCAACAGCCTCATGTCCCAAACATTGTCCTACAGTTCCATTGACAAACTTTTTGTACTCCGAGCACATCGGAGCGACATGCACCTTAACAAGCACCTCATCGTTTTGAATTGTGGGTATAGGTGCTTCCACGAGTATGGCCTGTCTTTCTCCAACAATCGCTGCTTTTTTCATTTGAACGGCCTCCTGTTTATAGATTGCTAAGTATGAGACTTAATTTGTTTATCCCTTTACAGCACCGGCCGTAATGCCCTGCACGATATAATTTTGCAAAAACATATAGATCAAAACACCGGGCAGCATAGCTACTGTAATAGCTGCAAGTACCTGAGCCCAATCCGTCGAATAAAAACCCATAAATTGCAGCAAAGCAACCGGTAGAGTCTGTGCCTCGGTTTTTCTCAAAAAGATCAGTGCATATAATAACTCATTCCATGAATGAATAAAGCTTAGAATCGCCACAGTAGCTATAGCTGGCATCGATATTGGAAAGATGATTTTGAAAAAACACCCAATGATGCTGCTCCCGTCGATAACCGCTGCCTCCTCCATGTCCTTGGAAATCGTAGCATAATATCCCGACAGAATGAGGATGGAAGTAGGTATACCAAATGCAATATAAGGAAGCATAAGCAGGATTCTCGTATCCACATAGTTGTTAAAGGCTTGCAGGTCGAGATAGATCGGGATCAACGTGGAATGCACCGGAATCATAATTCCTAATAAGATGACGCCCAGTACCATCTTGCTGCCCTTCCACTTTAAACGGATTAAGCCGTACGCCGCCATTGTCGAGAGCATTATGATAATCAAAGTGGAGATGACGGAAATATAGAGACTGTTCCATACATTGATCTGTAAATGAAAATCCACAAAAATAATTTTATATACTTCCCAATGAAATTGATCAGGCAGCCCCCAAGGATTGGTATAAAACGATTCTTGTGATTTCAAGGAACCCAGAAAAACCCAGACAATCGGATAGATGACAGCTGCTGCCAAAATAACTAATAACCCATATCGAACAATAATGGCCAAATAGCGGGATGTGGAGGATTGCATGCTATGACCTCCTTTCCCAGGCAAATATCGAAAGCGTGACTGAAAAAATAATATTCATCATTAACAGAACTACCGCCACAGCGCTCCCATAACCGTATCTCATTTGAACAAAAGCCGTATTATACATATGTAAAGCCAGTACGTCTGAATGATGCGCAGGGCCGCCTCCAGTTAAGGAGATTACCGTATCAAAGGCTTTTACCGATCCAGTCAAGCATAAAACAAGACTAATAATGATAAACGGCTTGATCAGCGGAAGCGTGATGTGTAGCAGCATCTGTGCTCCGTTAACTCCATCAATTTTTGCTGATTCGAACGTATCTTTCGATATCGTCGACATCCCGGTCAAATAAATCACCATATGATATCCAAAATATTGCCACGATAATGCGATAATGGGACCGTATATGGCGAATTTCGAATCGGACAGCCAATCCTTGTCAAACCCCGTGTAACCCAGTGCCCGGATCATCATATTGAGCAGACCCATGTCACTGTGAAAAATAAATAAAAACAGCAATCCAACGGAGGTTCCCGAAATAATAACCGGAAAAAAATAAACATTCCTGAAAAAATTAACCGCCCTAACGCCGCCATTTAACAAATTGGCTAGCAGAAAGGCTAAGGGAAGCTGTAGAACGATGCAGCCAAATGAGAAAATCAAAGTATTTTTCAGTGACATCATAAAAATATTGTCATTTATAAACAGGTCTGAATAATTTTTAAGACCGACAAATATTTGCGTTCCAATCAAATTCCAATCAAACAAGCTGTAATAGATGGATTTAATGATCGGAATCGGCAGCACATACATATAAATAAGCAGCGCCGGAAAAACAAAAAATGAGATTGTCCATTTGTTCCGCAGCATTTTTTCCATGTTGGGATATGTGCCTCCTTCATACACTGAATGACCACCAGGAGGGAGGGAACCTGCTCCTTGAATCCTTAGGCTCCCCAGTAGTTGCTGTAGCTTCTCTATTCCCTATTTCGATCCTGGTGCTTGCTTCGACTGATCCTCTGCCTTCTTTTGCAAAGCTGCAAGTGCTTGCTGAGGGTCAACATCCATATAAAAGCCTTGCGTCGTATTATTCAGCTCTTTGCCCATGTATACGCCTAATGGCAAATCCCAGAAGTACATGGAGCTTTTCGCGCTTTTGCCGGCTTTCGTCAAATCTTCACTAAGTGTCGGCAAATCGCCCGGTTTCGCCGTAAATTGATAAGCCAGCATATTCCCAAGCTTAGCCAAAGCCAATTGCCGTTCCTCGGAGTACATGAATTTGATAAACTTCTTCACTTCCTCAGGATGTTTCGTTGCCGCACTAACCGAATAGGCGTTTGTTGGCGTTTGCAAATAATCGTCTTTGCTTCCTTTGCCTCCCGTTACATTTGGGAAATTGAAAAAGCCCACTTTATCGCCCATCGATTGAACAAGATTTGCGTTGCTCGATGATGTTAAACCAATATACATGCCGGCTTTACCCTGACTTAACTTGATTTCCGATTCCGGACGGGTCAAGCTGTTCACGTTTTTCTCGAAAGCACCTCGTTTTACCAGATCCTGCATCATGGCAGCTGCATCCACGAAAGGTTTATCCGTCCAGGAGCCTGTTTTCTCGATCACCGTTTTTTGATAAACATCCATACCACCGATCCGCTCAGCCAGCATCATAAAAAGAATGGTGCCGACCCATGGCTCTTTATTGGGCAGTGTAATCGGAACGATGTCATTCTTCTTCAGAACATCAATGATGTTAAGCAATTCATCGTATGTTTGTGGCGTCTGCAGATTGAATTTTTGAAAAACTTCCTTGTTGTAATAAATAATCTCCAAATCCTGTGTCAATGGCATTGCAAATGTTTTATTACCGAATGTCGTTGCACTTAAGGCAGAGGGAGAAAATTTACTCTTTAATTCCGGAGTCGAATTCAAGAATTCGGTAAGATCATATACACGATTCGATTCGGCAAAAGGCCTCAATCTTTCCAGTGTCCATGTTTGAAAAATATCAGGCACATCATTAGCAGCCATTCTCGTTGTGACTGTCGTCAGGTAGTTGTCGCCACTCGTGTTATCAATCACATCAAAATTGATATTGGGCTCTACCTTCTTGAACGCTTCAACATTATCATGCATCCATTGCGCACGCGGGTCAGCAGAACCGTTGTTTTTAGGAAACATCAGCTGCAGCGTTACTTTTTTTGCGGAATCTGCCGTACTTTTGGCATCTGTGCCAGACACCGGAGCGTTTCCAGCGCCAGACGAACATGCAGTCATAACCAGTGTAAGCGCCAGCCCGGCTACCCCACTTTTGAAAGCCTTTCCATACCTTTTCATTCAAGGTTCCCCCTTATAGTTATACATGCTTTCGATTACTTATTTAGTTTAAGACAATCCTGTTTAAATCAGTAGACTACAAAATGTACATTTCGTTTAAAATCATGACATTAATCAAATTTAAAACAATTCCTTGTAATGGTCCCTATATTCGCTCGGGCTGATCCCGGTTATTTTTTTGAATTTGACGGAAAAATAGTGAGAGTCCTCAAAGCCCGTCATCCCGGATATCTCGTATATTTTATAGAGTGGATTTTGCAGCAGTTTTTTGGCTTGTTCGATTCTAATGTTGGTAAGTAAATCGGTGAACGTTTCTTTGGTTTCTTTTTTAATCAATCTGCTAATGTAATTACTGTTTAAATGAACCTGATCCGACAGCCATTCCAAGCTAATATTTTGCGAATAATGCTCTTGCAGCAGCCCGATGATTTGCTCAATCACTTTTTTATGCCGTGTTTTCGTTTGTTTGTAAATTTCACGTACCATCGAAATCACAACATCTTCAATAATTTTGAAACAGCCCTCTGAAGTTTCGCATAACATGATATCGTTAAACAGTTTTTCCCTCGTATTAAAATCCAGCTCTATATGTCCACGTACAACAAAGCTAAGCACCTGTGCTGCTATTTCGACGCTCACTGCTCTTACAACACCCGGTCGCTCCTGATTTTTGGTAAAAGACTGATACAAATCGGAGAGCTCCTGCTGGCATCTCTCTTCGTCACCAACCTGAAGCGCCTTAATAATCAATTTACTGCATTCGCTATAGTAGGCATATGGAACACTGCCATCCTCCTTGTCAGATGCTTGCGATACGTCTGCATGGAAGATGATGGAGCCTGCACCCATATAAAAAATATGCTGAATGGCATCCACCGCCTCCAGGTAAGCCTGATTCAAATGGGCTAACCTCGGTTTTCTACGGCTGATGCTGAACGACAGTGTTAACGGCATATCATGGGTCAATTGGAGGCTTTGGATCTCCTCACAAATCTGTGTTATCGCTTCACGGCATTCTTCTTCCTCGGTTACATATACGATACTGAACCATTCATCCTTTAAAGGAACAAAATAGCAGGACGAACGCCCGCTTACATATTGCTCCACACTAGATGTAATGGATGTCATCCAGTATTGCTTTTCCTCTTCCTTATCAATAAAGGTGTCCAGCTCATCAGGTTTGAATACAATCAAATAGAAGTCTCGTTCCAACGGAATTTCATAAAGCCGCAGCGAGTCATCAGAAGCCTGTGCTCCAGAATCCGATTGACCGTTCAAAATAATTTTTCTTAAAAAGATGCTGCGATACATGTGCAACTGCTGTTGAAATTCGCTTCTGAACTTCGCCAACTCACGGCTTCGCCGTTCCTCCGATTTAATGTTCCGGACTGCATCCGCGATTACCCTTTTCATTTCTTCATACACAGTCGGCTTTAACATAAAGTGAAACACACCCAGCTGAATCGCCTTGCGTGCATATTCAAACTCGCTGTATCCACTAAGTAAGATGACTTTTGCCAGGGGGTTTGTCTGAATCGCATGCTCTGCAACCTGGATACCGTCGTATCCCGGCATTTTAATATCAGTTACTACAATATCTGGTTCCCATTGATCTATCGCCTGCAGCCCATCGTAACCGTTGCTGGCAACGCCGACCACCTCACACTCAATATCGGTCCAAGGAACAGATTCTCGCAAACCTTTCCTGATCATTGCTTCATCATCAATAATTAATACCTTGTACATGATCAGTCACCTCACTTCATTTAATGGTAAAGTAATCGTAATACTAGTGCCTTTATCAACCTCGCTGCGGATGCTCAAGCCGTATCCTTCTCCAAACAATAACCGGATTCGCTGGTGAACATTATAAATACCGATGCCCCTATGTGTTCCTTGCTCCTGTTGAGACAATAGAGAATGCACTTTGTCCTCTGTCATGCCACAACCGTTATCCTCAATCCTGATCTTGATAAATTCCTCATCGACAATGCCCAAAATTTTTATTTTTCCGACTTCCCGCTTATTCTCGAATCCATGCAAAATAGCGTTTTCAACAAGAGGCTGTAAAGTTAATTTGGGAATACGCACATTTAACATTTCCTTCGGAAGGTCCATAAAAAACGACAGGTTATCCGCATAACGTATGCGCTGGATACCCGTATACTTCTGAGTATGCTCGTACTCTTCCTGAATGGTTACAATATCTTTGCTTTGGTCGATGCTGTATCTCATAATATCAGCAAGCATCGCCGTAATATCGCAAATTTCATTCACTTTATTCATACGGCCAATCCAATTAATCGCTTCCAATGTATTGTACAAAAAATGCGGATTGATCTCCGCCTGCAGTGCTCGCATTTCCAATTCGTGCTTGAGCCTTTGTAAATTCGAATCTCTTTCGATCAGCTCTCTGATCCGATTCATCATATTGTTAAAGGTAGCAGCCAGTGAGGTTAATTCGTCATTACCGTCGTAATTCAAATTGACCGATAAATCGTTGGTCTCGATATTTCTCATTTCACGAATAATTTGTATGAGAGGCTTGGAAATATTACTTGCAATCATTTTGGCCAGCAAAATTCCGATGATTGTAAATAGAATAGCTACGACAATGACCCAATTGCGCACAACCTCAATTCCAGAATACAGCTCCTTTGTCGGTATGCTGAATAAATACGTCCAATACGTATATTCTGATTTATAATAACTAAAGAACATACCCTTGGATGTATCAACAAAAGACCCCGTACTGCCCGAAAGAGCGTTTACATTTTGTAGGGAGTATTGACTACCGATTTGATCTGAATAGTTGCTTGAAATTACATAGTTATCCTGCTCCAACACACGCAAATTACCTTTAAAGTCGCTATTTTTGAATATTTTTTCTTTGAAAAATAACAACAGCACCCCGTTATTTTTTAGCGTGGACAAGTCTTTAATTTGCCTCAATACAGGAATGACTACCTTGTTTTCAGGCCAGATCTGCGTTTTCATCCATACCATTTTACCGTCACCACGTGCTGCTGCTTGATGATAATCAGCCAAAGAGAGCGGAATCGGTTCATCGGTATTACTTACGATCTCATCATGGTTGTTAATAAGAACGATTCTTTCGATATTGGAATGAGATAGCAAGTAGTTCGTTAACAAGTTACGCAAATCAATTTTGAGCTGTACAGATTCTGGTGAATCCGCCATGTTGCTGGAATCAAAAAAACGTTTCACCTTCAGATCCTGAATAAACAGATATGTATCCAAGTCCTGCTGTTTCAGCTGCGTATCCATGTTATAGCTGATTTGCTTCAAAACATTTTGAAAGTTATCTTGGGACTTTTCGCGAAACAGGAACATGCTAAAATATATGGCAAATACACTGACCACAGTAATAGAGACAATGATGAGCAAAGGGTACGTTAGAAGCAATTTCATCTCAATCTTATGGTTTTTTAATTGGAACCATCTACATCCGTGACTGAACCGTTGAAGCAGTTTGAGTATTGTCTCCACAGCATTGAACTCCTTCTTATAAAATATCCTCTTGGCACTCGCTAAGACATTTACAATCGCTTTCATAATCTAGTTCCGACTTTCCATGTACTTAAGTCTTTTTCTCCCCACATTCACCTCTATACTTTGGCAGTATGAACCATCTATTCGTAGTCATTGTACACCACACTCAACTAAATGCCTATAAAAGTCATAGGAAATTCATATAAACAGATTGATTTAATTTACATTATTTTACATTTTATTTCAATTTTCGCATCTTTTATTGATAGGAAACTTGAAGAAAATAAAAAAAGCTGACACGGTAGAGAACCGTTGTCAGCTTACTTCCTGATTATGCATACCCATAAGAGATAGGAGTAATCAGGAATCCTTTGGTACATGATGCGCGTAGAGGGACTTGAACCCCCACGGTCGCCCGCTAGATCCTAAGTCTAGTGCGTCTGCCAATTCCGCCATACGCGCGCATTGTGTTAATGGTGAGACATGTAGGATTCGAACCTACGACACCCTGATTAAAAGTCAGGTGCTCTACCAACTGAGCTAATGTCTCATAATAATGGCTGGGGATCTAGGATTCGAACCTAGGGATGACGGAGTCAAAGTCCGTTGCCTTACCGCTTGGCTAATCCCCAATTTGGTTAATCTTAGAAATGGGCGATCGAAGGGAATTGAACCCTCGAGTGTCGGATCCACAAACCGATGCGTTAACCACTTCGCCACGATCGCCATAATATATGGATTATAAACAAACGAATAAACCCTTACGGGATATGAATTCAATAATTAAATCTCAATATTTACTAATGGAAATGGCGGAGCCGACGGGATTCGAACCCGCGATCTCCTGCGTGACAGGCAGGCATGTTGGGCCACTACACCACGGCTCCACAGTGTTTTCGAAGCTTACTTATCTTCGAAATTATTAAGTTGCGGGGGCAGGATTTGAACCTGCGGCCTTCGGGTTATGAGCCCGACGAGCTACCGGGCTGCTCCACCCCGCGTCAATCAATACATATATGGTGGGCGCTGACGGGATCGAACCGCCGACCCTCTGCTTGTAAGGCAGATGCTCTCCCAGCTGAGCTAAGCGCCCTTGCTTTGGTGACCCGTAGGGGACTCGAACCCCTGTTACCTCCGTGAAAGGGAGGTGTCTTAACCACTTGACCAACGGGCCGAACTAATTTAAAACATTTAATCATATAAACCTATGTAGGTTAGCTTGGCAACGTCCTACTCTCCCAGAACCCTGCGGTTCAAGTACCATTGGCGCTGAAGGGCTTAACGGTCGTGTTCGAGATGGGAACGCGTGGTTCCCCTTCGCCATCATCACCAAACTAAGAGCTTTCATAGAAAGCTGACTACGTAAGCATCAAGGTTTGCACCCTGAAAACTAGATCCGAAACTTACACTTTACGCTTGAGCAGCGCGTCTCACTCGCTTTCGCTTGCAAGACTCTTTCTTGGATAAGCCCTCGACCGATTAGTATTCGTCAGCTCCATACCTTGCGGCACTTCCACCCCGAACCTATCTACCTCATCGTCTATAAGGGGTCTTACTAATTGGGAAATCTCATCTTGAGGGGGCTTCGCGCTTAGATGCTTTCAGCGCTTATCCCTTCCGTACGTAGCTATCCAGCCGTGCTCCTGGCGGAACAACTGGTACACCAGCGGTACGTCCATCCCGGTCCTCTCGTACTAAGGACAGCTCCTCTCAAATTTCCTGCGCCCACGACAGATAGGGACCGAACTGTCTCACGACGTTCTGAACCCAGCTCGCGTACCGCTTTAATGGGCGAACAGCCCAACCCTTGGGACCTACTTCAGCCCCAGGATGCGATGAGCCGACATCGAGGTGCCAAACCTCCCCGTCGATGTGGACTCTTGGGGGAGATAAGCCTGTTATCCCCAGGGTAGCTTTTATCCGTTGAGCGATGGCCCTTCCATTCGGTACCACCGGATCACTAAGCCCGACTTTCGTCCCTGCTCGACCTGTTTGTCTCGCAGTCAAGCTCCCTTGTGCCTTTACACTCTGCGAATGATTTCCAACCATTCTGAGGGAACCTTAGGGCGCCTCCGTTACATTTTAGGAGGCGACCGCCCCAGTCAAACTGCCCACCTGACACGGTCCCTGCACCGGATTACGGTGCGAGGTTAGAACTCGGATACGATCAGGGTGGTATCCCAACGTCGCCTCCACACAAGCTGGCGCTCATGCTTCTTTGGCTCCCACCTATCCTGTACAGATCGTACCCAAGTTCAATATCAAGCTGCAGTAAAGCTCCATGGGGTCTTTCCGTCTTGTCGCGGGTAACCTGCATCTTCACAGGTAGTAAAATTTCACCGGATCTCTCGTTGAGACAGCGCCCAAGTCGTTACGCCATTCGTGCGGGTCAGAATTTACCTGACAAGGAATTTCGCTACCTTAGGACCGTTATAGTTACGGCCGCCGTTTACTGGGGCTTCGGTTCATAGCTTCACCTTGCGGTTAACCACTCCCCTTAACCTTCCAGCACCGGGCAGGCGTCAGCCCGTATACTTCGCCTTACGGCTTCGCACAGACCTGTGTTTTTGCTAAACAGTCGCTTGGGCCTTTTCACTGCGGCCCCCTCGGGCTATTCACCCTACCGAGGCACCCCTTCTCCCGAAGTTACGGGGTCATTTTGCCGAGTTCCTTAACGAGAGTTCTTCCGCGCGCCTTAGCATACTCTGCTCGCCCACCTGTGTCGGTTTGCGGTACGGGCACCTTCTCCCTGGCTAGAGGCTTTTCTTGGCAGCTTGAACTCATGACCTTCGCTACTGCAATTTTCGCTCCCCATCACAGCTCAGCCTTACGATGTGCGGATTTGCCTACACACCAGCCTCGCTGCTTGGACGGACATCCATCAGTCCGCGTCACTATCCTTCTGCGTCACCCCATTGCTCATAACGGTTCACGGTGGTACTGGAATTTCAACCAGTTGTCCATCCACTACGCCTTTCGGCCTCGCGTTAGGTCCCGACTTACCCTGAGAGGACGAGCCTTCCTCAGGAACCCTTAGGCTTTCGGCGGACAAGATTCTCACTTGTCTTTTCGTTACTTATACCGGCATTCTCACTTGTGTAGTGTCCAGCGCTCCTTACGGTACACCTTCAACCTCTACACAACGCTCCCCTACCCAAGAACAATCTAGTTGTTCGAGCCATAGCTTCGGTGGCAGGTTTAGCCCCGTTACATTTTCGGCGCAGAGTCACTCGACCAGTGAGCTATTACGCACTCTTTCAATGGTGGCTGCTTCTAAGCCAACATCCTGGTTGTCTGGGCAACTCCACATCCTTTCCCACTTAACCTGCACTTGGGGACCTTAGCTGATGGTCTGGGCTGTTTCCCTCTTGACCATGGATCTTAGCACTCACGGTCTGACTCCCGGATAAAAGTCTGTGGCATTCGGAGTTTGACTGGACTTGGTAACCCTTGGCGGGCCCCGCACCCAATCAGTGCTCTACCTCCACGACTCTCAACTCCGAGGCTAGCCCTAAAGCTATTTCGGGGAGAACCAGCTATCTCCGAGTTCGATTGGAATTTCTCCGCTACCCCCACCTCATCCCCGCATTTTTCAACATGCGTGGGTTCGGGCCTCCAGTGCGTGTTACCGCACCTTCACCCTGGGCAGGGGTAGATCACACGGTTTCGGGTCTACGTCCACGTACTTAAGCGCCCTATTCAGACTCGCTTTCGCTGCGGCTCCGGCTCTTCACCTTAACCTTGCACGGGAACGTAACTCGCCGGTTCATTCTACAAAAGGCACGCCATCACCCATAAACGGGCTCTGACTTTTTGTAAGCACACGGTTTCAGGTTCTATTTCACTCCGCTCCCGCGGTTCTTTTCACCTTTCCCTCACGGTACTGCTTCACTATCGGTCACTAGGGAGTATTTAGCCTTGAGATGGTCCTGCCGGATTCCCACGAGGTTTCACGTGTCTCGCGGTACTCGGGATCCGTCTACAGGTGTCGCAGATTTTCGGTTACGGGATTGTTACCCTCTGTGATG
>NZ_JBBOBS010000001.1:7980000-8302374 GCF_038000305.1 Paenibacillus sp. FSL H8-0034
AAATACATACGGATACCAGAAAGAAAAAAATAACCTCCACTGCCCACTAAATATGGACTAAGAGGAGGTTGTATAAAGTCTAATACTACTTTTTAATAGAAATTGCGTTGGCTGTAGTCAACTCATGTTGAAGCTGGTCATGGATCAATCCGTTCGACGCAAGCACATTCCGTACATGTAATGTATAGGGATTACCTTCCGTATCCGTTATCGATCCACCGGACTCTTGTATGAGCAAAGCCCCAGCTGCCATATCCCACGAATTCAGGCCTATCTCCCAAAAGCCACTCAAGCGGCCAGCAGCTACATATGCCATATGCAAAGCTGCAGATCCAGCAACACGGATATTTCTAACCTTAGGAGACAATGCATTCAAGCCACGCAGGTTAACAGGCAATGCACCCTCGCGATCTGCTGGTAATCCGGTCGCAACAAGACTCTCGATGAGCTTGCTTTCCTGCGATACCTGCATCCTTTTGCCTCTTAAATAGGCACCTTTCCCTTTTTCAGCCACGAACAGTTCATTATGAATAGGATTATAAACCACACCCACGATGACCTCCCCTTTGTGCGCCAGCGCTATAGAGACACTGAAAAACGGAAAGCCATGAACAAAGTTAGTCGTACCGTCCAAAGGATCAACAATCCACAAATATTCAGCATCGCTAACATCCTTCAATGCTTGGACCGAAGCGGCTGGCCCTGGCTCAACTCCTTCTTCCCCAAGAATCGAATGATGCGGAAAATGGGTTTGAATCAAATTGCGGATCATTTTTTCCGCACCTTTATCTACTTCAGTTACTAGATCATGAGAAGAGTATTTGGTATTCAAGCTGTTGAAATCTCCCAATTTGCTTTGAACCCATTCGCCTGCCTTGGAGGCCGTATTAATGGCTACAGCGGTAAAGCTTTTACTTCCAACCGAGAAGGAGTTATTTCCTTCATTAGACATTCCAATCAGCCCTTTTTCCAAAAAAGTTTTATAGTAGTGGTACAACTACTAGTTAGTATAGTGAATATACGCTTTAATTGCCACAAAGTTTCAACATACTTCTGAATTGTCACACTCCATACCGATAAGACAATCTATTAGTAGATTTCTAATGTTATCTTATGATGCTCACTCTTCAATCGCTTGTACGAAAGAGCAATAAAAAAAGCTGTTGATTCCTCAACAGCTTTACTGGTTTAACTATACTATTTACTTGTAATCTAAATTATACCCCTACGATATGGTATCCATTGTCTACATATATGACTTCTCCAGTTATGCCGCGGGACAAATGGCTCATCAAGAACATCGCAGTATCGCCCACTTCTGCAACTTCGGTAGTACGGCGCATCGGCGCTTTTTCCTCAACACTGCGCAGAATGGAGTTAAAATCCTTAATGCCTTTGGCTGCCAATGTACGAATAGGACCTGCAGAAATGGCATTAACACGTACATTAAACTGTCCAAGATCACTAGCCAGGTAACGAACACTTGCTTCTAGGGCAGCCTTGGCAACACCCATAACATTGTAATTTTTCATTGCACGTTCGGCACCAAGATAAGTCATTGTCATGATACTGCCACCTTCGGTCATCAACGGATACATCCTTTGAGCTACAGCTACCAAGGAGTAGGCACTAATATCCTGAGCCAGCGCATAGCCTTCACGTGAAGTATCTACAAACAAGCCTTCGAGCTCTTCTGTTTTGGCAAATGCAATACTATGTACCAAACCATGCAGCACACCAAACTGTTCCTTGACGATAGCAGCCAATGTGTCGATTTCTGCATCAACCGTTACATTACAAGGCAAAACCGTTGTATTGGGAAGTGTATTCGCCAACTTGCGTACCCGTTCCTCTACACGTTCATTCTCAAACGTAAAAGCAAGTGTCGCCCCTTGTGCAGATAAAGATTGGGCAATTGCCCACGCAATGCTGCGGTCGTTCGCAACACCCATAACAAGTATATTTTTACCGGATAAAAGTCCACTCATACTAATAAATTCCCCTCTCAACATTAAAATACGTTCATTATCACTCCTTTCTCAAGGTACTTCATTTGGACAAAATATTCAAGCAATAACGAAGTTTTTCATATGAATTATCTAATACGTTTACAACCTGATCTCAAAGCTTAAAGGAAGCCTGACTTAAAACCTCCAGATCAGATTCCTCAGTGATTTCCTTCATCAGCTGGAATAAGGCATCATCTTTCTTTTTGGCCTCAATCATCACATCAACCCTTGGCGTTAGCGGGGCAATTGACCTTAGAAATGTAAGCAGGGGTCCGGGATCAATAAAGTCGGCATGACTCCTCGCATCTTTTTCACTTTTGGGACTGGATACATGAATTTTGGGGGGAAGCTCCAATTGTGTTCCCTGCTCCGTTTGTCCTTTCCATGTCTGCAAAATACGCGGCCACAGGACTGTACAATCTGCTAATTCCTCCTCATGATTGACTTCATGATGATGTATATCGAGTACCATCGGTGTATTCGTAATTTCACATACTTCCAGTGTTTCGGAGGCTGTGAAGGTTTTATCGTCATTTTCCAATGTCATTCGATTGCGAATCCGCTCCGGCAACGCCTTGAAGCGTTCGATAAATCGCTGTGAAGCAGCTTGTTTGTCTCCATACATACCGCCAACATGGATGTTGCATTTAGCTGACTCATCAAGACCCATCGCCTCCAGCATAGCAACGTGGGAGTCCAGATCAGCAAGCGAGTTTGCGAGCACATCTGCACGCGGAGTGCTCAGGACGGTGAAATGATCGGGGTGAAAGCTGAGTCTCATCGCATTTTTAATAGCATAGCCTCCGAGCTCCGCAAATGCTTCCGTAAGCACCTCCATCGGGTTCCAATCATTCAGCATCTCATGACCACGCAGAGGGATCAGTTTGGAGGAGCATCGATATAATTCGATATCGTGTGCCCGGTTGTGCTTAAGAAGACGCAGCGTATTATGTATATTTTCTATGGCTATACGCTCCAGCTTGCGGACCGCTGCGGCCCGATTATTCAATTTATCAAAGCTGGCGGCTGTCATTGTTTTGGATGGAGACGCGTTAGATACCTGCATGGACATCGCAACATAACCAAGACGTACGATCATAGTGGCATATCAGCTCCAATTTTCAGATATGTTCATAGGATGCCCTACAATCACAGGGTCTATAAAAATTATGACAACAATAAAAAGAACACCTTGCCGCTGCTGCGCAAGATGCTCGAGGTTAATCTAGCTATTAGTTGGACACCTGGCTAAAATACATTTCATCAGCCAAAGCGGTCTGGATGCGTGCCTCTTCTTCCGTTAATCGGCGAACCAGCTCCATTTCAACCTGGGTAATCTCTTCGCCTTGAAAATTAATTTCGGCGATTGACACCAAAATTTTGACTATGGCAACCGCTTTGTTATCGAGGCTGTACGCAATAACCATTTGGCCTGTCGGGTACACACGAAATCCGCTTTTAACCATTTTGCTTCGGCCGTACTCCAATAACTCGTAGAGCTCCTGCTCGGATTTGAACTTGCATACAGAATTGAACTCAGTCTGGAACCCCATATGAACTCCCCTTTCAAAATAATTATTGTAAAAGACTTCTCATCCAATTATACCTCAAATGAATACTGCAGCCGCTGCTTGTCTTGATGGCGCTTCAATGCAAGTCCAATCAGTTCATCCAACAATTGAGCGTAAGGCTTGCCGGTTTCCTTCCAGAGTAGAGGATACATGCTGAAAGGCGTAAATCCGGGCATCGTATTAATTTCATTAATGAATAGCTGATTGTCTTCTTTACGTATGAAAAAGTCAATTCGGGACAATCCAGAACCGTCCACTGCCTGATAAGCGCGAATAGCAAGCTCTCTAATTCGTTCAGACAGCTCATCAGGAATTTCCGCAGGTATAATCATCGAGGAGGTCCCGTCTACATACTTGGCCTTGTAATCGTAAAACTCTCTTGTGGAAACCACCTCTCCCACCACAGATGCTTCAGGATCATCGTTCCCCAAAATTGCAACTTCCACCTCTCGGGCATTCACATTCTCTTCTACAATAACTTTACGGTCATATAGAAAGGCACTATGAATGGCTTCGATAAGCTCCTCACGATTTTTGGCTTTGCTGATTCCGACACTGGACCCGAGATTAGCAGGCTTAACAAAGCAAGGATAGCCGATGGCCACTTCAATCTCCATAATGAAGTAAGCATTGTCCTTCTCCCATTGTGTTCTTGTAAAGTGGCGGAATATGCATTGAGGCAAGCCTTCCTGCTCAAATACTCTTTTCATCATGACCTTGTCCATACCAACCGATGAAGCCAGAACACCTGCACCTACGTATGCAATATTGGCCATTTCCAGCAGACCCTGGATCGTACCGTCTTCTCCAAATGTCCCATGCAATAAAGGTAGAACCACATCAATCTGTTGGTTGGTCGCAGCTCCATCGGTTGCAATTGATCCTGAGGGCTGCAGGGAATTGAAAATAGGCTGAATGGAAAAAGCTTCTTCAGAGCTGGCAGCCGGTTCAAATTGCAGCTCTGCAATATGCTTGGGGGGTCCTTGCAGCTGCAAGCCTGAGCGCCATTCGCCCTGTTTGGTTATGTAAAATGGTATAATTTCATATTTACTCATGTCAATGGCTGCAGTAACGGCAAGTGCAGTTTGAAGCGAAACTTCATGTTCTCCAGACTTTCCACCGTAAATTAAGCCAATGCGAATTTTGTCGTTCATAATAACCTCCGAAAATGAATTGTAAGATGTGAATAGTAACCTACTGAATCCCGTAAGCTAAGAGCATGTTTAACCATCAGTCTTGGTCGATCACATGCAAAAACCGATACCGCGTCTGTTCTGTCCAGGCATACGAATCTTTATAGCTCCAGTATCGATGCTTGCTGTTTGTCGTATGTGCATTGACCAAGGGCATCCCATTGGCATCCTTAGCAGTTACAATCGTGCTGTGGCGATAACGCCCGTCACCATTCCAATCGTAGCTAATGACATCTCCCAACTCAAGGTTTTCGGCCTTATGGACTTCTTTTGCCCGCAGTCCATGATCATTTGATGTCATATATCCTTGTAGACTCTGTGCTACAGCCCAACTGAAGCTCCACAGCTCCTGACTGTTATTGCGGCCTTTATACCACCAGCCAGAATCTCTTTTTCCAGTATAGTGCATAGGAGCTTCACCTGCAAAGAGGCATTGGGATATATAATTGCTGCAGTCGACTTCAAACTCCAGATAGGCCGGATTAGCTTGATCCCACCATCGGTCGGCATATTGAACTGCTTTATGGCGATCGTAGTAATTTTTCCTAAGAGCCGGCTCCAAATAAGGAAGCACCTCATAATTTAAAAACGGCATAGAGGAAAGCTTCAGCAGTCCCTGGTCAACGGTTTGGGGGACTGAGGCTGCAGAAGGGGACATAGCTACACGCTGGGTAGGCTGAAGCAGCTCATTGCCTGTGGATTGAATGTTTGTAATGACCCATTTTCCTTCTTGCTCTTCGAAGGTAAGCTGCTCACTTTCCAGCCGCCTCTCTTCATGCTCAGTGACTCCTATGATTCCGACCATGGACTGCCTGAGTCTGATGGATGCTGTCACATAGGCGGGCTGCTCAGTGGTTTGTGTGATGGTAAGTCTTGTCTCATTTTTTACTGGGGAATAATGTCGATCCTGATCGTTTTGCGAGGTCCTGGCCAGACGCCTGATTTGTGCCTGCAGGAATGGAACATCCGTGACGAATGGCAGTAAGGGTTCAATCGAATAATCCAGATTCATTTGATTTTTATGATGAACATATTCGTAGAGCATCATTTTCCATGACATGCGGTCTACCTCCATTGATATCAAATGACCGATTTTCATCCAATTTGTATCACAGTCAGGACAAGCTTATGCACATACCTTAATGATTCCAATATATGAAGGAATACGTCTGATAATGATTCAATTTAACCTTTACGTAGCCTTCCGCAGCATGTATACTTAACTTATAACAATTATGAAATCTTGTTTCATTCTGTGAAACAAAAGTTGTTTTGGACAATAGCTCATTCTGAATTACAGACTTATCATTCAAAGGAGGACATTCACACATGGCTAGAAAAGATCATTACTCAGTACGCACACCGCTCGAAGTTAATGGTAAAACCTACCAATATTACAGTTTGCCTGGACTTCAAGAACAAGGTCACGGCAATATTTCCGCACTGCCTTTTTCCATTAAGGTGCTTCTCGAAGCAGCGGTTCGTCAATTTGATGGCAGAGCTATCACATCTGAGCACGTCAAACAAATCGCAACCTGGACGGAAGGCAGAGAAGAGAAGGAAATTCCTTTTATTCCCGCTCGTATTGTTTTGCAGGATTTCACAGGGGTTCCGGTTGTAGTTGACTTGGCCGCTATGAGAGATACGGTAAAGCTTGCTGGTGGAAATCCTAAGCAAATTAATCCGCTTGTACCTGTTGATTTGGTTATTGACCACTCGGTTATGGTTGATGCTTTTGGTACTGCCGACGCTTTGGAAACCAATATGAATATCGAATTCGAGCGTAATGAAGAGCGTTATCGTTTCCTTCGTTGGGCTCAAACCGCATTTGACAATTTCCGTGCTGTTCCGCCAGCTACAGGTATCGTGCATCAGGTTAACCTAGAGTATTTGGCTTCCGTAGCTGCTACCAAGCTAATTGACGGCGAGACTGAAGTATATCCGGATTCACTGGTAGGTACGGATTCCCATACAACGATGATCAACGGTCTTGGTATCGTAGGCTGGGGAGTTGGCGGTATCGAAGCTGAGGCCGGTATGCTTGGACAACCTTTGTATTTTGTCACACCTGAAGTTATTGGCTTCAAGCTGACTGGCAATCTTCCAGAAGGTTCCACGGCTACCGATTTGGCCCTGACTGTTACACAAATGCTTCGTAAAAAAGGTGTTGTCGGTAAATTTGTTGAATTCTATGGTCCTGGTCTTAGCAATATCAGTCTGGCTGACCGTGCAACAGTTGCCAATATGGCTCCCGAGTATGGTGCTACAGTAGGATTTTTCCCTGTTGACTCCGAGTCACTTAATTATTTAAAAGGAACTGGCCGTGAGGATGATCAAATCGCTCTGGTTGAGGCTTACTATAAAGCACAAGGCATGTTCCGTACTGATGATACACCTGACCCTGTATTCAGTGACGTTATTGAGCTCGATATGTCAGCAGTCGTACCAAGCTTGGCAGGTCCAAAACGTCCACAGGATCGTGTTGAACTAACTTCCATGAAGCAGGCTTTCCATGATATTGTTCGCACACCGATCGAAAAAGGCGGTTACGGCTTAAGTGACGCCAAAATCGAAGAAGTTATTGATGTACAGCATGCCAATGGCGATGTTAGCAAAATGGGTACAGGCGCTGTTGTTATCGCCGCGATTACCAGCTGCACCAACACTTCCAACCCAAGCGTTATGATCGGTGCCGGTTTAGTAGCCAAAAAGGCAGTTGCCCGCGGCTTAAGAAAACCTGCTTACGTAAAAAGCAGCTTGACTCCAGGATCGCTGGTTGTAACTGACTATTTGAAAAATGCAGGTTTGCTGGAATCCCTTGAAGCTTTGGGCTTCTACGTTGCAGGCTACGGCTGTGCCACCTGTATCGGAAACTCCGGTCCTTTGCCGGATGAAGTGAGTCAAGCGATCACTGATAACGACATGACTGTGGCTGCCGTATTATCCGGTAACCGTAACTTTGAAGGCCGTGTGCATGCTCAAGTCAAAGCTAACTATTTGGCTTCCCCGCCGTTAGTTGTCGCTTATGCTCTGGCTGGTACTGTTAACATTGATCTGGCTAACGATCCAATTGGCTATGACCAAGCTAATCAACCTGTTTATTTAAAAGATATTTGGCCATCCAATGCAGAGATTCAAGAGGCTATTGCTACAGCCATGAGCCCAAGCATTTATCGTGAGAAGTACTCAAATGTGTTCCGTGCTAATGAGCGTTGGAATGCGATCGAGGTTCCTGAGGGTGATCTGTACGAGTGGGACGAAAAATCGACTTATATCGCAAATCCTCCATTCTTCGAGCGTTTAGGCGATGGTGTAGCCGATATGGCTGATATCCATGGTGCAAAAACATTGGCACTGCTTGGCGATTCGGTAACAACCGACCATATCTCTCCTGCTGGTAACATTAAGGCCGACAGTCCTGCTGGCAAGTTCTTGATGGAGCATGGCGTTAGAAAAGAAGATTTCAACTCTTACGGATCCCGCCGCGGTCACCATGAAGTGATGATGCGCGGAACGTTCGCTAATATTCGTATTCGTAATCAGGTAGCACCAGGAACTGAAGGCGGCGTAACTACCTATCTTCCAACAGGTGAAGTCGAATCGATTTATGATGCTTCCATGAAGTATCAGGATCAAGACACGAATCTTGTCGTTATTGCAGGTAAAGAATACGGTACGGGCAGCTCCCGTGACTGGGCCGCAAAGGGTACATTCCTACTGGGTGTTAAGGCCGTTATAGCTGAAAGCTTTGAGCGTATTCACCGCTCGAACCTCGTAGGTATGGGCGTGCTTCCTCTGCAATTCAAATCAGGACACGGCTGGAGTGCACTTGGTATTACAGGTACTGAAACCTTTGATATTACAGGCTTGGATAACAATGTGCAGCCGGGTCAGGATGTAACCGTCACTGCTACTCGACTGGACGGAACCAGCTTCAGCTTTGAAGTCATTGTACGTTTGGACAGCTCGGTAGACATCGATTACTATCGCAATGGCGGTATTCTCCAAACAGTACTTCGTCAAATGATCGCCGAATAAGTTGAGGCAATAGCATAATGTATGAGAGGCTATTTCTGAGGTCCATAAACTTCAGGGATGGCCTCTTTATTTGTGGGTTATCATACCGATAGTGAAGAACACAAAGAGGAGGCTGTTCCGTAAGCACACAATCTGCTTAAGGAAACAGCCTCCTCTTTTCACCTACCTACAACCTACAGGTTAGCTGGCAGAGCCTTCAAATATTTTTGCAGCAATCGTACAGCAACTTGTCCTGCTTCAGCCCTTGTCATATTGGCTAAAGGATAGAAGTTAACAAGCGGTTTATTCTTGGAAGGGATTGGTGATACGACATTGCTGCCGACCATAATTCCTGCAGAGTTTAATGCATCAACTGCCGAGCGAGCGTAATTATTGATAGAGTCACTGTCAGCAAAAGCTTTTTCAACTTTCGCTTTAAGCTTGTCATCATTAACGGCCAGCTTCACATTCAACGCGCGTGAGATCATCACCGCAGCATCTTGGCGTGTTAATTGTAAATCCGGTGCAAATACGAGATCATTCAAGCCTTGTACAATACCAGCCCTTGCAGCTGTTTCGATTTCTTCATAATTCCAAGTGGCCGAACGGCTTCCTGGGATAATGTCGAAAAACGTCTTTTTATCATCATAATTCAATCTCATACCTAAGGAACGAACAAGCAGTGCGGCAAATTCACCACGTGTTACGTAATCGGAAGCCCCAAAATCGTTGCTGCGAAGTGCAGGCATGTACCCTTTAGCCAGCAGTGTTTGCAAAATGTTCCTTGCCCATTCATGATTGGATACATCCTCATAACCATATTTCAGCTTACCAACCATATAGTATCCGAAGTTATCAAATGGAACCTCAATGGTTTTTGCTTTAACATTGACTTCTCCGCCAATATTTCTCCAAATTCCATCGTCTCCCAAATAAAATACCGTTACTTCCGTAGCCGATTGATCCACGACAGCATCATTGTATTTAAGGGTTAACGTTCCACGGTCAGTTGGTAAAATTTTACGATTGGCGTAATTGTTATAACGCGTGTAGGTTCCTTCTGTGGAATAAGGAGCTAATCCACCTGTAACATATTTATAATCAGAAGCTCCTACCTTGGATTGCTCACCAAGACCTGCGGAAATCCAGAAATAATCTGATACTCTTGTAAAATGATCACGACCCAAATCATTTGAGAACTGCGTGGACAACGAGCTATCGATAGGGATGACAGTTTGTGATGTTTGCGGTGTCCGGTAATCAATATCTGTTCCCAATTTTTGATTATAATCATTCACAAGATCGGTATTACCATTCTGAGGATCGGCAATCCCGAACAAAATATTACCTGTCGGCTCAATCTTTCCATCAATGACGCGGCGCAGAACGTTTGTCTTAGGGAAAGTTAATTGCAGATTTTTGTTGAATACATCATGCTTTGTGCCAAGCGGTTCCATGAACATGGCGCCCACACCATTACTCGTTACATAGCGTACAGTAATCGTTTCCTTGGCTTGGTTAGTACCATTCTGTACGACCAGATTGATTTTATTATCAGTGTCACCCTTTAAACCCGTTAACGTGTAAACAAAACGATTCGCAACGTCTGTACGAGGCTTTGCAGAATTTCCATTAATCTTTACATCAGAAGCCCCAACCGCTTCCACATCGAAAGTAATAAAATTCTTATTTACAATGATCGCTTCACCCGTATTGGCAATAGGTGCAAGCAAGCGATATGGAACACTTTGACTTATAACGGTGAGCGTCTGGTTTACCTTGGCACCAGCGGTATTCGTGAATTCAATCGTATACACATGGGTTCCGGCAGATAGGGGAACATCATTCATACGAATTTTAAACCCGCTAGTTGTCCCATCATAGTTAACTGAGCTGTAATAAGCATTACCAGCAGTAGAACCTGGTGTAGGAGTACCGGTATACATCAGATTCTGACCTTCTCTGACAGTGACAAGATTCGCTCCTGCACCTTCAATGAAAAAGTCGAATTTAGCCAATGTTGTCGTATACGTGTTATTACTTAAAATTAGTTCTGGTGAAGCTGGTAAATAAATGGTTGGATCTGTACTGCTGATATCTCCACGCGGCCCGTTCGGAGGCGTTAGCGGACGAACGATGTTGATGTTAGGTGTGTTCTCATCCACGACATAGAATGTAACTTCCTTCGTGTACTTACGTAAAACACCCGGTGTAGGAAGTGCGCTATCACTGTAATCGACAATAATTTTGAGTACGTTCCGCCCTGTGAAGAGTGGTCCAGGCTGTACGCCAGGAGTGGCAAGATCCGAATCTCCAATGACTAATTGAGTCGGGTCTATATTGTATGAACCATCTGGCTGCACTGCAGAAATATTTGGAAATGGAACACTCGTATTATTAATAATTAATTGCTTAGCCAGCATACTTGTACCGAAACCAATGATTTTACCCTTTAACGTGATGCTTTGAACCGATGCTGATGAAGAATTAATGTTGAACACCTGGTCGTTGTAGATATTATCCAGATCGACATACAGCTTGGCTACGAAAGTAATTTTACCTGTATAGGAGACCGGAGCTGCTCCAGCGGAGAACGCCAACGTCTGGGTACCTTCAGGCAAACCAGTTATTTTATATATCTGCTTGCCTGCGTTAACCGTACCGGTTGGAACAACTGCTTCCAATGTCAATCCCAGTGATACAGTTCCAAGAGGCTGAATGGCAACCTTTAATTCATTAGCAGTCCCCGCTGCAGTCAAAGGTTGTGATGGATTTACCATGATATAAAATTCCGATCCGGTTACACTTGAACCATTGAAAGGAACCGCTGAAGTACTGTCGTCAACAGCACCACCTGTGTATTCAGGCGACAGCAGCTCAACACCTCTGATTACTGTTCCAGATACATGCTTGAAGCTAAAAGCTTTACCAATAGCAATCGGAGCTGCTGCTAATGTAGGATACGATAGAGACACAATAACCGGCTGTGTGGAGCTTGGATCGGTAATTGTTGCGGGCAGGTTAAAGGTAGTAGTCGTAAACTTGACCAATTTATAAGCAGGGTCGCCATACGTATTGGTAATTACCGTTTCGGCAGCAGCACCACCATCTATCGTTACAGCTTGACCGTTTATGGTAATGGCTGTATTTGCATCGTTATATGGTTCAGCTTGAAAAGGATACAGCACTTCCATCGTAAGTGATGCTGTGCCAGCTGGGTCCGTTAATGTCGGAATTGTGCCCAGAATATCCTTCGTTTCTGATCCTTCAGTGATACTAACTGCAGTGAACGGTTGAGTCGGGTCGTAGTAATAAACCTGACGCTTTACACTAACAGAATCCGTGTTGTTGGACAATGTGATATCGAATTTATTTAGCCCGGGCGTCAAGGTAATCGCAGGAGCGTAATAAAGCCCATTGCTTAGCACAGAGGCACTTTGTCCATTAACGGTTACTTTCGTGGCATTACTTGCATTCCCTTGAATGTAAGCCACACTATTCGTCAGAACCAAGCCTGTACTCTCATTCAAATCATAATTCTGGTTGTTCGATGTAATTTGCATAGTATTAATCAATGGTGCCGTATCGTACAGCACATAAAACACATCGGTTTTCGTTGCACCGCCCTGTGATCCAGTAAAGGTCAATCGGTTATAGCCGGGAAACAACTGAACACCGCTAATCTGAAACCGATTATTGGTAGCCCCCACAGACGTATTGAAAGTTCTGCCGGATTGTGCCGACCAAGGTGTATTATTTATTGAAACGATCTGATCGACAGTTAAGACCAAGGTACTGCCAGTCATTTGCTGAAATGAACCTGTGATGGAAAGTGTGGCTGCATTCGTAACTTTTGCTGTCGTACGATTCAGAGCGGCTGGCGAGGTTACGATATCCATATTACCTGTTACCGCCAGTGACGCGTCGTCAGGAATAAAAAAACTGGATGCTGCCTGAGCCGCAGGTAACGGAAGAATCGACACCAGCAATGCAAACATAAGCGTAAAGTTTATTAATTTCTTCATGTGTTTCAAGTATTTCAATGCAATCGCTCCTTATTTATAAATCGTAATTTGGCTCCAACTTCCCCCGAACTTGTCCTACCATCACCACCCTAATTCTAACCCCTCTAGCATTATTGACCTGAAAGCAGAATTTCCCCAATAGACTATGATACTTATATCGGCTTGAGAGCATATTTTTTTTAACAATCATTGAAAAAAGTTCCCCGCTCACAATCTTGCAATACAAATATCAACTTTCCTCTAAGTTTTACCGATATAATGGGAGAGATTGGAGGATTGGAACATGATAAACAAGTACGTTAAAAAGATGAAATCGGCTGCATGGCTGCTGGCCATTGCCTTAATTGTGCCCGGCCCGTCAGCCAAAGCCCAAGTTTCGTTCAGCGATATCGATATGCAGCAGAAGGCTTGGGCGGTTAGCTCCATTTATGTAATGGCGGAAAAACAGGTGCTGACAGGTTATACGGATGGAACTTTTCGACCAGACAATGCAATAACTAAAGCAGAATGGACAAAAATGATTTACAATCTGTTTAATACGTATCGTCCTAATTTAACGGCAACAGGACAGCAAAAAATTAACGGATTTGCCGATGTAACTACACAGCATTGGGCATATCAGCCTATTTCAGAAATTTTCAACTACTCGTTCCAGTGGGGCGTATACGGGGTTGCTCCGGATGGACAACTGACCTTCCAGCCAGATACAGAACTAAGCCGATTAGAGCTATCCAACATGCTGTATTCGTTTTTCGATACGCGTTTGATTGATCGGCGATTAAGCTCTAACGATGTGTGTTCCGTTACTGCCAGCCTCAAAGATGTGCCTGTGAAGTTTTTCAAAAATAAAGACGATTATGATGCAGCTGCAAAAGCAGACGGTCGATTGGATAACGCGAATGTCCAGATCACAACCAGCAATGGCGTTTTACCCTCTTTATTTATGGGAACAGACGCGGTCGACTGCAGTTTTGGAACCGATGGATTTTCCAATGCACAATCTAGCAGCTTGGCCAGTCTGCAAGCTTCCGGGATCATGACAGCAACAGCAGATGGATATTTTCGTCCACTGGATAAAGTCACGCGCGCGGAAGCTGTAACGATCCTAAACCGTATTTACAACTTTCTCAAGAAAAATTACTGGCTGCCGGATTATTCCAACATCAGCCTTGAGCAAGCCAATACCGGAGACCAAGGAAACAATGCTGGTGGAGGTGGTTTGACAGGTTCTATAGGCAACGGCTCAGGCGGTTACGGCGGAACGACCGGGGGCAGCAGCTCCAATCCAACAACAGTCAAGGTACGCGATTATTTCAAGCTGCAAGGCCCTAACAATGAAATAGGCACATTAGCCAAAAATGTCAAAAAAGACGGAGAGATCGAAACCGCCGTCACTCCTCTGGATTACAGGTATCTCACTATCAATCTGGCAAGTCAGGATAAAACGGAAATGGTCGACCTTTTAGTGAATATTGATGGTAAATCGAATTTATATAAACAGGAATTGTTTCCCTTGACTCTAGAGGTTGGCGGTGCCCAATCTGTTGGACTACGCACACAGCAAAGAAACACATCAATTATCAATAAAAAGGGTGGAACCATTACGCTGACCGTCAAGCTGGATAAGCAAAAGCCTTTGCCTATGGAGCCATAAGCTGTACAGCAGCATGCAGCATATTGCTCAAGCCTCATACACCATGTTCAATGGTCTATGAGGCTTATTTGTATTTATGGTCAGACTGGATAAACATGATAAGTTATACAGCAGATGTGTATTTCAGCAAAAAAACACAGCTTCTCCGACAATTCGGTAAGCTGTGTTGGGATTAATGAGGGGATTCATCTGAGCATCTTGCCCATTCGACGGGCAGCTTCGATCAATACAGGAGCATGCTCCTTCATCTTTGCCAGCGTTAACCGATTGGAAGGACCACTGACCGCCAATGAAGCTACCAGCTGTTGTGCCTGATTATAGATTGGTACAGCTACCGCGGCGGTCCCAAGCTCTCGTTCCTCCACGCTTGTTGCGTAGCCCAATTCCTTGGCCTCAGCCAGCTGCTGAAGAAATACAGTCCGTTCCAGGGCCGTTGGTAAGTTGTGAGCCTTCAGCAGTGACTCCAACAGCTGCGGCTCGGCGAAGGCTACCAGAATCTTGCTCGATGCACCGACATACAATGGCAGCCTTGCCCCGATCGGAGCCACTCGTCTTATCGCTTGATTGCTTTCTACCGCCTGCACGCGAACCCGCTCCAAGCCGTCACATACATAAAGACTGATCGTCTCATCCAGCTGATCACGTAAGCGTTCCATTTCCGGAAGTAGAATCATAGCGGGATCATGAGTATGCACCATGTTGGCAGAGAGCTCCCATATTCGAAAACCCAATCGATATTTATCCGTTGCAAAGTCACGCAGTACAAAGCCCCTTCCCTCCAGTGAAGCCAGCAAGCGATGCACCGTGCTTTTATGAAGAGATACGCGGACGGCAATTTCCGTCAAGCTCAGATCAGATTCATCCGTAAAACAAAGCAGTATATCCAAAGCGCGCTCAACCGCACGCACTGTTAATTTGCCGTCCTCCATCACGATTTCCTCCGATTTTAAGTTTCACTTGATGAAACCCTGTTACATATAGTATAACTCATGTCTGCCTATACCGCAAAGTGTTTATTAACTAAAATCCAGAATTTGGGTCTACTATTACATGTATATTACAACATGTTTACATTTCTCCCCGTTGATTGACGATACGCGATTCCGGTCTTACTATTATAAATAAGAAGCTGAATCAACTACAACCTACGAATGTTTTTTATAACGTATCATCGGGATCCTATTTTCTTAGTAAATAGCCGTCCGTTGTGCATTTTCAACACCATGTTATTTTAGTCAACCAGGAGGGATTTCGATGGAAACCAACCCCTTGCCATCCGTTCAATTAACTGCTGCACAATTAGAAACCGCTCTCAATCGACCACTTCAAGTCAAGCGTAGAGTTAAACAGGTTCTTATTGCACTCATTTCGCTACTACTCCTTCTATTCAGCCTTGTGATGGCGTTCCATGCCTATATTGCCTGGTCCTTGGCAAGACCTCATATCGATCCGCTGCGGTCCAATCCAAGCCTGTCGTTTGGAGTGGCGTACGAAGACATTACGTTTCCAAGCTTGAACGATAGTTCGATCTTATCTGGCTGGTATATCCCTGCAGCGTCCTCACCGAGTATCGGTAAAACCGTTATATTCTCACACGGCTATGGCGGCAACAGAGAGGAAATTTGGGTACCTTTGTACAGCTTGGCTCAAGAGCTTCATAAGCAAAATTACAACGTACTGATGTTCGACTATGGATATGTACAACCTGAAATCAGTGCAACTGGTGGACTTCGTGAATCACAGGAGCTGCTTGGTGCCGTCAAATATGCCAAAGATAAGGGAGCGGAATCCGTATATATATGGGGCTTCTCCATGGGGGCAGGTACGGCTCTGCAAGCTGCACTTCAGACTAAAGATATCGATGGGATGATTCTCGACAGCACCTTCATTCTGGAGCCGGAAACGATGTATCACAACATGAAGCAAATAGCCAATCTGCCCAAGTTCCCTTCACTGGCGCTCGTACATTTATTTTTCCCGCTTATTAACGGTGTTAGTCTGAATCAAATTCCGTATGACCAAGTGAAAGAAGCGCAGTACTCGATGCCAATCTTGTTCATTCACGGCAAACAGGACCAACGTGCTCCTTATGAAATGGTTCAGGAGATTTTCCGTAATCAATCTGCTGGCTCCAGCTCACAGCTGTGGCTTACGCCCAATGACACGCACGAGCTTATATTTAAAGCACAAAAGAAAACCTATTTATCATTGACGATGGGATTTCTTAAGGGTATGAATACCAAGCCAGCTCTCTCAGCTAGCAGCGGGATATAAGACAACAAGCAGCTGAATCAAAGTCTGGCTTGATCGGAGATTCAAGGGTATGGACATAAGAAAAGCTTCTGATCGAAGACTATTCGAGGAAGATACATCCGTGTTTTAAATGTAGCTTTTCTTGCAATATCAGAATATTCAGCTCTGCTGAAAACTTATCCATTCTGATATTATAAAAAAACAGGCTAGCATCCTTCCTTAGCTGGGGGACGTTAGCCTGTTTAGTTGTTGTTAGTGCTTGAGTAGGGACAAAAATTCAGAGCGGAGGGCCGCATTGGTACGGAAGGTGCCGCGCACAGCTGAGGTTACCGTCTGACTGCCCGTTTTCTTCACGCCTCTGGAGCACATGCATAGGTGTTCCCCTTCGACAACAACCATGCAGCCATGAGGCGTCAATTCTTCCTCAAGAATATTGGCCAAATCCGATGTAATCCGCTCCTGTACCTGCAATTTGCGAGTTACCGCGTCAACCAACCGGGCAAATTTACTAAGGCCGGCGATTTTACCGCTTGGCACGTATCCGATATGGATCTTACCGAAAAAAGGTGCCATATGATGCTCACACTGGCTGTAATACACGATATCTTTGATAATCACAAGCTCTTCATGCTTCTCATCAAAGGTTACACCTAATATATCCTTATAGTCTGCCTCATAGCCTGCGAATATTTCTTCATACATCCGGGTTACTCTTGCTGGCGTTTCCAACAAGCCCTCCCGATCAATGTCTTCACCAACCAACCGCAAAATCTCGCGGACATGCCCTTCTATTAATGCACGGTTGTTTATTACACTCGTATTCTTATAATCTTTAGCTGGCATGACTTCGGTTCCACCTCTCTCTACTTAAGGACGAAATTTCCGATTGTTCTTCATCATTTGCTGTGCTTTGCCGAGCTGCTTCTTGTCCAAATTATAACCCATTTTTTTGGCCATTTCCTGCAGCATCTCCGGATTGCTCTGCATCTTTTCAAGCTGTCTGCGCAAATAATACACGCCTGCGAAAAATCCGCCGACTGCACCGACAAGCAAAGTTAGTATTGGAATAATGTAGTTCCACATCGTTGCTTATTCACCTCACTACTATTGATCATTATTGTATCTTAACAAATAAGAGGGTTAGGTACAACTCACTTTTACCGCAAAGTGCTGCTCCGTTCTCACTGCAATACGCTATCAATGAACACGGTTGTATGCTTGGCCAGATCGACTTCTACGACCTCCAAGTCCGTCCCTGATTCGGATTTAACAACTCTGACGACAGGACGTCCGGGAAGTCCTCTGTGCTGTCCAACCACTACGCCCGTTTCTTTGGAAGATAACCTTACCGAAGTACCTGTAGGATAAACTGAGATCGTACGCAAGAACTGAATCACAATCTCTCTGTCCAGCTCTTCGCCTGCCAATACCATCATGTGCTCACAAGCTTCATGCGGCATCATGCGCCGACCAAGCGACAAATCAAACAGCAAATTATCATAGGTGTTGGCAACGGCTACAATACGTGCATACAGGTGAATTTGATCTCCCTGCATCTCTCTTGGCAGACCGCTGCCGTTCATCTTCTCATGATGCTGAAAAGCGACGTGGGCAATAAGCAGGCTTAGCTCACGTTTGTTCTTTAACAGCTCAAACCCGCGCCAGGTATGATGCTTCTTTAAATCGTCGGATGTATCGTCCGTAATCAATTCGACCTTACCGATATCATGCAGCATCGCCCCAATAACAAGCTCCCGCAGCTGATTCATAGGCATTTCCATTTGTATTCCGATCAGTGCAGACATCATGCTCACATTAAGCGCGTGCACATACATTTCATTGTCTTTGGTCCGGATATCTGACAGTTGGACCAGCACATCTTTGTTCTTCATAATCTCATCGAGCAAACTATCAATACTTACGTTAATATTACGCGTATTAAAATCTTTACCTGAACGGATGGAGTCAAACGTTTGTCCCATCCGCTGCATGACCGCGCGCTTCGTCTCCTCGGACACAATATCTATAATATCGATATCCTCAAACAGCGGATCTTTAATGTAAATCATCGTAACGCCTATGCGGTTCAGCGTATTGATCATATAAACCGTAAGCTGCACCCCAACCGATAGTAATACAGCACCATTACCGGAAAAAATCGTTCTACCCAAATGCTCCCCTGGCTCTACATTATCAATGTGTACGTATCTCATCGGGTCTCCGTTCCGAACGTGTCAACTGCTAACAATAGCAGCTGAAATCGTGTGTATCACGTCCATATTTAATTTGACAGAGCCTATTCTGCCTGTGCCACATCCACAGTCTGATAAAGAAATCAATTGTATCAGTGCTTAAAGGACGTTGAGGCTTTATCCAGCTCCATAAGAACCGTTTGGTGCTGTTCTTTACCAACTGCTTCTTCTATGGCCGCTTCGGCCTGCCTGCCCCCGATTCTACCTAATGCCCACGCGGCAGAGGCGCGGATTTCCGGCCTCTCATCTGTGAGTAGCAGATCATGAAGAACAGGAACGGCGGATTGATCCTTAAAATGTCCTAATGCATAAATCGCATTGCGTTGAATGGGCTTCCTGCCGCGCCACGCAGCGGAGCTTGTACCAAAACGCTCTTTAAATTCACGGTTGCTCATCTTGAGTAGCGGGAGCAGCAGCGGTTTGACCTGTTCCGCATCCGGCTGGAGCTCGGGATGATGCGTCCAGTTCTTTCCCTTGTTCTTCGGGCATACAATCTGGCACGTATCGCAGCCGTATAGACGATTTCCGATCTTTTCCTTCATTTCATCATCTTCTACATGCCCCTTGGTTTGAGTCACATACGAAATACAGCGGGGCGCGTTCAGCTGTCCAGGGCCCACCAATGCGCCTGTAGGGCACGCATCTATACAGAGCGTACAATCACCGCAGCTTTCAGTAACCGGCACATCAGAGGGCAATGGCAGATTCGTAATCACTTCCCCTAAATATACCCACGACCCGAATTCAGGTGTGATTATCGAACAGTTCTTTCCAGTAAAGCCAATTCCGGCTCTCTCCGCAACCGCTCGATCTACCAAAGCACCTGTATCCACCATATTTACCATCCGGGCATCAGGAACGCGCTCACGAATCCAGGCCTCCAGACGCTGCAGCCGGTTGCGCAGCACCTGATGGTAGTCCAAACCCCAGGCCGAGCGTGAGAAGATACCCCGATAAGCCCCAGGCTCCGAGCGCGGTGCATTAGCTAGCTTGGATGGATAAGCAACAGCGATCGAAATGATCGATCTGGGTTCCGCCAAGCTGAGCGCCGGTTCGGTCCGTTTATCAAGATCCGGCTCCTCAAAGCCGGATTCATAGCCCTTGGCACGATGCTGCAGCAGAATCGATTTTAATTCCACAAAGGGCTCAGCGCTGGAAATCCCTATTTTATCAATACCAAGCTCTGATGCTGCCTCACGCATGTCTTGCTTCAATCGATGCCAGTCTATGCGGTTACTTGGGTCCACAGCTTCCGTCATGTTCTGCATCACCTCGATTGAGAATTAAAGAATCCTGATTTTGGACAGCGGCCACACAATGAACTCCGCCCGCCCTTCTATCTTATCCAGAGTCACAGCTCCAAAGCTCCTGCTATCATAGCTGGCGAGACGGTGGCGATTATCGCCCATCACAAACAAAGATCCCTGTGGTATCGTATAAGGCTCCAGGCTCCCGTCTTCAATAGGCGAATCCGTATAGCTCTCCATCGCAAACAATCCGTTGACATACAGCTTCCCCTGCTGAATCCAGACTTCATCTCCAGCTACGGCAACAACCCGTTTCACCAGAAAAATAGGCTGTGGCTCACTGGCCTCCGGCTCCTTGACGACCACAACATCGCCACGACTGGGACTCCCTATGAATTGAACGGTTTTATTAATAAATAACCACTCGTTTTCTTCAAGAGTAGGCTGCATGGAAGCTCCTTTTACAGTTGAAAGGTGAAAGCCGTATTGATGGACCATCGCCACAATGAATAAGGCAATGAGAATGGATTTGGTCCAACTCCAGACCTCTGTCAAAAGCCCGGCTGAATGATCTGCTGCCAACATGTCTGTTGATAGTCGTTCTTCCGATTTTTTGGTAGTAAAGAAGCCCATTTTATGCCTCCGTTCCTTACTTAACCTTTCCACTTTTCCCACTCTCGGTAATAATAATGCACCAACTCATCGCAAAAAGGCGCTTGATCAAGCTGAATGCGGCTTAATAAATCATTCAGCCCCTGCTTTACTTTCCCTTCTACAATGGCAGAGTAATGATACATCAGCTTGTGCTGCTCATATTCATCCTGATCGACAACATGTACAGCACCGCCTGGCATTCGGATCACATCCAGGTCGTAATCGATATAAGTAATGACGTTCCCGCTCAAGTAGGGAGGTGAAGCAACATTACAGTAATATCGCACACCTGATTCCTCCAAAAGAGCGACTACATTAAACCACTGCTTGGGAATAAAAAAAGAGACACCTGGAATTCGGCTAACCCACTCTTTCCCGTCCGCCTCGATAATTTTCGTTTGACTATTGATAAGGATCATCATGGATTCCGCTTTGTGTGATTCATGATGCAGCGATTCCGGGACCAAAGCGTTCTCAACCCACATCCGGTGCAAGTGTCCGTCATGCTTAAAGCTTTTGATGATATGCGTGGAAAAAGTCGCCATGAGGTCCATACCCTTCTATATGTAACATAAGACCAACGAAGACTTCAGCAGGCTTTCCCCAAGGAGAATGATGGGAGTCCATCCTTCTCTATCGCCTCATTCTATATCGGTTGGTTCTGACTTTACTTCGGTTATACATCGTACGTTCCTGCGTAAATGATAACACATCTGGTTCATGGAAAACAGTTGTGCCAACACAAAAAAACACAGCCTCCGTTGTTAGCGAACAGACCGTGCCCGTTATAAACACTCCGTATTGTGTAAGAAAACGGAGCCTATCCGTTTACGATGCTCAAGCGGTGTGAGGAACGTGAGAAATCGGTGTCCTGGTAGCCGACGGATTCATACACCGGTAAAACCATCTCGTTATGAACATCTACTGTGATCATGATCTTGCGTACCTTACGCTGTACAAAACGTTGTCTCATCGATTCGATCAATGCCTTACCAAAACCGCGTCGCTGAAATTCCGGACTTACAGCGATACGATAATAATAGCCGTTGTGATTGTCGATCGTACCTACGATTACACCTACAATTTGTTCATTCTCGGCAGCTACTAATACAAGCTCGCTATCCCAAGAAAGCTGCCTTGCAAAAGCTTCCATTGTTTCATCATAACAGGCCTCGCTTAATACGCGCTTGAATAAATCAGTAACAGAAACATAGTCGGACAATTGAAAGGGACGAACAAGCATCAACGGAACTCTCCCCACAGCATGGTTTTGTTTATTTCTATCTGGTATAAAATACGACAAATAGAGCTAAATTCCTTCTTATTTATTTGAAAATACTAAAAAAACTTTACAAATGATTTATATTCTCTGGAAAGCGCTGTTTATTAAGCGTTTTCAAGAGTATTAGTACTCATATTTTCTATATTTTGGATAATTCCTTGGTCCTGTGGATGGATAAGTTTATAGGTCTTTTGTAATAATAAGAGTTAGAGTCTGAATCCGATTGAGCAGCGTAGTGGATACTTAATATACATACATGTTGCTTTTATATGGAATATAGGCGATAATAGGATTGAATTGGAATCTACATAACTATTAGGAGGTATTTACGAATGGCACATCAATTACCAGCTCTTCCTTATGCAAACAACGCTTTGGAACCACACATCGACGAGACTACGATGATGATCCACCACGATCGTCACCACAACGCATATGTAACTAACCTGAATGCGGCTTTGGAAGCTCATCCTGATCTTCAATCCAAGTCCATTGAAGAATTGATCTCGAACCTGGACAGCATTCCAGAAGGCATTCGTGCAGCAGTTCGTAATAACGGTGGCGGACATGCCAACCACTCCTTGTTCTGGGAAATTATCGGACCTAATGGCGGCGGCGCACCATCCGGCGCATTGGCTGATGCTATCAATGCTGAGCTTGGCGGATTTGACAAGTTCAAAGAAGATCTTGCAAAAGCTGGCGCTACTCGTTTTGGCAGCGGCTGGGCTTGGCTTTCTGTAACTCCTGCAGGTAAATTGGTTGTAAGCAGCACGCCTAACCAAGACAGCCCAATCTCAGAAGGCAACACGCCAATTCTGGGTCTGGATGTATGGGAGCATGCTTATTACTTGAAATACCAAAACAAACGCCCTGATTATATTTCAGCTTTCTGGAACGTTGTTAACTGGGATGAAGTTGGCAAACGTTACGCAGCAGCTGCTGGTAAATAATAGACTTACAATGGTAAAACCGGGACTGGATACCCTCCATTCCCGGTTTTTTTTGCGTTATCTATGGATGCAGCTCCGCTGGTTTTTCAAATGATTTGATAGGACGATTTGATCATTATACGACAAAATTTGATAAACACTTGACTTTTGTAGCATTATACACAGAATTATGTCAACCTTTGTGGAATAATGTAGCACATAGACACATGACCAGAGAACCATTGTGGCCCGTATTTCATCATCGTTATAGTGTCTAAACTACTAGTAGGCAAAGGTGATTGATACTATGAGATTACTTCCTCTTTCTATGGTTCAGCCCGGTATGCGATTAGGTAAACCCATCATCTCTGAAGAAGGTCAGACTTTGATCGGCTATAACGTGGAGCTCAGTCAATCTCTGATCAATAAGCTGATCCAATTCGGTTTCCAGCAAATCTATATTAAAGACAAGCGGACTGATGACATCTACATCGAGGATTCCATAAGAGAAGAGACACGCCTTGTGATTCGCGGCCAGTTGACTCGCAGCTTTCAAATGCTGCTTTCCTCCAAATCGGTGACGCTTAGCGAACGGCAGCAAATATCCAAAACTGCGAATCATTGTATAGGTCTGCTCAAGGACGATCTGAAATCTCATATTCGCCCTTCAGACGACACAATTATGCTGATGGTAATGAATCGCAGCACTTTTTCCATGGTCGAGCACTTTTTTCAAAATGCACTCAATGTAGCTGTTTACGCAACTCGTATCGGAATGATAGAAGGTTATAGCACGACTGACTTGGAAGCTCTCGGTATGGGGGCGATGTTCCATGATATCGGTAATGCCATGGTACCTCATTCCCTGCTGACCAAAAAAACACCCTTGTCTCCATTGGAATTTGAAGAAATCAAGAAGCATACCGAGCATGGCTTCAAGCTTCTGCGTGAAATACCCGGTGTTCCCCTACTCTCTGCTCACTGTGCACTGCAGCATCATGAGAAGGTGAATGGCACCGGCTACCCCTTAGGTCTCTCCGGTACAAGCGTACATCCTTTTGCTCAATGGGTAGGTTTATTGGACGCCTATGATGCGATGACAAACCCACGGCCCTATCGAGCTTCCTTGCCGCCAGATCATGCATTAGAAAATCTTTTCACCGGAGCTGGAACGTTGTATGATAAGAGTAAGGTGGAATTTTTCCGAAATAAGGTGGCCATTTATCCAGTCGGCCTTAGTGTTCGCTTAAGTACCGGCCAAACCGGCATTGTATCCAAAATCAACCCGTCGTTCAAGCAGCGGCCTGTGGTAAGAATTTTGACCAATGAGCAGGGCGAGCAGCTAAGGTATCCGGAAGAGATAGATTTATCCCGTCACCTACACATCATGATCTATCGTATCGGAGAGGATGCACTCGTTCATTAAGACTGGAAAAGAGATGAATTCTTTCATGAAAAGTTTAATTCCTTTGTTACAAAATGTACCCTTGTTTCAAGATTTGGCAGTAAGTGATCTGGAGATTATTTCTCCTTTATTTGTTGAACGTGATTTTAAAAAAGGCACGATTTTATTTTTCGAGGCAGATTTGGGAGAGGAATTTTTTCTTATACAATCGGGTGTCGTCAAAATTTACCGGATTGATTATGCCAAGGAAATTATTCTAGCACTGTTTCGTGATGGAGATTTTTTCGGAGAGATGTCGCTGATTCAAAAGGGCTTGACCCGTTCGGCTACAGCGGAAACGCTGGAAAACTGTAAAATCTACACCTTGATGCGTTCGGAATTTTATCATTTTCTCGAACAAACGCCTAAGCTGAGTCTGCGACTTCTTGAGGTCACGATGGAGAGACTCCGTAAAGCGAATGAGCAAATTTATGATCTTACCTTTCTCGACGTACGGATGCGCATTATCAAAGTTGTATCCAGACTTGCCCAGGACCACGGCGTCATCAAGCAGGGAAGATTGATGATCAACATGAAGCTGACTCACCAGCAGATTGCCAATCTGGCTGGTACCGTCAGAGAATCCGTAACCAAGGTGCTGCAGGAGCTGCAGGAGGATCAGATCATTACCATCGAGAAGAAAATGATATACATTAACAAAATGGAAGCCATGAAAAGACTTCTCCCCCTGTAGCTTACAGCTCGGTACAGGCTGCAAAATATGCTTTCAATATTTTCAGAAACACGTTCGGGAATGCAAAATTGTCCATTGTCGCGCTATCCACCCATTGGTAATGAGAAGGCAGCAGCATACCTGCAGGGCTTGGAATGATACCAGGCTCCAGTCTGCATGCAATAATATCCATATCCCAGTGAATATGGCTGAACGTATGCTCAGCGTGCATAAACCATCTTTCCGGAATAATACCGATCGTTTCCTCGGCCAATTGGTCCGTCAGCAGCTTGAATGATTCTGGTATAAGTTCCGGCGAGGACGGACTGGCGGCCACATAGGTAAACGGAACCTCTGTATGCGGCAGCTCCCACATACGGGCCAACAACCCTTCCTGCGGTCTCTGACGAATCAGAACTTTACCTTGGTGATCACCGCTGCCTGCAATTAATGCCGCTACCCGCTGCTCTGGACGTGGGGGCTTGGCCTTTTTCTTAATCGGCAGCTGCTCCTCCATCCCCGCTTCACGGGCCGAGCAATGCTCCATAACCGGACAGGTCAGACAGTTCGGGGACCGCGGCTTACATACCATAGCTCCAAGCTCCATCAAAGCCTGATTAAAATCCCCTGCAGCTCCTTCGGGAATTAATGCTTTTGCCAGCTTTTCCATTATTCCTCTTGTGCTCGGCTTCATAATATCTTCTTCAATCAAAAAGTACCTCGATAATACCCGCATCACATTGCCGTCTACCGCAGGCTCAGGCTTGTTATAGGCGATACTCAAAATGGCCCCTGACGTATACGGACCCACGCCACGGAGTGAGGAAATTTCTTCTTTATTATCGGGTACTATGCCGCCGTATCGTTCATGAACCTCCCTTACCGCCCCTTGCAGATTGCGTGCCCGTGAATAGTAGCCAAGACCTTCCCACAGCTTGAGTACGTCTTCTTCCGGTGCTTCAGCTAATGCTTCTACTGTAGGGAACCTTTCGACAAAACGGTGAAAGTACGGAATGACCGTATCCACCCGCGTTTGCTGCAGCATGACCTCGGAAATCCAGATATAATAGGGATTGCGGCTGCGACGCCATGGCAAATCGCGGCGGTGACGAAGATACCACGCCAGCAGTTCATTTGAAAAGTATTGTTGTTTATGTGTCGTGTCCATGAGTTCTCCTTCTGGTGATACATATTGTGGTATAATAAATGGCAGCTTTTAGTGAAGGAGTGGGACCGATGCTGACTCCTGGTGAACTTGCCGCCAGACTGAATAAACTAGTGATTTCACTGCTGCTTGTCGGCCATCAAAAATGCAGTCCCGAATGGCGACAGCTGCCCCGAACGATCCGTCATCATTCGATTTGGCTGATTATTAAAGGAAAAGGCAGCTTTACAATTAATGGAACCCATTACCCTGCGGACCCTGGCAAGTTCTTCTCCTTCAGTCCCGGGATGGAGGTTGAGCGGCAAACCGATCCCGAGCAGCCGCTGGAATACTATTTCTTTCGTTTTCATTATACGGAAACTTTCGACGAGAAGGAACAGTGGATTTCCCGAAGCTCTGAAGAATCGCCATTTCCTCTGGAGGGCATGTACACCGTACACAACACACCCCAGCTTATTTATTTGTTCGAGCAATTGGACATATTATGGAAACGTAGAGGGCATATGACCGCCATGCGTCGCAAAATATTGCTGCTGGAGTTTTTCATGACGTTGATTCAGGATTTCCGCGCACAAAAGGTCGCCGGAAACACAACAGCAGCTATAGAACTAACCCAGGATTATATGGTAGGCCACTACCAGGAGCCTCTGACTCTAGAAGGTCTTGCGCAAATGGCTGGCTTGAGTATAAGCCATTACTCACGATTATTCAAAAAATATATAGGCTACAGCCCCATCGATTATTTGACGCATCTCCGCGTTGACCGTGCCAAGGAGCTGCTGATGCTGTCTGACTATCGTCTGAAATCGATAGCAAGCAGCGTAGGCTACACAGATGAGTTTTATTTCAGTCGTATTTTCAAAAAGGTAACGGGCGTATCTCCACGTGACTATGCCAAAAAGCATCGTTTTGTTACGTCGGCAGATCGCAATTGATGCTTAGAAAAGGTGTGAAGATGATGAAATCAGTTGAAGTCATGAACCCGAAGCAGACTGTATTGCAAAACATTCAAAGCTCACGACCGTATCTCGTATGGTTGATGATCTGGGGTATCCAAGCCGTGCTGGCGTCCACATTGGAATTTATCGGGCAATGGCTGGATGTCGCTGCCTGGCAGTCGATTCCACTGTGGATAGCGCTTGCAGCAAGTGCTGTTGTGTTAGGGAGGGATGTCCGGCTTGGCGTCTGGTCCAAATTAACGATACCGGCAGGTCCATCAGTATGGGCTGTTATTATGCTCATTGTTGCGGTCTGGACACTAGGGTATGTACATGCTGCGGATACGTCCTTTATACCCTTATTAAAATCCTTCATTGTGGCTGCTGCTCTCGCTCAGCTCGGTGTATGGCTTGGAAAACCTATTCTTTATATAGGCATATGGCAGTTTGTGCTGACGCTTGTGGTTGCAACTCATTATTTGGGCTTGGCCTCGGTGGCGCTTGGTGGCGCTGGAGGACTAAGTATGATTGCGTTAGGATGGATGTTGTACATAGGAAATAAACAATCGGAGGGGGTTATCCAATGAACAGACGGACCCAATATATGCTAATTGCGATTCTTATTGTAGCGATTGGCGTCATATCAGGCTGTGGCAGCAATACGCAAAACAGCGGCAAGGAGCCTTTTGGAGCCGCTAAAAATGCCAATTCAAATGATGCGTTGGTGGGTGCGCCTGAGCAAGTCCAATCCGTATATAAGCAAAATTGCCTTTCCTGTCATGGAGGTGGACTTGAAGGACGTGTGGGACCCAAAACGAATCTGCAGCAGGTTGGCTCACGATTAACTAAGGAGCAGATTGACAAGCAGATTACTGGCGGCGGCAACGGAATGCCTGCTTTCGGGACCAAGCTGAAGCCAGAGGAAACGCAGGCGTTGGTAGACTGGCTGGCTACCAAGCGTTAAAAGGCGACCTGCGCTTCTGTCTTCTGTGGATACTCAGGCTTCGTCGAACGGCTAACTGCTATGCCCCTCTGTTCTCCACCATCACATATGCCATTGCTGTCGAATCGGTATGGGTGATGCTGAGGTGAATGACCGTGCAGGCCGGGTCAAGCTCCAGCCGCTGCAAGGCAGCATGATCGACCGTGCAAATTGGCTTGCCGCGGTCATCCGGCAGCACCTCAATATGCTGCAGCGACACCTGCTTGCCGATACCACAGCCGAGCGCCTTGCTGACCGCCTCCTTGGCGGCAAAGCGACCGGCAATAAATTCGGCCAGGCGTCCCTGCCGCTTGGCCGCCAGCTCCCGCTCTCCCGGTGTCAGTACGCGAACAGCAAACCGCTCCCCTGCGTCGCCCTTCATAATCTTATTCACTCTGGCGATATCGACTAAGTCGATTCCAATACCTATAATCATTGAAGCTTTAACCTTCTTCCATGCTTTCTATGAGAACTTCGCCCATTTAAGCTAGCTTATCTCCTGTTATATCCCCGGAATAGTTACTCGCTTGTGCTCGGTCTTCAGATACTGCTTCTCCAGCTTCTCCTTGGCTGCAGGAGAAATCTCTTTGCCCTCCAGATAATCGCTGTTGTCTTCATAAGTGATGCCAAGCTCAGACTCATCCGTCTGCCCTTCCCACAATCCAGCCGTTGGCGCTTTATCCAATACGCTTTGCGGAACACCCAGAGCCGCTGCCAGCTGTCGTACCTGTCGTTTGTTTAACGTGCTGAGTGGTGTAATATCAACAGCCCCGTCTCCATACTTCGTGAAAAATCCGGTGATCGCCTCGGATGCATGATCGGTTCCAACCACAAGTAAATTTAAATCGAAGGCCAATGCATATTGCAGCACCATCCGCGTTCTTGCCTTTACGTTGCCTTTGCCCGCACGACTTATATGACGATGAATACCGATCGATTTAAGCCCATATTCGGCTTCAAGCGCGATTTCATTGACAGTTTCCTCGATATTCGTCTCGATTTTGTAGGTTAATCCGAAGGCTTCCGCTACCGCATAGCTGTCTGTAATATCCGACTGCTCACCGTAAGGCTGAAACACACCTACCGTTTTGTACTCTCTGCCCTTTTCCGCCGTTAACTCATCGGTGGCCTGCTTGCACAATCCTGCTGCCACGGCGCTGTCTATACCTCCGCTAATCGCAATCAACAGCCCATCGACAGCGGCATTTTCTATGTATAGCTTCAAAAAGTCAACCCGTTTGCGAATTTCCTCAGCCACCTGAATAGTCGGTTTCACACCCAGCTTGGCGATAATTTCCTGCTGCAAATTCATGACTCTCCACCTCTCCTCATCCATTTTTACAAAAAAACTCCCGCAGCAGCCCAGGGAATCCTGAGGCCGGGGGAGTCTTCGTATATCGGAAGCGTTTATTGAATAAACAGCTTCCTATTTACAGTAGTTTTCAAAAGCGCTTGTCAGGTCGTTAGCGATTAAATCAGCGGAACGATCCTCAATTTGATGACGTTGAATAAAATGAACAAGCTGTCCATCCTTAAACAAAGCGATTGATGGTGATGATGGTGGATAAGGAGCCAAATACTCACGTGCTTTGGCAGTTGCTTCTTTATCCTGACCGGCAAATACCGTGAACAAGTGGTCTGGCTTTACCTCGTTTTGCAGGGCTTTGGCTACACCGGGTCTGCATTGACCAGCGGCGCATCCGCATACCGAATTAATAACAAGAAGAGCTGTACCTTTCACGTCTGCGAGGTTTTCAACAACTTCCTCCGGCGTACGCAGCTCAGTAATTCCGACTCGGGTTAAATCATCTCTCATCGGTTGGACCATATCTTTCATGTACGATTCAAATGACATCGACATCTTAGCTCATCTCCTTTACTAACATAATGATATAAAAACTATTCTAACTCTCATTATACATCGGCAAGGTTGGAAAGCAAAGGTTCTTTGTACACTCGCCATAAACTTCGGTTAGCTTTTTCCCGGTCTTAGAAATTGAAAGGTATAAGAATCCTTGCCCAGCACATCAAAATGATACCCAGACTGCTTTAAGTAGGAAATAATTTCCGGCAGTGCTTCCACTGTTGTCGTCTTCGCATCCATATCGTGCATAAGTACAATAATTTGTTTTTTGCCGCTGCTGCTGCTTTTAACCGAATCGACAATCGCTTCCTTGCTCTGAATAACAGCTGCTGCATCAGTGGAGCTCACATTCCAGTCAAAATACTGATAGCCAAGCGCCGACATCTCGCGGGTAATAGCACTCATGATATGACGCCCCCCTGATCGCCAGCTTAAGTGATTATTAGATCCTCCCGGATAACGTAATATATTCGGCCTGACCCCAACCGTTTCTTCCAATAATCGATTCAGCCGTTCCACATCAGCCTTAAAGGCTCCTACCGAACGATAAATACGGTGATAATCATGTGAATACGTGTGATTGCCAAGCGTATGCCCTTCATCTACAATTCGATGGAGCATCTGCTTGCTGTGTTCAGAGGTTTTTCCTGTAACAAAAAATGTAGCCTTGATCCCATTTTTCTGCAAAACGTCCAAAATGCGTGAAGTACTTTTCGAAGGTCCATCGTCAAAGGTTAGGTACGCTATCTTGTCTGATGACGTCGCAGCTGCAGGAGATGACGAGCTTATGACACAAATCATCGTACACAAAGCGGTAATGATCACGCAAATTAGGTATTTCATAGCAGTCCTCCCCTACGATTATTATGGACGTAAGCGAACTGCAGCAGGCTGTACGATTATTGGTTCCCATGCTATGAATTTCCTTATTTAGCAGTGGCATAGTCTGGATTCTACCACTTTTGCTGTTCGAGGTTTTTATTGGTATATTAAGTTTGAGTCTAATGAAGAAATGGAGCTTGAGTATGACTTATGAAACACTGATAACAATGATTGGACAATATGGGTATGCAGCATTATTTTTTGCTTTATGGCTGGGAATTGTCGGGATGCCTGTTCCGGATGAGGGGATTGTCATGACCGGTGGAGCCGTGACCGCAAGCGGTATGCTTTTGCCGATTCCTGCCTTTCTACTTACGTATTTGGGAGTTGTGTCAGGACTGACTTTAGGTTATGTCATAGGACGATGGATTGGCACACCGGCATTGAACCGAATGCGTCGTAAGAAAAAGCTTGCGTTATATGTTGACAAGTCGGAGCGGCTTGTAGCCCGTTATGGTTCCTATGCATTGGCGATTAGCTATTTTCTGCCGGTAGTTCGTCATATCATTCCGTATCTTGTCGGCTTGAACAAAATGTCCTTTCGACGTTACGCCCTTATCTCATACTCAACCGGATTCATATGGACACTGCTATTCTTCTCATTAGGCTACGTTGCCGGTGATCATGTACCTCAGCTGGCCATTTTGGTGCATCGGTATGGATTGCAGCTGTTATGGCTGCCTGCGATCGCTTTGATCACATTTATCGTAATAAGAATATGGAAAAAACAACGTAGGTTGTTAACCAAAGGGAGATTGGATTCATGAAGTTCGATGTAATTGTTATCGGCGGCGGTTCAGCCGGTCTTATGGCAAGTATTGCGGCAAGCGCTGGCAGTGCGAAGGTATTATTGATTGACAAGGGTGACAAGCTGGGGCGCAAGCTCGGGATTTCTGGTGGCGGACGATGTAATGTCACAAATAATAAGGATATTGATGAGCTGATCAAGAACATTCCCGGTAACGGGCGTTTTCTATATAGTGCATTTACCCATTTTGGCAGCAAGGACATTATCTCTTTTTTTGAGGGGCTTGGCATTAGGCTGAAGGAAGAGGACAGGGGAAGGATGTTTCCTGTTACTGATAAGGCCAAAAATGTAGTCGACGCGCTGATCAATCAGGTGAAGCGCCAAGGCGTCCATATTCAGACGAATGCTCCTGTTGCGGAGGTTCTGTACAAGGATGGACGAACAGCAGGTGTACGACTGAAATCCGGAGAGCTGATACACGCAGCATGTGTTATTGTCGCTACAGGAGGCAAATCCGTGCCGCAAACAGGCTCAACCGGTGACGGCTATCCATGGGCCGAGCATGCCGGGCATTCGATATCTGAGCTTTTCCCTACCGAGGTGCCTATCACCTCCAAGGAGCCTTTTATCAAGAGCAAGGAGCTGCAAGGACTATCCCTGCGTAACGTCACACTATCCGTATGGAATCCGAAGGGGAAAAAGCTCATCGAGCATGAAGGCGACCTGATCTTTACGCATTTTGGCATATCCGGTCCTATCGTATTGCGATGCAGCCAATTTGTTGTGAAGGCGCTTAAGCAATTTGGAACACCAACGATACCATTAACAATAGACCTGCTTCCCGAGCAAAGTCTGCAGGAGGTCAATGACCATACGTTAGGATTAGCACGGACAGACGCCAAAAAGGCAATCAAAAATGTACTAAAGGCGGCTTTGCCTGAACGGCTTATACCGCTCTTGCTACACAAAGCGGAGCTAAAGGAAGATATCACCTATGATAATATCCCCAAGCAGCAATGGCTTGAATTGTGCAAGTTCATCAAGGCTTTTCCTATTGAGGCAAATGGGACGCTGTCCATTGAAGAAGCCTTTGTTACAGGTGGGGGTATTAATCTTAAGCAGGTAGATCCGAAAACTATGGAATCAAAATTAATGAGCGGACTGTATTTTTGCGGTGAGATTCTTGATATTCATGGCTATACGGGTGGTTACAACATCTCGGCGGCTTTTGCTACAGGACATACAGCTGGAACCCATGCTTCACTTTCCTTGCAAAAGGTGTAGCGAGTAAAGTGAATTCATTTAGCTTCGCGGCCCAATATTCTTCCGATCTTCGATCACTGATGCTTCTCAGCATTATTGGGCTGCTTCACTCCATCATCATCCCACTTCTAGCCCTCATTCACATGCTCAGACTTGGTTTTTTGTGAGACATAATTTTGAATCATCGCTATTATCATAAAGAGTACCCCTATATTGATTGCCAAATCGGCAATATTCATCACACCTCGGCCTGAACCAAATGCCAAAAAATCAGTGACAGTACCCATTACAATACGATCGATCGCATTGCCGACTGCACCCCCGACCATAAATCCGGTGCCTATGTCCATCAGTGTTCCGCGAAGCTCGCCTTTTTTGCGATAATACAGAATTCCTGCAACGAATAAAACGGCAACCAGAGCAAACAGGCGTGCATATCCTGGAAATAGACCACGAGCCATTCCGTCATTTTCAATATAAGTGAATTGCAACACCCGATGAACAGGTATCGACTCTCCTAGCTCCATGTACAAGCGAACCAAACGTTTCGAACCTTGGTCAATCACCATGACAACAGCAGCAATCATATAAAAAAGCATGGCATTGATTCCTCTCTTGTTAAGACTTGCGCGTTTCAAATTGCCTATTTCGCGTTAATGATAAGTATCCAGTGTGTGAAGGGGAATTATAATGAAAAAAATATGGCGAACGCTTCTGATTACCTCTTTATTATCTTTAATCATGTCAGGCCTTACTTCTGCACAAACCAATGGAGACTATGCCCCTGTAGCCAAAAGCAGCGATACGCACCCGGCATACATTCAGGATATGTATACGGATAATGGAAAGACCTATATCGTTGTTGATGATATCGAATGGTATGAAGGTAAAGAAGCAGATGCTGTTTTTGCACAAAAAGAGCCTGAATTCGGGCAGATGGGTGCACCAAGCGGCTATTATATTGTTAATGATAACACTAAACTGCAAACTTTTGAAATTCAGAGCGATGCTGCAGTTTTAATGCAAATATATAATCGGAATGATCACCCTGAGGAAGCCCAGATTGTGTGGAATGAACCGGTCACCTTGAACAAATTCAAAGCTATTTTTAGCAAGGATGCTGTTATTCATGAATATCCCTACCATTTGACCGTTAAGGACGGGAAGGTCGTAAAAATCGTGCAGCAGTATATTCCATAAAAAAAAGAGCTTCAACCGGATCTGATTCGATCCTGTTAAAGCTCTTTTTGTATTCACGAATAAGCCAGCTCATGTGTACCACTTAATCCCGAGAGCCTGAATCCTCGCCAGGAGCTAGCTCTCTTCCTTTAGGTTGGAGTAAGGCTCTACATGTACATGCACATTATCAATACTATGCTGCAGATGCATACGCTGTTCGATTTCGTCACTTATATGGTGGCTTTGCTCCACGCTCAGTTCTGCACTTACCTCTACCACCACGTCAAGCAGCACACTGCTGCCATGGACTCTCGCCCGAATATTCTTGATACTCTTCACACCAGGGGTTTCACGTACGGTTTCCTGAAACACCTTCAACCGCTTATCATCAAAACCGTCAGTCAGTGCATGTGTGGCCTCAGAAAAAATGTTCCATGCCGTCTTGCATATGATCAGTCCTACGGCAAATGCGGCTATCGTATCCAATATCGGATAACCGAATCTCGAGCCTATGATACCAACCGTTGCGCCTATACTGACAAAAGCATCCGAGCGGTTGTCCATAGCCGCAGCCATTAACGAATGATTGTTTATACGTTTGGCGAGCTTTCTATTATACATATATACGCCCCACATCACGACAGCCGAGAAGAGGGCAACCCATGCCGCGAGCATATCGGGAGCCTGGCGTTCTGCAGACATCAAGCTTTGCACAGATTGAATGATAACCTGAATACCAGCAGCAAACATAATAAAGGAAGCCACCAGCGAAGCAATCGTTTCTGCCCTCATATGACCATATGGATGATCGTTATCAGGGGGTTTACGAGAAATACGCAGACCGATTAGCACAGCCAGAGACACAATAATATCGGTTGTATTATTAATACCATCAGCGGTCAACGCTTCAGAGCCCGTCATATAGCCCATACTGATTTTGAATATGGATAAAAGAATATACGCAGCGATACTGACCCATGCGCCCTTCTCACCCTGCTTCAGATTATCATATGCGTTCACTTCTGACACTCCTCCAGACCATGATGAAACATGCTCGTTATCTATATGTCCATCATAACAAACGATTCTCGTGTGGGTCTAGAGAAACAGTGTTACCCTGGCAACGAAAAATAGGGAAGGTACAACTTTGTTTTCCATGGCAAATCTTTTTCACCCAAGCTCACTTACCAACAACATGGTATCTGACTGATAACAGCCACTTGTCCCTTTTCCAACTAAGGAAATCCGTTATTAGCCATACCTACTATTATTTCCCTTGAAAAAAGAAGATATTCCAAATAAAATGAACATATGCTGTTTCAAGATTGCATACGATGGTTACAAAACATAAACAAACAGTATATAACATTGATAAGAAAGAGGTGGAACTATTGTCATCACCGTCTGAAGATCCTAATCGTTCTTCTGAACAGCTTCCTGTTGATCCAGCCGATGCCGCTGAGAACAAAGTGATGGGCATTCTTGCCTACATAATTTTCTTCCTGCCCCTCCTCGTTGCCAAGCAATCACGATTTGCCATGTATCATGCGAATCAAGGCTTATTGCTGCTATTGGTCTGCATTGCTTGCAACCTTGTATTAGGTGCTATTCCGTTCCTTAACTTGATTCTGGTGCCTATTGCCAACCTGGGTGCACTTGTATTGACGATTTTGGGTATCATTAATGCCGCTAATGGACAAATAAAACCATTGCCTCTGATCGGTAAATATACCCTGATCAAAACCCCATAGCACTTATCCTCGTTCATAAATATGCAACGAACAATCCGGCTTCGCGGTGAAGCCGGATTGTTTTTATTGACAAGATTGTTTATACTATGGCATATTAAATATAGGAAATTTACTTTACCGCTTAAAAGCCAAAAAGCGTTAAAGAAAAATAAAGCAGACCGCTGCGGTCTGACTAACGGCGCACTGACAGAAAAGGAGCAAATTCGGATGACAAAAGATCTTAATCACAAAATTTTGGACTGTACGATTCGTGACGGGGGACTCGTCAATAACTGGGATTTTAGCGTAAAAATGGTTCAGGACATGTATGCTGGCTTAAGCGAAGCCGGTGTGGAATATATGGAAGTTGGTTATAAAAATTCGGCTAAGCTGTTAAAGGGTGCCGATGCTGGTCCTTGGCGCTTTTTGAATGAGGATTTCCTTAAGGAAGTTATTAAAACAAAAACCGATACAAAACTGTCTGCATTAGTCGATATTGGCCGTGTGGATGAGAATGATATTTTACCTCGTGAGCAAAGCCATCTGGACATGATCCGGGTAGCTACTTATATCAAAGATGTGGACAAGGCGCTGGAATTGGTCAACAAGTTCAATAGCTACGGCTACGAGACGAGCATTAACATTATGGCTCTTTCTCACGTTATGGAAAATGAATTGACAGAAGCTTTTGAAGATATCGCTAAAAGCCCTGTAGATGTCGTTTATGTAGTCGATTCCTATGGCAGCATGGACAATCGTGATGTCGACTATATGGTATCCAAGTTCCAGAATTTACTTCCTAATAAAAAGCTCGGTCTTCATATGCACAACAATATGCAGCTTGCATTCGCCAATACATTAGTTGGTGCTTCCAAAGGCGTTGAATTTCTGGATACTTCCGTATTCGGTATGGGCCGCGCCGCTGGTAACTGCCCAACTGAATTGTTGGTAAGCTATTTGAAAAATCCAAGATACGAAATTCGTCCCGTATTGGATTTGATCGAAAGACATTTGATCCCTATGCGCGAAAAAGTCGAGTGGGGCTACATTATTCCTTACATGGTCGCTGGTGTATTGAACGAGCATCCACGTGCAGGAATGGCTCTACGTTCAAGCTCTGATAAGGACAAATATGTTGAATTCTACGATAAGCTGACTTCTCCGGAAGCTATGCCTACCAATCACCATTCCGACTAAGTTATTCATGAGCCAGATACACACAAAGAGCAGATGCTTCGGCAGCCTGCTCTTTTGATGTGCTCATTAACCCTTTTATTGGGATAGGTCAGTTATTTTCCAGTAAGAGCTGCTCGAAGGCATCACAAGTGTCTGCGTACAGCTGTTCAACCTCTGTAATCAGTCCTATGCATGCTTCTGTTACACAATTGGATCGTCCGATTGTCTCCAGCTTCTCAAAAGCTCTGGATAAGGCATTCATGCCAAGGCTTAAGCTCGCTGATTTTAAATCGTGAGCGACAATTCTGAGATTAACAGCATCCTTGTCATCAACAGATTGCTTCAGCAGCTTCATTTTATCCGGTGTATCCTGGCCATACAAATGAAACAATGCCGCCAGCATCGAAGTGTCTCCGTCATCGTTCAAATCCATAATTTCTTGAATTATAGACAGATTCAGCAAGCTATCCTCTTCTTCCAGCTGTTGACTCGAATGACTCTCCAATGCTGGCAACTCAGGCAGCCATTTTAGCAGTGCTTCCTTCAAGGTAGCCAGATTAACCGGCTTGGTGATATAGTCGTCCATCCCAGCCGCAAGGCACCTTTCCCGGTCTCCCTGCATGGCATTGGCTGTCATCGCGATTATCGGCAATCTTGGATTTCTGGCATCAGAAGTCTCCGTCTCCCACCTCCGGATCTTCAGGCTGGCATCAAACCCGTTCATCACGGGCATCTGATTATCCATCAAAATCAGGGAAAAGTCGCGCCGCTGGACCTCCTCGCAAGCCTCAGCTCCATTGGAAACAGTAATAACGTTGGTGAGCCCCAACTTTTTAAGCTGAAGGAGGGCAACCTGTTGATTGATTTGATTATCCTCAGCCAGCATAATCGGCAAGCTCAAATCTTTATTCAGTAAAATAGACAGGTCTTGACTCGGCGTCACAACTTCTGGTGCTGGAGCACTCTGTAATTTGACACTAGCTTCGATATCCAGCTCGATTTCAAACCAGAAGGTTGAACCGACACCGTCTGTGCTCTCGACTCCAATACGACCCTTCATGATCTCAAGCAATTTTTTGGATATGGACAGGCCTAATCCGGTTGAACTGAATTTATGAGTTCGAGACTGATCAGCTTGAAAAAAAGGCTGAAACAGCTTGCTGCGATTTTCTTCGGATATTCCGATTCCGGTATCTTGAACTTCAAAAATCAACCTTTGCTTTTTATCGGAAGCTGACAGTAATCGCACTCTCACATCAATCTGACCCTGATCCGTAAATTTCAGAGCGTTCCCGATCAAATTCAATAAAATTTGACGAATTCGATCCGGGTCACCTTTTAAGCTGGGCGCTATTCGTGGGTCTATGTGCATTTGAAGCTTGTTTCCTCTCTTCTGCGAACGTGGAATCATTAATTGCAGAATCAGATCGAGCAGCTCGCGTAGATCAAACTCCACCTCCTGAATACGCATTTGACCCGCCTCGATTTTGGATAGATCCAGAATATCATTAATAATCGTCAGCAGCATGTTAGAAGAATCCAAAATGATTGAAATCGATTTTTTATGGGCATCCGATAAATTAGAATAGGAAAGCAGTTCGGCCATCGCAATAATGCCGTTCATGGGCGTCCTAATTTCATGGCTCATCGTCGCCAGAAAGGTGCTCTTGGTTTGATTCGCCTGCTCTGCATTTTCCTTGGCCAGCTTAAGCTCAATGTTGCTTTTGGCCAGCTGTCTCTGGACGAGTACCAGTTCGTTGTTTAAAGCTGAAAACTCCTCATAGGCTCGCTGCTCCTGCTCCAGCTTCAAGAGCATTTCCTGAGACAGCTTCTTGATCGTTTCCCGAAGGGCCACCAGCTGTTGATTGTTGATTTTCATCAGCTCATCGTAGAAATATGAATAAATAGAATTATATTTTGAGCCCACGACCAATATGCTTTCCTCAAACAAGCCGCCATTAAAATAAAACAGTTCTGTGCGATCTCTGATTTTTAGATTAATTTCCCAATTAAATAAAGCTTTGTTGATCTTGACCTCTTTAAGAAATTCGCGAAATTTGCCAGTATTCATCTCATCAAATATTGAATATACGCCACTACCGGCGTCCAAGGTCGAAGATATATCCAGATCATCGCGAATAATCGATACGATCCGTCCATCCGAGTCGCACAATAGTGAGATAACAACCTGGTTCTCTCCCATCCGAAATCCCCCTATGTAGTGAATAGTTAAATATAATTCCCCCTATTTCGAGATCATGTTACTTTCATCAGTTCACGCGCCTGAGATATAGCATCTTTTGCATTATAGGCATGTCCATCTGCACCTACGCTTTTCCATAGCTCGGGATCAATATTAAAAGGAAGCCCTCCGACAATGATCTTCGTATGACACGATTGTTCATGGTTACGAATATCATCGATTAGCTCTTTGACCAGATAAACATGAAAGCTCATCGTTGCAGAGATCGCCATAATATCGGCTTGCTTGTCTATAATCGAGTCGATGACAGAACGCTTCGGAACATTGGCACCCAGATAATATGTATCCCACCCATCCATTTCAAAAAAATCACAGACCATTCGCAGGCCGATCTCATGCAATTCCTCTCCTACGCATGCTGCAACCATTTGTCTGCCATTGCGGGCTACCGAGAATATATACGGATACAACTGGGACATGATCATTTGTGTCGCCGCGGTACAATAATGCTCCTGTGCTACATTGATCTGGTTAGTTTGCCACAGTCGTCCAATCTCGTATTGTGATTTTTGAAATATGTGCAGATAGATGTCCTCGATCGAAATCCTTTGCTGAATGTTCATAATCATTGCACTTGCCGTATGACGATCTCCTCGAAGCAGCAGCTCCGTATATTGCCTGGCCTCGTCAACCAAGTATGGGTCTGTTCCCAACAGGCTCATGCTTTCTGCCAATGGTAAGGACACCTGCTTAAGCGCGTCATCCACTATAGGAAGAATCAGCTCGCACAGCTCAGGCTTTATTTGTTGTTTAATAGCTTCCATCATGCATCTCAAGTTCACGGCTATCTCTTCAGTTGTCACCTTGTGTCCCGCAAGCAGTGTCCGCAGCCAAGTCATATAGTTGGCAAACAGCAATGGACTTTTCATTTGAACGCTTTCAGAGAGATACTTCAGATTATACAGGGTATCCTGCATGGTTTGTTTACGTCCGTTCTCCCCAAAACGTATCAACAATTCGGGCTGAAGCTTATATTGCATCTCCGTAATTTGACTGGCTAGCCGCTCGCTCTGCTCCAAAAGGGCAAGTCCAGCAGCATGATAAATCGATTCGATAAAAAATCACCTCACTTAAAATCACCATTTAATATCATTTATTAAACACAATTTAAAATCTGAAAACATTCTTTTATCGCTCAATCAGACGGAATAATCTATAACCAACAGAAAAAAGCAGCCGGAGGTTCCCGACTGCTTAAGCTTGGTTTACATTAGAGTTACTTCAACATAATTACCGTTGAAGGATAACACTTATATCAAGGATCATTTGCTTTTAACGAAAATCTGGTGGAATCCGACGGGCAACACCCGTACGAATCGCCGCCTCGATAACAGCATGACGAACATTAGCTACCACATGATCGTTAAATATACTTGGGATAATGTAAAGCTCATTCAGCTCATCATCGCTCACGACCGAAGCAATCGCACGAGCGGCAGCCAGCTTCATATCCTCATGGATACGGCGTGCTCTGCAATCCAATGCCCCTCTGAAAAGTCCCGGGAAGCACAGCACATTGTTGATCTGATTCGGATAATCACTACGTCCTGTTGCCAGCACACGAACATGCGCTTGAGCAATTTCCGGATCGATTTCCGGCTGAGGATTGGCAAGAGCAAACACGATCGCATCATTAGCCATCGACTGAACATGCTCAACCTTCAGCAGTCCCGCACGCGACACCCCAATGAATACATCAGCCCCATGAATAACCTTGTCCAAGCCGCCAGCAACATCTTCAACCTGAGGTTGTTCAGCAAGCCATTGCCACATCGGTTGATCATAGGTTTGACCGCGGACAATCGCACCATCACGGTCAACCGGCACAAGGCGCTTAACCCCTGCCGCGAGCAGCATTTTGCAAACCGATACACCAGCAGCCCCAATTCCATTGACTACAACACGTATGGTTTCAATTGGCTTGTCCACAACCTTCAGTGCGTTAATCAGCCCAGCCATCATGACTACAGCTGTTCCATGCTGATCATCATGAAATACCGGTATATCGAGTTCCTTCTCCAATCGGGATTCAATCTCGAAGCAGCGCGGCGAACTGATATCCTCCAGATTAATACCGCCAAAGATAGGACTGATCACTTTCACAGTACGAATAATTTCCTCTGTATCCTTCGTGTCCAAGCAGATCGGGAACGCATCCACACCAGCCAGCTGCTTGAACAGCATCGCTTTCCCTTCCATTACCGGAGCAGCAGCCTGCGGTCCAATATCACCCAGCCCCAGAACAGCCGTGCCGTCCGTAATAACAGCTACCGTATTTCTTTTGATTGTTAAGGAATAAGCCTTTAGTGGATTTTCTTGAATAGCGGTGCAGACACGGGCTACCCCTGGTGTATATACGCGGGACAAGTCATCCCGATTTTTGATAGGCATATTCGGTTGAACAGAAATTTTACCGCCCAGATGAGCAAGAAAGGTACGATCCGACACGTTGATGAGTGTGATCCCTTTCAAATCCTTAATGGCTTGAACGACTTCAGCCTCAACCGAATCCTGCACATCTATCGTAATATCTCTAACCGAGGATTCCTTGCCGACACGGATAACGTCAATCGAGGTCACATCTCCGCCCGCACGGCTAATAACTGTAGCCACATCACCAAAGGTTACCAAATCATGTGCTAACTCTACCCGTAAGATGATACTTGTATTTGCCATAAAATCCTCCTTCTGTTCATAATAATGAACCTTGTTCTTAATACTGTTTTTACTATCATATCATGTTGACTTTTCAGTTACAATCCTAATTCTTATTTCTGTCCACAATACCATGAAAACCATGTCAACATTTACCACTAAACTTAGCTGGTTCAAGCGACGATATAATGGGTACCCCGCCAAATCTTGGACAAGCCTCGAACCCTATGAAGCGGTGGAGTCCCATATAAAGGACTTTCGATTGGATTCTAACCCCATTGTGGCTGTCAAACGGGTTAGATGTCAAATCAACAATTTCGATAACCAACCACAGCTTTTTTTATCGATTCCCAGGCAAACCTCGTTCTCCTGCTTATAAGCAATGAGAATGTTTATATACATAAGGTTTGAAAACATCAACTGGAGGTATTACATTTTGAAAAAACATCTTGCGACATTGCTGTTAGCCACCACTCTCACCACAAGCGTCGGTCTGCTCGTTCCCAACCAAGCCAATGCTTCATCAGCCGTCATTGTCAGCAGCGTTAACTTCAGAACTGGAGCGTCCGTCGATTCGAGCAGTAAAGGGTTTTTGAAAACCGGAGAAACCGTTGAAATTTTATCCAAAATTAATGACTACTGGTACAAAATCCGTGATTCCAAAGGAGAAACCGGTTATGTATCAACCAGCAGCCAATACATAAAAGAGATCTCTTCCGGTGGCAGTGTCGGCAGTGGCACCAGTGATCCTTCCTCGGCCGTCATTGTGAGCAGCGTGAACTTCAGAACGGGTGCATCCACCGATTCGAGCAGCATCAGATTTTTGAAGGCCGGAGAAACCGTTAAAATTTTGTCGAAAGTGAATGACTATTGGTACAAAGTCAGTGATTCCAATGGAGTCACAGGTTACGTATCAACCAACAGTAAATACATAAAACCGTCCACATCCGGTGGTGGTGGTAGCGGCGGAAGTGGAAGTAATAACGGCGGCAATACCAGCAACACCATTACTAGTGTTATCAATGCAGGCAAATCCTATTTAGGTACCCCTTATGAGTATGGCTCCGACCGTTCCAACACCAAAACCTTTGATTGCTCTGATTTTGTACGCCAGGCTTTTAAAGATGGTGCCAATATCACACTGCCAAGCGATTCCAGACAGCAGGGTGACTATGTCCGCAAAATCGGTAAAACCACTACCAATTGGAACAATCTCAAGGTAGGCGACCTGATGTTCTTCATGGATTACAAAGGAACAAGCAAATCCGCATATCCGAGCAATACAGCTGATCAGCGTATTACACATTCAGGCATCTATCTGGGTGACGGTAAAATCCTGCACACCTATTCCAAGGAATCCGGTGGTGTCCGTATTGATACAATTGCTAATAGACATTGGGAATACCGGTTTATATTTGGAGGAAGCGCGCTTTAAGCTGAATCCCGGACTCATAATCAATACGTAACAAAAAGAAGCAGATGCATCCATCTCATGGACAAGCATCTGCTTCTTAATTATATGCCAAAGATCGCATTGATCATCGGTTTGGTATCTCCACCGGGGTACATCACATACAGAAGAATGAATACGGCTACACCTGTAGGTGCTGTTAGAAGCCACATTACGGCTGTCCAACGCCCTATTTTGCGGTGTCTGGCAAATCTTTGTTTATACGCAAGCAGCAGGGTGACGATTCCGAATACGCCGCCTGTCGTAGCCAACGTAATGTGAAAAAATAAAAATAAATGGTAGGGAAGCTTTAAATGCTCGGGACCCCCAAAGCTTGTATTGCCGACGAACAACGTTCTCGATACATATATAATAAAAAAGGCAAGTGCGAACACCGCACCCCACACCATCAGCTTTTGATGTGTTTGACGGTTACCCTTTACAATCTGGTACCATCCACAGGCGACAAAGATCGCACTGATCACTATAAAGCTGGTGCTGATCGTTGGTAAAATAGGCATACCGAGTCCCACCTAACCCATCATAAATTTAAGCTCGATTCATTTGCACAGAAGGCTGGGCTTGTGGATGCTGAATCAAAGACTCATTCATCAGATCTTCTTCCGCTTCCATTTTGCGCTCTCTCCGGTACCAGCCGAAGAAGGTATAAGCAAGCGCCACACCATAAACAATTTCCTGAACAATCTTCATAATGACCCCGCCAAGCTGCTGATCATTAAGCACAGACATGAACAAGTACTGTTCAGGAACGTCAGCATAGGCTTGATATAAAGGTGATCCTGCAAATATGATTAATGCGCAGGCAGGTGTCAGCAAGATCCCGTTAACGAAGATATAACCCATCTTCTTCAACTCGGACATCCTGTTATATTCAGGCAGCGGACAAAATACAGGGAACCACAGCTGAAAAGCAGCCAGTAGAAAAATAGCTTTGTACAGCTCATGAAGCGGCATGTTGGCCATTAAAGTATCCATAATGATCGGAATATGATAAAAGGAAAACACCATATTAAACACGAACAATGAGATCAATGGTGATGTAAAAGCCTGCATAAAAGCCTTCATCGCTTTCGGCTTCAATACAGGGCGCAGCAGCCAGCCAGGCAAGCCCAACAGCAGCAGCGGAGGTACAACTAAATACAGAAACGACTGCTGCAGCATATGAGCGCTAAAGCTGTAGAGATGCGAATACAAACTGAGCGGCGATCCCTCTGCTACATAATACATCAACAACCCCAAATAAAAGTAGATTAGCTGGCTCCTTTTCACAGGTGCTGTATCCGCAAAACGATGACGCCAGCGAGTTACAGCCAAACTGTACAGCCAGCCGATAATGACAACAATGAGGAGCAACCCGGGGCTCCACAGGTTAGCAAAACCCGCCGACATAATATCTCCTGTTGTGTGCTCCATATGACCCATTGCTTCCATGTTCATGATGATTCTCCTTTCTCACTAACCTTAATTTCTCGCCTCTTACTTTGTGAAAAATAGTGCATGCTCAATAGAAAGAAGAGGCTTTTATTTCTAAAAGCCTCCTCTACTTACCACCAAGTCCAGTAGACGGCTGCCGCTACTGCAGTTAAAGCTACGATGAATCCAAATATAATCCCTACAATTGGAAACAGGTGGCCTCTTTCCTTCATGTGCATCCAATAAGCTAATTGGAAAATCGCTTGTACGATCCCAAGACCCGTTAGGAAAAGAATGAGAAACCAACGATCCAATCCGCCATAAAGTACAGCGGCAAAGGCAATCATGGTTAAAAGAATCGATACAATATAAGACAAGTAATGGTTCTTAGGGCTTTCCGCTTTATGGCGCTTAGCCGCTGGTGTTGCATGCTGTTGGCTGCTCATTTACGGTCCCACCTTCCCCAATAAGTACACTACGGTGAAGATAAATACCCATACTACGTCGATAAAGTGCCAATAAAGTCCGGCAACGTAATATTTAGGGGCAGTTACGACTGTAAGTCCTTTTTTGAACGAAGATATAATTAACAATGTGATCCATAGAACACCGAACGCTACGTGTGCTCCATGGAAGCCAACAAGTGTATAGAAGGAAGTAGCAAATGCGCTCTTCGTAAATACATGGCCTTCATGAACATACTCCATGAACTCGTAAATTTCCAGACCCAGGAAACCCAGACCCAGCAATACGGTAACAGCCATCCACAAGTTCAGCTTTTTCAAATCATTACGATGCATGGCCATTGTAGCGAATACGCTGGTCAAGGAGCTCGTTAACAAAATAAATGTGGAAATTCCGACTGTTGTCAGATTGAACAATTCTTGTCCAGTTGGACCATCAGGAACCTGATTACGTAATGCGATAAACGTTGCGAACAACGTACCGAACAATACGCACTCTCCGCCAAGGAAGAGCCAGAAGCCCGTGACCTTATTCTTGCCTTCCAATGTCGCGGTTTCTGCGTGAGGTGGCAGTGCACCGCCTACTTCATGATGCGCACTCATGCCTTAGCCCCCTTATCTTCGAGTTCTTCCGGCTCAATATGAAAGCCCTTGTCATCGTATACCGAACGAAGGAACATACAAGCCAGCATGATGCCTCCACCGATAATAGCGACTGAATACGTGTGATACATAAAACCGAAACCTGCAATAAAGAATCCGATTGAGAATATTAAAGGCAGGATCGATGCGGATGGCATATGAATCGAACCAATAGGCTCGGCAGGCGTCATTTCCTTGTTGCCAGCCATCTTTTCTTTCCACAATGCATCCAAACCACGAACAAGTGGAGTTTGTTTAAAGTTATATTCAGGTGCAGGAGAAGGAATCGACCACTCCAGTGTACGACCATCCCAAGGATCTGCAGGTGCATTTTTTGGTTTTCTTGCTGCTACAATTGCATTGATCAGGAATACGATAGTACCAATACCCATCAGGAAAGCACCAATCGTACTGACAAAGTTACCTTCTTCAAGCCCTACGCCTGGCTGGTATGTAAATACGCGGCGTGGCATCCCCATAAGCCCAAGGAAATGCTGCGGGAAGAATGTCAGATGGAACCCGATAAAGAATGTCCAGAAGTGAACTTTGCCAAGCGTTTCGCTAAGCATACGTCCGAACATTTTGGGCCACCAATAGTAAAGGCCTGCAAATAATCCCAGAACAAGACCACCAACGATAACGTAATGGAAATGCGCGACAACAAAGTAAGTATCGTGGTACTGGTAATCTGCCGGCGGAACTGCAAGCATAACCCCAGTTACACCACCCATAACAAAGGTTGGAATAAACGCCGTTGCAAACATATTAGCTGTCGAGAACGTAATTTGACCGCCCCACAATGTAAACAGCCAGTTAAAGATTTTAACACCTGTAGGTACGGCAATGGCCATTGTTGCAATCGCAAAAATCGCATTACCTATTGGACCAATACCTGTTGTAAACATATGGTGGACCCATACCATGAAGCCTAGAAATCCGATCAACGCTGTTGCGAATACCATGGAGCTGTATCCGAAAAGACGCTTTTTGGAAAACGTACTGACGATTTCGGAAATGATTCCGAAAGCAGGGAGAATCAGAATGTATACTTCGGGATGCCCAAAGATCCAGAATAAATGCTCCCAAAGCACGGAATTCCCACCCTTGGAAATTTCGAAGAAAGCACCGCCAAACATACGGTCAAACATAAGCTCAACCAAACCAACCGTGATCGCCGGAAAAGCGAACAGGATCAAAGCCGAAGTAATAAAAGCCGTCCATGTAAACATTGGCATTCTCATGTAAGTCATGCCTGGTGCCCGCATGTTAATAATCGTAACGAGGAAGTTAATCCCCCCGATTAGTGTACCCAATCCGGCGATTTGCAGACCTAGTACATAAAAGTCGACCCCATGATACGCGGACGTGGTATCGACAATGGCAGATAATGGAGCATAGGCTGTCCAACCAGCCGTTGGAGCACCGCCCAAAAACCAGCTCACGTTCAGCATTACGCCACCAAAGAAGAATAACCATAAGCCAAGCGCATTAACGAAAGGGAATGCAACATCTCGCGCTCCAATCTGGAGTGGAACAATCGCGTTCATAAATGCAAATATGATCGGCATTGCGGCAAAGAAAATCATCGTTGTACCATGCATTGTTGTCAGAGCATTAAACGCATCGCCAACAAAAATTTTCTGATCAGGAAACGCGAGCTGAATCCGGATCAAGATAGCTTCCAGACCGCCTATCAAGAAAAAGAAGCCGCCTGCGATTAAATACAAAATACCGATCTTTTTGTGGTCAACCGTAGTTAACCAATCCATAAGTCCACTGTAGTGCTTTACTGGATGAGAGTTTGCCAACGTATTATACCTCCTTTTTACCAAAATCGCCCTTATTTCAGAGCATTCAAATATTTAATAACATCGTTGATTTGCTGATCCTGCAATGGTTTCGATCCCGTTGGACCAAAAGCAGGCATTTTATTACCCGGTTTTACGGACTGAGGATTACTGATCCATTCATGTAATTTCTCATCATTGATATCCTTACCATCCTTGTCCTTACGCTGCAACACACCTGCAATCATCTCACGTGATGCAAAACCGTTCAGATTCGGTCCCATCCCAAGGCCTTCGGGACTGACCGCGTGACAGGCGAGACAGTTATCTTTAAACACCTGTTCACCATTCCGCGCATCTGCAGAAATAGTCGCAGGAGCTTTCATTTTATCAACCCACTTGGTAAAATCGGCTTCGGTCTTCGATATAACCTTGAAGTCCATCAATGCATGTGACGCTCCACAGAGCTCCGCGCACTTACCCATAAAGACAGCGGCATCATCCGCCTCAAAATACATCGTGTTGGTCATGCCCGGGTTGGTATCCTGCTTACCTGCAAGTGAAGGCACCCAGAAAGCATGCAATACGTCTGCTGAAGTAATCTCAAAGGCAATTTTCTTACCTTTTGGAATAACCAAATCTTGGGCTGTTGAAATTCCCAACTCCGGATATTCAAACTGCCACCAGAATTGATGCGCCGTTACTTTAACATGCACCGCGTCCTTGTTGCCAATATGATTTTCAGCAAGCTTAACGGTGTAGCTCACGGTTGGCACAGCCAGAATGAGCAGCAAAATAATAGGCACTACCGTCCAAATGATTTCCAGAACGTGACTGCCTTCCACTTGCTTCGGAATAATATCTTTATCGCCTTTTTTCTTCCGAAAGCGTACGAGCACATAAATATAAATCGCAAATACAATCACGGTTACCAATACCATGATGCCCAGACTCAGCTCCATCAAAAACAGCTGATCTCTAGCTACCGGACCTCTTGGCCTCAACGCTGAAAGCGTGTCGCTCCCACAGCCCGATAATAGCAACATTAACCCGACAAGAGGGATGTAACGCCACAGATTCTGCCATCGATTCATCTAATTAATCCCACCTCTAAAGCAAATATTTTTCGAACAAAAGGTCACATATTGTCAATGAGCCTATTTACCATATTAACTATAAATTCGTACCCCTTTTTTGTCAATCAATCTGGAGAAGTTCACAAATTGTTCTCAACCTGCGCCGCTACTCGTTTTTTCCAAATAAGCCTCTCTGATTTTATACCCTTGTTCAAGCTATTTTATGCATCGCTTTGTTTTGAACTTTCACGCATAATTCTGATTCTTTGATGAATGCTACTATCATAGTGCGAGTTCAAAAAGTCGACTTTTTGACTCTTTAACGTAAATAAACTTAAGGAGGACTTCATGCAAAATCTGCGTCTTGGCCTAACCTTTATATGTATCAGTTCCTTATTGGGTCTGTGTGGGTGCTTTAGCATCTATGACAAGAACAGTGCTTCGAACTATGGAAGTCGTACTGGAAATGCTCCACAGGATACAACGCGCGCTTATCAGACTGAACAGCAAAATTCAATCGTTTCCCATCGCCATTCCACTCTTCAATTCAATCAGGCTCTGGGTGAAAAAGTCGCGGCTATGAATGGTGTTAACAGCTGTATTGTGATGATGGCCGATAAAACGGCATATGTCGCTATCTTGATTGATAACACGGCTTCAGGTACAAAAAGCGGTCCGCTGGAAACCAATAATGCGGGAACGGTAAGAGGCTTGTACAATCCTTCAACTCCGTTCAACGACTATATGGACCCTAATCTGCTGACGAACGGCTCCAATAATTATGAGACCGTCCAATTTCATGATCAGATCACTCATTTGTTCAAGCAAAAGATCGCTGAAAAAATCCGCAGTTTGCAGCCTAATGTGTCCGACGTGTATATTTCCGCCAACCGTGATTACGTCAACGAATTAAACCGTTTAGCCCAGGAGGCTTGGAGCGGGCATGATTTGACGCCTTATTTGCCTGAATTTGATGCTATATCTGAACGTATATTCGGTACACTGCCTACGATTCCGACGCAGTCTGAGCAATAAACCAGCTCGAACCCCCCTCAAAGTTTCTCTTCATTAATATATATGAAGAAACCGAGAGGGGTTTTTGGCGTGAATCACATGACACGCTGGTTTCTTTTTCCTACCGATTCCTGTAGAATGCAAGGTAAGCGCCTTGAAAATACCACCACATTATTGGTTTGAATAGTGAGCCTGTTTGCACGTATAACCTGCAGTTGCAAGATGTGATCAAGGAATGAACCGATAGATGAAGGAGATAACTAACAATGAAATCCAATATGTTCACCGCACTCGGCATTAGTGAAGAAGTCGCCGAAGCATTGGCACAGCAAGGATATACCGAGCCGACGCCAATCCAGAAGGAAGCGATTCCGATCGTATTGACAGGCAAGGATATTATCGCTCAAGCCCAAACCGGAACAGGTAAAACCCTTGCTTTTGTATTGCCGATTCTGGAAAATTTCGATCCTGTCAAAAACTACACACAAGCGATGATTTTGACACCTACTCGTGAACTGGCTATTCAAATTACGGCTGAGGTACAAAAGTGGGCTCCACTTAAAGGCATGAATGTACTGGCCGCTTACGGTGGACAAGATGTCGAACGTCAGCTGAAAAAGCTTGCGGGTACGATCCATCTGATCATCGCGACGCCTGGACGACTGCTCGACCATATACGACGCGAAACCGTGCAGTTGAATAAACTGTCTACCCTGGTGCTCGATGAGGCCGATCAAATGCTGCATATGGGGTTTCTCAAGGACGTTGAGGAGATCATCATGCAAACACCGGTTAAACGACAAACCCTGCTCTTCTCCGCAACGATGCCGACACCGATTCGCAATCTCGCCAAAGGCTACATGAGGTCACCACAGGAAGTCAAGGTCAAATCCCGACAAATCACGCTCACCGAGATCGAGCAAATTGCCATCAAAACAACAGACCGTGGAAAGCAGGATGCTCTTGTCCATTTAATGGAAGAAATGCGTCCGTATTTGGCTATGATCTTTTGCCGTACCAAGCTGCGGGCTGCCGAATTGAATCAGGCCTTGCAGGAAATGGGCTATGTGTCCGATGAGCTGCATGGCGATCTGACCCAGGGCAAGCGCGAGCAGGTCATGAAAAGATTCCGCGATGCCAAAATTCAATTTTTGGTCGTGACGGACATTGCCTCACGTGGCCTTGATGTTGAAGGGATTACCCATGTATTTAACTACGATATGCCGCATGACACTGAGGCTTATATTCACCGGATCGGTCGGACCGGACGGGCTGGACAGCGCGGAATGGCAGTTACACTGCTCACTCAGCGTGATATGAAGACGCTTGTCGAAATCGAGCAGGGTATCAACGCACAGCTTCCGATTCGTACGATGCATGCTGATGGTGAGCTGAGCGTAGAGCAAACCAGTGGGCGCACCCGTGTTGTCCGCAGCGGCGACAAGGATCGCGTGAGCATGAGCACAGAGCGGGCGGAGCGCGATGGAGCACGCGGACGTGGTGAGCGTGGCGGCGCACGCCGCGGAGCAGCCGGCGCAAGCGACGGGCCTCGCCGCAGCCGCAGCGGCTTTGGCGGCAACGCGCCAGGCGGACGTGGACGCGCAGGAGCGGCTGGCGGACAGCGTGGCGTGGACGCTGGCGGCTGGCGTGACCGCAGCGGCGCAGCACCTGCAGCGCGTGGCGATGAACGCGCCAATGCTGGCGGTGCTCGCACCGTGCGGGGCGATACGCGGCGTGGAGAAGCAAGCGGTGATACGGAGCGTGTGCGCGGTGGCGGCGAAGAAAGAGGCTTAAGCGGGATTTTTGGCAAGCCCGGTGCTCCCAATCGAAATCGTGATCGCGAGTACGGCACACACAATCGGTCAGGTGGCTCTTCCCGCTCAGAAAGGCCAAGCCGTGAAAACGGTGAATCCACGAATAGCCGTGCCGGGGCATCTGCTTCCAGATATGGAGCTGGGACAGGGGCCGGTCGGGCCAGTAATGGTGGTGCTGCGGGATCAGCTCGTGACGGTGGAGAATGGACCAGCAAGCGTGACGCTCAGCAGCGAGCCAAGGCAAGCACAGGCCGTGGTGCTTCAGCCGCCCGTGGCGGTGATCGTACCGGTGCAGCAGGCGGCGGACGACAGGAACGGAATCCACAATCAGCTCCAACCCCTAGAGGCTCCGCACCTGCAAGCCGAGGTGCCCGTCCTGGCAGCAAGGGCAGTGGACCTCGTGGACGCAGCGGACGTTAAAACCTTGATTTACACAACATAAATACAGAATGAAGCCTTTACCATGAGAGTGAAACCATGTAAAATAAAGGGTACGCAACAACTCTCAACTCAAGGAGGGGCTTCTATGTACGAATTAAAGGACCATGACATTATTTTCATTTTCACCGGCCCTAATGGTGCTGGTCGGAAAACCGTAGCACAAATGTTGGGTGATACGCTTGGCATGAAACAAGTTCTTTCGCACACTACAAGAGCACCCCGATCTGGAGAAGAGGATGGACTGGATTATCATTTTGTAACCCCTGAGGCTTTTACACAAGCGCAGCAGAACAACGAATTTATTGAGGTTATTGAACTAGACGGTAATCGTTATGGCGTTCTAGAGCGAGATTTGGCAAATTCCCTGCAAGCGCATGGCGTGATTTATCTGGTTCTGAATCGGCAAGGTGCCGATACCGTGAAGCAGCTCTATGGACGAAAAGCAATTCGTATCTTCATCTATACGGATCGGCAAACCATTATCAAACGTGAGGAGCTGCGCGGCTATTCAGCTGACAGCATTGTGAAATCCACAGCTCATTATGATGAAGAAATGGCATACAAAGAACAGTGTGAACATATTTTTGAAAATCTTGATCTGGCTCATACCGTGTTCGATTTGACCAAGACTTTGGACGACAACTACTTACATCGTAATCTCGTTGATAAGGACTAGGCTCAACAGCACATACTAAAAGACCGGTACTTGCGCGGACGTGCGTGAACGGTCTTTTTTTATATGATGCTCGCGTTCCATTATCACTTGACGGTACAGCCGTTAACTCATGCATAGAAAGGTGGCAATATCCTTGCATATCGTATCCATCGAACCGACACCAAGTCCTAATTCCATGAAAATCCAGTTAGACGAGCGTATTCCCGACGGTGTGCGGTCGACTTATACCAAAGCGAACATCGATCAGGCTCCAGCTTTTATCGCCAAGCTGTTTGCCATCCATGGAGTCAAAAGTGTGTACCACGCTGCTGACTTTCTAGCTGTCGATCGGATTGGCAGCAACGATTGGCAGCCGATTTTGGCGCAAATTCACGAAGTACTGGGCGGCACCCCATCCACCATGGATCAGTTCCAACCTGCTGCAGATGCAGCTGATTCGAGCAATATCTCTTCTTTTGGTGAGGTTCAGGTACTGCTGCAGCACTTTCGGGGTATCCCGCTTCAGGTTCGTGTAACAAGCGGTATGGAACAGCAGCGTGCCGGACTGCCGCAGCGCTTTACTGATGCGGCTATCCGTGCAGCGTCTGCAGCACCTAATCTGATCAAGGAGCGCTCACTTGAGGATTGGGGTATCCGGTACGGCGAGCTCAAGGAAGTATTAGAAGAAATCACTCAGGAAATAGATGCAGCTTATGATGAAACCCGCCTACAGTCTCTAATCAAGCAGTCACTGCAGCTGGGTGGTGCATCGGTAGAAGGTACGGCTGCTGTAAGCTCGGCAGGACGAGCCACTTTATCCAAAGAAGAGCTGCTGCTGCAATTGGCAGCCCCTGATTGGAAGCAGCGCTATGCAGCTTTACAGCAAATTAAACCCTCTATTGAAACGCTGCCGTTGTTGACACATGCTCTTAAGGATGAAAAATCGTCTATTCGCCGGCTCGCAACTGTATATATAGGTGATTTAAAGGATACGTTGGATGTGCTGCCTTATTTGCAGCCTGCGCTTGAGGATTCAACAGCTTCGGTACGTCGTACGGCGGGCGATACGTTGTCAGATATCGGCGATCCAGGCGCTGTTCCCATGATGATGAAAGCACTGCAGGACCCCAATAAGCTGGTTCGCTGGCGGGCAGCACGTTTCCTCTATGAGGTCGGTGATGAGCAAGCCTTAACAGCACTGCGGCCCGCAGAGGATGATCCTGAATTTGAAGTCCGCATGCAGATCAAGATGGCAATCGAACGGATTGAAGGCGGCCACGCAGCAGAAGGTTCAGTCTGGCAGCAAATGACGCGAAGATCTGAATAGCAGAGATTGAAAACTTTTGAAACCCGGCTGATATTATTTCACAAATGTGGTATCTATTTAATTTACCGAGATGATAATAACCCTCCAAAACTCACTTTGGAAGTGATTCCGGGGGGTTATTCATTTTATATTATTTGAATAATTATTACTTGATCAACGTTTCACCATGCTTCAATACCCGCAGCTTCTCTATGGGCAGCTCCCGCCTGCTCCATTCCGCATACAAACGATCCAACGCTTCGCGCGGAGTATCGTCTGCCAGTCGGAAAGCTCCATAGTGCATCGGTATAAATTCCTCCGCCTGGACATCGATGAAAGCTTGTATCGCTTGCTCAGGCGAAACATGCTGCAAGGACATAAACCATTCCGGCTCATAAGCTCCGATCGGCATCAACGCATAGCGGATCGCAAACCTTTCGCCGATCCGCTGGAAGCCGGGGAAGTAGCCGCTATCCCCGACAAAATAGACCGCCTCACGCTCCATGTCGGTACGGGTCGCAGGCTGAATGACCCAACCGCCCCAATGCGAACGGTTAATATCAAACGGTGTCCGGCGCGTCCAATGCTGCGCTGGCACAAAGTGCAGCTCAATGCCTTCAAGCTGCACATGACCCCACCAGCTGAGCTCCGTTACATGAGCATAGCCTCTGGCTCGCAGCTTGCCGCTAAGTCCTTCGGGTACATATAAAGGTGTATCTTTGAACGCTCGTAAGGTGCGCATATCCATATGATCATAATGACTATGCGAAATAAGCACGGCATCGATACGAGGCAGTTCCTGCATACGTAAGCCTGGAGGCGCCAGACGCCGCTCCAGTCCCATTCGTTCCGACCAGACCGGATCAGTCAGCAGGTTGAAGCCGCCCATTTGAATCAGAAAAGTGGAGTGACCAATCCAGGTGATCGTCGTCTTCTCCCGGTTACTGCGAAGAAAATCAATTTCCTTCTGCTCACAGGTCGGTACCACATAGGATAAGTCCTTGATTTTTTCCTTACGCTCTTTGCGCCATTGACGTAAATCCTTAAGAACCTTGCCATGTCGGACGCCATTCATATTTTCAAAACGTTTCCCCTTCATTGTCTTCCCTCCCTCTTGAGTATCTTTTCTTTACTATAGCCTATTCATTACCTGACGCAAAACGACAGATTTCCCCATTTAAACCAGCTCCATAATAACCGTACAGTGCCTTTGCGACTTGGTGAAGCCGAGGATCTGTTGTTTAAATAGTTGTTGAGATGATCGCCCTAAAAAAGCATGCCGCAAACGGTTAGGTCGTTCCGTTGCTCATGCTTTTTCAATATTATTACGAATATTCGATTGTGAGGTTGCAGTCGATCCAGAATGCCTCATTCTTTAATACCCGTTGTACTGAGCTGCTAATCTCTGATATCTGCTCTTATTCGTCGGTCCAAGTTTGTGTTTATGAAGTTGTCGAAGTTGGCTGGATATGAGCTGTCTCATGCTTGTTATTGTCCCCGCCCTTTTGCAGCTGATACATTCTGTAGTAGCGTCCCTGCAGCTCCATCAACTGCTCATGATTGCCGCGCTCCACAATCTCGCCATGATTCAAAACGAGAATCAGATCGGCATCACGAATCGTCGACAGCCGGTGGGCGATCACAAACGTTGTTCGGCCTTCACTGACAACTTGCAGCGCCTGTTGAATCAAGCCCTCAGTTTCACTGTCGATACTGGCAGTCGCTTCATCTAATATCAGGATCGAGGGATCAAAGGCAAGCGCTCGTGCAAAGGAAATGAGCTGTCTTTGACCAGCTGACAATGTGCTTCCCCGCTCGACTACCGGCTCATCATAGCCCTTGGGGAGTTTTTCAATGAACCCGGCAGCTCCCACATCAGTCAGCGCCTGTTTGACTTTGCGCTCGTCAATCGCTTCATTATACAAGCCTACATTGAATTTAATATCCCCAGCGAACAGAAAAGGGTCCTGTAGGACAATCCCCATATGCTTGCGCAGCGCCTGCTTGGATATTCCCGCAATACTGCGCCCATCAATACGGATTTCGCCTCCGGAGGGCTCGTAAAAACCGAGCAGCAGGTTCATAATTGAGCTTTTGCCTGAGCCTGTATGACCAACAAGCGCAACCGTCTCGCCTTTTTTGGCCTCGAACGTGATATTGCGCAGCACCGGCTCGCCTTCTTTGTAGGCAAAGGTTACATTATCAAAGGCAACATGCCCCTCCGGTCTGGCTAGGCCAATCGCGTTCTCCAGCTCAACACCTTCCAGATCGAGAATATAAAATACTTTCTCTGCCGACACCACAGCCCGCTGGGCGTTCGTTAACTGGTCAAAAATCCCGATAATCGGCTGGAAAAACCGGCCTAAATAATCGATGAAAGCATAAAACACACCAAACGAAATGGCCGTCTGCAGCGATTGCCCGCCAAAATACCAGATCGTTCCGGCTGTGAACAACGATCCGACCAGACCGGTAAAATTACGGGAGGATAGCGAGAATACACGAAATTGCTTTTGATTGCTGCGATAACGGTCCTCATTCAAAACCTCAAATTCTTTCAATCGGGCCTTCTCTTGACGAAAAGCTTGTATGATCGGCATCACGGCAATCGATTCACTGATCATTGCGTTCATATCACTCAATCTGGCACGCATGATAGCAATGTAACCTTTGGAAAACTTCAGATGCACCCACATCACAGCGATAAATAACGGGATCAAAATCAACGTAACCAGAGCCAATTGGACGTTCAGTAAAAACAAAGCTACATAAATACCTATAACATTAATTGTACTGACCACGAAGGTAGCCATAAAGCTCATAAAAAGATCACGGATCGCTTCCGTATCATTGGCAACGCGGGAAACAACCTGACCAATCGGCGTGTTATCAAAAAACCGCAGTGGAATCTTTTGAATATGTCGCATCAAGTCCATCCGCATCCGCTGAATGATTCGCAGCGCCGTCGATTGCAGGGTGTAAGCCTGGATATAATGCAGGGTACTGGCAATGACCAGCAAGGCAATGAATACCCCGAGCCAGCCCAATACAGGTTTTACCTCGTATTGATAAAGCGAAGCTACCTCTGTTGAGGATAGCTTGCGGGCCGGGTACAGTTCAGGTGCGGCCCCTTTGCGAATGACCTGCACGGTTACCTGTGAAGATTCCGGAGCTGCTCCACTCAGCTCAGCTGCCGTAGCAGGCTGAACCGACCAATTGCCGTCAAATTGCTGGGCTGTGTTGATCAGGTACATTCCGCTTTCCAGCTGCATGAAGCGCACTTCCTTCCAGCCTGAACGGATCGCTTGCTGTCTGGCTTCTGACGGATCGGCATGCAGCCAATCGCTGCGGTAATAAATAAGGCCGTTTAACTCGACAACCTTCGTGGTTTGCGCTAAAGCCGGGTATTCCTTCGCTTCATACCAAGGCAGCTGTACGCTGCTGATATGTTTATCAATAATCGTTTTCGCGATATAAGGACCGCCCAGCTCCGCTCCTACCGCACAGCACAGTACAAGCAGCGCAGCCATAATACGCACTTTGTAAATTAATGCGTAGGAGGCCAGCCTTCGAACTACCGTTTGTTGGGATGCCATAGTTCCATTCCTTTCACGCTTCGCGCTGCTTTTTTTGTTGATCATCTATTTACTGATCTTCTTATTTGCGTGTCATCTCAACCTGCCAGGGTTGCCTCCATCTGTTGACGGTCAAACTGCTCCTTGTACCACCCGCCGTGCAGCATCAGCTGCTCATGGGTTCCTTCTTCGACGGATCGTCCATCATCAAGTACGATAATCCAATCGGCATGCATCACTGCAGAAAGCCGATGTGTCGCGATCAGTGTTGTTTTGCCTGAGCGTTCCTTGCGGAGGTTGTTCAGAATCATGCTTTCGGTTCGTGCATCGACGGCCGATAGCGAATCATCCAAAATTAATATCTCCGGATTGACCAGCAAGGCGCGTGCAATGCTCACCCTCTGCTTTTGCCCGCCTGAGAGCATCACTCCGTTCTCGCCAACAATCGTATCCAAGCCTTCCGGCAGCTGCTCCAGATCCTGGGTAAATGAAGCCATTTCAATCGCTTTGCGAATGTCCTCTTCCGACGCTTCCGGATTGCCAAGGGCTATATTATCGCGAATTGGTTTGGATAACAGCAGGTGCTCCTGCGGCACGTAGCCCATCCAGCCGCGAACCTGAGTCAGTGCAATCTGTTCTATCGGAATTCCCGAAATCAACAGCTTCTGCGGCTCTATCGGATACTGTCTTAGCATCTGCTTGAGCAACGTACTTTTCCCACTCCCGGTCCGACCGACGATCCCAAGCGTCTGTCCGCGCTCCAGCTGCAATGAAATTCCATTTAAGCTGTCGTGTTCGGCTCCCGGGTAACGAAAGCTTAATTGCTGCAGCTCAATCCGTCCCGGCTGAGCTACAGCTACTACGGGGTCATGATCCTGAACGTCTGCGGTTTGAGCAAAGCTTGCCGATAATCGGTCCACGGATGCTGTCCCACGCTGTAATATATTAATAAATTCACCGAAGGCAATCATCGGCCAAATCAGCATACCGAGATAAATATTGAAGGAAACCAGCTGCCCAAGCGATATTTGATTATGAAATACCATATAGGAGCCGTAACCGATCCCAATCGCATAGCTTAACCCGACAATCGTCGATATCGATGGATGGAACAGCGAGTTGATCGCGGCGACCTTCATATTTTTGGTCATAACGTCCTTCGTAACCTCGTCGAACTTGGCGATATCATGCTCCTCCTGCACATAGGACCGAATGACACGCATCCCCGATATCGATTCGAGCGCACGATCATTCATCTGTCCGAAGGAGGCCTGGGCGGCTACGAACCGCTTGCGCATACGTTTCCCAAGCATACTGATGACAATCGTCAGGAACGGCAGCGGAATCAATGCAGCCAGCATCAGCTTATAGCTGATCAGTGATACCATCGTGATGAGTACAACAGCTGTACCGACCAATGTATTGACCAGCGTCATCACCCCGTAGCCAGCCGTTTGGCCGATAGCAAGCACATCATTGGTCGCAAGCGCCATCAGCTCACCGGTTGTATTTCGTTGGAAGAAGGACGGCGACATCTTGGTCATATGCTGCAGCAATCTGCCTCTGAGCAGCTTCTCCAACAAAATAGAGTTACCGAACAAGGTTGTAATCCATATGTATACGATGACATAAATCATCACCGCCAAGCCCACCAGCAGCATGACATTTCGATAAAGCTCTGCTTCGGTCAATCCTCCTGTACGGATTTGGTCAATGACGTTACCGATCATTTTGGGTGGAATAATGCTTAACAGGTTTACCGTTGCCATGAGGATAATCGCCATACCATATTTAGCCCACTGTTGTCGAAAAAACCATGAGAGCTTTTTTACAAACGTCACGCCAAACTCCTCCTTACTTATCAACTCATCCTTCTACCATACCATAAATTGGAGATTCAAACATCGGATTTTATCATTAAAAGAAAATGTTCCCATACATGCAGTATCGCCAACATGCACAACAAAACCACCTCCAAGACCACTTTTAAAGTAGTTTTGGAGGTGGTCATTTTGCCTAATATTACTTATCGATAAGTTGGAGCTATAACGCCAGGGTCAAATACACTTGTAAGCCCCCCATGATCAAACTGCTGTATTTCATTCCCTTTGATGGTGATCGGATACACCTTGCCTTCATATCGAAGCTCACCCTCGACTGTGCGGACCGACATCCCGATAATCGACCTCAAGCAGCCCTGACGATCGGTTACAGCCCGAATCCCACTTGGAAATTGCAAATACAGCTCCCCGTTTCGATAAACAACCGCCTGCTCGCGTGTATTCATAAGCTCGAACTCGCTGCCTTCAATCGTGCGGCTGTACGCCGTTTCATTGGCAACCTCTTCACCGTGGTCCATCGTATAAGGAACCAACCCGGTGAACCACAGCTGTCCCTCTGGCGTTGGCAGTATACCGCTCAACCGCTCTACATAATCGAGTAGACACAATATCGCCGGCGAATATGTCTCGGTGTACCCTTCCTTCCCTGTCCAAGGGCTTAAGCATTGAGCAAAACGCTCCACACTCAAAAATGCCGATAAAATCGGAAAGATTACCCAGGTCAGCTCCACATAACGGCCATGATGCTCAAAAGCATGCGGGGCACGGATCAAGCTCAAGAAATTGGAGGCTCCGCCCCAGCTATTATAGCTGGAGAAGGGATCGAATCGCGGATCATCCATGGACATGGAGGTAAACGGATATTTGGCAAAAAATTTGCTGGTATTCAATAAATAGCGGCGCAGCGTCTTATCAAAAAAATCACGATCACCAACCTCGCAAGCCATCACTCTCAGCAGCACATCGGATTGTACTTTAACCCATTCGTCATTACGATCCAGATCATAAAAAAATTCATCCTGCTCATCATAGCAATAGTTGAATAAGCTGTTCAGGCTTTCCTCCGCTTTGGCCTTCCAATCCGTACCGGTTTCGCCCAGCTCTTCAGCCATCCGGTGTAAATAAAGACGCTGACAGTATACATTAGCCGTCAGATCTGGTGCGAGAAAAGGAAGAATCGGCGAATCGGGATTACAGTAGCGTGCATCATCCCCATGCGGCGTGTCAGGAACATGCCAAAATCGGGGCGATAAATCATGTCCGGTATCAAATGTGCAAAAAGCTTCCACACAGCCGCTTCCCCGCGTATTGCGATAGGCATCCAGCCATTCGTCAAAGCGCTGCATGGCGAAATACATTTTACGCAAAAATTGTTGATTGCGTCCATTCAGCAAATAGTGATTCCAGACGCTTCTGGCGAGCGGCGTCACCATCTGAATTTGTCGATAGGCAGCGCCATACTCCGTTATTTTATAAGGCAGCTGACCATCCTCGCGTTGAAAATCAGCAAAGCTTTCAAAGGAAGCCTCAGATACAGAAGGAATGAAGCGCGACAACAATTCCGCGTTAATGGAACCGGTGCTCTCCAGCCAACAGCCGAGATAGATGCCTCCTTCGTGAAGTATCGGCTTCCTTGCGGTGCTGCTAATATCGCTACCCTTATTCGTAACGGCTTGAGAGACTTGCTCGCTGCCTCCGACGCCTCCAGTTGGCACGATACAATCAAGCAGCTTGCGCATAGCGCTGTCATACACGCCCTCAAAACGTATGGAGGATGCAGCAAAACGGACTCCTGATCGCTTCCACTCAGCCAGCACATCCGCATCGGACGGTTTCTTCAATATGCCCACCTTGTCATCTATATTGATTTGCCTTAGCCGTTCTAACAGGGCTCCACTCATCATACCCGCCTCTTCTCATTCGTATTTACTTGTGCGACAAGAACAGGCAGCACCCGAATGTATTCGAGTAGCTGCCCATTCCTTGCTGATCGGATTATTTATTGTTATTGAAAATTTTCACAACACCGTTATAAAAGTCGTCAACCGCTTTTTTAACATCCTTTTTGCCAAAACCGATTTCCTGAACGGTCGTTTCCGCCAGCTTGGAATATTCCGTAAAGCCCGGAGGGTTGTAGCTGACTTTGACCGGTTCTTTCTTCGCCGCATCCGATACCTTGCTCGTGTAATCGTAGATGATCTGATCAATCGGCGTAGCTTCCTTCTTCAGCAGCTCGCGCATTGGAGCAGTTACCGGAACACCACGGTCATTACCGAGGATTTTGGCTGCATCCGGATCATTGATCCAGTAGCTCATCAGCTGTGCAACCTCTTTTGGATGTTTCGTTTTGTTATAGCCAGACATCCCTTGGCTTGATTCAAAAATAACAGCAGTGCCTTTAGGACCACGCGGCAATGGAACCAGTGTCAGGCTGTCCTTGATCAGATTCTGATGCGCACCGAGTGCATTGGAGGCAATCAGGCTCATGGCGACTTTACCGGTTACAATAAGCGACTTGCTCGTATCTCCTGGAGGGTTGGACACCTGCAGCTCAGGGGTCACAACGCCTCCTTCCTTGCTCAGCTTATCCCAGTAGGCGAACCATGGCTCTACATCCTTTTGCTCGAAGCCAAGCTTGCCGCCGTCCATATCGTATAGCTGCTTGCCGTTCTGTTTTAAATAAATGTCCATGCCGTCCACCGTGTAGTCATAGGTACCGTAATAATCCTTGCCCAGCTTCTGGGATAGCTCCTTGGCAATTCGGCTGAAATCATCCCAGGTCCAGCCTTCTTTAGGCAGCTCGATGCCAGCCTTCTTGAACAGCTCCGTATTCACAAGAACACCACGGGCATTCGCGCCAGCTGATACATGCAGCAGCTTGCCTTTGATCGTCCCGTATTCAATCATCGACTTGTCCATATCGGTCAGATTCAGCTCTTTGCCGACATAAGAACCGACATCCAGCAATACGCCCTTATTGGCATAATCGACGACATTGCCTCCGAGGAAAAATACATCCGGCGCCGTGCCTGAAGCGAGCTGTGTGTTTAATTTATCGAAATAGCCCGAGCTTGGCGCGAATTCACCAACAATTTTAATATTCGGGTTCTTCTTCTCGAAATTACGCAAAGCCTCATTCGTCCGATCCGCACGTTTCTGGTCGCCCCACCACATAATACGCAGCTCAACCGGCTCATTTGTGGCGTTACCCTTAGCAGTGCTGTCTGCTGCACCTGTTGGCGTACCACCTGTACTGCCTCCGCAAGCGGAAGTAACGGCCATCAATGCTGCTATCGCAGCAAATGAAACACTTTTTTTCATTTTTGTAATCCCCCTTAACTGATTATGGAAGCTTGTGTCCTGATCATAATGGATAACGCTTACTGGATGAATCGGTTTCCTTTGGCTCTTCATTATTAATTTTTTCGGATTACTTAATACCCGTGGTCGCTATGCCATCCAGAAAGTACCTTTGGAACGTAAGGAAAATCGTCATAATCGGAATCAGCGACAGCACCGACATCGCCAGCAGCGCACCCCAGTCCGACTCTCCGGCAGGGTCAAACAGTGAGCGAATACCCAACTGTACGGTGAACAGCTTAACGTTATTCAAATAAATCATTTGACTGAAAAAATCGTCCCACGTCCAGATAAACGTAAAGATTGCCGTCGTAATCAGTGCAGGTACCAGCAGTGGAAGAATGATTTTCCAATAAATCTGACCTTGTCCGCAGCCATCTATCGTCGCGCTCTCATCGAGCTCCTTTGGAATACCACGGATGAACTGCACCATCAACAGAATGAAGAATGAGTCGTGAGCCAGCCATTTGGGAACGATCAAGGGCAAATACGTGTTAATCCACTCGAAGTTTTTGTACAAAATATATTGCGGCACCAGCGTAACATGATAGGGAAGCATAATCGTTACGAGCATCATACTGAACCACAGCTTTTTGTATTTGAAATCGAGCCGGGCAAAAGCAAACGCCGCCAACGAGCAAGTAATCACATTACCCAATACGGACATAACGGAAATTTGCGCGGAGTTGGTAAAGAAGCGAAGAAACGATATCCCCTGCAGCCCCTTCCAGCCATTGATGTAATTCGTTAAAGTGAATTCCTTGGGCCACAAGGTCGTATCGGAAAAAATCAGATTGTTTGGCTTAAATGAACTGCTGAGCAGCCATAATACGGGATACATCATCACTAGTCCTATCGCAATAATGATGAGATGCTTGAGTCCGTTAGCATATGTGGATTTGGTTATCATATCGTCACCCCTTCTCTTCCTTGCCGTCTCCATAAAAAACCCAATACTTTGAGGTTGCAAAAACAATTGCCGTTAAGCCTCCGATCATGACAAGCATGATCCAGGCCAGTGCGGACGCATAGCCCATATCGAAAAAGGAGAAGCCTTTTAAATATAAATACAGGGTATAGAACATTGTCGAGTCCATCGGCCCTCCGCGTCCATCACCGATCACAAAGCCAGGCGTAAACACCTGGAACGAATTGATTATCGTCATGACGAGGTTAAAAAACAAGACCGGCGACAGCAGCGGCAGTGTGATTTGAAAAAACTGACGGATTTTGCCGGCACCATCCACCTGGGACGCTTCGTACAAGTCGGCAGGAATCTGCTTCAAGCCAGCCAAAAAAATGACCATCGCCGAACCAAACTGCCAGACGGACAACGTAACGATCGTATACAGCACAAAGTTCGGATTTGCTATCCAGGACGGTCCTTCAATACCGAACCAGTTGAGAAAATGATTAAAAAGCCCGTTACCGTCGAATATTTTGCGCCAAACAATCGCAATGGCCACACTTCCGCCAAGCAATGAGGGAATGTAATAGACAGTCCGGTAAATCCCAAGTGCCCGAATCCCTTTATTCAAAGCCATAGCCACCAATAGTGCGAAGATAAGCCGCAGCGGTACGGAAAACAGCACATACTGAAACGTTAATTTCAAGGAATGGTAGAACATGCTGTCATCTGTAAAAATCTGCACATAATTGTCGAATCCGAGCCACCGTGGCGAAGATAACAGGTTGTACTTGGTCATTGACAAATATAACGAACCGAGCATCGGGCCCAGCGTCAGACAGAAAAAACCGATCAGCCACGGCAGCAAAAACAAATATGCTGTACGATTCTGTCGGTGTCGGGTTGGTTTGCGCGAAGATTGCATGGTGGCCTCCTAATCCTGATCTTATGGAAATGATCCGTGTGTTGTTACGAACAATAACCTAATCATACAGACTAGAGGACTTGTAATGAATTCTATTTCTTCGGCAGTTCATTATTAAATTTTTCAGGTGGACTGTGGCGACAATCGGATGGGGTGACCCCATACATACGTTTAAATTTGGAGGAGAAGTAGCTGGCGTTGGAAAAACCGGTTAATTCGGCGATATCCCACAAGCTGAGCGGTGTATCCACCAGCAGTCGTATCGCGTGGGCCATGCGCACCTCAGTCACATATTGGATAAACGTTCTGCCTACCTTCGATTTAAACAGCTCCGAGAAATAGGAGGAGTTGTATCTATAACGCTCGGCAAGCATCGTCAAATTCAATTCATACATATAATTGCTGTCAATAAACTGCAAGGCTGCCTGAATCATCGATTGCTCCGGGTCCTCTGTGTCAGCCTTTGTTTTAAGATCGATTTTGTGACCCAAATGGACCAGAAAGCCCTGCGCTTTATCTATTGTATCCAAGGCCAGCACCATATCCGGCCTTACCCACAGCTGTTCCCCGGCATCCAACTGCACACCGGCTGCATAAGCCATGGAGTCCAGCAGCAAATAGAGCTGGAGCACCAGCTTGACGAACTGCACCTGTGATTCGATAAAGGCTTCTGTGAGCTCCTTACGAACCGTCTGGGTAAACAGCTCCAATTCGCCGCGTGACAGCTGTCTTTGAATGATTTTGGCTACATCCTCGGTTAATGCCGGTCTGTTGTCTGCGAATTCCTTAGCTGTACCACCTACATCGCTCTCGAGCAAATTCCAGGCTATCAGGGACGACATGTACCCTTCCTTCCACTTGTTAAAGCCACTTATCGGCTGCCCGATGCTAATAGCAGGCTCGAACGATAAATAACTGCTTATGCTCGTACGCAGCTCTTCGACGAACGATGCAGCCGCCTCATCGTCATGGTCCAGGATAAAATGCATCAGCCCTGGATAATTCGGATCACGAAATACTTGCGGCTGACCCGAGTGAAGCTGGGCAAACTCCCGGCAAATCATTTCGAATGGAAGACGCAGCTTGTCGGGCGTACGTGTATCCGCTGGGTTAGCTGGGTCTGCTGCAATAGCACCTGCCGAAACCGCTGTGCTGATGTGCTTATTGTCTAAGGATGTCGATATAGCTGTGCTGGCTGGCGACTTACCTGACTTACGCTCCTTAAATCCGACGGTCAGGAAACTGACCATCCGCTCATTCCAATCACGCAGCATGAACAGCTCTGCGCGCTCCTGCTCAGCTTGCCCTGGTTTAAGCTCCTCCTTAACCAAATGAACAATAAAATGCTCCTTCATCTCGACATAATATTGGGAAAGCCGCCAACGCACCTCTGCCTGCTCGTTTTTGAGATTTCTCTCCTCATTCAGCTCCTGTGTCACCTTGCGCAGAGCAGCCATCAGCTCATCCTGAGCAACAGGCTTGAGCAAATAATCACGTGCCTGATTGCGTACCGCAGCTCTGGCATAATGGAAATCCTCGTATCCGGTAATCACGATGATCCTAAGTTCTGGGTACTGCTCGTGACAGCTTTCCAGAAAAGAAACCCCGTTCATCACCGGCATATTCATATCGGTTATAACCAGGTCGATGGCGTCAGATGCCAACTGCTCTAACGCTTCAATACCATTCGAAGCTTCGGCAACGACCATTAATCGCAGGCTGTCCCAGTCGGCCTTCAGCTTTAACCCGAGTCGAATTTCCGGTTCGTCATCCACAATCATGACTCGATACATATGGGGCACCCCCTGCTTTGGTATGGATAAAATGCATTCATTTCGTCAGCATCTGCTGTACAGGCAGGATCAGCTCGATCCGGGTTCCGTGATCCTGCGGCGATTCGATAGTAAAGCTAAAGCGTCCTCCGTAATACAGCTGACAGCGCGCCAGCACATTACGCAATCCGATCTGTCTCGAACCCGTGTTCAAGATGTGATCGAACTGGGAGGATAGTGATTCTGCATACAAACGCTGTATCAATTCCTCGGCTATGCCAGGGCCATTATCCTCAACGATTAAGCGCACCTGCTCCGGCTCGCTGTATATCCGAATGACCACCTTCGCAATCGTTTGATGAAGGAAGCTATATTTGACCGCATTTTCCACCAATGGCTGCAAAATAAATTTCACCATTTGCCTGCTGTCCATGTCCCCCTCTTCCTGGGTCGAAATATCCAGTCTTTCCCCGAAGCGGATTTGCAGGATCGAGACGTAATGCTTCAGATAAGTTAATTCCTCCTGCAGCGGAACGAGATCCTCGCTGCTTCGAAGCGAAAAGCGCATCATTTTGCCTAACGACTCGATCACTTTAACCGTATCTCCGGTGCGCTGCTGCATCGAAAGGCTGCTCATCAGCTCCAGCGTGTTGAACAAAAAATGCGGGTTGATTTGCAGCAGCAGCGCTTTATATTCAGCCTGCTGGCGAAGCAGCTTCAGTTCAAACTCGGTTTTGATATGATGCCTCAGCTGCTCTACCATATTGCGAAATGTCGAGGTCACATAACCAACCTCATTGCGAACGATCTGATCGGCAGGAATACGGCTTTCCGCATGGGCGAAGTCGCCTTTTTGCACGGAACGCATGGCAGAGGCAAGTCGCGACAAAGGCTTCGTTATTCCATGTGATAGCCATGTCGCCACAAGGATTGCGCACAGCAGCAGTAAAGTAGTAAACAGAATGATGCTATTGCGAAGCGTGTACAGCTTGGCATACAAATCCTGCTCAGATACGATGCCGACCAGCAGCCACTGATTCAGCTTTTTGTAAACCACAATATCGTTCATACCCCGGTCATTCGGTACATACAGGACACCTTGACGCGCACGCACAGTCTTGACAGCCTCGACATTTCTGATCGTTTCGGGATCGGATGCATATTCATGTTGCGAAAGAATCGGAAGACCGTTTTGATCCAGCAAAAAGATCGTGCCGCTGTCACCGAGATGTATCCGCTTGAGCGGCTCCAGAAAAAAATCGACACTCACATTAACCTTCATCACGCTTTTGTAAAGAGAAGGCTCGAAGGTACCGATCGGCAGCAGCAAGCTCACCACCTGATAAGGCTTCGACTGTCTGGATTCGACCTGATCATTGTGGGCAGATACCCAATGGTTCCCATTCTGCATAAAATCCTTGTACCACGGCTCCTCGAGAAATTCCTTATCCGCAACCACCTGATTGCCAATGCTAATCCACAAGCCTTCTGGACGATAAATCGATACCGAGGAAACGCCTGAATAATTGTTGGTCGTCTGGGTCAAAAACCGGCTTAGCTCTATATTGGACAGCATCTTTTCCCCTGAAGACAAAGAAGGATCAGACAACGCAATATCCCAGCTTTTGGTCACATCGCTATTATAGACAAGGGACGATAAATCATAAATTTGATTGAGCGCCATGTTGACGTAGGAGCCGTATTCGTCCATTTTCTCCAGCGCCGACGATTCAATATAGGATCTGACAATCGAACGGGATTCATTAAACAGCAAAAAGGAAACGGTTCCAAAAGAAAGCACAAGCAGCACAACAAACGAAGCAATCAAGCGATTTTTTAAGGAATAAAACATGACCCCATCCCCCTTCTCAGCTGTGAAATGTCAGATATCCGGTCAGATATCCGTGTCGCCAACTGTCGAACTCTATCTCAAAAAGCACCGACAACAATTGTCAGTGCTGATCTCTCTATTAATCTACCAGGTCGATATCCAGTGAACGAAAGGGACCGCAAGTGCCGCTACGAGCACAGAGGGCAGCAGATTGGCGACGTTAATTTTGCGCAGTTCCAGCAGATTAATGCCGATGCCCATAATCAAAACACCACCAACCGCCGTAATTTGCATAATGATCTCATCGAGTGCAGCCCTGTCCACCAAGGAGGCGATGCCTGAAGCGGCAAGCGCTATAGCTCCCTGATAAAGAAACACCGAAAATGCCGAGAACAGCACCCCAACACCCATTGTAGAGGCAAATATGACCGTTAAAAAGCCATCCATCATTGCCTTTACATATAAAATATCATGTTGTCCACGCAGTCCGCTGTCGAGTGATCCCAGGATCGCCATCGCACCGACACAGTAAATCAATGTTGTGTTCACAAACCCAGCGGCAATCCTTCCTTGAACTTGGGCTTCTGACTGTAAATCAGCCAACTCGCTATGTTTCCCGCCTCTAGAGCGCCTGCGGATGAAACGGCTTAACGCATTAACCATCCGCTCCAACTGTCGGCCCAGTGCCTCCAGATTCCGTTCCACACGCAGCAGCTCGCCCAGCAGTCCGCCAAGCACCAGGCTTGCCACTATGAGCAAAAAATTCGTCGACTTCAGCGTCATCGACAAACCCAGTGCTACCAGAGCCAGTCCGATCCCCTGCATCACCGTGCTGCGGATGCCCTGACTCAAGCGATTCAGCATCAGTCCCAGCAAGCCGCCGACAATGATGGCTGCCGCATTAATGATCGTACCCCATAACGCCATATCGTGTATGCCCTCTCGTCCATCGTGCCTGATCCTGCAGCAGGACTGCAGGATCGAGTTGTTACTCCATTATAACCGATTATGCTGAGCGTCGGCGTGTTAAATGGATAAAGGTGATAGCAAGCGCCAGTACCAGAACAAGCCCTTTAATAATATCAAACGCATAATACGGCAAATTCAGCATCGTTAATCCATTCAGCAGCACTCCGATAAGAACAGCTCCAAAGAACGTACCAATAACGTTGGGCTTCCCGGCACCCAGCACCGAATAACCGACAAATACGGCAGCTACCGATTCCATCAATACGGGAGCACCCGCATCAATTTGACCCGATCCGACACGGGCTGCAAACAGCAGACCGCCCATAGCAGCAAAAACTCCTGATAGCACATAAGCCATCGTACGCACCCGATTGACCTGAATACCCGACAGACGCGCGGCTTCCTGATTGCCTCCGGTTACATACAATTGACGTCCCCAGCGAGTATAGGTCAAAAATATGTGCACAAGCACAACCGCAATGATCATCAGCAGCACAGGGACAGGCAGACCGAACAGCTTGCCTTGGCCGATCCAGAGAAAGGACTCCGTGAATTTGCCCGGTGCCTTCGTTCCGTCCGGTAATTGCATGTTGTTATAAATGGAAAATCCTTTGGTGTACGTCTTGTGAACCCCACCGATAATGTACATAACCGCAAGTGTCGCCAATAAATCGGGGATGCGAACCTTAACGATCAGCAGCGCATTTAACAAACCGATCAATACGCCGATCAGTAACGGAACCGTTAGTACCACGATGAGCGGCAGCTGATAAAATACCATCATGGAAGCCACTACAACAGTCGTAAGGGAAACCGTCGAGCCTACCGAAAGATCGAAGCCATCTACAATTTGCGAGAAGGTCACGCCTATCGCTACAAAAGTAACGATCGATATCGAACGTAAAATATCGGCCAAATTGTCGTAGGACAAAAAGTTTTCATTGCTGAGAGAAAACAACACGATGACCAGGGCAATGATCACTAATGCCCCATACTTATATGAGTAATCCAGAAATTTATCTTTCACTGAAACGTAGCCTCCCCAGCGCTTGCGTAGTACAAAATTTGTTCCTGCGTGGCTTCATCCCGACGCAGCTCTTTCACGATTTGGCCGTAGCTCATAACGAGTATCCGATCCGCTATCCCCAAAATCTCGGCGATTTCGCAGGAGCAATATATAATCCCTTTGCCTTCCCCGGCAAGACGGCCAATCAAGCGAAATATATCACTTTTGGCTCCGATATCAACGCCCTTGGTCGGCTCATCGAAAATATAGATTTGCGCGTCAGTAGGCAGCCATTTGCCAACAGCAACCTTCTGCTGGTTGCCACCGCTCAAATATTTTACCAGCTGCTCCATATTCGGCGGATGAACGCCCAATTGCTGGATCATGGCCTTGGCATTGGCTGCTTCCTGCGACTGCTGAACAAAACCGAATCGGCTGAACAGCTTAAGCAGCGGCAGAGACAGGTTGTGCTTGACCGACTGCTCAACAAGGATGCCCTGCTTGCGACGCTCCTCTGGAATCAGCGCAATGCCCTCACGCACCGCATCGCTTGGATTGCTGAGCTTCAATCGCTTCCCTTGCAGCTCAATCTCTCCTCGCTCCAGCGGGTCGGCTCCGAACAGCAGACGGGACAGCTCGGTTTTACCAGCTCCCACCAAGCCTACGATGCCGACAATTTCCCCGCTGTGCACGGATAAGTTCACTCCGCGAACCTTGGTGCCCAGTGTCAGATCTCTCGCCACCAATAGTGGCCCGCCAATAGGCACCTCTACCTTAGGGAATTCCTCCTCAAAGGTTCTGCCAAGCATCTGCTCGATAACGACTTTTACACTAGTATCCGCCGCGGACTGGGTAGCAATGATCCGACCATCACGCATCACTGTTACTTTGTCACTGATCCGGAACACTTCATTCAAGCGGTGAGAAATAAATATACAGCCTACGCCGTCAGCCTTGAGCCGTTCCATAATTCGAAATAACTGGTCTGCTTCCTCATTGCTAAGCGGCGCTGTAGGCTCATCAAAGATAATAAACTTGGCCTTTTGCGCTAATGCACGGGCAATGAGCACCATTTGCTTTTGCGCGATGCTCAGCTCCCCGGCCTGCCTTCTCACATCAACCGTAAGTCCAATATCGCTTAATATCCGGGCGGCTTCCCGCTCGATTTGACTCCAGCTTAACCAGCCGCTGCCATGTGTCATCCGGTCCAGCATAATATTTTCCGCAACTGTAAGCTTAGGTACAAGAGCTGTATCCACTTCCTGATAAACGCATTGAATTCCACTCTGAATGGCATCACTTGGACCGCTGATCGCAAGGGGTTTGCCGTCAATCGAGATCTCGCCCTCATCAGGCAAATAGGCACCGGACATCACTTTGATTAATGTGCTTTTGCCTGCCCCATTAGCTCCAAGCAGTGCATGAATTTCGCCTCCGCTAACCGCAAAATCAACCTGCTGCAACGCCTTTACTCCGGGAAATGACTTGGAGATGTGACTCATTTGCAATAAGGTGATGGAACTCGTCATCCTGGCATCACGCTCCTCATTTCAATGGAAAATCCCATCGATCCAGATCGATGGGATACTAAATATCTAAAAACTCAATTATTTCTTCTCAGCTTGCTTCAACCAATCGGTGTAGCCTTGCTCGCTCTTGCCCCAGCCTTTAACGTGCTCGCTCAATTGCGTTGTGGAAATTTGCGTAGCCGGCAGTTGGTCTCTTGATACGAAAACCGGGTCTAACACGATTTTATCCGGTGTTTGGTCGCCATGCAGCTTTTGGTATAAGAAACGTACTTGAATGCGTCCGATATCCTTAGGATCTACAGCAGCAGAAGCAACCCATGGGTTCTTCGTGTCCTGAATCATCTGTAAATCCTCGTCGCTCATATCGATACCGTAAATTTTGATTTCACTGCGTCCTGCTTGTTGAATCGCACGGGCAGCGCCCTTAGCGAACTCATCCCATGCAGCCCATACAGCTGTAATGTCGCCTTTGTTCGGGTATTTCTTAAGAATAGCTTCCATTTGCGCTTGGGTATCCAACGCCGTGTTGGCCGAAGCCGCTCCGAATGCCGCTACTTCCTTGATTCCTGTGTTTTTATCCATGTATGCTTTGTAAGCGACTTGTCTGCGTTCCATTGGCGCGAAGCCTGCTACCCAGATCTTCACGATATTGCCTTTGCCTTCCATGTCCTTGCCCATTTTGTCGAGCGTAAGCTCAGCCATCTTTTGATCGCCTTGCTCTAATACCGTTACGCCTGGAAGCTTGATGTCCGCATCAAAGGCAATAACCGGAATCTTTTTCTCCAATGCTTTTTTCACGCCAGCTTCTAAAGCTTCTGCTGTACCGTGGTCGATCAGAATACCGTCCATCTTTTGGTTGATAGCCGCATCCAGATTGGAGGACATTTTGGCCAAATCGCCTTCAGCTGTAAATACCGTTACTTTACCGCCCAGCTTTTCGACCTGCTCTTTAACGCCTTCTATATATTGAGCCGAGAACGTACCCAGGTTGATTTGCATAATCAATGCAATTTTTTTGTTCTCCAACGACACGGCACCTGTACCCGCTGCACCACTCGCAGCTTCCGGTGCTTTAACTTCCGGTTTGGCTCCGCAAGCTGCCAAGCTCACTGCCAGAATCAGCACGAGCAATAAGGCTATGCTTTGTTTAATTTTATTCATGATTACGATTCCCCCTACATCTTTTGCAAATCCTACTCTTTTACTAGGTCTTAACTCTACCACCACTATTTATCGGCTGTCAATGGTATAAATAGGATGTTCATAATATCTCTATATTTCGATACGCTTCCATCAATTGGCGGCTCTGCGGGTCGAGTCCGGTAATCGTAATTTTTTTCCCCAAAGCCCTGTATTTTTCCGTAACCTTGGTGATTGCCGTGACAGCGGAATGATCCCAAATATGCGATCCTTTAAGGTCAATCATGATATAATCCGGGTCTGTATGCGGCTCAAACAGCTCAATAAAATGGGTCATCGTACCAAAAAACAGCGGCCCCGTTATCACATACTGCTTAAGAGCATCCTCATATTTGGATAGATTCGACTCCTCAGGAAGAATGACCTGACAATTCAGCTTCGCCATTCTCCAACCAAAGTTGAGTGCACTGAGTACGACTCCCGAAACAACGCCAATCGCCAAATTCGATGTAGCTACGACAATAGCCACCGTCAGCACCATCACCACGGCATCACTGCGCGGGATTTTGCCCAGAGTCCGAACCGCTCCCCAATCAAAGGTCCCGATCGACACCATGAACATCACACCAACCAGCGCTGCCATCGGAATTTGCTTCACGATATCGCCAAGCACAAGAATCAAGAATAAAAGAAACACCCCAGAGACGAGCGTGGACAGCCGCGTCCTGCCGCCAGACTTGATGTTAATGACCGTCTGTCCGATCATCGCACAGCCAGCCATACCACCAAACAATCCATTGATCATATTGGCAATCCCTTGTCCGCGAACCTCGCGGTTTTTGTCACTGCCTGTTTCCGTCATTTCATCGACAATGGTTGCGGTCAGCAAGGATTCCGTCATGCCAACAATCGCCAATGCCAGCGAATAAGGCAGCAGGATCAGCAGTGTATGCCAGGACCACGAAATTTGTGGAATATGCAGTAAAGGCAGCGCCTGTCGAATCTCGCCCATATCGCCTACCGTGCGAATATCGAGCTTCAGTGCTATCGCAACAACCGTCATCACGATAATCGCCACCAACGCGGAGGGCACTACTTTAGTTAGAAGCGGAAGCAAATAAATGATCGCTAGCGTCCCTGCTACCATCGCATACATCGGCCAGGATTCACCGACAAAATTGGGCAGCTGCGCCATAAAAATAATAATAGCCAATGCATTCACAAACCCGATAATAACCGAATGCGGAACAAAGGTAATAAACCTTCCTACCTTGAATACGCCAAGAATGAGCTGGAGCAATCCAGTCAGTACCGTTGCCGCGAATAAATAGTCCAAGCCGTACTTCACGATAATCGGCCCCATTAAAGAAGCCATAGCTCCAGTTGCCGCCGAAATCATGCCGGGTCTGCCGCCGACAATCGAAATGGTGACTGCAATCGTGAAGGACGCGTACAGCCCTACCATCGGATCTACACCCGCCATAATCGAAAAAGCAATTGCCTCCGGAATCAAAGCGAGTGCTACCGTAATACCGGATAATACATCATTGCGGACATTGCCAAAGAAACCTTGTCTTAGCCACTGCACAAACAAAACGAATCCTCTCCCTATTTAATTGTTGTAGCTCTCCACTCTCAGGATTGCCGGGTCCGATGCTCACTGTTTTCGATTATATACGTTTTGCGGCAATATGCATAGAGTGATTAGGCTGCAGGAAACGCGCGCATACTAACGAACGAAATCACTATTATTTAGGAGAGGAAGGATACACATGGCTGAGGATAAAAGCATGGAGCCGGTTTCCGGACATGAAGTGGAGACAGACGGCATTTATGAAAACGAATGGGGACGCGAAGAAACGTTGAAACGCGGAGATGAATTTCCTTATGATCCGGTAATGGGACAAACAGAATGGAAGCTCGTCAGCCTGCCGCTTGAAAGCCAGGAGCGGGAAATGTATAAGGATACAACAGCGAATACGAAGCCTCGTCTGCATATTGAACGCGGTGACAGATAAGACCGCCCTTGGATGGGTAAGTCCAGCATGTCATAAGACAGTTCCGTGAAAGGGACTGTCTTTTTTGTGGATTGGAAACTCTCAACCACCAGATCCCCTTAGGAGCTGAATTGTTGCACAAGGGGTAGCTCTCAGCATCGTCATGGCTGTGGCTTCTCCTTGCTTTGTGTGCCATACAGCTCCTTCATCAGTCTCTTGCCTGTTGGCGTCTGGGCCAGTCCGCCCTTGGCCGTTTCTCTGTGCTTCTCAGGCATGGCCGCACCAACCTCCAGCATCACCTGGATGACCTCATCCGATGGGATCACGCTGCGTACACCGGCTAAAGCCATATCTGCTGCGGCCAGTGCCGTTGTCGCACCGAAGCCATTGCGTACGATGCAGGGAATTTCAACGAGTCCGCCGACAGGATCGCAGATCAGACCGAGCGAGTTTTTGAGCGCCAGTCCCACGGCGTGGATCGCTTGAGCGGAGGTTCCACCTCTCAGCTCGACCAACGCGCCTGCTGCCATGCCGATGGCTGAGCCGATCTCCGCCTGACAGCCGCCTTCGGCGCCGGACACGAATGAATTATTGGCGATCACATAACCGATCGCCCCTGCACTGAACAGCCCGGCGACCATGTGCTCGTCGCTCCAGCCGAATCGTTCCTGGGTGCTGACAAACACACCAGGAATAATCCCGCAGGAGCCTGCGGTCGGCGTGGCCACAATGCGTCCCATCGACGCATTGACCTCCGACACCGCTAGCGCGTATGCCATCGCTGTCGCAGCGGCCGGGCCAAGCAGCGGCTCGTCCTTGGCCATATAAGCCGTAACACGCTGTGCATCGAAGCCGGTTAATCCGCTTCGGGAAGGCGTCGGCTCGAAGAGGCCTTTATGAACGGCCTGCTTCATGATGCTGTAGTAATCAGCCATCTTCGCGAATTCCTCCTCGGGTGGACGGCCCGATTCCTTGGCTTGATCATGCAGCATAACAGCGGAAATCGGCTGCCCTTCTGCCTGACAGATTGACGATAGCTGATCCAAGGTTTGAAACCTCATGAATTCCCTTCCCCCCAGTCAATGATTCGTACATCCTGCACATCTGCTAATTGGCCTAATCGCTCCCGTAAACCGGCTGGAAATGAACCATCGGTTTCCACGACCGTCAAGGCGTCCCCTTTGCGTTCCTTACGATCAACATCCATGTACCCGATATTGATATCCAATTCACGGAGCACACCGGAAATATCCGAGATCATCCCTGTACGGTCCGTATGAAAAACAAGCAGCGTCGGATAAACCCCACTGAATCTGACGTCGAAGCCATTGACCTGCTCCAGCTCGATATTGCCACCTCCAATCGATGCGCCGCGGATGGCCATTTGCTGGTTACCGCAGCCCAAGCGGATCAATGCCGTATTCGGATGCTGAGCTAAGCCGCTGCTGGGTATTATCATAACCTGTATCCCTAGACGCTCCGCGTTCTTGAGCGAATCCCGGACACGGGGATCGTCAGGCCCGTAATCCAACAGGCCAGCAATCAACGCCAAATCCGTCCCATGACCCTTATACGTGTCGGCAAAAGAGCCGTAGAGCTGAATATCTACCCATTCCGGCTGAACAGCCAACAAACGGCGGGCCACTCTGCCAAGCCGGACCGCCCCTGCGGTATGTGAGCTTGAGGGTCCAACCATGGCCGGGCCAATGATAGAGAATACATCCTTAAAGCGCATCATGCTGTCCCTCTCTTCCATTCTAGTTCAACCACTCCGCCAAATGGATTTTGACAAACTCATCATCGTTTAAATGAGGGTAATCGCGGTACATCCGCTCAATTTCCTCCGCCTGCCCAGGCGACAGCGTTTCATGTGGATTCAGACACCACGTTCCTTCCAACAGTCCCTGCCGTCTTAACACCTCATGGATGCCTGGAATGCAGCCTGCAAAAGCATGCGCGGGATCAAAGAAGGCCGCATTGGATTCCGTTACTTCAATATTACGCGTCAGCCAGGCCGAATCGATAGATTGCAATTGACGGACTGCCTTGATTTCCTCCAACAGCTCTACCGCTTTCTGCGTCCACACCGCCCAATGACCCAACAATCCGCCAACTATTGTTTTTTCCACGGATATACCATTAACGTTGAAGCGATAAGTCGTCAACAAATCATTGATGATGTTGTCGTCATTTCCCGTGTACAGCGCGATTTCATCGCGGCGGCTTGAATAACATACGGCGCGCACGACATCAATCGTCTGATACCGGTTGAAAGGAGCCATTTTGATCGCGACAATTCCCGGAATTTCGGCAAAGCGCCGCCAAAAATCAAAGCTGAATATGCGCCCCCCTACAGAGGGCTGCAGGTAAAAACCAATGACAGGCATTACCTCCGCTACGGCTTCGGTTCTGCACAATATTTCCTCCTCTGACCAGCCCTGCAGACCGCCCATACTGAGCAATCCAGCGTCATAGCCGAGTTTGGCTGCAAGCTCAGCCTCGGCCAAGGCCTGATCGGTGAAGCCGCAAATTCCGGCAATCTTCAGAAATGGGCGGGTCAACCGAGCATTATCCACTTCCTCCGCAGCCAGACGCAGCACCGGCTCCAGCAGATTGTAGCGTTCTTCCCTGATTTCAAATTGCGTGGAATGAACAGCAACAGCAATACCTCCGGCTCCTGATGCCATATAATATCGGGTCAGCGTGCGCTGCCGCCGCTCATCCAATTGGCGCGAGCTGTTCAAAGCAAGCGGGTGCGCCGGGATCACCAACCCGCTGTGGAGCGCACGAAGCTGTTCGGCTGACAAGTTTTTATGAGCTGCCATCATTAGTATTTACCGTCTCTTTCCTGAAAATGTGTGGGCTTATTCCAGGTAGACCCGCCTTCTTTCACCCATTGTGCTATCCAATCGATCATCTGCAGCAGTGACACTCGGGGATATCCGAACAGCTGATGGGATTTGGAAGCATTATTCAGCAGCGCCATATCCGATTCCTCACCAATAACAACCGGCTCCTTATCCAAACGTTTGCCGAACTGTTCAGCTATCCAGCGCATCGACATCGTTTCGGGTCCGGTGACGTTGATAAAATTGGGTGGACTGGTACACACCTTCAGACTGCGCAGTGCGATTTCATTGGCATCTCCCTGCCATATACAGTTAGCATGACCCATGGTCACATCAATCGGTTTGCCGGATTGTACAGATCTGGCTACCTCCAGCAGAACCCCATACCGCAAATCAATCGCATAATTCAAGCGATAAATAACCATTGGAATTGCGTATTGATGAGAAAAATGCTCAAATACCCGTTCCCGTCCAAGCGTTGACTGCCCATACTCACCGAGCGGCGCTGGAGAGGTCTCCTCTGTTGCACCCCCTTGGAATACCGGGGTAAACGGATAAATATTGCCGGATGAAAACACGACGATACGGGAGTTGCGGAACTTCTCTGCGACGCGTCCGGGCAGATAGGCGTTCATCGCCCATGTAAAATGCTCGCGTCCGGTCGTGCCGAATTTATTGCCAGCCATGTAAATGATATTCTTCACATCAGGTAGCTGCTGCAGCTGTTCGTCATCCAGCAGATCGCAAGCTAGCAGGACCACCACGTTAACAGCGGAAAACAAACTCCATTTTTTCTTCAACTCATCTCACCTACCATAGGCTGTTTTCTGAAAGCTTGCGGCTCACATAATTAGCCGAAATGATGAATACCAAACTTACCAAGCCCGTGAATAAATCGATTGCGGCGGCGTAGCTGAAATTGGAATTGGTCAAACCGACTCTGTACACATAGGTACTGATAATATCGGCGGTTTCATAGGTAGCCGGATTGGACAGCAGGAATACTTTCTCAAACCCGATTTCCAGCACCTTGCCCACATTCAATATAAACACAATCGTAATTGCCGGCATAATGCCAGGCAGCGTTACATGAATCAATTTATGAAACCGATTCGCTCCATCGATATCCGACGCTTCATACAATTGCGGGTCAATGGCCGTTAATGCCGCTAAATAAATAATCGTTTCCCACCCAAAATGCTGCCACACATCCGAGGATACGTAAATCGTACGAAACCAGCCCGGATTCACGAGGAAGTTAATCATGTCGAAGCCGGAAGCCTTGATCAACTGATTTACCAGACCTGAGGTCGGAGACAGGAACAAAACCACCATACTGGCGACAACGACATTGGATATAAAATGGGGCAGGTAGCTGGCCGTCTGCACAAATCTTTTGAAGGCTGCATGCTTCATTTCGTTCAACAGAAGCGCAAGCGTAATGGGTACGGCAAATCCGAATAGCAGCTTATATACGCCAAGTAAAATCGTGTTTCTCATGAGAATGAAAAAATCGGGATTTTCAAAAAACATCAAATAATATTTGAAGCCCACCCAGTTGCTTTCCCATATACCCCGGTACAAATTGTAGTTTTTGAATGAAATTACAATTCCAAATATCGGCAGGTACTTAAATAAGAGGTAATACAATAGACAGGGTACAAACATCCAGATCAAATATTTGCTGCTGCGCCACTTTCGTTTGAGAGCCGTTAACCGGCTTGTGCGCTTCTCGACAAACTGCGAGCCCGCATCGCCAGTCACAAAACGGGATTGCATAAGCGTAACCTCCTTCTAAAAGCGATTGTCCATGTACACGATCTTCATGATGCTTGTGTGACCTAAGCTCGCGACGTCTGGTATTGATCTCATCATATCGAGAGTCCCGATGCCGGGCTACCTCCACGTTTTTATGTCTTGTTCCTTTTTTGGACCCGCTGAAAAATGGTGATTACCTTGAAAAAGGAATACAACCGGAGTGAACCGTACGACTGCGCTTTAGCTTATAGACAGCAGCAAACAAGGGAAGGCATCTTGGTGGAGAGTAAACTATTCATTTAGAAATGTCCCTATCTCTGTTATGATAGAATCGAATTTGAGCTTAGAGGAGTGAAAATCCACCTTGAAAACGGCTTCATTCATTCGATCCTTCATTTCCGGTAAAGCCAATAAAGGACACCTTTATCGAAAAAGCTTATTGTTTGTCGTGTTTGTAGCCTGCATTCCTACCGCTGTCATCGGGATCAGCTCTTATTTCGTGGGCAGCAAAAATATCGAGCATGAGGTCAATCGCACCCATCAATTGCAATTAAAAAAGGAAATCCAGCGGATCGACGAAAGCTTCTCCCAACTGGAATTAAGTTTAACGCAATGGTCGCAAAGCCCAGCTTTTGGCTCAAAGCTACGCAACCTTGATACGGTTCAGCAGTATGCCGATATTCAGGATTTATACAAATCCATCTTGACTTTGAAGGCTTCCAACCCGCTGATTGATAAAGTCACTCTGTATGTGGAGGGACCCTCCCTGATCATCACAGATGAAATGACGGAGCGACTCACCGAAGCCAAAGAAAAAAATGATTTTGCTTCGCTACTACAGACAAAAGCCTCCGTTTTCTGGACGCTGCCGTCTATGGATCTGCAACTCAAACAAAACGGCAGCTCGCTTGTGTTGGTGCATACACTCTCAGGCCAGGGGATTAAGCCGTTCGGAGCGCTTTTACTTTATGTCAATCCGCGTAAACTCGAATCCCTTATCAAAAATGCCAGCTCCGAAGAAAAAGGCACATCATTTATCGTCAGCGGGGATTATCGCTCGATTACTCCCTCCCCATCCGACAATCGAGCCTCCCAGGAGCTGCAAACCACTCTGAGCGGTCAATTGGCCTCCAGAAACAACAATGAAAGCACCTTTATTTATGATTTCCAGGGTGAGGCTTATTCCATATCAACGGGCGTTTCCAACCGACTCGGCTATCCATGGATCTATGTCTCTGCCACCCCCATGTCAAATTTGACGGCTCCGGTTGTACTGATCTCACGGTTAATGATCGGTATCTCGCTCATTGTGCTGCTTCTGGCACTGCTGCTGTCCTGGTTCGCTTCCAATAAGCTGTACAAACCGATCCAAAGAATTGTCCGGCTGATTCAATCAGACAACGTCACCACAGCAGCAGATAGGGATTCCGGCGATGAAATCGAGCTTATAGAGAAAAAGTGGCAGTACGTAACACGGGAAAGCCAGGTGCTTCACGAACGGCTTGACCGGGCTTTGCCTGCACTAAAAGAAGGGTTCATGCTGCAGCTCGTCCAGGGCCATCTTCAAGGCTTATCGGAAAACGAAGTGTTGGATCAGATGAACCAATACGGCTGGGATGTGGAAGGAAAGGTTTTCCGAATGATGCTGATTCAGCTTCATGGGCTCTCCAATCTGGACGGGAGGTTTGTCGATGGCGATGAGCAGCTGGTCACTTTTGCAGCAGGCAACATTATTGAGGAAATTGTAGGTCAACGGGTGGATGCAGCCGGATTTAGTGTGATTAATTTCCGTGACCTGACAGTGGGGCTGCTTGTTTTCTTTCCCGATACCGTATCAGGCGAGTCGATGAAAAGAGACTTGTATCATCTTTCTAATGAGATGTTACAGTCCTTAAAGCAGCTGTTGAAGGTAAGCGTCACGATCAGCCTCAGCAAAGCGGCACGCTCGCTGGTTCATATCTCCCATACCTTGAATGAATCCCGTCAAGCCCTTCGCTACCGAAGCATCGAAGCTGAACATGCGATCATCGATACTGAGGAGCTGCTGCCCGAGGGGCAGGGTATCGTGTATCCGTTTGATCTGGAAAATGAAATTTTGCAAACCCTGCGTCTGGGTATGCTGACAGAGACGGATGGGAACATTCAAATGTTTTTGATTGAGCTGCAAAAGCAAGCAGTGAAGGAAGGCAGTGTGAAGCAGGGGATGCAGCAGCTGCTCGGAAGCATGCTCCATGTCATGCTCCAAACCGGCTTTAACCCCGAGAACATTTTTCCAGGGGTCAATTTATACGAGCAATTTGCCAAGCTGCGCGAGCCTAAGGAAATGCATCAGTGGTTTAAAGACAAAGTGGTCACTCCCTATGTTACAGAGCTTGTACAGGTGCAGGATTTTTACATCAAGCAATTGATTACGAAAGTAGCTGATACGATTCACCGGGAGTATATGAACGATCTCTCCCTCGAGTATTTCGCAGACTTGTACGGGACCAGTACCGTCAAGCTGAGCAGTGGCTTCAAGCAGATCATGAGTGTCAATTTTATCGATTATTTAACGAAGATCAGAATCGGTCATATTAAGGAGCTGTTGGTCACAACCGATATGAAGATTAACGACATTGCGCTTGCCTGCGGCTATCAGCCTACATACTTCAACCGAATCTTCAAAAAACATGAGGGCGTCACCGCCAGCGAATATCGGGATACACATAAAAACGCAGCAAATGCTTCTTCTTGAACAAAGGCTTAAGGTAGCGTATAAACCGCTGCTTTACAGCCTTTTTTTGCTGCTTTAAAAAAAGTATTATTCGCTGTAAAAAGTGTTATAGCCATCAAGAAGGCTGTTTAAAAAATTGTTATTGTTTGTTTATCTGGCTCCTTTTATATTCAGTTCTGGGAACGGCGCTAAACTTTTGTCAGAAATGGAGTGAGTTCAATCATGTATGCACAGCAGACGGCTTCCACGTCGCCTACAGGAAAACAACAGGCTGCGCATCGGGTATGGAAAAGAATAATGAAGAGCAGATCCTTGTATCTGCTCGGTCTGCCCGGGATCCTGTTCTTTATCGTATTCAAATATCTTCCGATGTGGGGCATCATCATTGCTTTTCAGGATTATTCACCGTTTCAGGGTCTACTTCAAAGCCCTTGGGTTGGATTTAAGCATTTTGAGCGGCTATTCGCTCATCCTGATTTTTTTATGCTGCTGCGTAATACGATGGCGATTAATGTGTTAAATCTTGTTTTTTTCTTCCCGCTGCCTATCCTTCTTTCTATGCTATTAAATGAGGTGAGCCATCAATTTTTTAAACGTATCGTGCAATCGATTATTTATTTGCCCCACTTTTTATCCTGGGTGATTATCGCCGGCATTTGTTTTCTGATGCTTTCCAAGGGTGAGGGCATTGTAAACAAGCTGCTGGAGGCCATAGGCATTGGGAAGATCGATTTCCTTACCAATCCTGATCTGTTCTGGGGACTGCTCACGGTTCAATCCATTTGGAAGGAGGCCGGTTGGGGGACTGTTATTTTCCTCGCTGCTATTGCAGGCATTGATCCCCAGCTGTACGAAGCAGCCAAAATGGACGGTGCCAGCCGTCTGAGACAAGCGTGGCATGTAACTCTGCCTGCGATCCGCAGTGTCATTATCATCCTGTTGATTCTACGTATCGGTCATATCATGGATGTAGGCTTCGAGCAGGTGTTCCTGATGATGAACGGTGCCGTATCTGAAGTAGCCGAAGTCTTTGATACTTATGTGTATAGACTGGGTATACGCCAAGGGCAGTTCAGCTTTACGACTGCAGTCGGCCTGTTCAAATCGGTTGTTGGATTGATATTGGTTATTCTGTCCAACCGATTAGCTAAGCGTTTCGGCGAAGAAGGCGTTTATTAATCCATTTTGTAAAAAGGAGGCTCCTGCAAGATGATCCTTAGCTCCAGTGACCGTTGGATAAACCTTGTCATTACTGTTCTGCTGGTAGTTATAGCTGTGACAGCGTTATTTCCACTCTATTACGTATTCGTTATTTCTTTCACGGACCCGTCCGAATATTTGCGGGGAGGTATTATCCTGTTCCCTGAAAAGTGGACACTCAGCTCCTATCAATATATATTGTCCACCCCCACATTTGTCCGCGCCATCGGGGTGAGCAGCTTCCTCGCAGTTGTCGGTACGGCATGCAGTCTGCTGGTTACTTCTGCTTTGGCCTATACCGTATCACGCAAACAGTTGTATGGAAGAAGGCTGCTTATGCTCGGTATTTTGCTGACGACTCTGTTTCAGCCCGGTATAATACCGCCGTTTATCTTAGTCAAAGAGCTTGGCCTGATGAATAATATATGGGCTTTAATATTACCGGCATTAACGAGCGGCTGGTATGTGCTGCTGATGAAAGGTTTCTTCGACGGCATACCTGTCAGTCTGGAGGAGGCGGCCACTATCGACGGCGCCGGAGATCTGGGTGTCTGGTTTAAGATTATTTTGCCCTTGTCACTGCCAGCTATGGCCGCATTTGGCTTATTTTACGCTGTGGCTTATTGGAACACCTTTTTCACTGCGGTTCTTTACATGAACGATCATACCAAATGGCCTCTGCAGGTGCTGCTGCAAAATATGCTGATCGATTCTTCTACGGCCATGGGTGGGGATGCCGCTGCTGAAATGATGGCAGAACAACGGATTCCACCGGAAACCTTGAAGATGGCAGCTGTAGTGGTAGCTACAGTCCCGATCCTGATGGTCTATCCATTCTTGCAAAAGCATTTCTCCAAAGGGGCTATGGTTGGCTCCGTGAAGGAATGAGTTCTATATATGTATCCATAAAGGGAGGTATATTTTTATGAAATCAATCAAGAAAACAACGGTTGTCTGCACCGCCAGTTTACTCACCTTATCGTTATTAAGCGCTTGTGCAGGAAAGACGGATTCCGGTACGGGAGCCGCTGCTGACCCTGCGTCAGCCAAGCCGACGGAAATCAACATTATGACCACATTCTTCTCACCTGAACCACCAGATGCGAACAATTCAATCCTCAAAGAAATTGAGAAAAAAACAAATACAAGTCTTAAGGTCAGTTGGCTTTCCCCCAACAATTATGAAGAAAAGATGAATGTAACCTTATCCTCTGGCGATCTGCCTGACCTGATGCTCGTACTTGATCCGTTCGTTCCGGTCATCCGTAAATCTGCGCAGCAGGGCGCTTTCTGGGATGTCACTGATGTGTACAAGAAATACCCGAAGCTGGCCGACTTTCCCAAGGATTCCTGGGAATTCACCAAGATGGAGGATGGGAAAAACTATGGGGTTCCAAGGGTTCGCCCTACCGAAGGCGGAGGTTTCCCCTACGTTCGCAAAGACTGGCTTGACAAGCTTGGTTTAACGGTTCCGCAAACGACAGATGAGCTGTACAAGGTGTGGAAAGCTTTCGCCCAGCAGGATCCAGACGGTAATGGTAAAGCCGATACACAGGCATATGCTGCTTATGTAGCTCAGGATAGCATGGGTTCCTTGGGATGGATTGAATCGGCCTTTAACCAAACGAACGGTTCCTGGAAGCTCATTGACGGCAAGCTGGTCAATATCAATACGCTTCCGGAAACAAAGGAAGCTTTGGTATTTCTGAACAAGGCTTATAAGGAAAAGCTGATTCCCGAGGATTTTGCGATTCTCAAGGCCACTCAGGCCAAGGATATGATGAAAGCTGGTAAAGCGGGAATGGGATCGGATACGCCAGAGGCTGCGTGGGAGCCTACCCAAGAGCTGCGCAAGACAAATCCGCAGGCCGACTTGCAGCCTATGGTCAGCGTCAACGGTTTCACCAGCAAGGATACCGGCTTTTACGGAATGTATGTCATCAATAAAAAGGTATCCGAAGCCAAATTGAAAAAAATTATGGAACTGCTCGATTATGGAGCCTCCGATGAAGCTTGGGATCTCGTAAGCTATGGAATAAAGGATACGCACTACACGGAAAAAGACGGTAATAAGGTTTTCACCGAATTAGGACAGAAGGAATTGGTAACGCAAGGCGCCTTCAAACAGATTTTATACAAAAATGATAAGTACCAACGCGCTTTCCGCAATGGTATGCCTAACGATTATTTGGAACGAAATAAAAAGGTTATCGATGAGCGCTCCAAAATCAGCGTGCCTAGTTTAGCCGTCGGCTTGTATTCGGAAACCTCGCTTACCGTAGGACCGGAATTGAACAAGAAGATTCAGGATATCAAGACCAAGGTCATTTATGGTAAAGAGCCGATTACGGCCTGGGACGATTTTGTGAAAAAGCTGCAAACCGATGCGGATTTCCAGAAGATGAGCAAAGAACTGAATGATTCTTATCAGAAACGCGTTGGGGGGGCGAAATAACCCGTTGAAATCGAAATAAAACCGTTGGAGGCTTACGAAGAAGGCTTTCCACAGGAAAGCCCATAGCTGGATGCTTACGAGGCAGGCTTTCCGTTGGAAAGCCCATAGGAGGAAACAACATGCTGCAAGATATGTTAGGGTGGGTCAGAAACCAACCGATCCCGTCCACTTTTACTAACACTGGATTATCAAAGAGCATTTATCTCGATATTATGGAACAAACGTTGAACGCCTACAGCAAGGAGGAACTGGAACGCAGACTTCCTTCCAGCGCAGATGAGCGCATCGATGATTTGCAGGCATATGCCCGGATCACCAGCATCATGGGCATCCTGATCGCGCAAGGACGTTTAGCGGATTATGCCCCATTATGGGACCGAATGATGGAGGCCTGCTGCGTAGATCTGCATCAGAGCGAAGGCAATCAGATGGCTGACTTTTCGGTGAAGGAGATCATGCTTGCTTTTCTCGCTATAGAAGAACAATTAGATGTAAACGTGAGGGAACGCTTACTTGCTTTATTGTCCCTGATAGAGCCTGAGCGAAATTATGTGCACCGACTTGGCGAGGATGGACACGACCAGCTCCACAACATCAATATTTACAATATGGTGGGCGAATATTTACGAGAGATCGTCGGACTGACCGATACCGAGACCTATTTTGACGTCCACTGGCCAAAGCAGCTGGAGCTGTTTGACAGTAACGGTATGTATATGGACCCGAACTGTCCGATCTTATACGATCTGACGACACGCTGTCAAATCCAGCTTTTATTGGGCTACGGCTACAAAGGTGCTTTCAGCGGACGGCTGGACGATATGCTGAAAAAAGCCGGGCTCAGCACGTTATTCATGCAATCCGCATCCGGAGAATTCCCGTATGGAGGGCGCAGCAACCAGTTTTTGTTCAATGAGGCGCTGATTGCGGCCAATGCGGAGTACGAGGCATGCCGCTATAAGGAACTGGGTGATCTAAAAACTGCCGGAGCGTTTAAGCGCAGCGCTCGCCTGGCCGTACAATCGATAATGCGCTGGCTTGAGCAGGACCCTCCACGTCATCTTAAAAACCTGTATCCGATCGACTCAAAAATCGGTACTGAGTTTTACGGCTACTATGATAAATATATGGCTACATTGGGCTCCTTCATTTACATTGCATTTTTGTTCGCTGATGATGAGATCGATGAGCTGCCTTGTCCTGCTGAAACGGGCGGTTTCATTTGGGAAACATCACCTGCCTTTCACAAGGTGTTTGCCAATGTAGCAGGTTATTCCTTACAGATCGATACGAAAGCAGATCACCATTACGACAGTACCGGGCTTGGACGGATTCATCGAGCAGGAGTGCCCAGCGAACTTGGACTTTCCACTCCGTGTACCGCAACACCGAGCTACCAGCTTCCCAACGGTGTGCAGGCAATGAATTTGGCTATCGGCCCTGGCTGGAAGGATGAGAACGGACAACTCGTATTTCTAAGCGACTTATCTGTTGGACTGGAGCATCGGCTTCACGTGCAAGAGATATCCCCGACTCGGCTAGTATTCGAGCTTGAATACTTTGGAGCCGCCTTAACAGGCTGCAGGTCGGTAACAGAATGCTACACAATAAGCGAATCTGCAGTTAGCATTTCGGCTGAGATCGATTCACTGGAATCAGCTGAAATGGTTTATCGAATTCCGCTGCTGCAAACTACGGGTGGAGATCACACACAGGTCGTAGAAAACTCTGATTTGATTGAGGTAAGATTGGGCAGCTATGCTTTTACAATCCAAAGCGCTGCTTCCATGAAGCAGCTGGGCGAGACGACTGCCAACCGGAACGGTCAGTATGGGATCCTGCAAATCGAGGGAAGGCAGCAGGTATCCGTACATATGCGGTTGAAATCGGAGAGCTAATTAAAGCCAAAACTTTGTCGTGTATTCATCCATCTAACTTGAAAGAAATTAAAGTATCAGCTTGCCTAAAGCACAAAAAAACACTCATATTGTCTAGAAAAATCTTTAAATCCGTGCCCAGAACCTATGTTCCAAAAGAGGGGTAAACCATGTTATCTGAACGTTACCGTGAAGAATATATTAAACAAGCTCTGTTCCCAACCGCTGATCTGGATACCGTGCTCCAATTAGGAAACAGGGAGCGTTGGGGCACGCTTCCCAAAGAAATCAAGGATTATTATATAAATAAAGGAACCCATAAGCTTGCTTACGCATGGCCATCCTTGCCTGCTATCCTTTTTATGGATTACCGAAGAACTGGTAACCGCTTGGAATATGAACGTCTCTCCATAGCCCGAAGACATGCACTCGTTGATTTGGTTATTGCCGAGTGCATTGAACACCAAGGACGATTTCTAGACGATATCTTGAACGGCATCTGGTGTATTTGTGAAGAATCCTTCTGGGGTTTTCCCGCACATAACGAGCAAATATTGCCAGATATCGGTAGACCCACGATCGATTTATTTGCCGGCGAGACCTCTTCGGTCCTTGCATGGACCGCGTATTTACTGAAGGATTCATTGATAGAGGTTTCACCATTGATCATTCAACGAATACGCGATGAGATCGAAAGTCGGATAATGGGACCATTTCTCCGTAGGGATGATTACAGCTGGATGGGTTTTCAGGTAAGCAACGTCAACAACTGGAATCCATGGTGCAACTGGAACTGTTTAACTGCCTTTATCCTGATAGAGGATGACATTGAACGGCGGTCTGAGGCCGTTGTCAAGGCTCTGCGTTCATTAGACGTTTATATGAATTGCGTGCCAGAAGACGGTGGGTGTGACGAAGGTCCTGGATATTGGGGATATTCGGGGGGTGCACTCTTTGAATGCCTAGATTTGTTGTACTGTGCGTCTGCAGGCCGAATCGACTTTTTCGATACCCCCTTAATTCACCGTATCGGCCAATATATTTATCGCGCCCACATCGCAGGCAATTACTATGTAAACTTCGCGGACGGAGCAGCCAAGCTAGATGGCAGTGCCCATTGGTCGGTCAACCCCTCCTTGGTCTATCGGTACGGGATTCGGATCGGGGATCGCAAACTTCAAAACCTGGGTGTCGAAGCACTGCGCGGCAGGGGGCCTGAAGCATTCGAGAACAAACGGAGCTCCTCTCCCTATCGGATCGTGCCCGGTATTTTCTTATATAAAGAAATGACTGAGTTAGCCGAGATTAACCCTAATCATTACGAGAGGGATATATGGTTTCCAGATACCGAATTCATGGCTGCGAGAGAACATGCGGGGACATCCGAAGGTTTTTATGTAGCCGCCAAAGGTGGACATAATAATGAAAGACACAATCACAACGATATCGGCAATTTTATCGTTTATCATCATGGCCACCCCATCGTGATCGACGTCGGAGTCGAGATGTACACAGCCAAGACTTTTAGTCCTGAAAGGTATGACATCTGGACGATGCAATCGGATTACCACAATGTTCCACTTATCGCCGGCTATTCGCAAAAGGCCGGTACGATATATCGGGCCGGGATGGTCCAATATGAAGCCAATAAGGAAAAAGCAATGTTCCAATTGGATCTCTCCAAAGCTTACCCGAAGGAAGCGGGGGTCGTTAGGTGGACTCGCAGAATCGAGCTTGGGCGGGGAAAAGAGCAGCGGGTTACAGTTTCCGACGATTTTTGTTTGGAGACGATTGGTGAGGGAACGCGCCTCCATCTCATGCTGGCGGTTGAACCACGGGTCTTGGAGGAAGGCAGAATCGCATTGGGGCAAGAGGTCGTGGTGTGCTATAATCCGGACTGTTTGGCCGCTACTATCGAAACCGTACACATCACTGATGAAGCTAGGTTAAAGCCAGTTTGGGGCGATGCCATTTATCGATTGGTGATGTGCGCAGTGAAGCCGTTGTCTGAGGGGACATGGTGCCTGCACTTTGAATCCAATTGATAACAGAGCCATTAGGATTCAGACCTTATCCACGCTATTGGGATCTGAAGTCATAACCATTGTAAGTTTGAAATTGGTTATAACAGTGGACAAATTAATTGATAAACGTGATTTAATTAGAATCTTGAATGCAAAAAACTCTTGCCCGCGATATGGTCGGCAAGAGTTTTTGTGTTCGGCTGTTGCGGGTTACCAGGAGTAAACACCCTTCTCATCCAAGAATTCGCCGTTATGACGTTTGCCATCTGTCGCATAACCAATATAAGCGCAGCGGCGGCTTCTTTCGATTTACCGCCTGCGGCATTGCCGTTAAGATCTGTTGAGGTGAATCCAGGCGTTACCGCGAATACTTGAGCGCTGCTGTTTTTGACTTCATAAGCCATTGAAAGTGTCATGACATTCAAAGAAGCCATGTCGGTCGCTATTACACCGCTCCAATCGCCTTCAACAACGAGAAGCGAACCCAAGTCGGATTTTATTTTAGTCGAATGATCGAATAGCCAGTTTGTTCAATTTTCTCGCTTTTTCGTTCTTGGTAAGTTACCCCTTGATGGATAGTTTGTATTCAGCGCTTCATTCAAACCTATGTCTCTGTTGAGGTTAGAATTTGGCCACTCCGCTCGTATTCGCCGCACATTTAGAGTACCATACGATATAAACATTATAATGCAAAAATAATCAAAAACGAGTATGTTATAAGACATGTGAGTAAACGACTGGTTTGAATGCAATCCATAAGGTCACAAGAATCCGTAAATTAACCGGGTTACCGGCTGAATAAATTTTGTCATCATGAACATTTTCCGTAATTGATCGAATCTATACACTTATCGCCGTATTTATCGATTTCCTTTTAAATTAAAATGATTAATAATGTGAATGCGGCCGTAAGTGTATCTTATAAGCTTGAAAGCGAGGAAATGTATGTATGCAATAAAAAAAAGTGCAGGAAGCCATATTTTTGATGTAACTAATACTATTATCCTTATCCTTTTCTCCCTCTTGACGTTGTACCCTTTATGGCACGAGGTATCCCTTTCCTTAAGCTCAATGGAGGAATCCATGCGTGGGGGGCTTTTCTTTTGGCCCAAAGATTTTACATTATCTGCTTATTACGACATGCTACAATCAAAATACCTTTGGCTTGGATACCGGAATACGATTATCGTAACGGTTGTGGGAACGTTGTTAAGCTTGCTTTTTACGGCTTCGACTGCTTATCCTTTAGTCAAGAGAGGGTTGCCGGGAAATAACTTCATGTCTTTCGTAATCTTATTTACGATGCTGTTCGGCGGGGGGATCATTCCTACGTATATACTGATTAAAGAACTGGGAATGATCAATTCTCTATCGGCTTTAATCATTCCGGGCGCTATATCAGCGTACAACGTTTTGATTATGCGAAGTTTTTTTGCTTCATTGCCGGCAGAACTTGAGGAATCGGCCATGATGGACGGCGCCAACCCGATACGAATCTTTTTCACGATCATATTGCCTTTATCAACGCCAGTACTTGCAACAATCGCACTTTGGGAAGCGGTTTCGAGGTGGAATAACTTCTTCTCAGCGCTTATTTACTTAAACGACAAGTCGAAGTATACGCTGTCATTAATTCTTTGGGACGTTATAAAAGGCCAGGAGGCTGCCAAAATAAGCGGTCAGCTGACCAATACGTCGACCGAATCAGCGATCGCTGCAACAATTGTGCTGGCCACACTGCCTATTTTATGTGTATATCCCTTTTTGCAAAAGTATTTTGTAAAAGGCGTAATGATTGGTTCTATTAAAAGCTAAGGGGATGATTCTAATTAATAAGGTGTTCCTTAAAGGTGTGAAGATATCAACAGCAGGCCTGCTTTCCGTTAGTCTTGTGGCATGCACCCAGCAACCGTCCAATGAGGGTACAGCTGCCAAAACCGAAAAACAAAATGAAAGCGTTACAATAAAGGTTTTTAAAAACTATCCAGCCCCTGAGTATCCTAAAGGAGGAGGGAAAGGCAAGCAAGAAATTCTTAAGGCGTTAGATGCTGCTGGCCTTAAAGGAATTGATTATGATGTAACGACGGCTACAGGGCCCGAATACTTCACCAAACTCAATCTGTTTGCCGCTTCCGGGGAGCTTCCAGACTATTTCAACCTGGATATTCCAACCATGACCCGATTTGCCGACGAAGGGTTAATTCAGCCGCTTGACGACATGCTGAAGTTATTGCCTAATGCCGTGAGTCTCTTTGACCCGAAAGATCTTGAATCTCTGAAATACAAAGGACATTTGTATGCGCTGCCAGCTGGATATCGCCCTGAACCGATTAACGGACCTAATACTGGCACCTTAATCTTCCGTCAGGATTGGCTGGATAATCTCGGGCTACAACAACCTAAAACATTAAGCGAGCTGCACGATGTTTTAGAAGCTTTCACTAAAAATGACCCTGATAAAAATCAAAAGAACGATACTTATGGATTAGGCGGGGTCAGGGCGAACAATATGGACCCGAATTTCGGTGTTATATTTGGCGCTTTCGGAGTTATTCCTTCTTTCTGGCATGAACGAAACGGCCAACTGAAGCAAGGAATGGTTCTTCCTGAGGCTAAGGAAGCCTTGGCTTTGCTCCAGCAATGGTATAAAGAAGGGATTATAGACCCGGAATCTCTGATTACTGAAAAAAAGCAGCTTGATGAGAAGATCATCAATTCAAAAATCGGTGTTTTTGAAGGTCAAGCTATGGACGTTGATCCGAAGCAGCCGCTGGGGAACTCACTGAGAAAAGTGACACCGACCGCCAAGTTCAACTTCCTTGCGCCACCGATAGGCCCGAAAGGATTGTCTGGTTGGAATGAGAAGAGTCCCTCCAATAACAATATCAGTAGCGTCTCCTCTAATTTCAAAAATACGGAAGCGTTAATGAAGCTGCTTGATTGGTCCGTTTCGGATAAACCGAACGGCGGATTTAGTCTTGTTACTTACGGTAAAGAAGGGGAACATTTCACTTACGACAAGGAAAAAAACCGTATTTTACAGAAGGTTAGTTCTTACTCCGAATTGTATGAGCAGGGTTACTCCAATCCGGTGCGCTTCCTTTTTGTAACTGACCGCCGTTGGACGTCTGACGAGACGATTGTCGCTTTGGAGAGCTCGAACAAAAACCTGATCAAGAACAGCTTTTGGAAAACGGTGCCGGCTCAGTTCGATTATCCGGAATTGGGTAAATTATGGGCGGAATACTACAGTAAAATTGTGAGCGGAACTTACTCCATCGACAAATGGGATGAGTTTGTTCAGAAATACTATCAACAAGGCGGGAAGTTGATTGAGGAGCAAGTTAACGCGGAATGGAAGAAAAAGTAAGATGCATTTTTCATAATTTGAACGGGATTTTGTAAATGAAAAGAGGGTCCTCTGAATGAACCTGGTTCGGCATAAATTGTTTAAGAAGCTTTTGCTGTCATATATATTCACGATCATGCTGCCTACTCTGATCATTAGCATCATTTATTACAACAACTATTCCAATGAGCTGCGTGATGAAACAGAGAGGTCAGTTCTCATCAGCATGCAGAACCTGGAACAAAAGGTCGAAATGCTGATGAGTAAAGTGGATAGCTTATCCATGCAATTGTCGTTTATGTCGAACCTGAATTCTATTCTTTTCGATCCCTTTAAGGCGAGCATTTATGATTTATTGGAACTGAAAGAAAGCTTCAAAACTCAAATATCGGCAAGCGGCTTGATATATTCCGGGTATATCTATTTTAAGTTAAACAACAAAGTACTTACGACAAACGAAGGCATGTACCAGCTGGCTGAATTTTATGACAAAGAAATCATTGAAGAAGCAAACAGGCACAATACAGACTTGGTCGAAATCAGAACGATCAGGGACCGCCCCGATGCCGCTTCGCTTGATGTCATTTCTTTTACCCGTCATCTGCCATCGGTAAGGAAAGACGGATTGGGCAATTTGGTGATCAATGCAAGAAAGGAAGAGTTTTTTGAAGCGCTGCGAAAGCTGATTAATGATGAGTATAATGAAATATTCATTATAGACACTAACAGCCAAAGTCTGCTCTTTAATAATCAACATAGCTCGTTAACCGCTCCTTTTACTTCCGTGCTAATGACAGGAAACTGGAATCAAGAAAAGGGCACCCGGATTGTGTCACTTGACGGCGAGAAATATTTTGTCAGTTATCTGAAAGTTGCCAATCAACCTTGGATTATCGTGAAGTTGCTGCCCAACAGTTATTTTGAGCAAAAAGTCCAAGAAAAGCTATATTCAATTATTAAAGTAGTCATAGTCATCACTGCTATAGGCTTGGCATTTTCCTATCTTTTTTCGGTCATGATGTACAGTCCCTGGAAACGTATTTTGACCAGATACAGTACCATTCAACGGAATACATCGCAGCAGAGGGGAATCGATGCATATGATTTCGTCAATAATGTCATCGCAAGTTTGCAGGACGAGAACCAAACCATTAAAGGCATGATGTATCAAAATGAACCTTTAATCCGGCATCGACTGATCTATGACTTGTTGAACAATAACCTGACAAACAATTCCATTAACCCTTCCCGTCTCTCGCAAATGGGGATTGCCTTTCCGAATTCACATTTTGTGGTTTTGCTGGCTTCCTCCGGTTTGCAGGATGAGAAGGACGCTCAGAACTACAGTACGATGAAATTGTTTGCCTTCAGTTTGACCGAAAGCGTTCTCAAAGAGCATTTCCATGTGTGGGGCACCTTGCTTGATGACGACCGGTTCGGATTTGTAGTTAATCTGGATCGTGAACACTTGGATGAAACGTTAAAATCCACATTACTGGGTTGCTGCAAGAACATCAACGATCGGGTTCAATGGGAGTACCATATAACGCTGCAATTTTCTTTCGGCAATACTTATCCGTCACTTGACGGGATTCAGAGCTCCTATCTTCAAGCGAAGAAATTGGCCCGGTTTAAAGCTATTAATCATTCCGATGTCGTGTTTATGCAGGATATTCGTGAAAAAGACGAGAGGCTTGAGTACCCGATTCATATTGAAAAAGCGCTGCTGTACTGTATGAAATCGTATGACCGGGCGAAAACAGGCGATATCTTGACTGAATTGTTTCATTTATACATTTCAAATTCAAAGTACTCCAGGGAAAAGGTACAAGGAATGGTCATCATTCTGGTCAGTACGCTGATCCACGACTTAATTCAGGAAGGATTCGAAACAGACGGCTTGAGCGGTGAAAGCGTGCTTAAGTTAAACGAATGCAATAACATAGCTGAACTTGAGCAGATGATGCAAAGTTATCTTCAGACGATTATTAATGAACTTGAATCCCAGAGTGACAGGAAGAACACGAATTTATACGTCTTGAAGGCAGTTCAATTCGTAGAGGCGAATTATCGCGATAACTTTGCGCTTACGGATATTGCCGAATATGTCGGGTTAAGCAACAGTTATTTGAGCCGCATATTTAAGCAGCAGATGGGAAAATCGCTGGTTGATTATGTAGCTAAATACCGGATCGAGCGAAGCATCGAACTACTCAAGGATAGCAATCGATATTCATTGAAAGAGCTCGGCGGCATGGTCGGTTTTGCCGAGGTTCACAGCTTTATTCGGTGCTTTAAGAAATTTGTCGGGGTCACCCCTGGGGAGTACCGGAAGCAATTATAACATTTGCACTTGTTTTTACGTGAGGGGAAATGATATGTACAGTCAAACTGCCAAGCTAACTACTACTAAATCAAAGAAAAATAGAAGTAAATGGCAATATTATAAATATTACTATTTATTGATTGCTCCCGGTCTCCTTTACTTTGCGCTGTTTCATTATGTGCCCATGGCCGGACTCGTCATCGCGTTCAAAGATTTTAAGTTATCACAGGGTATATTAGGCAGCGAGTGGGCTGGATTAAAATGGTTCAATTTGCTGTTCGCCGCCCCTGATTTTTGGGTGGCGCTGCGCAACACGATCCTGATCAGCTTTTATAAGCTTATCTTTGGTTTCCCCGCACCCGTCATTTTGGCTTTATTACTGAATGAAGTTATAAACCCCCTATTTAAAAGGGTTGTACAAACGGTCATCTATTTCCCGCATTTTATTTCATGGGTTGTCCTTGGCGGGCTTATGTTTACCATCCTGTCGCCGGACTCTGGGATATTCGCTATATTTGGAAGTAAAAGCTCACCCCTGATGGAGCCTGATCAATTTCGCAGCTTGCTCATTTGGTCCGAGATCTGGAAAGAGGTAGGATGGGGAACCGTCATCTATTTGGCTGCCATAACAGGTATTAATCCGGAACTGTACGAGGCGTCAAAAATCGATGGAGCCTCCCGGTTCAAACAGGTTCTTTATATTACTTTGCCGTCGATCAGCGGTACGATCATTCTCCTGATGATCTTGAAGACCGGTCACTTACTCAACGCAGGATTCGATCAGGTTTTCATTCTATATCATCCGCTCGTGTATAATGTTGCGGACATTCTTGACACCTATGTTTATCGCGTGGGGTTGACGTTAGGAAGATTTTCGATTGCGGCAGCTGCGGGATTGTTCAAATCAGTCGTAGGTTTATTAATGCTGCTGTTCACGAATTGGCTGGCGCGCCGAATCACCGGACAAGGATTATGGTAGTAAACCATCTATATGGAGGAATTTATATGATACAAGAAAAAGAGAAGCAAAAACCCAATATCATCGTATTCTTTACAGATCAGCAGAGGTGGGACACTACGGGCGTACATGACAATCCGCTTGGATTAACTCCCAATTACGACAGGATGGCACAAAATGGCACCCATGTTTACAACTCCTTCACTTGTCAGCCTGTTTGCGGACCTGCGAGATCTTGCCTCCAAACCGGGATGTATGCGACCCAATCGGGATGTTACAGAAATGGGATATCGCTGCCGGAAGGCTCCAAGACGCTTGCGCATTATTTCCGTGAGCATGGTTTCCGCACGGGTTATATCGGCAAATGGCATCTTGCCGGACAAGATCCGGTGCCGGAGAGTGAACGGGGAGGTTATGAATACTGGCTGGCGTCGAATGTTCTCGAATACTCCTCCGACGCTTACGATACGGTCATGTACAACAACGAGATGAAAGCGGTGAAGCTGCCGGGTTACAGGGTGGATGCGGTTACGGATGCGGCAATCCGATATATCGATGACAATCAAAATGATCCATTTTTCCTGTTTGTTTCTTACCTTGAGCCGCACCATCAAAATCATCTTGATAACTATCCCGCCCCTCTTGGATACAACCGCCAGAATATAGGCAATTGGATGCCTCCGGATCTTGCAGCTTTAGGAGGCAGTGCAGCCCAGCATCTACCGGGATATTACGGGATGGTCAGAAAGCTGGATGAGGCGCTCGGCAGGCTGATGGATTCGCTGAGAAGCTTGAACTTGTTGGAGAATACGATTATTTTGTTTACCTCTGACCACGGCAATCATTTTAAAACACGCAACGCGGAGTATAAGCGCTCCTGCCATGACAGTTCCATTCGCGTACCGACAGCACTGGTGGGTCCAGGATTCAACGGGGGAGGACGTATCCACGAATTAGTAAGTTTAATTGACCTGCCTCCCACCTTGCTTGATGCTGCGGGAATCCCCGTTCCAGCTCAAATGCAAGGGCACTCGATACTGCCGTTATGCCGAAAAAGTGGCCCAGACACCGACTGGGATAAAGAAATATTCGTTCAAATCAGCGAGGATAAAGTTGCTCGTGCCATCCGCACCGAGCGCTGGAAATACAGTGTTACTGCCAAAGAGCGGAACGGCTGGCACGATTCCGGCTCAGACGTCTATGAAGAAGAATTTTTATATGACCTGCATGCCGACCCTTATGAATTAGATAATTTGATCGGCGTGGAATGGTACCAGCAGATTACAGAGCAGCTGAGAGAACGTCTACTCCAAAGGATGGAGAGGGCCGGTGAAACCAGACCTGTGATCAATGCCTCCCCTGTTCGTACCAGTGCGATTGATAGAAGAGTTGAAATCCATGAGCTCCGTGATCATACCATCAACTGGAAATATCAACAATAGTAAATAGATTGGTGAACAGAACATTATATGATTCGGAGGTGCCTGAAGGCATGTCGCAAGTAGAAGCTAATCGACCTAATGTAATTGTATTTTTTACCGACCAACAACGATGGGACACTACCGGAATTCACGGAAATCCGCTTGGCTTGACGCCAAATTTTGATAGGATGGCTCAAAAGGGTACTCATGTTCACAATTTCTTTACCTGCCAACCGGTATGTGGACCAGCTCGTTCGTGCCTACAAACCGGAATGTATGCTACGCAATCCGGATGCTTCAAAAATGGCATACCGTTGCCAGAAAACTCAAAGACACTTGCGCATTATTTCCGCGAAAATGGCTTCTATACAGGGTATATAGGCAAGTGGCACTTGGCAGAACAGGATCCTGTACCTGAGTCAGGGCGAGGTGGATATGAAAATTGGTTGGCTTCTAATATTCTGGAGTACTCGTCAGATGCTTATGATACTGTCATGTACAACAATGAAAATGAAGCGGTTAAGCTTCCTGGTTACCGGGTAGACGCAATGACCGATGCAGCAATAAGATTTATTGATCATAATCAGCAGGATCCGTTCTTCTTGTTTATTTCCTATCTGGAGCCGCACTCCCAAAACCATCTCGATAGCTATGTGGCACCCGACGGCTATGAGGAACACTACATCGGCAAGTGGATGCCTCCGGATCTTGCTTCTCTCGGCGGCAGCGCTGCTGAACATTTACCCGGCTATTATGGAATGGTCAAAAAGCTCGATGAAGCATTAGGCAGGCTGATAGATTCCCTGAAGAGCTTAAATTTGCTGGATAATACGATTATTTTGTTTACCTCCGATCACGGGAATCATTTTAAAACCCGGAATAAAGCATATAAACGTTCTTGCCATGACAGCTCCATTCGGGTGCCTGCGGCGCTTCAAGGCCCGGGATTTAACAGCGGAGGCCGGATCACGGAGCTAGTGAGCCTGATTGATATACCTCCAACGCTGCTTGATGCGGCAGGAATAGAGGTTCCTGAGCATATGCAGGGACGGTCAATTCTGCCTTTGTCCCGCAAAACAAGCGATACATGGCCTAAGGAAGTGTTTGTACAAATCAGCGAGGATAAGGTTGCACGTGCCATCCGCACTGACCGTTGGAAATATAGTGTGGTCGCACCAGGCAAGAACGGCTGGGAAGTACCCGGTTCCGATAGTTATGAAGAAGAATTTTTGTATGATTTGCAAGCTGATCCATACGAATTGAAAAATTTGATTGGTATGGAGTGGTGTCAAGAGATAACTAAGGAACTCAGGGATCGTCTGATTACAAGAATGGTGCAAGCGGGCGAGGATGCCCCTGTCATCGTGCCTGCTCCAGTCCGCAAAGGGCCTGTAGACCGAAGAATTGATATTAAAGAGCTTCGTAATAATGCGGTTAAGTGGACCTATGGAAACTAAAAAATAGGTAGTCAAGCTCCTCCGTCAGCATGATCAATATCCCCGCCGAAAGTAGGCGGGGATATTAGTTTTCGACATCCATTTATTACTCGAACGTTATACCCTATTTGGGAATGGCTTCATTGGCAGCCAAATTGGATACATCAAGCACCTGCTGGGTCGTTAGCCGAGTGCCATCTGATTTTGACCATGTATTAATAATTCCCCCCCCTTTCTATTATGACAACAGATAAGAACAAGCTTACTACGAGTTGGGTGCACCCCTATTTTATAATTCTGGAGGAAGGTATTTTCTTCTTAAAGAGAGATTTAGGTTATAAGCTCTAAGCACAAACCTTGCGGCGTAATTGCTTGACCATGCATGATTTGAAGATCAATGGGTTACAGTAACAATTGATTTCACTAACAAGGGAGGCATATTTATGGAAAACACGCATGATTTTGTAGAGAAAGTACACGACACACAGAAAAAAGCCGAAGCCAATAAAAAACATCAAGGTAAAGGAACGCCAAGCGACAAGCTGTCCAATAAGCAGCACAGTACGAATAAATAAATCAGCGCAGTCAAAAGGGCTGATTCATTAGCAGCTTACGCTACTATGAGAACAGCCCTTTGCTCATGATTAACTTAATTGGGATGTCGAAACTCGTCGACAATTGCACTGCATATGCAGCTTACTTACGGCCATAGTCTGCCTTAATCTCTCCCCAAGCCTTCGTATCCCATTTGAGAATAGGATTGCTGTAGGTGTTTGAATGCAGCCAATTGAGAGCACGGTCGACAAGCGTCCAAATTTCCTCGGTTGACGCGTCGCGCGGCAATGTTGTAGCAACAGCCTTTTTACGAATCCAGCTCATCGCTGTCATCGAATCGCTGTACACCGTCATCGAGCTGCCCTGCTGCTTGAGATAGGCCAATGCATGGACAATCGCCAAAAACTCACCCAGATTATTCGTTCCCTTGGCAATCGGCGGGTGCTCGAAGATGACCTCACCGGTTCTTGTACTTACTCCTTTGTACTCAACAATACCCGGATTACCCTTACTGCCCACATCTACCGAAATGCTGTCGAGCACTACCTGTTGAGGCAGCTTCCCTCCGGCTGCCTTATCTCCGCTGGATGAGCCTGTACCGCCGGAAGCCCCTGACTTGCCCTTCCAGCTTGTCGAACCCGTACTGGTACCGACTGCTGCTTTGGCCGCCGCAAAGGACGACTTCCAGCCTCGGGCCAACGCAGCCTGGGCCTCAGCCGAGCTCTCATAAGCTTTAAACTTGGCTTGCGGATAACCATTCGTTTGCTGCTGGCATTCTGCCCAGGTCTCGTAAATACCTGGTACTTTTCCTTCCCATACTACATAATATTTTTGCTTGGCCACAGAATTGCTCACCTTCTAACAAGGATAATATAAAGACCGCCGGAATATTGTCTGGCTGGTTAACTTTGATAATTTTTGAAAAAATCGATGAAATAGGCCCCATATTTGAAAAATTTAGCTTCCCCGACACCTTTGATTTTCAGCATAGCCGCCGGATTCGTCGGTTTGATTCCGCACATTTCCCGAAGCGTGCTGTCCGGAAATACGATATAAGGCGGAATGCCCTCCCGCTTCGCAATCGTCATACGCAGCTGCCGCAGCTCGTCAAAGAGGTCAGCCTCGACCTCACGGGCCACAGGCGCCTGCCGAATGCGCATCTTCTGCTCGACCCGCTCCTCGCCCGCCAAGACAGCCTGTGCTCTGGCGTGCAGCCGCAATACAGGGAACTTGCCATCGGTAATGAGCAAATAGCCTTCAGCCACAAGCAGCTGGATCAGATCGACAATTTCTTTTTCCGTGCGTTCCTTCAGCAGTCCGTAGGTCGTCAGGTTATCGAAGCCCATCTCCAGCACCTTTTTATTACGCGAGCCCTTCAGCACCGATGCCACCGTTGTCGCACCGAAGCGTTCCTTCATTCGCCGCACACAGGAAAATATTTTTTGTGCTTCGATCGTAATATCCGTCATCTGCCGCTCGGTACTGCAGGAGCTGCACCGACCACAATCCACGCCATCATCACCGAAGTAGCGCACAATGTAACGCTGCAGGCATTGCGAGGTATGACAGTAATCCGCCATCTGCTGCAGCCGACGATACTCCTGCGCCTGCCGCTCCGGGTCTCCAATCGACTGCTCGATCAAAAATTTCTGAATGTGGATGTCCTGCGGGCTGAAGAGCAGCATGCACTCACTCGGCTCACCGTCACGTCCGGCACGTCCAGCTTCCTGGTAATAAGCCTCCATATTTTTCGGCATATTATAATGGATGACATAACGCACGTTCGATTTATCAATACCCATTCCGAATGCGTTGCTGGCTACCATTACACGTATTTCATCATACAGGAACTGCTCCTGAGCCTCGGCGCGTTCTTTATCCGTCATCCCTGCATGGTATTTGCCAACCGGAATGTGCTGCTTGCGCAGCAGCTCGTACAAATTGTCGACCTCCTTGCGTGTAGCCGCATAAATAATGCCGACTTCATCCTCATGCTCACGTATATAGCTGAGTATCACATCCCGCTTGTTCTCACCCTTAATAACCGACAAGGCCAAATTTTCCCGCGCAAATCCGGTCACGAACACTTCCGGCGCTCGCAGCTGCAGATGCTTAACGATGTCTTCACGCACCTGATCCGTAGCCGTAGCTGTAAAAGCAGCTACGATCGGTCGCTTCGGCAGCAGTGTAACCAGCCGGCTGATCGCCATATAGCTCGGTCGGAAATCATGCCCCCATTGCGAGACACAGTGCGCCTCATCAATGGCGACCATCGGCACCTCCAGGTTGGCCAGCAGCTCGATGAAACGCTCCGACTCCAGCCGCTCCGGAGCCACATACAGCAGCTTGTACTCACCCAGCCGCGCCTTGCGAATGCGCAGCTCCACCTGGGCATACGAAAGCGAGCTGTTGATGTAAGCTGCAGACACCCCGATGCTATCCAGCCCGTCCACCTGATCCTTCATCAAGGAGATCAACGGCGACACGACAATCGTTGTCCCCTCCAGGAGCATAGCCGGAACCTGATAGCAGATTGACTTCCCGCCACCTGTGGGCATAATGCCAAGCGTATCCTGTCTGTTTAAAATACTTGAAATCACTTGTTTTTGTCCGTCACGGAAGGAACCGTAGCCGTAATATGTCTTCAGCAGCGTTTCCGCCTGCTCCATCGTGCCTATCACATCATGCTCCCCCTTGCTAAAATCTGTTATACGAAATGCGCTCCGTCTATTGGGCTTGTCCTGAATTGCAGCGCACGTCTGGATACGATGGGCGCTCCATCCCATAGCACTTCGGTCTGGGCCTTGCGGCTCAATACCTCCGGCTCCTCCAGCAGCACGAGAAAATTTTTGGTTGGCAGCTCACCCAACCCGTGCTTTGCTGACAGCTTATCCAGGTAAGGCCGCATGTCCTCATGCTGACCCGACATATTGCCGCCTATTTCCGAGAACGCGTACAAGGCGCTGGCTACCGGCACTCTTTTGACATGATACTGCTCGACCGCCCGTAAAAAGAAATCCCAATCCCAATAATGATACATCTCTACGTCGAACAAGCCCAACCGCTCATGAAGCTTCGCGCGATACAGACAGCCTGACGAAACAAACGTTGAAAATCGGCGCATTGCCGCTACATCGTGCTCATAGGCAAACACGAACCGCTCTGTCGCCCGCCTTGTGTGCCCTTCCACCCTATAATCGAAAATTTCCACATCCGAGTAGACCATATCAGAGCCTTCAATTTCCTTCAACATCCGCTCAATATGAGTCGGCAGCAGCAGATCGTCATCGTCACACAGCATAATATAATCACCTCGCACTAACGTAAGACCGCGGTTACGGGCATGGACATGCTTGGAATTGCGCTCCATATTGACGATATTCAGTTCCAGCTCCGGGTAAAGCGTTCGCAGAAAATCAACCGGCTCCCCGGCATCGTTTACGATAATAATTTGCAAATGACGATACGTCTGTCTCCACAAGGACTCTATCAGCTCACTCACGAAATCCGCTCGATTATACGTCGGAATAATAACAGAAACGAGAGGCGATCCTCCTGTAGGTTGCTGCCAGTCCATCTCTTCCATCCTGCCTGTCTCCTCCCCAAATGTTACAATTCCATACAAAGCCGCTACTCCCAAGATACCAAAAAATCAGCGAAAAGGGAAACCATTCACACTCTCATCCGTATTATGACTATTTAAACCAAAAGGATTTGTGTCACTTGTGTCGAATTGTGTTTAGATGTATAAATAGGTGTACGGGAGGATCTATAGGATGACATGGAAACCGATTTATGATAGTGAACAGTTGTCTCTGGTTGTGGACGATGTCAAGCAAGTAGCTATGCTCGAGGTGAACAGCGGCGGATATGTCCCGCATTATATAACATTTCACTGGAACGAGCAGGAGCTGGCCGAGATCATCCAGGCTCTTCAGAACGCCCAGCAGGAACTCAAGAGCAATCATTCATAAATCCGAAACGTACAGCGGCAGCTAGAAAATGAACTTAAAGATTCAGTCAGGAGGTTTACCGTGATGCTTAGATTGAAAAATGTACAATGGATATCAATAGGCCTATGTCTGTGCATGTTGCTAATCACTCCCTTGTCGGCTAGTGCTCAGGACAACCCTCAGATACCCATCTATATATCGCAGGAAAAACAGCAGTGGGAGCAGCAGCCTTTTATTATACAAGGCAATACCATGGTGCCGATGCGCGTCTTGTTTGAAAAGCTCGGCTTTACTGTATCGTGGGATAATGACAAACAAATGGCAACAGCAACCAAGGGTGGACTCACCATTATGCTGACTATCAATAAAGCAACGGCAGTCGTCAATAAAACGACTTATTTTCTAGAAGTGTCTCCGGTTATTCGTGATGGCAGCACCTTTATCCCATTGCGATTTGTAAGTGAAGCCGCAGGAGCTGATGTGGCCTGGGATGAGACCGAACGCTCCGTGCAAATCAGCTTTGATAACGTCCCGCAAAAGAAGATACGCAAGCTGATCGATAATGTCACACAAAGCAGCAGCTTCGTTCAAAGCGTCGTCACCCTTACCGGTGGTGATGGAATCAAAAAGAACGACATGGTCATTAAGGATATCGTCATGAACGCAGATAACACCTCCGCCAAAATCAAGTTCGAGGCCGGGTTCACCGTATCCAAAGCGATCAAATCGACAAGCGGCATTACCATCTCGCCTGCCGAATCTGTCGTCTATGAGTTCACCTGTGATGTATTCAAAGATGCCTATGATCAATGGATCCTGCAGACCCAACCCGATGCCATGCCTTACGAGTTAAAAGAAAAGAAGCCCTTTATGCAATAAACGGCCTGTCTCAGCATAAACAAGGCACCTCAGATGCTTAACCTCTGGGGTGCCTTGTTGCATGTTCGGCTTATTAGCTGCGGCGCAGCTTCGTGTCCTGATACGATTCCCAGGCTACCGCGATCAGTCTATACAGGAGATAACTGCCCAGATAAGCGCCGCAGGCCAAAAAGCGTACATCGGCAAACAGTTTATGGATCGTCGTCATCATGACCTCCTGATCCCGATTAATTTCATAAATTTTCACAGCGGCCATAATCCCGAACACCCAGCCGCTAACAATAGCCAGCCAATCGAAGCCAAGCCCGACTCCGTTACCACGATTCCATTTGGCTGCCGAGAACATAAATATCGGGATCACAATGACCGCTGCTCCTATTGCAAATGTCATAATCAATCCACCTCCACCTGTTCAGTATCGGACTATACGGTACAATTATACGAACACAGCCGCACTTATAAGAATGCGGTTCACACACGTTGTGGTGAAAAAAAGCGAGCCAAGAGGCCCGCTTTTATTGCTGATCAATATGACTATGCGTTCAATAAAACTTATGGAGCCAGCAAACGTATAACTTTACCCTCTTCAGCAAGATCCACTGTCCAGCCTATCACCTCTGCGAAGATCTGAACAGGAACTACAAGTCTGTCACCTTGCAGTGTTAATGTTGCACTGGATATTTTTCTCACGCTATTGTGAACGACAACATCAGAGCCCAGAGAAAACGTTGCACTGTTGCCATTCCAGGTCACCGTTGCGGAACGATCAGCCTCATTCCAGCTTAATGTGGCACCCACTGCATCGACAGCATACCGAAGTGGAATATACGTATAGTTTTCTTTTCTTAGAGGAGTCACATCCATCGTCAGCTTGTGTCCATTTACATCCAGCTCGGTGCTGTTGATGGTAAAGGTTACTACGCTATTGGTAACGATCGGCGGCTGCACCTGCGGAAACATAGCCGGTAATTGAGCAGCAATACCAATTGCCAGAGCATCAGCTGTTTTGGACATATGGGTATAAGCCATGTCTACATTCGGATAAGTAAAGGAATACTCATTTTTGGCATACGTATCAAAGACCGTCAACAAGAAATTAATATGTTCTTTCAAGCTTTTGCTGATATCAGCTTCGAGAAAAAAGTCCGGGTTCGCTTTTGCAAAAAATTGCGCTTGAGATTCACGATATACATCCAGGTTATCCATGGCTTGCTTCGCACTCAGATAATCCTTGGCTGCTGTCGCTTTGACATAATCAAAGAGGTAGCCAATGTGCGAAGCCCAGAGCGGTTTGAACGCATCTGCTGAATCTTGACCATATACGACAGCGATAGCTGCAGCCAAATCGTCCGTATTTTGTCCAAGTGCAGCTGCGGCCTGATCAAAATCAGGCTTTCCATCAATTCCTTTCTGCATTGCCACAATCGCCAGTAGTGCATGCTCGCCTAACACCTGGCCCAGTGTGCCTCGAAGATCGACCGTTGTCGATTGAATAGAGGAATTCGAAAACTTGTCAGGGTACTGGGTAGCCATGCCAATCGCAAGCATATCCGCTGTGTCATACATATGACTGTAAGCCATACGTGCCTTGGTGTAAGCATCCGCATAATCCTTGTTCACGTAAGCATTGAATGAATCAATCAAGTGACCGATATGCATGTTCAAGCCTTCCTCAATAGCAGGCGCTTTGAAATTGTCCGGGTTGGCTACTGCGAAGAACGCCGCTTGCTTGACACGATAGTCAGCCAGCTTCGCCACAGCTGCTGCACGACCAGCTTCATCTTTAATGGCTGTAGCGTTTACATATTCAATCAGATAGCCGATATGGGAGCTCCAGATCGATTTAAATGTCACTCCGGCATCTGAACCGTATACTGATGCAATAGCCGCAGCCAGCTGATCCGTATTTTTGCTCAGAAGATTGGCTGTATCGCTGTAATCGACTGCTTTGTCATAATTTTTTTGCATGGCAAGTACAGCTAGCAAGGCATGCTCCCCAAGCAGTTGTCCAAAGCCTACACGCAGATCAGAAGCAGCTGTAATGGAATTACTGGCAGGTGCTGCTCCAGCCACCAAGGTTGGGAGCATCAAGGCCATACAGAGTATGAGCAATGCTAATTTGGTTTTCACAAGCTTCATCAATTTCACATCTCCTTTAATTCTCTTTATAGTTGTAACTCCTTCGGGGGTACCGTATTTTACATGGTTCCACCCTATAATGAGGCCCAAAACCTCATGATGAACAGAGCTATGCCTTGTTCATCAGACGGCAGCGGAAAGCTTGCATCACTCCAAAAGAGCGATGCTCCACCAGCCCCCTCCACTTTTTTATGCCTTTGCTTATGTATGTATACCAACTGCCTTATAGCCAGTTAGCAATGATTACCCATTCAAATCAGGTTTGAAGCAGCCACCCTTAATGATCTCCACGAATCGGTAAATATAAAGTAAAGGCGCTTCCTTCACTTTCCCTGCTGTCCACAGTTAAATTACCACCAAGCAGCTCTGTCATCGCACGGCTGATCGACAATCCTAACCCTGTGCCTCCATACTTACGGCTGATCGAACCATCTGCCTGCTGGAACGCTTCGAAGATCGCCGCCTGCATGCTTTCCTTAATCCCAATCCCCGTATCGCAAACGGTAAAAGCGATCCATTCCCCTGCTGTATCATCATTCGTGCATACTGCCTTGCGAATATCCAGCAGCACACGTCCTTCCGATGTGAATTTAAAAGCATTGGATAGCAGGTTACGCAGAATTTGCTGTAAACGCATTGCATCCGTTCGAATGACTGCCGGGACATCAGGTGCCATATAGATAATAAAGTCAAGCCCCTTTTGCTCAGCAATATGGCGGAAATGGAATTGCAGCACGTGCGCAATCTCGCTGACGATCACATCCTCGGACACAATCTCCATCCGTCCCGCTTCGACCCTGGATAAGTCCAGAATATCATCAATCAGCTGCAGCAGCTCCTGTCCGGAACCATAAATGATCTCGGCGTAATCGGCGGTTTCATGCTCTTCCTTACGCTTTTCCTCCTCACGAATCATTTGCGATAATGAAATAATACTATTCAGCGGTGTTCTCAGCTCATGTGACATGTTAACCAGGAACTCCGATTTGTATTGTGACGCCAGCAGCAGCTGTTTAGCTTTTTGCTCAACGTCCTTACGTGTTTCCAACAGTTCGTCCGTCTGCCTTTGAAGCGCCGAATGCGCGACCTGAATGTCTACGACTCTGCGCCTTTCAACCTGAAAATCATAAAGCATAAACGCAAAAAAGAAGCTTAATAGCAAACTGATCGGAAACGTAACTGGAAATGTAACCGAGAAATATTGAAAAGCCGGTATGACACCCAATATTCCAATGTTGATGCAATACACCAAATTAACCGTAACAATCACAAGCATCATCTTTGTTATGTAGCTCCATCGTACCCGCCTCAATACGATATTCAGCAGCATGCACAGTAGACCCAGGATCAGAATGTTCCAGAAGCCAGCACAGGCCGCATCGCTGATCCCGAAGGATAGTCTGGCAACTCCAATTCCGGCACCAATGATCAGCAGCGTCACAGGCTGAGAATACGCCAGCGTGCATATGATAAGAGGCATAAATCGTAAATCGAATATGATGTCTTGTCCGATATTAAGTCCAAACATCATTGTTGCCCACCCGGCTCCGATTGCGGCGAGCACAGACAGCCCATATTTTAAAGATCCCGAAGCTTCCACAAGCACATATTTATGAACAAGCATCGCCATATAAGCAAGCGTCGTGAGTATACAAATATTAATAAAAAATACCTTGGTAAATTCCATTCTTTCCTGTAACCTCCATCATTTATGAATATACCATTACCCAGTATACCATATAGAGGCTCGGATGCCTCTACCCGCTGCATTGTCTGGCATAGCCACTCAGGCTTGCTTTCCCGGATGCTGTCTGTTAGGATAAAATAAGAACATACATTCCCATTTATTGAGGTGATTGACTAAAATGTCTACGACCAAACCTCCCAAAGTACGCTACGAGCCCATGCAGGCCAAAACCATACTCAACCGGGTTAAAGCTCTGTCGATGCCTTTTGACTGGTCCATTAATCCGTATCGCGGCTGCCAGCATGGATGCAGCTTTTGCTATGCGCGCTCAACCCATTCTTTTCTCGGTATTGCGGCAGACGACTCGTTTCAAAACCATATCTTTATGAAGTCGGATGCACCCTCTGTGCTCAGAGCACAAATAAAAAAACGCTTGCGCGGCGGCAAACGTGTCGTCAATTGGGAGCCGATTGCTATCGGTACAGCTACAGATCCTTATCAGCAGATCGAAAGCAAGGCGATGCTGACTCGCGGCTGTCTGGAGGTATTGGCCGAGTTTCAAATTCCGGTCTCGATCACTACACGCTCTCCACTAATTCTAAGGGATCTGGATCTCCTGCGGAAGCTCCCCATCATCTCCATTAATATCAGCATCAGTACGTTGAATAACACGGTCTGGCGGCAATTCGAACCGTCCACGCCTTCGCCCGCCAAACGTCTGGACACGGTCGAGAGGCTTACTGCGGAGGGGATACCGACAGGCGTATTCATCGCACCGATCCTGCCCTATATAACCGATAGCGAAGCCGATTTGCAAAAGCTGATTGCTGCTGCTGCACAAGCAGGAGCCCAGTTCATCATGCCATCCTATTTACGCTTAAGCACAGCGGCAGTCAAGGTATGGTTCTTCCAAACACTCCGGCAGCATTATCCGCAGCTGACCGAACGCTACGCGCAGCTGTATCATAGCGCCGCTTACGCCCCCTCCTCCTACCGGGAGCCGATAATGAGTAAGATCGATGCCTGCCTGCTGGAGCACAAGATGACCAATCACAAGTACATGGCGATCACAACCCAAGCTCCGAGCGTTCCTGATGAAGCTGCCGCAAGTACAGAACCTGTTCAATTGACGTTATTTTGAATATAAAAAGAGGCCGTGGTTACATCTGACGGACGGACGATTAAATTTCGGCTTTACGTTTTGAATTTGTTTGTAAAATTTGTTCAGAGAATACACCTTTATAGATTTCATCATCCAAAAATTTTAATATATTTTTCAGCTCTTTTTTATCATTGGGGAAATGGATTTTGTTTTTAACAGCGGTGATGGTCAACCCGAATGCCTGCGCCTTATGTTTAATTTCCGTCACCTTATATTTATCAAGAATGCGCGATTCATCAATGATGGCAATTTTTCTCCGTACCCAGGAATCCGCGTTTATTTTAAAAATGCTGGCATCCTCGATGTTGATTTTCGAGTGCTTCATAAAGCTTTCCACATCCGTATCTGTCGCTTCACGGAAATATTCAGAAAGATCGAACACCTGGCGGGCGAAAAAGAAGGACGAAAAGCGCAGCTCATCATTGACCACGACACAATCTACAGCATCCGTAATACAAATACCAAATCGGTCATCCATCGTAAATGTTTCTTTACTGTGAAACAGGCTGATTCCTTTTCTCGTTGTGATGTATTGCTCCTTGCGAAATTTTTGAAAAGCGACCACAAGCTGCTCTTTTCCGTTTACGACTGTGTGTCTGCCGGTAAATATAGCTTTGATCACCGGCTGCTGCTTGGGATCGGGAATAAATGCGGCCACACCGATCGGGTCCTTCAAGGCCTGAACAATTTGTGAACTGAGCTTAAATCCGGGAATCACGAGCATTTCATCATATTCAGGCTTGTAACCGCCATCGAAAGCAATCGGCTGCTTATGGTTAACGAATACGGCGGCGGCATCACTCAACAATAGGCCGACCTCCACTTGCGCCTGCTGCGTGGTCTCAATGCGATAAACCTGAATGGCCTCTTCCTCCTGCTGGAGCATAACAAATAGAGACTGACCTTCGAACATTCATCTTCCCCCCGATCGATCAAGCAATAAGTATTCCGTAATCCGAATGACATTTGTCAGCTCGTCCTTATTGCGAATAGTCCTTCTGGACATTACCGTGTAGCTGCCAATACCATTCTCCGTCTCAATCTCATAAAAATGATAGCCTATAAAAAACAACAACGGATTGGCTGTTGGTGAATGGGCCAGCAGCAGAACAACTAACACAACAACAGAAATACCAAGCGACATAAAAGGATTGATTTTATCCCAGACGATACTGGTAAACGGTAATACATAGGAAAGTGCATATTGGATCATGATTTTATCGTTAGGTGTGACCTTCTTCACTCTGACTGTTATGACAGCCAATCTGCTTTTCATCCTATGGAAAGAAACCAATGCCAGTACAATGAGCCCTACCGCAACAAATACAAAGATGACAGGCAGCATATACGTTGATTTGCCCAATACCCAGGCAGCGGAAAAAGCGATAAGAATGGGCGCACCGCTAGAGCAAACCCATAATGCTTTATGTACATTGCCAATCATGCGACTCCCCCTCGATGGATATGCAGCAGGAATACTGAGACACGCTGATCCTACCTTTATATTACCATTTATTACTAGCGGGAAACACCCCTGCTTGCTAGCAGAATGACCCCCTCAAACCCGTGACCCATCCGCCGGATTCGTATTTGAAGCGGAAGATGCCGTATAATCATTTATATGTAGAGGCAGGTTCAAAGGGAGGTTGATCGAGCATGAGAGATTTTGCCGCACAGCTGGAAAAGTATGCTGAATTGGCTTTAAAGGTAGGCTTGAATATTCACGAGGGGCAGACACTCGTTGTATTCGCACCGATTGCCGCGGTTGATTTTGTAAGGACGATTGCCCAAAAGGCTTATCAGGCAGGAGTATGGCAGGTATTGGTGGAATGGGACGATGAGTCGCTGCGGCGCATTCGCTTTTTACATGCAAGGGATGAGTCATTTAAGCAATTTCCAACCTGGAAGGCGGAGGGCTTTGCCGAAATGGCCCGGCAGGACGCTGCTTTCTTAACGGTGTATGCCCCGAATCCGGAGCTGCTCAAGGATATTGATCCGGGTAAGATTGCCTTGGCCAGTAAGACGCAGATGAACGAAATGAAGGAATACCGTACGTTCCTGCAAGCGGGTAAAGTCAGTTGGTCGATCGTTTCGGTCCCAACCCCATCCTGGGCTACCAAAGTATTTCCCGAGCTGTCGCCAGATGAAGCCATCGATAAATTGTGGGGATATATATTTCAAGCTACACGTCTCGACCGTGAGGACCCGATTAGCGCTTGGGAGGAGCATATTCGACAGCTTCAGGAACGTATGGCTTTTTTAAATGATAAAAATTACAAAAAGCTTTATTATAAAGCTCCTGGCACCGATCTGACTATCGAGCTTCCCGAAGCGCATCAATGGGTTGCTGGCGGCATTCACAACGAGCAGGGCGCCTTCTTCGTTCCGAATTTGCCAACCGAGGAAGTATTCACACTCCCGTTAAAAGAAGGGGTTCATGGCAAAGTAAGCAGCACGATGCCGCTGAATGTGAATGGCAATCTGATTGACCGTTTTTCACTGACCTTCGATAAAGGCAGAATTGTCAGCTTCACCGCAGAAGAGGGCTACGAAACGCTGAAGCAATTAATCGAAACCGACGAAGGCTCGCATTTCCTTGGGGAGATAGCTCTGGTGCCGCACGGATCGCCGATCTCCGCGATGAACGTCATTTTCTATAATACAGCATTTGATGAAAATGCCTCCTCCCACCTGGCTATCGGCAGTGCCTACCCGCTCTGTATCAAGGAAGGTACGGTGATGAGCAAGGAAGAACTCGCCCTTCATGGAGCGAACAGCAGCCTGACCCATGTTGATTTTATGATTGGCTCGGCGGAGCTTGATATTGATGGTGAAACTGCCGATGGAATTCGGGAGCCTCTATTCCGCCGCGGGGCATGGGCATAGCGAATAGAGCCGCTTTATTGGCACATGGCAGCACAACTAGCAGCAACCACGGATGATCGGCTCTAAAGCCCTTCCGTGGTTATTTGATGTTCCATAGGGTATCCAGTACTAGCATTGTCATTGTCAATGCGGCTATTACACCTGACGCGCTTCCAGCCGGCGAGCCAGCAGGGACAGTGCAAAGTTCACTATAAAATACATGACAGCAGCCAATAGTAGAATCGGCACTACAAAATTGACATCCTGTCCATTAATAATTTGGGCATTATGCATCAGCTCTCCAAGCGAAATCACGACGGCCAGCGAAGTGTCCTTTAACAATGAGATAAATTGACTGACCATCGGAGGCACCATCCGCCGCAAAGCCTGAGGCAATACAATATGCTGCAGCGTCTGTAGGTAGGTAAGACCTGATGAACGAGCCGCTTCAATTTGACCCTTATCAATCGAATTCAAACCACTGCGCACGATCTCCGAGATCATGGCAGCCTCGAACACCGTCAACGCAACTATCGCCGCATTCATCACACTTAGCTTAATTCCGATCTCCGGTAAAGCAAAAAAGGTGAAAAATATGATGAGCAGCAGCGGCAAATTACGAATGATTTCTACCACCACTGCGGTCAACTGAGAAATCACAGGGAGCTTTGTGTAACGAATTGTGCCTAAGAAACAGCCTATAATAAAACTGAATACAATTGCGATAAGCGCCACCTGTAAAGTGATTCCAAGCCCTGTTAGCATAAATCGAATATGCTCCCAGGTGTAAGCACCGACAAAGTTCATTCACGTTCACCTCCAACGCATATTCATCAGCTTAATGGGACCTGGCCATTCTACGCTCCAGGTAAGCGAGACCCAGGCTCAAAGGGATCGTAATGATCAAATAAAACAAAGCAACAAATATGTAAACACTGAAGACGACAAACGTTTTGGTGGAAATCAGGTCGGCATAATACATCAAATCCAGTCCAGCGACGACGCTAAGTACCGATGAATTTTTGACCAGATTCAAAAACTGGTTGCCGATTGGAGGAATAACAATCTTCAAGGCTTGCGGCAGTACGATAAACCGCATCGTTTGTGCATAAGTCAGGCCCGAAGCACGTGCCGCTTCCGTTTGCCCTTTGGGAACCGCCTGAATCCCTGCACGGACGGCCTCAGCAATAAAGACTGCGGTATATATCGTAAGGCCCAACGTTCCGGCAACAAAGCCGCTCATCGGTACACCCAATGAGGACGGGCCCAGAAAAAATAAGAAGACAATCAGAATGAGTGGAATATTGCGGATAAATTCAACAAAGGCCGTACTGATCCAGTTGAGCGGCTTCACGGGGGATATCCGCATAACGGCCAGCAAGGTACCGAGAATAAAGCTGCCAGCCAAGGCAATCAGACTTACCTGAAGCGTATTCAAAAAACCTTCCAGATACATGTCCCAGTATTTGATCAATATGCTGAAGCTAAGGAATTTGTCCATCGTCCAACCTCCTTCCTTGATACGAAATGGAATAGGATGAACAGCCATCCATGCAGGCCGCTCATCCTATCGCCAAACAACCTTTATTTACTTGGCTTTTCACCTATCCACTGCTCATACAGCTTATCGTAGTCTCCGCTTGACTTCATTGCTTTCAAAAAGTCATTTACATAAGTAACGTAGCCCGTATCGCCTTTGCGAATGGCCATCCCATAAGGCTCATCTGTAAATGTTCCACCGACTACCTGATAATTGGGATCCTGTTTCACCATGCCGTACAATATCGCATTATCGGTAGTCAGCGTGTCTCCCTGTCCGGCCTTCAAGGCCGTGAATGCATCCTGATAATTTTCAAATTCCAATACAGTTGCCTCCGGGGACTTGGCTCTAATATTATCTGTAGATGTGGAGCCTTTAACGGCCAACACCTTCACACCTTTTTTCACATCTGCCACGCTTTGAATCGGACTGCCCTTTTTGACCAACAGTGATTGTCCCGCTTTAAAGTACACATCAGAAAATTCAACCTCCTGCTTACGCTCCTCGGTAATCGTCATCGTTGCGATGATCATATCGATGTCCCCGTTTTTCAACAGAGGAATACGCGTCTTGGAGGTCACTTCCTTGAGCTCCAGCTTCGTCTCGTCACCAAGAATTTTTTTGGCTAATGCCTTGGCGATATCTATATCAAAGCCCTCTACTTTACCGCTTCCGGGGTCCTTCAAACCAAACAGCTTCGTATCATATTTGACACCCACAACCAGCTTCCCACGCTTTTGAATATCGTCGAGTGTTTTGCTGCCTGTGGATTTTGGAGCTTCACCAGCCGGAGCAGCAGGTGCAGTCGGAGTCGTTGTACCCGCACCTTGATTCGTTGGAGTATCTGTCTTCGTTCCACAGCCTGTCATTACCATCCCTGCCAAACCAAGCATTAACGTAAACGTCATCCAGCTCTTTTTCATCATCATCCATAATCCCCCTCATTCCAGTTAGTTGTGTTGGAGTAATCGACTTAGAAATAGCTGCGCTCGTTCTTCTTGTGGATTGGAGAAAAATGCGTCCGGCGGCGCTTCCTCCAGAATCTGTCCTTGGTCCATGAATACGACCCGGTCTGCCACTTCACGAGCAAATCCCATCTCATGGGTAACCACAACCATCGTCATCCCTTCATGAACCAAACTTTTCATAACATCCAATACTTCTCCGATCATCTCCGGGTCCAATGCTGAGGTGGGCTCGTCAAACAGCATAATTTGCGGCTTCATCGCAAGTCCTCTGGCTATCGCTACTCGCTGCTGCTGCCCACCGGACAGCTGGGATGGAAAAGAATTAGCCTTCTCGGGAATCCCCACTTTGTCCAAGTAATGCATAGCCGTTTGAAGCGCTTCTTGCTTGCTGACTCCTGCCACCTTGATCGGTGCCAAAGTAATATTATCAATAACTGTCATATGAGGGTACAAATTAAAATGCTGAAATACCATGCCGATATGACGACGCAGCTTATTAACATCTGCATGTTTGTCATGGAGTTGGGTGCCATTTACGATTAATTGTCCGTCAGTGATCGTTTCCAGACGATTGATACAGCGAAGCAGCGTGCTTTTACCTGAACCTGACGGTCCGATAACCACGACTACTTCACCCGCTTCAATCGTTAAATCAATCTGCGTCAAAACCTGAAACTTCCCATAATGCTTGTTGACCCCACGAAATTCAATCATTTTACACCCCCCAACCTTTTCTTTATGGAGCAGCTGTGTAAATCGCTTCGATACGTCCTACCTGCTTGTGATATCCACGTTGTTTTTACTATAGCTAACAACTTATTACCACTCCATGCAATTTATGACTCACTATCCAGTTAAATTGATGCTTTCGACATCATAAACTTCCTATATTTCAGCCTAATTCATTGATGTGATTTCATTATCGCCTTGAGCATTCAAATTTGCAATAACTTTATGTCACTTTTCATAACTTTAATTGTTATATTAATTAACTTTAATATGCCGCTATATTTTGGACACTATTTCCCTGTTGATCGTCCACGCCTCTCCTCTATGATTTACATAATTTATAGAGAGAGGAGTGATAGCCATGAATTACACAACAAGACGTGCTGGAACATCCAGAAGTAGAAGATGCGATAACTTCTGTGCGAATGTATGCAACCAATTTAGCAGCGGCCGCAGCCGCTGTGTAAGAGATTGTCTGGCTTGTCGGCGACGCGCAGTGAAAAAACGTCATCCCCGTGTTTCACCTATCAGACAAGTTCCATGCGGCTGTAGATAACTAGAAACCAGCCCGCAGCCTTTGGTAAGAATAGCAGCAGATTATTTGAACTAAATATAGTAATAAGAAAACCTCTGTCGAGGCCTCTCAAAGATGAGCGACCGCAGTTCAGAGGTAGGTTTTCTTGAAGCATAAGAATCCTTCAGCTCCACTGAAAACTGATAAATTCTTATGTTATAAGCAAAGGAGCCTATCCGTAATTCGGATAAGCTCCTTTTATTCATGAATATATCTTAACTTAGAAACTTTCTTGAATGACTTGATGTTCAATCGGCAGACGACCGCTAGTACGTCCAGGAGATGCGGCTTTTCCAATGGATATAATCATTACCGGAATGTAGCGCTCAGGAATGTTGAATTCTTTAATTAACGCTTGCGGATTATAGCCGCCCATCGGGACACTGTCATACCCTTTGGCTTTGGCGGCCAGCATCAGCTGCATAGCGGCAAGGGAAGCATTGCGGATCGCCTCGTCTTTACCAAGGGATGGATTGTTAGCATAGGCACCATTGATTTGTCCCAACATCATCTCACGAATTTCCGGAGTTGCCTTTTCAAACACGGCAGGTGCAACCAGATTAGCCTCCAAATCACCTAATACAACCACGTTTACTGACGCATCTGATACTTGCTGCTGGTTATAAGCGATGGGCAGCAAACGATCCTTATTAGCTTGCTCCTGAATCGTCAAAAAACGCCAATGCTGCAAATTCCATGACGATGGAGCATTGAGAGCCAGCTCTAGAATTTCATTCCATTCTGCTTCTGGAATAATAACGTCACGTTGATATTTACGCACTGAATGGCGCGAACGAATAACTTCTTCTGTAGATAATTGTTGATCTGTTGTAGTCATGTTGAAATCACTCCTATATTTAATTATTTGAGTATAGCACTTCAGCTTACATAATGTAAGTATGTTTTTAAAAGTTAACTACTCCATATTTATGCATATGAACAATCTTAGGATGCTCAGGTTGTATAAAGTACATCCTTTTATCACAACCTATTAGAGCAAATTGGAAAAAGAAGCAAAATCAGGCTTACAAACAATAACCATTACAGGGAGGTTGCCATTCATGGCTCCAATGAATCCATCTTATCAGCAATTTCTGCAAGATCAGCAAATGCAGCAGATGCAGCAGGCGCAGCAAGCCCAGCAAGCGTTAACCTCATCAGGTCTGAGTAACTTTACTCAACAAATCAGACAAACCCAACAGCAGCTGATGCAAGTTCAGGACGATCTGCAAAAAGCTCAATCCCAAATCGATATCCAGCTTGATGCCCAAAAAAGACGCCTGTTTGAAACCCAGCAGCGAATTGAACAAACGATTCAGCAAATGAATGGATTAATTCAAGCTTCGCAAACGAATACACAAGTACAATCGTCGTCGATGAATTCGTTTCCACAGCAATAGAGATAACCCTTAAAGAGGTTGTTCAAAAAGTCACCTTTTGATCACGCACTTAAAGCAACGTTAAACCGCAAATCAAAAGGCGCTTTGGAGCTAAAGGCTGTCGTTAACTCCAAAGCGCCTTTTATATAGCAATCAATCTGGTTAATTTTCAATCTTCACGCTCGTTCATTACGATCTGGAGCCACCTGTTTGCTGAACGACATGAGTCAGCTCGTGGGCTAACAATTCCTGTCCGCCTTGACTGCCGGGATCGTACTTTCCGTTGCCAAAAAATACGTCCTTACCCTGTGTAAAAGCTTGAGCACCAATCGATCTGCTAATGTCTCCCGCTTCTGAGTCATGATGGATCGAAACATCTCCAAAGTCAGCCCCGAAAGCCTGCTCCATCCCTGATAAGGTATTCCCATCCATCTTGGAGCCACTGCCACTTTTCGATTGAATTCGCTGCTCAATGGAAGGTGTCACATCAAAGCCTTCGCCTGCCGACTTCATCTGCAGCTCTTCCCCTTCCAGCTCGCCGCCTTCCGATTCGCGCTGGATCGCTCCGATCTCCGGCTTCATCTGCAGCTCTTCCTCTTCCAGCTCGCCGCCTTCCGATTCGCGCTGGATCGCTCCAATCTCCGGTTTCATCTGCAGCTCCTCCTCTTCCAGCTCGCCGCCTTCCGATTCGCGCTGAATCGCTCCGATCTCCGGCTTCATCTGCAGCTCTTCCTCTTCCAGCTCGCCGCCTTCCGATTCGCGCTGGATCGCTCCGATCTCCGGCTTCATCTGCAGCTCTTCCTCTTCCAGCTCCCCGCCTTCCGATTCGCGCTGGATCGCTCCGATCTCAGGTTTCATCTGCAGCTCTTCCTCTTCCAGCTCGCCGCCTTCCGATTCGCGCTGGATCGCTCCAGCAGCAGACCGCATTTGAAGTTGTTGTACAACTTGTCCAGCAACCTGATCCGCTTCCTGCTCATACTTATCACCAACAGGGCCTACGGTCATTTTCGCCTGAATCGGCATTTTACCAGCAGAACCACCGACCAGCATTCTTTGCACATTACGATTTCCAATTACTTCTTGCAAGCTCATCGCCTCGGAAGAACCTGCTGTGGCTGAATGACTTACTTGATCCTTAGCCGCTGCTGTCTTTTTTTGTAATGTGGCTTCCGTGCTGGATTTACTATGATGACGTGGTTGATGGGTATGCATGCTTTACCTCCTTAGAGTTTGCGAAGCAAACTAACTTCGTAAGCACAATCTATCTTATGATGAACACGCTGCTGGTTGAATACGTTAACTCAACTATACCATATTCTTGAGATGGGAGCGTATATTTCTGACTCTATTCAATCATGATTCACTTGCCCACACACTTAATCAGCAGCATCGCAATATCGTCAGATTGCTTTGCACCTGCTGTAAACGAATCAACATCCTGCAATATCCGCAGCATCAATGCATCCATTGCCAGATGGTGCTCCGAACCCACAAGCTCCCGCAAGCGCGTCATCCCGTATTGCTGTAACTGTACATCCTCAGCCTCACTGATTCCATCTGTATACAAAAGAATGCGTTCTCCATGTCGCAGGCAGGCTGTATTGTCGCTATATTCCATATCTTCAAGCACACCCAATGGAAGCCCTTTGACTCCAATCAACGGCTCCAAACCTCCACCCTCACGAATCGTATAGGGGGTGCAATGACCGCCATCGCTGTAGATTAATTCTCCGGTCACCATGTCCAGCACACCGCAAAATATCGTTGCAAACATCGCCGATTCATCCTTGTACAGCTCCCGATTCACTTCCGTTAGCAGCTGTCCGGGTGTCATATTCGCCTTCATCTTACCTTTAATAAGCGTCATGGTGACCGCCATAAACAAAGCGGCAGGAATCCCTTTATCCGATACATCCCCGAGTGTAAAAAACAGCTTCGAATCTCCAACCATAAAATAATCGTAAAAGTCGCCGCCAACTTCTCTCGCCGGACGAATCATCGAACGTACACAATCCGCTACCAGCAGTTCGGAAGCCGTTGGCGCATCCTCGCTATCATCGACCAGGCCAGCATTCGATAGCGCAGGAATTGATCTCAACGATGTCACACGCTGTGGCAGGAAGCCCAATTGAATATCACTCGCAATCCGCAGCTCGCTCTCCATCCGCTCTTTGGCTGCAACCGTATCTTTTAATGCTTGAATCGATTTCTCCAACGCCTCATACAGCATCGCGTTTTCCAAGGATATTGCGGTCGGTGATGCAATCGACTGCAGCAGCTTCAAATCTTTATCACTAAAATGCTTCCCATTACGTTTATTCAACACCTGAAGCACTCCGATAATTTCACCTTTATTCGTCATGGGCACACACATCAGGTTACGTGTCGGATAATCCACCCGATTGGCTACCTTCGAGGACCACCGCGAATCGCTGGCAGCATCATCGATTTTCACGGACTCACCCGACTGGGCCACCCAGCCTGCGATACCTTCACCCATCGCCAGGCGGATTTCGCGAATCTGGCCACCTTTTTCCCCAAGCGCCAGCTCGAAGAACAGCTCCCCTTTTTCTGTGTCGACCAGAATTACCGACGACGCCTCTGCATCCGTAACGCTGGATGTCGTATCCATAATTTTTTGCAATAGATCCTGCTTATAGATCGTTGAATTCATCTCCTGGCTGACTTCAAAAAGCTGCAAAGTGCGCGACAGCTCTCTTTCAGCCGTACGCCGCCTCCATTCAACAGCCCCCAAAGCAAGCAGCAAAACCAGGAACGCTAGCATCCAGCCATATGGTAAATCACCCATGCTTGTGTCACCTGCCTCTAGGCATCCCTCTCTGCTTACTCAGATAAAGCCTGAGTCGCTTCAGCCTCAGTCGCATAAATCGAGAAAATCGCACTAAAACCCGACATATCAAATACTTCACGAACATTGTCAGTCATTTCAATCAGTGCCAGACTGCCTTTAAGCGCCTTCATTTTCTTAGCAGCCACAAGTAATATACGCAGACCTGCGCTGCTCACATAGTCAAGCTTGGAGAGATTGAATATGAATTTCGTCCGTCCCTGATCAACCAGCTGCACAAACGTGACTTCCAGCACCCCCGATGTGTTGGCATCCAATCTTCCTTCAATAGCAACAATCGCAATATCGCCCACCGTTCGTTCCGTTACATTCATGCCCCTATTTCCCTCCTAAAAGTTTTCGTAGAAAACTCGTTTTGTAAGCATTGGCTTTAAGTTTTCATAGAAAATTTGTAACTATCGGGTTTTCCACCCTATTCTCTTCAAGTGCAGTATGTTCAAATTGTCGACTCGTTCATAAGTAGCTTCATCCATGGATTCCCGGACAAAATGAATCCCCAGCCCGCCAATCCTGCGCTCCTCCACAGATGCCCGAACATCCGGGGAAGGCAGCGACAGCGGATCAAATGCCATCCCATCATCCATAATCGTCAGCTCGATATTATTCACACTTACCCATATCGAAATCCTGATCGTATGTGCGACACCTGATTGACAGCCATATAGGATCGTATTCGTAACCAATTCATCACAGACAAGGTTAAGCTGAAACAGCGTCTTTGAATCAACAGACATCTGTTCTGCCCACGAGGCTAGCCAAGCTTCCAGTCGCGCAAGCTCTTCAAGATTATTTGTCAGCTCAATTTGTTGACACTCGCCGCTCACAACATCCCCTGCTTTCCATTGGGTTATGCCATCTTCATCAGCATCGATTCAAGTAGACGGACACGCGCACTTGATGCATGCAGTAAGCCAATGCCTATCTCCGGATACAACCGGATCAGTCTCGCCAAGCCTTCGCCTCCCAGTGTCAGCACGCGAACCTCATCAAATATCGCCTGTGCGGTAACCCCTGATACGGATTGATCCAATGCCGTACTTTCGCCAAATACTTCTTTGGCACCCAAGACACCGATGGTGCCCTCTCCGCCATTGCTCGTTACCAGGCTAAGCTCCACATGACCATCTACAATGAGGTATACGTTAGAATTCGCTTCCCCTTGACGCAGCAGCAGTGCCTGATCAGGAAATACCTGCTCTTGTGTAATGCCGGCAATGAGACCAAGCTCATCGACGGATACATTGGAAAATAAGGAAACCTGCTTCAAAAATAGCACCTTGTCTAGCATCGTTAACAGCTTCTTCTCATTCGGCATAACGACTTGCTCCTCCTCACTTAACGCATGTTGTGCGATATCCCGCAGCCAGTCATCCGATCCCAGACCAGCCTGTTCAATCACAGCTCTCGGATCAGCGATTTCTCCGTGGTCTAACACGTCCATTGAGGTCTTCAGCATATCGAGCAGAGCATAGGCGAGCTTGCGATCCCCGAGTCCTTCGGCCAACACCTCAAGGCCGTTCTCGCGAATTTCTTCGTCCTTATCCTGGACACTTTCCCGGACAACCTGAACAACTCTTTCATCGGCCAGCTTCGCCAGAACAACCCACGCCGCATCACATATAACATCGCGAATTTCATTTAATCGCTGCTCGGCCAGCTCCGCCAAACCTTCCATCTTAAGCTTTGCTATGGCAGCTGACAGCACCCTGTCCTGATTGGAGCCTTGCAGACGCTGAATGCATGAGTCAACCAAGGTTTCACGGATTCGGGCCTCGTCAAGCAGATGGGCGAGTGCGGCGACACAAGCGTCCCATATAAAAGGATTCGGATACTGCAGCCCTTCCATTAGCGCGGCAATACCTTTGTCCCCCATATCGATAAGTGCCTGGATAATCGCTTTACGCATCTCTTGGTCAGCCATCGGGTACATCGGAAGCAATGAGCCGATCGCTTCATCATATTGCAGTCTGCCCAGGCACTGCGCAGCAGCTACCCGAACTGCCGGCCGTTGATCCTCCAATAGCGACATGACCCAATCGCTGTAGCTCGACAAGCCTAAATCAGCAACCGTACGGCAGCCATACACGGCCCAATCCCCACCGTTATCCAGCAGCTTAATAATGGCTTCATCACACGCGGAGAAGCTTTCTTCACTGCCAAGTGCATACAGCGCCTTGACCGCTTCTGCGACGACCCGGGGATGCGTATCCAACAGCTTCAGCCGGATAAAATAATGCGCCTGACTTTGCATGTGCCCGGCTCTGGCTATCAATCGCACACATTCAACCCTCACATCGACTTCTTCATCCTCCAGCAGGGAAGCCACCTGCACCAGCTCCTGGATCGTTGCCCTTTGCAAGCTCATCGCACGCAGAGCAGCCACACGAATACGCGGATTATGGTCGTCAACGAGCTTGACCAGTCTTGGCAGGTAAGAGGAATCTTTCGCTTTGCCGATTAATTCAAGCGCAACCTCGCGCACATAATCATTTGGATTATGGAGATGCTCCAACACCCCCTGCAGCATTTTCGTGCTGCGCATACCTCCCAGAAAGGCAACAGCCATTTCCGAAAAATCGGCTTGAAAGGACTGCACGCTTTTGATTAATTCCTTAATATACAAGCTGCGTCCGAACCAGGCAATTACAATCAATAATAAGGCGACAACCACACCGATTATCGCAACGGAATCCAGACTTAAAATCCCTTTGGAATGCAGGAGCGATAGCAATGCACCCAGCAATATACCGCCGGATGCCGCAATCGCTTGTGATACATACCGAATGCCATCCCTCTGATTAATCGGAAGCATTTTGAAAAACAATTGGTAGCAGGGCTCAGCCGTATAATAAAGTAAAATATAAAACAGTGCATAGGTCGCTGACACGACAGCCAGTGCGTAACCCGTACCCAGAAATAAGGCCGATAGGCCGAAGCCGAACATAAACACAATCGATATAGCCAACAACATGTTGCTGGCGCCCAGCCAATTCATTAACCGTCCCGAGAACGTCTGGAGCAGCAGCGAGGCCGAGAATTGGATCGTAATGATCAATCCATAATAAGCTGTCAAATCACGTTCGATCGGGAACGCCTTTTCAGTGGTCGTGAAATATTGGTACTCCATTAAAAAATAGAGAGCCGGCATTAAGGTCATCAAACCTACAGCACATAGCAGAAACGGACTTTTTATCAACTGTTTATAGTAATGGCCGGATAAAGCCGATGCTTCTCCCTGGACAGCCGGTTCCTGCTTATGCAGCTGCTTGTCATCTTTAAGGGTTAAGGGGACCAGATACCTGGCTATCGCCTTACGGAAATTAAACAAACCAATCAACAGGAACAAGGGTGCCAGCATATAGACAACCTCTGTCCCCGACCATCTTCCGACCTGCTGGGCAATAAAACCGGCGGTTATCCCGCCTACAGTAGCCGCTCCGACGAATATCGGCATTAACCGCTTGGCCTGTTGAGTCGGGCAGAGGTCAAATGCTGTACTCCACAGCAGCAGCGTCAGCTGGCGAACGACAAAGTTCGACGAAATAAACAGGATCGGATAATACCATTGGTAATCCCAGCCTCCTGCTTTAAAGCCAATCAGGATCAGCCCATTGACCAGCAGGACCCCTGTCATCAGGAGGTACATCGTTCGCATCAGCTTGGCCTTCGGCAGCTTTTCCGCCAGCTTGGCCAGCAGCCAGCCCTCAAGCGGCATAATAATCGCTTCTGCAATGTACACAAATGGTAGAAATTGCACACCAAACCTTTGATTAAAAAGTGCCATAAAAGCCGTATAGCTTAATAACTCTGCAATACCGGCAAAATAAAAGACCGGCAGCATAACCCAAAGCTTACGCGAGTCCTCTGTACGCAGCCCAAGTAATCGGAATAAAGTACCAGCCACATCATCAAGTCCAATCCTATATAATCTGTCTTGCCTGCCGTGTGTGATCTGCAGAGTGGTTTCGGTGTATGGCTAAAGCTTTTTCCAATAAGCAAGCCTGGCTTCACCCTCATAATAATAGTTGGGATAATTGCCAATCAATTGAAATCCGAGCTTAGCGAACATGTTTTGCACGGAGGCGTATTGGGGCAGATCACATGTATAAGTCAAGATGTAACGCCCGCTCTGCTGCTCTATAAATTCAAGCATGGTTTCATACAACTGCTTGGCAATCCCAAGGTTGCGGTATTCCCTATGTACAACCAGATAGTCCCACAAATAACCGCCCGTTCTGTGTTCGTTTTCCCGTGTACTGATGACAGCGATAATTTGCTCGTTTTCATTCTCCACATACCAATGCCGATGGTTCGGAATTTGCAAACTTTCTCGCGGCCATTTGCTAAAATGCACAAGCTCCCCTGGCGTATGGTTCTGATCATCAAAAGCATCCTTGGAGAGAAAAAATTGGCTGACTCGCTCCGCGTCCCTCTCATTTTGCATGGCATGCACCTGAAATATGACCTTACTCATGATCGATTGCTCCATTCTAATAGACTAAGAGACGGACAAGGTTCCATTCCAATCCTCGGTTGTACCATTCTGGAAGTATTCATCACATAAATAGAAGTACAGCTTGGCAGCTTTATCTTGGCGATTTGCTTTGATCACCTGGAGGAACGCCTCTCTTGCGTCATAAAAACGTCCGACCTGATACAAGGATATCGCCTGCTCAAACTTTGTCTTTGTTTTTTCCTTCAACGCTCTCAGCGTATCCGGCTCACCTTGATAAACATCATACAGCTGCAGCGGCTCATCCTTCCCCTCAATCCGGATCAGCCCAAGGTTGCGGTATTGAAAGCTGCTTTTGGCCTGAAGCGAGTCGATAATGTAGCTGGAAACGAGAATGCTCGCACCTAACGGCTCGGTGATTTTTTCCAATACGCTGGCCAGATAAACATCATCGGATATGACATTGCCCTCCAGCCGCTGCTCCTCTCCGATAATACCGAGTCGAAGCGGACCCTTGTGCAGCCCTATTCCCATGTCAATCGGTGCGTAATTGCAGCTGGCCCGGTGTGCATTATAAATCTCCAGCTCCTTGATGATTCCAATGCCCGCCAGCAGCGCCTCATCTGATCTCTTGGGGAACAGAGCCATAAAGCCGGCGCCCTGATATTTGTTGATCATCCCATCATTATTGCGGATAAATGGACCAAAACGATTTAAATACGAGTTCACAAAGTTAAAATTTTCCTCGGGTGTCAACCTCTTGGATAACAGATAGAATGAGCGAATATTAACGGTCAAAATGCCCATTTCCTGCTCAACCTGATCGCCCAACTCGACATCCAGAATACTGTCCTTATCCAGAAACCTCAAAAATTGCTGGGGTACGAACCGATAATACGCTTCACTTACCCGAGTGACCTTGGCAATGTAGCTGCGAATATGCGCAGCCATCACATTAAAGCTGTCCCCGAGGTCGGCAACTTCATCCCGTGTGCGAATATCAACGACTGTCTCCCAATTTCCTTTGGAAATGGCGACTGCCGAATTACGCAGCTTGCGAATGGAGGAAAGAATATAATAAGAGGTTAGCAGCACAATCGCCAGCAGCACCACAGTAATAACGGCAATCGTTTGGATAATATTGCGTAAAATCTTTTGGCGATGCTGCAAAATACCCTCCATGTTTTTACTTGTTTCAAACACACCGACAACTTTGCCAGAGCTGTTAAATATAGGACCAATTGCATACATCCAAAATCCGGTATCATCCTGCCATTGATCCGTCTCCACGGTACCGAGCTCCACGACCCTCGTGTTCTTCGGCGTTTTGGGGAACGGATTGAACATATTTACATCGTCCGCATCTTCAATCATCCGGTATATCGTACCGTTCTCGTATTTATACAGCGCTTTATAGAATCCCCCGTCATCATTGTCTCCGGTATCCTCAAAGATCGAATCCATTTTTTGGCGGAACACCTTATAATCGGCGGTTTTGTAATCCAGCGGGGAATTCATCCGTTCCAGCTTGTCGCCATCGATCAGATTACGACCGTTTCGCGCCAGCAAGGACAGCTCGCTCAATGTTTCGTTCTCCATTTTTTCCGTAAAATCGGTGTAAATAAAATAGGATAACAAAATCATCGAACCGACAATGATCGGAATGAACACCATCATCTGCTTCAGCATCAAAGAAATACGACGAAGCATGATATGTATGTAAAACAGTCTGATCGCGAAGCCGAGCAGCAGCACTCCGACCAGCGCAATCGCCCAAATCAACCATTTATAAAATATTTGTGAAGAAGCATAACTTCCTTCCACTATCGGCGGTTGGATCGTTCCATCCGGATTTTGGCGAATAATTTGCTTTTCGTGCATGGTGATCAATCCGTTGTCCGCACCTACACTGATGCTGGTCATATCCTCGAAGGATAAATCGATCCCCTGCTGATTCGCTTTTTCCACTGTTAACAACGCTTCGATCACATAAGGCTGTGCCGGGTCCAGTCTGCTTACCGCTTGAGCATTGTAGTCGATATACACCAGACGCCCTGATTTATCGAGCTGCAGCTGCTCAGGGAAGTTCCTCCGGGTTCGATCGACGCCTGCTAAAGGATAAATCTGCTCGGCCTGCCCCCCATCGTTAATGCGGTATATTTCACCACTGCGTGCTGTGATATAGACCAGATTGGCGCTATTGCCAACAACACCAGCCACAAACTTACCAGCGGGCAGCTGCCAGGAACCGGCAGGTTGAGGTGTAGCTCCCAATTCCCCTCCTGTTGGCATCCGATACATGGTTACCTTGTCACCATTCTCGACAAAGAAGGTCAATACATCATTTTGCACATCCAACGATTTCAAGCTGCCATACCTGAATCGCTTCGCCTCTGCAGGATTGGAATAACTCAGAGGAAAGAAACTGTCCTCCTCCTGACCCGTTGGAGAGAATCGAACGATCCGCTCCGACTTGACGGCAAGCCCATAAGGGTCCAGCGTCATTTTACTCGTATACAGGTTGCCTTCGTTGTCTACTGCAAGTCCGTTGAAGCTGTGAATGTCGCTAAGCGTATCATTCGTCTTGATGGTATAGAGGACAGTCCCTTGCGGGTCCAGCTTAACAATGCTTTTCTTCGAGTTATGAATCACATAGAGGTTGTTCTGCTTATCCGTTATCGCTTTGGAAATACTGCCCAAAGGCACATTACGCTGCCAGGGTGAGCTTGTCATAACGTCGCTTTTTTGGTATACAACATAACCTGAAGCCACAATCAGCACTGTGAGCAGCAGAGCTACTACCCATTTCTTCATCGTTCTTCATCGCCTCGATTTCGCAAGCCTTCGCTTGTCCTAATCGGCAGAAATCCGAATGGTTTTCGTACCGTCATCCCAATCTACCTGCATGCCCAACAGCTCCGCTACAAAGCGCAGCGGCACATAGGTTCTCCCCGCTATCATAACGGGCATGGTCTCCAGAGCAACAGCCTCTCCATCAACATAACCGACCGGATTATCTATGCTGCAAACTATCGTTGTGTTATCCAGACTGATCGTTACGGAATGCTGTTCAGCATCCCACATCACCATAGCTCCGAATGCTTCGGAAACAGGTCTTACTGGTAAAAATACCTTTTCATTCATTATAACAGGAGGAGCGGAAAAAGAGACTACTAAATTGGGCGAAATGACACTTTCTATCGGGAAAATCCGTGCATGTGCTCCCCAGGACTGTTCAATTTCCGCAGTGGCTGACGTAAGCTCCTGCATCTGTTCGGGCGTATATTTGGCAAGCTCAATTTGGCCAATCTGTGCAATCGTCTGTTTGCTTTCTGCTGCCAGCTGCTCCAGCAGAGCTGCCGGCAGCTGCGCCGTTGCCGACAAGTTCCCTTGCGCATCCTTCAGCAGCTCCGCAGATAGCCCGTTAATCGTATCCAGCTTGGCAAAGAGAGCTTCCTTCTGTACGGTCAGAAGCATCAGGTTTAAAGAGTGAATTGAGCCTTCAAGCTGCTCGACTTTGCCTGTGTCCTTCTGTCCTTGAGCCGCTTGCTGCGCTTCCTGCAGCTTGATAAGCGCATCCTGCAGTGCCTGCATAGTATCTGCGCTTCCGCTTTCCAATATGGCCAGCTTGCCAGCTGTATCCATGAGCGAAGTCAGCTGTGCGGCTGCAGCCCGGGCGTCACCCGAGGTTATGGCCTGCTTCACCAGTAGCTCCAGCTCTTCCTGACGGTGCGTTAGTGCAGCCTGCTGAGCCACGCTACCTGCACCCGCAGCAGTGCCTGCTCCTGCTCCGTTTCCGGTACCACCGGGTGCTGCTCCGCTGCTACCACCGGAAGAGCCTCCAGTTGCCCCACTGCCTGCCTCACTTCCCGAATTTCCAGTTGTACCTGCGGTTCCACCAGTGTTTGTACCCCCTGTGGTCCCTGTTCCTCCACTACCGCCATTCTGCAGGGTACCAGCGGCTGCAACGTCAGCTTCCAGCTGCTTGGCTAGCGCCTCCGGATTATTCAACAGCGCAACCTGCTTGAGCGCTTCCAGCTGATTTCCGCTTAACAAAGCCTGTATGAAGGCAGATTTTGCCTCGGATTCCTTCAGCTTTATAGAGAGCTCCAAGGTATCGGCAGCCTTATTCGCTGCAAGCGCCTTTTCCTTGTCCACCTTGAGCTGCTCCTGCTCCTTTTTCAAAGTTTCCAGCTCGACGTTCATCTGTGCTGCTGGAAGCAGTGGGGCCAGCTGTCCGTTAGGACTTACCTCAACCGTCAGCTTAAATGAAGCCAGCTTCTCCGACCCTATGACGGCGTCGCCCTTCGGATTTTCCAAGGCCTGCAAATTAATCATTTGATCGGCTGAAACCCATACGCCGCCTGTCAGCTCTGACTTTATCAATATCCCTTGTCCCGATTCGGCCATCGTCCCCTTGGCAGCCGTGTACAGCTCAGGCGTCAGCGCATCGAGGGCTATCCGAAACGTTCCGATCATCAGCGTAGTGCCCGCATCAGCAGGTGGTTCACCCTTCTTCGGTGCTGCGACAGCTCCGGTAACGGCAGGATTTGCTGCAAACTCACCAGGAGGGTCCAGCTTCAGTGTGCCCGCAGCTCCATAACCGGCGGGAATACTTTCAGCCACAATCTCCTTGTCCCTATATAAGATGACCCTTAAGCCCTCGGGCTCACCGAACAGCAGGCTGAGCTCGCTTACTGGCTTTTGAATCGGTTCTTTTTTGCCAATCTGTTTGCCACCCGCTGTAAATAACGCATAATCCGTCACATCCAGCTTCTTGTCGACTTTAATAGAGAACTCGCTAATCAATGTGCCAATCTTCGGCTGGAGGTTCCAGCTTCCTTCCTGAGCCTTCGATTCAGGGGCAGCGGGATTGATCTTCGCAAGTCCATCATCAATCTCACGGTATGGCAAAATCCCTTCCTTATATGTAGGCTCAACTGCACCACCTGTATCGACATTCAGCTTGCCCAGCGCCTGCTTGTAGCTGATCCAGCTATTCAGCACCGTCAGCTCAGCCTGATCCTTGGCATCCACCACCAATTGCAGCTCCTCTGCCTTCATAAAGCCCAGCTTGAACTTCTGCCCTGCTGCAGCAACATCAGCTGCCGCTTTATCCCGCTCCCTCAGGGTCTGCGCATAAGCCTCCTCCGCACCTTTGGCATCAAGGTAAGATTGACGAATGGATAATATCACATTTTTCAGACTGTCTTTTTCCTTCAGAACCGCTTTATTCTGATCCATCATCGAAATGGGCAGCGATTGGCGAATATCGTCAAAATAACGAATGCCATCATACTCTCCCTGCAGCAGCACCTTCGGAATCGGGAAAATAGCAAGCCACATAAAGCCCTCCCAATCCTGCTGAATACCCGCAAGCGTAGCATCATAGCCAGCCATGAACAGGTCATAATCAATGTCCTTGGCCTTGTACATGCTTTCAATCACCCGCATGCGGGCTTCGCCGAACTTGGAGGCATACAGCTTGCGAGACACATCCACCTTCATGTCCGCGAGTCTGCGGTCCTCACGATCCTGAAGCAAGGGCAGGTTCGTCTTTTGAGCATTGGCGCTGTATTTTTCCAGCATGGCTTGGTTCAGATCACCGTAATCCTGTATGTAGGACAGCTTGACGCCATCCTGCAGATCCATTCCCACCTTGTCCCCAAGTGCCAGCAGACTCGATTTGTACGAAAGCTGTGCCAGCTTCAAGCCTGATGCCGCTTGCTCCAAGCTCTTCTCGGCTTGATCACGGGCCGCCTGATCGGCTAATCCGAATTTCTGCTTGTTTCTCACGCCCTCCAGCTGGCTCTTGGCCGTATCCAGCTTTTTACGTGCCGCATTTTCTGCCAGCAGTCCCTGAAGAGCGTTCCCATACAGCTTTTCCATCTCATATTGCACAGACAAAGTCTTGCTTCGCAGTGCCTCATTAGCAATCAACTGCTGCTTACGTGCTTCTGGAACTTTTAAACGAATTTGCAGGTCCTTGCTCAAATTTCGCGGCTTGGCGAATAAACTCGAATCCTTGGCTTCCTCGCTTTGCACCGCATACTGTGCCTGTACCAGTTCTGCATTCTTTTTGGTTATGTCTGACTTGGCGTCCCGAATTTCCTGACTGTTCTTAATGCCCAGTTGGATGGCCTCTTGTAATGGCAAATCCTTGATCTGATCCCCAGGAGCAGCGAACACTGTTAACATGAGTCCTTGATTCAACAAAAGGAGCAGTACGAGACAAGCTCCAACACGTTGCACAGACACCAATTCAAACCCCTCCGACGTTAAATAACATTACATTCATAGTACATCAACTCCAGCAATCTCGCATCTTATTTATCGACAATTCTTGCTGCAGTTCTTAGCAGGAAAAGGAATTTATTGCTGCTTTCCGCTTTATTTAGTACTATGAAACTATAGATTCACAGCTCGTGTACGCGCTAATATGAGGATAAGGTGGTAGATTCGATGGGTATACTCGTCTGCGGAGGCGCAATGCTGCAATGCAGCTTTGGTGCTGCTCCAGGCACCTTGAACGTGCTCCCTGCCAATCTGGTAATGACCTCCATGCCCATTGCCAATATTATGGATAACAAGCCGATGCTGAACATCATGCCTTTTGGTATGTGCAACTCTCCAGCTAACCCCACAGTCGCCGCTGCAACTGCAGCCGCTTTTGGCGTATTAACCCCTATGCCCTGCGTTCCTGTTACAGCGGCACCTTGGGCGCCAGGCGCTCCAACCGTACTGGTGGCCAACATGCCCGCCCTCAACAACAGCTCCAAATGCATGTGCAATTGGGGTGGCGTCATTCAAGTAGTCAATCCCGGACAAGCAACCATTCAAGTGCCATAAGCAAGCGTCAGACAGGAAAAGATACGGTTTACAGCCTTCGTGATGGCATGTGGGCGATCCTGCAATAGGAGTGAGAACGTGAATGCATTCGTGAAAACCATGGATACGATCTTCAGGCCGGTTGTATCCCCTATATTTACCAAGATGTTGAAGCCCATGTTTAAATTTAGAGCATTCACCATGGCTCTTATCAAAAAATTCCAGGCTTTCCTGAAGACCATGCTGGGAACCAAGGAATCCTCTCTCAGCAACTATGTGCCAATCGGGTACTACTATGTGTCCAAGCGTCTGCTGCTGATCTGTTTTCTCATCATTTTGCTGCTTTCCTACTTTATATTTATTCGTCCCCCCGTTTTTGTAAATAAGTGGTTTAATCGACCGACCGTTTTGCAGGAAAATACGCCTAAAACCTCTGCGTTCTCGGGAAAAGCCAAGGTTGTCGATGAACAGCAGGGTGCTCGATACGAAGGCGAGCTTGTTGACGGGCTGTATGCAGGGACCGGTAAACTCTACGGCAAACAAGGTGTGCTGCTCTACGAGGGAGCTTTTGACAAAGGACAAAGAAGTGGCGCAGGCACCTTGAACGATGATCAGGGCAGACTGCTTTACAAAGGGCTATTTGTCGCTGACGCTTACAATGGACTTGGCACTCTCTATACCCCGGATCAAAAGGTGCGCTACATCGGTGAATTCCAAAATGGTCAATACGGCGGTGCGGGCAAGCTGTTCTATCCAAACGGCGGCATCCAATATGATGGTGCGTTCCACGCAGGGAAATACAGTGGTGCAGGCAAGCTGTTCGATGCAACCGGGATTTTGCTGTACGAGGGAGATTTTGCTGGAAACGAGTTCAACGGCGCAGGGAAGCTATTCAACAGCAAAGGCATTATGCTCTATGATGGAGCCTTCCAAAACGGCAAGTTTTCGGGAGAAGGCAGTGAATTCCATGAAAACGGGATGCTTAAATACAAAGGCGCCTTTACGGCGGGCTCTTATAACGGAGAAGGTGTCGCCACAAGCGATAAAGGCCTCGTTACGTATAAAGGCGGCTTTATCAATAACGTATACCATGGTGTAGGCGAAGTGATGGATGAGGCAGGCAGAACCCTGTACAAGGGTGATTTCAAAAACGGTATGTACGATGGTATCGGGACCTTATTCGATGCGGACGGATCCCCTGTGCTGAAATCATTCTTCGTAAGCGGTAACGTGAACCTGCAGGGCTATATCGGCCTTTCGAGTAAAAAGCTTGAGGATATACTCGGTAAGCCAGCTGAGGTCACCCTGCTCGGTATGCCTGATCCGCTGGCCGCCTTAAACGATGCCAATGCAGGAGCCGCTGGAGGTACTGCAGGGGCAGGTGGAACAGCAGTAACTGGCGGGGCTAACCAAGGTGCAACTGGGGCGGCTGGTAATACCGCAAGAACAACCTTGCCTGGTATAGGCACAGATGGCACAGCGGGTGTGAACGGAATTACTGCCGACAATGCGACTAACGGCGGTACTGCCGCCGCAGCGAGCGATACTATCGAGCTGAAGCTGGGCTATCCGAATTATCAGATGACCTTTATTGTCAGTGCATCTCCTGCCAACCCCAAGGAGGCTACTGTTACCTCGTTCACCTTATGGGGAAGCAAGCCGCTGGCTCTTATCGTTCCTGCTGTAGAAACCTTTACCGACCCCAAGCAGCCGAATGCGCTGGGCTACCGGATTCTGGAGCTCAAGCGGGCTGACCAACCGGGAAGCTATACCAATAGCTATTATAAGGATGATTATCTGCTTACTTTCACTCACCGCGCAACTGGCAATACCGCTACCCAGCTTGAAATTATACCGACAAAGCCGGCGAATTAACTCGTATCCAGCAGCTAGAGGATGTCCCCTAAGGTCAACAAGACCTTACGTGACATCCCTTTTTTTCTTAAATTGCCAAGAAGGAGCTCTCCGATGAACACATTTATGATAGGCCAATATGGCGGCTTTGATTTCACCAAATTTCATCGCGACTTTCGCAATAATTTTTACGGCATTGAGGCTTGCCTGTTTGAGCAGGAGCAGGATATGTTAAATCTGATTCACGAGTCCAGACGAGGAGGCTTCCAGGTTGGTATTCATTTCCCGCTGCGCGCCGGTGCGTATCCGTTAAGGGATGCTTTATTTTTATCGCAGGATGATGCCGCCCGCCAACAAGCCTTTGCATCGGTAGAAGAAGAATTGGAGTATGCAACTGCTGTCCACCCAGACTATATCTTGTTTCATTATCCCAAGCCTGTAATTTTGGACGATCGTGTAGATTGGACGCTTTGGTATTTTGAGGATAGACGGGAATATGTGTATGAGAGTGAGTTGTCATTCGAAGAATTTCAGGAAAAGAGTGACTATTTATTTGAATGGCTGTCTGCAAAAGGCAAAGCTTATGCGTTCATTCCTGTACTGGAATTGGACGCTTTGAATCCCTATATTTACGAAACGGATTTTCTGGAATCCTTATTGCGGCGTTACCCGAACATTCGATTATGCCTGGATACGAGCAGGCTGTATCTGCAGGAGTGCATTGATCCAAACTTCAACTCAAGAGCCATTATTCGCAGGTATGCCCCATACGCACATCTCCTGCATTTATCCAATATTAAAGTAACGGATCGTATCGAGCACAAGAAATTCCCGGTATTGCCTGATCTAAGCCCGGATGACGGCTGGGCACCGATCGAGGACTATTTACTTATCATCAAAGAAAAGAACCCGACCATCAAAATCATGTTCGAGCATCGCTCCCAACTCATTAGTGATGAACAATTGGAAGCTTGCTATCAATGGGTAGCTCAGATTTTAACAACCGATTCCTTATAGACTCCCAGTATGGTCAGATCCAAAGTCATTCAATAGGCGACATTAGGGTTCATCTATGCCAGCATCTGCAGCCATAATCATATACGTTCGTATACTACAGCCACTCTACCCTGCGTGCTATAGTTTGAATAACGTAAGGCATAAAGAAGAGAGGATGTACAGGATGATTGTATACAGTACAGAACATCATTTTGTCATGGTGAAGCAGTACGACCATAGCAGACTGGCCGGGGAGCTTGCAAAGCTTCTTCATATGAATGTGATTGGCAGCCGTACAAGGCTTGAGGATTTTCAGCTTGCAGTCATGGAGCATGATCGTGGATGGATCGATCTTGATGAAGTGCCATTATGGAATGATATTCGCCACAAGCCATACGGAGTCGAGGATTTGCCGTTGCTGCTGCGGCTTCCCTTTTATCACCGTGGTCTACAGGAGATTGGGGAATTGAGTGAATATGCAGCTTTGCTCGTCGGCTTACATTACACGAGCTTTCAATCCGGGGCTCTTGCCTATATGGTAGGCGGTTTTCATGAACGGGCGATGCCGCACATGGAACGTCTTAAGCAAGAGCAGCTGCAAATGACAAAAAAGCTCGGGCTACTCAACCATGATGGCGCCCAGCTTCTGGAGCATCACTTGAATCTGCTCCAGCTATGCGACGAGCTTTCACTATATTTATGCGCGCAGGACCCTGGAACCTCCAAGAACAAGGAATTGCTGCCGTACAAAGAAGGCTTTCATCTTAAATCATCTTTTCTGGATGGCTCTGCTCTTGTTCCCGAATGGATCAGCCCAGATCAACTGCAGCTTACACCCTTTCCACTCCAGAAGCAGCAGACCTTGTCTTATCCCGCAAAGATCATCGCAAAAACCCGGATACACGAAATCGGCCTGGTCCCTGCTTATACGGAAACAGCAGCTACGGTTAGAACGTTCACGATCTGCTGATCAAAATGCGGCTTGTTCCATCAACAGCTTGATGAGCTGTCCCCGTCTATTCACCCCAACCTTCTCATAAATGTGGGAGACGTGCTTCTTGACCGTAATTTCACTGACATATAAGCGTTGGGAGATTTCTTTGTTCGTAAGCCCTTCAATAATGTAACGGGCGATCTCCCGCTCCCGGTCAGTTAATACAAATTCCGATGCAGCTATTGAAATGCCTGCCATTTTGGCCATTCCGAGCAAATACGATTGAAAATGCTCCTCACGCAGGTCAAGCATATAGGTGAGAGCAGGCGTATCCTCGCCATAATCATAATGAACAGCAGCTTCAACTTCACGAAATCCGAGTCCCAGCAGCAGCTTCTGATAAAAAGGCAGGGAAGTGGACGTCAACAGCAAATTACCGTACTGCAGGTAGCCAAGGAAATGGTCCATCAGCTCTGAACGCGCAGCACTGTCGTCAGCCTGCTCCACATCCAGCACACGAAGAAACCAGCCTGCCTGTGTATGGCCCGGAACGGCCAGCGCCATTTTCTCAGACTCGGATAGTGCATTGAAATAGGAACGAGAGACAGGCTGCTCTGCCATATAGGTTAGCGTCAATCGGTTGATCGGTATCGCTGCAGCCAAACCGATCATCGAGCCGGAACGATTTTTCAACAGCTTGATAGAATCCAGCCCCATTGCCAGCCAATCCTCCGGTCGTACAAGCTCAGCACGCTTTTCGTCCTGTTGAGCTGGCAAGTGCAGGCTGTAGGTGTGCTCATTCTGAACATCTGGGTAGTGTGCCTGCTTCATCTTCGCGTTCAGCCTCCGCTTTTCCACATAACGTTCAACCTCGGCAAAATTATGTCTATCCATCGTTTCCAGCCGATTATCCGACCTCTCGTCGGTATAGGGCAGAACAGATCTGACCATTGAATTTGCTACACAGCCAATGAAGTCACGGGTAGCCGCTGCTGCTTGCAAGGGCCCTGCACCTTTTTGAAGTAGGTTTACCCAATAATTGGCGCACCTCGCTAAGCTGAGCCGATACTCATTGGGCTTGTTCCTTTTGAACTGGCAATGAATAGCCTCCCTCACTTGTGCCTGCATCGCCCAGCCCCGTACATTAGCTTTGACAAAAGAAATTCGGGTAATAGCAGCAAATTCGTCATCCGAAATCGTAGAACCTCGCAATACACCCAACAGCTCCTGATTAAAGCTTCTTGGAATCGATCCGTACTCTAACAAACTGCGAATTTCGGCTCCGACCGTCTCTTTGAACCAACGATCCACCAATTCAGAGATCAGATTAGCGACAGGCCATTGAAACGGAGTCTGGCTGTACAGCAGAGGAATCATTAATGATACATACAGTGGATGTCCATCCGTTGCCATCCAAACACGCTCGATGTCGGAGGTATCACCAATACCATGCTTCTCGAGATAGTTCAGGGCCTCAAGCTTATTAAAGTTGCGAAGCGGGATCTGTACCAAGCACTGTCTCCACGCTGGAGAAGACACCCAGGAGCCATCAAGTGGAGCACGACCAGCGATAACTACCTGGACATTACGATGCAAACCGCGAAAGAACGTATCACGCAGCCACGTATCCAGTCCATGAATACACTCGTACTCATCAAGGAACAGAATCATGCGCTGCTTTTCCGCAAGTTTGTTCACTACGCCAAAACAAGCCTGCAGGGATGGTATGGCAGCATGCATGTCCGCTGCAGCAGATGTATTCCCTACCTGCAGTTGGATTGCTTCCATAATGCTTGTCATAAAAGCTTCTGGTGTATGCTGAATCGCCTGCGTATCCAGCCAGCAGACCCTATGTCCGGCAGTTTGGGCACAGCGTCTCAGCTCACGCAGCAGGTAGCTTTTGCCGACGCCGCCAGTACCGTACACATTGAAAATAAACTTTGGGCGATCCTTTTCCTTCATGAACAAGTCAAAACGGTCTAGTTCCTCCATACGTCCAACAAAAAATTGCCGCTCAACCCGCTCCAGCGTATCGCCAACAGCATGCTTTTCCATGAAGCACCTCCTTAACATGAAGAAAACGACCCCCAGCATAGGTCGTCAACTAGCTCGGCTTCGTTATTCAAAGCCAAAACATACGCATTATTTTACATATAAGATGGATTTTTGTTAAAAGGAATTTCAAACGTTAGTATGGAATCAGTAATTATGGAATCTATGAGGAGATTCATACGTCTTCCTACTCAATAGATTACCATTTCAACCTTGCTCTTGGTAGTATACGAACGTATATACTTCCATGCCGCTTAGAAAACAGATTCATAGACTCACCATAACATTTATTTACGAGGAGTGTTGCAAATTGGAAGTAACCTTCAACACGTATACAATCAGCGATGACAAAACAAAGCTGGATATCGACATCATCGGTGGATTTTTGTCCAGAAGCTATTGGGCCAACGAACGTCCGATTGAGAAAACACAAAAAGCCATCGAACATTCGCTTTGTTATGGTGTCTATGATCAGAATCGGCAGATTGGCTTTGCAAGAGTCATTACGGACGGAGCTACAATGTATTATTTGTGTGATGTGTTCATTGATGAACAGTATCGCGGTCAAGGAATCGGTAAAAAATTGGTTGAGACGATTATTAACTCCGAAGCCTTGCAAGGAATCAATGGGTTGCTCGGAACCAAAGACGCCCACTCTTTGTATGAATCGTATGGGTTTAATCGTGTTGCTGACCGATTTATGAGACGTGCAGCGGTTGCCGAGCCAAGATAGAAAAGTCGGCCTTTCCCCTTACGGAAGGCCGACCTTTACCTACATAACTTGTCATCTGCTAGAAGTCCGGTGAATAAGTCTCGCTGCGCTCGTTCTTCACCGGACTTCTAGCGGTAAGCACTTTATAGATTTAATTTCTTAAGCTTGCTCTTCCCTTCCGCTAGCCGCTTCCAACGAAGAAATATCGACGGTATCGTCGCTGCCCGCTCCGCTTTCAGTCGCCTTTTTGAAGGCCCACCAACGGATATTGATTTGCGTCGCCTCCGTAGGCTGCTGCAGCCTCACACCGATGCGGAACGTACCCTTTTGCGGATATAACACGGTTCCGATCTTGACGTCTGGACCGCTCGTCTCATGCTCGCTGCCTTTGAATACATCTGTTGAGCCAGAGTACAAGCGTTCACTGCTGCTCAAAATGTCGGAAATATAGTCTTCATTGGTTTCCTCAATCCCTGTATAAATGAACAGGCTGCCTTGGCCAAGACCATGCTCGATCTCGGCGGATACATAGCTTTTGCCCCCACGGCCAAAGGGTGAAGCCGCGAATTTATTCAAGGAAGCTATCGGTATTTCAACGACACCTGTCCGTACCTGATCGCCGGATTGTACTTCAGGAAGCCCCAGATCAAAGTTAAGCTCACCTTTGTCCTTGTTGAAGGTAACGTTAAGCTCAGGCTCCTGGCTGCCCGCTATTTTTCTGAGACTCGATTTGGCTGTTATCGAACTGCTGATCGGCGTTGCCTGTACAGAGCTATCCTTGCCTTTCAGCTTATGCAGGGCAGAGGCGTTGTACACGTATTCGTTGAATGGAACCTGATCGACTTTTTCAATCATATAGGTCGGACCCATTTGCAGTAGACTAATTCGGGCCAGGTAAATGCAGGGGTCGGAAGGTGAGTCCAGGGAGTCCTCCAGCGAACGGTTCACAAAATCATCTACCCACTGCTTATCAACGGCCCCAGCCACTATCATCACTTCATTGGCTCTAGCTGAGGACAGGCTGACCTGCTTATCGCCTATTCGCAGAACTGCATGATCCTGTCTAATCCCGACAGTCGCCTTGCCTCGCGATGAGCTGTCTGCACGCAGCTTTACCGTTACCTCATATTCGGTTTCCTGCCGCTCCTGGGGTTCATTGAACACGACTTTAGCGTCATGCTCAGCCTGCAGCTGATGTCCAATCAATTCGAAATCAAAGGATATTTTGGCTGCCTGCAGCGTCTTTTCGATAACAAAGGTCACATCAAACAGCTGTCCCGGATTCACATAACGTGGTGTTCGCTGCAGTATACGAATGTGTCCATCCTGATACAGTACACGGGTCTGCTCCATGATGCTCTCGATAGGGAATACAGAAGGGTCGGGGGCTTCCTCGCGTATAAACAGCTTATAGCTTTCCAGCATACGATTATATTCGCTAATTTCATCGGATCGAACAGCTGCATTCGCTACCGAATGAACCGGTTCCTTGCCCTTCTCATCGTAGGCCAGACACAGATACACATTTTTGGCGTACTCGTTGTTCGAGAATCCCTGCATCATCGACAGCTTAAGTGTCACCGGAGAAGGAATGATAATTTCCCGGCCGAGCGCATCAATAGCGGCTCCCATTTCCACAGAGACTGATTTATCATCCACGGCGATGACCTGCAAGCCTGTAATCACGCCCGTACCGTGCAGCAGTCGATTCATCAAACGCCGCTTGTCATTAAAATATTTCTGCTCCGATTCAAAGTCACGAACGGTCAACAGCTTCCCATAAAAATAGCGATTGCGCTCAAACGGATAATAACGTGTCTTTTTCATCCCACAATCCCCTCGCCTTCCCCTATTTTGATTCATATTCACAGATGGTTTAATTATTCTAATTCGGAATCCAATCCGAGACGGGTATGAATGTCCATTCGCTTGTCACGTTCAAGATCAATCAGAACCGTATTGTAAGGCATCGATGATTTTTGATCCAGCGTCAGCAGCGTCGGTTCCGATAAAAAGGTGTTAATCCCCATATAGGAATGCATATCCATGTACATCCATGGCTGCAGCAGGGTGAGCTTGCCTTCGGTAAAAGCAGGCTTTTGATCATTGATGATCGATTCGATAATGAGCCGCTGTTTATCGGTTTGCACGCATTCCTGCGGCAGCATCACACAAAAGCAGTACGGATTATCGCCATATAGACGGGACAGCAGCTCACGCAGCTCCGATTTCTCCTGCATTTGCTGCATTTGAAAATATTCAATGATGTACGGCTCTGCCCCCGTGTAAATGTGCAGCATACGCAGCAGGCCCTGTCTGGTACCTCGCAGCTTGTAGAGCTCTGGTGCTTGCTTGATCAGCAGGCGCAGCTTCTCCTCGCCCCACGATTCATCCTCATGAACGGCCAGCCATGTACCCAGCCAGGTTAAATACTGCCCATGAACCGCGTTCGGATCGAAATATTTGGAGATGTGATCAATCTTCTCCTCCATATCCTGAAAGTACGATCCAAACAAGGCGAGAAACCGTTCCAAAAACCGGCTCTCATCCTGCTGCTCCTGATAAATCGAAGGCAAATAGGAAATCAGCGACTTACGTGGAAAATAGACGCGAAGTCTGGTTAAAACCGGCGTACGCCGCTCACTGCCAACGACTTCTAGCTTCAGCCACAAATAGCGCCCCGTGGCATTCATAAGCAACGCATCACGCGGATTTGTAATCGGCTCCGACCACAGATCCTTTGTTGCCTTCAGCTTATCTCTGAGCGGAATGACGGGGTCCTTCAAGTACGTACTGAGGTCGGTAAAATTACCATCCAACCATTCTTCATTGCGATCCGATGTGTAATAGTATAGCCGCACCTGTGTTTCATCGGGAATCAAGGCTTCCAGCTGTACACGGTGCCATTCCGTTTCCGTGGAACGTGTATCAAGTGCATGGGAGAAATAAATCCCTTCGGTTAAAGAGGTTTCCTCAAGCTCCATCGTTCTCGGCTGCAGCTCCAGTAGAGTGATTTCACCCGTGATCCCATCCAGCACATACATCCAGTCCCGTGGACCGAGCAGAAGCTTGTCCGTTCGACCACGAAATCCTGACACCTTGGCTTGAAATTCACCCTGCTGTCCATACTTCAGAATAAAACGCTCGTCCTCTTCATCCGGACTGACATAGCGGCTGTCGCCAATATATATATTATTATTCGTATCAATGGAAAGACCGGCAAATGTGCCCTTAGGAGCAATCGAGAATTGTGCAGACAGCGTCCCCTCCTCGTCAAAGGATACGACCAGCTTTCGCTCCGTATCGAACAAATACACAGCTCCTACAGCATTCACGGCGGTATAGTATCTTTTGAGTAAATCGGCGGCAGCCGTCGCCTGTTCAAGTCGGAGTGAATCGTGCTGATAGACACGAATAACGTCTCCCCCCGAGCTCCACTGCACAATACCCAGTCGCCCTCCCTCCGGCACTTCTTCATTTCCATTCATCCCAATAATCATATCCAGCGGGATCACGGTATACAGCCTTTTTTGTGAGTCGGACACAATAGCCAGCGGATACAATGGTTTACCCTGCCATTCCTGGGCAGCCCAGACCTGCTGGCTGTTCGAAACCGAATAAGCGGCAATACGTCGCTCGCTGTTCGGGTCCGCGACATAAAGCGTGTCTCTGCTTGCAGCCAACATAGCACTGGCCTTAAATAAATCATGCCCTTGGCGAAATAGCTGCTCCGTATATTGATTCTCCGCGTCGTACGACCATACCACTGCTCGCTCATCCATGACGAACAGCTTGCCATTCTGGCCCACAGCAAAATCAAGTGGATTCTGCGGACCATCCATTTCCTCAGGCTGGATCACCTTGTGGATGCCATATTTCTCGGTCTGGTGCAGCCCAAGCCCCCCGCTTACCATATGGAGATTGTAATAACGGCCTTTATCCCAATCCGATTGTTTATTCAATGAGAAAAATTGGTACGGGTCCTGCACGGCTTTCACCTCCTTCGTCAACAGCCTGCTGAATCCATAAAACGATAAGCATTGACATTTCATCAGTTAGACTCAAGGTTATACGTCAGCTTTACTGATCAGCTCTACCTGATGCTCACCAGAGGTTACCAACCCGTACGGAGGAATGAGGATGTCGCCGCTCGCATTTTTACGTGCCCCTGTCCCCTCAAAGTCGATCCACACGTCCTGTACATAAACTACACCCTTCAGACGGCTGATCGCTCCATAAATATCACCTTTATATACGGCCCTTCCAAACGTCCAGCCTGTTGATCCATCCGATCGGTCCAAGGGCTGCAGCAGCCCGTACAGCTCATGAAGAATCCGCCTCGGCTCCTCCTTCAATTGCGGTTCTACGACCACTACCGCATGCACCGTAATCTTAATATATTCGGCTGGTATCACATGCAGCTCAGTTGTCAGCAATCGATGCAATTCCAGATGTTTGCTTACTGTTCGCAGAAAACCAACGCCTGCCTTTGGCTGTGAGTTCTCGCTGTAAGGAACGACAACGACTGTCATTTGTGCTGCCGACTTGGATTGCTCCTGCTCCACCATGCCCGGCTTATAGAGGGGTATGGCTTTCACTCTTGCGACACGAAGCCCAGGTGTTGCCCGGGCAATAGCCTCATAATCCTCGGCTGTCACCGCACGGTACGGCGTATGCAGGTCTCTGCGCACGCGATGCTTGGCTTCCTCTACGGATTCGGCTTCAGTGCCACCCGAGGCGGGAGTGGGATTGGTTACTCTGATTCCCTGAAGCTCAGGATCATCCGTGACAAATTCGGAGATCAGTCCATCCTTGACGTTACCCCTTTCACCACCACCGGTTTGCAGTGATATGAGCCGTAGGTTGTCCTGCTCCGAATCGTGAGGAATCCAGCCTTCCTCATTGTTACCAAAGCGGAATACATAATTGGCTTCATCCCACACATAATGCCGGTCCTCTGAACCGGATTGGTCAAAGTCCTCAACACGTGTCCAATCCTCCCAGATAAAGCCGGATATCCCTGGCTCTCTCCGTCCGACCTGAAGCAGCAGGGAATCCTTCAAACACCGCTGCGCCCGTTTAACCTCAAATTCCTGCTGAGGAAGCCCGTTGCTGCCACCGATCCAACGGTCCAGCTCAAAATCGGGTACATAGGAGATGAGCCGAATCGTTTGTTTGCCCATGGGCGGAATGGCTCCGTGCTGGCCATCGCCAAAACGGATTTCGGTCGTTTTCAGCAGCGGATCACGGGAGAGCTCATAGCTGCAGTCATCGGGCCCACTGTTACGGATATCCGTAACAGCCTGCCAATCGCGCCAATCGCCTCCGGCTTCACGAACCTGTACGAGGTTCAATCCGTAATAGGGAAGATGGGCCACACGGCTGCATGTGATTCCGGCCTCACCTGAGCTATCGAATACTACCGCTTCGCTCCACGTAGTGCGCTGTACAGCTTCCACGGTATTAATATGAATCTGCTCGATCTTCGGCGCCAGCTCAAAGCCATCACTTTCCAGCGTGCAGCACAGCCAATACCGCCGCTTGTCATTAGCAGGATGCACAAGCATCGGTCTCATCGGCTTATCCAGATATAGCACAATCTGTCCTGTCTGTGACAAATGCATCGTAGTGTCGCGAAGCAGTTCAACCGGCAGCCATCCTTCGCCATCCTCAGAGCCTACATATTTCCACGAAACGCCTACCGAGGAAATCATCTCGGACATCCCATTGGCCGCTACCCCCACAGAGACAGGATAACCATCAAACAGCTTGAACGATATCGAAATCGGAATCCCTGTCGGGAGCTCACGGTCAAAACCAAGGTACAGCTTGCTTCCGCTTTTGGCATCCGGTCCGAAGGCATAATAAGAAATGCTTGCATGATCATTGGAAGAGGTATAATCGCTTGCCGCCACAGCCGTACGCACTATAATTTTATCCAGCGTCGAAGGGACCGCCTGCAGGGTTTCGACCGTTTCGAACAGTTGATCCATCGCGGCAAGCCTCGTACCCTTGGGCAGTACCTGACGCTCCTGCATCCCCGTAAAGGCCAGCTGTGCTCTTGCAGAAATCGATTCCTTGAGATGAATACCGAGCAGCTTGAGAAATTTACGCTCATTCTTCTCTGTAATCCGGTTCAAATAATACTGTTGGACCTCCGTCATCCAGGACATCAGCTCGATCAGGGTAATCCCCGGATCATGTGCATTTTCATCTGTCCATTGGGGAAATAGCTTGGGAATCGCCTTTCTGGCGTCCTGTACAATTTGATCGAAATAACGATCGTCCAAATTCGGTATGGGCAGCAATCGTTATACCTCCTTTCGTATCCAGTATTATCGATAAGTCCCTTGTGACTTGAACAACAAACCGTTTTAAAGCGCGGTTACAACTACCTTGTGCATACCGCTGATAATGATTCCATGCAAAAGAGAGGGCAGACTGTTAACGTCCAGTTCGGTACGAATATGATCTTCGATTTTGTATACCGACATATACAGCTTTTCGACATGGTTGATCGAATGAATCGATTTTAAAAGTGCATAAAACATCGAAAGATGGATATCCTGACCGATTTCCCAGCCTTTTCCATCATAGTTGCCCGCGAGCGGGTCCAGAAACTGCTGTAGCTTGGCTATCGCCGCAAGTTCTGTCGGTACAACGGCATCCATACCCTCAACAGCTACATATGCGGTTACGGATACCTCGATGAAGGCCGGCTGGATAACCTGAATGCGTTCAGGCAAAGCTACCATACTCGAAGCGCGCTGCAGCACATAACGTTCAACCTGGCGCTTGAGCTCAGGAAAGGCTGCAAGGCCCCCAACACCCTCTTGAGGCAGGATGACCAAAGTAATACAGCCGATTTCCTTCTCCACCCGCGCATTATAATTCGCCAGACAGGTAACCCGCGCAATGTTCGGATAAGCCTCCCGTGCCAGCCATTCGAAATCCTTGGCTGTTACCGCACGCCCCCGATGCTTGAGCTGCTGTGGTCCACGACGCATGGCTGATTCCTGCTTCTCCGCATCGCAGCCGCCAGCCGCTGCCTCCGGATTCATGGCTCCGCCTACAAAGGCAATCGAGTTTTGCAAGCTGGCAATCTGTCCCGCCCCAACATTGCCTTCTTTGCCGCGAGTCACCTTGTAAGTAACCTTTATTTGTTCCAGACCACCCTTGGGGGGTAATTTACCGTGAATCCCATCACCAAACCGGATTCGGCCAAAGGCCCGATCAATAGCGTAGTGGCGGTCCTCTCCACCAGAGTCACTCAGATGGGCTACTGGAAGCCATTTTACCCATAACCGGTAAATGTACCCGTCCGTATCGCGGATCACATCAAGCTCCAATGTGCCCTGCTCCAAATGCAGCCGCACCTCTTCCTCGGCCATCGAACCTGTCTCATCGACCCAGACCGTTTCCGCGACAACAGGAGTTCTGCTCAGTTGAAACTCGGATGCAAATTCACCTGCTCTTGGATCGGGGTATTCGTTATGTACGGTTTCCTGCTGAACGGCTGCTACCGTATTCACATACATCCCATTTACAACTGGTATCGCCACATTACCCGAGAAATCATCATATTTGTCGTCCCTGTTTACCGCACGAAGCCAATAGCCATCCTTACCAAACAAGGAGGTTCGTTGAAAATCGGCGGGACCTGCAAATTGCAAAGAACCCGTTCTTGTTAATCCGTTCGTATCATCAATCACCTTGAGCACTGACCATCCTGGGCCTTCCCCCGAATAACCAGCCCGCCAATACTCCCATTCGAGCAGTGGAATATCTTTTTCTGTCAGCTTTTGCGGCTGGACGGATACTAATATCGAGATGGGTCCTTTAACCGGAGGTACATCGAACGCAAGATGAAGGGCCGGGTGGTTGACCTCCATATGAAAAAAAGGCTGGAACGGCCCCGAATGTCCCTGGCTTTGCAAGGTTTGATCTATCATAACCGTGTGGTTAAGCGCAAGACAGCGGCGAAGCGGATACAATCGCTCCGGGTATGCGTAAGTTAGCTTAACCCCCTCCAACCACGGAGAAAGGTATATAGGAAGGGCCGAGTACAGATTTTCAATTTGCAAAATTCGCGCCCGAATCCAATGGTTCAGATGGGAATTAACAAAGGTTTCTTCCAGGTCCTGTGGACACCGGAACGATACCTGCTTGCGCTGCAGCTCTTCACCAGGTCGATAAAATAAGCTTTCAGCCTCTCGGCCAGCGTCCAGTCTGACCCAGGCACTCCCATTCCAATATTCCCAGATCACCTGAGCAATCGCAACGATTGGCGGGTTCGGTCTTTCAAAGCTGGATTTTTTCATGACAAGCTTCCAGTCCACAACCTGCTCCTGCTCCGTTTGAAACCGGTTAGGGATAACTTTAAGGGCAAACGTCATCGTAATCATGCCATCACGCTTGCTGAGCACTTCATCGCTGGATACGTAGAAGGTACCGTACGGAATGAACTGATCCCCAAACGGGTAAAAACCATCATCGGCATTCGCCTGAATATCATTATAGAACATCATATCCGGCGCAATCCCGCCCCGGGCCAGACTGTCCACATACTCCGTTTTCACGTGAATACGATCCAGCTCCAGCTGCTGATCGGCAAGCGAGGGTGTCTGACTGCTTCCCCGTTTCATCCGGCATTGAATATAACGTCCACTTCGGCCGGACAGTTCCTGCTGGGTCACTTCACCAAGCTGCATTTTATGTAAAATAACCCGATTTCCTTCTGATTCAACGCGGTCAAAGGATACCCAGCCGTTATCTGTAGGATACAACCATTCAGCTAACGAAGGGTCCGCCAGCCGCTGGCTTAGGCTCAGTTCCTCATGGGGTTTCGTTGAGTGAACGACCTCCAGCTCGATTCGGGCAGTTTCATGAAGTAGAAACATATCGCCATGCTCCAAATAAAGCACATGCTCCTGAAGATTGTTTGCATCCGGCAGCTGGAACAACGGACTTGGTGCCGCTAATCCGGCTTGCGCTGCAGCCACCCATGGCTCTGGTATTTGCAGGATGCTATCGTGCTTCTTGCTGGTCAGAAAAGCGGCGATGAGTACTGCAGGGGTGAGCAGCAGCAGCCGTTCCGTCTCAAATAAAATGTCACCTTCTGCACCAGAGGCTGCTACCTGCGTACCTGCTGGAATCAGCACGGGCTGCTGAACTCCCAAATTCAAGCGAAACGTCAGAAACGTGCTGGCTGGCCGTGCCGGAAGCAAAGACACATCAAACAGGTTCATGAAGGCAACGAGGTTTTTAAACGGCACCCGGTTCATTCGTTTAATATTTTCCTGAAACATATCGGCAAATATAAGAAATAGTGCACTACCCGGGTCCGGGTCCTCAGGCGAAAATCGCCATTCCGGTGTGTAATACGGAACCATTTCCTTCATCTGGGCTATCAGGTCCTGCTTATCACGCTGATCAATTTTGGGAGGCTGCATGCATCCACCCCCTCTCTGTCCGCTTTGTCATGATCGATGCTTCCACCTTTTCCCGCTTGTTTACTTCGAGCCTTCATGGATATAGAAAGGATACACCAGATTAAACAAATTATTAGTCGTACGCACTGTATATCGAATACCTATATTGACTCTACCTATGTCTCCATTATCCACAATAGCCTGAACCTCGATCTCATGCACACGGGGCTCCCAGTTCTGGATGCCTTCCCGAATACTGCTTTCGAGCAGTCGTAAGGTCGTAGCGTCCGTATTCCCAAATGCAAAGTTAATCACATCACAGCCAAAATCAGGTCGCATCGTGCGTTCTCCCAAAGAGGTTCCGAGGATAATCCGGATCGCTTCAGCGATATCCTGTTCATATTCCGACATCATGATACGACCAGTTGCCTTGTCCACCTGAATGGGAAATTTCCAGCCGCGTCCCAGAAATTGTTCGCTCATCGCTCTCACCCCTTTTTCCATCATCACTGCTAGTTGATTTTGACCAGACTGCCTTTAATATTAATGATTCCATCGGATTTGATATCCAGCGAAGCGCCTGCTTTCAAAGCCATCGTAGCGGATGCTTCTATGCTGACCTGCGTTGATTTGATATTAATCGCCTTGGTACTCTCGATTTTCACATCACCCTTCGCATTCAATGTAATGGTCGAGGTGCTGCTTTTAATCGTGATCTCGTTAGCCGAGCCGCCTTTGATCTGAATCGCATTATTGCCGCTTTGCTCCTTAATATCTATCGTGTCTGCCTTATCCGATAATTCGATGGTTTGACCTTTGTTCGTCTTGATCGTCACTTTACCGTCACTGTCATTATCATCAAAGGTCAGCACATGACCTGCACGTGATTTGAATTGACGAATATCGTTCTTATCATTGGCTTTGGGCGAAGGCTGCTTCGTACTCCACAGTACCCCGATCACGAATGGCTGGCGAATTTCGCCCAGATGGAAAGCGACCAATACCTCATCCCCCACTTCGGGAATAAACAGGCTTCCCCTGTCCTTACCTGCCATCAAAGTCGCTATACGAACCCAGTCGGTCTCCGTTTCCGTTTCCCGCAGCGGGAGCTGCAGCTTGACTCTGGCCAAGCCATCGGGATCTTTATTATCCGTCACAATTGCTACCATCACGCCATCAATCTTTGGAAAGACTGGCTCGGACATTCCACGGAAAGAAAAATCCGGGTAATTCATCACACCGCATTCCCCCCAACTTGAAATCGTGTTACATAGCCGGAATCATCAACAATATGCAGCGTTGAAATAATATAATAGGGCTGGCTCAGCTTGCTGCCGATTCCACTAAGCTTGATGTAGCGTCCTGCGCGTATTTCCGGAATACCGATGCATTCCCCGTGACCATTGATCAGCTTCATGGATCTTTTATTTAACAAGGCCTCGGCATGCGTCTTCGCTTCATCCTGGGAATCGATGTTGGTATACACATGCTCTTTATATGTACCCTGTGCTTTCAAAATGTCTTTGCCCGTCTTGGAATTGGAGCCAAGCTTCGTTACAGTTGTAGCTGTCGCTTCCACTACCTCCAGCTTTTTATTATCCCAGCCGCGCACCGTCACTTCCGTAATTTGATCGGCAAGATTCATATCAATCGACAGCGAACGCAGCATCGTGCCCCACTGCAATTCGACAACCGGTGTCATTTCGGTAAGCGGCTTGCGAAAGTACATCGTTTTCCCAACTACAAAAAAATCATAATGCACCAGATCGGCCAAATATTGAATGAAATGATAATCATCAATCTGATTCTGCGACACGGTACTATACATGGTCGTTGTATCGTCCACCTGTGTCTTAATGCCGTACGTACCGGCGATTTCCTTGGCAATATCACTATATTTTTTTTGGGTCCATGACTTCGATTTGGAGCCTTTCATCATCAGATACGACATATCCATACCGCGAACGAGCAGATTCGGTGTCGTGTCATCTGGAAAATCAGCCGTAACCGAGGTGATGTACCCTTGGAAAACCGTCGTGAGCTTATCCACGTATCCAAGCTTGATTTCTACTGCTTTGCCAAGCACAAATACATCGCTAAGCCATAAAAAATCACGTTGTTCCAAATCAAAAGCATTCGTAATCTGAAAAAAAAACGAATCTGCCGTCCCTTCCAGACTGCTTTCTACTTTTAGAATCGATATCGCAATCTCATCGGCTATTTTACTGCCATTTACCAAAATTTCGAAAGCCGGCGAAAAAAAATCGCGATATTTTTTTTCCAGCTGGTCCGTTGTGAACTCCCCATTATCCAGCTTAAGCTCTGCCATTGTTGATCACTCCAGCCTTGGAACAGTTATTCTGCGGCCCGGGTCCAGCTTCAGAGGGTTGTCAATGCCATTGGCCCGAGCAATTTCGCGCCATAGTCCCGGATCTTCATATTCGGAGGCGGCCATCAACCACAGCTGCTCCCCCTGCTTTAATAATTTCTGCTTGGTACGGTCTGCGGATTGACGGGGAATACCTTTGAGCTGTTCTTTTTTCGTCTGCCACGAATGAAAGGTCACTTTCAGCTTGGCACGCACCGGAATTCCCGTATCGAGGAACATTGTAAACTTCTGATTGACTGAGATGACGACTCCTTTAAAATCAATCGAGCCCCACACAAACCGGCATACCGGGGGCGCGTGCAAATCCTTGTCCACATTGAGCAGCTCGGAGATTTTACTGGTATAATTACGAACGTCAGTAGCCGCCTCCGAGGTATCAAAAAAGAATTCCATCGACAGGTTGCTTGTTTCTCCGGATACGAACTGACCGATTGGCATCGAAAGACCTGGAACCACTTGCCAAGAATACTTATTACTTAAATTGTGGTCGTATTCAGTTGGATTGAACATGACATCGATCTCTTCTTTACGTGTTCCTTTATCGACTAGAATCTTTGCTTTCGTAAGTGACAATGGTTTCCATCCCTTTCCTCGCATCCTGGTACCGTTCGCTTGGTTCGTGCAGAGCCTGCTTTATTCTAAACCCCGATGGGATACAGCCAGCATAACCTAGCGGTTACCTGCCACGCCGCTGACGTTCAAACCGCATCCGTTTCTCCAGCTCACGTGTTACCTTATCTACAATATGATTGACATCCAGCTGTGGAAGCTGCTTAATCAGCTCATTAATTTGTTCTTTTGTAAGTTCAAGCGGCTCTATGGACTGGATGGTTTCCGAGGATTCCTCGGATTCAGGCTGTCGTTGTCGTCTTAACAGCTCCAGTATAGGGGTATTCAGATCCTCAGACTGGCTCGATTCGGAAGTCGGCAGCTTATGCTCCAGTAGTGCACTCGGTTTGCCAAGCGCTGCCGATTGCTGCTGTGAATGTGTGAAAATATCCCCTGATGCTGCGCCCGTTCCAGGACTGCTTAATCTTGGCTGCCCTTGATGATCGGCCGTCTCCTCCCACTTATGTGGTCTTACCGAAGTAGGTGCTTGTGCCAAAGATCGCTGCTTGCCTTGGAATTGAATTGTCGCCCTCTGGTTATTGTCCGAAGCAATCCCTAGCTTGCTCTCTGAGCTTATAGGCTGCGAGGACTTGCTAAAGACGGCCTGCGGCCTGAATTGCGAAATGCGCTTCACAGATAGTTGAGGTCCGCTGTTCATATTCAGCATGGGTCTGTGAGCTTCTGTCCCCTGGTCAGGTTGATTTCTAATCCCGACCGTCCCTGACTTCCTTGGATTTGGGTCTGGTGCAGGAGGCGATACAGCTTTACGAAGCAGCCGTACTGCTGAAGGTTGTCCGGAGCCATCTGCGAAGGGGGTACTGCTACCACCTCGTTGTCTGACTAAGACAGGACGCCCCCTCCCCCCCTCGAAAACAGGCTTAACGCGATCCTGCTCTACTGCACCCGTCGGCCGGGCAGCTGCAGGATTGTGCATTCGCTGTTTGGCATGGTCTGCTATGCTTATGTCGCTGCGCACATCCTGCTGCCATTGAATCGTGCCTCTGGGGTTCATTGTGTCAGTTGTTGACACCTGTTCCCAATTGTCACTACGATTCGTGCTATCTGTAATGATCCGACTCTTATTCTGCAATCTACGCTGCACTGCGCTGGATAAACTGCTTGTGCGTTGAAACACTTGTGAGCCATGATCATCAGACTGTTCATTAGGTGCTCTGTGCAAAGCTGTTCTTTGAAAAATTGACCCCATAGAGCCTTTTAAATCAGGTCTAGTTAGGACTGAGCCTTGTAAGGAAGTTCCATGTAAGACAGGTCTGCTTAAGGCGGAACCTTGTATAACAGAGCCTTTTAATACAGGAGCTCCCTGACCTTGTAAGGTAGATCTGATGGGAGACATTTGCAAGCTTGATCCTTGATAGCCCGATGCAATAGCAATATGGTCTTTCTTACGAATACCCACTGGCTCGATCAATATCGGCGCTGCACCCATGCTTGAATGAATAGTGCTGAGGCTGCGAGTCTGGATATGCGTTATTCCCTTTAAAGGCAAAGCTTGCGAACGTCCGCTTATCGCAGATGTTACCCCTGAAACAGAATTGTTGTCTTGATGCGGTGCCATAGAACGTTTCCCTGCAAAATTGTCCAGCGATGGCTGCAAGGATTGCTGAGATGTATATATTGCTCTAGTGTGTTGTATAGGAACCGCGTTTGCTTTTGTTGATGCTGCTCTTAGTGCCAAGCTTGATGTTGTTCGTGCAGCATCTCGTGCTATATATGAACGTACAGCAGACTTATCCGATTTGTTTATATGAAAATCGCTTCTTGCCATACTCAATGCTTTCATGCTTCTGATTTCGTTGTTTGCTCTGCTTGCCAACCCCCGTTCACGTAATGGGGCTTGGTTAAAGGTTGAATTTCCTTTTGCAAACCGATTTCGCTGAATAGATGCTCCCGCTTTGCCGTTTACCAGCTTTGGCTTAATAACAGGAACAGGTAACATTCCCGATTCTGATGAAACAGGTGCTGGAATGGATTGCGTTGTTGGTTTTGTTATTGATTGAGCTAGAAATCGTGAAAGCGATCTTTGAATTAATGTTGATTGTGATGTTAATGTTGATTGTGATGTTAATGTTGATTGTGATGCTGCATGTAATACTTGTTGCAAGCTTGATCCTGATCGTGAACCCCCAGGAATCGCCATAAGCCCCGTCATCGTGCCCGGCATTACCCCAGCGTTCGGTTTAGAGGATCTACTGGCCGCATCTCCAGCTGCTGCAGTTTTTGTCTGCTTAATAATTGCAGGCCCTTCACCAGCAAAATGACCTGTATTTGATCGATCTGATCGATCTGATCGATCTGCAAGCCTCTGCATAAGCAAGCTATTTACTGATCTCTCTGTACGATGCAGTGATAAAGGTTCTTCTTTGGCTCGTGGACCTAGCCCTGATCTTAAAGCATACCCTATTCGCGATTCTAACTTAAACGGCTTAAACGGATCAGACTGGACCGGGCCTGATCCGGATGAAGGCTGCCAAGGCTCGATCCACTTTTTAGGAGCATTAATTCGGATTGCGGCGTCGTTACGCTTACCACGCACCTGATCGGTCTGATTGAACAATTCCGCCCTATCAGCCTTGTCGATTGAAGGGTTTACACTGTTCCTCTGAGCTAGCTTAGCAGTTTGTAAAGGCTCTCTAGACAGGTCATCCAGTTGCCTGAAATGCTGCAACGTAGCCGCAAGAATGAGCGGACTGGATGCCCTGACTTGAGCCGCTGTTCGATTGCGGGCTAATACCTGTGACGCAATATGTCGTTCTGTCACAGGCAGCTCACGCATGGTAGCGTGTCGATTCCCCAAAAGATAGGAAAAGCGTTCAGATAGATTCGGACTCCCGTTCTTCGCATTCCCACCACTTAGAGCATTTGAAGCACGATCTGTCAGTGCGTCCTCTTTATGATTGAATTCGCCCCATCTTGCAGCACTCGAAGCGGATTGAATCTCCGAAACCGAATTGAGCCTATGGTTTAATACTTGTCCTCTTTGACTTCGGTTGCCTGCCTTCATCTGCTCGGTCGTACTTCTGCTTTGTCTCTGTTGAATAAGCGGGTGGTCTACGCCGATCCACTGCCGCTCTCTTAAAGCAGTTATCACAGGAAGCTGTAGGGCTAATATGACATTGCTGGCGTTGAGGCTTGATATTTTACGTCTGGCTGTATCATTGAAGCCCGGCAGCGTATCCGGTCCACCTTCTCGATCTGCTGCTTGAGCCCTGGCCCTAAATGCAGTAGTCCTTGCCAAATTTTGAGAAGATGCAGCGTTATTTGTCAATGTTCCTGAATTCCGTTGTAGGCTGAGCCTATTATCCTGAACTGCGTTTGGTTGTCTCACATTTGTCTGCTTATAGCTTAGAGTATTCATTGGCTTTGCTGCAGTGTTATTTGCCAATGTTCCTGGAGTTCGGCGAATGCTGATTCCATTGTCCAGAGCTGTGTCTGGCTGTCTTACATTTGCTTGCGTATATCTTAAGGCATTTAACCGCTTGGTTACAGCATTATCTGCCAAAGCTCCTGAACTTCGTTGCAGGCTGATCCTGTTATCCTGGGCTGCGTATGGCTGTCTCACATTTGTCTGCTTATAGCTTAGAGCAGTCATTCGCTTTGCTGCAGCATTATCTGCCAATATATCTGAACTTCGTTGCAAGCTGAGCCTATTATCCTGGGCTGCATATGGCTGTCTCACTTTTGTCTGCGTATAGCTTAGAGCAGTCATTGGCTTATTTGTTAAGCGAGTCCTTACGCTCAGCTCAAGCCCATGAGTGTTGTCTAGAACAGTCGGCTTCCACCCCTTAAGCAGCATCAAGGATAGTGGCGGCAAGGGTGAAGCCTGGTAATCGGACCCGCGATTCTCGTTATCGAATTTACGAAAAATCGGTTGACGTTGTCCTGCTGTCCTGTCGAACGCTGATTCTTCATATAGGGTACCTGTCCGGTTATGCAAACCCCGAGTTGTCCGCTCCTGCCTAACGTAATTAGGAGATTGCTGCATGACTCGATTGGCCAAGTTAACCCTACGATAAGCATCACTTTGTTGTTTATGTGCAGGTTCATGCTCCTGTGGAGCTAGTATTTCTTCAGGTGTCTCTTGTCGTCGTTGAATCGATAGTGCTCGGTATGTTGCAATTGTGCCGACAGGAGGTCTGCTTGCACGACCGCCCCCTGCTTCTAACTGTGGAAGATTCCTTCCAGCAGCTTGGGAAGCAGCCAGCATGACCGGATACTGCCTATAGTGACCTGGAAGCCATGGATCTGACTGTTCAAATCGCAATCTACGATTTACGGATACAGGGTACAACGTGTTAGCTGTATGTGCAAGCTGGAAAGAAGATGTCTTCCTTTGGGTGAGTGGGCTGAGGGAATCCACACTTCCCTGATGACGTATGGATTCACCTCTCCATCTCTTCCCAGCATGATTATCATTTTTAATAAAGCTATTGTTACGACCATCACGGCTTAAGCTTTGGCTTTGGCTAGTACCTAAAACCTCCACCATGCGTCTTTGCTGGTTTACACGTGAAGATTGGCGCTGCATGTTCCCACTTTGCCTGGTCCGTGCTGGCAGCATTGCCTGTGGAATCATAGACAAGAGTGATTGTGAAGCATGCCTGCGACCAGGAGGAAGCAATCTTTTATGCTGCCGTTGAATCACGGCTGTTTGGATTTCTTTATCACTGCGTGCTTGATAGACTATCCGTCGACTCATGCTGGCAGAGCTCTGTTGATCAGGTGCTGCCTGCTGCCATTGCAGTTGCTTGTCTTTTGCTATATTGCTAGTCGTACCGTCCGTTTCACCCACATGGGTTCGCCAAACCATAGGATATGTGGCAGTGCTTGAAGAACGACGCTGCAAATAGCCTATTTGCTCATTCTGCGTAAGCATTCGAAGTGGTATTGAGCCTGAGTTCCATTCCTTATTGTGCACAAGCTGCCCAATACGCTGCGAAATTTGCATGCTTCGCTGCTTACTATTATCCGTCCCCCATCTTACAGCAGCCTGTTGTCTTGTGGTCAATTCCAAAGGATCGGCTGGAAGTGAAAGCTCTGAACCGTTCGCTGCTGACTCTTTAATAGGAACGATTGGAGTATGCTGCATCGCTTGCTGATTTTGAAGCTCAATTGTTTCGTTTGTTGCCGCATCAGGCTTTTGATTTACAGTCTGATTCTGTACGGCTTCTGTAATTTGCTGCTGATCCTGAGTAACATGCTCTTCCGGGACGCGTTCTTCCCGCTTATGCTCATACGCTAAAACCGACTTTTCATCCTGCAGTAGTTGCTGTTGTGCGGGTAATTGACCCAGTGATGCCAACTGCTTATTATCCTGAATTTGACCTGAAACCTTGTCCTGACTTGGCGGCAACGTTGGCGATTGTTCTGCAGCTTGAGTAGACTCCAGACGTTTGCCCTTCCTGTTGACCAATTCAGTATTGCTGTTCTTCGTTTGCTTCTCTGCCTGGCGACGAGTTCGAGCGTTCTGTTCAGCCTGTTGGGGCTGTTTTTTGCTGCTTTTTGTCGCTTTTGCATCCCTTGGCGTAAGTTTTTCACTCGTATCAGGCTTCAATCGAGCCGTTGGCATTTTGTCCGTCGCAGCAGTTGAGGTAGTGCTAGCCGCGGTTTGTTTTCTTTGTTCAGCCGGCTTGACACTGCTCTGCATGGCCTTCGGTGCTGCTCCAGAGGGTTTCATCTGGACCAAAGCCTGCTTGTTCCGATTTGTCCCCGCCATACCGCTGTAATAATGAATCAACCGCTCAAGCCGATGGACTGTTTCTGTACGAGTTACGATTTGCTTCGCTCCACTATGCTGGAGTGCCGCCAGTTGGGCCTTCAATTGTTCGACCATGTGCCGCCACTTCGCCGAACCGTCGTCCCTCTCTTCGTCGTCTGCCCCTGCCGTTTCGCGAAATACCAATGACAGACGTCCAAAATAATCCTGTCGCCAAAAACCGTATTTACCTATAATGTTGTCAGCAAAAAGTCGAGTAAGACGTGCCGAGCCGCTGCCGTCGTCCTGCTTACGCTGTGGAACGTTCAACCTGCCGAGCTTACCGGCTGTCGTATGGGGGATATGTGATTTTCGGGATTTCATGCCAGTCCCCCTACCCGATTATTTTTTGCTGAAAACCGTTTTTAAGCCGTTATGCACCAGTTCAATGGATTCAATAGCAACACTTGTACTCGTTGAGTTCATATCAGGACCGCTCCATTTCACAGGATAAGCCTCAAGAAAATTCCACCTGCAAATTTCGCTGCCTGAAATATGATTCAAAATAATCGAGCCGCTTTGGCGGACAATTTTACCTTTTAGAGCATCCGCGTACCAATCCCACAGATCGCTTGATTTCGTAATTCCCCGCTTGAGTACAATCCTCGGATTTTTTACGCCTTTGCGGAAATAATGGACATAATCATTCAAGCCGCCCTCTGAATAAGGAACCAGCTCGATCTCCGAATTGAGCCCTGTGACCTCCGTAAAACCGCCCACAAACAATCCATCCAGCTCGACCTCAAACCGCAGGGGTGCACTAATCTCATTTCTTCTAGAGGCCTCGCTCATCTGTTTTTCACCTCTTATTGAATACATCAAACGGATTATTATCCGGTTTATCATCATTCATATTGCGGTTGATTCTAGAAATTTCGTCACACCACTTCCTGCGCTCTCGATGCTCCATCAACATGATCTCATCGTGAGGCCAGTGGAAATAGTACGCGATGAAACCGGCCTCCTCGTAAATCTTGTCAATGGGGTAACCGACTATGCCTCCTCCATCCCGGCGATAAAAGACACATCCACATCAAATTCATGCTCACATTTCGGACAAATGGTATGAACCTTGGGCACTTCCATTTCATTGATTTCACGGTAAAAGTTTTGCAAAAAAGCCAAATCTGCAGTAAACATCTTCTCTACAACCCGAGTATCAATCGCTCTCAGATCGCCAAGCTTCGTAATAACGCGTGTCAATAAAATAATCGTGAGATAACCAGGGTTTTGTTGTACGCGTTGATCCCGCATCGGCAAAATTTCGTCAGCTGCCGTCGCAAGCCGCATAATTCCTCTTTTGTGCAGGGTACCGCTGTCATCCACATAACCTCGGGGTAGATCGAATTCGTATTCTGTCTTGAATGCCATTTGGGTTCCCTCCTAGGAGTTTTGCTTCGCAAAACTGTCTTCGTAAGCATAAGCTGAGCGTTCCTTTAGGAACGCTAACTTCGTAAGCATTAAGTTAAGAAAACAAGAGATGGGATCGGCGATACACGCCCTATCCCTCCTCTTGTTCCCTCATGTAATTGTTACGCCGTGCGTGTCATGCCTTCATGCGACAATTCCAAAAATTCAATTGCTACTTCAGAGCCTGTACCATTAAAGTTCGGAGCTGTGTACTTGGAAGGCCATGCCTCGATAACCTGCCAGGTTGCTACATCGCCGCCTTCTTCATCGATCGCAATAATCGTAACGGTTTTGCGTGCAACTTTACCTTCAATCGACTCCTGCATCCAATTATACATATCCATGGAGTCGGTAGTGCCCCACTTCAAGCTGATATTGCCGTATTTGGCCAATCCCGGAAGCTTGCGCGCCGTAATCGTTTCATTACCTTCACGATATTCCACTACAGCCAGAGACGCATCAAAACCTGATACTTCGCTAAATCCGGCTTGTTGAATACCTTCAACCTCTACTCTAAATCGAAAATTTCTATATGGATCTCTACGCTCGCCAGTCATAATTCACTTTTCCCCTTTCGTATGGTTCATGACAAGTTCCCTACTCAAAGTTTAGAGAAAAACTATTCTTCTCTTGTTTTCTGAGTTATCCGGAAGATGACGAATTCCGCCGGTTTTACAGGCGCAACTCCAATAATGCAAATCAGACGACCATTATCGATATCATCCTGCGTCATGGTTGAGCGACCAATGTTTACATAAAATGCTTCACTTGGACTGCCTCCCATAAGAGCTCCATCTCTCCATACGCGGGTAAGGAATGCTTCAATCGTACGCTGTACGCGAGCCCATAGCTGCTCATCATTCGGCTCGAACACAACCCAGTTTGTACCATTCTTAATCGACTCTTCGATAAAGATGAACAGCCTTCTTACGTTGACATATTTCCATAGGCCGTTTGACGTAGTTGTACGTGCACCCCATACACGAATACCTTGTCCCGGGAAAGCACGAATCAAGTTCACGCCCTGTGGATTCAAAATATCCTGTTCACCTTTATTATACTGGCAATCCAGACCTACGGCGCCACGCACAACTTCGTTAGCAGGTGCTTTTTGCACACCACGAGTTTGGTCGGAACGCGAGTAAATACCAGCCATCGATCCGGACGGCGGAATATAAATATTGCGTTTATCGAGCGGATCAAACACCTGCAGCCAAGGATTGTACATCGCTGCATAATTGCTGTCAAAAATATTGCGGTGCGTCATAACGTCCGCTACTTTGGTTTTTTCGCGTGGAACATCCAGAATCGCAAAACGGCTGCCGAGGTTTTCACAATGCGCTACAAGTGACAATTGGACATTAGGGTCCGTTACACCCGGGATTGACATAATGCTTACGACATCGTTATCGATGAAGGATTGGATTCCGGTTCTTTTGCCAGGTCCACGATCTTGACCCATGAAATCGGAAGCTGCCAGATTAGCCACAGAGCCATCACTGCCGCCTGCAAGCGAGATCAGGAACTTGCCTGTCTCCTCCAGCTCACCAGATAATGCTTCAAATGGAGCAGTCGCTCCAAGATCACCAAATTCTCTACTGATATCCTTAACGGAAATAATATTGGAGCGAACCAGGATTTTCTCAACATGGTTTGCAGCAGCTACATTCAATGACAACTTCTCGAATGATTCAGCCTCATCGCCATAAAATACATGAAGTGTGAACTCGCTTGTAGTCAGAACTTTCGCTGGCAGCAGGTTAACATCGATAACATCCGCTTCACCATCCAATACGCTTTCCAGTTCAATGATATTGTCGAGGGAGGAGACGACACGATTGTATTGCTTTTCACCTGCGTTCTCGAAAGCAACAACATCACCGACGTTAAAGCCGGCGTTATTCTTTACGCGATACTGCTTGGATTCCCCAGGCTCGCCAATAATGTCAAAGATTTGTGTCTTGGCCTTACTCGATGGTACCACGACAAGACGAATCTGGTTACCCCAAGCGCCCGGGTTTTTCGAGCTAATACTGAGTACCTTCGACTCTTTATTATCCCCGCCCTGATTGGTAGCAAGCTTCGCATCGGAAGGAGCTACCCGCATAACGTATGATCGTGATCCGCCATTGAGAAAAAAGTGCTCCACCGCGTAAGACAAGAAACGGTAGTCGCCAAAAGCATTTTCAGATAAATAACTTCCGAAATTACGGTGAAAATCGGCTACGCTGGTAATAAGCAGAGGGACGCCTTCGATCTCCCCTCTTTGTGCCAACCCAATGAAGCCTGCCGTGCTTGTACTTGCACCTTCCAGCGGCTGTGCGCCACTATCGAATTCTTCTACATAGACTCCCGGTGATAAATACTCAGCCATTATTCCCCGGTTTCATCGATCTGCACCGTCTCGCCCTTACAAGCCGAAATCGGTTCCTTTGCAGAATGAAACCAGTTCTCTCCTCTCTGCTTGTGGATTATAGAAGATGGATAAATCCGATCTGCTAACAATGTTAGGTAATGCCTTTTGAAGCTTTTGAAGGTGTTGCCGATGGATCCAAGCATAAGCTCCCAGCTAATGTCGTTCCGCCCTCCGCAAGGTTCACCTCCTTCAAAAGGGAGAGATCGCCATAGGTAATATTAAGTCTTAGATCGAATTGCTTGGCTCTACAGTTGGAAAAGGCAAGAACAGCCTCGCCTTGCTCGTCCGATCTGGATTTTACGACAGGCAGTAGCAGCGAGCCCCGACTGTAAGAGCCCTTTAATGGCTCGACCAAACGCACTTTACGCTGGTGCTCCAGCACAGCAGCAACGCAGCATAGCTCCTCATCAGCCTTCGCATTGCGTCCGCGAATAAGGAACCGATCGCCGATTCCGATTTTTCCGGTTACAGAACCCAGCATCAGCTCATTCTCTCCTCGTCCTGCATGGTCCTGGGCCAACCTAGCCCTCGACACCTCATCGGTCAGCGGGACAGCCAGCAGTGATGCACCCGAGCAAGGAGCTCCCCCGGCGTTCTTGACATTGACGCGAAGCAAGGTCGCTTTATCATGAAAGGGATAGGATGGACGAGGTGTGAGTGAGATATGAACCAACTGGTCCTTGGGACCTACCCTGATATCAACGTACTCTTCGAAATAATGCTGAACAAGCACCCGCAATCGGTATATACCTTCCTGCAGGTCGGTAAAAATGTAATAACCTTGTGCTTTAACAACAGGCTTAGCTAGCATCTCTTCCAAAGCGATCTTCGTATTGCTGCCAAGAGGGGGACCTAAGGTGAATGAGTCCAAGAGGCATACTGCTAATGAGACACGGGTTTTCATCATTGATATTCGAGTTGGCTCCATTCGGTCCTCCTACCCTTGAATCCGGAAGTCTCGCTCTGTAACCCGTTTCGTTGTTTTGATTCTTGTCGAATCGATATGTACTGGGCCAACTACGTACCCTATGGAAAGACGATAAGGAAGATCTGCAAAATTCCACATTCTCGTCAAAGCTTCACCTGTGAGCGTATCCATAACCACACGCACTTCCTCACCAGCCTCTGCCAAGGTACCTACAGCAGCAGGTCCGCGAAGCACAGAATTATCGTATAGCACCTGCATTGCCCTGCCCAAAATACGATGCTCATCCACGACTCTGGATTGAAGTTCCGCAGAAGAGTGGGCCGTGAGCAAATAATATAAATTGACAGTCATAGGAGGAAATTGGATAGAATCCGTCCCTCGTGCAACCATCCGGGTTTGGCGGTTATCACCGCTTTCAAGGATGTTGTACAAAAATAGTGAAAGGTAGAGATCACCCTTATCCGCAGGGGAAGCCAAGCCAATCAGCTCCGGCTGGGGAATAGGTTCTGGTGTCATATGTTCCCTGAGCAGCTTCAGTAAAGAGGCGCCAACATCGGCAATCACCGTATAATCGCCTATAGGAAATCACTCCTCACATTATATGTCAGCATTCGCCAGATCTCCTTGTAATAATAGAGAATTTCATGTCGGTTTAAGATCCTTTTTCTATTATAATTGTATTTCCATGGCTTGACTACCACTTCTCATGGTTCATTTGAACTATTTAATAACAATAATCCATCTATACCACTTTCAAATAATGGCAGAAATACTCGATAACCGTCATACATGCTTATCGTACCACGTAATGACGAAATTGAATTGTGAGAGATATCACAATTTTATCAAATCAAACAAGGCGCTTATCTCCAAGACCCTGAGATAAACGCCTCTATCGTTAATTAATACATATCAACATCATCTTTATTCCATATTTTTCCTGTCTTTTGCATTTCATATTTGACTGCCTGCAAAATATGTCTCATCCCAATAACAGTCCCCGCATCTGCGGCCATAAAGGCGGAGGATACGGCAATATTTTTAATATAACCGCCCGCTACCTGAAATTTGGAAGCCACATATTTGAAATCGACATCATCACCAATCGGCGCTTCCTTCGGAAACATTGATCGCCATATTTTCTCGCGGTGTTCCTCATCAGGAAAAGGAAACTTAATAATATAGCTGATCCTTCGAATAAAAGCTTCATCAATATTGTTCAACAGATTGGTGGCGAGTACCGTGATCCCTTCATATTCCTCCATCTTTTGCAGCAGATAGGCGGTCTCAATGTTAGCATACTTATCATGGGAATCCTTGACCTCGGAACGTTTGCCAAACAGCGCATCAGTCTCATCAAAGAACAGGATCGCGTTACTAAGACGGGCCTCTTCAAAAATTTCATGCAGATTTTTTTCCGTCTCACCGATATATTTGCTAATGACCTGAGATAAATCAATTTTATAGAGCTCCAGTTGAAGCTCATTGGCGACAACCTGGGCAGACATCGTCTTTCCCGTTCCCGGAGGGCCTGCGAACAGCATGCTTAGTCCCTTCCCATATGCAAGCTTACGCTCAAAGCCCCATCTGCTGTATACGATACTGCGGTATTTCATCTGATTGCAGGCTTGGCGAAGCTGCTCCTTTTGCTCAGTCGGTAAAATAATATCCTCCCACGCGTACTTGGGCTGAATCCGCACCGCTTTCTTGGCCAGGCGATGCTGCACCTGCATGAAGCATGCCTTGTATAATGCAGCCTCAACCACATCAATCCCAGAACGATTGTCCGAATGAGCTGTTTGTTCCGAACGTCCGCTGCCATTCCAGGCTGCAAAGCCTTGCGCCAGCATCAGCGCTCTGTTGATTTGTCCGGGTGTGAAACGGAATTTGCTGCCAAATACTGCCCAATCAACCTTATAATCGAGTCCGCAGTCCAAGGCGAAGCTTTCCCACAACTTATGCCGCTGTTCGTCGTCCGGTATCGGAATCTCGAGATCAATGACCAGCCGATCCTTCAGCGCGGAGGACAATCGTTGGTGCTTGTCTGCCAGTAGAAACAGCAGTCCATTATAGCTGTTCAAGCAGTGGTATACCGCCTCAAGACGCTGCCTTGACAGCAGGTCCGGTTCTTCGGGAAATAACACCTCCATATGGGTCAATCCGAGAATCGCCTGATGCAAGATCGCTTCCCTCAGCACCTCATCCAGCAGCAGATCAAAGGGCTTGTCCTGCAGCAGCATGGCGGACAGGTCCGCGAACAGCACAGGCTTGCCGAAGGACCGGCAGCAATGCTGTACCTGCAGCTTTTTCCCAGCGCCTGAGGGGCCCCATATATAAAAAGCAATCCGCTTGCGTTCCTTTTTGACCGGGGCATACATCTCCCTTACGAATAACTGCAGCTGATCCTGAAGCTCCAATCCGGTACGCAGCTGCGGCAATGGCATGTCCAGGGCATGACGCTGAGTAACACGGAACAGCTCCTCCTCAGAATGAAGCACCGTCTCGTCCAGCAAAAACCGGACCATCCGCCGATCCAGAAAGACGAGCTTCGAGAGCAAGGAACGGGTTGTCTGCTCCCCCGCTTCCTTATACAGCATATACTTGGCCAGTTTGCCGGATGGGGAAAGCGATAAACGGGCGGCACTCATTTCTTCCAGATCACGGCAAGCCAGCTGCAGCAGCAAGCTAATATTCGGGTGCTTGGCAGTCAGATCATCAATCAGGAAGCCAAAGATCCGTTCATACTTACGGTCCAATTCCACCGCTAACGCGATCATGATGCATTGACGCTCCCATGCCTGCATACCAAATATCCGTTCTATATAAGGAAGCGGCAGAAAGACGCCAGTTAATCCACTTTGCGCAAGTCTCCGATCCACCGCCTCTTCGGCCTCATGCAGCCGGTCCAGCAGCAGCTCAGCTTCCTGATCATACTCAGGCAGAGGGGCTGCAGCGTTAATCAAGCCCATAAATTCCTCTTCGGAAACAAACATGCCATTAAAAGGATCAGCCTGCCATTCCGTCATCCTTTTCTTCCTTCGTAAATACAACCACTGCAGCCTCAAATCCAATAATTGCAGCTCGTCAGCATAATGCTCCCAGCAGCTTGCATATCCTCTTTCGTCCCACAGCTTCTCTTGCTCAGTTGAGATAAGCTCCTCAAATCGTCCGTTGATCATAGCACTCCCCTAAATGTAACCATGTGGATTTCAAATCCTCATCTGTGATTGTCGCTTTATGATTTATCTTATCAAACATTGTCAGGGTTGACTACATGAAGACCCAGTCTCATCTAGTTGAAGCCGACGGCACGCCCAGCCCCTATCGTGCAATGATTAGACGCTCTTCGTACAGTTTGACGAAATTTCAATTTAACAGTAACTTGATTAACATATTAACAAAGCGCATGATATAGTAATCGTAAGCAGAGCAATAAACAAATGAACAAATCTTTGAGACGCTATAACAAGCCGCAGCGATAGCCGACATCATTAATAGTTCACGGAGGTGTTACCTACAATGGATTCCGGCCATGAAACCAAGACTAGTCAGACCGAGCGCTTTGAAACCGCCCTTTGGACGATCGTACGCAGGCTCGGACCTGAGCTCACTTCGCATACCAGTCTAAAGCTAACCGGACAGCAGTTCGTCATGCTGCATTTCATTTCCAAAACAGGCCCCTGTAAAGTGACCGATCTCGCCGGCAGAATGGAAGTTAAGCCAAGCGCCATTACCGTTATGATCGACCGATTGATCGCTCAGGGGGTCGTGCAGCGTCGTCATGACGATAAGGATCGCAGGGTCGTATTCATCGATATGACCGATCGTGGACATGAGGTTTTGGAGCAGCTTCAGCAGCTGCGCAGAGAAATTATCGGCAGCTATTTAAACGATCTGGATGCGGATAAGCTGACCGTATTTCTCGATATTTTCGAGCAAATTGCCGGCAAAATTCCGAAATCGGTTAACCCGTCACCCTAGCTAGCAGACGACTAAAAAAAGTGGAATGATTTGGACAAATCTGGATACAATAAAGTATGGACAGCTACCCCCCTGGCATGCTCCAAAACAAGTGAAATAAACAGTATTTGGTTGTGATGGTACTAAAATTATGGTATAATCAGAACATTCACAATATTGTATCTGTTAAATTCACATCTTATAAAGATTATTACAGTAAATTTTGGGGTAATCTTTATAATGTGTGAATTTTCTTATTCATGCAAATAAGAGTAAACATTTATTGGAGGTTTTTAAGAAGATGGAAACAGGAACAGTGAAATGGTTTAATGCTGAAAAAGGCTTCGGTTTTATCGAAGTTGAAGGCGGCAAAGATGTATTCGTACATTTTAGCGCTATTACAGGGGATGGCTATAAATCCCTTGATGAAGGACAACGCGTACAATTTAACGTTGTTCAAGGCAACCGTGGACCTCAAGCAGAAAACGTAGTGAAACTGTAAGGTTTCATGATGAGGGGGGAACTGCTCGGACGTGGGCAGTTCTTTTTCAGTTCACGACCATCCATAGTTCTCATGTTGGAATGCAGCGCACAAACTGAAGGAGGGGTTCTACATTGTATTTCTCCAAGAAAAACATGGAACCGGTTCAAGAAGAGCAGACATCCGTTTGGGTGTGCAGTAAAGAAGGATGCTCGTGCTGGATGCGAGAAAACTTTTCTTTGCAAAAAAGCCCGCTTTGCCCTATATGCAAATCAGAGATGGTCAAAAATTCGAAAATGCTCCCTTTACTCAACAATCACCACAAAGTAAACTAATACGGCGCGAATGAAGATTCGCTCATAACCGAAAGGCACCCCTCCAATGGAGGAGGTGCCTTTTTTGTATGCAACCCTATCTATCATGTATATTTTTGTTCACTATTGCCTATCCTTTTACTAGAATCCCTTTTTCATAGAGTGATAGATTGCAATCGAAAGGACAGAGCCATGAGAGCAACCATCAGTTGGACATTCATAGTATTAATTACCCTCGTACTGACACTTGAAGCAGCAGCTCAAGGCTGGACATTGCGCCCGCACTCGGATGGGGATATGGAGCGCTTGCTCCCAATAGCTGATTCGATTATTGTTTCTAATAAAAAAGCGACCTTGAAGCACACTACTGCCTATCTTCCCTATAAGGAAGAGCGTGATTTTGCCCAAACGGCCCAGAACATAAGCACCACATTTAAGCTTACGGCGCCATTGAACCCGATCCATAAGCAAGACATACTGCTCTATAGATTCACTCTGAAGGATACGGACACGATTCAGGCCAGTCTGCTGTGGATCGGCTTTCCTGATGGAAGCACACAACTGAGCCTGACTGCCGAAACGCTTCAAGCAGACGGAATTAACACCCTGTACGATCTGCAGCAGCAATGGAATACTCAGCTGCAAGACCTCGGAATTCAGTCCAACTGGAACGTGATGATTCAAGGAAATATAGATGCCGATACATACCCATATGCATGTTCCCATCAGCCCGAATTAAGCCCTTCTTTACAGCTGCACGTAACCGATAGCCTTCATGCTCAGGAGCTGGCCCGTTATCAGGATGCCAACAGCTTAAGCATTTCCTACCATTCCACAATGGTTGAGGAATCAGCGGCGGACACCCAACAAAAAATGAACCTCCAAGTGGCGGTTCATCGGGATTCCATTACCGGTCAACAGCGTATCACCATAGCAACTCCTGCCATTTCGATCGCCTATTAGAATGCTTATAGTGCGTGATCAAAAGATGACTTTTTGAACAACCCCTTATAGGGCAGCCTTCAGCTTATGGATAACTTCCTGATATTCATCGTCTGTCAAATACGTTTCCCCAGGGTTCATTTCAAACATTTTGCCCCATGCGGCTCCGTTCTCATATTTCGGTACAACGTGAAAATGCACGTGCGGCATCGTATCCCCGAATGCACCATAATTGATTTTACCCGGTGCAAAAGCCGACTCAATCGCCTTGGCCGCCTGGGCAACATCGCGCATATAAGCATCCTGTTTCTCTTGGGAAAGATGGAAAAACTCCTGCTGATGCTCATTAAGCGCCACGACACAGCGACCCTTATGAGTCTGCTCCTTGAACAAAAATAGCGTAGACACACGCATTTGCCCAATCTCGATCATTAGATTATCAATACGTTCATCGCGGTTACAATAAATACAATTTATGGACATTTGTCATCTCTCCAGCCTCGATTAAATTTTGGGAGCAGTTCATGTTGCAGACCCTATTCACCATACTACGTTTCGTCCCATCATTTGTCCATACCAAGTCTCATAAGCTATGAAAGCGCAAACTATTTATTTAATTTTCTGAATATTTGTACTATAATAGAAATAGAAGGAAGTAGCATCCTGGGCAACTGAAACAAGGCATCCTCTTCGAAAAATGATTTTTGGGAGGTCATTGTATGAGTATCGGAATCGAGCAGGGTACAATATTGGTTTTTGTAGGAACTAGCGGAGCCGGCAGGAAAACCATTGCACATCAATTAGGCAAGGAGCTTGGACTGCAGTACATTATTTCTCATACCACCCGTGAACCACGGCCTCACGAAAGTAATGGTCAGGCGTACTACTTCACCACCCGCAGGGAATTTATCGATGCCGATATTCGCGGTGAATTCATACAGACTGCCGAAATCGATAATCATTTTTATGGGATCAAAAAATCCGACGTGGAAGCTGCATTCGCCAATCATTCTGTCGCCTATGTAATCGTCAATCGGTCAGGAGCCAACAAATTCAAATATGAATTCAAAAATCGGGCCATTCGTCTATTCATTTATGCGAACAAACAATTGATCCTGGAAAGACTTGAGGCCCGTAATGTATCTGATGAGGTTATTAGTCACTATCTGAATCATTATATTGAGGAGGTTTCGTATCGCAAGGAATGTGAGCATGTTTTTGAAAATCTCGAGCTTGCCACCACTATGCAGCAGGTGAAGGACGCCATCTTATCGCATATGCCAGCAACCACAAGTTAAACAACCGACGTCGAAATCATAATAAAATGAGAACGAAAAAAATGCCCTCAACCGAAGTTGAGAGCATTTTTATTTGAATTACAGTTTAACAACGTTTTCCGCTTGTGGTCCACGGTTGCCTTGTACCACGTTGAACTCAACGCGTTGGCCTTCGTCTAAAGATTTGAAGCCGTCGCCAACGATTGCGCTGAAATGTACAAATACGTCGTTTCCGCCTTCAACTTCGATAAAACCGAAACCTTTTTCTGCGTTAAACCATTTTACTGTACCTGTTTGTGCCATGTGTATTACCTCCAAAAAATATTTAACATGATCTTTTTTTATTTCTTTAAAAAAATAAAAATTCACACATTGTGAAAAGTTCCATTATAGAAATGAAAACCCTTTACAATATCTGAATTAAGGTTCCATCTATTTCAATGTTTTTATAATATCATGGCCCGATTTAAAAAGCAAGCGCTTTATGAAATATATGTAATTTTTCAAACGTGATTGACGCCTGTCGAAAATCGCCGGATTTAATTGATTTACTGACTATTTCCAAGTAAACTAAGGGAAAATATGGACAAGCTCACTACACCCGATGTCTCTTCATCCCAAACCACTTCCATTAAGAGACTTTACGAACAGGAGAGACGGACCATGCACATCCTTACATTGACTTCGCTACGTAAGCTCGGGGGGATCACCCTTATTTTACTATGTATAGCCTGGAGTACAGCATACGCCGAGTCCGAAGATCCTGCCTCCTACATGGTATACGAAGCAGAGGATGCGTTACGGATTGGAACTATCGTTTCTCAGGAGCTACCTGACTATTCAGGCAGCGGCTACGTAACCGGCTTTGAAGCTGCAGGCGATTCTCTGCAATTTACCGTACATGTTGATCAAGAAGGCTTCTACCCTCTGGATATCCGATATGCAGCTCCAAGTGGTGATAAAACCAACAATATTGAAATCAATGGCAGCACTGCCGGTGAAAAAATGTTTCCCCAATCCGAGGTATTTACAGATATCGAGTTTGGTCAGATTTATCTCGATGAGGGTGACAATATCGTGGAACTCACTACGTATTGGGGCTACTTTGATGTCGATTATATCCGGATCGGTCCCTTGCAGGAACGCCCTGCCATTGCCCCTGTATCGAACAAACTGGTCAGCCCTCAGCCATCAATTGAAGCTCAAGCCTTAATGTCGTATTTGGCCTCTCAATATGGAAAAAGCATTCTTGCCGGGCAGCAGCGCAGCTCATCGATTGAAGCCAATTACATCTATAAGCAAACAGGCAAGCTGCCTGCGGTCGCAGGTTTTACAGCTACTGATTTTGGGGACAATGCGATAGAATGGGCCAAATACGGTGGCCTCGTATCCGTGGAGTGGCATTGGTCAGCCCCGATGAATGAACGAGAATTTATGACCTCCAACACAAGCTTTGATGCCGCCAAAGCCGTTCAGCCCGGCACTCCTGAGCATAATGCATTATTGAAGGACCTGGATCAAATGGCGCAAACCTTAAAACGCTTTAAAGATGCCAAAATCCCGATCCTGTGGCGTCCGCTGCATGAAGCTGAAGGCGGCTGGTTCTGGTGGGGCTCAAAAGGACCCGAAATAGCCAAACAGCTTTATGCTATCATGTTTGAACGGTTTACCACGTTTCATGGACTTAATAATCTCATCTGGGTCTGGACAACGTCTGACACCAAATATTCCAAGCAATGGTATCCGGGAAATCAATACGTGGATATTTTAGGAATCGATCGTTACATTAAAGCTGGGGATTACAGCACGCTGATGAGTGTGTATGATACCGTTGTCGCAATGGGAGATGGGAAAAAGCTCGTTGCTTATACGGAAAATGGACCGATTCCAGACCCTCGCCAGCTCAAAAGAAACAAGGTCGGATGGATGTACTTTAATACGTGGCACGAAAAGTTTTTGATGGATGGTAAAATCAATTCCGATTATCACCTTCGCATGGTGTACAATCATCCTTATGTCATTACCTTGGACAAGCTGCCTTCGGAAGCGATTTATGGCAAACGTCCTCTACCCTACCCTTTACCGCCTGCTGCTTTAACACTTCCAACCCCACTCAAATAAAGATGAGCTGGGGTTGAACGCTTATCCCGCTATTCCACCGATACTTTCGTCGACGCAAAAAACTTGCTAATCGCAAAGGAGCACGCCCCAAGCACCGCCGACCTGCTCCCAAGCTGGGAAAATTCGATCTGCAGCCGTTCACGCGGATAAGGCAGCGAACGCCCCTCCAGTGATTGCAGCATCGTTGGACGCAGCCACTGGCCCGCCTCCGCGAGGCGTCCCCCGATAATAATCAGCTCCGGATTAAATCCGTTAATTATGTTCACCACACCTACACCAAGAAAGTGACCCACCCGTTCAAACAGCTTGATGACGGAAGACTCACCCTTTTCCGCAAGCAACAGCAAAGTTTCCATATCGATTGATGGAGTATTCAATACATGTCTCGCTGCTTCATATAATGCATTTTCCGATGCATACATTTCCCAACAACCCGCGTTCCCGCAGCGGCATGGCTTGCCATCGTGCTGGATCGACATATGCCCGATCTCCCCGGAAAATCCGGAAGAGCCGCGAAACAGCTCACCTTTGATAATAATACCGGCGCCAATTCCTATACCAACGCTAATGTATACAAGATCGGCTGCATCACGGCCTGCTCCGAATTCCTTTTCTCCGACCGCTCCCGCATTAGCTTCGTTATCGATCACAACGGCGATGCCAAATTCCTCTTCGATGATACGCTGCAGGGGGACATCGGTCCAGCCCAGATTAGGCGCAAATAATACATCACCCTGCCCGTTACTGATTCCCGGAATTCCAATACCTATGCCGACGATTCCATAGACGCTCTGTGGAACACGCCGAAGCATCTCGCGGATGCATGCTTTCAGCTCAACCAAAGCCAGCTCCAACACTGTGTTATCGTGCTGCGCCTTATATTGCTCTACAATCGTGCCCTCCAAATCAGTTAGCACAGCACGTATATAATTCACGCCCAGGTCGATGCCGAGCGCATAACCGGCTGTACGATTAAAGAGCAGCATCATCGGTTTACGTCCGCCGCTCGATTCGCCCGTACCGATTTCATTGGCAAGGCTGCTTTCCAGCAGCTCGTTGACCAGACTGGAAACCGTCGCTTTCGTAAGTCCCGTTTGTTCTGCGATTCGTGCTCGCGATATAGGTGAATAGTTGCGTATATAGTGAAGTACGATAGACTTGTTAATCTTTTTGACCAGGTTCAAATCTCCGGTTTGTTTCATGATAGCCCCCATCTGGATGGTTTGGCATTATTTTAGCATGAAAGGTAACGATGTGCACACACTAAGTTTGTTTAATGGATTTACAAACTATGTGGAGAATGCTATGATGGTTTTGAAAGCGTTCTTGCACAGAGCCATACTCTTGACGGGTATCAGGTTGATATCCATCTATATTTGTCTGTGTATTTGTACGCTGCTGCCGTTCCTTATCAATTCATATCTGGAGGTAAAAACAATGGGCTATTTTGATCATGTAGGTACTGTGAAGTTTGAAGGGAAATCCTCGACAAATCCGCTTGCATTTAAATTTTACAACCCTGAAGAAGTTATTTTGGGTAAAACAATGCGTGAGCATCTGCGCTTTGGTGTGGCTTACTGGCACTCCTTTACAGGCAATGGCTCCGATCCTTTTGGTGCAGGTACTGCACTTCGCGGCTGGAACGAATTATCCGGTATGGAGCTGGCCAAAGCACGCGTTGAGGCTTGCTTCGAGCTGTTGAACATCCTTGATGTCGATTATTTCTGCTTCCATGACCGTGATATCGCACCGGAAGGCGACACGCTGCAGGAAACAAATCGCAATTTGGATGAAATCGTCGCTCTGATTAAACAACACATGCAATCCAGCGGCAAAAAGCTGCTGTGGAATACAGCCAACATGTTCACCAATCCACGCTTCGTGCACGGTGCTGCAACAACTTCCAACGCTGATGTATTTGCTTATGCTGCTGCACAAGTGAAAAAAGCCTTGGATCACGGTAAAGAGCTGGGCGCGGAAAACTACGTATTCTGGGGCGGCCGTGAGGGCTATGAGTCATTGTTGAATACGGACCTTAGCCTGGAGCTTGATAATCTGGCACGCTTCCTGCAATTGGCTGTTGATTACGCGAAGGAAATCGGCTTTGATGCTCAGTTCCTGATCGAACCAAAACCGAAAGAGCCATCCAAGCACCAGTATGATTTTGATGCGGCAACAACGCTGCAATTCCTGCAAAAATATGACCTGGCAAAGCATTTCAAGCTGAACCTGGAAGCTAACCATGCTACATTGGCAGGACACACCTTCGAGCACGAGCTGCGTGTTGCCCGTATTAATGGCGCTCTGGGCTCTATTGACGCTAACCAAGGCGATCTGCTGCTGGGCTGGGATACGGACGAATTCCCAACAGATTTGTACGCCTCGACGCTGGCCATGTATGAAATTTTGCAAAACGAAGGTGGTATCGGCCGCGGTGGTGTGAACTTCGACGCCAAGGTACGTCGTACCTCATTCGAGCCTATCGATGTCGTGTACGCGCACATCAACGGTATGGATGCATTCGCGCGCGGGCTGCAGGTAGCTGCCAAGCTGATTGAAGATCGCGCTTTCGAAAATGCCATTGAAGAGCGTTACGCTTCCTTCACAACTGGCATTGGCGCCGATATCGTATCCGGCAAAGCAAACTTCCATACGCTGGAAGCTTACGCCCTGCAAAACAACCCGATCACGAACAAATCCGGTCGTGTCGAGCTGCTTCGCTCCATTCTTAACCAATACATCATTAACGTATAGTTAATTTTGCTTTTAGCCATGCACAGTATATCTATGCTTAAAGGAACGTATCGAGCTGAGTACAGCCTGATACGTTCCTTTTTTGATGGCTATTTTGAGGTGAACTCAAACAGCTGCTCCTATGATTTAGCAGGCTGTTCCTTCTCCACAAAACCTCCACCTTGAAAAGCAGTTTCATCCTGTGAGATGGTCTCGTGGCTGTGGCGTGACTCAGCAAGCAGCTCGCTGGCATCATCCTGCGGCTTATAACCGATCAGCTTCTCCAAATACCCGATATCGTAATAATTATCGCTATTGTCAGAGGTTCCGTACAGACTGAGAAAATCGATCGAGCTGTCAGCTTCAATGCAGCAGGCGGCCAGCTGAACCATATCCCGGCTCGAAATCCAGATGTGCGCCGAGCGTGCCGAGTGCGGCCTGTCGTCACCCGGGAAATTGCCAATCCGTATATTAAATGAGGAAATACCGTATTTGTCCGCATAGAAGCGCCCCAGCAATTCAATATAGCATTTGCTTAGTCCATAAAAGCTGTCCGGTCGATAAGGCTCATCAGGCTCTACCGTTTCACCTACCTTGTAAAATCCGGTTGCATGGTTCGAGCTCGCAAAGATCACCCGCTTCACTCCATGGGTACGCGCCGCTTCATATACATGATAGGCACCCGTCACATTGATCGGCAGCACCTTGCCAAGAAAGTCTTCCTCATCCTGAGCCCAGGCAAAATGCAGCACGACATCCACACCCTGCATCAGCTCCTGAAGCCTGTTGGCATCGGTGACGTCAAGCTTCACGATCCCTTGATCAGGATCAGGCTGCAAATCCGCAGCCACGATGTCATATTTCCCTTGCTCCCTCAGGCCTTGCAGCAGACTCTCCCCCAGCTTGCCGTTGGCTCCGGTAATCAACAATTTCTTCATCGATATCATCCTCTCCTATTTGATCGATACGTCTTGACCTGTTTGTAGCCCCTAGCATAGTATTACCCAATTCCCGCCAGGTTTGCGTTATGATATCTGCAATTCAGAGATAGCCCCTTCATCCGATAGCAAAAAGGAGCTGCCCCCGGCAGCCCCTCAATTCGTATATAGTAGATGATTGCAGCAGAATGCACTTAACCTTACGAACCTTTATAATTCGATCTTAAGAATGATATTGATCCCGCTGCATCCGATATTCGTAATTGTCCTTACACAGCTTGAGCAGATCGTATTTCAACCCGCGCTTAGGCTGGGTGATGAGCAAGGGCTTGCGCCCTGCTGCCCGCAGCGACGCACGTACCTTGCGCGGATCGACAATCCGGTTCACGATAAGCTCGTCCGGCCGTTCGGCACGATAATGCGTGATCAGAAAGCTATCGCAAGCCGCACCCGTTTCCTGATCGCCCCTAGTCAGCTCCTGCATATAGAAATCGCGAAGCATCCCTTCCTGCACCTTGGCGATCAACACCTGGCCTTCTCCGAAGTAAAGCACATCCTGATTGACGATCACCTCGCGGTCGACAATTTGCTTGATAGGCAATCTTTCGAGAATACGAATATGGCGAAGCATGTTCTCTGCCTTTTCAAATTCAAGACGCTCGGCATAATCGCCCATTTTGCTGTACATCGCCGCTATCAGCGCCTCGCCGTTGTTAACAAGCAGCTCTGCTGCCTGAGATGCCGTATCGCGATAGGCTTGCTCGGAGATCCAGCCTTCGCAAACACCGCTGCATTTGCCAATATGGTACAGCAGACACGCTCGCTTTGGCAAAGTCCGGCAAGTACGAAGACGAAAATGGTCGGTGACAAATTCCAGCACCGCATTCCGAAAGCGGGAGCTCGGATAAGGACCAAAGCGCTGCTGATTCAGGGACACTGCTGGCGGACCTGCAGCCTGTTTCATTACTGTGGGTAGATGTGGCAGTTCACGTGCAGTTGATCCGGCGGATGGGGCGACCATACGCTTCTGCTGTTTCATTGAATGCAGTGGATAACGCTGAGGTGTATCCATATGATCCGGGGTTAACTTGCGGTTTCGGTAAAAGACGTCCAATCGCGGAACAGGCTCTGCTGTCAGCTGCAGGTACGCGTAGCCGCTGTTATCTTTTTTGAGTGCCCTGTTGTAGTAGGGTTTATGAATTTTGATTAAATTATTTTCCAGCAGCAGGCTTTCCGGCTCATTGTTGACCAGCACCACTTCAATCGCGGCAATTTCCTGAACGAGCTGCACAATCTTCTTGCGATGCTTGCGCTGTTGAAAGTAGGAACGCAGACGGCTGCGCAGATTTTTCGATTTGCCGACATAAATGATCCGGCCAGCGGCATTTTTCATCAAATAACACCCTGGAGCCTCCGGATATTCGCCGGCATGGAACACGAATGACATCGATAGAAGTCCTCCTGTTAGTGAACTGGATTAAAGCTATTTGAACCAGCCCTTGCGATAAAACCATAGAAACATGGCAAATCCGATTCCGAACATCACAAGCAGAATCATAAAATAACCCCAGTGCCACGTTAATTCAGGCATATTAGCAAAATTCATCCCGTATATGCCGGCGATAAAGGTCAAAGGCATAAAAATCGTCGTGATGACCGTTAAGGTTTTCATAATCGTGTTCATCCTGTTGGAATTCAGCGATACATAACTGTCCCGCATATCGGCGGTCATATCACGTGTCGCCTCAATAATTTCCGACAGCTTCAACAGATGATCATAAATATCGGTAAAATAAATCTGCTGCTCCTTCATCCCATCTATTTTATCCGAGCTGACCATCCGATACAGTAAGTCCCGCATCGGCACGATCGTTCGGCGCAGCTTCAACAGCTTCGTTCGAATTTCGAATATTTCGTTCATTAGCAGATGATTGGTGGCGCTTCTGACTTTGATCTCGATTTCATTAAGCTGGTCCTCAATTTGATATACGGAAGGAAAATATTCGTCGACCATATTGTCCATTACCAGATAGGCCGCATAAGCATGCCCCTTAAGACGTATGGCCTCCTGCTGCTCGATCCGGCTCCAAGCCTCGTCGATTTCCCAGGATGGCGACAGGTGGAACGTAACAATGAAGTTATCGCCCCAAAATATATCGACCTCTTCCGCAGCCAAGGTCACCGCGTTCACGGCATGAAGCACCAGAAAATTGACGGTCTCGTAATGATCCAGCTTTGGGCGCTGCAAGAGATGATAGCAGTCCTCGATTGCTAACGGGTGAAAATGAAAGTGGGTATCCAGCATGAGTGCCTCTTCATCTGTAGGGATGTCAAAATCCACCCAATACCAACCCACATTCGGACTCGACAGGTCTTTTAAGCCAGCCTGAGGAATCACTTGAAACTGATGATCAACAGCCATTATTCGTATCATAACTACTTGCTCCTCGTCTTTATTGCTGCAGCTGCCTATCTCTTCCACTATACTCCTTGCGTGTTCTGCTTAGCAACAGGCCAACTTAAGAGCCATTAGCTTTACGATATGCTTGCATCAAGCGGCATTCTGGTCGATTCGATGTCTGTACAGGGAAATATCGGGAATGAAATGAATAAATGATGAAATTGAGGGTTGTCATTTATACCCGGAATTAGATATAATCTTATTGATAATGAGAATCGGTATCATCATAAGGAGCGGATACAGATGGGACGCTTATACACGGAACAATTAGATATTGCTTACGGAGACATTAGCATAGTCGAGCATTTAAATATTAGCATTCCTTCGGGACAAATTACGGCGCTTGTCGGGGCGAACGGCTCAGGCAAATCAACAATTCTTAAAGCGATGGCCCGCATGCTGAAGCCAACGGGCGGGACCGTATATCTGGATGGCAAGTCGATTCATCGTCAAGCTACGAAGGAGGTCGCCAAGCAGTTGGCGATATTGCCGCAAAACCCGATTGCGCCAGACGGACTGACGGTATCCGAACTTGTCACCTATGGCCGTTTCCCTCACCAGAAGGGCTTCGGCTCCTTGACCAAGGAAGATAAGGAAGCCGTACGCTGGGCGATTGAAATGACAGGAATGAACGAATTTTATGATCGTCCTGTAGACCAGCTATCCGGTGGACAGCGGCAGCGTGCCTGGATCGCCATGGCATTGGCACAAGGAACCGACATTTTGTTTTTGGATGAGCCAACGACCTTTCTGGATATGGCCCACCAGCTTGAAGTGCTTAAGCTGCTGCAGAAGCTGAACGACGAAGAAGGTCGTACAATTGTAATGGTCGTTCATGATCTCAACCACGCGGCTCGCTACGCCCACCATATGGTCGCTATTCAAAAGGGACGTGTCATCAGCAACGGCACCCCGGCTGAAGTCATGAACCTCGATGTACTCCGTGAGGTGTTTGGCATCGAAGCGGATATTATCCCTGATCCACGTACAGGCGTTCCTCTTTGCCTACCATATGGATTGGCTCATGAGTCTCACCAGCAGCCTTCTAACCCAGCGGGAGCAGCCAGCAGCGCGTCAACCAGTAAAGAGCCCGCATCTGTGGGCAGATAGTCGAATTCTACCAGTAAAACCCCGAGCCGGACGGTTCGAGGTTTTTTTATTGCTTCATCATTCGTATGAATGGCATCATGACTTCGTATCGGATAGACATTACCGAGTAAGCCTGCTTTATGAGCCTTGTATCAGAACGCCCCTTTATGGCTAGAAGGCACACTTGTCGAGAACGGACTGGACAGGCTGGAGGGCAGTCGGTACACTTCAGGGTCTCTGTCGCTTACATTAACCCAGGCATGTACACATAACGGATCAAAATGACTGCCGCTGTGCTCCTTCAAAAAGGCTATGGCCTCCTCATGCGACCAAGCCTTCCGGTAGGACCGGGTTGAGGTCAACGCGTCATACACATCAGCGACTGCAACGATTCTCGCCAATAGCGGAATCTCTTCGCCCAATAGACGATCAGGATATCCGGTCCCGTCCCATTTTTCATGGTGAGATCGGATAATATCAAGCTCCTCTTTCATAAACCCCAGATTCCTGCACATTTCATAGCCCTTCACCGGATGCGTTTCAATAATGAAACGTTCCTCCGGCGTAAGCCGCCCGGGCTTGTTCAATATCGCGTCAGGAATCGTGTTCTTGCCGACATCATGAACAATCGCTCCTTGAGACAGTGCACGAAGCTGCTCCGGCTTTAATTGCATTTCTTCGGCAAGCCTTAAGGCATACATGGTTACCCTGAAATTATGGCCTGCTGTATACATGTCTTTAATCTCCGTAGCCAGCACCAGCTCTTTCACGCTTGGAGACAGGCAGCTCGTTATGCGTTCAACCGGATCATTAGTGAATAAGGAACGGATCACCAGGGTCATCGATTGATTAGCCGCATACTGCTTGAATAATCCGTACAGCATGACCAGCATGGACGCCAACAACAGAAAATGATACAGCCACCAGCTAAGAAGCCAGGTTTCACCTAACACCATAATCAACTGCGCATTAATCATCCAGCAGCAGCTGTAGACAATCGCAGCCTGAAGCGGAAAACGTGAATAGCGATACGATTGATGGTAACGATACATCGTCATTCCATTCAGGACCACGACCGCTCCTGTCGACAGCCACTTGGAGGCAAACCCGTCGAGCGGTATCCACTCTATCAGATGAGAAAAGGAAAGAGCAGCAGCTCCGAGCAAGCCTAAGCCAATGGTCCATACCGGCACTAACCATTGTCTCCATCTGGACAAGCGCACAATGAAACCATTATCAGATGAAACCGAAGACAGCCATAACCAGAAGGAGGCTAGCAGCACACTCCCCTGTGCGGCCACTCCCGGCAAATGAGACATATGAATAAGCATATTGGGTGTGGACAAGCCATGAACGGAAAAAATCTCCGCCAAGGAAATAAAGGCCATCGCCAAAAAGCTGATTTTGATATTGCGCACGCGACTTCCCGAGATGCCTACAGCAATCGCAATAATACTCGCAAGCAAGGCAACAGAGCTGACAATATAAAAATGACCGCGGGGTACCGCAAACTGGATATCAAGCAAAGGATTGAATTTTAACAAGTTGAATACAAGAAAAGGTAAGGTAAGCGCTACCAATGGGCCTGTCAATTCTCGAAATTTCATCCGTTGTTGTCCCCTTTACACTTGCTATCACGCTGTTATTGTACCATAAGACCTACTGTTAATTTAAGGTATTTGCTTCATCAAATTTTTTTTAAAAAAAGCTCATATTGTATTGCTGCCCGCATCGGTCCCTACACCAAAAATCCTGAAACTCAGGCTTTACACTGAATCCCAGGATCTTGGTTTGAAATTATGTCGCTATTCCTTGGAAAGGCTTACGCTAACCTCATCCTTCACCAGTTGAGCATCTACGTCAATAATGTCCTGATTACGAGCCGCATCCGCTCCAAAAAAATCAACCAGCTTGATCCTGGCTTTGTGCTTCACTTCTTTATCGATACTCATCGCCACCGCTCCTACCGCCAGCATGAGCGCACCCAAATCGTCCAAATACCCAACAACCGGAATCATGTCCGGTATAATATCAAATGGAAAAATCAAATAGCCGAGCGCCCCGTATATTTGTATTTTTGCTTTCATCGGTGTCTTCGGACTTTGCAGCGCATAATAAAGGAGTAATCCTGCATAAACCACTTTCAGTCCCGCGTCTTTGGCGGCCTTCTTCAGCTTCCCCCAAAAATCATCCTCCGAATAATGCTTCTCGTATTTGGAATTGTCCATCGGCGCATCTCCTTCAAGATTGGTAGAAAGATTGTCCCTCTACCCCTTATTAACGACAAATACGGGAAACGAATCATGAGCTAACCTGCTGCTCGCTCCATATCCATAATTTGCGGGCCAGCTCAACATCCTTTGCTTTTGCGGAAACTGGCGCTATTCTCTTCTTATAAAAGTACTCACCCGAGATTCCTTGTACATCTTCACTGGTTGCCAAATACAACGCGGTCTGCATCCCTTCCTCAGGTGTGAGAAAAAACAGACTCAACAATGCCAGCACGGATTTGCCAAAGCCTGTATTACGATCAACGCCAAGGCTCGTGCCCACGGCTCCGGGATGTACGCAATTAACGGTTACACGGGTTCCCGGCAACCGTCTGGCAAGCTCTTTGGTAAATAATATATTAGCGAGCTTCGATTGTGCGTAGCCTTTCCAGAAGCTGTAGCCCTTGGTGAAAAAGGGGTCCTCCCAATAGATGGAGCCCACCTTGTGGGCACCTGAGGACACCACCACGATCCGGCCCTGCCGGGCACGAATCAATGAAACCAGCAGCAGCTCTGTCAGCAGAAAGTGTCCCAGATGATTCACACCAAGCTGCATTTCGAAACCATCCTCCGTCATCTGCCGCTTTAAGGCAAATACGCCTGCATTATTGATCAGCGCGTCCAACTGTGTGTATTTTGCTTGAAAGGTCGCTGCAAACTTGTGAATACTCTCCAAGGAAGCCAAGTCACAGCGCATCAGCTCGATATCTTGGGAGCTACTCTGCTTGATTGCCTCCTGCAGTGCTTGTTCGCCGCGCTCTGGACTCCTGCATGCCATAATGACTCTGCAGCCCTGCTTGGCAAGTGCAATTGTAGTGGCCAAACCCATACCCGAGTTGGCACCAGTAACGATCATGATAGGTTGATAACTGGCCATGGGAGTTCTCCTTCACCTGCCGGATTGAAATTCAGATAACCGTGCTTCTAATTCCTTATATTCTCATACCCCAATCATACCCATGTTGAACCTTGTCACATACATGATCACACGTTGTGATGGCATTGTCGCAACAGCACATCAGAGAAGTTGACAGTTGGTTTTCAGGTAACTACAATAAGTAGTGTGAGGTGTTGTAAAGTGAAGATACAAAATTTTAAATATCATGAGAGGGGTTTAAATCGATTTTTTGGACCTTTGGAAGCGAAAATCATGAATATATTGTGGGATAGCTCCGAATTAGCCATTAAAGACGTTCAAGCCAAATTGGATCAGGACCAGACCAAGCCCCTTAATTTTAATACCGTCATGACCGTTATGAATCGTTTGGTCGATAAAGGCTTTCTGACCAAGCGAACAGAAGGCAGAACCGGCTTGTATCAGCCTATGGTAAGCAGAGATCATTTTCTGGAGAACCAATCCAAGGAATTAACCCATGAGCTGATCGAGGAGTTTGGGCCGCTTGTCGTCAATCATATGCTGGATGCACTGGAAGAAGTCGATGCAGATTTAATCGCCAAGCTGGAACAAAAAATTAAGGCGCTCAAAAAGGACAATTAACCATGTGGACAAACCGATCCCGACTTATCTTTGTTTCGTGTCTTCTCATTGCCGGTCTTATCCTTACGCAAATGGGCATGTACGCTCTGCATCTTCTGTTCGGACGAGAACTCAGCTTTAATATCCTTCAGCTATGCAACAGCTGGCTCAGATCATTGGGCTTTTTAAAGACGAGCTATTTTCTTGGTGGGCTGGTCCTCTATACGTTCGCGATGTGCTTATGGCTGCTCGGCAAGCAGTTGTACCTGTCTCAACAGATGTATCGCAAGCTGCTCCGTGATCAAACTAACCTGAGCTCCGTTCAATCGATGTATAAGCTTGACGTTCCAGGAGCTGCCGATATTCATCTGGTCTCCAGCACGAAGCCTATGGCGTTTACGATGGGCTATCTAAAGCCGCGAATTTTCATGACTACGGGTTTATTGCAGCTGCTGGACAAGAATGAGATTCAAGCTGTTATTTATCATGAAAGGCAGCACCAACAAAGCGCAGACCCGTTAAAAACATTGATCCTGTCTTTGTGTGCATCGGTATTCTGGTATATCCCTCTATTGAAATGGATGCTTCACCACTATAAGATTGCCAGAGAGATTGTGGCAGACCAATATGCGATTCAACAGCTGGGTTCTTCTGTAGAGCTGGGCAGTGCTTTGCTTAAATTGGTAAAAAGAGGTACGGTGTTCACAATGCCCTTTACCTATGCATCCTTTGCCGATACATCGGTAAACTATAGAATTAATCAAATTCTTGACCCACAAGCGAAAATTTCCTTTAAACCGCCGATCACCTCGACTCTAATCTCGCTGCAGATTATCGTGTTGATTACTATTTTGTTTGTTTTCAATTTATTTTAATTTTTTTTAACATGCAACACTACGCTATATAGTGCTAATAAGAGGAGGCGTTCATATGAATACCAAAGCAGAAGTAGGAATCCTGATTTCCAGAGTTACTGTCGGCATTATATTTCTTGTCCATGGTCTGATGAAGTATCAGGGAGGCATCGACAACACGATAGGATTTTTCGAGCAGCTTGGCATTCCTGGCTATTTGGCCTATCCTGTGGGAGCGTTCGAAATTATTGGCGGTGTTTGTGCGATTGTTGGTTTGGGAACCCGTATTTTTGCAGCGATTTTTAGCGTAATTATGATTACGGCTATTATCTCGGCCAAGTATGCGATGGGATTTGCCGGCGGCTTTGAATTTGAGCTTGCGTTGCTTGTGATGTCGATCCACTTGATGTTGGCTGGCAGCAGACTTCTGGCGTTGGACCGTATATTCACGAATCAGGCTGCATCTCACATACCTACCGCATAACGACTTCAACCAATTAACTATACCAACCGCATACGGCTTTATTGACCCGGCCTTGCCATATATGACAAAGAACTGCCATCCTCGTCCGGGAATGTGCAGTTCTTTGTTTTTTAGCCTTTTAATCCGGTTGTACTGATACCCTCGACAATATACTTTTGAAAGGCGATGAACACGGCCACAATCGGGAGCAGCGACAGCACAGACATCGCGAACATCGCCCCCCAATCGGTTTGTGCCGTCGGGTCGGACATATTTTTGATAGCGAGCGATACCGTAGCCAGCTTCGGTGAATTGAGATACAGCAGCGGGCTGAAGAAGTCGTCCCAGGTCCAGTAAAATTTGAATATGGATACAGTGATGATCGGCGGGACAAGCAGTGGGATCAGGATCTGCAGGAAGATTCGATACCTTCCGCAGCCATCGATCGTAGCCGATTCGTCCAGCTCCTTCGGAATACCGCGCAGGAATTGAATGATCAGGAATATAAAGAACGCCCCACCAAAAAAAGATGGCACAATAAGCGGTAGAAACGTATTAATCCAGTCGATTTTTTGAAAAAAGATATATTGGGGAATCGTCAATACCTCGGACGGCAGCATCATCGTCAGCATCATGCATGCAAACCAGAAGCGCGAGCCGCGAAACCGGATTCTGGCGAAGCCGTAGGCTACCATCGTTGAGGAAATGACGGTTCCGATCACGGAAAACAAGGTGATAATCAGCGAGTTTTTAAAAAATACGATAAATGAGGTGCCTGCAAAACCTTTGAAGCCATTGATATAGTTATTAAAATTAAAATGTGAGGGAAGCAGTTGATGCGCATTGATGAAGATTTCCGAATTATCCTTAAGCGAGCTGGACAGCATCCACGCCAGCGGATAGATCATGATCAAAGCGAAGCCGAATACGAAGAGGTGCAGGAGTACACTGCGCAGCCTTTGTAGTTGACGCTGTTGGCCCACCATCCTTTAGTCCCCCTTCGATTCGTAATAAACCCATTTTTTGGAGCTGGCAAACAGGATTGCCGTCAGAAAACCAATCGTCAGCAGCAGCACCCACGCCATCGCTGAGCCATAGCCCATTTCATAATAACGGAACGACTTTTCATACAAATACAGCGCATAAAATAACGTCGTATCCAGCGGTCCTCCGCCGGTCACAATCATTCCCTCAGTAAATACCTTGAAGCCGTTGATGACACCCATCACCAAATTGAAAAAAATAACCGGTGTTAAGAGCGGCAGTGTAATACGTTTGAATTTCTGCCAGCCTCCTGCACCGTCCACCGTAGCTGCTTCATACAGCTCCGCTGGAACCTGCTTGAGACCAGCCAGAAAGATAAGCATCGATGATCCGAATTGCCATACGGACAAGAGTACCAGGGTCAGCAGCGCCGTGGACGGCTGGGTGATCCAGGATATTTTGGCCACAATACCGAAACCTGCGGTCAGGAACGAATTGAAAGCTCCCGCAGCTCCGAACAGCTGCCGCCACATAACAGCAACAGCCACACTGCCCCCGATCAGGGTGGGCAAATAGTAGGCAGCTCTGAAAAATCCGAGCAGCTTCAGCTTCGTATTCAGCAGCATCGCGATCACCAAGGCAAAGCACAGGCGTAACGGTACTGCGACAAATACGAAAATCAGCGTTGCCTGAACTGATTTCCAATACCTCGGATCTGCGGTGAACATCTCAGTAAAATTATCGAAGCCCACCCACTCCGGTTCGGACAAAATATCATATTTCGTAAAGGCCAGATATAGCGAGGCCAGAATAGGCAGCAGTGAGAACACAAGAAATCCGAACAGCCACGGAGATATAAACACATACCCCGATATGTTGTCGGAACTCCACCATCGTTTTTTGGGTAGGACCTTCAACTTGTACACACCTCACTTTCCACTAGACATAAAGAGATAAGCTAACCGCGCTTATCTCTTCACATTGTCGTGCATTTGCTCACTTTACCTATTATGCTACGATTCCCATCGCAGGCTTGTGCTTATCTGCTTATTTCTTTTTCGCCAAAATCGCATTCGCTTCTTTTCTGAATTTCTCCGCACCTTGCTTGGGCGTCGTTTTCTCGAAGAAGATTTCATCACTGACGTTTTTAAACACTTTGCCTACTTCTACAGCAGCCGTTGGATCGGGAGGATCAATCAGGCTTGAATGCTTCTCAACGGTTGCGAGATATTCGGCAACTCTCTTCTGTGTATCCGAGAAGGAGCTCTTCATGCCTTCAAGCACAGCCGGGTGATACGGCATTCCAAAATATGCATTTAACGATTTGGCAGCATCGATATTATTCGTGAAAAATTCAATGAACAAGGCCGCCTCTTCAGGATGCTTGGAGCTTTTGGCAATGGAATGGAAGAACGAAGGCTTGATGTACATGCCTTTACCATCTCCAGAGCCCGGATACATCGCCATTCCTACTTTTTTCTTCAGCTGCGTTTCCATGATGTCGACGTGGTTGCTCCAATAGCTCAAGCTGCCGTAGGCCGCCTGTCCTTTAGGGAATGGACCATCCTCCAGGCCTCTCACTTCCAGCTCAACACCCAGTGGTGAGATCAGACCCTCCTTCTGCCAACGGAGCTGCTGCTCGAAGAAATCGACAAACACTTTATCGTCTTCATAGCCAAGTCCATCCTGGGCCGTGTTGTACATTTTCTTGCCTTGCTGTCTGAGCCATACGGCAAAATGGGTTTGGCTCATATGCGTATCGCCGTAAATGCCCAGCTTATCCTTGAACGTTCTCAAATCTTTCTCGTACTGCTCCCATGTGTAGTTAGGAGTAGGTGGTGTCACACCCGCTTTGGCAAAAACATCCGGATCATAAAACGATACCAGTGCATTGTTACCGATGTTAATCCCGTATACTTTATTGTTAAACTTGGCGCCGTCGATATGGATCGGATTAACACCTTCCATGTTGATCATTTTCTTCTGGATGTAATCGTCCAAGGGCAGCAGCAAATTTTTATTCACATAGTTCGTGATCTTGGAGTAATCCATCCGCACTACGTCCGGCATGCTGTTGGAAGCAGCCTGCACGTTCAGCTTATCCCAGTAGGCATCACCTGCGTAATATTCGGACTCGACCTTGATATGCGGATAGGCTTTCTGGAACAGCTCCACTACCGCATTGGTCTTATCAACCGTCAGCTGCGAGCCGGCCCAGTAGGTAATTCTCAAGGTTACAGGGTCTTTCTTGGCTGCTGCCGATGTACTGGCCGCTGCGGGTTCTGCGGCTTTACCGCCAGCCGCCGGTGTGCTGGTTGCTGCTGGCTGCGAGCAGCCCGCAAGAGCCGCCAGGATCAGCAAGGTGGAGGTGAATTTAAGTTTCATCGATTTACGCATACATACACATCCCTTTTTTTATTGGTACGTCTAGGACTCTAGCTTTCTTCGGTTAAGGCGCGCTGCGCCAGGTTGCGCAATACAACATCGTCCATAGGTGGATTGTGCAGACCAGCACGAACATCGCGGTACATTCGTTCCAAGGGCAGTCTGCGCGACAAGCTGGTACCCCCGACAATCCGCATGGCCTGATCGACAATTCGTAAAGCATGGTTCGTTGCGATGTACTTGGCTAATCCCAGATCCGGCTTCAAAGCAATTCGTCCTTCCGGATACCGGTCCCAACGGTCAGCTACCGTATACAGCAGCGTACGCGCCGTAATCAGGTCCGCTTCGATCTGCCCGATTTGCTGCTGAATATTCGGCAGCTCGGAGATCGGCCCCGGCAAGCTGTTCGGTCTGTAGCTGCGAGCAAACTGGATCGCAAAATCACGGGCTGCATGGGCGATGCCTATGTAGCAGGCGGGGATGTGCAGCAGCCAGCCGTTGCCATCGTCAATCCGTTTCTTGTCCGGTATTGAACCCGATCTGCTGATCAGCTTGTCGTCAGGGACGAACACATCCTGCAGAATCAGATCATGGCTGCCCGTTGCTCTCATGCCAAGCGTGTTCCATGTTTCCTCTATGTGGACCCCTGAAGTCTTGCGAACAAAAAACTCCCCGACCTCATCCGTGTCCGCAATACTGGCAGATACGGTGAAGTATTCCAGGATCGGGCTTAAGGTGCTGAACGTTTTCCGGCCAGTAATCAGCCAACCGTCTGGAGTCTTGACTGCAGTCGTTTCGGGCTTTCCGCCTCTGCTTGGGCTGCCAGTCGCACGCTCACTCGCAAAATGGTTGATCATGGTTCCGTTTTCTACGACCTCCCTGCAAAACCATTCATATAAGGCTTCTGGCCAAGGCCGGGTATTCCGGTGTTGAAGCATCGTACCCATATGCCAGCCAACAGCCAACGCGGTTGAACCGTCGCCGCGGGCTAACCGCTCCTGGGCCAGCACCAACTCATACAAGGAAATTTCATCTCCTCCATACTGCTTGGGCACGGCCAGCTTCAAATATCCAGCCTGGCGTAAGTCCGCAAAATTTTCAAATGGAAATGAGCCCTCTTCATCATGCTTGGGTGCTCTTTCGGCCAGCTTCACTGCCAGTTGGTCGGCTCGCTCGGCAATTTCTGCTTCCCGCTCATTGCGGATAAAGCTATCCGATACATTAGGTTTGGTCATCGTCAAATTTGCTCCTCGCTCCTAAATCTTATGGGGATAGTAGGAATTAAATTAAGTTTACTCCCTTTACGCACAAAAAAGTATGTAAAAAACGGATACTTTTTTGTGAAAAACAGTGTTTATACAGGTGAAGACGAATAAGAAGGATGAGAACATTTCTGTCTGCTGCTTAGCGATTAAGCGTTTTTTTGAATTCCAGAGGGGATTGTCCCGTATGTCTTTTGAACACATTGCCAAAATATTGCTGGTCGCTGCCAAATCCGGACTGCTCCGCGACCTCATACATTTTGATATCCGGTTTATCGGCAATTAAGGCTTTGGCCCGCTCGATTCTAAGCCTGGTGATATATGGGGAAAATTTGTCTTTCATTTCTTTGCGAAATAATTTGCCCAAATAATCGGCATTCATAAAAAAGAAGTTTTTGGCCAGCCATTGCAGCGACAACTGCTCGTTAGCCAAATGCTCCTGAATCAGCTGCGTCATCCGTGTCATCAGCATATGCTTTTTATCCGAGTAGGCCTCAAAATGCTCCTTGGCCGTGGCCAGAGAGAGCTTTTCAATATAATGGTGAATGTCATCAAGGGTAGACATGCTTAAGATCGGCACGATCTTTTTGAATGGCTCGTTTATCGGTGATAATAACGTTTCTCTGACAATGACGGTGATCAACTCGATGCATACGCTGATCGCCACATTGATTTCTACGCGAGCTTCATGCAAATGATCGAAGAAAGCCTGCAGCTCCTTGCGAACGTCGTCCGCTTCACCAATTTTTACAGCCAGCACGATAGAGTCGTAGGCATAGCTTACCGTTTCTATAGAAGACAGCGGCGCGTGCATATCGAATTCGCTCGTAATAATCCCGTTTTCTCCGAGATAAAACTTATACTTCACATATTTTTGAACCTCTTTATACAGCTTGGCAATGTCCTCAATACGTCCCGAATCACTGATCGCCAATGTGACATTCAATGGATACAGCTGCCGGAAAACCTGCTGGATACGGCTTGTCAGTGCAACCGCAGCCGACAGCTCCCCGTCCTCTATGAGCACCAGCAGTTGGTTGCCGACGATCGTACTCAGCACAATCTGGCCAACTGTTCCCTGCTCTTCGGAAATGGTCTTGAGCGTGTACAGCTCGATATATTCAAAGCTTCCTTCCAGCTCAAATAAAAGCAACCGAACCTGCTCATGCTCGAGCTGCAGCAGCTGTTTGTACTGCTCCATTTCCTGCTGAATATAGGTCCGGTTCAACAGACAATCCCGCAAAAACTGCTCCCGAACCTTGGGCATCGCTTCTGTTAACTGCCGCTGCATGGATGCAAGCAGATCGCCCTGCTTTTGCTGATCCTCCATTTCCCGAATCACCTCACGCAGTACGTGAATAATCTCCTGTTCATTGCACGGCTTCAGCAGGTAATGCTTAACACCGTACTGCATCGCTTGCGTTGCAAATTCAAATTCACCATACCCCGACAGTACGATAAAAAGAGTTTCCGGCAGCTGTGTCTTCACACGCTTAATAAGCTCGAGTCCGTTCAGCTTGGGCATCTTGATATCGGTAATGACCAGATTCGGCCGCAGGCGAACAATCTCCTCATAAGCTTGGATTCCATCTGGAGCGGATCCAATAAACTTGAGACCCAATTCTGGCCAAGGGATCAGCATCGCGATGCCTTCTCTGATCACCCGCTCATCATCTGCCAAATACACCGTGAATTCACTCATACGTCCACCTCATTAAGGATTAGATTGGGATATCGGTCAGATAAGGTATCGTTATAGAGATGATCGTCCCCTGCTCGGGTCCGGTCTCGATTTCAACACCACTGCCGTCGCCAAACAATATTTTGAGACGCTGGTCAATGCTGTGCAAGCCTATCCCTGTGCCTGCAGCAGTCGTTTCATTGTGCTTTAACTTTTCCAAATATTCCGTATCCATACCGGGTCCCGTATCCTGAATCGTCAGAACGAGACGCTCCGACAGCTCCCGCTTTTCGGCGTGAATCGTAATATCACAGCGGTCCGTCGCAGCCTCGATCCCATATTTGATGCAGTTCTCAACTATGGGCTGCAAAATCAAACTGGGTATATAAAGGGCGTACAGCTGCGGCGAAATTTCAATACGACAGGCTAATCGCTCCTCAAAGCGAAATTGCTGGATGTGGATGTAATTATTTAGATTTGCTATTTCTTCCTGCAGCGTCACAAATTCCTTCTTGCTCACCGCGGCCCGCATCATATCCCCAAGCGCTTTGACCATACCGGATATCTCCTGCTGTCCATTCATTTTGGCCAGCCAATTGATCGATTCCAGCGTGTTATACAAAAAATGCGGATTCACCTGAGCCTTCAAGGTTTCGTATTCCGCTTCCTTCAGCATAATTTGCTTGATATAGTTCTCGTTGATCAGCTTATCCAGCTTCTCGGTCATTTTATCGAAATTATGGTTTAGCAGGCCAACCTCATCTCGGTTTACCGGAAAATCTGCCTTATCAATGGCAAACTGCCCCTTTTCCACATTCACCATTTTCTGGGTCAAAGCTTCAAGCGGCTTCGTAATGCTTTTCGAAAATCGCAGACCGCTCCATAGCAGCAGCAGCAAGGTGACAGCATACAAGACGAGCAGCACCGTTTTCATGATCATGACATTTTTGAAAATCGAGCCGTACGGAATCAAGTGGATAAAGGTCCAGCCGGTATAACCAAGTGTAAACTGCGCGGCCAGATAAGGATGGTTGTCGATCGTGATGACGCTGTAATCTTTTGATTTATCTATCGGCAGGTCAGACAGCTTCAATTGGGTGTTGCCGGGATATATAATGTCGTTGCCCGATACGATCATCAGCGAGGAATCGTAGGTTGTACTTTTTTCCGCGGCTGAGCCATAGATGGCCTTGTCTGCCTGAATACGAATGAACAAGGTACCCAGTGACTGCAAATTCAATTCGGGGATTTCTCTAATATCACGCACCGAAAAAAAAGCATCCTCCTGCAGCTTGCCGCCAACCCATATACTGGCCCCTTCCTGTTCATAAGCCAGCTCCCGAATGTCATCCATATTCGCATAGTTCATACGATCCACGTTGACCCCGACACTGTGTGAATTGGAATTTCTGTCGATGATTACAATGGACGATACCGAATAATCGTACAAATGGAAGGTTAACAGCTTTTTCTTCAATTTGTTGGCCGCATCAAACGCTTCGTACGTATCCGGTTCGGTCTTGATCACCTTCAAATACCGCTGCACGTCGGAATCTGCCATCACAGACAGCGACAGCTTATCAATTTCCTTGAATTTCTCTTCAATCCGCTGCGAAAATAAATGGAACTTATCGACCGTTTCCCGATAAATGAGCTGCTCATACAACGTTTGCGACTGCTGAACAAACAGCCATCCGAGCAGACTTGTCAGGAGTGCCCCGAGCGATATGAATATAAACAGCTTGTGCTTGATTTTTAAATTTCTCATTTATCCACCACGTCTAAGGTAAAAACGTCACTTTCTGTTCACCGAGCGAAGCAATGCGGGCCAACGACTCAACGCGATATCCGGCTTCCTTCAGCCTTCGGGCACCGTCCTGAAAGGATTTCTCGATCACGATACCGACACCCGCAACCGTCGCTCCTGCCGACTCAATGATCCGTGCCATTCCAAAGGTTGCTTCGCCATAGGCCAAAAAATCATCGATGATTAATATGCGCTCGCCTGGCGCCAAAAATTTACGGGAAATCGTAATTTCATTATGCACCTGCTTGGTAAAGGAGTACACCGTCTCCACATAAAGATCGTCCTTAAGTGTTAATGATTTATGCTTGCGCGCGAATACCAAAGGTACCTGCAGCGTCAAGGCAGTCATGACTGCGGGCGCAATACCGGACGATTCCAGCGTAAGCACCTTATCGAACGTAATCCCTTCAAACCGCCGAACAAATTCCTGACCGACCTCCAGCATGAGCTGTGGATCGACCATATGGTTCAGGAATGAATCCACCTTTAATACTTGATCGCTTAGTACGATGCCATCCTGTCTAATCTTATCCTGCAAAGCTTTCATTCATCTGCTGCCTCCTCTTGTTCATGAATTTCGCTAAGCTGAATGCGTCTTGCTACCTCAATAGACAATTTGCTTTTGCAAAAGTCCCGCTTGATCTATTTTCAACATTTCACTCGAATATTCGACATTCATACATATATTCCTGCTACGATCCGCTAAGCTCTATACCGTGACCACTAGGCTTCATCTAAACGAAAAATAGTAAATAGGCGAATAAGAGGGATAGCCGTGTACACGCCATCTCTCTTATTCGCCTTGTCATGTATGCTTTCGCTTCAAGGAGTCCGCTCCGGCTTGGATCTTGTAGCAGCACATCGTATGTTCAGTTTCTATGTGTATCGGTAAGGTTAACTACGATAAAACCATTGCCAGTCGATAGCCGCCAGGCACAGGTCCATATCTGTCCGTTTGAAGGGGAGCGATCTATCCACCTCTAAGATTTGCGGGTCCTCCACTTTCGTGTAGGTTAAGAGTGCTGCACCCGACCTCGTAAACGTACAGTTCAAATTCATGAATTCGTAGGGTCCCGTTTCGATATTCCCCGCCTTGCGCCAGGTGGCTCCTCCGTCCTGCGAGCATGCCGCGGATAAAGGAGTCCGCAGCCCATAATGATGTCTTGTCGGGTCATAGTCGCTATCATTATAGAACAAGACCAAATCGCCAGTAGCAGGGATGACTCTCAGGCAGGTGCACGATTCGGGTGCTTTCAAGCCCGAGGTCTGGGGAAGCGACCAAGTCTCGCCCTGATCGTCCGAATACGATAAGAAGACGGCCCCCAGTTGGGTTCGCAGCGACATGACAAGCTTGCCGGAGCTGAGCTCTGCTACAGACGCCTCCATGGCGCCCCGCATGGGCAGATCCACCGTACCACTTGCCCGCCGCCACCGTTGTCCCCCATCATCACTCAAATAACAGCTAACCGTGTTATGCTGGCTGCCTTGATGTCCCGTGCCATAATGGTAAGGCAGCAGCAAACGACCGGATGCCAGCACATTCAGCTGATTAGCACCTCCCTGCAGCCACTGGCCCTCACTTCTCTCCCAAATACTCGTACCTTCGGTCCATGTCAGACCTTCATCTGCGGACCGGAACACACACAAGGTCGAGCTGATGCCTCCCTGATGTCCACGGAGGCAGTGCAGCAGCAGCTCACCGGAGGTGAGCCGGGATAAACCCGGTGCCTGCACGTTGTTGTCTTCTGGTAAAGTGGGTACAAGCAGAGCTTCATTCTCCCACGTCCTGCCACCATCCTTGGAGTATTTGGCATATATATGGCACAGTCCGAAGTCGCTGCCACCTTCAGGGCCCGCCTCGTATTTGTGCCAGACGGCAAGCAAGCGTCCGTCCGTTAGTTCCAGAATACTCCCTGTATCGTTGCGAGGATTACCGATTCCGGATTCAGCCACCCGACTGTACTCCATGTGTCTTCCCGACATTGCTTAACCTCCAATATTGAATGATTGATGACCCGTAGGGTTGATTATTGTTCTTGTATAATGGGTTGTTCATTAATTAAAACTCAGTACAAATTCATAATAGTCTTTGGTAAGGAACGCCTTTGTTTTATTGTCCTGGTACCATTTGGCGTACCATTCCTCGATTTTTTTGCCATTGTTGGTCTCCCATGCTTTTTTGGCATCGTCCAATGCCTTATCCAGGGAGGAGGAGTTTCCGGAGAGGATATACTTCGTCCAAATATCGCTTAATGTTTTGGTCAGGTTGTTATTCGATATTTGCAGCTCACCCGGTAAGGCTGGCATATGCTCGGGATGCGTAAGATCGGGCATTGGACGCTTAGGGTCCAAATATAGCTCGTATGCTTGTTTAATATGATTATAGCCGTCTTTTTCAATGGGATCATTGATGTTTAAATTGGACTGTACTTGGCCGCAGGAGCCTTCAAGAATCGGTGAAAAGAGCATTGTATAGGATGGCGTGTATTTAATCTTGGGCGCTGTCTTGTCCTTGTCGATAAAGGCCTGGCAGCCGTTGGCGCCTTCCTTCCAGTCCTCACCCTTTAGCCCGTACTTTATTGTCTGGCCGGTTTCCTTCATCGCCATAAAATCAACGTATTTCATGACCGCTTCTGCATTTTTGGATTCGGCGTTAATCATGCCAGTGATTTGTACAGGATTAGCCAATATGGGGCTAAACTGCCCAAATTCGCTTGCCGGCAGCGCAATAACGGTTACTTCCGCCTTGGAGTCAGCCTTCTTTAAAGCCTTATACGTATCAAAATCCGAAGTATTGCCGCTTGTGCTTCCCCACATCCCAATTTTACCGGCAATGATACCTTCTGCATCCAGACCCATATAGCCCGAGCCTTTTTTCGTTAAATAATCCTTGTCGATAAGTCCTTGATCGTACAATTGTTTTTTGAATGCGGCTGCTGCCTTGGCCCGGTCCCAATTGCGAACGAGCTGATCTTTCTCTAATGTCCAACCTACATTCCCGAACATACTGTCAAGGATCGCCTGAGAACGACCGCCCATATCATAAGCAATTGTATCCTTTTTGCCGTTCCCATCCAGGTCATTATCGCGAAATGCTGTTAATACGCGAAGCAGCTCATCAGTTGTTTGCGGCACAGGAAGATTCAGCTTATTTAACCAGTCTGTTCGGATCATGAGAACATTTTGCGGCCTGAGTCCATTGATTCGGCCAAATCCATACATCTTCCCGTCCGGCATCGTAGCCACTTTTTTCAGCGCAGGGTATTTCTGCAAAAGTGCCTTATACGTCGTACTGTACTTCTCAATGAGCTCATCAACAGGCATGATCAGCTTCTGATCATAGATTCGATTGCGAAAGTTCGCGTCGAATTCCTGAATGAGGTCAGGCGCAGAGCCAGAGGCAAACAACGTATTGAATTTCTGGACTGATTCCGTCCGCGGTATAGAGATCACTTTGATCTTGGCCGGACCGTTCTGGGACATCCAGTCGACCCAACGATTTTTCTCAATCGTTCCCTCATCGGGAGGCGTACTTCCATTCTCATATGCGGAAATCGTAATTTCTGGTTTGGCGGCTGCTCCGCCTGATGATGCCTTGTCCGATGGTGAATTCGAGCACCCTCCAATAGCCAGTGCCAAGACGCACCCGCCGACTCCTAGAAGCTTGATCATTTGCTTTCTTTGTATAAATAACATATTTAGACCTCCTGTTTGGTTGGTAGTTTAATGTGAAATCCACGTTCTGGGCTTAACCCTTCACAGCACCGATTAAAACTCCCTTAACAAAATATTTTTGCAGAAAAGGGTACGCAATGATCATAGGCATCAGCATCACCATCATACCTGCCGATTTGATCGACTCGGGAGTCAGCAGTACCATGTCCTGCTCCTGCAAATTTTGCAATTCATTCATCATGTTGGACTGGGCAACCATTTGCTGAATAAGCACAGAGAGATTGTACTTGCTCGAGTCCTGAATATAGATCAAAACATTCATGAAGGAATTCCAATGACTAACCCCATAAAATAAAGCCATGGTCGCCAGGACAGGTGTAGAAAGCGGAAGAATGATTTGGACCGCCAAGCGCCATTCTCCACAGCCATCCATGCGTGCCGCATCCACCAGCTCCTCAGGAATATTTTCAAAAAAAGACTTCATTATCAGCATATTGTAAGCACTAACTAATCCAGGAAGCCAAAGTGACCAATAAGAATTCAAGATGCCCAACGATTTAATTAATAAATAGGAGGGGATAAGACCGCCTGAGAAAAGCATCGTGAAAATAATAAGCAGCGTCATCGGACGGCGGCCGATAAAATTACTTCTCGACAGCGGATAAGCCGCCAGCACCGTGAAGATCATATTGAACGCAACCCCAACGAACGTAATAATCAGACTGTTCATAAAGGCTTCGGGAACACGTGTCCCCTTGAGCAGAGCCGCGTAGGAGCTTAACGTGAACTCTACAGGCAGGAAAGTTACCTTTCCTGCTAGTATCGCATGGTTGCTGCTTAAAGAAAGCGATAAAATATTAAACAATGGTAATAAAGCGCTTAGAGCCGCCAAGCCTAACAGAATCGCGTTGACCTGGTAAAATAATTTCTCGCCCCACGTAGGTTTCATAGCTGCCTCCCCAACCCCTGATCAAAATAATCCACGGTCAAATTTTCGCGCCAAAGCATTTGTAGACAACACCAGGATCAAGCCAATGACGGACTCGAACAAGCCCAGCGCTGCTGTTATACTGAATTGCCCGCCTTGCAGGCCAACCCGATAAATATAAGTTGAAAACACATCCGCCACATCGGAAACAGCAGCATTCGACAGCATATACACCTTGTCAAAACCCACATCGATCAGTTTGCCCATATGCAGGATTAACAGGATGATAATGGTTCCACGTATGCCAGGCAGCGTAATATGCCAAATTTGTTTCCATTTGCTGGCGCCGTCCATGGCAGCCGATTCATACAAATGGGGATCAATAGCCGATAATGCAGCCAAATAAATAATCGCGGAAAAACCGGCTTCCTGCCAAATTGCGGAACCAAAATAGATCATGAGCCAGGAATACACCTGATACAGGAACGGATAAGCTTCCGTTTGCCCAAATACCGTCTTCAATACTTCATTCACGATCCCGTTTGACGCAAAAACCGTAACAATAATACCGGTAACGATCACCATCGATATAAAATGCGGCAAATAGACGAGAGTTTGCACCAGCTTTTTGTACCAAAGCCGACGCAGCTCGTTTAAGAGAACAGCCAGCATAATGGGAAAAGGAAAACCGATTACAAATCCCAGAATACTGAGCAATAGCGTGTTGCGAAAGATTCGAAAAAATTCCGGGCTCCTCCACAGCATCTCAAAATACGTTAAGCCTGCCCATGGACTGTGCAGCATCCCTTGGCGTAAATTGTAGTTCTCAAAAGCGATGATAATGCCGCCCATCGGTGCATATTTAAAAATAATGAAGTAGAGCAGCACGGGTACAAACATGCACCAAAGCGGAATGTTGGATTTCCATAAACGTGTTTTTCTAAATCTGGCTAGTGATTGCAGCTTGGTTATACTGGATTCCGTTCTCACGGGTTTCCCTCCTTCTTACATGATTACACCTTACAGGTGTACCGTCTGACCGCCAGGAATCACGAAAGCCTCCCCTTCTACGCTGGCCCATACTGCAGTTGCTGACGGGTTATGAATGATACGCCCGGATACCGAGCATTGAAGCTGTTGAAGCGCATGCAGATAAGCAATAATTTCAATGTTCGTAGCATACCAGATATCCGCTCGCCCACCTGCGAGCTCCCCGAATTGTTCAACAAGCTCCCAATTATCGTCACGATCGTACTCATAGCTGTGGCCCCATATATAAAGAAGGCTCATTCGGGAATGCCTTGGTTCATACAGGATGAATTTCTCCCCATACTCCAGCATCTGCTTATGGTGGCAGGTCGGATTCCACAGCAGCGGGTTGGAAGGCAGACTGAATCCCCCATTGCCCCCGGTTGTCCGTGCGTAGTCCATGCCAAGGGCGGACAATAGCTGGACCACTTGCTCATTATAGCTGCCGAAGGGATAACTCATCCCTCTAACCGGGTGGCCCACCAGTTCCTCCAATGCAGAGCGGTCCTCCATAATCTCCATAATCAATCGCTCCTGCGGGATCAAATCAAGAAAAGGATGGCTTGCCGTATGGACAGATACCTCGTGTCCCTGATACAAAGATTGAATCTCTTCACTATGAATATAGCCCGGCCTTCCCAGCAAACCGGAGTTCAAATGAAAAGCACCTTTGAGACCATACCGGTTCATAAGCTCAACTAGTCGACGATCCTGTTCTCTTCCATCATCGTAGCTTAAGGTTAATGCCTTCGATTTCCCTCCATAAAATCGGTCGTATTTAATATTCATCCCTATTCCTCCTGGACATCATCCCGTTTGGTGTAATCACCATATAATGATCGGACCCATGAGACAATATCCATCTTTTTTCTCGATAACAGCGATACAAACAGGCTTTGTTCCTGTCTTCCGAAGGCATACATGCAGCCTACTTCCGATGAACAAAGCCTGATTAACATTCCTTTACTGGATAAACCGCATTGGATATATGGACAATGAGAGGCGTCAAGAGAATACTCACAGGATTAATTACACTTTTCAGGCTTCAGCCGATAGCCTTCTATATTCACCGGGGGTGAGCCCCGTTGTTTTTTTGAATACTCGAATAAAAGACATCGTGTATGTGTATCCAACCTGAACCGAAATGTCCTGTACAGCTTCTTGCGTATCCTTCAACAGCTGCTTCGCCTTTTCCATTCTGCTCACGACTATGTAATCGGTCACATTCATTCCGATCTCTTCTTTAAACGTCCGGCTTAAATAACTGGAATTGATTTGAAAAACTTCACTGAGCCTGGCAAGGGTCAAGTCTGGGTCTATATATTCCTTATCTATATGTTCCTTGATTCTATGCATTAAGGCTGTGTGTGACTTCTCATCCTTATGTTGTTTAATATCCTCGTAAGCTTCATTCAATTCACTGCAATAAAACTGCGATAGCTCTATTTCAGTTTCATGCGTATCCAACCCCTCGTTTAACCGCAATAATCGTTTTTTCCAAATGGCTCTAAGCTCTGAAGAGACCTCGCTCATCTCCCGATCCATCGAAAATAACAGGAGCTGCAAAATGTGCTGTACATTCTCTTTGGCAGCATGGGCTTCTGTCGTCTGGTTGACAAAATCGAGCAGCTTCCTGGGCCATTCAGTGTCCCCTTGGCGAAAGGACTGCGCAATCATTTTCAAAACCTTTGGCTGCACAATCAGTTCCTCTTCCGTTTCAGGAAGATCATGGAACCGGATTACCCGGTTTCTGCCGAATTTGAACTTCATTTTGATTGCTGCCAAAGCGCGCTCGTAGGAACCCGAAACCTCGCCCATGCTCTTGGCAGGCGAACCTATGCCAATGGTAACCGTAAAATCCAAATTGTCCTGAACCCATTGGGACAGCTTCCGAGATGTAGCCTCTACCTGCGAGGCCGACTCCCGCGATGGAAATAAAACGGCAAGTTGATGCCCCTCCACCCATTCTGCCCAGACTTGAATGCCATGCTCCTGAGAAACCTCATAACAGACATTTTCGACCACAAATCGTAATAAATACTGATCATGCTTATTATATAGCTCCACAAAATGCTCATAAGCATCAATTTCGACGACGATAACACAGGCTTGGCCCTGCTCCTCCAGCATATTTTTCACAATCTCATCGTTGCGGTCTACAAAACTCCCTTCAAGTAAATCCAGAAGCAGCTTTCGTTGACGCAGCTTCACATGTTCTTCTACGTGCCGTTGTTGATAGTCAAATCGATCAATGAGGTGGTCTAAAGCATGCTCAATATAATCAAACTCGCCCCGCTTGTCGCTGCCGAGCAGCTGCAGGCTTTTTTCGGATTTATATTTCTCCAAGCGGCCCATCAAAGCTTCAACAGGCTTATAATTTCTTCGGGTAATCAAATATATCCAGTAGGCCCCTGCTGCGATGGCAGCAATCCAGAACGCAAAGTAACCATAATAAATCGCAGAGCTAAAACCATAGACCTCGGAATTATTAATGGAGCTGTGCAGGCTCCATCCCGTATAGCTAGATCTGATGGTAAAGGAATGTGTTTGATTCGCCAGTCGATCCTCCTGGGGCAGAGCTGCATCACGAACCGACGCGATCGTAGTATTATTTTTATCTACAAAGTCCAACAAGCTGTAGCTGGAATTAGCCATTTGATCAATCATCGATTGAATAGCATAAGGGCGGACATTCACAACAATCAGTCCAAGCTCACCCGAGATCGTCGGCACCTTGCTGGTCAACGTCAACACCTTACGTGATATGGTTTCATTGGTCACTACATTGGTTTCCGTAACCTCTCGTAAATCCGACCACTTCGATTGCTGTTGGTTTTGCAGCAGCTTCGCCAAAAAATCCTTGTCCTGGAACTGCTCGATGGCTATTCTCTCATCTCTAGTCAGCACAATCTGATCGCGAAATCGATATAAATATAAGGAATCTATCAAGGGTGTGGCATGAATAATGTTACGGATTCGGTCACTCATTTCCAGGGAATCCAGATATTTATCCGTCTCCTTCGACAAGTCAAAAAATTTATCAAAAGCTACATTGTTGAGAATTTCCTTTAATATTAAATGATCGATAGACCGCAATGCATCATCTATGTTTTTCAGCATTTGGGTAGTTGCCACTTCGTTTACCCGCTTCGCTTCATTGCCAATAGTTAAACGAACACCCACAAAAGAAATAATGACGATGATCGAGGTAGCAATAAAAAACACTGGCAAATAGGAAAGAAGCAGCTGATAGTACCACTTCTTTCTAATCCTTTCTTCCTTTCCTTGCATGAACCTGTTCTTATTCGTTGTGCTTCGAATATTCACAATCCAATAACACTTCCTTTCGACGGCAAAAAGGAAGCCTCTTGTGGCTTCCCGCTCCCTATATCCCCATAATGGGGCTCCAAGCTGATGGGCGCTGCTTTATTATATCACGAACGAGACAGCGGTTATTCCTATCGAAAACGGCCCTATAGCACGATAGAATCGAAGCTTCTTCATCCTTGCTGCAAACCGAGTAGGGATTTATTAATTTTAATCACGACCTTTTTCAATTTAATCCCACCCAACCTTCCACAAACCGGACGGTGAAGATCATTCGGGAAATACACGACAAACATGCCAGGGGTCAAAGCAATCTCGTTCTCGCCAGCAACCTCGTCGTATAATTCGTAATCCTTGGATTCCAATTCATTTTCTACGGACCTATTGCCGCGCGATTGTCTGCCTACAACCTGCAGCTCTTCACCACCGCCAATTAAATATTGAACATCTATATATTTGGCGTGATGCTCTGATTTACGCTCCGCTCGTATAACCGTGACGGGTGCTTGCACCATGGCGTACATATCATCCCCCTGGATCGGATAAGTCCCAACCTCAGCATTGTCCAGATCCGTCTCAATTAAATACTGAATCGCCTTTTGTAAAGCTGGATGATATGCGTGCTTTTCTTCTTCCCAATGCTCAAGGTCACCCCAGATCATCTTCTTCACCTCTTTTCTAATTTAGGAGCCACCGAAATGATCTCAATCCTATAATCAGCTGCTCCTTATTTAAGATTACCATTCGCCCTTTCCACCGAACCTTGCTTTCATATTGACGCCAAACTCGCGACCCGCTTCATCGATTGCCAGCAAAAGCTCCTCTGTCGATTTACCAGCAGCATGACGAGCGGCAGGAATAACCGTGTTGCATTCATTACTGTCCATATATAAGGAGGCTTCAAGCAGCCTGGATTCATCCTCCTCAGGAATGGTGAGAAAACCATGTTTGTCCGCGTGAATCAATTGCCCCGGCTTTACCTTCGTACCGAATACCTCCACTTCGATTCCCCAACGTACCGGCGTACTGTAGGCATGGCTTACACACATTTGACGAGCGACGGCTTTAAAACCAGCATTGGCCATTTCATCCACATCCCTGATAGCTCCATCAGTAATCGTACCTATACAACCCAATGACCTGTGAATATTACTGTTCACTTCTCCCCAGAAAGCGCCAATGACATTAGGCTTATCCAGATCCTGCACCACTACGATCTTCGGACCGGGAATACCGGCCACATATTGACGATATTCACTCCATGCATTCGGATTCTGGATCGGATGATCCGGATTGCTTGGTTGAAATTGCACGGTAACGGCATAACCAACCATAGGCCCCATTTGTGGCATAAAATCTCTTGTCGCTTCCATATTGAATCCGCGAGTGATATCGTGTTTCGTAATAGCCTCCCAACCGTTATATATAGTCGGGGTATTCCAGCGCTTCAGCTTCAACAATTCGGAATGTGCTAATCGTACCATTGCTTACACCCTTTCAATCATTGTAAGTACATGTTCATCTTATCGCTTTCTTCAGAGTAAATTGATCATATTTCAAGCTAAAATGATCATTTCTAAAGAAATTCTTTTCATTTATAATAGAGGGTATCATGCAACAAGGGGGCTCTACATGTATCCTCAATACCTGATTGAATATCCCAACATGAACACCAGCTTCCCTTTTTACATCAAAAGAAAAAAGCACACACTTGTTCCGCCACATCGCCACGATTTTATTGAGTTAACCTTAATTATGGACGGAAAAGGAAAGGAACTCATCAATGGGTTAACGCATTCCATGACACCTGGCACGATGGTGCTGCTGCTGCCGTATCAAATTCATCAAATCGAGGCCGATCCTTTAAGTCCTTTGGATATGTACATTTGTAATTTTGACATGAAGCTGCTAACGGAGGGGGCTGAACCAGAGCAGGTATTATGGGACTTGATCTATGGAGGAGACAGCCAACAATCCAGCTTCGTTCAATTCGATTCTTCCATACTTGGGGATATTCAATCGATATTTGCGAAAATGCTGCAAGAATATCAGGTTGATGATTATGGTAAACATATGATCATCAAAGCAAAATTGCTTGAAGCGTTAACCTATTATGCAAGGAATATGAGATCCCACACACATAAATCAGCTCAATTAGTAGGCTCAGCACCTGTTCGAACCAAACCCATTTGGCAAATGATTAGATACCTGCACGAGCATTATCTGGAATCCGTTACGTTATCTGTATTAGCTGATGAATTTCATCTTCATCCGACCTATATTAGTGAGCTATTCTCTGACTATTATGGTATTCGTTTTCTGGAATTCCTTCAGGAACTGCGGATTCGTCATGCTTGCAGTTTGCTGCTCTCATCGGATATGCCGCTTTCCGAGGTAGCGATGGAGTCCGGGTTCGATGCCTATTCGACATTTAACCGAACATTTCGCAAGCTAAAAGGATGTTCTCCCCGGGCGTACAGGAGCAAACAAGCCGGTCATAGTCTCTGTCATTCCCAGATTCCATGAGAAACTAGCACATATTCAAACTTCGGTGCGTTGGTGCTGATTATGCTGCTTCTGGCGACTCCGTGTCAGACATCTTGATTCAAACGGTAGCAATGGACGGGAAAAGCAAACAGGCAGCTCAAGGGTTAAACCCCTGGGCTGCCTGTTTGCTTAAGGAATACAACTTTAATTCGTGTTTATCAGATCACTTATTCACATTTTATCCACAATTTATCCACACATATCCACAATTCGTTTATTCGTCCTCTTTAAACAAGGGCATAATCGTCAGACTAAATTCAAATTCCTTCTCATCCAAACGATACTGCTTCAGAAGCTCGGGTCCGCAGGAATTGGAGCCAACACCACTCATCTTGTAATCCAGATGGACAATCGTTTCTTTACGCTTCTTAAGCTCATGCGCATGTGTGGCAATCGCCAAATCCTCTGGTGTAAAGTGCGCTGCATTCAAGGAAAACTCACCGCCGCGGCTGGAGAATTTCAGACCCATACCCTGCTCATTGGATACAATGGCCCATTCGATTCCATAACGTGAGCCGTTTTCCTGGGGCATCACGTAATTCTGGTGCATCTCGTCGACTGTCAGCAGGTATTTACCCTTCTTCACGCTTTGCCGCTTGTCCGAATAGCTTTCATGCGGACCAAAACCGAAATATTCGACTTCCTCCGTTCCTTGCGGCATCGTCAGCTGCAGACCAAACCGTGGCAGGAAGGGCAAATTTTCTCTTACCTTTACTTTCGTCTGCAATGAGATGGCTCCAGTGCCATCTACAGTCCAATGCGCGGTACCGTGCAGCAGCGGCAGCTTGATATAACCTCCCAGCGAATACTGTACGGAGATCTCTACAGAATTACCCGTCTGCTTAACGACTTCGGAGCTGTATACGTGCATCTTGACCCGATCATAGCCTTCCTTCATCCACTCGTGTTTAATATTCCGGTCATTATCGATCGGAGCCCGCCAGATGTTAAAGGCGAACGGTGCCTGCAGCATCTCTACACCCTGTTTCGTTACACTTACAAAGGTACCATCATACAAATCAAAGCTGTGCCGGAAATCAAAACCGTCTATCACGAGGGTATGACCCTGCTGATCTACACGAATCGCAGGAATTTCCCGTTTGCTGCTCTCTTCAACGACTGCAGCTACCGGAAGCTCAAACTGTTCGAATGTAAGCTCATAGCCTGCTTCTGCCCAACGGTAATCCTGCTTTGACCTGACCGACAATGTCAGGAAATAGCGGCTGGACGAAGCCTTCGGCAGTGTATAAGGAACAACCGCAGTTTGCGTAGTATGAGGAGCCGCTTCGATACTTGCAAGCTCACCCTGCTGCACGGTGTGCCCGTCTTTCTCAACCTTCCAATAGATCGTAACCTGCGACAAGTCGATAAAATCATACAAATTGGTAATCGCGATCGTACCTTTGTGTAAATCCTGCGCCTCGATGCGGACAGGAGCAATAACCTTTTTCAATTCAAGCAGCCCGATGTGCGGCTTCCTGTCCGGACTTACCAGTCCGTCGATGCAGAAGTTCCCGTCATGGGGCTTCTCCCCAAAATCGCCTCCGTATGCATAGAAAGGAACACCGTCCGCCGTTTCGGTTTTGATCCCGTGATCATTCCATTCCCATACGCAGCCACCCATTAACAGCGGATATTTATAGATGACATCCCAGTAATTTTTCAAATCTCCAGGTCCATTACCCATAGCATGGCTGTACTCGCACAGGAACATCGGTTTTGTGCTGGCTGGGTCCAATGCATAAATTTCAATGTCTGTAGTGGACGTATACATCCGGCCTTCCAAATCGATATATTCCTTGTCCTTACTACCGTTGTATCGGGGATCTACACCTTCATAATGAACCGGTCTGGACGTATCCCTCTCCTTGGCCCACTTCCCCATCGCCATATGATTCTTATCGTAGCCAGCCTCGTTGCCCAATGACCAGATGACAACCGCAGGCTGGTTTTTATCCCGTTCGACCAACCGCTCGATCCGATCTACAAATGCTGCTTCCCACTCCGGGTTTTTCGTCAGCATATGGTAATCACCGGCATTATGCACACCGTGACATTCCAGATCCGCTTCATCCACGACATAAAACCCGTATTCGTTGCACAGCTCCAAAAACCGCGGATCGTTAGGATAATGCGAGGTTCGGACGGTATTCACGTTATGCCGTTTCATCAGGTCCAGATCCTTGATCATGTGATTCAGCGGAATCGTCTGGCCAAGCTCTGGATGAGAATCGTGGCGGTTAACGCCTTTAAGCTTAACGGCTGCTCCATTGATCTTGAACACACCGTCGATGATTTCCACCTTGCGGAATCCTACGGAAAACCGCAGCACCTCGTCCCCGCCATGAATATACAGCTGGTACAAATAAGGTGTTTCCGCATTCCACAGCTCTGGAGCGGTAATCTCAATCTCTACACTGCCCTTGCCATCTATAAGCGCTTTGCCTTCGCCTACAAGATATCCCTGGGCGTTCTTTAATTCGGCCTTAACTTCAAGCGGTCCTGTGCTTACCAGCTCACTTCGTAAAACGGCTTTGCCGAAGTCATCCGATAGCTCCTGCTTATTGAACACATCGCGGATATGTGCGCGGTCCCGTGCAAGCAAATACACATCACGGAAAATCCCCGAAAATCTCCACAAATCCTGATCCTCGATATACGTACCATCGCACCATTTTAGTACCATCACGGCGATCCGGTTTTTGCCGCTTGTCAGGTACGGAGCCAGATTAAATTCCGCAGGGATTCTGCTGCCTTGGCTGTAGCCGACAAACTTGCCGTTCACCCACAGGTAAAAACACGAGTTCACCCCTTCGAACACCACATACCCATCTTTATCGTTCCAGGATTCCGATACGTTGAAATCCCGTACATACAGTCCTGCCGGATTTTCATTAGGCACATGAGGTGGATCACAAGGGATTACGTAATTGACATTGCTGTATTGCAGCTGATCGTAACCGTTGGTTTGCCAGCAGGAAGGTACGAGCAGGTCATCCCAGCCGCTAACATCGGCCGAGGTCTCGTAGAATCCATCCTCCACATATTTAACGCTGGTATGATATTTAAATTTCCAGCCGCCATTTAAAGTTTGGTAAAAAGGGGAACGCCCTCTCTTTTGCGACAAAGCTGCTTGCTCATCCTGATATGGAATATAGTAGGCCCGCGAAGGTTCCCTGTTCACCTGCAGAACGTTCAGATCCTCCCAATACTTGTTCAAATGAATCATCACTATCGCTCCTTGTACATAGTAGTCGTATTATTTTCAGTTATAACTTATTCACAGATGGATTTCCATCAGAACATTTGAAGCCCGATATAACGATTTGAAGATACTAGTGATTACACTTCGTATCGAACAATCGCTGATCCTCAGCTGTCCGCAGCCCACCTCATGAAGTAAAACCGCATAAATAAAATGGCTCACGGTGGTGCTGCGCTTACACTACATTTTAAGTTGGCATTCAGACTCCATTAAGTCTCCATTCAGTTTATTGTTCTATAATTTGGTATTAAAGGAGATGGTGGTGTAGAGATGAAAACAACAAAAATGATAGCAGCATGTGCATTAACAGCCCTACTATTAAGCGGATGTGGTACGAATACGGCAGCACCAAGTGCCTCTAGTTCGGTAAGTGCAGCGCCAGCGGCAAGTACAACAAGTCCGGCAGCAGATCAAGCCAAGCCACAAAATGGCGCACCTGGATCAGCAGCCAATTCGAACCAGCGTACGATGATGATGACGTTCCAATCCCTCATTATGATGGATAAATCCACTGGTCTTGCCATTACGAAGGATCAGGCTGCCAAAATGCTGCCGGTTGTTCAGGAAGCCGTGACCAAAAGCGAGCTGAGCACAGATGCGCAAACCAATCTGTTGGCGCCACTAACTGCCGACCAGAAAAAGTTCATTGAAGAAGCTCAAGCCAAGAGCAAGCAAAGAGTTAATGGACAAGGCGGAGCAAATGGCGGACAAGCTGGTCAGCCTCCACAAGGTGATCAAGCCGGTGGACAAGCAGGAGCCGGTCAAGGGCAGGACGGGCAGCGTAAACAGGGGGGACAGCGTCCTCAGGGCGATGCAGCTAATAAAGAGGGAGCCAATCCCTCAGGCAATGCAAATGGGCAAGGCGGGCAGCGTCCTCAAGGCGGCAATATCGGACAACAGCTCGTGGAGCTGCTGCAAGCCAAAACCAAATAAAATGGAGTGGTAAGCAAAAGAACCTTCATGTCCACGGATTGATTGTGTGGAATGAAGGTTTTTTTATCGCATTTTGATCAAAGCTTTAAACTACACCATACCTTTAATTCGTTCTGCCAGCACACGCATCATGCTGCGCAGCACTTCGATATTTTGAAAGCAAAAGGCAAAAACCTGATCCTGCTGCAGCTCCAGCAGCACGGTAGCACCAGTTGATGTACAATCGGCCGAACGCGGACCGCTGTCAATAACCGCCATCTCTCCAAAGCAATCTCCTTGACCGAGCATCGCAAACGTTTCATTTCCATTATGGACGCGGACGTTTCCTTCAATAATCCCGTACATCGTGTCTCCAAATTCCCCGGTTTTGCAGATCACTTCACCGGGGCCATAGGTGACTTCTTCAACGATCTGGGCAAGCCGGATGAAGTCATCTTGATTGAGATGGGCGAATAAATTGATTTTCTGCAAAACCAGAATACGCCGCAATATGATCGCATCCTTGGACTGATCCGCAGTATCGGGAGATGATACTGTGCTCACCGCTGCAATCTCCTGAACAGTGTTCTGATCACTGGCTTCCTGCTCGCCCCGTTCCAGCTTGGTTCGCAGCCTGCGTGAAAGCAGCTTCATCATTTCAATCGCAATACTCGTACGATCGAACATCATTTCATACAATGCTGTAGAATCCAGCTCCCACAGCTCAATATCGGTTTCTGCCCGTATCGTTGCCGTCCGCAGCCCTTGAGTCAGAACAGCCATTTCTCCAAAGCAGTCGCCAGACTTCAAACCGCTTACCTGCTGGCCATTCACATATACACCTGCTTGACCACTGTGAATGATGAATAAAGAATCACCCGGGTCGCCCTCACGAATGATATCCATTCCTTGTACCCGACTAAGCTTCTGTAATCGAGGTGCTATCGCCGAGAGATCGCGAGCTACCAAACCGTGGAATAAGGTGACATTGTGTAAAAGTCGGACACGTTCGATCTGATCGGCAAGGCTTTCAGAGGATAGTTGTTGCTCTTCTGCGTTTGCATGCTCCTCGATAAAAGCATGTGCCCTGCTGGAATGGCTCTGCATGGTCATATAACGAATCCAGTGACGAAGCCACGGATCTCCTTGCTCATACAGCCAAATCAAAGAATCTTCATTTAACTTTTCAGGTGAAGCTGTACCTGTTAACGTACGTGGAGTCGACATCATTCTGGCCAGCTCAGTACGCAGGTTCCCTTGCAGCATCTGATCCATCACTTCGGTCGAATTCGCCTGCTGTCTGCTATCGCCCGACAACCAGCTGGCTAACACCGCTTGTACGGTCTTGGCATCAATGATCAAGGATAATAGTTGGAAAATACGCCTGCATACCGAAAGACGCGTCTGCTCAATGATCAGCGGCATTTCGGAGCGATCCTCTACTCCAAATATACGTGCCCCATGTACGGCAAATTTCCAGTAAAGCTGAATTTCCCCAAGAATAAGCTCTTCAACCTGCTTCTCATCGACCCGCCAATGGTCCTTGTTCATTCTCTGCAGGGCTTCCAGAATTTTGTCACGCAGTTCAAAGCGAGCGGATCCGTAAAGCGACATCAGCCTATCAAATGACTGCTGGGTACCGATTCGTTCGTACACCTGCGGCAAATACAGAGCGGCATGCTCATCCAGGTAAGGCTCAAGCAGCGGCAGTATTTGCTTTTCCTCATAAGCAGCTAATGCAGCAACCGCATAACGCCGGGTCTCACTGCTATCCAGTAGAGGAACAATATAAGGAACCAGCTCCAATACCTGAAGCGCAGCCGCAGACTGCAGAGCACCGATACGTACCTGTGGGGAGGCATCCTGAAGCAAGGCAAGCAGCGGCTTATAGAAGCTGGCAATCCCGATTTGGCCAAACAATGCCGCCATCGCCATCCGTTCTTCCTCATGGATACTTTCCAGCAGCTGCTTCAGTGTACCTACCGCGCGGAACATGCCTTCAACCCCATAATATTTGACAAGTCCTGCAATTGCTGCCGCTCTCATGCGGACTTCCGGTTTCTCCAGATAGCTTGTAATTTCATCGATATATTCATCCTTCGCATATGCAGCCAGCGCTATTAAAGCTCTCGCTCGTACCTGCTGGTCCCCTTCGACTAGCAGCTGCTGCAGCACAGGCTCCAGCCCATCCGGTGCCACTCGCTCTACATAGACCAATGCCTCGGAACAAACCTCGGCAGCAGGATGCTGCAGCAGTGCAGGGAGAAACGGCTTCATGTCAAACGAATCCAGCTCATTTAATAGACGGAGTGCATAAAGCACCTGCTGCTTATCGGGACTCGATAAAGCATTAACCAGCAGCAAGCGGCTTGACGGGTCCATCATATTGAGCTCTGCCTTCTCCAGATCATCATGGCCCGTTTGCAGGGTGGACAGCAGTGTCTTCAAATAAGCACCCTTTACCTTGATCGCAGCCGCGATGCAGATAGCCAGCAGCACCAGAATGATATAGCTAAGCTGCTGTGGGGCAAACAGCCGGGAGACGACAAGCAAACACAAAGCAGCCAGACCCTTCGCTCCATTACGCACAATACCGTCCAGAAAACCTTTTGCCTTCCCGCGCCATTCCGGTGAAATCGGGAACATAATCAGCTGACTGACGGATGAATAAATCGTATCCCCAATGACCTTATCACTACCCTTAACAGCTACAGCCATTGCCAGCACAGGCATCAGCAGCACACCAAAGCTGCCCATAAACAAGGCAATCGGAAACACCAGCAGCGCCGTCATCACACCAAAACGGGTTAACACCCTACCCGATACGAACAACTGAACGAATAAAGCCAACAGTCCCGAATATCCATAAAAGCTGCCCATAAATCCGGCCAAGGCTTCATTTTGCAGCGTCTCTTTCAAAATAACCTTGAATTGATAATCGATTAAGGTAAGCGACAGCACCAGCGCCGCCGACATGATCGCCACGTATTTCAAATGAGGCACGTTCTGAAACAGGCTTGATTTGGCTTCAACCTTTTTCCTTGCTGCTGGTGGCCGTTTCCTCGTAGAGGTGTCGTTTGAAAAGAGCTCTTTGGGCGCAGACAGCATTCGTAGAATTTGCACGACTGCTATCAGACAGAGCAGCTGCAGCCCGGCATAAAAATAAATTAAATTCGCTGTGCCGACAGCCGGTACCAGTGCCTTCAAGCCAAAACCGCTTAAAATTCCACCCATAATACCGCCGCTCCCGACCCAGCCAATCATCCGTTTAACCTTACGCTGATCGAGCACCGAGGTAGCGAACTGCCAGAAGCAGACGATCATCAAAAAGTTAAACACATCATACACGACATAAATAACAGGAAACACCCAACGCATTTCCGTACCTACACCAAGCCTCGAAACAAGCACGAGAAACGAAATCAACGGGATCAACCCGAGAATCAAACGATCCAGTCGAAACCTGCTGCTGTACCGCTGGAATATAAAACCCATCAGGATCATCGCCGCCGCCTGGGGCAAATACATTGTCGACAAGTAAGAAGCATCAAAGCGGCTGAGAAACAAGGTGTCTGCTGCAGTTCGACCCATGGTGGAGGCCGAAACTACGCAGAACAAATAACCGAACAGCCAGAACACCTTGACGTACTCCTCCCGATCTTCTGCAAATCGGTTAATCGTATTTTTAAGGGAAAGGCTCGAAATTTGCATGGCTTTGGGTTACATCTCCATTTCCAAGAATTGTCTTCCTGCGCAGAGTCAGACGCTTGTGAACTCATCAGCTTCAGCATAGCGGCTGACCCCTTTATTTCTTGGATGCCCTGCAACATTTTATTTAGAGATTACCGAATGGTCACGTAAAATTTCATTATACGCTCTGAGTAATGTAAACCGGTTCATTCTTATGTGGTGAGCCTCTTGCAGACTTCTCGCTAACAGCTCCGAGTCTACTCCAAGCTGTTCCGGCGTCGTCGGACCGCCCACCTTGCGAAGCATCTCACGCAGTGCTTGACCCTCCGGAATTCGGCCAATTTCCTCCTGAATTACCGGCCAATGGCTGATTATCGCTGATTGTCTAGCTGTGGTCGATTCATCAGCAGCTTCCTTTAGCTCCATGAATGCGATTTTCGGGGATACGTCACTCTCCGCCAGCTGATGATACAAAGTAGCGATTTGCACACAAGCTACACCTACCTTGGCCCCATGCAGCAGCTGCCGCTTGCCAAGTCGAATATACTCCATTTCCCAATAATGGGATAGATGATGTTCGGCTCCTGAAGCCGGGTGAGATTGACCTAAGATCATCATCGCAATGCCGGATTCAATCAATGCCTCGATTAAAGTTTGGATCCCATCTTCACCACGCTCGGCTATACTGTCCAGATGATCCACACATTTTTGGAGAGCGTTACGGGTGAGATTCGCTACAAGCTGTGAGTAGGGTTCTCCGGCTACAAGGCTGCCAAATTTCCAATCGAATAACGAGGTGTACTTACCGAGCATATCGCCAAATCCGGCAGCTACCATCGCCGCAGGAGCTTTTACCAAAATATCCAGATCGGCAAAAATCGCATCAGGACCGATAGCTGCAATCGTTTTCTTTTCTCCACGAATTATAATTGGCGCACCCTTGGAATTAAATCCGTCGACAGAAGGCGCTGTAGGCACGGATATAAAAGGAATACCTGCCGTGTAAGCGGAATAGCGAGAAATATCGTGTAGGGTCCCTGACCCTGCGGCCACCACGACCTGTGCCGAATACTGCTGCAAATCCATAATTAGTTGAATCAGGGAAACCTCATCAGCGATTACATCGCCTTGTTCATTAGGTTGGATTATTGTCAGCTTTGTGGAGATGCCTTTGTCCGCCAAGGACGCCTCCAATGCTTTCCCGGCGATTTCGTACGTATTGGCATCAGCGACTATTGAAACCCTCTGATAGGATTGTTCGGTTAAGAAGCCTGCTACCTGATTAAGAGCACCTGATTGTACAATAATCGGATATTGATCCTCAGGCTTAACTCCTTCTTCCCCCAATTGTGCTGCAACCTGGTTGACTCTTGTCCATATATCGGTCATATTCTTGTCATCCTCTCATTACCCTGCATGGTTATATTGTCGATCTCTTGATGTTACCTAAAAATATACTCTGCTTTGCTATCGTTTTCAAGACAACACTTCCGGTCACTTTCCACTAAATGGGCTTTATTAAACTTAAATGAGCTTATATGAGCTTAAATTTTTTTAAAAAAGAGCACCAATCGCAGCCGATTCGCGCTCTGTACATGATGAATTTTTTTTGAATAATACATACATCATTTATCGTTACAAATGCCTTTTATCGGAAAGCGGCGGAAACAGACTGACCTTGTTACGACCCAGCTCCTTCGACAAATACAAAGCGTCATCCGCACATACCAGTAAATCCTCGCTGCTCATACCAGGTGCATATTCTACCGCGCCAATGGATACCGTAATGCCTACCGACTCTCCAGCCAGCAGCCAGAAGCGGCTTTCCGCGACCTTTTCACGAATATTTTGTGCAACGCTCTCCGCCTGCAGCAGCCCGATATTATTCAATAAAATGGAAAATTCTTCACCGCCGCTGCGGCAAACAAAATCATCAGGTCCTGTCTGCTCAGTCAAAATGTTGGCAACGGACTTCAGTACCTCGTCCCCTGATAAATGGCCATAGGTATCATTAATGTTTTTAAAATAATCGATATCCAGCAGCAGCAGTACAAAAGGGAGCCCTTTGGACATCCATGCCGGTATGCATTCACCCAGCTTACGCACGTTGTACAGGCCCGTCAAATAATCCGTTTCGGACTGCTGCTTCAGCCTGTGATTTTGATTCGTCAGGCTTTGCCCTTGAATATCGCTAATCCGGGACAGCTTCAATGCCGTTCTGAGCAGCTTGTCATAGTGGTCAATTAACAGTGAGTATCTCTGCATCAAGGCCTCTTGGCTTGCTGGTGGTTCTATTAAATCGTTTCTAGCTTCCTGAAGGATCGTGAACTCACCAGAAAACAATCTCACGTACGAGTGTCGATTTGGCTGCATGTGCTTCTCTCCCTGCATATATCTTGAAGATTCCCATCTCCAAAAATTCGACGATTATCCGGGATATCCTGCACAGCAGAACCTTATCCTCCTACGCCGCCTTGACTCAAGCTTACACATCCAGCTTATAGTTGCTCTTGAGATGCTCGGAAATGGACGTAAAGTTAAAGCTTCTTAATATATCTTCCAGCTTATTCTGGGTCCGGCCTACACTGTAATAGTGGATAAAATTTTCCTTGAACGGCAGGTCCAGCTTCTGTTCATACGCATCAATTTCTCTCGGGTGCAAATATACAATCGAGCTGTGACCTCGACGATTCGCGGAGCGAATTGCATTTTTAATCAGAAGCCTTGGGAAAAATCGGAAATAAAACCCACCCGAGTACCCGATATTTTTACCGCCCAGCTTCATGACTGACATTGGAACCTCATACAAATCAATTTCCCTGCCGTTTACCCGCGGCTTATGAATCTCGGTAGGCGCTGTTGGAATCCCGTAAAGAAAGGTTTTTACAGGAAAAATACTGGCATCGTATTTCATGCCCATTTCTTCGAGCACTTCCAAATAATGCAGATTGTCTTCCACAATAGACCATGAAGGAGCCCGGTAGCCAAGAACCTTGGTACCCGTCAAATTTTCCAGGATATCTACCGACTTTTTCACGTCGTCCCTGAACTCATCAATCGTCTGTTTGTAGGCGAGCTCATGCGCATAACCATGCGAGGCCACATCATGTCCTTCACGCGCTATCGCTTTGACCACATCCGGGTAGTCCTCACCAATGCAGCCTAATACAAAAAAAGTCGCCTTACAGTCCGTTTCGCGGCATATTCGCAGCAGCGTATCCATGTGTGCCCTGAAATTCGAGCCTCTACTGCGGTCAGGCGCTGCAATACTATCGTAGTTGGCATGAAACCATTCCTCAATATCGAAGGTGAGCATATTGGTCGCATGTTGCTTGTCCTTAGTCACTTTTCTTTCTCCCTTTTATCGCAAACGAAGTGCAGAACGTACCTGACAAAGCCCCTTGTCCGCTGCTCTTGGTTACAAATTTGAAAGGATGGTAAATTTTCATAAATTCAATCTGCTCAAAGCCATGCTGCATAAATACGTTCTTCAGCTCGTCCATCGCATACATCCGGTCAAATTTATTGCTGCGTTCAAACAGCTTCAATAGCTTACGCTGTATCGAGCCGCGGTTTAAGGTTTCTATGAGAAGCGTTCCGCCTGGCTTGGTCACTCTGGCCAGCTCTTTAATGACGGACACATATTGTTCGATCAGTTGGATAACGCCAATGCATAAAACTACATCAAACTTGCCCTTTTCAAAAGGAAGTGCCGTCAAATCCTCCGACATCGTGATCAGACCTCTGCCTGCCGCGAATTCAAGACTTTTTACTGAAAAGTCAACACCATACACGGTATTGTTAGCGACCAGTGGCTCACTAAAAGCACCTACGCCGCAGCCCGCATCCAATACGGTCTTACCCTTTAATTCGCCAAGCCAGCGCAAGGTATTGTCTCTCTGCATGAAAAAGCTTTCTTCATTAAAATAGTCGGAAGATTTGACAGAAGCTCCATGTGTTTCGGCTTTCTTGTCAAAGTACTGCTTCCAATTGGAATTGCTCATTGTCTGATATCCTCCGATTAAATAAACAATTAGTATATATAATAGTTTTCCTGCTAAAACTCTAGAAGCCCAATGAATAAGTCACCGGACTTCTAAGGCAACAAATATTTAATCAATTTCCTGCCGACCGTGTCGGTAATAAAAGCAGGCGTTACCTTCCACATTTCTACGAAAAAGCTGAGGCTTTGCTTATCTGGAGGTCCTGCTGCTTTGCCGCCTCCGTCATAAAGCAAGTATTTCAGCTGCTCTGGCTGTGCTCCCCATTGCTGCTTGTACTTGTAGGTTCCCGAGCCTGTCTGGGATCTGCCCAAATCGAGCTGCTGCAGACCGTTCCTGATTCCGAAGCGTACGGCCTCCCAGTACATAAAATTATTGAGGTATTTGTTATTATATTCGGATAAGTTCGCTCCATATGGATAATACAGCTTGGCATTTCCCGGACTCGTTAACAGCAGCATGCCGCCTACAACCTTGCCGGATTCATTATCGAGTACGGTTAACAGATGGGCATGCTCAGGTAAATATTCGAAAAAATATTTGAAAAATCGAATATCCTGAGCCGGAGAACCGAGCTGCTTCATCCTTCTTACATACACCTTATGAAAATCCTCGATATGCTTTTGATCAAACGAAACCGAAAACCAATTATTTTTATACACTTTGCGTACATGGTTGCGATTGCTTGCATTGGAAAGTGAAAGTACCTTGTCCTCATCCTCACACAGCGGCAGCACGAAGGTATGGTTATGCAGATTCAAGCTCCAGCCTGGGCTGTTTATGCTTTGATCCTTTAAGCGCAGATCGACATAGTCAAGCTTGTACTTCGCTTTTAATTCTATAATCGCATTCACAGCATACTGAAATGCCTCTTCGCTATCACAGGCAATGTCGGTGTAATTGACAAAAGGCAGCGATACACCGGCTTTCTTCCAGCCAAGATTACGCCCGATGATCAAGGGGATGATGGCGCAAATCCGGTTGTTCTCATCCAGGATCGCGTGATAGCCGCAGGTATACCCAAAAGATTGGATCAAGACTTGTCTCAATGCAATGGTATGGAAAATCGTACCCTTAGCTAACGCAAATTGGTCCCATTCGTCCTTCATTGCTTCGGTATATGCAACACATCTGAACATCCAAGCTTATCCTTTCACCCAAAAAAATACACCAATCAAAATAAACCCGCAGCCTGTCCATTTCATCATGCTGATCTGTTCGTTGAACACCCATATCGCTACAGCAACAAACAGTATATATTGTACACTCGATACGAAGGTTACATAGCTCAAATCAAATTGATTCAGGCAATAGATCCACAGAAAAGCGCCTATTGCATACAAAGCAAAGCCAGCTACAATCAATGGTGTTGTCATATAACCGAACAAAATCGCCCACAGCGAGCCTTCAAAGTTAACGGATCTGCTGCCGATTTTGAGCAATGTACTGGCCGCTACCGTCATGCTTAAGCTTGCAAAAAGAATTAAATATTTGATTGTGATTCCCCGCCGTTCATTCTCTTCTCAAGCTCCTCGAGCCTGAGCTTGGTTAATCCTAATTCCTGTGTCAGCGTCTTGTTGTGCATCTTCATGCCCGAAATGCTGACACTCATATTCAATAGCAGCAAATAAGCTGAAGCGATCAGGATGGCAAAAAAGGCTGACGGCGCATAGTCTACACCAATCAGCGTAGAGAACCAATCCATCAAGTCTTTAAATACGGACATCACTAACGTAAACAACCCTATAAGAAACCAGACCAGTGAATACTTTTCTCTGATCATCCGAGCTCTTACCATCAAAAACACCGAAATAATCATAATCAGACTGAAAGCAACACCCATCAATTGAACGCTGTACAAATTCCCACCCCCCGTAGCCCTTTCACCACCTTGTCCTGATATAGGAGAAAAAGATCGACACAATGACCTTAGTCATATAATAAGGACTTTTGATCATAGATATGGAGGACACGCCATGCTCCCGCTCCTTCATTTCAACACCGACCTCAGCTATGCGAAGGCCATGCTTTTTGAGCAAAATAATCGCATCCGGCTCGGGATAATCATCAGGATAATATTTGGCCATAAGCGCGATACCATTCCGATTGTACATCCGAAATCCTGACGTACCATCCGTAATTTTGGCGTGTATTAACATTCTGAATATGAGGTAAAACACCTTGATACCCATTCTCCGAAGCCAGGTGGTCCGAAAGGATTGAATATCGAGAAATCGGGAGCCGATCACCATATCGCAGCTGTTCAACACCATGGTATCGAACAGCTTCACTACCTCAGACGGAAGATGCTGCCCATCCCCATCGATTTGCACCATATAATCATAACCATGGGTTAAGGCATACTTAAACCCGGTCTGAACAGCCCCGCCAATACCCAGGTTATAAGGAAGATCCACAACTTTGACACCCTCGGCTTTGCGAGCATTGATAGAGGTGCTATCGAGAGAGCAGTCATTCACGACCAGGATATCAGCAGAAGGAAGCGTCTTTCTGATATCCCAGATCACCCTCAAGATGTTGTTTTGTTCATTATAAGCTGGAACTACAATGAGTATTTTTGCTTGTTCCATAACAACTTCCCCGCATATTTTTTGGTAATCACAATGGCTCCCTTGATGATCCTGTCCCCACCATAAGCAGCCACAATCGCTACAAATGGCAGCCCAGGGGCTCTATATCTATACATGCCGTCAATGAAGAAAATAACACAAAATACGCACGAAGCCAGAATGGTGAGCCACACGATGGATGCCTTTCTGGACAAGCCATTTCGAATGGTGTAAACCAGTCCGGTCAAAAACATGAGGACAGGGAACGCATTCCAGGCAAATTTTACAATCCCCCTGAGATGAGTCAAGTCCACATAAAATACCCATCTGCCCAGCAAAGCCAGTGTTCTTTTTCCATACAAAATCATGATATTGTCCCAGTTGTGGTAAATAAAGCTGATAATGAGGCTATTCCAGATATCTATCGTGTAATTGGGCTTATATTTATGATCGAATGGCGAAGCTCTGTCAAAAAGCCATCCCGTCGCATATATATTGTATAAGACCTTTTTGGCGTTAAACTGCAGCGATGCCACGAGCGGATCCAGTTTATTACTGGCAAACACAATCATAGCTATGAGAATGCCTGCAAGCACAATACTTCCAAGAGTCAATCCGTATTTTCTGACAAAACCCATTATGGTTTGCTTATTCAGGTTGATGAGCACATAGATCATAATAAAGCTTACCGTGATGATCCCTGCCGGTCTGAATATAAGCATATATACGGCTGTCGCGATAAAAATAATTTTGTAAACGTTCTTATTTGATTCATAAAACTTTAATAAGGAATAGATTGAGAGAAGCATGAGGCTGATGAAAAAGCTGTCCGTCAATATATACACAGACCATAAGGTAATATCCCAAGAATATGCATAAAAAATTGAAGCAATGATCGCCGTTGTCCGATTGAATATCATCTGTGAGATCTTATAGACCAGAATGACACTTAATGCGGCAGTGACCACCTGTATGAATATGACGGCAACAGGGTCTCTACATATAGCGAGCATGACCGTTAGCAGGACATTGTATCCTAAATACAAAATGTCGTTCATATCCAGTCCAACTTTAAAATGCTCCATTAAGGAGTAAGCATAATCCAGGTACCATTGGGTGTCGTCCGATTGAGGAAAGCCTTTGCCAGAGGATAAGAGATAAAAGAAATACCGTAATCTTATCCATAAGGACAGGAGGGCGAGTGGGAGGATATAAATGAGATCAATCTGTTTGTACTTGTGATAAATATAGTGTAATTGGCCCACTGTGCACATTGCTCCCAAATATAGCGTATGAATATCATGTAATGGTTCAATTATGACATATTCGCCATATGAATCGCAAGATATAAATATGAAAAAATTGTGCGAGTTATCTACATATTTTAAGCGTCCCAGCCCCTGGTTTCAGCAGGAAGTTCGACAGCCGATGTACCGTTAATCAACTGCTTGTCATTCCAGCGAATGCTAATGTTTATCCAACATTGTCGAATCCGTATGTCTGTAACATTTGTCACTGCTCTCAGCACTTAATCGGTATACAATCTTACATATCACCGTACTAAGAAGGAGCGTGCCCTATATGAAACAAGAGCGTATTATTCATTTTAAAGTGATTCATCATGATGCAACCCGATTGGGCCGAGGCTTGCTATACCTGGATGGCAATCAGGAGCCTACGCTCGAGGATTACGAGCAATGTCTGAAGGCAAGCGGTCATGATGTACATATCGAAAATGCAGACCAGCTCCTGTTCGTTGCCCATAAGCCAGATGAGGACTATCGGATCGAAATCATCCCTAATTATGAACAAATGACCAGAGACATGCAAACGGAAAGTCTGGCCAAAAGCTTTTTGAAGTAATACAAGCTTCATGCCCTAATCCTGTTCGCTCATCGCCGGCCGATATTATCGATCATTATACTTTGCGGTTCTCCTGTACGATTGCACCCTTTTGCTGCTCAAAATGACTCTTGTATTCCACAAGCCCAATCTCGCAGCCCGATTCGATGATCACATGATTTCCACGAACCACCTTGGCTTTTGTATTCATCAAATGAACATGATCGCCTTCAATAACGTCAGCGGTGAGCAGAGCATGGGGTGATGGTTTAAAAAAGAAGCTGAAGGGATTAAATATGCGGGCTCGGGTAACCCGTATTCGCTCGCCACCGATTTCCCGGGCTTTGCAATCCCCGTGCAGCTTGATGTCCAGCGTGCCGGCATTCAGCAAGCCCCCTATATGAAACATCCCGTCGGCATTGAATACTTCGGCTTCGCAATCACCATCCGTTTTCATCTCACCTTTTAGCACCAGCTGTTCACTGAACAGATTTCCCGCTGCTTCAATAGTTCCTGAGCATCGCAGCTCTTTCAATCTAACCGCCCCGCCAATGGCTGCAGTTCCGGACACCTTCATGCTGTCCGCATCGAGGTTGCCCGATAAGGTGCAGGTTCCCACCACATTTACCGCTCGGGATTTCAAGCTGCCTTCGATGTCCATGGTGCCTACACATTTGAGCCGCGAACATTCCAGATCACCGTCAATCGTTCCTTCACCAACGATAGAGACCCTATCGTACAAGCCACCCGTTGTCGAAGAGCTGCCTGTAATCAAAAGATTTTTTTCATTTAACTTATCCTTTGTGGAAGTTGCCATGGGATTGCCTCCATTCTTTAGCATCAATTACAATTGCTCTAATCTTTCTACCTTGGACCCTTTATCCTGTTCAAATTTCCCTTTGTATTCAACCAAGCCAATCTCACAGCCCGGCCCGATAACTACATCCGTCCCTCTAACTGCCTTGGCTGTTGTATACTCGACATATACGGTATCGCCTTCGATAGTTTGAGCCGTCAATTGGCTGCCGATCGGAATCGGTATCCATTTCAGCCACTTACTATAATCGACACCAGGCTGTTTGCGGATCTTGATATGCTCTCCGCCAATTTCCGCGATGTGACTCTGGCCTTGCAGCGTAATTTGAATAGTCCCTGCATTGATCGCACCCACCTGCAGCCTTCCGTTGGCGTCAAATGTTTCCAATTCGCATCCACCGTTAACGGAAAGCATGCCGTTTACATGTAGACGATCACCTATCAGGTTCCCCTGCACAGTCAGCTTGCCTTGAATTCGAATCCTCTCTGAATAAAGGCTGCCCTCAACAAGCGCAGTTCCATTAATTTCAGCCTTGGATGACTGCACACTTCCATGGACATCTGCTTTTCCGTTGACAATAAACTCAGAGCAGTTCATATCCCCATTCACCTTGCCGATTCCATCAATTTTGGCTAAACGGACAGTCCCGCCATTGGAAGAACCTATGCCTGACAGAATCAGGTTACGTTTGCTTGATGTATCCATTGATCCCTGCCTCCTTTACATCATTCCAATTGTGAGCTTTAACTCCTCAATACGTTTGGCTATATTGTCCCGAAGGATGATTTTCACGCCGTTTTCAAAGTAAATATCACTTCCCGCAGCAGCTAGAAAACAAGCGGAAACTCCCATTTTGCGAATAAACATCAAGTCACAATTTTTACCTTCAAATTTTGTATAGTGTTCACCAAAAGTTTGCAGCAAAATCTTCCCCTCATCCAAATTCAGCTCTCCCGATTGCAAGTAACGATCCAGCAAAAAAAGCGACAGGATTTGTTCAAATCTATATACATCCGAGCGGCCCATATACGGTTCAGCATATTCAATTGCAATCAAGGAAACAATGTTTCGTTCTACCAAATCAGTTTTGCTTATAGAAAGATCTGTAGGTACCGTGGAAAACATATTAGCCAGCTCATCTAAAGATAAATCCTCCTTCATATTCAGGATTTTATCCATTCGATCCAACATCTTTTGCTTCGGGAAAAATGTTTCTTGCCCCGTAAACGCCGATTTTCGAATAAACCACTCCTCAGGAACAAGGTTTTTACGTTTCCATCGGTATAATTGACCATAGGATATCCCGGTTAGCTCTAATAGTTCTTTTTTGGATATCAATTCTTCTTCCATGGGAATCCCTCCATTCAAATACAATATAACATAACATTGTTACGTTGTAAATCCACTTCATTTACGATTAGTGAAATCGCCTGTGGATATCCCTATCTGTGGATATGTGCATACGAGTTAGCGAACTTATGTACAATAACTAGATGTTGGCTGTGAGCATTGTGGATAACTTTGTGGATGAATGGCAATACCACTTATGTTTCCGTTTCCGCTGCATGCAAAAAAGAACGTCCCTCAGGACGTTCCTTCTGAAATACATATACAATAACAGGAATTTTTTACCATCCAAAATTTAATGTTTTTCCGGTTTCCGCCAAAGTCTTGACGTTGCATAGGATCATCCACCAATGCTTTTCCGTGTCTGTGTAGGAGGGGTGATTGTCTGACCACTGGTCATTGATCAATGTCAGCTTTGTACAATTGCCTACCGTCTCTAGCGTAAAGGTCACACGCGTTTCAAGCTCTGCATGATTTGCTCTATAGGAAGGCCCCGGATGCTCGGTACAGCTCAGCTCTTTATAAAGCTCATGTTTCAGAATGCTGCCATACACATGAACGGTCTCATCACCATCGTTGCCTGGTCCCACATATTCATAACGATCACCCTCTTGAAAAGTGGATCTGATCACGCATCCATAAAAAATTTTGCGCGTTCCTTCCGGCGACAATAAAGTATTCCAGACTTTTTCAGGCTGTGCATCGATATAAAACTCGTACTTGAGTTCCATGGTTTCACTCCTTCATCAATTTGAATGTCGTTGGCTGGGTCTGCGGGTTCGTCTAACCATGCCTGTCTGTGCTACTATAATTATAATTCATCCCGGAAGCCAAGTATCGTAAAAACGCGACAAGAGAACAAACTCGTACAGCTTGAATGAGCAACTCCCACTCTGTCCGCCCAATTACATATGATGTCCCACGAATAGTTAGGAGTGATTGATATGAATACTAATATCCCTCAGCCCAGTATGGGCATCTTGAACAGAAATGAAAGCGAGGATAAATTTCGGCTTACCCGTTATGCCCCCTCCGAGGAGATTGGTTTATTCGTCAAGCATTATTGGATCGTAAGCTGGGATTTAACGGGGCAGGAGCCCTATTGGCAGGATGTCATTCCGAATCCTTGTGTGAATCTGGTCATTCAAAAAAACCATACAGGCATCTACGGAGCGGCCAAGTATAAATATTCCAAGCTGTTGGAAGGGAAAGGATCTGTGTTTGGTGTAAAGTTCAAGCCGGGGGGATTTTATCCATTCATTAAGAGGTCCGTTTCCGAACTAGCTAGCCAGCCCCTGGATATTTCCAGCGTTTTTGATGTAGAGACCCTTGCTGTAGAGGATGCCATTCTGTCTCAAGAGGGTGCTGGCAGCATGGTAGAACTGGCAGAAAGCTTTATTAAGCCCAAGCTGCCGGAAAAAGACGAAACGGTCGCCCTGATTAATCGGATTATAGACCGAATTGTGGAGGAAAAGGAAATTACGAAGGTAGACGATATTTGTGCAAGCTTCGCCATCAACAAAAGACAGCTTCAGCGTATTTTCGATCAATACGTCGGCATCAGCCCCAAATGGGTGATCAAGCTCTACCGACTGCAAAATGCTGCCGAAACCATCGATCACGATAGAAACTACGACCGATTGAAGCTATCTGCTGATCTCGGCTATCATGACCAATCGCATTTTATTAAAGATTTCAAAGCGATCATCGGCAAAACGCCCGACGCCTATGCCAAGCAGTAACAATGGCATAGGCTTACCAGCGAATTTGCGAGATCAGATCGATCATCAGCTTTTGGCTGCTCGGGCTTGTTGGCCACTGACGAATTTCATTCCTGATGTGTTCCATGTTGGTATATCCTTTAGCCAATCCGTTCAAGCGAGCTGTCAGAGTGGCATTGTTCAGCTCCTCCTGAGTGGTGTACTGAATGCTCAGCTTTTCAATCGCATTCGGAAATCTTTTCAGATAATATTTTTGATGCTTGTCCTCTGCAAGGTAAAATCGGGAATAAGGAGATATCTCTGTTGCCGGCTCCCCCTTTCCAAGCACCTTCCGTGTTCTGATGACGCGCTGTATCGCCTCTTCCTGCAGCTCGTCGGCATACAATAGCAGCGACCTATACTGGTCTCCTTTGTAATCGTTGATATTGAACGGATTGTGGTTGTTCCAGAACACATCAAGGATTTCCTCAAACGTGATCTTCTCCGAATCAAAATCGATTTGGATCGTTTCGGTATGATCACCCATCTGACGGTAAGTAGGAGCTTCAGCAGTACCTCCTGCATATCCCACACGTGTTCGAATAACTCCTGGCAAATGGCCGAACAAGGCTTCAGGACTCCAAAAGCAACCCATTCCGAGCGTAGTTGTCTGGATAGCACGCTCCGAAAAAGACGGCGCGAGAGCACTGCTCTGTAATTTCCCCAGCTTGTCCATAGCTGCCCTCCTTTACCTGAATATAAAACCATGCAGATGATTCTGCTAGCTTAATTATAACATGGTGGCTGTCCAGCCCCAATTCTCCCTAAGAGGAATGCAGCACGTACAAATCCCTTGGGCAAAATAAAAAAAGAACAGTGATAATCACTGTCCTCTTGATGCATCAGAATGAACTGCCGCATACAGCTGCGCCATCAAGCCCATCCCCATTTGCGATAATACGCGGTAGCCGCCGCGCTGCAGTTCCAGGCCTCCGGCGTTATGCTGGGCAACACCCGACAGGATGCCGTCCGGTGTCAAATAAGTTGCCAGTACCTTCAGGCTCTCCGCTGCCACGACCGCATACGACTGTGGCAGCAGATCGTGCTTGGCACAAAGTGCTATTGCTGCGGCAATGCCAGCAGAACCTGATGTCTCAATACCCGTTTCCGGTTCATCCAGAAAGCAGGTCCATAGCCCCTCCGGCTGCCGCCAGGAAATTGCCGCTTGGGCGACGCGTCGGAGCTCTTCTTCGATTTCGCTTACACCCGGCAGAGAGGCATAACGAGACGCCTTCAACTCAATCCATGTTTGGGTCATGCCCAGCATGTACCACGCAAATGCGCGCGACCAGCTGCGGAACGTATGGGTTTGTGATTGCTGAAAATATCTTAAGTAAATGTGATTGCCGTCAGCCAAGCAATCACGACGCAGCAGGAGCTGCTGGATAGCCTGCTCTGCAAGATCCTGTCGGTTCAGCCGTGAGGCAATAGCCGCCAGCGGATAGGCCACTGTATAGGCCCCTTCCGCAGTCACCGCATCACCGTCGATGACGAGCCCTCCGGAAGCTGTATCCGTACCTCTCGAGCTCCAGAATGCCAGCGCCCCTGTGACAATCGAATGATCCGGCCATACCTTAACAATAACGGCCAACGGCAATGTGGCCTCGATCGTTGTAAATGAGCCGTCTGCCTTCCTGCCGTGAAGATCCTCGTAACGCAGATTGCCTTCACTATCCAGATATTGTCCAAGATGAGTCTCAATCACTTGATCAACCCGCTGCACGCCCAGCACGTTGCGCATCGCATAAATGCCATCCAGCACACAGCCTTCAAGCCAGCCGAAGGGCTGTAGGGATGAGAGCGATGCTACACTATCCAAATAATGCCTCATGGGCTGTTGATCATCGCCAATCAACAGATGCGGAGCATACAATTTGCGCGAGATGTCGCCCTCCAGCGCATCAAAAATCCACAACGGCCATTCTCCCTCGTCCACCCTGATACCAATTCCCTGATGCAGTACGGCTTCTGTCTGTTCGGCAGTAAGCTTAAGCTCAAAGGGTTGAAATACATAGGCGTAACGAATATCAATATGGCCCAACACAGAGCCTGTTTCCGGCAAAAACACTTCTATAAGCCTGGCGTCTCTGTAATCCAGCGCAACCGTGATACGAAGCCGGGATGGTGCCGGGAGCCTACGTGCTACATAATCCCTGGTGTCCGGCCATTCCAACTGCAGCGGCTCGTTAACAACAGGGACGGCTGACCATCCGTGAGGCAGCCGTTTGCCTTCAGGCAATAATCTGTCCGGCGCGTTTATGATCCGCGCCGGATAATAATCTGGAGATTCCGAACTCAATGCAATCGCTCCCTGCTTTATATGATAATGCCTATTTTGCCTTCATCGACTTGGACTTTATAGCTTCTTGTGCGTACCTTTTCATCGAAAACGGATTTGCCTGTTTTGATGTCGAACTCCCAGCCGTGCCAAGGACAGCGTACCAGCTCTCCCTTGCGTCCAAATTCATATTCATACACATTCGAGGGCAGTGTAGTCCCACAGACGGGACCTTTACACAGTGGAGCCCCTTCATGCGGGCACCGATTGTGAAGAGCATAATATTCCTCACCAATGCGGTATATCCCAATCGATCGACCTTCGATATCTACAATCTTACTCTTTCCATCTTCAATATCATTTGCTTGAGCCACGTAATGAATCGCCATAAGAGTTGAATCCCTCCTGCTAGATTTTATATAACGTTTTGGCGTTGGAATAAAATATTTTTTCTCTTGCCTCAGGACTTAGTCGTTTCAATATTTCTGTTGGCATATCATTATCCCAATGCGGGTAGTCACTTGAGAACATTAAGATATTCTCGGCATCGATCATATCAAAAATAGAAATTAAATCCTGCGGATCTTTTGGCTCCTCAATCGGCTGGGTTGAAAACATACAGTGATCACGGATATATTCACTCGGCATCCGCTTCAGCCAAGGAACAGATGAACGCAGTCCTTTGTAATTTTTGTCCAAACGCCACATCAGATGCGGCAGCCAAGCAATTCCACCCTCCAGCATGACAAATTTCAAGTTCGGGAATTTCTCAAACACGCCTTCGCAAACCAGGCTGACCAAATGCGCCATGTAATTTTGCGACAAGCAAGTATGCCATTCCAGATAACGTGTAGGATAACCGGCCGGTGTCGGAGGCGGTGTTCCGCCCCCGCCTTCGCCACCTGGATGTATAGCGACTGGGAGTCCATGACGTGAAGCTGCCTCATAAATCGGATGGAACTGGCGCTGACCGAGGGGCGCACGCTGGGCACTGCCCATCAAAACCTGCACCATATCCGGATGTCCGGCAAGACGATCGATCTCCTGGGCAGCGAGGAGCGGATCCTGCGGCGCTATAGTAATCGAGCCTCGAAATTGGTTGCTCTTCGACAACCAGTCTGCAATGATATGATCGTTGTAGGCTGAAGCAATCGCTGCGGCATAATCAGGATCGTGCATCGTTGAAATATTCGTCATATTACCAGTTAAAACTACCTGCTCCATATTAAACTGCTGCATCAAATCTTTGATGAGATAATCGGGATCCGAAGCCGACGGTCCTCCTGAAGGCGGGATACAATCCTTGCGCACGACTCCAACTGGTGAAGTGTAGCCGTGACCCGGCATACCGATTCCCGTTGTTGCTACTCGAGTTCTCCATGGCTCAGGTAAATATTGAGCCAGCTCCTGCGGACTCTTCAGATCATTATGCACGTCGACATCAATAACTTTTAAACCCTTATCCATTTACTAAACACCTCTTCTGCAGTAATTGCCTCTTTCCTATAAGTACTATTGTAAAATCATTCATTTTGAATTACGATTGGTAATCATACATTTTTTTTAATGATTCAACGATTATTGTTAGGATCGCTGCAAAGGAGGATGATTTCGTGAAGATCGAGCATGTCTTTTTTGATCAATCTAACGGAACCAACTGGAAAGTAGGTTTAGCCCCAACCCGACACCATATCCTTTTCCTTGTTGTTAAAGGCAAAGTTCATTACCATATTGATGGCAGCACCATTACGCTGGGGAAAGGAGAGGGATTGTTTATGCCTCAAGGTACTCTGCGCTCAGCAGAGAGTGATGAAGCGGATCCGCAGCAAATGTATTCCATGCATTTTAGCGATTTACCTTCTGAGCAGCTCGCCTATTTCATGGATGAGCCGTACAAAATCATCCGCCCACTTGGTAATGATTACCTCAAGCAACGTATGTCTGTGCTTAACGAATGCTGGATTGGTAAAATGCCCTGCTATGAAATGATTTGCAAAGGCATCCTTTTGGAAATTTTGGGGATGGTTCAGCGTGAATTGGTCTCGGGAGAAATCCCTTCCTCCAAGCGTAATCTGGCGATTCGTGTTCAGCAGTATATTGTTCAAAACTACCGCAGCCAGCTCCGCCTGAAGGAACTCGCCGAGCACGTCGACCGGAGCCCTAATTATATTTCCAATGTATTTAAGGAGGTTACCGGATGGACACCGGTGGAGTATATGCATGAGGTACGAATCACAGCAGCCAGAGAGCTTCTACTTACCACAAATATGACGATTGGAGAAATCTCCGAATCACTCGGCTACTGCGATCAGACCTATTTCAACTATATGTACAAGAAGATCGTGGGGCATCCCCCTTCCCACTTATTAAAAGCAGGAATAAGAGATCAGTTCTAAATGGAAACAAACTCGATCCCCTTGACACTGACGATCTTCTGCCCGCTCTCAGGAATCTCATCCACCTGTGCTACTTAAGGAAAACAACAAAACATCTGCTTAGGAGGGCAGATGTTTTGTTGTTGCCTATTACAGCCTAAGAACAATAATCACATGCTCATAAGCAGACCCAATATCCCCATACCGCATTGCTTACTTTTCGGGAGCCTCCACTGGTACAAAACGATTAAAGGCATATATATTGGCGAGCCTGTAAGGGGAGAGGCTCGATGCAAATCCTATCCCTAGTTCGGCTTTATCGGGTTGGTTCACATCCGGAATTCGAATGCCCAACCCTTCTGGCTCTCTATAGACAAGTGTTTCCCCTACTGAAATAAGCTGTTTGTCCACGACTTCACCCGTTTTTAAATCAACAGCGGTGATATAGGTATTACCATTCGGTTTGACCGATCCGTTCGAACCATAAGCGTTACCTTCCAGTAAGTACAAGGTGTTTCCGTAGGAAGCGAAGCCTTGGAAAGTACCCATAGACGGCTGCGGTACATCCGATATTGGGGTATACTGTTTGCGCTTCACCTCTTCTAACGCGTATACACCGAAACGGAAAACACCGTTTTTGCGATAACGCATGGTCAGAAGGCCGTTGGCCGAATCGATATTTACGGTTGTATGTTCCACATTCTCGATAAGACGGTGTTTCTCTAGTTCTGGCGAACTTGTGGACAGAGTCTTATCATTCTCAAATTTAAATCTGGCGATTTGTGTCCCAAAAGTCGCTACGGAATCCGTTTCCGTCCATAGGTAAGCGGTATTGCCCACGGCCTCCACCCCAATCTGAACCCCGTGTCCGAAGCCCTTAAGAGACATATGGCCAAGCTTATTTCCTGAGAAATCCAGTTTCGTTAAAGTCAAGTCGCCGTTCAATGCACGGTCTGCGTTGCTTACAGGCTTCGTCTCGCCTGGCAGCTGATTTCCACCTGACATGACCTGCACAAAATAAATATGCTGATTCACGTTATCGAAGGCAAAGGATTGCAGGACCGTCCCGTCTTGCAGCGCTTTTTCATGAAGCAGCTCCGTCGCCTGCCCCGACAGCACAAATCTTTCTGATTTTGGTATAGACCTTTCTGTACTATTGCAGGATGATAACACAGCCAATAGACTACATAGAGCGATTCCCGTGATCGCTTGAAATAAAACTTTTACCCTGGTTGTCATGAAACAGCTGACACCTCCCTGGATCATTCACAGAAATCAACATTTGCAGCTATTATACTAGTGGTAACAGCTTATTTCTTTATAATTCTTTCCACTTCTTTCTTTAATATGGCCAGAGTGGACTCAATATCTTTGTTGTCATACATGATCGCCTCGATTGTCTTGAAATACTCCTGTATGATCTCCGGCCAAGCGGAATGCTTATTGGTGTCGACCGCATACTGAAGTTGTTCATAGGCCACCTTATTATTCGGTTGTTTCGCCCATAGATCCTTAATTTCCTTAGACTCGACCATTTTCTTGGTGAATGGAAGATAACCGGAATCCAGAACGTACTGCAAGCCGCCTTTTGGATCTGTCATCATCCAGTGCATAAACTCCCATGCCGCCTCTTTATTTTTTGAACCTGACATCAAGGAAATGTTCCCTCCACCGGTTGGAACCGCATAAGCTTGATCCTTTGGTAAGAAGGCAGTTACGTAATTAAATTTAACGTTATCCATAAGACCGCCGATGGAGCCAGTAGAATTGTACATCATACCTACCTTACCGCTGATAAACATATTATTCACAATATTTCCAGAATCTTTAGCTGGCGGGTAGTACAAAGCCCCGGTATTTTGTTGATCTTTGAGGTATTTAAACATTTTAACGCCTACTCCGTTGTCGAACCCGATAGAGGTGCCTTCATCGTTAAAAAACTTGCCTTTGGCCTGAGTAATGAAAGCCAACATATACCAGGTACTATAAGGCATCGTAAAACCGTAGCGTTTATATTCACCGTTTTCTTTAATGACTAGTGCTTTGGATACTTTTTCCAGTTCCTCCCATGTTTGCGGGATGGCAAGTCCTGCCTCATCCAGCATCGTCTTGTTGACATGTAAAATTGGAGTAGAACGGTTTAACGGCACGGCTATCAGTTGTTTATTATGGAACGAGTCCCCCATTAAGCCGGGTAGGAAGTCATCGACGCTCATTCCAGATTTCTTCATATACGGATTCAGGTCTTCCAAAACGTTGGATTCCGCGAACAATCCAACAAAACTGCGGTCCAACATAGAGATATCCGGTGCGGTTTTGGCGGCAACCCCTTGCTGCAGCTTGGTAACCGTTTCTTCATAACTGCCCTGGTAGGTTGCTTCAACCTTGACCTTCTCTTGGGATTCGTTGAAGCGTTTGACCATTCCATCAATGTAATCTTTATTTTTCCCGCCCATGGAGTGCCAAAACTTCACAGTAGGTTTCTCTCCGCCTCCTGTTGGAGTCGAAGGTGCGGCTGCGGACTGGGTGACCGCTTTGGGATCTGTGCTCTGTGGCTGATTGCCAGCATTTTGTTGTGGTTGACCACTAGAGCAGGCAGCGAGCAAACCAGACAGTATCGTTGTCGCGAGTACAATTCCTGTTGCCTTTTTCTTCATTGAAGCACCTCCATTTGGTATAAAATTACTAAAATGTTTTTGGTAGCGTATTCACAATTGAAGGAAAGTACGTATCTATTGCTGTAGCAATAGATACTACGAACACTAAGGCAGATACCCTTCACTTAGCCGATTTCTGTCAATGGTCCGTGCAGCGGTATACGGTTCATCAGGTTACTGTAACTGGCCAGAACCTATTTACAGAATGGGACTGGCCATGTTCCAGAATTAAAACGAAAGCTGATACGAAAATAGAGCGCAGTATAATCACCAAATCGATGAAACGTATCGATTCAGCTGCAAAAGGCCTTTATAGCACCTCTGACTACTTTAATTCTTGCTCGACCAGCTTAACGTGCTGCAGCAGCACATCCAGCGGGGTGTTGCGCCGATACTCAAGAGTTGCATGGAACGGGTGCTTCGCGCTTCGCAAGGCCTCCCATACTCCAGTCCACTCCATTGTGCCCTCACCGATGGGCAGGTGTAAATCGCCAACGGCATCATTATCGTGCAAATGTACGGCGCTGAGCCGCGAGCCCAGCTCACGTATCAGGGCTGGCGTATCCCAACCATTAATGTGTGCATGCCCTACATCGACAAGTGCCGAAATAGTCGGGATTTCTTCAAACAAGCGAACGAATTCCTCTTGGTCGAACAAGGCAGTCTTACGAAACCCGACATTTTCTACAGCCATATCAATCCCGAGCTTTTGCGCTTCTTCTCCGAGCCGTTTTAAATTTTCCTTGGCATAATACTGAGACTGGCTGCGCAAAAATAACGGAGTTGAATACAGACTCGGATGAACGACAACTTGTTCAGCGCCGATTTTTGCACTCCATGCCAGCGATTGCTTATAGATCTCAAAAGAATAATTACGTACAACTTCATAGCGTGCTGAGGCTAGGTTGAGCTCCCATATAGGCGAATGCACGCTGATCGGTCCAGTATGATGCTGAAACCGTTCGAATTCAACGGTCCAATTAATAGGATCGGTCCAATTCGGACCGTCCATTGCAATTTCCAATCCACCCTGCCAACAGTCTAGTAATTCCTTGCTATCGTCAATTCGGTCCATGTAGGGTAGCAGATTAATAAAAATAGCCAATTGAGTGACCTCCCGAATAAATTGTGCTTAAATACCGATTAGGCATGTTCGAGGTTAGCAGCTCGCGACTCGATTTGCTTGCGAATCTCCAGGGCAGGCACCAGATCGTTAACGGTCATCAGCTTAATCCCGCAGCCCAGCGAATAATAAACCTGCTGATCGGTATCAGGGCAATACGACCAAGTCCGTATTCCCATATCGTCAAACTCCTTCACCAGCTCTGGTGTTAATATCTTCATATTAAAACCTACTGACCACATCTTGGAATACGTTCCATTGGGGCCGGGCACAAAATTACTCATCTGGTTGGAAGGGAAGCCCTGTATTTTCAGCTGGTAGACATCATGCAGATAACCCAAAAGCTCAGCATCAAAGCAGACAAACGCACAACGGGCAAGGTAACCATATTCCTTAAGCATGGCAACTGCCTGATCGGCAACCTCCTTGGCATCAGGACTCGTTTTAATTTCGACAAGTAACAACACTTCCGGATAGGCTTTAAGCATCTGGCACATCTCATCGAAGGAAGGAATCTTAAGCCCCTCGAACACGCTGCCGAACCATCCGCCCGCATCCAGTTGCTTCAGTTCAGCCAATGTATAATCACTCACTTTGCCGGAACCATTCGTTGTACGGTCCAGGGTCTCATCGTGAATCACTACTACTTCATGATCCTTGGAAAACCTAAGATCAAATTCCAGCATATCCGCCCCAAATTCCAGTGCCTCCTGGAATGCCAGAAGCGTGTTCTCCGGATATTTGGATTTCCAGCCTCTATGCGCAGAGACAATAAAGGAAGTACTGTTTTCGATTCGATCAACCATTCTGCATCCATCCTAACCTATTTTTTTAGAAGTCGCTCTGCTTCTTTCTTTAAGGTACCCAGAGTGGCCTCAATATCTTTGTCATCGTACATGATCGCCTCAATGCTCTTGAAAAACTCCTGCATAACCTGCGGCCATGCTGCGTTCTTATTCGTGTCAATGGAGTACTGCAGCTGCTCATAGGCCACCTTACGATTCGGTTGTTTGGCCCACTGATCTTTTATTTCCTGAGATTCAACCATTTTTTTGGTGAACGGCAGATAACCGGAATCCAGCACGAACTTCAGGCCGCCCTTCGGGTCTGTCATCAACCAGTTCATAAACTCCCATGCCGCATCTTTATTTTTTGAACCCGACATCATGGAAACGTTGCCTCCCCCGGTAGGGTTCGCATAAACTTGATCCATTGGCAGGTAAGCTGTTACGTAATCAAATTTGACATTATCCATCAAACCGCCGATAGAGCCGGTAGACTGCATCATCATGCCGACCTTACCGCTGATAAACATCTGATTCACGATCGTTCCTGAGTCTTTAGCCGGCGGGTAATACAAAGCCCCGGTGCTTTGTTGCTCTTTGAGGAATTTAAACATTTTGACGCCTTCCCCGTTACTGAATCCGATGGAAGTGCCTTCATCATTAAAAAACTTGCCCTTAGCCTGGGTAATCATGGCCAACATATACCATGTATCATATGGCATTGTATAGCCGTAGCGCTTATACTCACCATTTTCTTTAACGACCAGCGCATTCGCAACCTTTTTTAACTCATCCCATGTTTTTGGTATGGCAAGCCCTTTTTCATCCAGCATCGTTTTGTTGACGTGCAGAATTGGGGTAGAACGGTTAAATGGCAAAGCTACCAGTTTTTTATTATAGATAGAGTCTCCCATTAATCCAGGATTAAATTCTTCTATGTTCAAATTCGACTTCTTCAAATGTGGAGTCAGGTCTTCTAAGACATCGGCATCTGCAAACATTTTGACGAATGCGCGTTCTAGCATAGCGATGTCCGGTGAGGTTTTAGCGGCAACAGCCTGCTGCAGTTTGGTAACCGTTTCATCATAGCCACCCTGATAGGTAGCAACAACCTCGATTTTGGCTTGGGATTCATTGAAGGATTTGACTACTCCTTCAACGTAATCTTTATTTTTTCCACCCATGGAGTGCCAGAACTGCACTTTTGTTTTCTCTCCTCCACCAGTTGGAGCAGCTGCAGGTGCGGCTGCGGGCTGGGTGGCCGCTTTGGGCTCTGTGGACTGCGGCTGATTTCCAGCGCTTGGCTGTGGTTGACTGCTTGAGCAGGCAGCAAGCAAGCCTGACAGCATCGTCGTTGTAAGTACAATCCCCGTTACTTTTTTCTTCATTGTAATACCTCCATTTAATAGATGTGATTAGGATAAAGGGATTAAACTTTTGCTATTTGATCCCTGAATACACGAATGCTTTGACAATTTGCTTGGAGCAAAAAAAGTAAACGATAAGAATCGGCATGACCAAGACGACGTTTCCTGCCATGATGATGTGCCAGTTCGTGACACCTTCTGTCTGTCTCAGCATGGCGATTCCAATCGTAAGCGGACGAACCCAAGTCGAATCCGTCATGACCAGAGGCCAGAAATAATCGTTCCAATGGCCCACAAAACTAAAAAGCGAGATTGTGGCCAATGCCGGCAAAGACATCGGAATCATGATTTTCAGAACAATATTGAACTCGCTAGCGTTATCCAGTCTGGCTGATTCGATGATTTCCTGTGGAATCTGCATGAAAGACTGACGCAGCAGAAAGATCCCAAAGGCGCTGGTCATAAAAGGAATAATTTGCGGCAGGAGCGAATCGATCAACCCCCACTCCGCCAACATTAGATAAACAGGGATGAAGGTAACCTGCCCCGGAATCATGAACGCGAGCAGGATCAAAGCGAACAGGATTTCTCTCCCCACAAATTTGTATTTGGCAAATGAAAATGCGGCCGGGATCATCACACACAATTGCACAAGGATGATGGAAAAGGTAATAATGATCGAATTTTTAGCATAGTTGAGAAAAGGCCCGGCATTCATAGCCACCTCAAAATTGACCCACTGAAGCGCTGCTGGTATCAATGTAGGCGGGAACGTCAATGTTTCCTCAATGGTTTGCAGCGAGGTTGAGATCATCCAGAGAAAGGGAAAAATAAAAATGATGATCATGGCTACTTTCAACAAAAAGCCCAAGGTCCATTTCACGTATTTAAGTTCAAATGTCATCGCTTGCAGTGCTCCTTTCTATTCCTCCGGGCTGCTTATTGATAATGTACTTTTCTGGACAACAACCGGAAGTAGACAAATGTCAGCACCGCAATGATCGCCATCAAGACAACCCCTGTAGCAGAAGCATAACCGATACTATTTGTCCTAAACGCATAAATATAATAAACAATGGTCGCAGTTGAACCGTTCGGACCGCCTCCGGTCATGATATTCACGGTATCAAAAACCTTGAAGGAGCCTATCGTCATAATGATCAATATAAAAAACAACTGCGGTGAGATGAGCGGCAACGTTATTTTGTAAAACACCTTGAACTTGCTTGCGTTATCCAGTGCCGCAGCCTCATAGATGCTGGCCGGTATGCCTTGGAGTGCAGCCACGATAATTAAGGTGTAGTAACCGATATTATGCCATACAGATACGATAATCACCGATATCATAGAGCTATTAGAGCTTTGCAGCCACTTGGATGGCGGTAAACCGACAGCCTTTAACACGAAGTTTAGCAAACCGTGATTAGGCTCCATCAGCAGCATCCACACCATCGCAATAGAGACGATGGAAATGATATGCGGCGTAAAAAGGCTGGCTTGCACAAGCGCATTGAATCTCGTTTTTTTATTAAGCCATACGGCAATCACCAGTGATATAAGCAGCGTCAGCACGACGACCCCTACGGTGTAAACCACTGTGTTCGTGAGAGCCGTATAAAAATCCCCACGACTAAAAATTTGCGTATAATTGTCAGTTCCGATGAATTGACTTTTGTCTTTATTCATTAAGTTGTATTTATAGAAACTTAACTTAATTAAATAGCCAACTGGGTAGACGACAAACAGAATGACGCCGATCATGGCAGGCAGCACCAGGGCATACGGACGAATCGCTTCCCAAATTCTGCTTCTATCCATGACGCTGTCCTCCCAGTACCTTCAAATAGTCAGTGAAACGGTTATCGTTCCTGTCTATGCGATTTTCATCCGCTCCAAAGAAAAATATTTTGGCAGCATCAACCCCGAGGTAGATATGCTGATCGACGGAAAACAAGTCCTCCACGCATTTAATCATGAAGGAATGACGATCACTTTTCACTTGGTAGATCGTTTCGGAGCCAAGCATTTCCCTCGTGGCGATGACCCCACGGATAGTAAAATGAGACTCGCTCGGTTCGACCGACAAGACGGCACTCTCCGGACGGAAACCGAATTTCACCCCATCCACTCCCAAATCGCCTACATTCATCGGTGGCATACCGACAAATTGTGCAGTGAACAAGTTGTTCGGCTGACGATAGATACCATCTGGTGGAGCCTCTTGCTGAATCTTTCCTTTATTCATCAACACGATCGTGTCGGCCATTGACATCGCTTCCACTTGATCGTGAGTAACATAAACAAAGGTTGACCCCAGCTTTTTATGCATTTCAATCAATTCGATCCGCATCTGCACTCTAAGCTTGGCATCCAGATTAGACAATGGCTCATCCATCAGAAATACGGATGGTTTTTTCACCATGGCGCGGGCTAAAGCAACACGCTGACGCTGTCCACCAGATAGGGTAGACGGCTTGCGGTCCAGATATTCATTGAGTCCAACTGTGGCACTGATGCTCTCCACCAGCTGGGTTCTTTCCTCTTTGGGCACTTTATTATTCTTCAATCCGAATTCAATGTTCTCCCTCACCGACATCGTCGGGTAGATCGCATAGTTTTGAAACACCATGGCCACACCTCTTTGGCCTGGTGCAATACGCGTCACATCCTTACCATCGATGAGTACCGATCCCGATGTCTGAGGGTCAAGTCCCGCAATCATCCGTAGCAGCGTCGTTTTCCCACAGCCTGATGGACCTACCAATACAGTGAATTTGCCATCTTCAATCTTTAAACTCAAATCCTTGATGACAACGCTATCACCAAACGACTTTGTCACTTGTACGAATTCAATGGATGCCAAGAGCAATCCTCCTCCTCAAATCAATAGGTTCATTCAGCAATTGCCCATTTTCCTCTCTTCTTAAGACGGTTTTCAAAACTCCCCTGATACATGTGTCTGTACATCATTCATATTTCGAATGATGGGCCATCCAACCGCTCACCTCCCTTAATCACTAAAACCGGTTACTTTTGCCCGTAATAAGCCCCGACACCATGCTTGCGCAAATAATGTTTATCTAATAGCGCTTGATTAAAAACATTCTCACTCTGGTTTAATTGAGTGGTGTGGTAGGCCATTTTGGCGACCTCTTCCAGAACAACAGCATTGTGCAATGCTGAATGGGCATTGTCGCCCCAGCAGAAGGGAGCGTGATGATGCACTAATACCCCCGGCACTTCCATAGGATCTTTTCCGGCAAAGGTTTCGATAATGACATTGCCTGTCTCAGCCTCATAGTCATTTTTGATTTCGGCATCAGTCATAGGCCTTGTGCAGGGTACCGGCCCATAATAATAATCGGCGTGAGTCGTACCCATAGGAGCAATAGACCTCGCAGCTTGTGCCCAAATAGTAGCCCAAGGTGAATGGGTATGAACAATGCCTCCAATATTGGCAAATGCCCGATACAATGCCAAATGCGTCGGAAAGTCGGAAGATGGCCGCAGACTTCCTTCAATCTGCTTTCCCTCCATATCCATAACTACCAAATCAATCGCTTTCATTTTGTCATACGGAACCCCGCTTGGCTTTATGACAATAAGACCTGCTTCTCTATCGATGCCGCTTACATTTCCCCAGGTGAAGGTGACCAGTCCATATTTCGGTAAATCCAAATTTGCTTCCAGCACTTCTTCTTTCAACTGCTTTAACATGCTCATGCTCCCTTTCCTTCACTTCGTACTTTTATAATTTCCTGAGTGAGCATGCAGGAAGGGCTGTAAATGGATCTACCCTATTCGCTGCAGCTCAGGTTAAAAAATCAGGCACTCTGCGCTTTCTGTTGATCAATTACATCATCTATATATCGATCCAGCTCACCTTGGCCAAACAAAAAGTCTAAAATCGTATACCGGTGCCGCAGCTCCTTGGCATGTATGAAGGTTTCCCGCAATATCGCTTCATCCACCCCAATAAATCCGATTTCCCATGGAATGCCCATAGCAGTAATCGCCTGCTTCACTTGTTCAAAGAGCTCAATCTCAGGCTGTAAATACGCCAGCAGCTTCTCGGTAGTCGGTTCGTTCGTTTTCCAGTGCACCCGGTTAGCTTCCATCCATTCCTGTTTTCTCAACTGGGCATCTATCACTTCATTCGCTGATGCTTCATAAAACTTCTGAGTTTCCTGCTTCCACGTTTCAGAAAGTGTATAGGGTACAGGATCCTTAATCGCTTTTAATTGGGAAATGTTTTTATAAAATTCAATGATCCAATGTGTCGCGAATCCAACTTGAATACCGTGCGGCGCATACTCTCGCAAATGCTTGCTTGCAAAGAAATCCCATATGTGTGAGCAATGATGCTCGCTGCCACTAGCCGGACGGGGGCTTCCAGCCATCGCGATGGCAATACCGGATTGAACAAGCCCCATAAACAAAGTGCTCACCGCTTGCACGTCCCTCTTCTGGAGTCCCTCAATATTCTGAATGCTCTCGATTAGAGGCTTACGTATAAGCTCATATGCGTTCTCACAAAAGTACTCCCCATATAAGAAATGACCCAGCTTCCAATCTGAGATTGCCGTAATCTTGGCAATCAGGTCTCCAAATCCGGATTGGATCAATACCCACGGCGCTGAGCTTAGTACACTCGGCTTTGCAAAAATCGCTTCAGGCGTTTGCGCCGACTTCGTTACCTTCAGTCCATTCAATAGCAAGGGAGCAACATCTGATGTAAAGGCATCTCCTGAAGGGGCCGTAGGGATTGAAATGTAGCGAATCCCTTCTTGAAATGTTGTAAATCGCACAATGTCATTAATGACTCCGCCCCCAACAGCAAGCACAACATCCGCTTGGTAGGTTCTTATTTGCCCCGTTACCCTTTCTATTGCCTTCTCATCAGGCAGTAAGCGGGTATTCCCGGTAAACACAAAAGCTTTTGGCGATAAACGATCATGCTCTAAGGTATCAAATACAGCTTGCCCGAGCACTTGGTTAGCATTATCGTCTGCAACAATCAATATTCGTTTCAACTGCTCTTGCTGTAGGTATTGCGATAGCTTAGATAGCATATCTTCGCTTACCTCAATCAGCTTAATAGGAATATCGTGAGCTTTTCCGCATACACACTGTTCACTTGAACTCATCATTGGATCCGTAACTTTCATAGCTGCCTCTCCACCTTCCATCCCGTCCCGTTTTCCGGGTATCACTTTTTTTAAATTTTATGAGTGTTTATGCCAAAGTAAAGCGCTTACACTATTGACTTCTGACCTAATTTTAAATGCGAACTTCAGCTCATTGGTTCTAATCGTTACGGACTTACAGCCAACTTGATGAAGTTCAATGTAAAAAAAGGATAAACCCTCACTAAAAAATAAAATTTACTATCTTTTATTATCTTTTAATTCATATTTAGACTTTATAACATTATTTTTTAGCTGTCAACACGATATTAATTATCTTTTATTATTTTATTGTATCGTTAACTTCGTTTTAGTATGTATTTTATTTTATACGGTAACCTTTCATTGACTCTATCCTGTTGGAATTGATATTATGGATTGGATGTACTAACTACTCAAGTTATGAAGGTGAATGGATTGCCTAAATTGTTCGCTTCCGAAAGAAGAACGAAAATATCCGAATATTTAAATGAACATAAACGCGCAACGACTACTGAGCTCTGCAAGCTGCTCAAAGTAACTCCTGCGACATTGCGATCGGATCTGGATTTCCTGGAATCTGAAGGACTTCTTGAGCGTACGCATGGGGGAGCGACGATGAAAGCAAGTGGGAGGACCGAATACCATTTTGCCACCCGTCAGTTGAATAACCTGGACAAGAAATTATCTATTGCCAAGGCCGCTGCCAAATTGGTTACACCCGGACAATGTATTATTCTTGATGCCAGTTCTACCGCCTTTGAGCTTTCCAAAGTATTAGCCCAAAAGGAAATGCGGCTTACGGTGATCACAAACGGAATTTTTTCCGCAATGGAATTGAGCAACAATCAGCTGATTACCGTCATCTTGATTGGAGGTGTCGTGCGAAGTGGGTCTCCTGTTCTAGAAGGCAAGCTTGGGAGCTCCATCTTGTGTCAGTTTGATATCGATACCATGTTCACATCTGCTACCGGCTTTAGCTATGAAGATGGCCTATCCGATTTTAATGTCTATGAGGTGGAAATCAAAAAATTGATGGCTAAGTTTTCACGCAATGTCGTAGCTCTCCTGGACAGCAGCAAAATCGGCATCAGCTCTATTGCCACATTTGTATCCACCAAAGAACTTAGCACGATCATTACAGACCAATACCCGGATCCCCACCTTTTGGAAAAACTGCAAAAAGCCAAAATCAAAGTGATTTTGACCAAGTAAAAATCCTGTTTAGACAGTTGCTAAACAGGATTTCTGGTTATTTAGAAATCAAGCAGAGAAGCTAAGGATGACTTGTCATCCTTAATTCACTAATCATTTTTGCGATCCACAAAATAACGACAGGTATCGAAATAAAACTCTGCGTTTTTATGAGCATCAAGTGTCATCTTGAACTTTTCAATAGTCCATCCGTCAGACAGACGCTCAGAAGTAAACTGTCTGCTCAAGTGGGATAGAACCGTTAGATCATGAATTACACCAACTTCATGCTAGACAGATCTTGAAATGTTAAATAAGGCCTTGTATACAATCAAACAAGCCTCACCTCTGCTTACAGGTGAAAGATCATCAGGTATAAAGCTCTGCTCTATGCCTTGGTTATTGTGGATATCCAACTCACGTTCAACTAATTGGCGGAATCTCTCACCACTTACAAGCTCTGCAGTCTTGCACATCTCCCGCTCTTGATACAGCTTCCGTGCCGATTCCATCGGATTCAACCTGCCCTTAAGCAAGCTTCCGAATGCAGCTAGCCAAATACTGGCGGTATGCCCATCAAGTAATTCATCCGGTCTTGCATCGTAATCACCAAAGAACCCTTTAGCTCCGAAAAACTGTACAGCCGGAACCCATTCCTGATCCGTGGACATATCAAACTCATTAAAAAAGCTGATCATCACCTGATTTTCCACCAATTTACGAATCAAATGATCTGCATCCAGCTTACCTGGAGCAATTCCCTGTTCAGCTGCCAAAGTGACGGCGAACGCCGCAGATTCCCCCATCTGTATGAATACAGGTTCGAGCCGCAGGGTGCCCCAACCCATATGCGAGCAGGATAAGCAGATCGTTACCAGCAGGTTATCGATATCCTTTGGCAGTAATGAACGATATGGAATTTGTGAAGGCCGCGTAGCTTCAGACAAACATAGCACACCGTCATTCGCGCTCCCCGGCAGCCTATCCACCGTACAATCATGGCAACTTAACGGCCATTCGGCAATACCAACCGAGTCGTAATGAATCGGTGTCCTATTCAGAGCCTCCGCACGAATTGCATCATGCTCCGTGAAAATGTGGCGTCCGACCATTCGCCGGCCCTCTCGCACTAAGATTTCATAGGGAAAGTGCCCATTACTTGCAAACTCATCCTTAGGCAGTCCCCACCGCAAGGCCTCCTGCCGGACATCGGGACGTACGGCCTCATCATTCTGTAGAAAATACAACATCCCTAATGCAAACTCGGCATGCTCACGAATAATTTCCTCCCGGCGTACCCAATCGGCAGTCGGATACTCGAGCTGAGCGCCTAACAGCAACGCATCGTTCCATGTCAACTTGTCATTCGGGATATGACTGCTTAACCGCCAACTGCCGTCGCTTAGCATCAGATGGCTTCTTAGTACAAAGGTTTCTCCGCGGTTATCCTCCGGTTTTTCTACAATTCCCAAGTAAAGGGTTCGATCATAGGAGTCCGGCTTTGAGGGATATACCCGATTATCAGGATTGCATGTCAAACATACACGGAAATTATATGCCTGAAGGGCATTGTCCCCTTCCCCTGTACTTCCGTCCAATATGATTGAATTTCCAGAAAACGGCTCTAGATTTAGTGTCCCTAAAGCCGCATCCCGCGGGAAGGTACCGCTTTCATTTCGGGTAAATATTTTGCCTGCATGCTGCTCGTTGTACTCTCCGCGGCTCTCTCTGCCCACTTTAAATTCCACTCCTGCAGCCGCGGCCAAATCACCTTCATAGCTCGCATCCACGAACGAATCGGCTTCCAGCCGGAGCCAAGCTCCGTCATCAAAGCTCTGGAAAGTCGCGGCTATCAGTTTGCGGCCTGCCCGCTCCACCGATATCGGGAAATAACGATACAATACCGAAATCCGGCTTTCCGCTTCCACCAACCCCGTGAATACATGCTCGGCCACATGCGGCTCAAAGTGCAGCTTCCGTTTAGTATAACAATCCGCAGCTTGTTGAGAATGCTCACCATAGGTTCTCTTATAGTACTCACGCACTTGCTGAATAAACGTTTCATAGATAGGTGCGCGGAACCCGTCGTACAGATTGTCCGTCACACCCAGTCCCGAGCTCATCACGCCGCCCAAGTGGTTCGTAGCATTGACCACAATGACCTTTAACCCTTCCCTGGCACATCTTACAGCACAAGCTATCCCGCTCGGGGTACCACCAACAACAACGACATCTGCTTTTCGAATAATTGGACTCGCCTCCTCCATCCTACTCTACCTAAATATAGCGATAAAACGCAACAGGGTAGAACTGCGCGCAGCAGTCCCACCCCATTGCATTCCCCCATGCTGATACACACCCATTATACCCTGGGTTAATTAATTACAGTAATGGGTTACATAAATATGTTATACAGCCGGATTTCATTCGTACGAACATTTCCTAAGGACATTTAAAACCAATCGGCATAACCCATCTTTCTCAGGTTATCCGCGGATGTCTTCAAGCAATCAAACGGATCACGTCCGTATACGTCATCCTGCTCTACTAGGAAATACTGGGAGCCGCTCTCAAGACCGGCTTCAATAATACCTTTCATATCGAGGTTACCTTCGCCAACCTCGGCAAATTCAACGACATTCGTGAAAGCTTGCATGAACTTACCCATATCCAGACTGCCCGCTAATGCGCTCATATCGATCTGACCGATCCGATAGTCCTTCAAATGTAAGAGGGCGATACGGCCTGCATATTTCTTTATATACGTGATTGGATTTTCCCCACCTCTTTGAATCCAGTGAATATCAAATTCAAAGCCAAGATGCGTTGTGTTGTTTTTGATAATATCCATCAAGTATTCGCCATCATATTTTTGAAACTCGATATGGTGGTTGTGATAATATAATTCGATTCCATGCTCGGCTAATTTGGCTGCGACACCATCTGCTTTTTTGACAAATTCCATGATCTTATCTTTATTCCCAATGGTTGTTAAAGGAAGCATCCCTATACGTAAAAACTTGCAGTCTAAGGTTTTGCAGTCATTTACAATTTTATCAAAATCAGCAGCCAAGGTTTCGCCAGGCATACCGGGCATCATCGGCTCCAGGGCGGCAGAAAGTGAAGCGATTTGAATATCGAAATCTGCACTGGCTCTCTTGAGCTCGGATACATTGTCAGCCGTCATCGGAATTTGTGAAACCTCTACACAGCGATACCCAAGCTCATTTATTTTTCTCATCGTCTCATACACGCCGATTTGCTCCACTTTCCCTTTGAGCATCATCATTTGAACGCCGATTTTACCCTTTTTCATTGAGATACCTCCATTTGTTGTTCTTCTTCAATCTTTTTATTTAATTCTGCGACGTATTGCTCTTCATCGAATGGAATCTCGACTTCTTGACCCAAAAATCCCGATAGATGGATCGCGTTCGCCAGCCTGACTCCATGAATACCCTCGCTGCCTGCTGCAATTAAAGATGTGCCATCATTAATATTGGCAGCAAAGTTTTCCAATACGGCGATATGCTGAGCGCCCCATACACTTTCAAATTCAAGCACTTCTTCGCTGTAGATTTCAGATGCGCTTTGACCCATGAAAATTTTCATCACATCCTGCATGCTCATCGTCGAACTCATTTCAGGCTCGGGCTTCATGAGGCGTTTGATCGTAATCTTCTTACTGTCATCCACGACGATTTTACCCTTGTCACCTAAAATCTCAAAACGGTCTGTACCGAGAACATCATGCGTGCAAGTAATAAATACACCTGTCGCCCCATTCTCGTAATCAAACATCGCGGTAACCTCATCTTCAACGGTAATCGTTCTTTGGTAGCCGTATTTTACATTCGCATATACCTTCTTCGGCATTCCGCAAATCCACTGCAGCAAATCCAATTGATGCGGCGCCTGATTGACAAGCACACCTCCGCCCTCACCTTTCCAGGTTGCTCTCCATTCACTTTGATCATAGTAGCCCTGCGGTCTCCACCAGGTTGTAATCAACCAGTTCGTCCGGCGTATCTCGCCAATTTCATCCTGATCAATCAGCTCTTTCAGCTTCTGGTACAACGGATTTGTCCTCTGATTGAAGAAAATCGCAAAGGTCAGCTCAGGCTTGGTCGCTGCAAAATCGTTTAATTCTTGGACCTGCTTCGTATACACACCTGCCGGCTTTTCCACCAGGGCGTGAATATCTCGTTTGAGTGCCTCGATTCCCATCTCCGGGTGCAAATAATGCGGTACACATGTCACAATAGCATCAACATCTCCGCTCTCCAGCATGTCGATATAGTTGTCATAGAATGGGATGCCCGGATATTTGTCTGCGCACAAAGCTTTTTTGGCTGGGTCAATGTCACAGATTGCACCGATCACCATGCCCTTCACTTTGCCATCTGCCAAAAATCCTGCATATAATCCGCCTTCTGCTCCCAAACCGATAATTCCCATTTTCACGTTTTTCATTAATGTTTCCTCACTCTCTATAGTTGTAATTTCATGTTCAAGCCATGCTTCACAACAGGGTTTGCCTTTTACTTGTCAAATCAATTGTAAGCTGCTTGGATTGCTGCTTGGTTAATGGATAGAAGAAAACTAAAATGATAAATACTACCAAAAATACGATACCAGGCACCAGAGTAGCAATTGTATGAATCCCATCCAGTGCGCTTTGCGTTTGTATCTTGTGAGTGGCATCATAGCCAACTGCCGTTAACGCTACCCCTCCGATACCGCCTGCAATAGCCTGACCGACCTTACGGGAAAATGAATATACAGAGTACACGGTTCCATCTTCGCGCAAGCCTGTTACATATTCATGATAATCAATCACGTCGGTAACGAACGCCCAAACCACCAGATTAAAAAATGCATAACCAAACATACCAACTGCTGAAATCGCAATAAACGAGATAGAGGATAAATGAGGCAAGAAGTATAAAAGTGTATATACCAAACCTGCGATTAACATACCCACAGAGGCTGTTTCCTTTTTGCCGAATTTGGCTACCAACGGTTTGGCTAGCGGAATTGCTATAAATACGGTGCCGATCTGGATAAAACCAACCAAACTTAGTACAGCTGCATGACCAAAAAAATCTTTAAACAAATAGACGTTGACTGCACCCAAGAGCATATTGCACATCATAAAAATAAGAGATGCGGTTAAAATAGCCAGCAGCGGTTTGTTTCTTAACAATCCTTTTAAGGTTCGGCCGAGATGGGATTTGCGATCCTTGATTTCGGGAGTCACAATCCGTTCCGTAGATAATTTGTAACACGCCATATAACAAGAAATGGACAGTATTCCGAAAATAATAGCCCCTAATGTAAACCGGCTTGCGTCTGCCTTATTGTCTACAAACAAGATCAAAGGTCCTGCTACATTAATGATTAAGCTCGCCAACGAGCCGCCCATCGTTCTAAATGTAGATAAGGTTGTACGTTCCACAGGATCACTCGTAATGACAGAGGCCATGGAGCCGTAAGAAATATTGACTGTGCTGTATAAAGTTCCCCATATGAGGTAGGATACAAAAGCATACGCCAGATAAAAGCCGTCTGACATTCCAGGAATTTTTACAAACATCAGGACACCCGAGATGACGAGCGGAAATGACATTCGGAATATCCATGGCTTAAATTTGCCGTGCTTGCCAGCCTTCCTCGAATCCAGAAACCGGCCCCAGGTGACATCTGCCACAGCATCCCATAAGCGTGCTACGAGGAAGAGCATCCCTACCGTCACAGCGCTAATACCAAAAATATCTGTATAATAAACCATCAAGAATGAGCTTACTAAAATAAAGAAGAAATCATTCCCGAAATCGCCAAACAAATAACCCAATTTATCTCTCAAGCCGAATTTCTTAATTTCCACCATCGTATGCATAGATCTCGCGGTTCCCAGATTTACATGCTGCTCCATTGTTCCCCTCCAATATATGAATAACATCATTCCGTAAGTTCGAATGCCAACTTGAAACTGCTTACAAAAAGAGTATAATCAAATTCAAAACTTACGAGAAGGATGTAAATTGCATTATCAGGACTTATTTCACATGTAAAGGATTTGATCATCGTGATCAAGCATTTTCAACTGACGTCTGCAAGTTTAACCCTTTTCCATGTACTTGATATGAATACCATCATATTAACTCCAGAAGGCTCTGTGGAGATGGCGCATATCCACGACCCCTTGCCCAATTTTTTACTCCAGACGCAGCATGAAGACTTTTTAAGACTTAGCTGGCAAAGCAGGCTGGATCCCCTCCAATGCTGCACATACACGAATGTATTTGGACTTACTTATTTATCCAGATTCTTTGAGTTGGAAGAGGAACAACCCGCTGTTTGGGTAATTGGACCTTTTCTCATGCAGATCCCGGATATGGACAAAATTAATGCGCTATTCCGCACAGAACAAAATAAACAAATGGCTATGGGCGAGTTTGTTCGTTCCTTGAAGCTGCTTAGCAATGCCAGAATCCAGAGTGCCGTTAATATCTTGAACCAAGCAGGTTTCATTCAACAGGTTCCTTATCGAAAATTAAACACACAGCATACGTGGGAACGATTAGATGCCAACGACATCCAGCATATTTTGGCGCAGCCCGATGAAATGGATACGAAAGTTATTGAACTCAGATATGAACTAGAGAAAGAACTTATGAGTGCGGTCGAAAACGGGGATAACAAAATGTTGAAGCATCTCCTGAAGGAAACCAAAAATTTATTTGATTTTTCTGACCGTTTTCCCAATCAGCCTGTCAGGGCTATGAAAAACATGTTAATTGTTTTAAACACATTGTTACGTATGGCAGCAGCCAGAGGAAAGGTTCAGCCGTTTTTTCTGCATCACATCTCCGAGAAATTTTCCAAGCAAATTGAACGCTGCGATAGCATCAATTCCCTGAATGCACTGTTCGATGTGATGTATGAGGAGTATTGCGATTTGGTTAACCGTCGTGCCATCTCTGGATATTCCCCCTTGGTACAAAAAGCAGCTCAACACATTCATGTTTACTTCAGTAAACCTTTGATCCTGCAAGAGCTGGCCCATATTTGTCTTGTTCATCCCTCACATTTATCAAGGCAATTCAGAAAGGAAACGGGGATGACACTAACCGATTATCAGAATAGGACAAGAATCGACCAGGCCAAGCTTTTATTAAAAAAGGCTAACACCTCCATTGACTGGATTGCCGGTCAAGTCGGATTTGATGATGCAGGCTATTTCACTCGTATATTTAATAAGCTGGAAGGCATGACCCCGTCCAGATATAGAAAAGAATTTTGAGCCTCACTTTGTAAAAGATAATAAACAAATAGATGCAAGTTAAAACTTTTTCGGGCTGCCCACACGTCTTACTTGTATACAGACATCAAGTAGTCAATAAAGAGAAAGGTATTGCTAATCATGCCCAACAGGAAAACCGAACAATTACTTACTCGCTGCATTACCGATCACAAGGAACATGTATACCGACTGGCCTACAGTTATGTCAAGAATAAAGAGGATGCGCTCGATATTGTTCAGGACTCGATTTACAAAGCTTTGACGTCGATCGAGCTTCTTAACAAGCCTGAAGCCATCAAGAGCTGGTTTTACAGAATTGTGGTGCACACCTCTTTAGATTTTCTGAGGAAACAAAAAAAGGTTCAAATCGCAGATGAAGAAACGATCGAATCCTTCAGCCCCGGAGCGGCAGACATTTATCCCGATATTGATTTGGAAAAAACGTTAGACAATCTTCCCCTTAAGTATCGAAGTGTCATCGTGCTTAGATATTTTGAAGATTTAAAAATTGAGGAAGTCGCTGACATATTAAATGAAAACGTCAATACGATCAAAACCCGGCTCTATCAGGCACTCCAAATATTGAGGGTCACTATGAATGACGAATCTGCCACGGAGGTACAATAATGGATACCCAATTCAAAAAGCTGCAGGATGAATACAAGCAGGTCCCCATTCCTGAGGAACTGGACCTTATCGTCAACCGAGCCTTACGTAAAAGTAGAAAAAAACGGATTCCCTCTAAATGGCTAGCTGGAGTTAGTGCGGCGGCGCTGCTTTTTGTTATCGGAATCAACACCAGCACGACGGTGGCTAATGCTTTTTCCGCAATACCCGGGGTCGAGAGTATAGTCAAGGTGCTCACTTTTAAAGAGTATAAGATTGACGAGCCCAACTATAATGCAGACGTTAAGGTTCCCGCCATTACCAATCTCGATAATAAAGCATTAGAGCTTGAGCTCAACGAAAGATATTTGAAGGAAAACAAACAGCTGTATGATCAGTTTCAGACTGAAATCGAAGAATTAAAGAAAAATGGAGGCGGTCACTTAGGGCTAGATACGGGGTATGAGGTGAAAACGGACAACGATCAACTATTGTCTATCGGCAGATACGTAGTCAATACCGTAGGCTCATCTTCAACAACCATGAAATATGACACGATAGATAAAATGAATCAACTATTATTGAATCTACCGATGTTATTTAAAGATGATCGATATATGAGTGTAATTAGTGATAATATCAAGGAACAAATGAGAGCACAAATGAAGGCAGATGCTAATAAGATCTATTGGATTTCAACTGAAAAAAATGACGTCCCCACAGAGGAATTTATGAGCATTAAAAAGGATCAAAACTTTTATATTAACAATGAGGGTAAATTGGTTATCTCCTTTGATAAATACGAGGTGGCTCCCGGCTACATGGGAATTACAGAATTCATCATTCCAACCGATGTGCTTGCTGACGTTCTGGTTAGTCATCATTATGTTAAATAAGTTATCCAATCCAAAATCTCTTGATGATATTGCCATCATCCATCACAAATTCGGATTCAAACACGCCGCCGTGCTTCAGAATGGTCTTTTCCGAACCGATGTTGTCTTTGTCGCATACTAACAGCACCTTATCCAAGCCCATTGCCTTCGTGATTTGTAAGGTGCGGGCCAATAGAGCACTCGCGTACCCTTTGCGTCTATAAGAGGGTCGTATTCCATAACCAATATGTCCGCCGCTGTTCATGAGCTTCAGATTCAATCGATGACGGATGTTCGCCGCGCCTACGAGAAGGTTGTCCTCATTCATCAGCCAGTAGGTCGAGTGAGGAACCCAATGAGGATTGGTTAACTTCTCCTCGCTATCCTCTGAATATAAGGACTCCAGCATTGCCGTGAAATCGCTGGGGTCCTTTTCGACTACCCAGGGTACGATATCTTCACCGCTGCTTATCCAGTCGTCATAGAACGACAAATAGGCTTCACGGTATTCCATGGAAGGTTTAACCAGTCGAATGGTAGGCATCGCAATCACTCCTGATTCATTTTTTTAATCACATGATCAGCTTGCAGATTTGTTACAGTTTAATATTGTTGGATATTCGCAAAAAAAGATTTGCTGATAAAATTAACATTACCTTCACGAGTGATTAAGGTTAAATTAATTAACCACTGGTATCCTATCAATACCCCTCCTCTTACATTAATGGTCAGACCCACATCATGTATATGATGCGGGTCTGATTTGCGTTTATTACATTTGCCCTATCTATAGGCGTCACCAGCGGCTGCGTACCCCCCCCGATATCACACGTTAAACCATTCGTTATGCCAAAACCGTTATCGCTTACGGTAATTGCTATACCGTCCAGCCTTTGTGTCACTCTTATTGTGACAATTCTCTCTGGATATGATGTATGATACCATGTCAGGTCAAAGCCTGCACGTACATATTGGGCAAAAACCTCCAGACCAAGGCGTTCGCGGATCGAACGGTCAGCTCATAGCTTCTCCCTGCTTCGTCCATGCCCCTATAAATTCAGTATCCCTGTAGGCAAAAAAGCTTTTCAAAATCTCTTCCCGATCGTCGAGGAATAGCTGGTCTGTCACGGTTGTTACGAGCTTTGGAATCCCATATCGCATACCTGAAAGTGCAGAGGCGGAAATCCCGCAGCTGATCAATGCCGAATAACTAAAAGTAAAAAGTCCGTCCAGCTGCTTTTGGCCCTCTTCAGTACGGCTTAAGAAAGCGAACCCAGAGCTAAGGTAAGGATGCGCGTCAAGCACAGGATTGGCCAGCTCTTCCGGAGCTTTGTAGCGGTCGCGCCAGCGGGCAATATGGGTTTCAACAAGACTCAGCTCGGGGCGCAAGGCAGGATCAGTGAGCAAACCCGTGCTAATAATCAGAAAATCGAAGTGGTATGTGCCTTGAGGCGTAGTTACCAATGCCCCCTCACCAATTGCCTCTACATCAAGCCACGGCGCATTCAAATGAACATTAAATCCAGGCCATGAAGCCGCACGTTCAAACGTATCGTTGGTCGGCGGCTGGTTGTGTTTAAAGAAATGGGCAATAGCCGCATATTTATCAGCGTCCGACAAGGCTGGAAAATGCTCGATCATACCGGAAACCTCCATCTGGCGGATCGGGTTGATACGAGGAATCTCCTTGCGGCGGACGAATACATGGGCCTCATCCACACCTTGGGACAATGCGAAATTGGCATTATCAAAGGCCGAAGCTCCACCACCCAAAACAGCCACCTTTTTGCCCTTAAGCGCTTCAAAGTCAATAGCCTCAGAGGTATGAGCGTAAAGATGCCTCGGTAAGTTGTCGGCAATCAGGGGAGGAACATGCCATTCGCCACCCCCTTGAATCCCCGTGGCCAGAATGACCTTGCGCGCCAGCAATGGACTGGATGAGACACCCGCTCCCTCCACATGCAGTCGGTGGATGCCATATTCTGTAGGCTCAATCAGCTTCAGCTTAACCTCATTGATGACGGGCAGATTGAGAATTTTCCGATACCAACGCAAATAATTCATCCAGTCGCCCCGCGGAATCTTGACCAAAGCCTCCCAGCCTTCCGGCCCCACTTGCGCCTCCCACCACGAGCGGAATGTCAGAGAAGGAATTCCAAGATCAATAGAGGTTAGATGCTTAGGCGTGCGCAGCGTCACCATTCGGGCATAAGTTTCCCAAGGCCCTTCCAATCCTTCGGAGTTTTCGTCGATGACCAGAATATTGGATACTCGCTCACGCAAAAGACCGAAGGCCGCACCTAATCCGCTTTGACCCCCGCCGACGATCACTACATCATATACATGTCCATCAGGATGGTTAAGCGGTCGTACCCAATTCGGCCCACCGTAAGCGAGATAGGAAAGATCCATTTTCACCCGTTCGTTCAAAGCCTCTAAGCTCATCATTGATCATTCCTTTCTGTACGACCTAAATTAAATGTAAGGAAAGTTACAACAAAAAGAATTTTTATTCAATTATACACTTATATACGTTATGTTTCATGACATAAAAGTGCTATTGCCCTCATTTTATCGCTTCTAACCTGACATTTCAATTTGATCTACTGTTTATTGTAATTCGATCTAAATTTTAATGAGCTAATTGTTCAAAAAAACAAAGTAAACAAAAAGCCGAGTGCAAAATGCACCCGACCTCACGATCAACCCTATTTCTTCTCCTGTATCCAGCCATCGCCTGACCAGGTTCGGATTAGTATCCAGTCATTCCAGCGTTCCAAGGTCTCAACCTCCTGCGGCTCCAATTGGCCGAGCAGCTCTGCCTCGTTCGCTTTGGGGTATTTATAAATAGCTGACTTTTCCTTCAGGTTGATGCGATTCGGATAACTCTCACTATGTCCATGAAGATAAGACACGTGATTCAGTCGTACCCACCTCGGACCGAGCCATGTTGGTATGCGGTACCAATCCCCCATACGGGCATCCGATGTAACCTTTGCTTCCTTCAATTCCCCGCCAGTAGGAAACGAATCACTGGGGCGATTGTACAGCTGCACCGGCTCAAGCAGTTGAATGTTTTCCTCGACCTTTTCAATCGGGTAGCGCTCCCGCCACAGCTTATACCCTTCTGAAGCCAGAAAAAGGCCGAGCGACTGATTTTTCTCCCATATGTCAGTAAACGTCCACAGGGGCAGCTCGGTTTCTTCTTGATACGGTCCTAGTTCAGCGGTAAAACCGGGTCGCCCAAATTGCACAATAAACCAATCCGTGAAGCCGCCGCCCGAAGGATCCTTTTCCGGTTTGATTTGACTGTATCCTGTCATGGCACTTATCGTGTCGGCCATTTTTTTATCGCGCGCAACATATTCCGAAGCCGTATTGAAATGCCAATATAACACTTCACCTGAGGTGTGATAGGAAAGGGCGATTTCCGGGTCACTCTCGTATGTAAATCGAATCATGCTGAGGGCTTCCGCTGTTTCCACCGACTCTGAGCCCTTATAGTTTTTGAATGTCGGGTACTGGGGAGAATTACGAATGCCCGTCCACATCGCAGGATACTGACGGTTAATATCGATTCCTGTCGCATTGGCTTTCCAGCGTTTAAAATTGTTGCTGCCGCCGTTCATACTGAGCAGGTAAGCATGGTACGATTCAGGAAAAGCATTCAGCCCTTCCTGCTGAAGCGTCACACCATCCGGATTGACCATCGGCACAAACCAGATCGAACACTGATCCAGCAATTGACGAACAGGATAATGTTCATATTTCATATTATGCTCATAGGCATACGCGTAACGGTCTATCATATATAGGATTAGATTTGTCCCCATCCATTCTCTGGCATGCTGAGACCCATCTATGAGGATAGAGGCATCCCCTTTCCCGACTTTTACCGCCTTAATATCCCGGCCAAACCCTGTTGTCCCAATTGACTTTACCTCAATTAATTCAGGATAAGCAGCTGCCAGCTGGTCAATTTGCTGCGTCATCATTTCATACGTGTACACCTGATAGGGATCCACGATCTCCTTGCTCACCGATTGCGCATCCGAAGCTATGACTACCACATTCCCCATCATAAGTAGGATTGCTAGAATAGCTGCCAGCACTTGCAGCAGCTCTCTACTCTTTCTCTCTGTGCCCAAGTCTCTCTCTCCTATTATGTATGATTACTCTTCCAGAGGAAGAATTTACAAAAATGCTTAGTTATTTTAATATATATCCGACAAAAAAACCATATTTCCGGCTGTATTTTACAAGAAAGCTTCAGGAAAATGGTATTTTTTTAATAGTTTCATTAAAATAAAAGCATTGAGAGAGAGTAGACTAGTGGCAGCATTCAGAGCGAAAAGAATTCGACTTCTTCATACTATGCTTTATCCTGCTTTATTCATACACCATTACCCAATACCTTTCATCGGCACCTCCTTCTTCAACAACCTTTTTCCAGCCATTATTTTCGTAGAACTGCATTGCCTTTTGATTCTTCGATACACATTTCAAGGTTACTGGTTTATTCATTTTTTCTATGGCAGAATAAAGTAGTTGACTACCAACACCCTTCCCTGAAAAATCAGGGTGAACAAATAAATTATGAATAAAATTATCCGGCAAGTCGGATTCCCTTGCTGCTCTAATTTTCAAAATTCCACACTCTCTTTCTTCTCATGGAGTTCATCCATCATAGTATAGCCTAATAGGATACACGTCAGTAGGAGATTATTTCCACGCCAGCGATGGAAAGGATGATAGATATGATGGGTAAGATTGTTGGAGGCTGGTTGGTTACAACGGCTGGCTATTTCCTTACGCTATTCGCTATGTTTACACTGTATCCCATAATTTTCAATCAACCCGCTGATCACAATTGGGATCTATCCGGCACTTTTATTGGTGTACCTTTGATTATCGTACCGTATCTGCTTGCAGGACTATATGTAAAAAGGGCTTTTGCCAAAAAACGCTCTGGCGCACTATGGGTCAGCATAATTCCTGTAATTAGTGAGCGTTTATTGATATACTTAATCGGTCATTTATTAATACTTGGTGGAGGCGATGGATCGACCAATGGTATGACAACTATGATGTTCATCCGTGGAGAAGCAGCACCTTACTATACGTATACTTATATCATCTGTGGTGTATTCAGCATTTTGGTTTGCATGATTACGGCTGCAACTCAACCTAAGGTGGAGCTAGAACACTAAGTCATAAAATAAGCCTGGACCTGGGGTCCTGCTGCATTGAACTCGTGCACGACCCAGCTATCCAGTCATAATGGAGGAATCTCAATGAGTCAACGTTATCGAATCACAAGAGCATTACAGGACAATGACAATTCAGCGAAAACCATAACATTAGAAGAGTGCAAACAGTATTTTTCGTCTAAGCCTGATTTTTCCTATACCTCCGTATTTACAGTGACAGGCTCTACCAGCATGTCCATTGAAGGGGATTTTTTCATGTGGAGCTACGGTGATGCAAAGATCCCATTTCGGTACTATCAAGGGGATATTTACGTATCCGGCACCAATGAAGCCGTGATTCCCAAAATGATTGAGGTTGCAGGCGAATTGGGTGCGGATGTAATGGAAGGATAAATTTAAATTCGAGTAAAGAAACGAAGTCGATTTATGAACGGATTTGCATGATTCATTTCTTTTATGGGAATCTTATGGATGAAATGGAGGCGATCTTGTTGAACAAAAGTCAACAAATAGCAAAAATACAACAATTGGCTGAAGGTAAAATCGCGTTTCAAGCCAATATAGACAAGCAGGCTTTTGTAAATAGTCAGGTACAAGAGGATCTCCCGGAAACGCCTGATCAAGACCAAGATAAGCGATAAGCGTTCCACATTTCAATCCGTGTTCGTGACATGACAAGAAGCCATAATTCGGTGAATACCGGACTAAGGCTTCTTTGTTGCTTGAAAACTGGATCATACTGGTAATTGTGTTCGATTAACTTAACAGATCGCTCTCTTCAGGCAAGGTTGATCTCCCTAATCTTATCAATCGGCACCTTAGGCTTGCGCTCCTCCGTCAAGAGCCCATTCACCTCTTGCTGAACGTCGGTAATTTGCGTATAACAATACCCTACGATGTAATCTGTCTGCTTGATAGCTTCGTGAATGCCGCGGAAGCGTTCAAGAAACACTTCTTCCGAACCAACCTGACCGCCGTAGCCCCAGCCTTTGTCAGACTTGAAGGCAATGCCGCCAAATTCGCTGACGATGATCGGCTGTCCCTTGTAGCTGTAGCCGTCGGCAAAAGCGTATTTCCATTGGTTGAAGGTCTTCTCGTTGTTCACGATTTCGTCCTTGTTCGCATAACGTTTAAGGAATCGCTCCTTTGTTTCCACATAATCATGCAGCGTCAATATATCAGATACCGTATGCTCCCAGCCGTCGTTTGTTATGACCGGGCGATTCGGATCGAACGCCTTTGTTAAATAATAGATCGATTCGGTAAATTTCTGCTGCCTTTGATCCTTGAAAATGTTCATGATGCCCCACGATTCGTTGAACGGAACCCACGTGATAATGGAAGGATGATTATACTGCTGACGAACGACCTCCATCCACTCCAATGTAAAGTTTTGAACCGCATTATCATTAAATTCGAAGGTCGCAGCCATCTCGGACCATACAAGTACGCCTTTGACATCACACCAGTACAGGAACCTGGCGTCCTCCACCTTCATGTGCTTACGGACACCGTTATACCCCATCTGCAGAAGGAGATCGATATCCGCGATCAGTGCATCCTCGGAAGGCGGCGTCAAATGGCTGTCCGGCCAATACCCTTGATCCAACAGTAACCGCTGGTAGATCGGAACATTGTTAAGCAGCACCTTGCCTTTCTCAATGGATATTTTTCTCATGCCGAAATAAGAGTAGACATGGTCAATCACGACATCGTCACGGTACAGAATAAACTCAACATCGTACAGATTCGGACGACCTGGGGCCCAGTAGCAACGCTTCCACGGTCCGTTCATTTCGTGAACGAGATCGACCTCCAGCTGCAGCCAAGAGCGGTCAATCATCAAGCTTGCCTGCTTAACCTGACGGCCCTTCATCGTAATAATCGTTTCCAGACGAAGCCTGCTGCCAGAGTGGACTTCGCCTTTGACCTGGTACTCAAAGCGAACGGTTGCGGAATCGACATCCGGCGTGATTTTCACCGAATCGACGTATTCCCGATCTACATACTCCAGCCAAACGGTCTGCCATATACCCGTCGTCTGTACATAGAAGCATTCAAAGTTATCGTCCACCCAACGCTGCTTGCCACGAGGCTGGGTCGTGTCTATACTGTCTTCCACCTTGACCGTCAGCTCGTTGGAAGCTCCGATGGTTACAAAAGGTGCGATATCGAAGGTAAATGCTGAATAGCCACCTTGATGCTTTCCAATGTATTCGCCGTTAATCCATACTTTTGCGATATAATCAACCGCTTGAAAATGCAGCAGAATTCGCTTGCCAGCAGCTTCCAACGGGATGTTCAGCATTCTGTTATACCAGACGTAAGGATGGTGGGCTTCTTCACCAATGCCACTTGCCACCGTCTCGTAAGTGAAAGGAACGATTATCTTATTGTCCCCGCCGAAGCTTCGCTGCCACCCCTTGGATTCACCTTCATTGGCATCATCGAAACCAAAGCTCCACTCACCGTTCAGATCAACCCAGTTATCCCTGACAAACTGAGGTCTCGGATAATTTTTTACATATTTCTTTGTCGTCATTTCGTTCGTTTCGCTCCTCTGTTTATGCTAGTGGCAATCGCCATCCTGTTAGCGCGTTATTTCCAATACGTAGACGGATGATGCCCTTAGTTGACAGCTCACTTGACTTTGCGAAAATTGTATTTCATGGGATACGCAAACAAGGAGATCCGGATTGTGCACACTGTTGATGGATTCATAATCATTCGCTGTTAACTCAAATAAACGGGCTGTGCCTGAGTCTGAGAATCCGGCCAGCTGCACTTCGGTCAACGCTGCTTCGAGACTTCGGTTGACTATAAAGACGGTCAGCTTATCTCCGTTAAGATTCATACAAGCCACGACGTCTAGATCCGGTAGACTATCAAGCTGTGGTTCAGCAGCCACAAGACTATCCACTTTAAAAGTACCACATTCGGTATGACTGTTTACTACATGACCCAAGTCACGGTTTGCATACATTTTTATCGCATGATAAGTCGGTGTGCCATAGACAGTCAAAGACTTTCCGCTCCAGCCTGTCGATTTACCGCGAAACTGATCGGCATAGAAGTCCCCCACCCTGATGCATCCACCCAGCCAGCCATTAACAAGATCGGAGAAGCTGCCAATCTCCACCAGGTCGCTGTTTCGAATAAACTCATTCAAATTCGCCGCATTGGCAACCGCTGCTTCCAGCGTGTGCTCATGAGGAAGACCCTTACGAATGGTATTCGGAGCATACATCGTATTATATTCAGTAATAGCCAATTTCAAATGGGAATACCGTTGATTGGAACTGAACATTTCTCTTAATTGCTGTATGGATGCCCTTGTCCATTCTGGAAAGGAAACCATTGCCTTATAACGCTCATCCTTTGGCGTATGCTCATTCATCCCAAAACGTGAGTACCCATGATATAGATGCAAAGTCAAATAATCGATATGCTCTGCGGCTCGCTCTATGAGAGTCTTGTTCCAATCCATTCGGACGTCTCCGCAAGCCAACAGCTTGATCCCATGATCAACAGCCTTCATGGCTTGGGCAAAGCTAGCATAACGTTCAGCAAACTGCACAGCGCTGCAGTGTCCCACCTGCCAAGGCCCCCATACTTCGTTGCCAATCTCCCAATACCTCACGCCATACGGCTCGATATGTCCGTTGGCCGCTCTTAAGCTTCCCATTGGCGTATCGGCAGCTCCGTTACAATATTCAACCCATTCAGCCGCTTCTGCCGGCGTACCCGAACCATCATTTACGCAAATAAGCGGCTCCACATTCAAAGCACGGCAAAACTGAATAAATTCATCTGTTCCAAAGTATTTATTCGTCCATCCACCCCATGCTTCATTCACTACACAAGGGCGCTCATACACAGGGCCGATTGCCTGCTGCCAATGATAAGCACTAATATAATTCCCGGCAAGCCGCATCATACCGGCGTTTAAATCACGGGTCATATCTATAACTTCCTTACGCACATTGCCTACGCTGTCGGAAGGCAGCAGCGAAATATGATCCAGCCATAACATTCCCGTGGATACGTGTTCCAGCCATCGCTCATGTTCCGTTGGCACATATAGTCTGAACTCCGCATGCTCGCAATCCCGCCCAACCGCGAGACGCGACTCATAATGCTCCCAGTTATGGCTTGTGATATCGATACGCCTCGAACCGAGCACTTCTCCGCTCATGGTATCCACAATCTCTGCAAGCACAAACCTGATTTCAACAGAGGCTCTTGCATACAGAGCCAAATCATAGCCATCCCCATCTTGTTTCACGGCAATGGTCTGGCTTATTCCTGCGTAACCATTATCATCGCTATACATTCGTACCAGCTGACTATGACCCGAATGATGCTTGGCAGCAGGCTCAAGAGCATATAGGGTGCTTTTTCCATTTGTATAAGGACGCCAGCTGCCGGAAAGCCCCCTATAGGTACCATCCACGCTTTCAAAATCCATATCTTTCAACGGATAAGCCAGCATCGCATCCATATGATCACGAATATCTTCCACAAAATGTCCAAAGATGTAAGGATTAATTGTATCGCTGGCGACTTGATCAGCATTCACTTGTATTTTGGCTCTTGCAAGTACCATCCTCTCACAACTTCCTTCCTTTTATTATCCTTTTAGAGAACCTATCATGACGCCCTTAACAAAATGCCGCTGTACAAAAGGATACATGATCAGCACGGGCAAGCTGGATATAATGATGACCACATATTTGATGCTTTCAGCCAGCAGCACCTTCGATTCGAGCCCCACGTTACTGTCCACGGCATCTGCCTGACTGACCATAAGAATTTCACGCAGCACGAGCTGCAGCGGGTACAATTCCTTGGTGCGGATATAGATCAAAGCATTGAAATATGAATTCCAATGACCTACAGCGTAAAACAGGACCATAACAGCTAATATCGGCTTGGAAAGCGGCAGTATGACATGGGTTAACAGCCTCCAATTTGAACAGCCATCAATATGTGCAGCTTCCTGCAGCTCCCACGGAATACTCGTTTGAAAATAGGTTCTCATTACAATTAAATTATAGGTGGCAATTGCACCCGGAATAATGAGCGCCCACATCGTATCTACCATTCCTAAATTTTTGACAATTAAATAGGATGGAATCAGTCCCCCGCTGAAAAACATCGTAAGTGTTACAAAAAACATAATGCCTCCCCGTCCGGGCAGGTCGGGTCTCGAAAGCGGATAGGCAGCCAATGTGGTCATGAGAATATTGATCAACGTGCCTACAAACGTATACAAAATGCTTTTACTATAACCATTCCATATTTTTTCGTTGTGAAATACATTTTGATAGGCTTCCAAGGTAATCTGCTTGGGCAGCAGGTACACCTCGCCATTCAGTACCAATGCAGGATCACTAAAGGAAGCACTCACGATGAAAATTAACGGGTACAGCACGATGACTAAAATAAGTAAGGCTAATGCATTTACGACGGCATTGAATAGGGTTTCATCTGACAACGTTTTTTTCAATTTGTGCTCTTTCAACACATGGTCACTCCTCACCATAAGCTTGTCTCAGCCTTTTTACGGGCAAAGCGATTCACGAGCACCAGCAGCGTCAGGTTGACAATTGAATTAAACAAGCCTATTGCAGCCGTATAGCTGTACTCCCCTTTAAGAATACCTGCGGAGTAGACAAAGGTGGATATGACATCGCTCGATTCCAGGTTCAGATTGTTTTGCAGCAATAAAATTTTCTCAAAACCGACATTCATAAAATGTCCTACATCGAGAATAAGCAGGATGACGATAACGGGCAGTATACCTGGAATGGATACATGCCAAATGCGCTGCAATCGATTCGCTCCATCCATTTTGGCTGCTTCATACAGCTGCGGGTTGACTCCGCTAAGCGCAGCAATATAGATGATCGATTGCCAACCCATATTTTGCCATATGTTAGAACCGATAAAGATTGGCTTGAACCAGGCAGCTATATCCAGAAATCGAACAGGCATCCCGCCAAAGGCTTGAATCACTGTATTAATAGGACCTCCACGCGGAGATAAAAACAACATCAGCATACCCGCCATAACGACGACCGAAATAAAATGGGGAATATAAGTAATGTTTTGCACAATCTTGCTGAATGCTTTGGAGCGGATTTCATTAATTAGCAGCGCCAAAGCAATCGGAATGGGAAAAGCAAACAGCAGGGAAAACAAGTTAATCGAAATGGTGTTCCACAACAGTCTCCAGAAATAGTAAGATTCTACAAAGCGTTCAAAATGATCAAAGCCCACCCATGCACTACCCAGGATCCCCTTGGCCGGACTAAAGTTTTTAAATGCAATTTGCAAACCGTACAAAGGCCCGTAATGAAACACAAGGTACCATACGATAGGAACGAGCAGCATAAGGTAAAGATCGTATCGACTGACTATCGATTTTAAGAGGCTGGAGCGCCTCGATTTGGATCGAGACGCAACGCCTACAGGTTTTGCTGTACTCTTCATCTGTAGCCCTCCAACCATCATGGTGTTCTTATTTTTGCTTTTTGAGGTTATCGTAAGCTTCCTGGTACAGCTTTTGCAGCTCTTCCACGTTCATTTTCTTCAAGGTGGTCTGGAATTCTCCCCACTTATCGAAGCTAAGGGCACCTGCAATAAATTTTGTGCTCTGCTCCTCGTAATATTTATCAATATCGTTACGCAGCACATTTATTTTTTGAGCCGTTGCTTCGTCGAACATGGGAGCTGCATAACGAACCTTAGGCATGAACGGATCGAGCTTCTTTTGAGCTTCCTGAACCTGCGGCGGATTAATGTAGGAAGCGACCTTGTCACTAATCAGATGCGGCGCCCCGCCTCCGGCGTATGGAGTGATTTTGGATTGATTACCTGTCGCCAAAAAAGCATCGGTATAATAAGGAACGCCGTTCCGCAATTCATAATTTTCACCTTGACGGCCGAAGCGCAATAAGGTGGAGCCTTCATCGCTATAGAAATAATCCACCCAGCGCATTGTGGCCTCCGGATTTTTGTTCACCGAGGTGATGGCAAAAGCTCCGAAATCCCGCGGTACCGGTTGCGCCAGCTGCAGCCTGTCGCCATGCGGTCCCTTGACCGGTGCTATGCCGATATATTGATCTGCAACTTTAGTATCCAGCATGGGATTATTCGTCTGATCAAAGAAGAAGCCGGTATTTCCTGACCCTTGCTTGGCCAGATATTGAGCTTCCTTCTGAGTGAATAACTCCTGATCCAGCAGTTTTTCCGAATACAGCTTATTCAAGTACACCAGTAACTCCTTATTCCGATCGCTTCCCATCCAAATATTAACCTTGTCATTCTCCAGGTTAATGTTATAACCCAACTGGAAATCCAAACCAAAAGATCCAGCCATTATAGGCACGATGCTCAAGCCGTTGCGCGCTGTCATCGGAATCTCGTCCTGCTTCCCGTTGCCGTTAGGATCTTTATCCCGGAAAGCTTTCAGCACCTCGTACAGATCATCAGTAGTCTCAGGTTCCTTAAGGTTTAGTTTTTTCAGCCATGCTTGATTCATCCATCTCTTATCGGTTCTGGCTGCGTTGACGGTCACAATACCCGGTATGGCATAGATATGGCCCTCAGGTGTTGTTATGGCTGGACGTATCTCGGGATACGTATCCATTAACTTTTTAAGGTTTGGGGCATAAGAATCAATCAACTTCTCGAGTGGGATTAATTGACCGCCTGAACCATAGCGAGTTGCCTCTAAAGGCGTAAAGCCTGAACGGTACAACACATCAGGGAGTTCATTGGCGGCAAACAACAGGTTTTTTTTCTCAGCAAAACCGTCCGTCGGCGCCTCGATAAATTCCACCTGAATATTGCTCATTTTTTCATAATCCTGAAACACCGGCATTTCCTTAAAGGGCCCGTTGGTTGGCGCTATTCTCGTGAACATTTTCAGCTTAAGCGGTTCTTTGACAATTGGAAATCCGCTTGGACTTACCGTATTTGCCGATTCTGCCTTGGATTTATCATCATTTTTCTTATTCGTATTATCCGGGCTGCAGGCCGTAAGTGTTAAACCAGAAACTACTACAGTAGAAAGCAGTACCGTCCCCCAATTTCTCTTCATTCTTTCGTTCCCCCTATTTTAGTTATTCACCTTCACGCTAAGAAAGCGTTTTCTAAAGGATGCTTTTATTATAGTAAAACTTTTTCTATAAAGGACTCCACATATATGACTTTCCATTCTACTTTTTTGACGGTTTCCGACTATCGATATACACCTGCGGCGTCATACCCATAATGATCTTAAAGACTTTAAAAAAATACGTGTAGTTAGTAAAGCCGACTTGACTGCTAATGTGTTTCATTGAATAGGAACCGGATTCCATCAGCAGGCAGCTGGATTTAATACGCACGCGGTTTAAATACTCCGTGAAGGTCATTTGTGTTTCCTCTTTGAACAGTCTGCTTAGATAGGAAGAATTCAGATTAATGGCACTTGCCGCCATTTCCAGAGAAATGTTCGAAGCATAATGATCCATAATAAATTGAACAGCTTGCGAAATATGACGAGAGTAGGTTCCTCTCCCATGCTGCTTCTTTATAGCGTCAACCATACATGTATAGTAATCCGACAACCACTGCTCAAGCTCGTTAACGCTTCTTAAACGTACAAGCTCACTCCGAGCAGTAATCATCCTGTTATCTTCTATGGTTACATGAGGAAAATGCCTCTTCAGGGACTTTTCCACAATACGAAGCATTTCGCTGACAATAATTTGTACCGGCAAGGAGTAGTAAGGCTGATTCCTGACCGTTGCAAAAATCGATGTGATGACTTGTTGAATTTTTTCCCCGTCCAGCTGCTCCAAAAACAGCTGCAATTGCTTCTGTTCCTCGATAAGCAGTGTATCTCTCTGGGTAGAAGCACTCAATTCCTGAAAAAACTTGTCGTTCATCAGCTGGTTTGCTCTGCTATAGCTGGCGGCAAGCTGTCGCAATCTCCCGCATATCGGTCCAAACGCATACACGCATTGTAAATTTATAAACTTCTCCAGAGCATGGGAAAGGCTGCTCATGGTTTGATTCATTTGGGCTGAAACCGTGTGTTCACTTCTTTCTGGTGAGGAAAATAGGACAATAAAGCGCCCCTCCCCCACATAGGCTGCCATCCGCTTATGAATGTCTCCTACCGCCATCTGCATAACATCTGTGACCTGCTGCACAAACCGGTTCTTTTGCACATCCGTATAAGCCTCTGTCAACAGCAAAAAGGGGACGATTTGTACCGCTGCAGCTACATAATTGACTGAATGGGTAAAGAGCCCATTTTCCTGCGCATAACGCTGCAGCTCTTCCCCTGCCTCTGGTACTTCTCTGGCCAGGTTTGCTGCATATTCGCGGAGAATAATAGGACTTAGACGCTCAATCATTTTCGTTTGAACACTGCGAGCCTCATGCTCCCGTTCATCGTACTGCAAATTTTGAACCGCCTTATTCAATAACGATAAGAGTGCAGCCGCGTTCAAACGATGCTTAAGTAAATAGTCCATCGCCCCGTTCATCAGGCAAGTTCTCACATAATCGTAATCGTCAAAGCTGCTAAGCATAATCATCTTAACCTTTGGAAATCGGTTATGAATAATGCTGCTCAATTCCACACCATTCATGATCGGCATACTCACATCCAGAATCGCGATATGTGGAGCCTGCTGCTCTATGAGGGAAATGGCCGTAGCTCCGTTATGAGCTTCACCACATATTGTAAAACCGTGCTTCTCCCAATCAATCAAGCTTTTCACATCGTTGCGTGCTAATGCCTCATCGTCAACCAGTATAACCTTAAACATATTTCATCCCTCCTGTCACACACTTTCCGTACCTGGCAGCAGTGGAAATCTGATTTCCACCTTGGTATACTTCTCTGGCTCACTGTTAACAAATACGCCGTAAGGCTCCCCGTACAATCGAACTATACGCTCGTGTACATTTCGGACACCCATGCCGCTGAAGCGTGTATAAGTCTCGCCCTTGTTCATGTCAAACAGCGCCTCAATCTGTTCATTTGTCATGCCTTTGCCATTATCCCTGACTTCAAGTCTCAGCTCTTTCTGCTCTTCATATACCCGAATCCATACCAAGCCTCCATGCTCAGCAGAAGCAATTCCATGTATAATGGCGTTCTCTACAATAGGCTGCAGCATTAACTTTAAAACACGGTACTGCAATAACTGTTCATTCTCGATTTCTATATGGACATCAATAGGTTCCACGTATTTGTATTTTTCAATATTTACGTAGCTGCGGACATAGTGAAGTTCCTCCTGCAGCGTAAGAAACTCATTGGAATTGCCCAGCACGCCGCGCATGAGCTCGATCAAGGATTCCGACACCTCTTCAATGTTCGGTACCCCGTTTAATTTGGCCAAATATTTGACCGTATTCAGTGTATTGTACAGAAAATGAGGACGGATTTGAGCTTGCAAAACAGCCATCTCTGCCTCATGCTTCTGCTTCTCGCTCGTCTTTATTCCCTCGAGCAAGCGCTTAAGCTCTTCTACCATACTCTTGAACACCTGGTACAGCTGACCTATTTCATCCTTGGAGCGAATCTCTACGGCCAGCAGCGTCATGTTTCCTTCACTTACATGCATCATCATCGATTTAAGTCTTCGAATATTTCTTGTCATTCTTGAGGAAACCTGCAAAGAACTAAATAAGATAATAATAAATACAACAATAGCTACTTCAGCTAATACATTGCGAATCCGTACCGTTTCACTTAGCAGTGATTCCATAGGAACGAGTGCCAACGTGGACCACCCTGTATAATCCGATTTCCGGCTAATGACAAGGTAAGACTTTTGATTGATCACCTTTTCAACCGTAGCGCCCAAGCCGACCATTTCTTGATTTAGCCTGATGATCGTTTCCTTTTCAAGCAAGCTATTGTTCGGCTGGTATATAAATTCATTGTTCTCGTCTACAACAAACAGCATGCTATCCGAGGTTGGTTTAACGTCATAGATTTTCTTAATAAATTCACTATTGAGGTCGAACATCACGACACCGATTGCTTCCCGGTTATAGCGAATCTGGCGACCGGTGACAATAGAATCATTAGCGCCTGTTTGGTGAAAATAAACATGACGTGAACTATTTTGATTTAAATAGTCCATCATGGGTGTTTTTATAACATTTTTGTCCAACCAAGGGGATCCAACGAAAAAGACCTTTTCGTTCAAGCCAATGACAGCAATTCGCGAGATATATCCTTTATAGGCAATGACAGCGGACATAAACTCCTCGATCCGCTTTTGTTCTTGAAACCACTCATAGCTTGCTTCCTCTGTAGTGCTTAGCAGCGTATTAAGCACTGTTTTATTGGTTATGACAACCGTGTTTAAGTGATCTATTTCCTCCAGTCGGATATTTAAGGATTCGTCCGCTTGCCGTATGCTATCCATCACTGAAGAAAACGCATTGTTCTTAACAGTTTCTCTCATATACAAATAAACAATACTCGTCACAGCAACGATTCCAAGCAGCGTGACCAGACTAAATGCAACAAAGATTTTCCCCTGAATGCTTCTTGTGGGCGAAATCAACTTTTTAACAGAGAAAAACTTCATTAACTGGCAGCTCCCTTCGCTACAAACGCTTTCATGATTTGATCCCAAACAGCCCGTTTTCTGAAGGAAGACGGACTACTTGGCAAATTTATACGCGCCGATCACTTGCTTGTAATCTTTATATTATCGAACATAAAAGAACCCTTGGTACCCGATCGAATGCCTGCCTTGCCGGTTGTAAACGCATTAAAGTCCACATAATCAATGCTGGGCTTGGACTGCTTGTCAAGGAACACCTGAATACGGCTGCCTTGGACACGGACCTGAACATGGTAGGTTTTATTATTTTGTAATTCTAAATCTGTTTTTTGCAGCAGAATGGAATTATAGTTACATTTTTTTAAAGATATTTGACTGCCGGTAAGAGATATATAGTAACCCGTTAAGCTATCGATAACCTGAGCTTTGTGAACCGATTCGTTGCTAACACGAACCAGTAAGCCACCATCGCTGTTCGGCTGTGTACTTAGCCCCAGTGTAATATCCGCTTCCACTGTATAATCGCTCCAGGTAGTTTTTCCTGTAAACGCCATATTGGTTTGATCCGAATCCGACTTCATCCCCCCTTGACCGACGGTCCATCTGTCGTTGTAGGTCCAGTCACTGAACATGCCGTTTGCCAAGTCACCGCCCTTACCAAGAGGATACACCAAATGGACGGGCTTGTCTTCAACCCTGTAAAGATCAAAGCCCATAAGATCGGCCCTGCCCTTAACCAATTTAAGCTTGAGGGTGTGCAAATCAGCCTGGAGAGTGAGGACTCCGCCGCCTTTTACCTTAGTCCATTCCGATACAGCGGGCTCAGACAGAGCAGGCAGGGGAATATCGATATTTCCCAAAAGTTGATCATCCGAATGGACAGCCAATACTGCCGCTTCCTTCTGATTCATCAATCGTACATCCATCCCATAGGTGGCGGCTTCCTTAACATTAATGTTGTACTGCAGCCAGTCTCCTATGTGGTTCAGCTCGACGTAATACGAATTGTCTTTACCTTTGCCAATAAGAGTATGATCATCGGGACGTATAGGATTTGGGGATATCGTATCATTGTTCATATGATACCCTCTGCCCTCGCCTTTCAGGTAATGCACAGCTTCAATACTTCCCGGCAGCGGCTTATAGGCGTCATAGTCACTTGATCCATTAACTTCATTGCTAAAGGCCGTATAATCGGGATGCAGCATCAGTCCCTCATATATATAACCGATTCCGCCTGTGCCCAGACCCTCGAGCTTTAGCTCCAGCTTGTGCATGCCATCGAAATAAACAACGCTCCGCGAGGAATCCTGCTCGATGCGAAGCATATGCAGATTGGACAGATCCAGGTTAGAAGGTAACGCAGTGGTTCCCATAGTGCGTCTCTCCCCATTGATCACCTGAATCAGCTCCAGCTTCATATCTGCAGCATGAACAATAGCCATAGCGTAATGCTTGTCATCCCGGTAACCGAACACGGCTCCAGCGTAAGCCCTCTCATTTTGCCCGGTAATATCTGCTTTGAAATTAAATTCCGCAGTGAAGCTAGCATCCGTCTGCTGCTTGCTCGCTATGATTTGTACGTCTCCATGTGAAAGCATGTTCCAGTTTGCTTCCATACCTACTTTCTGAATCCATGTAGAGAAGTCAGCTTTGCCGGGCGCCCGCTGAGCAAAATGAGTCGGACCCAGCACACCCAATTTATCCCCATTAAAAACCAGCCTATCAAGATTCAGGTACCGGTCATGTCCTACGCCAGGGGCTATGGGATTCTTGTTATTGTGATAAGCGATGTAATACGAATCAAGATCTGGCCCAATGACTGTTGAGCTGTGCCCCAGCCCATGAAAATCGTTGGTGGTGCTAATAATTAAGGGATTGTTATAAGGCGTTGTAAAATCGCCAAGCGGGCCGTTCGTGGAGATGGCGTAGTTCACCCTGTAGCCTGCACTCATAAGGTGATTGCCGGATTCCATCATAAAGTAGGTTCCGTTTCTTTTGAACAGCGTTGGCCCTTCCGTCCAATGATCCATGCTCGTTCCCGTTAAAACCATTTCGGGCCCAAACGTGTAGGGGTCCTTCATTTCTCTCCCGCGAATCCCTTTGGAACCGGCATGATAGAAATACCACTTGCCATCATCGTCAATATAAATCGAGCCGTCAATGCTCATCCCCAGGTTGTCCGTTTGTATAGTGAATGGACCTGTTGGACTGCTGCTCTTCAGGACATAGTGGCCTTTTCCATCGGGGGAAGTCACCATATAGAAGGCCCCGTTCCAATAAATCACCTCCGGGGCGTACGCCATCTTTAAACGGTTGTCCTTAGCCACAATGCCTTCGTAATTCCAGTTCACCAGATCCACTGAACTCCACGCACGGACGTCTGATAGACCGAAATGAGTGCTGGGATACAGATAATACATACCGTTGTATTTCAAAATATATGGATCTCCTGCCGGATAAGATCGTCCGTTGCGGGGATCGTTAGCATATTGCTCCTTGGCTGTCGCCATTAATGTCATACTATTGGTATAGGTATTCAGGTCCTTTAGCTTTTCAATCATTCCCGTACCCTCCATGCTAGCAGCAGTTGTTTGTGTGGTCTCCGTCGACTTGAATAGCAAGATTGCTGAAATCCCTCCCGCGATCAAAAGACACAAGACTGCAAACCTTTTAAAATTCACACGTTCACTCTCCTTTATCCCAATATCATGCACCATACATCAGAAAAAACATGAATCCAATCCGATCAGGAGCTTGATTCATGTTGTTTTCTTATTCAGAACAAGGCTCTATGCGCATCCTTTGTCCGTCTCCCTCGGCTTGAAGAAGCACAATTCCCACACGGGTCCGAAACGGATCGGTTCAATCATTACCAAAAAATGTAGACATCAGATCCACTCTTTACAGTGGAACGGAGTAGATGCTCACATTCTTCATACCTCCGTCAAGGCTGCTTTGCTTCCTTGACCGCCGAAGACATCTATTCCAAATCTTGCTCCATAGCCACCCGCGCTATCATGCGTACTTACTAAAACAAACTGTGTTTACGGTAATTATATCGTGGTTTGCACAACTTCTTAATAGAGAAAGCGGTACATCAGGTGAGGAAAACAGACATAAATACCCCTTTTCATCAAACTCCCATGCTTCATGAGACGATTAGCGGTGGAAAATCCCAATCGCCATATGCCTTCTTCATGTTATCGACGACATGAAAAAACCATGCTATATCATTCTCTTTAGTCAGATACGATGGAGCTCCTTCTTCAATTCCAAACTCCGTTATATCCGTTACGACCGGACCGATATAGGATCTCTTCTTACACAATAATCCGTCTGCCAATGCAATATCTTTTCCATCATTTCTAAGAAATAACTGAATCCACTCATCAATTGCACCACGTTGAGCATATTCCATTGCACATTTAGTACTGCCATATATCTCCTTGATTGAATATAACCTATTTTACACTACTGCTAACAGGGTATAGTGAGATACACAGAGATGTAAGCGAAGAATTCCTACTAACATGTCGATTCATTTAAGGTCGAACCGTTCCCATTCCAACCCACATTCAGATGCAGTCCTTCTGATATAAATGGATAATGTCACAGCTGCACCTATTACTTCGAATATCGCTTTCACCGAAGCCAGCTTAGAGCTTATTGAAGGACAAGAGCAAAAAAACCTTCTCAATGCCCTCCAAGTAAAGGAGTCGCGGAAAGAAGGTTCGAAACTAATCTATTTACAATTGCAAATAATCCTTTGCACTTTTAAATCAGCTCTGCTGTACTACCGATTCCCATGTACGGTCACTTTCTTCACCTGTTGCATTTAAGTTCGGTGTAAAGTGGCCCATAACTTTTGTAATCGATGCGGCGGCTTCAAGTCGCTCCGGATTCGTTAAATCGATCATGGAAACAGATAGCTTCCCTTGATTTAACTCGATCATTCGATAGCCTAGAATGTCAAGGCAAGCAGCTGTCTGTATAAAGCTCCATTGCTCCTTATGAACGATTGAATTGCTATGATTATGCCCGCATATATAGTAACCATGGCCCTTCTTGGCAGATAAAACGGGCCACATCTCATATTCCGAGTGAATTGCATGCATTCGCTTATCTGAAAATTGAGTGGTTCCTTCTATGGGATGATGACCGAATAAAATCATCGTTTTTTCACCGGACTCCTGTATCAGCTTTTTCAGCCAGACCATTTGTCCTTCATCGATTTCACCGCCAAAATCCTTCCAGTCCATTTCTTTAGTTGTATCGAGGAATACAAGTATGGCATCATCCGTATCGACTGCACTATAACGCTGCTGGCCTGTAATCTTCAAAATTTCATCCTTGGGCATCGATACGGTGTCATGATTGCCCAGTATATGAACAAATTTTCTGTTGTGGGCATGGTTTTGAATAGCACCGAAAATAAATTGCAATTCATCTGCTCGGCCTTCATTGGTGAAATCACCGATTGAAATATGGTAGTCCGCTTCAGCATCCAAAAACTCTTCCAGTAACCCGCCAAAAAACTGATCACGAACCATATGAAACTCCGCTTTGCTTTGCATGCAAGGATAATGAAAATCTCCCATAACTGCCAGTTTCATAGTATAGCCCCCAGTTTATTATTGATAATGATGGTGCGGGTAACGAATGAATGATGTTAAAGACATCCTCAGTACTCCATTTGAAAGTATGCCTAAGGCTACAAGAGGACCTTTTGCATGCGCTTTCTTTTGTAATAAACCCAGTACTTGAATCCAATTTCTTTTAACTTATTGCTAACCTGATCCCAATCATCGCCAACCCGCTCCGGTACATGTGCGTCTGACCCAAATGACACATCGACACCATAAAACAAGGCTCGTTCCAGAATCGAATCAGATGGATACCAGCCGCCGCAATCTTTTGTTTTTCCTGAGGTATTGATTTCAATAGAAACATTACATTCGGCGATGACCTGCAACGTTTTGTCAACAGCATCCGTAGGGATATCAGAAAATTCGGGATAAAAACCTTTCATCGCATCAATATGTCCCAGAATTTGAAATATACCACTGCGTGCAGATTGACTTATCAAATCGTAGTAATAATTTTTTTGCGTTAATTTATCTTCGTTGGAAAGTCCATCCCAGCGCCGTTTATTAAAAATACTCGTACCTTCGGTCCAATGAACCGACCCTATAATATAGTCAAAGGGATACTGCGCATACACGTTCCGATACACATCTTCATAATGAGGAAAAAAATCAGATTCAACGCCGAGCAGTACATCGATTTTGCCTTTATATTCCTCTTGTAATCGAAGCACCTCATTAATATAACTAGGAAATTCACTTTTGGCCATTGCGATGTTTGAATGCTCTTGGTCTACGTCACTTCCGAAGAATGGGGAATGATCTGAAATACCCACAACGGTTAAGCCTTGACTAATGGCGGATTCGATATAATCACGGATTACACCTTGAGCATGTCCGCATCTATCATGATGCATATGTAAATCAAATTTAGTCATCTGTCTGTCACTCCATCTATGCGCGATTTTCAACAATTGATTTAAAAAGTTCTAAATGATCCGTAGTAACTAATGCGGACGGGTATGCTTGAAGAACGAGCTTCATATCTTCTGCGGTATCTACAGGCCAAGCAACCAGCTGGCACTTATGATCCTCTATCATTTGATAATACGCTTCTGTCATAAAAGGCAGCTTAACAGCCATATACCTGGCTCTAATCTCCTTCATGAATTCAAATATATGAGGCATGTTTCCGACAAAGGATACACCCAGTTCAATGTCCTTCGATAGCTTTCGCAAATTCATTAAGGCAAAATGATCTAATGAAAGCAGGTATACCTGGTCCATCATATCGGTTTTATGAATAACATCCAGAATGGCTTGCTCTATCCCTTTGTAAAAATTCCCCATCTGCTTCAAGTCAATATTGACAACCATTTTGTTCTTAACGAGTAATAACGCTTCTTCCAAGGTAGGGATTGTCTCTGTTCCACCTACTAGGAATTGCTTCAGCTCTTGAACAGTATAATTTTTGATATAACCTGTACCGTTGGTCAGACGATCTAAGGTCGCATCGTGCATAAGAACAGGTACTCCATCCTTACTCAAATGAACATCCAATTCCAGCTGGGAAAACGACAAGTCACATGCTGCTTGAAAAGAGGCTAATGTGTTTTCATTATACTTTGCCGGGTAACCTTTGTGAGCTATTCCTCTTATTTTCAAAGCTTCAACACCTCTCACATTTATGGACATATGCTCAAAAATGATGAATTTGACCAATTTATTTTAGCACGTAACCTAAATGTTTACAATACTGTTTTCTGACAATTCTAACACAAGCCGAGGCAGACAAAACATGCTTTTCATCTACCTTTTAATTAAAGCAACAAGGAGCCAGTCACCCTGACGCTGCTGGGCACACAGCTGACTATAAGCAATATTGGTTATAAGCTTGACTATGACGATCCACAATTTAATATTTACATCAGCAGTCGAATTCCAGAGGCAAAGATAACATAAGAAAACCTCTATCGAGGCCTTTCAAAGATGAGCGACCGCGGTTCAGAGGTAGGTTTTCTTGAAACATAAGAATCCTTCAGCTCCGCTGAAAACTTAGAAATTCTTATGTTATAAAAAAACCGCCCTTTTGGTTGGCGGCCGTGAAGAAGAATATTTACAAATAATTGGTTAGGGTAGTCTTCAGTACCTCTATTATTTTACTTTGCCATCAATAATTTTCCTTTTTTATTGAGTTTGTTCTCCATACTTCTCTCTCATTGACTGCATGGAGATCTTTATGGTGGTGTTCAACGGCAGCTGATCTTCTTTATTCATAGTCCATTGCAGCAGCTTTCGCTCTAGCGTGGTACGGATCTTCAAGCATGCCGGATCTTCAATGCGGTTGTGAAGCTCATGAGGGTCCTGTCGCAAATCGTATAGCTCACCCTCCCCATTTGCATAGACGCACAGCTTCCATTCATTCGTACGAATGGCCTTGCCTTTACCTATCCACGCATCCAAATACGCGCACCAGACAAAATACCGCTCGTCAAAAGGATGCTGCGGACGCTGCGTAATGTCCGACACTTTCACAGGCTCTCCGTGCTCTCCGCTTTCAATGACAATAAACTCACGGGGGGTATATGGAGGGTTTCCCTGCAGGAATGGCGCAAGGCTTCGTCCCTGGCATCCCGGCGGTATCGGCACACCAGCCAGCTCGAGCAGCGTCGGCATAACGTCAATGAGCTCGACCGGATGCGGCGTGCGTTTCGGACCCGCATACCCTGGGGTCGACATGATAAACGGTACATGATTAAATGAGTCGTAAAAAAAGTTATGCTTTTGAATGATACCGTGCGCTCCCATAGAATCACCATGGTCGGACGTGAAGATGACAATCGTCTGCTCCGTAAGTCCAAGTTCATCCATCTTGGCAAACACCTTGGCCAGAGTATCGTCAATAAACCGGATCATGCCGTAATGTATAGCGCGCACTTGGCGAATTAGCGCTTCGTCGGCCGTATCCATCGCATCCATCAGGTGCGCAACCTTTACCCTCTCCGGCTTGCCCTCCAGGGTATCGACGGGTGGCATCGGTACGTCAGCCGGATCAATCATACTTGCATACGGCTCTGGCGCTTGGTAAGGCGTGTGCGGATCGGGAAATGACAGCCAGGTAAAGAAAGGCTTCTCTTCATCGCGGACATTATCCAGATAATCCAGCATCGTTTCACCCAGCAGAAAGGTCCCACACTTGTTCAAGGGAGCCGGATTGGTGCCGTGGCCAAGCGGACTGTTCCAGCAATGCTTCACGGCCCATTCATGTGCAGCTTTTATGTCAGGATCATCGCGGTACCCGTCCACCAGATGCCCGTGCTCACCAAGCCGAATGTAGTCGAACACTTCGTACAACGTGCTTGGCTGCTCAGGAACTCCTCCCGGATAATACGACTCGTTATTATTCATAAAGGCGTGGTTTTTACCGATGATCGCGGTCTGATAGCCATGCTGCTTCAGCACCTGCGGCAGTGTGACTTCGGCAGGGTTAATAAGCATATGGTTAGCATGAAGGTTCAATGTCGAGCAGTAGCGTCCTGTAAACATAGAGGACCTGGAAGGCGAACACGCTGGATAGTTGCAGAAGGCCTGCTCAAACACGACCCCTCGCTCCGCCAAACCTTCCAATGCCGGTGTTCGCAATGCCGGATTGCCGTACAAGCTCAACGTTTCCGCCGTCTGCTGGTCTGTTTGGATTAACAGAATATTAGGTTTTTTCATACTCCAGTGTCCCTTCGAATTTGGTGATAGAGGTTTATGCTTTTTTAAGTTGTTAGCCCTTAATCGAACCGATCATGACGCCTTGCACAAAATATTTTTGAACAAAAGGATACAACAGCAGAACTGGAATACTGGACACGATGATGACCGAATATTTAATGCTTTCCGCCATCATCACCCGTTCCGTCATGCCCGCTCCGTCGAGACCCATGTTATCCGATTGATTAAGGATGAGAATTTCGCGCAAAATCAACTGAAGTGGAAACAGCTCCCGGTCTTTTAAATAAATCATGGCGTTGAAATACGCATTCCAGTGACCCACGCCGTAAAACAACACCATGACCGCTATAATGGGCATTGATAAGGGAATTACGATGGTCAGCAGCAACCGAAAATTAGATGCCCCATCGATCCAGGCCGATTCCTGAAGCTCGTAGGGTACGCCATTCTGAAAAAAAGTCCGCATGACGATAAGATTGTAGGTTGAGATGGCGCCGGGTATAATCATTGCCCAGACGGTATTGATCATTCCAAGCGATTTAATCAGAAGATAGGTCGGGATCAGTCCCCCGCTGAAAAACATCGTAATCGTGATGATGAACATTAACGCCGTGCGTCCCGGTAAATCTCTTTGCGAGAGCGGATAAGCCGCCAGAATCGTCAGTATGATATTGACGAAAGTACCGATCAATGTATACAGGATCGTGTTGCGAAAACCACTCCAGATCGATTCATTCTCAAACACGTGCAGATAAGGAGTGAAAGTAAACCCTTGAGGCAGCAGCCACACCTTGCCATCAATAACGCTTATCGGATCGCTAAAGGAAGCGCTGACTACAAACAAAAGCGGATACAGTACAAGCAAGAGCACAATCCCGGCGATGGTATAGACGAGTGCATCAAAAATCCGATCATCACGGGAACGAACTGCTTTGGATTCATTAACCACTATTCTAGTCTCCTCCTACCATAAGCTGGATTCCGTTTTTTTGCGTGCCCAAGCGTTTACGACAATGAGCAGCACAAAATCGATCACCGAGTTAAATAGACTGGCTGCAGCCGTATAACTGAACTGGCCTTGCTGAATCCCATTTTTGTAGACGAAGGTCGCCAATATTTCGCCTTTACTCGCGTTAACCGGATTTTGCATCAGCAGCGCCTTCTCGAAGCCCACATCCATCAAATGCCCCATTTGTAAAATAAACATAATCATGATCGTCGGCAATAAGCCCGGTAGTGAAATATGCAGCACCCGCTGAAGCCGGGTCGCCCCGTCCATTTTGGCCGCTTCGTATTGAGTCGGGTCAATGCCGCTTAGTGCAGCCAAATAGATGATGGAGCTCCAGCCCATATGCTGCCACACGTCCGAGGACACGAATATCGTCTGAAACCATTCCGCCTTGCGCATGAACGGGATCGGATCGACACCGAATAGTACGAGCAACTGATTGACTTTCCCTGTTTTCAAATCGAGAAACACATTGAGCATGCCGACGATAACTACCAGGGATAAAAAATGAGGAATATAGGTAACGTTTTGCACCCATTTTTTCAAACTTTTATTATGGATTTCATAAATCACCAGTGCCAGCAAAATGGGAATCGGAAATCCGACCACCAAGGAGTAAAGGCTTAGCGATATTGTATTCCACAGCAGCTCCCAGAAATAAGAAGATTCGAAAAAACGTTCAAAATGCTTGAAGCCCACCCAGGGACTGGAATTAATACCCCGGCTTGCCGAGAAATCCTTAAAAGCAATCTGGATCCCGTACATCGGAAAATATTTGAACACAATATACCAGATGAATGGAATTGCCAGCATAATATAAAATTCATATTTGGATACTATCCGCCTCCAAAGCTGATGTCGCGGTTTATTTCGTACCGTCGATGCTATGATATGCGTGTTCATGAACGGATCACTCCCCACAATCTAGATGGGACAGGATTGCCGGTTGGCACTCCCGTCCCGCAAGACCTCCAATCTCGGCAGACATTTATTTATTCATTGCATCGAAGGCTGCTTGATACGCTTGCTCAAGCTCGTCGACTTTCATCTTTTTCAGTGTTGCCGTATATTCTGTCCACTTATCAAAGCTGGTCTCACCCAAAATAAATTTGATCGCCGACTCCTGAACAAATTTATCAATATCTGCTTTAATCGGTACGACTTTATCGGTAGCTTCTTTATTGAATATAGGCGACCCATACATCACTTTGGAGGTGAATTTCTCCGAAACGGCGGAAACTTCTTTTGTTTTATCGCTTAACACAATGTCATCAACAATGATCGTCGGGAACCCGCCGCCCGGTACAAGGTTGACTTGACCCAATGCGGCCATAAACCCGCGAGGATCGTTCTTAATACTGTCCATGATGACCGGCTTACCATCTTTCATCGTATAGCTCTGTCCTTCAATTCCGTAGTTGAAGAATTGACTCCCCTCTTCGCTGTAAAAGTAATCAACCCAACGGATAGCCGCCTCAGGGTTTTTATTGACACTTGTGATGGCAAAAGTGCCGATAGGCGATGCAAGTGGACTGCCTGTGCTGAGCAGCTGATCGCCATGAGGCCCTTTAATAGGGGCCATACCCGCAAATTGATTTTCGACCTTGCTAAATGGATCGGATGCATAAATAAAGAACATGCCATATAACGCTTGTGACAGATTGCTGCGCCACTTCGGCAGATCCTGGGCATAAAAGTCCGCATAAAGCAGCTTTTCGGCATACAGCTTATTGAGGAACATCAGAAGTTCCTTATATCTGTCGTCACCAACCCATAATTTCACCTTATTGTTATCGATATTGGCGTTGGTCCCAAGTTGACGATCCAAACCGAACGAACCGGCGAACGTGCTAAATACCATACCCGGATCACGCAATCCAAGCGGAATCTCGTCCTTTTTGCCATTTCCGTTCGGGTCTTGATCGCGGAAGGCTCGCAGCACTGTGAACAGCTCATCGACATTTGTTGGCGCTTTCAGATTCAGCTTTGCCAGCCACTCTTGATTAATCCATATTTTATCTCCGCGGCCCGCGGCCTGGAGACGAATTACCGGCAATGAGTAGATGTGGCCATCCGTAGCTGTAACCGTTTTTTTGGCTTCCGGGTATTGATCAAACAGTTTTTTCAGATTAGGCGCATATTTCTCGATAAGACCCTCTAGGGGAATCAGCATTTGTTCCTGCATCCCGTATTTGGAAATATCCGTATTGCTTAAATCCGCCCTCAGGAACAAGTCCGGCAGCTCATTGGAGGCGAACAACAGATTACGTTTCTCTGAGCAGCCTTGCGTTGGTGTTTCCTCATAAACCATTTTAATGCCGCTTTTTTTCTCGTACTCCTTCAGCACCAGTACATCCTTCCATGCCGCTTGGTTGGGATCTTTACAGCCAAATACCCGCATGGATACGTCGGATTTGACGATTGGGAAACCGCTTGCATTTAATGCCGAATTGGCCTTGTCACCTGCAGCTGCTGGTTCTTCCTTAGTAGCTTTGTCTCCAGACGAACAAGCGCTGAGCAGGGAAGATACAGCCAGCACTGCTGCAAGCGTTGTTGTTAGCATTTTCAAATGTCTCATACAATTTCAGCCCCTTTTCTCTTCAACTTTCTAACTGAAATTATTATAGACCGTAGAGGAAGACGTCAGCGTACTACATTTTTATAATAAACATCAAATTATTGCTATATTACTTTCCATACTTGCTCGCATACACGTGAGGCGTTTCTCCGATATGCTCTTTGAACACTTTAATAAAATAGCTATAGCTATTAAAGCCGACCTTTTGATAAATTTCTTTGATCGAGCAGGCTCTCGTACGAATGAGCTGTGTGCTCCGCTCGATCCGGTAAGACGTTAAATATTCGGTGAAGGTCGTTTCGGTCTCCTCTTTAAACAGTCTGCTGAGGTAAGATGGCGTGATATTCAGTTGGTCTGCCGTCTCTTCAAGAGTGACTCCGTGCCGGTAATCCTGCTGGATTCTCTGAATAGCCTGAGCTACATAACGGGAATACCGGACGGACGTTTGGACCAGGCGCAGTTCTGCCAATAGCTTTCCAAATAATAGTTGAAGGTCGCGTTCGAGCTCCATCGCATTTTTCGGAGCTATGGGGCTGGCCTTCATTTCCTGAAAAATCCACTCCGGGTCCAGACCCGCTTTTTGTGCGATTTTGACGGCAAGCTGTATGAGCTCAGCACTGGCACGTGCACTCCCGCGAGGAAAAGCGACCTCATCTGCTGCGCAATTCTTGGCGATAGTCCGCATAATCCGTGACGTTTCTTCGGTATCGCAGGCTTCCGCGGCCGCAAGCAGTTCTTTTTCTTGGCTAATGGAGACGTAGGATACAGGAGTCCCACCCACCCGTAATGCCTTTGGCGTATATCCCTGCAATTCGTCCAGCTTATGCTGCAGGCTGGCATACTGGGCCGATACCAATGCGAGTGAGCGGAACATGCCGGTTTGGACAAAAAGAGCAGCTGAATTAAAATACAGTTCAAGCGATTTCCCCAGCCTTGCTTTTTTCGCTTCAACCCATTGAAGCAGACCGTTTTCGCTTCGCTCATTCTCCTTGGATAGCAGCACACCGAACGATCCCCGCTCCAAATAAACGACGCAGCCCGCTTCCGCTATAATCTGCAAGGACATGTCAGTAACCGAACGGATAAACAAAGTCAGCTCCTGCTCGTTCATCCGCATATGCAGCACATCGAAATTCACCAGCTTCATCAACAGCAGTACATGCACCTGATCATCCCTTCCATAAGGAAGGTCCTTAAAATACTCATAATATTTATTCTGCTCAGCGGGCGTACCAGCACCGATTAACAGTTCTTTAAGATAGCTTTGACTAACCGCAGGACCAGCAGCCTCCCATTTCAAACGCTCCCGCTGGCGGTCGTTTTGCTGCTTAAGCTCAACCTGCAGCTTCGCCTTAACCTTCTCCAGCACATGAATGAGCGTGTCTGCTGAAAGCCGATGCTTCAGTAAATAATCCATGGCACCGTAATGCAAGGATCCTCGAACGTAATCATAGGAATCGTAGCTGCTGAGGGCTATGATTCTTATTTGAGGATAGCGCTCGGATAAGTGGCGAATCAGCTCGATACCGTCCATTCCGGGCATATTCATATCAACAATCATCAAATGAGGGTCTATTTCCCTAACGAGCTGGAGTGCTTCCAATCCGTCTCCCGCTTCAGCGCATAATGTAAAACCGCATCGTTCCCAATCAATAATGGACCTTAGGTGGTTGCGAACAAGCAGCTCGTCATCAACGGCTATGACTTTCAATAACATGGTTTTGCTCCCTTCTCACTTGGGGAATTGTAATTTCTACCGTCGTAAACACCCCGATTTGACTGTATACCGTTAGCCCATAAGGCTCCCCGTAGGTAAGCTGCAGCCGCTCCCTTATATTACTAAGTCCTATGCCCCCAAATTGACCGTGATCTGCATGTCCTTGACGATTACATAGCCTTTCAAGTAGATCAGCAGATATACCGATCCCATCATCCGTTACGCTAAGCCTGAGTTGTTCCGGACCATCGCAATATACTCGAATCGATATGGTGCCTTCCTGATCTGTGGTCGCGAGGCCATGATTCATCGCATTTTCGACTATCGGCTGCACAATCAGCTTCGGGATGAGACAATCTAATGCCTCGTCCTCTACCTTTACGTTCACCGTAATCCGATCTAAAAATTTATATCGCTGGATGCGCACATAACGTTCCACCTGCTCAAGCTCCTCCTGGACCCGAATCATCTCGCGCTTCGGATCGATGGCAAATCGCATCAGCTCAATTAGGGAGCCAGAGATTTCCTCGATATTGGCTGCATGCTGTATCCGTGCCAAATACTTGATCGTATTCAACGTGTTATATAAAAAATGCGGCTTGATCTGAGCCTGTAGTGCCCGATATTCGGCTTCACGCCGCTCGCGCTCCTCAGACTTGACCTTATGCAGCAGCTCCTGAACATGATCCATCATGGAAACGAACATTTCGCTAAGCTGACCGATTTCGTCGTTGTTTTTGATCCGGGGCCTTGCATTGATGTGTCCCTCCCGAACGAGCTTCATGGCGCTATGCAACCGCTTTATATTTTTGGCCATCTGTTTAGAGAGGAAAATGGAGATGAGCAGAACGGCAATGAGCACGACAACGGCCATTGTAATGGTCTGGTTTCTGATGCCGTTCACCTCGCTCAATAACACGCTTAACGGTACCATCGCAATTGTTGACCAGCCGGTATAAGCCGATTGGAACTGCACGACCAAATATGACCTGTTCTCCATCACGAGCTTGCTGCTTTTCCATTGACCAGGGACTGCACCGGAAAGCAGGGAGATTAGCTCCTGATCCTGGAGCTGTGTGCGTATTCTTTCAGATCTGGAATCATAAATAATGGTTCCGCTTTCATTTGTTACTGAAACAACCGTTTCGGATAACGGCTCAATGTCGTAAACCTGCTTGACGAGATTGGGATCGAAATCAACAATACATAGTCCGATTAGATCACCATTTGACAGCACAGGACGTACAAGCATGATCCGCCCGTTGCCGGAGGGATCAAAGAGCAGGTGCCTCCGATTCTCGCGGATGCGCGGGTCCTCCCAAAGCGATTTTACAAATTCTGGATTACCCCTGCGGTTGCCGGTATAGTAAACCAAGTCTCCCTTGCCTATAACGGTGATCTGCTGCACGTAATTTTTGAAGGCGGTCATGGAGCTTAGAAATTCCTCTACTGCTTTCTTTTCCTTAAACCATTCCAGCGTTGGCGCCTCCGTCTGACTCAGGAGACTTTGATGAATTAAATCCCGGATTACTATGGCTTTGGCCATATTATCGACCTCCTCGACCATCGACTGCAGGTTCGTATTCGCCCCCTGGATTCGGTCAGAAATATAGGAAGTCGCGTTACGCTCAATGACCTTGGCTGAGTTGTAGTAAGAGCTATAGGCAATCGGGATGATTGCAAGAAGAACTGCCAATCCGAAAGCGGTGAACATCTTTCCTTGGATCGTTTTCACTAATGACGCCCTCCTATGAAGGTTAGATTGATTGAGAAGTGTGGGGAAAAAATCTTTATAGTAGGTTATTGTATCACAAAAAAATTTCTAGACTATTTTTAATATTGTTGCTGTTGAAAGAATACATTTGATCGCTCAGAAAAAGATAATCAACAAGCCAAAACTACAGTAATACTAAACAGTTACCTGAACGTTCCCTAGAATTCGTGTTCAAAAAAGAAAAAGACAGATGAGAGCTTGTTGAGCTCCTAACTGTCTGATTCATTCCTTGGTCACCACATACTAAACCTAATTCGTCACAGAAATCTCATGTCTAAAATTGCTCTACAATTCGATCCTGTAAACAGCAATAACCCGCTAATTTAGCGGGTTTTTACCATCGAGACGAACCGTTCCACAATATATATCGCCGCGTAATGATCAGGGCTTTTTGTACTTTTATGGAGACAAGGCCAGAGGATCCACAATGATTACCTTCTTGGTTTCAATTCCCGTTATTCCATTAAAAGGATTTTAATTTTCCATATTTTCTGTTAAATGATTGGTCGCTCGACGTAAGGTAAACAATCCCTTCAACCAGACCGATGATAGACGGGATTCCAGTCCAACAAAAAAGTAAATAAACGATGCCCAATCCGATATTATCCAAATAAAAGTGGTGTAGCCCCAAACCTCCAAGTAAAATGGCAAAGATTCCGGCGGTTGTCTTGCTTTTGTTGGAAACATATATGTTGTTATTCATATTGTTCATGTTGTTCATGTTATTGCTATTCATGTTATTTATATTGTTCATGTTCGGGTTATTCATGTTGAGCGCAGCCGACACGGTTTCCAAGATTTCTTTGGCATCCATCGTAGAGTTCGAATTAGTCGTTGTCGTTGTTTGCACGAAGGTATTTGAAGATTGCTGCCGATTTGAAAATTGAGGTTGGCTAACAGAGATGTTTTCACCACAATATTTACACTCTGTTACATTGGGGCCGACTGGAGCTCCACACGCTGGGCAGTTATTTGTGCTCATACGAACATCTCCTCGTTATTTGTATTACCTTACATTTAAAACTTCCCTGTTGACAATAAGTGCTCGGGTTTCATCAATCAGCCTTTGAATATCAACCAAATTTTTTACTAATGTGTTAGGACGCATATATAATTGCAAGTAATCCAAATTGCTCCGGATTGTATTTTCGAGTTCAAGAACAGCGCTGTTTCCAGTAATTCTTCCAAAAGGAGTCGAAGCATGAATTCGCTCTTTTAACGCTTTGAAGGAATGAATAATGGGCAAGATTCCCTCGGCATTTTGTTCTGCAGTAAGCGAGGCTTCAATATACATTAGCTGCATATGGATAGATGTCTTATTCGACTGCTCCAATTCAACCTGATACTCATTCTCTATCTCACGCTTTGAAAAAAATAATAAAACGGAAAGCACACCGATGACAACCGCCAAAGTAAGCAATTCCCAACCTAGGTACCAAACCGTACTTCCAACAATAAACCATACAGAAATGAGATTAGAAATAGCCAAATACATGATCGATACGGTAATAGTCGCTATTGGATAAACAATACCTTTTCCCTTTGACAATAATCTTGGGAAAATTACAGAAGCACTAAAAAAACATAGTCCAATCAACAAAATCATCGACATTAAAGCTAGTTTTACAGGTGCAAGAAACAACAAACCGAAGAACATGCTAATAAAGATCACAATAACCGCAATGTCAAAAACCAGAACTCCCAACAATTTAAGTGATCTGGCTAATGAAAAATTGAAATTACTCATCTTCACTCCTCCAATTTAGTGCCGCAATCTGAACAGAACTTGGTTCCAGGCTTATTGTCGGTATGACATCCGGGACAAGTTTTATGCAGCATCGATTTGCCGCAATTTGAACAAAACTTGGCATTCTCATCCACTGCAGTGCCGCATGAGTAGCAGTCGATTTGAGCCGTTACAAGCTTTTCTCCACAGCTGCAGCAGAATTTAGCTCCTGACTCATTCATTTCCCCGCACTTCTTGCATGGTAGTCCTTTAACGGGATTTTTTATCACATTACCTGCCGTATTGGAAAATAAGTTCCCCATCGCCAGACCCGCTCCGGCACCAAGACCTAAGCCCATACCTGCCGCAGCCATACTTCCTCCACCTTCATTGCCAGCCGCAGTTTCCATGACATCAAATGAGCGTTTAACCTGATAACGATTATCTCCTATAATGTCGAAAGCGGCCTTTTCACCCAATATTTTATTGATCGTATCAAAATCCTCATCTGGAAAATTAATCGACGACAAATTGAAATTAACGATTTGAATTCCATAGCGTTCGAACTCACCAGAAAGACTTTCTAGAGAGGTCTCTGATATCTCCTCCAATCGCGGGGCTATTTCAAGGACAGATATCTTTTGGTTAATAATGGTATCTGCGATAATTGTTTTTACCTTCGTCATAGTAACACCTTTGAAAAAGTTCATGATTGTATCATATTTAACGATCTGATCATCGCCAACAGCACCGATAAGCTCTGTTAAAAATACACGGTAATCCGTAATTTTGATTCCAAATTGTCCGAACGCGCGAACTCTCATCCTAACTGAATATTTGGGGTCGATTAAACTGATCGGATCATTTGTTCCCCAGAAAACATCAAGCTTCACGGTTTTATTTATAAAAAACACTTCTGCCGTGAAAGGAGTCCTACCACCAAAAGGAATATTAATCAAGGATTGCAAAATGGGGATATTGGGGGCGTTAAGCGTATAGGTTCCTGCGGAAAAATAGTCGAGTGCTTTGCCGCCTTTAACAAACACAGCTATTTGACCTTCACCAACAATAAGCTGCGTCCCATAAACAAAGCTTTCACCAGGATACCGATAAACCAGCCAGTTACGGTTGGCTATTCCATTAAATTTTATGACATCAATAATTGCCAAAATTATATCACTCCTACTTTGCCGCTTCCAAACTTTGTCTCCTAATTGTATTACACCTTACCTCTTTTAATCAATTATTAATTTCATTAAATGTAAGATGTTAGTATTTGAAATACAACTATTTGTCCTGTTGCTTCAGCAAAATTCCATGCAAAAAAGGCCAGTCCGCTGAATAGGAACTGACCCTTTTGTAACGATTCGGTTTGGGTTAAGGCTTGCTGTTAGGCGAATGGACCTGTAGAGCATAAGTAGCTTTATCGGTTCTAACAAATACATTAATATCGTCGGCCTGCAGCGGATCGGAGACCAGCTTGAAATGTCCGCTGCTATCCACATGTACCGTATAGGTTTGGAGAAGCTTCCCATCCCCAGCCAAATTGACTACTTTATCCAGTTGGATCGGCACGTCTTTACCTTCGTAATTTTTAAGCGTTCCCTCCACCGTGATCGTATTACCCTTATTATAGGTCGCGGTGATTGTTCCATTCACAGCTACATTCCGCTGCTCTGCCACCTGCGGAATTGCCGGTGTCTGGGCTGCAGCCGGTTTGCTGCCTTCGGCGGGCTGAGTAGGCTTAACAGGAAGTACAGCATTCAATGATGGCAGCTGGTCCTTGGGACTAGGGACAGTCGGACGGGACTTCAACTCCTTCATCAGCGGACGCATATTTTTAATGAATTGCAGTGCTTCCGCTCGCGTCAAATTATCATTCCCCAAGTACCCCTCAATACTGCGCCCGCTTTTGCCGGTTGAGTACCCTTTTGCGAGTAAATATTGAATAGCGTCATTGCCGGAATAGTAGTAACCGTCTGCCCCCGTAATCAACTCAGCTACAGCTAAACGACTCATTGCTTTATCTCTGAGCTTGTCATCCGGATATCCTTGAAGTGAACCGTTTAATGATTTGGCATATAGATACCAAGGCTCGGCCCAATGCTTACCTTCAGTATCCTTGCCTGTTTCTTTCTTGACACCATAAGCCCGAAACAGCATGGCCGCAAATTCGGCTTCTGACACATCATGATCAGGCCGAAAGGTTCCATCCTCAAACCCATTGATCATGTTTTGTTGAACCGCCCACCGAATTGTGTCTGCGGCCCAATACGTCGCGTCCACATCCTTGAACGGCAAAGGACTGGAATTTGGCTGAGAGCCTGTGCCAATGTTAGATGCCTGGACGTCTACTTTGATTTTGGCCCTCAAGCCTTGATAGCTGACTTCGATTTCAGCACCCTCTATAGCAGAAATCGCCGTAATTCGTCCCCCTTCCACTTTGACTTGATCCGGATTCGAGGAACTCCATTGAGCTTTATCACTTACATCTTCCGTTGTACGATCATCGTTAAGCAATGCAGCCTTAGCACGAACCGACTCCTCCACCTTGAGCGTCAGCGATTGCGGGTCAGCCGACAAACTAAGGAATCCGGATTGCTTCGTTATGAAAGACCATGTTTTATTGATTGGTGCCGTTATGTTATTGTGAACCACATCAGCCTCAATATGTACGGTATAGGTCATACTTCCCTCAAGCGGGTCCTTCGGAATCAGAAAAATAAAGTTTTTGTCCCCGGAGGCCAGGTTCGATTCGTCAGTATGGTAATAAGGAATTTCATTGCCGTTCTTATCCTTAATGCTAGCTGATTTAAATACCAAATTCCCGGCGAGAGGCCCATTCGAGATGGAAATCGGATATCCAACAACTGTGTTTTCTTTGGCATGCGGCCTTAGCGGATTCGGAAATTCAGCTGCAAACCAGCTCCGCGGAACATCCGTTTGATTCGGATACGGATAGTAGACCTGAGACAGACTGTATTTATCCTCATCCACATTCGTACTGCCCGGATTAATGACTGTACTAAGTCCTGGACCCTCTACGTTAATGCCGACTCCTACTTCTGAATAATTCGGATCCAATAGTACGATCCGGTGATAAGGGGCATCGAGCAGCGATCGAACCGCAGCATTATTGTCATTGGCCATGAAGGCAATGGTTTCTCCCGATTGAATGAAAGCTCCCCATTGGGAATTAATGTAACCGAAAGCCAGCATCCGCTCCTGCGGCGAAATCCCGGTAAAGCCCGTTTGTCCCGCCAGCTCATTATGAGCATCAAGGCCCATTGCGAGAATTTGCTGTTGACTGAAGGAATTCAAATAATTGCTGTGCGCCTGCGAGGCTTTGTCGAGCTTGTCATTCTGCTGAAGCGGTTGGACTCCAACAGCTTGTCTCATTTCATTCAGATATCGGATCGCTGATTCCTTCTGTTGGTTAATAACAGACAGGTTTTTGCCGCTGAATGGATCCGTATTATTACTGACGAACACAGTAGCCGTAGCTTGTATCGTACCGAAGACGGCTGTAATTGTTGTTTTCCCCTGCTTAAGGGCCGTGATGCCGCTCGGGCCTACAGTGGCGATGTCAGGGTCAGATGAGGAATACGTCGCCTTATCCGTAACGACAATCGTATGGTAATTGTAACCACCCTTCAACGTAAAGGTACGAACCTCACCTGTATGTAAAGAATAATTGGGCGTATCGAACGACAGATTCATCGGACTGAACACCTCAAAGGTCTTCGTGCCTGACACTCCGCCATACACAGCAGTGATAATCGTACTGCCGAATAGATTACCGGTAGTGGTCCCATCGGTCGTCATCGTCCCTACGTTCGGGTTGCTCGAAGAGTAGCTGGCAGATGCCGTAACGTCCTTCTCCGTACCATCGTCCATTGTTGCTAGCACCTTGTATCGCACCGGAATGCTATAAGGCAGTCCACCCGCACCATAATATTGGTTGTTAACGGGATTTTCCTCAATCCGAATGTACGTAACATTAGCAGCCACGGCGTGCGAGGATGAGACAATAAGTCCGAAACAAACGAATAGGATCATAAAGCTTTTCATAAATGTTCTCAATGTTTTTCCCCTCTTTTTGAAATCATGTCATAAATAAGTTAATCGGTTCAAAGGGTTTCAATTATTAGTGCTGCTCACTTACTATCTATGATCCCATTCACTGAGCGTATCTTTGAATGATTCGCCGCCGCATGATGATAAGCTTGTTTGGAAAGAACTTAATTTCCTTGTGAATATCCAATGCTGTGGATATGTTCATATCTTCACATAAAGTTATGCACAGCAAGACTTTGGTGCCTGTGCGTATTGTGGATAAACCTGTGTACAATTAATCCGGCAGCATCTATTGAAGTTATCTTTTCTTGCAGATTATAATAGCGTCTTCGACTCCTAGTGCTGTTAACGTCGACACAATTTGTGCGTGATTACATACCATACCTATAAGATTGTTGGTATGATTAAACGTTGGAGTTGGTGACATTCATATGATCTATACAGCTCTTGGAGATTCCATTACATTTGGAGAAAATGCTTCCTCTTTGGCAAAAGCATATCCCCATTTAACTGTGTCTATCTTAAATTCAAGCTCGTGTAAGGTTCGTGGGCTGGTTTTGGCTCGGCCTGGTTGGAGCAGCTATGATCTATTGGATGCTGTGATATGGCGGGGAGACTCTATAATCAGTCGTTCTGCTGTAGTTTCAGTATGGATCGGAGGAGTGGATTTAGCTAATGCGGCACTATTTTCATTTAAAACCAAGCAACCATTAGCTGCCAAACAATTTGTGGCCAACTATAGGCGAAATTTAAGTGGCATTCTTACTCGAATAAAAAAAGGAAGCCGCGCCCGAGTCATTTGCTGCACGCAATATAATCCGTTTCCAAACAGCCCTCTTGCGGTTGAATGGGTGGACGGATTAAATCGTACGATTAACGAGCTCGCCCGTAGTTACGATGCAGCTGTAGCTCCCGCTCATGCATGGTTTGAAGGAAAACAGGCAGATCTTATATATGGATATCAAAATGGAAAGATCGAAGACGCGCTGAGCGGATTTTTGCCTATTCATCCGAATGATCGGGGGCATCGAGTTATCGCAACGAAATTGGCTCCATATCTGATCCTCCAGAAGTAGTTTGCAATGGTGTATGCTGACTGAACCTGTTATCAGTGATTGCTTACCCAGAAATCTGTATAATGCGAAAAAGCACCGGCCGAATGGTCAGTGTTTTTTGCTTTTTGTGGAGATGAGCAAGCGTGTGGCAAATCGACAATTCGCCGCCGCGCAATGCTAGGACTTTTGGTGAGGCGGCTTAGTTTTGACTCTCGATTTGAATGTTCATGTAACTATTTCCGTTAACGCAACCTATACAATTTGCTTTTGGTGGAAAAGGTAGTGTGATATTGAAAACTGCGGGAAAAATGAGTCCAAGGTTGGAAAACAGTTCCTACCGTTTTTAGAGCTTCCCTTCAGCAAGCCAAGGTAAAAATCCATCCAGATATCGCTCTGTTGCCGGCATGAAATAGGAGCCAAAATGGTGTTCAGGGTCCAAGGTTGTGACTATTAACGTCCCTGGTGTACTCACCTTGTCTACATATAGAATGGCTCCATGATCTTCGGTAGCAATTAAAATGTCCACGCCTTCAGGAGGCCAGTACACCCCATGCTGGTGCCAGGTTGCATCTTCCAGCGTTATGTAAGTAAACAAATCATGTTCAGGCTGGGTAAGCACGAGTCCGCTTGATTGCTCCTTATCCAGCCACCACCAGAAGTTGGTCGGCCTATGCTCCCATTTCTGCCCGGCAAACCAGCTTGTAGGCTGTGGGCCATGGATAACAACCGCACCTCCCCGCTCCAAAAAGGCATCGATCTTGGCTTTAGATTGGACAACCAGTCCTTGATGTAATTGCGAAGGAACGAACAATACATCGATCCCATCAAGCGAATGCTGGGCAAAATCCGGCAGGTAGATGATTTCACTTAAATAACGGCGGTATTTGGGCTCGTTCAAGCAGCGGAAATGCTGTGAGTTTCCGCTGTATAATGCAGCAATTTTCCTCATGAATGGACGCCCCTCTCCGTAATCCGACTATGCTCCTCAAGGATCCAGGCAATCAATTGAGCACCGATCCGGCTAGCCGTCGACTGGTCGTTATAGGAAAGTAGATCATTGCCAGAATGGACAATAATCGTTCCCTTCGTGCTTACACGATCGATATAAGTAATAAGTTCTCCGCCTGGAAGAGACAACAACCCTTCCGCTCCAATCGGAAGGGGATGATGGCCACGAGCGAAAAACCCCGAAACCCCTTTCCTATACGTCATATCCTCTGTTAATACACCCTCGAATATAGGATGGGGCTGCGCAATAGAAACAACATAATCTTGATAGTTCCGGATACTTTTCGGAACGAATGCTTGGGCGCCAGGTAACCATTCGCGGAATAGGTGGCCGCTAAATAACAGCACTTTACCCTGATTAAGAAATTCACGGATGATTTCCTTCTCCCGATATAGAAATTCCTGATCCGTTAACCCGCTTACTACCATACAGATATGTTCAGATGAATCATAACTCGGAAGGTCATATGCATCAAGAAAGGTAAAGTCCTCTTTAAACTGAAGATTCCTTATATGATCCTGGCTAAAGCTGCTGTCTGAATGCAGCATGAGAAAGTTTTTGTTACTCATGCGATTGATCCTTCGGCCAGCCAAGGAAAGAAGCCATCTAGAAACCGTTCCGTTGCCGGCATGAAGTAAGACCCGTAATGGAATTCGGGATCCAGTGTGGTTACAATCCATGTTCCCGCTGTACTCACCTTATCTATATACAGAATAGCTCCGTTATCTTCCGTCGTGATGAGCACCTCTGCGCCTGCCGGAGGCCAGAATACACCATGATAGTGCCAGGTTGCATCCTCCAGCGTTAAATACTTAAACAAGTTGTGCTCGGGCTGTTGTAATTCAAGCCCGCTCTTTGCATCCTTATCCAGCCACCACCAGAAGTTCGTCGGTCTGTCCTCCCAATTTTGCAAGGGAACACAGTCCGAGCTCTGCGGCCAGAATAATACGACTGTTCCTCCATTATCGGCAAACCTTCGAATCCATGGTGTAATACGCTCCAATAAGCCCGCATGCAGTCGCGAAGGAACAATGATGACATCGTATTCATCAAACGATGTTTCTGTAAGTTCTGGAATATATAGAATATCTGACAAATATCGGTTGTATTTAGGTTCATTCCAACTGCGGTACTGATAAGATACTCCTGCGTATAACGCTGCGATTTTCCTCATTGTGCTACACTCCTTTGTTGAAGGTGAACATATTCATTTCGAATCCATTCGATCAATCTTTTCGTAATCTGTCCAGTCGATTCAGCCGGATCCTGGTAGCCGAGCAGTGCATTACCTGAGCTAACGAATAAGGTTCCCTCTGTACTGACACGGTCAATATACAGAGTAGGCTCACCGTCAGGCAGGGTCAGCAGCACTTCTGCTCCTTCCGGTAGTGGATGATGCCCCCGTGCAAAAAAGCCGGCAACACCCTTCCTATAGGACAATTCATTCGTATCCACACCTTCAAAGATCGGATGAGCTTGGTGAAAGTTGACCTCATAATCCCGATGACTGCTAATCTCCTTGGGGATAAATGAAGAAGCACCCGGCAGCCATGGAAGAAAGAGATGCCCTCCGAAAACAAGCACCTTGCCACTATCGACAAATTTGCGAATTTTCTCCTTTTCCCTCAGCAGCAGTTCCTGATCAATAGAGCCTTGAATAATGAGCGCAATATATGGCTCCAAATTTGCATTGGGAAAATCATACACATCCAGCATAGTAAACGTATGTTGAAGGGAAACCTCCCCCATACCTACACTTTGTGCATTAAGCAATAAAATATCTTTATTATCCATCGTTCCCATCCTCTCCTTAGTCTACCTCTCATCATGGAGTCGATAGCAAAAGCAGCTTGCCGCTCGACTGCTGCAAGTAGGTTGCATTGGCTGCGCCCTCTAACGCTCTTAACTCCTCATAAGGAAGCTGAAAGCCTTTAAGCTCTTCTAACAATACAGCCGGCATCAAAAATCCGTTGTAAAATCCAGATTCGAATTGCAGCTCAGCATCATCCTGATCATTCTTTAATACTTGACCGATTAGAATCACATTTGCACCCGGCTGCTCAAACACGGTATAGATGTGATCAGAACGAAAGAAATAATGCAATGTGCTTCTTTCATTCAGCCACTCTTCTTTCAGTTCATAAGAGGCATCCTTAGAGACTGCCATCCCAGAGCGTGCAACTGCCCATTCCTTCCATTTACTCGTCACCAGCTGTTTATCCTGTTCAAGCGCAGCTACGAACTTGTCCTCTACTTCACTGACCCAATCGATATCTAGGAAGTTGGATTTCTCCTCCAACGTATATTCCTTCACACTGTCAAGATACGGCTGCCTCAACGCCAAATTTCTCCCGATCGTATCCAGCAGCTCTCGGTATCCGGATAAGGTATCCTTCGTCACAACAAGCTGTGAATAGTCCATATGCAGTTGTTCGAGCTCCTGGAGATAGGCATTCATATTACGCTCCATCAGCCACTGATTGCTAAGTAGATCCACGACATTACTCGATTGCTGCAGCATGCTGAGCCACATATCCAAGCCCTGCTCATTGTAGAACAGCAATTTATCGACGGCTATCGTCTGCTTCAGCTTGTATTCCTTTTCCATTACATTCATGCGAGGATGTAATTCGCCTATCTCGGCTTCAATCGAAACGATTTCCCGCTTCAGCTTATCCGTCGTTGACTCATCATGAACGGAGGCCAAATACTCCGCGAAGGCACCTGTCAAATGTGCATATACATTCGCTGCGACAACTAATAGAAACACCGACAGCAACAGTACAACCAGCCGCTTATACATGCTTGATTGTCCCTCGGGTAGATAAATAGCTGGCAAGCACAGCTATGAAGCAGCCTGATAGCAGCATGCAGAGCATCATTCCATTAAGTGTCGTTGACGTAAAATGGAAAACGAAAGGAAATTGCCGCTCCAATGCAACAAACATATATTCACTGATCACATATAGAGCAATGGCTGCCATTGTGCTGCCAATAAATCCGATCAGCAGTCCCTCGAACATGAATTGACCTTTAACATGCAGGGGCTTGGCTCCAAGCAGCAGCTTCACACGAATTTCCTTTAACCGCTGGTATAATGCCAGTTTCACTGCTAAGAACACAGTCAAAAAAGCAATAACAACGAAGAATACGAGCAGAATAGACCCAAATGTATTCAATAGATTCGACCAATAGATAACCTGTTTGGCAAGCTTCTGAGGGTAAATAACTTCGGTTATACCGGGTATTTGGCGCAGCTGCTCAGCAATTGGCTCGACCAGATCATAATCAACTAGCTCTAATCGAACAGCATCCGGAAGATCACTATCCTTAAATGTCTGAAGCAGATATTCCTTACCTTGGAAGAATCCACTCAAGCTGGCAAGCAGCTGCTCCCTCGTCTCGACGTTAGCCGATTTCACAAAATTTTTACTCTTCATGATCCTTGCAATATCCTGTACATCAACTGCCGAATCCACATAAACCTTCACACCGATTTGCGACTGCATATAGCTCATCACACCCACAAGCCCCGAGCGAAGCAAGAGCAAGCTCCCCAGTAAAATCATGGCCATGAATATAAGCGCTGCCGCAGCAAGCGCTGCACCTAAATTACGTGCTATCCCTTCCCTCGCATCCCTAAGATAGTACTTAAATAAGTTCATTTGCAGTTACCCTTCCATCGATCATCTTCCATGCTTTGGATGGGAATTCAGCTACAAGCCGATCGGAGTGCGTAACGACCAGCATCGCAAGCTGCGATTCCACTTGAAGCTCCAGCAGCAGTCGGACAATATCAGAAGCGGTTTCCGAATCGAGGTTGCCTGTTGGCTCATCCGCTAAAATAATTGCAGGACGATTCAATAACGCCCGTATGATCGCCACACGCTGCTGCTCTCCGCCTGACAGCTGATCGGGATAAGCGTTTTCCCTTCCCTCCAGTCCGACTCGCAGCAGCAAACGCTTAATTTCATCCACCATATCGCTATGGGAGACACCTACAACCTCTCCAGCCAAAGCAATATTCTCGAACACGGTTTTGCGCTCAAGCAGCTCAAAGGATTGAAAGATGACGCCAATCTTCCTTCTTAGCTCAAACTTCGGAATGCTCTCAATCGGTTGACCTGCAATGTCAATTCGCCCTGAGAAATCACCGATATCTCGATATAACAGCTTGAGCAGCGTACTTTTACCCGATCCTGAACGTCCTTGAAGGAAGGCGAATTCCCCCGGAGCCAAATGCATATTCAAATCCTGGAGCACGTGACGTTCACCATACTTTTTGTTAAGCGATTGGATGCGAATCATGCTAGTATACTCCCTCCTCGCTGTGAGCCGATCATGATACTGATCAAAAGTGATTCAGTTCCAAGAGGGCTGAAATTAAGCTTTGGGTAAAGGGATGCTGTGGGTTATCGATCACCTGCTTTGGACTACCCGACTCCACAATGACACCCCGATCAAGTACGATTAGACGGTCGCAGAAATTATAGGTTAAAGCAAGATCATGGGTAATAAAAATGCACGACGAGTGATTTTTTTTACGCAGTTGATCCATAAGCTCCAGCAGATCCAGTCTAAGGGATGAATCCAGCATCGAAGTCGGCTCATCGGCAATGATGAGTCTTGGATTGCATACGAATGCACGTGCCAAGCCTACTCTTTGCCGTTCCCCTCCTGACAGCTCATGTGGATAACGATTCATATAACGCTCGGGAGATAAGCTTACCTCCGATAAGGCATTGCTTACTAGCTTCCATAGCTGCTCATTATCATTCTTATATGTCTTTTGAATCTTCAGCGGCTCCGCCACCAGCTGGCCAATAGTCATACGCGGAGATAAAGACTCGTAGGGATCCTGAAAAATCATTTGTATCGAGCTTGTCACTGCTTTCCTCCGGGCACCCCTAAGACGCAAAATATCATGACCTTCGTAATGAATTGATCCCTGATTGGCGCTTTCCAGACCTGCGATAATACGTCCAATTGTACTTTTCCCTGCTCCACTGACACCGACAAGACCGATCGTTTCGTTGTGCATAAGCTTGAAGTCTATCCCATTCAAGACAGCTGCATGTTTCAACGAGCTGCTTGAATTTCCATAGGTTTTACTTAAGCCACGAACATCAAGCAGCAGTTCATTTGTCATATCGTTCCCCCCAGCACCAGTTCAGCTTGCTGAGAGCCCTGATCAGCATGGATATTACGTTTATTCAATCGTGGAATGGAATCGATCAAACGTCGGGTATACAGATTATCCGATGTGTAAGCAATCCGCTCTGTCGCTCCCTCATCAACAATCTCACCATGCTTCAAAATGACAATCCGGTCAGCAAGCCGCAGCACGACTGGCAAATCATGGGAGATGAATATCATAGACAGTCCAAGCTGCTTCTGTAAGCTTCTCAGCAGATTAATAATCTCAACCTGAACCTTGACATCAAGTCCGGTTGTCGGCTCATCGGCGATAACGAACTCCGGTTCGTTAATTAAAGCCATTGCAATTACGACTCTTTGGCGCATTCCGCCGCTTAATTCATGCGGATAAGAGGAACCAGTGCGGGCAGCCATACCTACCTGTTCAAGCAATTGATCGATCCTTCTATTTAAGCTCTCTTTGTCCATTCTACGATGGCAAAGAACCGCTTCAGCCATTTGCTTACGAATCGTTAATACGGGATTGAGTGCATTCATTGCAGCTTGTGGAATCAAAGCAATCTTACTGCCCCTAAGCTTGCGCAGCTCCTCCATCGAGAGCGAAGCAAGATCGCAGCCATACAAACGGACATAGCCCTGCTGGACCTCCCCCGGAGGCTTCAATAATTGCATAATAGCTGCCGCTATCGTAGATTTTCCGCTACCCGACTCGCCGACAATGCCGACAACCTCGCCTTTTCCAACCTTAAAGCTGACCTGGTTCAAAGCTTTTACCATCCCCTGATCCTTCGGATAGACGACTGTCAGATTATCCACCTCAATAATTGAGTTCAAGGATTCATCCAAAGTGAGCTTGCCATTACGAGCCTGTTTATTCTTGCCGGAAGCTACACGATAGACACTCCGTAGTCGAGGACTTACCCGTTCTTCCATCCAGTAACCAATAAAAGAAAAACCTAGTACGGTGATGACGATACCTAAGCCCGGCGGTAATACCCACCACAACCAAGCATCCGTAAGAAACGCACCGCGTGCATTGGCGTAATACAACATGCTGCCCCAGCTTTTCGTCAAGGGATCACCCAGACCAAGGAAGCTTAAACTTGATTCCATCATGATTGCCACATTTACGGTCTGCACGAATTGCGGAATAATTAAAGGAATTATTCCAGGAAAAATATGCTTGCACAATAAATAAATATCACCCGCACCCATTGAACGAGCGGCCAATACAGGCCCCCGGGTTCGGAGGGATAAAATCTGTGAACGCGTTTCCCGTGCTACCTTGGACCACATGACCAAGGCGATTACCATAATCTGCGTCGTCCAGCTTGGCCCCATGAATACCCCGATGACAATCATGAGCGGCAAAAAAGGCAATGTCATGCTAACATCGATAATTCTCATAAATATCGCATCAATCCGCCCGCCCCAATAACCGGCCACAAGTCCTATTAGGGTACCAATGACCATTACGGCGAGAGCGCCTAGAAATCCGACAGATAATGACACTCGAGCCCCAACAACAAGCTCTGCTACGATGTCCTGTCCGAGATCATTCGTCCCCAGCCAATGGTCACTTGTCGGAGCAGATAACGGTGCTCCTGACCTCTCCTTAGCATCGTGTTTCACCAGGGATGGTCCTGCAATAGCCAGAACCAGCATAAAGAGCAGCATGCTAAAACCTATTATGCCCATTTTTCCAGACATACCTGTTAAGCCTAGTCTATTATATAGCCTGCTACTCATACAGATCCCTCCACTGGTTTGCGAATACGAGCCCGAGGATCAACGAGTGGATAAGTTAAATCAGCCAACAGATTAGCTAGTATAACCCCGATGGTAATCATTAAGAATACTCCCTGCATTAACGCATAATCGCGCGCAATCACACTCTCAAACAATAAGCTTCCGATACCTGGATAAGAGAATACCGTTTCTACAACAACGGCTCCGCTGACCAATATACCCAGACTCATCGTGATATGGGTATACACAGGCAGCAACGCATTGCGCAGAGCATGCTTGTATATGATACCGCTCTTGCGTACACCTTTGGCTTCCGCCATCATCATATAATCCTGTCCCAATGTATCGAGCATCGAGGAGCGAGTCAGCAGGAAGTTGGTGCCTGCCGAAGCAATAGTAATCGTAGCAACCGGAAGAATCAGATGACGTATAACGTCCATCACATAGGACCAATTATCCGCCTTAAACATCGGAGCAGCCCCAAAGGTCGGAAGCCACCCAAGCGTAACTCCGAATACGGCAATTAAAATCATCCCGACCCAGAATGCGGGCATCGACTCCAGGGTCAAAATAGCAGCCAACATGCCGACATCTCTCTTCTTCCCTCTGTTCCATGCCGCGTAGGCACCAAGGATGATCCCTATCAACGGACTTAATACCAATGCAGGTAGAACAACAATCAAGGTCCAAGGGATACGTTCTCCCAGTACAGTTGTGACTGGCTTACCGAATTTAGTCGAGCTTCCCAGATCAAACCGAACAGCTCCGCCCATAAACCTGCCATATTGCTCGATCACTGTACCATCCAAACCGAGCTGCTTCTCAATCTGCTCGCGTTTCTCAGGAGTGAGCTCATTCGCTGTTTCAGCGCCGATAACGAATGACAACGGGTCACCTGGTGCAAGGCGAGGCAAAGCGAAATTAATGGTAAGAGCAACAATAATAACAAATGCATACTGCATAAGCTTACGACCAAGCCTCAGGAGGAAGACCCTTCTTCCTGAGGCTTGTAATGGTTTTCCATTCATAGAAGAGTCCTTTCTCCCTTTCTTGCAAACCTTTTATTTCGTACCTGTTGCTATCTTTCTTCCCGCTTCATTCAATAACGAATATTTATGGAAGATACCAAAACCAGGGGATTGAATCCATGAATCGAACCGATCCGAGCGATACGCCCAGTTTTGCTCTGGATAGAAGAGCGCAAGACTCGTTGGTTGACGGTTAAACAGCTTTTGCATATCGAACGATACCAGCTTACGACCTTCAATCGTCGACTCAGCTTTCCACTTCTCGAATAGATTATCCCATTCTGGATAAGCAAGACCCTTCTTCCACAAATAATCAGCACGATGAGACATAATGAATTGATCGGGATCAGCTACACCATGTGCTCCAATATTGCCGATAATAAGATCGAAATTTCGTTCCGAAGATATCCCCGCAAGAGTTCCTGCATCCATAACCTCCACCTTAAGGTTAACGCCTACTTTCAAGAATTGCTCCTTTAACAGCTCAGCGGTACGGATAAAGGTCGGCTCAGCGGAAGAAACAGCCAGTCTTATATCAAGCTTCTTACCGTCCTCTGATTCGCGGATGCCATCTCCATCGCGATCAATAAGCTTCAGACTGTCCATAATGCTCTGGGATTGCTTGGCATCAAACGGCGCGCTCAGATTGGGGTTGGTCCAAGGTGAATCCGGATGTGGATATCCTTTGAAAGCAGGACGCGCATGTTTAAGCAATACGATATCGGTAATCGTCTGACGATCAATCGCTAACGAGAGGGCATTACGGAACTCATGAATGTTGAGCGGGAATTTCTCGTAATTGGTCCTAAGCTCAGCGATCGTAAGCTCTGGTGTTGTCGTTACCTTAATATTAGCCGCACCTTTGAAGGTGTCTAGCAATTCCGGCGGTACGCTCTTTGCTGCAGCATCGATCTCTCCGGATCGAAGCGAATTGAACATTGCAGTCTGATCCTTGATAACTGGCATATACAAGGTTTTAACAGCCGGTTTGCCCATGAAGAAATTCTCATTGGCTTCAAACTTGTAATATTGATCAGGTACATATTCGACCAGTTTGTAAGGTCCTGTTCCAACGGCCAGGTCTGTGTATTTACGTGGATTTTCTACTTTGCTCCAAATATGCTTGGCAAGGATCGGCAAGTCTGCGAAGGTTACTGTCTTCAAAGACGGGCAGGCATAGGCGCAAGTAAACTTAACCGTGGATTCATCAAGCAATGTTATTGTACTGATCTGTGGCACATCACTAACATGGTGCGAGTATCTATTTACCGGACCATCGCGGTAATACTCATAAGTAAATTTCACATCTTCTGCTGTGAAGGGTGTTCCATCGTGCCATTTGACACCGCTGCGCACCTTGACTACCCAATTAAGGCTGTCTAGTTGCTCTGCGGATTCAGCTAACCATGGCTGCGGCTCAGCCACATAGGGTGAAGGACCAAACAATTTATCAAATACCAGCTCCGTCATGAAATCAACACTAGTGGTATAAATATTGAGCGGTCCAGCATCGGTAGGGACGGCGATTTTCAATTGCTCGATTTGTTGAACCTCTGATTGCGGATTATTCGCTGCTGCATTCTCTGTTTTATTCGTGCAGGCTGTGAGCATTAATGTCGCAATTAACACACAACTTATGTAAAATCTCTTACTTCTAACAAACAACATGCTTGCATCCCCCAACAGTTTGTATTTGCTTACCTAAAATTACTCTATACTACTATCTAGAATCTATTGTGCGGTGCAGCGCACGTTCACACCGTATGGAACTAAGCTCGGCAAACTGTACAATTCCCCCCTTGCTCTCCGGGATAGATAACCATCATTAAGCTAGTGATAAATATAATATAAATGATAACGATTATCAATATCACTGAAAGGCTTGCATATTGAAATACCGAGTCTGGGCTAGTACTAATCCATCCTTATTAAAGTTTTGAATACATCAATTTATTTATTTGATACTACGCGTTTTTTGATAACCAAAAAGCCGCCCAGCGCCTTTCACCATTTGGTGAAAAGTACTGGCCGGCAGCAGTGCAAATTACGCTAAAGACAGGCGTAGTCCGCCAAAAATGATTTCCATATTGCTGATCTTGCATCCCTATGCGGCTATTTATAAGCTGCAGCGTTCAGCAATGCTTTCGTATATTCCGACTTGGGCTCGGTAAGAACAGTTCTTGTGTCGCCCAGCTCTTGAATAACTCCGTCTTTCATCACCGCAACCTGATCCGCAAATCCTGAAATCGTTTCAAGTCGATGTGTAATATATAGGATAGACATTCCTTCAGTTCGCTTCAAGGATAGCAGGAGCTGCAGCATCTCATCTTCTATGGTTGGATCTAATGCCGATGTAATTTCATCAGCAACTAGCAAAAGCGGGGACATGGACAGCGCTCTTGCTACCGCGATCCGCTGCTTTTGTCCCCCTGAGCATTCCGCAGGGTAACGTTCCAAAAAATCAGCGGGCAGCTTCACCTTGGCAAGAAGCTCTTCAGCATGAACATATGCTTTTTTCTTGGGATATCCGCTCAAACGCAGCGGCTCCGTAATAATATCCTTCACACGCCAATAGGGATTCATTGAACGGTCAGGATTTTGAAAAACAAGCTGAATACGTGAAGTTGGCTTATCCCTCTTTGGTGCTTGAAGGTTATTCGCCCAACTGATCAAGCCGCTTGTTGGCTGCTGCAAGCCAACTATCAACTCAGCCAATGTTGACTTGCCTGAACCGCTTTCTCCAATCAGTGCAAATATTTCATTGGGTTGTAACGTTAAAGAAACTTTATCCACTGCTTTGGTGATTTGCCCTTTTTCGCTGCCTGCATAATGTTTGGAAACCTCTTCTACACGTAACAACGCGTTCACTCCCAGCTGAACTTCCCGTTATCCAAATTGACGATAAAGCTGATTACCTTTTCCTAAATAATGCTGCTTCTGTTCACCCTCTATCTGCACGCCATCCTGAAGAACGATAATGTTATCGGAGATATGCAGCGCAGCAGGAATATCATGTGTGATTAATAAAAGCGTCATCTGATACTCCTTCACTTTGCTGACAAGCAGGTCGAACACTTCTCTTTTAACAATCGGATCCAATGCTCCTGTAGGCTCATCGGCAATTAGCACCTTAGGTTTGTTCACAAGCGCCAGCGCTATCAACGCTCTGCTTAGCATGCCGCCGCTTAATTGATGAGGATATAAGGACATGACATGGGCTCCTAGCTGTACCTCTACCAATGCAGCTACTGCCGCAGCTTGTTTCTGTTCCTTGCCGGTTTGCAGGCGCATCGTTTCATAAAACTGCTGGCCAATCGTCATAATCGGATTAAAGCTGTTCCTGGGATCCTGAAAAATATAGGCGGCATCAATCCATCGCTGCATCGTACATGGCACGCCGTTCATGTAAATATGGTGGCCGCCAAGCATAACGGTGCCATCCACCGCTTCATCCGGCACAAGTCCGTAAATGGTGCGAGCCATTGTCGTTTTGCCTGATCCTGATTCTCCGACCAAGGATGTGATGCTTCCCTGCTTCACCTCAAATGAAATCGGATAAATAATGCTCTTCCCACCATACGTTACTTTTAAATCGCGAACGACAATTGCTGATGGCTGTTCACCAGCCACCTCCAAATGGCAGCCAAGGGATACTTTTTCAACACAAGATTCTTCACAGCCTGTTGTATGCTCCACTTCTTTCTCGGGTACAACACGACTATCTTTACGATTCAACCTGGCTGCAAAAGGATTTCCTGTCATCTTGCTTTCTCCGATAAGCGCAAGAGCAATGGTGACAAATAGAATGGCAACTGCAGGCGGAACGATCATCCATTGCCATGCATCCGTGATAAATGTTTGGGTACGCGAGAACGCATCCTGAAGCATTTTCCCCCATGAAACTGTGCTTGGATTACCAACACCAAGAAAAGACAAGCTTGCTTCCATCGCTACGGCGGAGCGAAACGAAAGAATAAACTTTGTTCGCACAAGCGGCCAAATAAAAGGAAGCAGATGATAAACCAATATATAACCTGTCCTCCCGTTATAAAGCTGGGCTGCTCTGACAAATTCCCTTTCCTTCAGTGAAAGCACAGATGCTCGAATAAGCTTCATATATCCCGGCCAGGTTAGCAAGCCCAGTGTTAAAATTAATTGCCAAGTACCGCCTCCCGTAAAAGAAGCAACAATTAAGATGAGCAGCAAAGAAGGAAGCACCAACAGCATATTGGATAAGCCGTTTAACAGCGGATCCAGCCTTTTTGAGTAGCCCGCAAGCAATCCCAAGCTGGCACTTAAGAACGTGCTGATTAACGTTACCATCAAACCAATATACAGCGTAGTTCTAGCACCATGCACAAGCTGGCTGAAAATGTCTTGGCCAATAGCATTCGTACCTAGCCAATATTGCTTGGACGGAGGCAATAACTGGTCTGCATCTATCGTAAAAGGCGAGGTAGTGACAAGCGGGCCAAATAGGGCAACCAGAACAAAAATACCAAATAACAATAATCCAACACGCTGAGACCAGGTTAGCTTCATCCTTGCGCACCTCTTTTCACAGCGGTACGAATCCGCGGATCCAGATAAGGATAAATCATATCGGCGATAAAATTAAGAAGAAGTACAAATAACGTCATCATTAAAAACAAACCGTGCAGCAACGGGTAGTCCCGGCCAAGAATCGCCTCTTGGAGCAGCTTGCCGACACCCGGGTAAGCAAACACGGATTCCACAAGTATAGAGCCGGCCATCAGCGCCCCCATGCGAATAATAATCATCGTGACAAGCGGCAGCGCAGCGTTGCGGGCAATATGCTTGAATACAATTCCTTGCGAGCCTATTCCCTTTGCCGAAGCAAATTCAACATACGGTTCATTGCGAACACGAATAGCCTCATTACGCATAAGCAAATACATCCCCGCAAGGCTTCCGAGTGTAAGCGTAAACGCTGGCAGTACAGCATGGCGAGCTATATCTGTCGCGTGGTCCATCCATAAATCAGAGCGCAAAAATGCTGTTTTCGCGCCGCTCAGTGGAAACCATTTAAGCTTTACTGCCATTGAAACTAAAAAAAACATGCCAATGACAAACTCAGGAATCGTACTCAAGCTGAGCATGGACAAAAACAAGCCGCGATCCGTTTTACCGGGATATCGCCACGCAGAATAAAGCCCCGCAAGCAAACCGATAATAATCGAAAAAATGCTTGCAACTCCTACAATAAACAGCGTCCACGGTAAGCGCTCTATAATAATAGAGTTCACCGGCGCTTTATAATTAATGGATAAGCCGAAATCCAATGTGAAAATGCCCTTCAAATATTTTATAAACTGTTGGCCAACAGAATCATCCAAATGATAATATTCCAGCATTGCCGCCTTCTGTGCTTCCGTCAAAAACACAACGCCCTCTTCGCCGCCACCCGTAATATATTCAACGGGCCCCCCCGGCAGAAGCCGAGGAAGCCAGAAGTTCAATAATAATACGAATACCAGAACCAGCAGGTAAGAACCGTATTTATTATTTTTTAACATCAATTAGGAACACCTTGTTTTCCCATAGCGGCATACCATCAGCTATCCCGCCGTAAGTATTCTTCCACCGATCAAATGTTGCAGCTTTATGAATGTCATAGAATGGACGATGATAAAGCACTAGAGTAGGCAGCTCCTCGGCAAGGATATCTTGCATTTGGTTTACAATTACACGACGCTTTCCTTCGTCCAGCTCTTGCATTTGTTGATCAGCCAGCTTATGGAACTCATCAAGCTTCAAGCTTTTGCCTCGTGAGGACCACATGTTTGCAGCTTTGCCTGAAAACCATAGACGTAGAAAATCAGGATCTCCGCTTGCTCCGATATGGCCTGTCAAAGCGATATCATAATTATTTTCACCTAATGCGACAGCAAAAGCAGCAGCATCCAGTTGTACAAGGTTTAATTCAATACCTACCTTTTTGAGCATCTCTTTCATCATAGTTGCATCCTGCATGGTCGAAGAAGTCATCAAATTTAATTTTAAATTTTCACGCATACCATCCGCATTTTTCTTATAGCCAAGCTCATCTAATATTTTTTCAGCCTGAGCAGCGTCATAAGCGTATTGCTTAACATTTTTGTTATACCAAGGTGAATCCGTCGGAATAACACCGGCATTTCCGACCATCGGATTGCCGCCTGTTATTTTACTTGAAATTTCTTCACGATTGAGTGCATACGCAATGGCTTGACGCAAACGTTTGTCTCCAAGCTTGGCATGGTCCAAGTTAAAGGAAATCCGTACTACACTGCCAGTCGGCTCACTTTTAATTGTTTTTAAGCCTGCTTTTTCAGCGGTTTGTACATCGGCATAGCTTGAAGTATACGTTTCATCGATCTCACCGTTTTGCAATGCAAGCAATTTATTAGACGCCGCAACAAAGGCTATCTCTTTTACCAGCACTTGGCCCTTAAAGAAATTTTCATTTGCCGCATACAAATATTGTCCAGATGCAGACTCATACGTTTTCAGCTTATACGGACCTGTTCCGATCAAAGCAGCATCATCGCGGAATTCTACAGGCTTGGTTACCTTTTCCCATACATGCTTAGGAATTATCGGTACAACCCCCACCAAATCACTGAGAAACGGTGCATATTTATTATTCAGATGGAATGCTACAGTTAGATCATTGATTTTTTCTACACTTTTAATTTGACTGATGTCTCCGTTCCAATTAAACGGGTACGTTTTATAGTAGTTGAAGCTGAATACAACATCTTCTGCAGTAAATGCCTGACCATCATGCCACTTTACATTCTCTTCAAGCTTGAACGTATAGGTAAGTCCGTCATTGGTTACTTCCCATGATTTGGCGAGCCATGGAATAACACCTGTATCATCTTTCCAAGTCAGCGTATCGAAAATAAGTGAATTTCTCAAATATCCGAAAGGACCCGATGAACTAAAGGCAAATGGAGATGGATAGCCATTGTTGCTACCTGCAATTTTCAAAATATCTACTTTGGGAACTGTTGTCGCCGCAGGTGCAGGAGCCTTATCAGCCGCTTCCTGTGAGCTTTTAGGCTGGGTCTCCGTTGCCGTAGGGCTACCCGCCCCGTTTCCTCCAAGGCATCCTGTAAGGAGTAAACCAAAGCTTAACATCATTAACGCCATTGATTTTTGCATCTTCTTTGCAATCATTTCTTCTATTCTCCCCTGCTTATGATTATCATTCTCAATATTAGGTGCAGACGGACGTTAAATATGCCCGTTAGCCAACCATGGTAGAAAACCGTCTAAAAACCGTTCTGTCGCTGGCATAAAATAAGAACCATAATGATACTCCGGATCAAGCGTTGTTAAGATCAGCGTGCCCCTTGTACTTGTCTTGTCCACATAGAAAATCGAACCGTCATTCTCAATCTCAATAAGTGACTCAACTTCCCGTTCAGGGAAAAATACGCCATGATAATGCCATGTGGCATCTTCAAGCTGAATATAACGGAATAAATCATGTTCCGGCTTTGCCAACACCAGACCGCTACTAGCACCTGGTTCAAGCCACCACCAAAAATTTGTAGGACGGGACTCCCAACGATGGCCCGGAAACCAGCTTTGGTGCTGGGCACCTAAAGCAACTACTGTCTTTCCACTATTCAGAAAAGCATGAATTTGATCCATATGACGCGTAACCTGTTCCTGGTGAAGCTGTGAGGGGACAATCAAAACATCAAACTGATTAAGATCTATTTCAGCAAGCTTAGGCAAGTACAACAATTCAGCTATATATTGTTTATATTTGGGTTCCGTAAAAGTACGGTGCTGATGCGAGCTGCCTGAATAGAGAACCGCGATCTTTCTCATGCTTGTGCCCTCCTCGCCTGCTGCAGCGACTGATGCTCTGCATAGAGAAATCGATAAAACTGCTCTCCGATCCGACCTGCACTATTATTTTTGTGACGATATTTCAAAAGATTGCGGCCTGCATGTACAACAATCGTTCCCTGACTGCTTAGCCGATCAATATACGTGATCGGCTCTTCTCCTGCGAGCCTTAACAACACTTCTGCTCCTTCCGGTATCGGATGATGACCTCGGCTGAAAAAACCAGATACCCCTTTGTTGTATGTTATATCATCTGACAACACACCTTCAAAGATCGGATGATCGAGCACTGTCACTTTATAATCAAGGTGACTGTGAATCGTTTTGGGAACAAATAAAGATGCGCCAGGAATCCAGTAACGGAATAAATGTCCGCCAAAAAACAATATATGGCCTTGATCCAAAAAATTCTGAATGCGATCTTTTTGTTCAAACATTAATTCTTGATCAATGAACTCATCAATAACTAAAAACTTATGGCCCGCTTCAAGCAAATCATACGAAGCGAAGTCATACTGATCAAGCACCTTCGTATTCGGATCACTTTGTCCGTCGCGAACGGTTTGCTCACTAAAGCTTGCACCTGAATCTAATAGAAGGAAATCAGCTACTGCAGTCTGGCTCATGAAAGTCTTTTAACCTCCAGCAGCTCGGATTGCGGAAGTGACAGTGCCTTCTTACACAAATCAGCCTTAAGCTGCTCATTTGCTGCTTTATCTTCTTCTGTCATCGTTCCTTCTCTGCCCTTTTTCAAATACTCATAAAATACGGCCGGTAAAAAATTCGGCTTCAATGAAACCTCCACCGATGCCCCTTGTAAATCCGAAATAACGTATGCATAGGACTGAGGCCGGTACGGGTCATATTGGGCAGCAGGATAATTTACATCTACCGTATAAGCTCCACGTGTCACAGCCCGGGTTGTATATTCGAACGCGTCGCGAAAGCCTGGTCCTGCATGGCCGGAACGTACAGACAAACTGCTGCGTTCGGGAACTTCATCAGTATACAGCTCAGCTAATGCCGCTTGAACAACACGGAAACCTACACCGATCGCCATCAAAGCTAAATTCCCATGATAGTTGCGAAGCTCAGAGAACTGCAAGGTTAAAACTTCCCCGCGATCTTTTATTTTAATAACTGACATCATGCACACCCCGTTCTAATTGATAATCATTCTTAATAGCAATCTTACTATGTATGATAATGATTATCAATATCTCTAAGCTCTTATTATACATGTTTATATGTCTGTTTCGTGAAGGCAAAATTAGGATGTTATCTGCAAGAGAATCATTATTTATAAATTCATATGTTATAAGAAAAAACCTAGCCAGCGGCTAGGTCCTTGTCTAAACCCATACGATTGAGCATGGGGTGGAAAATTGGCTATGGAATTCCGACCGCTATTGAACTTAATTTATAACTTTCGGCGTTTTTTTGCATGCCAGTGCTCTAGCTATTCAGATTAATCTTTCAAAAGAGCATTAGCAATCAGCATGTCGAACTTGCGGACATCTACACCTTTTTGCAACTTCACTTTGATATGTCCTGCCCGTGTCCACAATTCAACCTCTGCATTAAAATCAAGAAACCCACCCGCGTTCTCTGTGGACCACATATTAATAGAGGAATAAGGCAAAGAGTATATCTCCACTTTTTTGCCTGTAATGCCTTGCGCATCTCTCACAATCAGCCTTTTATTAGTGAAAACTGCAGCGTCCCGAAACGTTTTATAAGCAGCAACCGCTACTTCCCCGGTCACCAATATAGCATTAACATCTTGCGGAATGGGACACTCCGCTACCAAGGTCCATTCCAAAATACTTTTAGTTTCTGCTGACATCCACATTGCCTCCTAATTGATATCGTGTCATAATATTCAACCATTCGACACTTTACTCCACCTTCCTTCTTTTTACATATTTTTCTCTTCACCAACAATTCTTCAAAACTGGCCGCGCGAACAACGCTGCGAGCTCTCCTCCATGGACGGTACGTAAGTACCTACTTTAGAAAGACACCCGGCGAGGACGTCCTTTTTCATAAGCTTTATGGAAATGAAAATCCGATCCATTTCGTGACCCATCTGCAGCGTACAGCTGCCTAAAGTTTAGATTATGCAGGGCTGTTCATCTTGGGCAGTGAAGCCATGCAACGCAAAAAGGAGCCTGCCACAGCGCTTCAGTGGCAAAGCTCCTTTGTTTTTATGGATTTGCAGTATGGAGACGAGGGAAATCGAACCTGAACAGCACATAAATTTCTTCGTTGCTATTATGGTTTTGATATAACCCATATAGCTTCCGCCCATCACGTCTCACTGGCCACAGCATTTCTTATACTTCTTCCCGCTCCCGCATGGGCAGGGCTCATTCCTCCCCACTTTAACAGATACGGCTTGCTGGTCAAGATAGATAACATTGTTATTATTTGCTGTCTGACTGGAGCTCGAACCTAGCTCGGCAGGTGTATGCCCACGATTAGACCATATCCTAGTATGATTATAGACATCTATAATCAATGGCAGAATCGCCTGTAGCTGCTCCTTTTTATTGAAACGAATATTTCTTCGCTCAAACTCATCCATGATTGCAGCTAACGGCTCTTCCATAGAACAAGCAAGTTGAATATCATCCACAAGGGATTCTACAAGCAATTTATCCTTGCATAGGTGCTGTAAAATATATGTATACAAACTGGCCAACTGGGGTGTCTTTTCGAAATAATCCGACTCTGCGTACTTTAGAAACTCCCGCTTGTCTGGAATATAGTAAGGTTTATCCTTAGCGCCCTCAAGAAGTGTATCTTTCTCATCATTGTTATCGTAATCAAAATACTCATCAATGACATCACCGTTTTTTAAGTACCACGTCTGAGACCTGCTTGAAATCTTGGCGTAAACATCATATAACTCGGTCTCAGTCAATTGACACTTATTTTGTGAATTAAAAATTTCGATGACCTTGTCCTGTGGACAGATCCCATATAAATTAGCTGATGCATTGATATACTGTAAAATTAACTGTGAGCGGTCACGGTCTTCAAGGAAAGCTTTCAAAGGTATGCTGCGATATGCCTCCTTGACCTCCTCAGGAATTAAGAAATACATTTTCTCTTCTTTATAAAAGGAATACAGTAGGCCTTTCTCCATCAAATACAAATACATCCCTGGATACAGCGTGTCATCTTGAATATAAGCAACCTTTAGAAGCCTATTTATTAATTCCCATTCCTCCGTTTTCGCAATTAATAAGACCGCTCTTACTACATTGACATCCATAATGTGCTGATAAAGCGCATCTGCAAGGTCCTGCTTCTTCATCTTGGATCGACCTGGAAGCTCGTAACCGGAAGCAAGTAAGCTTAATCGCTCCTTTGTAAGGACTTGCAGATTATCCTTCAGCTTTGTTCTAAGTTCGCCTTTTATCGCATGCTGGATGTTCAATTCTCCTAGCTTTTTTGCAAAATCCATTCTCATTTCCCTTCTTCTATTCATTTGATATGACTATATTGTATCTTATCGTATTGAAAATATAAAATTTTATGCTGCAGGCCTTCCTGTTTGAGCAACAAGAAAATGCAAACTTAAAAGGGACGTCTCCGCGGATGTCCCTTTCGGTTATACATATGGCACCCCCCCTTCCGAAGATAACGCCACATAGACTTCCAAGGGTATAGTCACAAATTGGATGTACCGAACACTAATGAACTCGGAATTTAAATTGAAACAACTACCAATTAGAGTTAATTATCCAATAACAAATAGATTGTATACTTTACATATAACATCACGCAAACATCAAAAGAGAGGAACTAAACTATGGGGATTCATACGTATTTCCAATCACTAACCGATTTAGAGAGAATTATTCGTTGCCCAGGCAAATTCAAATTTCAGGAGCATAGTGTATCTGCTCATTCCTGGAAGGTAGTTCAATATGCCAAAACATTAGCTGATATTGAAGAAAGTAATGGGGTCATTGTGGATTGGAAAAAACTATACGAAATAACCAGCAGTCATGATTACGGTGAAATTTTTATTGGAGATATTAAAACACCTGTGAAGCACTATTCACTGGAGCTTCGAGCCATGCTGCAAAAAGTAGAAGAAGGCATGGTCGCTCATTTCATTGATGATCATATTCCACAAGAATTCCAGCACATATTTCGTAGACAACTGCGTGAGGGCAAAGATGATTCAGTAGAGGGAAAAATATTGGAGGTTGCTGATAAACTCGATCAGATCTATGAGGCCTTCACTGAGCTGCAGCTTGGGAATACAGAAAAAGAATTTATCATCATGTATCGAACTGCTCTTATAAAAATTAAAGGGATCAAACTCCATTGTGTTAACTATTTTCTTCATCATATTTTACCTGATATTGTTAGCGAAGGATCAAGATCACCTATCGACATTGAAAAGATTACGAAGGAAGCCTTAGCTTCATAGGAGCTGCACTACATTTCAAGCTTTATTTATTATTGTATTCCGTCTGGTATTCCAACCTGGTTAATCCCCACCTCCTATCTCCTCAACCCATGCAAAAAAAACAGCGACAAACTCCACTCACTGATGACAACCTTAGCAGAACAGGCCCTTGCCATCTCCTCTGTTCTCACATCATTCCGCGCGGTCCACCCCCATTGACCAAGGGCCAATAAAGCAAAACACGAAAAATATCACCAGTCAGATTTGACAGCCATCAACATCAACTTGGTATCAATCACAAGTCCTGCCGCCATCATAAAAAACCAATGATTCCGTCAATGTCCATGCCATAATCCATACTTCCAATCTCGACCTGGAATTCCTCTATACTAAAGTTACCGAAATGAATCGCATCGAGAATCTTTGTGTAGACATACTCAATCCCACCTACGCCTCGGATCGTGTCAACAGCATCGCTTCCTTCTGGAACCACTCCAATATCTCGAACCAAATCAGCATTGAAAAGCGTATTTGCCGAGCCTGTGTCCAGAAGCACGTTATCCATTCTTAATTCATATCCTTTAAACACGATCTTAATGCTTACAAAAGGAAACCCGTGCTGTAAATGAATCCTCATCTCGGACCACGTATTCCCACATAACGTTCACGCGCTACTAGCTCGGGGCGAGAGGTATGAAAAAAGCAATATTCCCGATGAGGTTCTTCTCGATGCAATTCACTCACTGTACCTCCGTCGTGCCTTGGTTGAATCCCCAAAAGCATCAATAACGACGACTTCCTCTATATAGCGGTGTCCTTCTTTTGAATGCGCCTTCGTTGCTTCCAACACCACCCATTCTTCCGGGAACCGTTCTTGCACTTCTTCCCAACGCATTTCGCCACCTCCAGCAGAATCTGTCCACCCCATTATATCCCAAATAAAACCTGATCGGACAACGCGCGATTCAGGTCCATTTCACTAACACAGAGACGAGCTCCTGTCCGAAGATAACGGCACACATGCTTTTACGTAGATGCATGATTTGGACTGTTTTCTTGTCTTACGCTTACCTTTTCCTTAAGTGCCTCTAACAGCTCTGTCTGGCTCTGAGTCTTATCTCATGTTCCAATTCCGTATAACCAATTTATGAAACCTTTACAAGGACGTATAGAATTAAACAGTTTTCGAATATCTTCTTATCCTTATTATTAAATATGAGAAATTCAGTCATACCAAGGCTTTAGCAACCGCCATGAATGAATAAGCGGCAAAAAGGACGCCCGCGAGGACGTCCGTTCTAATAAGCAGTATGGAGACGAATCGTTGTGTAGCAAATCCACAATTCACCGCAGCGTAAAAACTGAAGATTCTTGAGGAGACCCACTTAAACGCACTTAAGCGGCTCCCTCAAAGACAACGGTATCGATTGTTTAATTGTTATTTGCCTTTACTCAGCAGCATGATCGATTGATGCTTCCTGAATTTGTCCAAATGCCCAGTGATCATTCGGAACATCCGACCATATAGCGGCCATAGTGGTTAACGGCCCTCGACCTAGCAACCTATTGATCATCGCAACCACCTCTGCACGCTTCAATGTCTGCTCAGGACGGAACGTACCGTCCGCATAACCACTGATGATGCCAGTCGCTTTCAACTGCTCAATGGCTGTTTGTGCCCAATGCCCTTTTACATCCGGAAAGCTTTCGCCGCTGCTTAGGGTGTTGCTTGACAATCGAGATAAGATCACTGCAATTTCAGCACGGGTAATCATCTGCTCCGCTTTGAAACTTCCATCCTCATAACCTTCCATCAAGCCCATTTTCGTCACTTGCTCGATAGCCTCTTGGGCCCAGTGGGTCGAAGCGACATCAGTGTAAGTGAAGTGGGTTTTGTTGGCTGCTTTCTCGAATGTTCTGAACAGCAGGGTTGCCATTTCAGCGCGGGTAATGCTTTTTTCCGGACCGAATGTACCGTCGGGATAACCTGAAATATACGCTTTGTGCTGCTTCGCCGTTTCTGGCTTCACGTCTTCCATTTCCACATTGACTGTGCTCGGTTCATTGACTGTAATCGGTTCACTTTGCTGATAGCTGTCGCTTCCTCCGGAAGAAGAAGACTCCTGCAATCTCAATTCGATGGAGGCGGTAATTGCTGTCGCCGTCTCATTGCCTGCTGCATCCTTGAGCTTCATGTACACCGTTTTGGTGCCGATGCCTACTGATAATGTCCATGGCTTCGTTCCGGCAACCGGCTCCCACGCGCTCCAGCTCACCTCGTCGTTGGAGAACGACATCTGGACATGGCCTGTTCCTGGAACGGATGGAGGCAGCGCAGCTGCCAGTTTCATGGAAGCAGCCAGTTCCCGCAGGATCAAATCGTTAGTTGACGCAAGCCATATCGGCTGCTTTTCCGCTTTAGTATAAATAGCTCCTATCCCACCGGGATCTTCACCTGTCACCGTCAAAGTAACCGATACCGAGTTGGTCGTCGCCGCTCCGCTGTTAATGCTTAATGTTCCTGCAGGAGATGTTTTGTCGAAATTTACACGGTTACCACTGCTGTCCGTTGTCGTATTCACTGTTTTACTTGCACCGCCGGGAGCACTTGCAGAGAAGTAAATAAATACATCCCCTTCGCTGTCACTAGCCGTGAACGTACGCGCTGCACTGTACACGTTGCCGCTAACGCTCGTGGCGGGTATTGCAGTTCCATAATCACCGATGTATACGTTCGGAAGAGCACTAAGCTCTCTATTGGACGTAAACGTCACGGTCACGGTGTCGCCTGCTTTAGCAACTCCAGCCATGGGATTGCTGCTCAATATGCTATTCAACGTCACATCCAGAGGCGTTGCTTCCTGCAATTCGATGGAGGCGATAATTGCTGTCGCCGTCTCATTGCCTGCTGCATCCTTGAGCTTCATGTACACCGTTTTGGTGCCGTTGCCTGCTGATAATGTCCATGGCTTCGTTCCGGCAACCGGCTCCCACGCGCTCCAGCTCACCTCGTCGTTGGAGAACGACATCTGGACATTGCCTGTTCCTGGAACGGTTGGAGGCAATGCAGCTGCCAGTTTCATGGAAGCAGCCAGTTCCCGCAGGATCAAATCGTTAGTTGACGCAAGCCATATCGGCTGCTTTTCCGCTTTAGTATAAACAGCTCCTATCCCATCGGGATCTTCACCTGTCACCGTCAGAGTAACTGATACCGTGTCGGCCACCGCCGCTCCACCGTTAATGCTCAATGTTCCTGTAGGAGATGTTTTGTCGAAATTTACACGGTTACCGCTGCTGTCCATTGTCGTATTCACTGTTTTATTTGTAACGCCGGGAGCACTTGCAGAGAAGTAAATAAATACATCCCCTTCGTTGTCACTAGCCGTAAACGTACGCGCTGCGCTGTATACGTTGCCGCTAACGCTCGTAGCGGGTATTGCAGTTCCATAATCACCGATGTATACGTTCGGAAGAGCGCTAAGCTCCCTATTGGACGTAAACGTCACGGTTACGGTGTCGCCTACTTTGGCAACTCCGGCCGTCGGATTGCTGCTCAATATGCTGTTCAACGTCACATCCAAAGGAAGCACGCCCTTAGTTAAGGTAACCGTAACGGCATGTGCTGCATCTTTGATCGATTCGATTCCGTTATCAGTTGAGGTGATGATAAACTTATAGGTTCCGGCGACTAAATCGCCGATGTCGGCCGCGGCCACCGACCCGTCAGCAGCGCTCGTTCCAAGAAAGATGGCTGATCCTAACTCACCGGGATCAATTGTGCCATTGGAGTTGCTATCGGTCCATAAATAAGCTTTTACCGGCAAATTTGCTCCTACTGCATTCACAGCGCTTTGGAGCTTGTCCTGCGTTCCCGTGTAGTTGTCTACAACGGCAAATTTAGAAGCATCAACATCGGATTGGAGCGTTATCGAATGGCCGCTAACATCGACCCAAGCACCAGACACAGGAGAAAAATTTATATAAACGAAAACCTTATAATCGCCTCCGGCCAGTGGAATTCCCGTGCTGTCCCGAGTATCAGTGGAAGAGCCTGTCCAATTCCAAGTATTCAGAGCATCGATCCCGTAAGGGATAGAAGCTTTGATCGGCGTATGGATAGCACGATTGGGCGCAACTCCTGATGGCAAAATATATATATCAAACGTATAATTCTGTCTGTCCGGATCAAGGCTATAGTGATGTTCCACCCATTCAACGGAAATATCTCTGCCGTCAATACCAGCATGAGACTGATCATTGTCTGTTGCATTACCGGCGGCGGCCGTCCCATAGGCTGCAAAGCCCAGTTGAAGTTCTGTTTGATCCGCCGCAATTTCCAGGTTTGTTAAAGGAATTTGGTACTCGTATACTTTATGCTGATAAGATACCTTGTCTGTATACGTAAAAAATTGTTGGCCCCAGGTCGTTTCAGGAACGGATACCTTAAATTCCTTGACGCCGGAGTTCGTTTTCACATAAACCTTCGTATAGTCCGCATCCCCGTCAAATGTATTGTCAGGAGTAAAATCAATGACGACATACAAATTTTCATCGTCATTCCATACCCATCCATACGTTACACCATCGGGATGACCGGAATCCGGTACGGTGTACTGCTGAAAGAACGGCGCTTGCAAAGAGATCTCATTTAATTGCCCGTCCATTACGAGACTTCCCCGAGAAGAGTTAATTGGATAGGTATAATACTCGGAATTGAGATCAAAGTCCTTATATAAATTACTGGTTGGATAATGAAAAGGAATGGTGCTAATGACTTCCGGTTCAACACGCGCATCTATTTTTAAAATTCTGCTGGGATTACCACTAGCAAACTTCAAAATCACGCCGGATGCTTCGACATTGATTAAATCTTGGTCTGCAGCAGCTAGCTTGCGAACAGATGTAACTGTATCCCCGTTAACCTCAATTGGAGATTGAGTTCCAAGTAAAACGGAATCAAGATGTGATTTTCCGCCTCCTTGCTGCAGCACCCTGATTAACGCGGGCTCGTCTGCTTGAGTGCCGCTCAGTTGAAGCGATTTTTCAGAAACAAACCGACCGTAAGACAGCGACCCCTGCTCGATCCATACTCCGTCTACTAAAACCGAAACTACCAGTTCTCCATAATCGACATTACGATCAGCATGTGCCGATCTGCTCAAAAAAGGAAGCAAACATAGTAGGGCTGTAACAAGCAGCAACAAACTTTTTTTCATACTTATATTGACCATAATTTCCCCCTGTTACCATTATTGATGTCGTGTCTCTGAAACCATGGATTTCCCATTATTCCTTTTCCCCCTCTAAGTAAAATTCCCCCACAGTTCCAGTTCCCGCTTTATCCGATTGCACCCCATAAATGGCTACACGATGCAAATGGTGGATTCATGGTAATTTGGGCACTTTTTCTAGATGCGGTTACTGAATTGGTTTCAATGTTTGATAGTATAACAGAGCACTATGAAAGAATTCTGAAAGACCATTGCCTTTACATTGACTTTAATCCGTTCTGAAAACAGCCCAAAAGTGAAACGCCCTTTTACCTATTATTTCTAAAATATTCCTCATCGCCGATGCCGTGTAACGCAAAAAGGAGCCTGCCACCGTACTTCAGTGGCAAAGCTCCTTTTCGTTGTTGTAGATTTGCAGTATGGAGAAGAGCCGTGGTTCGGCAAATCCACAATTCGTCGCGGAATAATGCTGGGGTTTTTTAGCAACGCGGCTTAGTTCATTCCCGTATGACTATCCTCATCTCACCTATCTCGACTTCAATCCTTGCAACAAAACTCCTCCAATTCGAACAAAATCAAAGCGCTTGGAATACACAACCTCTACACCACCCACGCCTCTAATCGTATTTGAAAAATCCCCCGACTTCCACTCTAACACCGATTTCATCTACAAGATCAGCGTTAAAAACAGTTCCTGCGGAACCTGTATCTAGTAATACCTGCTTCAAAACAAGCTCCTGGTTACGGTAACGAATGGCCACCGCACAAAAGGTAATCCATCTATTATATCAATAATCATCTTGACCCTCGTACCCCTGACCATTTTTCACGAAGCTGCAGGTTTTCCCGTGAGGTGTGAAAAAAACCATATTCTCTAGTTGGTCTCTCCCGATGCAGCTACTTCATCAATATACCAGTACCCATCCTCGGAACGCGATGCCAATGCTTCGCAGACAACCCATTCATCGGGAAATTGTTCCCGTACTTCTTCCCAGCGCATCTCGCCACCTCCAGCAGAATCTGTCCACTCCATTATATAAATAAAACCCGATCAGACAATGTCCGATGCAGGTCTATTTCACTAACACCAAGTCGAACCCCTGTCCAAAAATAACCGCACACAAGATGCTACGGGTGTAGCTACAGTTTTGATGTCACCCTAGTATCACTCTGACATAATTTTTTAGCCTACACTAGCTGCCGCAGCCTCTTCCATACCATGCAAACTTAACTTCATACCTAGAGCAAGTGCTAACTTAAATACTGTATCTAAACGAGGTATTGATCCGCCATTTTCGATACGAGCAATGGACTCCTGATGAAGACCCACTTTAACGGCTAGTTCCTTTTGCGTCCAACCTAACTCAACTCGTCTTTGGTGGATGGCATTCACTAATTGTGCGACCGCTTCAAGCTCATTCATCCTCATGGGATCTATGGACTTTAATTCCTTCTTTTTTTCGCTCCAGCTTTTCATAATCGATCACTCCTTCCGCTTTCTAGAAAGCCATTTCTCCATTCGTCTTTCAGCAATTGCAATTTCCCTCGGAGGTGTCTTTTGGGTGGATTTGCCAAAGTGATGTAGCAGAACAAAATGATTCCCGTTCCAGCCAATGAATAGTATGCGGTTATTACCAGGACGCAGCTCCCATATATCACCTGAGATCCGTTTTGTAAACTTCTCACCCGCTCGCGTTCCTTTATCTTCTAACCGATTCAAGCAATAGATAATTTGCTCTAGTTGAACCCTAGCATTCTTATTATTGTGGGCAGCACCATCAAGCTCATCAATAAAATCCTCAACAGGCTTGTTACCCTCTTCATCTTCATAAAACAATATATTGTACAAATCTGCCCCCGATTTATTACAAGTATACTCATTGTTCTTTTTAATTATAACATATAGATCATATTATTTCATTTTGAATTTTTAACTATACTCAACGCAAAACTGTAGCTACACCCGTAGAAGCTTGTGTGCGGTTATCTTCGGACAGGGTCCGACGCCCCTCTTCTCCACAAAGACAAACAAGAGACACTCTGAAGGTGTCTCTCTTTGATGTGACTTGAGAGTGACTAGAATTAGTAGCAACCTGACATTCCATTGCTTCCAAATCACTCACTACATAATCATACATTTAGGAGAAGCGAAAGGCTTGTCTTCTCATCCACATCGTTGCAACCCACTTTTCCCCTTTAATCACTGGCGTACCTGCATGCCAGGTGAAGTCGTTTAATTTATGATTATTATAAAAATATTCGAAGTAGACCGCCATGCCTTTGTTAGGAACAATAGAAAAATTAAGCATGGGGAACGCCGTTTCTCCGCCTTCTTCCACATCATTCAAATACATCACGAGCGTACTAATTCGATTGTTGGCACTTGCTCGACTCGTTTCTGTGAAGAAATCATAATGAGGACGATACTCTTGGCCAGGAGTATACAGCAAAACTTGCAAGCCATCACTATGCTCGACAGGAACATTCATAATTTGAGAGAGTCGCTTCTCGATTCTTGTAATCGTCTCATTTTCCTCACAGAATACCCCACTACTCGTTCTAATTTGATTGACCGCATGATCTTCGCCTATTTTTGAACGTTGCAATTGTTGCCTAGAATGTCTAATTAGCTCATCGCATTCCTCATTGCTAAGCACATTTCCTAGTACGACAATTAGAGGTGCCTCATACTTGGCAAGAATTCGAATCTCTCGATCTTCTGTCGTGATCGTATTTCCAGCATGATCAAATATCGTCCGTTCTTTCTCTGTCGTACTCTCTATCATCCTAATACTGCCCCTATACTATGACATCCACCATAAAAATACGATACCATAAAATGGAATACTTTACTCTGCAAATTTCAGAAAAATCAAAATAATTAAACTACCTGATATTGGTGGAGGCGAGGGGTGTATCGATAAACAGATTTAAGTTGCTCCCGATGCTCACTCGACAATGACTACCTTAGCGGTGAATATTGGTCCCACGCTCCCTTCGCTTACGCTGCGGTCCGTGCGGACTGAACCCCTGATAGGGGCAACTCACTGTCTTTCCTTTCCACAACGCAAAAAAGACGCCCGCGAGGACGTCCTTTCTGATAAGCTTTATGGAGACGAGGGGAGGATCAGTAAATCCACAATTTGGCGTCACGTGATGATGAGGATGTTTGGGCAGGCGACTTAAGCTAGCACCCGGCCCCAATCACCTTAAAAATTACGTAACCTTGTTCAACAACGATGCTGAAGGATTCTAAGGCGCAAGAGTATGTTTGAACTGATTTTTTCAGAGGAACGATATTAGTTGAGCGAATCCAACAGCGTCTTCTATTTGCAGTTTGAGTTCCAGTGCATTCAAGATGATCTGCAAGGCTTCTACACGTGTGGCATTACTTTGGGGGATCAAGTTTTCCTTCCCCTTTACCACTAATGATACCCGCTTGTGCTTCAGCTTTAATCTCGTTTGCAGCATAAGACCGCACCAGATCGTTGAAATTGCCTTTTGTTGCATCCTTCATCACATTGTCAAAATTTACTAAGCGGGACAACATGACTACCATTTCCTCGCGTGTAATCGTTTTATCAGGCTTGAACGTACCATCATCGTAGCAGCTGATTATTCCCGCCTTTACAAGTTTCTCGATTGCGTCTTTTGCCCAATGGCTGCCAGCGTCCCTCAATTCAACATTAGTATTGTCGCCAGCATTAATATCGAATACTCGGTTCAGAATCACTGCAAATTCAGCGCGTGTGATATTCCCATTCGGCTTGAACGTGCCATCATCGTAACCTTCAATTACATGCAGTTTTACGAAAGTATCGATCGTCTTTTCAGCCCAATTAATGTCCGAAAAATTAGCCACAGTCGGATCTGTTTTAGCTTCCTGAATCCGCATTTCGATGTTTTTAACCACATTCATGTCACCCTGTACTACATTCGACCTAAACACATCTGTTGTAGAATTTGTTGTCGAATCTGGATTCTGCACAAATTCAGGAGTCGGTTCAATGTCAGTAGGAGAAGTAGTATGACTACCGCTGTTAGTAGATCTTTTAGAGATCGTAATGACTTTGCTTCCTACAATACCGGAGCCATCATGTGCAGTTGCCTGAACAGTAACCGTGCCTACTTGAGTGGCCACGAGCAATTCATCATCGCTGATCGTTGCCGCCCTTCTACCCGGAACTACCGACCAGCTAAAGGTTTTATCCGTTACATTGTCAGGAGTTACTTTTGCATTAAATTGAAGGGAGTCTCCGACGTACATGGTTTCACTTGCATTTGACACGGGGATATTCGTGTCCAATTGGGGTTCCCGCGTAACAGTGACTGTATAGGTCTGCACCGTTCCATCCTGTGCAGTCACTACAAAACTAATGATATTGTCCCCCACATCTAAACTTATCGGGTTATCAACCGGTGTCCCATTTAGACTCAAAGCAACGGTCGCATGACTTTCCGTAGCTGCGTACGTAGCTGTAGTAACAGAAACATCATAAGGCACGGACGCGGTGTAGGCGTAGACATCGTCAAGCAGCGCTTGATCTAGCGTAATGCCGCTTAAGTTCAGCGAACTTAAGACTGCATTATTGGAAGCTGCACGTGTAACAGTCACGTTGTACGTCTTCGGCGTGCTATCCTGAGCGGTAACAACAACGCTTATGATATTAGAACCTACGCTCAGCTTAACTGGATTGTTAACCGAAGCTCCATCCAGCCGTAATTCCACAGTTGCATGGCTGTCAGCAGTATTGCAGGTGACTTCGGTAACGGAAACATCATTAGGTACGGTCGCGGTGTAGTTCGTCGTATACGAAGCAAACGCTGGGCTTAGCACTCCACTCGACAGGTTCAAACTGCTCAAGCTTGCGTCTTGCGACACTACATCATTCACCACGGCTGCGCTACTTGTTGCTGTTGCCGTCTTGCTGCCTGTTGCACTGTTACTCGTATTCGTAACGATGACATAGTAGTAGGTCGTTCCCGCTGTTGTCGTCGGCACCGCATACGATGCGTTTGTTGCATTCGTTATCTCGACGCCGCCGGTAATACTGTTCGTCGTATTGCTACACCACTGGTAGCTCAACGTTCCGCCGTCACTCACACTAGCCACTACGCTTAAGGTGCCCACGTTCACCGTTGCTCCCGTCGTCTGCGTATCGATGCTCGGCGTTGCCGCGTTCACTAGCTCGTTCACCGTAACGGTGGCTACGTTGCTCGTGGTCGTGGCCGTATTGCTGCCTGTCGCGCTATTGTTCGTGTTCGTCACGATAACGTAGTAGTAGGTCGTTCCCGCCGTTGCCGTCGGTACCACATATGATGCGCTTGTTGCATTCGTAATCGGTGTACCTCCGCTGGTGATGTTCGTCGTATTGCTACACCACTGGTAGCTCAGCGTTCCGCCGTCACTTGCTGTCGCTGCTACGCTCATGGTCGGGCTACTGTCACCCACGTTCACCGTTGCACTCGTCGGCTGCGTGGCGATGCTCGGCGCGGCTGCTTTCACCAGCGAGACCACACCATATCCATACAAATGGTCTCGTCCAGTCTCACCCAAATCTCTTGCATACTTTTGCAGTTCCGCTTGGAGTTGAACATTATTCATCGCCGGTTTACTCTCAAATGCTTTAGCCAAAAACAACCCCATTATAATTAGTCCTATGAAAGCCTCTATTACAGTTAGTGTTCTCACCAGCATACTAATAGGTGTGATATCACCAAAACCTATAGTTGTTATTACAACAGCACTGTAATATATATAATCAAATAAACTGTTAGAACTTTGACGATTATTCGATATTATCATATCAGATATCATAGAATCTAAAAGTGTGTTCGACTCTGATAAACAATTTAAAAAGATATTAACACCCAATTCTGACGCTGTAAACGTATAGTTATCAAAATTATCACTTTCAAATACTAAGTACAATTCTTTCACTTTTTCAGATTTTGATATTAAAGTGACATTGTAATCAGTTAGCAATATAGCATTAGGAAGTTGAGAAAATACCCCTTTAATAGGTGAAATAAATAAGACTATTTTTACTAGTACATAGTCCTTATTTAATAGATTTGTATAATTCCTTCCAGTACTCACGCTATTTCTATTTAAATTTCCGAAAGTCAATTTCAAGGGAGTTTTGCTTTCTATAGCATAGCTATTATAATTATCAACTAGGTTTTCGTAATAATACCCAGCCCAATTCCTCCCTATTTTTTCATCTGTGAGAAGTATATCTTGTCCGCCTACATCAACATTCATATATTCAATATTATCTTTGCCACTATTAATAATTGATTTTATATTATTTTTCTGAAAGCTATTTATAGTTAGATCATTGCTATTAAGAAAATTTCGTGACCTTATATCCTTCTCTAATTTATCGCTATAAGAAAAAGTTTCTGAATATGTATCAATTAAATAATAGTCACATGCATAATAGACTAAAGCAAATGTATAACCCACCAATAAATATAAACAAAGAACCAATGAGACCCAATGATTTTTCCAAAATCCATTTAACTTTGCATGTTTTATTAAAATTACCGAAAAAAACATACAACTTATAATAATCAACCAGATACTTATACTACCCAGTTCATTCGTTGAGGTTATATATCCATTTTTACCCAATATAACTTTTGCTAAGATATTCCGTATCAGAACTATGAATATTGTCATGAATACTAAAATACCTTTTAAAAAAATAAATTTTATATTCCTGTCATTCAAAAAAACACGTATTGCATAATATAAAAATTGAAGCAAACATACTATAAATAATATATTGTTTATATATGCTACAAAGGTTCGTACAGCATCATATTCGGAAGGTACTACCAACAAATATAATCCTATTGCAAAATATAACAAGTAAATATACTCCATGAATCTAAAATCTTTCTCCATTTTTTCGAGCCATGCTATTATTTTTTCAGAATCCATTCCCTTTCTCCTTATATAGATAAGTACTTTCACTGAAATCAAGCGTGATTTCTAAGGCTAATTTACCCGGAAAGGATTAATCCTGACGCCCCTAAAGACTTGAATCAAAATAATTTAGTCAAACCGTAATTTCTTGTAAGAATATCTTTCGGCTTGATTTTTAGATTCAGTTTATCCAAAACCAAACTCAATATTAATCTCTTACTTGATGGTTTATCAAAAAGTAATTGTACCATAATATACCAATAACGGACTAGTTAATTTAAAATAACTACACTTTGCTTTTCTTAAACTTTTTAAAAAGATATTGTCTATTCTATACACCGAGAGTTATTATTTATTTTCTTGCCTACAAAAATGTCTTTCCTCTATAGAGATAGCAAAAAACCACAACCAAAGGGTTGTGGTTTTGCTTTATGGAGACGAGGGGAGTCGAACCCCTGTCCGAAGATAACGGCACACAAGCTTCTACGGGTGTAGCTACAGTTTTGATGTGACTTGAGAGTGACTAGAATATTAGTAACGACCTGAATTTCCGTTGCTTTCAAATCACTCAGTGCATGATCGTACATTTAGGAGAAGCGAAGGGCTTGTCTTCTCATCCACATCGTTGCAACCCACTTTTCCCCTTTAATCACTGGCGTACCTGCATGCAAGGTGAAGTCGTTTAATTCATGATTATTATAAAAATATTCGAAGTAGACCGCCATGCCTTTGTTAGGAACAATAGAAAAATTAAGCATGGGGAACGCCGTTTCTCCGCCTTCCTCCACATCATTCAAATACATCACGAGCGTACTAATTCGATTGTTGACACTCGCTCGACTCGTTTCTGTGAAGAAATCATAATGAGGACGATACTCTTGGCCAGGAGTATACAGCAAAACTTGCAAGCCATCACTATGCTCGACAGGAATATTCATAATTTGAGAGAGTCGCTTCTCGATTCTTATAATCGTCTCATTCTCCTCACAGAATACCCCACTACTCGTTCTAATTTGATTGACCGCATGATCTTCGCCTATTTTTGAACGTTGCAATTGTTGCCTAGAATGTCTAATTAGCTCATCGCATTCCCCATCGCTAAGCACATTTCCTAGTACGACAATCAGAGGTGCCTCATACTTGGCAACAATTCGAATCTCTCGATCTTCTGTCGTGATCGTATTTCCAGCATGATCAAATATCGTCCGTTCTTTCTCTGTCGTATTCCCTATCATCCTAATACTGCCCCTATACTATGACATCCACCATAAAAATAAGATACCATAAAATGGAATGCTTTACTCTACAAATTTCAGAAAAATCAAAATAATTAAACTACCTGGTATTGGTGGAGACGAGGGGGAGTATAGATAAACAGATTTAAGTTGCTCCCGATGGTCACTCGACAATGACTACCTAGAGGTGAATATTGCTGCCATACTCCCTTCGCTTACGAAACGGTCCGTGCGGGCTGAACCCCTGATAGGGGCAACTCCCTGTCTTTCCTTTCCACAAAACGCAAAAAGGACGCCCGCGAGGACGTCCTTTTTGC
>NZ_JBBOBS010000002.1:0-23008 GCF_038000305.1 Paenibacillus sp. FSL H8-0034
GTCCAGCGTAGCCTAGTCAAGATATACAAGCATAATCGGCTATTTTCTATCCTTTTTCAACCATCGTGCAAGTTTTTAGGATATTCAATAATTGTACCATCTGCATTCATTAGTCCTGTTTTTTGAATAATGTGATTGGGCGGTGCCAAATCATTGAAGTGGGAAAAATAGTCTAGAGTTATAAACTTAACTGATTCTTCATACTCGATACACAAATCTACACAAAAAAACACCTTTTAATGGATGTCTCCTCTGACAAAACCTATAGTCGTACTATAGATAGTTTAACGGTCCTTACTGTTACACTCATATTAAAAAATTGGAGATGCTGATTGGACCCATCCGAAGCAAACTCCACTCAAACTTCACATCAATCGTACTTTTGACCACTTAGTACCTTCTTGCAGTCGTTGCATTCAACAGTGCAAGTCCTTTCATATTCCAACTTGTCATTGGGATCTATTTCTGCTGGGTATGAATCAATAACCTTCACGAGCAAGACACCGCCACAGGTACATAAAACATACAGAATCCCTCCCATTACTGCAAATTTGATCTAATCTGTCTCTCCAGTTCCATACATGTTGCAGTAGCATCCTTTCTCAATTCACATTCCCATACAACAACCACCTTCCAGCCCAAATTTCGAAGAGTCTGCTGGTTAAGTTGATCACGGGAGATATTGTTCCCTATCTTTTTCAACCAATAATCTGTATTGGACTTCGGAATACGGTGGTATTTACATCCCTCATGCGCATGCCAGAAACAACCTTGAACGAATATTGCAGTTTTATATTTCGGTAGGACAACATCGGGTTTGCCAGGCAATTTCTTATCGTGCAGTCTGTAGCGAAATCCCCTGCTATACAGATACTTCCTGACGGTCATCTCTGGCACTGTGTTCTTTGATCGGATTTTGGACATCATCTCTCGCCGCTGTTCTGTCGTTAACGAGTCCACCATAGGTAATGCCTCCCTGCTCATTAACTGCCAAATTGCATGCATCGAGCAACTGAGCAACTTTTGTTGCTATAGCTATAGCCAACATTGGGGGAACTGCATTTCCCACCTGCTGGTACTGGGAATCCTTTGTACCGATGAATTCGAAACTATCTGGAAAAGTCTGCAACCTAGCTGCTTCACGAATGCTTATGGCTCGATGTAAAACAGGATGTATCCACATTGATTTGCGAACGTTGGTTACCGTTCCGCTTGGCCTATTATACTCAAGACGCAGATAAATAGAATTCTGTGTCCTTTCTGGCTTTGTATACGTATCTTCGATTAGCGTTAGGTCTAAGTCATGGAAATTTTGACCCTGTTGTAACGCCTCAAATCGTTTCTTCGCCACTTCACGAGTATCTGTAGCAATATGATTAGTCAACCTTTTGGAATTTCGCAATTCCTCGGTTAATTCAGTTGTTGGATAATCATGAGGTAAAACAAGAGGGGGCTCGTCCATGCTAAAGCTTGGTTCAACCGATTCAAGATCCTTAATAGCGTCAAAGACAGTACGATAATCTTCCACATTAAACGCCGCAACAGGCAATTCAGACTTAACACCTAAGTCATGTCTAAGTCCCACAGCTATGTACCTTTCCCGCAACTGTGGAGCTCCAAACCAAGCGGCATTAAGAACACCGTCGCTTATATTATAGGACTCGCCAAGCCTCTTGCTAATATAATCAATCACCGAATATGACCATACATTAACGTAAACGCCTCTATGGTCTGATCTTAGTGATTCCAAATCGACAATTATGTTGTTTTCCAATAATTCCTTTGCATGGAGAAAGAGACGCTGAACATTAATGTATGCAGTCATCCAAGGCTCTGCTTCATCAAATGATATTTCCTCCCCAGCGAACTGGATAAATGCATTCAATGCAGCCTGTTCGAATGCGACATAGTGTCTGGGAATTTGGGGGCTCCTTGCAGACATTAGGGCAATTATCTTTATGCATTGCTTCCCTTTGTCCTTTAACGTCTTTCCCCTCTTCTCTTCATTGCTGGTGTTTTTCAGGAACAACCTTAATGCGTAAAAGGCTTTATCTGACAATATAATCTCTTCGACTACTGGACGATCGAAAACATAGTCGGTTATACCCGCAACGGGGCATTCTGTATTAAGAATGCAAATGGTCTCATCACGTTTTGTTATTCCCAAACGTTCAAATTCAAATCCATCATCATGCGAACAATAAAAACGATGAATGTCTGATTTGAGCATCCTGACATTCTCCATAACAAAAGCTTTTGGTCTAAGATTTAGTATAACCTCAACATACTTCTTAACTAGACTATTATTTTGGCTGAGAATATGATTCTTCTGCCGATTAGCATTTGAAAACCCCTGACAAGGCGGCCCACCGACAATCACATCAAAATCCCCATACTCACGCTGAAATAAACTATAGTCCGTGATATCCAATATGTCACTCAACATAGCAGTATGTTCATGGTTGCGCACATAAGTTGCTTGAGCGTTCTCATTCTTTTCAACTGCTACACCAATATTAAACCGACTTGTTTGTGCAAATCCCAAACTCATGCCGCCAGCACCCGCAAATACGTCTAGTACTCTATACAATGCTGCACACCTCTCTTCAATCCTCTTTCCAACCTTCGGACACAGCCCTATCCAACAAGGCAAGCAACTTTTGGCTATGTACTGAGTTTGGCAGCTTCGCGGGCATTTTGCAAGCTATTTTTAATGCATCCACCTCTGAACGAAATGGAATTTTCTTCTCTGCTATAAAAGCCAGCAATCTTTTCCAATAATCCGCACCATAGTTGACAACTTTGGTTTGAGCCTCAATGCCACTCACGATCTTTTGGTCCTTTCTTGCCCTTCGTGCTTCTGTCCTCACATTTTCTATATCTATTAATACTGAATCTATGTTCTCATCAAGCACTATATCCAACTCTTTTATTCTATTCCAACAAGCTTCACGCTTACACCATTGTGTTACGTTGGCAACTCCTCTGCTTGGGTCTGTAATTGAATCCAACACCGATTTGGCAAGCATACCTATCTGGTTGCTGATAACATCTGGAACCTCTTGTTTATTCCATATCATCTGTAGGTCCAACGTACTGCTAGGGTACTGCTTTTTAACTAAGTGTGCAAGCGATGCTATAGAATAAGTAACGATGTTGGCCCTATACCCCTGCTCATACCATGTTTGCTGTGTCACTAACTTTTCAACATGCTTGAACAAAATATAGAGAGCCATCGATTCTTGAAAATATCTTTCGTTGAAAGATTCTTCTGAAACGGACCATTGATCATCTACCCAATTTGCAAACTCACTGAAATTCGACTGTGCCCCTTTGCTAACTGTATGCGGTAAGCCACGCCACGAGTTTCTCGCTTTTGCGAAGTCAGTCTTGGTAATAAGCTGATGCTTAGGGTTCTGTGTAAGGAATCGATTTCGCTCAGCTTTAGTCATTCTCATTTGAGCTTGCAAATATTGACCTCGCGCACGTTCATAAAACCAATGTGTGTCATGTTGCGCACCACCAGTAGCTGGGGCAAATATTCTCCTTGATATCTGCTCCATGCGAATATGGAATGGGTGCGTTGAAAAGAAGTCAGCATCACTAACTTTGTTTTGGCTATTCGAAGATCTGGATATCTTCTGCATTAGATTATGTGTTTCGTCCAGGTCAGCATTGATAACAGTTAACTTTATCTGCAGACTAATGGCTTTAAGATCCGACTTGTCCTTATACCGTGCATTTGATAATGAAGCCGTAGTCTGTCCACCATTAATGATTTGAAAATCCTTTACCGAGGTTATGAACTTACCTTCTGGAGTCTCCTTAATAACTGCATTAGCAGCTGTAGCAGACACCCCATTATTAAATGCAAAAAACATGTGAGGTGAGGTAAGAATAGTTTCTCTGATCTTCTTATTCACTGCGACCTTGGTGCTAAGGAATGATCGTACATTCCCCTCCAGTAATTGAGCACCATAGCGATCATATACATCAGCCAGAACCACTCCAGGAATTACACCCAGATAACAACTGTAAGGGGTTTCGCCTTCGTTAGCAGTATTGGTATCTAAGCATGGTATCCCCCGATCAGAGTATTGAGTAAAGTCAATCTCAATGTTCTCACGACCTGAATCCGCAAGAAACATCTTGAAGAGACGCTCAACATCCCAAATCTGAAATTCAACTGAAATCCCCTCAAAGTCCTTAATTGAGAAACTTTCAATCCTACCGCTCATGGGCCTATTAGTAAAAAGAAGAATGCGATACTTGCGTATTTTTTCTCTTTGAGTCTTTAGCATATCGATGAGATCTGCAGCGGCACTGCTGATCTCAATTTTTATATGAAGGTTGTTATTGTATGTCTCATCTAGAAATCTGATAGGCCATTCAAATATTTGTTCCGCATCTGATTTTGTGATTTTCTTAGGATCATCATCGTTAGAGTAATCGGCCACTACTAAATTCATAGTAAAATCAAATTCATCCAATGCATAGCCATCAATCCGCAACCTACGATTGCGATATCCACTTCCAGTATAAAACGCGACTTCGAAATCGGGCAGAACTTCCGCATTGACTAAGTAATTAGCCACTATCCCCACGTAAGCTGCGCTTGAGCCTTCCCCATACGCCGCAGCTGTTGATCGAACATCCTCCAACAGTTCTTTTCGGAATTCTAGCAGTTCCATAAATATCCTCCGCTTTTAGCTTATCTTCCAGTCCTCTATGGCCTGAATACTAATTTGATAGCTAGCTGCAGCGATTTGAGAGGGAACGTTGCCTTTAACTAGCTTAGGGAAGCGCTCATCAATCCTGTACCGTCTTATTCCACTTAGTCGATACCATTGCTTAGCATAATCTGAAACATCAATGTACCCATACTGTAGCAACTTTTTATTGACCAGTTCAAGAGCTACTGCACTGTGTCTGACCGTCTCTCGCAAGCTGATCACTTTACTGAGCAACGTAAATGCATTGGCTTCATTAGGTGCGGTTTTGTCAATAAAGTATAGGACTAGCTCACCTGGTGGAAAAGCATCCAGTTGCTCTAAGGACGATATTGATACTGTCTTGGCTCCAATCCCTGGCGCTTTCACTTCATGCCACCCATGCTCATCGACAAAATCTTGATCAGCGCCTTCTGGACCTATCCAACTAGTGACAGCATTAAGAGGATCAATACCACTAGTGATCATCTGTTGGAGATAGGTAATTTCACCAACCAGTCCTTTTCTCTCTGCTTCAGATAGCAATCCGCTTTTTTGTAATTCCATTAGTTTGGTCCACTGAATATACCGATTTAAGACGAATTCCAATCCTTCTGCTATATCATTTTGTGTTCTTGAGAATTCGATTATATCACAGCAAAGTCTAATATATACATCTTCCTGTTCTGATCGAATCAGTCTAAATGTAATTGCCCATTTGCTGTCAACAGCACGCTGAGCACAGGAAACATGTATTGATTTTGATGAATGGAGATCAATCGGTTTATGTTCAGTTATCAAGAGCAAAGACTTCTGATTAATGCTCTCGTAACCAATACTCCATTCTAAAGGATGGTTTGCATCTATTCTAACGTAGCCACTTGAATGATGCGCGATTCCGTTCCATTTATCAAGCAAGATCTCACTAGACAACAACATCATCATCATCATCCTCATCATCAAGGTCTGTCCAATTACGCAATTCTACCAGGTTAACGACATAATTGGCAGTACGTACAATACCGTCCCCAGGCAAACCTATCCCTATCGCATACAAAGTATCTGGTATTTTATCGTTGCGTGGCTGATCTTCATCTTGTTCGCTTTTGATAACGTGCAGCATGAGAAGTGGTTTTCGACCCTTGATCAAATAGGCACTGTCTGGAACATTCTTCTTTCCAGTTGCTTGCTTAAAGGATTTTTCCGCCTTATCAATTTCTTCATCTGTAAGTCCTGCACGAGTACATCCACCCGAACCTACACGAACCTTCGTGCCCATAATTCTAATCATGCCTTTTACTTCATCAACCATTCGTTTTTCCCGTTGCATTTTTATGATTCCATTTGCACCCTCTAGTTCATGTTCTTCTTTAATAGAACCAAATGGCAGGAAGACATCCCATTCATTAATATCTGGACTATCATCAATAAATTCTGCAAGAGCGCGGCCTTGGAATGAGAGATGCCAAGGATGTGTATCGAAACTTCGCAACAAGTCGGCAATAATCTCTTTGCTAATTCCTGCCCACATCTTTCCGTTTTGTTTAACTTTCTTTTCTCTGCCAACGGTATCTAAGTTAGCGAGAAACGCCTTGAATATTCTCTCATTTGTCTTCAAAACCTCAGGATTGGATTTTAATCGAGGTGTTTCTAGGAGCTTGCCTGATACAGTTATCGGTCTGCTTACAAGTGTTCCCGTCCGCATTTTATTTCTAGCAGTAACAATTAGTGAGTTGGGGTCTTGACGCACCTTCAGTCCGAATTCTTTTGGAGTTTGTTGATCCCTGTTCATTCTGCTGATTTCGTCTTTTAGCTCATTTGCCGCCGCCGTAATATAGCCATACCAATCTATAGCGTCCCCTGTCATCCATACCTTGCAAATATCATCATACTTTGGACGATAACCGAACCAGCGTCCCATTTGCAGCAAGGTGTCATACATCTGGGATTTGCGGTAAAAGTAGCTGACACACAAGCCCTCTAATGTAAGGCCGCGAGACAAACTGATGCCTCCAACTGCTATTACTCGGAAGCCTTTCTCTCGATGGTTATAATAGTCCAGGCTTGCAGCTCCTGTTTTTTGGTTTACTGCTCGCACCTCTATTGGAGCAACTGCCTTGTACAAATAGCCTTTCTGCAGTTCAACCCAACTGATTCCAGATTTGTCCTCAAGACCATGTTTATCCCACACTTGTCTTAAGTACCTGATTGAGCGAATATTTAATGAATCCTTTTCATCCAAGGAAGCAAAATTTCTCAAATCTGACTGGACTTGATTTAACCATGTGTTTATGAGATCCTTTGCGGCTACTTGGACGTCTGTGAATCGGCTAACATTAATAAGCATTGAACGGTGCTCTGTAATATCGCCTCGCAAGTCTCTTATCCCATTTGCCAATAAGAAGTAGGCTAGAGCTTCATACATGCTTGGAGGCAACTCCTCTACTTCATGATCCTTTTTATGTGAAAAGGGGAAGTACTGTTCTATCTCCTCTGTGTCAATTTTCTCCAAACAATGTGAATATTGTGGTGATTCTCCGTAAATCGCATCCGCACCAATATAATTACTTGGCGGGGAGAGTACATAAATGAAGTCTTTAGGAAATAAATTCTCTGCCTTATCTCCAACAGCCTCGGGATTAATAAAGATATTCGCAAACGGCGTAGCAGTGATACCTAGATATGCAGCTTTATAAAACCGTCCTAGGATAGAACATATCGCTGCGTTAATTGCCGTTGGATCCTCCTCATCTTTTCTAGTATTAACAGAAGCATTGTCAGCTTCGTCATCAATCAGCAGCAAGGGCAAATCTATTTTACCATTGCTATCTTCGTTGTTCGCTGCTAACCAGCTCTCAAGGCTTCTGAGCACTGTCTTGTTTTTCTTCACTACAAACAACGCTGGCTCTTTAAGGTTTTTCAGTGTTAAGTCATTGCTGTTTAATATCGTGGAGTTGAAGTCGTACAATACTGTTGTGAACGCAGATATTCTCTTACTTGCATCTATCTTTCCGACCCCATCAAAAACATTTCTTACTACCTGCTTCCCTTTAATACCCAACAAATGTTTGCTTAATCTTCCTGCAAATTCTTTATCTAATCTTTCTTGCGTCTGCTTTCTTAGGCTTTCAAGAGTACCCGTCAACACAATAATGACTTTATATCCAACGTCTGCAGCCTTATTGCTTATAGCTGTATAATTTGCTGTTTTCCCTGACTGCACATCCCCAATTACAAGCCCTCTTCGGAACCATGGTTTTTCACTTTTGGGATCGCCTATTAAATCAACGATTTCTGAGGATACTTTATCTAAATTAGATGTTACCCGTACATTCCAACCCTTTAAGTCCTCCAAATATCGTCTATATCTGTTCCAATAGAAAAAGTCTATTTCTGCCCGCCGCGCTGGTAGCCAGGACTGATAGTCGTCACTCGGATCTGTGATATATACCCCAACATCCATTGTTATTGGCAACGTTGCCTTCAAGTTCCTGATGACTTGTTGGAATTCATCTTCAGACACTTGAATGGATGATCGCAGATTGTTTGCCTCTTCCATGAACTGTTCTTCAGTGGGCGGCTCGATTGGATATTTTGTATTCAAAGCGATCGAGATGAATCGTTCAAGCATTAGGGCATTTTGACTTAGCATTGTTCATTTTGCCTCCTTAAGAAATTCAGATAGCCACTCTGGATGTTGGTCAAACGGCTCCGTAACCGATAGGCGTTCGGCCATTTCTTTGCGTTCATGATCATTTCTGCATCCAGCAAACAATTGAGATAACAATGGCATCAAGTCTGTCTTTGAAGGTTCGTTTTCATTAAGAACTCGTTCATCACTAGTTAGATCCACATATAGTTGATTAAGCGGCAACCCACGTTCGATTTGTGTAAGCAACTGTTCTATCATCCTTTTGCTTGGACCACCAAGTTGTCTCAAAGCTTCTACTAGTGGATAGTCTTTATTAATCTCGTATACAATTCCCCCCTCACGGGTTTTAATTCGATTCCAAACATGAATTTTGGAGTCGTCGGTTTCCTTATTCCCCCTATAAGTCCAAGTGCGCCTACTGCTCCCTGCCAGTTTTTCAATAATAGGAGCTAAATTCTTACGGACAACCTCAGGAGGAACTGCAACTGATTTCTTAATATCCAAAGTCCACAAATGATCTAAAGAATTTGGAATATCTACCCTAACTCTTGCCAGTTTGGATAACTCTCCTTGTCTCATTAACCTAAACCAGGTTCCCCAAATAAGTAGCCTCTTGTTTCGGTAAACATAAAAACCCTGCTGTTTACGAAGACCCTCATCGCCACCTAGCACCTTTACTTCATCCTCAGACAGTATGGATATATGTGGCAAAATGAAAGGGCATACTAAAACCTTTTGGCCTTCAATATTAATACTTTCTTCATCCATAACTTGTGTGCTCTTCCCAGTTAAGAATGGATCAATTGAATCAATTGGAACCTTATTGATGCACATTCGAATCTTCTTCAATCCTGGCTCACCAAAAATATAGCGATGAAATACAAGGGATACGTGGTCCCTCACTCGATCCATATGTTTGCCCATATTATCAACGAAATTATTGTCTCCCACTCGTAATTTGTCGAGTTCCTGCCAAAGAACCATTGTTCCTGAAGGATTACTAAGCAGTTCATCTATTAAAGGGAGTACTCGAATTTCGTCTTCATCCAATATTTTAAGTGACCAATCATCGGCTTCGTACGCAATAAAGTCCAGGTCCCATTGAGCACCTACCACGATCCCACCCTTAAAACTAATCACAGTTAGCTTTCTACACTGTGACATGGATGCGGTTTTTAGACCTAATCCAAATCTCCCTAAATCTGTAGCGGCTCTATTCTCTAAGGGACTCTTGCTTCCGTACCTCATTGCATTTATTAGCTCTTCTCTTCCCATACCATTCCCGTTATCAATTAACGAAACGTATGGCTTCCCTATAGGGAAAAAATGTATATCTAATTGCGTTGAGTTGGCTGTAATACTGTTGTCAATAATATCTGCGATGGCTGTCTCCAAAGAATAGCCGATAGCACGGGTTGATTCCATCAGAACAGGTGCATATGGCGGCAAAGGGATTACTTCCAACTTTCATACACTCCTTCTATAGATACCCAATTATATAACATTTAAAATTTCGGCTCAGGAGCTAAGTTGTGATCAGCATAGTACTTGGCTTGAACACAAGGTCAACACGGCTATCATTAACGCCGACTCCAACTTCATTCACCTTGTAGGTCTGATCGCAGAAATACAAACCTAGTAAACGCTCAAATTCGACTCAACACAGTTCATCGAGCCTACTGGTTAATATAATTTCGTCTGCTCTAATTGCTTTGACGTATGTTTTTTGAAGTCTGCGTAGCTTTCTTCGTTGATATTCTCCACTGCCTCTTCTCAATTCGTCTTTTCCTCGTTCATATGCTTCAACGAGCTCCGCAATAATGACCGATCCGAACGAAATCCATTTGTAAGCATCAGCCAAAGGTATTACTTTTGACAAAGTAGATTGGGTCATCATAGGACACCTTCTATGGCTTTGGAACTATAATTATACAATATTCGCCTAATATTCGCCAATAATCCACCTTTCCCTTCCAAATATATGATCACTTTTACAAAACAAGAAAAAGCACCCTAGTGGATGCTATGGAAATGGCTTAACTATGAAACCTTAGTTTAATCCTCTAACTCTACTTTACGTCTTCTAATCCTGTATTTAGTAATAAATGCTCTGACAGATATACCATCTCTATATTTGCAGAAGAGGTTCCTGGCGAAGACCACCATTGTTTAGTCTCTTGAATTTCTCGACTTATCCTCTCCCTCTCAACAGGATCTCTAATATCTTGTAGATCATATCTTTGTTTATTCATAAATCCCTCCTTCGCTTCGCGATATCTTATATAATATTCCCTATGACATATCTCTGGATGTGTAAATTGTAACTCGTAAATGTCTTGATAAATTATCGAATCAAAACATCAAATCTCTGATGAGTTTGTAGTATTAACCACTCTTCTTGACCTTATGTAGCTTATTAATACTGATATTGTAAAAACCACACACAAGACTACATTAATGGACATGATAGCATACTCGCTACGGTATGCATCCTTTACTAGAACAAATGACTGAAGTGAGATTGCAGCAATAATAAGATATAGCCCAATTGCAGTTTTAGGGAATTTATATTGCAAAAATGCATTTAGCAAAAATGCAACTCCGATGAAAAGACCGCTATAGAACATGATATTCTCAATCGTAAACTTATTGGTATGTGGATCAGTAAAGAAGTTATGCTTGGCTAAAAAGTTGTATATTTGCTTTGCTTTATAAAAATTAGTAATTGCAAGAACGAGTGAAGCAATATAAACTAAACCTTTCATTGTTACCTCCATTAAATCTTATTTAACTTTCACTAGAAGTCATAGCTAATCCTGGTGGCCTTCCTTGTTATCTCAAACGATTCAGATCTAACCTAACTTCTTTCAGCTGCCTGTTTGTCCAGTCTATGAATACGATGTCACCTTCTCGGTCAAAGGTATAGGCTCCAACTTTGCCTACCTGATTAGGGATATTCGTACCTTTAACAGTCAAGATATCCTGCCATATGGTCTTAACGGTCTCACCTTCAAAGTTAAGTCTACGTATACCGTCATCGTTAAGGAAGCAGATCATACCCAGCGGCCCTATTACAGGACGAGACAGGTCAAAGACTGTCCTAGAGAATACACTGTTATAGAGTAATTTACCCTTCAGCTCACCTGGCTTAAAGTCAATCATGCCTGATCCGCCGTTGAAGTATCGGTATGATCCATCACCCCTTGGGACGACCATGTCGCTGTGAAAGAACTTGCCTGTATAAAGCTCGTCGTTGTCGGTAAGCAGGTTCATACTCCTCGTAGCGGATAACTTTTCAACCTTCCCATTCTTATCAATCTTGTAGGCTGCATCGTCGTACATCGTTGTGGACCAGATCGTATATATGTTGTCTAGATTATCGACATACAATCTACCTAATCGCTTTCCATAGCCAAGGTCGTAGACGATATTTCCATGATAGTTATATAGCGCTCCATCAAGACCTGTCTCTGTCTCATGGAAAGCAAATCCGTCATAGCCACTATTATAAGCCGACTTCATCCAGAAATGGTTGGTGAATGTCTGTGATTCCACATTGTACTTCCAGATGGTTGCGTAGCTCTGCCCTTCAAATGGCTTAGGAACCTTATCTTCTTTCGTGTCAGTGATTTTGGGGTAGTAAGCGTCAGACAGCAAGGCTCCTATGTATACGTTGCCGTTCTTATAGACCATATTTCCCACTCGAATGGTTTGAGCAAAGGTCTCGGGGTACTTAATTCCCTTAGCTATGAAGTCGTCCTTAAAGCTCTCTATGTTCGCCAGTGTACTCACCTGACCGTCAGAGACAACTCTAAGTCTTGTTCCATCCATGACATAGAAGTTTTCATCTCCATAGACAAGACCGATAGGCCATTCAAATTTGGCATAGTCAATGGGCCCGTCTTCGATAATAGCATTAAAGTCATTCTGCTTGGCTCCTGCTATTAAGTAAGCGTTCATCGTATCCCATTTCTCTTCTGGAACAACAGCAGCTGATACAGGGATACTTAACATCGTCGTGACAATCAGTACAAATATTCCCAATAGCGATTTCGGCTTCAAAATAATCCCTCCATTATATTCCAACGATTAATATATACTTGTAGTATATATTAATATAAATATTATATCTACAGTCTATTGGTGCTAACCTTCTTTGCACTTATGTTTACCAATAGAGGTGATAATAAATGAGTGATGTACTTACTCTTGTGGGCGAACGAATTCGAAACTTTCGGAAAGAAAGAGGCTTAAGTCAAGAGGAATTAGCACATTTAGCTTCTTTACATCCAACATACATAGGGCAAATCGAACGAGCAGAAAAGAATGTGACTTTAGATAGCTTAGTTAAACTTACGGGTGCCTTAAACATCACACTTGAAGATTTATTCCGACACTTACAACTTTCTTTCAATAATCAGGATACCCACCTTACAAAAATCGTTTTGCAGTTGCAAAAGCGCGGCGTAGACGACCATAAGTTTATCTTAAAGCAATTAGAGCAAATGCTGGATTGGAAAGATAAGAAGTAACCTGTAGGATCTGATTTGATGATGCCTGTTTCTATCCTCAAAGTAGATGACAGGCATCTTTGTGTTGATATATGGCAAATAACCAGTAGGATAAGCCATAGACAGCCTCTAGAGCTCACTAATTATTAGTTAATACAGATTTGGGATAGGTACTATTAAAAGGTCTTAAAAGCCCCCTTCCGTCCCCTAAAGGGGATACGTAGGGAGCACACCCCCTACAACCCCCTCACTCGCCGCGTGGCAGGTCTAGCAATGATTTGCTAGACATTTGCCAGAGTGTTTGGTGCGTAGAGTCGCTAGTCAAGGTTATATTGAACGCTTCGCGACCTTGACTAACTTACTTTACTGCTTGTTATTCCACTCAAAAAGCCAGCGGCCTCTCCTGAGTTGCTCGATCCATACACTTTCTATTCCTAAATAGCCTCACTAATGGATAGCTAAATTCAAATAACAAGACCTGTTTCTATCAAAGTCGATAGAGCAGGTCTTTTTCACATTTGAATTACCCATCTTCCTTCTACCGCTATACACCTTGTATCTGATTGAAAAGGGAATGCACTATGTAACCTTATTGATGATTTGACTAAACGCAGTATCTATTAAGAAAGGAGAGGTTATCCCAATGCTAGAAAAATTAACTGAGCAATATGAGCAGATTATAAGCCAAGAAGACAGTCTTTATCACAGCATCCATACTTGTACTCATATTGAAGGGATGATGCTGGATTAAATATTTGAAGGAGCTTACGAACTTCATTTAGCTACTTACTACTAAAGATCTACTAGTCTTTATAAGTGTCATGAAATCAAATATGCATCAGGAATTAATACAGATACAAGCAGACAAAAAATCTGTAGCAAGACAAATGAGTACTTGCCGCGCCAATCATGTCTAATAATATCGTGCAAAAGACGGCTATATACCAAGAAAAAGTATATATATTTTCCATGCCCTCCAGGTGTACCATGCAAAGCTTTTATGAGCTGTTTCGTGCCCCACCCCATGTTGAATCATAGACCTGTACGCCTCAATGAAGATTGTTACAGGTCTTTGTCTTTTAATCAGGGGTTATGGGTTATCTTCGTTGACAGAGACAACTACTGGTGGTGAGATGCATCAGCACAATTAGGAGGTGATAGATATGGAGCAAATCAATCAAGGACTACCAGAAGATTTGACTATTTTATTAAGAAGACTTGTGGTTAACGGCAGTATCAGAATCGAAGGAATAACCCTGTACGTGTATTTTCGCAGATGCTGGTCACTAGAGGATGAGTTAGCCGCTTATTACATGAGGCGATACTTTGAGAAGTACTACACTCATGACCTGAGTAAATATCGCATATGAACAAATCTAAGTAAGGAAGTTGACTATAGCCATGGATAGACTACAAGAACTAATAAAGCTAAAGAGAGAGCTTAATGCTCAGAAGCTTGCACTAGACGATGAAGCCTCTATGCAAACTACCGAAGGGTTTATGTATACCCGAATGCTTACAAGAATCGTGCTGGTTCAGCTTGAAATTGAAGCATTGCAAATAGAAAAAGCCGCCCACTAAGGAGCGACTAAGTAAAAACTCTACGTTAATTGTAACTCAATATTTATTGCCTTACAAGAGGAGTAGCCCATGCGCTGCTCCTTTGTCATTCTATCAAACTATTGGAGGCTATACTATGATAAATAATAACATTAAGAACCTGTTAGCAAGCACATTAAGGGAGAAGTCGGGCAGCTACATGATTGAACAAATCTTTACTCGCTTCCCTTCTCTATCTGAACTAATGGAGGCTTCGGAGGAGGAGTTGAAGATGATTCCAGGCATCGGTGCATCCAAAGCGACCGCCATCATATCTGCCCTACAACTGGCTAAGGCAATGCAATGTGAACAGATTATCCCTACCATCATAAAATCGCCTAGAGATGCCTATGAGTGCGTTAAAAGCGACCTCATGTACCAGCAGCGAGAGCATTTCATAGCTATATTTCTTAACACTAAGAATGCTGTCATAGCAAAGGAGATCATATCCATTGGTTCCCTGAATGCAGCAATTGTTCATCCAAGGGAACTATTCCGTGCGGCGATTAAACGCGCTGCAGCTTCAATTATTTGTGCACACCAGCACCCAAGCGGCGATCCTACTCCAAGCCAGGAAGATATCCAGCTCACAATACGCCTAATGGAGGCTGGTGAAATAATAGGCATTGAAGTACTAGATCATATTGTACTTGGCCATGACCAGTTTGTGTCTCTAAAAGAACTAGGAATGATATAACACTTAAGTAAGCACCCAACCATTTGTCCTATCTTGGAGTCCAATGAATACTAATTTAATGGGATTCAGTGACTCCAAGATTCACCACATTCAGAAATAGAAACAATATGCTAGTTATTTGGAGCCTTTGATAGCACGGATAAGGCGTTTAACTTCGTGGATAGAAGACCTGAACTATACCTGTAGCTGAGCGCTAATCCCTTATAATTCCATCTCGGTACATTTGGACGAGCCAACTCCCCTGCTTCTATAACACGCATTCCCGATAATCTATATTGCTTGATTTCAATCATTATTAATTCGTACAGCTTATCCAGCAACTCGCAATCATTCTGGCGATCCTCAAAATGCATGGAGTAAACTTCAGAATGATGAAGATAAATTCCGACTTCAATTGAACATGGCTCAGAAAAATCAATATTATCAATATCACCATTTGAAGCCAAGAAACAGGTACTCCAGTAGAAACAAGTATGCTTCTTGCAAGGCAGTATGTTCGCGCTGTTCATTCCATGCTTTATAGAGTTGACGGCTGATTTTCGGGTAAATAGATGGATTGGAATACGATCGATTAGAATCTTATATACCATGTTGTCCTGATATAGACCGATATTAATAATCTGATCAGCTTCATAAGATTGTTGGTTTATAGCCATATATTCACCACTCGTTTCGTTAAATAGGAGGAGAATTCACTCTCCTTCTCCCCTCCAGGCATACTGTATTGTTCCCTCAGTTTTAAGGCTTGAACATCTCATAAACATAGGCGTACCAAGGGTTTGAGGCATGTTTTGATGCTAATCATATTATGTAGTATATTTACCATATCAAGCATCAAAACATGTCTATAGTCACATAGTTAGTATGTTGTAAAGACTGCTGATCTCGTTCAATCTTTAGGCTTCTCACGTTGGTATTAGCTATATGCAGTTCTGCCTTATATGCATCCCAATAGTTCATAGCAAGATTGTCGATATCAGCATTCACAACTTGATTATAGATCATGATCTCCACCTTGATAGCGTCTAGTGGTTGTATAGGCTGTAGAGAACAACTACTTATAGCCGCAGCAACACTTTGTGCAATAGAGCTATGAGCCTGCTCTAGGCTAGCTAAATCAGCCTCGCAGTATAGAGGATACCTCTTCCCCCGTGCTGTACCCTGTACGGCTATAAGAGGTAACGATCCACAGTTGATTTCAATGTGATAGTCCTTTCTAGAGGCTACGCAAAGCTCGTAATGGACACTCTGTACTTGCATGTCATTAATATAGCAAACACCCTGTAGAGCATCCATAACAAGCTTTATGATCAACAATGGATCATCAGGTGCGCTATCGTGATACACCCTGATAGAGATGCTCAATGGATAAGTTATAGCACTCAGATTGTTACTATCCATCATCTGAGTGGCAGCCCTCCTGATTTGATTTGCATAATGCACCTCTTCAGGATTCCTCATTGCTTTAATAGTTTGTTTAGTACTTCCTCGCTGTAATGGGCTCAATAATTGCAATTGGACAGATCTAGTTGTCAATGTATTTGCTGATTGCATCCACATCAAACCCCCGTTGCACCATACTATCTAGCCAGCCACTAATATCATCTGAATACTGATACGTGGGTCTATATATCTTCAATGCCTTAGAGTTAGCTTGTAGTGAATACCCACTTTTAGTAAACCAATAATCTTCACACTGGAATCGGTACTCTACCCCAAGGTTTAACAAATAAACACTCATAATAGCATCAACTTCTCTCACTAAACCCACATTTATTAATCTATCAAATGATGATCTAAACTCAGCCTCACTAAGACCAATATCATGATAGAGCATTGGACAAATCTGAACTGTGTACGCGCTGTCCTTAGTCAGTTTTGCTGGATTAACTCCCCCAAATTCAACTAAATTATTATACTCATACAGCTTGAGTAAAACTTTAATTGCCCTTAATGACAAGTTCATTTTCTTATGCAACCATTTATCTTCAATTAACATACCAGGTATCATTACAAACGATGTTGCACTTACATTATTACTTGTACTTCTTACCTGTTGATTTAATTGATAAACACCCGTGCTCATGTCGTAATAAGGAACTGATAGAATATCACGACAGTATCCACCATGGTTGGTCTGTTTACACGGTGCAGGTTTTGTAAACCCTTTTTGATCCAATTCATTAACTGCATTCACATATTCCTTACGCTTTAAACCTATGTATTTGGCGGCATCTTTGGGACCTACCCAAACATGGTTCTTCTTCAAGGACGACCTATAAAGTATAAGTAAATATAGCCTGGCAGCATTGTCGCTAAGCCCCGCGAGTGTATTCCTCTGAGGTAACGAAGCATATAACAAAGCAGAATCAATCGCAAAGAACTGCTTTGAGCTAATCGCAAATTGTGTTACTTGGCTGTACGTCCAATAAGAACCCTTTCCTCCCTTTGTTATTTTTACTCTCTTAATACTAGCTACATGGTTCACTATATATGCCCCCTCGTTTAACGGGAGACACACTGTATAAATATTATTCACTTGTATGTCCTCCTAACCTTTTAGGTTAGGAACTATATTAATATAGCCCCCCTCATTGGGCTTCTTTGATTAACTAGGTAATGACTACTAAACAAACCAATCACTGGTCAAGGGGGTTAGAGACCATGTGTTGATATTGTACTGTAGGAGAACTTCCAACTTTATGTTAATGTCTTATATTCTAAGATAGCACATAAATGAATTGATATCAACTCATGAATTGATTTTATACAAATAAATCAGTATAATATACTTTATAGACATAATAAGGAGATGACGAATGTGAACCAGCAATCTATAACTCTCAGTGAGTCTGATTTTTATACACTTAAATCTTTAGATATAGGGCAAAGAGTCAGATACATTAGAGAAGTGCTTAAAGGCAACCTTGGAGGAAGTTATAGTAGTAGAAGTGTCGCAACTAGGATTGGAGTAATTTCAACAGCTGCACTCGCTTCAATTGAACGGGGAGATACTAAAGATCCAGCAGCAAAAGTAATCTACGCAATATCAAAAGATTTCAATCTCGATATAGCCGTTTTCTTTGATGATTATTACACAAGTGAGCCAAAAGAAATCAGTATAAAGGTTGCTGACACTAAAGTACGACTAAATCAAACAGATGATAACGAACCCTCTGTGACGAAGTTTGGTATTTGCCTTTATGAAGAAAACTCAAGAGGTGACAGAAGAATGTTTTACTCGATCCTGATTGATAGAAACTTTGACTATCTCAATAAAATGAGGTTTATCTCTGAAACACTTAATATAATTGATGCATATACTTTTGAACTAGATGAATCCCTTGAGAAAGCACACCCTCTTCTTCAATCTAAGGAATATATAAACAAGGTAGATAAGTACCCTTTAGCTTTTCCATGGATGCCAAAGTACATTTGGGAGGAGAAGTGGGATCAAATGTTTAATATTGCACAGAAGCATACAAAAGAACATTACATGAATCAATGAAGTCAAGCATACTAAGAGCACAATCATAAGAACAGTTAGCAACCAACCATTTAAAGCAAGATCTTATAGTATATGATCACGTATGTTATGAAGTTAATGACTCCTTCAGAATGAGCAGGGCAATAAGGTATTCACAAGGCAACCACATAACCCACTCCAAACTCCTGCATTCACCATTATGTATATTTATGCATTATTATTGTGCTTTCAATGTATAAACGGCAGGAGCTCCAATGAACTTAGCCAAGTTGAAATGAACATCAATTATTTTAACTCTTTATTATATTTGTACCTGCTGTATAGTTATATTCTTGCCTGATTCCACTCGGAGTCGGGCTTTTTTGCGTTTACAGCGAACAATCCAGCGGTGAGATGCGCTGATATGAAAGGAGTTGGCCCCATTTGAGCTAATGATCAGCAGCACAACAACATCAATCGAGAGGAGTAAAGGAACATGAATGTGGTTACTTATCTTCGGGTATCATCAGAACAGCAAGCCCATCGGGAGCTATCCATCCCTGCACAAAGAGAAGCACTTATCAAGCATGCTATGGACAAAGGCTGGACTATCGTTGAGGAATACTTGGATGAAGCCAAATCAGCTAAAAATGCAGACAGGCCAGACTTCCAACGTATGGTCGCCGCGGCGCAACAGCCAAACAAGAACTTCAAAGCCATACTGGTACACAAGTTCGACCGCTTCAGCCGCAGTAGAGAAGATCATATCGTCTTCAAAGCCTTACTTAAGAAGCAGGGCGTTTCTGTGTTATCCGTATCTGAGCCGACTGAGCCTGATACACCACACGGCCTCCTACTAGAAGGAATGCTAGAGGTCATATCCGAGTTCTATAACATGAATCTCAAACATGAAACGATGAAGGGAATGAAGGAGAACGCTATTCAAGGATGGCATTGCGGTGGAAGACCTCCCTATGGTTACAGGCTTCATAAAGTAGGCAGCAGGGTATCCTATGTACTTGGTCCAGACGAGGAGGTGCAGACAGTTAAGCTTATATTCCAGGCTGCCGCTGAAGGCGCTGGTGGTAAAAAGATACCACGTATGTTGAATGAACTAGAGGCGTCAAGAGGAAGTGGTCGGAGGTGGAGTCCATCTACGGTCTTGTCCCTGCTCAGTAACCATGCTTACTTAGGATACCGTACATGGAATAGGAAGTCAGAGGTGAATGGTTGCAAGAATGACCCTAAAGAGTGGATTGTCACCAAAGACTGCCATCCAGCAATTATTGATGAAAACTTATGGAATCAAGCACAAATTCACCTTAATAACAGAAGACAGCAAGTATGATTTACATTTGCGTATAGAAACTCCATTGTTTAGTTCCCCCTGCCGTTCTAATATATAGTCAACAGGGGGGAATTACAATGAACCGAAAGGAACTCTTAGCAAGAGCTGCCGAAGAAAACATTCCGCTTACAGAGAGTAAATTACGCAGATATATAAACCTTGGATTGATTGTTTCAGAGGTAAGAGGTAGAGGACGAGCTAGAGGAACTTCTGCTTTCTATTCTGAGCATACGGTAGATACGCTAAAGGAAATCCAACGTTTGTCATCTATCAAGCAGGAAGCACTAATCTTCACCTTATACTGGAAGGGTTATCTTGTGTCGTGGGATAAACTTAAAGAGGCACTTCGAAGCTTTGTTGCAACAATAGAGTCAAAGTTTATAGACACTCTACAGGCAGTTTCTGACCCTCATAATGCTGAGAATGCAATAGAAAAAATAGCTGAGGACTCCCTCCCATCCAAAAGACCTGGTAGACCATCAAAGGAAGAAGAAGAAGAAATGAGGGGGATATACCTTCAAAGAATTAAGCTTGCGAAGGGCATGTTAGCCTTCGTTGCAGATCTCGGCAAACATAGGATGATGACAGTAGATAACATGGTTAGTTTCTTAGGTATCAATGACATTGCAGTAACCACTGATCCACATACTCTGTTTGGCGAACTTGTAAATTGGACGAGTCTGGATCGAATTTTCTCAGCAATCCATCAAGCAGAGGAACAGGATTTTGTTGATATTACCGAAATTATCGAAACTCTGAGATGGTATTGGAATGAAGTAGAGAGTGCACTGACTGGTCCCACAGCTAATCCGAACTTCTTTCATCTTCTTGAACTAGTAGACAAGCACTATCCTGGCGGATTCGTCGCCGAAAACACAGCCTTGATTCAATACATACTGCTTGTTCTTTTAGTGTTGCAACAGCAATTCCCTATCAAGGAATTCCTTCAATCCGAACATTCTAAAATCATTTTCAGCTCGATTTGCCAACAACTTGGCACAGTTAAATCAGATCCTATTGAGGGGAGGTGATACCAATGAGCAAAATTGGAATAGCAATAGGTGGAGGGGAAGCATTCAGCTTGCCAAGTGTTTTCGTAGGACTTATCATCGTCCTCGCAATAATTGGCCTTAAGACAGTCTACAGAAACGTTAAATAAGTATTATTCTGGATTCCAAAAAATATTGAATTAGCATGACGCAGGTATGCCCATTGTGGTGTACCTGCTTTTTTTATGCCCAAAAACAACTATATAAAAGGAGCTGTATCCAAAATGAAAGTAGTCCTTTACGCAAGAGTATCATCCGAAAGGCAAGCTGAGAAAGAGCTATCCATTCCCGCACAATTGAAAGCCATGCAACAATATTGCCAAGAAAAGGGCTGGATCATCACCAACGAATACTTGGAGAAAGGGAAGTCCGCCAAGACTGATGATCGTCCAGAGTTCCAGAAGATGATCTCCATAGCTAAGCGTTCCAATCGTCCATTCGATGCCATCCTGATTCACAAGTTTGACCGCTTCTCACGTAACAGGGAGGATCATATCATCTACAAGGCACTGCTCAAGAAATGCGGTGTACAGGTCATATCTGTAACTGAACAGACGGAAGGCGAGTCGCCGCAGGACAAACTTCTTGAAGGCATGCTGGAGGTCATGTCTGAGTTCTTCAACGCTAACTTAGCTACAGAAGTACGCAAAGGGATGAGGCAGAATGCTAAGGAAGGATACAGCAACGGCGGTACTCCACCATATGGCTTCCGAACCGAGCATATCGCTCTAGGTAACCAGAAGACCAAGTCAGTATGGGTGCCTGGGCCAAGGGAAGAAATCGACATCATTCGTTGGATATTCAACCAGTATGCTCATGAGAATATGGGTTATCACAAAATCGCATCCGAGCTTAATCGCCAGCAAATTCCGTCCCAGAAAGGCGGGAAATGGTCAGCTACAACCATTAGAGCTATGATCTTCAATGAAGCGTATGTTGGAAGAAGGTGCTGGAATAAGCAGGACTATCAAGTGAAAGGGAAGAAATGGCGGGACCGTTCGGAATGGATCATTACGGAGAACGCTCATCCAGCCATTATTACCTTGGAACTGTTCGACCAGTGCCAGGAAGCGGCCAAGCTTAGAAACAACGGTGGCGGTGAAACACATAAGCCGTTTGATCGAAAGCCATCCTCCCCCTTCTGGCTGCGCGGTACGATGACTTGCGACAAGTGCGGATCTAGGATGATTGGTAACTCTACATCAACTCGGATGAAAGGCGGGAGAAAGCAATATTACGTTTGCGGAGGTTATCTGCGAAAGGGTAAAGAGTTCTGCCCCTACATTGGATGGAACAAAGAAAAGGTCGAGGAGCTTGTAGCTACGCGGCTTCGCATAGCATTAATGCGGCTCATGATGAACGATAATTTAGATGACGAGCTCAAGCAATTCTTCAACGAGAGCAATCAGCATAAGATTGCACAGAAGAGAACGCTTGATAACGAGCTCGTTTTCCTGCTTAAACGAATTCAATTGATCGAGGAAGATATCCAATATGGCAAAGCTAAGCCATATCATCAAGATATGTTGGCTGAGATGCAAGATGATTTAGGAGAGAAAAGGCAGGAGTTAAAGAGTTTGTCAGACAACTTCGAGGACTTTCATGTGCCTGAAGAGTATGTAGCTAGGACGAAGTTCGATATTCAAACATTTCTTGGGCTGTTGGATCAGGAGGTTACTAACCCTCTGTTACTGCATAGCATGGTAAGTATGTTCATATCTAGGCTGAGCATACACAGAGATACAAGCCAACTTTATATAACGATCCAGTTGACTATCCAAGGCAAGATTATGTATGAAAAGACGATAGTTGCAGAATGGAAATAATCATCTATACATGGAGATTGGTAGAAAAGGCTCGGTAAAAATGTTCTGATACCGTTAGTAGCCTCCTGAAAACTCAGTCATAGCAAGGCTTTAGCAACCACCATGAATGAATAACCAGCAAAAAGGACGCCCGCGAGGACGTCCTTTCTGA